>CAVPVD010000006.1:0-387148 GCA_963709155.1 Bryobacterales bacterium | reverse complement strand
ATCGGAGATCGCTAACGGCGTCGCTGGGCGAATAACGGGCCACTCGGAGACTGCTCGGATTTGTTCGGTACCCGGCGCCGTCTGAAACGGTGGGATTCCCGGTTAAACGCACGTCCACAGCGGTGATTGGGCCAGAGCGGACGTGCCGGCCTACTGGCTGCCTGCTTGAGCCGGATCAGCCGGGAGGAGTGAGCGCCGACACGATTTCCGGTGGTTCCCGGGAATTGCAGGGAGGACTAAACTCAGGACATCCAACAGATTGCGACCCGGCAGAGTTGGACCCTTCGCCCGGTTGTTCCGCATAAGCTTCCGTCCATGGCCCGAATCAAGGCGGACCCCGGACCTGCGCCATTGGAGCCATCGAAGCTCACGACTATTTTCACTTTTCCCCGCGGCGTCATGACGAACAGGCTTTCCATCGTTGTCGGCGGCATTCCGCGTGGCGCCATAAAGGTTTGACCGTCGCGCTATTGTTTCCTCCCTCGAGCGTCGCGCCGTAGATGTTGCCGTCATCGGCCGGGAGCAGTTTGTGGGGCCGGGTAGCGAAAACGTAGCCGGCTCGGTATTCTCCGGACCGAAGATCACGCCAATCCGCATCCTCGGTTGCATCCCAAAGCATGGGCTTCACGTTGTCGATTGCAAGCCGTTAAATACACTAATCTCGGAGGCAAGCTCGCGTCGGAGACGTAAGGGTTGTCCTCTGCCAATACGTACGACCAGCGAGGCGTGCCGCGTCCCAGCCTCAACCAGCACGGCGGTCCCGGGCATCAATCCCATGCGCTTCATTTCACGCAGTGCTTGTGGATCACGGTCTGAAACGCTGCTGATCACGGCAGGCACTCCGCACGGCCACTTCGAAAGCGCGACTTCCTGGCGTTCTACAACTACTCCGTCTTTTTCCGGAATGATGTGGCCGTGCGGATCGGTTTCAGGATCGCCTAATTTAGCCGCGATGCGGTCTTCCAGGCGTTCCGAGATGTAGTGCTCCAGACGTTCCGCCTCTTCGTGGACTTCATCCCAGGAAAAATCGAGCACATCGTGCAGGAATCGCTCCAGCAGACGATGATGGCGCTGGATCTCCAGGGCCCTGCGCTTCCCCAGTTCCGTGAGGACGACTCCATGGTGCTTCTCGTATTTCACAAACGATGGCCGCTCGGCGGCGAGTTTCTGGAGCATTCCGGTAACCGAGGCCGCGCGCACCTCTAAATGGGCCGCCAGAGCGTTGCTGGCGACCCGTTCGCCGGCGGCACCGCTCAGTTCCAGAATCGCTTTGAGGTAATCGTCGACGGCCTCGGTAGATTTCGCAGGCACTAAAAGACAGTATAGAGGATGCAGAATGTTGTATATTTAGTCATGCCTAATTTAAAAGCCATAGCGCTCGCGGTTTTCTTGACCGCCCTGCTTTGGGGCCAGGGCGAGACCACCAGCGCGATTGGGGGCTCTGTGACCGATATCACAGGTGCGGCGATTCCAGGCGCGAGGGTGACGCTCACGAGCGTCGATAACGGGATGAAACGGACGGTGCGGGCCGACGACAACGGGCGATTCAACTTCCCGCAACTCAAGCCCGGCCCGTATTCGGTGAAGGTGGAGGCCGATCAGTTCGAGGCGCAGGAAAACCGTTCCGTGATGGCGGGGCTGGGGCAAAAGCAAACGGTGGATTTCACGTTAAAGGTCGCGGCTTCTAGCCAGACGATCACGGTGACCGAAGGAGCGTCCCTTGTGAATCCGCAAAATGCGAATACGGCTACGACACTCGGCGCCAGCGCACTCGAAGATCTTCCGAATCCCGGGGGCGATTTGACCTACCCGCTGCAGTTTGCCGCGGGAGCGCTGATCAACACGGCGGGCAGCGGGAACGATTTCGTCGGCGGCACTAACGGCTATGGCAATGTTCAGTTCAATGGTCTGCCGTCCCTCTCGAACGGCTACATCGTGGATGGCCTGGAAACGAACGACCCGCTGACGAATCTGAATAGCGGGCTCTCGACGAACCTCGTTCTTGGACTGAACTCCATCGCCGAAGTGACCGTGAACACGCTGTCTTATGCAGTGGATCAGGGACGGTACGGGGCGGCGCAGGTAAACTACGTGACCAAGTCCGGCGGGAATCAATTTCACGGGAACCTGTACGAGCTGTGGAATGGATCGCGGTTCAATGCGGCGGATTTTTTCACCAATTCAACACCGGGAAATCGGAAGCCGCGTTCGACGGTCAACCATTTTGGCGGCAGCCTGGGCGGGCCCATCCGGCGCAACAAGCTGTTCTTCTTTTTCGATACCGAATGGGTCCGCATCGCGCTTCCCATCGTTTCGGCGACCACGGTCCCAACACCCGCATTTCAAAATTACGTCTTGGCTCAGCTTCCGCGGGGAGGAACGGACTCCATCACAGGATCGGTCTATCAACCGGCGCCGCAACTGGTGCCGCTCTATCAAAAGCTATTCTCGCTCTATCGAAGTACGGCGGGCGCGCCGCTGGCGGTGTTGGGATGCCCGTTCAATAGCGATGGAATGGCGGCGGCAGGAAACCCTCCGAACGGTAATGGGTGCGCGAACCGGCAAAGCGTCTCGCATTCCAGCGACGACAGCGAACAGGTGCAGACGGCGCGTATCGACTACAACGTGAATGAGAAAAACATGACTTGGTTTCGTTTTCAGGCGGACACGGGCCTGCAAGCGGCGTATACGGACCCGATCAACCCGGTGTTCAACGCGGCTTCTCCACAGCCTCTGTATTCTTTCGCCACCGGATACACGCACGTGTTTTCGCAGAACCTGGTGAACTATTTCAATCCGGCGTTCTCCTGGTACGAAAGCCTGTTCGGTCCAACGGACCTATCGCAGACGCTGGCGGCGTGGCCGATTGTGCTTGCAGGGAGTCCTTTCACCACGATCGGAGGACTCGATAACACGTGGGTTCAGGGCCGGCGCGCGGCGCGGTTGTTCTTAAATGACAACCTGGCGTGGACGCGGGGCGCACATGAGCTCAGGTTCGGGACCAACATCCGGATTTTCCGCCTCAACGATTACGATTTCGGCGAAGGAGTGGTGCCGACGGTGAGTTACGCCACCCTGCCGCAGTTCATTTACGGCATTGCATCGACTGCGTCCGAGACTTTTCCGCAGGCGGATTCGCAGCCGTACAACTTTTTGAACCTGGACGTTTACGCGCAGGACACCTGGAAAATCACAAAAACGCTGACCTGGACTTTCGGTCTGCGCGCGACGCATAATTCAAATCCGGTCAATCCGCACGATGAGGTAGCGCGGCTGCCGGGATCGTGGGACGCAATTCCACACGACGTAAATCAACCCCTCGACGCTTTGATTCAAACAAAGCTGGGAAACATTTTCGCGTCGACCCCGCTGGAGATCTTGCAACCTCGCATGGCGCTCGCCTGGCAGGCTGCTTCGAAAACTGTGCTGCGAAGCGGGTTCGGTTTATTCAGCGATATCCTCCCGGGGAGCGTGGTGGATCTAGTGGGGATTAATCCGCCTTACTCAAAGACATTTCTAGGCGGGCTGCTAGGCACGGCCGGCGGATCGAACATAGATAGTGCGATTGCCGCGGCGGTCGCTGCCAACCAGACGTTCACCTCCGGATTCGCGCAAGGGCAGTTATCGTGCGCGTCGGCCCTTTCGAACCCGGCGGCATGCTTACAGCCGGTGGCCATAACGGCGGTTCCGGACGGCGAACTGCACGCGCCGTACTTCATGCAATGGAGTTTCGCGCTGGAACAGCAGATCGGCACGACGATGAACCTGCGCGCGCAGTATGTGGGCACGCGCGCCGTGAATCAGCCCTATGAAACGCAGGTGAACGGGTATCAAACCGTGTGCCAGGGCTGCTTTGCTCCGTTTCCGTACGGCCAGCCATCCGACCCGAGGTTCGGGGCAGTGACACAACTAAGCACCGGCGCGAACAGCCATTACAACGGGCTGCAAATGACAGCCGATAAGCGCCTCACGCACGGGCTGCAACTGCTGGCAAATTACACCTGGAGCCGGTGCATGGACACGGTTTCGAACGGCGGATTCCTGCCGTTTTCCGCGGGAGGCATCCTGACGCCGCTGCCGGGGGAATTGGGGCGCCAATATGGCCCTTGCGATTACGATGTACGCGGCAATTTCACCGCGCAATATGTTTATCAGTTGCCGCTGAAGGTGCGGAACCACGCGCTAGGGACTGTGGTGAATGGATGGCAGGTTTCCGGCACCGCGTTCTGGCATAGCGGCATGCCGTTCTCGGTATTGAGCACGCCGTATTCAGCGAATGGAGACGGGATTGTGCAAGGAAGCGGCCCGCAATTTGCGAGCGTGGTCGCGGGCGTTCCCCTTTATGCGCATGAGCCAATCGCAGGTGTGACGCCGGCGGGTACAGTGCAGTGGCTCAATCCGAACGCGTTCGTCTCGGCGGTGGACCCCAGCACGGGCGCCTGCACGGGCGGAGATAACGCGCAGAATTGCCAGTTCGGCAATCTTGGACGGAACGCTCTGCGCGGCCCCGATTTCTGGTGGGCGGACTTTTATCTGACGAAATGGTTTACGCTGCGCGAACATGTAAAGCTCCGCCTCGAGGGACAAGCATTCAATATTTTCAATCATCCAAACTTCGCGTTGCCCACAATTGTGTATGCAGGCATTCCCGGAAGACCTGCGACGCAAACGGGATTTGGCGCGCTCACCTACACCACCGCGCCGCCGACAGGATTGCTCGGCGTCGGACTTGGCGGCGACAGTTCCCCGCGAATGATCGCGTTTCAGGCACGCTTGGAGTTTTGATTCGATTCGACGAGGACGCCGCCCCGTCGGCACGCAGAACGCCCGGACTCCGGACGGAAACGCGCGCATTCGCCACCACAGCGGGGATTACTCCTCCCGAAGTGCAGTCCACGGGTCCACACGCGATGCGCGGAAAGCGGGGCCATAGGCGGCTGCAAGCACGGCGGCGAGCAGGATTGCGACGGCAGCGGCTAGCGCCATCGGATCGTTCGGCTTGATCTGGAACAGGAGCGTCTCTAACAAGCGCGCTGCCATAAGGGTTGCTGGTATTCCGATGCCGAGACCGACCGCCGCCATCGCTAGCGCTTCACCAAGTACCATCGAAACCACGCTGCGTCGCTGCGCCCCCAGAGCCATTCGAATTCCGATCTCGCTGGTGCGGCGCGCAACGGTATATGCCATGGTCCCATACAAACCGATGCAGGCGATCAGCACCGCGAGCAGAGCGAAACAGGTGCACAGCGTCGCAAACGTTCGCTCCTGGCTCATGGATTGATCGATGCGCCGGGCTTGCGTCGAAATGTCGGAGATGGGGACGTTCGCATCCTGCTGCCGGACTGCTGTGCGCACGGCCTGGGCAATGGCATTCGGATCGCCGGCGGCACGCACTTCGAATACCATCCCTCCACTGAGGGTGATCAACTTCGTCGAGTAAGGGAGGTATACGGTCGGTGCAATATCCTGTTTCAGGGAATTGTACCGGGCATCCTGGGAGACACCGACAACCTCCAGATCCGGCACCGCGCCCATCATCCCCATGCTGAAATGCCGTCCGACGGGGTTTTCGTTATTGAAATAAGTCCGCGCGAACTCCTGGTTGACGACCGCGACGCCGGAGCCCCTGTACAAGTCCCTTTGGTCGATCTCACGCCCAAGGAGGACCGGAATCTGCATGTTGGAGAGGAAGCCGGGCCCCACGTACAGGAACGAGACCTGCCTGTTTTTA
The DNA here is from genome assembly GCA_963709155.1 of Bryobacterales bacterium. Lineage (GTDB taxonomy): Bacteria > Acidobacteriota > Terriglobia > Bryobacterales > Bryobacteraceae > Bog-159. Next base: position 381,417 of record CAVPVD010000006.1, on the reverse strand, counting down.
CCGGTGTAGCCGGCAATCTTCACGCTGGTACTACTCTCCGAGCCGGAGATCAATGCCAGGTTGGACGTGCTGACTCCACGTACGCCGGGAATGGTACTCAAGCGTGCCCTGACCTCTTCGTAGAATTGCACGATTGCGAAATCCTTATATCCGGCCTGCCGCGCGTTGAGAGTGAACAGGAGCACCCGTTCGCTGTTGAATCCCAGATTGACGGCATTCAGGTTGACGAGTGTGCGGACGAAAAGGCTGGCGGTCATCAAAAGCAGGAGTGAAACCGCGATTTGAGAAACCACCAGCACCTGATTTGGGGTCACTTGCCAGCGCGCGAACAAGCGCTGCGGCGGGCCGCCGGCGCGAGCCTGCCGGAGCAGGTGGCTCAGATCGACGCGTGTTGACCGAAGAACTGGAGCCAGGCCGAACAGTATCCCGGCCACGAGAGATAGGGCTAAGCCGATTGCGAGCACGTGCCAATTCAAGGTTGCGTGCAGCGTGAAGTTCTCCCGTCCGTTCCCAATGAGGGCGGTCAACCCGCGAATTCCCCAGACTGCGAAACCCAGGCCCAGTGCGCCGCCGGCCCGTGGCTCGCGCCAGCAGGAGATTGGCGATATTGGCGCACGCGATCGCCAGGATCAGCCCGACCATAGTCATGAGGACGTAAAGGGGCTTGGCGTACTGACGGCGTAGACGGTCCAATCCCCCGGCGCCTTCCCGCAGGAGGAGGGCCGGGAGATCCTCGCGTTCCTTATCGGTACTTGCGCTGGCTTCCACAAAACGGTGGAACACCGGGGTGAGCGCGGCCTGCGCCTGGTCCAAAGTGACGCCACGTTTGAGGCGTCCCCACAGTTGGACCCAATAAAAGGTGTCTTCGGTGAATTTTCGATTTGGATCGAGCCCTGTCAAGGACAGTGGATCCATCAGGGGTTCGGCGTGAAGCGGAATATAAAAGTCCGACCGGACGGACGGGTCGGCCCCGAAAAACTCCGCCGGTGCGACCCCGGCCACCGTGAAAAGCACGTCTTCAACCCGTACCGGCTGACCTACGGCGCGCGAGATATCGCCGAAGCGGCGTGCGGCGTACTGGTAGTCGAGAACCATGACCGGCGGAGCGCCCGCCCGGTCATCGGTAGGCGAGATCAGGCGGCCCGCGGCGGGAGGAATCCCCAGACCCGGGAAGAACTCGCCGGACACGTATTGCCCGCTGGCCAGACCGCCTGCGTCTCCGATCACCAGGTTTCGGCGGCCCGCCGCAGTGAACGCGAACACCGGCGAGAAGATCTTCGAGTCGCGCAGCAATTCGCAGGTAGCGTAAGGGAAACCGTCGGCGGTGAACCCGGTTCTCGGATCTCTGATGATATCGCCGTTCAGGCTCCGGGCAACGGCCGGCTGCGCCTTGCTGTGCCACTTCAGCGCTACCAGGGACTCGGGGTGCGCCACCGGCAGCGCGCGCAGCAGGATGGCATCGATGAAGCTGTAAATAGCCACGTTTGCCCCAATCCCTAAGGCTAGTGAGAGGGCTGCCACGGCCGGTAAGAGGGGTCGCGCGGCCATCATGCGCACGGCGTAGCGCACATCCTGGAGCAATTGCTCCATTAGAGTGAACAGTCTCATGGCTTCTGCTCAGCTAATGGATACTCCGCGAGCGGCAAAAGGTTACGGTCCTTTCCAGTCGGATCACATCAGCGTGTAGTCGCCATCTCGCTGATTTGGAGCGTCCGCGCGCCCGGCCATCCAACCGCGGCGCCGCATGAGCTCTCCCCGCCCCAAAAGCGCCCTGCCGATCGCGTCCACGTGTGGTAACTTTGCAATACGCTGCCATGATTCGATGCCCTGACTGCTCCGCCGATCTCAGCGGCCCCAGCAGCTTCTGCCCATCCTGCGGTTCGCCCCTCGCGCCGGCATCGCAATCCGCCACCAAGGCAATGCCGCGGCCCTCAGCCACTTCTTCTTTGTCGGGTTTCCTCGACGAAGGCCGCTTTCCCGCCGGAACGGTCCTGGCGGATCGTTACCGCATTCTGGGTCTCCTCGGCCGCGGAGGCATGGGTGAAGTCTACCGCGCCAATGACCTGAAACTCGGCCAGCTCGTCGCCATCAAATTCCTTCCTGAACCGCTCGCCGGCAACGAGCGTATGCTGGCTCGCTTCCACGCGGAAGTCCGTATTGCCCGCCAGGTCTCCCACCCCAACGTATGCCGCGTCTACGACATCGGCGAAATTGAGGGCGCCTCCTTCATCACCATGGAATACGTCGATGGCGAAGACCTGGCCTCGCTGCTACGGCGCATCGGCCGGCTGCCGCCCGACAAGGCCCTCGAGATCGCGCGCAAGCTTTGTGCCGGTTTGGCGGCCGCGCATGACAAGGGCGTCTTGCATCGCGATCTGAAGCCCGCCAATGTAATGGTCAACGGCCGCGGACAGGTTCTTATTACCGATTTCGGACTGGCTGGGTTCGCCGGCCAAGTGGAAGGGGCGGAGATCCGCAACGGCACCCCCGCCTACATGGCCCCAGAGCAGCTTTCCGGCCGCGAGGTTTCGGTACGGAGCGATCTGTATTCTCTCGGCCTGATTCTTTACGAAATGTTCAGCGGCAAGCGCGCCTTCGAAGGTCCGCGCGACAGCGGCGCGACACCCAGATTGACCGGCTTGGGGAGCGACGTTGACTCCGCCATTGAGCGCGTTATTCAGCGGTGCCTTTCCGACGAGCCGGGTGCCCGCCCGCGCAGCGCGCTGGCCATCGCCGCGGCGCTTCCGGGCGGCGATCCGTTAGCGGCGGCTCTCGCTGCCGGCGAAACACCGTCCCCCGAAATGGTGGCCGCCGCTGGAGAAATAGAAGGCTTCCGGGTGCGCACACTGGTCCTGTTGTTGGCGCTGATCCTGGCTGCATTGCCACCTCTGGTCTGGCTTCTCGGCAAGGTGAACCTGCTCCGGCAGCTTCCACTTGACAAGGCGCCCGCCGTACTGGCGCATCTTGCCGCGGAGACCATCCGCGGCTTCGGCTACGACAATCGTCCCGTTGACTCCGCCTTCGGCTTCCAGACCGACACCGACATTACCGCTTACGCCGAGCGCCACTGGAAACCCGACGCGATCCGCCGACAGATCAACCGGGACCAACCTGCCTACGCCTTCTTCTGGTATCTGCAGAGCCCGCGTCATTTACTGCCCTGGCAGCCGGGCAGAATCGTCAGTCTCGGGGATCCGCCATTCATTTTCTCTGGCATGATCCGCTACGTTGCCGATACTCAAGGCCGGCTGGTGGAATTCGGCGTCATTCCGCCGCAAGTCGAGGACCCGGCTGCCACTCCCACGCCGCTCCCGCCCGATGCGACCCTTCTGTTCCGGGCGGCCGGCCTGGATCTCGCCCGCTTCAAACCGGTGAACTCCCAGTGGGCCCCCCCTTCCATCTACGATGCCCGCGCCGCCTGGACTGGTGTCTGGCCGGACGCGCAGGATGTGCCGCTGCGTGTGGAAGCGGCCTGGTGGCGTGGCAAGCCGGTGTATTTCCTGACTATCGGGCCGTGGTCCGCCCCGCGCCGCATGCAGGAACAGGCCCGCACGCCCGGTGAAATCGCCCAGTTCGCCATCGTTCTTTGTTTGGCCCTGAGTGTTGTCGCCACCGCGGCTTTACTGGCCTGGCGCAACTACCAGGCGGGCCGCGGCGACCGCCGCGGCGCCGGCCGCCTGTTTTGGCTGGTTGTGTTTTGCAGCCTGCTGCACTGGGCGGTCACCGCCAAACACATGGCCGATTTCCCCGAAGCCGAGTTCCTGGCCGAAGCTCTGGCCACTGCCCTTCTCGAGGGATGCGTTTTTGCGGTAGGGTACCTGGCGCTGGAACCGTACGTCCGCCGTCGCTGGCCGCAAAGCCTCATCTCCTGGAGCCGGGCGCTCGCCGGCGGCTGGCGAGACCCTCTGGTTGGGAGCCAGATTTTGGCCGGCATTGCCGTAGGCCTGGGGCTCAAGATTGTGGAAACCGTGGGCAAATACCAATTCCGGCTAAACAATCCGTGGCCGCGCTTTGGCGCACAGCCTTTGTTCATCCTGGATGCCTGGGGACTAACGGGGTACATCGCATCCCAGGTCGAATATTCACTCCAGTATCTGCTGTATTTTTTCCTGTTCTTCCTGCTCCGGGCCTTGCTGAGGAGGGAATGGCTGGCCGCCATCTGCTGGACTATCCTCAATGTCGCCATGGTAGAGGCTCCCGGCCTCACGGTCTCCCACTTGCCCTACTCGATCCTCTATTTCGGCCTGATCCCGCCGATCCTGCTCCGTTTCGGCCTGCTGCCCCTGATCGTCGCCGACCTGGTGGGCGGCCTCCTGTTCCTGGTATCCACTGACTTCTCAGCCTGGTACGCAGGCGACACTTACATCGCACTCGCACTCATTCTGACCATCACGGCCTACGCCTTCCATACTGCCCTCGGCGGGCGCAAGCTCTTCAGCGATGAAATACTCGGTTAGACCGCTGTGGAGCATCGGCGCCCTGACAGGATTTCCGGTGAATTGCAGAGAGGACTAAACTCAAGGCATCCAGCAGAATGCGACCCCGGCAGAGTTGGATCCTCCGCCCCCGGTTGTTCCGCACAAGCTTCCGTCCATGGCCCGAATCAAGGCGGACCCCGGATCTGCGCCATTGGAGCCGTCGAAGCTCACGAGAGTTTTCACTTTTCCCTCCGGCGTCATAACGAACAGGCTTCCATCGTTGTATTCGGCGGCATTCCTTGCGGCGCCATAAAAGTGGCCCTTTTCACCAAGCACCAGAGCCGTTGGGAACGATCCTACGCTGAGCGTGAAATCGTAGAGTTGCGTGAACCTACCCTTTGGGGTGATCTTGAAGGCCGTCCCGATTCCTATGCTGCCTCCGGCGGCCGCAGTTCCATAGAGAACCCCGTCCGTGCCTTGTGCCAGACCATTCGGCTGCGATCCGTCGCCTCCGCTAAATGTGTGGAGCAGCGTAAACGACCCATCCACGGTGATTTTGAAGAGCGTGCCGTCTCCATTCGCTCCGCCTTGCGCCGCCGCGCCATAGAGGATTCCATCGCGGCCTTGAATCAAAGAAGCCATCGGGGACCTCCCGTCGGCACGATCAAAACTGTGCAGGACCGTCAATTGTCCATCGCTCGTCATGCGGAAGACCGTCCCGTTGTTGGTGCGCCCTCCTTCGAGCGTCGTGCCGTAGAAGTTGCCGTCATTGGCCAGCAGCAGGTTGGCGGCCGGGTAGCGGCCATTCTGGCCGTTGAAGCTGGCCAGAACAGTGAGGGTGCCGGTCAAGCTGAGCTTGAAAACGTAGCCGGCTTGGTATTCTCCAGATCCGTACACCGTACCGTACAGATCGTGGTCCGGACCGAAGATCACGCCGTTCGGGCCTGACGCGTCGAACCCGGTAAAGCTGTAGAGCGTAGTTACAGTGCCGTCGGACGCAATGTGGAGAATGTCGCCGTAGCCCAGCGTCCCGCCTTGATGGCTCGCGCCATAAAAGCTTCCGTCAGGCGCCTGGACCAAACCGGTGGGAAGCACCGCTTCGGTTCCCGCGAAATTGCAGAGGATGGTCAGGTTCTGCGCCAAAGAAGGCATCGCCGGCGAACATGCCAAAATACCAACAGCGAAGAGCCGCGATAGCGCTGTGGCTGCACCGCGGGCGCCGGTCATCTGGTTGGGGTGATACGGCCTTTCGGGCATAGCTTCTTTAAGTTTTCCATATTGCGGCGATCGTCGCCATCGTGCTCCACCGGTGTTTCCAGGATGAATGGCTTCTGGCGCAGTTCGGGATGCGCCAGGATGCGGCGGAATCCGGCCTTGCCGATGTGTCCTTCACCTATGTTTGCATGCCGGTCTGTGCGCGACGCCAGGGGCGCCTTGGAATCGTTCGCGTGGATGAGCTTGATGTCATCCATCCCCAGGATCCGGCCGGCCTCCGCGAGAGTCTCACACAGGCCCACTTTCTTCGATATGTCATAGCCGGAAGCCAGCAGATGGCAAGTATCGAGGCAATAACCGAGCGGCACGCCGGTCTGCCGGGCGGCATCGTCCCGGATGGCGCGCAACTCCGCGAACCGGCCTCCGATCTGGGCCCCGCATCCCACGGTATTCTCAAGCAGCACGGTCACTCCATTCCGCGCCGCGCCTTCGGCGGCATCCCGCAGACCCGTGGCGAACGCGGCGATGCCTTCCTCGAGCGACTGCCCCTTGTAACTGCCGGGATGCAACACAAGGTACTCGGCGCCCAGGGCGGCGGCCCGCTCAAACTCACCGCGTAACGATGCAATCGACCGGGCGCGGATCACCGGGTCGAAAGACGCCAGGTTCACCAGGTAATTCACGTGAATGGCGAGGGGGTATAGATCGAGGCGTTCGCGGGTGCGCCGCAACAATCGGATCTGCTCCGCGCCCGGCGACGAAGCGCGCCACATGCGGGGACTCGAAGAGAAAATCTGGAACGTGTTGGCGCCCAGGCCGGATGCGATCAAAGCGGCGTTCTCGAGCGAGGCCGCTATGGAGGTGTGGATGCCGATCCGCAGGCTATTATTGTAACAAGCTGGAGGGACGCGCGATCCTTACCAATACACGGTGGTTACACTATAAGCCGCCAGCGAAACCGGATTGCCGGAGGTCGTGGTTTGGATCTGGACGTTAGTGGGTGCGGTCGCCGAATTCGCCGCTAGGGCGCTCGAATTCGCGGCGTAGGTGACGGTGAATGTGGCTTGCACTTGCGCGCCATTGAGGTCAATAATGGCGGTTTGTGCCGCCGCCGACTTATTGGTGATTAAAACGTAATGGTGACCCGTCTTCGCCAGATAGGCCTGTGCGTAGACGGCGGGGATAGGATTGCCGTCAAATCCCGCGATGTTCACCGTGGGTCCGCCTACTACACTCGTGGGCCACAGGTGCCCGCTGTTGTTGATGGCCAGGTTCGCTACCGCCATCGCCAGTCCGGGGGCCGAAATGTAAAATTGGAATTGCGTGTCCGGATTGGTGGCGGTGTTCGTCGAGTAATTCGCGTTTTGGGCTAACTGGCCAAGCAAATAGCTTTCGAAATCGTTCACCGATTGAATGAGCCCATGATAGTCGGAGTTATCGGTATAGAGCGAGTTTATGCCCACGCCTTTGACGCTCGGGACCGAGGACAGGCGCATGATGTATTCGGCCAGGAAGATACCGTTGTAAATGTAACTCAGGAACTTGTTGGTATAAGACGAGCAACAGTTGAGCTCGGTAATAAAGATCGGAGTGTTGGCGCCCACCAGGGGAAGTAAGTAGGAATTCACATAATCCGCGCTGCCGTGGGCCAGGACGCCGTTCAATGCCAGAATCGTGTTCTGGGCGGTCTGCGTCCCCACAACCGGATAAATATGGTCGGATGCCGCATTCCAATATTGGGGAGTGTACGCCTGCAAGCCCATGTCCCAACTCGGGAAGCAGGCCTGTGGGTCGGCGGCGGGCGCCCCGCAGCCTACCGTGCCTGGATACCATCCCCCGGGAAAAACGCCGACGGTGGCGCCCGGCGTCCCGGTCACGATGTCGTTGTAGTAAGAGTTGGATGCGGCGGCGTAAGATGCCGCGGTGGGGTAGATCTGCGGATAGAGATAGGCTTCGTTGCCAAGTTCCCACTCCAGCACATTCAAGCCGTAGCTTTGGGCAGCCAGGGCCATCCGGGTGGCGCTGCCTGGATTAGTGTCCGTGAAAGTATTGAAGCAAAGGATGGCCGGGACTCCCAGCGAATGGGCGAACGTGGCGAAATCGGAAAACATGGCGCCGCCCTTGGCTTGCGTGAGTTGCTGCGAGGTGGTCAGGATATTGGACGCCTGGCCGCTGACGGCAGGGGGATTTCCCCCGATCAGCGAGTTCATCCAGGACATGTTGGTAAAACCGGTGCTCCAATCGAAGTCCATCGATGTGGTGCCGCCGGGATAGCGCACCCAACCGCCATGCAACGGGGTTACCGCCGCCAGGAACTTGGGATCGTAGTACTCGACGCCGTTTCGCGGTTGCGGCACGTTAAAGCCGCTGAAACCCGGCGCCAGCGCGGTAGCGGGCTGCGACTTGATTTTGATGTAGACGGTTCCCGCGTATGCGGCGGAGAGCCATCCCAACATGCATAACCCGGCAAAAAGCAGGCGGAATCCGACTGACGGAAGTCTGCGGAAATGGCATGCCAAGCCGGCGTCCGTTCCGGCTTTTGTATGTTGGCGCACTACTCCCTCCATGTTCCGACGATCCTCTTGGGAACCAGATATATCATGGTCGAATCGGATGGTCAAGGCAAGTGTAGTACTTAACCTTGGTTATGTGCTGAAAAAGGCACCCCAAGATAAGGATAAGTCGATAGAAATGGTATGGCAAAGACGACTTCACGGCTAACTTTGGCGGGAAAAAGCCGCCGGCTAACGCGTGCTATCCTGATATTCTCGTGGCCAGTACAGCCTTAGGGGTTCTTTTTGTCTGCTTAACGGCAGCCGCCTCGGCGCAGTCGTCCGTGCTCCTGGACACCATGAGCGGGGAACTGGACCGCAACTTCTCCGCCCTGAAAACAAAGGCTGATCCGGCTCCTTACTTCCTCTCCTACGAGGTCACCGAGGAAGATTTCCACGGTGTCACAGCAACCTTGGGATCCCTCACGAGCAACGGTCACGGAAAGAGCCGCCGGCTGGACATTTGCGTGCGAGTGGGCTCGCCAAAACTGGACAACTACCACCGGGTACGGGGCGAACGGGCGCAATTCACCTCCGGTGCGCTGCTGACGTTTGAGGATCAGCCGGTCTCCATTGCGCACCGCATTTGGCTGGAGACCGATCGCGCCTACAAACTGGCGGCCGAGCGGCTGATCAAGATCCGTACAAATGCGGAGGTCAAGGTTGCCGACCAGGACTCCTCGGGGGATTTCTCGCCTGCGGATCCGGTAGTGCGGCTGGAGCCGGTTCCGCATGGGCGCTTTGCGTCCACCGAATGGGCCGCGCGAGTGCGTAAGCTCTCCGCGAAGTTCAGCGATTACCCGGGTATTCTGACTTCCAGCGTGGCGGTCATGTCCCAGGACGAAACCAAGTATTTTGTCAGCAGCGAAGGAACCCGGCTACGGCACGGCCGGGGCTTCGCGCGGGTGGTCGTAAGCGCACAAGCCAAGGCCATGGACGGCACGGACCTGGCCACCGCCGAAACGTTTGAGGCCACGGAGCCGGAGGACCTGCCGCGCGACGAAGTCATCGCGGGCGCCGTGGAACGTGTGGCCAAGGATCTGAAGGCCCTGCTGCTGGCGCCGGAAGCCGAGCCGTTCGCCGGTCCCGCCATTTTTTCGGGCCGCGCGGCCGGCGTCTTCTTTCACGAAATCTTCGGGCACCGCGTGGAGGGGCATCGCCAGAAAGACGAGGCGGAAGGGCAGACCTTCACCAAGAGCGTAGGCGCCAGCGTGCTGCCCGATTTCCTATCGGTGGTCTTCGATCCCACGCGTAAGAAGGTGGGCAACGTGGAGTTGAATGGTACTTACTCGTTCGATGACGAAGGGGTAGCGGCGCGCCCGGTGACGGTAGTGGAAAACGGGGTATTGAAGGCGTTCCTCATGTCACGGTCGCCGATTCAGGGGTTCGACCATTCGAACGGGCACGGGCGCCGCCAGGCCGGTTTTGAAGTCGTTTCGCGGCAGTCGAACCTGCTGGTGGAGTCCTCGCGTGCCGTTCCCGAGGCGCGCCTGAGGGAAATGCTGGTGGCGGAAATCAAGCGGCAGAACAAACCCTACGGCCTCTATTTCCAGGACATCACCGGAGGAGTCACCAACACCGGGCGGCAGGGAGTACAGGCCTTCAAAGTGATCCCGCTGGTGGTGTACAAGGTTTTTCCAGACGGGCGGCCGGATGAAATGATTCGGGGAGCGGATATCGTCGGCACGCCGCTGGCCAGTTTTGGGAAGATTCTAGCCACTTCGGATCGGCCGCAGGTCTTCAACGGCTATTGCGGCGCGGAATCCGGCAGCGTGCCGGTCTCGGCCGTTTCGCCGGCGCTCCTGGTGTCGGAAATCGAGATCGAGAAGAAGAATAAATCGCAGGACCGGCCGCCGCTCTTGCCCTTCCCCGTGGAGGGACAGTGACGGCGACCACGCGGCGCGCCTATGCGGCGGCGTGGCTCGTCCTGGCGCCGCTCATCGGGCTGGTGAATGTAAAAGCCCTGGCGCAGGGGGACGACGTGCTGCTGCGCGCCATGCGGGATGAGTTGAACCGGTCGCGCGGATTGAAGGTGCTCAGCCTGGAAGCGCCCTATTTTATTGAATACAGTATGGAGGATGGCGACAGCTTTGGAGTGGCCGCCAGCCTCGGGGGGCTGGTCACGGTGCGCCACGACCGGTTTCGTGTTCCCGAGATCAAAGTGCGGGTAGGCGACTACAAATTCGACAACACCGACTACGTAGGAAGCGGCTACCATTTCGGCACGCACTACGATATCGAACGCTTTCCGCTCGAGAATTCGTACGATGTGCTCCGGCGGTTTCTTTGGCTGGCCACCGACAGCGCATACAAATCCGCGGTGGAGGCCATATCGCGCAAGCGGGCGGCGCTGAAGAATGTGGCGGTGAATCAGCCGCTGGACGATTTTGCCAGGGCCGAGCCCTTGAAGAAGTTGATGGAAATCCGCCACGCGCAGCTCGATGAAGAGGCCTGGAGCGCGCGCGTGCGTGACCTTTCGGCAATTTTCGAAGCGTATCCCGCGGTGGAAGCCTCCAGCGTGGATTTGAGCGCCGTTCAGACCGGCCAGTACTATCTGAATTCGGAAGGCGCCGAAGTGCGCATACCCGATCGGCTGATTTACTTGCGGGCGCGAGCCGAAACGCAAGCGCCGGACGGGATGGTGCTGCACGACGCCGTCGCGTTTCATGCGCTCGATTTTGACCACATGCCGGCCCAGCCGGAGCTGCGGCGCGGCATAGCCGCCATGGCTGCCAATCTGGCGGCGTTGGCCGGAGCGCCGAAAGGGGAGGATTATTCCGGTCCCGTGCTGTTTGAAGGCCAGGCAGGCGCGCAGCTTTTCGCCGAAGTTCTGGGTGGCAATCTGGCGCTGACGCGCCGGCCCGTTATGGATCCGGGCCGCAGTAACTTAGGGCAGGAGAGCGAACTGGAGGGCCGTCAGGGCGCGCGGATTCTCCCCGAGTCGTTCGATGTGGTAGACGATCCCACGCAGAAGGAATGGCAAGGGCGTCCGCTTTTCGGCAGCTACGAAGTGGACCGCGAAGGTGTGGCGCCGCGGCCCCTGGTGCTGGTGGAAAAAGGAGTGCTGAAGAACTTTCTGCTTACGCGCCAGCCGGTGGCCGGATTTAGCGGCTCCAATGGCAGAGCGCGCCTCCCCGGCGGGTACGGCGCGAATGGCGCGGCCCTCAGCAATCTATTTGTGCGGGCCACGGCAACCGTGCCCGAGACGGATCTGAAGAAAAAACTGATCGAAATGTGCCGGCAGCGCAATAAGCCGTACGGCGTCATCGTGCGCCGCATAGACTATCCTTCGTCGGCGTCGTTCGAAGAGGCGCGGCGGCTGCTGAGCAGTGCGGGCCAGGGCGGCCATGCGGTGAGCTCGCCCGTGCTGGTATACAAAGTCTATCCGGACGGCAAGGAAGAACTGGTTCGCGGCCTCCGGTTTCGCGGTTTGAACACGCGCTCGCTCAAAGATATCCAGGCTGCCGGCGACGATAGCAACGTCTTCGAATTCCTGAACAATCAGGCGCCGTTCGCTTTGATCGGCGGCGCGAACTACGTGGCGGAAAGCTGTGTGATCGCCCCCTCGGTGCTGATCGACGACGTGGAACTGCATCCCATCGAAGAAGAGCTGCCTAAGCTGCCGATCGTGCCGGCGCCGGAAGTGCGCGCGGAGGCCCGCCGCCCCTAACCGCATGCGCATCCTGGGCCGGTACATCTTCCGCGAGATCATCTCCAGCTCCCTGATCGGGATGGCGCTGGCGACATCCATTATTTTCCTGCAGGGTGTGGGCAAGCTGTTCGAGGTGTTGGTGCGCAGTTCGCCGCGGCCGGAAACGATTCTGTATCTGTTCGCGCTGTCGCTGCCGCCGTTGCTGCCGCTGACCATTCCGTTCGGTACGCTGGTGGGGATCCTGGTCGGATTGGGGCGTCTGGCGACCGACGGCGAGATCACGGCCATGCGCGCGGCGGGGTGCTCCAGCCGCAAAGTGGTTTTACCGGTGATGCTGTTCGCGTTCATCACCATGCTGGTGGCCGGCGCCATGACCCTGCGGCTGACACCGCTTTCGGTGCGCGTGAGCAAGGACATCCTGGATAAGCTATCCGCTTCGCAGGTCAGCGCCGATATCCAGCCGCGCGTGTTCGACGAGGATTTTCCCAATACGATTCTCTACGTGGGCGACGTGCGTCCGGGAGCGGTGGTGGTCTGGCGGAATGTTTTCCTGGCCGACTTGACTCCTCCCGAGCAGCGCACCAGCGGCATGGGCGACAAGGCACAGGGCCCGCTGGTCACGGTGGCGCAGGAGGCCATCGCGGTGCCCGACCCGGACCACAACCGGCTGCAGCTCTCCATGCGGAACGCCGGCAATCATGAAATGGGCAAGGATCTAAAGGGATACGACAGCTTTTCGCCGGTGGTGTCACAGGCGCTCTATGCCGCGCCTCCCGTGCCGGGAGCCCGCCGGCCCTTTAGCGAGATGAATACGCGCGAGCTGGCGCGGTACGCGCGATCCGGCCCGGACTGGGTGGAAGCGCGGATTGAGCTGCATCGCCGCCTGGCGCTGCCCATTGCCTGCCTGGTGCTGGCGCTGGTCGGAATTCCGCTGGGGGTTTCGTCGCGCAAAGGCGGCAAGTCGGGCGGATATGTCACCGCCGTTTTCCTGGCTTTCTTCTGTTACTATCTGGCGTTCATCACCCTGGTGAACCTGGCCCGCCAGAGAGCCTTGCCGGTAGAAGTTGCCTTGTGGCTGCCGAATGCCGCGTTCCTGGTTGCCGGACTGATTGCCGTGGCCCGTATGGAAATACCCGGCGGCCGCGATTTTGTGGGGGGATTGAAAGATGCGGTGGCCGGGACGTTCAACCGTCTGCGCGCGCGGTTCTTGCCGGAACGCGGAACCACAGTGCGCGCCAGGTCGTTTCGGTGGCCGTTGCTGCCCCAGATTCTGGACACTTATATCCTCACCAGCTTCGTCTTCTATTTCGCGGTGGTGCTGGCGAGCTTCGTTTCGATGAGCCAGATTTACAACTTCTTCGAGTTGCTGGGCGACATCGTGCGAAACCAGATTTCGCTCCCCAAGGTTTTCACCTATCTTTTCTTCCTGACGCCGCAGTTGATCTATAAGACGCTGCCGATCAGCGTGCTGGTGGGCGTACTGGTGACTTTCGGGGTATTGAGTAAGCATAACGAGGTGACGGCCTTCAAAGCCTGCGGCGTCAGCCTGCATCGCCTGGCCATTCCGATCCTGGTGGCCAGCAGTTTCCTCTCGGGCGGCCTCTTTGCCTTCGATCACTATTACGTGCCTGAAGCCAACCGCCGGCAGGATGCCCTCCGCAACGAGATCAAGGGCCGCGCCGTGCAGACTTATCTGAGCCCCGAGCGCAAGTGGATTTTCGGCAAGGGGCCGCGCATCTACTACTACAAGTTCTTCGATCGCGATGAGAATGTGATGGGCGGCGTGATCGTGTACGAACTGGATCCCACCACCTATCAGTTGACCCGGCAGATCTCGGCCGAACGCGCGCACTGGCAGTCGTCATTGCAAACCTGGGTTTTCGAAAACGGCTGGCGCCGCGAATTTCACGGCAACCAGAGCATTCCCCTGACCGCATTCCAGGCGCAGACCTTCGCGGAGCTGAACGAACCCCCGAGCTACTTCCTGAAAGAGGTTAAGCAGGATTCCCAGATGAACTTCCGGGAACTGGATAGTTACATCAACGATCTGCAGCAGAGTGGATTCAACACCGTGAAACTGCGGGTGCAGTTCTATCAGAAGTTTTCGGTGCCGCTTTTCGTTTTGATCATGGCGATGATATCCATCCCGTTCGGTTTTCTGGTGGGCAATCGCGGGGCTATGGCTGGAATCGGGGTGAGCATCGGTATAGCCGTGACATATTGGGGGATCGGGCTTTTGTTTGAGAAGATCGGGGATGTGAACCAGTTGCCGCCGGCCATCGCCGCGTGGTCGCCGGACGTGCTGTTTTCGCTCACGGGTCTCTATTTGCTACTGCGTATGCGGAGCTAGCCCGCCCGCAAATGGGATATGACACAACTCTTCCGCCTGGCGGCGATCACCGACGAGTTTTCGCAGGATATCGAGACAGCCGCGCGCTCGATGGCGGGGATCGGTATGACGGGCGCGGAACTGCGCATGGTCTTCGGCAAGAACGTCATCGATCTGAGCAACGCCGAATTGGATCGCGCCTGCGAGATCGTGACACGGCACGGTCTGGAAATCGTCTCCATCGCCTCGCCCTTGCTGAAGTGCGTGCTGCCGGATTCGCCCGAGGTTGACGCGCGTTTTCAGCAGGATGTATTTGCGGCTGGCTACACTTTCGCGGACCAGCCGCGGTTGGCGGAGCGAGCCTTGGAAATCGCCGGGCGTACCGGCGCACGCATCATTCGGGTGTTCTCGTATTGGCGCGCGGTGCGGCCGGAAGCGTGCTTCGAGCGCATCGCGGACGCGTTGACGCAACTGGCCGCGCAAGCCGGCCGGCATGGGTTCGTGATCGGCCTCGAGAACGAGCATGCTTGCAATATCGCCACCGCTGCAGAGACGGCGCGGATGTTGGAAGCCGTGGCGCATCCGGCATTGCAGGTAGTTTGGGATCCGGCGAATGCTTACGTTTCTGGCGAAACTCCATATCCGGATGGCTACCGCCGCCTGCCTCCCCAGCGCATCGCCCACGTGCATGCCAAAGACTGCCGTATCGAGGGCCATCGCCCCGTCTGGTGTCCACTGGGCGAGGGCGGAATCGATTGGAAGGGCCAGATCCGCGCGCTGGCGGAGGACGGATACAAAGGCTGGATCAGCCTGGAAACGCATTGGGGCGGACCGGGCGGCGATAAGCACGCGGCCAGCGTGATTTGCGGACAGAACCTGCAAGCGTTCACTGCTTGAGAAAAAGCCCTGAATCCTGCACTTCCATCCGTAGACACAAATCACAAGAAATCGTGCCGGCCATCGTGTTCGACGGCTTTAGTTGGAGGCGGATTCCCCGGTGTCAACTGCGGAATCGGAATACTGTGAACCGCCAGCAGACGCCGCAGGCGCGCATTTTCCTCCCGCAGACGATTCTGCTGCTCGGAGGCTCGATGGCAGAGAGTCTGAATCGTTCTCAGTCATACCGCATTCACTGCTCTGTGCGTTGGGTCAGCACTCCTTCTACGAACACCCGTACACCCATAAACACCGCGGCAACATCGGTAGGGAGCCCGCATTCTTCCGCCAGGGCCTGAAACGGAATCTGCCAATCATCCGGCGGTGGAACCAAGCTCACCAGATCGTGAGTTGCTCTTTTCTCGAACGTCAGAGTCAAAGCTTCCAGAATCCGCTGTTGATCCAACCCACCCGATCCGATCAGAAGAGCCAAGTCCACCAGATCCTTCACCCTGCTGTTCGCCGTGTTCCGCGGGAGAGTGTAGGCATGGATCTTCTCAGCGAACTGCTGTTCGCGAGCGATCATCCTTACTCGCGACGATTCGATACCGGCGAACCCCAGCCAATTCCGGCAGACGATCGTTTCCAGCGGCTCAACAATCACGTCGCCGACGCCTGCATCCAGATGGAAACGAGCGAAAATGCGGCCGTCCATTCGAGCTTCGACAGGGAATCGCGCACCACCGTAGGGCGCGGCAGTCAAATCCATGACCGGCGGCCCGACCACGAACTCGAACCAGTCGCCGAAAGGAACATTGGCTGCGGTCTGCAACATCGCCCGCAAGACCTCGTTCTGGTCGGCCTTCACTCCCGGGACGTTTCGTACAGTCAGGTCGATGTCCACTGTGGCTCGAGCTGCCTTGAAGCGTAATTCCAGCGCATAACCGCCCTTCAAGACCCACGGCGCGGCCTCTTCACGGAACAATCTTGCCAGCAGGCGGTCGAATGATACCTGTCGCCGGAGGCGGATGAGGTCAACTCGATCGGTCAGAGTTGCCCTCTTCAGGCGCTCTTCCAACGCCCGCCGGAATGCCTCGGCCGTCGCATATGTTCTCGGAACCGGCATTATGCCGCTCGCCGCAGCGCTTCTTCGAAAATCCGTCGTGCCGGTTCGCTCATTTGACGACTCCGAATCTCCGGCCGAGTAATCAGACCACGATCGACAGCCTGCGTAATCGCTTGGCGGATGAAATTCCGCTCGACCGTGCCGGCCTCGATCAGATCGAGGATAGCCCGTAGAGGCCGGGCAATCTTGAAGCCCTGCACTGCCCGTACGTCGCTCTCAGGTAGATCTGCGTAGTGCAGAACGAGAACGCCCGGGATCTCACTGCTGCGCCGAAAACGGGTCGGTACCGTCATGTGCAGCTTCGCCGGATTCAGATCCGACAGATCGTAATAACTCAGCACGGTATGGTGACTGTAGACTCCCTCAATTTCTTCGTTCCGGTTCCGCGACCACAGCGCCCAAAGGACGAGGTCGGGCCGATCTGTGGACGGAAACAGAGCGAGCCGGTAAATGCCACGGTATTCGCGTATCCAGTTTCCGGCCTGGACGTGGTACGGATGAGTGTTTTCCGCGAACCCGGCGGCCTTAGCCTGCTTCGCGGTGAAAAAACCCTGCTGCTGCTCGGCGATCTCAAAGAGACGCCGCGACGCTTCGCGGTGAGACTGGGCCATATCACAATACTACAACTTTCTTGATGCTAACTCAATCAGGGCAGTCCCCCTGCAACAGCACCCACGGCAGCTTTATGTTTGAATACCGGTTGATCGACATTCGCACGCTGGACGGCGATCGGCTGCTGGAGAGCGATTCGGTAAGCGACAACGTGATTGCGATTCTGGCGCGATTAAGCAACCATAAAGAAGCGGTACGCCGAATTGTGGAACGGATCGCCGGTCTGGGAGCCGGGGAACGGGAGACCGCGCTGGCCCAGTTGCTGATTCTGGCGGGGCTGCGAAGCTTATCAAGAACAGTGGTGCAGGAGACGTTGAAAATGCCGATTGATCTCGATATCAGGGACCACGAGGTATTAGGTCCGATCATTATTGAAGCCGAACGGAAAGGCGAACTTACCGTTCTTCGCCGCCAAATCCGAGAAGCGCTTCGGCGCGCTCCCGAGTTCGGCCAGCGAAAAGCTGGCGGCCTTATCGGCATCCGAGCTCGAGGAACTCAGTGAGCGCGTGCTGGACGCTAGAACACTGGACGAACTGCTGAGGTAAGCCCTGCTCCTCCCCATCCGCAGCCTTTTCGAAACCCATCTGACCGTAGCCGGTCTGCCACGGTCCATGGCTTTCTATGGCGGCGTATTGGGACTGGAGTTAGCACGCGTGTTCCCCGAGCGCCAGGTCGCCTTCTACTGGATTGGCGGACCGGGCAACGGCATGTTGGGATTATGGCAGACGGGCAGCGGACCGCTGCGGATGAAGCTGCACCTGGCGTTCAGCGTCGATCTGGGCGACCTGCTTGAAGCGCCCGCCCGGCTGCGTGCCGCGCACGTCACGCCGCGCGACTTTGCGGGCAGCCCCGCCGGCGAGCCGGTAGTGCTGGCGTGGATGCCGGCGGCCTCGGTCTTCTTTGAAGACCCGGATGGCCATCAACTCGAGTTCCTCACAATGCTCCCCGATGCGCCGCGGCCCGCGTGGGGAGTGCTCGCCTGGAGCGACTGGCTCCGCCGTCAGGATGGCGGCTCCCCGCCGCCCGGCCCGCGGTGACACCGCGTTCATCCGCGCATCATGTTACATTCAAAGATAAATTGTTGTCCTCTTCACGTTCTTCCATCCCGTGGCCTCACCTGTATTTGGGCGTAGCGCTGACCACGCTGGCGACGCTGCTTCTGGAGCTCTCGCTGACGCGTATCTTCTCCGTCGTCTTCTACTACCATTTTGCGTTTCTGGCAATCTCTATCGCGCTTTTCGGCTTAGGAGTCGGCGGCGTCTTCTCGTATGTCGTGGCCGGCTGGAAAACGCCACTGTTTCGGAAACTGGGCTATCTCAGCATGCTCAACAGCCTGCTGGTGTTGGCGGCGCTGGCGGTAGTTCTGGGGCAAAAAGAAGAGCCGGGCGCCTGGGACCTGACCCTGGTTTACTTCACCACGTCCCTGCCATTCTTCGTTTCCGGCACCATTGTTTCCTTAGCGATTTCGGAAACCGTCGAGCGCATCGATCGCGTTTATTTCTTCGACCTGCTGGGTGCCTCGGCCGGATGCCTGCTCCTGGTGCCATTCCTGAATCACTTCGGCGGCACCAGTACCGTCATGCTGGTGGCCGTCTTGTTCGCCGCCGCCGGCGCCATCTGGCACAGCATGGCCGGATCGGTGAAACTGCGCGCTACCGCCGTGGCCCTCGCCCTGGCCCTGTTCTCATTCGTGTTTTACAACAACACGCACAACATTATCGCGATACGCTACGCCAAAGGTCAGAAGCTGAAGAAGGAAGAGTTCGTGCAGTGGAACAGCTTCTCGCGCATCGGCGTGCGCGATTACCGTATCTTCATTGACGCGGACGCCTCCACCGGCATCGCCGGCTTCGACTTCGCGCACCTCACCCCGAACGAGCGCCATCAGTTGCTGGAGCAAGGCCCCGCCCTGCCGTACGCCGTACGGCCTGGAGCCAAGGCTTTGATCATCGGGCCCGGCGGGGGCTGGGATGTGTCGCGCGCGCTGGCTTCCGGGAGTCACGATATTACGGGCGTCGAGATCAACCCCATCATCGCTACTACCATCATGCGCGATCGTTTCGTGCCGCAGAGCCGCGGTCTCTATTTGCGCCCGGATGTGCACATCTTCGTGGAAGACGGCCGCAGCTTTGTGCGCCGCAGCCACGATAAATACCAGGTGGTGCAGGCGACGCTGGTGGATACCTGGGCGTCTACGGCGGCGGGCGCATTCGCCCTTTCCGAGAATAATCTTTATACCACCGACGCGCTCCGCGATTATCTTCTACATCTCACCGACGACGGGATGGTGGCTTTCACGCGCTGGGGGCTCGACCCGCCGCGGGAGTCCCTTCGTCTCGTCTCGCTGGCCATGGCGGCTTTGCACCAGATAGGCGAACTGGAACCCTGGCGGCACGTGATCGTGGGCCGCGAAGGTTCCACCGAGGGTTGGGGCGCCCAGGACACCGTGCTGATCGCGCGCAAGCCCTTCCCCGATAGCGACCTTTCCCGCGCGCGCGCGGCCATGGTTGCCGCGCACATGCAGCCGATCTACTTTCCCGACGAACGGATCGCGGGCCAGTTCACCGATTTGCTGCGCAGCCCGGATCCCGAGGCTTACGAACGCAATTACCAGTACGATATCTCGCCGGTGGGCGACAACCAGCCGTTCTTTTTCTATACGGTGCAGCCGCGCGACATCCTCGCGTTCCTGGCGAATGCGTCCCGGCGTTCGGCCGACTACAAGATCAACAAGGCGGTGCCTCTGCTGTACGCCCTGATGGCGATCAGTGTGCTTGCGACCGTGATCATTCTGGCGCTGCCACCGGTGGTGCTGGGCGCGCGGCTGCCCCGTCACCGGGGCGTCCTCGGATTCCTCCTCTACTTCCTGTTCATCGGCGCGGGATATATTCTGATCGAAATGGCGCTCATCCAGAAATTCGTACTCTTCCTTGGGCATCCTACCTATGCCCTTACGGTAGTGATCTTCTCCATGTTGGTCTCCAGTGGGCTGGGCAGCTACTTCAGCCGGCGCATCCTCAGTAACGACGACGGCCGCCTGTACCGCGCCCTGGCCCTGATCGCCGTGCTTGTGGCGCTGCTGGCGGCCGTGGTCACGCCGCTGCTGGCTGCCGGAGTGGGATTGCCGCTTGCCACGAAATTCGCCATCACCGTCGCGCTGATCTCGCCGGCCGGCTTCGTCATGGGAATGCCGTTCCCCACCGCGCTAAAACGCCTGGAGGAATGGCACAAGCCGTCCGTGCGCTGGGCCTGGTCGCTGAACGCGGCGGCCAGCGTGCTTGGATCGGTGGGATCGCTGGTATGCGCCATTTACCTGGGACTGGTCCAGACCCTCCTCGCCGGTGGCCTGTTGTATCTGGCGGCACTGGTGGTGGCCGTCCGCACCGCAAAACTTCGCGACAATTCCGCTGTAAATACTGTTTCACTCGTGCAAGCTCGGCTAAACTAATTGTGGGACAGGCACGCTGCCTGGAAGCCGGCTCCCGGCCGGCTGTCTAACAAGGAGGGACGCCCTTTTGGCCACGGTTACCACAACCCAACCCGCTGCCGGCGCTAAGTGGCACGGATTGGAGCCCGAGCAGTTGATCCAAGCCTTCCGCATCATGCAGACTTCGCGGCGTCTGGACGATCGCGAAGTCGCCCTCAAACGCCAGAATCGTATCTTTTTCCAGATCAGCGGCGCCGGCCACGAGGCCGTGGAAGTGGCGGCGGGCATGTGTCTGCGCTCCGGGCACGATTGGATCTTTCCGTACTATCGCGACCGGGCACTCTGCCTGACCCTGGGCGTGACGCCCCTGGATATGCTCCTGCAGGCGGTCGGGGCGGCGGACGACCCGGCATCCGGCGGCCGGCAGATGCCCTCCCATTGGAGCGATCCGCGGTTCAACATCGTATCCTCCTCTTCCTGCACCGGAACGCAATTTCTGCAAGCCGTGGGCTGCGCCGACGCGAACCGGTATCTGGCGCCGGATGGCGATGCCGTCACTTTAACCGCCAGCGGCGATGGCGCCACCAGCGAGGGCGAGTTTTGGGAATCCTTGAATGCGGCTTGTCTGAACCGGCTACCCGTTCTGTTCCTGATCGAGGATAACGGCTACGCCATCTCGGTCCCTATCGAATGCCAGACAGCCGGCGCAAATATCTCGGCGCTGGTCTCCGGTTTTCCCGGACTGTTCCGGCGCGAGGTGGATGGCTGCGATTTTTTGGCATCCTACGAAGCCTTGCAGGAAGCCGTGGCCTATTGCCGCGCGGGACGCGGTCCCGCGCTGGTGCATGCGCACGTGATCCGGCCGTACTCGCATTCCCTTTCCGACGACGAGCGGCTCTACAAGACTCCCGCCGAGCGGGAAGCCGAACGGGAGCGCGATCCGCTCACGCGCTTTCCTCAGTTTCTGCTGGACGAAGGCGTGCTCGATCAGAATGCGCTGCGCCGCATCCAACTCGAGGTCGACCGTGAAGTGCACGACGCCGCCCAACAAGCGCTGCACGCGGAACCCGCGCCGCGCGATTCGGCGCTACGCCATTTGTATTCCGACAAGATCGATGCCACGGCGGAAGCGTTTGCGACGCCGCCTCAATTCCATGGCGAGCCGAAGACCATGGTGGATTTGCTGAATTCCACGCTACACGAGGAAATGCGCCGCGATCCGCGGGTAGTGGCGTTCGGCGAGGACGTGGCGGATTGCAGCCGCGCGCAGAATCTGACGGAAGTGAAAGGCAAGGGAGGCGTTTTCAAGGTCACGTATGGATTGCAATCCGAGTTCGGCAGCCAGCGCGCCTTCAATATGCCGCTAGCGGAAGCCGCCATCGTGGGACGCGCCATCGGGATGGCCGTGCGCGGGCTGAAGCCGGTGGCCGAGATTCAGTTCTTCGATTACATCTGGCCCGCCATGATGCAAATCCGCGACGAGATGGCTACCATGCGGTGGCGCTCCAACGGAACATTTGCCTGTCCGTTTGTTTTGCGCGTGCCCATCGGCGGCTATCTGAACGGCGGCGCGATTTATCATAGCCAGTGCGGCGAAGTGGAATTCACGCATCTGCCCGGCCTGCGTGTGATCATGCCGTCGAATGCGCTGGATGCCTGCGGTCTGCTACGCACCGCTATCCGCTGCGACGATCCGGTGATGTTCCTGGAACATAAGCGGCTGTATCGCGAGCCGTATAACCGGTCGCCCGATCCCGGTCCCGAATACACCATCCCATTCGGCAGCGCGCGCATCGTGAAGCCCGGGCACGATCTCACGGTGGTCACGTACGGGGCGCTGGTGCAGAAGTCGCAACAGGCCGCGCTGCTGGTAGAGCGCAAGTACCCGGACCTGACCGTCGAAGTAATCGATTTACGCTCGCTCGCTCCGTTCGACTGGAACGCCATCCGTACATCGGTGGAAAAGACCAACCGGGTGATCATCGCGCATGAGGACTGCCTCTCGTTCGGCTACGCCGCCGAGATTGCCGCGCGCATCGCCGACGAACTCTTCGATCGCCTGGATGCGCCGGTGCGCCGCGTGGCGGCGCTGGATACCTGGGTGGCGTATCAGCCGCAAGTGGAGAACGCCATCCTGCCGCAGGTGGAAGATCTGGTAGCGGAGATGGAGCGGGTGCTGAGTTACTAATGTAAGCCGGGACGGGTGCCGCGGGGACGGCGCGGCAGACCGTTCGACCGCAACGATGCTTCTCATTTCGCTGCCCTCTTATGCGGACTGCACGTCACCGGCTTGAAGATCGTAGAGATCTATCCGCTTCGCTGCGATTTCGACTTCAATGCGGGCGCGGTCGCGGGTGAGCCCGTACGAGCTCAGAGCCATTTCCTCCTCGGTCACCATCCCCACGTCGTACGTCGCTTGTGTGTAGACGAGGTCCGAGTCAATCGCTGCCCTCTTCTTTCCGAGCAGGTCAATTTCAAGCTCCAAACGCGCAGTTGATGTCATGGTCTTGCCTTCCTTCGTAATGATCAAGCGCCGCGGAGGTGCAGCCTCCACGACCACCCGGTCCCCCGCCTTGAGTCCGACCGGTTCCAGCACGGACTGGGGCAGGCTGACGACCACGGATCCGGCTACGGTCCGCAGCTTCACGATCTCACGCATGCAGATATGCTTACATATATCGAATGAAACCGAGACTCCGGCACATGCCAGGGCGGGATCGTCCGGCTTTAATGGATCACCGCAGTTCCAGCCGAAGCTCCCGTCCCACCGCTGTGGCCGCCTTTCGCAGCGTGCTTAGGGTAACGGCATCATACTCGGGATCGAGCAGGCGATCCAGGGCGGCGCGGCTGGTGCGCATCCGCCGTGCCATCTCGGCCTTGGAAAAATTCTTCTCCTTCATTGCCGCTTCCACCTGGCGGGCGAGAACGCGCTTGATGGCGGTGGCTGTAACCTCCTCGTAAGTACCATCTTCGCGGAGCCACGCATCGAACGACGATCCTATGTTTTTCTTTTTCATGCTCCTCCTCTCTTTCGTTTGAGCGCCAAGTCGATGTCGCGTTGCGGAGTCGCCCTGGTTTTCTTGATGAAGCCGTGCAGCAGCAGCATGCGTCCCTCAGCTACGCAGAAAAGGATCCGCGCAATCCGGCCCCGTGGCAAACTACTCCGTACCTCCCACAACTCGCGGCCGAGCGGACGAATAAGGGGCATTCCGATAGGCCATGAGAACTCAACGTCCTTGATGTCTTCGCCAATCGTCTTGCGATCCTCTGCCCCAAGTCCCTTCAACCACTCACGAACCGGCTCCCTGCCGCTGTCGAGGCGGTAGAAATATGCCGGCAGACGCTTGGCATCCGGATTCACACCATACTGTACCAATTTTGGTACCAGCCGGTCAACCAGCCGGCGAACTAAAGTTCGCCGCGGCACGCTCAAAGCGACGCTCAAAGCCTGCCCCACACCGGGCAATGCTAAACTCCCAGACATGGGGAAGTCTGTCTTGCGCGCATTGCTGCGGAACCCCGGATTCACCGCCGCGGCCGTCCTGACTCTGGCGATTGGGATCGGCGCCAACACCGCCATGTTTTCCATTGTGGACGGGGTTCTGCTCAAACCGCTGGCCTACCTCAAGCCCGATCGCCTGATCAGCTTGCATCTCCGCATCACCACGCTGAAGAACCTGGGGATCATGCCCCTTCCGCCTTTCGTCTACGACCTGTGGCGCGCACGCGCCGCCAGTCTGGAAAGCATCGCCCTCGTGCGCCCCGGCCATCAGAACCTCACCGGCGCCGGCGAGCCCGTGCGCCTGCTCAGCGCGGGCGTTTCTGCGTCGCTGTTTCCGACGCTGGGCGTGTGGCCGGCGATCGGACGGGCGTTTGCCGCGACTGAGGATGTCAACCAAGGGCCGCGCGTAGCCATCCTCGGTTATGGATTCTGGCGGCGCGGATTCGGCGCCGACCCCAACGTGCTCGGACGCCGCATCGAACTGAATGGGACGGCGTATTCCATCGTGGGCGTGATGCCATCCGGCTTCGAGCTTCCCATCGACCTCGAGACCGAACACGCATCGCGCTTCGACATCCTTTTACCCCTGGACATCGGTCCGGACCAGCGGATGAACCACGGCTATTGGGGCGTGGCCCGCCTGAAACCGGGTGTTACGGTGGCGCAGGCGCGCGCCGACCTGGACGCCGGTCTGGCTTCGATCCAAGGCAATCTGGTGCGCCAGGCGGTGGTGTCGCCCCTCGGCGCCAATCTCACCGGGCGGGTGAAGGTCGGCCTGGGCCTCTTGATGGCGGCGGTAGGACTCGTGCTGCTGATCGCCTGCGCCAATCTCGCCAATCTGCTGCTCAGCCGCGGCCTGACCCGGCGCAAAGAGATCGCCGTGCGCACGGCGCTGGGGGCCACCCGCGGGCAGATTATGCGCCAACTGTTTTCCGAAAGCCTGGCGTTGTCGGCGGCCGGCGGAGCGGCCGGCGTGGTTTGCGCGGGCTGGGCTCTCGGCGGCATTCTTACGCAATTGCCGGCGGATCTTCCGCATCGCGGCGCAATCGGCGTGGATCTCCGCACGCTGGTTTTCTGCACCGTTCTGACGGTCCTCGCCACCTTGCTTTTCGCCGCGCTGCCCGCCTGGAGATTCTCGCAATCCGACCCGCAGGAGGCGCTTCGGCAGAGCCAGCGCGGAAGCACGGACACGCGCGGTTCCGGTGCGCTGCGCCAGTGGCTGATTGGCATGCAGGTGGCGCTCTCGACAACTCTCCTGATCGGCGCGGGCCTGCTGACGCGCAGTTTCGCGAAAATCATGACCGTCGATCCCGGGTTTGAGACGGAAAACGTCATTACTGCCGACGTGCCGCTCGAAGGCGAGCGCTACGCCGAAGCCACGCGGCGCAATGCGGCCTATGACGCGATTCGGGTTCGTTTGGCGGGAATTCCCGGCGTATCCGTGGCGGGCGCCGTGAGCCACCTCCCGCTTTCTGGAGACGATTACGTGAATCCGATCTTTTTGCCGGGCGTGGCCCTCACCCCCGATCGCATTCCGAATCTCCCGATGGCGCAAATCCGCTTCGCGACGCCGGGCTATTTCCGGGCGGCCGGCATTTCCCTGCGCTCCGGGCGAATCTATTCCGGCGCCGCCGCCGATCGATGGGCCGCCTTGGTCAGCGAGAGCGCCGCCCGCCGCGTATGGCCGGATCGCGACCCGATTGGACGGGAGTTCACCATCGACGAATCCCCGCATCCCCGCATCTGGCGGGTGGCCGGCGTAGTGGCCGATATCCGGCAGAGCGAGTTGCAAAATCCGGCTGCCATGATGGTCTACCTGCCCATCGAGTACAACCAGGGAAGCGATCTGTCGTTCGTCCTGCACACCCAAATGCCGGTAGATTCCGTGGCGCGATCCATCCGCCAGGCAGTCGCGCAGATCGATGCGAATGTGCCGGTGTCCGCCATCCGCGGAATGCGCGAAATCGTGGATACGTCCACCGCCCAACGCCGCTTCCAGACGCTCCTGCTGACGGCCTTCGCCGGCATCGCGATGCTGCTGGCCGCGCTGGGCATCTATGGAGCGCTGTCTTACTCGGTGAACCGGCGCTACCGGGAGATCGGCATCCGCATGGCACTCGGCGCGCAAGGCGTGGACGTCGGAACATGGGTGCTGCGCCAGGCGCTCGTGCCCGTGGTGCTGGGCCTGGCGGCCGGTGTGGTTGCCGCCGCTTTTCTGATGCGGGCTCTCTCGGCCATGCTCTATGGCGTCGGATCCGGAGATCCCGCCACCTATGCGGCCGCCGGAGGGATGGTCTTCGTCGTGGCCGTGGCATCCTGCTGCCTTCCTGCGTGGCGTGCCATGCGGCTCGATCCGCTCGAAACCATCCGTGCGGAATGAAGGCTTGCTTCATGCCCAAAACGTCCCTCTTTGGCGCGCGATTACGCCGCCGAAAGCCGTCTGCGGCGGGAATTTGGGCCTTTTCTCGTGATGACTGCCCGCTTGCCCCGTGGCGCACGCTTCAGCGCGCTTCAGCGTGCCGGCGGGACTTTTAAGTCCCGCTCTTGGCCGGAAGCGGTGACAGCCCAGCCAAATATTTCTTCCCCAGTCCTTTCAACCGTTTGCGCGAATCATATCCCGTTATCCTAAATCCTCCCAGCTAACCTGTAGTCGAAAGGAAGGGCCCGCACCCGCGCCCGCAAATCAATGAAAAACCATCACGATCGGAAACTGTCCCAACAGCAGGCGGAAGCCAATCGCCAAAACGCGAAAAAATCGACAGGCCCGCGCACCCCCGAAGGCAAAGCCGCCTCCAGCCGCAACGGCCTCACCCACGGCCTCTCCGGCGACAAACACTTCATCCTCGAAGGCGAGGATCCCGAAGCCTTCCTCCGCCTCCTCCAGGACCTCCACGACCACCTCCGCCCCGTCGGCGACAGCGAAGACCTGGCCGTCCAACGCATCGCCGCCGCCCAATGGCGTCTCGACCGCGCCTTTGCCCTCGAAACCGGCATCTACCGCGAAGAATCCACCATCCTGAACCGCATCGACCGGAATAAGCGGGAGCATCACGAATTGTGCATAAGCAAGGGCGAGAAAGAGTCGTTCCCGGCCGACCCGCACGAACCGGACGACCTCCTCGCCCGCGCCTTCATGTCAGATGGCAAAGGCCCCAACAACTTCACCCGCCTCGCCCGCTACGAAACCGCCATTGAACGCTCCATCGAACGCGGCATGAAGTACCTCAAAGCCCTCCAGGCCGCCCGCAACGCGCAGTGTCCCGCCGTCCCTGAACCCCCGCACGCCCCCGAACCCCCCGCCCCCGAACCGCCAAATCCACCGCTAACACCCCCAGATTCAAGGAATTACGAACCGAACCCGGAAGACCCCACAATGGCGCAACCTTCCCCCACTCCGCCCCCCTCGGTCCCCCGCCAGGCGCCCCCAACGACAAGAAACGATGAATATTGATGAAATTGATGAATAATGATCCGGCTTTTCGGTTTTGTGGGGCGGGCTATTCAGCCCGCAGCTGGCTTTCTAGCCGGCTTAGCCGCCCGAAAAGGCGGCTGCGGGCAGGATTGCCCGCCTACAAAACCATAGTTTCGGATGTTCTTACATTGAGCTCCTAATTTGGCTGATCGAAGCATGCTAGCATGATCGTGGCGCCTGCCCTACCGTCCCACGCCGATAAAAGGAGCCGAAATCTATGCAATATTCCCGCTATTCATTTGCCGCGGGCCTGGCACTGCTTTCCTTGCCGTTGTTTGCCGCCGACCCACCGTCACGCCTTGAATACCATCGGGTGGCAAAGGGCTTCGTCGCGGAAGCTAAGAACTCGTACGGTTGGGCAAAAGGAAGCGGCTTTGCGCAGGAGAATCCGTGGGGCCAGTACACCGCGTTCCTGATGCTGACCAACGAGAAGGGGCAACGCACCTGGCGTCTGGAGCACTATCTTCCCTGGACTCCCGGACCTTACGTTTCCATCCCGGACCCAGACACCTCCCAAGGCTCAACCATGTATCTGCTCGAGGGGGCCAATCGGGCTTTGCTGATCGATACCGCCAATCCCGCCAAAGCGATCGAGGGCGTGAACGACCTGAAGACCGTAGTGCGCTATTTGCTGGGTCACGAGAGCGACGGCCAGCCGCGGGCCCATCCGCTGGATTTCGTGGTGGCCATTACCCACAATCATCCGGACCATATCGGCGAAAACGGGCGCATGTCGGACCGCACCATTTACTATCCGGATCTGGATTGGCCGGCACAGGCCCCGCCGAACTACGTTCCCATCCGGGAAGGCGGCGGCGCGACGAACCACGGCAATGGGATGGCAGTAAGTCAAATCGACTTGGGAAACCGGCTGATTAGCGCCGTCGCCATTCCGCCCCATTCCGCCGGCTCGACTGCCTATTTGGACGCGGAGAATCGCCTCTTCGTCACTGGAGATGCGATCGGTTCCGCATGGCCCTACGTCCAAATGGGACCGCTCTCGCGCTATGACCAGAGCGTTCACCACATTGAGGATGTTACACGCCCCTATCCCGACCTTGCGGTCCTTCCTGCACACTTCTATCAAACCGGGGCATGGGCGAGGGGCCGCGCGCCTCTCAACGGCCGGCCGCTCGATCGACAGTACATTACGGATATGGCCGCGCTCGCCGACGGCGTACTGGCCGGCACCATCACGGGAGAGCCGTTCTTCGCCGGAGTGGAAGCCTATTGGGCGAAGAACGACTCCGCTCAATTAGTCTATTCGCCGTCCACTCTCTACCGGCCTGGGGAGGCCGGCGAACCCTATCACGCGGTGCGTATCCCCGGCAATTTCAAACGCGACACCGGGGTAGCATCCTTCGACCCCCGGATCGACGCCGTTTCTAAAATCCAGTCGGATTTCTATCTCATCCGGGACAGCTCCGGCGAGAGCCTTTTCCTGCTGCACGGCTCGGCATCCGCGCTATTGATCGGAACCGGCGGCGGTGGGCCGGGACTTGCCCGGTTCGTCCATTCTCTGGTTGGCGATCTACCCCTCGATGTAGCCATTCTCGATCGCGACGCCCGCCAGTCCGGCGGCCTTGCGCAACTTCATCCGCGCCACATCTACGTTGCGGCATCGAACGTCCTCAACGGCGTTCCGGGCACGGTGCTGGGTGACGGGACCACCATCGATCTGGGCCTCAATCATACCGGCCAGCCGCTGACTCTGGAGGCCAGTTCGTTTCAGTCAGACGGTGTGGCGAACCTGAGCCTGCTTAACGCGGCCGACCGCGTGCTGTTCGCGGGGAATGCCTTCGAGAAGCAAGCGGCCCCGCCCAGGATGATGCGGCAGATCAGCAAGCCGGAAGAGGATCAGGCCGCCCGTGCGGCGTGGATCATAAAGATGAATGGGCGTTTCGACCTGGTCTATCTGGGGTCGAACGCGCGGTGGTACAGCACGGCTAAGGACCTGGAGGAATCGCAAGCCGCCCGGGCCAAGGGAATGTAACGACATTTGTGGGGCGGCCAATCCTGGCCGCAGCCGCCTTTCCAGGCGGCTAGACCCGCTGGAAGCGGGTCCGCGAGTTGAATAGCCCGCACCGCGCTGCCGTGGCAATCGAAAATCGTGATGGCGATCGGCCCAAGCCGCGCCCGATGTCGCTGTGGACGAGGATATTCCGCGGTCACGGCATCCGCGTCTCGCAGCAACTGCGGATCGGTGATGACCTTGGCCAACCGCGCGCGAAGCCTAACGTTCTTGCCTTCATATACGTCACAGAAGTATAATTCCCTAAAGCATCATGTTCAATCGCGACCTGAGCAAGGGCAGCGCCGAATTGCTGGTTCTCACGCTGCTGGAAGCGCGCCCGCGGCACGGCTACGATCTTGGCAAACTCATTGAGGAGCGATCCAAAGGCCAGATCCGCTTTCGTATCGGATCGCTCTATCCCATCCTGTTCCGCCTGGAAGACCGCGGCCTGATTGCCGGCCGGTGGCTCGAAAAGGCCGGGGAACGCCGCCGACGCTGCTACCGGCTGACGCCGGCGGGCCGCAAATTTCTGAAGGCCCAGCGTAACGCCTGGGACGAATTCGTGGCCACCATCAACCAGATCGTGCGGCCCAGCCATGCCTGATTGGATCGAATATGTCCGCGGCAACCTGCGCCTGCGGGGCTTTCGTCCCGAACGCGAAGCCGAAATTGCCGAAGAAGTGGCCCGCCAATTGGAAGACGCATACACCGAAGCGCTGCGGCTGGGCGCCAGCGAGGAGCGGGCCGGCGAGATCGCGCGCCGGCACATCGCCGATTGGGACGCTCTGGCCCAGGAGTTGGAGCAAGCGCAGAGAGGAAAGGAATCGGCTATGACGATGTGGCAACATCACGCGGAAGACCGCGCTCTGCGCGAACGCGGGCGGCTCACGTTGCTGGCGGGATGGGGCGGCGACGTGCTCTACGGCCTGCGCGTGCTCGGGAAGAATCCGGGCTTCACTACCGTGGCGGTTCTCACGCTGGCGCTGTGCATCGGCGCGAACACGGCCATTTTCAGCATTATCAACGCGGTCATGTTCAAGTCGCTTCCGGTACGCGATCCGCAGCACCTGATGCTGCTCAAATGGAGCGCCCGCGGAAAGCTGAAGAGCCTCGGTTTCAGTTCCTACGGAGATTGCGACCGCCGGTCCGGGAGCGGCAATGAGCACAACTGCTCGCTGTCGAAGCCGTTCCTGGAAGAAGTGCGCCAACACGGCCCATTTTCCACTCTGGCCGAATTCGCGGGCGGCGGTTCGATTACGGTGAGCGGGGATGTCGCCGTACACCGGGCCGACGGGCAGTACGTCTCGGGCGACTATTTTCAAACTCTCGGTGTAGGCGCCGCCGCCGGACGCGTGTTCGTCCCGGCCGATGACGCGCCGGGCGCCGCGCCCGTGGTCGTGTTGCAGTACGCCTACTGGAAGCGCCAGTTCGTCGGCGACCGGTCCATTGTCGGCAAGACGATCGACCTGAACGGGCTGCCGTTCACCGTGGTCGGCGTCGCCGAAGAATCGTTCACCTACCTGACGCCCGGCAGCGCGCGCGATCTCTCGGTGCCGTTGCTCCAGCACCGATCCTTGCACGATCCGGATACCTGGTCGCCGCGCAAGGAAGATGCGGGCTCGTTTTGGATTGTGGCCGCGGGCCGTTTGAAGCCGGGCATTTCAGTGGGCGCGGCGCAAAGCCAGCTTACGGCTTTGTTCCTCAACCATCTGATGCACGCCGAGAAGCCGCTAGCGACCGCCGCGGACGCGCCCGCGATTGAACTGGTCCCGGCGCAGACGGGTCTATCGGGTCTACGCGGGCGGATCTCCACGCTGCTATACGCGCTGATGATCGCGGTGGGCATCGTGCTGCTGATCGGCTGTGCCAACGTCGCCGGTCTGCTGCTGGCGCGTGCCGCCGCGCGGCAGAAAGAGATCGCCGTGCGGCTCGCGCTGGGCGCGGCGCGCGCGCGGCTGGTGCGTCAACTGCTGACCGAGAGCGTCACGCTTTCCGTGCTCGGCGCAGCATTAGGCATCCTGTTGGCCTTTTGGGGTGCCCGCGCGTTGATCGATTTTGCCGGGAGCGAGACCTCCCGCATCTCCGCCGACCTGGATTTACGCGTACTCGGCTTCACCCTCGCCGCCGCGCTGCTGACCGGAGTTCTGTTCGGGCTCGCTCCCGCGCTTCGCTCCATGCGCATCGATCTGACGCCGGCGCTTAAGGACGGCGTGGCCGCCCTGAACGCGCGCCAGGGCCACTTTCGCCTGGGCAACATCCTGGTGGTGATTCAGGTGGCGCTCACGGTGGTGGTGCTGGTGGGCGCCGGCCTGGTGGTGCATACCCTACAGAACCTGCGGAATCTGGACCCCGGTTTCGCCACCGATAACCTGCTCACCTTCGACGTGGACGCCACCCTGACCCACCTCAAAGGCGAGCGTATGGCCAGTTTCTACCGCGACCTGCGCGACCGCTTCAACGCGATTCCGGGAGTGTCATCGGCCAGTTACTCCGATTCCGTGTTGCTGAGCGGAAGCATGTCCGCGACCGACTTCCATTTGCCGGGTACGCCTCCCAAAGCCTCTGTTCCAACCGATATTCTGTCCATCGGCCCGCAATTCTTCGAGACCATGAAGATTCCGGTGCAGCAGGGCCGCAAGTTCAAGCCCGAGGACTACCAGTTGGCGGCCAAAGCCGACGGCGATCCGAAAGGCCAGGAGCGGATCGTTATACCCGCCATCGTCAACGAAGCGTTCGTGCGCGCCTATTTCCCGAAAGTAAATCCGCTGGGGCAGCCCTTCGGCGCCTACATTCCGGGTGTCAACGGCGAGCCGGATTCCTCCCCCCGCGCCGGCTGGGAAATCGTGGGCGTGGTGCGCGATCTGAAGTACGACGACCTACGGCGCGCGATTGCACCCACTACCTATGTTCCCAGCGCATCCGGCGGTTCGTTCGAGTTGCGCACCGCGCGCGACCCTCTGGCAGTGGCGCCGGACGTGCGCGAGATCGTACGGCAGGCCGGCAAGGATATACCGGTCGTCAATGTCAAAACGCAAGCCCAGCAAATCGAAGGCATGCTCTTTCAGGAGCGCTTGATTGCCCGTCTCTCCAGCCTTTTCGGCTTAGCGGCGCTGCTGTTGGCGGCGATCGGACTTTATGGCCTGCTCGCCCACGAGGTCACCCGCGGAACCCGTGAAATCGGTATTCGCGTGGCTCTGGGCGCGCCGGCGGGACTCGTCCTGCGGCGCGTGGTGCGTCACGGCGCTATGTTGGCCGCCGTGGGTATAGCCATCGGGCTGGCGGCGTCGGTAGCCGTCACGCGATTGCTCGGCGCGATGCTCTACGATGTGAAACCCGGCGATCCCGTGACACTCATTGCGGTGACGTTGCTGCTTATGCTGGTGGCGCTGGCCGCCTGCTACATTCCGGCGCGCCGCGCCACACGCGTGGACCCGCTGGTGGCCCTCCGCCACGAGTAAACCCGGGCGCGTCTGACCGGCACGGTCATACACGGCATCGCATCTACGGGTTTTTTGGCCCGCCGCATCGTGCGAGCGCGCACGCACAGACCGGTTGCACGGGACCGAACGGGAACCGTTTCAATCAGGCGTAGTACGATGATGTTTTATCGCATATGAAGACTGCCGTCGCGGTGCTTTCGCTGTTGACCATTTCGCGGTGCGTTCAGGCGCAGACCGGACCTCCGCCCATTCCTGCTATTCAATCCGTTACGCCGATGGGGTTGGTGACGCAGGACCCCGTCGTACAAGGCCGCGATGGCACGTACAGCGCGCAAATGGGCAAGAACTCGTTCTGGCTTTTCAACGACACGGCGCTGAAGGTCTACAATGCGTCCAACGAGAACTTCTTTTCCAACTCGCTGTCCTGGGCCACCAATCTGGACGCGACCAACGGGATTACGTTGAACGGCAACTACGTGGATTCAAGCGGATATCCCACCAGCTTTTTCCCGTTTCTTCCGTGGGAACTGCAATACAACCAGGAACACGCCGGTAGTGGCAGCAGTTGCCAGGTGAAACCCTGCGGCGCGGAGTTCGCCATTTGGCCCGGCCCGCTGGTACCCGATCCCGCCCGCAACAGGGCCTTGATCCTCTACGGGGAGATCTGGCGCTCGCCCACTTATTCCGGCTGGGTTTCCATCGGTGAAGGCATCGCCATATGGCAGGACGGAAAGATCACGCGGCCGGTAATCAATCCCGGAACCGCTTACCCGACCCTGATGTGGCAGGGCAGCGCCGTCGGCTTCACTTCGGGCTGGGTGGTGAGTGGCGATACGCTTTACACATACGGCAATAAGGGCGTGTTCCTGGCGGAAGATACGCAGATCGCCGGCGTACCCCTGGCCAGTGCCACCACCGCCAGTGCGTGGACCTATTACGCCGGAAACAATGTCTGGAGTTCAAACGCGGCGGATGCGGTGACGGTGTTCAGTGGGGGCGCCGCGGGCAGTTCGGTTTTCTACGATAATTTTCTGGGCATGTATGTCGCCATCTATAGCGGAGTGTTTAACAGCAATCTCTACTACAACGTCTCCTATACTCCGTGGGGGCCGTGGTCCGCGGCCACCCAGTTCTACACGGGGCTGCCGGCTTACCAGAATAATGCCGATTATGCCGCGCTCGCCCACCCGGAGTTTGCGCAGGGCAACGGCCAGACCCAGTTCGTGACCTACGTGCAGGACACCGGATTTCTCGCCCAGGATCTGCAATTGTTGAAAGTTGAGTTCGCGCCACCCGCGCCGTACAGTTGGTCTAATCCGGACCCGCAACCTAAGTGCGGCCCATGCCAATCCACACGAACCAGAGAGCACACGAATGAGCCAGGCCATTGAGAACCTGACCGCCGCCCTACAGCGCGGCGCGGCTGGAAGGCCCAAAGTGGGAGGCTTCCCCTATCTGGCCGAGACTCTCCGGCGCGCCGGGGTAACGCGTAATCTCTGGTTTCTGCCCGCCTGCGAAAGCCTCTTTCTGACAGAGGATGGTCCGGTCGTGATCCAGCAGATGCCTCTGGTGTCCGGCCCGGTGGACGTGCCGCGGTTCGATCGGGAAGCGCTGATCACCGCGCTGCGAACGGATCAGTCCGGCAATAGCACGTTTCCAGAGTTCCTGGCGGCATCCTGGCGCGCGGGAGTGGTCCGTTACGATGTCGATTTCACGGCGCGCACGGTGGCGTACTACGGCTGCAACGGCGAGGAATATATCGAGACGTATCCCGCGGTCGAAGTGGCATAACCCGATCAAACATCCAGCACGATCCAAGCGGGAGCATGGTCACTGGCGTTTTCTTCCCCCCGCACACATCGGTCGATACCGCCTTCTACGAGGCGCTCCGCCACCACCGGCGAGAGAAGGAAATGATCGAGCCGCATGCCCTTGCCGGCCGGCCACCGTTCGCGTTTGTAATCCCAGAATGTCCAGAGCGGCCCATCCGGGTACAATCGCCGCAGAGCATCGGTCCAGCCCTGAGCCAGCAATCGGGCAAAGGCCGCGCGACTCTCCGGCTGAATCAGCGCGTTGTCATCTAAGGATCGCGTTGGATAGATGTCATTGGGTGTCGGCACGACATTGTAATCGCCCGCCAATACGACAGGCACGCCAGCCGCAATGAGCCCGGCGGCGTGGGCGATGAGGCGTTCAAACCACGCCAGCTTATATTGGAACTTGGGGCCAGGCTGAGGATTTCCATTCGGCAGGTAGATGGAGGCGATCAAGACTCCGTTCACGGCCGCCTCGATGTACCGCGCCTGCGAATCCTCGGGGTTGCCGGGCAGGCTGGAGCGCACCAGCACCGGAGCATGATCTCGCGCCAGGATAGCTACGCCATTCCAGGAACGCTGGCCCTGCCAGACAGCTTGGTAGCCCAGAGCGCGAAGGGCATCCACGGGAAATGTCTCATGCGCCGCCTTTAGCTCCTGGAGGCAAACGACATCGGGTGCAACTTGGCCGAGCCAAGCCAGGAGATTCTCCAGACGCTTGTTGATGTTGTTGATATTGAAGGTCGCGATCTTCACGGTTCGGCCTCAGTGCCGGCTCCGGCCGCCGGACGCCCTCACCGGCCCGGCTTTTCGGGCCCGTAGTTGACGTCGTCCGGCAGTTCGTTCTGGTCGGTGGCGGCGTCGAAGGGGAAATGCCTGGCCAGGTCTTCGCCGACTGCTTCGATGCCGGCCACAAGGCCTCCGGTAAAGTCACCTTGCGCGAATCTTTCGGACACGGTGCGAACGATGTGATGCCAAAATGCCTGACCGACTTTTTCGTGGATACCGCTGTCGCCCAGCACGACGAATTTGCGGCGCGCGGGTACCACGAAAAACAAAACGGCGTTGCGTTCCTTCGTCGCCGTCATACCCAGCCGATCGAACGCCTTCTCGGCGGCTTTCCGGACATCTCCCCAGAACAGCGGTGACAAAGAAACGCGGATTTCGCCGGAAGTCCGCCGCTCGGCTTTCTGAATGGCCTGCTTGATCCGTTCCTTGTCGATGGTTACCATGATCCGCTCGCTCCTCCGCCGCCGGACCGTCCGCCGCCCCCGCCAAATCCGCCCCCGCCTCCTCCGCCACCACCCCCGCCGCCGCCCGACATGATGCTGGCCAGCAAGTAGAAAGCGAGTGCCGGGTGGGTGATTAGCAGGGCCAGGATCAGTATTCCGGCGATGCCATAAAAAATCCATTGAAACAGGCTGATGGGCTGGGGCTTCTCCGGCGCCGGGGCGGGCGCAGTCGCGGGCGCATTGGCCTGCCCGCCGATGACTCCAGTCAGCGAATCGATGGCTGCGGTTACCGCCTCGTCAGGATGGCCGGCCTGAATCCGAGGCTGCATCACCTCGTTAATGATACGCGAGGCGATCGCGTCGGGCACCACCGCCTCCAGTCCGTAACCGACCTCGATTCTCATCTTGTGATCCTGGGACATGATGAAAAGAGCCAGCCCGTCATCGAGCCCCTTGCGGCCCACCTTCCATTTTGCGAAGGCCCGGACGGACCAGTCCTCGATCGGGTCGTCGCCCGTGGTGGGGGCGATGTACACGATCAATTGATGGCCTGTCGACTGCTCGTAGGCGGAAAGGCGTGCGTTCAGCGAACTCACCGTCTCCGGCGACAGGAAGTGGGCGGTGTCCGTGACCCATTGGGTGGGCGACGGAGGGATGGGTGTTTCGGCCGCGTAGAGAAGCGCGCTCGAAGCCACGCTCGAAACAAGGACGACAAAGCCGGACAGGCTACGGCGCACAAGCCACCTAGAACTTTACCTCGGGCGCTTTTTCGCTTCCGGACTGCGCCTGGAAGTACGGCTTGGTCGCGAATTTATCGCCGAAGAAGCCGGCGACCAGCACGGCTGGAAAACTGTTGCGGCGGGTATTGAAGGCTTGCGCCGCCTCGTTGAATCTCTGCCGCTCGACGGTAATGCGATTCTCGGTGCCCTCGAGCTGGGCTTGCAGATCGCGGAAGTTGGCGGTGGCTTTGAGCTGCGGGTAGTTTTCGGTAACGACCAGCAAGTGAGACAGCGCCGAAGACAGCCCTTGCTGCGCAGCCTGATAGCGCTGGAAAGCCGCGGGATCTTTGGTAATGTCCGCCATGGCGGCGGGCGTGACCTGGCCAACCTTGGCACGAGCCTCGGTAACCGCGGTCATGGTGCTCTGTTCAAAGTTGGCAGCGCCTTTGACGGTCGCCACCAGGTTGGGCACCAGATCGGCGCGCCGTTGGTATGCATTTTGGACCTGGGCCCACTGCGCTTCGGTGGCCTGATCGAGTTGCACCAGCGAGTTGTAAACACCGCTGATGGAAGCTACCGCGATCAGCACGAAAACGAGTCCCACGCCAACACAACCAATGGCTATCTTCTTACCCATTTAGGCTCCATTCTTCGCTTTCAATTATACTTGAGCGCAGGCGTAACGGTGGAAATCGCCGAATCCAACGACTGAAGAAAGCCGAAGGAGGGCTGTTCAAATGCTGCATCGCATCCAACTGAAAACGAGTGCCCGTACGGTAACTGAGAATTCTCTGATACGCGCGGGCACTGGTAATGCGATCGCGAGAGTCGCAATTCTGAGCCTGTTCCTGGCGTTGACGCTGGTTTTCGCCCAAGCGCCAGCGCGACTGAACCGTCTACATCTCTACATGCGCAAAAGTAGCGGCGATTTTTTCACGACGCCAATTTTTGTCTTGGCTTCTCGCCTATCCGGTGGGAAACGGTTCTACGTCTCGACAGGACGCCCGAAACACAAGACGTATCCGTTGTTGTCCGCGATCTCGAAGGCCCGCAGCCCGTCGCCCGTGTTAGCCAGCGGACGGCGAATGGGAACGTCCCTGGCGAGAAACTCCGCATAGAGGGCGTCTGGATCGCTCGAGAAGACGTAAGCGTCCCAAGCCGCCCACGCATGGCGCGAAGGATTCGGCTGCGGATGGATGTCGGGAGCGATGCACTTCAGCATAAGCGCGATATGGTCCCGCCCGACCATCGCCCAGAAGTCCTTGGATTGCCCGTCCCCGCCGCCCTTATGGAGTACCTGAAATCCCAGTTTCGCCTCGTAGAACCGCAGGGTATCATTCAGATCGTCAACGATGAAGAAAGGAGCGATGCCGTTTAACATAGTTTGAATCCTCCTGAGATCAGTGTTCACCTATTCGATTCGGACCTGCGACCGCAGGTAGTCCCACACCGCGGTCTGCCCGAAAAATGCGGCGGCGCTTTCGGGCGTTGAGTCGTAAAGGTCTTCCTTCACCGACAAGCCGGCGCCCCGTTGGACCAGGAACTTCACCATAGGTAGATGTCCGCTCTGCGCCGCGAGATGAAGCGCGGTGATCCCCTGGCCATGGGTCAAACCTCCGAAGGTGGCCCTTTGATTGACATCCGCGCCATGATCGAGCAGCCATTCCGCCGCCTCGATCCGATTGCAGGACGCCGCCCAGATGAGTGGAGTGCCACGATAGGGATCGGCATGGACCCTGGCGCCAGCCCGGAGTAACCGATCCAGCACGCCGACCCGATTGCTCTTACACGCCCACACCAGGGCTTCGTCGAGCACTTCCTGGGGATCGGTGGAGGGTTTCCAATCGGGAAAGCCGCTATGTGGACGGTAGAACCCGCGCGCCACGCCTGCTTCGGGCAACAAGGTGCGCTCATCCCGAAAGCAAGCCTCGACCAGTTCTTCGTTGCCGAGACCGGCAGCCGCGCGAAGATTTTTCGGGCTGACCCCGTGGCTCGCGATCAAGTCCGCCACCGCGCGATGTCCCCAAAACAGCGCAGCCACTAGAGGCGTACCTCCCGCGCCGTGCGCTTCGGCATCGAGCGCCGCGCCATGGCGAATCAAAAGCGCCGCAACTTCCACCTGGTTCGAGTACGCCGCCGCGTGCAAAGGCGTCCAGCCGCGATCATTGGCTTCACTTACGTCCGCGCCGGCCTGCAACAATGCCGAGATCAGATGATAGGCATCCGGGTGTCCCCTGGTGGCCAGATTCACGGCAAGATTCAGCAGCGTGTTCCCGTTGGTCCCGCGCTCCGCCGCGATCCGCGGATATGCTTTCAGCAGGGCTTCGAGGCGGGCCAGATCGCCCGATTGTAGTGACTCAAACGCCGCCAGAAAAGGCTCCTGGGCGGCGTCCTTTTTACCGGCGAGTACCTCCACGCGGTGGACCAGGTCGGCCCAGGTGTCGAATCCATGCTCACGGGCGTAGACTAAGCGCGCGTCCTCTTCGCTGAACGGAGCGTCGAGGATTTGTTGGTCGGTCGAATCCGCGAAGCCCGGGTGCCATTCGCGAATCTGTTCGAGTGCGGCGGGCCCCGCGGACGCGCGCGTGCGGATCAGCCCGCGAACCCGATCCGCGATCCAGGCGACGTCGGCGACGAAGAGCCTGACATGACGCGCGTGCCGCGAAGGCTCGGCGTACTCCTTCAGCTTCGTCCAACTAGCGAATCCCTGCTCCCGGGCCAACA
Source organism: Bryobacterales bacterium (assembly GCA_963709155.1). Classification (GTDB taxonomy): domain Bacteria; phylum Acidobacteriota; class Terriglobia; order Bryobacterales; family Bryobacteraceae; genus Bog-159. The sequence goes on along the minus strand of CAVPVD010000006.1, from coordinate 342,293 downwards.
CGAACTGCGCGTCGTGGAGGGCCACTTCCCGGCCTACGGTCGCCTGATCCGCCCCGGACCAGCGGAGGTGATGGCGATGCAGGCGCAAGAGCGCCGCGGCATCGCCTGCCCGCAATCCCCGCAACAGTTCGCGGGCCTGTTTCTTTTGTTGTTCCAGATTCAAGACAGCCTCCTTCGTGTGCCTGGTCCGCATGACAGGCGAAAGAGGGTCAACGAAACGTCGAGTTCCAAACCCATTCAGGTGGGCGCGGCCCTTTCCGCGGACGGGACGCGCCCTGCACGCGTCTACGGTTGAGTTTAGCAAAGGCGATTCGCGGCTGCAAAGCCGTTGACATCGCGTGCGCTTTCCCGCGGTGCGTGACATGAAGGTGGAGAAGTTGATCCCAATCGGCTGAGCCGCGACCGGCCGAGCCGCGACCGTTAGGGAGCGTCCCAGCTCGTCTCCGATTATGTCGCGCACCCCTTGTCCGCTGCCATATTGACAGTCTATACGAGACTAATATAGAATATCTATACGAGCATGCCAATCATGAATCTGCTGCAAGGGACCCTGGACCTTTTGATCCTGAACGCGCTGTCGCTCACCGCCATGCACGGACTCGGCATCTCCAATCGCATCGCGCAGATGACCCATGACACATTCCGCGTGAAGCCCGGCTCGCTCTTCCCCGCGCTGCACCGCATGGAGGAGGCCGGCTGGCTCGCTTCGGCTTGGGGTGAATCCGAAAACAACCGGCGCGCCAAGTTCTACCGGCTGACGGCGGCGGGCCGGCGCCAGTTGAAGTCCGAAACGCAGCAATGGGAAACCATTGCGCTGGCCATGGCGAGCGCACTACAGGCCAACTAGGGGGGCTGGACATGCCATGGATGAGCCGCCTCGCCAGTCTCCGTCGAAATCTCCTTGGTCGAAAACGTGTCGAGCGCGATCTGGACGACGAACTGCGCGCGTACCTGGACCAATTGACCGATGAGAAGCGCGCGGGCGGCCTGGAAGTGCCGGAAGCGCGGCGGGCCGCGCGCATCGAGTTTGGCGGCGTGGAACAAGTGAAAGAAGAAGTCAGACAAGTGAGGAGCGGTCACATTGTCGAAGAGCTTCTACAAGATCTTCGCTGCGGAATGCGGATGTTGCGCAAGAACCCCGCGTTTACAGGAGTCGCCCTGCTGGCGCTGGCGCTGGGTATCGGCGCGAATACGGCTATGTTTAGCGTGGCCTATGGCGTCCTGTTTCGGCCGCTTCCCTACGCCGATGCGGACAGGGTGGCGGTGGTATGCATGCGCTATTTTCCGCGGGACTTTGCGTTCGGCACCCTATGCATGCGCGACTACTTGACGTGGAAGGAGAACAATCGCGCGTTTGAAGATCCCTCGCTGTTCACCAGCCTGAACATGGATGTTGCCGGGGGGCCAGCCGTCCCGGAACAGGTGCAGGGAGCGTCCGTTACCGCCGGATTCTTCGCCACACTCGGCGTGAGTCCACTGCTTGGCCGGACCTTCTCATTTGGGGAGGATAAGCCTACGGCCGCGGCGCTGGCGGTGCTCAGTGAATCGATCTGGCGGAGGCGTTTCGCGGCAAGTTCCGCCGTGCTGGGCCAGACGATTCTCGTGAATGGCGTCCCCGCAACGGTGATTGGCGTGATGCCCGGAGTATTCCAGTTTCCCTGGAAGCCCGACATTTGGACCAACCTGCTGCTGAAGCCGCCGACGCGGTACGGTCCGTGGTTCTATCGTGGCGTCGCCCGGCTGAAGCCAGGTATTTCTTTCGCACAGGCGCAATCGGAACTCGACCACATCGGGTTGCGCATGATGCAGCAGAACTCTTTTTATAAACGCCTGACCCTGCCGGTTGTGAGCTTGCGCGACGTGCTACTGGGAGTCACTTTGAAGTCCGCGATCCTATTGTTGGCCGGCGCGGTCGGTCTCGTGCTACTGATCGCCGTGGTCAACGTGGCTAACCTGATGCTAGCTCGGGCCACAGTCCGCGAACGTGAAATGGCGCTGCGGTTGAGTCTCGGCGCGGGCCGCGGCCGCCTGATTCGACAGTTGCTTACCGAGAGCGTGCTCCTGGCCGCGCTGGGAGGCGCCTGCGGCCTCGTGCTCGCCTGGGGCGCCGTCTACATGGTCCGCACCTGGAATCCGGGCAATCTCCCGCTTGCCGATTCGATCCATCTTGATTTAGGCGCTTTGGGCTTCACCGTAGCCGTCGCGATGCTTACCGGAATCCTATTCGGCCTGGCCCCGGCCCTCGAAAGCGCTCGCGCGGACCTGAACGCGACCCTCAAAGAGGGAGGACGCACGGGCGCCGGCAGCCAGGCTCGCGGACGCACTCGGGCAGCCCTGGTGGTGTCCGAAATCGCAGTTTCGCTGATGCTCCTGGTGGGAGCGGGACTGCTCCTCCGCAGCTTCACCAATCTGCAATGGGTGACCGGCGGTTTTTCCACGCCTCCGAGCCAGATCCTGACGATGCTGATTTCGCCCGGCAACCGGAAGTACAGTGACGCACGCAGAGGCCTTGCCTTCTACGATGAAGTGCTTCGGCAGGCGCGCAACGTGCCCGGGGTGGAAACGGTATCGGTCACCGACTCGCTGCCGCCCGACCAGCAGGGTGATGCCGATACCTTCGGAGTTGAGGGGCAGGTTCTGGCTCCCGGTGAACTGAACCCGATCATTTCCGACGCTACAGTGGGTCCGGATTTCTTTCGTGCGCTGGGCATCCCGCTGATCGAAGGCCGGTACTTCACCGATCACGACAGTATGGATGGGGCACCAGTGGTAATTGTCAGCGAGGGCTTCGCGCGCCGCTTCTTTCCTAAACAGGAAGCCATCGGCAAGCACATCAGGCAGAGCGGGCCGGAGCTAGGAAACAAGTGGATGGAAATCGTGGGTGTAGTTGGCAATGTCAAATACCTGGGGTTAACCGTGGACACGGACCCGGCTTACTACTTGCCATTTGCCCAGGCGTACGGTCCCCGGATGTTCCTGGCAGTGCGCGCTTCAGGGGACGCCGCGCGGCTGGCGGCGCCACTCCGCAGGAAAATCCAAGCCATCGACCCAGGTATAACTCTGGCTCAAATCGGAACAATGGAGCAGGCCCGGACGCTCTCCGTCTCGCAACCGCGTTTCGATACCGAACTGCTGTCGTTGTTCGCCGGGATCGCGCTGCTGATGGCCACGGTGGGGATTTACGGGCTAATCGCTTACTCCGTGGCGCAGCGGACGCATGAAATTGGCGTGCGTATGGCGCTGGGCGCGGGGCGGGCGGACGTGATGCGGATGGTCGTCCGGCAAGGCTTGTCACTGGCCGCTATAGGAATCGTACTGGGCTTGAGTGGAGCTCTGGCGCTCACGCGATTGCTCAAGGCGATGCTGTTCGGTATAGGCGTCACCGACGCGCTCACGTTTGCGTGTGCGGCATTGGGAATGACGCTGGTAGTTACTCTGGCCACACTCGTACCGGCGCTTCGGGCAACCCGGATTTCCCCTGTGGCCGCACTGCGCTACGAGTAGAACGATCATGGCCGCCATCGCTTGCCGGCAAATACCAATGAAAACGGCTGCGAGGCGCTACAATTAGATATGACCGTTCACGAGAAGTTTGTTGCAGACATGGACGGTGCCGGAATCCACACCGAAGCCTACCTTGGCCGATTCTTTTGGAAAGGTCCCGCCGCCCGTTCAGACGAACAACGCGGGCCGACACTCTCGGACATCATCAAGGAAACCGCGGTTCCTCTTCAGTGGGACAGACTGGATTTCAATTATATCGTATACCCCGTGGGTCAAGCCAAGGCTGGCTGGCATGATAACGTGACCGGTTCGGAAGACGACGAAGCTGAACCGGACGCCTACAACGACGGCTACGCGGGTAAGAGCCCCAAGAGCGACGACGATGACTCAGAAGATTGATGAGATGATTACATGACCAGCTTGAAGACCGTGCCTTGATTGGCAGATCCGCCGTAATACGTGGTGCCATAGAAAGCTCCGTCCGTTCCCTGGATGATACCGTACGGGAATTTGCCATCGGTTCCATCGAACGTGAACAGCACCTTATAGTTACTGCCGTTCGTTTCGACGCTATAGACTATGCCATCATTGAACGCGCCGCCGGCGTTGGTGATCCCGTAGAGTAAGCTTCCCGATTTGACCGGTTGCGAACAACTGCCAGGACTTATAGTAGGCGTTCCTGGAAAGTCAAAATCGTAGAGATCCGTGAGCGCCTTACTGTTGTACTTCCACACGGTACCGTCGTTGTAGGCTCCGCCAGCGGCAGTCGTGCCATAGAAGACGCCGGAGGCATCGTAGATCGGAGCGCAAGGAACCGAACCGTCCGATCCATCGAACTTGAGCAGGATTGTCAGCACATCGGTGTTGGGGTTAAAAGCGAAGAGAGTGCCCTCCGCCCCGCCTGTGGTAGTGCCGACTAAGGACTCGCCACATACCACCAGATTGGCGGTCGGTTGTGCGCCTCTGGCGCCACCCAGGAACGCATAGACGGTCTTGGTTGAGCCGTCCGCGGGAGACATTTGGTAGATGTTGCCGTGGCCGTGAACGCCGCCGAAAGACGAAACACCGTACAGATTGCCGTCCGGGAATAGCGCTAATCCACCGGCCGGCCAGCTTCCGTCGTCGCCGGAGAATTGATGCAGCACCTGGAGCGTTCCTGAAGATCCGCTTTGCATCGTGAATTTGAACGTTGTGCCGACATTTGAAGCGCCGCCCAGCAGCGTAGTGCCGTAGAAACACATCGTAGGGCACGCGCCAGGAGCCGCTTCAAGCAACGCACCTATAGGAAAAGCGCCATCGGTACCGCTGAAGCTATACAACGTTTTAAGCGTTCCGGCTGGAGTGATCTGGAACATGGTTCCGCATCCGCCGTTAGGGCTGAACTCGCTACCGTTGCAATTGGGCGACGAGCCGCCGTCCTGGGTGACACCATAGAAATTGCCATCGCTTCCTTGAATGATGAAGGAAGGGTTAGACCCATTCGATCCGTTAAATGTAATCAGAGTAGAAAGAGAAGAAGCCGCCGGCGTGGTCTGCGCCAGCAACGTCAGCGCCAGCAACATGGAACATGCAATCGTCGTTTTCATGGTGCGTTCCGTGTATGCTCGTTGGGCGTCGGATTGGCGGGATCCGTTTCGTTTGGATGCCTTTGCGTTCGACAGGTCCAGTATAGAGTAGATCTGTAACTCTTGTATCTCGATTGTTTGGCGCTTGCGGGCATAACCTTCCGCAGCAGACGAAGGTTAGTATTCCGGTCGCCAAGGCAACGCGACGCTATGGCGTGGGACTGCTTAACGCGGCATCGACAACCTGCTCTGGCGGCGGATCCCGCAACAACTGCGATACGGGCCAGCGCCGATGATCCAAGAGATAGGCCACCTCCAGATTGAAGCGCCAGTATAGGCCGGATTTCTTCCAATCCATCTCCGGCACCCCGGCCAGATAAGCACTCCGGGCCTCTTCGTAGTTAAATGAGCCGCCCTTTCCAACATAGTCGGCGTATCCCTCGCGCACCCATTGCGGCAATCGGAAATAGCGGAGGGTACCGATCTGATGACCCGTGAGCTGGTGCGTGATTTCGTGCGCGATGAAATAATCCAAAGCCCGGTCTCCTGGAACGGGCGTTCCGCGAGGCGAGAGCAGGCGGTCGTCCGCGACCCTTGCATCACGGAGAAAGACGTTGGCCGACACGGGGTAGGGTGCTACACCGCCCACGCCGTAGTCTTTATTGAAGAACAGCATCTGCCGCCAGCGTGCGTTGCAAATGAAGATGCGGTGATCCTGGCGGCTGGAATAGAGTGGCGACCTTGCCAACTTCGCTTGGGCCAGGTACAAGACGTGCTGGCCGGCTGGTCCGGCGAACGGCTGGTCGGAGTGGAGGATCAGATTATCGGCGCGCACCGAAAATGCGAAGAATGGCTCGGGAAAACACAGCAGCGCCGCGTATACGACGACCAGCATGAGGCTGGCAGCTGCGATCCGAAGGAATGCACTCTTACGAATCTTCACAATAATTACTATGGCCGGGAGTGAAGGCCGCGCGCAACGCCGCGCCGGGCGGGATCGATGGACGCCGACGTGATAAACAAGACGGAGTCTCCAGAAATACCGCGCCCCGCGCGTCGTGCCCCGTTTTGCAAAATGTTATGCTGTGGCGATCTGCCCCTGCCCACATACCAGGCAGAGGCGAGGAGGGACATTTAACAGATGAAAAACGTATTGGGATATTCATGCTTGGGCCTTGCGGCACTGCTGGCTGTGTCGGCGCGCGGGTCCGCGCAGGACGAGGAACAGTTTCCGGGAATCGCCCGACCCCCGATTCGCGTCATTGGCGGTCCGCGCCCCGCTGCGTCCGGCCCTACCGGGTACACCCCCGCGCAAATGATCACGGCTTACGGTTTTAACCTGGTCGCCAACCAGGGAGCGGGGCAGACCATCGCTTTAATCGAAGCTTTCGACGACGCGAACCTCGAGGCTGACCTGGGCGTGTTCGACACGCAGTTCAGCCTGCCGGACTGCACCACGGCGAACGGATGTTTCACCAAGATCTATGCCACGGGCACCAAGCCAGGCACCAACAAGGATTGGGCGCTCGAAGAGTCGCTCGACGTGGAATGGGCGCACGCAATTGCTCCGCAGGCTAAGATTATAGCCGTAGAGGCGGCCGGCCAAGGCACATCGCAATTGCTGAGCGCCGTGGGTGTGGCCGTAACGAATGGCGCCACGGTGGTTTCCATGAGCTTCGGCATCGACGAGTTCAGCACCGAAACCACCGCCGACGGGCGCTTCAAGACGCAGCACGTGGTGTTCGTGGCGTCCTCCGGCGACAGCGGACATGGCGTGTTTTACCCCTCGGCCTCGCCCTATGTGGTCGCGGTCGGTGGAACCACGTTGAATCTGGACTCGAACGGCGTGTGGGAGAGCGAGACTGCCTGGAGTTGCAAAAGCGCGCTCAGTTGCGAATTGCTCGGCGGCAGCAGCGGCGGCCAGAGCGCCTACGAACCCGAGCCAGCTTACCAGAACGGCGTGCAGTCGAGCGGAAAACGCGGGGTTCCCGATGTGGCTTACGATGCCAATCCCAACACCGGAGTTCCGATTTACGACAGCGGCGACGGGGGTTGGGTGCAGGTTGGGGGAACCAGTATGGGATCGCCGCAGTGGGCGGCGCTATTTGCCATCGCAAATTCCATGCGCGTGGCGGACGGCAAAGCGAACCTGACCAAGCCGCAGCAGTACCTGTATAGCCATGCCGAAACCGATTTTCACGACATCACCAGCGGCAGCAACGGGACTTGCGGCGCCCTTTGTACGGCCGGTACCGGATACGACTACGTAACCGGCGTAGGATCGCCTCAAGCAAACCTGATTATCCCGGCGCTGGTTGCGGAGCCCTAGGCTAGCTCTCCGTGTGGCTGCCGGGTGGAGGGGCGCGGTCACATCGCCGCGCCTCATTCACCGGATCAGCCTAGTCGTTGGCGGACGATGTCCCCGTCCTCGGGCTATCCGCGCGCAGCGGCTTCACGCCCCCGACTGGCTGGCCCGTCCGGCTGGCATCGAACAGCGCCTTGCTTCGCCACACGCTCTCATCCCAATTGTTGCCGATGCGTCCGAATAGCTGCTGTGCCGTTTCCGTATCGCCTGCGCGCACGGCCAGGTAAGCCATCACATTGCGTTGATGATTGGTCGCGCCGTAAAGCTGGCTCAGCGCCGTAAATCCTTTTTGCACGCGCGCCCATGAGAGCGCCGGCGCTTGCGTATGGCGGCAGCAATTGAGTTGAGCGGCGATCTGGAAATATTCGGCATCGCCTTCCGCGCCGCCTGCCTGGTCGGCTACCTGCTGCGCGTATTGCTCAGCTTCTCCCGGCTTGCCGTACCACTTCGGCAGCAGATAATTGGCCTGCGCCACACCAAAGTAGAAATAGCCGGGCTCATTGTCCAGTGCCTCTTTGGCGAGCGCATCCACCTGCCCCCGGTCCCACCCCTGCGCCAGTGCAACGGTCTGCATCTCGCGATACCATTGCGGATCGCGCGCGCCCGCCGCGGCGGCATCGTCCAGGACCGTGCGCGCCGATTGGATTCGCTGGAAGAAAAGCGTCCACCCTTCTTTCGTGACCGTATTCGCCTGGCCGTTGCCGCGCGCTTTCCAGGCGAAACGAACATAAGCATGCGCCAGAGCCACGCGCGGTGTTGGCGAGGCCGGACTGGCCTTGATCCAGTCTTCCAGTTTGGTCATGCGCGACCGCCATTCGGCATCGGTAGAGGTGAGCGCTCCGGGGGTTCCCAGCGTGCCGTAAAGCGTATTCAGCTTCCAGGCGCCGCCTCGGAAGCGCAGTTTCTGGCTGCGTGCCTGGGCTGCCAGCGCATCGATCTCGGAATACGCGCCGCGATCGAAGAGGCCGCGGACTTCCACGCGAAACTCGCCTGCGTGCGCATCCGCCAGATCGAAAGTTTCGTCCGAAGACGCCGACGGCGGCGCCGCGCCGCCGGATTCCGCGCTGGCTTCCTGGGCTCCTGTGCATGGACCGGCAGAATGGCCGCCAAAATTGCCAACATGTAACAAAACTTCATAGCAACCCTCCATTCCCCGTTGCTAATACTCCAGCATCGCCTGGGTTCAGTGGAGTTTCGACTGCCCGGCCTGTTCCTGTAGAATCGTAAGCTGTGCAACCTCCCCGGCCACCAGCATTCGCCAGCATAGCGGACGATGATGTGAAGCACGCCTTCATTGGCCGAGGCCCCGAGATCGTCGCTTGGCTTGGGCCGGGAACGAAGTTTTTCAAGTGGACGCAATCCATCGCGACGCCCCGCGGAATCAGTCCATGGTGGCAGTTTCTGCAGTCGAGACGGCTGGGGAACGGTGCTCTCTGCCCCGGAATCCAGGAGTTCCAGGAGTACGCATCCCGGCTCGGGGTCCATGACCGCGACTACGCCCGCGTCCGCGTAGCGGTGACGGAAGAGTGGAACAAAATGACGAATCCAGTAGCGATCGAACTTGTCACCGGAGCGTGGGGGTACATTGGGAAAGCAGCCGGCCAGTTGAAGAGCAAGGCGGACCCCAAGGTTTTCTTCATTGGCGGGGAATACCAGACCTGGATTCCTGGCCTATTAGCCAACGATATTCGACGTATCTCGCTGTTGCCGTACCTGAAGCCCAACTCGCCGTTCAACGCGCGGTAGGCGTACCATGGGATCATTCACCGGCGCTACGCGGTACCGATCCCCCAGGATGTTGTACTGTTGAACTATGGACAAGAGACTCGCCAAGCGGCACAAGCGGCAAGTTGCCAGAGCCAAGCTGCATTCGAAGACATCGCAGCCTGACGTGAGAACGCATGCGCAGATCGAGGCCGCGCGTGAAGCGAGCCGCCCGGACACCGGCCGCGGCCCATTTTCCAAGTTTGCGCGGGCGGTTCGTTCGAAGTTCACCGGCGCCAAGGACAGTACCGAAAAAACGGAAGAGTAATTGAGGATGAACGCGATGCAAATTCGCGTTCCACCTCCAGCCGGTGCCCCACCTCCTCGCCCGCCCGATCTCCTCGAGAGCGCTGCCCGCGGCAATTGGAATCCCGCCTAACCGATTGACAGCCCCGTCGTCCAATCGTTTGAATCGTGCCTAGCTACTTAGGCATAGCTAGATAGGGATTACGAATGGGAACGAAGAAGAACGACATCCTGCAAGGAACACTGGCGCTCCTGATTCTAAGAACGCTGGCGGGACAGAAGCGCATGCATGGTTATGCCGTCACCGCCCATATCCACGCCGTCTCCGATCAGTTGCTGCGCGTCGAGGAGGGCTCCCTTTACCCGGCCCTGCATCGCATGGAGCAAGCGGGCTGGATACGGGCCGAATGGGGCATGACCGAAAAGAATCGCGACGCGCGCTTCTATTCGCTGACGCCGCTAGGCCGCAAACAGCTCGCCCAGGAACAGGAAAGCTGGGAAAGGCTGACGTCCGGTGTAGGCAAGGTTTTGTCCTATGCGTAAGTGGATCGGCCGGCTGCGCAACGCGATCCAGCCAGGGCGCCTCGACCGCGACCTGGAGCGGGAACTTCGTCTCCACGTCACTGAGCGCATCGATGAACTGCGGGAAGGCGGCATGACCGCCGCCGACGCCGCCCGGCTCGCGCGCCGGCAGTTCGGCAATTACACCGCGCAAGTGGAAAGGACCAGAGACATGGATATCGCCGAAGGAGTGGATGCAATGCTGCGCAATGTGCGGCTGTCGCTGCGGTCGCTGGCGAAGTCGCCGGCTTTTTCCATCACCGTGGTGCTGACCCTGGCGCTAGGCATCGGCGCCAACAGCGCGGTCTTCTCAGCCATCGATTCGGTGCTCTTGCGGCCCCTGCCGTTCCCCAATGGCGACCGCATCGTCAGCGTCGTCCAGATCCAGGCGAAGACACCGCAGCCCCAGATTGCGCCGCGCCGCCTGCAGGACTGGAGCCGCATGAATCACACCTTCCAGGCCATCAGCGGCTACTACACACAGGACGATTCCGAATTGTCCGGCCCCCTGCCGGAGAAGGTGACGCGCGCCGAAGTGGCGCCCGGGTTCCTGCAGGTTTGGGGCGTGGCCCCGCAACTCGGCCGTGACTTCAACCCCGCGGAGGAACATTTCGGCGGCCCGAACGCGGTCCTCATCAGCGACTCATTTTGGCGCCGCCGCTTCGGCGCGAATCCAGACGCCGTCGGCAAGATGCTGCGCCTGGGGCAATCGTCCTACGCGATTATCGGGGTTTTGCCGCCGTCCATCGACTTCGTGCAGCGGAACATCGACGTCTGGTCGGTGAGCCCGCCCGATTTTCCTTTTGCCAGCAACCGCGATCTGACCTGGTTCATCGGCATCGGCCGCCTCAAGGCCGGCGTGACCCTGGCGCAGGCGCGCGCGGACCTGGCCATCGTGCAGGCGGATCTCGCCCGCCAATTCCCCAAGCCCGATGCCGAGATCCGTACCGGCATCGAGCCGCTGAAAGAACAGACCATCGGCGGGGTGCGTGAGTCGCTTTGGGTGGTGTTCGGGTCGGTCACGCTGCTGCTGCTGATCGCATGCACCAACATCGCGGCGCTGTTGCTTTCCCGGGCCGCCGGCCGTCAGCATGAGATCGCTGTGCGCTTCAGCCTGGGAGCATCACGCGCTTCCGTGGCGGCGCAGTTGCTGACCGAGGTTTTCCTTCTGGCGCTGGCCGGCGCGGGTGGGGGCCTCTGCTTGGCTGCCGCCGTGGCGCGCATCTTCCGCGTCCTGGCCAAGGACTTGCCCCGCGTGGACGAAATCGGGCTCGACTGGCGCATAGTCGTATATTCGTTGATCTGCGCGATTTTCGCCACGCTGGCGTGCGGAATCGTTCCGGCGATTCTCGGCACACGCCGCAGCCTGGCGGGGACTCTGGCATCCGCGGGACGCTCACAGGTGTCCGCCCGGCGTCCGGCGCAGTTCGTGCTCGTCGGGGTGCAGGTGGCGCTGGCAGTCACGCTGCTCGCCGGCGCGGGATTGCTGCTGCGCAGTTTCCAGGCCTTGAGCCGGGTGGCCGGCGGCTTCGATCCAGATCACATCCTGACCTTCAAGATCAGTGCCTCATGGGGAGAAACCGGCAATGCAAACGCGGCCGGGCAAACTGTCAAGCGCATCCTGGAAGCTGTAGCGGCAGTACCGGGGGTGGAATCGTCGGCCGCCACCTTCCTGCTTCCCGGTGTGCCCGGCACGTTCCCGGTGGAGTTGAAGCTGGCCGAAGGGCGCGCGGAAACCGAACCCAAGATCGTCGCCGAATCGCGCATCGGCAGCGCCGGAATATTCAAGACCCTGCGCATTCCGCTCCTCGCCGGAGAGATGTGCCCGGAGGAGTCTAACACGGCCGGAATGATGGTGAACCACTCGTTCGCGGCTACCTATTTCGGCGGCGCCGGCGTAATCGGCAAACACTTGGGGCAGCCCAGCAGCCTATACTTCCCCAATGCCGTGGTGCGCGGCATCGTCGGCGATGCGCGTGAACGCGGGCTCGATCATGAGCCGGTGCCGACCATTTATTATTGCGGCCTCATCATGCAACCCGGCTTGTACTTCATGGCGCGCACCCATGGCGATCCGATGGCGCTGGCCCAAAGTGTCCGCCAAAAACTGCACGCTACCGAGCCGGCCCGCTCGGTGTACGACTTCTCGCCGCTTACGGCGCAGTTGTCCGACGCATTCGCGGAGAACCGTCTGCGCACCGTGCTTCTGGCGTTCTTTGCGCTGACCGCGATTTCGCTGGCATGCGTCGGGCTGTACGGCACGCTGAGCTATCTGGTCAATCTGCGGCAGCGTGAGGTCGGGCTGCGGCTGGCACTGGGAGCGCGGCGCGGACAGATCGTGCGCCAATTCGTGGCCCAGGGAATGCGCGTGTCGTTGCTTGGCTGTGTGGCAGGGCTCGCGCTGGCCGCGGCATTCACCAAACTCCTGGCCGGAATGCTGTTTGGCGTGTCGCCCTGGGATGCCATCACCATGACCGGAGTCATTGCTTTGGTAATCGCGGTGTCGATCGCCGCGTCGCTGCTGCCGGCCCTGCGAGCGGCAAGGGTCGAGCCGATGCAGGTCCTTCGGGAGGAGTAGAGCGCTGTACCTCCGGTGCAAAACGATCGTCATCGCGGACTATAAAGGCGACGGCAACCTGGACATTGCCGTAACCAGCGAGCGCTCCGTTAGCGGAGTTTAGGCGTCCGGGCGGCGAGTTGCGACGACGCCGCGCAAGATGCCGGCTCCAAGCAGGCAAACCACGCCGACTCCAATCCATTTGGGTGGCACATGCGCCAGATAAGCGCCCCATGTCAGTCCAATGACCAGGATGACAAATCCGATCAGATAAATTCCAAAGGACAACGCGCACACTCCTTTGTCTCCGCGTCCGCACATAGCCTGCCAATGGGCGTTAGCGTCCGTAACTGGCGGTCACGGGAGTGGACACGCGTAATCCACTTCGCCGATTCTGCTCAGACCCACCTGCAGTTGCCGTGATCCCGTTGAAGTTCCCGGCCGCACGATTAGCTAAGCTAGACTTAATTGGGATGCGCTTCAGGTGACCGCGTAAGAATGGCCGGCATGCAAACAATGGACCCCGCCCGGACCCCTCATCCGGTCATCCAGGTTCTGGGCATCCGCAAGACCTACGGGGCGACAGTGGCCGTCTCCGAGGTTTCGTTTGTAGTCAACCAGGGCGAGATTTTCGGCTTGATCGGACCCAACGGCGCGGGGAAGACTACGACTATGGAGTGCGTCGAAGGAGTGCGCCGGCCGGACGGCGGCGCCATTTCGATCCTGGGAATGGATCCGTTCCGCGACGTGTATCGGTTACAGAACCGGATTGGCGTGCAGCTCCAACAAGCGCAACTCCAGAAGAGAATCAAGGTTTGGGAGGCGGTGGATCTCTGGGCGTCGCTGTACAAGAATACGGTGGACGGCGATCGGCTTCTCGAACAACTCGGACTCGCCAACAAACGGAACGCATGGTTTATGACGCTCTCCGGTGGGCAGAAGCAGCGCTTGTTCATCGCGTTGGCGCTTATCAACGATCCGGAGATCGTGTTTTTGGATGAGCTGACGACCGGGCTCGACCCGCAGTCGCGGCGGGTAATCTGGGAACTCGTGCGGGGCATCCGCGACCGCGGCAAAACGGTCTTTATGACCACGCATCTAATGGAGGAGGCCGAGCGGCTGTGCGATCGGGTGGCGATCATCGAGCACGGCAAGATCATTGACATCGGCAGCCCCGAGGAATTGGTGCGAAGGCATTGCCCCACGCGAACCGTCTTGTTGGCCGCGGACGGCGCGCTCGTCGAAGAACGGCTACGTACGATCCCTTCAGTGCAGATCGTGACGCGCAGAGACTCCCAATTCACCATTCAAGGGTCGGGCGATGGATTCGTGACCGAGGTGATCCAGTGTCTGTCGGAGTACCGCATCAGGGTTACCGATTTTCGCACCGTGCTGCCCAACCTGGAAGACGTCTTTCTAAAGCTCACCGGCCATTCGATTCGCGATTAGGAAAGACGAGGTCAAGAGAAACACACTATGTTCCGCGGACTCTGGAAGCTAACTTGGCTGGAGATCAAGATCTTCTTGCGCGAGCCGCTCGGAGCGTTCGGCTCGATTATCCTTCCCGTTCTGGTGTTCGTGGTGGTGGGCCGGCTCTTGGGAGGCGGCCGCATGCCAGGCGCGATGGCTGCCGCCGGGTTTATACGCGTCGGACTGCCAGTCTTGGTGGCCGTGCTGATTGCACTCAGTGGCGTGTTGTCGCTGGTTACAGTGATCTCGATTTATCGTGAAGGCGGTATTCTCAGACGGCTGCGTGCCACACCGCTCCGGCCACAAACGATTCTCACCGCTCACGTGCTGGTCAAGCTGGCGCTGACGTTGGTCGCCATGGCCTTGATGGTGCTGGCAGGCAAGCGCTACTACCCGATTCGTGTTGACGCTCCCATTTTCGGCTTTGCGGTGGCCCTGCTGATCAGCACGTGGAGCATCCTGTCGATCGGTTTTCTGATTGCGAGCATCGTGCCAACGGCACGCTTTGCGCAACCGGTTGGCGCGGCCATCTTGTACCCCATGCTGGCCCTATGCGGGCTGTTCGTGCCGGTGGAATCGCTGCCGCCCGCGCTGCAAGTCGTCGCGCGCATGCTGCCGCTCACCTACGCGGTCTCGCTGCTCCAGGGAATCTGGAAAGGCGAGGCGTGGTCGGCCCACATTGGCGATCTCGCGGCTCTCTTGATCGTATTTGTGGTTTGCACGGCACTCTCAGCGAAAGTATTTCGCTGGGAGTAGTGCGGGCTCAGACGGATGGCGAGCTAACCTATGCGAGGAGCCGTGATGTCTTGATTTTGCGCGGTGAAAGGTTCAGCCGCTCGCCGGCCGCTGACCGCTCTATTTGCAGCCCTCTTTCGCATATACCTGCCAGCCTGGCAGTTCCGCTTCCGTCTCCAGGCAGCGATAATCCGGCAGATAGCTCATCAGGTCCTGACCGAATATATCTCCACGTCCCGGAACTGTAAGTGCATACATTGAAGTCCTTCACCATCTGCATGCTCTGGCTTGGTTGCGCGACGCTGAATTGAAATGTCAGCGGGCCCGCGTTCGTGTCGGTAGCCGTAACCGTCCAGTTTGATGGTCTTGCCAATCAACTGCGGCGCCGTGGGCGATGGCGTTACAGACTGCACCGTCAGCGTCGCTGCCGCCGGCGGCCCTAACACCACCAACATTCCCATTGCGGGCACTAAATTGCTGTTGGGCATTTACACCGCAGGGCGCGAATCGAAGGGCTGGAATTCTACCCAGTTTAGCTGCGTGCAAGTTGTGCATTAGTATAATGACCGGCGCTGCGGGATGTCAATTTCGGGCCCCCTTTTCTTTCCCCTTTCACGGTCAGGAAATGCACAGAACGGCCGCGCGCGCAAATGCTCCGTCCCGCCGCTGGGCGATTTAACGGCCGCGAGATGAGCGCCTACGAGATGGATGCCTGGGTTGAAAGTTTCCTGCTCGCCGCGATCCGGCTGCGCGCTAAGCCGACGCAGTGAATGGGCCGGATCGGCACAGCCTGCTCAAAAAAGGACGCGGTGGCGAGCTAGCCTATTCGAAGAGCTGCGATGTCTTGATTTGGCGCGGCGAAAGATTCAGCGGCGTATCACCAGGGGCAGAGTATCGTGCTAGCCAAGCCAACAGTGGCCGTGATAACCAACGACGAACTAGATGTCCGGGTTGGAGCTTCTCCCTCAAGATGCCGGACGGCCGTATACACCTGAGGCGATTAACGTCTTCCCGAATGCCGGCTAAATCCCGCTGCTACATGCGCTCGACCTGTACGCCGCCGTTGGTGGTGGTAGCCCGCACCAGCCGGCCGCCCGCTCCCAGATCCACCGCGATCTGGCGGCTGATCTCGCCCTGCACGGTCACCGGAAAGTCGATCTTCACGCCGCCATTCACCGTCCC
This sequence comes from Bryobacterales bacterium, assembly GCA_963709155.1. GTDB lineage: Bacteria > Acidobacteriota > Terriglobia > Bryobacterales > Bryobacteraceae > Bog-159. The sequence goes on along the minus strand of CAVPVD010000006.1, from coordinate 326,344 downwards.
GGTTTCGAGGTGCGCCGAATAATTGGCGGGGATTCGGATGGTTACGCCGCCATTGGTCGTGGATACGTCGCAGCGATCGCCATCCCAATGATCGTCCGCCAGTTCCAGGCGCAGCCCGCCATTGGTCGTGTGGCCCGCGACCGATCCCGCGAGATGCTTCAGCGTGACACCGCCGTTGAGCGCCTCAAATTGGGTATGGCCGATAGTGCCCGAAATGCTGATCCCGCCATTATCTGTGTGCAGCGTCAGATCGGTGTTGGCCGGCACGAAGATCTCATAGCTGACGCTCCAGCCCTGATGATCCCCGATGGAAGGCCCCGCGGCCTGCACGCGCGCTCCCGAGGTCTCCACACGGATCGCGGAGACGATTTCCCGTGACTTGGAATCGCTATCTGCATTTGCCTCTACCTTGCTCCGCACCAGGATGTCGGAACGGTTGGCGCCTTTGATGGATATTCCGCCGTTCATGCCGCCGTCCACTTCCAGCCTTCCGGTCGCCGGGACGGTGGCTTCCCGCATTTCGCAGTTCACTGCGGTGTGGCCGCGCTCGCGCCAGCGACTCTCGTCGCAGCCTAACGTCTTCTCCTGCGGCAGCGCGCCAGGCGCCAGACAGATGGCTAACATCAGCATCTTGTTCATGATTTGCCCCCGCCCCTTAGACGCACCAACGGCCCTTGGGTTAGGTCCTGCTAAGGAAAATCCGCGCGGAACTGGGGCTAGACGCCTCGCGTGAGTAGTCAACCGAGCGCGGCTTGCGGCGGGCGGGTGTATAACTCCAGGAAACTGGGTCCGGCACTGAAATCATGGATCTCGGTTTGGCAAAAGAAGAGGAGTTGGAACATGAGCTACCTGCTTGACGATGTTGCTCGTACTCTAGCAAGCCCTACGACGCCCAGGCGACAATCGTTGAAACTGTTGGGTGGACTACTGGCCGGTGGAATTCTGGGCGCGGTTGGGAGCGGACGGGCTATGGGCCAGGATGATGTCGTGTGCGGGGGGAAGCGTTGCAAACCGGGCACAGGCTGTTGCAATGGTCACTGTACCGACATTTGTAATCCTGCTCTCCCGTCCACCTGCCCACCAGATGCCGTATGTGTACGCTGCAGCAGTGGAGCCAAAGTCTGGCATTGTGTGGTCAGGCGCCAGAGACAAGAATAGCGCCACGTCATTTTGAAGTGCGCGTGTCGCCGAAAGCCGGCGTCGGCTCGTGGCGGACGGAAATTGCATCCGAAGAGGCTATCGTAGATTGCTTGTGAGTTAGTCGCGGCTGCCACCCGGCGAGCGGCCTGAACGCCCTCCGGACGGCAGCCATTCGCATGATATTACTACGGTAATGCGGGCGCGGGAACGAAGTTACCCTTTATGTTCCCACTCTGTGTCACCGCCCCGCCGCCGTCCGGCATGGTGACGGTTGTCGTGTAGGTGCCCGATAGCGTAGCCGCGCCGCTGGTGCCCGCGCTTATCGTCACAGCCGCTTGCGTAGTCCGCCGGGAGTTCAGTGTTGCATCCGAATTAACATTCAGGCTGTCAAACAGGATAAAAAAGCCCGTTCCGCTGGGAAATGCTTCCCAATGGCCTTGCCCCGGCGTGCCGTAAGTGGTAATGGTCCCCGCGTTTATCGATCCGGGTGCGGCCTCGGCGCCGTCTGTTTCCTGGAGCGTGCCGTCCGCGCTGAAGGTTGCCAATCCCGGAATGTTAGGCAGCACATTGGGACTGGTTGGTTCAAAAACCAGGTTCCATACGCCAGTTAGAGTCGGGCTTGCTGCGGATAATGGCTTAGGCTGAGCGCAAATTACCGCCAGCCCGAAAATGAACGATGCGATTAGCGTTGTTTTAGACAAGAAATGTTCCCTCTGCTGCGATTGTAGGGTGTTAACCTATCGCGGTGCGGTACTGTTTAGTCCTTAGCTTCCAGCTCACCGTGCGAAACAGTAATTCGCGCAGGCATTAACCGTGAAGTTCTGGACTTATTAGCTAAGCGCGCCGGGTGTTTTGATGACTCCGGAGTAAGGGCCGGCGCCGCGCGGGGGAGAGCCCCCGAAATTGTGTAAGACGACCTCGGTAGCGGCGCTTCCGGCCCAAGCAGAGCAGGTGAGCGAAAGCAGCACGAAGGCGGCAAAGACCAGTCCTCGTTTTGGCCATCGGTTTATCCCCCCTAGACGCCCCTAGACGTTATATCACGTGCGGGAAGCGGACTTGCGAAAAAGGCGCGCAGTACTGTACTACATGGATGCCGCTGGTAACTTGTACGGCACCACTCTTCGCGGCGGCCCTTTCACCCAGGGCGTTGTCTTCAAGCTCGATACCCAAGGCAATCAAACCGTCCTCTATGCTTTCACCGGCGGCGCCGATGCCGGCTTGATCCAGGATATGGCCGGCAATTTCTATGGCACTGCCTCCGCCGGCGGGTCGGCCAACTTGGGAGTGCTCTATAAGCTCGACCCCTCCGGTCACGAGACTGTGCTCTATAACTTCCCCGGCGCCGGCGGCCCTTGGAACCCGCAATTGGGCGTCGTGCGCGACTCCCAAGGCAACTTCTATGGTGTCGCGGCCGGCGGCGCTCCCGGCTATGGCGTCGCCTATAAAGTGGACCCTGGTGGCAACGGCACGGTCCTGCACACCTTCACCGGCGGAGAGCCCTACGGCCTCGCCATCGACCCGGCCGGAAATCTGTACGGGCCACCGCGGCGGGAGGCACTATGCGGGAAGGCACGGTCTTCATGCTCGACCCCGCTGGCCATGAAACCGTGCTCTACAACTCTACCGGTGAGCTGAACGGGGGCGTCCCGCGCGCCGCCGTCATTCGCGACGAGGCCGGCACCCTCTATGGCACCGCTATCGCTGGCGGCGCTGGAGGCCTCGGCGTGGCCTACAAACTCGATCCTTCAGGCAGCGAAACCGTGCTCTGTAGCTTTACCGGCAAGAATGGCAGCACCCCGGAATCCCCACTCACCCGCGACTCGGCCGGCAAATTGTATGGCAACACGGAGCTCTCGGGGCTACGCCGGTGTCCTCTATAAGATCGACGCGACGGGTAACGAAACCGTGCTGCATCGGTTTCAAGGTGCGCCGGACCAGGGCGGAGAACCCATGGGCCCGATTCTCGCCGTGGGCGGCGCTTTGTACGGCACCACCTTCCAAGGCGGCGATGGCCGCGGCCTTGTCTATAAGGTAGGTACGGCCGGCAACTTCCACACGATCTACGCTCTCCCCAATGAGTCCGATGGCGTCGATCCCCAGGCAGGAGTCATCCTCGACGCCGCCGGTAACATGTATGGCACCACCGAAGAGGGCGGAACCACCGGTCGCGGCGTGGTCTTCAAGGTGGATCCCCAGGCGAACGAGACCATCCTTTATACCTTCACCGGCGGGAGCGACGGCCGCAGTCCTTATGGCGGCCTCACCTTGGACGCGGCGGGCAATCTCTACGGCACCACCCGCTTCGGTGGCGCGGCGGATTCAGGTGTCGTTTTCAAGTTGGATACCGCCGGTCACGAAACCGTTCTCTACAGCTTTACCGGCGGCGTCGACGGGGCCAACCCTTATGCGGGTGTGATCCTCGATGCGGACGGCAACCTCTATGGGACCACCCTCAATGGCGGCGCGGGCCATGCCGGTGTGGTCTATAAGCTCGACCCATCCGGCAACCAGATCGTCTTGCATACCTTTGGCGCCTCTGGCGACGGCCTGTGGCCTTGGGCACCCGTCGTGCGCGATGCCGCCGGCAATCTCTACGGCACGACCCACAACGGCGGATCCGCCGATCTCGGGACGGTTTACAAGCTCGATGCAGCCGGCAACGAGACGATTCTTCATAGCTTCACCAATCTTGCCGATGGCCAGTTACCGTTCGCGCCCGTCGCGCTCGACACGGCCGGCAACATCTATGGCGCGTCGCAAAACGGAGCCGCGAATGCGTCTGGCGTGATCTTCAAGCTGGACCCGGCCGGCGATTTCAAGGCCCTCTTCACCTTCGACTACACCGACGGCTCCAACCCCAACGGCGTGATCCGCGACCCCGCCGGCAACCTTTTCGGTAGTACCGCCGGTGGCGGTGCGGGCGGGCAGGGCGTAGTTTTCAAGCTGGACCAGGCCGGCCACGAAACTGTCCTTTATTCGTTCCTCTCCCACACGACCGGCGCCTTTCCTTCCGGCCTGCTCGCGCGCGATGCCGCCGGCAACCTCTACGGAACTACCTCCGAGGGCGGCGTCAACGAAGGCGGCGGCGGATTCGGATACCGCGGCGGCATACTTTTCAAGCTCAAAATGGACTGAGTTTCCACCGGGCGAATCCGCCGCGGCGCTTGGCATCATCCCGCTCTATCTGTGCGACGTGTGGGCGGACCACCACCGGACGCGGGTATTTATCGCGGCCGCATGCCGCGGGCCGGGGCCAGCAGAGCGTCATCTGTCGCGGCGACCGCCGGCGCATAAGTCGCTTTGGGCTCCGCCTGGAAAGTCGCCAAAGCAGAGCCGCGAAAGAGCCGCTCGAACTCCTCACGAGGCGTCCCGTGCTTTTTCCTTATGGGGCCCCGGCGAATAACCCGCAATTGTTCATCAGTCAAGAGTGGGCGCTTGTTCGGATCGTTATGTGGTTGCACGCTTGGTTAGTTCCCTATCCCTAAAGTGTTGGAAAGGCGTTTTTCGTTACAGCTAAGTTGACGCTGAGCTCACGACGCGTCAGCGGTGGCAGCACGGGCATATGCGACTGGTGTTCGATCGACGCTCCGATTGGGAAGCTCTTCCGCGAAGGCTTGCCGTTCGAGTGCCCACCGGAACCGCTGCATCGCCGCACGCACCTCTTCGGCGCGCAACGTTCGCGAGTCATGCTCGTCATAACAGGCTCGCAGGAGTCCGACGATGTCGTCCAGCTTTTCTGTAATCGCTGTCGTGGATTGGTCCAGCTCATCGCGCTGCTCGGCGGACATCGGATAATGTTTCATTTCTTCGAGATTCCCAATCTCTTGCAAGAATGTTTGCGCGTTGTTAACCGGCGCCGATCTCGACCGCTAAACCTCGGCAGATGCCGGATACGAAGTCGCTTTGCACGTTCGTTGCCTAAGACGAAACGCGGCCGAACAGCTTGCGCGCAAGCCGCGCGCGGTCGCTTTGCCAGCGAAGTTGCAGAGTCAACTGGCCATTGGGTTTCATGCTCTGCACACTTTCGCCCGCCCCGGCTTGGGAATGGACAACTCTTGCACACCTCAGCGTCGTCAGATTGGCGGGAAGAGGGCATCCAACGGCCCGCGCCGCGGCGGTTGGCGGAGAGCACACCCTCAAAGCCTGCGCGGGCCTCGTAGGGCCGATCCTAATCCGTCCGCAACGCCTCCACCGGATTTATAGTGGACGCGCGGTAGGCCGGCACATAACTGGCGGCGGCAGCCACGGCCACCAGTCCCGCCGCCACGGCAACGTAGGTGATCGGATCGACCGGGCTGACCGCAAAAAGAAACGAGGCCATAATCCGCGTCAGAGCCGTAGCCGCCAGGACGCCGATTGCCACGCCGCCGGCCGCCAGCCACACGCCTTGGCGGACCACCATCGCCCTAAGTGAAGTTTCCCGGGCGCCCAGCGCGATGCGAATGCCGATCTCCCGGGTGCGCTGCGAGACCGAATAAGAAATGACGCCGTAGATTCCCACCACGCCCAGCAGCAGCGCCATGCCGCCGGCGATTGCGAGCATCACCAGCGTAAAGGAACTGCGCGCCATCGATCCGCGATAGACTTCCGCCATGGTGCGCACGCTCTCAAGCGGCAGGTCGGGATCCACCGACCAAACCGCCTGGCGGAGATCTTTGATCAGACTGTCGGAACCTGCGCGGCTGCCGCGAATGGCGAACACCGCGCGCCGCTGCACGAACATGTCGTTGCCCCAGAATTTAGGCATTACCATGGGCCAATACACGGTGGTCGGCGCCTTCTGATCCGCGCCGTCGGAATGCACATCCTGCACCACGCCGACAATTTCGCGCCAGGAATCGTTCATGCCTTCGCGGAGGCGCTTGCCCAGTGCGCCAGCCGGAGTGCGCCATAGCTCGCGGGCCATGTTTTCGGAGACAATGGTGACGTTTCTGTGATCGTAAGTATCCGTCCAGGTGAAATCGCGGCCCGCGATGAGCCGTGTTTGCATGGTTTGGAAGAAGCCCGGCGCGACGAACTTGAATCGCCGCAGCGGCGGAAGCTGACCCTCTTTGTAATCTTTGTCCTCCGCGTATAGCAGGTCGGTGCTATTGTTGCCATCCGTGGGTACGGAGTTGGCGAACGCCACCGCGCTCACGCCCGGGACATCGGAAATCTTGCGTTGAATCTCCTGGAAAGTCCGGACGACCTGCTCCGGTTCTTTGATGTGCGCGTCGGGAATGAAAACGGCCAGGGTTTGCAGCTCTTCGGGGTGTGCGAACCCGGGCTGTACTTGCTTCAATGCTTGAAAGGTCCTGATCATGAGGCCCGAACCGATCAGCAACACCACTGCAAGCGCCATCTGCAGCACCACCAGCGTGTTCCGCGCGCGGTGCGCCTCCCGGCTTTGGCTGAGCGACCGTCCCCCTGCGCGCAAGGTGCCTGTTACGCTGGCGCCGGCATATTTGATCGCGGGCATGATCCCGAAAAGCACCCCGGCTACCAGGGAGATGACCAGTGTAAACATCAGGACCATCGGATCGATGGTGATATTCTCGATCCGCGGCAAAGAGGCTGGCGCGATCACCGCCAACAGCCGCAAGGCGGCGTATGCCAGACCGAGCCCGGCCACACCGCCGGCCAATCCGAGGAACACGCTCTCCATCAGGAATTCGCGGCCGATCCGTGCGGAACCGGCGCCCAGAGCCGCGCGAATGGCTAGCTCATGCTGGCGCCCTTCGGCCCGCACCAGCAGCAGGTTTGCCACGTTTGCGCAAGCGATCAACAGGACCACGCCGATGGATCCCATCAGCACCCATAGGACCTTGCCCAGGTCGCCGACTACGTCGCGCTTCAGCGGTCGCACATTCGGAGCGATCCGCACCGACTCGAAGATTTTCGCGCTGAAGCCGGGCGGCGGCGCGAACCTGGTATTCACCATCGGGATCATCCGCGCGAGATCTGCGTTCGCTTGCGCCAGGCTGACCCCTGGTTTCAATCGCGCCAGGGCCTGGTAGCTGAAGTTTCCCAGTTTGGTCTTGGCACGGTCAAACTGTTGGGGAAGGATCAGATCCGGCTTTTGATCGAGGAAGCGGAAATTCTGCGGCATCACGCCTATGACCTGCTTCGATTGTCCATCCACGCGGATCTGCCGTCCGACCACGGAGACGTCGCCGCCAAACCGGCGCTGCCAGTATCCGTAGGTTAGAATCGCTGTGTCCGGACTTCCGGGACGATCGTCGGTGGCGTTGAACCAGCGCCCGAACAAAGGCTGTACGCCCAGCGCATTCAATGTTCCCTCGGTCACGGTCAGGCTCTGCACCTGCTCCGGCGCGGCCAGCCCCGTCACACTCACGCTCCCTCCGTTCCAGGTGCCGAACTCCTGCATCGTGCGATTCTCATCGCGAAACGTGAAGTAGTCCGATGGAGAAGCATTCAAGTCTTGAATGCCGATTCCGGGTGCGGACTGCCAGACACCCACCAGCCGTTCGGGATCGGGATAAGGCAACGGCTTGAGCAAAACGCCGTTGATCACGCTGAAGATGGCGGCATTCGCGCCCACGCCGATAGCGATGGTCAGCACGGTGACGAGCGTAAACATCGGCGACCGGAAAAGCCTGCGCAGCAGGTGCTTAAATTGATTAGCGGAACCCATTTACTATAAATACGCTCGAACCACCCCAAGAGATCCGAATTGTTTCGGTTGACGGGATGGCGAATTCGCCTCCAGGAGATGAGGCGCCGACGCCCGGTACGAGATTGCCCCGCGCCATGCTCGGCCGATGTCAAGACGGCCACACCGGCGCATAGGGAAGATGTCGCGCCAGGCAGTCCTCGAAACCAAACCGGTTGATCGCGCCCGCGCGGATTTAGGGTTCCAGGGTAGCTGCAAGCACTACGACGTGCGAGTTATTGGGCAACGTAATGCTCTGCACAGCTTTGGCCGAGTTTAAAGCAAATCGGTATGAATAGAGACTGAACGTCCGGTTATCCTTAGTGCCATCCTGGAAATCGCGATACTGCATCGCTACCGCTTCCGATTCATTAGGATACTTTTGCGGAGTGTACCAGTCGCTGAAGCTCTGAGTGAATTGTGAACTACTACCGTCATGATAGTTGACCTTAATGGTCTGCGAGGCCTGATTTCCTTCCGCTCCCGTCGCTAGCAGGATAAGCGTGGAAAACCGGCCCGCGCTCACCGTTACCGACTGGCCGCTGCAACCGACCGCATCCAGACTATTAGCGGGTCCGAAGTCGAAGAGCCCGCCGTACAGCACGCGAGAGCCGGTGAGCAAATTCGCCGAGTACGAGTAACCGCCGCCATCGAGACCGCCAGTCGTGTAGGTCGTGCCGTCGTCATAGATACCGTAGAGGTTGAATTCCGAAGACAGGTCAACCTGAGTCCCGCTTCCACTGGAGCCGACGGCTGCGCTTACCGCCAGGCTAAGCGGAAGGGTCTGCGTGTAGGCTCCGGAGGTTCCGGTAATCGTAACGGTAGTGAATCCGGTTTGAGCCGACGTGCCGGCTTTGAAGTATATTTTCTGTTGGTTGCCCTGCCCCTCGACAGCCGCCACGACTCCTTTCGGCAGATTCGAGACCGTAAGAGTCACCGGGCCCGTAAATCCGCCGAAGTCCGCGATACTGATGAGGGCATCCCGCACCGAATTCTGATTCAGAAAGAGACTGGCCGGTCCTGAGAGCGTAAATCCGTTGGTGGCGATCCCGTTGTTGATGGCGCTGGCGTACTCCGCGGCAAGCCCAGTGCCGACGAAATCGTCGTAGAGCCACATGAATCCGCCGTTAATGCCGCACTCGTTATGCCAGCCGGAAATGATCGTCTGGACCTGGTTCGGAGTATCCACTTGGTCCCACAGGCCGGGCCAGACCGGGACAGAGCCAAAATCCCAGCCCACGCAGGGGTTGTTCCCGCTGCCTCCCGCGTACGCCTGCAGGTGTACTCCGTCAACCGTGCCAGGAAGTTTAGTATTGATCTGGGAAACCACGTTCGTCCAATAGCTGGCATCGTCGAAGGCATCGGGAGCCACATGGTACCCAAGCTTGCCGAGCATCACTCCAAAAGCAATTGTGGTGGGCGCATTAAAGCTGTTCTCGTCGTCAAAATCGATGGCATCGAGAGCAGGGATGGCGGCTTTCAACGCCTGAAAATCCTTGTACAGGATGCTGGTTGGGCCGGTGCCCTGGCTCTTGACCAACGCGGTGATATCTTCCCAATCTCCGTAATTCGAGGAGCCGATGCTGAACGTCACTCGCTTGACAGTTCCCTGCTTCAGTTGCGCCATGTTGGAGGGAAAATCGGGATATGTCTGATCGCCAATGTAGGCGCCGTTTGAGGTCAGCGGAAATTCCCCGTTGAAATTCAGATCGCCGGCGCTGTTGACCTCGACACTCCACACGATGGCTTCTGTGAATCCGGAGTTTTCGATCTCGGTGATATTGTTGGCGGCGTTCTTGTAGAAGGGGCCGCCGCCGAAGATCCCGGTGAATCCGCCCTGGGCGAATGCCGAGCTTGCAGATAACGCGAGAACGGTGGCAGTGAGAATCCGCACACTGCCGGCGATTGCCGCGTACCGATGGCGTAGAAATGAATGCTTGTTTGGAAATAAGTGGGTCATGTCTGTTCCGGGTTGGGAATCCATTCAGGGATTGGGTCGGGCTGGTCCCGAGTATACCAGCTTTGAGGAAAGCACACGGAGGAGGGTCGGACGATTCGGTGTTCCGCCGCACGTGAGGTGTCAAACACCGACGACCTCGCCCTCCCTCGCCGCCACAGTGTTTTCGAACTGGCACTTGGCCTGCTTCACAATGCCATCCAGAAAAGCATCGTCGTGCCCGGGGTCGTGATGGAACAGAACTAACTGCCCGACTTGGCAATCCCGGGCGACCCGCGTGGCTTCCAGCCAGGTGCTATGGCCCCACCCGAGCTTCAACGCATGTTCTTCAGGCGTATATTGCGCGTCGAAAACCAATACGTCCGCATTCTGCGCATACTCGCGCAGCACACGGTCCAGGTGAGGGTCGCCATGCTCGAGATCGCTGGCGTGAACGACCACGGCCCCGTCAACCTCCATGCGGTATCCGGTAGCGCCCTGGGGGTGGTTCATGGGAAAGGGATGCACGGTCAATCCACCCTGGCGAAACGACCCCGAACTCACGCAAGCGTATTGCTTTTTCGCGGGTGAAAGTTCGAACTTGAGTGGAAAATAAGGACCCGTCATCTGCCCTCCCAGGATCTCCTTAATCTTCTCGGGGCTCTGGCCGGCCCGAAAGGTCACTTCCGTCGATGGCGAAAAAAGCGGCGCGAAGAAAGGCAGCCCCTGTATGTGATCCCAGTGGAAGTGGGTCATCAGGAAGGCCAGCGAACAACTTCCCTGGGCAAACTCCTGCTGCAGCGTTTTGCCGAGGTTGCGCAACCCAGTCCCTCCATCGATTATGAGAACGTCGCCCGGCGTGCGCACTTCGACACACGTGGTGTTTCCGCCGTAACCGAGATTCTCCTTAACTGGCGTAGCGATAGAGCCGCGGACTCCCCAGAACTTTAAGTGAATGCGGAAGTCGTTTTCCATAACTATCGCGGCGTCCATTTGCGTCAACGGCGCCCATATTTTCGGGCACGATAATCTTCTTCGCACCGGTCTTGCCGGCCGGCCCGGGCCGTCACATACACCGTATCGCCAATGGCCGCCTACTGCAAGCGCCCCGGCAGCAGAGCTTCCATCTCACGCTGCATGCCGGCGGCTGCGCGTCTGCGCTGGACGCAATAGGCGCCCCCACAATATCACCTGGGTCTGGCGGCGCTGCCGAGCCCGTTGGTGTGACACTCTGAGCAGGTATTCTGGAACGTGTGACAAGTCAGACAAGCTCTCATATCCAGCATGGCCGGAGCAGCGTGACCGCCCCCCTTGAAAATCGGCAAGGGCACATGGCTCCTGGGCAACTCATTATGGCAGCGGCTGCAATAGTCGGCGGTGTGGCAGGTCGCGCAAGTCGTGCGATCGAGCGCCGCATACTTGCCATGAATATCGTCTTTCCATCGCGCGGTGTGAGAAGCGGGCTTCATCACCTGATGGCAGGCGATGCACTGATTCTTGGCCTCCACCGATGGCTCGACGTTCTGGTGGCAGACGAAGCACTTGGCGTCTGGTTCGGAGGCGGCCTCGCTGTGCTGTGCGCGGAAGCTTTCCGTATGGAAAGCCGGCTTAACGTTGCGGGTGTGGCTGGCCGGAGCGTTCAAGCCGCGCGCCGTATCGGCGTGGCAGGTGTTGCAGTTCGACATCCGGAATTCGGCGGGCATGATCTTGGAAGTATCGTGACACTCCACGCAGTCGAGCATGCGGGGCAGGGAAAGATCGGCGAGGCTTGCGCTCCGCGGAATCGCATAGTGACAGGTCGTGCAATTGATGCCGAATTGTTCCTTCACCCTGAAATGCGCGATGTGCGAGAACTTCATATCGACATATTTTCCGGACACCGCGACCGGGGCGATCATGCGGCGCTGATGGGTGAAGCCGGGATTCTCGATTTCCTCGGGTGTATGGCAACCGCGGCATCCGGCCGCATCGAGAGACGCGGTCAGAGCGGGCTTCATGCCGGGCTTGGAGTGACACTGGGCGCACTCGGCATGCCCCGGGAACTTCGCAAAGATGCCCTGCTCATCGAACTTGTGGCAGAAAGTGCAGTCCGCGCGGAACCCCGTGACCGGATTGATGCGGGCCTTCCGGTTGACGTGCTGATGGTGCGAGAACTGAAACAGGATGGCGCGGGTCGATTTGTAGCGCGGAAACGGCCGCAGGTCCGAGGCGCCCGAGGGCGGAAATGCCGTGTGACACTGTGCGCAAACGATCGGCTTGATGTCCTTCTCAAAGTCGTCGGCGTGGCATGTCATGCATTGATCGTGCCCCGGCCGCTTCAGCACCACCGAACCTTCTTTGACGGGCGTGTGGCAGAGGCTGCATTCGAGGCCGCCAAGCTTTTCGGCGTGAAAGGCGTGAATGAAGAAATCTTTTGAACTGGTGGCGGATTGATCCCCCGGCGCGGCCGCGGACGGGGCGCTTCGTCCGCCCGGGGACTGGGCAAACACGGCGGGCGCCAGTGTCAAAACGAGTGTGCCCACCATTCTGCAAAGGTGGCGGCGACGATTGGCGGCTATCTGGCTCATTGGGCGGGTCAGTATTTCCATGCGATTCCGACGCGCAAAGCGCGCGAATTCTTTAGATCGGGACTCAACAGGAAAAAGTCGTTGTCCAGGTCATAGTCGACGAACAGGCGCGAATGTTGATCAAGTTTCCACCAGGCCCCCGCCAACCAGCCGCTCTGGTGCAGGCCATTCAGATAGAAGAACCGGTCTTGCAAGCTGATGCGCCGGTAGTAGACGCCCCCGTTCAGGCTGAGGCGTCCCTCCAGGAAAGTACGCCTCAGTTCGCCGGTTAGGTCTTTCACGCTGGTCTCGCCCGTGGCGCTGAGATCGTCGAATGCCGTCGGATAGAGCGGGCTCAGGCGGTCCGAGCTGCGTTGATGGTATTCGAGGAAAGTTTCCGTTTTGGGCAGCGCATAGATCTGCGTATGCAGCTTGTAGTCTTCGAACGAAGTGTCGAACGGACCTTCATCGTTCTTGTCGTTCAGACGGCGGACCCAGACGCTGCCACCTAAACGAAACCGCGGGGTGATCGTCCGGCGGGCATCGATCACGAATTGGGAATATTGCGCAATGGGGCCCAAGTACAGACGCAGTAGAGGGTTGTGCGGATCGAGATCCGTGGCCGCAGAGGTGAAGTCGTAAAAGTAGTCTTTGTCGGTCAGTTTCTGGAAAAAGCTGAGGCGCAGACCGGTCTTCCCCGAATCGTACAAAGCCTGGGCGCTGAAGTCTACCGGCGAACCGCCGTAGGCTCGAAAGTAGGAACTCAGCATCCAACGCGGACTCAGGCGCCGGCGAAAAACGACGCTGTTGCTACCCTGCAAATACCAGATTCCTTCATACTCGATGCTGGTGTTCGAGTTGACCTTGAATGTCACATTCGCGCCGCCCATGGCGCGCTGTTCCGGATCGGCAAACAATGAGAATCTGCGGCCGCCGAAAAGGGTGACCGTGTAAGCCGGCCGGTCGATCGTGAAGGACGCGCCATCGATCTCGGCAAGCTCGGCGCCGTAAACGGACTGCCTGCCCAGTGTCAGGCTGGTACCGGCGAAAAAGCCATCGGTTGGTTTGCCGTCGATCTCGATGGAGGCGTTCAGCAATTCGAAGCGCCGATCGGCCCCAAAGGTTTCGATGATATTCTGCGCGGGGGCGCCGCTGTCCACGTGGTCCAAGTCCTGCAGATATCGCAACGTGAAGTGGGTGTTGACCCGGTCGGAGAGCCAGCCGCGCGTCCCCAAATCCAGCATGCTCTCGATGCGATTGGCATCGGGCTGGAAATCCTGGGCATACGGGTATCCGCCCGGAGTAAAGACATTGCCCGCGGTCCCATTGACGATTCCAGTGTCGGTTGGGAGGCCGGTGAAACTGGTGTCGTACCGCCAATAGTCCGTGCGGCTCTCGAAGAAGAAGTGATTGGCAAAGTCGCCGGCGGCCGGTTTCTTTCCGCTGGACTGCGGCTGCGTGAGCGCGGGATCCGGCGTGGCTTGCGGAATCGTTCCCGGCAGCAAGGAGTCCCAGGATTCCTCGACGGTGGGTTGTTCGGCGCTGGCAGCCGGCGCCTCTGCGGGCGCCGGTTTTGAGTCTTGGCCGTAAACGGCGAGGGGCAAGCCCAAAGCCACGCCTATTGCGGCGAGGTGCAAAAACCGGTATCGAACGGTAGAGCCGCTAGTAAGTGCGATCAAGCGTGCGATCCTCTTTGTCAGATGTTTGAACCGGTTGTCAAACCCGCCTAAAGCGGCCGCCGCAGCGGCTTGGCCCGTGCCAGCCTCTTATGCGCCAGTGTGATGCGCCACGGATACGTATCGCTATGCCACTTGGTGGCCCGTAAATAGAGATCCAGTTCACTCTCTTCTTGGGACGTCTGGTTCAGCGCCTGGTAGATCTGGGCCAGCGCCCAGTGAACGTGCGCGTTGTTGGCCGTGTCGCCGGTCAGTTGCGTCTGCAAGGGTGTCACGGGGGAAAGGGCGAGTTCGGCCTGGTATGCCGTAATTGCGCTCTGGTAGAGCCCCGGTACTTGCGTGGGATCGGTGACGGATTGGGCCATCGACACGTATACACCCCCTATGGCTGCATTTGCTCCGAGACGCAACGGATCGATAAGCAGCGCCTGCTGGTATAGAGCAATGGCTTGTTGCGGTTGTGTCGCGCTCAGGAGTCCAGCCAGCCGCAGGCGTACCGTGAGAATACAGGGCGGCGGATTCAGGGGTCCGGCCGGCGGCGCCGCCGTCACGAGTTGGCATGTCTGGTTCGCGAGATTGTTCATCGCGATAGATTGCTGGTAGTCGGCAATCGCGCCGGTGTAGTCTTCCAGATCGTCCTGCTTATGGATGCCACGCTCCATATACTCCCAAGTGTTACCGGGTTGGCTGATACTGAGGAGATTCCAATCGATGCGGCCTTCGAAATAAAACGGATTGGGAATGGGATAGTTCGGATTGGTTTGCTGATAGGTGACTCCGGGGACGTATGGCGACTGAGGCTGTGCCCACGCGCCGGCAATTAGCGAAGAGAACAGCACAACCTGATATAAGCGGTAGGTCGTTGTCATGGTCTACTCCACGTCCACGGTAATGTCCGCGGAAGCTATACTCGTCAGATTCTTCAGTAGATCGTCTATCCGCTGCTCGGTAATCAGGTTCAGATCGTTGCCGGAGGGCCCAATGGCACTGGTGGTGCGGGCCAGGAAGCGCGTGAACAGCGGCGGGAAATGTTCGTAGTTCACCTGCACGTGGACGTGCAAAGGCGCTTTGATCGAATCCATGCCCATCTCCGTCAACTCCTCTTGCGTAGGCAATGTGATGTCGTAGTTAAACGTTCGCGGCACCAGGGGCTGGAGCGAGCGAAAATTGTCCACGGTGTTGGCGAAAGCGGCGCTGAAAGTCTCCTCGTAGTGCGGAAAGGATGCGGTGATCGCAGTCGTCCCATCCGCCTGGGTTCTGCCCAGGCCTGCGCCCGTAAAGAAGATATGCGTCAACTCGTTGCGGAAAAGAACCAAGCCCTCATTGAAGCCGAAATAGAGTCGTTCGTCGGGGCCGTCGTCGGGACCCGCTTCGAAGACCTCATTCGTGTGACCGGCATTTGACGTCATGCCGGCCGGGTAGGGATCGGCAGGGTTGCGCATGTGGTTGCCGGGATCGACGACGGCGTGGATGTGCTCCAGATCTTCGTCGTTCAAATTACCGTCGGGCTGCATCTCACCGGTTTCCGGGTGCGGCTTGTCCACCACATAACCCGACTGATACAACAGAAACCCGTTGTCGTCCGTGACCGATAGTTGGAGGTAAGTGGTGCGTTCCTGTGAGAAGCCCGCGGGAAAACGGTGTCCTGTCAGGGCCACGCACTCGGCGCGCACCGTGAATGTTTGCCCCAACTGGGCGACAGGGTCGGTCTTGGCCAGACTGACACGCACGGCGGCGTCCAACAAATCTTCCCGGCGCTGCGCCAGGGAATTGGGAATGCCATATTGATCTACACCCGCCTGGTACGGGTCCGGATAATCCGCACCCAGCCGCGCCTGTAGTTCCGCGGGATACAGCAGCGGCACATCGACTCCCGTGAAGTGATGATTCACGACCTGGCGTTGCTGCAAAGGAAAACCTTCATCGGTGGCCACCCCGGGCACGGCGGCGTAGTTGGTAAAGAATTGCGCCGGCGTCGGGCTGGTGATGTTAAGGTCTCCGACCTGGTAGGTCGAGTTTCCGGCGTACGGGAACATCGACATGTGACAATCCTGGCAGCGGATGACCTTGCCAAAAGGATTGTTGGTGCTGTTGTACGCGCCGATCTGGAATTCCGAACTAAGATTCTCCAGGCGGAAGTAGGTGACGTTCTCCCCGCCGGTGTTGACGTCGTACTCCAAATGCTGAAAATCGCCGGGGAGGCTCACTGGAACGCGGACATCGTGACAGCCGTTGCAGAACGCCGGGCTTCGCAGGAACGCGATCTTATCAGGGTCGTTGCTGGAGACATGGAAGTTCCCTTTCACCGCGACGGGTTGCGAGAATGGGCCCACCTTCTCGATAGTGTGATTGAAATCGGTACTGTTGTTGGCGAAGCCATCGCCCTGAAAACTCCGATCCAAGTCGGGACCTTGCACGTTGTGGCACATGTCGCAGGTGATGCCGAAAGCGCCCTGGGAGGGGCCCGAACCTGGTGGAGGGTCGCCGCCGATGGTCGCCGGTAGTATCTGGTTGCCGTTGCTATCCACCAGATGATAGTCGCGCAATGGGCGGAGGATTTCCGGCACGAAACTCCCTGAAGTACCAGCCAGTTCCGGCACTTCACGCAGCATTGGATTGTCGCCTTCCTTCATGTACGGACCGTTGTGGCAACCCAGGCAGAATCCGGCCCGTACCTGGTTCACATTCACGAATAAAGGAGTCGTGAACATGTTGGTATTGAAAGGGGTGCCTGGGGACAGCATCTTCTGGCTGTCCGCGTAGACGGGACGAAGCAAGCCTCCGTTCAGAAAGTTGGCCGACAGCTCCAGTCCGTTGAACAGGGGGCTGACGTTGCGGTATCCGGACTTCACCGAGCTTCGCAACTCGTCGTACTGCCTCTGATGGCAGGGCATACAAACCTGTGGCGGCTGATAATCCTGGTTCTTAAAGGCTCCGTTCGGTGGACCGCCGACGGGGGTTTGTGCCGGCAACGGCAACACTCCTAGCCCGGCAAGAAACACCGGAGCCCAACGTACTATTGGAGACATAGAGTCCTCCGCATTTGGAAGAGTATGACCTAAGTGCCGCAAAAGGTCAAGACAATTCTCTATCCGGGTGAGTGCCGGTGGAGGAATGCGCGGCGCCCGCAACCGCGCGCCCCTTGGCCAACTCACTGAACGCCTCGCTGAACGCAGGCACGCTTTCCCGTAAGTTATTGAAATCGTGTTTCGCGATGATGAGGACATTCATCGTGGAACGGGCGCGGATAGTGGCATTCCGTGTCTGATCTGAGAGTACGGCCATCTCACCGAAGTATTCGCCGCGTCCCAAGGTAGCCAGAAGCTCCTGTGCGCCGTCCCTTTCCCGCAGAACGTCACATTCGCCTTCCTGGATCACATACACGTTATCGCCCAGGTCGCCCTGCCGGAAGACGATGTCACCGCGCTCGAAATGCTGATGCTTGATGCCGGGCTCCAAAGCAATCTTGGTTTGGGCCAGTTCCGGAGGAAACAGCAAATGCAGGAGCCAGTCAGTGGAGATCCGTATCTTGCGATTCCATCCGGGCATTTTCATCAGGTAGATGCAACGCCAGAGGATCCACGCGATCAGACCCGAAAGCCTAATGCCAAATACTTGCGCGACGGCCGCGCCGTGGCCGAGCGAGCCGAGTGTGCCAAGACCTTCAAAGGCGAAATCAGCCCGCTTCCCGCCTCGTACCGCGGCCGCGATGTTAATGGCCGCGGTAGCGGCTTCCCGGATGGC
Source organism: Bryobacterales bacterium (assembly GCA_963709155.1). GTDB lineage: Bacteria > Acidobacteriota > Terriglobia > Bryobacterales > Bryobacteraceae > Bog-159. Next base: position 308,650 of record CAVPVD010000006.1, on the reverse strand, counting down.
GTGCTGCGCAGTAGGCGGCACGGGTGTGCCTGCCACGGTCTTAATCGAAGCACAGTCGCCAAGCGCCCAAACCCGGCCTTCCCAATCCTTTAATTCCAGGGCCGTGCTCACCACCAGCCTGCCCCTTTCCTTGGCGCACTCCATTTTCTGCAGCACGGGCGGCAACGCCGAGGGTACGGTCGAGATGAGCGTCTTGCAAGGGATCTCGGTTCCGGATTTTAGAATGGCACGCTCCGACGTCGCCGAAAAAAGCCGGTCGTGCAGGAGAATTTCGACGCCGCGCTTGCGCAGGATCTTTTGCGCAAAGACCGCAAGAGTTTCCGACATCTCGGGCAGAATGCGGTCGCCGGCCTGGACGATGACGCAGCGGTGAGGTTCGTGGCGAAGACGCAAGTAGTTCTTCTTGACGGCGTGCACAAAATCATTCAACTCCGCCATCACTTCGACGCCGGAAAATCCCCCGCCGCCGACCACGAACGTCAGCAGTTTGCGGCGCTGCTCCGGATCCTCCTCCACATCGGCTTCCTCCAGAACGTGAATCAAGTGGTTTCGCAGCACCATGGCATCCGCGAGGGTTCGAAACGGCAGAGCGTTCTCGATCAGACCCGGCATTCCATAGAAATTCGTCACGTTGCCGAGCGCTATGACGAGGTGGTCGTATTTGAGCTGAAGCTGGCGGGGGAGGAACCCCGGGCTGATGGTCACAATCTGGTTCTGTAGGTCGATATGCTCGACGTCCCGCATGACCAGCTTGGTGCGAGGGCAAGAACGCCGAATCGGGGAAACCACACTGGTGAGTCCGATGGCCCCCGAAATCACTTCCGGCAGCATCGGTTGGTAGACCCAGTAGTTTTCGCGATTGACTAGTGTGACGTTGGCTTCTTCGGGACGAAGAAGCTTCTCCAGATAGCGCGCAGTATATACGCCTGCAAAACCGCCGCCTAAAATAAGAATCTGCTTGGGGTCCGTGCCCATAATTTGCCCCACAGGCGCGGCGCATCATTCCTGCCGCCGAGGCGTTAGGCGCTCTTCTCTCTTCGGCGCCACCATGCAGTATAAGGGGGCAGGATGCCAAAAGCAATCCTTAAATCGCCCGGATCGCCTGGATGGGGATTTAAGCGCTAGGTCCGCCAACTTTGCATGGCTTGCCATCGCATTGTCAAAGGGCAGAAGTATATCGTTGGAAAGACGAAATATTCGAACGCGCATCGCCCCCAGCCTCTTGACAGTTGGGGACCCGAGGGTACATGATTGATTCTCATGCGGTGGCTGGTTTCCAATGCGACGGTTGCCTTATTGTTGGCGCAAGCCACCGCGCATGGCGAGGACAGTAGAATCGCTTCCTTTCACACCGACCCGGTAGAGATCTGGGGCTCGCGTTTCCTGATTACCACGATCGCTATCGGCATCGCCTTGCTTGTGTTCACCTTGTTCAAATTCAGGGGCACTACCGCGGGGCCCTTCTCCTGGGGTTTGTTGGCCGCCGGTATCGCGCTGGTCCCGTTGACGGCCACCGGGTTGGGCACGCTCCTGGTTTTCGATCGCGCGGAACGAGTTGAATTCTGCGCGTCATGCCATCTCACGATGCAGAGCTTTGTGGACGACATGCGGGACCCCAAAAGCGAGAGTATGGCCGCCGTTCACTTCAAAAACAAATACATTCCGGACAATCAGTGTTACGTATGCCACACCTCGTATGGCATGTTTGGCACGGTAGAAGCCAAGATGTCCGGGATGGTCGACGTCTACCGGTACTTCACCAGAACCTATCCGAAGACGATCTCGATGCGCGAGTCTTATCCGAATCACGATTGCCTCAAATGCCATGCGGAGTCCGAGAAATGGCTCAAGCACGATGAGCATCTCTCGGTTCGCGACGATCTATTCGCCGACAAGACAAAGTGCATGGATTGTCACGGCGGCGACCATCCGGCGCATCCGGATTCTGTTCGGAAGGTAGCCATGAGACAAAAGTGAAAAATACTGCCCTAAGATCCACCGTTACGAATCGCCTCCTGATCGCCGCGCAGTTGCTGGCGCTGACCGCGCTTGTGCTGGGGTTGAATTTCCTGATTCAAACCACCGGGGGGACGCTGTTCCTGTTTGCTTCCGTGGCTCCGGTGTTAGTGATGCTCGCGATTGTCATTCTGGCCGGAGTCGGAATACAGAAATACAACGCAAGTCACCACCTCTTCGAGGTGGAGAGTTTTTCGCCGGGCGAAGTGATCATCCGGGAAGGTGAGCCCGGTGTTTGCGCGTACTTTATTCAGGAGGGTCAGGTCGAGGTTCTACACCAGGAACAAGGCGAGGACAGGGTGGTCGCCATGCTGGGTAAAGACGATTACTTCGGAGAGATGGCCCTGCTTTCTAACGCCCCTCGAAACGCTACGGTGCGGGCAGCCAAAGATACGCGTGTCGCCGCGCTCGGCAGAGACAATTTCGTCAAATTGCTCGGTGTTCTGCCGCAGACGAAGGAGAGTATCCTGCGCACTGTGCAAGCCAGGGCCAAACAGGCGGCTGGCGGGTGAGCGGTTCAAGCTAGGCTGGGCTGAAGACTTAGTAAAGATGAAACCTGCCCCGAGAAGACAATGTGGCGACGGGGCAAGTAATAATTCGAAATAGGAGATTAACCCAAAATGAAGCTCAATGCAAGGACTGTTGGCATGTTGGTTCTGTGCGGTTTTGCGTCACTATATGGGACGGCCTGGGCCGCCGATGCAGCGGCAGGAAAGGGGATCTTTGCCATGAAGTGCAAGACCTGCCACGGTGCCGATGGTCAGGGCAATGCAGGTATGGCCAAAGTGCTCAAGACTGAGATCAAGCCGCTGACGGATCCCGAGGTGCAGGGCCTCAGCGAAGCGGATATCAAGAAGATCGTCGCCGAAGGGAAGGGCAAGATGAAGCCGGTCGCGGTCAGCGGCGCGGACCTCGATAATGTGGCCGCGTACGTGAAAAGTATGAAGAAGTGACTGGTTTGTCATCGGCGGCCGTTTGCCACTTGATTGCGAAAGCGATATCCTCCGGCCGCGCGGAGCATCTGAGATGAAGGCGCAATCGATCTATGGCCACTCCATGAATTGGAGCAGGTAGCACGTATGAATGCCCCGTATTTGCTGATCCCGGGAGAGCACGGCGGAGAAAAGATTTCGCTGGATCGGGGCGATGTGTGGAAGATAGGCCGGAACAAAGACAATGATGTGATCATTGTCGATGACCTGGTGTCAAGGCACCACGCGATTCTGCATCACACCGATGATGGAGAATACAACTTGATGGATATGGGCAGCCGGAACGGTTCGTTCGTGAATGGTTCTCGGGTTAGCTGCCCAATCTCTCTCCGGGATGGAGACACGATCTCCCTTGGCGAGTATCAGCTCAGTTTTCACCGGCCGGATGAGGCGGCACAAGCCGCGGCCCGGGATGTCACCGCATCCCTCGAAACCACAAAATCGCTGGCCACTCTCCGGAACACTTCGATCCTGGTGGCGGACGTAAGGGATTTTACGAAGCTTGCGCAGCAAATCGACCAATCCTTGCTTAGCAATCTGATCAGCACGTGGTTTCGCAAGGGCGGCCAACTCATGCACGAGCAAGGAAGTTGGGCGCAGAAGTACATTGGGGATGCCTTGATGGCGGTTTGGGTGCATCGACAGCCCGATCAGGAAGCATTGGAGATCTGGGGAATCTTGAAGGCGTGCGTCGGATTGGTTAACCTGACAGCCACGCTGCAATCCCGGTTCAAATTGGCTGCTCCTGTTCGTGTGGGCGTGGGCATCAACACGGGCGACGCCATCGTGGGCAACACTGGCAATGCCCGGTTCAACGATTACACTGCGCTGGGCGATACGGTGAACGCCGCGTTTCGCTTTGAGTCGGCAACAAAGGAAATCGGCATGGATATCATCATCGGGCCGGACACGTGCCGGCGCCTGTCCCGATGCTGGGATGCGCAACGGTATTTTGTGGAGCGCACGGTGGAGTTGAAAGGTTACGACCGCCCAAGCGCGGTTTGGGCAACGACGTTCGAGAACCTGAAAGAGTTTGTGCAAGGGCCTCTCTGAGCCGGGCAAGTAGAGCTATTCCTTTGCTGCCCGATCTGCCAGGTTCTTTGCTGCCTTCTCTGCCAGTCGAGCGCGGATTTCTCTTTCCTGCTGAATATCTTCTTCGGAGAAGGCGAGTGCAAAGTCTTCCGGCTCGAAGACCTGGCGGATCTCGATCTCGAATCCGCCTGGGCCGCAGTTGGGGGTGCGCTTCGCCCACTCGATGGCCTCTTCGAGGGAATTGACCTGCCAGATCGAGAAGCCGGCGATGAGTTCCTTGGTTTCGGCGAAGGGACCGTCGATGACGGTACAGTTCTTGCCGGAGAAGTGCACGCGAGCGCCTTTGGAAGAGGGGTGCAGGCCTTCGTAACCTAGCATGACTCCGGCTTCTATGAGCTCATCGGTGAATTTGTTCATGTCGGCCACGCCCTGGGGATCGGGTGCGCCTTCTTGTTCGGAGTCTTTGGTGGCTTTGACCATAACCATGAATCGCATGTTTTGTCCTTTTCGGTTGGAGATGAATATAGGATACGCGCGTTACCGTGCCGGTTGCTCGAGAGCTGGCGCATCTCGGTTTCGCCGTCGCCGGCCGATGCGTTCCCGCTTGATCCTCTGCCGATACGTCGAGTGAGGGTGAACGGAATCGACAGGTGGGCGGAATTTTATTTTGGGCGTGCCGGTTCTTCGACAAAGCACTGGGGGAAGACTGGGCTACAGGCGAGGCGACGCTGGCCACCTTCCCAAAATGCATTGCACCGGCACTGCGGGAGAATAGTAGCGAAGGAGGGATTCCCGTGAAAGCAGTCAGGACTCACGGCCGGGGCGGCCCGGAGCAGTTGTTCTTCGAGGATGCACCGGTGCCGGTGGTTCGGCCTGGGGATGTGCTGGTACGGGTACGCGCGACGGGCATCACGCCCGCGGAGCTGACTTTGGATCAAACCTATCGGAACGCCGATGGCACGCCGCGGATTCCGGGCATCCCGGGACACGAGCCATCGGGCGTGGTCGAGCAGACGGCCCCCGATGTCGCGGATTTTCGGGCGGGCGACGAGATATATGGCCTGGCTGATTTTCCACGGGATGGGGCGGCCGCCGAGTTCGCGGCAGTGCGTGCGGCGAACCTCGCGTTAAAGCCACGCGGCATCCCGCACGCGCAGGCGGCGGCGCTGCCGCTTTCGGCGCTGACCGCTTGGCAGGCGCTCTTCGAACATGCGCATCTCGTTGTCGGGCAATCCGTGCTGATCCACGGAGCCGCCGGCGGCGTGGGAACTTTGGCTGTGCAACTGGCACGTTGGCGAGGGGCCCGCGTCCTAGCCACGGCATCTGCGCGCGACACGCCGCTCGTTCGCAGTCTAGGGGCCGACGACGTGATCGACTACCACGCCGCGCCTTTCGAGGAGACCCTGCGAGACATCGATGTGGTGCTGGACACGATCGGCGGCGAGACCCGGGAGCGTTCCTGGCGCGTGCTGCGAAAGGGCGGCGTGCTGGTGACGCTGGTCTCCCCAATACCGCCCGATGCCGCCGAACAGCATGGCGTGCGCGGCGTGTTTTTCGTGGTTAGCGGAAATCGAAGGCAGCTTGACCAAATCACCGGACTTGTGGACGCCGGGAAACTGAAACCGGTCTTATCCGCGGTGTTTCCGCTGGCCCGCGCACGAGAGGCTTTCGCGCAAGGTGCTGCGGGCCACGCTCCAGGGAAGATCGTGCTTCAGGTATCTGGATAGCGCAGCTTCTGACGCCTCCCCCCCCGATGGTTAGCAGGAGCGGCACGTAACCTCCAGCAAGTACAGAGGCGGGACCTATAGCTTACCTATAGCTCATCGCTCTTGTCGAAGATCTCCAGCTTAAATTGCCAGCCTTCGAAGGTCATCAGCATGCGGCCGAATTGCTCCCACGTAACTTCTCGGCCATCTATCACCAGGAGCGGCGCGCGACCATCCTCGTCCTCATCCCATTCAACCTGGCCCCGGACAACCTGATCGGCTACCTGCAATCCAAGGCTTCCTTGCTTGAGGTGCTTGATCGATAGCGCGCTGCGGATTTTTTCGACCAGCCGACCGAACAGAGCGAGAAGATCCTCCTCGGGGTCGCCGATAATCTGGAACTGATAGCCGGCCGGTTTACCATCGCGGAGTTCGAAGGCATTCAGCGCGACACCGGGCAGGAACAAACGAGTACCAAAATGAAAATCGTGCGCCTGTCCTTCGCAGTCAACGATCCGGATCGGCTCGAAATTCAGGTGCTCGAATTTGTCCAGTCCACCCAGCTTGGCAGACTCGGCATTGAAACACTGCCCGCACAATTGCCGGTAACCGCTCTCGATCGACCCAAGATTTGTGATGTCGTAGCTGGGCACGTACTTGCGGCAGTTGCTGCACCGGGTTCCTTGCGTCTTCTTGCGCTCAGTGCGGCTCATTTCCATGAAGATAGCAGAGTGCCTGCATCAGCGGGCAGTGAAACGGTCGAGTGTCGGATTGAGTAACGCCGGAGAGGGGGGCCGGAGCCACGCTTTCATGTCATCACATTTCCAGGTAACCAAGGGTGGCAAGGATCTCATCCGGTCTGAAATCGGCAACGCCATCCGAATCAACATAAATTCCAATGGCTATAGCGGCCTGTCTGCATTATGGGGCGGCGAAACGATCCAGGATCGCCTTCATCAATGCTGGAGAGCACCGGAAATTCGTTTCTCCTGAGTCGGTCAATGGCAGCAGGAAGGTCAACCACCCCCCGTGCCGCGGCTTCACTAAGGGCACCGAGCGTACCCGTAATCCGCACGCCGCGTTCGGCGGCAACGCGGCGCGCCAGTTTTCGCCGAGCAGGATCAATTCGGCACTGATCGGTTCGGCCAACAGAATCGCGGCCTGCTCACCGGCCTGAAGTTTCTCCAAGCCTGCTGTGCCGCGAATTGGATTCTCCCGGACAATAACCCATGGCGGGAGATTCGCCGCCCAGTCGCGGACTGCATCCCGAGCGTCTTCATTTAGCAGTTCGCCGATGACAGCCGCCGGAACCACAACCTTACTGAAGAGCTTTGGAAGGACGTTAACTTCATCAATGAGGATCGGGTAGCGGAGCGGCGAAGTGTCGCGACCGCGATCATTGCGGGGATGTGCCGCGAATTGCAGCGATGTCCCGTTCGAGGTCATCCACCGTGTAGTCGTGATACGCTTGGGCGCGCCGCAGAAAGGACTCCGTCTGCCATCGCGAAGATAGCCCGAGCATCTGCTGCACCTGGGTCGGGGTAATCGTGCCCGACCGATATGCCTCGATGGCGACAGCTTCCAGCACAGCCCGCGAGACATCCCCTGCCTGGCCTGCGAGCACCCGCCCGATGTCGTCCGGAATTTCAATCGCGACGTTCACAACGCACTCCTTCCGATACTCCGCATGAAACCTGACCATCGAAGTCCTCCGCTGGACTTGCATCGGGCTGGAACTCGATCTTAATCCGACCTGTGTCAGCGCTGAACACCACCCGCCGGATGGCCCCTCGGCGTGCAGCCTGTTCCTCCTTGGAACCGAGCCCGTGCTTTCAAGCCCGACAGCCGATAGCACGGCCGTCTCGATCTCGCCGGCGCGCCGGCGGCGAGGGCTTTCTGAACGAGCTGCAGCGCGCCGTCTGGTCGGTGAATCCCAACTTGCCGCTGGCTGACGTACAGCCGTTGCGCCACATTTACGATAAATCCGTCGCGCGCACCTCATTCACTCTGGTGATGCTGTCGCTGGCCGGGGGCATGGCGCTGTTACTGGGCATGGTCGGCATCTACGGCGTGATTTCGTACTCGGTGTCGCAGCGCACTCGCGAAATCGGCATCCGGATGGCGCTGGGTGCACAACGGAGTGAGTTGACGCGCCTGTTCCTGCGCGATGGATTACGGCTGGCGCTCATTGGAGTGGCTTGCGGACTGGGGGCCGCCGCGATCCTGATGCGGCTGATGGTCAAGCTGCTGTTTGAGGTTAAGCCGGTCGATCCGGCTACTTATGTGGCCATGTCCACGTGCCTTGTGGCGGCGGCGCTCGCGGCCAGTTACCTGCCGACCCGGCGCATCACCTCTATCGATCCGGTGAATGCGCTGCGCGCCGAGTAGTCATCGATTGAGTATTCGTTTCAGGACACGATGTAGATGCCCAAAATTAAGGCAAATCCGATTTCTCCCGCTATGTGCTCTCTTAACCGTCGAGCACTTGATCGATGCGTCGCAAACTGGCAGAAAACGCCTCCGGATTTATGGGAAGGGCTGAAAAGCCAAAGCCAAAGTGATCCCTTACAATTTAATAAGCGATCGAGCGGAAGCGACCTTTCCAACGACCAGCACGTGGCTGCAGTTGCTGATTTCAGTTTACCCCGCTCCACCCGATGCCTACCGAGGAGGGCGTGGATGAATTCGCGCTGATGCCAAGTTCGAAGCGAGGCAACCCGAGCCTCAGCAGCTTCGTATTCTTTCGCGCTGCGCAGCCAGGGAAACTGGTGTCCAGGAACTGGATGGCGGCCGTGGTTTTGTAACCACCGAATATAGATTTGAGGCTAAATTACAACAACGGTGCGGTGTTTCTCATTACTTCGGCCTCCCAGGCTCACTGCAACCGTTCTGTTTTCTGCAACTTCGGGGGACATGAAAAAGTAAGGTGCACGACAGGCCTTCGTTATTGTGAAAGCCGGCCTACTCCGCCATTCTTAATACCAATTCAGAGGCAATCGGCACTCTTGAAACGCATGACAGGACGATCACTAAACGGGATTCACAAGATCCGAGCCGCTTGCCAGCGGATGGTAGATTGATGCAAGGAGGCCAAAATGGCGGAGCTCAAATTTGACAACGTTCCCGGTAGCTGGAGTGGCAACGACTATCCAAAGGTCGCAATGACCAGCGTGTCCCTGGGGTCTGGACCGCCGGTGGCGTTGATCTTCATGGCGCACATCAGCATCGACTACGACGGAATGGGCAACGCCTATGGGCCCGCGAATAAGTGTCCTCTGGACAGCTTAAATAACGCAGGCTGGAAGGACGCAAAGGGCTATTACGGAGTTAAGGCCTACAATCCGAAAACGGCGCCAGCGGGTGTGGTGCTGGCAAAGCCCTACGAATACTACCAGGATGCCCTGGGCTGCGTACCGGCCGTACAGACCTCTGGACGCTATAAGGACTACTTCATATCGGTAACCTCGGGGGGCGTGGATGCGGGTGTTGTCCCGTTCGGCGTGCTCCACGGTGGGTTGGCGTCCAACGGCGTGGCGGAGGGCAATTTTGGAATGGTGCTGCGTCCCGATCAAGGCCGGGTCGCAACTTTTACGTATTTAGGAGGCGAGGGGGGCGCTTTAAAGGACAAGAAAGGCAATTATATCAACGACTATCGGCTGGGCGAGTGTTCGTATAAAGTGTTCCTGAACGTGGGCGGGTTTCCGAAGCGGTGTGCGGAGGTTTACGCCAACAACACCTTTCCGACCGTCTACATCATATTCCCGCGATCCAACACCGCCGCGCTGGACCGGTTGGGGGTCGGCGACGACTCCGACGATTTGCCGGCATTTATTGCATTGCAAGCGCAGGCGGATGTGATAGCGCGCGGCACCTCCGGACTTCCCGCGTTCAACAAATACGTCGCGAACGGGAGGAAGATTAAACCGCCGGGTTTCGATCAGATCGCCTTCGTGCTGCAAGCTCGCGGTTATGTGACATCGGGGTATATGGAGCAGTGACAGGTTTACCAGCCGACATCCGCGTAACGGGTCATATTGTTTTCCTTGGACCTTCCGACCACACTGCCGCGGTTTTGCCGCCCTGGCCACGTCCGAAGAGGGTCCCGTTGCGGCGGCCAAGCGCGACGCCGCGAATGCGTGCGCGAGACTGCCGGTGTCTCCGATCACTCAGATTTCGGCGAGCCGCCGCGGTGAATGCGAACACCGACGGGAAGATCTTCGAGCCGCGCAGCAATTGGGAAGGCCGGACTTCTTACCCGTTGCTTAACCTTCTCTCCGCATCATCAGTATGTTGTAAACCTCTCCTGACGGGGATTGAGAAAGGGCTGTGTTAGGATACCTTGATGTTATGCATTCGTGCAGAGCAAATGCGCGTCTTCCAAGCAGTAATGAGGGATCAGTTCGTGGAGAAAATGATGTCTCTCCTGGCCGAATTGTGGCCAACGCAAACCGCTCAGATGGAGGGCGGTTGTCGCCCCTTCATCGAATCGGCCATTAACCGTGCCTTTTCCTACGGCATCGATACGCAAGCCTCGGTTGCCCGTTTCATCAACCTGTGCGTGGTTTGGGGTTTGGACTTCGAGATGCGACCGGAACACGCATGGGCATTAAGAATTCTCCGCGATTCGAATTTGCGAAGTGCGCTAAAGGTTGAACGAACTGGCCTCCCGGACCAAGCAGGAGCTTGCCCAGCGGAGGGCATGAGAAAAGAATTTTTGCGATGGACGGCCAAGATCCAGACGATGATAACTCCTCGCAATCCGGGCAGTCGTCCGCGGACGATCCGTCGCAGAACAGTTGTTCGGCGGACGATCCAGAGAAGAATTCCTGCTCGCCCGGCGATCCGGCACCGGCGACGACTCCGAACGAGCCTCCGCCGGAAATGGGCCCGGCAGCCCCACCACCCTCATCCAACGCTCCGCCGCATCCGCTGCCGTCACAGGACCCAGCGGATTATGGCCCGCCGCCAACCGGCGACAACGGTCCGGCCGCGACCCCTCCAGCGGATGGCGACCCGGCGCAGAATCAGTGCTCCGCCGATGAGCCAGAAGTGGATGCTTGTGGGACCACCAATGCCTCCGGCCCTCCGGCAGTTCCCGCTCCGGCGCCAGCGCCTCCATCCCCGGACGTTTACGCGAACAGCGATAGTCAGGCCGGGAAGTCGTGCAGCGAGGATCCGGTGGCCGCTCCCGTATCGACCTGCGGAGCGCCCAAGACCTATCTCGCCGTCAAGGTTACCGACAACCAGAACCTGCCCATCCTTAATGCGGATGTCAGTGCACCTGGTCTGGGAAGCAGGACGACCGATAAATACGGCCTCGCCGACTATGGCGAGATCACACCCGGAACTTATAGCATCACGGTGACAAAAGATGGCTATCGACCCGATGTGGACGCAACGGCGGGGCCCGCACTGGTGACCGCGACGGCGCCCGCGGGAACCTCGACGGTGGTTCCCGTGCAACTCGCCGTTTACCGCGAGAACATCATTTTCTGTGGCTCCGAAATGGACTACAACAGCTTCTGGCTGAAGATGATGTTTGCCGGCGCCAGTTGGGCGGGAGTTCCCACTTTACGGGCGGCCGACCAGACGACGCTCGCTTACGTCGATGTCGGCTATACGAATTTCGAAAAGCTGGCGTTCGAGCTCCTGAAGGACCAGAAAGGCATCGTGTTGCAAAAGGTGGCTAGCGGGAGCGATATAGTGGACCTGATCAATACCCGGATCAAAACGAAGGCCGGCGGCTTCTTGGGGAAATTCTTATTGCAGGATGTGCTGTTCTTCTCCCACGGCCAGCCAGATGCCATCAAGCTGAACTACGACAGCAGCCCGGACGTGAATTATGGCGCGTCCGAAATCGGTTCTTCGGATGCCGAGGCGTTCTCGATAGACGGGCGCTTTGTCTCGTACGCCTGCCGAACGGGTGTGTCGAGTTGGGCGGAAAGCTTCTCGAGCGATGTCGAACGCCGGTCCCGACGCGAGCCTCGCGCAACAGATCGCCAACCGCTTTCAGGTGCAGACGCAAGCCTTCATGACGCGCAGCTTTTATGGGGACGTCCTGCGGGAGAAGGCCGATTCGGACCGGATCGCTGCGACCCTGAAAACTGCGCGTGAGACGCAAGATGGGAAAGTGATCGAGATCCCGCCCGATCATCAGGCGCTTCCGCATCCCGGTCTCGCCGATAAACGAGGTCCGAAGAAGGAGGGCACGAATGAATACGCCCTATGGCGCAAAGCGGGAGGGAAAGAGCTGCCGCGGTCCGGCGACACGCCTACCGGCCTGACTCCGGGGCTGCACGTGTTCAATCCCAAGTGAAGAAATCTATAATGGTATGCACCGGGAAGGTGTGAATGGCCGCTTGTATCTTCGCCGCCCTAGCCAAACCGGAGGATTCTTCCATGGCATGCCAGCAGCTCGAACAGAAGCAGATGGATGAAGAAAAGGCCCGGCTCGAACTGCAGCCGGTCTATGCCCCGGCAAAGACAGCGAGCGGCAAGGTGACGTTCCATTTCAATCTGAACCGTGCTGCGGCCGGCGATTCACTCTTCGTGATTTACTCCAAGCTTTTGCAGACGAACCTCTACCGCGGGCCTTATCAAGCGGAAGTCGCGATCGACATCGACGAACGATTCGCCCGCGACAAGAACTTCGACAATTTGGAGTTTCGGCTGCTCGAATTCATGCCGAAGCAGTCGTGCCGCTGGATGAATGAGCGGGGCGAGCCCTACTGGAGGCCCGGCGCCCACGTCACGATCGCGTTATTGGATGAGCGGGACCTGGACCAGCACGGCCTCCCCAGGAACTTCGAAGTAGCCATCAAGTGAAAACCGCCGAGGCGCGCACTCCCGTTGCGCATCCAGAGAGTTGAACGCCTGGCTGAGGCCCTCCTCGGTGGACTTGCGGGTATAGATGGCGCACCGCACCGGGCACCGCGCGGGCGCTTCAGCGGGCGCCATGCCGCCTCTGCTTGCCGCGTTGGGCAAGCCCGAAAAACAGCAAGCCATTCCAGCGGGTGCCGGTGGCGGCGCGCGCCACCGGACTGAGCGATCCGTAGCGCCGGCCTTCTTACTCGAAGCCATCGGTCAGGATCTTGACCTCCCACGATCCGCTCAGCCACGTCGTCTTGGGCCCGGCTTTTTAAAAATCTCAGGAGTCGGCGCCCAGCGCGAACGCCAATGATGACAGGGCTTCCGTCGATGTCATGGCTATCCATAGGTGTCACGCCAGCCACGACCAAGGGTGGCCGTACCAGCTATGCCAAAGCGCGTTCATGTCCTCTCGCGGCCCACTGGGGGAAAAACTAGAGAGTCCGGCGCCAATAAATCCGGCGCGTTGACCGCAGTTTCTGCCAGCGGCGGAAATTCTGCTCAAATCCCCCTCATCGGCATCCATCCGGCGAAGCGTTCCCGCCATACGCGGGGACCACGTGCGAGCGTGCGTCGGATCTACGGCTCCGCGGTGGGAAGCGCCGGAGGTACCCGCAACTTTTCAATCTTCGCGAAGCGCCGCCATGGGGGCCGGCCCTGGGGAATCGGGGCCCGGGAATCCATGCCGCGGCCCGGGCGACGGCCAGCAGTACGGCTATCGCGCCAGCAAGCGTCGCGGTGTCGTTCGGACCGATGCCGGACAGCGGCGCGGCCCGCACGTGCGTGGCGGCGCTGGCGCGGTCGTCTTGGGCCCTACTTTTTGGAAATCTCAGAAGTCGGCGTCCGTCGCGAACGCCAATGATGACAGGGCTCCGGGGGTGTCGTAGGCTATCCATGCATGCCAAGCCGGCGCCGACCACGCGTGGCAGTACCAGCTATGCCAAAATGTGAAGTTTTCGGCATGGGAGGTGTACAGAAAAAGCCCCTTTCCGCAGAGTGGCGCAAGAAGAGGGGCTCCGCAGACCGGCCGCCACGTCGTCAGAACAGGCGGTCACAGGGTCGTGCGGCCACTGAACTGGGGCGGCTCGATGACGAGAACAAAGTGGCAATCGAAGGCACCGGCAAGGCACGCCACGTCTCGGGGCCGAACCCCTTGGCTCCGGCTTCGAGGACTAAAGCCGGACATATGGATATTCGGTCATGGTATGTTCTCGCACCACATTCAGGCACGCCACGTCGTCTTGGGCCCGGCTTTTTGGCCTGGTCCCGTACAGGTTGCCGGACGTATCGGGAGTGACCCCGCCTATGGGGTCCCCCATCCGCGCCGCCCGTGAAGCCGTACAGCACCGTGTAGGTGCCCCCAGCGGCGTCGCGAAGTAGCTCCCTTCGATCTGTCAATAGGTGGCACGCAACGACAGCCTGGCGCCGGCGCCCCACGAAAATAGTTCTTGACAAATAAACAGCCCAGCGCAACCGGAAGCGGTGCCAGGTGATGGATTGATCGTGGTCTGCTTCGGGTCCGTGGTCTCACGTTCCCAAAAGTGAGGCACCTGGTACACCCATTTCAATGGATGAACACACTTGCTGGTACCCGGGCACCAACCGCCAAAGTCAGAATCTTCCACTTCAAGAAGCGTACGCCATTCCCGCATTACCGTGGCCTTCAAAACCACGTCTGAGGTAGTCACCAGGGTTGGTCCCGACAACTCGCTTGAACGCCTTACTGAACGCAGCGTCGGACTCGTAACCGACCGACCGAGCGACGTCTATGAGCTTTTTGTCACGTTGTAGTAACTGCATCCGCCACTCGGTCACATATTCCAGTGGTGTTTGGCCGAGTAGCTCTTTAAAACGTGCTGCGAATGCAGAGCGAGACATGCCCGCCGCTTCGGCCAGGGATTCACCTCCAGGGTGTATTCACTCTGTCGTGAATGGCACTCAGGGCAGCGCCTACTTGAGGATCGAAAATGGCACGCAGCCATCCTTTGTTGCGTTCCGGTCCCGACGCGATATGCGCCGGAGTACCTGGACAAATAGGACCTCAGCTAGCCGAGTCGCGACTACTTCAGATCCCGCCGCCTGTTCTGCCATTTCCGACGCCAGCGCCTGCATTGTGATGTGAAGAGCAAGCGTGCGTGCCTGCTCGGCCTTAATCAGAATGAAGCTTGGCAACAACTGAGTGATCGGCTTCAGGCTGGCGCGATCGAAACTCAAGGCCCCACAGACGATTGTCGTCGGTGCGCCACCCCCTCCATAATGAATTTCTTATTTGGGCTGCAGTCCCACCATCGAGACGACCACTCCCAGTTCCCGCCGGTCGGCCGGAGTAGGCGGCATCGTCTTGTCCACCGAAAAATCGATGCGCGCCGTATCGTCCACCAGCAGGTTCGCGGGGACCTCGCGGCTGAACAAGAACTGGCCGGCTTGCGTGTAGGTTTCTGGAGGTAGCGGCGTACCATTTACATACGCGGTCAGTGTGATGGTTTTCAGCTTCGCCAGCGAGACATCCGGAATCGCGAATTTCAGTTGCAGCAGGGCGCCTTTGGTGCCGGCGTTCTGCGGCGGGTGCAACAAGACCGAGAACCGCCCGGCGGTCCAACGCCAGGAATTCTGTTCAATGCCGTAGAATCCGCTCACCAATTGGGCCGCGGTACGGGAATCCGCCGTCGCGATCGTGCTGGATAACGGAGGGGCCTCCTCAACGGTCCGGGCCGTCACCGCCTTATGCCGCTTGCAGCCTGCCGGTACCAGGGCCAGGCTCAAAACCAGAATCGCGGCGCCGATCGAAACTCGATGGGCGGGCCGAATCTGGCTCGAAAATGAAATGTTCATTAGTCTCCGCTCTTCTCCACTTGTACCAGGCAGCTATAGAATGTGGGTCCACCGCCTTTGTCGGTCAGGCGATCGGAGGTCAGCGCATTCACGCTTTGACCATCCGGCGACATACTGGCCCAGCGCACCGAAGGTATCGAGACCACGCCCTGGCGCACCACGCCGTCCACTTCGGCGCGCAGCAGGCAGGAACCGCGGTCATTATATACACGCACCTGATCGCCGGTCGAGATTCCACGCGCCGCCGCATCGCGCGACTCCATGTAAACCGTAGCGGTGGCCGCGTCGTTGTCCGGGCGGTTGCCAAACGTCGAATTCATGCTGTCGTCGTGTTTAGGAGAGATCATTTCGAGCGGGTAGCGCGCTCTCAGGCGTTCGTCTCCAAAACGGGATTCCACCGGCGGCGTATAGGCGATCGATTCCGCCCGGAACTCGCACTTGCCGGAAGGCGTTCCGAATCCACCCGTGGCGAACGGCTGAAATGCGTTGCGGTCCGGCGCCACCCGCAGCCGCACGAAATGCCGGCGCTCCAATTCCTCCAGGGTGATGCCGCGCACGAAGGGGTGCTCGGAATCGAGCAGCGTACGGATCATGTCGTCTTCCGAGTCGCGGAAGCAGGGATCGTCGAACGCCATGCGGCTGGCCAGCGCCCGGAAAACTTCCACGTTCGGCCGGGTTTCGCCTGGCGGCGGCAGCGCGGGCCGCGCCAATTGCAAGTAGTAATGGCCGTACGCGAGATAGAGGTCGGTGTGCTCGAGGAAGGTGGTCGCGGGCAGCAGAAAATCGGCGTAATCGGCCGTATCGTTCTGAAATTGTTCCAGCACCACGGTGAACAGGTCGCCGCGCCCCAGCCCGCGGCGCACGGCGTTCTGATGCGGCGCGATGGCGGCGGGGTTGGAATTGTAAACCACCAGGGCCTTCACCGGCGGATCGTCGACTTCGGTCAGAGCCTGGCCCAGCAGCGCCATGTTCAGGATGCGCGCTTCGCGGCCCAGCGCCCGCTGCTGCAGGTCGGGCCGCTCCAAACCCGCTCGATTCAGATGAAAAGCTTGCGACGTGGAGAGTTGCAAGCCTCCGCCAATTTCTTTCCACGAGCCCGTCAGCGCCGGCAACAGGGAGATGGTGCGGACGGCCATCGCGCCGCGTTCGCTGCGCTGGACACCATAGTTCAGTCGAATGGCCGCTGGCCGGGTCGTGGCGTACTCGCGCGCCAGGGCCACGATCTCGTCCTGGGCAATTCCGGTGAGGGCGGCGACGCGTTCGGGCGGAAATTCTCCGGCACACGCCGCGAGTTCGGCGAATCCGATGGTGTGCTGTACGATGTACTCCGCATCATACAGTTTCTCGCCGATGATGACGTGCATCATGCCCAGCGCCAAGGCGGTGTCGCTGCCCGGATTGATGAAAAAATGCTTGTCCGCCGCGGCTCCCGTGCGATTGCGGCGGGGATCGATCGTGTAGAACCGGGCGCCGTTGCGGCGCGCTTCCACGATGAAGGGCCAGAGATGCACGTTGGTGCCGAGTACATTTGCGCCCCAGGCAATGATCAGCTTGGAGTGCCGGAATTGCTCCGGCTCCGTGCCGTAGCGGAAGCCTAAGGCGTCCATCAGGCCGGCCCCGCCCGCGGACGAACAAATGGTGCGGTCCAGCCGCGATGCGCCCAAACGATGAAAAAAGCGCCGGTCCATGCCCGAGCCATTCAGCAATCCCATGGTGCCGGCATAGCTGTACGGCAAAATGGACTCCGCGCCAAATTCGGCGGCGATGGCTTTCAGGCGCGCGGCGATTTCGTCGAGGGCTTCATCCCACGAGATGCGCGCGAAGCGGCCTGCACCCTTGGCGCCGACGCGACGCATGGGATAGAGCAAACGTTCGGGGTGGTACTCGCGCTCCAGGTAGCGCGCGACTTTGCCGCAGAGGAATCCGCGGGTCACGGGGTGAGCCGGGTCGCCGCGAAGCCGGGTGGCCTTGCCGCCGTCGGTGGTAACCAGTACGGCGCATGCATCCGGGCAGTCCAAAGCGCAGACGGAATGGCGGATTTCAGGCACTTATTTGAGGATTATAGCAGGCACATCTCCTGCGATCAGGGGCGGCCCAAGTTCTCGTACCACTTCAGATTTGCGGTTGACGAGCCAATGCAGGCGATATCCGGGCGCCCGTCGCCATTTAAGTCCGCGATGGCGCAGGCCGCCGCCGGCATGCTCGTGTCGAGCGGAACCTTGGTCCAGTTGCCGCCTTCGGAGTCCTGCGCGTAGTACACGTTCACGCCTTTGCCGCGATAACCGGCGACCGCTTCATCCCTTCCGTCACCGCCCAGATCGGCGGTGAGAATCGTGTGGCCATCGGCCAGCGAATCGTCGATTACCTGCCGTTGCCACACCCCGCCGATTTCCCGATAAATGGCGACCTCGTTACCGTGCCAAGGCTCGATAGCGGCCAGAAACCGCCGCTTGCCCAACCGGCCGACGGCCACGTCGCTCGATCCGCATTTGGGCCACGGCGCGGGGTCGCCGGCGGTGATTTCGGTGCGGCTCCAACGTCCGCCATCTCCCATCCGATAAAGGTGGATGCCGGTGAAGCCGGCGGTCAGGATGCTGTCGCGCCCGCTGCCATCCCACTTCACGATGTAGAGGCCGTGGACCACGCCCTCGTCCTGTTCTGAGATGGTTTCGCGCTTCCATTCGCCGGGCCGGTAGAATACCAGCGGCGTATGCGCGTGGTCCTCGGGCCGGTCAACATTGGCCGCGGTGAGCGGCTGGTTGACGACCACTTTCCTGCCGCTGCCGTCGATATCCGCCCAACGCAGGCGGTGCGAGGCCGGCAGCCGGTCGATCTCCCGGATGGTCCAAGGCTCGCGCGGATCGCCGTTGTGGCGCAGCACAGACACAATCCCGGCGCTGCTCTTGGCGTTCATGGAAAAGCCGGAAGCCAGCACCAGTGTGGGGATGCCGCTGCCATCCATGTCCCAGGGGCGTCCCAGGCGGCCACGTTGATCATTCCGGAGAGATTTCGGGCGATCACGTGACGCCGCCAGCCGGGGTTTTCAAACCAGACTAACTCGGTCATGCCGCTCGCCAGCGCGACCAGATCCAGTTTGCCGTCGTGGTTCATGTCGACCGCCACCACCTGGTAGCCACCAGTCAGGCCGGTCGAGACCGTGTGCTCCGCGAAACGCACGGGCGGCGCGGCGCAAAGCGCGCTGCAGATCAGAATGCAGGGGATGGACCGCACGCCCCAAGTATAGAATACGGGGCGGGCCGAAGGACCTGTGTTTGCCGGATGCTTAGGCTGCGTCCCGCTCCGCCAATTCCGTGTTTACTTTCGCTACCTTGACGCCTTTAGCGATGCCCAGGAAGCGCAGAATCTGGATTTGGATCCAGGACATATCGAACTCGTACCATGCCAGACCGTGGCGCGCCGAAGTGGGATGTGCGTGGTGATTATTGTGCCAGCCCTCGCCGAAAGTGATCAGCGCCACCCACCAGGAGTTCCGGGAATCGTCGCGAGTTTCGAAGCGCCGCGACCCCCACATGTGCGTCGCCGAGTTCACCAGCCAGGTGGCGTGCAAGCCGACCACAACGCGCAGGCAGATGCCCCACATCACCATCGACACACCGCCGATCGCGAACAGCAATCCGGCCAGCAACACGTTCGGCAGCCAATGATAGTTGTTCAGCCAGACATAAAACCGGTGCTTGGCCAGATCGGGAGCGTATTTGGACATCAACCGGGTGTTGTTGTGCTTGGCTTCGCCCATCAGGATCCAGCCCGCGTGCGCCCACCAGCCGCCATCGTGCGGAGAGTGCGGATCGCCGGGCATGTCCGATTTCTGATGATGAATCCGATGCGTAGCCACCCAGAATATCGGACCGCCTTCGAAGGTCAACGCGCCGCAGACCGCGAACAGGTATTCGAGCGCCAAAGGCACCTGATAGGACCGGTGCGTGTGCAGACGGTGGTACCCCATGCTGATCCCCAAGCCGGTGGCGAACCAAAGCAGGAAGAGCGTCACCGCCAGGTTTGTCCAACTGAACATGAACAGGGCGGCGATCGCGCCGATATGCAAGAGCACCAGCACAAGCGTCGTCGGCCAGTTCAGCCTTTGCTTTTCAGGGAACTCGAGGAGTTCGATATTGGGGAATTTCTGGGAAGTTGCGGTCAGCACTGTACTTTCAAACTAGCAAGGAATCTGACTGGTGTTTGTAAGATTTGTGTAATTTCCGACCTTGCCATTGGATAGCGGGGGGCGCGCAGCCTGCTTCTTCACCCCATCATCCCCGCCAACACGCCGCGCATATAACTAAATGATTTCTGCATCCCCGGCAGCGGATTGTCTCCGTTAATCTCGTATTCCAGATTCACATTGCCCTGATAACCGATTTTCTGCAACTGCTTGAAAATCCCCACAATCGGCATGATGCCCTCGCCCACGTCGCATTGCACCGCGGGCGGCTCGAAGGTCTTCAGATCCTTGATGTGCATATCGAACAGGCGGCTGCCGGCTTCCGCAATGGATTCCACCACATTCGCGCCCGCGCGCGCGGAATGTCCCACGTCCATGCAAAGCCCGCAGCGCGGATCCATGTCGCGCACTACCGCCAAAACCGATTGGGGCGTCGGGAATTTGGTGTCCTCGGGACCATGATTGTGGATGGCAATGCGAATGTTGTACTCCTTGACGAAACGCTCGATCGTGCCGAGGTTGCTGTGTGTGGGCGCGCAGACCATCATGGGCATGCCGCACATCTTCGCGTATTCGAAGTAGCGGCGAATATCGTCCGGATCGTCTTTCGCCAAAGTGATGTTCCCGCCGCTCACAATGGTCAGGCCCGCGCGCTCGAACTCCTTCCGCCCGTTTTCGAGTTCCTCCGGACTGCTGCGATAGGGCAGGTGGAATTCCTTGACGCTGACCCACGGCGTGCGCAACTCCTTGATGCACTTGATGGCCAATTCGCGGTTGAATTCGCGAAACGAATAGCTGGCCACCCCTAATCGGACCGCGCCTGCCTTTTCTTCGGCGTGGGCGCGTCCGGGCGAACTGAAGCCTGCCAAGCCGGCCGCCGTCAGGAAACCGCGTCGATTCACCTCAAAGCTCATGATGCAACCATTTTACGCCCGGGACATTCTTGAATCCATCCGCCGTTCTGGCCAGTCCATTAGGTATCCCTGGGGGAACTTTGCATGGCGCCTCAAGAACTGGACCGGCCTTACACCCTGGCCTGCATGGAACTGCGCGGAGGAAACGAGGCAGGCGCGTACTCCGCTGAATTGCCTGGACTTGCGGCTTGGGTCTCCTGCCGGCCGCTAGGCGCGTCGGGCGGCGGCGATCTCTACTATCTGTCGGCGTGCAGCAAAGGGGTGATCGCTCGCGTGGCGCTCGCCGACGTGGCCGGCCATGGTGACGTGGTCAGCGCTACCGCAGTCTGGCTACGCGATGCCTTGCGCGAGCACGTGGACCATTGGGACCAGTCCACGTTGATCCGCCGCCTCAACGAGAGCATTCTGAAAGGCGCGCCGCACTCCCGTTTCGCCACAGCTTTTCTAGCCAGTTTCTACCGTGAGACCGGCGAGCTGTTGTTCACCAATGCCGGCCATTTGCCACCCCTCTGGTTTCGCGCCGCCACGAAGGAGTGGAATCTATTGGTCGATTCCACGCCGTATAGTAAAGAGATTATGGATTTGCCTCTGGGAATGATCGCCGGTACCTCCTACAGCCAGACGGCTGTGCAACTGGAATTGGGCGATCTGCTCCTCCTCTACACGGACGGCATCAGCGAAGCCTGCGACGAATCGGGAGAACAACTGGGGCTCGAACGTCTACTATCGGTGGCCCAGGATCTGCCGGTTGAATCCGCCGCGGCCGCCGGGCAGGCGCTGGTGGCGGCCATCGAACGGTTCCGCGGAAGCGTCCCGCCGGCGGATGACGAAACGGTGCTGGCGCTCGAACGCCGGGGGGACCCCGCATGAGCCTTGAAGTCAGGTTCGTTATGCTCAGCGATCCCCGATACCTGCCGGTAGTGCGCGGCGTGATAGGGCCGTTGGCGGAGGCCATCGGCTGGGATGAATCGGACTGCCGCGCCATCACGCTGGCACTCGACGAAGCCCTCGCCAACATCATCAGGCACGCTTATCACAACCGCACGGACGGCCGCATCGAGCTGGAATGCCGCGCGGTTGCGGACGGGTTGGAAGTCAGCTTGCTAGATCAAGGTGAGCCCCCGGACAGGAGCAAAATATGTGCGCGCGCGGTTGCCTGCGACCAGCCCGGCGGACTGGGAACGCATATCATCAAGGATGTAATGGACACCGTGTCGTATCAGGCGACGCCCGAGGGAAACCGGTTCGCAGCCACCAAGCGGTTGAGGAAAACGATATGAAGATCTTGATTCGCGATGCGGGTGCGACCAAGGTAGTCGACATAGAAGGGGACGTGGATCTGGGTACCTCTCCGGATCTCCGCCGCACCCTTTTCGAAACCCTGCTTCACGCGCCTAAGATGGCGCTTAACCTGGCCGCCATCCGTTACATCGACAGCTCCGGCATTGCCACTCTGCTGGAAGTGCTCAAGGACTCCCAACGCCGCAATAAGCAGTTTGTTTTGTTCGGCCTGAGTCCGGCAGTGCAGCAGGTCTTCCACCTCACGCACGTCATCCGCATCTTTCAGGTATTCCAGACCGAGGAAGAAGCGCTGGGAAGCGCGTAATGCAATTCGCGGCGGAGGTGGGCACTGCGACGGAACGCAGCGTGGCCTACATAGGCGGTCTGGCGCAGCTCTGCGGAAAGTCACTCCGCCTGCTGTTCCTCTCGCCTTTGAAGCGCGGCCGCCTCGCGCAGCGCACGGTGCATCAGGCCATGACGGCCGGGGTGGGCGCTCTTCCCATCACTTCCCTGATTACCTTTTTCGTCGGCGTAATCATCGCGCTGCAAGGCGCTTACCAGTTGCAGCGTCTGGGCGCCATGCAGTTGGTGGCCAGCCTGGTTTCCATCTCCATCACCCGCGAACTGGGGCCGTTGATCACCGCGATCGTCGTCATCGGACGATCCGGCTCGGCATTTGCCGCCGAGATCGGCACCATGCGCGTGACCGAGGAACTCGATGCTCTCGAGACCATGGCGCTCGACCCCATCGCGTTTCTGGTCGTTCCGAAATTCCTGGCCATGGCCGTCATGATGCCCTGCCTGGCGGTGTGGTCCGATTTGATGGGCGTCCTGGGCGGCTGCGTGTTCGGAATCGTCAGCGGCAACTTCACCTTCGGCAGCTATGTGATTGCCACCCGCGACGCCCTGGTGGCGCACGACATCACCACCGGCGTCGTCAAGGCGCTGGTCTTCGGACTGGTGATTACCGCAGTGGGCTGCCAGGAGGGATTCTCTACCGGCGCGGGCGCGGAAGAAGTGGGGCGCTCCACGACATCGGCCGTGGTGATCTCGATTCTCCTGGTCATCCTGATCGATCTCGTTTTTACCATCCTCTTCTACCTGGCGCGGGGAGGCGCATAGGATGGCTGCCCCGGCCGCTACAGTCATTGCCGCGCGCGATCTTCGCGTCCAGTATGGCGACCGCGAGGTGCTGCATGGCCTGACGTTCGATATCGTGCACGGCGAGACAGTCGTGATCATCGGCGGATCGGGTTCGGGCAAGAGCACGCTGCTGCGTACATTGGTCGGGCTGGAGAGGCCTGCCTCCGGCGAAGTGCATATCAAGGGCGTGAACATCACCAGGGCGTCCGCGCGCGAGATGGACGGCATCCGCAAGAAGATCGGCCTGGCCTTTCAGGGCGGGGCGTTGATCGGCTCGCTTTCGGTCGGCGAGAACATCGCGCTGCCCTTGCTCGAACACACCACCCTGAAGCCCACCACAATTGAGGTTATGGTCCGGATTAAGCTGGAACAGGTCGGGCTGAGCGGCTTTGAGAGCTACAGCCCCGCGCAACTCAGTGGAGGGATGCGCAAACGCGCCGCCTTTGCCCGGGCGATGGCCATGGACCCCGAGATCCTGTTCTTCGACGAACCCTCCGCGGGGCTCGATCCCATCACCGCGGCGGGTATCGACGACCTGATTCTGGACCTCAAGAAAGCCTATTCCATGACCATGGTGGTGGTGACCCACGAACTCGCCAGCGCCTTCCTGATCGCGGACCGCATGATTCTGCTGGATCGCGGCAACATCGTAGCCATGGGTCCGGCGCAGGAAATCCGCGAGAGCCGGCATCCGCGGGTCCGCCAGTTTCTCGACCGCGTGGCCGACACCACCCAGGACGATGACGTGGATCACCTCCGCATGTTTACGGAAGGGATAAGGTGAAATGATGCAACCCATGCGCGAACGCACTCTGGTGGGACTATTCGTGCTGATTGCGGGCGGCTTGTTGATCGCCACCATGGCGGCGATTTCCGGCGGCCTCGGCGCCGCGACCGTATCGCACCGCGCCTTTTTCAAGTTCGCGGGCGGCGTGCAGCCCGGGGCGCCTGTGCGCTACGGCGGATTGTCAGTCGGCAAGGTGACGCGGGTCCGGGTAGATCCCGGCAACTCCAGCCGTATCGAAATCGATGTGGCTGTGGATCATGACGCGCCCATAAAGACAGACAGCGTAGCGAAGATCTCGACACTCGGTCCGCTCACCGACAATTACATCGAGATTGCCACGGGCACGGAGCACGCGCCGCTGGCGCCACCCGGTTCTACGCTGCCCTCCGAGGAGGCATTCGGCCTGCCGCAGTTGGGCGACGCCGCGCAGGCCATGGTGCCGGATATACATAGCGCGCTGCAGAAACTGAACCAAAGCCTGGATGGCCTGCAGGTGACCATCACGCGCGCCAACGATCTGCTGAACGACCGCAATCGTGCCAACATCGGCGGTTCGCTCGAGAACGTGAATCGCCTGGTGGCCGACGCGCGGCCCAAGGTAACGGAATCTCTCAATAACCTGAACGGGCTGCTCGACGACGCACGGCCCAAAGTCTCCACCAGCCTGGCCAACGTGCAGGATCTGACGAAGGAACTGAACGCTAAGCTGCCGCCGCTGCTGGACAAAGTGCAAGCGATCACCGCGCGCGCCAACGACACCCTTTCCCACGTGGATTCCACCCTGGTGGAGAACCGCCCCGATATTCGGGCATCGGTAGTGAGCTTGCGCGATACCCTGGCCAAGTTGAACCAGACGCTGGACCGGAATTCGGCCAACATCGATGAGTTGCTCGATAACATCCGCATGTTGACGGAGAACCTGAGATCGCTGACAGAGACGTTGCAGCGCGCACCGGCCAGCCTGATCCGCGGGATCAAGGTGCCGGAGCGCAAACCTGGAGATTCCCATGAGTAAGGCTATCCTCGGCATGGCCGCGATCCTGCTGGCTTCCGGCTGCGCCCCCACCCGTCCCGTGCATTACTACACGCTCGCGCCCGTCATGCCGCCGGCCTATCAAGTCAACCCGTCGGGTCCCAGCGTGCTGGTCGGACTGATCGCCACGCCGGAATTTCTGCAGGATAGCCGCATCCGGTATCGCGCGGGCGCGAATGAAACCGGCTCTTACGAATACCATCGCTGGGAGGAACGCCCCGGCGCGATCGTGCGGCTGTCGCTGGTGCGCGCGCTGCGCGCCTCGGGCAAGTACCGGCGCGTGATGGAGGCGTCCAGCTCCGCCGTCGGCGATTACCTGCTGCGCGGCAAACTGTACGAATTCGCGGAGGTAGACAGCCCCGCGGTGCAAACAGTGATCTCCGTGCATCTCGAGCTGGTTGACGAGAAGACCGGCCGCACCGTTTGGGACCACGCCTTCGAGCACGAAGAGCCAGCCGGCGGCAAGAGTATGGCGGACGTGGTGGCCTCCATGGAGCGGAACCTGCGGCAGGTGACAGCGGAGGCTGCCGCGGAGATTGGCCGGGGGGCGGGCCTATAGTATCCTTGCGGCGGTTTACCCGGCTATTCTTTTTGGCGGCGGTAGCGCCGGATCAAGTTGTTCGTCGAACTGTCGTGATTTAGCGTGGGATCGCCGGGGCTCTCCAGTTCCGGCACGATGCGCTGGGCCAGCACCTTGCCCAATTCGACGCCCCACTGATCGAACGAATTGATCTGCCAGACCGTGCCTTGGGTAAAGACGATGTGCTCATAGAGCGCCACCAGCTTACCCAGAATCTCGGGTGTAAGCTCGTGCGCGAGGATCGTATTCGACGGGCGGTTGCCCTCGAAAACCCGGTGCGGCACCAGCCAATCCGCTATGCCTTCGCTCTTCACTTCCTCCGCCGTCTTGCCGAATGCCAGCGCCTCGGCTTGCGCGAATACATTCGCCATGAGCATATCGTGATGGCGGCCCAACGGGTTCAGCGGCCGGGCAAACGCAATGAAGTCGCAAGGGATCAGCGGAGTGCCCTGGTGGATCAATTGATAGAAAGAATGCTGGCCATTGGTTCCCGGCTCGCCCCAATAGACCGGCCCCGTCGGGTAGGAAACCGGGTCGCCGTCGAGCGTGACGTGCTTGCCGTTGCTCTCCATCGTCAACTGCTGCAAATAGGCCGGAAAGCGCTTCAGATACTGCTCGTAAGGCAATACCGCCGCCGTCTGGCAGCCGAAGAAATCGGTGTACCAGATGCCCAGCAGCCCCATCAGCACCGGCAGATTGCGGTCGAATGGCGCGGTGCGAAAATGCTCGTCCATCTGGTGAAAGCCGTCCAGCATAGCCCGGAAATTTTGCGGGCCGATGGCCAGCATCGTCGAAAGACCAATGGCCGAATCCATCGAGTAACGTCCGCCAACCCAATCCCAGAAGCCGAACATGTTGGCGGTGTCGATGCCGAACTTAGCCACGTCCGCGGCGTTGGTCGAAACCGCCACGAAGTGGCTGGCGATGGCTTTTTCGTCGCCGCCCAATCCGGCCAGGGACCAGGCGCGCGCCGAATGCGCGTTGGTCATGGTCTCCAGGGTCGTGAACGTTTTCGAAGAAATGATGAAGAGCGTCTCGGACGCGTCCAGGTCGTGCACGGCTTCGGCGAAATCGGTACCGTCCACGTTCGAGACGAACCGGAACAGCATGCCGCGATCGCTATAGTGGCGCAGAGCCTCATAGGCCATGACGGGGCCCAGATCGGAACCGCCGATACCGATATTGACGATGTTGCGGATCCGTTTACCGGTGCTGCCTTTCCACTCCCCGCTCCGGATACGATTGGAAAAGGCGGACATCTTGTCCAGGACGGCGTGTACCTGGGGCACGACGTTCTCCCCATCCACCGTGATGGATGCTCCCAGGGGAGCGCGCAGCGCTACGTGTAGGACGGCGCGCTTCTCGGTGACATTGATCTTTTCCCCGCGAAACATGGCGTCGATTCGCTGCCGCAAACCCGATTCGCCGGCCAGGCGCAGGAGAATTTGAAGGGTCTCATCGGTGACGCGGTTCTTCGAATAATCCAGAAAGAGCCCCACGGCCTCGGCGGTCATCCTCTGACCGCGGCCGGAGTCGCCGGCGAAGAGGTTCCGGAGGTGCAATGGGCGGATCTTTTCGAAATGTGTTTGGAGTTCTTTCCAGGCGTTACGCCGGGTGAGCGGTTCGATCGCCTCGCCGGGCGCTGTAGGCGTTGCCATAGTTGTTCCTTTTCAGGATTCCAAGGAGTATGTTACGCCGGTAGCGTCGATGGGTGCAACCGTTTAGCGATTCTCGTCCTTCTCCGTCTCGCTAGAAATCGGCCGCGGCTTGGGTCTGAGCTTCGGGTCCAACTCATAGATGGCGGCCTTGGGCACGGCCGCGATGTCGTGGAGCAGCCGGATGAATCGCAGGTACTGACTCGGCTTCGGCTCCGCCGGATTGGCTTCCTTGGGATCCGTCATTGCGCGTCGGTAGCTTCAAACGCCGGAATAGTCTCGCCCTTGGAATGTACGCTCTGGACCGCCAGCCGGATCCGCCGCAGCATGAACTGGGCAGTCGTCTGCGTGACCCCGACAATCCGGTTCAACTTGTACGAACTGACACGATGCTCGCTGTTTGCCACCATCCAGATGGCAATCAGCCACCGGTCGAGGTGAATTGGCGAGTCCTCGAAGATAGTGCCCGCTTTGGGCGAGAACTGCTTCCGGCAAGCGCGGCATTTCCAGATGCGGCGAGTGGAAATATACCAATGCTGCTCCCGGGAGTGGCAATGCAGGCATTCGGTAGCGTCGCCCCAACGGGCTGCGGCCAGCGTTCGGGCGGCCACATCCGGATCGCGGTAGAAGCGCATGGCTTCGAGCAACGTCGTGGGTATCTGCACGTTTTCCGGGGAGCCGAGCGGGCTGGGCGTAATCACTGAACTGGGGTGCATTGGCGAAAGCTCCTGGCCGTCAATTCTGTAGAGTTTAGGCCAAACGAACCCAAATTGTCAAGTGTTGAAAGTATTATGGCTAGGGATACATTACTATGCAAGTATATGTATATAAACTATTTAACATTGTTTAAAAATAACGTTATGTATACACCATCGGGCTACTATACTGTTCGGGCCGAGGGTTTGGATCCCCGCTCCAGACGAATCAGAGACGCTCGAGCAGCCCCGTCAGCAGCGCGTAAAACGGCGCAACCGAAGAGATCTTCAGCCGTTCGCTGGGGCTGTGTACATCCACGATATGCGGCCCGAAAGAGATCTTCTGCATACCCGGATGTTTCTCGCCGATTACGCCGCACTCCAGGCCGGCGTGCATGGCGACCAGTTCGGGCGTCTTGCCGAGGATCTCCAGGTGTGCCTGCCGCGTCTTACGGACGATATCGCTGGCTGGCTCGGGCTTCCAGCCAGGATAACCGCCGGCGTGCTCCACCTCGAAACCCGCCAGCCGGAGCATGGTGGTGATCATGCGTCCGGCGGCCTGTTTGCTGCTCTCGATGGCGCTGCGCTGGCTGGTCTCGATCTCGACCCCTTCGCCTTGGGCCGATACCGTGGCCAGATTCGTGGATGTCTGGACCAGGCCCGGAACATCCGGACTCATCGCCAGGACGCCGTGGTGCAGGCTGGCCAGCAGCCCCGCAATTAGTCTGGCGTCCGCGTCTTCCAGGATTTGGTCCGGCCGCGCCACGCCTTCCACCGCAATCTTCAAGCCTGGATCGAAACCGCCGAGTTCGGATCGGATCTGGCCTTCCACGGTCGCGGTGAGCGACCTGAGCTCCCCCTCACGGCCGGCGTCGAGCACTACGGTCGCGGAGGCTTCGCGCGGGATGGCATTGCGTTTACTGCCGCCCTGCATATCGGCCACGGCGAGCGGCAGGCGGTCCATCAGGATTTCGAGCAAGCGGCCGAGAATGCGCACGGCGTTACCGCGTCCCCGGTTGATATCCAAGCCCGAGTGGCCGCCTTGCAGCCCTGAGACCCGCAGG
This sequence comes from Bryobacterales bacterium, assembly GCA_963709155.1. GTDB lineage: Bacteria > Acidobacteriota > Terriglobia > Bryobacterales > Bryobacteraceae > Bog-159. The sequence continues at coordinate 279,870 of CAVPVD010000006.1, read as the reverse complement.
CGCCAACCGTTCCCGGAAATCGTGGGCCGGCGTTGCACTTTGCGGCGCGCGACGGTGTTCAGTCCGCCCGCGCAGCCGATACAGAGCGTGCCTTCCTCTTCGCCGTCGAGGTTCAGGAAGTATTGGGACTTCAGCAGGCCCTCGGGGAAGTCCGAGGCGCCGGTCAGGCCGCTCTCCTCGTCTATCGTAAAGACAAACTCTAACGGGCCATGGGCGACGTCTTGACTTTCCATTACCGCGAGGGCCGCGGCCACGCCGACACCGTTGTCGGCGCCCAGCGTGGTGCCGTCCGCCTTCAACCAATCGCCATCCCGGATCAGCCGGATGGGATCGCTGTCGAAATCATGGGCGGTATCTTCGTTCTTTTCGCACACCATGTCCAGGTGGCCTTGCAGGGCCGCACTGATGGCGCCCTCACGGCCGGGGCGCGCGGGTTTGCGGATCACCACGTTTCCGACACCGTCTTGAATGGCCTCAAGACCGAGCTGCTCGGCCTGGGCCAGGACATAGGCGCGGGCCGCAGCCTCTTTCGTCGAAGCGCGCGGGATGGCCGAGAGCGCCGCGAAATGTCTCCACAAGGACGTCGGTTCCAGATTCTCAAGCGAGGTTTCCATAGATTTTCGGGTGGTACAACCTTCCATCGTACTGCCGGGCGGCCAATTTGGGATAGAATTAGCCTCCGAGATGCTCAAGACTCTCTTCTCCCTTGCCCTTCTCTATACGACCTGCGCCGGAGCGCAGACCTACCAACCCAACTGGGAATCGTTGGACCGGCGTTCGACACCGGCATGGTTCGCCGATGCGAAGTTCGGGATCTTCATCCACTGGGGTGTTTATTCGGTGCCCTCTTATGCGCCGGTGCTGCCCGGCAAACTGGCGTATGCCGAATGGTACTGGCACGCCATCACCGAAGGCCAAAAGGCGGGCGCCGGCCCGGTTGACGCGGGGTCCTGGGATTACCACAAGAGCATGTTCGGCACCGAATACGATTACCGGAACTTCGCGCCGCGGTTCCGCGCGGAATTGTTCGATCCGGGTCATTGGGCGGATGTCTTCACGCGCTCCGGCGCGAAGTACGTGGTGCTGACCTCGAAGCATCATGAAGGCTTTGCGCTATGGCCCAGCCAGGAAGCCTCCAAGACCTGGGGACGGCCCTGGAATGCCGTCGAGATCGGACCCAAGCGCGACCTGCTCGGCGACCTGACCAGCGCCGTGCGCGCCAAAGGCCTTCGCATGGGCATCTATTATTCGCTGTACGAGTGGTACAACCCGTTGTATCTTTCCGATAAGACTCGCTACGTGGCCGAGCACATGATGCCGCAGTTCAAAGATGTGGTGACGCGCTACCAGCCGTCCATCATCTTCAGCGACGGCGAATGGGATATGGCTTCGAGCGAGTGGCGCAGTCCCGAGATGCTGGCGTGGCTGTTCAACGATTCGCCCGTGAAGGAAGATGTGGTGGTGAACGACCGCTGGGGCAAGGACACGCGCCACAAGCACGGCGGCTACTGGACGACCGAATACACGCCGGGTATGAGCGGGATGGACCATCCCTGGGAAGAGAGCCGGGGCATGGGCTTCTCTTACGGCTATAATCGCGCCGAACGTCTGGAGCACTATCACACCGGCCACGAACTGGTGATTCTGTTGGCGGATATCGTGAGCCGCGGCGGCAATCTGCTGCTGGACATCGGTCCCGCCGCCGACGGCACCATCCCGGTGATCATGGAGGAGCGCCTGCTCCAGATCGGCGCATGGCTGAAGGTGAACGGCGAGGCGATCTACGGTACAAAGCCGTGGAAGGCTACCCGCCAGTGGGGCCCCGGAGAAGTGCCGAAAATCAACTACAACGCGGAGTTCAACGCCGATTACGATGTGGCTAAACTGGCCGGCAAACCAGAGGGCGGCAGGGCTTCCATCGAAGCGTTCTTCACCTCGAAGGGCGGCGATCTGTACGCGATCCTGCCGCGTTGGCCGGGCCGGCAGTTCACGGTGAATGGCTACGACGGCGCAAAACCGAAGTCGGTGAGCCTGCTCGGCGCGGCTGCCCCGCTTGGTTTCAAAACCGGCTCCGGTACGGTAACCGTCGATCTGCCGGACCTGCCGGAGGATCTGCTGGGGCAGCCCGCCTGGGTGCTGAAGTTGAGCCGCTGATGCGAACCGGCATACCGCTACTTTTGCCTCTGCTGTTCGCGGCTGCGGGCCTGTCGCAGGACGCCGTGACGATCCGCGTCGATGCGGGCGCGACGGTCGGCCCCTTCAAGCCGATTTACGCCTATTTCGGCTACGACGAGCCCAACTTCACGTACACGCGGAACGGGCGCAAGCTGGTGGGCGAGTTGGCGGCCATAAGCGCATCGCCCGTGTACATACGCACGCACTTCATGCTGGCCACTGGAGATGGAACGCCGGGGTTGAAGTGGGGGTCCACAAATGCGTACACGGAAGACGCGTCGGGAAGGCCGGTCTACGACTGGACTCTCACGGACCGGATCTTCGACACGTATTTGCAGGCGGGCGCCAGGCCGTTCGTCGAGATCGGCTTCATGCCGGAAGCGCTTTCATCGCGGCCGGAGCCCTATCGTCCGACCTGGATTCCGGGAGCCGAGAACCGCGACTATTCGATAGGATGGTCTTTTCCCCCGAAGGATTATGGCAAATGGGGCGAGTTGGTTTACCAGTGGGTGAAGCACTGCGTGGACAAGTACGGGAAAGACGAAGTGGAGTCATGGTATTGGGAAGTCTGGAACGAGCCGGATATCTCGTATTGGCACGGAACGCCGGAAGAGTATGACAAGCTATACGACTACGCCGCTGCGGCCGTGAAGCGCGTGCTTCCAAAGGCGAGAGTGGGCGGACCGGCCACCACCGGCCCATCCAGCGCGAAGGCGGCGGCCTTCCTACGCCAATTCCTGCGGCATTGCGACCGCGGCAGCAACTCCGCAACCGGTGGAACGGGTGCGGCGCTGGACTTCGTCACGTATCACGCCAAAGGCCGTCCTACGCTGGTGGATGGCCGCGTGCGGATGGGGATCTCGCGGAACGCCCAGGATGTGGATAACGGGTTCGCCATCGTCCGCGAATTTCCGAAATTCGCGGCTCTGCCGATCGTGCTGAGCGAGTCCGACCCGGAAGGCTGCGCGGCGTGCCCGGCGCGCGTTTATCCGCAAAATGCCTACCGCAACGGCGCGCTATACGCGTCGTACACGGCGGCGATGATGAAGAACGTTTTGGAACTGTCGGAACGGCGGCGGACGAACATCGAGGGGATGCTGACCTGGGCCTTCGAGTTCGAGGATCAGCCTTACTTCGACGGCTTCCGGACGCTGGCGACGAATGGCATCGATAAGCCGGTGTTGAACCTGTTCCGGATGGCGGGATTGATGCGCGGCGCGCGCGTGCAGGCGGAGAGCAACAGCCGCACGCCACTGGAGACCATGCTCGCCGATGGCGTGCGTGGCCGTCCGGACATAGACGCGCTGGCCGTTCGTTCGGAGCGGGGAATCTCCGTTCTGACATGGAATTATCATGACGACGATGTGCCCGCGGCGGAGGCCAGGGTGCGGTTGGAGATCGCGGGAATTCCAGGCACGGCGATGCGCGGCGTGGTTCGACATTATCGAATCGACGAAAGTCATAGCAACTCCTGGACGGTATGGAAGGCTATGGGATCTCCGCAGCATCCGACGCCTGAGCAGTATGCCGGCCTGGAAGCGGCCGGGCAGTTGCAACTCGCGGAATCTCCGCGGTGGATGGATTTGCGCGGCGCCGCGGCGAAGCTTGAGTTTATGCTCCCGCGCCAGGGCGTCTCTCTGATGGAGCTGAGCTGGTAAATGAGACTGGTACAGTTAGCGGGGCCGGGCGAACGGCGCGTGGCGCTGGTTGACGAGCCTCAACTGCGGCTGCTGGAAGGCTGCCGCTCGGTTTATGAACTGGCGTCGGAATGTCTGAAGGAAAGAGTTTCCCTCCCGGAGGGCATCGATCGGCGGAGATCGCACGAATTCCTCGACTACGACGAGGTGTACGCGGGCAAGTCGGAGTGGCGGATTTGTCCGTCGGCCGACGTCCCCTCCGAACCCGCGCGATGCCTGGTGAGCGGAACGGGGCTGACGCACAAAGCCAGCGCCCAGAATCGGGATGCCATGCATGCGGCCGCGCAGGCTGTTACCGACAGCACGCGTATGTATCAATCGGGAGTCGCCGGCGGCAAACCCGCGCCCGGCAACGCAGGGACCGCGCCCGAGTGGTTTTATAAGGGATGCGGCACAGTGCTGCGCGCGCATAACGAGCCGCTGACAGTTCCGGAATTCGCGGAGGACGGCGGGGAGGAGCCGGAAGTGGCGGGCGTGTACGTGATCGATGCGGAGGGCGCGCCGCGGCGCATCGGATTCACGGTGGGCAACGAGTTTTCCGATCACGTGCTGGAGCGCAAGAATTATCTGTATCTGGCGGCCTCGAAACTGCGCAACTGCGCCATCGGCCCGGAACTGGTGGTGGGTAGCAATTTCGATCTGGTGCCGGGAGAGGTATCGGTCGAACGCGGCGAGCAGGTTCTGTGGTCGCGGGAGATTCGGACCGGCGAGGACGCCATGTGCCACAGCCTGGCGAACATCGAACATAATCATTTCAAGTTTGCGTTCCATCGCCGGCCGGGCGACCTGCATATTCACTTCTTCGGCGCGGACGCGTTCAGCTTCGGAGACGGCATCCGCCTGGAAGACGGCGACGTGATGCAGGTGCGCTTCGCCGGCTTTGGCCGCGCCCTGCGAAATCCACTTTCCCGCTTACCATCGAAGCCCGGCGTGGTGGCGGTTCGACCTATTTGATGCCGGCTTCCTGTAAGAGGAACCCATAATAGCGGCCCATCCAGTAGGGCAAAAGGAAGGCGGCGCCGTCGTCTTCCGATCGTCCACCGGAGCCGCCATCCACGTCGAACGGATTTGAATTCCACTTGGCGACCGGCAATTCATCGCGGGGCAGCAGGGTCAAGGCTTGCGGACGCCCGGATCGGTCCAGGCCGGCTGCCATCACGACGTCGTTCCGGCCGGAGTTCTTCACCGTCCATTCGATCGTGTCGATCGGCATGCGGTACAGGGTGCGCGCGGCGGCGGCCAAGTCGAGAGAGGCGTGGGGGCGTCCCGTGGCGTAGATGAAAGCCCACAGCGGGTTGTCCTCGCGCACGATGTTTTCCCACCAGGCGTCTATCGCAGGACGGTAATAGCGGCTCAGCAGGTCCTCGTCTTTTTCATAACGGAAGAGTCCGTAGAACGCCAGCATGGCCAATTCCTCATCGGAATAGTTGATCTCGTCGCGCAGTTCCTTGTAGCGGGTGGCGAGCTTGGCATAACCCATCTGGAGCGCCGCTTTCTGGTATTCCTTCCCGTACCTCGGGTTCCCGGTGATATGGGCCGCGGTCTTCAGGAAACTGAGCAGCTCCATGCTGTTCAACGGGCTGTCCCCAGGGTTCTCGCGAAAGTAATCCGGCGACCAGCGGCCCCAGGTGGTGGGCTTGCCGGTCGCGTCGATCAGGTAGTAGCCATGATCGAGAATGTGATTCATGATGCGGGTGGTGGTCGCGGCGATGCGCTGCTTCAGATCCGCATCGGGCAGCAGATCGGTGGCCACACTATACAGAAAGAAATGGCCCACGATTTCATCCGAACTGGTGTCCCCTTTCCAGTAGTATTGGCCGTCTTCGGTCCAATGCCACTGGCCATCCCGCGGCATCGGCTCGCCTTTGCGGATGTACGAACGGGCCGGGAAACCTCGTTTGCCGGCGACCTCTTCGAGGAACAGAACGGCCCCGGTAGATTTTCGGGCGTTGGCGAGGGCGTCAGGCGACTTCGTTACGGCGTAGCGAAAGCACTCAGCGGCGGCGTACATGGAAGTCCATAGACCGTCGTTGTCATCGTCGCGGGTCTGATTCGTAGTCACGTCGCCGGCGGTAGCGAGGCTGGAGGAAGCTACTAACCCGTGACGATCGTGGCGCTCATGCACCCTCTTTTCAAAGAGCGCGGCTTTAGCCGCCAACGTCATCACCCGCAGTTCGATATGCGAGACACCGGTTTCGGTACGAACCCACATGCCGGCGGATGGGTCCGCGAAGAGCTGCAGCACGCGGTCGTCCGGCAAGTAACGCTTTCCGGCGAAATACTGGTGGCGATCGGCCGCGGCAGCCAACGGATCCACACGCACCAGGCCGCGCGGCGTGCCGTACCAGACTGCGCAGTCGGAAGCTACGGCCATTGCGGTGATGTCTCCGACCGGCAACGGCGGCGCCGGCTTTTGCAAGGCGTCCGGCACGTGCGGGTCGCCGATCGCGTAGAAAGTGCGGAGCTTCTGCGGCTGCGGAATCAACTGAACAGGCTGCGCGGCCCGGCAGATGGCCGCCAGGGTGATCCAACCGACGATTCTGAAGAGCATGGCTGTTTATGATACCCGATGGTACACGGAAGTCCATCTCCGGCATCAGGATATCATCAGCTTATGCGAAGATCCACGTGGACGGCCCTGGCGGCGGTGTCTCTGGCGAGCGGCATGGCGTGTTACGGGCAGCCGGCCGGACCGGTGCAAAATACTTCCGCCCGCCAGAACCTGAGTCTGAACGGGCCGTGGAAGATCATCGTCGATCCCTACGAAGCCGGCTACTACGACTTCCATTTGAATCCGCTGCGCGACGGCGGATTGGGCGCGGACCGCCTCCCGGCGAACAAGAGCGATCGCCTGGAACTCACCTTCATGCCGAACTCCGCCACGCTGCAGGTGCCCGGCGACTGGAACACGCAGAAACCGGAGTTTCTATGGTACGAAGGCACCATCTGGTATAAGCACGAGTTCGATTATGTGAAGAAGCCCGGGCGGCGGCTGTTTCTCTGGTTTGGGGCCGCCAACTACCAGGCCATCGTGTTCCTGAACGGCCACAGGCTGGGCCAACATGAAGGTGGATTCACTCCCTTCCAATTCGAAGTCACCGATGCGGTCCGCGACGGCGCCAACGCCGTGATTGTGAAGGTGGACGATCAGCGCCACGCGGATGCCGTTCCCCCGGCCATGACCGACTGGTGGAATTACGGCGGGCTGACCCGCGCCGTGAAGTTAATCGACGTGCCGGAAACGTTCGTCCAGGATTACTTCGTGCAGATGGAGAAGGGGTCGCTGAAGCGCATTGCGGGATGGGTGAGGCTGGATGGCTCCCATAAGCGCCAGAAGGTCGCGATCCGCATCCCGGAATCCGGCGCGTCCACCGTTATCGATACCGACGAGAACGGATACGCGCGCTTCGCGTTCGACGCCAACCTGACGCCCTGGTCGCCGGAAAATCCCAAACTTTACGATGTTTTCGTGGAGGCTGAGACCGACCGCGTCCAGGAGCGCATCGGTTTTCGCACAATCGAAGCCAATGGCCAGAAGATCCTGCTTAACGGCAAGCCCGTGTTCCTGCGCGGCGTTTCCATCCACGCCGAAGCTCCATTTCGCGCGGGGCGTGTGTTTTCAGAAGCCGATGCCCGCGTGCTCCTGACGTGGGCCAAGGAACTGGGCTGCAATTTCGTCCGTCTTGCGCACTACCCGCACGACGAAGTCATGACCCGGATGGCCGACCAGATGGGCCTCCTGGTGTGGTCTGAAGTTCCCGTCTACTGGGCCGTGCAGTGGGAGAATCCCGCGGCTTATGCCAACGCCGAACGGCAACTCACGGATATGATAGGTCGCGATCATAACCGGGCTTCGATCATTTTCTGGTCCATGGCCAATGAAACTCCCCTGGGCGATGCGCGGCTCAAGTTCCTTTCGTCCATGGCTGCGAAGGCGCGCGAGTTGGATGGCACGCGCCTGATCACGGCCGCCACACTGGTGCACTACTCCGACGCGACTACCATCACCGTTGACGATCCACTCGGCAGGTATCTGGATGTGCTCGGCTGCAACGAATATATCGGCTGGTACGATGGCGCGCCTGCTAAGGCGGACACCATCACTTTCAAGACCGTCTATGACAAACCGATGGTGGTCAGCGAATTTGGCGGAGAGGCGCCCTACGGGAGACATGGCGACGAAGATACCGCCTGGACCGAGGAGTTCCAGGCCAACGTATACCGGCACCAGATCCCGATGCTGAAGAGGATTCCATTCCTGCAGGGCATGACGGCCTGGATCCTGATGGACTTCCGGTGCCCTCGCCGTCCCTTGGCCGGGATACAGGATTATTACAATCGCAAGGGGCTTCTGAGCGACCGCGGGGAGAAGAAGGAAGCCTATTACATTCTTCGCGATTACTATCAGTCGCTCGGTGGCGCACGCTTCTAGCGTGCAGCGGCGAACTTCAGTTCGCCGTCGCGGGACTAACGTCCGCCAAAGATCGCGTCTGGAGACCCTCTGCAGGCGTAGACGCCTGCCCCACCCAATGTCCAAACTCGTGAGCGGGACCTAAAAGTCCCGCAGGCACGCTCCGTTGAAAATCACCCCCTCCGGCCCGATGCAGGTCCGGCGTTGGTCGCGTCGAAGATCGCGTGCTGGCCTCCGCCACCGGTTGGGATGGATCTCGGCTAGAGTGACGCTATACCCCAGTTTCCGCAATGCCCGCGCTAGCTTCGCGGCACGGTGCTTGCGGGCGCGCGGGTCGGTGTCCTGACCCTGCTCCACGTAGCTGACCTCGTCGTGGAGGATCTTCCAGACCAGCCGGGCCAGGCGATGGGCGACCACCCAGATGGCCCCGTTGTATCCTAGCTTGGGCAGGAATCGGCGGAATACATTTTGAAAATGACTGTCCTTCTTCTTGACCGCCGCGGGCGCCGCCTCGCATAGGATCCGCCGCACGTACCGGTTCCCCTTGGGGCCTCGCGAGCTGTGGTTCTCCTCGGCGCTCACGTCGCTGCCCGGCCATACCCCCGCCCAGGAGGCGAACTCGCCCGCCGAATCGAAGGCCTCCGCGTCCACCCCCACCTCCGCGATCATCTGCTGCCAGGACTCTACCCCAAATCCGGGTACTTCCGCCAGTCGTGCCACCGCCTGCGGATGTCGGTTGAGCGCGGTCGCACTCATCTGGCTAAGCTGACCGATCTGCTCGTCCAGCAGTGGCAAACGTTCCAGATGCAGTTGCAGCAGTTGCAGATGGCCCGGCTCCAGCGCGCCGCGCAGGGCGTCGGCTAATTGTTCTTTAGTACACTTGCGGCGGTCGTCGCCCAGTGCGGCCAGATTCGCCGCATCCGTCTGGCCTTGGCTGAGCGCTTCCAGAATCCGCCGTCCGCTGACGCCCAGCAAATCGCTAATCACGCCGGACAGCTTGATCCGCGCTTCCTCCAGCAGGCATTCCACCTGGCTCTGCAAGCGCACCCGTTCGCGCACCAGATCATAGTTCTCTAAATATCGATACATTTAACCCAGTTTATGTCTTAATGGGTTATGCCCTTCCCCAGGAAGCGCAGTCCCGTGCAGTTCAGCGAGCAGGACCTGCTCAAGTTTGGAGAGTCCATCCGCAAGTCTCGAACCGGGCAGAAGCGGCGCACCCTTCGGGCAGCTTTTCTTTTGGATTCGCTGTCCGGGCAGAGTGACGAAGCCATCGCGCAGCACCACCACGTCAGCCGCAGCACCGTGGTGCTCGAACCCAGCCAATCGCATCGTCCGGCAGGCTCCGCAGCTTGCCAGACCTGGGCAATTCCCCCAGCGCTGCGTCCAGACCGAATTGAAGAAACTTCTGAAAGATCCCCGCCGAATAGTCGTTCTTATCTTAGCGCTTATGGGGGTCCCCGCGGGGCAACACGAGTAGGGCGAACTGAAGTTCGCCCCGGCACGCTGAAGCGTGCGCCACCGGCGCGATATACTCGTGCCTGATGCTTAATCCGGCCATCTTTCGCGAGTACGATATCCGCGGCGTCGCCGATGTGGAACTGCGCGAGGTAGACATTGAATTGCTCGGCCGCGCCGCCGGCACTTATCTGCGGCGGCACGGCGGGGATCGCGTGAATCTGGGGCGCGATTGCCGGCTCAGTTCCGAACGCCTGCGCAACGCGCTGATCTGCGGCCTAAAGGCCAGCGGATGCCAGGTCGCGGACATCGGCGTGGCGCCCACTCCACTTCTCTACTACTCGGTTTTCCACCTGGGGGCCACCGCCGGCGTTATGATCACGGGCAGCCACAACCCGCCCGAGTACAACGGCTTCAAGATCGTATGCGGGCAATCCACGATTCATGGCGAAGAGATCCAGGAAATCCGGCGGCTGATTGAGCGGCGCGATTTCCTGACGGGCGCAGGCAGCGAACGAAGCGTGGATGTGACCGAAGCGTATGTGAACGAGGTGGCCGCGCAATTCCATTTCGCGCGCCGCATCAACGTGGTGATTGATGCGGGCAACGGCACCGGCGGACCGGTGATGCACCGCCTGCTCGAGAAACTGGACTGCGAAGCCACCGAGTTGTTCTTCGAAATGGACGGCCGGTTCCCGAACCACCATCCCGATCCCACGGTGATCGAAAACCTGGAGACCCTGGCCGCCACGGTGCGCCGGAAGGGGGCCGACCTGGGCATCGCGTTCGATGGCGACACCGATCGTATTGGCGCGGTGGACGAAACCGGCAGCGTGGTCTTCGGCGACCGGCTCATGATCGTTTACGCGCGCGAGATCCTCAGCCGAAAGCCGGGTGCGACCTTCATCGGCGAAGTGAAATGCTCGCAGTTGCTGTACGACGACATCCGCAAGCGCGGCGGCAACGCCATCATGTGGCGCACCGGCCACTCGCTGATCAAAGCGAAGATGAAAGAATCGCACGCGGAACTGGCCGGCGAGATGAGCGGCCACATGTTCTTCGCGGACCGCTACTACGGCTTCGACGATGCCCTCTACGCGGCCTGCCGGCTGATGGAGATCGTGGCGAAATCGGGGCAGCCGCTCTCGGCCCAGTTGGCGGACTTGCCGCGGACGTTCACCACGCCCGAGATCCGCGTGGATTGCCCGGACGCGACCAAATTCGAGGTGGTCCGGCGGGTGACCGAGCACTTCCGGCGGACGCATTCCATCCTGGACGTAGATGGAGCGCGCGTGCTATTCCCCGAGGGGTGGGGATTGGTACGGGCCTCGAATACGCAGCCCGTTCTGGTGCTGCGTTTTGAGGCGGCGACGCCTGAGTTGCTGGAACAATACCGCAAAGAAACCGAAGCCGCCGTGGCAGACGCGCTGGCGCAAATCGCCTGATCGCGGCCTATTTCTTCAGGACCTTGTCCACCGCTTTGGCCAGCTCGCGGAACTCCTCGTGGGCGGGTGAATTCGGCGCGTATTCCGCAACCGTCAGGCCGCTCGCGACCGCTTCGGCCACCACGATGCGCTGCCCGATGGAAGGCAGCACCTTCTTCCCCATCTCTTTGAGGGAAGACGCCAGGCCACGGCCGAGATTCGTGGACATGAGCACCTTCGACGGCACGAACCGGATGCGTGGTTTCTTGGAGCGCCGCTCGGCGCGCGCCTTGAGCGACAGCGACAAGGCCTCCTTGAGCGCAAACAGATCCAAGGGCGACGGCCCGCACGGCAGGAGCATCAGATCGGCCACCATGGCCGCCTCGTAGGCGATTTCGGGGGCGCCCGGCGGGGTGTCGATCAACACGATGGCGGCATCCGATTCAGCCTCCCGCGCGCGGGCCCGCAACGCGCCCGCGCCGCCCTCCATTTTCTCCACCACGCGCGCCAATATGCCGTCGCCCTGCGCGGCCCAGGCCACCAAACTATGCTGCGGATCGGCGTCCAGTAGCCGCACGGTCCGCTGCATGGCGGCAAACTCCCCCGCGAGATTTCCAGCAATGGTGGACTTGCCGATTCCGCCCTTGCGTCCGGCGACGGCGACGATAGCCATAGAACGCTACTGTAGCGCGATATAGTTCTTGCCGTGATAGAGGCGCGCGGACCCGTCAGGCGCGACGATCACCTGCAACGGCCGAGGCTGCTTGAGGTCCGCATGCGGCGCCGCACAGTCGGCCACCGGCGCACCGGCCTGGTTGTAAAGCGAGAACTTGCCGGGCGCATTGACGCCGGTGGCGGGGAGCGTCCACCCGAATCCGTAGCTGCCCACGGTTACCTTTTGCCCGCACAACGTGAGATCGCCTTCGGTGATGAGCATCCCGACATACTTGGCCGTGATGCTGGCGGCGTATCCGGCGGTATCGATCAACGCAAACACGGCGCGCGCGCCGGCGGGCGTCTTCACCAGGACAGCGTTGCGCTTCTCGGTGGGGATGGCGTTGCCTTCCAGATAAAAGTCTTTGGGCACCGCCGAATCGAAGGCCTTGCCGGCCACCACCTCGAACTTACTCTGTGCCAGCACGCTCTGACACACGCTACCGGACACAACGGTCACGGCCGCCAACCACAATCCAACCCTTAGTTTCCGCACATCAAACCTCGCGGCGCTATTGTAACAAACGCCAGCAGGAAGCCGCCGGATCTCGTAAGCTGGATGATGCTATGACCCAGACGAGAAACAGATTCCTGGCGGGAGTTGCGATGCTCGCCGCGGCCTGCAGCGCTCCATGCGCGCCACGCGGCAGGCATTCGGACCGGGCGGTCACCGAACCGGACAGCGGACAGGTCAGCGTAGCGGTGGTGCCCACTTCCGCGACGCCGGCTATCGGCCAGACGCGCCAGTTCAGCGCCACGGTACGGAATACGAGCGCGACCGCGGTGCTGTGGAAGGTGAACGGCGTGCAGGGTGGAAACTCCACCACGGGAACCATTACGGCGGCCGGCCTCTACACGGCTCCATCCGCCGTTCCGACACCCGCCACGGTCAACGTCACGGCGGTCCTCAAAGCGAATTCGAGCGTGTCCGCGGCTGCCGCGGTAACCATTACGCCACCGCAGGTGACGGTCGGCATTTCGCCGGCATCAGTAGCGGTCGCGACGGGAGGATCGGAGCCAATGACTGCCACCGTGCTGAATGCGGCGAACACGGAAGTGGTTTGGGAAGTCAACGGCGTCATCGGCGGCAACTCCACGGTGGGCACGATTACGACATCCGGAGTTTACACCGCTCCCAGCGCGGCTCCCAGCCCAGCCCTGGTGGTAGTGACCGCCGTTTCCCAACAGACTCCGGCCGCGGCCGCCGTGGCTCTGATCAGCATTGGCGCGGGCACCTCCTTTTATGTGGCGACCACCGGGAACGACGGCGGCGATGGAAGTTTCGGCTCGCCGTGGCGCACCATCCAGCATGCCGCGGATACGGCGGTGGCCGGCGACACCGTCTACGTGATGGGCGGCACTTACAATGAAGTGGTCACATTCGCCAATTCAGGTTCCGCGACCGGCGGTTACATTACGTTTGAAAGCTATCCTGGCCAGACCGCCATTGTGGATGGCACTGGCCTCGAAATTCCGGGCGGACAGTACGGCCTCCTGACCGTTCAAAACAGGAATTACCTGGCGATCGGCGGTTTCGAAATCCGAAACTACCAATCGAATGCCATCGCGGATGTGCCGATTGGAATCTACGTGACCGGGGCGGACAGCAACATCCAGATCCTGGGCAACCGGATTCACGATATCGCGACTACGGCCAAGGGCTGTAACGCGAACGCCCTGGGGATGGCGGTTTACGGCTCGCGCGCGCCGGCTTCGATCAACAACCTGGTGATCGGCGGCAACGAAGTATTCGATAACACCACCGGATGCAGCGAGACCGTGACGCTGAACGGCAACGTAGACGGTTGGAGGGTGACCAACAACCTGATCCACGATAACAATAACATCGGCTTCGACGCGATCGGGTTTGAACAAGTATCGCCCGAGCCAGCTTACGACCAGGCGCGCAACGGCAAGGTCAGCGGGAATATCCTATACAACATCACGTCGTTCGATAATCCGGCGTACGGCCAACAGTACGCGGCCGACGGCATCTACGTGGACGGGGGCACCGGGATCGTGATCGAGCGCAACCTGGTGCGTAGGGCGGACCTGAATCTGGAACTGGCCAGCGAGAATTCCGGCAAGGTGACCAGTTTCATCACCGCGCGCAGCAACCTGATCTATAACGCGAACTCCGTGGGGGTCAGCATCGGCGGCTACGGCCCGCAGCGCGGCGGCACGGACCATTGCGACATCGTCAACAATACGCTTTTCATGAACGACACCAAGAATACGGGGAACGGCGAGTTTCAGATCCAGTATTATGCGACGAATAACCTATTCGAAAACAACATAGTGAACGCGACTGCGCAGGGATTGTTTCTGCACAGCACCACCACTTCGGAAACGGACCCGGCGACGCTCGATTACAACCTGTATTTCTCTTCGACCGGAGCTGGCGGCGGCGTGTGGCAATGGAACCAGACGAGATACCGGGGCTTTACGAAGTACCAGGCGGCCACCGGGCAGGACGCGCATGCGAGCTTCGCGAATCCACTGTTCCTGAGCATCGCGACGCCCGATTTACAGGTGCAGCCTGCTTCGCCGGCGGTCGATAACGGGAACAACCTCGGATCCACCGTGGTGGGCACATTAGACTTCGCGGGCAACCCGCGGGTGCAAGGTCCGGACATCGACATCGGCGCATATGAGCAGCCGTAGTACTGGGCGCCTGCCCCGCACCTCTAGTCACATTTTGTGACCAACGAACCCAATAAGTGACTTAGTTTCTTTGGCTTGAAAAATGGACGAAGCCAAGTAGCCAAGCGGGCCTACGAGGCCCGCGCAGGCTGCGAGCCTGGATCGGTTTGGTTTTGCTGCCCTGCGAGAGCCGGCTGGCCTGTGGCTGCCGCCAAGTACCTTTGTTTTCAGCGCAAATTTTTGGCGGCAAGCCACAGATTGTTCAATCCGGGGCTTCCCGGTGGCCCGGCTGGCCTGTGGCTGCCGCCAAGTACCTTTGTTTTCAGCGCAAAATTTTTGGCGGCAAGCCACAGATTGTTCAATCCGGGGCTTCCCGGTGGCCCGGCTGAAAGCCGGCTGCGGGCAGAATTGCCCGCCCTCCAAGAAGCTCCTACGTTTCATTATAAGGCGTCGGCCAAAGCGATGAACTCGACTGCCCATGGAGCCCGGCCCAGATCCAGCCGGGCTACGGTTATGGGCAGCTTGAATCTGCGGCGACCCGCGCTGCCTGGATTGACAAACAGGACGCCGCCCCGCTCCTCGCTGCGCGGTTGGTGCGAATGTCCCGACACGACTATTCCGAAGCCGGCGGCCGCGGGGTTGAGATCCAGTTCGTTCACGTCGTGTAGGACATAGATGACGGCGCCCCCGATTTCGGCAACCGCGGTCGCTGGCAGCGACGATGCCCAGGGACCTGTATCTACGTTGCCCCTGACGGCTACTACCGGGGCCAGGGCGCGCAACGCATCCAGGATTTCCGGCCCACCCACGTCGCCGGCGTGGATGATGAGATCCGATCCGGACAGCGCGCGCACCGCCTCGGGGCGGAGGAGGCCGTGCGTGTCGGAGATCAGTCCGAGGATCGGCATTAGGCTACCACTAAAAGAGGCCGGCTAAAAGCCGGCTGCGGCCAAGATTGGCCGCCCTCCTTAGGCGATCTCCTGTAGCACGCGTGCGGCTTCCGCGGCGGGATCTGGGGCGCGGGTGATTTGGCGGCCCATGACGACGTAGTCCGCGCCATCTCGGATGGCCTCGGCGGGCGTGGCGACGCGTTTTTGATCGCCTTTCGCCGACCCGCCCGAGCGTACCCCCGGCGTGACCAGAAGCGCGTCGGAACCGGCGCGCGCGCGGACCGCCGCGGCGTCCAGGGGAGAGCAGACCAGCCCGTCCATGCCCGCTTCCATGGCCTTGCGGACACGTAGCGCCACCAGGTCGGAGATGGCACATTCGTAGCCCATGTCGGCGAGATCCTGCTGATCGAAGCTGGTCAGCACGGTCACCGCCAGCAGTTTGGTGGTGGCATCGCCGCGGCCCTCGATGGCCGCGCGCATCACCTGGCTGCTGCCATGCACGGTCAGCAATTGCACGCCGCTACCGGCGGCCACGCGCACGGCGCGCTTGACGGTCTCGCCGATATCGTAATACTTCTGATCGAGGAATACTTCTTTGCCCTCGCCCAGGAGTTCGCGTACGAAATCCATGCCCGCGGCGGCATACAGTTCCATGCCGACTTTGTAGAAGCCGACTTGCGCGCCCAGCCTGGCTACCAGCGCGCGCGCTTCGGCCGCGGAATTTACGTCCAAGGCGACAATGAGTGGGTTTCTGGTCATATCAATTCGATGGGTTTCGACTGCCGCGGGAGCACGCGCCCGATGACGTATGCGTCTGGCAGCGCTTCGGTGAGGGCCGCCGCATCCGCCTCCGGCAGCGTAATCAGCAAGCCGCCGGCCGTTTGCGGATCATAGAGAAGGTCGTCGACTTCGGGCGGCATCTCGCGCCGCATCTCGACGGCGCAGGCCGCGAATTCTCTATTATTTTTCAAGCCGCCGGGGATCGCCCCAAGGCGTGCGTACTCCAAGGCGCCGGGCAGAAAGCGTAAACGATCCACGGCGATTTCGAGCGTCACGCCGCTGGCCAGCGCCATCTCCCGGGCGTGGCCAATCAGCCCGAAGCCGGTGACGTCCGTACAGCCGTGCACATCGTACGCCAACATCGCTTCGCAGGCCCGGCGATTGAGCGTCAGCATGGACGCGATGGACGCTTCAACATCCGCATCGCGCGCGATGCCCCGCTTCAGGGCGGTGGAAATCACGCCGGTGCCCAGCCTCTTGGTGAAGACCAGCGCGTCGCCGGCGCGCGCGTCCGCATTCGCCTTGACGCGCGCCGGATGAACGGTGCCGGTGACCGCGTAGCCGAATTTAATTTCGTCGTCCGCCACGCTGTGGCCGCCCAAAATGGCGCAATCCGCCGCGCGCATTTTCTCCGCGCCACCCTGCAGAATCCGCTCCAGATCCTCAAGGTCTCCATTCGCCGGGTAGGCCAGGATGGAAAGCGCCGAGATGGGGCGGCCGCCCATGGCATAGACGTCGCTCAATGCGTTGACGGCGGCGATGGCTCCGTAGGTGAACGGATCGTCTACGATCGGCGTGAAGAAATCCACGGTCTGCACAAGGGCAAGCTCCGCCGTCAACTGGTAGACCCCGGCATCGTCGGCGGTGTCGAAGCCCACCAGCACGTGATCGTTCGATACGCGCGGAATGCTCGCTAAAACCCTGTCCAAAACCTTTGGACTCAGTTTAGACGCTCAACCGGCTGCTTTCACGCGGGCCGTCAACTTAGGCATTTCTACTATAATAGCGGGATGCGAAAAATCGCCGCTGTCGCCTCTGTCTTTGGTATGGCCCTGGCCCTGGGGTTCGCTTCGCGCGAGCCGCAAACCGATGCGCGCCTGAAACACGCTTCACGGCGCGCGGAGCAAAACGGATGGATCTGGGTACACCTGGAGGGCAGCCCGGCGGACATCGGGTATCAGCACGGCTATTTGCTGGCGCCGGAAATCCGCGATACCTTGCAAACGGTATCGCTGGAGATGAACCACGACGAGAAGAAGGACTGGCAATTCTTCCGCGAGAGGGCGCAGAACATGCTATGGCCGCACGTGGAGGCCGAGTATCGCGCAGAGTTGCAGGGCATCGCGGACGGCGCGGCGGCGCACGGCGTGAAGCTGGATCTGTGGGATGTAGTGGCGCTCAACGCCTGGCTGGAGATGCCGTATTTTGATAAGTGGGACGCGATGCAGCGCGACCTTCCGTCGCCATCGGCCACGCCGGAACATTGCAGCGCTTTCGTGGCGACCGGCAGCTATACCAAGGACGGCCGCGTGGTGATCGCGCACAACAACTGGACCAGTTACGAAACGGGGGAGCGCTGGAACATCATCTTCGATGTGGCGCCGGAGCAGGGAAGCCACTTCCTGATGGATGGCATGGCCGGATTGATCCACAGCGGCGACGATTTCGGCATCAATGCCAACGGCATCATGATCACCGAGACCACCATCAGCCGCTTCCGCGGGTTCGATCCCAACGGCATTCCGGAATTTGTGCGCGCGCGCAAGGCCATGCAATATTCCGCATCCATCGACGATTTCGCGCGCATCATGAAAGAGGGCAACAACGGTGGGTACGCGAACACCTGGCTGGTGGCGGACCGCAAGACGAACGAGATCGCCAGCCTGGAGTTGGGCCTGAAGAACGTGACGCTGCAGCGCACCCGGGACGGCTACTTCGTCGGTTCCAACTTCCCGATCGACGCCAAGCTGACGCACGACGAAACCGATTTTGACTTGAAGAATCCGAGCGAGAGCGCCAATGCGCGGCACGTCCGCTGGCTGCAGCTTATGGAACAGAACAAGGGCAAGATCGACGTCGCCGCGGCGCAACGTTTTCTGGCCGACCATTTCGACACGTACGAGAAGAAAGTGGATCCCGACGAGCGTACCTTGTGCGGCCATATCGACCGTTCGCCGCGGGGCGCGCTGCCTTGGGCGGGACCTTACGCACCGGTGGGCGCGGTGCAATCCAAAGTTTCAGATGCCACGCTGGCCGAAGGCATGACGCTGCGGGCTTCGCTGGGCCACTCCTGCGGGCTGGGATTTAAGGCTGCCGGGCACCTGCGCAAGCACGCCGAATTTGCCTGGCAACAGGCCGCTCTGCGGGATATGCCGTCGCGGGCGTGGACTACTTTCAGCGCTCTCGCCGCGCAATAAGAGGCTGGCGTGCGGGGCTTGGCCAACCGGCGTGAGTTCTTCATGGCTTGCGGCGGCGCGGCTGGGGGCTTGGCCGCAAGCCGGCGTGTCGAGCCTGCGGGCTTCGTGATCGTCACCGTGCAAGCGATGTTCGACCAAGGCGCGCATTCCGGGAAAGGGCTGGGAGAAGCGGAGCGCTCCAAGTTCCAGGCGTACCAGGAGAAGGCGCGCCGCGAGTATGCCACCAGCGGAATCCAGTTCGAGGTACACGCGCTCGAAGGCGCTTATCTGCGGCAGCAAGGATACTCGGAAATCCCTTCGAAATTCCTGGCGCGGGGCGCAATTAATCTGTTCGTGACAGACACGCTGGGCTACGATATCGACCGGGACCGCACGGGGGGCTGCTCGATGGGGCCGCGGCCGCCCAGCCGGAGATCGGGCGGGGACCCTTTCTACAAAAGCTTCCTGGGCTTGCGGGATGCGCACGATACCACGCTGCCGCACGAGTACGCGCATCACTTCACCTTGGATACGCTGCGCCGGCCTACGGCTGCCGGTAACCTCTGGGCGGATATCCGGAACGATTACTGGCTTTGGCTGCAGCGGCGGGGCATGGCGATTCCGGATTTTCTGGCTTGTGCGGGGTCGGAGTGGGCGCGCAGGTAACGCACGATTCAGCGGGACTTGAAAGTTCCGCCCCTGCATTTGGACTTTCTCGTGTTGACTGGCCGCGGCGCGTGGATGCGGGTGAAACAGCGGCGAACCCCATGCGGGGCACCGTCGAAAACTCACCGTGGGGCGGGCGATCATGCCCGCAGCCGCCTTTTCAGGCGGCTAAGCCGGCTGGAAAGCCGGCTGCGGCCAAGATTGGCCGCCCCACTACTCTTGGTTGCGAAGTTTAGCGCTCGGAAACGGACTTCTCCGCTAGTTCGCCGATGATCGGCAGGGAGTAGGCTTCGTCGCGGCTGGCTTTGACGATCATGAAAATCGATAAACCCAGCAAAACCGCTTCGATGATGCCGTTCACGTGCATGTGCGGAACCACCATGAACATGGGCTTCAGCACCCAGTCTTCAATCAGGTACGCGACGAACAGGTAAAGGCCTTGAAATGCGTGGAAGCGAACGATGCGGTTGTTGCGAAAGCGTTCCGATGCGAGTACCACGATAGAACAGATCCAGCCGATGCCGGGAATGTAGCAGAGGACGGAGGCGGTGCGTGGGGTGATGGACGCGAACGGATCGGGCGCGCGCGGCGGGGCGACGGGCTGGCGCGCCCCGCATTTGGCGCAGAAGAGGTCCGCCGCGTCCGCCTGGTTCCCGCACTGGCTGCAAAAAGGCATTCGTAACTTGATACGTTACGCTAAAGCGGAATGTTCCGGCAAGCTCGTGTGGCGAAAGCACTTGCAGTCAGGGCTGAAATCATTTGGCGGTGAACGTCACGGCGGCGATGTGGTTCTCCCATTCCAGTTGCAGTTTGCCTTTATGATCGCCGCTGCTGGAAAGGGCCATTTTATAGGTTTCGATGGGCGCCGGCGGTTTGCTCATTTCCATTTTGACCTGGCCCAAATCCATATCCTTGTTGTAAGCCAGGCCCCATTCTTTGGTCGCTTTGCTGACGATGAGTACCCAGTGGTCGGGATCCGCCACATTGACGAAGAGCGTGTAATCGCCGGCCGGTACGTGCAGGCCCTGGACGTCCAGATCGGCGTCGGTGTGGAGGGCCGTAGCGGCGTTTGCGCCAGCGCGCCATACCGGGTAATGCGGATCATGAGAAACCAGCCCGCCATCGCCGAAAATCTGGCGGCCGTGGACGGAAGGCGCTCCGTATTTGATGGTTATGGTCTTGCCAGCGACGGTGACGGTGGTCTCCGCGGCCGGGCTCTGGAACTTCTGCGCGAAACTCAGGCTCGCGGTGATGGCGAGGGTGGCACAAATCAAAACGCACTTGGTCATTGGTTTGTCTCCTTAATTTTGGATTGGGGCTACAGTTCTAGCCTAACCCAAAAGAAGAGGAGGGGGCGGGTCTGGAGACCCGCCGCAGGCCTGGAGGCCCGCCCCACAACTACGATCTGTGGTAGTAAACGGCGGCGCTGCGGTAGCCTGATTTTACGTCTCGCATGCGCCTAATTTTCGCCCTCTTGCTCGCCCTCACTTGCTACGCACAGGACTTTCGCGGCAGCCTGGCCGGCATCGTCACCGATTTAAGCGGAGGCCGGGTGCAGTCCGCGGATGTCTCTCTGCGGTCGGCTGCCTCGTCGCTCGAACGGCAGAGCAAAACCGATAGCCGCGGAGAATTCCGCCTGGACGATCTGCTGCCCGGCAACTACGAACTGACGGTACGCGCGAGCGGTTTCGAGCCGGCCAGTTCGAGTGTGGCGGTGGTGGTCAGCTCCGTGCGAGAGGTGCACGTCACGCTGAAGCTGGCGTCCGAGCGACAGACGGTGAACGTCCAGGCGCAGGCTTCTTCGATCGTCACACAACCGATCGATACCGCCAGCGCGGTGCACGGCGGCGCGGTCACGGCCCATGACCTGGAGACCATTCCCCTGGCGAACCGCAGCTTCGCCAATATAGCCTATCTGGTCCCCGGGACCGAGCCGGTGGAGCCGTCCGATCCGACCAAGGCGCGCATCACGGCGGTTTCTTTTGGCGGCAGCTCCGGACTGAACGACGTGAATTCCGTGGACGGGGCCGACAATTCCGACGACTATATCGGCGGGTTTTTGCAGAATTTCTCGCCCGACGCCGTGCAGGAATTCGCCGTGCAGACTTCGCAGCAGAATGCGAATATCGGCCGGACGGTGGGGGGATCGGTCGAAATCACGACCAAGA
This sequence comes from Bryobacterales bacterium, assembly GCA_963709155.1. Lineage (GTDB taxonomy): Bacteria > Acidobacteriota > Terriglobia > Bryobacterales > Bryobacteraceae > Bog-159. Next base: position 258,448 of record CAVPVD010000006.1, on the reverse strand, counting down.
GCGGGACCAATTCATGGCACGGCGAAGCGGCTTTCTACGAACGCGCCGCGGCGCTGAACGCGCGTTATCCCATCGAGAATCCTCCGCCGCTGCCCAAACAACCGTTCTCCCGGCAGAACTATATCGGGACCTTCGGCGGACCCATCGTCAAGGACAAGCTCTGGTTCTTCGCTGGGATCGAAGCGGTCCACGAAGACGCCAGCATCGCCTACAGCCCGGCCAGCCTTACGCAGTTCAACGCGCTGGCCGGACTGGCCTCGCAAGGGCTGATCCCGGGAATTCAGTCGATTCCGGTGCCCAACAATGTGCCGATCCCGTTCCGGGATTACCTGGGGGACCTGCGCTTCGACTGGGCACAGTTCGACGCGCTCGCAGTGGTACCTGCGCGCGGCCCTGGACACCTATACGACGGACAATGCTTTCGTAGAACAGGCCACGCTGCCCTCCACCGGCGCCACCTGGCATTCCAACTACGTGAACGTGGTGCTGGGGGAGCAGTTCATTTTCAGTCCTACCTGGCTGGGAACCTTTACGCTGGCGGGCAGCGGGCTGCGTTTGAACGAATATCGCAATTCCCAACTGGGCTTCGCGCTGGCCTTTCCGTTCAGTTCCACCTCGCAAACGATCTCCGGTTTCGAAACCTTTGGCGACAACCAGTTCGTCACGCCGATCACCGCCTTTCCCATCGCGCGGGACCAGGAGAAATACCAGGTGCGGTACGCCGTGACGCATTCCGCCAGCCGCCACTCGCCCAGCTTCGGCGTGGATTTCATTCACGAGCCGGTGATGAGCGGCGCGCTGCCGGGAAACGCTGAGAACCTGACCGTATTCGCCCAGAATCCGGCCGACTACCTTGGCAACCCGCAGCAATTCGCCGTGGATCTGAGCTGCACTCCCACCGCGACCCTGGCCGTCACGCCCGGTACGACCTGTACCAGCACGCCGGCGGGCAACGGCAGCTTCTCGCAGAACGTGCAGAGGCTCGGCATATACGCGGAGGATTCCTGGCGGCCGACTACGCACCTGACCGTGAATTACGGCCTGCGATACGACACGACGTTCGGACTCTTCACGGCATCGGGCCGGTCGCAACTGGAGAATCCGGCGCTGCTCACGGTGGAAGCGCTGCAGATTCCGCTTTTCCAGCATCCGGGCGCGCCGCATGATTATCGCAAGCAGTTCGGGCCGCGCCTGGGGATCGCGTATGCGCCCGGCAAATCGCGGAACACCGTGTTACGCGCGGGCTTCGGCCTCTTCTATAACGACCTGGCGCAAAACGGCTGGGTGACGGCTTTGCAGGCGGTGAATGCGCCGCCCGGCTTGTGCGCCAGCCCGGGCGATGCGGGTTGTGTGCCGGGTGCGGCCGCGGGCGGCGCCGGCGCGCTGATCGATCCGGCCTACAAGACGCCCTATGCGCTGCACGCCAGCGCGGGCGTGCAGCACGCGTTCAATGCGCACTGGACGCTGGGCGCGGACTGGACGCACGAAGAAGGCGTACACGCCTTTCGCCGCTACATCTACCAGGCAGGCTATACGCTCTTCTCGCCGCTCTTCGCGAGCGACATGGCGGACCAACAGCAGGAGGTCCCCAACATTACCGTCTTCCGCTCCGATAACCGGTCCCGGTACGACGGCCTTTCCGTGCATTTGCAGGCCAACCTCTCGCGATTCAGCCTGGTCCTGAACTATACGTTGTCGAGCGCCGAAACCTGGGGCTGCGTTTTGGGCGAGCTTTTCGATTATGTGAACGGGGTCTGCAACCCGACGAACGCGTTTGCGAAGGGCGATTACGGGCCGTCGGGAGAGAATGTGACCGATCGCCTGGTGCTGGCGGGAACCGTGCACCTGCCGGCCGGTTTCGAGTTCTCGGTGTTGAGCCAGGCGGAGAGCGCGCGGCCTTTCACGCTCACTACACCGGTGGACGTGAATGGATTCGGAGATCCGCTGGATGACCGGGCGATCGTGAACGGAGTACAGACCGGCATGGATACGTTCCGCGGCACGCCGTATATTCAGACGGACATTCGGGTCAGCCGGCCTTTTCGTTTCCGCGAACGCTGGCAGGTGATGCCGTTCATCGAGATTTTCAATTTGTTTAACCGCAACAATCCGGGCGCGAACTATGTCACCAACCTGGCGGCGCTGCCGGTGCCCGTGAATAACCTTTTCAACGCCACGGCGTTTTGCCTCAACGCGGATTGCAGTTCAACGCAGCCGATTACCAGCCTGAACCAGTTGCGGGTGCCCGCCGGGGCGCTGGGCGACTTCTTTGGTCCGGGCACCACGGTAGGCATCCCGTTTGCGGCGCAGTTGGGAGTGCGGCTAAGCTTTTAAGAGAACGAATGGCGGCGGATGTGAGCCAATCCGTAGGTCTGTGCGCCGATTGCGCGCATGCGCAGATCGTCCGCTCGGACCGGGGCTCGGTTTTCTATCTTTGCACGCTTTCGGCCACGGATGCGCGGTTTCCGAAGTATCCGCGGCTGCCGGTGATTTCATGCGAGGGTTACACGGCCGTTCCGGAGGCGCCAGCCCCATAAAGTGTACTGGCGCGAAGTTGCGCGGCTGATCCGGTGCTTGTTTTATCGGCGTTCATCGGCGTTTATCGGCGGCCATATTTGCTTTTCCTTCGCTCCAGGCCTAAAGTCAAAACCCGATGTTGGCCGCCGATAAACGCCGAGTGCGCCGGGATAAACCGGCATGGAATAGAGAATGAAAGAGTCTTACAGGAAAGGAGTAGCGAACCATCCTGACCCCGAGTTATGCGCGGGTCGCCGTAAGGCGGCGCGTGAAGCGTTGACAGGGGCACAGGCAGGCAGGGTATTGAGCTGCGAAATCAATCGCGTACGGGGTGCCGACGCCGTTCGGCGAAGCGGAAGGCCACATCATGGATGACGACAAACGCGAGCCGTCCATGAACCCTGCGCAGTCAGAGACCCCAGGCATGCCTGGAAATTCCATGCGCGAGAACCGGGAGACCCCGTCGGTGTCCGGCAGCAGCACGCCGGACCGGCTGGAGAAGGCGACAAGCTATACGACCAGCATGAACGCCGGTGGGGAGTCGGACGAACAGGTAGTACCTACGAAGCGCCCGAACAATGGGGAGCAATCCCTGGCGGAGGGGGTGGAGGGAAGCTGTTCGACCAAGGGGAACATCGAAGAGGCTCACACGTGCCGGACGCAGGGACGGGAACACGTGTCCCAGGGACTCGGAGGTGTGCGGGAAGCAGCCCGCAGGGATAAGAAGCAGAAGTTCACCGCACTGTTGCATCACGTAACGACGGATTTACTTCGGGACAGCTATTACTCGATGAAGAGGAAGGCCGCGCCGGGAGTGGACGGAGTGACGTGGGAGCAGTATGGAGAGGGAGTGGAAGGTCGGCTTAAAGATCTCCACGACCGAGTCCATCGGGGCGCGTACCGCGCCCAACCGTCGAGGAGAACATACATACCCAAAGCCGATGGCCGGCAACGGCCGTTAGGGATCGCCGCGCTGGAGGACAAGGTTGTTCAACAGGCCGTGGTGACGGTTCTCAATCAGATCTATGAGGAGGGCTTTCTGGGATTTTCCTATGGATTCCGGCCAGGGCGCAACCCGCATGACGCATTGGACGCGCTTTGGATAGGGTTAAAGCGGAGGCGAGTGAACTGGGTGCTGGATCTGGACGTTCGTGGATTTTTCGATAACGTTTCGCACGAATGGCTGGTGAAGTTTATCGAGCACCGGATCGCGGACCGGCGCATCATTCGCCTGATCCAGAAATGGTTGAAGGCGGGCGTGTCGGAAGAAGGGGCATGGTCGGAGACGACGGTAGGTACACCGCAAGGGGCAGTAGTCTCGCCATTGCTGGCCAACATCTACCTGCATTATGTATTCGATCTCTGGGTGAACCAGTGGCGGCGGAAAACGGCGCGAGGGGAAGTGATAATCGTCCGCTTCGCCGATGACGCGGTGCTGGGGTTCGAGGACCGGAAGGAAGCGGAAGCTTTCCTGGAGCAGTTGCGGGAGCGGATGCAGAAGTTCGGACTGGAATTACACTCGGAGAAGACGAGACTGATCGAGTTCGGGCGTTTTGCGGAAAAAGCCCGGAAGCGGCGAGGAGAAGGCAAACCTGAGACCTTCGATTTTCTAGGCTTCACGCATAGTTGCGGGAAGACCGCGAAGGGCAACTGGTTCACGATTCGACGGCAGACCGCGAAGAAGCGGTTGCGGAGCAAGCTGCAAGCAGTCAAGCAGGAGCTCGGCAAGCGCTGGCACAAGCGGGTGGTCGAGAACGGGAATTGGCTGCGGTCGGTGGTGCAAGGATACTTCAACTATCACGCGGTACCGGGCAATTTCGGAGCGCTACGGACGTTCCAACGGGAGGTGGCTCGTATGTGGCTGGCGGGGCTACGGCGTCGCAGCCAACGGGATCGCCATTCGTGGGAGCGCTTCGGTCCGATCGTGGATCGTTTTCTGCCTACGCCGCGAATTCTGCATCCGCTCCCTGGGGTTCGCTTTGACGCTAAGTACCCGCGGTAAGAGCCGTATGCGCTAGAGTGCGCTCGTACGGATCCGTGCGGGGGGCGTCCGGCAACGGGCGTCCCTACCGCGACGTGCGCCGGGATAAACCGGCATGGAATAGAGAATGAAAGAGTCTTACAGGAAAGGAGTAGCGAACCATCCTGACCCCGAGTTATGCGCGGGTCGCCGTAAGGCGGCGCGTGAAGCGTTGACAGGGGCACAGGCAGGCAGGGTATTGAGCTGCGAAATCAATCGCGTACGGGGTGCCGACGCCGTTCGGCGAAGCGGAAGGCCACATCATGGATGACGACAAACGCGAGCCGTCCATGAACCCTGCGCAGTCAGAGACCCCAGGCATGCCTGGAAATTCCATGCGCGAGAACCGGGAGACCCCGTCGGTGTCCGGCAGCAGCACGCCGGACCGGCTGGAGAAGGCGACAAGCTATACGACCAGCATGAACGCCGGTGGGGAGTCGGACGAACAGGTAGTACCTACGAAGCGCCCGAACAATGGGGAGCAATCCCTGGCGGAGGGGGTGGAGGGAAGCTGTTCGACCAAGGGGAACATCGAAGAGGCTCACACGTGCCGGACGCAGGGACGGGAACACGTGTCCCAGGGACTCGGAGGTGTGCGGGAAGCAGCCCGCAGGGATAAGAAGCAGAAGTTCACCGCACTGTTGCATCACGTAACGACGGATTTACTTCGGGACAGCTATTACTCGATGAAGAGGAAGGCCGCGCCGGGAGTGGACGGAGTGACGTGGGAGCAGTATGGAGAGGGAGTGGAAGGTCGGCTTAAAGATCTCCACGACCGAGTCCATCGGGGCGCGTACCGCGCCCAACCGTCGAGGAGAACATACATACCCAAAGCCGATGGCCGGCAACGGCCGTTAGGGATCGCCGCGCTGGAGGACAAGGTTGTTCAACAGGCCGTGGTGACGGTTCTCAATCAGATCTATGAGGAGGACTTTCTGGGATTTTCCTATGGATTCCGGCCAGGGCGCAACCCGCATGACGCATTGGACGCGCTTTGGATAGGGTTAAAGCGGAGGCGAGTGAACTGGGTGCTGGATCTGGACGTTCGTGGATTTTTCGATAACGTTTCGCACGAATGGCTGGTGAAGTTTATCGAGCACCGGATCGCGGACCGGCGCATCATTCGCCTGATCCAGAAATGGTTGAAGGCGGGCGTGTCGGAAGAAGGGGCATGGTCGGAGACGACGGTAGGTACACCGCAAGGGGCAGTAGTCTCGCCATTGCTGGCCAACATCTACCTGCATTATGTATTCGATCTCTGGGTGAACCAGTGGCGGCGGAAAACGGCGCGAGGGGAAGTGATAATCGTCCGCTTCGCCGATGACGCGGTGCTGGGGTTCGAGGACCGGAAGGAAGCGGAAGCTTTCCTGGAGCAGTTGCGGGAGCGGATGCAGAAGTTCGGACTGGAATTACACTCGGAGAAGACGAGACTGATCGAGTTCGGGCGTTTTGCGGAAAAAGCCCGGAAGCGGCGAGGAGAAGGCAAACCTGAGACCTTCGATTTTCTAGGCTTCACGCATAGTTGCGGGAAGACCGCGAAGGGCAACTGGTTCACGATTCGACGGCAGACCGCGAAGAAGCGGTTGCGGAGCAAGCTGCAAGCAGTCAAGCAGGAGCTCGGCAAGCGCTGGCACAAGCGGGTGGTCGAGAACGGGAATTGGCTGCGGTCGGTGGTGCAAGGATACTTCAACTATCACGCGGTACCGGGCAATTTCGGAGCGCTACGGACGTTCCAACGGGAGGTGGCTCGTATGTGGCTGGCGGGGCTACGGCGTCGCAGCCAACGGGATCGCCATTCGTGGGAGCGCTTCGGTCCGATCGTGGATCGTTTTCTGCCTACGCCGCGAATTCTGCATCCGCTCCCTGGGGTTCGCTTTGACGCTAAGTACCCGCGGTAAGAGCCGTATGCGCTAGAGTGCGCTCGTACGGATCCGTGCGGGGGGCGTCCGGCAACGGGCGTCCCTACCGCGACTGAACGCCGATAAAACACGGCGCGAACCACGCACTACATCAGGGCGGTGGGACGGCGCACCCAGGGTTTGCCTTTTTCCGCGGCAGCCGCTTCCATGTCCTTCACGTAGGCGGTGGCCTGCGTCAGGAGGTGGTGCAGATCGTTGCCGATGCTGATGAAGGTGAAGCCCTTCTCCAGAAACTCGCCAACCCGGCTGGTGCCGAAAAGGAATAACCCGAGAATGACGTTGTTCTTGCGGGCCTGGTTGACCAGGGTCTGGGTCGCGGCGTTCAGTTCGGGCGAGGTGTACATGTGCGGGAATTCGTATTTCTCATAAAGCCCCATCGACATGCTCAGGTCATTCTGGCCGAGAAACAGGATGTCCACTCCCGGCACGGCGGCGATCTCCTCCATGTTCTGAATGCAGGAGGCCGTTTCCACCTGGAGCGCCACCATGATATTGGCGTTGGCGTTGCCGACGTAGCCGAGCAGGCCGGCTTTATTGGTGCTGCGCTGGGGGAAATAGACGGAGCGCGTGCCCACCGTCGGGTAGCGCGCGCAACTGACGGCCTGGCGGGCCTCCGCGGCGGTGTTGATGTACGGGATGAGCACACCGTCCGCGCCCAGATCGAGTGCCTGCTGAATGCCGGCGCGGTCGTCGAATCCGGCCACCCGCACCATGGACTTGGCGCCGCCGCTGGCGATGGCGCAGAGCATGGCGGATAGCTTCTCGCGATCCATAGGGCCGTGCTGCGTGTCCACCAGCAGCCAATCGTAGCCGCTGTGGGCCAACTGTTCCGCCACGGTAGGGCTGTGGGCGTTCAGGAACAGTCCCATCTTGGGGGCGCCCCCGCGCAACTGCTTCTTAAACTCGGCTCCTGTAAGAGCGTTCGACATGGAAAGATTTCCTCCGAGGATTTCTGAAGAGACAAGGGCAATATACCCGAAGCGGGCGGTGAAATACAACTCCGAAAACACGCATCCCGATAGCCATGGGTTTATGATCGGAAGTGATGCATCGCCGCACCTTTCTTCAGTTAGCCGCCGCGGCCCCGGCCGCCATGGCCGCCGCGGACCATAAGATTCCGAAATATCGCGTGGTGTCGCATTATCAGGCCGCCGCGCAGCCCGGAATTCCTGGGCCGTATGCCGGCCAGGTGGCCTCCGTACACGCCGCGAAGTGCATCGACGAAGCCAGCGAGAAGGTGGACGCGGCCGTGGTCCGCGAAATGATGGCACAGGGCATGCGGGCATTAACGGGCGACGCGGATGTCCGCGACGCGTGGGCGCGCTTTATCGCCCCGGCCGATATCGTGGGCATCAAAGTCAATTGTTCCGGCGCGCCCGGGATCATGGCGTCGCCGGCGATCGTAGCCGAAATCGTGCGAAACGTGATGGCGGCCGGAGTGCCGCCCGAAGCCATCTGGATTTATGAGCGCTTCCAGGACCAATTGGAGTCGGTGCATTACGACCGTTACGTGCCGAAGGGCGTACATATTTGGGCGGCGGAAACCAGCCGCGGCTCGACGGAGGCGTACGATCCGGCTACTTATGTCGAAACCACGTTTTTCGACGAGGACGACACACGTTCCAACCTGATCCGGATGGTGGGCAACCGATTCACGAAAATCGTCAACGTGCCGAATATGAAGGACCACGGCGCCTCCGGCGTGACCGGTTGTCTGAAGAACATCGCTTACGGCAACTTCTCAAACGTGGCGCGTTCGCACTCCGGCTCGCTGACCAACACGTACTCTTTCATCGGCACGCTGGCCGCGGTTGAGCCGCTGCGCTCGCGGACGGTGCTGCAGGTGATGGACGGGCTGCGCGGCATTTGGCACGGCGGGCCGTTTTCGTTCGGCCGCAGGTTCCATTTCTATCCGAAGCGCATGTTGTTCGGCACGGACCCGGTGGCTCTCGACCGGCTGCTGCTCGACATTATCGACGACAAACGCAAGGCGGAGAAAGCCGTCTCGGTTTGGGACCGTTCTCCCAAATACCTCGGCCCGGACGACCAGCATCAAGTCAATCCGAACGTAAACCAGTTCGTGCGCGAACCGGGCCACATCGAGTATGCGGCGAGTCTCGGGCTGGGTGTATACGATCTCGACAAGATCAAGCTGAAGAGCGTCGAGGTCTGATGCCGCTGGCATTTTTGGCTATCCTGCTGCCCACGTTGTTTTGGGACCAGCCCGTCGCCACCGCGGACGCGCTGCACAAAGCCGGGATCGAGCGGCTGTACGTTCCGGCGGGCCAGGAGGAGCCGTGGCGCAAACAAGGCTTCACGGTGGCGGCATTCGATCGCGCGCATGCCGTGCAGGCGGTCACGCCCGCGGTCGAGTATCACCTGGATGTGGCTTCCGCCACACGGGTTCCGTGGCTCGATGCGAACGGCTGGCGGTTCGAGCGGGCGCCCGCGCGCGCCTATTTCTATGACGCGGCGGCGGGTGGGGCCGCGCTGGCCGCCGCGGAAGCTTTCGCCTATGGCGTAGACGCCGGCATCCGCGCCGTGCCGCAGGACGTTGCGCCGTTCGCGGGCATGCTGAAGTTTCTGGGCGAAATCGGCCAGCCGAATCTCCCGCCGAGGGCCAACATCGGGGTGGTCGACGACGGATCGGACGCGATGGGGGAGCTGTTGAATTTAATGGCCCGGCACAACCTGCTGTTTCGTGTGATTCCGGCCGCCGATACGAAGTACGACCTGAACATCACGCAGATCGCAGCGGACGCCGATCCTTACGAATATACGATGCGGATGCGCCGCGAACTGACCGACGAAAAGCGTCTGCTGCGGATTTACGGCAGCAACCTGGTGCTGGTCCGGCTGACCGGCGATGCCGCGCAGGCGCGGGTCGATTTGCTGAACTACGGCTCGGCCACGGTGAAGGGTTTGCGTGTGCGGGTGCTGGGCGCGTATGAACACGGCAAGGTCAGTGCATTCGGGCATCCCGGCGCCACGCTTGAGGAATACGCAGTCGAGAACGGCGCGACGGAGTTCACCATTTCAGAAGCGGGCCAATACACGGTGGTGGATCTGCGGCGCGATTCCAACTAAGATCTGCTCTTCGGAGGCATGCATGTTGCGATCACGGCTTCTCGGTGTGGCGCTGTTTTTTGCGCTGGCTCTTTCCCCAACAATCGCTCAAACAAAGCTTCAAACGGTGGCGCAGCGGCTGGGATATCCAGCGGATGCCAAACTGCTGATCATCCACGCCGACGACCTGGCGGTGAGCCACGCCCAAGACAGCGCCAGTTTTACGGCCCTCGATCAACATGCCGCCAGCGCCGCCAGCGTGATGGTGCCGTGCCCCTGGCTGACGGAAGTGGCTGAGTATGCGAAGGCGCATCCTTCCGCGGATCTGGGCCTGCACCTGACGTTGACCAGCGAATGGCGGAGCTATCGCTGGGGGCCGGCCGGATCGCGCAACGAAGTGTCCGGCCTGCTCGGTCCGGATGGGAATTTCTGGCCGGATGTTCCATTTGTAGCGAAGCATGCCACGGCGGCGGAAGTAGAGACGGAAATTCGCGCGCAGATCGAGCGGGCGCTGAAGGCCGGCATTCATCCGACGCACCTGGATAGCCACATGGGCACGCTATTCATTCCCGCGTACTTTCCCGTCTATGTGAAAGTCGCGCGCGAATACCGGCTGCCTTTTCTGGCGGCGCGACCACAAGGCGCACCCGCGTCCCTGCTGGCATTGTTGAAGGATACCGATATACTTCCGGATTCGATCGCGATCGCGAGTGAGGCGGTGAAGCCTGAAAACTGGGTGCGGTATTATCTGGGGATCGTTCGTGGGCTGAAACCGGGCCTCACCGAACTGATCGTACACCTGGCTTATGACAACGCCGAGATGCAGGCGGTCACCGCGGGACATCCGGCTTACGGGAGCGCCTGGAGGCAACGTGACTTCGATGTGATCACGGGCCCCGAGTTCCGGCAAGCGCTGCAGGAGAATCACGTGACGGTGGTGGGATGGAAGGCCATTAAAGAACTCACGCAGCCAAAGTAGCCGGGGCGTTTTGCGGTATGTTGCGGCATGCCAACAAACAACCGACTTGCGGTATGCTACATGGAAGCGTTCCGATGCGCACCGACCAGGCAGCGCAGGGACTACGCAATTTCAGCTTCTGGAGAGAAAGCAAAATGACACGTACATTAACTTTGATTCTGACGATCCTGCTATTCGCCTCAGTGGCAGCTTGGGCGGCCGACAACGCGGCGGTGGTGGGGACATGGGATGTGGTGGGCACCGACGATAGCGGGCAGGCCGCCAATTGGACGCTGATCGTTAAGGACGACGGCGGCAAACTGGGTGGGACGTTGAGCGGCGATCCGGGCGAGTTCCAGATTGTGGACGCCAAACTGGATGGCAAGGCGTTTACGTTCAAGGTTATCGTGAACGAAAACACCTACGCGACCGAACTCACGATTGACGGCAATAAGTTCGACGGCAAGTTCAAGGGTCCGGATATGTCCGGAACTCTGAAGGGCACCAAGCACACGTAGAATTTAGGGGCGGGGGTTTGGAATCGCAGACCGGCCTCCGCCCGGTTATTTGCGTTGGATCTCGACGCGCGCCGTCCCGCCATTGGAATCCGTGAATTCGTAGACTTCGGGCGTGGCGGAAACCTGCTTGATAGCGGCCTGTTTCCAGGGCAGTTTTGGATTGGCCGGACCTTCCTGATACCACCCGCTAAAATATATTCCTGAGCATCTTTGGCACCCCATGAAGAGCAGGCGTTGATCCAGTATCTCGCCGAGCCGGGAGCGCCTTGGCTATCCTGGGTCCACTCGTGCTTCCAGCGGTCGTGTCCGTGCATCAGGCAGAAAAAGTAAAGATCCAGGCGCTTGCAATAACTGGCTCTCGAAAACATCCAGGTGGAACGACCGCTGCCACCCGCCGGGCGAGAAAGTGGTGGCGAATTTCAATTCTTCCTGGGGGTTAGTGGCTCCGTCGCAAGGCAGATGGCTGGCGATACGCACGCCCTGAACGCGATCGACAAGATCGTCGCCGCGGTGCGAGCGGGCAAATAGGCCGGCTCCCAGTGCCAGGATGCCGAGTAAAGCGAGGGGCTTAGCGGATCGGATCATAAACGCTTATTTTAGCGCTCTACCGGCCAGATATGCTTTTCTTCCGGCCCAACGGGAAAATCAAAACCGATATTGGCCGCCGATGAACGCCGAGTGCGCCGATAAAAACAGCCGATCAGCCGCCGCGTCACCGCCTTGCTCTAATAAACTTTACAAAATCTTTATCCAGTGGTATCCTTCTTTAACATGTTGGCTTTGGCTGCGAGCGGCGCTTCGTCATCCTGGTGGCCGGTCGTGGTGGTGGGGCTGATCGGCGTGTCGTTGATCTGGGCGCTCCGGAAGAAGTCACCGTAACGGGCGGACCAAGGCAGTGGCGGTGTTCCAAATGTCGACGATGAACAACTTTCCAGGCGAAGACCATGGACGGCGCACGCGCCGCCGGTTTCCCATTGTACAAGATGTGCGTTATCAATGCGTTAAGGGCAGCCGGATCACCCTCGTGGGAGTGGGCAAGACACTCGAAATCAGCAGCCGGGAAGTCCGCTTCACTACCCAGCACCCTTTGAAGCACGGGCAGAAAATTCGGCTGGCGGTAGATTGGCCAGCGTTGCTCGATAACACCTGCCGGATGAAGCTGGAGATCGCCGGTTGGATCATAGAGAGTGTGGCGGGCGAAGCTGCCGTAAAGATCGAGCGCTACGAGTTTCGGACCCGCGGCGCACAGCTCGCGGCGATTGATTCTTAAGCGGCCGGGCAAAAGCCGGCTGCGGGCATGATTGCCCGCCCCACGGGCGTGGTAGAATTCCGCGCATGAGGGTGCTCACTGGTTGCGGTCTTTTCCTGGTTCCACTGCTCGCCGCGGCGCAGACTCCGTTTGTTGAACCCGGAGGCGTGGTGGACGCGGCCTCTTTCATGGCGCCGGCTGTTCCGGGCTCGCTGGTCTCTATTTTCGGTTCTAATCTTGCGGCAGGCCCGGCTTTCGCAAGCACCGTGCCATTGTCCGATACGCTGGGCGGCGTCACGGTCAGCTTCAATGGGATCGCCGCGCCGCTGCTTTACGTCTCGCCGCAACAGATCAACGCGCAACTCCCGTGGGAAGTTCCCACCAGCGGAACGGTGACGGTGGTGGTGACGAACGGTACGGAGTCATCCACGCCGCGGGCCGTGCAAGTGGCCGCTTTCGCGCCCGGACTCTTTACGGTTGGGGGCTACGGCGTGGCCGTGAATCTGGATGGGTCGTTGGCCGCGCCCACGGGAGCCATCCCCGGGGTGGCCAGCCATCCGGCGACGCCGGGCGATTCACTGGTCCTGTGGGGGAGCGGATTCGGAGCGGTGAGCCCGCCGGCAACCACCGGTAACAACTCGCTCGATACGCTGCGCAGGGTAACGAACTCGCCGACGGTGACTATCGGGGGCGTGGCCGCACAGGTTACGTTTGCCGGATTGTCGCCACAATTCGTGGGGGTCTACCAGATCAACGTAACCGTGCCGTCCACCGCGACGCCCGCCAGCACAGCGACGATCCAGATTGAAGCGGGCGGGGTGACCGGTGCGGTCCAAACCACCATCGCGATCGGCGCGGGTTGGCCGCAGTGGGCGCAAAACCCACAACATACCAGCGCCCTGGGTGTGGCCGGGCAGAGTCTGAACCAAATCCTGGAGAACATCATTTACGATCCGCTGGTGCCCGAGGAGCAACAGTACAACTACAACGAACTGGTGGCGCATTACCAGGTTCCGCTGGTGGACGGGAACGATCTGTACATGGAGTACAAGTCGGGCAGTTACACCAGCAGCTCCTTTTCCACGCAGATTTGGGGCGAAAACAAGTTCACCTGGCAGAACGGGCAACTGGTCCAGCAATGGGGCTATGCCAGCGATTGGAAAGCGCCGGGATCGAGCAACGATTTTTGGGAGCCGGTGTTCCATGCCGCGTTAGGCAACGGGGTAATCTATCTGCCCGGGGCCAGCGGCAGCGTGATCGAACTGGACGAGGCCAGCGGAGCTCTGATCCAGCGCTTCGCTCCATTTGGAACGGATCCGAACACTTACGAGACCGGACCCATCACGATAGACTCCAGCGGAAACCTGTACTACAACGTGGTCCAGGTAGTGACGACGAACGGATTTTATGGCAACGATTCCACCAATTCCTGGGTAGTCAAGATCTCTGGGGGCGGCGCGGTATCGATGGCGAGCTATGCGGCGCTGACGGCATCTCAAGCGCCCGGCGCGACGAGCCAATGCGTGACATCCTTCGATACGCAGTTGCCGTGGCCGCCCAGCACGACGGCGGTTCCCCAAACCAGCACATGCGGCAGCCAGCGCGCGGGCTTGAACGTATCGCCGGCGGTGGCGCCGGACGGCACGATTTATACGGTCAGCCGGGCACACTTCAACGACCGCTACGCTTTTCTGCTGGCTCTGAACCCGGATCTGAGCGTGAAATGGATCGCTTCGCTGCGGAACCGGTTCCACGATGGTTGCGGGGTTTCGGTGGCCGATGGGGGATGGCTTCCGCCGAACGGCACGCCTGGAGGTTGCAGCGCGGGCGCCTTGCTGGGCGTGGATCCGCTGACGAATCAGCCCGGCGACGGCAGCGTTCTGGACGACGCTTCATCGACGCCAGTGGTGGCGCCCGATGGTACGATCCTGTTTGGCGCCTGGAATCGCTACAACTATGCCCAGGGCCACCTGATGCATTTCGATGCCAGCGGTAACTATCTCGGCGCATTCGGTTTCGGTTGGGATACGACGCCGGCGATTTACGCGCACGACGGCACCTGGTCGGCGGTGACGAAGAACAACCACTATGGCGGCCTGGGATCCTACTGCAACGACGCCACGGCGTGCCCCCCGGACCGCACCACGAACAATCCCGCTTCGCCGGAACAGTACTTCGTGACGCAGCTCGACGCGAACCTGAATATCGAGTGGAGCTATCAAAACACGAATACGGAGAGTTGCACGCGCAACGCGGACGGATCGCTGACTTGCGTGTCGGACCATCCGGCCGGATTCGAATGGTGCGTCAACAGCCCGGCGATCGACGCGAATGGCGTGGTGTATGCGAACAGTGAAGACGGCAACCTCTTCGCTATCGGCCAGGGCGGATCGATGCTGCAGGAGATCTTTCAACAACTGGCGCTGGGCGCGGCGTATACGCCGGCCTCGATCGGCGGCGACGGCAAGATCTATTCGCAGAACGACGGACATCTGTTCGTCGTAGGCCAGTAATGCCGGAGCGGGAGTTCTCCGCCCCTTACGATGCGACGGCGAAGTCTGTCACCGTGGTGGTCTCGGTGCTGCTCATCGTCGTAGCGTGGATGGTCCACATCATCTTCATCGCGTTATTGTTTCCGTTGTTGATCGGGCTGGCCTATGCGTATTCTCCAAGAGGGTACGCGGTTGCCGGGGGCGCGATCGTGGTGAAAAGGCTGATCGGGAACGTGCGCGTGCCGCCGGCGGACATTCGCGAGGTCAGGGCCGGCAGTCCGGACGATTTTACAGGCGTCATCCGGTTATTTGGCAACGGAGGACTCTTCGGATTCTACGGCTTGTTCCGCACCGCGAAACTGGGGAAGTGCAATTGGTATGTGACGGACCGGAGCAAGACGGTGATTGTGGTGACGTCGAGCCGAACGCTGGTGCTGAGCCCGGACGATGTGCAGGGTTTCATCAGCGCGACGGGCGCGCCTTCGACCGGCGCCGCGGGAGGCGGACCGCAATTCCAGACGGGCGGGAATGCTATCGGCAAGATGGTAGCGATCTCGGTGGCGGCGATCGTGCTGGCGATGGTGGCAATGACCGTGGCCTACGCTCCGGGGCCTCCCGGCTACACCCTGACGCGGGATACATTAACGATCCACGACAAGTTCTATCCCGTGACCCTGCATGCGGACGCGACGGACGCGGCCGGCATCCGGATTGTCGACCTGAGGCAGGATTCGGAGTGGCGGCCGACACTACGCACGAACGGGTTCGCCAATAAGAATTACCAATCCGGATGGTTTCGGGTGACCACCGGCGCGACCGTGCGGATGTATCGCGCGGGCGGCCAGCGCCTGGTGCTGATTCCTCCCAAAGGCAGCGGGACGGCGGTCCTCTACCAGGCCAAGGATCCCGACCGGTTTGTGCAAGAACTGCGGCAGGAGTGGATGCCCTAAAGTCCCGAGACCGGTTAGCCGATGGTCCTTTACAGGAAGGCGCCTGATGGAACTGGAAAAGCGAACGGCTGACACGCATTTCATGACATGGAGGCCCGAGTACAGCGTCCAGATCGACGCGATCGACAGCCAGCACAAAGCGCTGGTGGGCTTGATTCGCGAACTGCAGGAGGCCATGGAGGAAGGCCGCGGGCGAGCTTTTCAACATACCCTCATCGAGCGCCTGGTAGCTTATGTTGACAAACACTTTAGCTTTGAAGAAAACCTGATGAGAGAGCGCGGCTACGAGGGGTTTGCCGAGCATCTCGAACTACACCGGGCGATGGTCAGCCAGGTGTCTAAGATCCAGCAGACTATACAGGCCGGGGGAGCCGTCTCAAACGCATCGCTCATGCTGTTTTTGCGGCATTGGTTGACGGACCATATTATGGAGCACGACCAGAAATACGCGCGCGCTTTGAAGATCGGCAGTTAGTGTAGTGCGTCAGGCAGATTAACGATTATGCGTTGCATTGTGGGGCGGGCTATTCAGCTCGCGGACCCGCTTTCCAGCGGGTCTAGCCGCCTGGAAAGGCGGCTGCGGCCAGGATTGGCCGCCCCACGAACTAGGCGCGGGGTGCAGACTGTATAATCTAGCCCTGGGAGATTATCTCGATGGGACCCTCGCGCCGCCAGTTCCTTTCCTTACCTGCCCTCGCCGCCGGCCAGACATCCGGCGGACATGCCACGAAGATTGTGTGCGTGGGCGGCCATCCGGACGATCCGGAATCGGGCTGCGGCGGAACGTTGGCGCGCTACGCCGCGTTGGGGGCCAGCGTAACGATCGTCTACCTGACGCGCGGCGAGGCGGGAATTCCGCGCAAATCTCATGAAGAGGCGGCCGCTATCCGGTCGGCCGAGTGCGCAGCCGCGTGCCGGATCCTGGGCGCCAAGCCGGTCTTCGCCGGCCAGATCGATGGCGCGACGGTGGTTGACCGGAACGCGGCGGAATCCCTGCGGAAGTTGATCGAGGCCGAAGATCCGGACGTGGTATTCACTCAATGGCCGATCGACTCGCACCTGGACCATCAGGCCGCCGGCACCTTGGCCTTCCGTGCATGGCTGGCCGGGAGGGGACGGTTCGAGCTATATTATTATGAAGTCGACCTGGGTGCGCAGACCATGGGCTTTCATCCTACTGATTATGTGGATGTTACCAGCGTGCGGGAGAAGAAAAAAGCGGCCCTTTTCGCGCACCGAAGCCAGGACGGCGAGCGTATTTACCGCGATTTTCACCAACTGATGGAAAGCTGGCGCGGGCGCGAGTGCGGCTGCGGCGCGGCGGAAGCCTTCGTGCACCTGGCACGCGTTCACAGCACGACCAGGCTGCCGGGGATGGGGGCTTGAGGCATGCCGCGGAGTACTAGTTTGCGCAACGGACCACAAGCCGCAGCCGTCTGAAGACGTAGCTACCAACCAATGCCCGGACTGTCTTCCAGCCAGGAAATGCAACTCGAATATGTGACTTGGCGCCCGCCGGAATCGCCGCCCATCGATATTCGCCGGCGCGCGATGGAGGGTATCCACCAGGAAGTCAATGAAGCTTTCGCATCCGCGCCGCATCGCAGCGCCGAGACGGGCGGGATTCTGCTCGGGCGGCGTGCGGAGGACCGGATCGTGGTGGAGGACTTCGAACCGGTCCCCTCGGAACATCGCTTCGGCCCCTGCTACCGCCTGTCAGATGCCGATCGGGCGCAACTCGAGGAAACCGTGGAGTGGTTTCGCGGCGGTGCGCAGCCGGGGCTGTCGGTGCTCGGTTATTATCGGAGCCAAACGGCGCCGGACTTCGAGCTTTCGCGGGAAGACGAGGAACTGCGGAACGCATATTTTGCCGCCGACGAGGACCTGGTTTTATTGGTCAAACCCAGCCTGATGGGAATCAGCGACGAGGACTTCTGCTTCAGGCGGTGCGTCCCGCAGGCCGGTCCGCCCGCGGTGCCCGTCCCACCGCCGTTGATGAGTTGGCCCGCGCCGCGTCCCCGGCAGTCGGTCAGCGATACCGATCCGGAGGGTTCCGGCAGAAGGCGCTGGCCCTGGTATGCGGCGGCCATGCTGCTGGGCTTGGCGTTGGGCGCACTCGGTTATGTATGGTGGCAAACGAGGTCGCATGCAGCGAGCGGCCCGGCCCGGATCGCGGTGGCAACGGCGGCGACGCCGGCGGTACAGCCGCCGCCGCAGCCAGTCGCGCCAGCGGCAAGCGCGGAAGGCATCGTGGAGGGCACGCCGGTTCCGTCCATGCCGGATACCTCCGGGGTTCGCATGCTGCTGGATCGTTGGGCGGGCGCACTGAAACGTGGCGATGCCGACGCCGCGGCGCAATGTTATGCGCCGGTGGTGAACACGTATTTCGACCGCCACGCGGTGACGCGCCAGGCCGTACGCCAGAGCATCCGGAAGCCCCACGCGCGTTATGGCCATCTGGACGTTTTTCGCATCTCCGACCTGGGGATCACGCCGGTAAGCGAGGATCGCGCGGTAGCGACGTTTCGCAAGCATTGGCGGATGTCGGGACACGGAAAATCAGCCGGTGAAGAGCAGGAGCGCATGACGCTGGTGCGGACGGACGGAGTCTGGCACATCTCGTCGGAGCAGGCGGAGACTGCGGGCGCGGAGGCGCGCTCGCCATCGCTCTGAGGGGTCCGTGACGCCACCGAGCTTGCGCTCGCCAAAGATCGGGTCTGGAGACCCTCTGCAGGCGTAGACGCCCGCCCCACCAAATCCCCAAAGTCCAGAGCGGGACTTAAAAGTCCCGCCAGCGATTAATGTGCATTAATCGTTCATAAAATGTACGGCCTCTTCGGCTAACTCCAAACAGCCTATCGCTAACCCATTGACCCGTGGTATCTTTGCCACACCGGCGCCGCGGCGGGCGCCGTGCATTAGTACCGGCCATGGCACACGGCGGATTCAAAGACGTACTCAGAAACGGCGGCTTCGTCGCTTTCCTCTGCACCCAGTTTCTCGGCGCGTTCAACGATAACGCCTACCGCATTATCGTTTCGCTGCGCGCGGTGTATATCGTCGCGCAGGCCGGCCAGAGCGGCAAGTACGTAGCGCTGGCCGGGGCCATCTTCGTGCTGCCCTCGCTGCTGTTCACCGGATACGCCGGCCAACTGGCGGATGCCATCAGTAAGCGCACGGTGTTGATCGCGGTCAAGATTTTCGAGATCGCGGTGATGGGGCTGGGCATCCTGGTCTTCTTCTCGCACAGCGTCCCCCTGATGTTCGTGGTGCTGTTCCTGATGGCCGTACACTATACGATCTTCAGTCCGGCCAAATATTCCATCGTGCCGGAACTGGTCTCCGATCGCGACCTTTCGCGCGCCAATGCGCTGCTGGAGATGACCACGCTGGTGGCGATCGTGCTGGGCACATCGGTCGGGCCGTTCCTGTTCGCCCACTGGAAGACGGCCGAATGGAAGGTGGGCGTGGTGCTGACCACGATAGCGGTGATCGGCTGCCTGACCAGTTTCCGTATCACGCGGGTGCCGGCGGCGGCCGCGCGGCAACCGTGGCGGCTGAATCCCGTGGGCGAAATCGCGGAAGGGACCCGGCACCTGCTGCGCGACCGTCCGCTGTGGCTGGCGGTGATGGCCATCTCCTACTTCTGGTTCCTGGCGATGCTGTTCCAGATGGACCTGATGCTGTTCGGCAGCGAAACGCTGAGAGCCGACGAATCGCACGCGGGACTGTTGATGACATTTCTGTCGCTGGGGATCGGCGCGGGCAGCATGCTGGCGGGCAGGCTCTCGGGCGACAAAGTGGAGATCGGGCTGGTGCCTCTCGGCTCCATCTGCATGGGCGTGTTCAGCCTGGCGCTCTTCGGCGCGCGCGGGTCCTACTGGGCCTCGGTGGCGATGCTGTCGATGCTGGGCGTGGCGGCCGGTGTCTTCTTCGTGCCGCTGAACGCCTACCTGCAACAGCGCAGCGACAGCGGCGAAAAGGGCCGCATCATCGCCACCAACAACATCTACAACACATTGGGAATGCTGCTGGCCACCGCGGTGTTCTATCTCTGCACGGACGGGCTGCACATCAGCCCGCCGCACATCATCCTGACGTTCGGATTCGTCAGCATGGCTATCACGGTTTACATCGTGACGGTGGTGGACGATTTCCTGATCCGCTTCGTGTTGTGGTTCGTCACACATACGATCTTCCGCATCCGCATCGTGGGGCAGGAGAACGTGCCATTTCGCGGGCCGGCCTTGCTGGTTTCGAATCACATGTCGCACGTGGACGGCTTCCTGGTGGGCGCGTGCGTACAGCGATTCATCCGCTTCATGGTCTGGAAGCCGTATTACCAACTGAAGGCGCTGAATTGGTTCTTCCGTAAGACGCAGGCGATCCCGGTGGGCGGCGGCCGCGAGGCGATCGAGGCGATCCGCGCGGCGCGGCGCGAACTGGCGGCCGGACACGTGGTCTGCATCTTCGCGGAGGGGGCCATCAGCCGTACCGGGAATATCCTGCCCTTCAAGCGTGGCATGGAAAAAATCGTCGAAGGGCTGGATGTGCCGATCATCCCGGTGCACCTGGATCGGCTTTGGGGCAGCATCTTCAGCTTCGAGCGCGGCCGCTTTTTCTGGAAGTGGCCCAAACGGATCCCGTATCCCGTGACGGTTTCGTTCGGCAATCCGATGCCGGCGAATTCGAGCGCGCATGAAGTGCGGCAGGCGATACAGGAACTGGCGTCGGAAGCGAACGCGCATCGCCAGAGCGCGGGCGATACGCTGCCGCGCCGGTTGATCCAAAGCGCGCGCCGCAACTGGAGCCACTTCGCGATGGCCGATGCGACCGGCCGGGAACTGACCTACGGGCGCATGCTCACCGCCGGCGTGCTGGTGGCGGACTGGGCGCGCACGCGGCGCGACGAACAAATGATCGGCGTGCTGCTGCCGCCCAGCGCGGCGGGCGCGCTGGCGAACGTGGGAATCACACTGGCGGGGCGCGTGCCGGTGAATCTCAACTTCACGGCCGGGCCGGAGGCGATGACGGCCGCGCGCGAACGCTGCAACATCCGCACGGTGGTCACGTCGCGCGTGTTTCTGGCGAAGGCCAGGATCGAAGCGCAGGATGGCATGGTGTTCGTGGAAGACATTCTGGCGCGCACGGGCAAGCTGGCGAAGCTGAAGGCACTGCTGGCCGCGCGATGGGCGCCAGCGCGCCTGCTCGGCGGCGGCGCGCGTCCGGAAACGCTGGCGACCGTGATCTTCTCGAGCGGCAGCACGGGCATCCCGAAGGGCGTGATGCTCTCGCACTATAACGTGCTGGCCAATATCGATGCGATGGCGCAGCTTTTCTGGATCGGCGAGCAGGATCGCATCGTGGGCGTACTGCCCTTCTTTCACTCGTTCGGATATACGGTCACGATCTGGTTCCCGCTGATTGCGGGATGCGGCGTGGTCTACCATCCGAATCCCACGGACGCCAAGGCGATCGGCGAGCTGATCGCGAAATACCGGGCGACGTTTTTGCTGTCGACGCCCACGTTCTGCGCGGGCTACACGCGCAAGTGTACGGCAGAGGAATTTGCCAGCCTGCGATTTGTGCTGGTGGGCGCGGAGAAGCTGCGCGAGCCCATCGCCGTGGCGTTCCGCGAGAAGTTCGGCGTAGAGTTGCTCGAAGGATATGGGTGCACCGAAATGGCGCCGGTAGTGGCGGTGAACGCCCCCAATTTCCAGGCGGGCAAGGATTCGCAAATCGGCAACAAGCCGGGCACGGTGGGGCATCCGATGCCGGGCGTCGCGGCGCAAGTGGTGGATCCGGCCACGTTCGTAGCGCTGGGGCCGGATCAGCCGGGGCTATTGCTGGTAAAAGGGTCGAACCGTATGATCGGCTATCTGGGAGAGCCGGCGCGCACGGCCGAGGTGCTGCATGAGGGCTGGTATGTCACCGGCGATATCGCGGCCATCGACGACGAAGGATTCATTCGTATTACCGACCGGCTGTCGCGGTTCAGCAAGATCGCGGGCGAGATGGTGCCGCACCTGCGGATCGAAGATGCCATCGCCGGCGTGTTGGGGGCGGCGCCTTGCGCCGTCACTTCGGTGGCGGACGAGCGGCGCGGGGAGCGGCTGGCGGCGCTGTACGTACACGAGATGGAGCCGGCGGAATTGTGGCAGAAGCTGGCGGAGACGGATCTGCCGCGCTTGTGGATTCCGAAGCGCGAAAATCTGTACCGGGTGGAGTCGCTGCCGCAGCTTGGCACGGGTAAGCTGGACCTGCGCGGATTGAAAATGCGCGCGGAGGAGTTAGTGGCGGCGGAAGTGGCCGCGCCACGGTCCTGAAAGGAGCGCAATATGGAAATCTTTCTGGTCCTTGGCTTGATTGTGGTTTTGCTGATCCGTTGGGCGATCACACGGGATCGCCTGGCGGAGATGGAGTTGCGCATCAAGGTGCTGACTGGGCGGGTCGACGCACAGAGTCAGGCGTTGGCGGAGATTTACCGCACGAGCCACGCGGCTCCCGCGCCGGCTCCGGTGGCTCCGGCTCCTGTGGCTCCGGCTCCTGTGTCTCCAACCCCCGCACCGGAGCTAACGCTTTCGAAAACCACGGTGGCGCCGCCCGTACCGGAACCGCGGGCGATCGGACCGGCTATACCCGTGGCCGTCCCACTGCGCGCAGAGGCTGAGCCTGTCGCAGAGGCAACCCCGAAACCGGCTTCCGCGCCGCGGGATTGGGAAGCCATTCTGGGCGGAAACTGGTTCGCCAAGATTGGCGTGTTTGTCCTGGTGGTGGGGCTGGCGACACTGCTGCGGTATTCGTTCACGCAATTCGGGCCGGGCGGCCGCGTAGGTATCTGCCTGGCCGCAAGCTGCGCCCTGCTGGCGTGCGGCGTAATTTTCGAATCGCGGGAGCGCTACCAGGTGTTCGCACGCGGGTTGTTGGGTGGCGGTTGGGCGGGACTGTACGTGACGGTCTACGCCATGCACGCTGTGGAAGCGGCGCGCGTAATCGACAGCGCGGTGGCGGGCGCTATTCTGCTGCTGGTGGTGGCCACCGGCATGATCGTGCATTCACTGCGCTACCGTTCGCAGACGGTAACGGGGCTGGCCTACTTCGTAGCGTTCGGCACCCTGGCGATCACGGACATGAGTTCTCTGCCCTTCCTGGCGCTGGTCCCGCTGGCGGCTTCGCTGCTCTATGTGGCGCACCGCTTCCGCTGGATCCGGATGGCGATGCTGGGACTGATCGCCACCTATGCCGTGGTGGTGATGCGCGGCGATACGGGGGCGCCGTTGTGGCAGGCGCAGGCCATCTTTATGGTGTACTGGCTGCTGTTCGAAATCTTCGATGTATGGCATCCGGAGGCTTGGCTGCTGCCGCTCAACGCGGCGGGTGCGTTGGGGCTGTCGGTGCTGAAATGGCAAACGGCGGCGCCGGATCGGCTGTGGATTCTGCTGGCGGCCGCGGCCGTGGCCTATCTGGTGAGCGCGGCGGCGCGGGTTCGATCCGGCAAATGGCACGGCGCGGCCACCCTGACGGCGGCGCTCGGGGCGGGCGCCATTTTTCTAAAACTGAATCATGCATGGATCGCGTCGGCGCTGGTGGTGGAGGCGGAGCTGTTCTACGTGGCGGGCATACGGCTGCGCGCACCTTATTTGCGCTGGCTGGGCACATCCCTATTCGGCGTGGAGGCGCTGCGGCTGCTGGTGATCGACACCTGGATGCTGCCAACGGATCAATGGCTGCCGGTAGCGTCGCTCGATGCCGTGGTGTTCTATGCCAACCGCGCTTTGTACGCGGCGGACACGTTCTACGGCTACGCGGGCGCGGCGATGGTGGCACTGGCGATCGGCAAGAAGATACCGGAGCCATCGCGGAGTGTGGCGTGGCAAGTTGCGGCGCTGGGCGCATTCGCTTTCGGCTGGTGGCGGCGGCTCGTCGATTTCCGCTTACAGGGGTACCTGCTGCTGGCGGTGGGTTTGGCGGGCACAGCTTTGGAAATGCGCGAACTGCCGCTGGCGGCGGCCGCCGGGCTGTGCTACGCGGCGGCGTTGTGCGCGCTGTGGTCCGGCGCGGATCGTTTTGGAGAAGACGAACGCGGCCTGTTGCGGTTGGGCGGCGCCGGTCTGGCGGTGATGGCGCTGATGGCGCTGGTGTGGCGGCTGGTGCCCGATCCGTATCTGGGGATTGCCTGGATGGCGCTGGCGATCCCGATCCTGGAACTGGGGCTACGGCGGCTGCCGGGCGACTTTCGGCGGATGGCATACGCGGCGGCGATGGCGGGCGCGTGCCTGGTGGGTTTACACACTATATTGGGGCTGGCGAATTCCGGTCCATGGGGTCCACGCCTGATCCCCTTGTGGGCCGCGCTGTTGGCTTATGGCATCGCCGCGCGCGCACACCGCGAGGAAGAAGGGATGGTGCTGACCGGAGCCTCGTCCTGCGGGCTGGCGCTCGCCTTGGTGGCGTTGTGGGCGTTGGCGCCGGCGGAGATGGTGGCGGCGTCGTGGGCGGCGGCGGCGCTGGCGCTGGTCGTCGCGGGGCGCGAGTGGAAGCGGGAAGTCTTCAAGTGGCAGGGAGGTGTCGCCGCGGCGCTGGCCTATTTCCTTTCTATCGCCAATCTGCCTGACATGGCTGCAGTGGCGTGGCCGGCCGCCGCGGCGATTGCCTGCTTTTACGCCGCGCAACTGCTGTCGCCGCGCGACGGCCGGCAGCGCCTGTATTTCTCGCTGATGGCCACCACGCTGACGACCCTGCTGCTGTATTACCGGATCCAAGGCAGCCTGTTGACGATGGCTTGCGGGATCCAGGGCGTGATCCTGCTGGCGTCGGGCTTTCCCCTGCGCGACCGCGTATTCCGCATATCGGGGCTGGTGCTGCTGCTGGCCTGCATCGTGAAGCTGTTCGCCTGGGACCTGCGGCATTTGGAAACGCTGCCGCGCATCCTGTCGCTGATCCTATTGGGAGTCATCCTGCTGGCGGTTTCGTGGATTTACACGCGGTTCCGGGAGCGGGTGGCGAAGTTGTTGTGAGCCGGCAACGATCCGATCGACAGGGGCAAAGCGCAGAGGGTGCGACGTGAGATTGGGGCGGCGGTAGCCCTGATGGGGAAACCCCGCCAAGGAGCGAATACGATCAAAGATTGCCGTTACTACCCGGTCGGCCGAGTCGGGGTCGTCCTCGGCAATGTAGGCGCGAATTTCGTCAATATCGTTGAACGCTTCCGAATGGAGCGTATAGCCGCTCATGCCGGGGGCTGCTGCCGGCGCGCTTGGGTTTTTTCCATCAAGCGCCGGTAGGCTTCCTCACCGTCGATCCCAGGCACCTTACCGCTTTCCATTTCGTCGTACCGTCGATCAAGCATTTCCCGCGTATAGGCGAGCTCGTCATAAAGACCGACTACCGCATCTTCAATAACCTCGGTGGGCTGCCGGCCGGCGTCGCGGGCCATCTGCTCCAGCTTCGCCTGTACGTCGGGGCTGAATTGTACTTCCATGATCGGGCTCCTTCCTTTCAGAATAACGTTGTTACCTTAGCGCACCGGGGCGTGGGGGCGCAAATAAGCGCTCCTGAAATGCTGGTCGGCGGGGTGCTTCAAGCGTGGAGTTTCGTTAGCGCCTCGGCGATCTCCGAGCCTCTTTGGCAGGTCGAGGGAGGCATGGCCGGGGGGAACTTTCACGCACGCCGCGTTGTCGAATACAGCGTGCCAAGATGTATCGCGATAGGGGCGTTGATGGTTGCGGGCGCGCAGGCGGGTGTGATCCAGCCGCTGTCGATCGATGTGCTGGCCGGTGCGCCGGTTGTGGTGGCCGCGCGCGTGGAACGGATCGCGCCCGGGGGCACGCGCCATTGCCTCGCAACTCTGCGCGTTTTGCGAGCCGAACCGGCGTTCCCGGGCACACACATCTACCTGGACCACTATTGCCACGGGCCGGTCTACAGTATGGCGAACGGGCATCCGGCCTATGCGAATCTGGAACGCGGCCGGACCTATGTTTTCGCGCTGGCGCCGCGTGGAAACGGTTGGAAGCTGCTGGTGGAGGAGGGTTGGGGGCTGGTCGTGCCGGCGATCGAGGCGGGGCCTGGAGGCGAGCCGCCCGCCTCCAAACGCGAGTTCATTTTCCGCGAAATCATGAATGCGCTGCTGCACGGGACGTATCCGGACCTGTTCCGGTTCGGAGGCTACATGCAGTTCCGGCTTGCCAGGGAAATGAACGATGAGATCATGGCGGGGCTAGTGGCGGCGCTGCCGGCGGGCGATGCGCGCTGGCTGGACATCTCGAGCGCGCTGAGGGCGGCGTCTCCCGGGGGGCTTCCTTCGGATGCTGTGCCGGCGCTGGCTGCCCGCACGTTGCAGGAAGTTCCGGCGGAGCGCAGGAAGGAAGGCATCCTGCGCAACATGCTGCAGTACAGTGCCCTGCACCCGCGGGCATCGGCCATGAATTTGTTGCCGGAGTTCAAGGACGATCCGCTGCTGTTGGAGCTTCTGCCGGCATATCTGGAGCAGCGGCAGAAAGGCGCGGTGACCATTGCGTGCGGCCTGGCAGGCTACGGCCAGCTCGCCTTGGCGGAGGCGACCTTCGATGCCGCGCTGCGGGTTCTGCGCGACAGGCAGGCGGACGATTCGGACGTGGACAGCGCTTGCGGGTTGGTGATCCGCCGCGGGAGCGACGCGCAATTCGAACAGTACCTGACGATCATACGGGAAGCGAAGCTCCATGATCGCAGCCGGTACCGGGAGATGTGGGCGCCGGCGTGGGAGGATCAATCACCACGTATCTTGCGGATTCTGGCTGTGATTCTGGAGGACTCGCGAATGGATTCGCCGTGGTCCGGCGTGCGCACCTGCGATTTTGGCGGGTCGTTGCTGGAGCGGTATACAGGCCAGAAGTTCGGATATAAGGAGTGGGATCGGATGCCCTTTGCGGAGCGCGACGCGGCGGTGGCACGGGCGCGCGCGTGGATGCGGGGACGCTGAAGCGCGCGCCACGCTATGCTGATGTTTGCCCACCCGTCAAATCACCGCGATCGCCGGAATCTTGTTATTGGCCGGCGCGTCCGCCGCCGCCCAGAGCGAACTCAAGCCGTGGACCGGTTTACTACGAGACGACCATCACCAGCCGATTTCCGGCGCCGTGGTGCATCTGGAATCCGGCGGCCGGCGCGAAACCGCGACCACCGCGAAGGACGGCACTTTCACGTTTGCGGCGCTGGCGCCCGCGGAATACACGGTAGCCGTCGAATACCAGGGCGTGACGGCCGTTTGCCCACAAAAAGTCCAACTGCCGCGCGATTCCGGAGCCATCCTAGAACTGTCGGCGGGCCACGCGCTGTCGCTGGCCGGCGAAGCACAGACGCGCGAGGGCACCGGGGGCGAAAAGCTATCCGCCAAAGCCGTCTCCGAGCTCCCGCTGAATAAACGCGACTTCAGCCAACTGCTGTTGCTGGCCGCGGGCACCATGACCGACACCAACGGGGCCGCGAATTTCACGCAGCAATTCGCCGTCAACGGACAGCGCGGCACGGCGGCCGTTTTCGCCATGGACGGCGCGGATTCGAGCGATCCCGAGATCGGCGGCGCTACATTCACGAACTTCAACGTGGATGCGGTGGAAGAGATCCGGTCGAGCTCCGGTTGGATGCCCGCCGAAATCGGACGCGGCGCGGCGGGCTTCACCGACATCATCACACGGTCCGGAACCAACGAACTGCACGGCTCGGTGTTCGAGTTCCTGCGCAACGCGGCACTCGATGCGCGCAACTTCTTCGACCGGCAATCCCTGGCGCAGCCGGAACGCATTCCGCCGTTCATCCGCAACGAATTCGGATTGACCAACGGCGGGCCCATCGTGATTCCGGGCTTATACAACGGCCGCAATCGCACGTTCTATTTCGCGGAATATCAGGGTTTCCGGCAGGTGCTGGGCGATACCGAGGTGATCCCGGTTCCCACGGCCGCGGAACGCTCCGGCGTGGATACTACGGCATTCCCGGGCGATACGCTGATTGTGCCGGTAGATCCGCGCATCGCCAAGATACTGGCGCGCTATCCGCTGCCGAACGATCCCACGGGCCCTTACGGCGCGCGCACTTACGCCACGTCTTCGAAAGTCACCACGGTTTCGGATCAGTTTTCGCTGCGCATCGATCACCAGATCTCGGATAAGTCGCGGCTGTTCGGGCGTTTCACGATGGCGAATGTCACGGGGCCCACGACCAATCCCAGCCAGACGGCCATCGACCCGGAGTTCGCGGTAGGCTTCCTCGACCACCAGCGCAACGCGGCGATCTCCTATACGCGCGTGCCTTCACCCACCTTCACGATGGAATCCGGGATCAGTTTCACGCGCACCACGCCCTCGTTTCCCACGGTGGACCGCACCGATCCGGCGCTGACGTTCGGCGACGGCTCGTACGAAGCCTTCAACGCCGCGGCCGGCTCCGTGATGGCGGCCTACGGCAACCTGTTCCAGATCCGCCAGAACTTCCAATGGATACGCGGCCGGCACACCATAAAGGCCGGCGGAGAGGTACGCGGCAACCGCGACACCACGGTATTCGGCATCAGTCCCAACGGCCAGTACCAGTTCGGCGGTGGACCCGCCTATGCAACGGTGCCCATCCGTTCCGCCAGCGGGACGCACGACATCGGGATTGGCGATCCGCTGCCCGACGCGCTCACCGGCCTGCTGGAGGCCAGCGCGTTTTCCTACCAGTCCGCGGTAGCGCCGTTCATCTTCGCGCAGGGCGCCAGCATCGGCGATTCCGCCATCCATCGCGATTCCTACAACGCCTATCTACAGGACGCCTGGAAAGTCTCGGATCGCCTCACCCTGAACTATGGCCTGCGCTATGAGATCACGAGCCCGATCCGCGAATCCGATAAGCGCACTTCGGCCCCGGTGCTCGATACCGCCCCGGGCACCACGCCCGGTTCGGAATTGCTCATCAACCCGCAGCCGGGTTACAAGCTGGATCGCAACGGCTGGGGGCCGCGCCTCTCGTTCGACTGGCGCGCGGCCAGCAACACCACGGTCCACGTAGGCGGTGCGATCACCACGCTGCTGGTCAATTTGTGGCAGGATAACTTTCTGACCGGCGCCACACCCTTCGT
Source organism: Bryobacterales bacterium (assembly GCA_963709155.1). Lineage (GTDB taxonomy): Bacteria > Acidobacteriota > Terriglobia > Bryobacterales > Bryobacteraceae > Bog-159. The sequence continues at coordinate 229,660 of CAVPVD010000006.1, read as the reverse complement.
GGTGTATCCACATCTGAACGCCGTGCCGGGGCAGCCCATCAACTTCGGCACGGTCATCACACCGCAGCAGTTGCCCACGGTTTATACTACCGGCGGAGCGGCCGTGTTTGCCTCGGGCGACTCCAAGCAGGTGCCGGCCAACACCCTCATGGACCTGCTTCGCTACCAGCAAGACCTGGCCGCGCTATCGCCCGGACAGGGGATCACGCCGTTTTTCCTCCAAGGCATTTCGCCCGATTTCAAGAGCGGCTATATCGCCACCTGGACCGCGGGGATCGAGCAGAAACTGGGAAGCGCGACCGTCAACGCAGGCTATGTGGGCACCGCCGGCATCGAACTGCCCGCGGTGGATTTCCCCAACGGATTTTCCGGAGCCGACGCGGCCTTCGCGCCCTACACACAATTCGATTCCGCGGGACACATTATAGGCGGATACGGGCCGCTGTCCGAGATTGACAACCGCTCGCATTCCTCCTACCACGCCCTGCAGGTATCCATGCAACAGAATCTCACGGCCTCGGGGCTCGGCGTGCAGGCCAGCTATACGTTTTCGAAGTCGATCGACGATTCGAGCGCGGTGATCGGCGGCTTCATCTCCGGGGCGTCCGGGGCGGTGGCGCAGACCGCGCCGGAAGACCCTTTGAACGCGCGCCTGGACAAGGGACCCTCAAATTTCGATATCCGGAATGCCCTGGCGTTCAGCCTCTTCCAGGACCTGCACGCCGACCGCGTGCCATTCCTGCGGCCCTTGGGCCAGACGCTCACCAAGGGATGGCAGGTGTTGGGCATCGGGACCTTGCAGAGCGGCCCTCCCTTCACCATTTATTCCGGGATTCAACAGACCGGTGCAGGTTCGATGGGCACGGACCGGCCCGATCAGATAGGTACGCCGGTGCTCTCGACCAGCCGGACGGTGCGCGAGGATTACTTTGGACTGGGCGCCAATAATGCGTCGTTTTTTTCGATTCCCATCGATGTGCCGGGCGGGACCGGGCCGAATAGCGGTGTTTTCGGTACGCTGGGCCGCAATACGTTCCGGGGTCCGGGGATGCGCGACTTCGATCTGGCGTTGATCAAGGATACGCCTTTGCTGGAACGGGGCGGCGCGGCGCGCGCGTCACTGCAATTCCGCGCCGAGTTCTTTAATGTGTTCAACATTGTGAACTTCGGCCTGCCTTCGAACACGGTGCTGGGACCGGGCTTCGGCGAAATCAGCCGCACGGCGAGCAACTCGAGGCAGATCCAGTTTTCGCTGAAGGTGATTTACTGATCGGGCGAGGGCTCGCGATGCACCAACCGCGGCGAGAATGCGGGGAGGCATACGGCAATGTATTCCGCGCCGCCGGGCTCCGGAGTGCTGTAGCGAACCCACTCGCCGCGATGCGCGACGATCGCCTGGCCGGCCTGCACGTCGAAAGTCCCTGAAGTGGTCTCGACGCGTAGGGCGCCCCGTAAAACTACGGTGTACTCGTCGAATTCGGGCGTTTGGCCGGGCTCGATCCAACCCTGGGGACTCTCCATACGGGCGATGCTCACCGCTTCAGTCGCGGAATTGACGAGCCCGATGTACTCCGCGATGCGCTTGGGAAGGTTGCCGGCTGACGCGATGATGGTCGGTTTCCGGATCAGTTCAGGCATGTGTATTTCCTTAGTTTATCCACAAGCGCCACAGCGGGACTTAAAAGTCCCGCCCAGAAAAAACAATTGGAGGGCGGCCAATCCTGGCCGCAGCCGGCTTTCAGCCGGCTGCGGGCATGATTGCCCGCCCTCCAAGTCCGAGGTATGCTGAATGAACAAACGCATGAAGCTACTGGTAAAGTTCAGCCTGGTATTTATTCTGGTTTTTGGTGGGGGACTGGGGTGCGCCGCATGGTTCGCGCATTCCTTCCTGCGCGCAAACGCCACCGATCAAGTCTTGCAAAACGCGGAGCTGATGATGGAGACGGCGACCGCGATGCGCACTTACACGACCAAGCAGATCGCGCCGCAACTGACCCGCGATGAGCTGCGCAAGAGAATCTTCTTTCCGCAGACGGTGCCGGCTTACGCGGCAACGGAGAGCTTCAACTATTTGCGCGTCAACTTCCCGGATTACAGTTATAAAGAGGCCACCCTCAATCCCACAGACCTGCGGGACCGTCCGGCGGACTGGGAGTCCGACATCATCCGCACCTTTCGCGACGATCCCAGCAAGAAGCGATTCATCGGCCACCGCGACACACCTACGGGAGTCTCCTGGTTTCTGGCGCGGCCGATTGTGGCCGGCCCGGCTTGCATGGAATGCCACTCCATTCCCGCGCGGGCGCCGGCGCCGATGCTGGCCGTGTACGGGAGCAATAACGGCTTCGGCTGGAAACTCAATGAGGTGGTCGGCGCGCAGATCGTCTCCGTGCCGGCCGCGCTTCCGATCGCGGTGGCTGATCGCGCTTTCCGGGACATGCTGATCTATGTGGGCGCGACCGCCCTGCTTACCCTGGTGGCATTGGATCTGGCACTAATCCTAATCGTGATAAGGCCTGTCTCGAAGCTATCCGCAATGGCCGACCGGATCAGTAAGGGCGACACGAATGTGGAGGAATTGCCGGTCAAGGGCAGCGACGAGATTTCGATTCTGGCCGGTTCCTTCAACCGCATGCAACTGAGCCTGGCCAAAGCCATCAAGCTTCTGGAGTCGTAGTTACGGTCTCTTGGCCAAGAACTTGGCGCGGTCCGCGGCCGAGGGAATTTCGAGGGCGATTTCGTCATATAACTGGCGCACGGTTTGCACGCGTTTGGCTGCGCGCTGGACGATAATCTTCGCCAGCGGGCCGATGTACCTCGCCAATTCTTTCGCCGCGCTTTCCAGCGCGCCGGCGTCCCAAGGCGCTCCCATGGTGGGTACAGGCGCGCTGGTGCGGGTCACGGCGTGCGCGGAGCTTTCCATGGATTCCAAAGCGGACCGGAAGTCGGCAGCGGTCTGAAAGCGATCCTCGGGCCGTTTCTCCAGAGCCCGCAGAATCATGGAAGATAGCGCTGCCGGCAGCCGCGGATTGACCGCATCCGGCGGCTTCGGTGCCAGGCTCACGTGCGCCGTCATGATGGCGTACTCACTGTCGCCCTCGATGGGACACCGGCCAGTCATCATCTCGTAAAGCGTTACACCCACCGAATAGAGGTCCGATCGGGCATCCGCCGGGGCCGATTTCACCTGTTCGGGCGACATGTAGTGCAGCGATCCCAGCGCCATGCCAGTCAGGGTCAGATGGCTGGCGCCCTTCACCGCGGCGATGCCGAAATCCATTACTTTGACCTGCTTCTCCGGCCCGATCATAATGTTGGCCGGCTTGATATCGCGATGGACGATGCCGCGCTGGTGGGCGTAGCTCAAGGCCGCGAGTACCTGACAGCAGTAATGCACCCCTTCGCGCACCTCGATGGGGCCGTGCTTCAACCGATCGCGGAGGGTGACGCCCTCCACCCATTCCATGATCATCAGCAACTGGCCATGGACCCGAACGGCCGTGTGCAGAGCGGCAATGTTCGGGTGCGCCAGGCTGGCATGTACCTTGATCTCGCGGCTGAAGCGTTCCGCCAGGTCCGGGGCCGCTTCCAGATTGGGCAGCAGCACTTTCATGGCTTCCACGCGATCGGTCAGCACGTTCCGGACTTTGTAGACTACACCCATGCCGCCTGCTCCGAGTTGTCCGACAACCTGGTAGTCGCCCACATTGTCGCCGATCGCGTAAACCATCGTGACTCCAGTTTACATCCTGGGACGAAACTGGCGCCCGCGGATGGAGTACCAGCTACTATCCCGACCGGCGGTACGATCCATGCCCTAGGTAGTACCTCGAAATCCTTGCCTTCCTTTTGGTAATGCTGCAAACTTCAATTTCAAACCACTTTGACGGAGGACACGAAGAGTATGACATTTGCAAGAAGTAAGACTGCCAACCGGGTTGTAGTGTTACTTTCCGCCGGCATACTGAGCGCTTGTATCTCGCTGGCGACCAGCTTACCGGGACAAGTCTCGAAAACGACTGGGGACACGATTGATATCGCGCCGGCATCGCTGCTGCCGGGGATGATGGATGCTTCGGCCTCCTTTACCACGACCGGCGAAACCGCGACTACGATCTCGATCGGGCGCGAAACACCCATAGAACCCGCGCTGCCCGCGGCGCCCGTAGTCAGCGGCCCCGTGACATCCGGCGAAATTTCGACGACGGTCGCCCTCGACGGCGCGGACGGACCCGACCACAGAGGATGCGTTCCCGAACCCGTGTCACTCCTCCTGATGACCAGCGGCTTGCTGGGCTTGGCCGGCGTACGACGGTTCAGAAGGCCGGTTTAAGAGCAGCGGGACTTAAAAGTCCCGGCACGCTAAGCGTGCGCCACGAGCTACGATGAAAATTCAAACCTGGCTCAGCGCGCGAGCGGCACGATCTTTGAGTCTACCTGGAACTTACGGTAGTTACTCCAAGTAATCTCCTGGTCCAGAGCAATGCGTTTGATCAGTCCGAGCCTTCCGGAGCCGTTCATGTACAAGCGCTTCGGCAGCCACAAATCGGCCGCGACCATGGTCTGCTCGAATGTCACACTGGCGCCCGGATTCAAGCGTGCCAGGAACAAGCCGAATGAGATCGTGTCCGTCGTTTGGGCTTCCAGCCGGACCCACTGGTAATTCGACTTATCGATCCACAGCTTGCCGCGTATCTTGAGCAACGATTTGGCGTCTCTGTCTTTGGGGTGGTATGCGGCTTTGGGCGTGCCGGCGATCACCCAGGTGTCGCGGCCGTCCACTTGTGCCTCTCCTTCGAGGCGCAAGTCGTAAGCGTCGGGTATCTCGCGCAGAAAGTCGCGCTCTTTCCGGCGGCGGGTTTCGTAGTCCGCCAGCCGGCGGCGCTTTTCTTCTTCGGTTTCGTGCGCCAGCCGGGCGACGGTCTTATCCAGCCTGTCCTGCTGCTTCTTGTCTTCGGCGGGCGGGAGGGGCTGGCCGTTGCGTTCCAGCATGCGGCGGTAGGGCTCGCCATCCAACATCACGGTTTCCCAAGCGCTGCGCTCCTCCGATTTCACCTTACCGCTCGAATCGAAATGCCGCTCGGTGGAGCGCGCCATCCAGGTGTAATCCTGCATGCGCAGCCAGTTCGTCTGGTCGAGTTCCACCGACTTGCGGACAATTTCGCGGGCATCTTCACCCGCGAGTGCACCCGCCAGGACGAAAGCTGCCGCGGCTATGACAATCGGTCGCAAGCTAGTGAGTCAGATCGTAGACAAAATAGTCCACCGCGATACGGTACGCGAGTGAGGCCCACTTCTCGAAGTAGCGGGCATCGTCGGACCACTCCCAGGCGTCGCCCAAGTCCATGTTGTGGCAGATGGCCACCATCACGCGGCCTTTGTCGTCATAAATGGCGCGCCAACGCGGTTGGTACCCATCCTGCTCATACGTTTTCCCGCTATCGAAATACTGTGCGCCGGGCACTTGAAACCGTTCGTCCAGGTCATAGACGGTGTGAAAGATGGGATCGCTATTGGGGATCTCCACAATCGCCCGTTCGGGAAACACCTTGTGCATGCTCTCGACAAAAGTATTCCACTCCTTGGTGCCGTGGAAATCGTCCACCATCAGGAATCCGCCGCGCAGCAGAAACTCGCGGAGCTGGGCGGCTTGATTGTCGGGCAAGCGCCAGTGTCCGACTTCGACCGCGTACAGCGTGGGCCAGTTGTAGACCTCGCCGGTCCCGTCCAGGCTTACCACCTCTTCGACCGAGCGCGTGTCGATGCGGGTGAGGCGGCGGATGCCGGCCATCAGATGGCGATCGGAACGCGGATAGTCCATGGTCCAATATCCGGGAAATGGCTGGCCATCGCGCATGCGGAGATCGACAAAAGGGTAGCCGTAAATATCGGGATATCGCAGCCGCGCGCGGGTCCATTCGGTCTTCTGATTCCAATCCGGAGGAATCGGGAAGTTTTCGTATTCGAGCGCGGGATATTCTTTGAAAGGCGCCTGTGCGAGCAAAAAGCCCCAGGCTGCCAATCCCAGGAAACCCACGCCAAGGGCAGTGCGAAGACGCATAAACGGCTGCGACTTGAGAATAGCACAGCGAGAGCGGGGCGACGGAGTTGGAGAAAGGGCCCGACGGGGCGGCAGCGGTCCCAGATATTCATTACCTTCGGTTATCTGATTGCGGTTAACCGAATACGGGGTACGCTCCGCGGCGCGGGTACTGTAATGTGGGATGTGGCGATTGGGCTACTGGAGGCGGCATGTCACAATGGAAAAGACTATGGCGGGATGAGGATGGCCAGGATCTCACTGAATACGTACTGTTGCTGGCTTTCGTCGCACTGACGACTGCGGCGCTGGTGACCGGGCCAATGACCAGCGTCAGCGAAATCTGGGTCACCGGGAACAGCGAATTGAGCACGGCGGCGACCACCGCCACTTCCTAAGGAAGCAATCCAGTGCCGGCAGGCGCTTCGGCAAATATGTGCTAAAGAGTACTGCGATTAAACGACCCGCCCCCCAACTCTGCCACCTGCTATACTGAATGGCGGATGGTTTTTGACCACCCCGCACCGCGGACATCCTGTTTACCAACCGGCCGCAAGAACCGGCCGCTATCCCTCGTTTGCGTTTTACATCTCTTGGAGGTATCCACACACTAATTAAATGAAATCCAGTGTGCAAATCAGCCGGGGCGTCGAGAGTCTTTTCGGCACCCGCGACGAAAACATCCGGTTAATCGAGTCGGGCCTGAAAGTGAACACGCACCTGACCGACAACCTGTTGGAGATTGAAGGCGACGCGGAAGCGGTATCGCGCGCCGAAACCATTCTGGAAGACTACGTGGCGCTGGTGCGCGAGGGGCACGTCTTCAATAATGGCGATTTGAACAGTTATCTGCGCGTAGTTACCGAAGACCCCCAAGTGAGTTTTCGGGCGCTGGTGCAGAGCGGACGGCAGCGCAATTTCGGCAAGAAAATGCTGGCGCCCAAGACGGTGAACCAGCGCCGCTATCTGGAGGCGATCGAGCGCAACGACCTGGTGTTGGGGGTGGGGCCGGCAGGCACCGGGAAAACGTACCTCGCCGTGGCCATGGCGGTTTCCGCGCTGCTCAGCAAGCGGGTTTCGCGCATTATTCTGACACGTCCCGCGGTGGAAGCCGGCGAACGGCTGGGATTCCTCCCGGGCACGCTGCAGGAGAAGGTCGATCCTTACCTGCGCCCGCTCTACGATGCACTCTTCGACATGATGGAATCCGAAAAAGTTGACAAGCTACTGGAACGTAACACCATCGAGGTGGCCCCCATCGCCTTCATGCGCGGGCGCACGCTGAATGACAGTTTCATCATCCTGGACGAAGCCCAGAACAGTACCACCGAACAGATGAAGATGGTGCTGACGCGCACCGGATTCAATTCAAAAATGGTGGTGAACGGCGACATTACGCAGATCGATCTGCCGCCCGGGAAGCGCAGCGGCCTGATCGATGCGCTCGAAGTGCTGCGCGGCGTGGAAGGCATCAGCATGGTGCAGTTCGACGACCGCGACGTGGTACGCCATACCCTGGTGCAGCGCATTGTCAGGGCTTATGAGCGCTACAACGAAGCGGTCGGCGCCGGCCGGCAGCTTAGCCTGAAACTGACCGAACCCCCCGCCGAAACGGCTCCCGATACATGTCTGCCTCAGACGACCATATAGTTTTGTTCCGCCGCGCACCGGCGGAACTGGACCGCGTCAGTCTCGAACGCTTCGCGCGGACTCTGCGCGGCGAAGTCGCCAAGGGCGCGGGTTTTACGTGCCTTGTCACAGGCGACAGCGAACTGCGGCGCCTGAACCGCGAGTTCCTGGGCAAAGACTACGCCACGGACGTGCTGTCGTTCCCCGGAACCGGGCAACTGGGAGAAATCGCCATCTCGGCGGCCCGGGCGCGCGCGCAAGCCGCCGAATTCGGCCACTCCCTGGAAAACGAGATCCGCATTTTGATGCTGCACGGTCTGCTTCACCTGTTGGGCATGGATCACGCCACCGACACCGGCCAGATGCGGCGCGCCGAAGGCCGCTGGCGCCGGCGCTTCTCGCTACCAACCGCCCTGATCGAACGGGCCATGAACGCCGCACGGCTCTCGCGATGACCGCAGCCCTCATCCTCCTCATCATGGCCCTCGCGCTGCTGCTGGGCCTGGTCACGTTCGTACAACTTCTGTACCTGGAGAGTCTGCGCCTGCGCACGCGCGATTTTCCCGCCATCAAATTCTTCAAGGAAAGCCTGGAAGATAAAATCGGCTTCGAGACCGACGACGGGGCGGGTTCCTTCACCCTGATCAAACACACCACCATCCTGCTGATCGGCGTTCTCTACTTTCTGGTCTTCGCCGACGGGCAGGCCTGGACGTGGCCGGAAGTGCTGGAAACCGCCGTCTCGTCGTGGCTCACCATGATCGTGATGGCCTATGTGCTGCCCCAGGTGCTTTACCGCCGCACCGCGGCGCAGTGGCTGGCGCCGCTTGCTGGCGTGATCCGCGCGGTGGGCATGCTCGCCAAACCGTGCGTGGCGGTGCTCGGATTTTTCCAGTCCCTGGTGGAGATCACCGACAACAGCAACGGCGGCGAGGAACCGCCCACGCAGGCGGAGAACATCGAGGCACTGATCTCCGCGGGCACCGAGGAAGGCCTGATCGAAGAGGAAGACCGCAAACTGATCCAATCGGTGGTGGAGTTCGGAGACAAGGTGGTGCGCGAGGTGATGACGCCGCGCCCCAATATCGTGGCGATTTCGGCAAACGCGACCCTCGAAGAGTTGCGCCAACTGGTCATTAACGAGCAGTATTCGCGCATTCCGGTGTACGAAGATACTATCGATCAGATCATCGGCTTCGTGCACGTGCGCGATATGTTTGAGCTGGACGAGGACGAGCGGGCCAACCGCACGGTGCGCGAGCTGATCCGTCCGATCCGTTTCGTGCCGGAAACCAAGGCGGTCAACGACCTGATGCGCGAGATGCAGCAGGACAATACACATATGGTCATCGTGGTGGACGAATACGGCAACACGGCGGGTCTCGCCAGCATGGAGGATCTGGTGGAAGTGATTCTGGGCGAAATCCGCGACGAGCACGAGCCGGACTCCGACGTGCAGGAAGACGGGCAGGGCGGATTCATCGTCTCCGGCAGCTTTGACGTGGCACGTCTTGGGGATCTGCTGGAATTCCACCCGGAGGAAGAGATCGAATCGACCACGGTCGGGGGGCTGGTCACCGAGTGGCTCGGCCGGGTGCCGCAAGCGGGCGAATCGGTGGAGCGCGAGGGCATCCACATCGACATTCTGGCCAGCGACGAATTGCGGGTAGCGCAAGTGCGGGTGCGCCGCTCGCAGCCGGTGACGCAATGAAATCCGGCTTCGTCTCGATTCTGGGCCGGCCGAACGCCGGCAAGTCCACGCTCCTGAACCAGTTGATTGGAGCCAAGATCGCAATCGTCGCCAGCAAACCGCAGACCACCCGCACGTCCATACAGGGCGTGTTGACGCTGCCCGATGCGCAGATCGTTTTTCTCGATACGCCCGGCATCCACCGGGCCGAATCGCTTCTGGACAAGCGCATGATGGACACCGTGCGCGCGGCGCTCAGCGAGCGCGACCTGCTGTTGCTGGTGGTGGACGTATCGCGCAAATTCGGGATCGAGGACCGGCACGCGGTCGACCTGATCCGCAAGGCCGACAGCCCTACGCTGCTGATCTTGAACAAAGTCGACTTACTGCACAAGGACAAGGGCGCGGTGCTGCCATTGATCGAGCAATACCGCGCGCTGTACGAATTCGCGGATTACGTTCCGGTGTCGGCGCGCAAGGGCGACGGCCTCGCCGAGCTGCGCCAGGGCATTGTCGACCGTCTTCCGGAAGGCCCCGCATATTTTCCGGCGGACCACATCACCGATCAGCCCGAGCGTTTCCTGGCCGCCGAACTGATTCGCGAAAAAATCCTGCAAGCCACGCGCGAGGAAGTGCCGCATTCCGTGGCGGTGGCGGTGGATTCCTGGGAAGACGGTGCGAAACTGATTCGCATCTACGCTACGATCTATGTAGAGCGCAATGGGCAGAAGGGCATTATCATCGGCGCCGGCGGCGGCATGCTGAAAAACATCGGCACGCTGGCGCGGCAGGACATGGAACGCCTTTTCGGCCGTCACGTTTATCTGGATCTTCACATCAAGGTACAGCCAAACTGGCGCGAGAAGCCGGGCTTCCTGGCGGCACTCGACTGGCGTACAATGGCCGGAACAGATGAAAATTAAAACGTTAGTCTCTTTACTCGTCATTCTTGCCCTGGCCGGGGGCGCGTGGGCGGCGGAAAAACATTATTCCGACGATCAAATTTACGACATCGTCAGGCGCAAACTGGCCGACGACCAGGTGGTGAAGGGCGGAGCGCTGGAGGTGGAGGTAAAGGACGGCGTCGTGACTTTGAAGGGCAAAGTAGAATATCCGCAGCAAAAGGAAAAGGCCGAAAAACTGGCGCACAAAGTTTCCGGCGTAAAACAGGTCGATAATCAACTGGTGGTGGTGGGTAAAGGCAATCCGCGATGACCTGTGGTGCAGACCTGCGGGTCTGCGCGGGTCCGCGGGGATCCGCTGTGGCGCTCTGGCTGCTTCTGTTTCCTCTGGCCGCCCAGGAGCCTCCCGAAGGGACGGGAGAGGCGCAAGTCGAAAAGGTGGCGCACGGCTTTCGCTTCACGGAAGGTCCGGCGTGGTCGCGGGAAGGTTACCTGCTATTCAGCGATGTCCCTAGCGGCAGGATCATGAAGTATGTGCCGGGCGGGGACGCCGAGGAGTACCGCGCGGAGTCCAATGGGGCCGCGGGTAACGCGTTCGATGCCCAAGGGCGACTGTATACGTGCGAGACGCACGCCCGGCGCGTGACCCGAACGGATAAAAAAGGCCACAACGAAGTTTTGGCGGATAAGTGGGACGGTAAGCGGCTCAACGCGCCTCTGGGCATCGCGGTGAGCAAATCGGGCCACGTTTACTTTACCGATCCGGCATTCGGAAACCAGCAGGACCGGCGCGAACTGGATTTCTACGGCGTCTACCACATCACGCCAAAGGGCCAATTGTCGGTGATCGCGAAGCCCAGCGGGCGTCCCAACGGAATCGCGCTTTCGCCGAACGGACGGATCCTCTACGTCGCGAATTCCGACGAGCGCAACATCCGCGCTTACGATGTGGATCGCGAGGGCGCAGTCTCGGGGGAACGGGTGTTGGTTTCTAAGGTTGAAGGCATTCCCGGCGGTATGCGCGCCGCTGAGGATGGCAATCTGTATGTGGCGGCCAAGAGCATCGCGGTATACAGCCCGGAAGGCAAACTGCTGACGACGATCCCGGTCGCGGAGACGCCCTCGAACTGCACGTTCGGCGATGCAGACTTGCTGACACTGTATATCACAGCGAGAACGTCGGTTTATCGCGTGCGGGTGGCGGGGCGGGGCGCGCGGCTTTAAGCGGGACTTAAAAGTCCCGCCGGCACGCTGAAGCGTGCGCCACGGGGGGCGCGCTCCCCATAATAATGAAGACTGCAAACAATGGCCGATAACCGGCGCTATCCGAAACGCCCCATCCTGGGCGTCGCCGCACTCATCTTCAACCGGGGCAGAATCCTGCTCATCGAGCGCGGCAAAGCCCCGATGAAGGGTTACTGGTCGCTTCCCGGCGGCGCGCTCGAAACCGGCGAAACCCTGGAACAAGGCATCGTCCGCGAAGTGCGCGAGGAAACCGGGCTGGAAGTTCAGCCGGTGAAAGTGCTCGAGATTTTCGAGCGCATCATCCGCGACGCGCAGGGCGCACCCGAATATCACTATGTGCTCATCGACTATGTTTGCCGCGTCACCGGCGGATTTCTCAAGGCCGCCGACGATGCCAGCCGCGCCGCCTGGGTGGCACAAGGCAAGTTATCCAGTTACCCGATTACGAAAGGCACCTTGCCCGTGATCGAGAAGGGCTTCCGCGAGCGCGCACGCACATAGTCCGGGCAGTATCATGGAATAGGTTGTTCGCGAAAGATGAAAAACTTCCTGCTGATCGCATGCCTGCCGCTGGCCCTGTGCGCGCAGCATGTACCCGGAGCGTTCTCGCAGGGGCCCCGGGTGGCGCCGTCCAGCGCCAGGAATCGCCTGCCGCCGGGCTATTCATCGAAACTCGAGGTTCCGATCGCGTGGAACCCCGGACCGCTCACTGCGGATGAAGCCGCGCCGCTGCCACGCTACGGCGTGCGGCAGATCGGGGTGCAGCGGGCGGTGGCGCCGGAAAAGCTGTCCCGGGCGGTCCGCGCGACGCTGCCGGACGGCCGGCGGGTGTGGCGGGTCGCGCTCCGATCCACAGGTGCCGAGGCGTTGCGCGTGCATTTCCAGGATTTTTCGGTGGCTAGCGGAGAGGTGTGGCTTTACGATCCGCGGCATGCCAGCGTGGCCGGCCCTTTCACGGGACGAGGCTTGTTTGGAACGGGCGAGTTCTGGTCTTCCACGGTCGAGTCCGATGAAGTGATCGTGGAATTCGACGCGCCCGCGGGGGCATCCACGGCGCCGCCCTTTCGCGTGGATGCCGTGATCCATCAATGGGCGTCGATCGTCCCAGACGCCGCCGGACCGCGGACTACGCCAACCGTTCCCGCCGCCTGCGAGCTGGACGTGAGTTGTTATCCGCAATGGGCGCAGTATGCAAGCGGGGTCGTAGAATACGAGTTCGCCGGGGATGATGGCGGAGACTATACGTGCAGCGGGGCGCTGCTCAATCCCACGGGCCTGGCTTACGCGCCGTATATGCTGACGGCGAACCATTGCATTAGCAGCGCTTCGGAGGCGCGTAGCGCCAACCTGATCTTCGGCTATCAGTCGAGCGTATGCAACAACACCGGCACCGACATCGGCATCATAGGAACCGAGACGGGAGCCACTTACCTGACCAGCGCGCCGTTTGAGGAAGGCGACTATTCGCTGCTGGCCCTTACGGCGCCCGCACCGGCGGGGGTTTATTTATTCGGCTGGACGACGACGCCGCCTAACATCGGCGATCCTGTAGTGGGCATTCATCATCCGGCGGGATCCTGGGCGCGGATCAGCTTCGGAGAGCGCAGCGCCGACGAGCCTATCGATATCTCCGGCACCATGATTCCAGCGAATGTGGACTATCAGGTGAATTACGACAAGGGAGTGATCGAGCCGGGCTCCTCGGGCTCGCCTCTGCTGAACGCGAACGCGGAAGTGGTGGGAACAGCTTCGGGATCGGCGGACTCACCGGAATCGATTTGCACCGGATTCGAGCGCGCCGCTTACGGCAAGCTTTCGGTAGCTTATGCGGCTCTCCAGCCGTATCTGGCCGGCAACGTGAATACATCGCCACCTTTCTCGGTTACCCCATCCGCGCTGGTTTTGGATACGTCGTTAGGCCAGCCAACCGGCGGATCGAATGCCATGCAGGTGACCACCACCAGCCTGACGCCGGTTCCGTTTTCGATCCAGGCGGCGGATCCGTGGCTGAGCTATGGAATCCAGACGAGCGCACTCAACACGCCCACCCTGATCAATGCGGATTCGCCGTTAACCATCTTCGTGGGGGCATCGAATCCGGCGCTCTTCGTTAACGGCACCTACACCTCCTCGTTTACGGTCACTGTGGGAACGGGCGCGCCGGTTACAATTCCCGTCACTCTCGACGTCGCCAATGCGCAGTCGCGGGTGCTGGCCGCCGTAAACGCCGATCCATTCCCTCCCAATGCCTACCCCACCGTTCCGTATGTCACTATAGGTTCCACGACCCACTGGCGTTTTGTTTTGGGACTTACGGAAACCGCCGGAGTAGCTACTACCATCACGCAGCTTACGGCCGCGGGACAAGATCTTTCGAGCCAGATCGGCACTCTGTTCGGCAGCGCCACAATTCCTCCGGCGGGCTATGTCAGCGCGGTCATCGACATGACCAACGTGGCTTACAGCCAGAGTAACAACGTGGTCGTCGGTGGAGTGGATCCCGGCTCCGGCACGACCTGGACCCAATCGCTTTACGCGCAATTCGCCGACCCTGCCGGTTCAGCCTCGGCTTTGCTCGCTTATGCGTTCCCGGCGCTTATCTACGTGAATCCGGCGGCGCCGGCGTGCCCCATCCGGCAGCACGTGGTCTTGGAGTCGGCCGGCGATTCTCCGGTTACGCTGAGCGCTCTCAGCGTAGTTGACATCGGTCCCGATGTATCGCCGTTGCTTTCATCTTTCGCATCCACTTACATCCCCGCGAATGGAACCGTGGAAGGAGATCTCTGCTGGCCCAATACAATCGATCCCTTCATTTATCCCTGGACCGGGCTGTTGATGGATCTCTCCGGTACCGATGCAAGCTCCACCCAAATTTCGGATTATCCCGGCTTTGTATTTTCGGTGCAGCCGAGTGCAGCTCCACTGAGCGTGAAGACATCCGCGCTGCAATTCAGTTCCGCGCAGCCGGCGGCGGCTACCGTAGCAGTCGATCCCGGCGCGAGCGGCCTGGCGTGGAGCGCGACTCTGGTCTATGAACAGTCGCCCGCGGCGTGGCTGACAATTACTCCGGCATCCGGCATTGGGCCCGCCACCATGCAGGTGTCCGTGAACCCGGCGGGGCTGGTTCCGGGTGGCCTGTATCGCGCCTCCCAGATTGTTCAGTCGTTGATGTCGTCGCCGCAGTATCAGACTCTCTCAGTTACGTACCAGGCGCCGTCAACGGGTATTTCGTACCTGAACAGCGCTTCGTTCGAGGCCGGGGTGGCGCCCGGCATGGTGCTGAGCCTGTTCGATCCGGGCGTGAATCTGGCGGGCGGCACGGAGGCTGCCGGCGTTCTTCCATTGCCCCTGACGATGCAGGGAACGACTGTCAAGATGAACGGCGTTCCGGCGCCTCTTTACTACGTTTCGCCCACGCAGTTGAACGTGCAGGTCCCGTATGAGGTTCCGCCGGGACCCGCGACACTTACGGTTTCGAATGCGGCCGGGCAGATCGCCAGCCAGTCCGTCTATGTGAACGCGGTCGCGCCCGGCATCTTTCTGGCATCAGACCGGCGGCACATTGCGCCCAGCGCCGCCGCGACGGCCGGCGGCTATGTCACGCTGTACCTGACCGGGCAGGGTCCGGTGACGCCCGCGGTGCCTAGCGGGGCCGCGCCGCCCCTGCAGGTGCCTGTGTCGGGCCTGCCCGATCCGTATGCCAAGGTGCAAGTGCTGGTGAATGGTGTGCCCGCACAGATCGCGTTTGCCGGAATTCCTTACTACCTGGTCGGAGTCACACAAATCAACTTCATTGTGCCGCCCGAAACTCCCGCCGGCGATCAACCCGTAGTGGTCACGCTGGCCGGCGTGCCCAGCAACACCGGATACATCACCGTTGGGCAGTGACCCAGCCGGATGACCGACAATAGAAGAAATGAAGGCCACCAGCGCCGATATCCTCGAATACGAACCGCTTCGTGCCCTGCTCGGCCGCTATGTCTCGAGCCCGCCCGGAAAGGCGGAGCTGGCCCGCATCGCGCCGCGTAGCGATGCCGCGCGGCTGTCCGCCGATCTGGCCGACGCCGGGGAAGCGGTGGAATATCTGCGCTCCGCCGCGCGCCCACAGACCGGAGGCCGCGGCGCATCCATCCGGATCGAATTCGGCGGCTTCCCGGACCTGACCGAGGCCGTGCATAAGCTGCGCATCGAAGGCGCCAGCCTGGAAGGCAAGGAAATCTTCGACCTCTTCGGCGTGCTGGATCGCGCGGCCGACGCCAAGAGCGTGCTCAACGCCGTCGCGGAACGCTTTCCGCGCCTGGGTGCGCGCGCCCAGTTCATCGGCGATTTCCGCGCGCTGCTGAAGGACCTGGAAGGCAAGATCCAGCCGGATGGCTCGGTCGCGGATCATGCCAGCGTAGCACTGGCGCGCCTGCGCCGCGAGATCGAGCGGCAGCGCAAGTCCATCCAGGGATCGCTCGAGCGTTTCCTGAAAGCCCACCAGGAAGAAGGCGTGCTGCAGGAGGAATTCGTCACCATCCGCAACGAACGCTTCGTGGTTCCCATCGTGGCGGGCCAGCGCCGCAAGATCGACGGGGTGATCCATGCCGCCAGCGCCAGCGGCCATACGCTGTTCGTGGAGCCGCTCGAAACCATCGACCTGAACAACGAACTGGTGCGGCTTACCGAGGAGGAGATGCAGGAAGTGTACCGCATCCTGCGCGAGTTGACGGCGCGGCTGCGCGGTTATGCCGAGTCCATCCGGCAGACCATGGACACGCTTGGCGAATTGGAAATGATCTTCGGCAAGGCGCGCTTCGCCATCGACTTCGATTGCGCCATCCCCCGGTTTGGCGGCCGATTGCTGCTGCGCGACGCGCGCCATCCGCTATTGCAGGATGTGCTGCGCCGGCAGCGCAAGCCGGTGGTGCCGATTACGCTGGAACTCGACCAAAGCACCCACACGCTGCTGATCAGCGGTCCGAATACCGGCGGCAAAACCGTCACGTTGAAGACCGTCGGCCTGCTCACGCTGATGGCGCAATCCGGATTGCCCGTGCCGGCGGCCGAAGCCGAGTTCCCCATTTTCGACCAGGTGCTCGCCGACATCGGCGATAACCAGTCGATACAGGAAAGCCTCAGCACGTTTTCCGCGCACATCTCGCACATCCGCGAGATGGCGCTCGACGTGACGCCCGATTCGCTGGTGCTGCTGGACGAGTTGGGCGCGGCTACCGATCCGGAGGAGGGCGGCGCGCTGGGGGTGGCCATCGTGGAGCACTTCCGCGCCGCGGGAGCGTACACGTTGGCATCCACGCATCTGCTGGCGCTGAAGATCTACGGGGCAAATACGAAGGGCGTACTGAACGCGTCCATGGGTTTCGACGAGCAGACGCTGGAGCCGACCTACGTGCTGCACACGGGCATGCCGGGAAAGTCGGCCGGTCTCGAAATCGCCACACGCCTGGGCATGCCGGGAGACATCATGAATCGCGCGCGGGCGGCCCTCAGCGACCGGGAGCGCGACCTGAGTCGATTCCTCAGCGAACTGCACCAGCGCCTGAAAGACGTGCAAGGGCTGGAAGGGGAACTGCGGCAGAAACAGGCCGAACTGGCCGCGCGCGAAAAAGAAGTGGCGCGCGAATGGGAGAAGCGCGAATCTTCGAAGTTGAAAGAGCTGGAGCGCCGCACCGAGCAGATGCTGGCCAAATTCGAGGAGCAGGCCCAGCAGACCATCGATCAGATTGTGCACGGCGCGGAGCAGCGCAAGGCCGCCGAGCAGGCGCAACGGCGGGTGGCCAAGACCAAGCGCGAGTTCCGCCAGGAATTCCAGACCACGGTGCTCTCCACGCAGGACGAAGCGCGCCACGGCGATCTACAGCGCCCCAAAATCGAAGAGGGTGTGCGCGTGCGCCTGCAGGGCATCCGCGAGCCGGCGCGCGTGCGGCGCATACTCGCCGGAGATCGGCTGGAAGTGGAAGCCGGGTTCATGAAGATGCAGGTTTCCGTGGATGACGTGCTGGAGGTGCTGCCGGATACGGGCGGGAGCGTCCGGCTACCGAAGAACGTGACATACAAGCCGGCGCCGGAGCTCACGCCGGTACACCAGGAGATCAACGTGATCGGCCAGCGCGCCGAAGAAGCCCGCGACAACGTGGATCAATTCCTGGACCGCGCCGTGATGGCCACGGCCAGCCGCGTACGCATCGTACACGGGCACGGCATGGGAATCCTGCGCAAAGTTCTATGGGAACTGCTGGAGCGGCATCCCCACGTGGAGAAACATTATTCGGCACCGCCGCAGGAAGGCGGGACCGGGGCTACCATTGTGGAGTTGAAAGAGTAGTGGGCCTAAGCAAGAGCGGGGCCTAAAGGTCCCGCCGGCACGCTGAAGCGTGCGCCACGGGCTGCGGCCCTACTTCTCTTTACTTAAGCGCCGGAAGTACTCGGCCACCGCGTCGGCGTAACCTTGCGGAACGGGGTCGGCCGAACCGCTGCGGACGGCGCCATTCTGTCCATCGAACTGGCGGCGCAACTGCAGTTCGAGCTGCTCGACTCCGGAGAGCATCTGCGATTCGATGAGATTCATCAATTGCGCATTGCCGGGAGAGAGGCGGGGATCGAGGCGGTACAGATCGTGGATCGAATCGCGCAAATCTTTGCCAATTCGCGGGTTATTTTCCAGGTCGCGCAGCGTCGCGCGATAATCCCGGAGGAAGCCGTCCGAATCGCCGGCAGCCGGGCCCGGAGTCGGCAAAAGGCCGCCGCCTTGCCGGCCGTTCATTGGACCTAACGAGCCAGGCTGTCCGCCGCCCGCCTGCTGGCCCGATTGCTGGCCGGGCTGCTGGCCCGATTGCTGGCCGGGCTGCTGGCCCGATTGTTGGCCGTCCTGTCCCTCCGCTTCCTGACCGGGTTGACCGGGTTGCCGCCCGGGCGCTTGGCCTTTCTGCTGGCCCGGCTGCTGTCCACGCATGGCGCGTTCCATCTCCTGGCGAAGGTGTTCGGTTTGCGCCAGAGCCTGGGCCAGAGCCTGTTGATCCTTGTCGCCAGCTCCCGGCTGCCCGTTGCCGGCCATCTTCTGCATTTCGTGCAACTGGTCGCGCAGATTGTTCAGCGCCTGCGTGGTAACGGCGTCGCGCATGGTGGCCGCCGCGCCGTTGCCATGGCGCATGAAATCGGCACTCTGCCGCAGACGGTTGTTGATCTCGTTCTGCTGCACCTGGCCCAGGGCATCCCGCAGCTTGCTGGACAACTCACGATTCGTGGCGCGCGTATCGCGGGCAGTGGTTCCCATGCCAGATTCCAGGCGCTGATAATCGTTGGCCAACTGCTCTTTCTCGCGCGCCAGCTCTTCCGCCTGTTCGCGCGTGGCTCCCTGCGCCTGTTGCTGTCCGGGCATGCCGAACGCGCGGCGCATCCGGGCGTTGGATTCCTGCTGGCGGCCTGCAAGGGCGTCGGCTTGGCGCGCCAGATCGTCCACACCCGCGGCCGCCTGTTGCTGGCGAAGGCCCGACAGGAGATCGCGGGCCTGTTGCAAGCGCTCGGCGGCGCGCCGGGCATCGGCCTCACTCTGCGTGGAAGTCGATTGGCGCATATCCTGCTGCGCCTGCCGCAATTGATCGATGGCCCGCCGCAGTTGTTGCGACGACATTTGGCCGCCCTGGCTGGATGGCTGGCCGGATGACTGCCCCGACTGGGGTTGGCCGTTTTGCGGCTGTCCCGATTGCGGCTGCCCCGATTGCGGCTGGCCCTGCTGATTTCGCGAGAGCTGCTCCATCTGGCGCTGCAGTTCTTCGGCCTCGCGGCGCAGCATTTCCTGCTGCCAGCGCTGCTGCGAAACCTGCTGGTTGCGGCGCTGCTGCTCGGCGAGTTCCTGCTGCCGGCGGGCGAGTTCTTCGAGCTTCTGCAGGGCCTCGTCGATCTTGCGCTGCTGTTGATCCTTGGAAGCCGAGGACTGCCCGCTCTCATACTGGTTCTTCTCGGTGTCGAGCTCCAGGTCGAAAAGGCTTTGCAGATCGCGCTCGGCGCCGCCGTTGGCGCCCGCGCCGCCGCCGCCGCGATTCCCGAAGGCCACTTTGATATCGCGCATCACGGCCTCCGCGCGCAACAGGTGCTGCAAGGCTTTCTGCTCAGGCGCGAGGGCATTCTCCCACTGCGAGCCGCGTAGTTTGTCCGCCGCCGGCCCCATGGCCTTTACGGCCTCGTCCATATCGGCGGTGAAGGCTTTGAACTCTTCGCTCGATCCGGCCAATTGGCGCGCTTTCATGCGATCGGACAGCGAGTGCGCCTGGTCGCGCAATTTCGCTTGCACGCCCGAGAGGAAGCCCGCGTTTTCAGACGCCACGGCCTTATCGCCGGATTTGTCCTTGATCTGATTCCAGGTGGCCGCGATGATTTCCTTTTCGCGTTCGGAGATGCGATTGTCATCCTGATCGCCGCCGGCGCCCATGCCGCCGGATTCCTGCGATTGCGAGTAGCGCCGTTCAAAGGGCTCCGCCTGCACGAACATCATATCGGTGCGCGCGATGGAGTGCGCGTCGTGCGAAGTGGCATACAGGCTAATCAAATCGCCCGGCGAGAGCTTGAAATCCTCCAGGGCGATGGTTGTGGAGCCGGATGCGGTCTTCAGCCCCTTGCTCTTCAGCAGGGAGACGGTTTTCTCGGCATCGCCATTCACCGAATAATGCAGGCTCAACTCGTTCAACCCGAAATCGTCCTGCCCCTCCACCGTGACGGTGACTTCTTCGATAGGATTCACGCGCGCGTCGGCCTGCGGCCGGGTGATGCGCACGGTGGGCGGCTCGTCCTTTTGCGCTTCGATGAAATAGTCGGGGCTCAGGCGCACGTCTTCGCCCTGATCGACGGCGGCGATATGATACATGCCATCCTTGCGGATGGGCACGCTGGCGATGCGCAAGCCGTTCTCGCCGGAGCGCAGCAGCACCTTGGTGCCATCGTCGAAGAGCAGGGCGCCGTTCGCCAGCGGGCGGTCCGTTTCGATGGCCACTTCGGCATCCGTGCCTTCAACGGCGCGCAGGTCGCCTCCGGGATCTTCCACCTTATCCTTCATCCCGGTCCAGCCGGGAAAATGATAAGTGACTTTCAGCTTCTTGATACCGGGCAGATCGACGACTTTCAGGTGGTATTGTTTCGAGCGAACGCTGCCGGCCTCCACATAGTAATCGAGCGACTCCGGCACGCCGGCGATCAGAAACTCGTAGCCGGGGCCGTCAATTTGCGGGCGCATGTCCGCCTGCTCCCATTTCGACGAGCTGGCATAGCGCGCGAACATGCGCACGCGCTGCGCCTGAAAACCTTTCAGCTCCGCGCCGATCAATTGATCCGCCAGACGGCGGACAGTGCGATTGCCGGGCTGCACGCTGATGTCGTAATACGGCGTGAGTTCGCCTTTCGGCAGCCGGCCCCAAAGCAGAGAGGTTCCGTAACCCAGGAATCCGGGACCGGACGTGCCCAGCCACAGGAGCACGGCCAGCGATCCCGCCGCGCCGGCGACGAAGCTGAGAATGCGATTGCGCCCGGCAACGCGCGCCGGTTCAGCTTTGTGCGAGACTTCCAGGGTATCGGCGGCCAGCAATGGCAGAAAGGGATCGTCCGGATTGGCGCGGGCGCGCTCGGTGAAGGTGAGCAGACGCTCCTCGAACTCCGGAAACTTGCGTTCCGTTTCGCGCGCCGCATGGCGCCGGTTGAGGCGCAGCAACGGAACCACCAGCCCGATACCGAGGGCCAGAGCCAGCGCCACGAAGAGCACCACCCGCGCGCCGGTCACGCTGGGATTGGAGAATGCGAAAGCGTTGGCCAACAGCACCGCGAGCACCGTGAAGACCAGTGCCGCCGCGGCCGTAATCGCCACGCCCCTGGTGAAGGCCAGAACCCGCAAGCGCCGCTCGATGCGGCGAAGATAATCGGTTACGCCGGTCAATGGATTCATACGACACCTCTGGCGGAACTAAGTCCCGCGCGGACCTAAGCCTGACCTCCCACGTCCGGATCGACCGTCAAATGGTGGTTGCCCAACAACGATTCGGCTACCGCCAACGCCAGCACGGCCATCAGGACATACCACCAAAACTCCATGGGCTTGGGCGCTTCTGGTGCCCCTCCCACGGCCGCATCCTGCTGCCCCTGAGCCGTATTCTGCCATAGCGCCAGGGTATCCGCGGAGATTACATCCAGATCCGACTCGCGGCGATCCGCATTCACCGCTACCAGTTCATGCCGTCCGTTGGGCCGTTTCACATCATAAAAACCGGCCATCGTGAGGGGCATGTTCTGGGCGCGCGTGGCTTCGTCCAGCGTCAGCGCGCGCGCGCCCTTGGGGTCGAGGACTTCTACCGCCTCACCCTTTTCCTTGGCCTGCCGCAAATCGAGATACGCGCCGACCAGATAGTTGCTGGGACGTTCTTCCTGCCGCGCCAGATAGTTCGCGGTGTGCTCGATGAACGGCACGAAGGAGGCGTGTAGCGGAAAATCGTTGGAGATATTGTCGAAAGTGGAAGCGAACACCAGCACGCGCCCTTCGCCAAGGTGCTTGTCGAGCAGCAGCGGCGTGTCGTCGCCGAGGCGCGCGGCCACCTGGGCCGAACCCGGATTCACACGCACCGCCTGGTAGAATTTCACGTCGTCCCAATGCTGGGCGTCGTGAATGGACGGGTGACCTTCATCCAACCAGGCCGCGGTCTGGAAGAGCACGCCATCGCGGCCGTAGTAGCGCGGCTCGACGACTTTCTCATCGAATACCGGTACATGGTTAGCTAGGGCCGACTCGCGTCCCAAAGCCACCAGCAGCGATCCACCCGCGCGCACGTAACCGTGCAATGCGGTTTCGAAGGCGGCCGGCAGCGGCCCCACATCCGAGAGAACTACAAACGCATACTTGTGCGGATCGAGATTGGCGCTCTGCTCGAGCGGCACCGTATCCAGCGCATAAGCCGATTCAGCGGCGGCTTCGAGCGCGGTGCGGAAATAGAGCGCGTCGCGCTGATTGCGGCCTTCGTGTACGAAGAGCACGTGGCGGGCTTCGGCCCGCTCAACCGAAAAATAAAATCGATCGTCATCGGGCAGGCTGTCGGCGGAATCGATGCGGACCTCGCAGCGGTTCAAGCCATAAGGCATATCCACCTGCGGAAATTCGGCGGTGCCGCGTCCACCGGCGGGGACGTCGATGGACTTGGAATCGATCTCGCGGCCATTCAGCACGAGGGCCACACGGCGTTTGGCTGGCTCGGTCCCGTAGCCCGCGATGGTGGCCTCCACGCGCGCCTTGCCGGAGCCGTAGATGGTCGGCGGCGCGCTGACACTTTCGACGGCGAAGTTAGCCGCACGGCGGTCCGCCACGGGATGCGCGAACAACCTTACGCTGTCGCCCAATCGCAGGTCTGAGAAGTTGGTGGGCAGCGACGATTTCTGCATGTCGGAGAAAAGATGCGCCGCCACGGGCATGCGCGCCGATTGCGCGATGGACCGCAGCGCGCGCGAAAGCTCCGCGTAGGAACTGCGCGTATCGGTCGGCTCGATCGTGCGGACGGCCGCGGCCGAGTCGCCCATCATATGCACCTGCGAGCCGAACGCCAGCACTTGCAGTCTGTCTCCGGCGCGCAATTTGGAGGCAGCCTCGGCGGCTTCCTGTTTCGCGCGGGCCAGACGATCGCCATCCCGCATGCTAAAGGAATTATCGATCGCCAGCACCGTCAGCCTGGGTCCCGCGGCCAAGGCCGCCAGGCGCGATTGCAGGAACGGGCGGGCGAAGGCAAAGGCTAACAGCGCAATCACCGCCGCGCGCAAAGCGAGCAGCAGCAAATATTGCAAGCGCCGGTGTTTGATGGAGCTTTGCGTGCGGCGTTCGAAAAACATCAGCGAGCTGAATGGCAGGGGCGTGGTTTTATGTTTCTTGAGCAGGTGCAGCCAAACAGGCAAGCCTACCGCCAAGATTCCCGCCAAAGCCCAGGGCGCCAGGAATCCCATTTATAGCCTCCCCTGCCGCACGCCCAGGTACTCGCGCAAACCTTCGTCGAGCGGGCGGCCGGTGTCCATCAGGAAGTAATCGAGGCCCGCGCCCTTGGCCTGGTCGCGCAGGGCCTGTATGTGGGCATCGATCTTGCGGCGGTATTCGCCACGCGCGTACTCGGGAGAGACTTCCAGGGTGCCGCTGGTTTCCATGTCGGTGAGCAAGACAGGCTCGCGGAATTTGGGTGCGATCTCCTGGGGATCGAGCACATGAAACAGAATCACTTCGTTGCCGCGGAAGCGCAGGGGTTCCACGGTTTTCACGATGACGTCGGGACGCTCGTAGAAATCCGAGATCACCACCGCGATACCCCGGCGGCGGGTGAAGTCCAGAAAGTGTACGAAGGGTTTCGCAAAGTCGGTACGCGTGCCTGGCTGCGCCTTCTCGATGGCATGCAGGAGGCGGAACAGTTGCCCCTGGCGGGTGGAAGGGGCGACGTAGCTCTGAACATCTTCAGCGAAGACGATCAGGCCGGCGGCATCCCGCTGCGCGTGCGACAGGTAGCAGAGCGAAGCGGCCAGGAAGCGCGCGTAATCGAGCTTGTTCACGGCGTGCGAGCCGTAAGCCATGGAAGCGCTGGCATCCAGAAGAATGAGCAATTGCGTGTTGGTTTCGCCGCGATACCGCTTCAAGTAGACGCGCTCGCTGCGGGCGAAGACGTTCCAATCGACGTGCCGCAGATCGTCGCCCGGCGTGTAGGCGCGGTACTCGGCGAACTCCTGGCTGAAACCGTAATCCGGCGAGCGATGCAGGCCCGCAATGAAGCCATCCACCACCGTCTTGGCCACTAAGTCGAGGCCGGAGATGGAAGCCAGGGTCGCCGGATCTAGGAAGCGCTGTAGCATGGGGTCGGGTTATGGGTTATGGGTTATGGGTTATGGTTTGTGGGTGGCCGATCACCCACCACCTATAACCCATCACCTTTCTTAATCCTTCGGAGCTCCCTTGTACTCGAGCAGCCGCTGGAGTATGTCGTCTTGTTTCAGCCGGTCCGATTCCGCGTGGAAGTTTAACAGAATGCGATGGCGCAGAACCGGGATATAGAGGGCGCGGATGTCTTCGTAGGTCACGTGATAACGGCTCTTCATGAGCGCTCTGGCTTTGGCGGCCAACACCAGGAACTGCGCGGCGCGCACGCTGGCCCCGTAGTTTACGTACTTCTTGACGAAATCGGGGGCGCTTTCATCGCTGGCGCGGCTGGCGCGCACCAGGTCGATGGCATAGCGCGCGACGGACTCGCCGATGGGCACCATGCGCACCAGTTGCTGGAAGTCGAGGATCTCTTGCGCGTTGGTCACCGGATCGGCCTGCGCCACGTGGGTGGTGGTGGTCAGATCGACCACTTGCAGTTCTTCGCTCGCGCTGAGGTAACCGAGCACAGTATTAAACAGAAAGCGATCCAATTGCGCTTCGGGCAGCGGATAAGTGCCTTCCAATTCGATTGGGTTCTGGGTGGCCAACACGAAGAACGGACCCGGCAGCTTATAGTTGTTGCCGCGCACCGTGCAGGCGAGTTCCTGCATGGCCTCCAGCAGCGCCGATTGCGTCTTGGGGGGCGTGCGGTTGATTTCGTCCGCCAGCAGCACGTTGGCGAAGATGGGTCCCTTGACGAAGGTCCAGGTGCGATGGCCAGTGGTAGGATCTTCCTCAATGATATCCGTGCCGGTGATGTCGGACGGCATCAGGTCCGGCGTGAACTGGATGCGCTTGAACACCAGTCCGAGCGTTTGCGCCATGGTGCGCACCAGCAGGGTTTTGGCCGTGCCGGGCAGGCCGGTGATGAGGCAATGACCGCCCACAAACAGGGCGATCATCACCTGCTCCAATACCTCTTCCTGCCCGACGATCACGCGCCGGACCTGACGCACAATTTCGCCCTGCACCTCGCGGAACCGGCCGATACGGCCGCGCAAGACGTCTGGTTCTAACTGGGGAGTGACGATGGTGGACATATGGTTTTGTCTGGCCTATTTGGATAACTCCAGCAACATCTTCTGCGCGGGCCGGAACCCTGGCGCGGCTTCGAGCGACAGCAACAGTTCATCTTTAGCCGCGTCCGGACGATTTGCGGTGCGGTAAGCTTTCGCCAGGTTGAAGTGTGACGCGGCGGGGTCGGTAGGCGCCTTGGCCAGCACCGCCTGGTACTCGCGGATGGCGCCCGCGGTATTCCCGAGGCTGAGCCACAAGTCACCCAACCGGCGATGCAAATCCTCGTCGATGGGCTGGATATAGTTGAGCCGGTCGAGCACTTCGGCCGCTTCCTTCCGATTGCCGGCCTCTTCGAGGAGGGTGGCCAATTGTTTCAGTGTATCAGGGCTCCGGCCGCCTACCTTGGCATAGCGTTCCAGTTCGGCGATGGCCGCTTTCTTGTCGCCCTTGGCCACGTAAGCGTCGGCCAGAAACTGGTAGACGTTCCCTGCCTCCACGTAGTCGGGATAGATATCGCGAATGGCGCAGGCATCGGGAATCATGGCGTCGTAATCGTGCGCTTTAGCCTCAGCCGCAACTTTCTTGATATCTTTGCTCCACTGTTCGAAACCATCCACGGTGGTCTTGGTTTCGGCGGTAAGGGCGGCCATGAAGCGCTTGTCGAATTCCTCGGGTGAGATGCCGAGTTCCTTCTGGATGACTTCGGGGGTGGAGGCGCCGGCGCCAAAATCGTGAATCATGGCCAACAGTTTCCCCCAGCCCCACTCGCGGTTGATATAGTCGCACATTTGCCCCGCCTCGAAGTACGACACCACGACCTGGGCCGGGTAAGTAGGACGCACAAAGCCGCGGTCCAGCTCCGCCACCGGGAGGAGCTTCTTATCCTTGATGGCCATGATGACGTGCGGATCGAGGCGGTCGCCCCATTCGGGCGATGTGGCCGTCTCCTCGTGTACGGCCAGACCTTCGGTAAACCAGCGCGGCACGCGGAAATGGGTCATGTTCAGAACATACACGTGGCTGAGTTCGTGCCACATGGTACTGGCCCAATGAAACGTTCCGGGAGGGCGGCCCGATGGGCTGTCCATGGCCACTACATATCCGAATGTCACGCCCAACGCGCCCAGGCCCGGCATGCCCATGGTGCGCACGGCGAAATCTTCATGATCGGGATAAACCTCGACTTGCACCGGACGTTCCAGCTTGAAGCCGTATTTCCGGTCGTAGGTGCGTAGCGCGCGCAGCATCTCTTCTTCGAAGTAAGGATGCAGTAACTCCGCTTCTTTCTTTTGCAAGCGCAGGATGGTCCGGTCCGTCTTATAAGTGACGAAGTTTTTGTAGCTATCCATCAGCCGGAGCGTATTCACGGTCGGCTTGTCTTTGTAGTCGTTCGCGTAACACAATTCCAGTTCGACGCGGGCTTCCTGTTCGAGACCCAGCCGCATCAGGTTGATGCCCAATTGCGAATGGGCGCTCCAAAGGTCCGGCTGCGCGGCGATAGCTTTGCGGAAGAGCTTGATACCTTCCTCGTAGCGGCGATTCAGGACGAAGATACGCGCCGCGGTTTCATACGCCGCGCCATCGTGCGGGTCCCAGGGTGAGTCCGGTTTGTCGTTCAGCCAGTCGATGGTGGCGAGGATGGCTCGGGCCTGGACGGCATTTGCCGACATACTGAGGGCCTTGTGCGCCTCGGCCGCCGCCTTGGCCGGGTCGTTGTCTTCGAGCGCCAGGCGCGCGAGCAATTCCTGCGCCTCCAAAAAGTGCGGATCGGCTTCCACCGCGCGGCGCGCGAAGTTGACGGCCCGCGCCTCGTAGTCATCCGCCGCTACCAGCGCCAATCCCAGCAGAGCCCCGGCCTGCTTGGGGTCAATTTCCAGGGCTTCGCTGAAGAGCTTGGCGGCTTCGGGGGCGTTAAATCGTTCCAGAAACAGGCGGCCCATACGGACGCGGTATTCGGCGTTGCGCGGATGCGCCGCCAGGAGCGCTTCAAAGACGTCTTTCGATTCGACGTAGCGGTGTTGTTTCCAGAGCGATTCGGCCTGTTGCAGCGTGGGCGCCCCCTGCGCGAAAAGACCGGCGGCGGCACACAAAAACACCAGCGTGAGCCTCACTTGTCGATCTCCTCCTGGGTGCGCGCGAGCTCCAGCAAAAGTGCGCCGAGCTGCTTCTTATAGTCGTCGGGTGGAATGGCCGCTTTGTCGTACTTGAGCTTATCGATCTGCTGTTCCAATTCCTCTTTCCGGGCGATGAGTGGGAGCTTGGCGGGATCTTTGGCGGCGTTGGCCGTGGCGCCGATACGCAGCAGAGGGAACTGCGCCGCCAGCATCCCTTCGCCATTTTCGGGCGACGGCGCGCGAACGCCTTCGCCTTTGCCGGTGTCTTCGAGGACGGCGTGCTCGGTGGCCAGGCGGTTTTGCGATTCGTAGAACGCGGCGGTCTTTTTGTCCGCGAAGCGGAAAGCTTCCAGGGCCGAGACGACGTCGTTCTTATCGCTGTCGGCGGCCGGATCGTTCAAGGCCTCCACCCAATAGCGCGCGAAAACCGTGGCGTTCTTTTCCGTGCCGGTCTTGGTTGCGGTAATGACCACGCGATTCGTCTTGCGCAGGGATTCGATGGCGCCTCCGCTGGCGCTGGTCATATCGACGACGAGCTGCCGGGTGGCCGGGATGCGGTCCAGCAGCGTAGCCAACTCGGATGCGGCCAAGTCGGGGCCGGGCAGATTGATTTTGTATTCATAACCATCGAAGCTGCCATGGCCGATGAGCATGAGTACCACGGCATCCTGCGGTTTCGATTCGCGCGCGACGCGATCGAGCGCGCCGCGGACCTGTTCGCGCGTGGCGTTAATGAGTGTGTCCACTTTGGAGTCGGGAGCTGTTTTAACCGCTTTTTCGATGTCTTTGGCCCACATGGCGAAGTGTTGCTCGTAGTCGGGCTCGCCGCCCAGGCCGGAGACGGTGACATAGTAAGTGGTGGCGGGGAGCGCGGATGCGGCCAGGAAGAAGGCCAGCAATAAGTTTGTGGGGCGGCCAATCTTGGCCGCAGCCGGCTTTCCAGCCGGCTCGGACCGCCTGAAAGGCGGCTGAGGGAAAGAACGGCTCATACGACACCCCATCTGCGCCGCAGGACCCACTCCGAGCCGCGCAACAGCAGCGCCAGTAAGAAGACGGCAGGCATGTCCCAGAGATCCTTGGTCTCACGGGTTGTGATGCCGGCTTCCGAATACGAAATCTCATTCGCCAGTTTGCCCGCATTCGCGGAGCTGTAGTATCGCCCACCGGTTTCCTCGGCCAGCTTTTCAAGCAGCTCGCGATTTTGCGCGGTGTGGAAGCTTTCGGCCACCCCATCCTCGCGGCGGAAGACCACGACATCGCGGCCGAGTTCTTCCTTGTCGCGCCCGGCCACGATTTCGGCCACATAGGAGCCGGGTTTCTCCGCGTTCCAATCCGCCGAGTACGCGCCTTCCTCGGTGGGAACAGGCGTCAGCTCCACACTGGTGGAGGCGCCGTCCGGCCCTACGATGCGGGCCTCCACCACCGCGTTCGGCACACGCTTGAAGGCCTTGTCGCGGACATCCGCTCGCAGCGTCACCTTGGTTTCGTCCGCCAGGACCGCGCGCGGCGTAGAAGCCGAGACGCGGCCCGGGCTATCGGAAACCAAATAGCGCATCAACTGCTGCCAGAAGGTAGCGTGCGTAACGTCGGTATGATCCTGCCACATTTTCCAGCGCCAGCTCCCGGATGTGGCGAAGACCGCGGTGCGGCCGCGCCCGTAATTCTCGGTGACCAGGAGCGGCATCCGGCGGCGTCCGGCAGGGGCCACCTCCATCAACGTGACGGCGCCCGGCTTGGCCTCGCCGACATCGTTATAATTGGCGAGCTGCGGCATGCTGGTCCAGCGGGCGGCGTTGCGTTCGGGATCTTCCACCAGGCGGCAGATCAGGCTGGCGCGGCCCTGGGCGGTCAACTCCTGGCTGGAAAAATCGCGGTGGAAAGTGGCTTTTGCCTCCGGAACCTGTACCGGCAGCAACTCGGCCAGGGGCGAGTGCGCATAGCCGCCCTCGGCCAGGGCGAAGCGTCCGCCGAGAAAGAGGATGCCGCCGCCCCGGCGATTGGCGAATTCGCGAATCAGGTCCTGCTGGGTTTGGGTGAAATAGTTGGCCTCCACACTGCCGATGATCAGACCGTCGAAAGCGAACAGCTCTTCGGCCTTGCCCGGAAATCCTTCTTCCAGCTCATGCGGATCGTCGAAGCCTTGCCGGTAAATCTTGTTCTGGGTGGTGCGCAGCATGGAAGCAAGCTGCAAGCTGCGATCGTCTTCCGCGGCGCGGCGGATGAACTTGAATTCCCAGCGCGGCTCGCCTTCCATATAAAGGATGCGCGGCTTGCGGGTCTCCACGTTCACTAGCCGGCGCAACGAGTTGTTGCCACGGTTCTCCTCTCCGGGCAGTGGATCGATGGAGATCTCCAGCGTCTTGGGACCCGCCAGGCCGGCGTTGAACAGCAGCGTTTCGCTTTGCGGGACACCGTCGGATTTCAACTGCACCTCGCGCGAAGCCACTACCTTGCCCGCATCGCGTACCGAGACCAGCGCTTTCTGGCCGGCGTAGCCGTATTGGCGGAAGGCGACCAGCGCGCTCAAACGCGAATCGGCCAACGCGTGGGAGGGCAGGACGGCATCGGTAATTTCAACATCTTTCTCCGCCTTCTCGCGGCCGAAGCCGATGGTGTGCACCGGGATGCGCCGCTGGCGTATCTGCGAGATGGCGTCCAGATCGATGCCGCCGGAATTATCCGCGCCATCGGAAAGCAGCACCACGGCGCCCAGCGGCAAAGTGGACGATTCCGCGAGCACCTGCTGCAGGCTATCGCCCAGGCGCGTGGCCGGCTCCGCGGCCGTAAGTTGGCCGGTTTTCTGAATGCGCTGCGCTTCCTTGCCGAAGCGATACAGGCGCACTTGAAACTTCTGCCCCAGCGCGGCTAGCAATTTGCCGTCGAGCACGGCGGCGGCCTGCGCGCTGCGCGTCTGGGATCCCTCCTGGATGGCCATGCTGCGGGAATCGTCCACCATTACGGCGACCACGTTCTGCTGCGGCCGCAGGGTGGCGATCGAGATGGCCGGATGCCACAGCAGAAACAGCAGCAGCGCGATCATGGCGGTCTCCAGCATCCAGATTACGAACGGCCGCGCCCCGGTGAGCGATCCGCGGTTGCGGCGCACGTGCCAGAGCAGCAGCCCGCCGGCTGCGAGCACGCTCAGCGCCAGGATCCACAGCGGCCAGGAGGCCAGCATCACAAACTGCCCCTTCTCGAAAACCGCGCCGGGATATTTGAAGAGAAACTCGAACATGATGGCCTTGGGTTCTAATGCATCCTCAGTGTGTCATGGCGTAAATGATGTAGTTGATCCCCATCCGGTAGGCTTGCGAAGTGTATCGCTCGGGGTAGCGCGGATGGTCGGCCCACTCCCAGGCGTCGCCATTGTCCTGATTGAAGCAGATGGCCACCATCACGCGGCCGTCATCGTCGCGGATGGCGCGCCAGTGCGGCGTTTTGCCGTCCTTTTCCCAGATGCGGCCGGTGTACCAATATTGTATGCCTGGCACTTGAACGCGCTCGCCTATGTCGTATAGGACGTGGAAGATGGGATCCTGGTTATCGATTTCGACAATGGGGCGGTCGGGGAACACACGCTGGATGCTCTCCAGGAAGACGTTCCACTCGTCCGTGCCGTGGAAATCGTCGCACATGAAGAAGCCGCCGCGCAGCAGATATTCGCGCAGTTTGGCGCATTGGGCATCGGTGAAGTTGGAGTGGCCCATTTCGACCGCGTACAGCCAGGGCCAGTTGAAGACTTCGTCGCCGTCGAGATCCACTACCTGTTCAGACGAACGAGTGTGGATGCGGGTGAGGCGGCGGACGCCCTGGACGAACTGGCGGTCGGCCTTGGGGTAATCCGTAGGCCAACTGCCGATCTGGCCGAACACGCTGGCATGCCGGCCGGAAGGATACATCAGGCGCGTGAAGGCCCATTCGGTCTTCTCGTAAGCGTCGGGCGGCACAGGAATATGGTCGTCTTCCAAGGCGGGAAACTCGCGAAACGTAGCCTGGAGGGCGAACAACGCCGTCACCGAAATCGCCACAAGACTACCGCAGATGAGGAAGCGGCGGCGCATTTGGACGAGGCCCTCGTATGATTTTCAGGATAGCATGCGGGGGATGGGCTGCTGGAGTTCGCGAGTTCGAACGCGGAGGCCCGCGCCGTACTCTATAATAGGGTGTTAAATTCCCCACCCTGAAGGAGCATTAATGCCTGCGAAGCGGATCGGTATACTCACCGGCGGCGGAGACGTGCCGGGCCTGAATTCCGTCATCAAGACCGTAGTTTATAGAGGAAGCGAAATCGATTGCGAAGTCATCGGTATTCGGCGTGGCTGGGAAGGCCTGACGCATGTCAACCTGGACGATCCGGCGAGCCGGGCCCGCTATATTTTGCCGCTCAATCGCGAGAACACGCGCACGATCGACCGCACGGGCGGTACCTACCTGCATAGTTCCCGCACCAACCCGGCCAAGATGAAGGCCTTGCCGCCGGTGGTGAAGGGCGTGGAATTCCCCAAGGCCGAGATGACCAAGAAGGGTGTCACATCTACGGTCTACGATATGACCTCCCGCGTGCTGAAGAACGTGGAAACGCTGGGCCTGGATTACCTGATCGCCATCGGCGGCGACGATACGCTGAGCTACGCGGCGCGCCTGGACACCGAGGGTTTCAAGGTCATCGCGATTCCGAAAACGATGGACAACGACGTGCGCAATACCGAGTATTGCATCGGGTTTTCAACGGCCATCACGCGCGCGACGGAGGCCATCGAGCGGCAGCGCACTACGGTGGGCTCGCACGAGCGCATCGGCGTGTTCCGCATATTCGGACGGGACGCCGGGTATACGGCACTGTACACGGCCTATGTCACATCGATGCGATGCTGCATCCCCGAATACAAGTTCAATCTGCAGCACCTCATCGAACTGTTGATTACCGACAAACAATACAACCCGAGCAACTATGCCCTGATTATC
Source organism: Bryobacterales bacterium (assembly GCA_963709155.1). Classification (GTDB taxonomy): domain Bacteria; phylum Acidobacteriota; class Terriglobia; order Bryobacterales; family Bryobacteraceae; genus Bog-159. The sequence continues at coordinate 197,142 of CAVPVD010000006.1, read as the reverse complement.
CTTTCGGAAGGCGCGGAGTGGGAGGGCTACCAGGTAAAAGAAGTCGGCGAGGCGGATGCCTTTGGCCATAAGAAGAAGATGAATGTGGGCGAAGATCTGGCCGAAGAGATCAAGAAGACGACGGGTGAAGAGACCATCGTCAGCGATCTGACTTACGACCTGCGCAGCGGCAGTCCGGATTTCGTGGATAAGATGGTGGCGTCCACGTTTGCCAGCATGGCGATGGATTGCATCCAGCAGGGCCAACACGGGGTGATGATGGCCATTTCCGCCGGTTGTTATGCGGCGGTGCCGATACCGGACCCGAAGTTGGGATCGCGCCGGGTCGACCTGGAGACCATGTACAACACCCGGCGGTACCGGCCGAATTACGCCAACAAATTGGGACTGCCAATCTTCCTTACCCGGGCGTAACGGGCGGGGCGCACGCAACCTTCAGTTCAGCACGGCGGGAGTTAGAGTTCCGCTCTGGCGAGTTACGCTCGCCAGAGATCGGGTCTGGAGACCCTCTGCAGGCGTAGACGCCTGCCCCACCCAAAAAGTCCCGCCGGCACGCTATCCTCGGGTGATTTCCCTAATCACTGAACGGGGACCTAGTACCAGTTCTGTTACTCCTATAACTCAAGCTAGCCGGGGCCAGACCCACATACTTATGTGGATTTACTTTTCGTGGCTGTACACGAAATGGTATACTTCATCGTCACTTGGCTTCGGCCAGGAGGAGGATACATATGAATATCATACGCACGAAGGCCGCGCCACGTATCGCAGCGGCCGTTCTATTGGCTCTCGCCGCGGCGATTCCGGCATTGGCCCAGACGGGCGCCGGGACGCCTCTCGCGGGGATAACCCCGCCCGCCGTCGTGAACGGCACGGCGGTCGCGGCCGGGCACTACAATCCCGGCCAAATGCTGCGCCTGGTCTTCGGCCTGCAAAGGCCGCACGTCGCGGAGGAGGAACAGTTCCTGGCCGCCCTGCAGACGAAGGGGTCGCCGGAGTTTCAACATTTCCTGACGGCGGACGAGTGGATTGCACGATTTTCGCCGTCGCCGCAGAACGAGCAGGCCTTGTTGAATTGGGCGCAAGCCAACGGCCTGACCGTTACCGAGCGCTATCCCAACCGCCTCCTGGTGGACATGGAGGCCCCCGTCTCGGTGATCGAGCGTGCGCTGGCCGTGACCATCAATAGCTACCACTGGCAGGGCGCCACCTACTTTTCCAACGACCACGATCCGATGCTTCCGGCCAGTTTGACCGGCGTCGTGCAATCCGTGGCGGGCTTGAACAATCTACAGTTTCTGACGCCCGCGAATCATGGCTTGGCGCAGCCCGCCTTTCCCGTCTACTCGCCCGGTCCGGCCGTTACCGAAGGACAGCCCTGGGGCCAGGACGGAGACGGCAGCCGGCTGAAGGGCGCGTTGCCTAGTATTACGAACGGGGCGTACGATCCTACCGATGTCTACAGTTCACAGGCTTACGACACCAACGCGCTGGAGGCCTTGGGCCACTGCTGCAATCCGTTGAACAATCCGAGCACCACGCCGGCCGCGTCGTCGATCGCGATTGCCACCGCCGGCACGCAGAGTCAAAGCGACATCTCCGGCTTTCTGGGCACTTACCCCTACCTGGCCGGCCATTACGAGCAGATCTCGGTTAACGGCACGCCGGCATGCTGCGACGGCGAGGGCACCATGGATCTGGAATGGTCCACCGCGATGTCGAACAGCTTCGGCAGTTATGTCGATACCGCGATGGTGTATATGTACAACGGAGCTAATGCGAACCTCGCGACGTTTGAAGATGTTTATAACCAGATGTTGAGCAATGGCTACGCGCGCGTCTTCAGTACCAGTTATGGTTGTGCTGAAATCGCCTGCGAGTCCGAGGCGGTCATGAATACGGACCACGGTATTTTCAACTCCATGATCGGCCAGGGCTGGACGATGGTTTCGGCCGCCGGCGATAACGGCGCCGTGACGGGCTGCGCGGATTTCGACGCGGTGACTTATCCCGCCTCGGACCCCAATCTGGTTTCGGCGGGCGGACTTACACTCTCGCTGTTTACCGGTCCCGTATTCAACTACGAAGTCACCTGGAGCGGAGGTCCCCAGGGTTGCTCGACCAACGATGGCGGTGGGGGAGGCGGCGTCAGCGCCTACTGGCAGGCGCAGCCGTATCAGGGCCTGCCCAACGGTGCGTTGCGAAAGGTGCCGGATATCGCGCTCAATGCGGATTGGTATAACACCCCGCAGAATATGTACTTCCAAGGCAAACTGCAGGGTAATGGCGGCACCAGCATCGTGGCGCCACAGACCGCCGGTTTCTTCGCCCAGGTGAACGCTTACCTGCTCTATGTGGGGAATATTACGGGCGGATGTTATACAGGCCAACCCTGTGCGCCGATCGGTAACGGAAACCAGTATATTTATTACTTCGGGCTGAACCCGACCTACGCGCCGCACTATCCGTTTTATGACGTCACTTCCGGCTGTAACAGCAACAACATTACCGCCGAGTATCATCTGCCTTACTTTTGTGCAGGCACAGGCTATGACCAAGCCACCGGGTGGGGATCGTTTAATATGCTGCAACTCGCGTGGGCCATCAACACTTACCGCGCGGGCGACTTCGGCGCGCCGGCGGTGAAATTCACCGGCCCGACCGCGGGCCATTGGTATAACACCAACCAATCCGTGAACTGGACGATTACCGACACCAGCGAGAATGGCAATCCGGCAACTGGCGTGGCGGGCTTCAGCGCGGCTTGGGACGGAGACCCGGGCGACGTGACGCGCGAGGCCACACCGGGCGCGGGAAACTCATTCTATAGTGGACCGCTAGCCCCCAACGCCACCAGCGGCTGCGCGGATTTCACGGGTGCCTCGCCGTGCGCGGGAAGCCTGGTAAGCCAGGGTATGCACACGATCAATGTGCGGGCTTGGGACAACACGGGCGTGGGCGCGCTCTCGACGTATGGCCCGATTGGTTATGACACCATCGCACCGCATACCACGGCCAGCGTGAACGGCAGCGCGGCTCCTGTCCAGGTAACACTCACCGCGACTGACAATGCCAGCGGCGTGGCCAGCACCGTCTATCAACTCGATGGCGGCGCCGTCGAGACCTATATGGCGCCATTCTCCGTTTCGGCCGCGGGCAGCCATTCGTTGCTCTACCACAGCACGGACAAGGCAGGCAACGTCGAAGGCAATGAATCGGGCACTTTCACCGTCACGGCAAGCACGACCACCGCGGTGACTTCCTCGGTGAACCCTTCCCAATACAATCAGAGTGTGACTTTCACCGCGACTGTGACTTCGGTGGGGGGCACACCAACCGGCACGGTGACCTTCAAGAGTGGCACTACAGCACTGGGCACGGGTACGCTCAGTGGTGGAAAAGCGACCCTGACCACTACCAAGCTGGCGGTTGGCTCGCACTCGATCACAGCGTCTTATGCAGGCGCCACTTACTTTACCGCGAGCGTTTCGGCGGCGCTGACGCAGACGGTGAACAAGGCGACCACGACGACCACGCTGACATCTTCGGCAAACCCATCAAACCAGGGTCAGTCGGTTACATTTACCGCAACGGTAACGCCCGCGCACGGGGGCAGCCCCGCGGGTACGGTGACCTTTAAGAGGGGCACCACCGCCATCGGCACGGGTACCGTAAATGCCACTACGCATAAGGCCACATTCACCACCTCTACGCTGCCCGCCGGCACGTTGTCCATCCAGGCGACTTACGCCGGTAACGCGGATTTCAGCGCTTCCGCATCCGCGGTTTTGAAGCAGACCGTGAAATAGCGATCCGGCTTTTTGGGTCCGATAGACCAGGCCAGGACGGGCTCCATAAGGGGCCCTCCTGGCCTCATTTGTTTCTTTACGGCTGAACGCTAATTCTTGACCGTCATGGTTGTGGAATCGACCGCTTTCTTGCCGCTGATGCCCTCGATCCCGGCCAAGATGCCACGGTACTCGCCCTTGTCGCACTGCATGGCGAAGCCGCCCTTTTTGTCGCCATTTGCCCAGGTCAGGCCGACAAAGTGCTTCTTCGACTTGCTGAGGGCCGTCAGGGCCCCGAGTCCGAGCGTAAAGATACCCACAGCAACAGCGGTGCCCACTCGCCGATGGACATCTTGGCCGTAGCTGACTTCCGTAATGGACTTCGCTGGAATAACTATCAACTCGTTCTTGCCTTTGACGAGCCGAATCTGATCGGCATCGATGTACATCCGCAGTTCGCTACCCGCCTTGACATCGGGAACCGAGCCGCCGTCGTATTTGACGTTGTATCCATCGTCTTTTGCCGTTATCGTGATCGGTAGCAGGATCAACAGGGTACAGAGGATCAACGCAATGTGAGAACGCGTGTTCATCGGGAGAAGTTCCCTTTCCTGAAAGTATGCCGCGATTTGGTAGGTTGCCGGTTGAGTCGTTGGAACCAAGACTCTCGAAGAGATACGAAGTCCACTAATGCAGTGACCAGGATGTCGGAGGGTATGTCTTGAAAACCTAACGCTGCTTGATCGTGGAGGCTATTAGGTACCTGCCGCTTCGATTTGACGCTTGCGCCGTCTGTTCGGCAGCACCAGGATCATAATAGGCTCTTAAACTACCGAAGTCAAGCCACGGATTAAAGATGGATTGAAGACGCCATCTTCGGTTAACTATCCAACCCGCACGCCGGCCGCCGGAGCGAATTGCCTGGAGATCGGCTCGTGGACCTGCTCGCTCGAAACTGTGCCGACGGCGGAAAGATCCATCGCGCTAAGGACGGAAGTTGCGGCAGAGCCGAGCTCGTGGGTCAGCATGTAGGACCCTCGGCGACGCCCGTGTAGAGCAGTTTTTGAGTCCGAAAGCGCAATTCATGCTTGAGGACTGCCCGGACTGCCCACATCGCTTGCATCCTTTTCGTATTCATGCTAATCTCTATAGGCAATAGGGAGATTCTCTATGGCCGCCCTGATCGAAGACAAACTCAGTGTCCGCGAGGACTTCGAACGCCAGCACGACCGCCTGGTCCGCGAAGAAATCGAGACCTTCCGCCGCAAGGCCAGCGCCTTCCTGGCGGGGGAAATCCCGGAAGACGAATTCCGCCCGTTCCGCCTGAAGCACGGCATCTACGGGCAGCGGCAACCCGGGGTCCAAATGGTGCGCTGCAAGATTCCCGGCGGGCTGCTGACCGCCGCGCAGATGGAACAACTGGCGCACATCAGCGACGCTTTCGCTGGCGGTAAGGGCCACATCACGACCCGCCAGAACTTGCAATATCATTTCGTGCCGCTGGCGCAGACTGCCGATGTCATGCACCTGTTGGCGGACGTGGGCTTGACCAATCGGGAGGCCTGCTACAACACCGTACGCAACGTGACCACCTGCGCATTGGCGGGACTGAGCCGCCACGAAGTTTTCGACGTGCGTCCCTACGCCCAACGCATCGCCTACGCATTCCTGCGCAAGGACCTCACTGGCAACCTTCCGCGTAAGTTCAAGATCGCATTCGACGGGTGCCGCGACAACGATTGCATTGCGGGCGCGATCAACGACATTGGCTTACGCGCCCAAATCCGCGATGGCCGGCGCGGGTTCCGGGTGTTGATCGGCGGCGGACTTGGGCCGCTGCCCACCGAGGCGCAACTGCTGGACGAGTTCCTACCCGAGGATCGTCTGATGAACCGTTGCGAGGCCGTAGTCCGCGTGTTCAACAAATTCGGCAACCGCCAGAACCGCAACAAGGCGCGCATGAAATTCGTGTTGCGTGAGCGGGGCATCGAGTGGCTGCGCGAGCAGATCGAGCGCGAGTATGCCGATATTCTGGAAAACGGCGGCATCGCCTGGCCCGCATTGGTGCCCGAAGGATTCGGCGGATACGAGTCGCGCCCCCAGCCGCTCGGCCCGGGCGCGCTTCTGCCGGTCATACGGACCAATGGCACCGGCGATCCGCAATACGACCAGTGGCTCGAGACCAACACCATCGAGCAGAAGCACAGCGGCTACGCGACTGTAGTGGTGCGCGTGGATCAGGGCAATTTGAGCAGCGCACAGATGCGCGGCCTGGCGTCCCTGGCGGCGGACGCGGGCGACGGCCTGCTGCGCATCGGGATCGACCAGAATATCCTGCTGGGATTCATTCCGCTCGGCAAGCTGCGCGGACTGCATGCGGCGTTGCGCGGCATGGGCCTGGGCGAAGCCGGCGCGAGAGAGATTGGCGATGTCACGACTTGCCCGGGAGCTTACTCTTGCAACCTGGCGCTGACCAAGTCCATGAACCTGGGCGCGGCACTGCAGGACGTGGTTCGCCACTACGACGACCCGCTGGTGCGCAAGCTTTCCATCAAGGTCAGCGGGTGCCCGAATTCCTGCGGCCAACATTGGATTGCGGACTTCGGCTTCTATGGAAACGCGCGCAAAATCGATGGCCGCGAAGTTCCGTACTACCAGATGTTGCTGGGCGGCGGCTTCGACGAGGAAGGCGTCATGCGCTTCGGAATGGCCGTGCAGAGTGTGCCCGCGCGGCTGGCGCCCGAGGCCGTTTCGCGCGTGCTGGAACATTATCGAGCGCATCGCGCGCCAGGCGAAACCTTCCGGCAGTATGTAATGCGCTTCAAAGTGGAGACTTTCCGCGGCCTGACCCACGACCTCGCCAAGCCGGCCGATTTGCACCCGGAGATCTATCAGGATTGGGGCGACGATACCGCGTTCTCGCTGCAGCTCGGCCGCGGCGAATGCGCGGTTTAGCAGGCTCGCGCGCCGGGCCTTTACCGGCAATCCCGTCATTGAATGTGCCACCAACCGCCGCCAAGCCGTGGGGGCCGGCCGCCTCCATATCCGGCTGGGCGCGGAAGTGGACGGATGCGCTGCAATTGCTCACCGGCGCGAACCCCGGTGAAACGCATCGAGCCGTCGCTGAGCCGGGGAATTTCCTTCGCGATCTTCGGCTATACTATGCCCATGTATACTCATCTTTTTTCTTATAAATCTTTTGCTTTAACACTTTTCTTAACGCTGTCCGTACAAATGTACGGACAAACACCAACCACCTGTGCCGTTTCCGCCGCGCCTTTGGTCGTGCATTCCGAAGGCCTGGCGGAGCGGCTGGGCGACATTATCCTGCAATGTACCGGAACTCCGGGTACGGCGGTCACCGCGGAGATCAACGTAAACCTTCCCATAACGATCACTAACCGGGTGAACGCCAGCGGTTACTCCACCGACGCGAACTTGAGCATTAATATGGGCAACGGCAACGTGCCGTCCGGGATCTCCGGGCGCGTCACCAATCAGACCATTTCATTCGATGGCATCCAATTTACATTTCCTTCTAGTGGCAGGGCTTCGATCATCATTGACGACCTGCGCGCAAACGTGAACCAACTCGGCCTGGAGCAGCAGTCCCTGATCATGGCGTATCTCGGGGGATCGCTGGCACTGCAGAACAATCCGGTCGAGGTGGGGATCGGGCAACAAGGCCTGCTGGCAACCATGATGGATTCGGCTGCCACCTGCACCGGCTCACCCTCGCCTTCCTCGGTCAGTTTGAGCAACCTTTTCTCTACCGGGACCGCGGAACAGACCACCCGTGTGACGGAAGGTTTTGCATCCTCTTTTCAGCCGAAAGATCCCACTAGCGATACCGGCACGCGCTTCCTGCTTTCCTACTCGAACCTCCCTGCCGGAGCCGCCATCTATCTGCCCGATGCGGTAGCGGGCTCCAGCGCCGCGGTGCCTACGTCAGGCGGCGATCTGGGCAGCAAAGCCGCGGTCGGCCAGTACGTCCCCGGCAGCCATACGCTGCTGCTGGTGCGCGTTCTGAATGCGGATGCCACCGGCGCGGGCGGCACGTTCGCGACGCTTCCGGCACCTGGCAGCACCGGGGTACTGGTACTGAACGGAGCAAATCCGGTACCGATCACGAACGGGTCAGGGTACGCGGTATATGAAGTGGTGGATGCCAATCCGTCCGCCATCGAAAGCGCGCAGATTCCGAATTTCTTCGGCATCCAGCCCAACACCCCGGCATCCTCATCGAGCAGCAGCGTCTCGCTGGCGCCGGTCTCCACGGTAGGTACGGCATCCACCACCGCGCCGATCCCGCGCTTCGTGGCCGTGGCGCCGCCCTCGGACTGCACGTCCGACGGGGACTGCAACGCCGCTTATTATCCGCTCTTGCATGTGACGGCGACCACACTGCAGATCACCGCCGTGTCCGGATCGAAGCAGACCGCGGTAGCCAACCTGACGATTCAGAATGCGCGCGGCGGAGTGCTCGACTGGACGGCCAGCGTCGCCTATACCAACGGTTCCGGATGGGTCTCGTTCACGCAGTCCATCGGAGTTGACGATGGGTTGACGCAAGTGTTGATCGACCCCAGCCAACTCGCACCTGGCACCTATCAGGCCACCATCACGATCGATGCCGGAGCAATCGCCGGCAGCCAGAGCTTTCCGCTCACCTTGACGGTGACTCCCGCCGGATCTTCGGTCTCGGTCACCGGCATCACCAACGCCGCCGATTTCCACCCCGGACCCGTGGCGCCAGGCCAACTGGCTTCCGTTTGGGGGAGCAACATGGCCGGACAAAATGTGTCGGTCACTTTCAATGGAATCAAGGCCAACCTGCTCTATACGGGCGCGCAACAGATCAACCTCATGGTCCCGGCGGCACTGAGCGGCCAAACCTCGGCGAAGCTGGTGGTTACCGCCGGTGGCGTCAGCAGCGCTCCATTCACCGTACCGCTGACCTCCATCGCGCCCGCTATCTTCACGCCGGGCGTACTGAATCAGGACAATACCATCAATTCAACCACTAACCCAGCGCCCATGGGAACGGTCCTCCAGGTATTCCTCACCGGCATGCCGGATAGTGGCGCCGTGGCCAGCGTCACCATTCAGAATCGGAGCAACCTGGTTCCGTTGTACGCCGGCGCCGCACCCGGACTTGTGGGCCTCGAACAACTGAACGTCGCCGTACCCGCAGACCTCGTGGGAGGCGCTTCCACCCTGACCATTTGCGTCACTGGGACCGCCAACCAGCAGTACTGCAGTCAACCCGAGTCGATCGTCTTGAAACCATGAATCAGAAGCCGCGCTTGCGCGCGTTAGTCGGCATGGCCGCACCCCTACTGTTGTTGTGGGGGTGCGGCTACATTGGGGAGCCTCTGCCTCCCCTGATGAAGATCCCCGGGCGCGGCGAGAACGTGACCGCGGTCGAACGCGGTGCGAACATCGTGGTACACGTCACCCTGCCGACTCTGACCACGGAAGGCAAGGTCATCAAACAAGCCCTGCGGCTGGACCTGCGCATTGGTCCTAAGCCGGTGGGCGCCTTTAATGCCACGGCGTGGGCCGCCACCGCCAAGGCCGCCGGCGGCGCCGTCACCGCGAACGGCGTCGCGGAGTATCGTATCCCGGTCGACGGCTGGGTCGGCAAGCAAGTGGCGATTGCGATCAAGGTGATCGGCGCGAACGGACGCGACGCGGGCTGGTCGAATCCGGCGGACCTTACGGTAATCGCCCCGCTGGAGCAGCCTCGCGATTTAGCGGCCGAAGCCGTGCCTGAAGGCGTGCGTCTCGCATGGCATGGCGCGGGAAACAATTTCTCAATTCTGCGCCGCGGCCCCGATGAGCATGACTACCAATTACTAGGCCATGCGGCCAAGCCCGAATATATCGACACAACCGCCGAATTCGGCAAGCCCTACTCCTATCTGGTGCAGGCCGTCGCCAAGGCTGGAGAAGGCGAAGCCCAAAGCGACCTGTCAAACGAAACCGCCATTACGCCGGTGGATACATTCCCGCCGGCCACTCCCGCGGGACTCGCCGCGGTGCCCTCCACGGCCACCATCGAGCTGGTATGGGAGCGTAATAGCGAACCCACCGTAGTTGGATATCGGGTCTATCGCGCGCTGGGCAGTGGCCCCTTGGAACTACTGGCCGACGGGGTGGCGCTACCCGCATACAGCGACCGTAAGATCGAATCGGGCAAGACTTATCGCTATGCGGTGACCGCGGTCAAGCGAAACCACAAAGAGAGCAAGCAGTCAGAACCGGTGGAGGTAGCCGCGCCGTAGACTCCCGCGGGCATCCGTTTTGCCGGCTAATTGTTCAGACCTATACCCGAGAGCTTGGCGGTCTGCGGGCTGCTTGTATCGCTGTCTGTTACGGATAATGTTGCTTTGTAGGGGCCGGTGTCGGGCGGCGTGAAGACCACCTGGATCACGCAACTGGCGTGCGGGCTCAATGTCGCAGGGCAGTTGTTGGTTTGCGTAAAAGTTCCGCGGGCCGGTGAGATCGCGACGCTCGTCATGTTGACCGCCGCCGCGCCGTCGTTATACAGCGTGATAGTTATGGGCGGACTCGTGTTGCCGGGCGTCTGGCCCGGGAAGCCGAGGCTGGCGGGCAGCAGCGTCACGGCGTTGGTAGCGCCTGTTCCGGAGAGCGCAATGGTCTGCGTGGGACTGCCCGGATCATTATCCTTCAGGGTCAGGGATCCATTGCGGGCTCCGGCTGCCGATGGCACGAAACTGACAGTAATGCCGCAGCTTGACCCGACGTTCAAAGTGCCCGGACAGGTGTTGCTCTGCTGGTAGTCTCCGCTGGCCGAAATACTTGTGAAAACCACCGGATGGTTGCTCGCGTTGGCGATCGTGACCGTTTGCGGAGCGCTGGTGAGCCCTACCTGAAGCACACCGAAACTCAAGCTCGATGCGGAAAACGTCATGCTCAGCGGCGTGTAGGTTCCAGCGATGCTCAAAACCTCGCAGCAGACTGACGTATAACCGATGCCGCCGTTCGCCAAGGCCCGCCCGGAGGCCAGCAAGGTGGCCGACTGGTAGGCCTGGGCCTGGGTCAGACTCGCGGTGGCGGTGAAGGCTCCCGCGGCCTCATTGTAAATCTCGGCCGCGGCAGTTGGGATGTAACTGGTGCAATCCTTGCCACAGCTTATGGACTGACCTTCGCCGCCCGCCACGAGCACAGTCCCGTCCGGCAGCAGGGTGGCGGTGTGAGCATAGCGCGCGGTTTTCATATTAGCGGTCAGGGTCCACGTGTTGGCCGCGGGGTCGTAGAGTTCGGCCGAGCCTATGGGGAAGCGGCTCTGGGTGCCGCCGGTGACCAGCACTTTGCCATCCTGCAGCAGTACGGCTCCATCGAGGTAGCGGCTCACATTCATACCGGCCGCTTGGGTCCACGTACCCGAGGCTGGATCGTAGAGCTCGCAGGACGCGAGGGCGGCACCGTTGTATCCGCCGATCGCCAAGACCAGCCCTGTATTGAGCCGGATCGCCGAATGGGAATACCGGGCCGTGTTGAGATTTCCTGTGGCAGACCAACTGTTGGTGGCCGGGTCGTAAAGTTCGCTTACCGCGGTGATCGTGCCGCAGGAGCTTGACGTGCAGCCGCCCGTCACCAGCACTTTTCCGTTTTGGAGCCGTGTCGCGGTGTGGGCCAGGCGCGCTACGGAGAGGGAGCCGGCGGGCGACCAGACACCCGTGCTCGGATCATAGAGTTCGGCGCTGCCCAACACCACGCTGCCGGTTCCCAGTCCGCCCGAGACCAGGACCTTGCCGCTCTTCAGCACCACGGCTGGAAACATTTCGCGGGCATCGGCCATGCTGCCGGTGAGGGTCCACGCGTTGGTACCGCTGCTAAATATCTCGGCCGAAGCCAGGATGTTGCCGTTGTTATCCACGCCCCCAACCGAAAGGACTTTTCCGGAAATCGGGACCTGCGCGTTCAACTCGCGGCCGTTCTGCATGGCTCCGGCAGCCACCCACGCGCCTTGAATCTGACCGGCGGCTGGCCGCACGCCGACGGCCGCCACCATCAACACGAGCGTCGTACACCATCTCCTCAAGCTTTTTCCTCCAGGTCTGTTCTATCTTTAGTCTGACCGTCGACAGGGACGCCGCCGTTCAGGCGTTTATAGAGTATACGACACACCGAGTCACCGTGGCACGCATCCAGGCAGAGGCGCATGCCGGAGGTTTAGCGGGAACCCTCATTCACGCGGGAAGCTCCGCGCTCGAAGGGAACCCGTGTAACTGACGTCCCAGATCTCCGTCATATTTTTTGGTGGTCTTGAATAACTCCAGGTGTCCGTCGGCCGCGTCCAAACGGCTGGCTTCGCGCAAGGCCTGCATTTCGGAAGCGTTCAATGGTTGAAAGTTACGTGCTATTTCCAGGTTCTGATGCAGGACTTCGAGCGAGTCGATGCCGCTGATGGTTACGGCAACCGGCAGGCTCATGGCGTAGCGCAGGCCCATCGCCACCACCACCGCACCTTCGCGCACCAGTTCGCCGCTACCGCCCAGACTTTTCATGCCCAGGGCCGCCATGCCGCGACGGTTTACCTCAGGCAGCACCTGGGTTTCAAAGCTACGGAAAGTGGCGTCCAGGCAATTCAGAGGCATCTGCACGGTGTCGAACGGGAAGTTGTGCGACAGCATCTTCAGGTGGATGGCGGGGTCTTTGTGTCCCGTGAATCCGATGAACCGCACTTTGCCCTGCTGCCTGGCCTGCACCAACGCTTCCGCAGCGCCGTTGGGAGCGAAGATCAGATCCGGATCGTTCTCGTAGATCACCTCGTGGACCTGCCATACGTCCAGATGATCGGTCTGCAAGCGGGTGAGCGATTCCTCCAATTGGCGCATGGCCACATTTTTGTCGCGCCCGTGCGTGCAGACTTTGGTCATCAAGATGGCGCGATCGCGCTTGCCCTTCAGGGCGCGGCCCAGGCGTTGCTCGCTGAGTCCATCGTGATATTCCCAGGCATTGTCGAAGAAGTTCACGCCCGCATCCAAGGCCTCGTTCACAATCCGGACCGCTTCCGCGTCGGTGTTCGCCGAGCCGAGATGGTATCCACCCAGTCCTATTGCCGAAACCTGGAGACCGGTGCGGCCCAAGGGCCGCTTGGGCACCTCGCCGCCCGATTGTCCCCGCGCGTTCAGGGATGTGGCTCCCAACATAAGCGCCTCCACAAACGTTCTTCTAGTCACATTCAATCGACGTGGCATGTTATTTCGCCGAAGGATAAGGATGTCCGCTGTTGTCCGTCATCTGAAGCATTTCTTTCACCTCGACCGACTGGTTGTCGAGGGGGAAGCGGTGCGCGAGGCGAGCTTCCGGGTTATCGAATTTGAGCGACAGCTTATATAACTCGAATCGGCCGTCGGCCGCATACTCCTGGCAGCGGTCGCGCAAAGCCTGCATCTCCGCGGGTGTCATAGGTTGAAAACCTTGCGCAACTTTGAGGGCCTGCTGCAGGATTTCGGGCTTATCGATCCCTGTAATCGTAGTTGTCACGGGCAGGCTCATCGCGTATCTCAGCGCTTCCTCGCCTGTCAGGACGCCCTTTTGTACCGGGTCGGCATGGCCGCAAATGGGCTTCATCCCCAGCGCGGCGATCCCCCGGCGGTTCAACTCGGGCAACACCTGGCGCTCAAAACTGTGGAAGTGCGAGTCAAACGCATTCAGCGGCATTTGTACCGAGTCGAACGGAAAGCCGGTGGCCAGCATCTTCAAATGAATGGATGGGTCCTTGTGGCCGGTAAACCCGACAAAACGCACCTTGCCCTGCTTTCTGGCCTGCTCCAGAGCCTCCGCGGCTCCATTTTTCCGGATGAATAAAGCCGGATCGTTTTCGAAGCTCACACCGTGGATCTGCCAAAGGTCCAAACGATCGGTCCGTAGCCGGCGCAGCGATTCTTCGAGCATGCGCAGCGCCAGCGCGCCGTCGCGCCCATGGGTACAGACTTTGGTCATCAGGAACACGCGATCGCGCACGCCTTCTAAACCGGCGCCCATCCAATCCTCACTCTTGCCGCGGTGATACTCCCAACAATTGTCGAAGAAGGTGACCCCGCCATCCACGGCCTGCCTCACCATGCGCACCGCCGCGCCCTGATCCGGCGCATCGCCTAAGTGATGCCCTCCAAACCCGAGCGCCGAGACTCGCTGGTCGTGGCGGCCGAACTGTCTTTGAGGAATCGCGTCTCCACTGGTATTGGCCATCCATGCGGATTCAGCAAGCAATCTGCCATTCACAGCCTTTCATCAGCCTGCGGGGTGCCGATATTCACGGCCATCGTGCGGAGCGTTAAAATCGACGCATGCGTGCATTCCTCCTCTGTGTGCTGGCCATGGCGGGCGCCGCCCTTCTGCCAGCCGCCAAGAATCTCGAGATCTACTTCATCGATGTGGAAGGCGGACAAGCCACCTTGTTCGTAGCGCCTTCGGGCCAGTCCATGCTGATCGATACCGGATGGTCCGGCAACAACAGCCGGGACGCGAACCGCATCGTCGCGGCCGCCAAACATGCCGGCGTAAAGGCCATCGACTACCTGCTGATCACACATTTCCACGAGGACCATGTCGGCGGCGTCCCGCAACTCGCCGGCAAGATCCCCATCCGTACGTTCATCGACCATGGCGAGGACGTGGAGCAGGACCAGCGCGGCAAGGAACTGTACGCCGCTTACATTGAGTACCGGGCGAAAGGCAACCATATCCTGGCCAAGCCAGGAGTCAGCATTCCGGTGAAAGGCCTCGACGTGCAGGTGCTCACGGCGGACGGCGACGAAATCGCGAGCCCGCTGCCGGGCGCCGGGCAGCCCAATCCGCTGTGCGCGGCGGACAGCCTGAAGGCGCCCGATCCCACCGAAAATGCGCGCTCGGTGGGCACCCTGATCACCTTCGAGAAGTTTCGTATTCTGGACATGGGCGACCTGACCTGGAACAAAGAGCACGAACTGGTCTGCCCGAATAACAAAGTCGGCACGGTGGATCTTTACATCGTTTCGCATCACGGCTCGGACCTGTCGGGTTCGCCCGCGTTCGTACAAGGCATCCATCCGCGCGTCGCGATTATGGACAACGGCGCACGCAAAGGCGGATCGGCGTCCACCTGGCAGATTATCCACGCTTCGCCCGGCCTGGAGGATATCTGGCAGTTGCACTTTGCCATCTCCGGCGGCAAGGACAACAACACCCCCGATATGTTCATCGCCAACACCGACGAGGTGGGCGACCAGGGGAACTGGATACACGTCACGGTGCATCCCGATGGCAGCTTCGTCGTGACGAATCCGCGCAATAAGTATTCGAAGACGTATCCGCCCAAAGGATAGCGGCCGGCATGAAAATCGCGGTTCTAGGCCTGGGATTCATGGGCAGCACGCACGCGAATATCTGGCTGCAAATTCCCGGCGCGGAGTTGGCCGCAGTGGCCAGCCGCGACACGCGCCGCCTGGGCGGAGACTTTACCGGCATTCAGGGCAATCTCGGGGGCGAAGGCGGGAAACTCGATTTCTCCGCGGTGGCCAAATATACGCGCGCGGAAGAGGCGGTGCTGGATCCGGCGATCGAAGCCGTCGATATTTGCCTCCCCACGCATCTGCACGAGCCGATCGCGATGATGGCGCTCGCGGCGGGCAAACATGTGCTGGTCGAAAAGCCCATGGCGCTCGATGCCGCGGCGGCCGAGCGGATGATCGCCGCGGCCGCGCGCCACGAGCGGGTGCTGATGGCCGCGCAGGTGGTGCGCTTCATTCCGCCGTATCGGACGGCTGCCGATATCCTGCGCTCCGGCCGGCTGGGCAGGCCGCGGGCCGCCATCTTTCGCCGGCGATGCGCCGCGCCGGCGTGGAGCGCCTGGCTGACCGACCCTACGCAGAGCGGCGGCGGCGTATTCGATCTTCTGATCCACGATATCGACTTCTGTCTGCAGGTTTTCGGCAAACCGGAAGCCGTGACCGCCTCCGGATACGAAGATCTGGCGCATGGCATCGACTGGATTCTGGCGCAGTTCTGGTATCGGGAGATCGGCGCGGTGGCGATTTCCGGCGGCTGGCATCATCCGGCAGCCTATCCTTTTTCGATGGAGTTCACGGTGGTATCGGACGATGGCACGCTCGAGTTCAATTCCGCCGGAGGCGCGCTCTCCGAATACGGCGCGGATGGCCTGCAACACCCGGTTGAAGTGCCCGCCACGGATGGCTACCGCTCGGAACTCGAATACTTCCTGGGCTGCGCCACGCGCGGCGAGAAACCGCTCGAATGCCCGCCCGAAGAATCCGCGACGGCGCTGAAGTTGGCGCACCTGATGCTCGAATCCCGCAAGCGGAATGGAGAGAAGATGGCATGCGACATTTAGACGATTTGGAGATCGGCGTGATGTTCTGGGCCGGGCGGGATCCACACGAAACGCTGCGCGAGCTGAAATCGTTGGGCGTGCGCTGCGGACAACTGGGCATTCCCGGAGACATGCCGCTCGAAGGCGCGGCGGCGCCCTGGAAGCAGGCGCTCGACGATGAAGACTTTGCGGTGGCCACTGTGTTTGCCGCCTATGACGGCGAGAGCTACGCGGATATTCCTACGGTGCAGCAGACGGTAGGATTCGTGCCGCCGGCCACGCGCGCCGAACGCGAGGCGCGGACTCTGGCCGTAAGCGATTTCGCCGCCCAACTGGGCGTGCCCGGTATCGCCACGCACATCGGATTTGTGCCGGACGATCCGGCTTCGGAGGATTACGTAGCCGTGCTTGAAATGGTGCGCCGGGTGTGCGATCGGGCCGCGGCGCACGGCCAGACATTTGCGCTGGAGACCGGCCAGGAATCGGCGCCGGTTCTGCGCGCGTTCCTGTTGGCTGCGAATCGGGGCAACCTGCGCATCAACTTCGACCCAGCCAACATGATTCTGTACGGCACGGGCGACCCGATTGCCGCGCTTGGCATCCTGGCGGCGCATGTTGTGACGGTGCACTGCAAGGATGGGGATTGGCCGCCGGCAAATGTCCCCGGCGCACTGGGCTGCGAGAAGCCACTGGGCCAGGGCTCCGTAGGGATGGATCGTTTCATTGCGAAGTTGAAGGAGATCGGTTACCACGGCCCACTCACGATCGAGCGGGAAGCCAGCGATCCGGTACGGCGGAAGACGGATATCGCGATGGGAGCGGCTTTGCTACGCGGCCTGGCTAGATTAGGCTGCCCAAAGCCGGACTTAAAAGTCCCGCCGGCACGCTGAAGGCGTGCGCCACGTCATACGCCGACTCCGTTTTCGGAGCGGAAGAGGACTTCATCCTGCCAGCGGACGGCGTCGGATGATTTCTTACGATCCGTGCTTTTATTGGACATCGAGTTACACCCTTTTGAACAAACGAAGCTAGATGCGGGTTAAGGCGGCCCAAGAAGAGCGGGCTGCCTTCCGGTTCTGGGGCAGAGCCGGTTTCTCGCGAAGGCGCCAAGATAACCGCCAAGCCCGCCAAGACGGAAGGGAAGAAAATAAAATGTTGGATGGGTGGCGCTATATGGTCAAGTGACGAGGGGCGGTCAGGGGGTTAGAGGCGGCCCAGGTTCCGCTGCCAGCCAACGTGCCACTCCATTCCGGAGCCAATTGCCGCGATTTAAATAGGAATGTCTATGAGTTCGTCGATAATATCAGGAATAATCCTGTAACTAAAAGCATTAAGCTTAATATACCTAAGATAACTCTGGTGTCGGCCGTGCACACGTATCCGCTATGAAAAACTTTCGGATTTATTTTCTATCCTGCCTGGGTGCGGTCGCGGGTCCTATGCTGATTCCGCCGCCGGTCTATGGTGCCGCCCCGTTGCTAGGTTCGGCAGAGACGTTCGCGGTTCTCGCCGGCTCGACGGTGACGAATACTGGAGCCACCCAAATCAAGGGGAACTTGGGCGTCAGTCCAGGCACCGCCATCACTGGGTTTCCCCCCGGGATCATGCTGGTCGGCACGATCCATTCCGCCGACGCGGTGGCGGCGCAGGCCCAAGCCGATCTTACTACCGCATACAATACTCTGGCCGGCGCCCCTTGCGGTACAGAGTTGACCGGCACCGATCTGGGCGGCCTCACGCTCACCGCGGGCAACTATTGTTTCGCAACCTCGGCGCAGTTGACGGGAACCCTCACACTCGATTTTCAGGGTGTGCGTGGCCACTTCGTCTTTCAGATCGGAAGCACGCTCACCACGGCCAGCAGCTCCGCTGTCGTTATCCAGAATTGCAGCACGGATTGCGCGGTGGAATGGCAGGTCGGCAGTTCGGCGACTCTCGGCACGGGCACTACGTTCCACGGGAATATCATTGCGCTCACCAGCATCACTCTGAATCATGGCGCAAAGATTCTCTGTGGCCGAGCCTTGGCGCGTAATGGGGCAGTTACCATGGATACGAACACTGTATTCTTTATGGGCACGCTGACGCCGGAAGGCCCGGCGATGGTGACGGGCGGCGGCCAAATTGCGGTCCCGACTCCCGACTCCCACACGGCGGGCGACACGGGCCGCGGCAGGGCGGCGTTTGCCTTCATCGCCGACCCAAAGGGAAATGGAACGATCCTCGATTATCTGAATTATGTTACGGGAATACACGTTTACGGCCCAGTTACCAAGACGAATGTAATCGCCGTAAATCCGGATGGTTCGCCGCTGACGGTGAGTTTCTCGGGGGCCTGCCACCCGAATCTGACGGCGTGCGCCTTCTCGGGCACGGTCGAAGTACCAAAAGGTAATGCCGCGGCGGCTGAATTCGGTATCGCCATAACAGGCGGCGCTAAGGAGGAGCGGTCGCAACGTTCCATCAGCGGCGGGAAAATCCAGATCGAATAGGTGGATTGCCGCAACGGAGAGGCGGCTGCGGGCAAAATTGCCGCCCTCCAATGCGATGTTTCTTATACGGCCTTCGCTACGTCCCGATGTGTGGCTTTCACCCGGAAGCCCGCGTGCGCCAGCCTTTTCCGGATCTCATCCGCGATCATCACCGACCTGTGGTGCCCGCCGGTGCAGCCGAAGGCGATGGTCAGGTAGCTCTTGCCTTCCCGGATGTAATGGGGCATCAGGTAAATCAGTAACTCCGAGATGCGGTCGATGAACTCAACGGTCTGCGGGAACGAACGAATGTATTTAGCCACCTGCGGATGCCTGCCGGTCAGTTTCTTGAAACGCGGAATATAGTTCGGATTCGGCAGGAAGCGCACATCGAATACCAGATCGCTATCGGCGGGTACGCCGTGGCGGTAGCCAAAACTGGTGACATAGACCATGATCTTGGATTCGTCGCTCTCGCCGCGAAAGCTCTCTTTGATGAAGTCACGCAGTTCGTGTACGGTGAACTTGGAGGTGTTCACGATCAGGTCCGCCATAGCGCGTATGGGCGCCAGTTGGCGGCGCTCGGATTTGACACTCTTGGCGATCGAGTTTTCGGTGCCCAGCGGATGCGGGCGGCGGGTTTCGCTGAAGCGCCGCAGGATGGCATCGTCGTCGGCTTCGAGAAATACCAGACGGGTCTTCACGCGGTTGCGGATGCGCATGTAGATGGCGGGGAAACGCTTCAACCCCTCGCCTTCGCGCACATCCACCACCAGGGCGGCGGCGCGCACGGTAGCGGAATCCTGCGTCAGTTCGGCGAACTTCGGAATCAGGTCGACCGGCAGGTTATCGACCGAATAGTAGCCCAGGTCTTCCAGAACCTTGAGGACAGAGCCTTTCCCGGAGCCGCTGAGTCCGGTGATGATCACCAGTTCCGCGGGCCGGTCCGTGGCGCGGCGTTTCTTGCCCGGATCGGTCGTATTCGCCATTCCGCGCCGCGTCAGGCCTCGATGAGATCGAAATTGCCGTCGCGCCGCCGCACCAGCACGGCCACGCGGCTGGTCTCCGCATCGCGATAGACCAGATAGTCGGCGCCCTTCTCCATCTGGAGCAGGGCTTCATCCAGGGTCATGGGCTTACGCCGTTCATGGTGATTGATGCGGTTTATATGACGCGCAGGTTCCGCTTCGCCCGGCTCGGCAGCGGGTTCGGAGGGCGCTTCCTCCTCTTCCTTGTGCGGCGTGCGCTTGGTGTCCCGCCATTTGGCGCGGACCTTAATGGTCTGCTTCTCGAGCTTCTCGATCGCGGAATGAATGGCCGTAATCAAGTCCACGTTGGAGCCAATCCCCACCAGTTGATGGTTATGGTAATTCACCGTGACTTCGGCCTGATGCAGATGACGTTCCAGAGACAAGACCACGTGCGCTTCCTTCTCCTCGCGTCCATCCAAGAGTTTGCCGACTTTGGCAAACTGGGTCTCAATTTTCTTGAGCTGCCCCGGAGCCAGTTCCACTTGCCTGCCTGTGTATGTGATCTTCATGCGTCCCTCCGTACCGATCTTGGACCGCTCCCTGGCGGCCGCGACTTCGTGCCGTCAGGGGCGAACCCGTCTTTGGTGTGTTGAAGGAATCTTCATATCCTCGCGGTACTTGGCTACCGTGCGCCGCGTCACGTTGATGCCTTCATGCTGCAGCGCGGTAGTGATCTGCTCGTCGGTCAGCGGATGCGAGGTGTCCTCTTCCTCGATCATCTTTTTCACCTTCCGTTTCAGCAACAGCAGCGGCGTATTGCCGCCCAGGGGTCCCTGCACGGCTTCGGAGAAGAAATACCGGAGTTCATAAACGCCCTGCGGCGTGTGCACGTATTTGCTGGCCACCGCGCGGCTGACCGTGGAAGGATGCACGCCCACTTCCTCAGCCACTTCCTTAATCATCATGGGCTTCAGGCAGTCGAGCCCATTCGCCAGAAACTCGGTCTGGCGGCGCACGATGGCCTGGCAGACCTTCAAAATGGTCTGCTTGCGCTGCTCGATATTCTTCATCAACTGAATGGCCGACGTGTAGCGCTCGCGGACGTAATCCCGCACTTCCTTGGTGGCCCCGTTATCGCGGTCGAGCATCCGGCGGTATTGGGCATTGAGCCGGAGCTGGGGGACATCCTCGTCGTTCATCTGGATGATGTAATCGTCGCCATCCTTGATGAAGAAAACATCCGGCTCCACGGTGCGCGCACCCGCGCCGGAAAAGCGCAGGCCTGGCCGCGGATTCAGCCTGCGAATCGCTTTTACGGCGATTTCGATGTGTTCGATCGGCCGGGCCAGGATCTTCGCGAGCTCGCGATACTGGCGCATCTCGAGCAGGCGCAGGTGGCCCGAGACGATTTGCCAGGCCACGCCGCCCAGCCCGTTCATGCTCTCCAGCTCCAACAGCAGGCACTCGCGCACGTTGCGCGCGCCCACGCCGGCAGGATCAAGGGACTGGACCACCTTGAGGGCGGCTTCGATTTCTTCGGGAGTGTGATCGCCCATGCCGGCTATCTCTTCCAGGGACGCGGAAAGATAACCGTCTTCGTCGAGGTTGCCGATGATCGATTCGGCGGCGTCGCGAATGTTCTCCGAAAGCAAGCTCACACTCAATTGGGAATGCAGATGATCGGCCAGGGTCACCGGCGCGGACAGAAACGTCTCGAAGGAGGGCTTTTCGACGGATTCCGAGGCGGGACTCTTATAGCCGGGGTCCAGGTAATCGTCGAAAAAGGAACCAAAGTCGATTTCATCGAAGGGGTCCGTGGCGGCCGCCGCCTCGACGGGATCGGCCGCGGACGCCTCCGCACTGGCTGCGGCAGCGGCCTCGGCCAAGTCCGGGAAGGGGTCCGCGCCCAAATCGGCGGACACTTCACCGGCAATGCCGTTGGTGTGGGCGGCGTCTCCGAGCGCTGCCTCAAGAAGTTGCTGGTCCGAAGGATCGGTGACCCGCTCCGGCTCGAGCAGCGGGAGAAGTTCTTCCGCTGTAATCTCTTCGCCGGCTTCCTCGGTGGATTCTTCCAGGACAGGGTTTTCGACGATCTCCTGGGTGATCATCTCCTTCAACTCCAGACGGTTCAACTGGAGCACGGTCACCATTTGGACCAAGCCGGGGGTCAGGATCTGTTTTTGTGCGACCCTAAGTTGCAGTGATGGCCGGAGCATGCTCACAATCAATATGATATCACTGGGCCATGTACCGTTCGCTGCGCTTGATTCGGCCATTCGGGCTAACTAAAGGCGGTAGGGGTGAAGCCGCACAATTGGCCCCGCGCGCCTGGGCTTTCTGTTAGAGGGATTTACGGATTCGATGAATACTCTCCCGATTCTTCTGGGCGCGCTCTGCGTCTACGCTATCGGTTATCGCTACTACAGCGCGTTCATCGCGGCCAAGGCGCTGGCGCTGGATGACCGCCGCACAACCCCGGCGCACACGTTCGAAGACCGGCATAACTACGTGGTCTCGCCCAAATGGGTGCTGTTCGGGCACCACTTCGCGGCCATCGCCGGAGCCGGTCCACTGGTGGGCCCTACGCTGGCCGCGCAATTCGGATTCGCCCCCGGCTTTCTCTGGCTGTTGATCGGCGCGGTGCTGGCCGGCTGCGTGCAGGACTTCACGATTCTGGTGGCCTCGGTCCGCCACCGGGGCCGCTCCCTGGCCGAAATCGCGCGCACCGAAATCAGCCCGTTCGCCGGACTGGTGGCCATGATCGCGGTGCTCTTTATCCTGTTGGTTTCGCTCGCCGGGCTGGGAATCGTAGTGGTCAATGCGCTGGCGAACAGCCCGTGGGGCGTGTTCACGATCGGGGCCACCATCCCGATCGCCCTGGTTATGGGAGTCTGGATGTTCCGCAGTCACGCGGGCAGAATCACCGTCACCGGCCCGAGTATTTTTGGCGTGGTGCTGCTCATTTCGGCGGTGGTTGCGGGCCATTGGTTTGCGCAGACAGGAGCGGCGGGCGCGCTCACTTTTTCGCCGCACCAGATCACTTTCCTGATGATGGCCTATGGCTTCGTCGCCTCCGTGCTGCCCGTGTGGCTGCTGCTCGGCCCGCGCGATTACCTCTCGACTTATGTGAAGCTGGGTACCATCGCGACGCTCGTCGTGGGCGTCATCCTCGTGCATCCCGATATCCGCTTTCCGGCATTTACCCAGTTCGTTCACGGCGGCGGACCGATCATCAAAGGCACCTTATTCCCCTTTCTCTTCGTGACGATCGCCTGCGGCGCCATCTCCGGCTTTCACGCGCTGGTGTCTTCCGGAACCACCCCGAAAATGCTCGACAAAGAGACCGACGCGCGTCTCATCGGTTATGGCGCGATGATCTGCGAGTCGCTGGTGGGAGTGCTGGCGCTGATCGCGGCCACCTCCATGCATCCCGGCGACTATTTCGCGATCAATACATCTCCCGACGTTTTCGCGAGTCTCGGATTGCATACCGTGAATCTGGATACGGTCTCGCGAGAGGTGGGGGAAAAGCTGGCGGGGCGCACCGGTGGCGCCGTTTCTCTGGCCGTCGGTATGGCCCAGATCTTCAGGGGACTGCCTGGCATGGACAGGCTGATGGCGTATTGGTACCACTACGCCATCATGTTCGAGGCTCTCTTCATCCTGACTACCGTAGATGCGGGGACCCGGGTTGCCCGCTACGTGCTCCAGGAACTCATGGGCCGGGTGCATAAGCCCTTCGCCAATAGCGCCTGGCTTCCGGGCAACCTGGCCGCCACAACCCTGGTGGTGGGCGGCTGGGGATATCTGATTTATACCGGTACCATTTCCACGATCTGGCCGCTATTCGGTACCGGCAACCAGTTACTCGCCACCATTGCACTGTCGATCGGCACCACGTTCCTGATCAATATGGGCAAAGCCAAGTACGCCCTGATTACCGCGATCCCCATGTGTTTTGTGGGGATCACCACGGTTACGGCCGGTATTCTGTCCATTAAGAACCTCTTTTGGCCGCTGACAAGCAAGCCGGGCCAGATGCTCACGGGCTATCTGGATTCGGCGCTGACGGGGATCTTCATCGTCGGCGTTGTCCTGGTGGTCTTCGATGCGGCGCGGCGCTGGGTAGCTGTCTTGAACGGCGCGCAACCGCCCGCGGAGGCCTTCGGTCCGCCGGTTACGGCCGCCAATGAAATCAAAATGGGCTGTTGCTAGTATCGGTCCGCCCCACTAGGGCCGGCCTTTTATGGGCCCCACAAAAAACTTCTAACCCGCGCGCGGGAGCCTGGTTGTTATACTACTTGCATTCACCGTGCAACAGGCCCAGATCGCCGAAGACGACCTATTCCGGGATTACGACACCGGCTCGTTTTTCGATGAGATGTTCGCGGCCCCCGGACAGGCCCGGCCGCACTACGCCAAAACCTTTGAGGAATTGGAGCGCATGGCCCCGGCCCAATTCCAGGAATTGCGCGAACTCGCGGATTTTTCGTTCCTCTTGCAGGGCATCACTTTCACGGTTTATAGCGATGGCCGTGGTACCGAGCGGCTCTTTCCCTTCGATCTGGTTCCCCGCATCTTGCCCAACTCCGAATGGAACGTGATCGAGCGCGGCCTGGCACAGCGTGTCCGCGCGCTCAACCTGTTCTTGCAGGATGTTTACGGCCAGCAACGCATTTTGAAGGATCGGGTGGTGCCGCGGTCGCTGATCTATTCCTGCCGGCACTTCTGCCGGGAGATGATCGGCGTGGAAGTGCCGCGCGGCATCTACACGCACGTCGCCGGCATCGACCTGGTGCGCGATTCGAAGACCGGCCAATACCTGGTGCTCGAAGATAATGTGCGCACGCCCAGCGGCATCTCTTACGTGCTGGAAAACCGGCAGGTGATGACCCGCACGCTGCCGCACGCCTTCCAATCGCACGGGGTCCTGCCGATCGACCACTATCCCGCCGAGCTTTGCCAGATTCTGCGCATGATTTCGCCGCGCGGAGGCGACCGCCCGGTTATGGTCCTGTTGACCCCGGGCATCCACAACAGCGCCTATTTCGAACACACCTTCCTGGCCCAGCAGATGGGCATCGAGCTGGTCGAAGGCCGCGACCTGGTGGTCGATTGCGACATCGTCTACATGAAAACCATTCACGGCCTCACCCGCGTGGATGTGATCTATCGCCGCATCGACGACGATTTTCTGGATCCCCTGGCGTTCCGCCCGGATTCCATCCTGGGCATCCCCGGCCTGATGGGCGCCTATCGCGCCGGTAACGTGGCGCTGGCTAACGCTGTCGGCAACGGCGTCGCGGACGACAAAGCCATCTACGCCTACGTACCCGCGTTCATCCGCTACTATCTGGGTGAAGATCCGGTCTTGAGCAACGTCGAAACCTGGCTCTGCTCTAAGCCGGAACATCTGTCGTACGTCCTGGACCATCTGCCTGAGCTGGTGGTGAAGGCCGTGGGCGAATCCGGCGGCTATGGCATGCTGATTGGGCCGGCGGCCACCGTCGCCGCCATCGAAGATTTTCGCGAGCGTCTGCGCGCCGACCCGCGCAACTACATTGCCCAGCCGGTGATCGGCTTGTCCCGCTGTCCAGCCCACGATCCGCGCACGGGCCGCATGGCCGGCCGCCATATCGACCTGCGGCCGTACTGCCTGTTCGACGGGGACAAGGTGGTGATCGTGCCCGGCGGTCTGACGCGGGTGGCCCTGAAGCCCGGTTCGCTGGTCGTGAACTCCTCCCAAGGCGGCGGCAGCAAGGATACCTGGATCCTGCGAGGTGAAGTATGATGCTCTCGCGCATCGCCGACTCGCTGTTCTGGATGGCGCGTTATATGGAACGCGCCGAGGACACCGCGCGAATCCTGGACGTCAATTACCACATGATGATCGAGGAGTCCCCGCACGCCCTCCGCATGCGCTGGGATCCGCTGGTCGCCATCACCGGCGAACAAGAGCGCTTCGCCGCGCAATGCTCCCAGGCCACCCCGCGTAATGTTTTCGAGTTCCTGGCATTCAGCGCGGACAACCCCAGTTCCATCGTGCAATGCATCACCTCGGTGCGGGAGAATGCCCGCACCATCCGCGACCGCCTCTCGCGCGAGCTTTGGGAGGATATCAACAGCCTCTATCACAACGTCACGCGCTTCAATCCCGAGGAGGAAATCGCGGTCGGTCCGCACCGTTTCTGCAACGCCATCCGGTTTGGCAGCCACAGCTTTCACGGCGTGGCGGACGATACCCTGCCGCACGACGAAGGCTGGAACTTTCTGCAGGCGGGGCGCGCCCTGGAGCGCGCCGAAATGACCGCGCGCATCGTGGACGTTGAATATCACAAGCTGGTGGAATCGCCCGCCACCGGGGATACGGCGGGCAACCATCAATGGATGGCCGTGCTCAAGTCCGTCGCCGCGTACGAGTTTTACAGGCGGCAGTATCACGTGCGTATCGAGCCCGAGCGCGTGGCGGAGTTGCTGGTGCTGCACGCCCAGCATCCGCGCTCAATCCGCTTCAACATCGCGACCGTCCAACAGTCTTTGCGCGCCATCAGCGGCAGCGGCCCCGGCTTTTATGCGGACGAAGCCGAGCGCCTTACGGGAAACCTGCACGCCACCCTGGTGTACGATCGTATCGAAGACATTTTCGCGCGGGGGCTGCACACTTTTCTGGACGACGTGCAGAAGCTTTGCCGCAGTATCGGCGAGAACATCGCCCGCACGTACTTCTACTACGCGGTGGTGGCATGAACCGTTGCAGCCTCTTTCACGTAACGGAGTTCAGCTACGACGGGCCGGTTTCGGAGAGCTACAACGAGGTCCGGCTGCGGCCCCGCCAGGATGAGACGCAAAGCTGCCTCTCGTTCCGGCTCACGACCGACCCGGTCGCCAGGACCTCGGCCTATCTGGACCCTTACGGGAACTGGGTGCATCGCTTCAATGTGCTGCCCGAGCATCGTCATCTGCGCGTGGAGGCCGATTCCGTGGTGCTGGTGCAGGAGCCGCGTCCGCTGCCGGATGACGGCCTCGCCTTGCACGATCTCGCGCAGCGGGCCGAAGAACTGGACGAGTTCTACGATCTGCTATGCGCCACCGTTTACGTGCCGCACTTGGCCGCGGTGCGCGAACTGGCGGGCGATGCGGAACGCGACAGCGGCGGCTCCGTGGCCGGATTCGCGCGCGCCGCGGCCGCCCTGGTGCACGACGGATTCCGCTACGAAAAGGGCGCCACGCATGTGCAATCCTCCATTGAAGACGCACTGCAGACGCGCGCCGGCGTCTGCCAGGATTTTGCGCATCTGCTGCTGGCGATGCTGCGCATGCGCGGCCTGCCGGCGCGTTACGTATCGGGCTACCTGTTACCGAAATCCACTACCGAGCCGGGTGCCAGCACCACGGAAGTGATCGGCGGCCAGGCTTCGCACGCGTGGACGGAGGTCTACCTGCCGGACGAAGGATGGTTCGGTCTCGATCCCACGCTGGGCGAACCTATCGGCCTGCGGCACGTGCGCGTGGCTTACGGCCGCGATTACGGGGACGTCGCGCCGGTGCGCGGGGTATACAAAGGGCACGCCGGCCAGCGGCTCTCGGTGGATGTGCGGGTGCGCCCCGCGCTCGACGAGGAAGGCAACGAACACCTGCAGGAGACCGCCGCCGGTCCGGTGCAGGCTCCGGCCGAGGACCCTCCGCAGCAGCAACAGCAACAACAGCAGCAGCAGTGATTGGTACATTGAAGTAAATGTCCCAAGTGGCGGCGGACCCGCGCGCGTTGCGCTCGTCCCCGGCGGCCTATCGGCGGTTCAGCCAGGTTGCCTGGGGCGTACTGGCGTACAACATGTTAGTGGTGCTGTGGGGCGCGTTTGTGCGCGCCACCGGCTCGGGGGCCGGCTGCGGCGACCGTTGGCCGCTATGCAATGGCACGATCGTGCCGCGCGCGCCGCGCATCGAAACCGTTATTGAATTCACCCACCGCGCCACCAGCGGCCTCTCGATACTAGGCGTGGCCGCGCTTTGCTGGTGGGCCTTCCGCCTGTTCCCGCGCGGCCATCGCGCGCGTTTCTACGCGGCGCTCTCGGTTGTATTTCTGTTCGCGGAGGCGTTGCTGGGAGCGGGCCTGGTGCTGTTTCAATATGTGGAGCACAACGCCTCTGCCGGGCGCGCCGCGTATCTTTCCGCGCACCTGGTGAACACCCAGATCCTACTGGCCATGCTGACCCTCACCGCGTGGTTCGGCGCCGATGCCGTATCGCGCGCCTGGCGTGGCGTGCCGAAACTGATGGTGGCCGCCCTGCCCGTGGCGGTGCTAGTGGCGGTCAGCGGCGCCATCGCCGCCTTGGGCGACACGCTGTATCCCGCCGCTTCCGTGGCTTCGGGGATGCGGCAGGAATTCTCGCGGACCGCCAGCGCGCTGCTGCGGCTGCGCGCTTTGCACCCGGTGCTGGCGGTAGCGGGCGGAGCCGTACTGCTGGCCGCGGCGGTGATAGCCATACGATCGGGGCGGGCTCCGGCCGTGCGCATGGGCAAGATCCTGGCTGCCCTGGTGTTCCTGCAGGTTGCCGCTGGAACGGTGAATATCGTACTACTGGCGCCGGTTTGGATGCAGATCGTGCATCTGCTGCTGGCCGATTTATTATGGGTCGCGCTGGTGGTGATGACGCTTGAAACCGGGGCGCCGGTTATTGCAAACGGGCTGCGGAATCCGGCGTGATTTCACTGGCAGCGGCGCGAAGGATGCGGTTTGCTGTCCTCCCGCATCTGCGCGAGATTACCCCGCCAGAGCTTCATTCCGAAGAAGTCCGCAAGCCCCTCGATCTTCCGGAGGCGCAAAACGCCCAACTCGCGCGCAGCCTTCTCCCGCGTCTTCTTTTCCGGCACCAGACGTGACCGCTTCATGTATTCAGTCTAGCCGACCTGCACGAGCTTTTCTTGAAGCGCCGATATCTTTTCAGCGGCCGCCGCTTTCACCTTGCGGATGCTGGCGAGCTTGATGTTTTCATAGCCGCGGATTTGGCCGGGCAGCGCCACGATCTCCTGTACCAGCGCCAGGTTATCCGGCGTGGCGCGATCCAGGCAGTCGCGCACTAACTGCTCGTACCAGGGGATGAGCGCGCGCTCTTCGCGCCGCACGGCGGCATAACCGAAGAGATCGAACGGCGTGCCGCGCAGCCATTTCATGGAGGCTAGCACGGACAGCGGTGCGCGGAACCAGCCGCCCAACTTCAGCTTCCTCTTCAAACCCATGGCCCGCAACAACGGTGGATACAGGTTATAACCAATCGATTCCACCTGCTCCCACATGCCGCGAATCTGCGCTTCACGCGCCGGATTCGTCAGCAGCCGCGCGACTTCGTACTCGTCTTTGTACGCCATCAGCTTGTAGAGATTGCGTGCAACGGTTTCGGCCAGCGCCGGCTGGCGGGATGCGACTTCGCCAACGAACGCGGCGTAGCGTGCGGCGTAAGCCGCATTCTGGTAGCGCATCAGATCGGCTTGGCGGCGTTCAACCAGGGAGCGGTTGTCCGCGGGAGGCGCGGGCGGGGCAACCAGCGATTCCACGGCTGGCGCGTCGTGGTAGTATCGGCGGCCCCACAGAAAGGCCTGCACGTTGCGCTCGGCATCCACTTTGTTCAGCCGGATGGCTTCCTCTATGGCCGTTTCGGAAATCGGGATCAGGCCGCCCTGCCAGGCCGCCCCCAGCAGGAAAATGTTTACCGCCATGTGACTGGCGAACAATCCTTCGGCCAGCCGCGAGGCATCCAGGAATAAGTTGCGGTCTTTGCGCGTGTAATGGTTGATCAGATCGACAGCCGCACCAGGTCCCGCGAGGCGCGCCCCACCGCGGATGGCATCGCCGGTGGGCACCTCGGCGGTGTTCACCACCGCGACCGTTCGCGACGCATGCGCGCGTTTCAGGTTTTCCGCGCTGGCCGCGCCCAGCAGGTCGAATCCCAGCAGCAGGTCGGCATTGCCGTAGCCGATCTTGGCCGACGCTTCGATGGGCCGCGCGCTCAAGATGACGCTCGATATGACCGCGCCGCCCTTCTGCGCCAGGCCCGTCTGATCGAGCGTGATCACGGAGAGGCCGTCGATCCAGGCCGCGGTCGCCAACAGCGCATTCACCGTGACCACACCCGTTCCGCCGATGCCCGGCATCAGGATCGCATACCTCTCGCCGATCGGCACCCGCTCCCGCGGCGGCGGCACCTCGGTTTCCGGAAGCTTCGGCAGGGGCTGGCGGCGCTGTCCCGTGCCCGGTTTCAACTTGACCGTGACAAACGACGGGCAATCCCCCAGCACGCACGAATAATCCTTATTGCAGGACGATTGATGAATGCGGGTCTTGGGGCCGTATTCCGTTTCGACCGGATGCAGGCTCAGACAATTGGATTGCGTCACGCAATCGCCGCAGCCCTCGCAGACTTCTTCGTGGATCACGAAGCGCAGCGTGGGCTCCGCAAGCTTGCCGCGCGAGCGCAGGCGGCGCTTCTCGGCGGCGCACTGCTGGTCATAGATGATGGCCGTCACGCCGGGCAGTTTCTCGAACTCGCGCAGCACTTCGGGCAAATCGTCGCGATCGCGCAGTTGCGAGTTGGCTGACAGCGCGACGCCCTTGTATTTCGCAAGGTCGTCGGTGAGCACCGCGATCCGGCGCACGCCATCGGCCGCCAGCTTGCGGGTCAGCTCGGGGACCGGTACCGCTCCCGCGGCCTGCTGGCCGCCGGTCATGGCTACCGCGCTGTTGTAGAGAATCTTGTAAGTGATGTTGACGCCCGCCGCGATACAGGCTTCCACAGCCAGCGAGGCGGAATGGAAGTAAGTGCCATCGCCCACGTTCTGGAAGATATGCGGCCGGTCGACGAACGGCGCCATGCCGATCCATGGCGCGCCCTCGCCGCCCATGTGGGTGAGGAACGAATAGGAGTGATGCGAGTGCTGCAACTGCGCGGCCATGGCGTGGCAGCCGATGCCGCCGCCTGCCATCTGGCCTTCCAACAGCAGCGTGGATCGATTGTGCGGGCAGCCCGAGCAGAAGGTCGGGAAGCGCGCGGGCACCACGCCGCGTTCACGGGCATCGATTTCGTCAAGCAGGGCGATGCGGGAACGGGCGGCTTCCGATCCCGGCTCGATAAGCTGTGCCAGCACGCGGCCGATCGTGTCCGGGTCCAACTCACCGGCGGCGGAAAACAGCGGCGCGGCCGTGGGATCGCCTTTGCCAAGAATCGCGGGATGCTCGGGTGAGTTATACAGCGTCTCGCGCAACTGCAATTCCAGGAAGCTGCGCTTCTCCTCAACCACCAGAATCGTCTGCAGCCCGCGGGCGAAGTCGGCGGTGAAGCGCGGCTCCAGCGGATAGGTCATGCCGAACTTCGCGATGCGCACACCGGCGCGCGCCAGATCGTCGTGCTGGAAGCCGAGATCGGCGAGAGATTGCATCAGATCGAAATAGGCCTTGCCGGCGCTGGCGATGCCCAGCCATGCGCCTTCGCCCGCGCCAAAGCTCCGGTTCACCTGGTTGATCCGGGCGAATTCGCGCGCGGCCTCCAGCCGCCGGTAGAGCGTCTCGGGCTCCAGCAGCAGCGTCATGGGAATCAGCAGCCGCGCGTCGGTCTTCTTCTCGTAGCCTTGCGGAATGTGAATGGCGAGGCGCTCCGGGTCGACCGCCACGGTGCCGCCGGCGTCACACACGTTGGTCACCATCTTCATGGCCACCCAGGCGCCGGAAAAGCGCGAAAGCGCGATGGCCAGCAAACCGTAATCCAGCGTCTCCTGCGTATTACCCGGATAGAAGATGGGCATCGCATGGTTGTAAAAACTGAGATCGCTCTGGTGCGGGATGGTGGAGCTCTTGGAAACGTGATCGTCGCCGCCCAGCACCAGCGCCGCGCAATTCCTGCCGGTGCCCGCGAGGTTCGCGTGGCGGAAGATATCGCCCGACCGGTCGACGCCCGGCCCCTTGCCGTACCAGATGCCCACCACGCCGTCGTAACGCGACTGCCCCAGCGCATGATGAATCTGGCTGCCGAAAACAGAAGTGGCGGCCAGGTCTTCGTTGACGCCGGGCACGAAATGAATGCGGTGCTCGTCTAGCAGGCCCTTCACGCGCGCCAGGGCCATGTCGTAGCCGCCCAGCGGCGAGCCTTCGTATCCGGAAATGAAGGCAGCCGTGTTCAGGCCGGCGCGGCGGTCGCGGCGCATCTGGTCCATCGGCAGACGGACGAGAGCCTGGATGCCCGTGAGGTAGACAGCGCCGTGCTCCTGCTCATATTTCGAATCGAGCTTCATTTGACAGCGGGGAGTGCTACCGCATTATATAATGCGAGCGGGTTGCCGGTCTCCAGACCCGCCCTGGAGTTTGGACTTATCTGGCGATGACTGGCCGCTTGCCCGTGGCGCACGCTTCAGCGTGCCGGCGGGACTTTTAAGTCCCGCTCAGGCCGGCTAGCGGTCTTCGGTGACAGCCCGGCCCAACATTTTTTCTCCCCTCTTTTCAACCACTTGCGCGAATCGTATCCCTTTATCCCAAATCCTGCCCGCTAGCCTGTAGTCGAAAGGAAGGGCCATACCCGCGCCCCAAAATCAATGAAAAGCTATCATGATCGGAAACTATCCCAACAGCAGGCGGATTCCAACCGCCGCAACGCCCAGAAATCCACCGGCCCGCGCACCCCCGAAGGCAAAGCCGCCTCCAGCCGCAACGGCCTCACCCACGGCCTCTCCGGAGACAAACACTTCATCCTCGAAGGCGAAGATCCCGAAGCCTTCCTCCGCCTCCTCCAGGATCTCCACGACCACCTCCGCCCCGTCGGCGACAGCGAAGAAATGGTCGTCCAACGCATCGCCGCCGCCCAATGGCGTCTCGACCGCGCCTTTGCCCTCGAAACCGGCATCTACCGCGAAGAATCCGTAATTCTGACCCGCATGGACCGAAAAAGACAGACGGATCACGAATTCTACATGAACCGCGACGGCAAACACACCCCGCCCGATCCCCACGAACCGGACGACCTCCTCGCCCGCGCTTTCATGGAAGGTGGCAAGGGTCCCGACAACTTCACCCGCCTCGCCCGCTACGAAACCGCCATCGAACGCTCCATCGAACGCGGCATGAAACACCTCAAAGCGCTCCAGGCCGTCCGCAACGCCCAGGCTCCCGCCGTCCCTGAGACCCCGGACGCCCCCGAACCCCCCGCCCCAGAACCGCCAAATCCGCCCTCAACGCCATCGGATTCAACGAATTACGAAGCGAACCCGGAAGACCCCACAATGGCGCAACCCTCCCCCACTCCGCCTCCCTCCGTCCGCCGCCAGGCGCCCCCAACGACCAAAAACGATGAATATTGATGAATAATGATCCGGCTTTTCGGTTTAGTAGGGCGGGCTGAAAGTCCCAAACTCCAGCGCGGGACTTAAAAGTCCCGCCGGCACGCTGAAGCGTGCGCCACGAGCAAACGGCCAGTCATCACCAGATAAGTCCAAACTCCAGTGCGCGGGGTTGATGATATAACGGGATCAGCCTGCAAGGCTGCCAAACTATGCCGAGAACATCCAAGAAAACGGCGACCTCCGATGAGATCGCCGATATGGCGTCGCGGGGCGTGAACATATCGGCGTACTTCACCAATCGGTTCACCGTCGTACGGAAGAGAAAGGCAGGCTAGAGGCTCACTTCCACGGGCGCAATCTTTCATGTCACACTATCTGGCTTTCGACCTGGGCGCGGAAAGCGGGCGCGCCATCTTGGGCACCCTCGATGGCGGCCTTCTGAAAATCGAAGAATTGCACCGCTTCGCCAACACGCCGGTGCGCGTGTTCGACGCCCTTTATTGGGACACGCTGCGGCTCTGGCACGAGATCCAGCGCGGCCTCGAAATCGCCGGGCGGGAACGCAAGCTGCGGCTGGATGGCATCGGTATCGATACCTGGGGCGTGGATTTCGCCTTGCTGGGCGCGGATGGCGCGCTGGCCGATAATCCGCGGCACTATCGCGACGCGCGTACTAACGGCGTGATGGAGAAAGTTTTCGAAAAGGTGCCGCGGGCGGAGGTGTTCGCCGAGACCGGCATCCAGTTCATGCAGATCAACTCGCTCTACCAGTTCTATGCGCTGAAACTGGCCGGATCGCCGGCGCTGCAGGCCGCCCGCACGCTCCTGTTCATGCCGGACCTCCTGAATTACTGGCTAACGGGGGTGGCGCGCGCGGAGGCGACCATCGCCAGCACGTCGCAGTTTTACAATCCACGCACGAAGACCTGGGCGCGCGATCTGCTGGAGCGGCTCGGACTGCCCACCGGCATTCTGCCGGAAATTGTGACGCCGGGAACGCGGCTCGGCCCGCTGCTCGATTCGGTAGCGCAGGCAGCCGGGCTGGACGCGGTGCCGGTATATGCGACGGCTTGCCACGATACCGCGTCCGCCGTGGCGGCAGTGCCGGCCGAGGGCGCGAACTGGTGCTACATCAGTTCGGGAACCTGGTCGCTGATGGGCGCGGAACTAGATGAGCCGGTCATCGACGAACGGGTGCTGGCGGAAAATCTGACCAACGAAATCGGCGCCGCCGGCAAGGTGCGGTTCCTGAAGAACATCGCAGGACTCTGGCTGCTACAGGAGTGCCGGCGCGCGTGGGCCCTGGAGGGCGCGGAATATACTTACGAGGAACTCGTGCGGCTGGCGGGCGAGGCGCCGCCCGCGCGCGGCTTGATCGACGTGGATGCGTTTCTGGAACCGGGCAACATGCCGCGCAAGATCGCCGAGCATTGCCGGACGCGCGGCCAAGCGCCGCCGGAAACGCCCGGCCAGTTCACCCGCACCATTCTGGAGAGCCTGGCGGAACGCTACCGGCAAGTCCTGGAGAAGTTGGAGGCACTGGCCGGGCGGCGATGCGATGTCATCCACATCGTGGGCGGCGGGTCGCGGAATGCGCTGCTCAACGGCCTGGTGGCGAAGACCACGGGGCGCACGGTGATGGCCGGTCCCAGTGAGGCGACGGCCATCGGGAACGTGCTGATCCAGGCGATCGGTGCCGGCGAGCTAAGCGGATTAGAGGAGGCGCGCGCGGTGGTGCGGCGATCGTTCGGGGTCGAGGAATACCGGTCTTAGTCTGCGCCGCTCAGGCCGCCCGCTTACGCCGCGTCGGATGGATCGCCTGAAGAATGCTCCTGATCGTCGAGCCGCACGTCGTGCGCTTCCGCGATATTCGCCAGGCGGTTGATGGCGTCCAGTACCTGCGTCAGGCGCCGCTCGTTCTGCTGGTACATGGCGGCCAATAGATCGACGGCTTGGGTCAGGGCTTCATGGCGTTCGGTCAGCTTTTCGAGGCGTTCGTCGATGCTCATGGCGTTACCCAGAATTGATTCCATCATAACAGCCAGGGCCGCTCCCGATGTATGCTGCATGCATGGAGACTAAATTCGACGAGCCGCGCCTGGCTATCAACCGGGTTTACACCCGCCAGGGGGATGCCGGGGAAACCAGCCTGGCGGGCGGACAGCGCGTGCCCAAGGATTCTCTGCGCATCGAAGCCTATGGCACGGTGGACGAGTTGAACGCTTTCGTGGGCCTGGCACGCGCCACCGCCGGCGACCCGCGCCACCCGGAATTGGTTGAACTGGGCGGTATCCTGCTGCGCGTGCAGCATGAGTTGTTCAACCTGGGATCCATCCTGGCTACCCTGCCTGCCGATGTGCATCCCCGGCAGGCGCGGATCACCGGGGCGGAGATTGCGCGTTTGGAAGCGGAAATGGACCGGGCTAACGAAGGACTGCCGGCTTTGCGATCGTTTGTCCTGCCGGGCGGCTCGCGGCTGAACGCGGAGCTGCATATTTGCCGGACCGTTTGCCGCCGCGCCGAGCGCATCGCCACGGCGCTGGCCCGCGCGGAATCCGTCCCCACGGAGGCCGTTAAGTATCTGAACCGTCTAAGCGATGCATTCTTTGTCTGGAGCCGCTGGGCCAGTTCCCTAAGCGGCGCGGCGGAGACGCTTTGGGAGCCCAACCGCACGGCTAGCGGCGGCCAAGCGAGCGGCGGTACACTATCTGAATAGGAGAGAACATGGATCGAGGAAACAATGTCCGGCCTTTGGCGTCAAGCCTGACGGTACTGGGAGCGATTCTTCGCCTGTTGCCGCATCCACCGAACTTCGCGCCGGTGGGTGGCATGAGCCTCTACGCGGGCGCTCGTTTGCCGGGCTGGCAGGCCTTCGCGCTGCCGCTGTTGTTGATGGCCGTGACCGATCCTCTGCGCGGCGGCTATTCGATCGCGACGCCGTTCGTGTACGTCAGTTTCATGATCAGCGTGTGGATCGGGCGCCGGCTGCAATCGACCGAGAGCCCGCTGCGCATCGGCGTAGCCTGCCTCGCGTGCAGCGTGCAGTTCTTCCTCATCTCCAACTTTGGCACGTTTGTGGGTTGGTATCCGCATACCTGGGCCGGGCTGGTACAGACCTATACGCTGGCCATTCCGTTCTTTGGACGCACGCTGGCCGGCGATCTGCTTTATTCCGGCGTTCTATTCGGCCTGCACGCATGGCTAAGCCGCACCGTGCGCACCGCCGAGCGAATCCCCGCAACGGCTTGAAACGCGCGCTTCTTTCCTGGTCCAGCGGCAAGGATAGCGCTTGGGCCTTGCATGTGATGCGCAGCAGCACCGCGCCATCGGGAGTGGAGATTGCCGGCCTGCTGACTACTTTCAACCAGCCCGCCGATCGTGTAGCCATGCATGCCGTGCGCCGTTCGCTGGTGTACGCACAAGCGGCGTCGGCAGGTCTGCCGTTACGGGCCGTGGAGCTTCCGTGGCCCTGTTCCAACGAAGAGTATGAAGCGCGCATGGCCGAAGCTTGCCGGGCCGCGGTAGCGGAGGGATTCGAAGCCATCGCATTCGGCGATTTGTTCTTGCGCGATGTCCGTGAATACCGCGAGCGCAAGCTGGCCGGCAGCGGGCTGGAACCGTTTTTCCCACTGTGGGAGATTCCCACGCGTCCGCTGGCGCAAGAAATGATTGACGCCGGACTGCGCGCCAGAATCACCTGCGTGGATAAGAAGGCGATTGACACACGCTTCGCCGGACGCGAATTCGACAGGGCGTTGCTGGAGGATCTCCCGCCCCAAGCCGACCCCTGCGGGGAGAACGGCGAGTTCCACACCTTCGCCTACGCCGGTCCCATGTTCGCGCATCCCATTCCGGTGGCCGCGGGCGAATTGCGCGATGCGGATGGCTTCGTGTTTGCCGATCTGATCGAGGCGCCGTAATGCCACGCATCGTTTCCATGATCTCCAGCGCCACCGAAATCGTGCATGCGCTGGGCGCTTTGCCCTGGCTGGTGGGCCGTTCGCACGAGTGCGATTATCCGGACCAGGTGTTAGCGCTACCCGCCTGTACCGCCCCGCGCTTCGCAGTGGATGGCGACAGCCGCGAAATCGACCGCCTGGTGCGGCAGAGCATGGCCGAATCGATCTCCGTTTACCAGGTGTTCGACGATGTGCTGGAGCGTTTGCAGCCCACCCATATTCTGACGCAGATCCATTGCGAGGTCTGTGCCGTCAGCCTGCGCGATGTGGAGCGTTCGGTGGCGGCGCGGCTGGCCAGTCGGCCCGCGGTGGTCTCCCTGAATCCCCGTTCACTGGCGGAGGTGTGGGAGGATATCCGGCGGGTGGCGCGGTCGCTCGAAATCGAAGCCCGCGGCGAGCAGGTTGTGGCCGGATTGCAGGCGCGCATGCAAGCCATTGCCGATGTCGCGCGGCATGCCGGGCCGCGCCCACGCCTCGCCTGCATCGAGTGGATCGAACCCCTGATGCCGACGGCCAACTGGATGCCGGAATTGGTAGAAATGGCCGGCGCGGAACACGTGTCCTGGCGCACATGGGACGACCTGGTGGCGGCCGATCCGGACGCGATCCTGGTAATGCCTTGCGGTTTCAATTTGGACCGCGCGGTTGGCGAAATGTACTGGCTTACCCGGCGCGAGGGATGGTCCGGTTTGCGCGCGGTGCGCGGCAGGCGGGTCTATGTCGCGGATGGGAATCGATACTTCAATCGTCCCGGGCCGCACCTGGTCGAATCGCTGGAAATTCTGGCCTGGGTGGCGCACCCCGAGGTATTCGCCCCACTGCAGGCGCGCAACGCGGCGACCGGCTTCCCGGTGAGCGGTTTAACATAGACACAGGGGAGATTCGATGAAAACATTCAAACCGTTCGTCACTCCCACCTCGATGAGCCGCGTTGTCCGTGGTAGTTTCCCCGATCGCCAGTTCGACGTAGAGTTCTGGCAACAGCAGGGCGATGCGGCGATTTTTGAGGCGGCCTGGGAAATGCTTGAGACTGCTGAGGCATTCAAAGGCATACACGCGGAACTCAGGCCGGATTTCAAAGACTTCTTACTTTTTCTGAACAAACATCAAGTCGAGTATCTGATCGTGGGCGGCTATGCCGTCATGAAATACACCGAGCCATTTTACACAAAAGACATCGACATCTGGATTCACGCTACAGCAGATAACGCCAAGCGAACTTATCAAGCGCTTATCGAGTTTGGTACTCCGATGGCCGATCTGACCGTCAATGACTTGACTCAGCCACATATCGTCTTTCAGTTCGGTATGGCTCCCGCCCGCGTGGACGTGATGACATCCATTGACGCCGTTACATTCAGTGAGGCGTGGAAGCACCGGGTCCAGACTAATCTGGATGGCATCCCGATCTCGATTATCTCCTTGGAGTACTTGATTCAGAACAAGAAGGCCACCAACCGGGATACTGACAAGATTCACCTGGCGCGGCTGGAGAAGTACGGCAAGCAATCCCATTAATCGGCCTATGCGCCTACAAGATTACGCACCCCGGCCCGCGCACCTCAAATGGCTCCTCGATTCCGACCCGGCCATCCGTTGGCAGGTCATGAGGGACCTTACCGGTGCAGCCCCCGACGCGATTGCAGCCGAGCGGTCTCGCGTCGCAACCGAAGGCTGGGGAGCCCAACTTCTCGCCCGCCAATCTCCTGCCGGCGACTGGGGCGCGGCCCCCGGGATGGAGAGCCGATTTGCCGAAGGAGGACCGAGGCTTGCTTATTGCCCTCTACGCTCTCGTCGTCTTGAAGGACCTCGGTCTCGACCCCGCCAGCAAGCAGGCTCGCAAAATGATCGACCGCGTCGACAAGCGGCTGGTGTTCAAGCGGCTCAACAACCGGCCTTTCCTTCACGGCGAAACGGAGCCCTGCATCAACGGCAGAATCCTCGGCGTCGGCGCGTATTTCAAAGAACCGAACGACGCACTGGCCAAGCAACTCCTGAGCGAGCAGCTCGAAGATGGCGGCTGGAACTGCGAAGCACCCAAAAGCCGGCGCTCTTCGTTCCATACCACCATCTGCGTGCTCGAAGGACTGCTCGAATACGAACGAGCAGGGCGCAAATCGGCGGCCGTCACGAAGGCCCGCAAGAGGGCCGAGAACTATCTGCTCGAGCGCCGCATGTTCCGCTCGCTCCGAACCGGCGAAGTCATCGACAAACGCTGGCTGCGCTTCTCGTTCCCGACGTTTTGGCACTACGACGTCCTGCGCGGACTCGATTATCTGCGGAATGCCGGAATCAAACCCGACAGCCGCGTCCGTGACGCCATCGAAATCGTGATTGCAGCGCCGCCACCAGAACGGGCGCTGGCCGCTCAACCTCCTTCATCCCGAATATATTCCATTGGAGATGGAGACCGAGCGTCGGCAGGGCAAGCCGCTGGAACACGCTGCGCGCGCTTCGAGTCCTCGGTTGGTACGGCGACGCCACATGAAGGGAAGTTCGGATCCGCTTTGATTTCGAGGATCTGCTTCGTGTGACGTTCCGTATGCGCGGCCGCGCCGAGTATCCATTGATAGCCATCCATGGAATCGAACTCGCCGTTTGAGACCGCCTTGAGCGGGCGCGACGGCAGCGCGTGTTGACGGAGATCCGGGGTCGATTCCAGGTATTCGGCGAGACTTTCGTAGTTCCGCAGCAGACGGGCGGTGGCCTCGGCATAAGGCCATCGGCCAGCCGGCCGCACGGCCTCGGGCGCCGTGAATTTGCTCAAACGAACCGGAAACTGATGCAGCACGATATGATCCACCCGCTGATATTCGCGATGGGCAGCGGCGGGCGCGTGCGCGAGTTCTGCCCGCACGGGCCCTAGTATAAATTCCTGTATCACCACCACGTGATCGAGGGTTTCCGCGATGGACCATAAGTCCGGCGCCGGTTTGAATGTGTATTGCCCCTCAGCCAGGCCTTGGATGGCGCCGAGGATGTAGCTGCGAGTTTGTTGCAGGTAAAGGTGCGCCACCTCCAGTTCGGAGGCTGTCAGTTTCCCGCTGTCCGTATCCGCGCCGGACGCCGCTTCCCGTAGAGTATCCGAATTCATCATCTTGCTCCTAGCGCGGGCTCCAATCCACCGGCTCGATGCGCCCGATCACGAACATATAGAAGAAGGCGCCCACCAGTACGATGCCGGTGGCTAAAGCGAAGGCCCAGAAGAATTGCCCGGTGCGCTCCACCACCAGGCCCGTCAGCGCCGGCGCGGCTACCCCGGCCAGGTTGCCGATGCCATTCTGCACGGCGGTCCATTTGCCGGCCGCGGGCGGCCCGGCCAGCGTCTGGATGAGCGCCCAGTGATTGGAGCTCCACATCCCGAAGAAGATGCAGGCGATGAAGAGCAGCGCCATGGAAAGATCTTTGCTGTGCACCATCGCCACCGGCAAGATGACAGTGGACAACGTCAGGCCGCCGACCGTAAAAGTCTTGCGCACGCGCGTGGGGGTGGCGCCGGACGCGATCCAATGGTCGGAGAGCCAACCGCAGAAAGCCGAGGAAAGTCCGATGGCCAGAAAGGCAAGCGCCCCCATACTGGCCATGCGATCCATTGAGAAGTGCCGCTCCATCACCATGTAGGAAGGCAGCCAGGTGAGCAGGAAGTACCAATAGTAATTGCCGCAAAACAATCCGCCGAACGAACCCCATGCCGAGCGCTGCCCCAGGATCCGCAGCACGCCGGGCGGCGGGTGTGAAGCATGCACCACGATGCCTTTTCCGCGCGGCATCCATTTCAACCACGGAACCAGCCAGGCCAGGCTTGCCGCGCCCAACACGAAGAAGAAGGGCCGCCACCCAAATCGGGCCATCAGCAGGCCGCCGAGGAGCGTTCCCAAGGCGGGTCCCAGTTTCGATCCGGCGTCGATCAGGGCATTGGCCAGGCCGCGATGATGCTCCGGAAAATGCGTCGCGAAGATCTTGG
Source organism: Bryobacterales bacterium (assembly GCA_963709155.1). GTDB lineage: Bacteria > Acidobacteriota > Terriglobia > Bryobacterales > Bryobacteraceae > Bog-159. The sequence continues at coordinate 156,323 of CAVPVD010000006.1, read as the reverse complement.
AATACGACGGATACGCCGCCGATTCGCCCATCCCCAGCAACAGGCGCAATCCGAACAACACCACGAAGCTGTTGGCCAGGCCGGTGGCCGCCGTGGCCGCGGACCACGCCAGGTAAGCCGCGGCGTACACCCAGGCGACGTCGAAGCGGTCGAGCAGGTATCCTACGACTCCGAACAACTGGAACAGCGCGTAGGTCCAGAAGAAAGCGGACAGCAGGCTTCCCAGCCGGGCAGGATCCAGGCCGAGGCCGCCTTTCGCCGGCGAGGCCATCAGCAGGGGCCCGGCGATCGAAAGATTGCCGCGATCGATGTAGTTGATGAAGATGGAAAGAACCAGTAAGATCAGTACGGCCCATTGCGACCCTGACAACTTCGTGCGGGCGACAGCGGGTGTTGTAGACATAAAGTTAGTTGGTGGGTTTATCGCGCGGCGGCGCGATGGTGGCGAAGTCCCGCTTCACCCGTTCCACATACTGGTCCAACAGTTCGGCGACGCGCTCGCGGCGGGCGGACTTAACGATCATGCCCACGTGATGCGGCAGTTGCATGCGCCAGACGATTTCCGGATCGTTGTAGGCCGAAGTGTCGGGATGTTCCTGCTTAGCCAGCGACACCAGCAGCGCGGCGTAATCGTTGGCGGGCGGCGGCGGCGCGTAGGGCAGCTTGCCGCCGGCGATCTCCACTTTGGCCCATTCGCCCCACAGGTTCAGACCCGTGGCCGCCTCCACCAGCTCGGCGATGTGCGCACCGCCCACGCGTGCCGAAGTTTCCAGGAAATACAGGACGCCATCGTCGCCCCTGATGAACTCGGTGTGGGAGACGCCGCGCAGCAGCCCCATGGCCGCCAATACGCGCCGGTTCTTGGCCAGCAGGGCCTCCGCATCGGCCGAGCCGCGCTCCAGCAGGCGCGTGGTGAAGATGCCGCCGCGATGCGAGACATCCAGCGGGGGATAGCCATACTGGCTGGCCACGGCAAAGACGATCTGGTTTTCGTAGACGATGGAATCCACGTGGCAGACGTCGCCGGAAACGTAACGCTCCACCAGGAAGAACGATCGTTGATCGCCGAGCAGCCGGTCGGCCGCGCGCAATTCATCGAGCGAACGCACGATCTGAATACCGATGGCGCCTGCCATCAGCCGCGGCTTCAGGACCCATGGCGGCGGCACGCGTTCGGTGAATTCCCGCACCTTCGCATCGTTTAGTAGATGCACGAACTCAGGCACGTTCAGGCCCGCTTCCATGGCTTGCATACGCATGGCCAGCTTGTCGCGAAAATAGCGCGTGGTGGTCTCGCCCATACCGGGGATGCGCAAATGCTCGCGCAGCGAGGCGGCCATTTCCAGGTCGAAATCGTCCAGCGCCACCACCCGGTCGATGGCCTCGGTCCGCGCCAGGTGGCTGATGGCGAGCAGCGTATCGTTGCGATTCCAGGCCTTGTCCTGGTCCGGCATGTAAAAGATGTCGTCGATGCTATCGCGCGGCCATTGCGCTTTGTGCTGGAGGCTCAACGATGTGATCAGGAAGACACGCGCGCCCTGGCGCTTGGCTTCGCGCAGGAAGTCGTGGCCCTTTTCGTAACTGGCGAGGCAGAGGAAAGTCAGCGGGTCCATGGCAGGATGGCGTTCTTTTGGGAGGCGACGATCAAGACCGTACAGCCGTTTATTGTGTGCGAAACGGAATGTGTGGTGGCAGCCGGCGCGCACTGGTAGTCGCCGGGCCGCAGCACTAAGTCCCCGAAATGCAGTTCGCCCTCGAGGACATAGCAATGCTCCACGTCGGCGTGCGAGTGCGGCGGATATTCGGCTCCCGGCTCCATGCGTACCAACAGAGCTACGTTGCCCGTGGCCGATTCCCGATAAAGGCGCTTGGCGACAACCCCGGGAACCAGCGTTTGCCAGGAGCCCTCGGCGGCGCGCACCACCTGAATGCCCGGCGGCGGCTCGGGCTGTTGAATCCGGGCCAGCAGTTTGTCGCGCAGGCGCGGCGGCGCGGCCACACCTTCGGAGGCGAACAGCAGCCAGGCGGCGGTCTCGCGAAACACGCGCGCTTCTTCGGCGCACACGCGGCAGGTCCGCAGGTGCTCCCGGAACCTCTCTTCCTCATCCGTAGGGAGGGCGCCGGCAGCGTACAGGCTGGCCGTTTCGCGGATCTCGTCGGTGGCGGTTTGATGTGCCGTCATGACAGCGTTGCAAGCTCCGAGCGTAGTTTCATCATACCGGTTCGAATGCGGAATTTAACGGCACCCACGGGCTGACCCAGGCACGCGGCCAATTCCGCCTGCCGGTAGCCATACCAGAAAGCCAACTCGATCGCCTCACGCTGCTCGGGCGGGAGAGACCCGAGCGCCGCCTGGACCGCGCGCTCCACTCCCAGGACTTCGGCCCCTTCTGGTACGGCGCCGCCGGCCGTCTGAGCCGGAACTCCGGCGCGCCGGTCCCGATCGGCGCGGGAATGAAGCCGTTCAATGGCGCGGTCGCGGGCCAGCGTCACCAGCCAGGCCGTCACCGAACTGCGTTGCGCATCGAAGGCGGCAGCCTCGCACCAGACCTGGTGATAGACATCCAAAACTGCTTCTTCGGCATCCTCCGGACGGTCCAGGATGCGCAGCGCCATACCATAGATCAGGCGGCTGGTGGCGTCGTACAGCGCCTCGAGCGCAGCCGGATCGGCGGCCGCGATACGGCGCACGTAGCCCGCCCAGGTACGTTCCAGATGGTCACGCACCCCACCCGCGGGATCGAAAGCCTGCGTCGCAGAAGGCAAGAGACGCAGTATAACAGGTGCCACACGGTGTATAAAAGACTAAGGGGGCTGACTGTGATTCGTACACTTTCTTTTCTGCTGGCTTTTTTGCCGGCCATTTCTCCGCTCACCGCGGGCACGCCGTTTTTTCGACCCACCGTGGAGCGCGGCGCAACCGGCTGGACGGTGGATCGCGGGGCCATGGCAGTGGACGCCTCCGTGGCGCGCGAAGGAAGTCCATCCCTGCGCGTCGAGCCCCGCAACTCCGGAGACGCTTGCGTGCGCTCCGCTTCCGTTTCCCTGCGCATCGGCAAGAGTTACGAGCTGAGCGGCTGGGTGCGCACCGAAGACGTGCAGGTGCGCGACCTGGACCGCTCGCCGATCGCCATCGGAGCGGCCCTTACGATGGCTTCCATGCCGTTCGACGTGCACTCGGCCGCGCTGGGCGGCACGCGCCAATGGACCCATCTGGCGCTGCGTTTCGTAGCCAGCCGCGCGGAGGACCGCATCCTGCTGACGGTGGGCAACGGCGGCGCGTTCACAGGCAAGGCGTGGTTTTCCAGTGTCTCGCTCGATGAAGCGTCCGACGCGGCCACTCCGCCGGCGGCCACGGTGAGCACATTCGGCCCGGCATACCGTTATCCATCGGCCGGCTGGATCTATTTGCATATCGAAGGCCAGCCTTACGAGCGCGGCTACCAGCATGGCTACCTGATGGCGCGCGAGATTCCGGAATATATCGAGCGCTGCGCGGCGGAACTCGGCGCGAAGGCGGAAGCCGCGAGTTGGGACCCGCTGCGCACTACGGTCAACGCTCTCTTCCTGCGCGGTTTCGACCGCGAAATCCTGGAGGAGATGAAAGGCATCGCGGATGGCGCTTCCGACGCGGGCGCTAAGTGGCTGGGGCGGCGCATCGATCTGGTGGACATCGCGGTGGCCAATACCACCGTGGAACTCGGCGAACTGAGTGAGGCGATGCCCATGACCCCCACGGGACTGGAAGGCCTGCACCTGGATGCGCCCCCGTACTTCGACCGCCAGCGCGACCGGGCCATGGATCATTGCAGCGCTTTCGCCGCCACCGGTCCGGCTACGCGGGATGGCAAGATGGTGATCGGCCATGTCACCTGGTGGCCGTTGACGCTGGCCGAACAGACCAACGTGATGCTGGACATCCAACCCGCCAAGGGGCACCGCATCCTGATGCAGAGCTATCCGGGCGGCATCGAGAGCGGCACCGATTGGTATCAGAACGACGCCGGCATGGTGCTGACCGAGACCACCATTCGCCAGTCGCCATTCCATATCGAGGGCACTCCCGTGGCGTTCCGGGCGCGCGAAGCGATTCAATACGGCGGCAACGTAGATGAGGTCGTGGATCGGCTGGGAACGCACAACAACGGCCTCTATACCAACGAGTGGCTGATCGGCGACGCCAAGAACAACGAAATCGCCATGTATGAGCTGGGCACCACGCGCACCAAACTTTGGCGCAGCTCTAAGAACGAATGGTTTGGCGGCACAGAGGGTTTTTATTGGGGCGACAATAACGCCAAGGATTTAGGCGTCCGGCTGGAGTACGTTCCCGATCCGCAAGGCGAACCGGAGTATCTGCCGTACACCCCCGGCGTGCGGGACGTGGCGTGGCAGAATCTATACGGGAAGTATCGCGGGCAGATCGACGAGCAGTTCGCATTCCTGGCGTTCCGCACGGCGCCGCTGGTGAGCGCCGCTACGATGGATGCCAAGGTCGCGACGGCGGACATGGCGCAGAACCTGATGTTGTGGGCGGCCATCGGCAAGCCCAACCAGCGCGAATGGGTTGCTGGCGAGCGCGGCCGGCAGGCCTATGCGAAGAACGACGGACTGTTTCCATCGGGCTATCGTCTCTTCCGCGGTCAGGCTGCGGAAGGTCTGCGCGCCGCGATCGGGACTAACGAGAAGGCGCGGCTGGCCGGCACGGTGGCGGCGCCGGCGCACAAGCACGCCAAGCCGATCGATCGGGACCGTCTCTGGGAGGGCTGGGTTCTACCTGCCGGCGATGCGGATGTCTGGTTCGTGGCGGGCGCGGCCGGATATTATCAGGATCTCGAATCGCCGGATCCGGAACTGGAGATGAATGTGCGGCGGGCCGCCTATCGGCGGTTGTCGATCGCGGCGCGTCCGGAGGAGGTCCACTCGCTCGAAGCGGCAAAAGGGGCGTTATTTCTGGACGCACTGCGGCGGCGCATGGGTGACGACGCCTTCCTGAAACTCATGCGCGATTACTTCGCCGCGCATACCACGAAGACGGTGACCGCGCAGTCGTTCCTGGACCAGGCAGGTGCGACTTTCAACGTGGACGCAGGTGCCGGTCCGGAGTATGTAACCACCGATCTCCGCAGCCGTCTGCGCTCGGCGATCCTGGTTTACGGTACCGTGCGCGAGGCGGGCGCCAACCGCTATGCGGCCGAACAATTGCAAAAGCAGTTCCTGGATGCCTACGAAAGCGCCGTGCCGATCCGCAAGGATTTTGAAGCGACGGACGAAGAATTGCGGCAGCGGGACGTGGTCTTCGTGGGCCGTCCCGAAGCGAATTCGGCGTTAGCCGATTGGAGCGCGCGCCTGGGTCTCGATTACGGCGAAGATGTGTTTCGGCTCGGCGGGGAAGCGTACGGCTCGGAACGCGATGCGCTGTTGTTTGCCGGGAAGAATCCCTTGGACCCGGGGCACATGGTTTTGGTGGTTGCGGGCAACGACGCCCTACACACCGTGAAACTGGCCTCCAAGGCGAGGGATTGGAAGGCCGGCGAATACGAACTGGTGGAGGATGGCAAGGAGTCGGCGGGCTTCCTACAATAGCCAACTCAACGTCCCGTCGGGTGCTGCAGATAATCGATTTCCTGCAAGACGATCTCGGGGCGGGCTCGTACCCGGATGTCGTCGGTCAGGTTGACCCACCGGACGACGCCGGCGCTATCGATCAAAAACTCGGCGGGCCGGGCGATGTCGCGCCCGTTCTCGCCCGCGCCGGGATGCAGGACTCCATACCGGCGGATGACTTCGGCCTTCGGATCGGACAAAAACGGAAACGTGTAGCCCCGCTGTTGGCAGAGCCTGCGCGACTCGGCGTTGGAATCTACGCTGATCGCCAGGATGCCGACTCCGCGCGCATGAAAATCGTTCAAATGCTCCTCAAAGCCCCGTAACTCGGAGTTGCAGAAGGGTCACCAATAACCGCGATAGAAGATCAACAACACCGCCCGGTTGGCTTGGCGCACTTCGGAGAGGGAGACGGGCTTGCCTGCGGCATCCGGAAGGGTGAAATCCGGCGCGGTCTGACCCGCTTGCGGCGCGTCGTTCGACGCGGGCACGTGGCGCGCAAAAACGAAGTTACCCCAACAAAAAATGCCGAACAAAGCCAATGAGAGCAGGCCCAGGACGGCGCCGCTGATGCGGCCGCCGTAGCGTTCGGGTTCTCCGTAGGCACGCTTGATTCCGGTCGCCAACAGCGCGCCTCCCACTAGAAACAGGAGCAGGTTAGCCCACGGGAAATCCCGTGTGCCTGGAAAGCGAACAAAGAGCGGAATATAGCTGAATACCGCCACCAGGGTGACTGCAAATCCTACCCATAGCAGTGAGTTCCAGCTTCGGCGCATCCGGCCTGAATTATAGCATGGAGGCCATTGTCGCCAGCCCTACGAGGCTCCCTCGCTTGAATCCTTCGAAAACTGCTTTCGAATTTTGGCGATGTCTTCATGGGAGGGAGGCCAATCCGTGTCGCAGGTATTGCAATGGAACACCAGCGCACCGGATTTCAGCGTTTCTTCGAATTCTTCCCGGCTGAATGTAACGGTCTGGTTGTGGTCGTTCGGACAAACGATCTCGAAATCGATGCGGTCGCTCATAGGCCTCGTGTTTCTTGATGGTACCGCGAATGGCGATCGCCTATTTCAGCGCGGGTACTCCGCTCAGCCGCGGTTGCAGTCCCGCGGCGCGGTACGCTTCGATCAAAGCGCCGGCGGCCGGGTTATACTCCGGCGGACCGGTGCGGTTGCCCTCCTCCAATTCCACCAGGCATTGATAACGATCGAGCAGCATGCGGCTGCGGAAGACGCCACCGGTCCAAACCACCCGCGCGGGTTCGCCGGGGTTCCAGAGTTGGCCGCGAACCGACGAGGTGAGCACGGCGAGTTGCTGGGCCGCATTGTGCAGGATGTCGCGGGCCACCGCATCGCCCGCCATGGCGGATTCGTCCACCAGCGGCGCTAAAGCCGCGACGCGCGAGCGCGGCCAGTCCGGCGTATAGAAGCGATGCAAGGCCTCGTTGGCATCCGCGCTGGCGGTGGCGCGGAGCAGCGCGCCGGCCAGAGCCGTCGGCGGACCCCAGCCCTCTTCCGCGCGCAAAACGGCGCGCAGGGCCTGCCGCGCGATGTCGAATCCGCCGCCCTCGTCGCCGAAAATATAGCCCCAGCCGCCGATGCGCGCGGCGCGTCCCGCGGCATTCCGGCCGTACGCAATGGAACCCGTTCCGGCGATAGTCACGATGCCGGGTTCGCCGGCCGTGGCGCCCGCCAGGGCGATGACCGCGTCGTCCGTCACCACGACAGCGCCGGCCGGAAGAATCTCGCGCAAGATCGCCTGCTTGTCTTCCGGACCGCCGCTCATGCCGAAGCAGGCCGCCGCGAAGTGTGCGGCGCGCGGGTCGAGGCCGGCCTGGACGCAGGCGGCGGCCACCGCGTCGCCGACGGCGCGCACCAGCTTGCGGCGGCCCTCGGCGGCTGTGGCGTGATTGCAGGGTCCTCCACAGCCGGCGCCGAGCACGTGGCCGTCCTCATCGCCGATCAGCGCAGTGGTGCCGGATTGCCCGCCATCCACTCCCAGAAAAAGTCGCATGGTTTGTCTCTCAGACTATACCAATCCGCGCTCGCTGGAGCATACTGAGAGAAGGTTTCCCGCATGTTTGAACACTACACGGATCACGCGCGCCGCACCGTCTTCTTTGCCCGCTTTGAGGCCAGCAAGATGGGTACGCCGCAGATTGAGACGGAGCATTTGCTCCTGGGCATATTACGCGAGGACCGGGTTTTTCGGGAGAGATTGCCGGGCGGCCCGCAACTCCTGCGCACGCGAATCGAACGGAGCGCGGCGCCCACCGAGCGCTTTTCGACATCCGTGGACCTCCCTCTGAGCCCCGACTGCCGGAGAGCCCTGGCTTGTGCCGCTGAAGAGAGCGCCGCACTGGAGCACAAATCGATCGATTGCGGACACCTGCTTCTGGGGCTCCTGCGCGTGGAGACTTCCGCGGCCGCCATCATCCTGCGCGAGTTTGGAATCGAGTACGCGACTTATCGCGAGGTGGTCGCCAAGCCGCCGGCAGTTCCCGAGCCGGACACCGATGCGGCTGCGGTCCCCGAGGGCGTCGCCGCGGAGCCGCTGCGCGAGGCGACCGCAGGTCTGCGACGAATGTTGGCAATCTCCCTGATACGTCACGAGCACCCGCGTGGACAGCGCCTCAAGCGGACGGGATGGACGCGCAAGGAAGCGCTGGGCCACCTGATCGACTGGGCGGCCGCCCATCAGCAGTGGTTCGCGCGGGCGCTTGCCGAGCCGAAGCTGACGGCCAGCGGTTATCCCGAAGATACCTGGCTGGCGGCGCAGCATTACAACGAATTGCCATGGCTTGGATTGGTGGAGATGTGGGGCTGGCTGAACCGCCTGATCCTGCACGTGATTTTTCGCATCCCGGAGGAAAAGCTGGACACCCCCTGCCGCATCGGGATCGCCGAGCCCATCCCCTTGCAGGAACTCGTGCGCCGCTACGTCGCGTACGCGGAAGATATTGTGGCCCAGCTCATGATGCGCAAGTGACACGGCTTGAAAAAAGCTTGAAAAAAGACATAAAAAAAGCCGGAGGCCATTGGGGTCCCCGGCTGGGTAAGGGAAGCAGCGCGGATTGTAGCGTCAGCTTTTGTGAGTCGGATTTTCTACGCGCAGGTTGTTGGTAACCTGGCCGAAGCTTAGCCCGGCGCCGGAAGCGCGCAGCCCGGCGACATTCTTCTCCATATCGGTACTGACTACCCCCTCCAGGGTCACATGCCCCTGGTCCACGATGATGTGAATCGGCGGCAGAGCTTCCATGCTATAGCGCGACAAGACCGGATCGCGATAGACCGCGCGCGCCACCTGCAGGCGCAGCCTTTCGTCCATGGGGGACGGGGGCAGAACCTTTAGATCGTTGCTCAGGCTGGTAACTCCGGGCACGCGCTGGGCGATGCGCCCGAGGTCCGCTTTCTTAAACGGCTCGCTGACTTGGCCGACCAGGTCCACGCGGCCTTCGTCAACGCTAAAGCTGACGTTGTCGAAAATCGTGTAGCGCGAATACATGCGGATCTGGTGCGCCAGTTTCTTCGCGATATCGGCGTCCGGACCGCTCGCGGTGTTGCCTGTGGCGGCCGCCGCAATGCCGACACCTACCATTGCCGCGGTGAACATGAATTTGTTGAGTATCGTGTGCCTCATTTTTTACCCTCCACTTATATCTACGTAAGGGCCAGGCGGGCGGGGTAATGGAACTATGTAAAAAGTTGTAAAGCTCGCGGGCAAGGTTGACTCAGGAGGTCTTGTCTTTGGCGTAGCAGATGGGATCGAGCAGACACTCCGCGCAGCGCGGCTTGCGGGCCTGGCAGAGCGCGCGCCCATGGTGAATGATCTGGTGCGAGAAAAGGATCCAGCGATCCTGTGGGACGGCCTTCATCAGATCCTGCTCGATTTTGACCGGATCGGTTTGCCGGGTCAGATCCAGGCGGCGGGAGACGCGCTGCACGTGCGTATCCACCACCACGCCGACCGCAATTCCATAAGCGGTGCCCAGTACCACATTGGCCGTCTTACGGGCGGCGCCTGGAACGGAGAGCATTTCGTCCATAGTTTGCGGAACCTTCCCGCCGAAATCGCGTATCACCTTCTGAGCCGCGCCGACTATGGACTTGGCCTTGTTGTTGAAGAACCCCGTGCTGCGAATATCCTGCGCCAGCACTTCTGGACGGACCGCGGCGAAATCGCGTGGCGTGGGGTACTTGGCGAACAACCCGGGTGTGACTTCGTTGACGCGTTTATCGGTGCATTGGGCCGAAAGGATGGTCGCCACCAACAGTTCCCATGGGTTGGAGTGTTTGAGCGCGCAGGTCACATTGGGATACATTTCGTCCAACCCACGCAAAATCCGGTCCACGCGGGCACGGCGCTCGGCTACGGTCTTCGGACGTTTCGATTTGGAGGTCACCGGCTAGGTTAAGCTGGTAGCATAGCATGTCATTCCGCACAGCTTTTTTTGCCCTGGGATTCTTGAGTGCGGCCGGTTCTGTTTTGCCTGCCGCCACACTATTGTTCCGGAATGCGCGGGTGTTTGACGGCACACGAGTGATCGCGCAATCCGATGTGCTCGTGCGCGACGGGCGCATCGCGGCCGTGGCCCCCGGCATCGGCGTGCCGGAGGGCGCGCAGGTAATCGATGCCAGCGGTAAGACGCTGCTGCCCGGGCTGATCGACGCGCACGCGCACGTCTGGACGCGGGACATGCTGAAGCAGCAGCTCATGTTCGGCGTGACCACGGTGCTGGACATGTTCACCGACGTACACTTTGCGGCGAACATGCGCCAGGAGCAGAAAGCCGGACCGGTGACCGACCGCGCGGATATGTATTCGGCGGGCACCCTGGTGACCGCGCCGGGAGGCCATGGCACGGAGTACGGCATTAAGATTCCGACCTTGAGCGATCCGGCGCAGGCGCAGGCATTCGTGGACGCGCGCATCGCGGAGGGTTCCGATTACATCAAATTGATTTTGGACGATGCCACGGTTTACGGCGGACACCGGCCGACGCTTAGCAAGGAAACTCTGGCTGCCGCAATCGCGGCCGCGCACCGGCGAGGCAAGCTGACCGTCGTGCATATTGCCACGCTGGAGGACGCCGAAGAGGCCATCAACGCCGGTGCGGACGGCCTGGCGCATTTATTCGTGGGACCCAAATCCGACCCGGATTTTGGACGCATGGCTGCTGCGCATCACATCTTCGTCGTCGCCACGCTCACGGTACTGAAGAGCGTGTGCGGCACGGGCGGAGGCGAGCCTTTGATCTCCGACGCGCGGCTTTCACCCTATCTGGATTCGTCCGACATAACGAATCTGAAGAAAGCGTTCACGCTTCCGAAGAAACTGAGCTGTGCCGGCTCCTACGAAGCGGTGAAGCAATTGAAAGCCGCGGGCGTACCGATCCTGGTGGGTGACGACGTACCGAATCCGGGAACGGCGCCGGGCGCCACCGAGCATCGCGAGTTGGAATTGCTGGTGGAGGCCGGGCTGACCCCCACCGAGGCCCTGGTGGGCGCAACTTCCGCGGCTGCCCACATCTTCCATTTGGACGATCGCGGCACGATCGCCCCCGGCCAGCGCGCGGATCTGCTGCTGGTGAATGGCGATCCGACGAGCGATATTCTAGCCACGCGCGATATCGCGGGAGTGTGGAAGGACGGAGTGGCGGCCGATCGCGGCGCTTTCAGCGCGGCCGTTGAAAAGGAAAACCAGGAATCCAAAGCGCAGGCTGCCGCGGCGCCTCCGGCAGGCGCGGAAAGCGGATGGGTGAGCGACTTCGAACAGGAAAAGCCGGAGGCCCGGTTCGGCGCCGGATGGATGGTCTCGACCGATCGCCTGATCGGCGGAAAATCGACGGCGGCAATCCAGATCGCGGCCGGCGGCGCGCACGGCAGCCAGGGATGCCTCGACATTTCCGGAGAGGTGACCGCCGGCGGCGCACCGGTAGGCTGGGCGGGCGCGCTTTTCTCGCCAGGCAAGGCCATGATGGCGGCTGCCAACCTGTCCTCCAAGAAATCGCTCTCCTTCTGGGCCAAAGGCGAGGGGCGCTCCTACACCGTCATGATTTTCGCGCAGGGTTTCGGCTATCAGCCCGCGCAGCAGACTTTCACGGCGGGTGCGGAGTGGAAGCAATTCACGTTTCCGCTGAAGGCGTTCAACGGCACGGACGGACACGATTTAACGGGCGTCTTCTTCGGCAGTTCGCCCACCCCCGGCAAGTTCGATCTGCGGATCGACGACGTGCGATTCGAATAAAACGATGAAGACCTACCGCCTCGAATGTTCCATGTCGGTGCCGGTATCGCTGCGGGAAGCTTTCGCCTTCTTTGAAGATCCGGGCAATCTGGCGCGCATCACGCCGGCGTGGCTGAATTTTCGCATTACGTCGCCGCAGCCGGTTCAAATGCGCAAGGGCGCCGAGATCGACTATCAGATCCGCTGGCTGGGCGTGGCGTTCAACTGGAAGACGATCATCACGGAATACGAACCGCCGTTCTTTTTCGTGGACGAGCAGGCCGCGGGTCCCTATCGGTACTGGCATCACCGGCACGATTTCAAGCCCACCGAATTCGGCGCCCTGGTTTCCGATCGGGTAGACTATGCGCTGCCTCTCGGGCCGCTAGGAAGGCTGGCACACGGACTGGCCGTGCGCAGGCAATTGCAGGAGATCTTCGACTACCGGCAAAATGCGCTGGCCGGGATCCTGACGGGCGCGCCTATGGCGCGGTGATCTGAACTTCGGTGGAAACGTTTTGCCAATCCGGCAACTCGTAGACTTTGAGTTTGGTCGAGAGCGGCGCCACGGCTTCTTTCGACTCGTTCGGTTTCAACGATGCCATCTTGAAGCTAAAACTACCGGCCGCTTCTTCTTCGGATTTGGCCGTGCGGCCCCAGATATTTACGGTGCCCGCGAGATCCGTGATGTCCGCGTCGGAATGGTTGACCACCACGAAGCGGGCTTCGGTCTGGTGCTGGGCGTTCTCCACGAAGCGTATACCGGACACCTCCACGTATTTCTGTAGTGGATTCGGCTTGGTCTGCGTTTTCGCGGCCTGCGTCTCGACAGGCGTGGAAGCCGCCTGCATCCCGCCGCGAAAGTAATTGATCGCCAGGTAAATTCCCGCGCCCAGACCCACAAAAGCAAACGCGAACAGGATCGCCAGGACCCATGTCGGCAGTCCGCCGCGCGGCGGCGGGGCGGCATATTGCGCGCCGGTAAAGGGCGCCGCGACTGGAGGTAGATAAGGCGGCGGAGCGGCGGGTGGCGGAGCGGCCGCGGGAGGCAGGTAAGGCTGGGGCGCGGCTGGGGCGTCGGCCGGCGGAACGGGTTGCGCGGCGGCCTCGGCCGGTTGCCCGGCGGCTTTCTCTCTAGCCGCGCAGTCCGGACATGCGTCATAGGCTGGAGGCACCTCGCGCCCGCACTGCGGGCAGATCCATGTGAACATTCGATCCCTCTCTACTTCACATGCTACCGCGTTGCGGCCTGCCGCTTCCGCGCAGGGGTTAAGCGCGGCATAACCGTGGAAGGGACGCGGTTTTTCTTTTTTGTCCCCATTTACCCAGCGTATATGACGCGCTCGGTCAGGAGAAGCGTACCCATGTCTGAATCGCGCCTTCGAGGAAGAAAGAATGGACAGGCGCCATACAACACGGGCACGGCATGGCAGCACACGATGGCTTTGGAAAATGCGGCGGCAATCCAGTACGTCGTTGCCGAGCTGTTTGAGGCTCAGGACTTCTAATGGAGACGAGCGCTGGGACGCTCCCTAACCCAGCGCCGGAACCAAACAGGCGCACGATTTGTGTATCATCTGCCCAAGGGGGTGGATGATGGGCCTGACACTGCTGACCGAACGGCATGCCGAGCAGATCGCGGGAGTGTTGTCGTGCGTTGACCGGGTAATCGTGCAGGGCACGTTGCCGGTGTTTTGCTACGCCGATGGAATGACGGCGTACCTGAGCAAGCGGCGGATCCTACGCCGGCTTCGCACGCACGAGCTCATCAAGAAGGCCAACCACTGCTACAAGTACTACCCGACGGAGCTCGGCAAACAGGTAGTCGCGCTGGGCCTCAAACTCAAGGAGCCTGTCATTATTCCAGAACTTGCGGCGGCGCCCTGCCGCTGATTTCAAAATTTTGCCAATTTCGGCAAGAACTTAACTACGTAGGTATTAACGGTCGCGGCTCAGCCGATTGCGGATCAACTGCTCCACTTTCAGGCGATCCACTAACATAGTAGTTCATGCCAGGTCATTTTCCGGATATCGTTGTTATCGGCGGTGGCATCATCGGCGGCGCGATCGCCTGGCGGCTGGCGCAGGCGGGCGCAGCGGTAACCATCGTGGAAGCGGGCGCTTTCGCGGGTGAGGCCAGTTGGGCCGGGGCCGGCATGCTGGCGCCAGGCGGAGAATTCGTCAGCCGCAGCCGCTGGACGGAGTTGGCTTTAGAAAGCCTGGCGCTATATCCCGCGTTCGTCGAAGAACTGGCTGGCGAGACCGGCGTGGGAATCGATTACCGGCGCTGCGGGGCGCTGGAGTTCGCGCGCACGGAAGCCGAATGGCAGGATTTGCTGGCGCGGCGCGAGGCGCAGGCGGAACTGGGCATTCGTTCGGAGGTAACGGTGGGCGGAATCTACTACCCGGCCGATGCGCTGGTTGACCCGCGGGATGTGACGCGCGCCCTGCGCTGCGCCTGCGAACGCCGCGGCGTGCGGATTTGCGAACAGACGCGCGCACTAGCCGTGCGGCTGACGGGACAGCGTGCGGATGTCGAGACCAGCGGCGACGCCTTATCGGGAGCGGCCGTGGTGCTCGCGGCGGGGGCCTGGAGCGGCGCGGTTCCAGTAAATGGGGCACAGGGCCGTATCGCGATTCCGAGCACTTTTCCTGTGCGCGGGCATCTGCTGGGCTATGCGCTCGAGCCGGGAGCGGTCGGGCCGATTTTGCGGCATGGACACACCTACGTAATGCAGCGGTCCAGTGGTTTCACTATCGCGGGAACTTCGTCCGAAGAGGTAGGATTCAACCGCGCGATCGATCCGGCGGTGGTGGCCGGCATTCGCGCGCGTGCCGGTGAGTTGCTTCCGCGGCTTCTGGATGCCGGAGAACCCACCGCGTGGCTCGGTTTCCGTCCGGCGGCCGAGGGACTCGAGCCGGTGATCGGGCGGCTACCCAACACCTGTTTGTGGCTGGCGTACGGACACTATCGGAATGGAATCCTGCTGGCACCGGCCACGGCGGCGCGGGTGGCGCGCGAGATGGCCGCTTGAGGCATTGCGGGCCTTTAAAGTCCCGCCGGCACGCTGAAGCGTGCGCCACGCGCCTGCGGATTATTGGAGGAACGTGAGCGGGCTATTGGTGGGGATGCGCTTTACCCAGGAGTTCATCTCGCCTTCGCTGCGCAGCAGGTCTTGCAGTGTGGTCTTGCTTAACACGTCGTCCACCGCCGACTGCACCGCGTGCCAGAGCGACCGCACCGAGCAATCCACCGAACGGGTACATACCTGGATCTGCCCGGCGTGCTCGTGGCAGAAGTGTTTGGATTCGAAGAGACGCCCGCCCAGAACCCCGATGACATCGCCGATCACGATCTGGCCGGCCGGGCGCGATAGCGTGTAACCGCCCACCTTGCCGCGCGCACTGGTGATGAATCCTCCCCGGCGCAGCAGGCGCAGCAGTTTAGCGGCATAGGCGGGCGAGAGCGCCTCCGCCTGGCTGATCTCGGGAATGGTCAGGCTCTCGTCCTGGCCCGCCAGGCCGATGCGCAGCAGGCAGCGCAAACCGTACTCTTCGTGCGCGCTGAGTTTCATGACCGGGTCCGCGACAGCTTATCGATCGGAATGATATCGTCCAGGCCCAGCATCATACGAGCGTCCGGCGACATGCGGCTCTTGTCCCACGGCGGATCGAATGTCAGTTCGAGCTTGACATCCTTTACTCCGGGCACCGCCCGCGTTTTGCGTTCGACTTCGGCGGGCAGACTCCCGGCCACGGGGCAATTCGGCGCGGTCAGAGTCATTTTGATGTGCGCTTCGCCGGCGGCATTGACGTTTACCTCATAGATCAAGCCGAGGCTATAAATATCCATCGGGATCTCCGGGTCGAAGATCTTGCTTAGCGCGGCTATGATTTTCTCTCTCATTCGGTGGAGACTACCTCGTCCGCGCAGGTCAACGCGGATTTCAACGTATGCCAGGCCAGCGTGGCGCACTTGACGCGCGCCGGAAATTCACGAACGCCGGAGAAGACGGCCAGCTTGCCGAGTTTATCGGAAGCCGCCTTGTCGGTGGTCAGCAGGTCGTGAAAACGCTCCATCATCTGCACGGCTTCCTGCCGCGACTTGCCTTTTACGGTTTCGGTCATCAGCGACGCCGACGCCGTCGAGATCGCGCAGCCCGCGCCCACGAAGCTGATATCCTCAACCGTGTCGCCGTCCATCTTCACGAACAGGGCCAGCTTGTCGCCGCACAGCGGGTTGTATCCTTCCACGCGGCGCGTGGCATCCGCCATCGGGTGAAAATTGCGGGGGCGCTTGCTGTGGTCGAGGATAACTTCCTGATACAACCCTTCCAGCATTACCCGAAAATCTCCTTTACCTTGCCGATGCCGGCGACCAACGCATCGATATCGCTCCGGGTGTTATAAAATGCCAGCGATGCGCGCGTGGTGGCGGGCACCCCAAACCATTCGAGCACCGGTTGTGCGCAATGGTGGCCGGTGCGCACGGCCACACCCTCACGGTCGAGGATGGTGCCCACATCGTGCGGATGGACGCCTTCCAGCACAAACGAAAGGACGCTGGCTTTCTCTCGCGCCGTGCCGATCAGGCGCAGGCCCGGGATGCGCTCCAACTGCGCCGTCCCATAAGCCAGCAGTTCGTGCTCGTAATTCTGGATACGGTCCAGTCCGATTTCGTCGATGTAATCGACGGCCGCGCCCAGCCCGATGGTCCCTGCGATATTCGGCGTGCCGGCTTCGAATTTGTAAGGCAACTCGTTGTAGGTAGTCTTGGCGAAAGTCACGGAGCTGATCATGTCGCCGCCGCCCTGATAAGGCGGCATTTTGTTCAATAGCGCCGCCTTGCCGTAAAGCACGCCAATGCCCGTCGGCCCGAACATCTTGTGTCCCGAAAGCGCATAAAAATCGCAATCGAGCTGTTGCACGTCCACCTTCATGTGGGCCACGGCCTGGGCCCCGTCGATAAAGACAGGCGCCCCATGGCGATGCGCCATCCGGGTGATCTCGGCCACCGGATTGATCGTGCCCAACGCGTTTGAAACATGCACCACCGAAACCAGCTTCGTGCGCGGCCCCAGCAGCTTTTCAAATTCGTCCAGCAGCAACTCGCCGCGCTGGTTGATGGGCGCAATACGCAGGATGGCCTGCTTCTCTTCGCAGAGAATCTGCCAGGGAACGATGTTCGAATGGTGCTCCATGGCCGAGATGACGATCTCGTCGCCTGCCTGGATGTTCCGGCGTCCGTAGGTGTAGGCCACCAGGTTGATGCCTTCGGTAGCGCCCCGCACAAAGATAATCTCGCGCCAGTCGGCGGCGTTCAGGAAGCGCTGGATCTTCACGCGCGCCTCCTCGTAGTGCCGAGTGGAGCGCTCGCTCAATTCGTGCACGCCGCGGTGGATGTTCGAATTATCCGCCTGGTAGAACTGGTTCATGGCGTCCAGAACCATCTGCGGCTTCTGGGTGGTGGCGGCGTTATCCAGATACACCAGCGGCTTGCCGTGGACCCGCTGGTTCAGTACGGGGAAGTTCTCACGCGACGATTGATCCTGCCAGGTCTTAAGGGCGAGTCCCATGGAGTTTCTCCAGCAACAGGTTCTCCAACTGGTCACGCAGCGATGCGACTTTGATGCGGTCCACGATATCGCGTGCAAAGGCATAGATCAGCAGGTTGCGGGCATCCGCGAAACCTATGCCGCGCGATTGCAGGTAAAAGATCCCTTCCGGATCCAGTTGGCCGATTGTCGCGCCATGCGTGCAGCGCACGTCGTCAGCCAGAATTTGCAGCTCGGGCTTGGTGTTGATGACGGCGTCCTCAGAGAGCACCAGGTTCTTGTTGGTTTGTTTGGCGTCGGTCTTCTGCGCGTCCTTGCGGACCAGGATTTTGCCGTTGAATACCGCGCTGGAGTGGCCCGCCAGGATACCCTTATACAACTCGTGGCTGGCGGCGTGGGGCTTGGCGTGATCGATGGTGGTGTGATTGTCGATGTGCTGTTCGCCGGCCACCAGGTACAAGCCGTTCAGCGTACATTCGGAGCCTTCCGAGAGCACCGCGTTCACGTCGTTGCGCACCAGCGCGCCTCCGAACGAGAGCGAGTGCGACCGGAAATTGGTGTCGCGCCCGAGTTGCACCTGAAGCGTCGCCACGTGGAAGGCGCGCGCGCTTTCGGTTTGCAGCTTATAGTGATCGATCACGGCGTGATCGCCCGCTACGATCTCGGTCACGGCGTTCGACAGATAGGCGCCCCCGCTGCCGGCGTATCGCTCGACGATGGTCGCCTGGCTATCGGGTTCGGCTACGATCAAGACCCTGGGATGCGATACGGTTGGGTGACCGTTGGCCGAGGATGCGACCAAGATTTCGATAGGTTCTTCGATCACCGCCCCTTTGGCGATGTGGATGAAGAGCCCGTCCGCGAAGTTCGCCGTGTTTAAGGCTACGAAGGCGTTGTTCTGGTAGCCGGCATAACGCGCCAGGTAGGGTTCGACGGCGGATTCGGAGAGTTTGGTTATACGCACGCCCGGCGGCGCCTTCGAGGCCACCGCAGGCAGTGCGCCTGCGCCACTTGGCTCAAACTGTGTGCGCGAAATGGGGACTACGCTCGTAAAACGCCAGTCTTCGTCGTGTGTAGTGGGGAAGCCCAGATCGGCGAAACGCCGGCGGGCTTCTTCGCGAATGCCGTCGATCATGCCGTTTCCACCATCTCCGCATAACCGGATTCTTCCAGTTCCAGCGCCAGTTCCTTGCCGCCCGATTTCACGATGCGCCCTTCCGCCAGTACGTGCACGAAATCCGGCACGATGTAATTCAACAGGCGTTGATAGTGCGTCACCACGATCATGGCGCGGTCGCGGCCGCGTAGCGCGTTCACGCCGGCGGCAACGATCTTGAGCGCGTCGATATCCAGACCAGAATCGGTTTCATCCAGAATCGCCAGCTTGGGCTCCAGCACGGCCATCTGAAAAATCTCGTTGCGCTTCTTCTCGCCGCCGGAAAAGCCGGTGTTCACGGCGCGGTTCAGCAGGCTCTGATCCATTTCCATTAGCGCCATTTTTTCCTTGACCAGCGCCAGGAAATCCATGGCGTCGAGGTCCGGCAGGTTCTGGTGCTTGCGGATGGCGTTGAGCGCAGCTTTCAGGAAATACAGGTTGCTGACGCCGGGGATTTCCACCGGATACTGAAAGGCCATGAAGATGCCTTCGCGGGCGCGATCTTCAGGTGGCATTTCGAGCAGGTCCTTGCCGTTGTAAATGACCTCGCCGCCGGTCACCTGGTACAGATCGCGGCCGGACAGCACTTGCGCCAGCGTACTCTTGCCGGAGCCGTTCGGTCCCATAATGGCATGCACTTCGCCGGCTTCGATGGTCAGGTCTATGCCTTTTAAAATTTCGCGGCCCGCGACGTTGGCGTGTAGATTCTTGATTTCGAGTAATGACATGTTTAGCTTATCCGACGCTTCCTTCGAGACTCACTCCCAGCAGCTTCTGGGCTTCCACAGCGAACTCCATAGGCAATTCGCGGAAGACTTCTTTGCAGAAGCCGTGCACGATCATGGAGACCGCGTCTTCGGTAGAAATCCCCCGCTGCCTGCAATAGAAAATCTGGTCTTCGCCGATCTTGGAGGTGGATGCCTCGTGCTCCACCTGCGACGACGTATTCTTCACTTCCAAATAGGGGAACGTGTGCGCGCCGCACTTGTCGCCCAACAGCATGGAATCGCACTGCGAGTAGTTGCGCGCATTGGCGGCGCTCTTCAAAATCTTGACCGCGCCGCGATAAGTGTTCTGTCCGCGGCCGGCTGAAATGCCTTTCGAGACGATCGTACTTCTGGTGTTCTTCCCGATGTGAACCATCTTGGTGCCGGTATCGGCCTGCTGATAGTGGTTCGTGAGCGCCACCGAGTAGAATTCGCCGACCGAGTTGTCGCCGATCAGCAAACAGCTCGGATATTTCCAGGTAATGGCGGACCCGGTCTCCACCTGCGTCCAGGAGATCTTGGAGTTGACGCCCCGGCATGCGCCCCGCTTGGTTACGAAATTGTAGATGCCGCCCCGGCCTTCTTTGTCGCCGGGATACCAGTTCTGCACGGTGGAATATTTGATCTGGGCGTTATCGAGCGCTACCAGTTCGACTACGGCGGCGTGTAACTGGTTGGTGTCGCGCATGGGCGCGGTGCAACCCTCCAGGTAACTCACGTAGGCGCCCTCGTCGGCGATGATCAGCGTGCGCTCGAACTGGCCGGTATTCTTGGCGTTGATGCGGAAATAGGTCGACAGTTCCATGGGGCAGCGGACGCCCTTCGGTACGTAGCAGAAGGAACCGTCGCTGAAGACCGCCGAGTTCAGCGCGGCGAAGAAGTTGTCCGAGGAAGGCACTACCGAGCCGAGATATTTCCTGATCAGGTCGGGGTGTTCCTGTACGGCTTCGGAGAAGGATCCGAAAATGATGCCCATCTCGCCCAGCTTTGCTTTGAACGTGGTGGCTACCGAGACGCTGTCGAACACGGCGTCCACGGCCACGCCCGCGAGCAGTTCGCGTTCCTGGAGCGGGATGCCCAGTTTTTCATAGGTGCGCAGCAATTCCGGATCGACGTCGTCGAGGCTCTTGGGCCGGTTGGCGTTGGTTTTGGGAGCCGCATAGTAGCTGATCGCCTGGTAATCGATGGGTGGGTAGTGGATGTTTGCCCAGGTGGGTTCTTGCATCGTGAGCCAGTGCCGGTAAGCTTTGAGCCGCCACTCCAGCATGAACTCGGGCTCATTTTTCTTCTTTGAAATCAGGCGGATAACGTCTTCATTCAGGCCGGGCGGAACGGTATCGGCATCGATTTCGGTGACGAAACCCCATTTGTATTCCTGATTTGCGAAGGTTTCGATGGTATTGGCTGAGGTGCTCACGCAGTTCTCCTGAAAATCTAGGCTCTTCTATAGGATGCTAAATCTGTACTAAAGTGTCAAGATTGCGCTGGCGGGCGGTAAGGGAGGCAGGTTGGATGGTCGGGAAGAGGCTTCGAAGCCGGCGCGTCCTAGGCTTGCGAAAAACTGGCGGATCGTTCGCCCATCTTGTAGGCAATGTAGGTCACCACTCCAGCCATCTCGTCGAGGGCCCGCCGGTTTGGCCTGATGCGATACCAGGCCTGCATGATCCGGTAGTCCAGGATTAGCAGATAGTGCTCGAACGGGACCAGATCCATGCCCGCGGCATGATCCAGCAGATAGCGGAGCATTCGATAATCGTGATCGATGGCGCGCTGCAGGCCGCCCAATGGCAGATTCCCCTGGGCCAGCCGCAAGGCTTCCCGGGTTTCCAGTACGCTCAACTGGTCGATTACCTTGGTGTGTCCTTCCGCCTGTTCTTCGCTCAACAGCAAAAGAACGGAATACCGGAACCAATAAATGAAAAGCGCCAACGAAAATGAAAGGATCAGTATTGTTTCAAACATCAATCCGAGGACCAGCGGTAATAGGAAACCGCCGAACAATCGTACCACCCACCGCTAGCAGGTGCAATAACTTTTCATTAGTTTTCTAGTACGTCCGTTACTATAGCTGCAAACAATTGAAACTAAAGAGCAAGACTCTTCAAGTACTCCCGGAAGGGACCTCCGAGGTCATGCCGGCGCAAAGCGAATTCTACGGTGGCCTTAAGAAATCCGAGTTTGTCGCCGGCATCGTAACGGGTACCTTCGAACCGGTACGCGTATATGGGCCTGGTGCGCAGCAGATGGCGCAGCGCGTCGGTCAATTGAATTTCCGACCCCGATCCCGGTTCGATCGCCTGTAAGGATTGAAAAATCTCCGGGATCAGCACGTAACGGCCGATGATAGCCAGGTTAGAAGGCGCCTCCGACGGCTTGGGCTTCTCCACCAGGTCGCGTACGCGGAATACGCGATCCCGGCAGCCATTATGCGAAATCGGCTCCGCGTCGATCGCGCCATAAGCGGAAATGTTCTCCGGCGGGACTTCCATCACCGCGACCACCGGCGAGCAGAAGAACTCATAGACGTCCAGCAATTGGCGCAAGCAAGGCGTTTCGGCGTCGATTACGTCGTCCGCCAGCACCACCGCGAAAGGCTCTTGCCCCACCAGTTCCATGGCGCGCAAGACGGCGTGGCCGAGCCCCAAGGCTTCCTTCTGCCGCGTGTAGGCGACATTAATCATGTCGGAAACATTGCGCACAATCGACAGGAGATCCTTCTTGCCCCGCGTTTCGAGCATGTTTTCCAACTCGAAGCTGACGTCGAAATGATCTTCGATGGCGCTCTTGCCGCGCCCGGTCACGATAATGATGTTCTGAATCCCGGAGTGCAGGGCCTCCTCGACGCCGTACTGGATCAGCGGCTTGTCGACGAGGGGCAACATTTCCTTCGGCTGGGCCTTAGTGGCGGGGAGAAAGCGGGTGCCCAGACCCGCCGCCGGGAACACGGCTTTGCGGACTTTAGAGGCCATTACCTCTACAGTTTGCGTTTTCGGAGGCGGAATAGCAACTGGCGGATGGATAAGCACGCACGAATCGGTTGTCAACTCTGCGAGAACCGAAAGGGGGCGCTTCGCTATAACATAGGAGCATGCACTCCATATCCCGCCGTTCTTTTCTCGCCACCGCCGCCGTCACCACGGCCGCTACCCTCCACGCCCGCGCCTTGCCTGTGGTCGGCGTGCAGCTCTACACCGTGCGCACGGTCCTGCCCAAGCACCCGCTCGAGACCTTGCGCGCCATCGAGCAGATCGGTTATCGCGAAGTGGAATGTACCGCGGATGGCCTTGACGCTATCTGGCCCAGCCTGAAGCAAACGTCCCTGACCCCGGTCAGCGTACACCTCGACCAACGCTTCTTCATCCACGAACCCGCCAAACTGCCGGCCGCGCTCGAGGATGCCAAGAAGCACGGCTTCGAATATGTCGTCTGTCCCTGGATCGATCCGCGCGACCGCGGCGGCGTCGAAATGATTCGCAAACTGGGCCAGACTCTGAACACCGCCGGCGAACTGGCGCGCAAATCCGGCATGCGCCTCTGTTATCACAATCATGCTTTCGAATACCAGCCCACCGCGGATGGAAGGCTGCTGGATGTGCTGATGAAGTCCACCGACCCGAAGCTCGTCAGCCTCGAACTCGACGTAATGTGGGCACGCGTAGCCGGCGCCGATCCGGTCGCCGTCCTGAAACAGTATGGTGAGCGCATCCCTCTGGTTCACTTGAAGAATGTCGCGACAGGCACCCCGCAGCGTTTCAATGAAATGATCCCGCGCACGGCATTCCACGATCTAAGCGACGGCGCCGTCGACATTCCCGCGGTCATCCGCGCCGCTAAGCAGGCCGGCGTCAAACATTACTTCGTCGAGCAGGACGAGACGCCCGGCGACCCCATCGAGTCGCTCCGCAAGAGCTTCCAATACCTGGAAGGCTTGAGTTAGGCTCGCGGCCTATCCGTCCTTGGGTACGCTACCCTGAAACTATGTCCAAACGCGAAACCACCACGCTAGCCGGGGGATGCTTCTGGTGTCTGGAAGCCGTGTACGACGACATGGAGGGCGTGCTTTCCGTGGAGTCCGGATACATGGGGGGGCGTCAGCCGAACCCGACCTATGGCGATGTCTGCAGCGGTTCTACCGGCCATGCCGAGGTTGTCCAGGTGACCTTCGATCCGGATGTGGCATCCTTCCGCGACATCCTCGAAGTCTTCTTCGCCATCCACGATCCGACCACGCTCAATCGCCAGGGCAACGATGCCGGGACGCAGTACCGCTCCGCCATCTTCTATCACTCCGATGCGCAGCGTGCCACCGCCGAACAGGTGATTCGCGAATTGACGGCCGAGAAGGCTTTCCGCGATTCGATCGTCACAGAAGTAGCGCCCGCCACTACATTCTACGCCGCGGAAGACTATCATCAGGAATACTTCGCCCACAATCCGCAGCAGCCTTACTGTACATACGTGGTGGCGCCGAAGGTCCAGAAGTTCCGCCATAAATTCTCCCGGAAAGTTAAGGCGTTGTAGGGTTCACGGCGCCGGCGCGGATCGACCAGCGTACGGAAAAAATCGAGATAATGGAACTTCCTGCCCGCCTCGAACGTAATCCGGGCATGGAAAGCCTATTCGCCGACCTGCGCCATGCTTGGCGCGTGTTGCGCAAGAGCCCCGCTTTCACCGCTATTGCGGTCTCGGCGTTGGCCCTGGGTATTGGGGCCAACACGGCGATCTTCTCAGTCATCAACCAGGTTCTTCTTAAACCGCCGCCGTATCCGGAGCCCGACCGGATTATGCAGGTAGTGCGCGGTTTTCCCGATTACCAGGGCCAGGGCTCGACTTCCATCCCGAAATTCAACGCCTGGAAGAAGAACGACGTTTTTGAATCCATGGCCGCTTACGACTTCACCGGCCCCGGGATGAACATCGGCGGCAGCGACCATCCCGAGCAGGTGAAGGGGATCCATGTATCCTCGGAGTACTTCCGCGTCTTTGGTGTTTCGCCGGTTTTCGGGCGCACGTTTACGCCCGAGGAGGACGTACCGAATGGGCCGAAGGTCGCGGTCATCAGCTATCAACTCTTCAGCCGGCGATTCGGCGCCGACCTCCGGCTGGTGGGCACGCCCATCCAGGTCGCCGGCGAACCGACCCTGTTGGTGGGGGTGCTGCCCGCAACCTTTAAGCCCGATCCCCCGGCCGACGTCTTCATCCCCTTACAGGCCGATCCCAACAGCACCAACCAGGGACATTATCTGGCGGTCGCCGGGCGTCTCAAGCCGGGCGTGACCCTGAAAGCCGCCCGGGCCCAGATGAAGGTCGTGGGCGAGCGATTCCGGCGAGCCAATCCCCTGTGGATGGACAAAACCGAGAGTGTGGCGATGGTGCCGTTACAGGAAGCGCAGGTAGGCGACGTGAAATTGCCCTTGATGATCCTTTTCGGAGCGGTGGGCTTCGTGCTGTTGATCGCATGCGCGAATGTGGCCAACCTGCAGCTTGCGCGGGCCTCCACCCGGCAGAGGGAAATGGCCATCCGCACCGCCATCGGCGCCAACCGCCTGCGCATCGTGCGGCAACTGTTGACGGAGAGCGTCGTGCTCGCTTTGGCCGGCGCCGTTCTCGGCTTTTTGATCGGGGCAGTGGGGGTGCGCGCACTCCTGGCGATCGCACCCGGAGATTTGCCGCACATCAGCGACAACTTGCAATCCTCCGGCGGGGTGACCGCGCTCGACTGGCGGGTGCTCGGCTTCACCCTGGCCGTGGCCTTTGCCACAGGCATCCTCTTTGGACTGTTTCCGGCCGTGCATGTCTCCCGGCTGGATGTAAACTCATCGCTCAAAGATACCAGCGGCCGCTCGGGAACAGGCCGCCATCAAAACCGCGCCCGCAGTTTTCTAGTGGTCAGCGAGATTGCCCTGGCGGTGATCCTGCTGGTGGGCGCGGCCCTTATGATCCGTACTTTTGCCAGCTTGCGCGCGGTGAATCCCGGCTTCGATCCGCACCACGTTCTTACTCTGCGGACGTCGCTTTCCGGCGGCGGCTATGCAGCCACCGCCAAAGTGGACAGCCTGATCCGCCAAATGACTCCCCGCCTGGAGAGTCTGCCGGGGGTGCAATTCGCCGCAACCGCTATTATGCTCCCCATTGAGGGCGGCATCGACCTGCCGTTCAACATCGCCGGCAAACCGCCCGCCAAGGGAAACGTTTACAACGGCGACGAACAGTGGCGTTCCGTCTCCGCGCACTATTTTTCCGCGTTTAAGATTCCTCTCCTGCGAGGCCGCGTTTTCAGCGAACACGATTCCGGGAATTCGGCGCGCGTGGTAGTCATCAACGCGGCCCTGGCGAAGAAGTACTGGCAGAAAGAAGATCCGATCGGCCAGAGCATGACGATCGGCAAGGGCTTGGGCCCCGAATTCGAGGAGCCCGCGCGCGAGGTCGTAGGCATCGTCGGAAACGTGCGGGAAAACGGGCTGAAGGATTCCGATCAGGGGGTGATGTATGTGCCGGCCAGCCAGGTTACGGATGGCCTCACGCAGCTTGCGAACAAAGTGCTGCCGCTCAGTTGGGTAGTCCGCACGACCCAGGAACCGACGGCGCTCTCCGCCGCGATTCAGAAAGAGTTTCGCTCCGTCGACGGGCAACTGCCGGTGTCCAAGTTCCGAAGCATGGAGCAGGTGATCTCGGAATCCACTGCCCGCCAGGATTTCAATATGACGCTCCTGACGGTTTTCGCGGCGACGGCCCTCTTGCTGGCTGCCCTCGGAATCTACGGATTGATGTCCTACTCCGTAGAGCAGAGAACCCAGGAGATCGGCATCCGCGTGGCACTGGGGGCCAGCGGCGGCGACATGTTGCGGATGGTGCTCAGGCGCGGCCTGCTGCTGGCGGGTATCGGACTGGCGGTTGGGCTGGCTGCCGCGTTCGGCCTGACACGTTTGCTCTCCAGCTTGCTATTCGGTGTGAAGGCCAGCGACCCGCTGGCTTTCGGCGCCGTGGCGCTAACGCTGGCGGCGGTGGCTTGGGTGGCGATCTATATTCCGGCGCGCCGGGCAACCCGCATCGATCCGCTGATCGCGCTGCGCTATGAGTAACTCATGCTCCCGCGGATCTTTGGGCGCGCAGATTCGCCAGCACCTTGCGATGGAAGCGGTCCAGGAGCCGCGGATTGATGCGCATCAGCCACCAGGCAAGCCGCGCGTAGAACGGAAACACGATGATCGATTCGTTGCGCTCCACGCCCCGCAGAATTGCGCGCGCGGCGTCGGGGGCGGACACCAGCTTCACGGGCAGTTTCGCCAGGAATTCGTCCTGGTCGATCTTCACGCCGATCGCACTGCCGTAGATCGCCGTATCCACGAAGCCGGGACAAACTACGCTGACGCGCACACCGAAGGCCTCGGCCTCCGCGCGCAACGCCGCCGATAACGAGACCACTGCGCTCTTCGTCACGGAATAAGGCGCCAGTCCGGGCTCACCCACCAGGCCGGCAGCGGATGACGTATTGACGATGTGGCCGGATCCCTGGCGAAGCATCGCGGCATAGGCGGCCCGGGCACCGTAGATCACTCCCCACAGATTGATGTCCACGCACTGGCGCCAATGGTCGAGCGTGAGCTCGCGCACCTCGCCGCCGACGCCGATGCCGGCGTTATTGAACATGTAATCCAGGCGGCCGTGGGTGCGCACTGTCTCTTCGACCAGGCGCTCGACGTCTTCGGCACGGGTGACATCCAGCCGCGCGGCCGATGCTCTCCCGCCGTTGGACGTGATCGCCGATGCCGCGGCCTGCGCGCCGTCGTAGTTGATGTCCGCTACGACCGCAAGCGCTCCGCGCCGTGCGAGTTCCTCGCACAGCGCCCGGCCGATACCGGAGGCGCCGCCGGTCACGATGGCAATTCGATTCTGGAAACGATCGGTCATTAAGAATGCAGAGGAAGTGCCGGATTTCCTCGACAAGAGTACCACGATTGTTCGGGGAAGCCGCTCGTAACGCAAGCGCGCGGCGCGGCATGTTATCTTCGAAACGATGTCCCAACGCCACCCCGTCCGCGTCCGCCGCGTCGATGGATGCGCCACCCTCGACGAGATTTTCCGGCATTGTCTGCCGGCCTTCGGCGGCGCCTATCTGCGCCGCATCTACACCATTCTCGACCGGGCGATCGCCACTGGCTGCCCCATGACTCTAGCCATCTCCGGCCCAGTCACCGTCTCGGGCCAGCACTTAGCCTGGTTGATCCCGCTGCTTGAAACCGGGTGGGTGGCTTACATTAGCACGACCGATGCCGTCTGCTATCACGATGGGCACCGCAGCCTGGACGGGCACAAGGACGATCCCATCCACGAGGTGCCCATCCACAGCGACGATGCCGCATTACGGGAGGAGGGCACGATTCGCGTCACCGATATGGCCTTCGACGAGGCCGTGCTGCTCGACCAGGACCGTTTCCTGAGCGCCTGCCTGGCGCGGCCCGAATTCCAAAAGAAGATGACCGGTACCGAACTGCGTTATCGCCTCGGCGCTTATTATTCCGCGCAGGAACGGCGCAACGGAGTCCCCGCGGGGCTGTTGGCCACCTGCAATCGCCTGGCGATTCCCGTGCTGGTGGGGGCGCCGGCGGATGGCAGCGTTTTCCTGAATTCGATGAAGCTGTGGGCCATGCGCAACGCCGGCATCGTACCGGAATATGCCTTCGACCTGGACTTGCACGCCGAAGTGTTCGAAGCCTGCGCCTACCATCGCTGGGGATTGTTCGAGAGCCCCGCGCGCGCCCTCGCTACCCTGATCCTAGGCGGCGGCGTGCCCAAGAATTACAACCTGCAGCCGGAGCCGGCGCTCGGCCAGGTGCTGGGCCTGCCGAATGTGCGCGGCTACCAGTTCGACGTGCAGATCGTAACCGCGCCGGTCACCGATGGCTCGCTGTCATCCTGTCCGCCTGCCGAGGCGGTCACATGGGGCAAGGTGGATAAGGATACCTATTTGCAGACCACCGAGAGCATGCAGGCGGATTACTCGATGGTGATGCCGTTTGTGGTGAAGGCGCTCTTGGACAATCGCGCAAAGCGCGACCCGTATCGCCTGTATGAGCGGCGCGACGCGCTTTGCGAAACGCTTCGCGAGGACGTGCGCGCCAATCGCGACTGGTTGCTGCGTAGCGTGGACTACCCGCTGGCGCTATAACGGCTATTTGCCGCGCACTACCTCCAGAAACGCCCGCGCGGCATGGCTGAGCACTCGCCGCGTAGGATAAATCAGCCGGATTTTGCGCTCCACGCTCAATTCTTTCACTTTCACCTCGCACAGCAATCCCTGCTCGATCTCCTGCTCCACGCACATCCGCGGCAGAAAGGCTACGCCCTGGTTATTCTGCACCAGCTTGCGAATGGTCTCGATGGTCGGCATTTCCACGGGCATATTCAGCGGCACGCGACGCTGCTGGAACGCGCGAATCACCACGTCCCGGTATGGCGAGAGCACGTTGTGCGCGATGAAGGTTTCCGCGGCCAGATCCGAGATCGAGACAGTTTTGCGGCCCGCCAGCCGGTGTTTGGGCGATAACACGAAAGACAGCGAGTCGGTGTAGATGACGCTCGATGTCAGCCGCTCGTCGGGCGGATCGTAGCTGATCACCCCCAACTCCAGATTGCCGTCCAGCAGTTCGTTCGGAATTTTGCTGGAGAGGCTTCGCCGCACCCGCACCCGGATCTTGGGATGCAGCCGCCGGAAAGTTTCGATATGCCGCAGCAGGTAAAGCGATGTGGACTCGTTGGCGCCGACCGTGAGCGTGCCGGCGGAGTTGTCGCGCAGTTCAGCCAGCGAGTTCTCCATCTCCAGGCGTAGATTTTCGAAGCGCCGCGCAAAATCGAGCACCGTGCGGCCGGCGTCTGTCAATACCAGGTCTTTCGCGGAACGGTCGATCAGTTTTTCGCCCAGCTCCGCCTCGAGCCGCTGCAAGGCCAGGGAGACCGCGGGCTGCGTGCGTAGCAGGCGCTCCGCGGCGCGCGAGAAGCTCTTCTCGGTGGCTACCGCCAGAAAAACCTGGAGCGCGTGCAGTTCCATTCCGCCTCCAGCATAACAAAAGATTATGTGGACCGCTAATATTATAAATTTGCTAAATTGATCGGGCCGTCGCCATAATGACCCAATACGGCGGTTTTTATGAGCGATCGAGTTTACATTTTCGATACTACGCTGCGGGATGGCGAGCAATCGCCGGGCTGCAGCATGAACGTGCCGGAAAAAATCCGGATGGCGCGCAAGTTGGTGGAACTGGGCGTGGACATTCTGGAAGCGGGCTTCCCCATCGCATCTGAGGGCGATTTCGAAGCCGTGGACGCCATCAGCCGCGAGTTTCCGTGGGCGCAAGTGGCCGCGCTGGGCCGCGCGTGCACCCTGGATGTGGAGCGCGCCGCGCAGTCGCTGAAGCACGCCCGCAGGCCGCGCATTCATACCTTCATCGCGACCAGCGATATCCACCTGACGTACAAACTGAAGAAATCGCGGCAGCAGGTGCTGGAAGAGGCCGTGGCCGCGGTGGAGTTGGCGCGCCAGTATGTGGACGACGTGGAATTCTCAGCCGAGGATGGCGCCCGTACCGACCCCGATTTCCTGGAACAGATATCGCGCGCCGTGGTGGCCGCCGGCGCCCGCACGGTCAACATTCCGGATACCGTCGGGTATTCGGTGCCATTCGAATACGCGGGCTTAATCAGCCGGATTGTAAGAGCGCTGGGCGACTGCGCGGTGGTCAGCGTGCATTGCCACGACGACCTGGGCCTGGCTACCGCCAATTCTATCGCCGCCGTGGAAGCCGGCGCACGGCAGATCGAATGCACCATCAACGGCATCGGCGAACGCGCCGGCAACACCGCGCTCGAAGAAGTCGTGATGCTGTTCAAGACCCGCCAGGATCGGTTGCCTTACGATACCGGCATCCGCACCGAGCATCTGTTTTCCGCCAGCCAGTTGCTGGCGTCGATGATTTCTTTCGGGCCCCAACCGAACAAAGCGATCGTGGGCCGCAACGCTTTTGCGCACGAGGCCGGCATCCACCAGGATGGATACCTGAAAGAAAAAACCACCTACGAGATCATGGACCCGCACAGCGTGGGCGTGCCGGAAAGCAAACTGGTGCTGGGAAAACACAGCGGCCGCCACGCACTGAAAAAACGTACCGAAGACCTGGGCTACGACCTGAGTAAAGAAGAGTTGCAAGCGCTGTACGACCGTTTTACGCATTTGGCGGACAACAAGAAGGGCCTGTTGGACGAAGAGATCGTGGAGTTGATTGAAGGGCGTCCAATGGCGATGAAAGTGGCCGCCGACTGACCAGCTCGTATGAACTTACACGTCTTAGTTCTGCCCGGCGACGGCATCGGCACGGAAGTGACGCGCGAAGCCGTGCGCGTCTTGCGCCATGTGGCGGAAAAATGGAAGCATCCGCTGCACATCGCGGAAGGTCTGCTGGGCGGCATCGCGATTCACCGGACGGGCAGTCCGTTTCCGGATGAAACCGCGCGCCTCGCGGCCGATGCCGACGCCACCCTGCTAGGCGCGGTCGGCCTGCCGGAGTTTGACAACTGCCCGCCGGAGATGCGGCCTGAGAAGGGCTTGCTGGGCATCCGCAAGGCGCTGGGAGTCTTCGCCAACCTGCGGCCGGTGCGCACCTTCGCCGCTCTGCTGGATTCATCGCCGCTGAAGAATTCTCTGGTGGAAGGCACGGATATGATCATCGTCCGCGAACTGACCGGCGGCATCTATTACGGCACGCCGCGCGGCATTTCGGGCAGCGGGCCGGAAACGCGAGCCGTGAATACGATGACCTATACCCGCGCCGAGATCGAGCGGGTATCGCACGTAGCTTTTCACCTGGCGCGCGGCCGCCGCCACAAGGTGACTTCGGTGGATAAGTCCAATGTGCTCGAAAATTCGCAGTTATGGCGGCAGGTAGTGGTCGAAATCGCCGCCGGGTATCCGGATGTGGATCTGGATCATCTGCTGGTGGATAACTGCGCGATGCAGTTGATACTGAATCCGCGCCGTTTCGACGTTGTACTGACGGAGAATATGTTCGGCGACATCCTCAGCGATGAGGGCGCCGTGCTGGCCGGTTCGATCGGCATGCTGCCCTCGGCATCGCTGGGCGGCCGCAAGTCGTCGGGCGCATGGGTCGGACTATACGAGCCGGTGCATGGCTCGGCGCCGGACATCGCCGGTCAGAATAAAGCCAACCCGCTGGGAGCGATCGGCTCCGTGGCGGCCATGCTGGAATACAGTTTCGGTTTGAAGGAAGAAGCCGCCCGAGTAAACGCCGCGATTGAAACCGTACTGGGTAGCGGACGAGTGACGGCGGACCTCAAACCAAAGGGCGTACCGGCCACCACCGAACAGGTTGGTGAAGCCGTGTGCGCCGCAATCGGATAGGCCTGGGAGCTTACCGGCTCCCGGGTCCTTCCGGATCGGTGATAGGTTATGGGTGATGGGTGGTGGTTACGACCCAACACCCACCACCTGTTGCCATCATCGGTTTAACCCTATGCCCCCACGCACCATCATCGAAAAACTCTGGGACGCGCACGTGGTCCATGAACAGCCCGGCGCTCCCACCCTGCTTTACATCGACCTGCACCTGGTCCACGAAGTCACCTCCCCGCAGGCTTTTCAGGGCTTGCGCGACCGTGGCATCAAGGTCCGCCGCCCGGATCTGACCGTCGCCACCACCGACCACAGCACCCCCACTACCGATCCATCCCTGCCGATTCTCGACGAAATCGCCGCCAAACAGGTCGCGCAACTTGAAACCAACTGCCGCGATTTCGGGATCCGCTGCTACGGACGGCGCAGCGACCGGCAGGGGATCGTGCATGTCATCGGTCCCGAACTGGGATTGTCGCAGCCCGGCATGACCGTTGTCTGCGGCGACAGCCACACGGCCACGCACGGCGCATTCGGCGCGCTCGCGTTCGGTATCGGCACCAGCGAAGTGGAGCACGTGCTGGCCACGCAATGCCTCTTGCAGCGCAAATCGAAGACTTTTGAGGTGCTGGTGGATGGCGCGCTCCGGCCCGGCGTCACGGCCAAGGATATCGTGCTGGCGCTCATTGCGCGCATCGGCGTGGGGGGCGGCACGGCGTCGATTTTCGAATATCGCGGCGCGGCGATCCGCGCTCTGAGCATGGAAGAGCGCATGACTGTCTGCAATATGTCCATCGAAGGCGGTGCGCGCGCCGGCATGATCGCGCCCGACGACACCACGTTCGAATACCTGGCCGGACGGCCGCATGCACCCAAGGGCGCGGATTGGGACGCGGCCCTGGCACGCTGGAGGCAGTTGCCCACCGATGCCGGCGCGGCCTTCGACCGTTCCGTCGCCATCGATGCCCATCAACTCGAACCGATGATCACATACGGCACGAATCCCGGCATGGGCATGCCCATCACCGCAACGCTGCCGGAGCCATCCGAGGTGTCCGATCCGCTGCAACGCGATTCAATCGCCAAGGCGCTGCGCTATATGGATCTGGAAGGCGGCAAACTGCTGCTGGGACATCCCGTCAATGTGGTGTTCATCGGAAGCTGCACCAATTCGCGCATTTCCGATCTGCGCTCCGCGGCCTCTCTGCTGAAAGGGCGCAAGGTGAACCCGCACGTGCGCGTGATGGTGGTGCCCGGCTCGCAACAGGTGAAGCGCCAGGCTGAAGCGGAGGGCTTGCCCGAGATTTTCCGCGCGGCCGGCTGCGATTATCGCGAGCCCGGATGCTCCATGTGTATCGCCATGAATGGCGATCAATTGCAGCCCGGCGAATACAGCGTGTCTACCAGCAATCGCAATTTCGAAGGCCGCCAGGGCAAGGGCGGGCGCACTTTCCTGGCCAGCCCGCTGACCGCCGCGGCCGCCGCGCTGACTGGCGTGGTCACCGATGTGAGGACTCTCTTATGAATTTCCGCAGCCGGCTCGTGCCCCTGCCCATCAACAACGTGGACACGGACCAGATCATCCCCGCGCGCTTCCTGAAGACCATTTCGAAACAGGGGCTCGACAAGCAGCTTTTCAACGATTGGCGCTACGATGCGCAGGGACATCCGAAACCCGATTTCATCCTGAACCAGCCGCGGGTGCACGGCGCCCAAATCCTGCTGGCCGGCGACAACTTCGGCTGCGGGAGTTCGCGCGAGCATGCGCCATGGGCGCTGACCCAGTTCGGCTTCCGCGCGGTGATCAGCACTTCGTTCGCGGATATCTTCAAGCAGAATTCGCTGAAGAACGCCCTGCTGCCGATCGTCTTTCCCGCCGATGCCCACGCCGCGCTCTTCGCGCTGGTGGATCGATCCCCGGATACGGAAGTGACGGTGGATCTGGCATCCCAAACCGTGGCGTTGCCGGACGGTCGTAAAATCGAATTCCCCATCGATCCGTTTTCCCGGCACTGCCTGCTGGAGGGCGTGGACGAACTGGGCTACATTCTGAAGAATGAAGCCGCCATTGCAGGGTATGAAGCGCGGCGCGTCGGTTCGATCAATGCGTTGATGTAGCAGTTGGCCGCACGATCTCCGGAAACCTCATTGGGCGAGTTCGCGATGCAATGTCTGCAACTCACGGATAAGTGGTGCCGCGACACGATCCACCGCGGCATTCATTGGGACGGCTGTAAGCCAAACCCGTAGCGTCTTATCATGTGCCTGAAGGTCGGCTTTATGAAATAGCCTGCCACGAATTAGCAGGGATTCCCAAGTAGAGTGTGTGCACGGATACGTCAGGCACGCAACTACATTTTGAGTCCGGGCCAGATTCGCATAGGCCAGGACTTGCAGGAGGTCGTGGCGGTGCTGCTCGCGAAGGATTTCGGCGGCAGACGACCAGGCGCCCTGCTGCAATTCCTCCCAGTGCCGTTTGTATTTCGCATCGACGATTAAAGTGCACGTGGCCCATTCCAGCCAAAGGTCCGGCGCCAGTGACTTCTGGGAACCGAGATAAGGCGGTTCCCAAATCAACGGTGCAGTAGTCTCGCGAGTACGGCCTACTTTCAAACGGCCGCCGATGTGCGTGGCGACGGAACGTAGTATGGTCTCCACCCAAGCCTCAAAGAACTGGTCCATCGACATGCTCCAGGATATGCCCTCGAGATCACTGACTCCGGCCAGGCCCCGTTGATCAAGAGTCCACTCGATAGCCTGTAAGCCATCAAACCAGGTGTCGCCATGAAGGGGGCTGCGCAGCCAGCCCTCCATCACCGGACGGGCCGGCGCATAAATCGGGACCGCGCGCACCTCAGACAGCAACTGTTCGCCCAACAGAATCAGGCGGTGTACGAAGGCGCCCTGTTCGCGCTGTGTCTCCAGTGATCGCAGTTGGCGCTCCAAAGTGAGCCGGATCGCCCCCTTCAGTTGCCGATCATCGCGTAGGTCCGG
Organism: Bryobacterales bacterium; assembly: GCA_963709155.1. GTDB lineage: Bacteria > Acidobacteriota > Terriglobia > Bryobacterales > Bryobacteraceae > Bog-159. The sequence goes on along the minus strand of CAVPVD010000006.1, from coordinate 121,616 downwards.
ATATCTGCAAGGCACTTCGAGCAACCGTGCGCGTGGCACCTGTCGGGTCGCGTATTCTTCCCACTGTACAGAGCCTCGGGGAGCGCCACAGGTCTCCTGAACAAGCTCGAAACGCCGGTCCAGCCGTGCGAGCAGAGCCCGAAGGCGCACCAAAACCATGCAGGAGATTACCCACGGCGGTATGCGGCGCTCGGACCGCTTCAACAAAGGCAGCCGTAAGGGTGCTGGCACGATGCGCCAGCCCATCTCGGCAAGCATGGGACCAATGCCGGCCCAAGGGAACCGCGGCTGCACGATCAATCCATAGTCGGGCCGGGCGGATGTCGGGGAAATCAGGGGCACCGCCCCAATCGAACTCCCTGTCGTAACGGAGAGAAACACGTCTCTTCCGTCGTAGTCCCGCTCGATGTTGACGTTTAGTAGGGATAGAGGCACGTGGTTCTGCGCGACGAATTGCTCCGCAAGTCTCGCCGCCTGGACCTGCGGATCTCTCGCGTTCCGCAACTGGAAGAACTGAACCGCTGAACGGCGCATCACGGAGTGATCAGTGGCTTCCAGACACACTTCTTCAGAACGGCGGAGAGCCACCAGGGGCACATGCGTCCTCGAAACCGGCTGAGGCCTCACAGGCTATCCAGCCATTGCTTGTAGTTCCGGATGGACTCTCCGAAACCGCTGACGTATCCCTGGGCAAGGTATTCATCCAGAAGCGGCGCGAGATTCACTTTCAGGCTTTCCGCCGCCAGGTTTTCGTCTGACTCCAGGAAGTAGGAATGGCCTGGGACCAGCGGAAAAGCCTCGTCGGGTGCATGCTCGACGAAGATCGAAACGAGCTCGCGGTAGGCCTTTTGCATGGTTGCCGATCCGAGTGTTTCGACAACCTGCATGCTCGGCCACAGAGAAACGAACGCGAACCGGCGCCGCACGGCAATATCCAGGATCGCGATGCTGCGATCGGCGCTGTTCATTGTGCCCAGCACATGCAGATTCTCCGGCAGGAAGAATGTGCTGTGAAAAGGTTCCCCGAAATCGTAAGACAACTCAATCCTTCGCCGGGATTCTGCTCCGGATTCGAACAAGTAAATCGCCTCGCCAAGTATCTTGCCCAAGTCCGCGCGATTGATCTCGTCGATGTGCAAGAGGAAGTTTTGCTCGGGGTGTGTAAGAGCTTCGGTGGCTGCCGCCATCAGGAAACCTGGCTTCGGAGCGAATCGGAATCCGAGTTCCCCGGCCGATGAGACCGGGTTCAACCCGCCCAGGAAACTCTCATAGGTGATATTAGGGTGAAATTGGATTGAACGGCCGAATCCCGAATAATCCGTTTCCAGGATTTCGCGCGCCATGCGGGTCTTTCCTGTTCCTGGCGGACCCTGTATGATTACGTAGCGGCGCCGTTTCAGTAGCGACGTTACCTTTTCGCGGGTGACCGTTGCCATGAGATGCTCGAACCACCTGCTGCGGATTCGGTCCGCATCGGCTTTGAAGTTCGTAAGGGGCGGATGCCCACGCTCCTCGAACATGACGTCCAGCAACGCCGTGAGCGCGGCCTCCGTGGCCGCCTGCGACCCATTTGGCCTGAACAGCGCATACAATACCGGGCCATACCGCTCGAAAACAGCACGGTACTCTGGCCACGCCTGTTGCAACTCCCTGGGGATGCCCAAGTCCACGCGCGTCGGATCCTGTTTGGCCCATGCGACCTGCGATCCGCCGCCGAATTCGGAATTGAGCCACCCACAAATAGCGCGCATCTTTCGGGCGTGCCCGGGACGGCCGAGAATGGCTTCGTCTGGCGCCAAGCCTTGTGTACCGACGACCATACCGATGAGGCACGCATGCTCCGGAACCGGAAAGATGACGAACGACAGCCCGCTATAGGGACCCGAGGGCGGGTTTGAGGGGTGTATGTAAGCCGCAAACGGCACACCGCCGTCCGCGGTCATTTCGGGCGCACGCAACGTCACTTTATCCTGCGCGGGCTTTGCGTAACGGCCTGCGGGTGAGCCGAACAAGGCTTTGAAGGCCTCCTTGTTCCGGTCTCCCCAACGATCTGTGTTTCCGGAACTGATGATATCGAGCAGCAGTTGCAGGCTCATGCTGCTGATGATAGCTGATGTGCCTGATCCTCAACACGAAAGGCCCGCAACAAACGGCACTACGCCGCCGGACTAATCGTAATCGAGAGCGTTCTCTTCAAAGCCTGAAAGGCCGCTTCGATCTGGTCCAGGCGCGACGCGTGCGCCAGATCCAACAGCCTTTCGACTTGCGGGGTATGCCAGCCGAGCCGGCGGGCCAACTCCTCTTTTGCGACTCCCTCCTCGCGCATCGCCTGATAAAGCCGCACCTTAGCCTCAGCCAGCGCCGGGAGCGCCACGGCCCTGCCGCGCTTTCTGAGCCGGGACGGAATGGGTATGTCGCGTCGGGAATCCATGTACAGTGCGATTGCGGTCTCAAGCGCGTCAGCGGCCCGCGCCAAGGCGTCGCCCGCATCCGTCCCATAAGTGTGGGCCTCCGGGACGTCCGGAAACGAAACCAAAACTGTTCCGTTGCTGTCCTGTTCAAAATTCACCGGATATTGCAGCATCTGTGGCCCCTACTTAAGTCCCAAATCCTTCTTGATTCTGTCCACCAGCCCCTTGCCAAGCTCCTTCTTCGATCCGTGCATCGGTAAGACGGAGAACTGGCCGCCCAGCCTGACTTTTTAGTGTCCTCCTTTTCCCTGCGCGAAAGTGCAACCCTGTCGCGGCGAGCCAGCGCCTGAATTGAGAGGCGGTCACATTATATTATGCACCACATTGTTCCACGCGAATGCTCTCGGGCCGACACTCGGGCAGGCAAGGCCCCGCGGCAGTCCCTAAACCAAGACTCGCCGAACCCCCTTCCGGTGGACTCAACCCACACACTGCGTTAAGTTAGTCGGGATTGCCATGAAGCGCGCCCCCCTCCTGGTGTACCTTGCCCTGCTCGCCGACGTGGTCGCTTTCTTCCACAAGCCGCTCTTCAGCACCCAATACACCTTCCCCTGGGATTTTCACGCGGTTCAACTGCCGCTCATCACGTTTCTCGCCGATCAGCTCAAGCAGGGCCGCCTGGCGCTCTGGAATCCGTTCAGCTATTGCGGGTATCCGGTCTTCGAAAACATCGAGGCATGCTTCTTTCATCCACTGGTCTTTCTCAGCGCCCTGATCGGCAGCCGCACCTCGCTGGACTCCCTCCCCATGCTGCTGGAGTGGATCGTGGTTCTCGAAATCTGGTTCGCGGGAATAGCGGCATGGCATCTCTTCCAGGAGCTTGGCGCGGGCCGTCCGGCGGCCTGGGCGGGCGCGGTCATTTTCCAGACCGGGGGCTACTTTGCCTCGCGTGCGGAGCATATCGGCGCCATCATGGCGGTGGCCTGGATGCCGCTGGTTTGGCTGGCCATCCTCAAGCTACGCCACGGCCTCCGGCTCAACTGGCTCGCGGCTCTCGCCGCGGCCTTGGGCATGGCCGTTCTCGGCGGATTCCCGCAGCCGACCCTGGCGGTCTTCATTTCGGCGGTAATCGTTGCGGTCACTCTGGCCGCTCTACGTTTGGCGCGCATCCAACTGCTGGCCCACACGGCGGCGGGCTGCATTCTCGGCATCGCGCTCGCCGCCATCCAATTCATACCCACAGTGCAATTGTCGCAGCACAGCGTCGCCAAGTACCGCGCAGGCTGGCTCGGCACCGGAGGCGGGCTCTACTGGCAAAGCCTGGTCTCCCTGGTGCTCCCAAATCACTACAACCTATTCGACATGCGCCTTTTTCACGGCCCGGGAGACATCACCTTCTTATATCTGTACAGCAGTATCGCGGGCCTCTCGCTGGCGTTGATCGCGCCATTTCTGCGCCGGACACGGTATGTCGCGCTGTTGGGAATCACGTTGTTGGTGGGCCTGCTATGGATGCTGGGCGACAAGACGGTCCTCTGGCGCGCCATCTATCCTGTCCTGCCCGAGACCATCAGGATCGGAATTCATCCCGAGTACACCTATTGCATTTTCACCCTGGCTCTGGCGGGCTTGGCGGCCATGGGACTGGATTCGCTGCGTATATCCGACAAGCTCCGCTGGCTGGTGGGCCTGGTGATCGCCGTAGACTTGTTTCTAGTGGGCTCCGGCCGGCCGATGAATCTTTCATCTCTGCGGGACGACCCACCCGTAACCCGGAGGTCGTTCGAAGGCAGCACCGACTTACTCACGCGGGTACGCGGTTACGTAGACCAGAGCAACCCACCCTGGCGGATCGACGCATTGGACAATGCCAGCATCGGTTGGGCGAACAGCGCTCCGATCACTGGCGTGCCGGATGCCAATGGCGTCAGTCCTTTGGCGCTGGAGAATATCATACAGCTTCGCCTGTTCCTCCACGATGGGCATCCCTGGGGCTGGTATTACCCCGTCGAAAACGTGGATTCCCCGGTCCTCGATCTGATGAACGTCAAGTACCTGCTCACCCGGCCGGACGGCGCCGGCCCGCTCTGGTCGAATCCGAGGTATCGGCACGCGGCGAGCCTGCCGGGCTATGAGTTGTTTGAAAACCTGCCGGTGATGCCTAGGTTCTTCCTGGTGCGCGAAATCCGGACCGCGGCGTCCCTCGCCGAGGCGCGCCGCCTGATCGGAAGCGGGGTCATCGACTTCCGGCGCACGGCCGTCACGGATGCGCCCATCGCGCTACCAGCCGCCAATCCCGTGAACGGAATCACTCGGGACGAAATCAAGGTTTCGCAATACCAGCCGGACTCGCTCAGATTGTCCATCCGCACCCCGGCAGCCGCGTTTCTAGTGCTCTCGGAGAACGATTATCCCGGATGGGAGGCGTGGCTGGACGACGCGCCCGTCGCAATTTACCGCACCGACATCGCATTCCGCGGTGTGGTTGTGCCGGCTGGAGAACATGTGCTTCGTATGGAATTTCATCCGGTGATTCTTCGGGTGTCCTCGGCGATCTCCTTCGCCACAGGAGTTCTCCTTCTGTTCCTGTGGTGGCGAGGCCGGCGCCCACCCGATTCGGCGATAATGCAAGCACAGGCGTAATGGACTTCAAAGAGCAACTGAAATCCTCCATCGACATCGTCAACGTGATCGGGGATTACGTGCGGCTGCGCAAGACAGGCGTTTCCCGCTACACCGGCCTCTGCCCCTTCCACAGCGAAAAGACGCCTTCCTTTTCCGTGCATGCCGGCCATCAGTTCTACAAATGCTTCGGCTGCGGCGCATCCGGCGACGTGCTGAAATTCGTCATGGAGTTTGAGCACGTTAGTTTTCCGGAGGCGCTCAAGCTGCTGGCGGAGCGCAACGGCATCCCCATGCCCAAGCGTGCCGAATATGCCGATGCGGAAACACGCCTGCGGGCCGCCGTATTTCAGATCCAGGAACTGGCACAGGAGGCGTTTCGCGAGCAGCTTGCCGGGCCGGCGGGCGCCGAGGCGCGCCGCTATCTGGAAAAGCGGCGAGTCTCTCCCGAAACCAGCGCGCAATTCGGGCTGGGATACGCCGAGCGCTCCGGCCGCGCGCTGCTGCGCATTTTGGAGAAACAGGGATTCACGGCCGAGCAACTGGAGAACTCCGGTCTGCTGGGGCGCCGCGAAGACGGCAGTTTCTACGACCGCTTCCGCAACCGGCTGATGTTTCCCATTCACAGCGAATCCGCGAAGGTGATCGCCTTCGGCGGGCGGGCTCTCGATCCGGCGGACGAAGCCAAGTACTTGAATTCCGCGGAATCGCCGATATATAAGAAGAGCACCGTGCTCTACAACCTGCACCGGGCTAAGGACGGCATCCGGAAGGCGGACCGGTCCGTCCTGGTGGAAGGGTACATGGACGCGATCGGCGTCTTCGCGTCGGGCGTGCGCGAAGTGGTGGCGAGCTGCGGAACCTCGTTGACGGCGCAGCAGGTGCAGGCATTGCGCCGCCATTCCGGCAAGATCGTAGTGAATTTCGATCCCGATGCGGCGGGGGCTAAAGCCGCGGAACGGTCCATCGACCTGTTATTGGACGAGAGTATGCACGTGCGGATCATGGAACTGGAAGGCGGTCTCGATCCGGACGAATATTGTATCGAGCGTGGGCCCGAGGCCTATCGCGCGAAGCTGGATAAGGCGCAGACCTATTTTTACTGGCTGGCAGATCGGGCGCGCACGAAATTCGACCTGCGCACGGCCGAGGGGCGCGTGGCCGGCTTCCAGTTTCTGCTGCCGGCGATCCAACGCCTCCCCGACAAGATTGAGCGGGTCGCCGTGGCCAACGACGTAGCGGGATATTTGGGCGTGGATGCGGGACTGGTGCTCGAGAATTTCCGCAAAGCCGCAACGGACCGCCGCGAAAAGAAGGTTGCGCCGGTTATCGAGCCGCTCCGGGCCGATGAGAAAATTCTTTTGAACCTGCTCATTTCCGACGCCGAAGCGCGCCCGCACTTGATCCCCCAACTGGAACACCTGGCGGCCGTGGAACAGTTCGCCACGCGGCGCATCTTCAAGGCGCTATTCGGCTTGCACGCCGCCGGTGCGGTGACTTACGAGGAATTGCACGCGCGTCTGCAGGAGAGCGACCAGGAATTATTAGCGTCCGCGGTGCTGCGGGATGAAACGGATGGCTCCGCCGTTTCACTATCTCTAGGAGAGGAATGCGTGCGCAGTTTACAGCGCTCCAGCCTCAAGAGCCAGGTGACTGTCCTGAAAACGCGCGTTAAGGAGGCTGAGAGGGCCGGGGATCTGAGCGAAGCACTGCGGCTGGCGCAGGAGTTGCACAATCTGGAAAAAAGCGAATGATATAGCGCGTCGAAAAAAACGCGCGGGTGTACAATGTGGAAAATAGTCTCGCAACGGGTAGGGTGGTTCAGTGGCACCGGAAGATAAATTCGATCGGCTGCAGCAGTTAGTCGAGAAGGGCGAGGAGAAGGGCTACGTCGCCTATGAAGAGCTAGGCGAAGCGCTGCCCGCGGATCTCGGCAACGGCACCGAACTCGGGAACCTGCTGGCCGGCCTGGATGGTTCGGGCATCGAACTCCTGGATGACCCCAAGCTCGAATTCGACCAGAAGTTGGGCGACGCCGAAGACCTGCTGGATCTGGAATTGGGTCCGGTGGTCGCGGAGAAGATCAACGATCCGGTGCGCACGTATTTGCGCGAGATGGGCACCGTGCCGCTCCTGTCCCGGGAAGGCGAGACCGAAATCGCGCGGCGCATCGAGCGCGGTCAAAATACCGTGATGAAGGCGCTGTCGCGCTCGCCGCTGGTGATCCAGGAGATCCTGGACCTGGCGGAGGAAGTGCGGCGCGGAACCATCGCGGCGCGCGACGTCGTTTTGGTTGCCGATCCGCTGCAGATTGAAGAACCCACCGAAGAGAGCGGCCAGGAATTGATCGCGATGGCCGAAGACGCGGCGCGGTTTTTCAAGAAATTCCAGCAATTGCGGCAGAAACTCAACGCCGTTCCGCGCGCCCTGAAGCCCAGGCAGCATGCCCACCTTCTTTGGGAAACGCATCGCACGCGGGTGCGGGTTTCGCGGAGCATCCGGACGGTTCGTTTCCAAGGCTCGATTTTGCGGCATTTTGGCGCGCAAATTCGCGCCGCGGTGGAGGAGTTGACCCCGGTTGAACGCGAAATGTCCCGCGTGCAGCGCCGCATCGAGACCTCTCCGGCCCGTGCGGATGGCGTGAAAGATCTGCGCAAAGAGCAGCGCGGATACCAACAGCGGCTGCAGCAGATCGAAGAGCGCTGCGGGTCCACGGCTCCCGAATTGCGGCGCACGCTGGCCACCATCACCAAGGCCGATCGCGAAGCCGAGACCGCCAAGCGCGAGTTGATCGAGGCTAATTTGCGCCTGGTCGTGAGCATCGCCAAACGCTACACGAATCGTGGCCTGCAATTTCTGGACATCATCCAGGAGGGCAATATCGGCCTGATGCGGGCCGTGGATAAATTCGAATACCGCCGCGGATACAAGTTCTCCACCTACGCGACGTGGTGGGTTCGCCAGGCTATTACGCGGGCCATCGCGGATCAGGCACGCACGATCCGCATTCCGGTGCACATGATCGAGACCATCAACAAGGTGATCCGGACGTCGCGCCAGTTGATTCAGGAATTAGGGCGCGAACCCACCAACGAGGAACTGGCCAAGCGGATGGAACTGCCGGTTTCCAAAGTGCGCAAGGTGCTGCGCGTGGCGCAGGAGCCCATCTCGCTCGAAACGCCCGTGGGCGAAGAGGAAGAGTCGCACCTCGGAGATTTCCTGGTGGACCAGGCGGGCGTCTCACCCTCCGATGCGGTCATCAACCTGAATCTTCGCGAGCAGACCGCCCAGGTGCTAAAGACGCTGTCGCCGCGCGAGGAAAAAATCGTCAAGATGCGCTTTGGGCTGGAGGATGGCAGCGAGCACACCCTCGAAGAAGTCGGCCAGAACTTCGCCGTCACGCGCGAGAGGATCCGTCAGATCGAAGCCAAAGCGCTGCGCAAACTGCGGCATCCCAGCCGCAGCCACCGGCTGCGGGCGTTCATCGAGGACGGTAACGGATAGGCACGCACCCAGCCTGGCTGATTGACGCTCCATTCCTGCGCCTCCCATTGATATACGATTGTTTTTAGCCGGGAGGCATTATGGAACGACGGACCTTTCTATTGGGCGCGAGTCTGGTTTCGATGGGCGCCCGCGCGGCACGCGGCGCCGCCAACGACAAAATCGGCATCGGCATCATCGGGCTGGGCGGACGGGGACGCGATCATCTCCATTACTACAGCAAACTGCCGGATGCACGGGTAGTGGCCATCTGCGACGTGAATCAGGCACAGACCGAGCGCGCCGCGCAGATCGCCGAAAGGCTGGGGGCCGGCAAGCCACACATCCATCAGGACCTGCGCAAGCTGTTCGAAGACAAAGACGTGGACGCGGTGTCCATCGCCACCCCCAACCATTGGCACGCCCTGGCCACCATCTGGGCCTGCCAGGCCGGCAAAGATGTTTATTGCGAGAAGCCCGCCTGCTATAACATTTTCGAAGGCCGCGCTATGGAGGCTGCCGTCAAGAAATACAGCCGCATCGTGCAGATCGGGATGCAGGGCCGCACCATCGCGCACAAGCAGCGCGCCATGGACTTACTGCACAGCGGCGCTATCGGGCAAGTCTATATGGCGCGCGGCATCTGCTTCAAGCGCCGGCCGTCGATCGGCCACACGCCCGCGGAGCCTACTCCGGCGGGTCTCGATTGGGACCTTTTTCTGGGACCCGCTCCGATGCGCGAGTACACCAAGAATCGTTATCAATACAACTGGCACTGGTTCTGGGACACCGGCAATGGCGACATCGGCAATCAGGGCATCCACGAGATGGACCTGGCGCGGCGCGGCCTGGGCCGCGACCTTCCCAAAAGCGCCGTCTCGACCGGCGGGAAGTATGTTTATGAAGACGATCAGGAAACGCCCAACACCCAGATCGCCACGTTCGACTATGGCGACGCCGAACTGGTCTTCGAAGTCCGCGGCCTGAATACCGGCGGCGAACCCGGCATTCCTGCTTCAGGCCCGAACTTCATTGGGGTCACGTTCTTCGGGAGCAAGGGATACATGCCGGTGGATGAGCACGGCTTTCAGATCTTCCTGGGCGATAAAAGCGTGCCGGGCGAGGCGATGAAGCACGTGGAGACGGAAATCGACGACACCATTCCGCACATGGCGAACTTCCTGAAGGCGGTGAAAAGCAGAAACCGCGCCGACTTGAATGCGGATGTCTCGGTCGGCGTCAACTCGGCCGACCTCGTGCATATGGCGAACATCAGCTACCGCGTGGGCCGCAAACTGAATTACGATGCGGCGTCGGGTAGCTTCACGGGAGATGCCGAGGCCAACGCCATGATGTCGCGCCCCGTGTATCGCAGCCCGTACGTGGTGGCATAAGCGTCCGCCACCGGCCCTTTACTGGCCCAGTAATCCGAATGCCGCCACGCCGGTCGGCGTGCCCACGTATACTTTGCCGTGGGCGATGGTGGGCACCATGAACTTGTTCCCCGCGCCGAAGTGGTCGCGTCCCTTGGCCGCCTGATTCGTGTTGTAAAGTTCCTGCGCCAGGTTAGCGGCCGCGTAGGCATGCAGCACGGCGGTTGAATTGTTCGCGACGGCCCACAGGATGCCGTTTGTCGTGCCGTTCGCGGAGATGCTCGGCGTGGCTCCCGGATATGGAAACTGCGTGCCGGTGGTGGCGACGGGAGTCGATGAAAGCACTGCCTTACTGAACTGAAATGCTCGTATCGGGCCGCCCACCGCGCCGAAGTATACGTTGCCGTTGAAATAAGCCGGCATCGACCAGATTCCGCCCGGCAGCGCGCCGTCCAATTCCTGATAAATGGCGCTGTCGTTCTGCGCGTTGAACTTGCCCATGTTGTCGCGGTTCACAAGGTAGATATTACTGTCTTTCCCGGCGCCGATCGCGAGTTGCTGCACGTCGCCGTTGGCGTCGGTCATGTCCGGTAACACCAGCGCTCCGCCTGAACCCAGGTCGACGTCCCCATCGGACTCGCTGGTGGTATTGTACATGGTGAAATAATCCTTCACGGTCAGTTGGTTGCCTGCCGCGGAAAGCTTGATAAAGGCGTTGCCGAAGTCGCCGTTGGCGGGAAACCCCTGCGCATTCAAAGTGGTGTCGAAAGTTCCATTGGCATCCAGAAAATAAATGTAACCGTTGGAATCGGCGGCCAGACCGGCGCCGGCGCCCCAGATGGCGCCCTCGGAGCCGTTGGGGGTCACGTCGATCACGCTGGTCTGGACGAGCGTGGTGGCGTCATAACCCATGACCCATCCCGTATACGGGGGGAAATCGCAATGCGAACCCCAAGTCAGGTAAACCACGCCTTGCAGCAGCAAGAGGCCGGACCGTTCTTTGTACTGCGCGGGATTGAAGTAAGCGTACCCGCCTTTGCTGTCCTCTCCGGTGCCCGGATACTTGCCGACGATCTCGACCGCCGTGGTCAGCGCCTTGCCGGTGGTCAAACTCACCCGGTGCAACCGTTGATGATATTTCCCCGACGAATCTTTGCTCATGGCGACCGCAAAGATTTCGCCCTCGGAGGTGCCGGACTTAAGCCCGATCACAGGCGTGGAAGTGATGCCGATCTGCGGCGTCACCTGATCGCAGCCGCGGTTGTCGGAAGGCGTCTCGCCACTGGCCAGCAGCGACACCTTCCAGATTTGCGCGCCACTATCCGCATCGAGCGCGTACAAGCTGTCGTTCTCGGTCGCGGCGATCAGCAGGTTGTGGGTTCCCTGGCCGGGGATGGAGATCCCCCCAACGTAAAGCGGTTGCGCATCCACCAGACCGTCCAAGGTTGCCTGGAAGAGCTTTCCGAATGTAGTGGAATTCACGTTGCTGGTGGTGAGTATGGTCTCCGCGAGATTCTGCCCGGTACGGAAGACGTCGTTATGATAGGTAAGCACATTCGGCTGCGCCGCCAGCGGCAGCAGCGACGCCGCAAATATATATAACTGAAGTAAACCCGATCGTACGCGCATGTCACCCTCTATCATAGTCTGCTACGGCGCTGGCAACCGCATCTAGTGCCTATTGGATACTTGTGTGTGTGATCGTACGACGGAGCCACTTAGCGGCCCTGGTCTGCGCCTCGCTACGCTATCCGATCTGTTCCATCTCGGTCTCAAGCATGGCGATGTGCTCGTCTTCTTCCGACGCCAGTTCCTGGCAAAGCTCCTTTTCCAGGCCTGCGGGCAGTTCCGCGGCCAGCTTGCGGAAATGATCGCGCGTGCGGCATTCCATCTCCAGCGCCGATTGGTATAACCGCAGAATGCTGGCATCGTCGGAGACCGCCAGATCCCGGAAAAGCCAGTCCGAAAGCAACTTCTCGGCGTCGGGCGACATCTCCGTTACCGAAGCGTCCAGGTGGGCGTGATACTTCTCGCTCAACTCATGCAGGTGGTCGAGCTCGGCTTCGTACAACCGCTCCAGTACCAGGCGGTGCTGCGGCTCGACGGCCTGCTCGCGCGCCAGCTTATAAAAATAGAAGGCGTTCAATTCGAACTGCACCGCGTCGCGGATGGCGTGCAGGCGCATCGGGTCGCCCAGCTCGCGCTTGTCTACCACGGCCAGTTCGCCGCCGCACAGGAAGCACTTGCCATACGGCAGCGCGAATCCGGTCGAGAGCTTGTGGCACTGTTTGCACTTCCAGGTGTAGCGGATCTGCGCGCAGCAGATCTCGTCCTGGTCCAATACGTGATGGCACTTAGGACAGGTCGAAGGCATCTTATACGCTCCCTACGTGACTACCTACCGGTTCCGGTTCACCAACCCCCATGTACTCCAGCATGCCGTGGGCGGCGCGGCGTCCCGCCCCCATGGCCAGAATCACGGTGGCTGCCCCGGTCACGATATCGCCGCCGGCAAATACGCCGGGTATCGATGTCATGCCGGTACTTGGCTCGATTTCAATGTAGCCCCACTTGTTCGTGCTCAGGCCCGGCGTGGTCTGCTTCACGATGGGGTTCGCGGTCGTACCCAAAGCGTAGATCACGGTATCCACATCCAGCTCGAATTCGCTTCCCGCCTTGGGCACTGGACGCCGCCGTCCGGATGCATCCGGCTCGCCTAACTCCATTTCCTGGCAGCGCAGGCCGGTGACCCAGCCCGCCGAATTTCCCAGGATTTCCACCGGATTCGTGAGCCACCGGAACTGGATGCCTTCCTGGATGGCGTGCTCCAGTTCCTCCGCACGCGCGGGCGATTCGCGCCGCGACCGCCGGTACACGATGGATACCTGCTCCGCGCCCATGCGCAGCGCCACGCGCGCGGAATCCATGGCGGTGTTGCCCGCACCCACTACGGCCACGCGCCGGCCCATGCCCACGGGCGTATCGTAGATCGGCTGCCGATAGCCGCGCATCAGGTTCACGCGGGTGAGGAACTCGTTCGCCGAGAACACGCCGTTATACGCCTCGCCGGGAATCCCCATGAATTTCGGCGATCCCGCCCCGGTGCCGACGAAAACCGCGTCATATTTCATATCCGTTAAGAGCTGCGGGATGGTGAACAGCTTGCCAATGATGGTGTCCAACTTGATCTCAACGCCCAGCTTGCGCAGGTTATCGATCTCGGTATCGATGATGACATCCGGCAGGCGGAACTCCGGGATGCCGTACTTCAGCACGCCTCCGGCGACATGCAACGCCTCGAAGATGGTGACGGCAACGCCATTCTTTGGCCAGATCGCCCGCGCACGCCAGGCCCGACGGTCCCGACCCCACGATGGCCGCTCGCTTGCCTGCCCGTCCGGCGGCTTCCACCGGCTCGTCCCAACCGCGCCCGATGGCGGCATCCGCTACGAAACGCTCCAACCGGCCGATGGATACCGCGGGGTATTTCACGCCCACTACGCACGCGGCCTCGCATTGGGACTCCTGCGGGCACACCCGCCCGCACACGGCGGGTAGCGTGTTGGCGCTTTTCAAGATGCGGTAGGATTCCCGAATATCGCGCCGCGCCAGAGCGGAAATGAATCCTGGAATGTCGATGGCCACCGGACAACCCGGAATGCAGCGCGGCTTCTTGCAGCGCAGGCAGCGGTCGGCTTCCGCCAGCGCGCCCTCCAGATCCAAACCTAACGACACTTCCTTGAAATTGTGCGCCCGCACCTCGGGCGGCTGCTCGCCGCAATGCGCGCGCAAAGGCGAGATAGTGCGGATGTTCTTGGGTAGCCGCGGGCCGGCCGGCTCCGGCTCGGCGGCGGGCAACTCGGGCAGCGGGCAGGGGACCACCGCAGCCGGGTGCGTGCCGTTGGAACCCCGCCGGCTCATGGCCGCCATGCGCGCGCTCTCGCCGCGAAAGCGCTCCAGGGCCTCTTTCTCCTCGCGTTCGAAACGCTTCTGCCGCAGCGCCAGTTCCGGGAAATTCACCAGGTGGCCGTCGAAATCGGCACCGTCCACGCAGGCGAATTTCATGGCGCCACCCACGGTTACCCGGCATGACCCGCACATACCCGTGCCATCCACCATGATTGAATTCAGACTCACGATGGTCGGGATGCCCAGCGGCCGCGTCACCTCGCAGCAGGCCCTCATCATCGGAATCGGCCCGATCGCAACCACTTCGCAGGCGTCCTGTTCCTGCGCCAGCACATCCGCCAGCGCCGCAGTGACGAAACCTTTGCGGCCGTAAGTGCCGTCATCGGTGGTGATCTCCAGCCGGTCGCTGAATTCGCGAAAAGGTTCCTCCCAGAAAACCAGGTCGCGGGTGCGGAAGCCGATGATGGAAACCGTGCGATTTCCCAGCCGCTTGTATTCGCGGAGTTGCGGAAACACGGGGGCCACGCCGAGCCCGCCGCCTACCAGCACCACAGTGCCTTCGTGTTTGCGGATGTTGCTAGGCAGCCCGAGTGGGCCGATGAAGTCCAGCAGGTAATCACCCTGGCGAAGCCCCAGCATTTCGTGGGTGGTCTTGCCGACCGCCTGGATTACCACTGTGACCGTGCCGCGCGCGGCATCGAAATCGGCGACCGTGAGGGGGATGCGCTCGCCGTGCTCGTCGATGCGGGCCATGACGAAATGGCCGGGGCGCGCGGCGCGAGCCACATCGGGCGCGCCCACTTCCCAAAGAAATGTCGTGGGACCGAACTGTTCTCGGTGGACGATCGGATACATCCAGCGGACCCCTCCTTTACCGGAAAACGTATTATATCGGATTTTAGGAGGTTGTGGTATTGTTCAACAGTCTTACGCGAGAGGCCGAGGCTGCGCGGGCTGCTAGATCCGCCCGAATTTGGCCACGGCTTCTTTGATGGAACGGAATTTTTCGATGAACGGGACCATGCTGTGCTCGGTATTGTCCAATTCCTGCGCCTTCTTCAGAATCTCGGCGGCATGCGCGCGAGGAACCACCGCGACGCCGTCTTCGTCGGCCACAATAATATCGTTAGGATTCACGCGCGCGCCGGCGCAAGTGACCGGAATGTTGGCGCCCGCGAACCGGTAGTGATTGATCGAAGTGGAGGGCACGATGCCGCGGCTGAACACCGGAAACTGCAGCCGTTTGATCTGCGGCAGGTCGCGCACGGAGGCGTCCACCACCGCGCCGGCCAGGCCGCGGTATTTCATGGCGGTAGACATCAGGCCGCCGATGCCCGCGATATCCAGGCCGTCTTCGAGCACGATGACGTATACGGAGCCGGGCGGCGCGGCATCGATGGCGTCCAGCATGCCCTGCGCGGCGGCAGCGCCCTCGTGGTGCTCCTCCTTCTTGAGCAGCACGGTGACCGCGGGGCCGGCAAACTTGGCGGCGAAGATGGGGCGCATGTCGTGCGACATGTAGATGCGCTGGCCGTAGAGTTGTTCGGCGGCGTCGGCCACGGAGGCGACCTCGACCAGGCGCAGTCCTTCGACCAGCGGGTCGGCGGCGGGTTGGGCGGCAAGCCACCCGGCGGCGCACAATAGCAGGGCGGCCGCGATGGCGAGTAGGAATCGGAGCTTCATGGCCGAAACGTAGCACGTTTCGGCGGCTGGGCCGGGCGTGGTACAGTGGATTTGTCCTTCCTTTTTGGCCAGCACGTCCCCATCGTCTAGCCCGGCCTAGGACATCGCCCTTTCACGGCGGTAACGGGGGTTCGAATCCCCCTGGGGACGCCACGTTTCATAGAGTTACGGGCGCAGGTCCACGCGGAACCAACGTCCCGCTCTATCAGTTCCCGCCGCCGTTTTTCTTGACCGCAGCGTCTTCCTCGACAACCGTTATCCTCGACATTTCAAGGATAGTTAGCGCCGCCGACCTCTCTGGGTTTTGGGCGGTCTTCGCCAGGCCAAAGTGTCGCATGCTCCTCGGTTTGGTTTTCGGTTGACAGGTTGTGCGCGGTAACGAAACGGTTCAGGAAACCCAGCAGGGTGCATACCCTCTCGGTCCCCTGGAATCACCAGGGCGTCTCATCGTGTGGGCAAGCGGGATGTGCTGGCAGCCGGAATGCGCGATGCGATCAAGCGCTTCCGGCGTGTTGGTCGATGAAATTCGCAAAAGCCTCGAGTTCATTAGTTGCGCGCTGATAGGTGCGATCGACCTTGGCTACTAGCGGACATAGCTTCTCCCATCGCATGAGGGCGATGGAGGCTCCGCGAAAGAGGTGCCGGAATGCTAGAAATTCATTGAGGACTTCTATTAGGTCCTTTGAAAGCACTGCAGGCCGGGTCGGCGTCGCTACAGACATTTGAAAGAGGAGATCCTTATGCCATGAATCCGATGCCGGAGGTGCTGGTCCCACTCGCGGGCAATGAGTTTCAGGATTTTTCAATTTCCGTGTAAAAGGAGGGCAGCATGGCGGAGGCGGCGGACGTCTCAATAACGCCTATGTTTGCGTCTGATGGCATAGAGATTAACGGCTCGAACTGCTGACGCACGATGGCGAGTTCTTCGAGGCCCACGCGAATTTTAGTCGCTAAGTCACGCGACACGAACCAACTCCCCGCTGGCAAGAAGATACCGAACAATTGGTGTTGGATCATCCAAATCTACGAGATCAACGGGTCTGCCGAGGAGTTCCGCAGCCTTGCTGATTGCCGAGAAATAGACAGATGGTGGCAACCCGCGGACTGCCAAGTCGATGTCGGACCCCGGCCGCAAGCCACCTTTGGCAACAGACCCGAAGACGAAAACCTCAGTCGCGCCCAAGCCGAGCAGCAAAGACGCCGCCTCTGAGAGTGCATTGGCATCAATGAGAACTGTCGCCATTCGTTATCCGGTTCAGACACCCAGCCGGGCCTCCGCAATTTGACTATACCGCGAATGGCATTTTCGCGCCTGCTTCCCCGCACTGGCGTGCTCGTCCTGGCATCCAATGCGTCGGACTCCTTTTCGGTTTTCCGTCCACATCCACCACGACCACCACAAGACCATCACCACAGCTCCCCGTGGCGCCTCTCTCGCGCTATACATTCGCTTCGCAGGTTCCTAAGCAGCGCCGCTCTATTTGCCAGTGAGCACCGCCGCCAGATAACGGAGTTCGGACTCCACTTCGGCGGGATCGGCGACTGTATCCGCGATTTCCTGGCGAAAGAGGTCCCGATACCGCTTGCGAAGCCTGTGAATGGCCACCTTGAGCGCTCCCTCCGAGGTGTTCATTTCGCGTGCCAGCGCGCCATACGGTGCGTCAGACTGCCCGAGAAGGAACATCTTCAACCGTTCGAAATGCTCCGCGCGGCCGTGCTGCACGAACTCGTTGCGCAGTCTCTCCACGACCCGATCGAGCATCGCAACCGCCCAGCGCCGTTCGTAGATACGTTCGGGCGTCTCGTCGTGCGCGGGCTCGCGCTGGTAGCGGTCTTCGCCCGCCGGGAATTCAAGCGGCACAAGCACCCCGCCGCCGCGTTTCGACGCGCGCTGCCGGTCTCCTTCGTCGGCTACGAAGAACTTCAACGACGTCAAGAGAAAGGACCGGAACCGGCCCTTTTCCGGGTCGGCGCGATCGAGATATCGCCCTTCCAGCAATCGCACAAAGAACTCCTGCGTGAGATCCTGCGCCTGATCCGCGGGATAACCGCGCCGTCGCAGATAGGCATACAAGGGATACCAGTAGCTCTCACACAGGGAAGCCAGGGCCGAACGAGCCTCCTTTCGCTGTGGATCGCCGGCAGCGACCACCAGGGTCCACCGGGTCGCCGGAAACTGGGATGCCCCCGACAGCGTGTGCATGGTCTGGCCTTTTGTCATAATCTAAGCCTCACGAACGTGCCGCTACTAAACAGGATAAGGAAACGCCGGGCGCAAAGTTACACGCAATTTATGGTTGATGGGCTGACTCAGACTGGGCCTCCTGGACGGCCGGAACGCCCGGATCGGCAACCTTCCAGAGAGCGAGGAGGTCCTTGTAGACAGCGGCCGATTTCGCGCGCTCTCCGGAAGCGGACAGCGCGCGGGCCAGTTGGAGCCGCGCCATGGGTCCGATAGGATCGTTCAGCGTGATGCCCGGATGATCGAGAATCTTTTGAAATTCAGCCGCTGCCTCACGATGCCGGCGCATGCGCGAGAAAGCGAGGCCGCGCACGTAGACCGGATAGAGAGCTCCGAAGAAAGCACCATCCCAAAATGCTGTAGCCGGAACAGCAAGGTCGTACGGAGTTGCCACTTGTGTCATTTCGAGAGCTTTCGCTGCGTCACCCTGGTTGAGCGCGTCGAGCGCCCTTAGCGCGGGCAGGTAACTGAATTGGACAGACGTGTCCTCCGGGTAGCGCTTTTCAAGGTCCGCCTCGATCTTGTGAGCTTGTACGGACTCCTGCAGCAGCGCCAGCGCAAAGGCAGGTCCATAATCGGCGTCCCTGCTTCGGTACAGCGACAACGCCGACGCCGCGCTTCTTTTCGCCTCGGTACGAATCCCGAATAGCGCATTCCAGGCGGCACGAGCGCCTTCAAATTGGGCGGCCCGCTCGCGCAGACCCGCCTGGCGAGATAGGATCACCGCGCGCTCCGATAGCCGGGCTGCTTCTTTCAGGCGCCCCTGATACGCCAGGGTCAGAGCCTCCTGGTGCTCGAAGAATCCCTGGGCTTCCAATTTTGCCTGGCGGTAGGTCGTTTCCCTTTCCATGGCCGCCTGGTCGCTCCTCAGAAAAGCGATAAAGTAGCGGCACAGCGAGAACTGAATGACCTCGATCTTACGTTCCGATGCCTTACGAAGCACTGCCTCGGCTTCCGGCAGGCGGTTCAGGTACATGTAGGCAAAAGCCACATTTACGTAGCCGATGGAGTAATCCGGATCGAGGTCGATCGCCTTTTGACCTTCCTCCGCGGCTTTGTCGTAATGGCCCGACCCCTGCGTCGTGAAGGCCGCCAAAAATCCATGGGCCGGGAGATCCCGGGGTACTTTTGGGTCCACGATTCAAGGATCTGTCGCGCCAGTTCCAGGTTTCTGGTTACCTGCCGCTGATAGTTGAAAGTGATTAAATAGTTCTCCCGGTCGCTAACCCGATTCCGTAGCTCGTAGGCCTTGGCTATACTCTGCGCTCCAAGTTCAGACTCCCCGAGGGCGGCATAGGCCCGGCCCAGGTAGGCATAAGCCATGGCAAATTTCGGGTCGATTTCGATAGCCCGCTTCAGGAGTGAAAACGTTTCCGCTGTCTGTCCCCCCATACGCTGTTGTGCCTTCATTGCAGCGCTGTAGGACCTCCAGGCCTCCAATGATGGCGTGGTCGGCTCGGCCGGTAGACTGGGCTGCTTTTCGACGGGCGGAAGCGATGCGCCGAGCCGGCTCCGGAGCCGGTTTGACAGTTGGTCTAGCGCCTTGAAGACGTCCTCTTTTCTGGCTGCCGGCTCCTGCTCTTCGTCCAGAATATCTCCGGTTTGGCAATTCCTGGCGCGCAAGCCCAACACGTACTGACTACCCAGGCCCGCAATCGAGCCCTCCACGACTGCGGAACTTCCCGTCCGCTCGCAGACTTCGGCCGCAACATCCGGGGTGAGTTTGGCATCCGGAGCCCGGACCATCAGGCGCAGCGTCTCGCTTATGCGCGCATCCGAAAGCAAGCCGAAGTAGGGCGACTTCCCAAGTTCCCCGGCCAAGACCTGGCGAAGCGTACCGTCGAACGCCGGATCCCCCGTGGCATTCGCGAAATCGCCGAGAACGATCGTGCCCTTGCCAGTCGCCCTGGGTTTCGGCGGAGAGGCACGGCGGGCAAGCGACCAGATCGTTATTCCGCTTAACAGGATGAACGCGAACCCGGCGGCGGCTCCGAAAACGGCGGGCTTTTGCCTGCGAAGAAACTTGCGCGCGCGGTATAGCGCGCCCGGCGGAGACGCGAGCACCGGCCGATGCTCAATATATCTCTGTATATCGGCTGCGAACTCAGTCGCCGAAGCATATCGCCGTGTCCGGACTTTGTCCAGGGCCTTCATCGCGATCCTGTTCAGGTCGCCATCCACGAGTTGACGCAGAGAGGCCATGTCCGTTTGGCGGCGCGCCGCAATATCGGCCGCTGCCGCTCCCATGGCTGTCAGCTTTCGCGAGAGCGGCGGTGCTTCTTCTTCGCGGATGATGCGGAGCACCTCGGCCAAGCCTGCCTGCCGCATTCTGGCCGGATCGTAAGGGACAGTGCCGATCAACAATTCGTACAAGAGCACGCCCAGCGAATACACATCGGAGCTCGCATCCACCTCCCCGGTGGTCACCTCAGCTTGCTCGGGACTGGCGTACTCCGGCGTACCCACCATCTGACCGAACTGCGTCAATAGCGTGTTCTCCACGGCCCATTGGTCAGTGGCCTTGGCGATGCCGAAATCGATCACCTTAGGAACAGGCCTGCCTTCCTGTTCTGTCACCAGCACATTCGGAGGCTTGAGATCGCGATGGATCACGCCTTTCTGGTGCGCGTGCTGAACCGCGCGGCACACCGCGAGAAAAAGCTCCAATCGTTGTCCGATTGCGATCCTATTGCGGTCGCAGTACTGCGTGATGGGTACGCCTTCGATGTACTCCATGACGAAGTAGGGCCGTCCCCTGGGCGTGGCCCCGGCGTCGAAAATCCGCGCAATATTCGGGTGCTCCATCATCGCCAGCGCCTGGCGCTCGTTGGCGAAGCGGGCCAACACCTGGCTAGTGTCCATGCCGAGTTTCACCACTTTGAGCGCCACCGGGCGGCGAAAAGGCTCGCGCTGTTCGGCCAGATAAACGGTGCCCATGCCGCCTTCACCTAGAGTGCGAAGAATATGATAACGGCCGAAGTCGTCATCGCCGCCCCCCGCCTTCACTGTATCGATGGTCTGGGTTCCGGACTCGCCGGCGCCTACCGAACTATCGAAAGCGCCCTGGATGAGACACTTCGGGCACAGGCCCGCGGGATCTCCGTCTTGTAGTTCGGCGCCGCACTCAGGACAAAGCGTCATAATCCGGCGCAGGTCTCCTCAGATACATCAAGATGATACATCAACCCCCGATTCGGTGTAACCTCGCGCGGGCGCTTTCCTTATCGTCTGGTGGAGGGAACAAACATGAGACTCAAACAAACAGTTTTGAAGTGCATTGTGGGGGGCAGCCTGATCGGCGCGCTTGCCATGGGCCAGTCGCCAACTTATAAGGTCATCGATCTCGGCACGGTGGGCCCAAATGGGCAGCCGTTCGCCGTCACGAAAAATGGCTTGGGCGCCGGCGCGGTGCAAACCGGCAACACATTACAGGCCGTGCTTTGGTACAAGGGCAAGACGATAGATCTGGGCACGTCCGGACTCAAGGGTCCGAATAGCCAGGCGTTTAGCGTGAACGCGTGGGGGCAGGCTGTGGGTGAAGCACAGACCGACAATGCGGACCCGCAAGCCGAGGACTTTTGCGGTTTCGCGGCACTTGGCTTGGCGTCTTCCGGCACGACCTGTCTTGGATTCGTGTGGCAAAACGGCGTCATGAGTCCGCTTCCGACGCTGGGAGGCAACAACGGCGTTGCCAACCAGATCAACAGCGCGGGCCAATCCGTCGGGATGGCAGAGAACGGCAGGCCGGACTCGACATGCCCATCCGGTGGTTCGCAAAAACTCGAATTCAGGCCCGTTACCTGGAAAAACGGAAACGTCCACGCACTCCCCACCTATCCTGGCGACCCGGACGGCAACGCTCACGCCATCAACGATTCCGGCCAGGCGGCCGGTGGATCCGGCGTATGCGCCGCATTTAACCCCATCTGGCTGACAAATCTCCAGCCTCTGCACGCCCTGCTTTGGGAAAGCGGCAAGATTATCGACCTCGGCAATCTTGGCGGGACGGGACACGGCGACGGAATCATGGCACTCAACCTCAACAACCATGGCCAGGTGATCGGCAGTTCGGACTTGCAGGGGGACGCCAGCTTTCATGCCTTCCTGTGGACGCAGGAAACAGGCATGCGGGATCTCGGAACGGTCCAGGGCGACGTGGATAGCGCCGCCATCGGCATTAACGACGACGGTCAGATCGTGGGCGTGTCGCTGGACGCCAATTTCAACCCGCGAGCGTTCCTGCGGCAGGGCCAGACGATGATCGACCTAAACACACTCGTCCCCGCCGGTTCTCCCTTGTATCTGGCCTCCGCATGTTCTATCAATGCCGCGGGTGAGATCGTCGGCTTCGCGTTCGACAACAGCGGTAACGTTCACGCGTACATGGCGGTTCCGAAGAACGGCAGCCAGAATTAGGGCATAGGGGATTTACCGTAGTGGGTCAGTTTGGCTAACAACCAAACTGCCCACTACCGGATTTACCCTAGGACCAGTACGTCTTGTCCACACCGGCCCAGTCGGCTAGCATAGCTTTGGACCTCATGAACCTGAAAAATACAGCCGTAAATCTATTTGTCCTGGCCTCTCTTTGCGTGGCGGCGTCTTTTGCTACGAATCTGAGCTTCCAACTCCCGCCGCGTGACTACGCTGCCGGGCCTTCCCCTTTCGCGGTCACGGTCGCGGATTTTAATGGGGACGGCATTCCCGATCTGGCGGTATCCGGCGGAGCCTCCGTCAGCATTTTGCTCGGCAAGGGTAAAGGCGAGTTTCGAAGCCCGGTCACCTATTCGACCGGAGGCGCGCAACCCTGGAACATCGTCGCAGCGGACTTCAACGGCGATGGCCATCTCGATCTCGCGGTAGGGCAGGGCAACCGCGTCAGCGTGCTTCTGGGCAATGGCGACGGCACCTTCGGCGCCGCATCGCAGCCATTAAAGGGCCCGATTGGCTATGTGGCCGCAGGCGATTTTAATGGCGATGGCAAAGTGGATTTAGCGGCTGCCAACTATCAGACCGGAGCCGTGGAACTGATGTTAGGCAATGGCGATGGCACGTTCGGCGCGCCTGCGAAAATAGCCGCCACATCGGGCGCGATCGGTCTGGCGGCCGTGAAATTGAACGGCGACGGTAATTTGGATCTCGTCGTGTGCGGGGCCGGCGCCATGGCCGTATTGTTGGGTAAGGGTGACGGGACATTTCGCCCGGTGGTGACTTACTCCGCCACCCTGAACGGGCCGTTGGCTGTCGCCGATGTAAATGGCGATGGCCTGCCGGACGTGGTAGCGTCTTCCGCGGCGGGAGTTCTGGTCTTCCTCGGAAGCGGCAATGGCAAATTCTCCTCTCCGCTGCCCGCGTTCGGTTCCTCCGCAATGGAACAGGTAGCCATCGCCGACTTCAATGGCGATGGAGTGAAGGATCTCGCGGCGCCGTTGTTTTCCGGCAGTGGAGGCGTTCAGATTTATCTCGGTAACGGCGACGGAACCTTCAGCGCGGGCCAGTTGGTTCCAACCGCGTCGTCTCCGTATTGGGTGACAGCCGCGCGACTCAATGACGACAAGGCCATCGATCTGGTCAGCGCCGATTCATCGGGCGGCGCCGTCTCTGTGCTGCTCGGCCACGGGGATGGCACGTTTGGCGCCCCCGTTCTGTCTTTGGGACCAGGCGCCAGCGGCGCTACCGGGATCGCGGCGGGCGACGTCAATGGCGATGGCATCCTGGATCTGGTCACGTCGAATTCTTCCGGCAATGTCTCCGTCCTGCTCGGCCGCGGCAAAGGAGAATTCGCGCCTGGTTTGGTTTTTCGGACCGGCAGCCAGCCGAAATCGGTGGCTCTTGGCGACTTCAATCACGACGGCAAGTTGGATATTGTGACCGCCAACTTTGGCTCGGGGAGCGTGTCGGTGCTGTTTGGGAATGGAGATGGAACCTTTCAGGCGCCGAAAAGTATGAAGGTGGGAGTCCAGACGCAATCGGTCGCCGTGGGCGATATGAACAACGATGGCATTCCGGACATCGTGGTAGCCTCGGTACAAAGCGGAACCGTCAGTACTTTGCTTTCGAACGGCGATGGCACGTTTCAGTCGCCCATCGTCTATTCCATCAACAACGGCTATGCGGGTATGACCTGGATCGCGCTCGGCGATATCAACGGCGACGGGAATCTGGACGTTACGGGCGAGTATTCCTTTGGTAGCGGACTGCAGGTTTTAGACGGCCAGGGAAATGGCTCGCTCGCGCTTCTCACCGGAATTTACGGGCCGCCGTACCCGTCCGGTGTGGCCATCGCAGATTTCAATCATGACGGTGTACCCGACATCGCGTTCGCCACCAGTAATGCGGGAATGAATAGCCGGATCGGAGTCAGCCTGAATCACGGAGGCGGCTTATTGAATCCACCGGTTTATTCGACGGCGCCCGTAAGCCCTACCTTACTCGGCGCAGCCGATTTCGACGGTGATGGATTCCCGGATGTAGTCAGCACGGGATTGAATTCGAATGTCCTGACGTTTGCCATGGGCAATGGCGATGGCTCGTTTGCGAACGGCCCGGCCTATCCTACCTATCAGCCGTCGGCAGTCGCCGTCGCGGATTTGAATGGCGACGGCCGTCCCGATCTGGCAGTGGCCCAGGCCAACGGCGTGGAAATCCTGATCAACACCACTCCGAAATAGCCGCAGTTACGAAGCTTCGGTAACTAACCAGAAGCCGTGCCGGTTCGTCTTATGCTCGTATTGTGGAACCACACCTATGTGTGTGAGAGCGGTGGGAAAGGACGGCTACTATGGACGGACCGGAACTGGAGAGCACCCTGCGAGACTTGCGCTACACCGTGCGCATGCTGCGGAAGGACCGCGCATTCGCCGCGTTTGCGATCCTGATTATCGCCCTGGGGATTGGCGCCAGTTCGACCGTATTCAGCATACTGGACGCGCTTTTGGTGAAGCCGCTGCCGTTTAAGGATCCCAGCAGGCTGGTGTGGATCGCGAACCGGACGAAGATCGATGGCGATTTATCGGGCGCTACGCTGCAGGTGGGACGGCTTCTCGATTTTCGCCGGCGAAACAGGTCATTTGCGGACGTCGCGGGATATTTCGCGTTTTATGGCGTAGGCGACAGCAAACTGACCGGCAACGGCGAACCGGAACGGCTCAGCACGGTGCCGGTCTCGCAAAACTTCTTCCCGCTGCTGGGCGTACAGCCGCAGTTGGGAAGACAATTCAGCGCGGACGAGTGCAAATGGAACGGTCCGCATGTGGTGATGCTCAGCCACGGACTGTGGGAGCGGCGTTTCGGATCCGATCCGGACATTGTAGGTAAAACGATCCGGCTGGACGATGCGGATTCCACGGTGGTGGGAGTGCTGCCCGCGTCGTTTGATTTTGCGGCGATTTTTGCGCCCGGCACGCATATCGATCTGTTCGCTCCCTTTCCGCTGACCCAGGAAACGGACCGCTGGGGAAACACGCTGGCGGTGGTGGGAAGGCTGAAACCAGGGGCGGGCATCGGGCCGGCGCAGGCGGAAGCAGATGTGCTTGGAGTGCAGATCACAAAGGAGAACCCACGCAGCAACGGTCTGGATCCGAAGCTGACTTTCCTGCCGGAGCATGTGAGTGGACGAACCCGGCCGGCGCTGGCCGCGCTGGCCGCCGCAGTGGGCGTGGTGATGTTGATTGTGTGCGCCAACCTTTCGAATCTCCTGCTGGCGCGCGCGGCGACGCGGCAAAGGGAAGTCGCCATTCGCATGGCCCTGGGTGCGGACAGGAAGCGCCTGATCCGCCAATTGCTGACCGAAAGCCTGGTGCTGACCGGGGCCGGGGCCATTCTGGGACTGGCTCTGGCCATCGCCGCGACTCGCGCCGTGGCACACCTGGACGCGTTCAACATTCCCCTGCTGAGCAGCGTACACGTGAACGGCGCGGTATTGGGCTTCACCGTCGTGGCGGCCCTGGCGGCCGGCCTGGTGCTGGGTGTGGCGCCGGCATTGCAAATCGGCGTGGTCTCGCTGAGCACGCTGCTTGGCCAGCGCGGAGCCGGCGGGAGTAAGGGGCACATGTGGGCGCGGGCGGCGCTCGTGATTTCCGAGATCGCTTTCGCTTGCGTGCTGCTGGTGGGCGCGGGCCTGTTGGTGAGGAGTTTATTGCGGGTGCTCGAAGTAGATCCGGGATTCCGGCCCGAGAACGCGGCGGCCTGGCGCGTCGATCCAGGGTCGCAGTACAAGACGCAAGCTCAACAGAATGCCTATTTCGACGAGTTGTTGCGGAGCGTTAGAGGGATCTCCGGCGTGCAGGCCGCCGGTTTGACCGACGTCCTGCCGCTCGGTCACAACCGCGCGTGGGGAGCGGGAGCAAAGGGCCAGACTTACAAAGATGGTGAATATCCCAGCGCATTCGTGCGCGTGGTCAGCGACGGCTATTTGAAAGCCATGGGTATGACCTTGAAGAAGGGCCGGGATTTTACGGAGCGGGATACGGTAACCGGCGCCACGCCCGTGATGATGATTAACGAGACTCTCGCGCGCCAGTTATGGCCGGGCCAGGATCCCATCGGCAAGGCGATTGTCGGCGATTGTGTGAATGGAGACCGGCAGGTCGTGGGCGTGGTGGGGGACGTTCGCCACGTGGCGTTGGAGGAGAATTCCGGCTCCGAAATGTACATGCCGATCCGGCAATGCCAGGACTGGGGATCGGTGGATGTGGTGGTACGTTCCACGCTGCCTCTCCCGATACTCTCCGCACGCGTGGAAGCGGCGCTACGCCCGCTGATTCCGAGTTTGCCCAAGAGCAGCATGCGGCCGCTGACACACCTGGTCGATCACGCGGTATCTCCGCGCCGATTCATCGTGCTGCTGCTGACCGGTTTCGCTACATTCGCCCTGGTGCTGGTGTCGCTGGGAATCTACGGGGTCGTTTCGTATTCGGTGACGCAGCGGACACAGGAGATTGGCATTCGCATGGCGCTGGGCGCACAGGGCACGCGGGTACGGCGGCAGATCGTGATGGAGACGCTGCGGCGGGCATCCATCGGCCTGGCGATCGGAACGGTGGCGGCGGCGGTGGCGGCGCGCGCGATCAGCGGGTTGCTATTCGGCGTGACCTATGGGGACCCGTATACCTTTCTGGCGGCTGTGGTGGTAATGCTCGCTGTGGCCGGGTTGGCGGGTTACCTGCCGGCGCGACGGGCTTCGCGGATCGATCCCATGGTGGCCTTGCGGGTGGAGTAGCCGAGGTCCACGCTCGCGGCCCGACTGCGGCTATTGCCAACCGCCGCCCAGAGCGCTATACAGTTGCACGCGCGCAAGGGCCTCGCCTTGTTGGGCCGACACCAGGTTCAATTGTGCGGAAAACAAGCTGGAGTCGGTGGTGAGCACTTCCAGGTAACTGGTGGCCCCGCCCTCATAGCGCATACGCGCCAGCCGGGTGGCATCCTGGGCCGCCGCTACCAGCCTCTCCTGCTGTTCGCGCGCCGCACGCTGCTTATTCAGGGCGATCAGCGCATTTGACACGTCCCGGAAGGCGCCGGCAATAGTCTTTTGGTAATTGAGGACCATCTCCTGCCGGGTTTGCTCCGCGAGTTGAAGCTGTCCGCGCAGTTTGCCCCCCGCGAAAATAGGTTGGGCCAGCGATCCGATGCCGTAAATCGTTCGGCCGGACAGGTCGAAGAGGTTCGAGAACTCATTGCCGCCCAGGCCGGCGGACGCGCTGATCGAGATCTGCGGAAAGAACTGCGCGCGAGCCACACCGATCTGCGCGTTTGCCGCAACCAGTTGCTGCTCGGACTGCTGGATATCCGGACGCCGTTCCAGGAGCTGGGACGGCAAGCCGGGCGGTAGATCCGGCGGAGGCGCCGCTAAGGCATCGGCGGCAGTGTGACTCACGGGGCCGGGAGTCTGGCCAAGCAAAAGACGCAAGGCATTCTCCTGTTGCTGGATGCTCTGTTCGATTTGCGGAATTTGCGCGGCGGCGGTGTAGAGTAGTTCCTCGGCCTGCCGCAAGTCCGAGAGCGGTACGGACCCTCCATGCTCGAGCCGGGATGTCAGGTCTACCGATTCCTGGCGAGTCTTCAGGGTATCCCGCGCGATCTCCAATTGCCGGTCGAGCGCGCGCAATTCGATATAGGTGGTGGCCACCTGCTGTACGATCGACAGGCGCACGGCCCGCTGCGCCCATGTCTGCGCCAGCAACTGGGCTCGCGCGGACTCGGTCTGTCTGCGGTAGAGTCCCCAGAAATCCGGCGTCCACGAGCCCGAGACACTGAAACTCCCGAACGCCAGCGGACTGCCGATGGATTGGCCCAGGGATGCGGGCAGGTCCGCGCCCGCGCCTGTGCCGCCCGCGCTGATCTGCGGGAACGCCTGCGCGCGCACGATCTTGACCTGAGCTTGCTGCTCCAATACGTGTTGCGCGGCGATGCCAAGGTCGTAATTGTTGGCCAGCGCCGTTCGGATCAGTTCCTGCATTTCGGGTTCAGGGAATACCTGTTGCCAGCTCTGATCCGCCAGCGAACTTCCGGTGTCCGGCGCCTGCGTATTGTCTGCGCCGCGATAGGTGGGCGCCGCGGGAACCTGGGGACGCTTGTAGTTCGGACCTACCGTGCAGCCGGCCAGTATAAGCAAAGCCGTCCCGCCGAAAATCGCGGCAATGGGGCGGTTTGAGATACAGGCGCTCATGCCGCACCTCCCTCGGGTTCCGGCGAATGGGACGAATCCATCGTGAGTCCCCGCCCGCCCCGCACCAGCCTGTGCGAAAGATATTCGACGACGGCGAAGCTGACCGGAATCATCAGAATGCCGATCAACGTGGCCAGCGTCATGCCGCCGATCACCACCGTCCCAAGGATTCGTCGCGATGTGGCGCCCGAACCGCTGGCCGTCCACAACGGCAGACAGCCGAAGATGAATGCCAGCGCGGTCATCACGATGGGGCGAAAGCGCAGCCGCGCGGCGTGCAGGGCAGCACCCGCGATACTCTGCCCGGCGCGGTAATTCACCACCGCGAACTCCACGATCAGGATGGCATTCTTGGCGGAGAGGCCGATCAGCATGATTAAGCCGATGGTGGCGAAGATGTCATTCTCCAGGGAGCGCAGGTTCAGCGCCAGGTACGCGCCGAGGATGGCCACGGGAGTACTCAGCAGAACGCTGAACGGCAGGGTCCAGCTTTCATAGAGAGCCGCCAGGATCAGGAATACGAATAGCAGCGAAAGACCGAACACCATCCAGGCCGGAATGCCCTCGGCGGCGCGTTGTTCCTGAAAGCTCATGCCCTGATACGAGAAGCCCATGCTCTCCGGCATGCTCGCGTGAAAGACCTGCTCGAGCGCGGCGCGCACCTGGCCGGAGCTGTAGCCCGGGGCGCCGGAGATGTTGAGCTGCGCCGCGTTGTACTCGTTAAAGCGCAGGATGAACTCCGGCCCGGTGATCTTCCGGACGTGTACCAGCGAGCCTAGTGGTACGCGGCTGCCATTCGCGCTTTGCACATAAAACTGGTCGATGTTCTGGATGTTGGTGCGCGTATCGCCCTCGGCTTCCACATAAGTCTGCCATTGCCGGCCGAACCGGTTGAAGTAGTTCACCAGGTAGCCGCCCATAAAGGTCTGCATGGTGGTGTAAATATTGTTCAGGTCCACCTGCTGCGCGAAAGCCTTTTCCTTGTCCACATCGGCATAGAGTTGCGGTACGGCCGGCAGATACGACGGGATCGCCGCGCCTATCTCCGGACGCTTCGAGAGTGCGCCCAGGTAAGCGAACAGATTCCGCGTCAGGAAGTTTGGATCGTCATTTCCCGACCGGTCTTGCAGAATCATGGTGACGCCGCCCGAGGTGCCGATACCTGGAATGGCGGGCGGCGGAAAGGAGAACGCCAGGCCGTCGGACACGCCCGCCAGTTGCCGCTGCACGCTCGCCTCGATCGCCCCGATCTGTTCCGTCTTAGACTTGCGCTGCTCCCAGGGTTTCAGCGATACGAAAAAGAACGCCGTATTGGTGCTTTGGGTCTGGGTGAGCAGGCTGAAGCCGTCCACGGCCACCACGCCTTCGATTCCGGGAGTCTTCAGAAGGGCGCTCGAGACGCGCTGCGCCGCGTCGTCTGTTCGCTGCAGGGAGGCCGCATCCGGCAGTTGCAGCGCCACGAAGAGATATCCCTGATCTTCCTGTGGGATGAAGCCGGCCGGCGCGCGTTCGCCCATAAACACAGCCAGTACGGCAATAGCCGCGAGCGCCAGCATGGTCAGCGCCGACTTGTGCAGCAGCACATTCGAAGTGGAGACGTACTTCTCCTGGGTGGATCCGAACGCGCGGTTGAACAAGCCGAAGAAGCGCGCCAGCGGTCCGCGGCGGCGCGTATGATCCTTGGGCTTCAGCAACAGCGCGGCCAGCGCCGGGCTCAGCGTAAGCGCGTTGAATGCGGAGATCAGAACCGATACGGCAATGGTGATGGCGAATTGCTGATAGAGCCGGCCGGTGATGCCGGGAACCGCGGCTGTGGGTATAAACACGGCCGCCAGAATCAGCGCGATGGCCACCACCGGGCCGCCTACCTGTTCCATGGCTTGGATGGTGGCCTCCCGCGGAGCCATGCCCTGTTCGATCAGGTGCTCAACGGCTTCCACCACGATGATCGCATCGTCCACCACCAACCCGATCGCCAGCACCAGGCCGAAGAGCGAGAGGGTGTTGATCGAGAACCCCAGCACCGGAAACAGAATGAAGGTCCCGATCAACGAAACCGGCACCGCCATCAAGGGGATGATGGTCGGCCGCCAGCCCTGCAGGAAAATGTAGACCACCAGGATGACCAGCGCCAGCGCGATCCCCAGCGTCAGAATGATCTCGTGTATGCCCGCCGTCACGGCCTTGGTGGTGTCCAGGGGCACGTCATACCGCATACCGGCCGGAAAGTTGACGGCCAATTGCTTCAGGCGATTGTTGACGGCGGCGGCCGTGGCCACTGCATTCGATCCTGGAAGCTGATAGACCGCCATCATGCCGGCGGGTGCGCCGTTGTATCGCGCCGACAGATTGTAGACTTGCGTGCCGAGCTCCACCCGCGCGACATCCCGCAGGTACAAAACGGACCCATCCGGGTTCGCGCGGATCACGATTTTGCCGAATTCTTCCGGCGTGACCAGGCGGCCCTGCGTGCGCACCGTGTAGGTAAACTGCTGCCCCAAGGGAACGGGCTCGCCGCCAATCTGGCCCGCCGGATTCACATTGTTCTGGGTCTGCAGCGCGTTGATGACCTGGACGGCGGTGACGCCCAGCTTGGCCAACTGGTCCGGCTTTACCCACACGCGCAGCGCATACTGGCCGCCGAAGATCTGCACGCGTGAGACGCCCGGCACGCGTGTCAGCTCGTCCTGCAGATTAATGATGGCGTAATTGGTCAGGAATTCCGCGCTGTAGCGGTTGCCCGGCGACGACAACCCGATCAGCATCAGCGGCGAAGTCAGCGATTTCTGTACGGTCAGGCCGGCCGCGGTCACCTGCGCCGGAAGCTGTGCCTGCGCTTGCGCAACGCGAAGCTGCGAAAGCACCTGGTCGGTATCCGGATTGGTCTTGACGTCGAAATCCACGTACACGGTGGCCTGGCCGTTGTTGGCGTTCACCGAGTACATGTAGAGCATATTGTCCACGCCGTTCATCTGCTGCTCGATCGGCGTGGAGACGGCCTGCTCAAGCGTCTTGGCGTCCGCGCCGGCATAGATCGCCTGCACCTGAATCTCGGGCGGAACAATGTCCGGATACTGCGACGTGGGCAGCGTCAACAGCGAGACCACGCCGATAATCACCGTGAGGATGGCGATGACAATGGCCACGATGGGCCTGCGGATAAAGAATTTGGACATGGGCTAAGGCCTGGCCGTCTCGCCCGTGGCGAAGGTGGAGGCGGAAGTCTTCGGCGCACTGACGTGCGGACTGACCGGAACGCCGTCCTTCAGTTTCTGCAGGTTGTCGGTGATCACTGTTGTGCCGGCGTCGAGTCCGCTCTCTACAATCCAGTCTTTGCCGAACTGCGGACCTAACCGGACGTTGACGATGTGCACCCGGTTATCCGCGCCGACCGTGTCCACCTGCTGGATGCCTTGTAATTCCTGGACCGCAATTTGTGGGACCAGAATCGCCCCGCGGCGGACCTCGGTCGTCGCGGTAACGCGCCCGAATTGGCCCGGACGCAACAAGCCGCCGGGGTTGGGAAAGGCTGCGGCAATGCGAATCGCCCCGGTCTGCTGATTCATCTGCCGGTCGACAAAGGCGATTTGTCCCTTGTGCGGGTATACCTGTCCGTTCGAGAGCGTTAGCGAAAGCGGCAGGCTGGAAGAGGCGCGCAGAAGATCTCCGCCGGCCTGGCGGGCGCGGGCGGTGAGGGCCAGGTATTCGTTATCGCTGATTGAGAAGTAGACTTTGATCGGATCCAGTTGCGAGACGGAAGTCAACACGGATTGTGGGCCCACCAGGTTCCCGACCTGGGTGGTTGCCTGTCCTGCGACCCCGCCGATGAGCGAGCGCACTTCGGTAAATCCCAGGTTGAGTTTTGCGGTGCTCACAGCGGCCTGCGCCGCGCTGACATTGGCGCGTGCCGCGTTCACCGCCGCCTGCGCCGAGCCGACGGATGCGCGCGCTTGCTCCGCCTGCTGTTTCTCGGTATCGAGCTGGCTCTGCGCGATGGCGCGCGCTTGCGCCAACGGCGTGTCGCGCTTCACGTTAATCTCCGCCAGTTCCAGTTGCGCCTGCGTCTGCTTCACCTGACCCTCGGCTTGCACCACCTGAGCCTGGGCCTGGTTGAGTTGTCCCTCCGCTTGATCGACAGTGGCTTGAAACGGCCGCGGGTCGATTTCAAACAGAATTTGCCCTTTCGAGACAAAGGAACCCTCGCGATAATCCTGCCGGACGAGATATCCGCTCACTTGCGGCTGAATCTGTGCGTTTACGTACCCGTCCAGAGTGGCTACCCAGTCGCCGGTGATCGGGACGTCCGCCTCCCGCGTCTGAACCACGGATACAGGCAGCGGTCCCATCGATGGCCCTGGGGCCGCAGCCCCGCTCTTGCCGCAGCCTGACAACGCCCACAGGGTGAAGCAAAGAATCGGCAAAATCGCGTTTTGGTGCGCCCGCTCCCAGAATGGTCGTTTGATTGCTTTGTCCAACATCCCCTCCCCAATGCGGATTCTGAAAATATACATCCGTGTATCTTTTGTGAGATTCTGAGATTGCCATGAACGCTTCAAAAAAAGGCGTGGGCGCAGTGCCGGGCCTGGCCAAGAAGCAAGGGCGCGCGATCCTAACCAGGAAACTGTTGACCGATGCGGCGCGCCGCATCTTCGCCCGCAACGGATTCGAGATTTCGAGCGTGGAAGAGATTGCCGCGGCGGCCGGGAAGACGCGCGGGGCTTTTTATGCGAATTTCAAAGACAAAGAAGACGTCTTCTTCGCGATTTTCGAAGAAGATCTTGCGCGCGACCGGGAGCAGGTAAGCCTGCACCTGAGCGAAGCCTCGTCCCACGAAGAGCGCATCGCAGCTTTGGCGCTGCATTTGCGCGAGGTGATCAAAGACCGGCCGCGCATGCTGCTGGCGCTCGAGTTTAAGCAGTACGCCATCCGCCATCCGCGCCGGCAGAAGCGCCTGGCGGATCTGCATGCCTCGATGTGCGCGCGATGTATGGAAGCGGACCTGAACCGGCTGCTTCCGGAATTCGCCTGCGCGGGCCCGGACCGCAAGCGCACTCAGTCTGCCCAGATCGGGGCCATCCTCGATGGGTTGGCTTTGAACTGCATGTTCGACGCCGGCAGCCTGAGCGAAGAGCAGGTGCTGCGGCTGATCCAGGCCAATCTGCGCGTGGTCCTGGGAGTTGAATAGCGGAAGCTCCGATTCGTAGTATACTGCCTGAAGTCTGCGCTGCGAGGTGCCTCATGAATATACGTTTCGTGGTGTTGCCGGCCTTGGTATCGTGGGCGGCATTCTCCGCTTTCGCCCAGGAGACGCGCTCCGCTACCCGTCTCACTAACGATCATTATCTGGACTTCGAGCGCGTCAGCAACGCGCAGATCTCGCCCGATGGCGCGCGCATTGTCTATACCCGCCAGCAGGTGAACAAGATCGAGGACCGATGGGATTCCTCTCTCTGGATCATGAACGCGGATGGCGGCCAACATCGGTTCCTGACGAAAGGCTCCAACCCGCGCTGGTCCGCCGATGGAAAACGCATACTGTATATCGCCGACGGAGAGCCGCGCGGTCCGCAGATCTTCGTGCGCTGGATCGATACCGACGGCCCCGCCACCCAGGTGACCCGCGCGACCGACAAAGTCGCCGACGCGCGCTGGTCGCCGGATGGCAAGTCGATCGCGTTCTCCATGTTCGTGCCTGAAAAGGACACGTGGAAGGTGAGCATGCCCGCCGCGCCCGAAGGCGCGCATTGGACGGCCACGCCGCGCGTGGTAGAAAGCCTGCACTACCGCCAGGACCAGGTGGGCTTCCTTGAAGACGGGCATACGCACCTGTTCGTGGTTTCGGCCGATGGCGGCGCTCCCCGGCAGATTACCGACGCCAAGTGGAGCGCGGGATCCGGTGAGCTGCGCGGCGCCGTGCTGATGGACTGGACGCCGGACAGCAAGGCCATCGTATTCGAAGCCGACCGTACCGCGGAAGCCGATCTGCACTATCACACCTCGCAACTCCTGGTGGCCGAGATTGCTACGGGCGCGATGCGGGAACTGGTTTCGACCCCCGGCGCATGGAGCCGCCCGGCGGTGTCTCCCGATGGCAGCAGAGTAGCCTTTACCGGCTACCCGGAATCGAAGCATACGCACTCGGTGGCGGATCTCTATGTGATCCCGTTCGCGGGCGGCGAAATGCGGAAGATCAGCGGCAACTACGACCGCGACCCGCTCAATCTCCGCTGGTCCGCCGATTCGACGGGCATTTACTTTGACGCCGAAGATCACGGCGCGCGCAACGTCCAATACGCGGCCCTGGCCGGCGGCGGCGTGCAGCCGGTCACCAGCGGCGCGCATGTGCTCAGCATGGATTCGGTCTCGAGCGACCTGGTGGCGGCAGGCACGCTGACCGATCCGGACAATCCGCCCGATGTGGTGCGCTATAACTTGCGCCGGCCCGCGGAGATCGCCAAGCTGACCAGCGTGAACGCGGGATTGTTAGCCGGCATGCACCTGGCCAAAACGGAAGAAATCGACTTTGCATCGAGCGGCGGCGCGAAAGTGCAGGGCTGGGTGGTGAAGCCGCCCGATTTCGACGCCGCGAAGAAGTATCCACTGATCCTCGAAATCCACGGCGGCCCTTTTGCCATGTACAGCGTGGCGTTCAACTACATGTTCCAGAACTTTGCCGCCAACGATTTCGTGGTGCTGTATCTCAATCCCCGCGGCAGCACCGGATATGGCACGGCCTTCTCCGGCGGGATCGATCACAACTATCCGGGTCCCGACTACGACGACCTGATGGCCGGGGTGGATGCCACCGTTGCCAAGGGCTTCATCGACACCACGCGCATGGCCGTCTCGGGCTGCAGCGGCGGCGGCGTACTTTCGAGTTGGGTGATCGGCCACACCGACCGCTTTGCGGCGGCGGCGGTGCGCTGCCCGGTGATCGACTGGCTCAGCATGAGCGGCAATACCGACATTCCGTTATTTACTTACAGCTTCTTCCAGAAGCCGTTCTGGGAAGACCCGAGCGACTGGCTGGCGCACTCTTCCGTGATGACCGTGGGGAAGGTGACCACGCCCACGCTGCTGATGACGGGCGTGCTCGATCGCCGCACGCCCATGCCGCAAACCGAGGAATACTACGCCGCGCTCAAGGTTCGCGGCGTGCCGGTGAAGCTGCTGCAGTTCGAAGGGGAATACCACGGGACGGCCTCGAAGCCGTCGAACTTCATGCGCACGCAGCTCTACATGATGAGCTGGTTCAAGAAATGGACGCGTACGCCGGATGGCAAGAGCGAGAGCGATGGCGTTCATTCGTTCTGAGGGCCGCCTGAAAGGCGGCTGCGGCCAAGATTGGCCGCCCCACAAGGATAATCATGCTGCGGTCCGCGATTGCGTTTTTGATGACGACCCTTTCCTTTGCCGCGCAGGCGCACGCCTCGGATTGGCCGCGTTTCCGCGGACCGAACGGCAGCGGCGTCGCCGAAACTTCGCCGTTGCCCGATAGCATCGGGCCCAGCAAGCATGTGCTGTGGAAGACTGCCTTGCCGCCCGGCCACTCTTCTCCGGTCATCAGCGGCAATCGCATCTTCGTTACGGCGTTCGAAGGCGAGATGCTGCTCACGATCGCGCTCGATCGCGCCAGCGGCAAGATTCTGTGGCGGCGCGAGTCTCCGCGCGAGCGGCATGAGAAGCTCGACCGGCAGAATAGTCCGGCATCGCCGACGCCGGTGGCGGACGGCCGCAACGTCTACGTCTTTTTTCCGGATTACGGGCTGCTCTCCTATACTTTCGCGGGCAAGGAGCGTTGGCGCACCCCGCTGGGGCCATTCGACAACATGTATGGCATGGGCGTGTCGCCGATTCTGGCGGGCGACAAGGTGGTATTGATCTGCGACCAACTGCACAACTCGTTCGCGGCCGCGTTTTCGCAAGCCGATGGCAAGTCCGCATGGAAGACCCCGCGGCCGGAAGCTCTCAGCGGACATTCCACGCCGATTGTGTACCGGCCGCAAGGCGCCGGTATTCAGATCATTGCGCCCGGTTCGTTCCGGCTGGATGCCTACGATGTGGCGACAGGCAAGAGCGTATGGTGGGTGAACGGTCTCGCGTCGGAGATGAAATCGGTGCCGGTGCTCGATGGCGACACGGTTTATGTCAACGGCTTTAATTCGCCGTTCAACGATCCGGGTAAGCATATCGAGATTCCGCCGTTTGCGGATGCGCTGGCGAAATACGATATCAACCACGATGGCGCGCTGCAGCAGGCGGAGCTTCCCGAGGGGCCCATGCGCGCTTATTTCGAGTTTGAAGACACCAACCACGACGGAAAACTGGAAGAACCCGAATGGAAATCCTTCCAGGCGGTGATGGCCGCGGAAAACGGTCTGCTGGCGCTGAATGCCGGCGGCGCGGGCGACGTTACCGATAAGGCGCTGCGATGGAAATATCAACGCGCCGTCCCGCAACTCCCTTCCGCGCTGCTCTATCGTGGGGTGATCTACATGATCAACGATGGCGGTATTCTGACCACCATCGACCCGGCCAACGGACAGCCGTTTAAGCAGGGCCGGCTACGAGGCGCGGTGGACAAGTATTATGCATCTCCGGTGGCGGGCGACGGTAAGGTGTTCTTCGTCGGCAATTCCGGCGTGGTGACGATCGTGAAGGCCGGTCCGGATCAGGAAATTCTCTCGGTGAACGAACTGGACGACGAGTGCTTCGCGACTCCGGCGATTGCGGATGGGCGCGTCTACATTCGCACGCGTGGGATGCTTTATTGCTTCGGTCTGTAATCTTGAGATGGCCGGGAAATGGTTACTTTTCCACGCTTGCAGCGGATGTGTCCAGGCAGCGGTTGCCCGCAATGGTGTTCGCCTGCAACGAGACGCCCGGCGCGGCTGCGACGCAATGCTCGCGCATGCCAAAGCCGGAGACTTCATTGCCGGTAATGCGGTTGTGCATGGTCTTGGCGGGACGGGCGGCGCCGGGAACCAGGTAGATACCGGCGCGCAGCAGGGCCGGGTCGCCGGCGCCGTAATCGCAGCGCGGCCGGGTGCGGTCGTTTGCGCAGCGGTCGCGATTGAGGCCCACAAACCGGTTGCCTGTCACGACCTGGTTCGAGCCCATTAGATACAGACCGCCGTAACCCGCGCCATCGATCACATTGCCGGTGACGATTACATTCGACGGCTCGAAATCCGGGTTCGCGTTATTGAAGACGATTCCGAACTGCGCCCAGGGATATTGGTCATAGGTTCCGTGGCTGATGCAGGCATTGTCGCGGATCTCGCCGTCA
Organism: Bryobacterales bacterium; assembly: GCA_963709155.1. Classification (GTDB taxonomy): domain Bacteria; phylum Acidobacteriota; class Terriglobia; order Bryobacterales; family Bryobacteraceae; genus Bog-159. The sequence continues at coordinate 83,938 of CAVPVD010000006.1, read as the reverse complement.
TGGAAGCCATCGAGATCCATGCATTTCCCATCGATATCTTCAAAATGGTTGCCGGTATATGCGGATTTGTCCACGTTGCCCGCGGTATCGAGCGCCGCGGGAACGGCCCAATCCGCGATGGCCACCAGTTCCGGCGGATACCCGATGCGCCGGCCGCTGTTGCCGCGCACGACGATGTTGGTGGCGTGCCCGACCTGGATGGCGTCGCGCGCCACATCTTCGACGATGTTGTCCTCAATGGTCCCGTTGGCGTTTCGCGGCGAGTGGTAGAACGAGTGCGTCCAGATGCCGTTGCCGCGCACGCGGCGGATGGCGCAGCGGCGCACTTCAAAATCGTGAGTTCCTTCTTCCAGAAGAATGCCGCCGGAAGCGTTGTTGCGGCCGGATGGCAATAGCGATCCGCAATCCTCGATGCGGACGGCCTCGATGTGCACGCCGGACGAACCGCTCACCAATAGCGGATAATTGGCCACTTCGGTAAACGAGACATCGTGAATGGAGAGGCCCGCGGCGTTTTCGACGACGATGCCATTATTGCGGTAATAGCGCGCGAACGGGGTGTCGGAAGTGGGCAGGCCGATAGGCTTCTCGAGCGCCGCGCGATTGCCGTCGATGCGAAATCCGGTAAGGCGAAGATTGGCGGCTCCTTTCGAGTAGACCAGGGCGCGGCCTTGAAAATCGGGTGCGGCGCGAAGGGTGGAGCCGGCTGGATTGCCGCGGATTTCCAGGTTTTGAGCGCCTTCGGCGAGGGTCAACTCGCGATGCAGGGTCACGATTCCGGGGGGTAGTTCGAGGATCCCGGTGCGCTGGGAGACGTCGGGTGGATGGGTGCCGCAACAGGTACATAGGAGCGGTAAAACGGCAAGGAGCCGGCTGAAAGCCGGCTGCAGGCAGGATTGCCTGCCCCACAGCGGGGTTTTCACGTCAGACTACCTCGACCTGAACGGGCGCGAAGGCGCGGCGACCGAGTAACACGCCAATCCGATGCGGTCCGGGGGAGACGCTGTCCGGCAGGAAAATGTCGAATTCATAGCGCTGCTGAACGGGATCGGTGCAGAATGTTCTGGAGCCTATGGGGGCGTCATCGAAGAGCGCGTGGAACTGCTCCGGGTGGGTCACTTCTTCCATGGCCACCTTGATGGTGCGGCTGACAATGCGCACGCCCGAGAGGAGGTTGACGCCGTCGGACACGGCGCATATGCGCGGCACAGCGGGTCCGGGTGGGATGACGCGCATCCAGGCGGGCGCCGTCAGGGGGCGGCCGAGCCACAGCACTTCGACCGGCACAAGACCCGTCCGGCAGCCCGCGGGCACGGCTGCGTTCAACTGCACCATGCCGTCCCATTCCGGCGCGCTGAGGCACGTCAGCACCGTGGGAACGCCGTCGATCCGTACTTCCAGGCCGATCAAGTCGCAATCCGCCGGTGGGTTATCGAGCCAGATGGCGGCAAAGGCCCGTGCGCCAGAGGCCGGCACCAGTTGGTCGCCCGTGAGCGCATTGCTGATGGCCCGGACGCGCGTCGCCAGCCCGTCCGCCGGGCGCAATCCGGCGCGCCACCCCGCCGGCTGCTTGCGCCAGGTGGTCCACATGTATTGCGTGGAAACGCCATCGAGCGCCAACAGTTGGAAATCGTGGCGCAGCACGAAGTCTACAATATCCGCGGCGGGGATGCGCACGCCTTCCCAGGTGGTATAGCGGGCGGAGGTTTCCGGCAGGCCGTTGATCTGGCACTTCAAAATGCCGCCGGGCTTCAACACGCGGCGGGCTTCGGCCAGGTAGCCCAGCACCACTTCACGGCTGGGGATGTGCTGGAACACGGCGTAAGAGTACACGAAATCGAAGGCCGAGTCCGCGAACATGGAGAGATCGGATTTCTCCGTATGGTAGACATGCGCGTGCGGAATGCCGCGCAGCCTTTCGGCGGCCAGGCGGATCATCTCGTCGGAGATATCGATGCCGTGGATCTCCGCAAACTCGCCGCTGAGCGGCAGCATCAGGCGACCCGGCCCGCAGCCGATTTCGAGCGCCTTCAGGTCTTGTGACGGCGGATGCCCGGGCGGGCGCAGGCGTTTCAACTCGCCGCGCATGGCGCGTACCACATCCGCCGCGGTGGCCAGAAATTCCGCGTCGTCCTGTTCGCGCCGCCCGAAGGCGACGTAATAATGCGGATCTTCGCGGGCGCGGTCGTTCCAGTCCTGGCGCATGCGGTCGAGCACATTGGAGTCGGCCATGCTACCCGGTATTCTATCCATAATGGCCCTTGCTTTTCGAGAGGCGCATGGGCGCGCCACGGCTATCGCGGCCACGGCGGTGATGGTCTTCTACGTTTGGGCGGCCGCGCTGGGCGGCAATCCTTTCCGGCGAAGCGGGATCAGCGCGGGCTACTACGATCTGCTGACGAAGGGATTCCTGGCCCATCACCTTTATGCCGCGCTCGATCCTGTCCCTGAGTTACTGGCGCTGCCCGACCCTTTCGATCCGGTAGCGAATGCGCGGTACAGAGTTCACGATTTGTCTCTCTATCGCGGTCGGTACTACTTATATTTCGGGCCGGTCCCGGTGTTGACGCTCCTGCTGCCGTGGCGGGTGATTACGGGCAAACCACTCGGCGACGACGGGGCGGCGCTGATCTTTGCGACCGCGGGATACATTTTCACGCTGCTGCTGCTATTTGGGTTGCTCAGCGCGAATGGCGTGCGTCCCAGCGGGTTTCTTTGCGCCGCCGCGGCAGTTACGCTGGGGATGGGCACATACGCCGCTTCCGTTTTGCGGGACCCCGGCGTATACGGAGTGGCCATCGCCGCCGGATACTGCTTCTTTGCCGCCGGCATGTATGTTTACGCGCGGGCGATGGTGGCCGAACGTCCGCAGCGTTGGCTGGCTGCGGCGGCGGGCCTGCTGATCGGTCTGACGCCCGGATGCCGGCCGCAGTATGCGCTGGCCGCGGTGATTCTGTGCGTCTTTTATATTTGGCAGAAGCGGCCGCGGCGCGCGGCGATCTGGTTTTGCGCGCCGATCGCGATATGCGGGCTGTCGCTGATGGGTTATAACTTCGCCCGCTTTGGGAATCCACTGGAGTTTGGGACCTCTTATCAACTCACTGGCAGCGTGGCCACGCGCGGCGTCTCTTTGCATCTGGCGAATCTCGCCGACGGTCTTTATTACCTGCTCTTGAGCCCTCCCGCTTGGCGGGATCAGTTCCCGTTCATCGCGCCGAGGTTCGTGGTGTCCACGCCGCGTTTCTTCGTGGAAAACGCAACCGGGCTGCTGGCGATCAGCCCCCTGGCGGCCGTGGGGCTGGTGTTGCCGGTCTGGATCGGAAGGTGGCTCAGGCGCGGCGGCGCGGGGCGGGCGACTGCGTTCGTGCTGGCGGCGTTTTACGCCGGGGCCGTCGCGGTGCTGCTGTTCATCTCGCTGACTGGTTTCTCCGCGGGCCGCTACCTGCTGGATTTTTCGCCCGCGTTGTTGGCGATTGCTATGTTTGGGTGGCTCGGCTGGGCGCCATCTCAAGTATGGCTGCGGCGCGGCGTGGCGGGGGCCATCGTCGCCGGTAGCGTCTGGACCGCGGTGGCGGGAGTTGCCCTTAGCGTGGGTTATAACGACCTTCTGCGAGACCGCTCGCCCCGTTTGTATCGCAGGCTGGCGCGATGGGTCGGGCCGCAGCGACGGGAGTATCCGGCTGCCTGTGGATGGGTTGACGCTGACCGCGGCGGTGCGCTTTCCCGCGCAGCCGGGTGGCATGCGGGAAGGGCTGCTGGTGAGCGGGCGGCCGGGCGGCGAAGACTGTCTTTTTGTGGAGTACATGGGTGGGAACGAAGTGCGCTTTGGATACGATAAGGCGGTTGTGGGGGTGACGACCGGCCCGCGGGTGGCGATCGAGCCGGGGCGCGAATACCGGCTGGACGTGTGGTATAGCGGCACGGACCGGCGGCTGGTGGTCAGTCTGGATGGCGTGGCCCGGTGGAACACTCCGGCGGACTTCTATCCAACCTCTCTCCGCGAGATCGCGTTTGGGCGCGGCGCGCCCGGGATGTCCGGCGTGTACCCGTTTTCGGGCAGGCTGCGCGGGCCGGCGCAATTCAGTCTGTATGCGGCCGGCAGCCGCGCAACGGTATCCTATCCATAATGACGATTGTCTTTAAGCAGGTAGTTTGCGCGCCGCTCGCGGGGCTGGACGCGGTCGCGCCGGACGGCGCGATCATCGGCGTGGTGGGCGAGAATGGCGCGGGCAAGAGCTGTCTGCTGCGGCTGGCAACGGGGTTGCTGAAACCGGCTTCCGGCTGGGTGGAAGCACTGACGCCGCGGCGCCTGCTGGGTCCGGATGCGGGCCCCGGACTCGAGCTGGATTTTTCGCCGGTCGCCGTGCTGGCCATGGAGCATACGCTGGCGCGGCAGGACGCGGTGGTCCGGCAGCGCGCCGCGATGTCGCTCGACCGCCTGCGGCGCGGCGGCACGACAGTGCTGCTGGTTTCGCACGAAGAAGACTTGCTGCGCCGGCTGTGCGACGAAATCTGGTGGCTGGATGGCGGCAAGCTGGCTGGCCGGGGAGATCCGGCGGCGCTGCTGCCCGCATACGATGAACACGTCGTGCGGCGGATCAGGGACTGGGGCGAATCGGTCCCGGTGGCGTTGAATCCGCGCCTGCGGCGGGGCGACGGCCGCGCGGAAATCTCGAAGCTGGAACTGGTGGGCGAAATGGGCCAGCCGACCGCCGTCTTGCGCAGCGGCGAACTGGCGGTGGCGCGCGTCACGGTGCGCTTTCTGGATGCGGTGGCGGACCCCGTGGTAGGGTTGCTGATCCGCAGCCGGGCCGGCATGAACGTCTACGGCACGAACACGGAGCTGGAGAACCTCAAGCTGGGGCCGCGGGCGGCGGGCGACGTGCTGCATCTGAGCTTCGCCTTCCGCTGCGAGCTGTGCTCCATGGAATATACGTTGACGGTGGCCTCGCACGACCCGGACGGCGTGGGGCACGACTGGTTGGACGACGCGATTGCCTTCGCCGTGGCGGACAGCCGCTACACGGCGGGAGTGGCCAACTTGCGCGCCACGGTGCGCATCGATCAGGGCATCTGAGGGCGGGCGGCGGCGAGCATCCTGGCTACCCAATCGGCATGGGGGATTGCGGAATCCGCCAGCGCTTTTAGCTCCGTGTCGAGGTCGTATTCCACGCGGCGGATGGCAGGCGCGGAGCCATCGAGCAGAAGGTAGGCGGCGCGGCGGTCGCCATCGTAGGAAAGGCCGGCACTGCCGGTGTTGGCGACCGTGATTCCGGCAACGTTGCGGATGAATGGTTGATGGATATGCGCATAGACGGCGAGCGGTTGGCCGAGGGGCGCGTAGAGGGCCTCCAGTTCGGCATCGCCGGCCGAGGGCGCGGGCGCTTTCCAACAACTTTCGGGAGTAGCGTGAACGAGCGCCATGGGTGCGCGCGTTTGGGTATGCGGGAGCGCGCGCAGCCAGGCAAGGCGCTCTTCCCCTAGAGCTTCGCGCGCGGCGGCGGCCATTTCCGCGAGGGCGGTCCAAAGGGAATGGAGGTGCGGAGACTGAGCGGCAAAGGCGGTGAGCGACGCGGGCTGAAAGAGCATCTCGTCGGTGTTGCCGGCGACGCCGGGCCAGCCGAGATCGCGGATGCGGTCCACGATTTCCACTGGGCTCGAGCCGCTGTCGGCCAAGTCGCCGCCGTGGAGGATCAAGTCGGGAGATGTCTCGCGGAGATCGGCCAGGACCGCTTCGAAGGCGGTACGGTTGCCGTGGATGTCGGAGACGATGGCGATGCGCATGGGGCTTTAGCCATAGTATGCGGGCGTGCATGCCTCCGGGTTGTGCATTTTTGTGCACGTTTTCGCGGTTGAAAGGCGTTTGCAGGAATTGGCCGAAGGAAGCCAATGGAGCTGCCGGGGCCGGGTTTTGGTTTTCATTTGTTGGAGTTGCCTCTGATACACCGGGTGATATTGGCTTCACTTCGTAAAAATGCCGGCGACTCACCTTGCGGGGGAGACGGGCCGGGCGCCGGTGGGCAGAGCTCGATTGCGCCAGGCGATACTGGCTTCACTTCGTAAAAATGGCGGGCCGCTTTCCTTGCGTGGGAGCGGCCGGAATTATTTGCCCGAACGAAGCCAGAGCGGCGGCGCCGGCGCTGTGGGCGCGTTGCTCGGCGCCTATCGGAGATTTGCATCAAGAGTCCTCTTCGATTTCATTCTAGTGCGCGAGAGAGGGCAAATCCGGCGATCTGGCGGACGGCTAAGCGGGAAGTGGTTTGCTTACCGGGCGATGTGGGGCGGGAGACTATTTTGGAAACGCGTCACCGGCAAAATCTAAGGCGTATAGTTTGCGGCGTACTCGGTGTGTATCTGGTTGGGGTTGTAGCCCGAGTAAGTGATGATGGCATCGCCGGACGAGTTCACAGCGGCGGCTTCCGGCGACATTTCGGTGCTTCCCGGCCGAGAGACGGTGGCCGGATCGCTCCAGGCCGCCGCGGTGGAGGGCCGGACGATGGCGTGAATTTGCGGCGTCGCGCTACTCTCCAGCCAAACCGCCAGGGCCGCGCCGTTCGAGGCTAGGGCGAAATATATCTGGCTGACGCTGGTGTCGCTACCCAAAAACTCGGGCGCCGACCAGGTGTTGCCGCTTATCGTGCCGCTCACCGCCAGCGCTTGCGAGGTGGAAAATCCGATGAGCTCGTAGACCATGGTCACGTTTCCGGCGCTGTCGCTTGCCAGGTCGGAAACAATGGTGATGTTCTGCGGATCGACGACCGTGTTGAACGAGCTCCAGGCGCCGCCTTCGGTGCCCTGCGTGGCGGAGATATACGCGCCGGAACCGCTGAATGCGACCAGGATGGCTCGCCCGGTGGAATCGATGGCGGCGCGCGCGTCATGCGAATTATCATCGGGACCCTGGAGGGCGCGCGAGTCCACCCAGGTTCCAGCGCCTGTATTCTGCCGGGCGGCGTGCAAGACATAGTTGCTCAGGGAACAGAAACCATCGCTGCAAAAGGCGGTGTAGGATTCCCAGGTCACAATCGCCGCGCCATCCAGGCCGATTGCCACATGATCGGCGGTAATATGCACGCCGGTGGCGACTGTTTGGGGGGCGGTCCAGGCTTCGCCGGCAGGCCGCAGCACCGCATAAACGAAACTTTGGGCGGCGGTTGGCCCGCCGACCGTCCATGCGACGACGGCATCGCCATTCGCATTCATCGCGAAAATGGGACCGGAGGCGCCGGAGATCAGGAGCTGCGCCGGATTCCATTTCGAATCCGGTGGGCGATCGGCGGTCCAAATGCCGTCGGAATCGGTCCATACGGCGGTGGCGAATCCTTTGGCGCTCATGCGTAAGGCCGGGAAAACGTAGGTGGTCTGGAGTCCGAGCGGTCCTGGGGAAACCTGGGTGACGTGTCCCCAATTGGCGGCGACCGGTTTCGGGCGCGACCAGAGGCGATCCATGGTGGTGCGTTCATCCCAGATGGCCAGCGAAGAGCCATTTCCGTCGATGGCCGCGGCCGACTCCCAACCCTGGCCGCCCGCGCTGAGCACTACGGGTGTGGTCCACGTGCCGGTTTGGGCGGAGGCTGCCGCGAGGAAGGTTGTTGCGATGTAGATCAAGCGCATGTTTTAGTCCTTCCAAAATGATAAACGCGGGGGGATGGGAGGAAGTGTGAATTGTGAGCGGGAGATGTAGAGTTCGATACTTGGCCAGCAGCGCGGCACAGTGCCGAATTATGGGGGTTGAATAGTAGCGAGGAAGCTTGTGAGATGGCCAGGCGCACCGGCGGAGACGGGAAAGGGTGCGGGGGCGTGCCGGCTACCCGGCCGGCCCAGGCGAGCCGCATGTTCACGAAGGCCATGACGTCTTCACGGTATCCGCCGCGCCGTCCCCCTCCGAGTGCTGTAGAATGCAGTGAGGCGGGATGGCCAATGGAGAGCAACCCGGCTGAGATCACGCAACTGCTTCAACAGTGGGCTGATGGGGATGGCCGAGCCCTGGATCAGATGATGCCCTTGGTCTACCGCCAATTGCGCGCACTGGCCCAAAACCAGATGCGGCGAGAGAACGGCGGCCACACTCTGCAGGCCACGGCGCTCGTGAACGAGCTGTATCTGCGGCTGGCGAAGCAGTATGGCGGGCAGTGGAACAATCGCGGTCACTTCTTCGCGTTCGCGGCCATGCTCATGCGTCGTATCCTGACCGACCACGCCAAACAGGTCCACCGGGAAAAACGCGGTGGCAATCAGGAACGCATGGCGCTCAGCGAAAACGTTCCATGGCTGGGCAACTCGAGCGAGGAAATCCTGGCGTTGAGCCTAGCGCTGGACGGGCTGGAGCGAGAGGACAAACGAAAGGCGCGCGTTATCGAGCTACGCGTCTTTCTAGGCTGTACGGCCGAGGAGACCGCCGAGGTCTTGATGATTTCCAAAGCCACGGCCGATCGTGAATGGACGCTGGCGAAGGCCTGGTTGTTTCGCGAGTTGAAGGGGAACGGCGCGAAGCCGGCCGGCGAATGAATTCTTCCTCGCGGGACTGGGCTGGCATCGAGCGAATCTTCTTCGGCGCGCTGGATCGGCCGCCGCAGGAACGCGAAGCCTGGGTGAGAGAAGCGGCGGCGGGCGACGCCGGCCTGGAAGAGCAGGTGCGGTCGCTCCTTTGGGCCAACGACGCGGCCACGGCGGCGGAGGCGCCGCAGCCGGCCGGACCCTATCGCCTGGAGCGCATTCTTGGCCGGGGCGGAATGGGCGAGGTATGGCTTGCCAGCCGGGCCGACCAACAATACGAGAAAAAAGTCGCCATTAAGCTAGTTCGTCCGGGGATTGGCGCCGGGGACTTGATTCAGCGCTTCCTGGCCGAGCGCCAGATTTTGGCGGACCTGCAGCATCCCAACATCGCCACACTGCTGGATGGAGGTCTGACCCCAACGGGGCAGCCCTACCTGGTGATGGAATATGTGGAAGGCACGCGCCTGGACGAATATTGCGACGGCTGCCGCCTCTCCATCGCGGCGCGGCTGGAGTTGTTCACGAAGGTCTGTGCGGCCGTCAATTCCGCGCACCAGCACATGGTGGTTCATCGTGATCTCAAGCCCGGCAACATCCTGGTTACCAAGGAAGGGGAGCCGAAATTGCTGGATTTCGGTATCGCGAAAGTGCTAAAGGGGCCCGGCGGCTCCGTGGAACAAACAGTCGCGAGCGGTTTGTACCTGACGCCTCTCTATGCCAGCCCCGAACTATTGCTGGGCGGGACCGTGACGGGGGCAAGCGACGTGTACTCCCTGGGCGTAATCCTGTACGAGCTGCTTTGTGGAATGCGTCCCCACGATACCGGCGGACAGGACCCGGCCGATTTGGTTTACGCGGCGATCTCCCAGGAGCCGCAGCGTCCCAGCGCGGCGGTGCACCGGCCGCCAGGAAACACTGGCGCCACGGCGGCGGAGAGAGCCTCGCTGCGGGGCACGACGGCGGATAAACTGCAGCGCGTGCTGGAAGGCGATCTCGACGGAATCGCATTGCGGGCGCTGGCAAAGACACCCGCGGAGCGCTATAGTTCGGCGGAGCAGCTGTCGAGCGACATATGCCGCTACCTCACGGGGCAGCCGGTAAGCGCTGTCGAGGGGACCTGGCTTTACATCGCACGCAAGTTCGTGCGGCGGCACGCAACCGGCGCCGCCCTGGCCGGATTGTTGCTGATTTCGCTGCTGGGCGGGCTGGCGGGCACGCTGTGGCAGGCCCACATGGCGCAGCGTGAGCGAGCCAACGCGGAGAGCCGCTTTAACGACGCCCGCGAACTCGCCAACTACGTTCTCTTCGATCTCCAGGACTCCATCCAGAAGGTGCCCGGAGCCATGCCGGTGCAGGCCGAGCTGGCGGGCCGCACGCTGCAATACCTGGACCGGCTGGCGGCGGCCAAGGGCGCCGATCGGTCCCTGCGGTTGGAGTTGGGGGAGGGCTACTTGAAACTCGGGGACGTGCTGGGCCAACATGGCGCCGACGATAGCTTGGGAGACACAACCAAGGCCCTCGCGAGTTACCGAAAGGCTTTGGCTCTGGTCGAGCCGCTGAGCCGGGAAGATGCCAGCAACGTACGCGTTCAGCAAACCCTGGCCAGGATCTATCAGCAGATGGGCGGGAGCCTGGTCTTCACCGCGCAGCCGGACGATGGAATTGCGATGCTCCGAAGAGCCGCGGATACATTCGAGCAGTTGGCGCGCGTCAACCCGCGCGATCTCCCAAGGCTCATTGACGCCGGGGCCGCCGATCAGGCTTTGGGGCAGCATCTCAGCCAAAAAGGCGGCGGATTCATCACCCTGGCGGGGGCCGGCGCAGCCATCGGGTATCTGCAAAAGGCCGCCGGCTACTTCGATGCCGCTCTCAAGATCGATCCATCCAACAGCCGGGCGCTGCAGCTTCTGTCAGCGACCGACGAAGCTGCCGGCAAGCTGGAAACTCCCCAGGACCCGCGGAAGGCGGTGGAGACTTACGGGAAAGCGCTCGCCCTTCTCCGGCGTCTGCCGCCAACCGAGCAGGAGACGCCGGACGTCCGGCGCCGGCGCGCCATGATGTTGGTGCGGGTCGGATGGAACCAGGGGCAGTTGCGGGAATTCAAGGAATCTCTGGCCAGCCTGAGCGAAGCCCGTGACGTGCTGGACGGTCAGGCGGCGGCGGATCCACAGAACGCCTCCGCCGCTTTCCGCCAGGTGGACGTGTATCGCTCGTTAGGAATCGTGCAGGGCTACGCCGGAAATGCCGGTGCCTCGGAAGAAAACCTGCGCCGGGCGGTAGAGATTCTGGACCACCTGGTGGAACGGGATCCATTGAATACGTCCAACCGCGTGCTGCGCGCCTCGCTGCAAGGGCGAATCGGGAACCTGGCGGCCGCCGCCGGACGAGTACAGGAGGCGCGCCGTTATGCGGAGGCCGGCCTGGCTTATCTGAAAGAGGCCGCCGAGAGTCCAAACGCGACGGTCCAACAACTGGTGGAAGCAGTGCGGGTTCTGTTGGACCCGGCGGTGCAGACGTTGCGGGATTACCCGCTGGCGCTGCGGTACGCTTTGCGGGCCGACGGGTTGGCAAAAGGCAAGGATCTGGCGACGCTGGTTTATCTGGGGGAAGCCTATTGGCGAAACGGCAACGCTTCCGCGGCCGTGGAAACCGCCAGGAAGGCGCTGGCGATGCTTCCGGCAGCGGGGCCGGGAGCGAGCGCCTCAAACACGCGGCGTCAGGTGGAAGAGAGCCTTACCGAGTACGAGAAGGGCGTCAGGCGCGCCGCCCGGTAGAATCGGACGCGAGGAAGCGGGCGGGTTCAGAACTTTTTCACATTTCCTCGCGAAGCCGTGAGTCATTTTCCTCGGGGTTGTCGCGGTTTGGGGTGAGAGCAAATTGCTCTCAAACAAAAAAACAGACTGGAGCTCAATCCCATGTTTCAAATGACGCGTTTTTCCCGGCCGGTGTTGAAGGGCGGCCGATTGCTTACGATCACCCTGTTGGCTCTCGCCAGCTTCGGCGCGCCGACCCTTTCCGCTCAAGTCGTTTGCTGCTCTATGCCAGACTACCGGCCACAGCAGCAGCAACCGGAGCCAACCCGCGGATCGGCTGCGCACTACTTCAAAATCAACGGCGGAATCTACCGGGTCGATGACAGCCTATTTGTCTGGGGGCAGAACCCCTTCAGCCCAGTGGGCCACATCGTGGCCGCCGGAAATGGTCGTTACATCGCCACGATGTATTCGGGAGCCCGCTATTGGGCATATCCTGTCCAATAAACCCCGCATCGCACCGAACCGGCGCCGTACGCGCCGTCCGAGCGGACGTGACTCCGTCATGGAGATACCGGGCCCGCGGGGATGAGACCTTCAAAAGGTTTCTCCCCCAGGCCGCGCAAAAGATAGCGCGTAAACGCCACATAGACATTAGATGCCGTTAATATCTGTTGCCCACTGGGTTCTCGCTGCGTTAATCATCTGCTGCACCTGAGTGGTTGCATTGATGGGCATAATTTCGATGTCCGTGTGGGCTTGAGCGAATACTCTAAAGATCTCATCGGCAAACGCCTGCCCTATGGTCTCTACTCCCCTAAAGTCAAAAAGCACGGAGCGAAAGCGGTCAACCCTAGCCAGCAGCCGTTTTGCCTGGGATCGAGAAATCAGTTTATCGTCGCCATATTGGGCAAGCCGAACGGGCACTACCGTTTTTGTAAAACCGTATTCATCGCCGCTTGAATATTGATCAAATATCTGTTTATCCGTCCTGGCTGAATGGTTGTTTAGCTTCATGAACACACTGGTACCATCGGTGGACTCAGGCCTCTCAAGTATCCAGTCCTCGCCAGCCCCAAAGGCGTGTGTAAAGAATACGCCACCGGAAAGAATATCAAACGAATCGAGAAGTCGAGAGGTAAAAAATATCCCCTGCCCAGTGTGCCGTTTTGGATCTGTAGTCAACTTTCCTTTTGCCAACTCGATAATCGCGTGCCGCTCATCGATTAGGCCTAGCGCGGCTTGGATTTTGCGAAAGATTCCGACTCCGTCATCCATCAACAGAATTTGGGTGTTGGCGGCCGTCTTCGCGACCTTTACAAATATGGTCCGCCCACCAGAGTGATCAACAGCGTTGTTGAACATTTCAGTGACGCAATAGTGCCAAATGTCCATTACGTTTCGCGGAAGGTTTCCGAGCGACAGTGAGATGTCGCGTGACCAAGCTTGATCTTCCTCAAGTTCAGGATCGAGAGTAAAGAGTTTTCGCCATTCAAATAGCGCTGCCAGCTTGTATTTGCGTTGCCGGGTGTTGCCTTCCGGAAGCAGGGCGCGTTCTGCAACTAAGTTCTTCAAATGCTTGTTCGCTGCTTGCCTTGTGATGCTAAATTGCATAGCGACCAAAGACGCGATATCGTGCGGATTTTTTTCAACGTGTGCAAGAATAAAGTTGCGCACCTCCTCGCCGCGTGCCCGCACCCTACGATGGATGGCACGGTCATCCGGGCCGGGGGTTTCCTGGGGCAACGTCTCCACAAACCTATTGTAAACGTAAGCCTTAAATATTGTCAACCTAAGGCACGCTTAAGTTTCTAATGCCGAGTTGAGCCTTTGCTTGCTAGTAGTTCGTGCGTTCGGTGGTAGTGTCACGGGGTGCGTTGCTGAGTAAACAGCAAGCGCCTGATAGGGGGAGCAGCAACCCAGAAGCGAGATACCGGTACGTAAGTACTATACCAATCGTATCCAAACTGCTATACTATGGATGCGGGCGCGAAGTGTGCGCATTTTGAAACCGTTTAACGTGTCCGGTACTTTTATGGAAGCTAAGTACGCCAATATCATAGGTTTTCGTTTGTCACCGAACGAAGTGGTGATTGAGTTTGGAAATTTTTTCCCTCCAGGAGCTGAGGACAACCGTATAAAAGCAGACTCCAGGGATTTCCACACGAGAATTGTGCTTCCTCACGATCTGGTCGATGCGTTGAAAGTTGGCCTTGAGCAAGTGATTGCCGCAAGGGAGCAGGCCCGTAAAGTGACGCAAGGTCAATCTGCATTCCAAATCAATACTACGGAGGTGAAAATTGCTTGATATTATGCCAGTAGGAAATATTAAGCATTTTGAAACGACAGCGCCTCGACTTGCGCGTTACTACGATGTCACGTCCGCAAATACCAGCCAGTTTAGTTTCGTAGTGAGCCTGTCGGCAACATCCGAAATTATATCGGAGATCAAGCGTATTGGCGAAACAGACCCGCCAGAGGATCGCCCAGCACAATCTGTTTGCGATGCCGCAGTCAACATCATTAACAGTTCCAATCAGCACTCTCTCATTTTTTTGCCAGCCGCTGAAACGGAGAGTTTTGAGGGAAGCCTTCTGGTCCACTGGGAGCTTCGCGACAGACGGGTCACTCTCATCGCCGCTCCGGACGGGCGCATGAAGTTATACAAGAATGGAAATTCCAACCTGTCAGAGTTAATTCCTAATCCCTCGGCTGTCGAACTTAGCAGCGCGTTACATTCTCTTATGCAATAATAGCGGTGTGATAGCGCGTATCTGGCCCTGCCTCCCGAGCACCCAGCAGTTGTTTCGCGTTCACCGCAACGATTCTTCAAGACATCCAAAGACGGGCAAACCGAAACGAAAGACATTTTATCGTAGGGTTGATGAGATGGGCCTCTCTGTTTTTCTATCCAGGGAATCTGCATTGTGGTGTGGGTTGCAGGTTTGCGGAATCTGCGTGATTGCGCTTGAGCGCGTATACGCGTTTGACGGAAGCCTTGCCGTCATTCGCGACTCACAGGACCACGCTGAGATCCGCCATGTTCCGTTGTTTGCTGAGGATGAGGCTAGGGCGATTGAGATAGCTGATTACTTAGTGGAGTGGGCCACTGATGTTTCCGATCCAAGGCCCGCTCCAAATTTCCCTTGACTTCCGCCCCGATCTGTTTTAAGCCCCCGCAACCAACTGATCCTAAACGCCGAATAATCATACATTTAGGCTAGCAACGCACCGCGTGACACTACCCGTTCGGTGGTAGTCCTTGACACCGCCCGCTAATTGTGTAAATATACAGTCTAGTGAATAAACATTCACAACGAGGTGCCGCCGTGGCTGCTTTTCCCATCTCCCGCCAACAAACTACTCGAATCTCCGCGCCGGATCTGTGCCGCGACCTCGACCTCACCGACGACGAACTGGCCGGCCTGCTGGATATCGCGCTGGATATGAAGCAGTCGCCCCGCGCTTATGCGCACGCGCTCGATGGTAAGTCCATCGGCCTGCTCTTCGAGAAGGCTTCGCTGCGCACCCGCTTGACGTTCGAGCTGGCCATCAAGCAGTTGGGCGGCGACTCGGTCTTCACCGAGGGCCCCATCGGCGCGCGCGAGCCGGTTAAAGATATCGCCCGCAATCTGGACCGCTGGGTTCACGCCATCGTGGCGCGCACGTTTTCGCAGGACACTATCGAGCAATTGGCGCACTGGTCGGGCGTGCCGGTGATCAACGCTTTGAGCGATCTTTATCACCCCTGCCAAGTGCTGGCGGACATGCTCACGCTGAAGGAACGCTTCGGCGATCTGGCCGGCCTGAAAGTGGCGTTTTGCGGCGACGGGAACAACGTGGCGCACTCGCTGATGCTGACGTGCGCGCGGCTGGGCATCGATTTCGCCATTGCCACGCCGCGCGGCTACGAGCCCAATCCGGAAATCGTGGCGCAGGCCGATGGACTCGCCGCAGTATCCGGCGCTACGCTGCAACTGACCGATGACCCCACCGAGGCCGTGAACGGCGCGCATGCCGTCTACACCGACGTCTGGACCAGCATGGGGCAGGAGAAGGAAGCCGCCAAGCGGCGCAAAGCCTTTGCGGATTACCAGGTGAACGAGGCGCTGTTCGCCCTGGCGCGGCCCGACGCGGTTTTCATGCATTGCCTGCCCGCGCATCGCGAAGAAGAAGTCACCGATTCCGTCATCGAGCACAGCCGCTCGGTGGTTTTCGATCAAGCCGAAAACCGCTTGCACGCCCAAAAAGCGCTGCTGTTCATGATGTTGGGATAATCGCTCTATATGAACAAACCGAAGAAGGTTGCCCTGGCATACTCGGGCGGCCTGGATACCTCTGTCATCATTCCCTGGTTGAAGGAAAATTACGGCTGCGACGTGGTCGCGGTGTGCGGCGATATCGGCCAAGGCGCCGATGAGCTCGCCGGGCTCGAAGCCAAGGCGCTGCGCACGGGCGCATCGGAAGTCTACGTGGAGGACATGCGCGAGGAGTTCGTCACCGAGTATCTGTGGAGACTGGTGCGCTCCGGCGGCGTTTACGAGCACAAGTATCTGTTGGGCACTTCGGTGGCGCGTCCGCTGCTGGCGAAGAAGCAGGTGGAAGTGGCGCTGCGCACGGGCTGCGACGGTTTAGCGCACGGGTGCACGGGCAAGGGCAACGACCAGGTACGCTTCGAGCTGACCTACAAGGCGTTGGCGCCGCAACTGCCGGTGATCGCGCCGTGGCGGGAATGGTCGATCGTGTCGCGCGAGGACGCCATTGCGTACGCGCAGGAGCACAACGTGCCGATCGCGCAAACGACGACCAAAATCTACAGCCGGGACCGCAACATCTGGCACATCTCGCACGAAGGCGGCGCGCTGGAAGATCCGGCCAACGCCGCGCCGGACGATATCTGGATGCTGACGCGCAGCCCGCGGGAAGCTCCCGATACGCCGGCGGAAGTGACCATCGGCTTCGAAGAGGGTACGCCGGTTTCGGTGAACGGGCAGCGGATGAGCGGCGTGGAACTGCTGGAGACCCTGAATGGCATCGGCGCCGAGCATGGCATCGGGCGCATCGACCTGGTGGAGAACCGTTTCGTGGGCATGAAGTCGCGGGGGTGCTACGAAACGCCCGGAGGCACCCTGATCTATGCCGCGCATCGCGAGCTGGAAGCGCTGACGCTCGACCGGCAGACGATGCATTACAAGCAACGGCTGGCGCTCGATTACGCGGAGATGGTTTACAACGGCCTGTGGTTCACGCCGCTACGCGAAGCGCTGGATGCGTTTTTCGCGGCCGTGGGCACGACGACCACCGGCGAGGTGACGCTGCGGCTTTATAAGGGGAACCTGGAGCCGGTCAGCCGCAAATCGCCCTATTCGTTATATTCGCTCGATATCGCGAGTTTTACGATGGGCGCTTCCTACGACCAGAAAGACGCGTTGGGCTTCATCAACCTGACCGGGTTACCTATCAAGGTACGCGCGGCACTTAGTAAAGCTTAGCGGGACTTAAAAGTCCCGCCGGCACGCTCATCTGACGCACCATTGCCGCTCAATAAGTTAGCAGATGTTTTTCGGAGCCGCAAAGATGATGAAAACTAAAAATTGTGGGGCGGCCAATCCTGGCCGCAGCCGGCTTTCCAGCCGGCTTAGCCGCCTGAAAGGCGGCTGCGGGCATGATTGCCCGCCCCACGGTGCCCCCACAATTAAAACTATGGACAGTAATCGCTTGAAGCTCTGGGGAGGCAGGTTTGAAGTGGGGCCTTCGGAGGTTTTCGAACGCTTCTCCGGATCGCTGGCTTTCGACCGGCGGCTGATCGGGGCCGACATCCAGGGGTCGCAGGCCTTCGCGCGGGCGCTGGAGCAAGCCGGCATCCTGAGCGGCGGCGAGCGCGCGAGCATTGTGGAAGCGCTCGACCAGATTCGGGAAGAGGCCGCGGAGCCGGAGTTCTTCGATCATGCTACAGACGAAGACGTTCACACCTTGGTGATCCGGAAGCTGAAAGAACATGCCGGGGCGGTGGCCGACAAAATCCATACGGGGCGGAGCCGCAACGAACAGGTCTCGCTGGATATGCGGCTGTGGCTGCGCGGCGAGTGCGACCGGGTGCTGGGATTGCTGGCGGGCGTGATCGAAGCGCTGCTGGACCTGGCGGCGCGTTATCCGGACGCCGTCATTCCCGGTTATACGCACACGCGGCGCGCGCAAGCGGTGCTGTGGCCGCACTACCTGCTGGCGTATTTCGAAATGTTCGCGCGGGATGCGGAGCGCTTCGGCGAAGCGCGGCGGCGCATCAACGTGATGCCGCTGGGGTCCGGTGCGCTGGCGGGCAGCGGATTTCCCTTCGACCGCGAGGCGATGGCCCGCGATATGGGCTTCGCGGCGCTCACCGCGAACAGCATGGACGTGTCGGCGGATCGCGACTTCGCGCTCGATTTTCTCTACGCGGCGTGTGTCACGATGCTGCACTTGAGCCGCCTGGCTGAAGATTGGATTCTGTATTCGAGCGAAGAGTTCGGCTGGCTGGAACTGGCGGATGAGGTCACCAGCGGGTCAAGCTTGATGCCGCAGAAGAAAAATCCCGATTCGCTGGAGTTGATCCGCGGCAAATGCGGGCGGGTGGTGGGCGCTCTGCAAGCCTTGATGATAACGATGAAGGGGCTGCCGCTGACCTACAATCGGGACATGCAGGAAGACAAAGAGCCGCTCTTCGACGCCGCCAACCAGGTGAGCGGATCGCTGGAGATGGCGCGCGCGGTGGTGGCATCGGCGCGGTTGAATGCGGCGCGTCCGCTGGCCGCCGCGCAGGAAAGCTGGGTGATTGCGACGGACCTGGCGGAAGCGCTGGCGCGTGCCGGAACGCCGTTCCACCAGGCGCATCAACTGGTGGGGCGGCTGGTGCTAGAGAGCGTGCGCAGCGGCAAGCAGCCGGCGGATTGGACGGCGGACGAACTGCATCGATTCGCGCCCGAGTTTACGCCGGATATGGCGCGTCTGCTGGATCCGCGCGAGGGGATGCGGTCGCGCGAGATTGTGGGGGGCACCGGTCCAAAAGCGGTGGCACAGGCCTTGGAGGAGGCGCGCGCACGGCTGGCGCGCATGACCGCATGAGCAAGAGTTATCGCCATGGGCAGATTCTGAAAGTCATCCGTTCCAAGAGCATTCATACCCAGGACGAGCTGGCGCGCGAGCTGCAGCAGGCGGGCATCGCCGCGACGCAGGTGACGCTCTCGCGCGACATCCGCGAGCTGCGCCTGGTGAAAACCCGGGAAGGGTATGGGGAAATCCTGCCCGAGGAGAGCGGGCCCTCGTTCGCGACATTAGCCGCGGAATTCCTGCAGGATGTGCGCATCGCGCAAAACCTGGTGGTGTTGAAGACTTCGCCGGGACATGCCAATTCCGTGGCGGTGGCTCTCGATTCCGAGGGATGGCCCGAAGTGGTGGGTACGCTTGCCGGAGACGATACCATTCTGGTGATCGCGCCGGACAATGCCACGGCGGAGAAGGTGCGCGGCAAGTTCATGGAGAACATCGAGAACGGATAGAGCCAGGAGCGATGGCGATCAAGCCGAGGCGCTGATGGATCTTCAGCATATGCGACCGTTTGTCGAGCCGCGCCTGATCGGCGGCGCTACCTTGAGCGCGGGGAAGCCCAGGTCACCCAGGGAAGGCCGCACGGCGTTGCCCGAGGAGCTTTCCAATGTGACGTCCAGGGTGCGCGCGGCGCCTCCCTCAAAAGTCACGTCAGCCGTCCTGGCTACGAACCCTTCCGCCGAGACAGCGACTGGATAGCTACCGGGCGGAAGGTTCGGCACACTATAGGTTCCGGCGGTTTCCGTACTTTTGCCTTGGCAAGCGCGGTTCCGATGTATCCCTGACAACGCCCGACAAGACCGCGCCAGCCGGCTGCGCGCGCAGTGTATGCGCGAAACGGCGCGGGCGGTTGGCCGGACTTTCTAACACAGTTTAGCTGGTAGAGACGCCGCGGCGGGCTCATGCGTTTCGGATAAGGTGGCGAACGGTACATGCGGGTTTACGGAAGAGCGCGCTCGAGGCAACCGGCCCGGCGCAGCCCGCGTCTACCGAGGAGCGTTGCATGGAGTGACTCGGATGACCCTCGCTTCTGCGTTGATGCTGCTATCCAGCCTAGCGATTCCGTATCCAATGTACGGCCAAGGGGTCGAACCCCCTCAGACCCAGCCCAGCAGTGCTCCTACGGGCACTCCGCCCCAAGAGCCGCAAACGTCCCCGGTCCCTCAGCCCACGACGACGGCCGAGCGGCCAGTCTCATGGAAGCTACTGCTTCCTAATCTGATCCATGACCAGGAACAGATCTGGACGTTTCCCGCGAGGCTCGTGCAAGGGCAAAGCCTGCTTCCGGCAGCGGCGGTCTTGGGAAGCGCGGCGGGACTGGTAGCTCTCGATCCGATAGAGGCGGGATATTTTCACCGCAGCTCGACATTTCAAGGGTTCAATGGCGTTTTCACGAGCAACGTCACGATAGCGGGCACCATCGCCACTCCGGCATCGTTTTATCTGATGGGACTGCTGCGGAGAGACGCGAAGATGCAAAGAACGGCGCTTTTCGCGGCTGAGGCCATCGCCGACTCTGAAGTGGTGGCGACCTTTTTGAAAGACACCACCCGGAGGGTGCGGCCATCCGGCGTTCCGTCCGGCGGGAACTACTACGATAGCTGGTTCGAGAGCGGAGGCGGTCCGCTGAACAGCAACGGGGGCTTCCCATCCGGCCATACGATTGCGGCCTTTTCGGTAGCCACCGTGGTGGCGCGGCGTTATGGAAATCACCGCTGGGTACCGTATGTCGCGTACGGGTTAGCGGCCGTGGTCGGATTTTCCAGGCTGTCGTTGTCAGCGCATTTCTTTTCGGACGTCTTTGTGGGCGGGGCATTGGGCTATTCCATCAGCAGGTTCGCCGTGTTGCACGAATAGCCAGATACAGTTAAGGCGCGCAGCACTGAGCGCCCGCTATCCAGTGAAGCGTTCGAGCGCCTGGTGTACGGAGTGAAGCGCGGCGGGCTGCAGGATGGGGAGCGCCAGCAATCCAGCCATGAGCAAGGCTGCGACTAAAGCCAGGATCGGCCGCGGAACGGATGCGGAGGTGCGCGGCGGCTTCAGCAAACGGTCCACGCGCGCCGCGAGTTGATCGGCATCGCCCAGTAGCGGGATCGCCAAGGGAACCGGCGGCGGGCCGGCGGTCATGCGCGCGACACGCACCAAAGCCGTGGCGAGCGCCAGGGAACGGCGCACGCTACCGGCCACGGCGCGATCGTCCGCGGCCCATTCGGTGAACTCTCTCCAGCCGCGTTCGAGCGTGCGGCTGGCGCCGGCAAAAGGCAGGATGCCGGGAGTCAACAGGATGCATAGGCGCTTCAAGTTGTCGCGGGATGTCCAATGGGCGCGCTCATGGCGCAAGGCAGCCGACAGTTGGCCGGCGGAGAGCGCAGCCAGCACGCCCCGCGAAATCACCAGGCATGGACGAACGATGCCGGCGAGCATCAGGAGCGGCTCGGCGCCGTTGACAATCCAGGCATCCGCATGCCCTTGCGGCAGGCGCGCCAGGCGGCCGGTTTGTTGGCAGTGGCGCAGAAAGCGGCGCGAACCAGCCGCCGCGCGCAGTCCCCGGAACAAAGAGACGCCCCACGCCGCGATACCCAGCAGAGCTACGGCCAGGCTTCCGATCGCCACGCGTTCGTTGGGCGCGTCCGGTTCCAGCCAGAGGTAGCTGGGAAGACAGACCGCGATTACGGTGAATGCCGCGCCGGCGGCAGGCAGCAGACGCAACACCAGAAGGCAGCGGGCCGCAACGCGCGGCCGCAGGCTGGCCCCCATGCGGACAGCCGGACGCGCGAACAGCGAAACGATCGCTCCCAATGCCAGGTGGACCAGAAAGAAGGCGGCCAGGCAGAGGCACACCAATCGCGGAAGATACGGAAGAGTCATACTTTCCCTTCCCGGCTTAGCTCTTTGCGTTTGCTACGGATCTTTCTTTCCAACTCGTCGAGCAGGGCGGTGTCATATTGGCCAACGGCGTCGACCAGCGAGGAGATCAACAGATCGCCGGAAGCCTGCGGGGAGGCCAGAAAGTCAGCCACGAAGTCGCCCGCGCGCCGGCATTCCCATTCTCCGCGGGTCCAGCGCGGCGCGTACAGAAACGCGCGTTCGCATTTTCGTCGTACCAGCAGGTGTTTCTTAAATAGCCTGTCGAGCGTGGTCATCACGGTGGTATAGGCGAGGGGACGGCCGAGCCGCTGGGCGACATCGTGCACGTTGCTTTCGCCGTGGCTCCAGAGGACCTGCATGACGCGCAGCTCCAGGTGGCCGAGGGCGATGTGTGCGGCCGTTTCGCGCATGGTGCGTTCCGGCATCAGGGCGCCGCCGTGATGCTGACCGTGCATTGGGCGGCACCGGCCGTGCCCGTGGCATCCACAGCCTCGCCGATGAACTTGAACGTACCGGCCTTTTTGGGGGTGCCGGTGAGAGCGCCGGTAGAGCCGTTCAGGGTCACGCCGGTGGGGAGTGGATCGGCCATCAGCAGATAGGAGTATGGCGGCGTGCCGTGCGACGGGGTCAGGGACGATGCGTAGGGCGTACCCACCTGGCCGGTGGCAGCCGGGCAAGCCACGGCGTTCGTGGGACAGGTACGGGTCTGCAGGACCAAGGGCGGTAGCGGCGTCTGGTTAAAATCGAAGCTGTCTCCGAGATTGTTCGCCAGGGTATCGGCCGCCAGCAGGGGAGGCAATCCCAGGATGTTTTCGGCGAAGCTCAGGATGGAGGCAAAGCTATAGACGGTCTTCGAAATGTGGGCGGGCCTGGCATAAGGCGAGATGACGATGAGGGGCACGCGGAGGCCGTAGCCCCAGACGGAGGTGACGGGCGGGGCGATGTGGTCGTAATATCCGCCGAAATCGTCCCAGGTGAGAAAGATCGCCGTGGAGCCCCATTGCGGGCCCTGCATGAGGGCGTTGATCTTGGTGACCGTATCGTTTTCGCCAGCGCATACACTGTTGGGCGGATGATCGCTGGTGGCGTTGGAAGTGACCACCCAGTTCACCGAAGCGAGCTGGCCCTTTTCGGCGTCGGCGATGAACTGCGACTCGGGCACGATATTCGCGCTCCAATCGGGCCCGTAGCGGATGTGATTGATGGCATCGTAGGCGTTCCACCAGTAACCGGAGTCACCCTTGGGTGGCGAATAGTATTTCCAGGTCAGGTTCGGATTGGCGGGATGGGCCTCGTCGACGAGGTCGCCAAGGGTAGGAAAGTCGAAGCAGGGAAAAGAACGGGTAATGGTGGTGCCGTCGGGAGCCAGTATGATGACAGACCAATTGGAGGGCGCATCGCATCCCCACTCGCCGAGGCCGGAGCCTCCAATCGGCGTGGGAATCCCAATGGCGCCGGCGGCCTGGCCGGCGATGGTATAGAGATGGCTCGGATAGCTGGGCCCGATGGTGGATGAGTACATGTGATCGGCGAGAGTATAAGTGCTGGCATAGGCCCAATAATTGGGGATGCCGTTCTGGCTGAACTCGGTATAACTTTGAAAGTTCTGCTGGGGCTGCTGCATGATGTCGAACATATCCATCTGTCCGTTGTCGATGGCTTTGACCAGGCAGGGTTCGGAGTGACACAGGTCGGCGGCTTCCACATCAGGATCGGGCTGCATCTGGACTACCTGTCCGGTGGAATCCTTGCCGCTGGTGGCGCCATCCGCGTTGGGAAACTTGCCGAAGTAGTTATCGAAGGTGCGATTCTCTTTGACGAAGATGACGATGTGCTGAATCTTGCTGGTGTAGAGCACGTCGAGCGTGGTCGAGCCGGTGTAGGCCCCGGTGTTGGCGGAGAAGTTGAAAGTAAGCTGGACCTCGGTGGCGGTGGCGGGCCAATTGAACACCACGTTCGCGGCGCCGGTCTGCCCGCTGATCAGATTGCCGATAGAAACGGGCAAGGCGCTCGATACCGATACCGTTCCCTTGCCGGCAAGAGTCTTGATGGGGCTGATGGAAACGATCTTCGCACCGTTGGCCGCGCCGTATCCGATGGTATCGGTAAGGCGCAAGCTTACCGTGAGCTGGCCGGAACCCGGCCCGGCCGTGCGGGTCCCTGTGGACGCGAGCAGCATGGGCGCGGAAGCCACGGGCGCGAAGTTGGCGGTCACGGATGAGTTGGCGTTGACAAAGAAAATCTGGGGATTCGGCGCGCCCGCCAAACCGCCGGTGTAGTTGACGAAATAGTATCCGGCGGCGGGCGTAGCGGTGATTTCCAGGCGCGTTCCCGCGGCGTAGGAGCCGGCGCCGGACACGGTTCCACCTTGCGGCGGGTTGGCCTGGGTAGTGAGAGTCAGTTGGGCCCAGCCGCACCGCGGCAACAGACCCGCCAGCATTAGTAAGAACAACGTCTTCGTCATCTCAAAAACTCCAATTCCTCCCGCGCGGTCACGTGCTTTTCCAGTTCCTTACGGTCCAGGAAGTAAGTCGATTTCACGCGGCTTTTGCTGAATAGCTTCTCCGCCTGATCGTCGAAGTGGGGAGAATCCGGATGATCGCTTTCACCCAGCGGGATCACCATGTATGATTGCGGCGGCTTAGTCAGTATCACGATCTGCGTGGAGGTCTGGCCGCCATGTCCGAGCATCTGATTGCCGCTCTTCTCGAAGCTGACGGCGCGGGGCGTGGCCATGCCGGCTTCGGTCAGCGAACCGCCTCCCACAGGCCAGGTGCGGCCCGCGCCCTGCCGCCCTACGCGGAACAGCGATCCGAAGACGGCATCCGGCGGGAACTCGGAAGCCAGGCGTTTTTCAGCATTGGCCAGGGCCGCCTGGATTTGATCGGCGGTGAGATCCGCCGGAGGGTCCACGGCGCGGCGGGGTCCGGGTTCCAGCGACATTTTGAAGAGATAAAAAGCGAGGGCACCGCGGGAATCGGCATCGCTGCGGCGGTCCCAGGCGGCCAGCGTTTTCGCGATCGCGCTCTCGGGGGCAGCCTTTTGGATACGGTCCTGCCACAACTCCGCGTGCCATACTTGGGGCGAAAGCGCGATGGAGATGGCCTGTTCGGCAGTGACATCGCGGGCGGCGTCCAGCAGGTCGAGCATCATGGCGGCGCGCTGATGCGGCGGCGTGCGCCGCTCATTGTAAATATACGGATGCTCAGCATACTCTTCCGGCACGAGCGGGGAATCCTTCATCATGGCGAAGGGCGAGACGTTGCAATTCTGCATGTATCCCTGCGGGGGATTGGTGATCTGTACCAGGTCCTCGAAAGGATGGATCCCCTGCCATTCGCACGCGCCACTCGCGCCGGGCATCGGTTTCGAGGGATCGCAGCCTTTCGGACGCACCGGCACGCGCCCGTTGCGCACGTAGTAAATGTCGCCATCCACCGTGCCCACCATGATGTTCTGCGCCATGAATTGCAGCATGGCGAGAGCTTTCTTCATTTCCGCCAGGTTGTGGGCGGTGACCATTTCCCAGCTCTCGTCCATCAGCCGCACTTCGTCGGCGTAGGGGATCGCGACGGAATAAGATTTGCCGTCTTTGTGCGCCACGATCGGCCCGTGCGCGGTGGATTCGATGGTGACTTCCTTCCAGTCGATCTTGTCTCCGGCCTTGACGCCGATTTTCTCGCGGCGGATTTCGAGCGGGCGCCAGGCATCGCGAAACTTGTACTTGCCGTCCTGGACTTCCTCTTCGTAGACATCGGAGGTGTCGGGACCGCCGGTGGTCATGGCGACGGATGCATAGCGGCTGTGTCCCAGCACCGGAAACGGAAGACCGAGGATGCATGCGCCGGAGAATGCCAGGTCGCCGCCGTAGATGCGCATTTCGTAGAAACGGAATGGGCCGTACCAACTCAGGTGCGGGTCTACGACGGCGATGGGCGCGTGCATGGCGGTGCGCGAGGGCGCCAGCAGCATCTCGTTGGAGCCGTGATAGGCGATGGGATCGGGGGTGATGCCGGCGTGCTGCAGTTTGCCCGCGGCTTCACCCTCCGGCCATCCCCAAATGATGTAGCGGCCCAGCGCCACCAGTTGCCAGGGCTCCAGCTTAGGGGCCCAGGCGGGCACCTGGCCGGGATGTTCCTTCATATACTGGCGGACGCCGGCTTGAAAGGCTTCGATGATTTCGCGGCTGCGCGGGCTCAACTCTTTGTAGTGCTGTTCGGACACCAGGCGGTGACGCCAGATACGCTGCCGCCAGTCGTCACGGAAGAACTCCGCGCCAAACGCTTCCGCCATGGTGCCTTCGGCGCGCCGGTAGTTTTTCAGCATTTCCTCGAGGCGGTCCTGGGCCTGCGCGTAGCCCGATCCGAAGGCCGCGCCGGCGGCGTCCGCGGCGAAGATGTGCGGCACGCCATATTCATCGCGCAGGATGGTGACGTGCGCGGCGTGGGCCACAGGCAGGAAGCACAGCAGCAGGCAGAGCTTTTTCATAGTAGGCGACAGCGGGCTGGTTTTTATTCTATCGCGGGAGGAGCGGCCACGGTTTCGAACGGCGGGGGTCCGTCACTCGCCGCCTGCCAGGATGGCCGCAGCGTCCAGCACTCGGCGCACCAGCGCGGCGAGTTGTTCCGGCGCGAAGGGCTTGGGGATGAAGTATCCAGCGGTGCCTTCGATGAGGGGGGCTACGGACTGTTCGGGCAAGCCGGACATCAGAACCACCGGCAAGCCCGGCCGCAGGGCGTGCAGGCGATCGACAAACTCGCGCAGCGGCAGGCCCGGCATCATCACATCGCGAATCGCCAACTGCGGAACGATGGCGCCCTCGCGCGCGGCCGAAAGGGCGGATTCGGAGTCGGTGTAAGTGGTCACGCGATAGCCATAATGGGTCAGGCATGCACCGACGTACGCGGCCACCTCCGGCCGGTCGTCGACCACCATCACGATCTCGCTGCCACTCGCCGCCGCGGGGACCGCGCGGGCGCCGGCCCGGTCCGCATTCCCGGCGAGCGCGACGGGCGGCGAACTGCTGGCCGGCAATAGGACGCTGAAGACACTACCTTGCCCACGCCGGCTGGACACCCGGATATGCCCCTCGCTTTGCCGGATGATGCCGTAGGCCATGGAGAGGCCGAGCCCCGTTCCGGCCGATCGGGTGGTGAAATAGGGATCGAAAATATGTTCGAGCACGTCCGGCTCGATGCCCGAACCGCTGTCCTCCACCTCAATCTTCACGAACTCGCGCGTATCGCCCGCGGGCGCTTCTTCGGGATTCGCGCGGCTGGTGCGCACCACGATCCGGCCCGTGCCATCGATGGCCTGCCGGGCATTCAGCACCAGGTTCATCAGCACCTGTTCGATCTGCCCGGCGTCGGCGCGCACCGGCAGAGGCGCCTCGCTGAGCTCATAGACGATCTCTACATCCCCCTCGATGAATTTGCCCAGCGTGCCACGCATGCCGTCGACCAGGCCATTGAGATCGAAGACCGCGGCGCGGAGGGTCTGGCGCCGGCCGAAAGCGCGCAACCTTTCAGTAATCGCGGCCGCCCGCCGGGAGGCCTGGAGAATCTCGCCGAGGGTCTGCCGCAGCCGTTCGTTGACGCCTTCCTCGAGGGCCAGCGAGGCGTAGCCCATGATCACGGTCAGGAGGTTATTGAAGTCGTGCGCGATGCCTCCGGCCATGCGTCCCAAGGCTTCCTGGCGCTGCGCCTGGCGCAATTCCTCTTCCAGCCGAACGCGCTCGCGCCGGTCGCGTGCGATCAATCCAATGGAACCGGTATCCCCTTTGCGTTCACCCATGGCGAAGGCGCCCACGAGCACCGGGATGCGCTCATGGGTGAGACAATGGCTCCATTCCAACTGACCTTCCCACAGGCCGGCGGCGGCGACGGAGGCATCCATCTGGATGCGCATGGGATCGTCCGCAGGCATGCCGCACACTTCGGCGATGGGCTTCATGAACAGCGAGGGGATCTGGTCGCCGGTATAGCCGAGCAGGTGCGCGGCGGCGCCGTTCAGGTAACGCAACTGCCCCGTGGATACGACCAGAATCGCGTCGCGGCTTTGCTCCACAAGCTGCGCCAGGCGGCTGCGCTCGGCCTGGGCCTGCTGCAATTCGAGCAAGGCTTCGCGCGCGCGCCGTTCGGATCGCTCGGCGGTTTCGGTGAGCAATAGGCCGACGCCGATGCTCATCACGATCCAGATGACGGAGTTTGTGACGAAAACAAGCAGCGCGAAGAGCACCAGGTCGGGTTTGTCTTCAGCGCCGCGCAGCGCCCAGGAGGATGTCGCGTTCCATTGCCAGGCGCGTCCCAGACTGAGCAGGCCATAGAAAGCCCACGCGCCCGCGGTGACCAGCGATCCGGTGAGGCGGCGGCGGCGCCCATGGCGGGCGAAGGCCACGGCCGCCAGCAGGCTGGCCAAGCCGTAACAGACATATCGCGGAACATTATGGATCCGCGAGACCATGGAACTGTCGATCGGGTAGGGCAGCCCGGCTACAAACGTGATGGCGGCGCCGGCGATGCCGAACAGGTACAGAGCCGCGATCCACTTTCGCTGCGGGGCCCGGCCGCGCAGCAAGGCGAGACTGGTCAGGACGATGGTGGGTGGAACCGCGAATCCGAGGAGGGCTACCGCGGCGCGCATGGCGATACCCGCGGAGGGGTCGTCAAATACGATCCAGAGCGACGCGACGTAAGCCGCCTGCACTACCCAGGACCACGCAAACCAGCGGATCCAGGCATCGCGGGCGACGCGCCGGTAATAAAACTCGAGCAGGCACACCAGCAGACAGGAAAAAGCTGTCTGCATAGCTAAGCTGGCGTGGGCCAACAGAGTGAACATAGTCGGCTTTCCTAATCATTTGAGCATAGACCGGTTTGGTCTTTGGAGGACAGCCGGCTTTCAGCCGGCTCCGGCGAACTAAAGTTCGCCGCTGCACGCTGAAGCGTGCGCCACGAGCACCGGTAGGTCTAGTTTTGCAGTATGCTATTCAGCGGAATGAGATTGTGGCATTGTTCTTTTCTGCTGTTGCGCATCGCCGCAGGCGCCGCGGTGGCGCCCGCTCAAACGTGGGTTGCGGAATCGAGCGGCACCACGGCGTCGTTGCGCGGCGTGAGCGTCGCCAGCCCCTCCGTGGTTTGGGCCAGCGGCGCGGGAGGCACGTATTTGCGCACGGTGGATGGCGGCGGGGCCTGGCATGCCGCCATCGTACCCGGCGCGGGCGATTTGGACTTTCGCGCCATTCATGCGCTGGATGGCCGCACCGCCTGGATCATGAGCAGCGGGCCGGGCGATAAGTCGCGCATCTATAAGACTACCGACGGCGGGGCGCATTGGGCGCTGCTTTACACGAATCCGGACGCCGCTGGTTTTTTCGATGCGCTGGCGTTTTGGGATGCGCGGCACGCGGCGGTGCTGGGCGACCCCGTGGGCGGGCAGTTTGTGGTGCTGACTACGGGAGATGGCGGCGCAACCTGGCAACGGTCGAAATTACCGCCGGCGCTGCCGAATGAAGGCGCGTTCGCCGCCAGCAATTCGTGCCTGGGGTTGCGCGGCAAACGGGAGATGTGGTTCGGCACGGGCGGGGCCGCGGGCGCGCGCGTGTTTCATTCAGGGGATGGCGGCCGGCAGTGGCAGGTGGCCGATACACCTCTGCGCCACGATGGCGCCGGCGCGGGGATCTTCTCGCTGGCTTTCGCAGACATGCTCCACGGGGTGGCGGCTGGCGGGGATTACGGCAAGCCCGCCGATGCGACCGGCAATGTGGCCGTGACCGCGGATGGCGGCCGCGTCTGGACGGCGCCGGACGGTGGGCATCCTCACGGTTACCGTTCGGCCGTGACGTATCTGAATGGCCGCAAAGTTTGGATAGCTGTCGGCACCTCCGGCTCCGACGTTTCAGGCGACGGCGGCCAGAGCTGGAAAGCATTCGACAGCGGCGCTTACAACGCGATCGGCACGGGCGGCGGCGACGCGGTGTGGGCGGCAGGTCCCGGCGGGCGTGTGGGCCATTTAGAGTGGCGATAATCAGCCGCACTTTGCGCCGGCGGGCGCGCGCAGCATCTTCCGCGGAAAGCCTTCCGCGCCTTTGCCGATCAGTTGGCGCAATTCTTCGAACAATGCTTCATCGACGGCCGTGAAGTTAAAGCAGGCTTTGCCTTGCATGCGCTTGCGTAGCGCAGGGGAAAGGCTCTTGCGCATTTCGGGATAGGCGTATACGGGCATCAGGTGAAAACTTACGTAGCTCTTCCCTTTGCGTACGCCTGCGAAGAAGACCGGCCGGCCCTTGTGGAGGATATCTTTAGTTTCGAGGTAATAGTAGTCCGGATCGTCGTGACGGGCCGCGAGCGTGCGAGTGTAAGGGACCAGGAGCGAGCGCAGGCGGGCGAAGACTGCGTCGAAATCGGCCGGTTTTTTGGGTGGAATGGGCATGATGGCTACTTAGCGGTAGGCGATGAGGAAGATGCGGCGGAAGGGGAACAGCACGCCTCCGGCGGGCCGCGGCGGAAAATGCGGACGAAGCGAGGCGAGGTAATCGCCGGCGAAGCGCTGCCGGTCGGCGCCGGTTTCAAGAAGTTCGAGGAAGGGCCGCAGTCCGGTGCCGCGATACCATTCGACGATGGCGTCCGTATCGGGCAGGATGTGCAGATACTCGGTGGCCCAAAGGTCCAGGCGCGGGGCTAAAGGCGCCAGCGCGTCGTAGTAGAAATCCATTTCATGATGGTGCCACTCGCGGACGCTTCCTGTAGGAAAGAAGCGGCTCCACTGCCGGGAAGCGGCCACGTCGCGCATGAGACGATGCGGCAGCGCATCGATGTTTCCGGGGATCTGCACCGCCAGTGCGCCGCCGGGAGCTACGCGCGAGAAAAGCGCGGGAAAGAGGGATGCATGGTCGTCGACCCACTGCAGGGCGGCATTGGAGAATACGATATCGAAGTGGCCATCCGCGGCGGCGGCCCACGCTGCAATATCTTCCGCGATCCAGCTTTGCGTTGGATAGTCGCGCCGGGCGCGCGCGATCATGCCGGCGGAACTGTCGAGGCCGGTAACCTCGGCTTCGGGCCAGCGATCCGCCAACAGGGCGGTGCTATTGCCGGGTCCGCAGCCAAGGTCGATTACTCGCCGAACGCTGGTTACCGCGACGCGCGCGACCAGGTCATGACATGGTCGCGCGCGCTCTTCGGCGAATTTGAGGTATTGAGTGGGGCTCCAGGCGGGCACTCTCCGACTCTAGCGCAGGCCGCGTGCCCGTGGCGCACGCTTCAGCGAGAGCCCCCGGCCGAGCCGGTTGGAACAAATGTGCGACCCCGCGTGGGGCATCGTCGAAAAACACAAATTGGAGGGCGGGCAATCATGCGGGCTGCCGGCTTTCAGCGGGCTAGCCGCCTGGAAAGGCGGCTGCGGCCATGATTGGCCGCCCCACAAACTTTTGGTTTTCATCATCTTTGCGGCTCGGAAAAACCGCTGAAGCGTGCGCTACGGCGCTCACCATTCAATTCCGAGGCAAACCAAAAGTGTATAAGTTGCCGTCGCTCGACCCGATATAAACCCGCCCATTCGCCACCGCCGGCGAAGACAGGATATAACCGCCCGTTGCGCCCGTCCACAACGGCTCGCCCGTGGCCGCATCGAACGCATGTAGATCGTCGTCCCACGATCCTACATACACCACGCCGTTAGCCACCGCCGGCGAGGATTGTACCGCCCCGCCCGTCGCCGACTTCCAGACCAACGCGCCGCTTGTCGCATCGAAAGCGTACACGTTGTGGTCGTCCGATCCCACGTAGATCACCCCGTTGGCGATGGCAGGGGAGGATTCGATCGACCCACCCGTCGCCGCGCTCCACAGCGGTTGCCCCGTAGACGCGCTGTACGCGTGCAGTTTGCTATCCTCCGATCCCACGTAGACCACTCCGCTGTCCACGGCTGGCGCCGTTTCGATGTAAGCACCTGTGGGTGTGCTCCAAAGCAATTTACCCGACGTGGCGTCGAAGGCGTACAGTTTCTCGCCCCAGGTTCCCGCGTAGACCACCCCATTCGCTACCGTCGGCGAAGCGAAGTCCTGGTGTACCTCGGCGCTCCACAGTGGCTCTCCGGTTTTGGCGTTGAAGGCGTATAATTCGCCGGCGCTCGGCGCCACCGCTCCGGTGCCCGAGCCGACGAAAACCATCCCGTCCGCCACTGTGGGGGAGGAGGTGCTCTGCTCTGTATCCGCGGCCCACAGTTGCGCCCCTGTCGCCACGTTGAAAGCATACAATTTGCCCTGGTTTCCCGGGCCGAAGCCCGCCTCTACGTAGACCACTCCGTCCGCCACGGCCGGCGAAGCGTAGACGTATTGCCCCACGAACGCGCTCCATAGAGCCTCTCCGCTGGCGCTGTTGAATGCATAAATGGCGCCTTCCTGCGACCCCACATAGACCACGCCATTTACTACGACCGGCGATGACCATACTTCACACTGGCCGCAGGTACCGTGGATCGCCGTCCAAAGTAGCTGCATGCCCGCCGCGCTCGACACACCCAGTAAGTTCTCCGTGGAATTGTAGCCTTGGTGCTGCGGCCCCGAATGAAACTGCGGCCAATCCGTCTGCACAACGAAACTCGCCCGCGCGGCGCGCCCGCTCTGCCGTCCCACGCCGGTCACCCAGTGCGCGCCGGGCGTAGCAGCCGCCGGGATCGTCACATGAATATCCGAAAACGCCCCGTTCGCTCCCGTGGCGGCTAGCGCCAGACCGGTCGCGTCGAAGTAGATGTCCACGGCCTCCGAGGCGCCGAATCCCGCCCCATTCACCGTGATGGTGTCCGTCGGAGGCCCGCTTTGAGAGCTAACCGAGATACTTACTAGCATCGTCAGCCATGGCAGCATAATCTCCCTCCCCCGGAGTACAGCATAACGGAATCCCGTTCACACGTCCACGCCCGCGGCCTTCGCATGACGAATCAATCACATACAGCCCCACTGCCGCGGCCCCACGAATCCGCCGTGCTAGCGTGAAACTGGAAAGCCGCCCAGTGCCGGGCGGGCCTTCCCCGACCCGCAGTTGGCTTCGTTTGTCCAAAACGTGTAACTCCATGGCAACAAAAGCTCAAATCGCGGCTAACCGACGCAATTCGAAGAAGTCTACCGGCCCCAAAAGCCCGGAAAGGCTAAATCATCCATGAATGCGCTATGTCACGGCCTTCGCTCGCAAAAGGCGGTCTTACCCTGCGAAAATCAGGAAGACTTCAACCAGCTCCACGCCGGACTTCAAGACCTGTACCAGCCTCAGACCGTTGCCGAACAGGACTTAGTCGAAGAAGTCTCCCCTCCCAAGGGAGAAATCCTCCGGCGCCAGGTCGTCTGGGTCAATAAGACAAGCGGCATCAACAAAGTTCTCTTCCGCTCCGAAAACGGAGTCGGCGTGGATGAATGGAGCGACCCCAACTATGTCTTCCCGTCCAGCGTCGAGATTAGACCCGAAGACCGCTGAAGTGGCTCACCGCCGTGGCGAACAAATGTGGGACCACGTGGGGCGGGCAATCATGCCCGCTGCCGGCTTTCAGCCGGCTAGCCGCCCGGAAAGGCGGCTGCGGCCATGATTGGCCGCCCCACATCGTTTGGTTTTCATCATCTTTGCGGCTCCGAAAAACAACCGCTACCTTATTGAGGCGGCAAGGGGTCTCAGATGACCGTGCCGGCGGGACTCTTAAGTCCCGCTTCCAGCCGCACTGCGCTAGAGTAAACCTGATCGAGCGAAAGCCCATGCGACTCAACCTAGCCATCTTACTCGCGCCGGTTTGCCTCCTTGCGCAGAACCCCGACCCCAACTATCGCGCGTTGCGCGACGGCCATCTCTCCGAGTCCTTCAACACCGAAAATATCGTTCTCCAGCGCGACGCCGGCGCTCTCACTTTCAAGACAGGCGAAATCAGCTTCCTTGCGCCCGTGCTCGGCCGCCAGGCCATTGCCGTGTTTACCGGCCAGGGCCATTTCCATCTGGAGCCCGCCCTCGCCACCGAAACCGCGCGCCTCCTCTTCACCACCGGCAGCGCCGAAGTGGATGAGGATTTCGACGCGGCTCTCCTCTACTTCACCGACGGCACCGCCGACGAAGTCCGCTCCCAATCCAAGTCCGGCACTGTCTCCGCCAGGAATGAGTCCGAGTTCCAGAAGTTCCACTCCCTCTTGCGTTCGCGCACCGAGAATCCCCGTAGCGCCATGGAATACGAAATGTTCGGCGAGAACATCCCCAACCTGGAAGCTGAGATCCTCGCCGAGTTATACAATCCCGCCCACGCCGGATCTTTCATGGCCCTGATCCACGCCCACAAGCATCCCCAGATGCGCTTCCTGGTGCGCCCCCAAGGAGCCGTCCCCTCCATGGGCCCCGAAGAAGTCGCCCTCATCAACGTGGATTCCGGAGACCAGCAGGATGGCATCTGGTATATGTGCCACACCATGGCGGAGGTCCAGCAGCACACTTACTCTGCGCGCGAGGAAAGACGCATCGTGGCGCCCGAGCATTACCAAATGGATGTCCACGTCGGTAAGAACGATCGTCTCGCCGCCAAGGCTGCACTGCGGTTCCGTGCCTTGCGCGACGGCGACCGCGTCATTCCCTTCACGCTCCTGCCTAATCTGCGGGTCTCCTCCGCCTCGCTCGATGGCGCTCCCATCGGCTTTATCCAGGAAGGCGCCAAGCAGGATGGCGAATTGTCGTTGATCCTGACTCAACCAACCGTGAAAGATCATGTCTACACCGCCGAGATGAACTATGAAGGCAATAAAGTAGTCTTTAAGGAAGGCGGTGGCAATTACTCGGTCGGCGCGCGCGAGAATTGGTATCCCGCGGTATCTATATTGCGCGATAAGGCCACTTACGATATCACTTTCCATTCGCCGCGCCATCTGACTCTGGTGAGTGTCGGCAAACTCGCCGGTGAGAAGCGCGATGGCGACGAAACCGTCAGTCAATGGAAATCGGACGAGCCGCTTCCCGTGGCCGGCTTCAATTATGGCGACTTTAAGAAAAAGGAGCGCGTTGACGAAGTCACTAAGTACTCCCTCGAAGCCTACGCCACCACCGAGCCTCCCGATTGGTTGAAAGGCATCACCCAGTCGCCGCTCAACCAAGCCGGCGGTCCCCACCAGGAAGCCGGCGACGCCGCCGGCAGCGGCATGTTGTTGACGCCTTCCGCCATGGCCGATCAGGTCCTGGTGGACGCCCTCAATTCCGTCCGCCTCTATACGCAGTGGTTTGGGCCCACCGCCTTCGGACGGCTGGCGGTCACCCAGCAGCCGGCCTTCGATTTCGGACAATCCTGGCCTACCCTGGTGTACCTGCCGATCAGCGCCTTCCTCGATCCGACCCAGCGCTGGCGCCTGCTCGGCCGCAATACTTTCGGGTTCTCCAAAGAGTTCATCAACGTGGTGACCGCCCATGAGGTGGCCCATCAGTGGTTCGGCGATACGGTGGGCTGGGCTTCCTATCATGACCGCTGGCTGTCGGAGGGCTTCGCCGATTTCTCCGCGGGCCTTTTTCTCGAAGCTACCCAGCCCAAGGGCGCCGATGCCCAGCAGTTTTGGGATAGCGAGCGCCGCACGCTCCTCGAGAAGAACCAGTTCGGCAATCGCGCCAACGATGTCGGCCCTTTATGGATGGGCCAGCGCCTGAATTCCTTCAAAGCGCACGATGCCGACCGCCGCATCACTTATGCCAAGGGCGCCTTCGTGCTATATATGTTGCGCAGCCTGATGCAGGACCGCCAGACCGGCGACAAGTCCTTTGTCGATATGATGCACGACTACCTGGTCACTTACCACGGCCAAAGCCCCTCCACCGAGGACTTCCAGCGCATCGTCGAAAAGCATATGCGTCCGGATATGAATCTCGACAACAACGGCCATATGGATTGGTTCTTCCTCGATTGGGTCTATGGCACCGACGTGCCCAGCTACCATCTGGATTACACGCTGGCCGATGCTGAAGGAGGCAAAACCCTCCTCACCATGAAGGTTTCGCAGCAGGATGTGGGCGCGTCCTTCAAAATGCGCGTGCCCGCTTATGTGGATTACGACGGCCACCTGGCCAAGCTGGGCTCGGTGCCCATGCAAGGATCATCCACCAGCAACGAACTTAAGGTGACGCTGGCGAAGCGCCCCCGCCGCGTCCTGCTCAACGCCAACAACGATGTCCTGGCCAACCAGAAATAGCCGTGGGGCAGGCGTCCACGCCGGCGGAGGGTCTTCAGACCCGATCTTTGGCGGAACGTGAGTCCTTCCCTGCTAGGCCGAAACCTGCACCCCGCCCCCCACGTCTTCTTTGTTATAGTTTAGCTGGGAATTGCTATGTCTAAGAAATCCTTAAATCGAATCCTCGCCCTGCCGCTAGCCCTGGCGGCCCTGTTCATCCCGGCCGCTCTCGCACAGGACCAGCCCGGCCCCACCAAAGAGCCCGATCAAACCGTCGCCAAGCCCCGCAATGCGCCCGCCGATACCGAAGAGGCGCCCATCCCGTCCAAGCTGAGCAAGAAAGCCGAGCCCGATATCCCCAACAACCTGCCGGCCTTCAAAAGCGATGTGAGCGTGGTCAACGTGGACGTGGCCATCCTCGATAACCACGGCCACTTCATCCCCAACATCCCGCGCGGCAGCTTCCGCGTGCTCGAAGACAACGTCCCCCAGCAGATCAAATCTTTCGGCAAGAGCACGGCCCCCATGACGGTGTGCCTGCTCATCGAGTTCAGTTCCAAATTCCAGTGGTACGGATCGCAAACCTGGTATCAGACCCTGGCCGCCTCCTACGGCTTTGCCCAGACCCTCAAACCCGACGATTACGTGGCCGTCATCGCCTACGATATGCGGGAGGAGATCCTCTCCGATTTCACCAGCGACAAGCGCCAGACTTACGAAGCCCTGCAGCGCCTGCGCATCCCCGGCTTTTCGGAAGCGAACTTGTTCGATGCCCTCGCCGATACCGAAGACCGCATGTCCAAGATCGAGGGGCGCAAAGCCATCATCCTGCTTTCCTCGGGCATCGATACTTTCAGCAAGCTCACCTACGATAAGGCCCGCAAAATTATCCAGGATAGCGGCGTACCGGTTTACGCCATCGGGCTGATGCAGGCCCTCCGCATCATGAGCCCGCGCGGAGACAACATCGGCTTCCTGCAGGCCGACAACCAGATGAACACCTTCGCCAAAGAAACCGGCGGCATGGCCTTCTTCCCCCGCTTCTACGGGGAGTTTCCGTCGATCTTCGGTTCCATCTCCGATTCGCTGCGAAATCAGTATTCCATCGGCTATGAACCGTCCAACAAGGTGCGCGACGGCAAATTCCGCAAAATCAAGATCGAGCTGGTGAATCCCGCTACCAATGAACCGCTGCGCGTCGTGGATGAAAAGGGTAAGCCCATCAAATACCAGATCGTGGCCAAGAACGGCTACACCGCGCCGCGCGAAGTCGAATAGACCGGCTCAATGTCAAGAACTCGATCTCGCCTTTTTACAAGGCGATGCAAAAGTGTTGACAGTTGAGTTACGAGTCTGTTAACCTCGCCTCCGTTAGCATGAGACACGTTCCCGCCCCACCTGCAAAGACTCCCGAAATCCTGCTGGTCGACGATAACCGACAGGGTTTGATCGCGCGCAAATCGCTGCTCCAGGAGCTCGGCTATAATATTTCGACCGCCACCAACGGCGATGAAGCGTTGGAACTTTTTTCCAGGCAGAACTTCGACGTGGTTGTCACCGATTTCAAGATGCCGCGCATGGATGGCATCGAGTTGATCAAACGCATTCGCGGCGTCGCGTCCCAGGCGCGCATCATCCTGCTCTCGGGATTTGTGGAGCCGCTCGGACTGACTGAGCAGTCTACCGGCGCGGATGTGGTGATTGTCAAGAGCGCCGGCGAAGTTGGCCAGTTGACGCGCTCCGTCAAGCGGTTGTTGAGCCAGGCCCCTGCGCGCAAGCCCGCGTCTTCCGCCGCTGCCGTCCCCGTGGCCAAGGTGAGAACCAAGTAGGTGCCGCGGAACGTCGCGCGTGGGGCGGGCGTCTACGCCTGCGGAGGGTCTCCAGACCCGATTGTTTCCGAAGCGTGCCGCAGATCGGCCCTGGAAACCGCTGCCAGGCGTAGCCGCCTGCCTCTCCTGCTTTGCCTGCTCGCCTCGCTGGCGGCGGCGCAGCCTACACCGATCTCTTATACTGTCCGCATCCCCGCTCCCCAGACCCACTATCTGGAAGTGGAAGCCCGCGTTCCCACGGCCGGCCAGCCGCGCATCGAGCTGATGATGGCCGTCTGGACGCCGTACGTCATCCGCGAATACGCCCGGAATCTCGAAGCCGTTACGGCGCAAACCATGGACGGCCGTCCGCTGGCCATCGAGAAATCCCGCAAGAACCGCTGGCGCGTCGAAACCGCGGGCGCCGATCCCGTCATCGTCTCCTACAAGGTCTACTGCCACGTCATGGGTGTGCAGGATAACTGGGTGGACGATGAATTCGCCCTGCTCAACGGCGCGCCCACGTTCCTCACGCTCGCAGACCATACCGCCCGCCCGCACGATCTGCGCATCCTCCTGCCTCCCGCCTGGAAGATCACCGAAACCGGCATGCCGCCCGTGCCCGGAGATCCGCACCACTACCGCGCGCCCGATTACGAAACGCTGCTCGACTCTCCCATCGTGGCCGGCAATCCCGCCGTGCATGAGTTTACCGTCGAAGGCAAGCCGCACTATCTGGTGGATGTCGGAGAGGACGGCGTCTTCGATGGCGATCGCGCCGCCGGCGACCTGGCTCGCATCGTGCGCCAGGATGCTCTTCTCTGGCATGGCCTTCCCTATGAGAAATATCTCTTCCTCAACCTACTCACTGGCGGAGGGGGCGGTATGGAACATGCAAATTCCACGGCGTTGATGTCCAGCCGGTGGAATACGCGCACCGCCGGCAATTACCTCGGCTGGCTGGATGTCGCCAGCCACGAGTTTTTTCACACCTGGAACGTGAAACGGCTGCGCCCCGCCGAATTGACGCCCGGCGAATACGAGACCGAGCCCTACACCACCAGCCTGGGCATCGCCGAAGGATTCACGAGTTATTACGCGCCGTTGATGGTGCGCCGCGCCGGCCTTTCCACGGAGGAAGAACTGCTCGCCTCGCTTTCCCGATCCATTCGCGAATTGCAAACCACTCCCGGCCGCCTGGTCCAATCCCTCTCGCAATCCTCCTTCGATACCTGGATCAAGTTCTACCGTCCCGACGAGAACTCGGAAAACACGGCCATCAGCTACTACACCAAGGGCGAGGTAGCCGGCTTCCTCCTGGATGCGCGCGTGCGCACCTCGACCGCCGGCGCCAGGACTCTGGACGATGTGATGCGGCTGGCGCTGGCGCGCAATCCCGTGCGCGCCGGATATACACCCGCGGCCTTCCGCGCGGCCGCCTCCGAGGTTGCCGGCACCGACCTGACCGCCTGGTTCGCGCGCGTATTCGATTCCACCGCCGAACTCGATTACCGGGAAGCACTCGACTGGTTCGGATTGCGCTTCGCGGCCGATCCCGCCAGCCGGAAAGCCTGGCTCGGCGCGGAAACGGAAGTGGAGGATGGGCGGATGGTTGTAAAACGGATCCCACGTGGTACGCCCGCCTATGTGGCCGGCCTCGATACCGGCGACGAAATTGTGGCTTTCGACGATTTTCGCGTGAATCCCACGGGCTGGCAGCGGCAGCTCGCCAATTACCAGCCTGGCGACCGGCTCTCCTTGCGGGTGGCGCGGCGCGGCCGCTTGATCGACATCCAGGTGACTCTCGGTACGGAACCTTCCGCCTCCTGGACGCTCGAAGCCGCTACCGCTTCTCCGCACCGGGCTGCCTGGTGAGCGCCAGCGCCTTTCGGGCCGTGGTGCTCAGCGGGATTCGCGCCAGGCTCTCGATGGGAACCCAGTGCATCGTCCGCACCCCCCGCGCCTTCCCGATCCATACCGCGACTTCGTAGTGGTGATGCGTGATCGTATGCCGGAACCTGCCGACCTCCCGCATCCCGCTCCATTCCGGCAATTGCTCCGGGCCCGGCAGCTCCCAGAATCCGGCCAGGCGGCCCGCATCGGGCGGCCTCTGCCACAGCAGCAGCCGTCCCCGGCGTTCCACCACCGCCACCGCCATGGCGATCTTCACCGGCGCCGTCTTGCGCGCTTTCACCGGCAATTGCCGCTCACTCCCGGCGCGCCGCGCGGCGCATATCGCGGCCAGCGGGCAGGCCTCGCAGCGCGGTGCCCGCGGCAGGCACACCGTGGCGCCCAACTCCATCATGGCCTGGTTGAATGCGCCTGCATGCCGGCGATCCAGCCAGCCTTGCGCAACCTCCCGAAAGCGCGTGCGCGTGCGGCCGGCTCCGATATCGGCGGCATCGTTGGTCAACCGCGCCGCCACCCGCATGACATTTCCATCCAGCGCGGCATAGGGCAGCCCGAACGCCATGCTGGCAATCGCCGCAGCCGTGTAGTCGCCCACGCCCGGCAAGTCGCGGATCGCGGCATACTCGCGGGGAAAGACGCCGTTCATCAGCCGCGCCGCTTTGTGCAGGTTGCGC
This sequence comes from Bryobacterales bacterium, assembly GCA_963709155.1. Taxonomy (GTDB): domain Bacteria; phylum Acidobacteriota; class Terriglobia; order Bryobacterales; family Bryobacteraceae; genus Bog-159. The sequence goes on along the minus strand of CAVPVD010000006.1, from coordinate 44,175 downwards.
GCGCGCGAATAGTAGCCCAGCCCGCTCCAACTCGTCAGCACTTCTTCCAAAGGAGCGGCCGCCAGCGCCGCCACGCTGGGATAGCGTTCCAGGAATCGCTGATAGTAAGGAATCACCGTCTCGGCGCGCGTCTGCTGCAGCATGATCTCGGAAACCCAGATGCGGTAGGGATCGCGTGTGCGCCGCCAGGGCAGATCGCGATGCCCGGCGCCATACCAGCCGAGCAGCGCGGTAGCAACGGTCATTCGAGCGTCTGTATCCACTCGGCGGCGACGTACTTGATCTGGTCCGGAGTCAGATCGAAGGCTTCGTATGCGGGGTTGAGCGGCTCCAGCCGGATGCGCTCGTGGCGCCATTCGTCTTCGCCGGCCTGCGCGATCTTGCTGGTATATCGCTTCACGGTGAACCGTTCGTGGACGCCCATCAGTTCCACCAGCACGATCTTACCCTGCCGCGAACCCACCACCGGCGCGCGGAAGATATTCAGGCTGCCGTCCCGGATGCGCGGCTCCATCGAGTGCCCCTCCACGTGCGCCACGAACATCCCTTCCGTCAGGCGCAGGCCCTCCGGAGTCCGCACCCAGTCTTCCTCCCGCACCTCCTCATCGGCCCCGAACTTGCCCGCCGCAGCGCGCAGGCTGTACAGCGGCAGGTGCGTATGATACCGCTCTACCGGGATGCTCTCGACGTGCCGTTCGAAGATGCGGTCCGCTTCCCGCGAAAACGAATTCACCGTCACCGCCGTCCGCGCCGAGATGCGCAGCACGTGCGAGAAAGAATCCTCCCACGATTCGAGCATTCGTCGCGCTCCCCACTCCGCAATCCTGTCCGCGAAATCCGGCTCCAGGGCTGCCAGATATTCCGCGTCTTCCGGGCCGGCCAGATCCTGCCAGTGCCCGCGCAGCCGCAAAGCGTGCCGCCTGGAATCGGGGTCCTCGTCCACCAGCAGCACGCCTACGTTATGCACCGGCTGGCCGGGCAGCGCAAGCTGCAGCAGAACATACTCCCCGCGAGGTCGCGCATCAATGGGAACCACGGCATCAATCGGAACTACGGCATCGATCGGAACCACCGCCATACAAGTATCTTATCGTCCGCGCCCTCTTTTCCCGCCGGCCGGCTCAAGGCGCGAACGGGTAGTAACCCTTCCGGAAGCGGACCCTGGCCAGCGGCAACATCGGCACCACGATCTTGATGCTGCGGAACTGTTTCGTATTGGCCGGCCCCGTATCCGGAACGTAGCGCAGAATGTACTGCGTGGTTACCTCGCCCGCGATCGCCGCGATGGCGTGGAAAATCCCGGCCGAAACCTCCGAAGCATATGCCCCCATGCCGATCGTCAGCGCGTAGTTGCCATCGTCGGAAGGATGCGAAAGATACCCGTCTACGTCGGAGTACAGGTCGTTCAGCGGATACACCACGCGGCCGCCCGTCTCGCTGCAAAGCCGCAGCAGATTCTCGTCGCCTTCGGTGGTGAATCCGAACGACACCGTGCTCATGCCGTAGATGGTCACCATGTTGCGCTGCGCGATTTCGATGACTTCGTCCAGGCTCTTCTTGCTCGCGTTATCGTGCCCGTCGCCGATCACGATCAGCACCCGCCGCGGATCGTAGGGCTCGCCTTCCACCAACTGGCGGCGCATGCACGCCATGTAGATCGCGTCGTAAAGCGACGATCCTCCTCCCGGCCGCATCTTGCTCAGCTTCTCTACCAGCTTGTCGGAGTCCGTGGTGGTGTTCACCTGCAGTTCCGGCTCGTTGGCGTAGGAAATCAGGTAGCCGCTGTACTTCTTGTCTCCCGGCAGCAGATTCAATACCAGCTCAATGGCTGCGTCCTGGTAATTCTTCCAATGAATCCGGGCGTTGTTGCTGAGGTCCACCAGGAACCCCACCACCACCGGCTGGTTGCGGTCGCGGCTGAAGAACTCGATGCGCTGTTCCTTGCCCTGATCGTAAACCTTGAAGTCCCGGGCTTCCAGGTTTGAGACGAAGCGGCCCTTATCGTCGGTGACGGTCACGGGCACGATCACCTCGTTCACCTGGACCTTGATCGGTTTCGCCGGTTTGTCGGATTGAGCCAGCGCGAGCGCGGCAAGCGCCAGCGCGAAAGGAATGCGTGCCACCATGAAGATTACCGTTGCTCCCTATTCTAGCAGGATGGCGAAAGCCGGCATTTCACCGCTTTCCCGGTTTGTAATCCGCCTCGATATGCCCCGCGAGCTGTGACTGCGTAAACAACACCGGCTTCGTCTTCATCTCGACGAAGAGCGGCGCCTGGTCGGCATAATGCGGCGAATGCGAATTGAGTGTGGCCGAGCCGAACTGGTGGATGCTTTCCGACGTCAGGTTGCCCGCTTTATCCCATGTCACGAACATGATAAACGTGTCGCCGGCCACGGCCGTGAGCGTGCCGTCCGGTTGCGGCTCTCCGTAAACCCCGCGAAAGATGTCGGGGCCTCCATCGATCGCCAGGCTTAACGTGCCGCGCCGCAGCCGGTTCACCTGTCCCCACTCCGGATCGATGCGTCCGAAATGCGTCTTCAGCGTTAATATGGCAGCCCGCAGTGCCTCTACCGGCGGCTTCGGCGGCCGGCCCTCCAGCCGCGCGCGGATCACCGGCTCAATGGTCAGGATCGCCAGCGCAGCTCCCCGGTTTTTCACGTCGGTACGCCGATCCCATCGCTGCAGAATCTCGTGCGCCTGCCGCAAATCGGCATCCTTTCCTGGATCGACCGCCAGCACTTCCCCGAACACTCCGGCTTCGGGCGAGCGGTCACTATAGGTCAGATCGTATTTGTAGGCGCGGAACGCCGCCGCCGTGATCCGCGGATCCGCGCCGTAGGTCTCCATGGCGCGCCACGCACGATTGGTCATGTCGGTCTGAATGCCGAGGGCCGGCGAAAAGTCTTCCGGTTTCAGGTCGCCCTGCGGCGCGGTGGCATGGAATGGAGTGTTGTTCGAATTGAAGACGAAGCCGGAAGGCGGATTCCATAACTGCGGCTCTTTGTCGAACGGCAGGTAACTCCGCCAGATCAGGTCCGAACGGTCGCCTGGAAGTATTCCCTGCCAATCCTGGCCCTCCTTCCGCACCGGGAACGAGCCATTGTAAATATAGCCGATATTGCCCTTCTCGTCGGCATACACATAGTTCAGGCTGGGTATCGCTTGCATGCGCATGGCCGCCCGCCATTCCTCCAGATTGGCGGCCTTGTTGAGGCGGAAGTACTGCAGCGACGGCCGCACGTCGCCTATGCCCGCATAGCGGATGGCGAAGGTGCCATGGTCGGTCTTCATCACCGGACCTTGCTCCGCCCACAGCACCTCCCGATGCGCGGTCCAGATCAGCGGCCCCCAGATTTTCACGCGGATTGCAGCGTCTCTCTTCTCGAGATTCCGCCACTGCCCGTCCAGTTTGTACTGGTTCGGATTGGCCGGATTGATCACGAGCTTGTAAACATCCACCAGGTCCGGCCCGTTCACCGTGTTGGCCCAACCCAGATGCTGGTTATGGCCGTGCAGCATGAAGGGCGATCCCGGGAAGAATCCGCCCGCCACATGCCAGCCTTCGCCGCTATCGAGCACCGCCTCATACCAGGCCACCGGACCCGTATAGGGCTGATGCGAATTCACCAGCAGCCGGGTGGCGCCGTCCGCCGATCGCGAGGGCCCTACCGCAACCGCGTTCGATCCTATCGGCACGGGCTTTTCGGTCCACAGAAAGGCGCTCTTGCCGCTGTTCGAAATGGCGCCGCCCTGGGAGCTCGTCAACTTCAGCAGCACGTGGTCCAACCCATAGAAGAAAGGCAGCTTGAAAACGAAACCGGCTACAACGTCTTTGCCCGTGAAGGGAAGCAGCCCGCGCATCACCTGGTCCGGATGCAGCGCCGCGTAGTAATTCACGCCATCGGCGTAACCCTCCAGCACCTGCCGCAGATCCGGCGGAATGTCGGTTTCGTATTTCGCGTTCACCGTCTCCCAGACCCGGAAGAGGTGTACCAGGTAGTCGGTGACAGCGGCCTTCGGCCCTTCGCTGGCGGCCAACTGCCCGCGCACCGCCAGCGCGACTTGCTGGATGGTCGCGAAATCGTCTTCGGAGTGCGCAAAGGCTAAACCGAAAGCCACATCCGCGTCTCTGGGACCGCTGATATGCGGCACGCCGAAGTTATCGCGCTGGATGAGGGCGTTGTAGCGGGCGGCCTTCGCAATAAGGCTGGCGGGATCCGGCGGCGTGGGCTGTCCCATCCGGTCGGAGACGATCAGGAAGCCCGCAGCGGCGAGCAGCAGCACTACCAGCGCCAGCGCGCCGATTTTGATGTATCGCATGAATAAGGAATCTTACCAATGCGGGAGGATCTGTGCGGAGCGAGTTCTGGTCCGCCGCGCGTACTAGAACCTATTTCCAGTCCTGGTTCCCATTTCCGTTGACATTCACTCGCCGGCGCAAGACCATGATCATTGCATGATCACTGGAGGAGAGATATGGCCCATTCGAGATTCCCACGGTTGATTGTCGCGGCGCTTTTGCTCTCGCTCCTGCTGTTTCCGCGCAGTTCCGCAGCCGCGACCCCCGAGATCCTGTACAGCTTTAGCGCCGGCGGCGATGGCTCATATCCTTCGGGGGTCATCGCAGGGAACTCCGGCATGCTTTACGGCGCTACTTGCAACGGCGGAACGTCGGACAGCGGTGCGGTGTACAGCCTGGCCGCGCCGCCGGATGGCTCCGGCAGTCCCTGGACCAAGTCGACGCTCTACAGTTTCACGGGAGGCAGCGACGGCGGCTGCCCCGAGACGCTGGTGCTGGGTGCGGACGGAGTTCTCTACGGGACCACGGCTTGGGCGAATCAGACGGATTTCCAAACGACGGCGTTCGCGCTGATTCCGCCCCAGTCTTCCGGCAACCCTTGGACGTTTACGCGACTATACACTTTCACGGAGGTGGAGGGCAGCGCGATTGGTCTCGCCCCCGGCCCGGATGGCGCGCTTTATATCACCACCCGCTGGGGCGGTAGTGGGGGCGTTGGCAGCGTAGAGTCGTTGTCCCCGCCGGCCGCGCCTGGCGGGTCCTGGCGGTTGACCGTGCTCCACACCTTCGACTACCTCGAGTACGGAGCCTTTCCGCTGTCGGGTGTGATCGTGGGTCCGGGAGGAGAACTATACGGTACGGCTCAAAACGGTGGGCTGGATGGATGCCCCACCTGCGGCATCGTGTATGCGCTCTATCCGCCAAGGTCTCCCGGCGGCAACTGGCCGTTCAAGATCTTGTATAGCTTCACCAGGCAGACGCCCGAACCCGTCGGCTTAGTGATGGGCAAAGGCGGCGTGCTCTACGGCTCGCTGGGTGTAGGCGCTGTTTTCTCGCTGACGCCGCCCGCGGATCCTGGCGGCGCCTGGACTGAAACCATACTTTACACTTTTCGCAACAGCGGCTCGAACGACTTCTACTATCCTTTAATCATCGGTCCGGGCGGCGTGCTGTACGGCACTGCGACGCTGTCCACCGTGAGTCAAACGTGCTGTGGCATCGTTTACTCGCTGACTGCGCCGGCGGGCTCCAGTACCGGTTGGACCGAAACCACGATGTATGATTTTGGGGCGCTCCCTTCGAAGGAAGCGGGCCTAATTCCACGTTGATCCTCGGCAAGGACGGTACCCTGTTTGGAACAACGAGCGGCGGCGGAATCTTCAACCTCGGCACCGTCTACGCATTGAAGCCGGCGCCGCGCGCCATAGTACCTACTTCCTAGTCCTGACTTCCATTTCCGTTGACATTACCGCGGAGGGCAGACCATGATCACTGAAGGAGGGAAGCATGGCCCGCTTGATATCCTCAATGATGAATGTCGCGATGCTGTTTCTCCCGTTCTTGCTGTTCCCGTCCCATTCCACTGCGGCGACCCCCGAGATCCTTTACAGCTTCATCGGCGGCGAAGATGGTTCCAACCCGGTAGGCGTTATCGCCGGCAGCGCCGGCGTGGTTTACGGCACTACTTGCAATGGCGGAACGTCGGATAGCGGTGCGGTGTACAGTTTGACCGTGCCGCAGGGGGGCCCAGCAGCCCTTGGACGAAGTTGACACTCTACAGTTTCACCGGAACCAGCGACGGCGCTTGCCCCAACACGCTGGTGCTGGGCGCGGGCGGGGTCCTCTATGGGACCACGGCGTTGGCCAATCAGACCACTTCCCAAACGGCGTTTTCGCTGACTCCGCCGCAATCTTCCGGCGACCCTTGGACGTTTACATTGGTCTACAGTTTCACATCGGAGAATGAGGGCGGACCTATTGCTATAGCCAATGGCCCCAATGGCGCGCTTTATCTCACCACCAGGTTTGGCGGGACGATCGGCGTGGGCAGCGTGGAATCGCTGACCCCGCCCGCGACGCCACCGGGACCCTGGACGTTGACCGTGCTCCATAGTTTCACCGGCCACACCGAATTCGGAGCGTTTCCCATGTCGGGGGTGGTCGTCGGTCCGGGGGGCGAACTCTATGGTACGACTCAAAACGGTGGGCTTACCGGCTGCCCCAACTGCGGCATCGTGTACGCGTTGTTTCCGCCACAATCTCCCGGCGGCAACTGGCCCTTTAAGATTCTATATAGCTTCGGCAAGGAAGAGAACGTACCCGTTGGCATTGCCATGGGCAAAGGCGGCGCGCTCTACGGCACGCTGGATACGGGCGCGGTTTTCTCGCTGACCCAGCCTGCAACTCCCGGCGGCGCCTGGACCGAGGCTATCCTTTACACGTTTTCCAATAGCAACTCCAACGATCAGTACTATCCTTTAGTCATCGGTCCTGGAGGCGTGCTCTACGGAACCGCGGCGCTGAACGGCCTGGGTGGTCAAGCCTGCTGCGGCATCGTTTACTCACTCACTCCGCCGGCTAACGGGTCCACGGGCGGCTGGACCGAAACGACGATGTACGATTTTGCGGACGTTCCCTTCGACGGAGGCGAGCCCGATTCCGCATTGATCTTCGGCAAGGACGGCACGCTCTTTGGGACGACTTACAGCGGCGGAACCTCCAGCCTCGGCACCGTCTATGCGTTGAAGCCTTGACCGAATGCCACATCGCTGAAGGAGAAAAATATGGCCCACTTGAGATTCCCATTGGTGAGTGTCGCGACGCTCTTTCTCCAGTTCCTGTTCCCGCACGGTTCCGCCGCCCAGACCCCCACGATCCTTTACAGCTTTAGCGGCGGAGCGGATGGCGCCAACCCTCTCGGCGTCATCGAAGGCGGCGCCGGCGTCCTTTACGGCACTACTTGCAATGGTGGAACGTCGGACAGCGGTGCGGTGTACCGCTTGACTGCGCCGGAGGGTGGCTCCGGCCCCTGGACGAAGTCAACGCTTTACAGTTTCATGGGAACCAGCGACGGTGCTTGCCCCAACACCTTGGTGCTGGGCGCGGGTGGGGTCCTTTACGGGACCACCGCGGTGGACAATCAGACGGCTTCCTTGACGGCGTTCTCGCTGACTCCGCCGCAGTCTGCCGGCAACCCTTGGACGTTTACGCTGCTCTATACGTTCACCGAGGAGGAGGGCGCGGCCCTTGGTCTCGCCGACGGCCCTGATGGCGTGCTTTATATCACCACGAGGTTTGGCGGCACGGGGGGTGTGGGCAGCGTGGAATCGCTGACCCCGCCCGCCACTCTGCCAGGACCCTGGACGTTGACCGTACTTCACAACTTCGTCTTCACCGAATACGGGGCCTATCCCTTTTCGGGTGTGATCGTCGGCCCGGGTGGAGAGCTGTATGGTACGACGCAAAACGGGGGGATTACCGGATGCCCCGTGTGCGGCGTCGTGTACGCGTTATTTCCGCCAGCGACTCCCGGCGGTAACTGGCCGTTCAAGATTCTGTTCAGCATGACACCGAAGGCGTCCTTCCCTGTTGGTGTAGCAATGGGCAAGGGTGGCGTGCTCTACGGCGTTGCGGACGAGGGCGGGAGGGCCTGCCCGGATTGCGCCTCGGTATTCTCGCTGACCCCGCCTGCCACTCCCGGAGGTGCATGGACCGAGGCCATACCTTACGCCTTCCCCGCGAACGACTTCAACAACTCCTACAACCCGTTGGTTATTGGCCCCGGTGGCGTGCTCTACGGCACTGCGAATCTGCCCGGGGCGACTCAGACCTGTTGTGGGGTAATATTCTCGGTGACTCCGCCGGCTTCCGGGTCCGGCGGTGGTTGGACCGAAACGACGCTGCATGATTTTACGGGCGCTCCCTCCGACGGAAGCCAGCCCAATTCCGCGCTGATCTTCGGCAAGGGCGGCATGCTGTTCGGCACGACGGGGAGCGGCGGAACTTCCAACTTGGGTACAGTCTACGGTTTGAGGCCGTGATCGGCGGAAGCTACCCCGGAGCGCCTGTCTCACATCGGGCTTCGTAAATCTTCAGGTGGGCATACACAATCGGGAGGATCGCGCGCACTTCCCCGGCGTGGCCGCGCCGCAGCAGATCGCCGATGACATGGTCCGCTTCGATGCGCGCGCGGTTCTCAATATCCCGCAGCATCGAGGCGGTCAACGGCGACCCTTCCGTGGTGAGGGTGCGGCGAACACTTTCGAGGAATACCGGCCTGGGCGCGAAACCCTCCGCGGCCGCAATGGCGCGGCACTCCTCCAGCAGGCCCAGCATGAAATCCATGCCGCCGGGCGCGGCTACAATATCTCCAACGGCCCCACGCATCAGGCAAGTGCTGCCGGCCAGGGTCGCCAGAAACACCCACTTCTCCCACATGTCGAGCAATATAGCGGTCCTCGCGCGAGCGTCGAAGCGCACGCCTGCCATCAGGCTGGCGATGGCTTCGACCCGCGTGGACAGCGCGCCATCGCGCTCTCCAAACGAAAGCGTGTGCGACTCGTTCAGGTGCAAGATCGCATGCTTTTCATTAAGCGTCGCCGCGATCACGCAGGCGCCACCCAGCACGCGGGCCTTCCCGAAGCGCTCGTCGAGCACTTCCAGATGCCGCATCCCGTTCAGCAGCGGCAAGATTGCGGTGTGCGGGCCGACAGCCGGCGCGCAGGACTTCAGCGCGCCTTCCAGATCGTAAGCCTTCAGGGCGAGCAGCACCAGATCGAAAGTACCCTTGAGATTCTCCGGCAGAACCGCTGGCGGCGCGGCGATGGTCACGTCGCCCATGCGGCTCTGAATGCGCAATCCGTCGCGGGCCAATTCGACAGCGCGGCGCGGTCTTACCAGGAACGTGACATCCCGGCCAGCCTCCAGCAGCCTGCCGCCGAAATAGCCGCCAATCGCGCCCGCCCCTACTACCAGCGTCCGCATCGCCTACACCGCCGCCCGCTTGAAGGCCAGGATCTTGCCGGTGAAAACCTGGACAGGCTCTCCGTTCTGATTCAAGGTGGTGCTGCGCACCTTCACAATGGCCTGGTTTGGTTTCGATCGCGAGGGCAGGATCTCCACGATCTCGCTCTCCACGTGCAGCGTATCGCCTGCGCGAGTGGGGCGCGGCCAGGCGATCTCTCCGCCCAAGCCGATGATCCCCGTAGCCAACGGCACCCCGCCAGTGACCATCAGCCGCATGGTAATCGCGGCGGTATGCCAGCCGCTTGCCGCCAAGCCGCCAAAGAGGCTGGCGTTGGCCACCGCCGTATCCAGGTGGAAGGGCTGCGGATCGAACTCCGCCGCGAAGGCCTTGATACCATCTTCGTCAATCCGGTACTCCGCGGAGGTGAATCGCTGCCCAACCTGAAGGTCGTCCAGATATAAGGGCTGAAGTGTCTCGCCGGCGTGATCCATGCAACTAATTTAACCGCTTCCAACGCTCAATCGGCGCGCGCGGAGCAACGGCAACGCGTTCAGCCCGGAGTCGTATAATCTAGAAAGCAATCGATTCTGCGAATCGCCGTCTAGCGAAGAATCATGGGCTCCGTATTTCCGACCGCGTTAGTTGCCTGCATGACACTGGGTATTCCGGCGGTGCAGGCCGGCATGGCGCGTGCGGTCACCTTCCACAGAGACGTGCAGCCGATCCTGCAACAGCGATGTCAAGTCTGCCATCGCGCAGGGGAAGCCGCGCCGTTTTCGATGGCGGATTATCGGGACGTGCGGCCCTGGGCGAAGGCCATTCGAGAGGCCGTCCTGACACGGAAAATGCCCCCGTGGTTCGCCGACGCCGCGCCAGGCACGTTTTCGAATGACCACAGGCTGTCGCAACAGGAGATCGATACTTTGATCGCGTGGGTAGATGCGGGCGCCCCGGCCGGAGATCCGCAGGATGCTCCAAAACCCGTGACATTTGCGCAGGGATGGCGCATCGGCGAGCCCGACCGGATATTCGAAATGCCGGAGGAGTTTCATGTCCCGGCATCCGGCGAGATCGCCTGGCAGTATTTTGCGGTGCCCACTAAATTCACGGAGGATAAGTGGATCCAGGCGGTGGAAGCTCGCCCTGGAAATCCAGCGGTCGTCCATCACATTCGCATATTCTCGCGGGCGCCCGGGGCAAAGACTTTCATGGCGCCGGACTCCCAAACATCCGAGGAGCGGCAACATCCGAAAGAGCCGCCCAAGGACGACGGGGGCGGGGTACTGACCGGTCCGGAAATCGGCGCCGAGGAGTTGGCCACGTTTGTGCCGGGCGGCGATCCCGTCGACTTACAACCGGGCCAGGCCCTGTTGGTCAGAGCGGGGTCCGACCTGGTGATCGAAATACACTACACGACCACGGGCAAACCTCAGACCGACCGTAGCCGCGTCGGATTGATCTTCGCCAAGCGGCCGCCGCAAGTGCGTGTAACGGAAGTTGCGATCGCCAATCTCAATTTCAGGATTCCCGCCGGAGCCGCCAACTACCGTGTGGATACCAGGGTGACCCTGAGAGAGGATATGACGGTTCTATCGCTCTGGCCGCACATGCACCAGCGAGGTAAGGCATTGCAGCTTCGCGCGGTGTATCCGAGCGGCCAGTCGGAAGTGTTACTCGACTTGCCGCACTACGATTTCAATTGGCAGATGAGCTATGTGCTGGCGAAGCCTCGCCTGTTGCCGAGAGGGACGCGGCTGGAAAGTACCGTTTTTTTCGATAACTCGGCGAACAACCCGAATAATCCCGATCCCCGGGCGGATGTTTATTGGGGAGATCAGACCCGGGAAGAGATGAACGTGGCATTCATGCGAGTGGCTTTACCCGCCGGCGTGGAACCGGCGGATATCGCGGTGCCGCCTCTCGGGACGGATCTTATCGCGCCGGCGGGACAGAAGTAGCCCCACTTAACCGTAGTGGCGCTCGCGCCAGAACATAGAACGTCAGCGGCCGCGTGCCCTGCTCGATCACCTGGAACCCGGCGGTTCGTACATGCTCGGTCCACCAGCCGTGGCCGCGCGCTCCGCCGTGCTTGAGCAGCGGCCCGAACGCGAACTCGGACCAGGGTTCTTCCGCAACCACCATCAAGAGGAACTCTCCCCCGGGCTTCAGCACGCGGGCGGCTTCGGCGATAGCCCGATCGCTTCCCGCACGATCGACATGATCCATGGCATAGGCGCTTACCACGGCATCGAACTGAGCGGATTCGAACGGAAGCTTCAGCATATCCGCCGTGACGATCGTGGCTCGCTGGTCCACGCCGGCGGCCTTCAAATTGGCGAGCAGTCTCTGCTGCGGACTTCCGCTGCGGCCAAAGTGATGGTCAAAGGATTCGCCGAAGAGATCGCTGGCCACCAGGTTCACGCGCGGCCGGGCTTCGAGGATCATAATCGACGATCTGCCGGTGCCCGCACCGATGTCGAGCACGCGGCCGGTACCAGACGCCAGGAAGCGCTCGGTGGGTAGTGTGGGCCGCCCGTTCACGTCGATGACCAGGCGATCCACTAGAAATGCGGCGCCGGACCAAACTGCGATGACGCCTAGCAGGAACATCGGCCAAACATGCCACTTTAGGCGGGATCCGACCAGTAACAAGATGAGCACGGCCGCCAGGATCGGCAGGTGGCCGTAGCTGAGCCACCACGGGTAGCCATAGTCGATGGACGCGTATGCGAATAGATTCATGTACTGTTCCTCCCCGGAATTCACGAAAGACGATTATGGCGCACCGGGGCTGAATGAACGCTGAATGGTACGTTCATCTGCCGTTCATCGGAATACGGTATAACTGTTGAATTGCGGATCCTGGTGGTAGAAGACGAAACCTTGCTGGCCCGCGATTTGGCAGCCGCCCTGAGCGAAGCGGAGTACGCTGTCGACTCCGCCATGGACGGCCAGCAAGCCGATTTTCTGGCACACACCGAGTCGTATGACGCGGTCGTGCTGGATCTCGGACTCCCAAAAATCGATGGGCTGAGCCTCCTGCGCGGCTGGCGAGCGGCGGGCATCGCCGTCCCCGTGCTGATCCTGACCGCGCGCGGAACCTGGCACGAAAAAGTGGAGGGCATCGATTGCGGAGCGGACGACTACGTGGCCAAACCCTTCCGGATGGAAGAGGTGCTGGCACGCATTCGCGCTTTGATCCGGCGGGCCAATGGATTGGCTGGCGGTGAACTCCGCTGCGGCAGCCTGGCGCTGGACGCGCGTGCCGCGCGCGTGGCGGTCCGCGGCGTTCCGGTGAAACTGACCAGCCACGAATACCGGGTGCTCTCGTATTTGATGCATCGCAGCGGAAAAGTGGTCTCGCGAACGGAACTGATCGAGCACATTTATGCGCACGATTCAGACCGGGATTCGAACACCATTGAGGTCTTCATCGCGCGCCTGCGGCGTAAACTGGGAGCGCCTTTCATCGAGACGGTGCGCGGGCTGGGCTACCGGCTGCAGGAGCCCGCGGGGGATTCGCCGTCACCGTGGGAGCCTCTCCGATGATGCGCTCCCTACGATCCAGGTTGATCGTGGCTTCCTTGCTATGGACGAGCGGATTGCTGGCCATGATGCACATGTTGACCCTGACCTTGATCCACGTTTTTCCGCGCATGCGTGGATTCCATGCCGTGGGAATGACGATCGGCGGAATCCTGTGCATGGCCGGCGGAGTGATCGTGGCATTTAGAGCCTTGGCGCCGCTACGCGGTTTGAGAGGGAAGCTAGCCGCAGTCCGTAGCCTGCAGACCCGAACGATCGAAGGTGTGTATCCGAGCGAAATCCGGCCGCTGGTCGAGGATCTGAACGCGCTGATCGCAGATCGGGAAACGGCTCTCAGGCGCGCGGTTGCGACGGCGGGCGATCTGGCGCATGGCCTGAAAACTCCACTGGCAGTGCTTTCGCAGGAAGCCGATCGGGTGGCTTCCGCCGGAAATGGCGAACTGGCCGGACGGATCGCGCAACAAGTCGAACGTATGCTGAGGCAAGTCAACTATCACCTGGCCCGGGCGCGCGCCGCGCCGGGGGTCACGGGCGCGCCACCATGCCGCGTGGCGCCTTGTGCCGCTGGAGTAGTCCGAACTCTTCGGAAGCTCTATGCCGCGCGTGAGTTGGAGGTCTCTTCAACCATTGAACCCGGCTTGTGTGCCTTGGTGCGCAGGGAAGATCTGGAAGAGATCCTGGGTAATCTGCTCGATAATGCCTGCAAATGGGCGAAGTCCCGCGTTGCTTTGGATGCGTGCCGCGTGGAATCCATGCTGGTTGTCACAGTGGACGACGACGGACCGGGGTTGGCGCCGGATAGACGGAGCGTGGTGCTGGAGCGCGGAGTGCGCTTAGATGAAGCGGCGCCGGGATCCGGGCTGGGGTTGGCAATCGTTCGGGATCTTGCGGAAATGTATTGTGGGTCGATTTGTCTGGAGGATTCGCCGCTGGGCGGTGTACGCGCCAGGATGACAGTACCGGCCTGCGCGGAGGCACAGCCGCTAACTATCGGGGAGGGTTGAGGAGCGTCGGCCTATCCGGCGCTCCTTTTGGTTAAGGTTAGCTGGCAGCCGTGGTCGCGGCGGCGCTCAACTGGCTGTTGGTGGTGCTCCAGATTTTGCTAACGCTGGTGCCGGAACTGATAAACAGAGCGGCCGAAGCCAGGGCCACGAAGGCCATCAGCAGTGTGTACTCGATCAGGTCCTGGCCTTGATCGTCCATCCATAGGTTGCGCAAGAAAGTCGTCATCGTTTAGGTCACTCCTCGTGTAATTGTTGGCTAAGTCGCCGTGATCGCCTCCGATGTTGCTCCGTGGCGGTCACAATCCTAAAAGCACGGCGGCTACCAAAACGATTCTATCCGATAACCCCTGAAAACACAGTAGATTTTGGTTATTCCACTTTCCAAAGATAACCTTGTCGAGTGACAGTATTGGCGACCGGAGTGACACGCCTGTCCATATGTTTGCGCCCGCGCATCAGTTACTTAGCGGCAGCCCGAAACGGAGCGGCTTTTTCCGGATGGCCCGACTGCTCATACAGCGCGACGAGGTCCTGGCGGGCGGTTTGCAGCCAATCGATCGAAGGGCTGGCCTGTTTGCCGACGATCGCGTAGCCCGCCAGCAGATGCGTCTCCGCATCGCCGTAGCGATGGGCGCGCAAGAGCGTGCGGCCGAGCCTGAGTTGCGCCACGCCGGTATTCAGATGGTCGGCGGACAGCGCTTCGGTGAGACGCGCGATAACTTCCGTTAATAGCTGCTCGGCGCGCGCATACTGTTTTCTTTCCAGATACACGCCGCCGAGGTTACTGAGGGCAATCGCGACCGAGTAATGGCGGTCGCCGTTTACTGCCCGATAGATATCCGCGGCGCGGCGAAATCGCATTTCCGCTTGATCCAGCTTGCCTAGTTTTAATTCCACATTTCCGAGTTCGTTGAGCGCCAGGGCCACGCGGTTGTGCCGGCTTCCGTAGACCTTTTCTTGAATCGCGAGCGCCCGTTGCAGCGCGTCTTCGGCCTCGGCATACCGGCCGGCGCGGCCCAGGGCCTGGCCCAGGAAAGTCAGGCTGGACGCCACCTCCGGATGATCGCCGCCATACCAGGCCTGGTTGATATCGAGCGCCTGCCGCGCGAAGGTTTCGGCTTCCGTGTAATGCCCCAGGTTATATTGGATCGCGCTCAGGTTGATCAAATCGTCGGCCACCGATGGATGGCGGTCGCCGTACATCTGGCGGTGCATCGCCAGCAGGCGGCGGTTCAACGTATCGGAGATGGCATAGCGGCCCAGGTAGAACTGGGCGTTGGCCAGTTCGCTCAAACTGTCCGACAGGTCCGAAGCCTGGACGCCCGGCGCCGATTGCAAACGGATGGCCTGTTCCAGGAGATCGATGGCCTGCGGGTATCTGCCGCGATGTTCCAACACCTTGCCCAGAGCGGACGTGGCCCGCGCCACGCCCGGATCGTTGGCCGGTAGAGTGCGCCGGCTCATGTCCAACCCTTGGCGGATCAGGCGCTCGGCTTCATCGAGCCGCGCCTGGGCTATGCGCAACACGCCCAGCGCTACGAGGCTCTCCGCCACGTCGGGGTTTTCCGGGCCATAGATCGCACGGCGCCGTTCGAGGGCCAGACTGAGTAGCCCGCCGGCCCGATCCAGTTTTCCGAGATGCTGGTAAAGGCCGCCCAGCGTTTGATAGAGCGCTGCCTGCACATCCGGCTCGCGATCCAGAATGCGAGCCTCATCGACGCCGCGATCGAGGAGCGTGACCACACGCAGGCTATCGGACGGCCCCGCGGTTTGATCGCCGAACAGGTTCAGCATAAAGCGTTGGATGCGCTCGATGCGCGCCGCCTCGGCCAGAGTGCGGCGGCGGGCCGCCGCCAACCGCACGGTGAAGAAACCGATCAGGCCGGCGATGAACATGAATACGAGAAGCGCTACGGATAGAGCGCGGCGGTTGCGGCGGGCGAACTTCGCCAACCGGTAGCGCGCGCTGTCGGGCCGCGCTTCCAGCGGCTCACCTTTTAGGAAGTGATCGATATCGCGGACCAGGGCCTCCACCGAGCGGTACCTGCGCTCCGGGGTCTGATGCATGGCGACGAGGCAGAGCACATCCAGGTCGGCCCAGGCCGCGCGGCTGGCGGCCGAAATCCGCGAGCTCGCGGCGGGCAGCTCGGGCGCGCGCCTGGCCGCGGCCGACGGTTTTTCCGGCTGGCGCCCGGGGAGATCGAGCGGCAGCCGTCCGGCGAGGATTTCAAAGAGGATCACGCCCAGCGAATAAACGTCGGTGTAAACGGCCTCGGCATCGCCGCGGATCTGTTCGGGCGCCGCGTAGGCGGGCGTCAGGAGTCTTAATCCGGTGAGCGTCCGGTCCGCGGGCTGGTCCAGGCCGGCGATTTGTTTGGCAATGCCAAAGTCGAGCAGCCGGACCGTTCCATCGAGCTTCACCAGGATGTTGGACGGCTTCAGGTCGCGGTGAATGACGGCGTGCTGGTGCGCGTATTCGACTGCCTCGCACACGGCGCGGAACGAAAGCAAGCGGTCGCGCACGGATAGCTGGCGCTGCCAGCAATATTCGGTGATGGGCGAGCCATCGACATACTCCATGGCGAACCAGGGAGTGCCGTCGGCCAGCGTATCGGCGTCGTACAGGCGCGCGATGGAGGGGTGATTCAGTTGGGCGAGCGTGCGCTGTTCACTGAGGAAGCGCTCGCGGCGTGCGGGCGAGAGCCAGGCGTCGCGCAGGATCTTGATGGCGGCCAGGCTGCCGAGGTCTTCGCGTTCGGCAAGATACACCACGCCCATACCGCCTTCACCGAGCAGGCGCCCGATTCGATAGGGGCCGAAGTCCCGGGAGATGGGCGGGGACGGAGCCACGGGACCCAGGATACCCTGGGCAACGTGGGCCAAATCGCAATCCAGCAAAGAAGTGTCCCGGGAATCTTCCCGGAGCATGGCCAGCACTTCGGCCATCAGGGCATCGTCGTCCTGGCAGGCACTCTTGAGGAAAGTCCGGCGATCGCTCTCGGGGATGTCCGCCGCTTCGTGAAACAATGCCTGGATGCGATCCCACCGCGCGGTTTCCATTTCAATTCCGTTTCAGGGCTTATCCCGCGGGCCGAAGTTCATGCGCCAGCCACGCTTTGGCCGCGCGCCAGTCGCGCAGCACGGTGGCCTCGGAAACCTCCAGCAGAGCGGCGGTCTCGCTAACGTCCATGCCTCCGAAGAAGCGGCTTTCCACCAACATCGCCTGGCGGGGGCTCATGCGCGCGAGATCGTCGAGGGCGGTGTCCAGCGCCAGCATATCCTCGCCATACGACGCCGCTTCGTCCAGCGAATCGTCGAAGACAACCATCAGGACTTCGCTGCCACCGCGCTTGTGGGCGTTCCGGCGGCGGGCGGCTTCGACCAGAAGCTGGCGCATGGCGCGCGCGGCGATGCGTTTGAAATGTAGGCGCGAGGTGCCGGCCACGTGCGGTGAGTTCGCCAGCTTCAGCCATGCTTCATGCACCAGCGTAGTCGCACTGAGGGTGGCGTGCGGATCGCCGCGTCTTACCGTGGAAGCCAGCCGCCGGAGTTCTTCGTACGCCAGGCTGAAAACGCGGTCCAGCGCGCGCCGTTCCTCCGCGGGGATTCCCAGTTCACCGGGGTTGAATCCGTGTGCCGTTCCAGTATTTCGAAAGCGCATGACGGTATTACCGGTATAATTGCGCAATGCATAGTAGGTCCACCGCCTTCACGAGCGGTGGAGAGCGGCCTTTTTGCATGCTATCATTCGCGCGGCCGCTGGACAAGTAATGGGCGTTCTGGAACGGGGGTTATGTTGTCTTCTTTGCTGATACGGAAAACACCGGGCGTTTTGTCCGCTTTGCTGCTGGTTGCGGCGGCCCATCAGGCAGCGACGGCGCAGACGTTCGCCAATGTGCCGGCGCTTTCATTCACCGCGGCAGTGAACGGGGCCACTCCGCTGCCGCAGATCGTGACGATCACCAGTACCGGGAATCAGATGGCCTTCAGCGTGACGCCTTCCACGTCCTCGGGCGGCAACTGGCTGAGCGCCAGCCCGACAGGCGGCGACTGCTGCGCCACGCCCTCAGGCGTTACGGTTTTGGCGAGCGCTACCGGTCTTTCCGCCGGAACCTACACCGGACAGGTCTTGATCGCCCAGTATTTTAACGGGACGCCCAATATGACGATCCCCGTGACGCTGATCGTGGCGCCGGCCAGCGGGGCATATTTTGGCGATGTTGCGGGCCAAGCCAGCTTTTCCATGGCGCCCGGCCAAGCGCCGCCATCCCAGGCTATTCAGATTGAAAACGGCGGCTCGGGAACTCTGGATTGGACCGTGACCGCTTCCACCGCCGATGGCGGCAAGTGGCTGGACGTCCCGGTAACCACGGGCGCGGCGCCTTCCCTGGTTACGGTCGGGATCACGCCCGCATCGTTACCCGGAGGCGGCTCCGTCTCGGGAACCTATGTCGGCCAATTATTATTTTCGGCCACCGGAAGCCGCGTTACGGTGCCGGTGAGCGTGACAGTTGGAACCAATGTCTTTACCCAGATCAATCCGCTGCACTTCACCGTGCCGCAGGGCGGCGGCGCGCTGCCACAGGTATTGAGCATATCGGCGACGGGTTCGTCGGCCTTCACCTTCAGCAGCGCGGTGTACACGGGGACCGGCGGCGCCTGGCTGAGCATCTCGAACCTGGGAGGCGAGTGCTGCACCACGCCGGACGCGATCACCGTAAAAGTCAGCGCCTCCACTCTCGCGGTAGGGACCTATGTAGGCGAGATCGTGTTTCTGCAATACTTCAGCGACACTTGGGTGATGACCGTTCCGGTTACCTTAACCGTGACGGCCCCGGATACCACCTACTTCGACAGCCTGCCGGGTGACATGAGTTTCTTCCGCACTACTACCGAAACACCGGCACCGCAATCCGTCGCGATCCGTAACGCGGGTACCGGCACGCTGCATTGGACCGCTTCGGGCACTACGGCGGACGGGGGCAAGTGGCTGAAGCTATCGGCCGCGAGTGGCACGGCGCCCGCCGTTCTAACCGCGAGCATCGTCACATCGGCGCTCCCCGGGGCAGGGAACACCACCGGAACATTTGACGGCCAGATCGTTTTGCAAACGGGAAATGACGTCACCACCATCCCCGTCAGCATCGTGGTCGGCAGCAGCGTTTTCGGCCAGGTGAATCCGATTTCCTTCACCGCGCCCGAGGGTGGAAACGCGCTGCCACAGGTGTTGGCGGTCGCGAGCACCAGCGCCACGCAATTCGTCTTCAGTTCCGCGGTATATACGGCGAATGGCGGCAATTGGTTGACTATCTCAAACCTGGGCGGCGAGTGCTGCACCACGCCGGATTCGATCACCGTCAGCGTCAACGCCGCCACGCTGCTTCCTGGCACTTACAGCGGCGAAATTGTATTCGAACAGTATTTCCAGCAGGACATGGCATTGACCGTACCGGTCACTCTAACCGTCTTCGCGACCGGATCGGCCGCCTTCTTCGACGCGCTGCCCGGACAAATGACTTTCGCGATGACTCCGGGCGCAGCCGCGCCCGCGGCGCAAGCCATTCAGATCAGAAACGCGGGAACTGGCACGCTGAATTGGACGCTGTCGGCCAGCACCGCCGATGGCGGCAAATGGTTGAGCGCATCCGCTACAAGCGGCACCGCGCCTACTACGGTCAGCGTTTCGATCGACCCCGCCAACCTGCCCTCCGGCGGTTTGGCCGCCGGCACCTATAATGGCCAAATCACTTTGCAGACCACCGGAGACCAGGCGACCATTCCCGTCAGCGTCACCGTGGGAAGCAGTGTCTTCGCGCAAGTGAACGCGATCAACTTCACCATGGTGCAGGGAGGCGCGAATCCGCTGCCGCAAATCCTGGCGATTTCGAGCACCGGCCCCACGAACATTGTATTCAGCTCCGCGGTGTACACGGCGGACGGCGGCGCCTGGCTGAAGATCTCGAACCTCGGCGGTGAGTGCTGCACTACGCCTGAGGGCATTACAGTGAGCGTGAATGCTTCCACTTTGACCGCTGGAACTTACACGGGTGAAATTACCTTTCTCGAGTATTTTCAGCAAAACCAAGGCCTGACCGTGCCTGTAACCTTGACGGTGGAGGAGCCTACCGCGGCCTTCTTCGACAGCATGCCGGGGCAGCTCAGCTTCTTCCTCAAACCAGGCGGTACTGCGCCCTCACAGAGCGTCGGGGTGCGCAACGCCGGCACCGGCACTCTCAGTTATACGGCAAAAGGCAGCACGGCCGATGGCGGCGCCTGGTTGACCGTGACTCCCGCCAGCGGCAAGGCCCCTTCCGCCGTAACCGTTTCAGTAGCCACAAATAAGCTGCCGGGTCAGGGACTCACTAGCGCGACTTACAACGGCCAGGTAGTATTTACCACGGGTACCGACGTCGTGACGATTCCCATCAGCGTGACGGTGGGAACCAATGCCTTCAACCAATTGAACGGCATCAGCTTCGTGATGGCCGAAGGCGGGGCGAATCCACTGCCGCAGATCCTGCCCGTGGCGCTCAATGGTACCCCGGCTATCACCTTCAGCTCGGCGGTATACACCTCGACCGGCGGTAATTGGTTGAGCATCTCCAACCTGGGCGGCGAGTGTTGCACGACGCCCGAAAACATCGTGGCCAGCGTCAACGCATCGACGCTTACGCCGGGAACTTACACCGGCGAGATCACCTTCGCCGAGTATTTCCAGCAAAACCAGTTGATGACGGTCCCGGTGACCCTCACGGTTGTGCCGTGCGGAGCCTATTTCGACAACATACAGGGCCAGATGACGTTTTCCTTTGCGCCCAGCACCGGCAATCCGCCGTCGCAGACGGTACAGATCCGGGCGCAGGGCTCCGGTACGTTGAGTTGGAATTTGAGCTCCTTGACGTCGGATGGAGGCGCCTGGCTGACGGCCTCATCCACCAGCGGAAGCGCGCCATCCACCGTCACCATCGGCGTGAAAACCGCGTCTTTGCCGGGTGCCGGACTCACGGCTGGGACCTACACCGGCGAACTCGTATTCCATGCGGCTAGCGGCAACGTCAGCGTCCCGGTGAGCGTAACGATAGGCGCGAACGTGTTCACGCAGGCCAGTCCGCTGAATTTTACGATGACTCTGGGCGGCTCGAATCCAGCGCCGCAGGTATTGCCGGTATCGAGCACTGGCAGTGCGTTCACCTTCAGCGCGTCGTCGGCCACGGGTAATGGCGGCGCCTGGCTGAGCATCTCCCCGAAGGGCGGTGAATGCTGCACTACGCCGGATAATATCACGGCGACGATCAGCGCTACGACGCTGCCCGCGGGAGTGTACACGGGCCAGATGACTTTCCTTGAGTATTACCAGCAATCGATGTCTTTAAACGTGCCGGTGATCCTGACGATCAGCGATCCGCATGTGCCGGCGAGTATCGCCGCGACCGGTGGGACGCCGCAGACCGCTACCGTGGCCAAGGCATTCGCCGCATCGTTGGTGGCGACCGTGAAAGACGCCTCGGGCGATCCGGTCTCCGGCGTATTGGTGGCGTTCGACGCTCCCACCAGCGGCGCCAGCGGAACTTTCGCCTGCTCCGGTAACACGGCGATTACCAACGGAGCGGGCGTGGCTACCTCGCAGGTGTTCACGGCTAACGATATCGCCGGCAAGTACGCGGTGACGGCGGTAGCGAAGGCGCTCACGACCAAGCCGGGGTTTGCGCTCACCAACAAGGCGGGCGCGCCGGCCTCCATCACGGCGACCGCGGGGACGCCGCAATCCGCGACCGTGAACACGGCGTTCGCCACGCAACTGGCCGCGACCGTGGCGGATACGTACGGCAACCCCGTGGCAGGCGCGACGGTGACATTCAACGCTCCGGCCAGCGGTGCCGGCGGAACCTTTGCCGGAAATGTGAAGACCGCGACGACCAACGCGCAGGGCATCGCGACCGCGCCGGTGTTCACAGCCAACACCATCGCCGGCGCTTACACGGTGACCGCTACCGTGGGGACCCACACTACCAGCCCGGGATTCGCTCTCACCAACGTAGCGGGAGCACCGGCTGCGATCACGGCGACCGCTGGAACGCCGCAAACGGCCACCGTCAAGACGGCCTTCGCCACGGATCTGGCGGCGACCGTGAAGGATTCCTTCGGCAACCTGGTGGCAGGCGTGACGGTGACCTTTAATGTTCCCGGCAGCGGGGCCAGCGGAACCTTCGCTGGCGGCGTCAATACGGCGGCCACGAACGCGCTGGGCGTGGCCACCGCGGCGGCGTTTACAGCGAACACCATTGCCGGGAGTTACACGGTGACGGCCACCGCGGGAACGGTTACGACCAATCCCGGCTTCGCCCTGACCAACCAGGCCGGGACGCCCGCTGCCATCACGGCCAGCGGAGGGACGCCGCAAACCGCGACGGTGAATACGGCTTTCGCCAAGCACCTGTCGGCGACCGTGAAGGACGGCTTCGGCAACCCCGTGTCCGGCGTCAAGGTGACCTTCACGGCTCCGGCCAGCGGGGCCAGCGGTACCTTCGCGGGCGGCGTGAATACGGCCACGACCAGCGCACAGGGCGTAGCCAGCGCCGCCATCTTCACCGCCAACGGAACCGCGGGGAGCTATACGGTGACCGCTAAAATCGGTGCGCTCAGCACTAACCCGGGGTTCGCCCTGACCAACCAGGCGGCCAATTAACTATCGGCGCAAGCCCAAACTCACCCACTACCGAAAGTCGCGCACGGCCGATTGCATGCCTTGTTCGTAGCTCTCGATCAGGCGGTCCCAGCGCCCGTTGGCTTCTTCGTCGATCTGGCGGCGCGCCGGATCGGCATCGAACCACGCCAGGGTCCGGCGGATCCCTTGCGTAAACGGCACCGTCGCGCAGTAATCCGGCACGAAGCGTTTGATCTTGGTATTGTCGAAGACCACGCTGGCGGATTTGTCGCCCAGCAGGCTGCCCAGGGACTCGGGGATACACGCCGCGATGAAGTCGCTCGGGATATGCACCAGGCGCGGTTCCACGCCGGCGGCCTCGGCGGTCAGTGTATACCACTGGTCCCAGCACATCACCTCGTCGCTGGTGATATGGAAGGCATGGCCGATGGCCTGCTCGCGCGCCAGCAGCCCCACCAGCCCTTTGGCAAAGTCGGTGTTATGGGTGATGACCCAGAGCGATGATCCATCCCCGGGAACCACTACTTTCTTTCCGCGGCGCATGCGATCCACCGCGGTGTAGGATTTGGCCCAACTGTTGATGGCGAGAACGATCTGCGTGTCGCCATAAGTAAGCGACGGGCGCACGATCGTGATGGGGAATCCGTCCTCGCGGTAGGCGCGCATGAGTCGCTCTTCGCAGGCTATTTTCTGCCGCGAGTAGTCCCAGTACGGATTGACGAGCGGCGTGGACTCGGTGATCAGATAGTTCGCCGTGGGCTTCTGGTAGGCGCTCGCGGAACTGATGAAGATATATTGGCGCGTACGGCCGCCGAATAGCGCGATGTCGCGCTCTACGTGCGCGGGCTCAAAGGCGATCCAGTCGACGACGGCGTCAAACCTGGCGCCGGCGAGCGCCCGGGAAACGGCGGAAGCATCTTCGATGTCAACGGCTATGGCGTGGGCTCCGGCCGGCGGACGCGCCGCATGACGGCCGCGGGTCAGAAGCGTGACGTCGATGCCGCGCGCGGCGGCCAGGTGCGTACACGCGGTGCTGATGATACCGGTTCCACCGATGAATAGAACTTTCATGAGCTAGTTGTAGCAAATCGGGCCGCGCGGTTGCGCTACCGGGGCTTGTCGGCAAACGAGAAAATAGGATCGATATCCACCGGCACATCTTGGGCGCTCTCGATCGCCTTCAGCATCGCCGGGGGCACCTGGTCGTAGCGCGCGAACCAGGCCTCCGCCCGCGCCCGATCGCCGGTGGCTTCGATCTCGAGTAACTCCTTCGCGAGGGCCGCCAGCGCGTCCGGTATGCGCGCGTAGTCGATGGCGTAACGGCCATCCGTACCCTGTGTGAGGGCGCGGTGTTCCAGCAGGTAGTTGCACTCCATCATTTCGGCGCGCCCGTGCGCCTCGCCCGTGCCGAACCGTAGCGTGCGGAAAATGTCGGCTACGTATGACACATAGTACTCTTCCAGCCGTTCCTTCGGCAGCGCGCCGCGATCTGCCAGCCACTTGACGCCGAACATGCCCACCGCGTCGGCTTTGGCTTCTTCCAGGGCCGAGTAAGAGGCGCCGATTGCCTCGCGGATATCCACCGTCTTGCCATTCTGCCGCGCGAAGGCCGGCCCCAACCCGTGCGCGATCTCGTGCAGCAGTGTGCCCACCAGGTAACCTTCGCCCGAGGCTTTCGCCGCCTGGTCGGTCCGCATGAGCCGGCGCGCCAGGGGCAGGATCACGTACTCGACACGCGCGTCCATGAAATTCTTGAAAAAAATCTTCTTGCTGCCCTTTTCCTGATGCACACGCGGATCGTTAGGCAAGTTATCCGCCACCGCCTGGTAGCCATGCCGGAGATCGCCCGCGCGATAAGGCGAATCCATCACCTCCATGGGCGTGGCATGACCCTTCTTCGACGGACGGTCCTCGGGGGCCAGCGGCAGCGCATCCTGGATCTCGGGCACGTATTTCTGAAAGACCGCCAGATTGCGGCTCTCTTCTTCGTTACGGATCAGGACCGCCGCGCCGTAAGACGTCTTCACGCCCAGCAAGTCGTCGAGATAAGTCTCATAAGGGGCGAAGATGACATCGAACTTAGGATTATCCAACTCCAGCCAGGCAATGTCGCTGGCGTAGTAGTCGTCCGTCGAAAGCGAGTCGGCGCGCAGGCGCAGGAAGCGGGCAAAAGCTGCGTCGTCGCTGAGTTCCGCGGCGTCGCGCAGCGCCTGGCTCATAGGGCCGATGAATTCCTTGTAAGCGTCGTGATAAGGCACGCCCACCAACCGGCCGCCGCGCCGCTCCACCACCGTATAAGGATCGTAAATCGCGGCTTTGTCTTCCGGATGCTGCTGGACGTATTGCTCGATCTGCGCGCGCGTAAGGTCCTTGGGATAGAGTGCATGACCGGGCGGCATCGGCTCGCCGCCGGTGAACGGCCGGTTTTCATTCAACAGATCCCAGCGGCAGCCGTTGATCATGAGCAGGCGCTTCAAGACTGGATCGGGCGTGGTCCGGTAGAGCCGCAGCCCTTCCGGGTCGCTCTGCCGCCAGAAGATATCGTCCAGATAGCCTGACGCCTCCACCAGTTTTTCGACCATCTGCCGCTCGCGCGCACTCAGTCCGGTGGAGCGGTACGGCATCTGCAAGGGCTGCCATTTGGCCAGGATGGCGTCGGTGGCACTCGACCCGGATTCCGCAAGGCACATAAGCAATAATAGGATTCTACGCATTCGCGGCGCGCTTCGATTCAAGGTCCGCCAACTTATTCAGCCCGTCGATATAGGCCTTGGCGCTGGCTTCGATCACGTCGGTGGAAGCGCCGCGTCCGACGACTTTGCGGCCGCTCTCCTCAAGCTGCGCCGTCACCTCACCCAGGGCTTCCGTGCCGCTGGTGACCGCCCGGATCTCGTAGCGCACCAGTTTCGCCGCGCTTTGGGTCACGCCGGAGATGGCTTTGCAAACCGCATCCACCGGGCCGTCGCCGATGGCCGCGCCTTCGCGCGACTCACCGCCGATACGTAGCCGCACAGTAGCGGTAGGAATGGCGGAAGTCCCGCTATAGATATGCAGGTAGTCAAGCTGGTAAGTTTCAGCGACGGGATGAATCTCGTCGTGTAGGATGGCGACGAGGTCCTCGTCGAACACTTCTTGTTTCTTGTCGGCCACGATCAGGAAGCGTTGGTAAGCCTGGTTCAATTCGTCTTGCGAAAGGGAATAGCCCAATTTCTCCAGGCGGTCGCGCAGGCCGTGCCGCCCGGTGCGCGCCGTCAGCACCACGCGGCTTTGGGTGATCCCCACATCTTCCGGACGCATGATTTCGTAGGTCTCGCGCTCCTTCAGAAAGCCATCCACGTGAATCCCCGAGCTGTGCGAGAACGCATTGCCTCCCACCACGGCCTTGTTCGGCGGTACGGGCATTCCGAGCATGTCTCCTACCAGCCGGCTGGTGCGGTGGAATTCGCGCGCATCGATGGCGGTATCCACGCCAAAATAATCGCGGCGGGTGCGCAGGGCCATCACAACTTCCTCCAGCGCGGCATTTCCGGCCCTTTCGCCGATCCCGTTGATTGTTCCTTCGATCTGGCGCGCGCCGTTCATCACGCCGCTCAGGCTATTGGCCACCGCCAGCCCGAGGTCATCGTGACAGTGTACGCTGATGGTGGCGCGCGCGATGTTCGTCACGTTCTGGCGAACGGCGCGGATGAGTGCGCCATATTGTTCCGGCACGGTGTAGCCGGTGGTGTCCGGGATATTGACGACCGTAGCGCCCGCTTCTATGGCCGCTTGCAGCATCTCGAAAAGGTAGCCGGGGTCGGCGCGGCCGGCATCTTCGGCGTAGAACTCCACGTCATCCACGTAGCTCCGGGCAAGCCGGACCGCTTCTACGGCCATGGCGAGCATGGTAACTTTCTTCTCCGCCAGGCTTTTGCCGTAGCGCTCATCGCGGAACTTTCCCACTACATGGATATTGGAGACGCCTATGCCGGTGTGAATGCGCGGCCGCTTGGCTTTCGCGAGAGCCTTGCCGCAGGCCTCGATATCGGAAGTCACCGCGCGCGAAAGTGCGCAAATCACGGGGCCTTCAATTTCCCGAGCCAGCAGTTGCACCGCTTCGAAGTCTTCCGGGGACGACGCCGGATATCCGGCTTCGATGACATCCACGTTTAAGCGGGCCAACTGCCGGGCGATCATGAGCTTCTCTCTGCTGCCCAGCCGCGCGCCGGCGGCCTGCTCACCATCGCGCAGTGTCGTGTCGAATACAGCGACCTTGTCCAACATGGCTATAGTAATTCACTATAGCGCGCGGCGAACAAACGTTCGCCGCGAGTCGCCAAAACGTGCACCGGATCACTTCACCCATACTTCGGCGGTTGTGGCGCTGACTCCGCCGATGGTGCAAGTGATGGGCTGCGCCCCCGCCGAAATATTGGCCGGCACCTGTACGTTCACCTGGTACAGACTGACATAGCCAGGCGCCAGCCCGCTGAACTGTACCGTGGTGACCGGTTGGCCCCCGATCGTAACGGTCGGGCTAGCCGAAGTATACGACAGCGAACTGCCGGCCGCCGCCAGGCCGTCTCCCGGCTGATTGCTTACAGGTCCAAGGCCGTTCATGAACAATTGGATATAGGACCCGCGCGCCACCGGATTGGTGGAACCGACCAGTTGATTACTCAGATCCAGCGCGGCTACATCGTTGGCCGAGTCATACACGAAGAAACCGGGTGAGTATTGGGCTAGCGGCAAAGTGTACTCGGCGCTGTAAGTGTAGTTGACGATCACTTTCACCGTGGCGGAAGTGCCGGTCAGCTCCCAGGGCACTTGCAAATTCATTTGTGTGGGACTGACATAGCTGAAGCGCGCGGGCAAGCTTTGCGTGGAGTTATCGAAGCTGAAAGCGGCGCCGTCGATGCCCAAAGGCAAGGGCTGGTTCACCGGATTACAAAGGTAGCAATTGTCGAATGCGAAGTTCACACCGTTGTTGCCTTGGGTGGTATCCGTCAGATTGGTCCCAAAGACCGATATCCAGGATCCTGGCGCGACGGCTTTTCCGGAGCTGAAACTGGCGGCGTCCAGTACGCCGTTCGAGTTGATGGCCGGTGAAATCCGCGCATAGCCGTCGAAAGGCAACGGGTATGTAATTCCATCCACGCTCACAGCGAACTCCTGCGGACCGGCCGTGGTGCCTAAGATGGCCGTGGCCCCGGCTACGCCGTTCGAATTCGTATATTGATCCGTATAGTTTGGATCGAAGGTGCCATTACCCTGTGTGACTCCCCATTCCACGGGGAGATTCGCAACCGGCGCCCCATATTGATCGATGACCTGGACAGCCAACGGGCCGTAATCGTATATGCAGGCATTGTTCGTGTTGGTGCACGGTCCGGACCAGGGAATCTCAGCACCGACCGCGCCGTCGAATGCGGTGAACCCTTGGCCCGGCTGGGTGCCGTTCAGCGGAATGACATCGTAAGGAATGCCGCTGGGCACCAAATACATGTAGGGAACGGTCAGCGAGACCGGGCCTCCCGTGACGCCGATTACGCCTTCATAACGGCCGGCCGGCGGTTGTCCACCTGTAAGAGTTACGGTTACCGTTGCCGAGCTGTTCGCAGGGACGTTTACTGTGGCGGTGCTGCCATTATTCACCAGTACCTGGCTCACGGACGAAGTGTAGCCGGCGTTCTGCGTAACATTTAATGACAATGCGACCTGGCTGGCGCCCGTGTTGTAAATCGTCAGTGTCTGGGGCGTATTGAATTCGCCGGTTTGACCCAGGGAGACCGATGACGGCACGATTTGCACGGTAGATACAACCGCCCGGTTGGTTTGCAGCAGTCCCGCGCCCACTTCCGAAACGGAAGCCTGGGCAGACCCATCCGATGTGACTAAATTGGAGAACGCCGCGGTGTTTACCAACGCGGACTTGATCTGCGCCGGGGTCAGATTGGGGTTAGACTGTTTTACCAAGGCGGCGCTGCCGCTCACCATGGGGGTCGCGAAGCTGGTGCCATCCGCGGTACCGTAGCGCGAATAGTTGAACAGTTCGCCGGATGGATCGTAGCTCTCCACAGGCATGAGGAAGTCGGTGGCGGCCGCCGACAGATCCGGCTTGAGCGCGCCCGTCTCATTCACCGGACCGCGAGAGGAAAAATAGGCTACGGAGAACGGAATATAGCCTTGGGATTGCGCGGACACCTGGTACGGTTTGGGATCCATGGTCGCTTTCGTGCCAGGATTGCTATCGACATAGCTCTGCAGTGTCGCACCATCGGAGGGGCCCACGATGAAGGTGGGAATGATCGTGCCGGCAAGCCCATAAGGTAGATAGTACGAGTCACTGGAAGCGATTTCAATCACGCCCACGGCGCCCGCGGTCTGCGCGTCCGTGACCATGGTGACGTCGTCGCAGGTGCCTTGCAGCACGAGGGCGATTTCGCCGGACAGAGCCGTGGCGCCGACCGGGCTACAGAGGCTGTTTCCCATTTGGGTGGCATCCACCAGCGGCGCGGTCAGCGGCGCCAGGGGCGCTGGCCCGTCATAGCTTTCGAATGCCGAGACCGGCTGCAATCCGGATATCTCCACTTGCTGCACATAAGTCACGTCGTTCTGAATTCCCGCCACGGCAATAGC
The DNA here is from genome assembly GCA_963709155.1 of Bryobacterales bacterium. Taxonomy (GTDB): domain Bacteria; phylum Acidobacteriota; class Terriglobia; order Bryobacterales; family Bryobacteraceae; genus Bog-159. Next base: position 15,073 of record CAVPVD010000006.1, on the reverse strand, counting down.
CGAAGGCGCGTAAGCGGGCGAGCCCATAGTGCTGAAGGTAGGAGCCGAGATATTATTGCAGGGCGGAGAGCCGCACGCGAAATTGAACAGATAGCCATTCGCGCCCTGGTTGCCGGCGGCGATGACCACCGTCACGAGTCCCTGATCCATGGCATTTTCCGCCTCGTAGGACAGCGGATCGCAGGCATCGCTTGGAATTTGAATGGGCGAGTTCGGCAAGCCGCTATTGACGCAGTAAGTGGGGTCCGTATCGAGCGGTCCGCTGTACCAGGCCGGGCTGCCCAGAGACATGTTGACCACGTCCATGCCGTCGGTAACGGCATCCTCCAGCGCTTGCAGCAGTCCCTGGCCGCTGGCGCCGGCATTCACCTCGTCCGAGCCGAATACTTTGTAGTTACCCAGGAAGGCCTTCGGAGCGACACCGGTTATGCTGATTCCGTTGTAAGTGGTGGTGATTCCAGCCGCCACGGATGCCACCGCGGTGCCGTGCCCATCCAGGTCGCGCGCGGTCACGTCGTCCGGCCGCGACTGCGCCGCCGGGTCCGCGGCGTTCGACACGTCCGAATCGATAATATCGCTCACATAGCTGCGCGCTACGATGACCTTGTTTGTAGTGAATGCCTGGTCAGTCGAATTATCGTACTTCGGGAAGCCGCTCGGCGCCACCAGGTTGGGATCCTGAAATGCCGGGTGAGTCTGATCGATGCCCGTATCGATGATCCCTATCTTGATGCCGGCGCCGGCGTTCGACTCGCCGCCGATGGGCCCCGCGCTCCAGGCTCCGGCGACGTTGCTCATAGTGAGTTGATCCGCTTTATAGTAGCGGCGCAGGCGCGTCACGGCTTTCACGCCAGACAGCTTGCGCAGTGCGGCGGCCTGCTGCGGCGTGGCCACCACAAAAATACCGTTGAGCAAATGCTGCAAGGAGCCGGTGACGCGCGCATGGGTCGCTTCGATCTGCGGGCGTATGCTGGCTTGGGCCTGCACGAGGTGCTGCCGGTATGGCTCCGCGGCGGCACGTATTTTTTCAATTCGTCCGGGAAACCGCTCGACTACTGGCTTCTCGTTCAGCAGAACCAGCCAGCGTTCACCCGGGGCGGCCGCCGATGCGGTGGGCGCGAGCGCAAGGCCCGCGGCGAATGTAGATATCAGCAATGAGACGTATGTTAAGCGCATGTTAAGCAATCTCTTCGTGGCTAATCAGAATCCTACCAAAAATCTTACAGACGCAAGGAACGTCCCAACTGGTACATAAATACGGAAGTATGAGACTTCACCAACTGCTACTCGCTCCCGCAGGATAGGTCCTGCGCCAGAGCCGCGAGAAACTCGTCACGCACGGTGCGCAGATAGAAATGGCCGCCGGGAAATACCCTGACAGAGAACTCCGCCGTTGTCTCGGCGGCCCAACCTTCGAGATGCTCCCTCTGTACATTGGGATCTTGTGCTCCGCCATAGGCGCGAATCGGGCAGTCGAGCGGCGGCTCCTCGGAATAGATGTAGTGGCGATAGATGGCGGCATCCTCGCGCAATGCCGGCAAAATCAGTTGCATGAGCCTGGGGTCGTCGAGCACTTCGCGTGGTGTTCCTTCAAGACGCCGCAGGGCTTCCACAAATTCGGCTTCCGCAGGTTCGGGAGGGGGCACGTGCCCGCGCCGGAAGTGCGGCGCGCGCGCGCCGGACGCCACCAGCATGCGCGGCGCCGGCCGATTTTGCCGCCGCAGAAGCCGCGCCAGTTCGAACGCCACGATCGCGCCCATGCTGTGTCCGAAGAAGGCGAACGGCTCGTTCAGATAGGGTTCAATGGCATCGCCCCAGGCCGCCACGAGGCCGGCCATGTTTAGGGGCTTCGGCGGACGGGGCGGGCGCATCGGCACGACCACCACGGAAGCGGGCAGCCGCTCCGGCCAATCCTTGAAAGCCGCGGGGCCGCCCCCGGCGTGCGGGAAGCAGAATAGCCGGAGTGCGCCCGCGGCGATGGGCTGGGCGGCGGAGATCCTGCGCAGGCGCAGCGCCAGGAGTTTCTGGCGATCGGAGGACAGGGCCGAACTGCGTCCCTCGATGTTCCGGCTATCCGCGGGTGAGCCCGGCGGTCGATCGGCGATGGCGCGGCCTTTGCCCGGTCTAGCCAGCGAGTGCTCCAACAGCGCTTCGAAGGGGCTCACGCTCATCTGCGCGGCATCGGTCAAGGCCGCCTGGCGCGAGGCATGCGCGAGAGCTTCGTAATGGGCGCGGTCCGAAATCAGCCGCTCGAGCGCCGCTTGCCAGGGTCCTATATCCTGCTCCGGTAGTTCCGCCAGGGGAACCATCTGTTCATCGAGGCGCGCGTGGTACCTTTCAATGGGCCGCACGGGCAGCAGATAATCCACGCCCAGCTTGGCCTCCGGGATGCCGCCGATGCGGCTGGCGATTACCGGCACGCCGCGCAGCATGGCCTCCACCACCATGCGGGAGCGCGCCTCGGCCCACAGTGAGGGGACCAGCAGCACGCGTGTGCGGCGCAGGATGCCGTCCACGTTATCCACTGGATCGAGCAATGTCACGTTGGCGCGACTGGCCAGCGCGGCGCGGTCAGCCTGTGTCGTGCCCCAGGTGGGCACGCCTGCAAACTTCACGCCGGGCATACGGTCCGCCAGTGCCAGGAAGATCGAGATGCCCTTCACCGCGCAGGGATTCACCAGCGTGACGAACTCGTTTTCGAAGCCCCCCAGGTCCGGATAGGGTGGAGGGTCCGGCAACGAGATGGGCACGTGCGAGGCCGGGATGCCGCTCCATTTGAGGATGTAATCGGCCACGTAACGGCTGACCCCCACCACTCCGGCAGACTGGCGTAGCGCCTCCGTCTTGGCCGCGCTCGGGAAGGCGCAGTCCGGACCGAACGGCAGGGCCAGCGTAGCGCGCGCCAGAAAAACTGTGGGCGCAGGAGACCGCACGGCAACTTCCAGCAGCAGTTGCGCGGGATCGTCGGTGGAAGTCAGGATCACGTCCGGATCGAACGCGGCGATTTGCCCCGCGAAGTAGGCGCGGAGATTCGGATGCCCGGTGACCACGTGCGCTTCGACCCCGGCCAGGCGGAACAGAACCGCACCGTCTTCCGATGAGACGGGCGCCACTGCGCGCGCCGCGAGTTCCCGCAGATATTGCGCGTGCCCAGTGGCGCCGAAACGGGCGATGCGCGCCACCACGCGGCAGGCGTGCCCACGCCCGGCCAGGGCTTCCAGCAGCAGACGGTTGGAACGGTCGCCGCCGCCGTACGCCGGATAGTAGAGCGCGTTTTGCGCCAGCAGGATCCGCATTCAGTGCTTCCGGCCGCGAGCCATCTGCAATAGCAGAGCCCGCTTTTCCCCTGACAGGTTGGCCAGCGACGGAGTCGCGCGTAACGCCTCGCCGGGCTTGAGCGACTGCAGAAACTCCGGCATGCGTCCGGCGTCCAGAGTGCCGGCGAAGCGCAATGCGGCTTCCCGCGAGGCGGACGAAACCTGCTGGTAGATGGCGCGGTCGGTCAAGAGCGCGCGCAAGGCGTGCCCCCACGGCCGCAGATCCACAGGCGCGATCACGGGCGCCGGCAGCGAGTATTCGTCGAAGACCGGGAGATACCGCTCGATGGCGGGAGCGTGCACCACGAATGGTGTTCCCAGCTTGGCCTCCAGCAAGCCGCCGGAATCGCTCGAAATCACCGGGATGCCGTGCAGCATGGCTTCCATCACGGTCAGCCCGAAGCCTTCATACCAGAGCGAGGGCATCAGCAGGACGCGCGTGCGGCTGAGAAAATCCGCGATACGCCGGCAATTCGGCAGCATGGTGAAGTTCGGCAGCCCGGCCAGCGCGGCGCGGTCGGCCGCGGTGGTGCCCCATCCGGGCATCGCGCCGAAACGCTGCGCGGGAAAGCGTTCGGCCAGCGCCATGAAAATCGAGACACCTTTCACCCCGCACGGATTGACCATGGTCACCAGGCCTTCATCCGGCGAAGCCAGGTTTGGAAACGGTCCGCCGCCGTAGACGGGCGGATGGATCACCACGGCTTCACGTCCCGTGTGACGGCAGATATAGGCGGCGGTGTGATGCCCTATCGCCACCACGGCAGCGGCGCGACGCACCAGTTCCGCGGCGCCTGTGTCGGGGTTCCAACTTGCCGGTCCGAAGGGAAAAAATTGCGGCGTGTGCGCCAGATAAACGACGCGCCCGGGCGCGCTGTCGTGCGCTTCGCGGAGGAGGCCGTGCCCCAGATCTTCCGATGAGACCAGCACCCAATTCGGCTGGAATTCGCGGATCTGGCGGCGCAATACGGCCGTCTGGCGCGCGCGGTCCGCGACCTCGTAAACTTCCACGCCGCGCTCCAGGAGGGTTTGCCGGTGCGCGCCTTCCTGGGCCATCTGGGCGCGCTTGCCGGCGCTCTCCGCAAGCGTGGTAGACACTATGCGGCAGGCATGCCCATGTGCCGCCATGTGCTCCAGCCACAGCAGATTACTGCGCGTGGCCCCGCCGCGGGGCGGCACATAGGAAGCATTGGCCGTCAGCAGAATCCGCATCGCTCAGTACAGCGCTTCCCCGCTTTCCTTGGCCAGCATTTCGCGCACTTCCTCGTCGCTGAGGCTTTCGACTTCGGCCAGAAGAGCGGCATACCGGTCCGCACCGGCGATCTCGATTTCGCGCAGTTCGATCGCCTTGGCCAGCTCAGCGACGGTGAAGTCCGCGCCATACACCACTTCCAGCGACAGCTCGATGCGGAGCTCTTCCTTCAGGCGCGAGAGTAATTGCACAGCCAACAGGGAGTGGCCGCCCAAGTCGAAGAAATTGTCGTGCACGCCGACCGGCTGCACGTTGAGCATGGCGGACCAGATGCGGCACAGTTGCCGCTCCAGGTCGGAGCGCGGCGGCGTCGGCTGGGCGGGTGTCAGGCGGGGCGCGGCTTCCGTCAAGGACTGCGCCAATATCTGTTCCACGTCGCGCAATTCATTCGCGATCCTGGCGTATGGAATGCGAGGGCGGCCGGCGGTGGAAGGCAGCGGCACTGCGGCGGCAGCGGGTCGGACGACTGCCGAAGGCTCGTAACGTACCGCCGCCGCAAACGCGGCTGGAAAACGGAATAGCAGAGCCTCGCCGCGAACGCTCTGAAATTCAAGCCCTACACTCTCCAGAAACAGCAGCGCCGGGCGGTTCCGCGGGCTGCGCACATAGCGGGCTTCCACGGCGGCCAGCCCCCGCTCGCGCGCGATCTGCCCGAGCGCCGCGAGCATGCGATGCTCGACGCCGCGGCCCAAAGCGCGGCAGCTCAACAAGAACGTGTCGATCGCGATGGCGTCCACGCCGCCGCGGAAGATCATGGCGCCCGCCAGCCCGTAGCTGCCGAAGCGATCACTCACGTGTACCGTGAGACATTCCGCTTTGCCCGATTCGAGCAGCGCCTGGATGTCGCTCGCCGACCGCCGCACGGTGGTGAAGTTCATCTGGTTGGTGCGCTCGGTCAACTGCGCCACGCGCGCCAGTTCTTTGGGCGACATGGGAGCGATGCGCACTTCAAGCTGCAGATTGCGGAGAAAATCTTCCAGGCTGGCCGATTGCTTTTCAACGCGCTGACGCTCGAGGTTCTCTGCGTACATGGCGGGACGGGCGCGATCTTCTTCGGTTACGCGCAAACGGTCGAAGGCCCACACATGGCGCAAGAACTCGGGGATCTCCCGATCGTTTTCGGGCAGCGTCAGGGCCAACACTTGCGGGTAGGCCGCCTCCACCTCGCGGCACTCGCGCGGGTTGTCATCCACCAAAATGAAGCTGTCGAGGCCCAGTTCGAGTTCCTCGGCCAGCGCGGCCAGGTTCGCAGCTTTCGAGGACCAGTTGATCCGCCAGGCGGCGAAGTGCTCCATGCGCAGCTTCATCTCGGGATGCAGCCGGAAAGTGTCCAGCACGTCTTCCACGTTGTTCTTGCTGCACAGCGTCAGCAGCATGCCCTGGGCGTGCTGCGCGAGCATGAACTCCTGCAGGGCGCGGCGCGGCGGGTCCACCACAACGCCTTGCGGCCCATCCTCGCCGCAAATGCCGCGCCATAGCGTGTCGTCGCAATCGAGAGCGATCACTTTGAACGGCGGCGTGCGCAGCGCGTGGATCTTGCGCGCCAGCATGGCGGCCAGCGCCGTGAAATAAGCGGTTGTGTAGGGGATGTGACCCAGCTTGTCGCCCAGAGGATCGAGCGGCTGCGCTACCGGATACGGTGCGTGGATGTCGCGCGGGGTCACCAGGTGCACGGTGCTCAGTTCGGCGGCGGCGGCCGCGATGAGTTCCTCCATGCGGGTTTGGAAGCCGGCATCGAAGTCTGGCGATGCCGGGCAAATACATACCAGCAGCGGCGCGGCGAAGGACTGCGCGGAGCTCCGCAGGCTGGCGGCGAAATGCTTGACGTCGGCCTCCAGACGGGCTGTGTCCGGGCCCCAGTCTTCGAATCGAACCAGGACCACATTCACGCCGTCGCGATTGGCGGCCAGCGCGCCGGCGGGGTCCAGCAAAAGTTGGAACACCTGGTTGTAGGGGGCGATCTGGATGCGGTAATCGAAGCCCAGCTCGCGCATCCAAAAGGCGAGAGCCGGTGCGATAGCGTCCGCGGTAAAGGTGGCGCTGATGACGATGGAAGGGCCGGACATCGGACTCACCACCATTATAGGGTGCGGCGCGTAGCGGGCCGCTGCGGCGCGGAAGCACGACGGAACCAGCTAGAGAAACAAAGGGCAAACCATTATCACGGGACCACCACGACTATTACGGCACCACCACGACCTTGCCGAACTGCTCCTTGTTCTCCAGCCTCTCATGCGCGGCGCGGATCTCCGACAGCGGATAGACCTTATCGATCACCGGCTTCAACTGCCCGCGAAACACGAATTGCAACACGCGGTGCAGCTCTCCCATGGTTCCCATAAAGGATCCCAACAGCGAAAGCTGGCGGCTGAACAGGAAGCGCAGATCCAGTTTTGCGTCGAAGCCGGTGGTGGCGCCGCAAGTGACCAGGCGGCCCGCGGGCGCCAGCGATTCGACGCTCTTCTGCCACGTGGCGGCGCCCACGTGCTCGATGACCACGTCCACGCCGCGCTTGGCGGTGATCTTGCGCACCTCGGCCGAGATATCCTGCCCGTAGTGATCGATCACGTGGTCCGCTCCCAGTTCACGCGCCTTGGCCAGCTTGGCTTCGCCGCCGGCCGTAGCGATCACGCGGCAGTGGAACAGCTTCGCGATCTGGATGGCGGCGGATCCCACGCCGCTCGACGCCGCCAGTACGAGTACGTCTTCACCGGGCTGCAGGTTGGCGCGCGCCATCAGCATATGCCAGGCGGTCAGGAACACCAGCGGCACCGCGGCGGCCTGTTCGAAGCTCAAATCGTCCGGAATCTGGATGGCGCTATACTCCGGCGCGGCCAGGTACTCGGCATTGCCGCCGTCGGCACGATAGCCGAACATGGTGTAACGGCGGCACAGATTATCGAAACCGGAGACGCACTGGGCGCACTGGCGGCAACTCAGCCCCGGTGAAAGGAGGACGCGCCAGCCGGGCTTTACGCGCTCGCACAATTCGCCCACGCGGACCACTTCGCCGGCGATATCGCTACCGAGAATGTGCGGCATGTCGAACTTCATACCGGGGATTCCGGCGCGCACGAAGAGGTCCAGGTGATTGAGCGCGCAGGCGCGTACGCGCAGCAGGATTTCGTTGGCTTTAATCTGGGGCTCGGGTGCGTCCTCGTAGACCAGCACTTCCGGCCCGCCGTGTTGGTGGATGCGTGCGACTTTCATCCAATCCAGCGTATCAACTGCGGCGGCATGCTGGTATGCTGATTGATTCAGGGAGGCGGGTATCGTCAAATTCTGCGTGCTGGCGAGCGGCAGTGCCGGCAATTGCGCGTTGGTTGCAACGGACCGTACGCGCATCCTGGTGGATGCCGGCCTAAGTTACAAGGCCATGGTCCGCCGCCTGGAATCCGTTGGCGAGACGGTGGGAACACTGAACGCGGTGCTGGTCACGCACGAGCATTCCGATCACGTTTCGGGTCTCGCGCGCCTGGCGCGCCGCCTGGGGATTCCGATATATATCAGCAAGCTCACCGCGCCGGCCGTCGATTGGGGCGAGCTCCGGCCGCGTCTCGAGTGCTTTCAAGCCGGAGCCAGCTTCACCGTCGGCGATATCGACGTGGAGAGCTTCGGGATTCCGCACGATGCCATCGATCCGGTCGGTTTCTGCATCTACGCCGAAGGCGTAAAGCTGGCGATCGCCACGGATCTCGGCTACATCACCGAGTCGGTCAAGTTTCATCTGCGGCGCTCGACGCTGATGCTGCTCGAATCCAACCACGACCTGGAGATGTTGAAGGTCGGGCCGTATCCCTGGTCGGTAAAGCAGCGGGTGATGAGCCGGGTCGGCCATCTTTCGAACGACACCATGAGCGACTTCCTGCTGCGCGATTTCGACGGCACCCCGGCGCGGCTGATCCTGGGGCACCTCAGCGAGCACAACAATCATCCTGAAATCGTGCGCCTGGTGGCTACCCAAGCGCTGGAACGGCGCGGCCTGGCGACGCCTCTCGAAATCGCCAGCCAGGTGCGCCCCACGGAGGTTTATCACTTTGATCGCGCGTTATACGCGGCCGGAAATGGGCCGCATCTGGACGGATGAAAACAAGTTCCGGCAATGGCTGGAAGTAGAACTGGCGGCCTCGGAGGCGCTGGCAGAGATGGGCGTGGTACCCGCGGAAGCGGCGCGCGCGCTCAGGGAGCATGCCGGCTTCGATACAGCCCGCATTCTCGAAATCGAGAAAGAAGTTAAGCACGATGTCATCGCGTTCACCACCGCGGTGGCCGAGAGCCTGCGGGCCGCCGGGCACGCGGAAGAATCGCGCTGGCTGCACTACGGCCTGACATCCAACGACGTAGTGGATACCGCGCAAGCGTTGCAGATCCGGCAGGCGTGCGGGATTCTTTTGGCAGGGCTGGAGCGGCTGCAAGCCGTGCTGCAGCGCCGGGCCTTGGAATTCAAAGACACGGTGCAAATCGGCCGGACACACGGCGTGCATGCCGAGCCGATCACGTTCGGCCTGAAGTTGGCCATCTGGTATGGCGAGGCGGGGCGTAACCTGGCGCGTCTGGGCGCGGCCGCCGAAGACCTGCGCGTGGGCAAGATCTCCGGCGCGGTAGGGACGTTCGCGCACATCGGCCCGGAAGCCGAGGAGCGCATCTGCGCGCGGCTGGATCTGAAGCCCGCGCCGGTAGCTTCGCAGGTGATCCAGCGCGACCGGCACGCCGCGCTGGTCGCGGCGCTGGCGCTGGTCACGGCTTTGTGCGAGAAGATCGCGCTCGAAGTACGGCACCTGCAACGCACCGAAGTTCGCGAGGCGGAAGAGTACTTCGCGCGCGGGCAGAAGGGCAGTTCGGCGATGCCGCACAAGCGCAACCCGGTGACCTGCGAGCAGATCTGCGGGCTGGCGCGGGTGGTGCGGGCCAACGTCCAGGCCGCTTTCGAGGATGTGGCGTTGTGGCATGAGCGGGACATCTCGCATTCTTCGGTGGAGCGGGTGATCTTGCCCGACTCCACCATCTTGGCCGACTATCTGCTGGAGAAGACCACCAAGCTGGTCGATCAACTCCTGGTATATCCGGAGCGCATGCGGCGCAACCTGGAGATGACCAAAGGGCTGGTCTTTTCCGGGCAGTTGCTGCTGGATCTGGCCGCCTCAGGCATGCTGCGCGAAGAAGCGTATCGAATCGTGCAGACACATGCGATGCGCGCCTGGGAGCAGGAATCGGATTTTCGGGCCGCAATTGAGGCCGACCCGGAGATTCGTGCGGTTCTAGACCCGGAGAAGATCGCCGAGAGCTTCTCGCTGGAGCGTCAACTGCGCAATGTGGACGCTATTTTCAGCCGTGTTTTCAACTGATTAACGCAGAGTTTGGGGCTTCCGGAGCGGTTTCATTTTTTGCTCGTAATGTTTTGGCTTTTCGGGTAAAGTAGAGCTTACGGACATGCCGAGAAGCCTGGAACTGGCGCGGGTGTTGGTCGTGGACGATGAGTTATCTTCACGCCTGACGTTGCAAACCCTCCTCGAAGCAGGCGGTTATAGCGTCGATGTGGCGGGGTCGGCGGCCGAGGCCTTTTCGAAGCTGGATGAGGGCCAATATGAACTGGTTTTGAGCGAAGCCGAGGTGGATTCGCCGCAAACCGGCGCACGCGTGCTTTCCTATGCGCGCATCAAGCCGTATCAGCCCGCCACGGCGCTGGTTACAGCGTATCGGGAAGCCAAGGCCCCCCGTTATCCGGCAGGCGACGAGCAGCAGGTGTCCATCAATGCGGAGAATGTTTCTGCTTTGTTGGGCCAGGTGGCCGACCTGATTGGGTTGCGGGCGCAGAGGCGGGCCAACCGGCTTGGGACGTAGCCCGGATATTTGACCGAACGAAGCCAAAGGGTGCTTTGTTTGCAACAAAGTCACTGATCCAGCTTGGCGACCTGGTCTTCCAATTCATCCAGGCCTCCTGAGAAGAAGTGGTCGTCCGCCGCGACCCATATGAGCCGTTTTGGTTCCGCGACCTGAGCGTATAAGGCTTCCATTTCCTTGCGCGGCCCGTGCTCATCGTGAGTGCTCTGAATGAAGACTTTCGGCGCGGTGCATTGAGCGAGCACGCCTACCGGGTCCCGCTTGGCGGGGAATCCCAAAGCAATGAGCCGCTGGGCGCCGGGTAGAGCGCAACCGAGGCTGAGGATCACCCGGGAGCCGAACGAGAAGCCGGCCAGGGTGTACGGCAGCCCCGGATAACGACTGCGGAGCCAGTCGAGCGCGGCGCGGGCGTCCGCGATTTCGCCTACGCCCAGATCGTGGCGGCCTTCGCTTTTCCCCACACCGCGGAAGTTGAAGCGCAGGACTGCGTGACCGGAACTGCGCAGGGCGCGCGCGACCCGGTAGACGACTCTATTGTGCATGGTCCCGCCGAAAAGCGGGTGGGGATGGCAGACCAGCGCGACGGCACGGGGGAGGACGTCTTCGGGCGGCTCCAGCAGGGCTTCCAGCTTGCCGGCGGGGCCGTCCAGGAGATGAGCTTCGATGCGGCGCGGCATAGGATTCAAGGCTGGTTCGGGGCGGTATGCTCCCGCAACCAGGCAGCGTAACCTGTTTCGTCGAGGGTGTGGTCGGCGAGCGAGAGCATGGCGGCGATCACTTCGGCTTGCGCGGCGAGGACGGTGTAGCCGTTCTCGAAGAGAAAAACGAAGCCGGTCAGGAACGCCGTGCGCTTGTTGCCATCCACGAATCCGTGATTCTGGCACAGGCCGGCGGTGTATGCGGCCGCCAGGCCGCATAGATCCGGCATGCCGTAGACCAAAAGATTGCGCGGTCTGGCCAGGGCCGATTCGATGGCGCCCGCGTCGCGAATGCCAGTTGCGCCCCCGAATTCCATCAAGCTATCTTCATGAAAGCGAACGACCGCAGCAGGGTTCACCCAGACCGGTTCGTTCAACGGGCCAGCTCGCGCATGGCGGGAGCATAGCGGCGCATGGCTTCGCGGGCGATGGCGACCTGGCGCGCGATTTCCGCACGGTCTGCAGCGGGGCCATCGACGTATTCCTGCAACATGGCCTGAACCTTTGCCTGGAAATTCGTGCCGTCGGCCAGCAGTTTGGATTTCAGCCGGCGATGAAAATTCTCATCCAGCCGAATCGTCAACGTCTTGAGTTCGTCGGTTCTGGCGGTCTGTGTCCCAGTCATGCTTAAAGTATTGCATGATTGAATGGGTGAAGTCAACGTGTCAAATAGTCCGATAATTGGTGAACTGAACATCGATCCCGAAATCGTGATCGCGAATTAGTTTGATGACGCTCTGCAGGGTATCGCGGTCGCGGGAGCTGACGCGCACCAAGTCGCCCTGGATGGCGGCCTGCACTTTGAGCTTGCTGTCCTTGATCTTGCGCACGATATCGCGGGCTTTTTCAATCGGGATGCCCTGTTGCAGGGTGATCTCCTGCTTGACGGACGATCCGGCCGCGGGGATCAACGTCCCATAAGTGAGCCCTTTGAGCGGCACCTTGCGCTTCACGAGCTTGCCTTCCAGGACTTCGATGACGGCCTTCAGCTTGTATTCGTCCTGGCTGGCCAGCACGATCTTATGGTCCTTCTCATTCAGCTCGATGGAGGATTTGGAGTCTTTCAGGTCGTAACGCTGCAAGATCTCCTTCATGGCCTGCTGGATGGCATTGCCGACCTCCGGCAACTCGATCTTGGAGACGACGTCGAAACTGTTATCGGGCATAAGTTCTATCGGGTACTGAGCGCGATCATGACCTTTTCGGTGATCTCGTCAATGATACCAGACAGGGAGGCGTCCAGAGCTACGGTTACGGCGGCACGCACGCGTTCGGGGTCGATCAGCGCAACCACCGGCGCCTTGGAGGGGGTGCGCCTGGCTGCGGAAGGGGATGGGGCCTGGCCGGGCCGGCGCTCGTTCGCGGCGAGTTCGGCCAGCGGCTTCACAACGCCCAGCAGCAGGGATGCCTGGAAGGGTTTCTGCACGACGCCGTCGGACTGCACGCGGCGGGCTTCGGCTTCATCGAACTGGTCTTTCACGCCGGCGGTAAGGACCACGCGGACATGCTTGTGGCGGGGGCTGATTTTCACGTACTGACAGATTTCATAGCCGGTGCGATGCGGCATTACCACGTCGGCCAATACCAGGTCGGGGTCGACGTCTTCCAGGCGAAGCAATGCGGAATCGCCATCGCTGACGGTAACTACTTCGAAACCCTCTTCGACGAGAATCTGCTCCCCCATGCGCTGCGCGTGGGGGCTGTCATCGGCGAGCAGAATGCGCGTCATTGGGGCGGCGTCTGAGCGGGAGTTGCAGCCGGCGCCGGAGATTGAGGCTGCGCGGCGGGCGTTTGCTGCGGCGCCAAGCCCTGCTTGGCTGCTTTGGCAGCAGCTTTCTTTTCTCTCTTGGCTTTCTGCTGGGCCAGTTTCATGGCCAGCTTGCGGTCCTTTTCGGTGAGCGGATGGTTGGTGGCGAAAGGCTGCTGGGGCGCGACGGGCGCGTCAGCCGGTTTCGCGGGGGAATTGGCCGCGGCGGCGGCGGGAGTTGCACCCGCTGCGGCCGGCGGATTGGCCCGCGCATCGGGACGGGAGTCGAGTTCCTTGGTGTCGTTGCTGACACCGATGGTGACGTCATTCGTGGTGCTGCCGGATACGCCCGTGCCGGTGGTAGCGGCAGCGGCGGTCTGGGGCACGCTCACTGGAATTCCGGGGCGGAGAATGGTCATCGCCGGACTTCCGCCCTTGGCCGCCAGATGGGTGTCCGGGCTGCGGCGGAAGATGTCGATCGTGCGGCTAACGCGGCCTGGAGCCGTACGGTTATCCAACTCATACTTCATGCGGGCATAAGCCACCGGATCGGGGGCCGGCACGGGGCGCTTCATGGCCTCCAGCTTTCCCTTGGCGGCCTCGGCGTGTGGGCTCAACGGGTAGTCCTTGACGAGGCGGGTGTAGGCGGCGGCGGCCTTGTCTTCGAACCGGTCGCCCATGCGGTCATAGGAATCGCCGAGCATCCAGAGCGCTTCGTCGGCCTGGCTGAAGAGAGGATACTGATCGACCATCCCGGTCAGGCGATTCGCCGCGGCGGGCATGGCGCCTTTGTGGTGATAGAAGACGGCGGCGGCATACTCGTGGGCCGCCAGGACCTCCTGCACATCGCGCAACTTCTGTTGCGTCTCGGGCGCGAACTTGCTGTTCGGCCATTGCAGCAGCAACTGGCGGCACTCGTCCTCGGCGCGGACGGCATGCAATGGATCGCGGTCCGCTTTATCCATCTGTTTGTAATGGATATCGCAAACGCGTTCCTGCGCTTCGGCGGCCTCCTCCATGTTCGGATAGAACAACTCGAAGTCCTTGTATTCGGCTTCGGCCTGGGCCAGCCCGTGGGCGCCGCCTTCGCGGAACCAACTGTCGGCGATGGCCAGCTTGGCTTTAGCCAGGAATTCGCTGCTGTCGTAGGTATTGATGAGCGTCTGGAGGGTGAGCCGGGCAATCTCGTACCGGCTGTGCTCGATGTCGTTGATGGCCCGGTCGAAGAGCACCTTATCGGGCTGGTCGGTTTTCTTGGCGATGGGATCCGCATATTTATGACGGCGGATACCGCAGGAAGTAAAAAGGGCTGCCAATGAGGCGACCACAATCAGATGACGAAGAATGCGTGGATACATCGTTTGCTCTTGCCGTTCAGTTTTTCGCTTTAACTTAGGATAGCAATTGCATCGCCAGGGTGGGGGGCCGCTCAGCATGAGACGGTATGCGCCTGCATGGCTGCCTGACGCAAGCCGGCCACCGCGGCGGCGGGATCCGGGGTGTGAAATACGGACGACCCTGTGACCATCCAGTCACAGCCTGCGCGCACCGCATCGCCTATGTTTTCGAGGGTAACGCCGCCATCGATTTCGATGGGGAAAGAGAGGCGCCGGTCACGGCGGATGGCCGCCAGGCGCCGGACCTTGTCGAGCGTATACGGAATAAACTGCTGACCGCCGAAACCGGGATTGACACTCATGACCAGCACGTAATCCGCGAGCCCCAGGATTTCTTCGATGGCGGACACCGGAGTGGCGGGATTGATGACGACACCGGCCCGCGCGCCGGCCCGCTGGATTGCGCGTAAGGTGCCGTCCAGATGCTGACAAGCCTCCTGATGGACGATCACCTGGTCGGCGCCGGCATCGATGAAGATGGGCGCGTACTTGCCGGGATCGGCGATCATGAGATGGACGTCCAAGGTGAGGCGGGTGATCTTGCGGATGGAGGCGACCACGGGGGGGCCGATGGTCAGGTTTGGTACAAAGTGGCCGTCCATGACATCGAGGTGGAGCATGGTGGCGCCACCCTGCTCGACTTGGGCGATCTGGTCGCCCAAACGGGCGAAATCCGCAGCCAGAATGGATGGAAGGATTTCGATCATTGGCGTGATTCGTTCGATTTTAGCATGGGGAGGGGCGGGTTCATCGGCGGCGGTTAGGTGTGTGGCTTTACGGCCTAGAGTTCTCAGAACCTTTAAATGGCCGCCGATGGACGC
>CAVPVD010000005.1:0-872483 GCA_963709155.1 Bryobacterales bacterium | reverse complement strand
ACGCAGTGATCGGGAGCGCTCTTTTCATTTGGCCTCCGTTCTTCGACCCAGGAGTATGGCGCTGGATCGGGGGCCCAGGCGGTAAGTTCGTGGATTCTCCCAGAGCGGTTCCTCGCCCGCGGCAGATAGATCTTGCGGCGCTTGGAGAGAGGTGTCAACGGCCACGTGCCAACGCGCCCCCGGCGGTGCGGCGGGCAAACAGAAATCGACGGCATCGGTGCCAGCATTGAACATCAGGCAAAGTGCGCGCTGCTCGTCTTCAGGGATCAGACAGGCAAACTGTTTTCCCTTCGGGTCGGTCCAGTTGGGTATTCCCCCTTGCGAGCCAAACCAACGGATCTCGGCTTCGGTGTAGAATTGCTCCTTACTCAGAATCGGATGCGCGCGACGAAATGCGATCATGCCGCGAGCAAACCGGTGGATCTCCTGGTGCCGCTCCAGACAGCTCCAGTCAATCCAACTGGTTTCATTGTCCTGGCAGTAAGCGTTGTTATTGCCGCCTTGCGTGCGGCGAAATTCGTCGCCGCCCAAGAGCATCGGTACGCCGCGCGAGATCAGCAAGGTCAGAAGGAGGTTCTTAATCTGGCGCTTCCGCAAGGTCTCGATTCCGGTATCCGTCGTTTCGCCTTCGGAGCCGTAGTTCTCGCTGTAGTTGGCGTCGGTCCCGTCATGGTTGTTTTCTCCGTTTGCTTCATTGTGCTTGTAGCGATAACTCACCACGTCGTTCAGAGTGAAGCCGTCGTGGCAGGTGACGAAATTGATGCTGCCCTCGGGGCCTTTGCCCGAATTGGTATAGATGTCGGCACTGCCGCAGATGCGGCTGGCAAACAAACCGAGCATCCCCTTATCGCCGCGCCAGAAGCACCGGACATCATCCCGGTATCGGCCGTTCCACTCCGCCCATCGGCGCTCCGAAAAACTGCCCACTTGGTATGCACCGGCGGCATCCCACGCCTCGGCGATGATTTTCACGTCTCTCAAGATCGGGTCCTCGGCGATCCGTTCGAGAAGCGGGGCGTTAGCGAGCAACTTGCCGGCGCCGTCCCGGCCGAGAACCGACGCCAGGTCAAACCTGAATCCATCTACATGCATTTCGACCATCCAATAACGGAGAGCGGCCAGGATGTGGTCCCGCACTATGGGATGGTTGGCGTTAATGGTATTGCCAGTCCCGGTATAGTTCTTGTAGTAGCGTTTGTCGCCCGCCAACGTGTAGAAGATCGCGTTGTCCATCCCACGGAAGCAGAGCGTCGGCCCCAGTTCGTCTCCCTCCGCCGTATGATTGAACACAACGTCCAGAATCAATTCAATGCCAGCCTTGTGAAAGGCCCGGACCAATTCCTTGAATTCCAGCTTCTGCTGCCCCAGTCCTCCCGAACTGCTGTAGGAAGCTTTGGGCGCAAAGAACGCGACGGGATCGTATCCCCAGTAATTCCTCAGCGGTTGACGTGTTTGCGGATTACTGCGCGTGACAGAAATTTCATTGAACTCCTGCACGGGCATCAGTTCCACAGCGGTCACTCCCAGAGCTTTGAGATAGGGAATCTTTTCCATCAGGCCGCGGTAGGTTCCCGGATGGTCCACGCCCGCCTTGGGGTGAATGGTAAAGCCGCGAACATGCGCTTCGTAAATGACGGTCTTCGACCACGGATGCCGGAGTGGCTGGTCTCCACCCCACTCGAAGGGCTCGTTGACAAAAACGCATTTCGGCATCGACCTGGAATTGTCCAGCGTCGAGAGAGCCAAGTCTTGCTCCGGCGACGATGGATCGTATCCGCGTGCCGATGCAAAATTCCAAGGAGGTGGTCGAGAAATCGCGGTAACGAAAGGATCGAGAAGAAGCCGGTTGAAATTGAAACGATGTCCTTCGGCGGGTTCGTAAGGGCCATCCACGCGGTAAGCATAGAGTTGGCCCGAACCGATCCCTTTTACCCAAACGTGCCAGACGTCGCCGGTGCGGTTGCGCGCTGAATCCAGATCGATGACCCTGGCGGGCGCTGCGTCTACGGGATGGTCGAACAACTCCAGTCGGACGCGGCTGGCCCAACGGCTGAACATGGCGAAATTAATTCCTCCTCCCTTTTCCTGAGTTCCCAAAGGCAGAGGAGTGCCCGTCTGAATGTCGGAGCGCTCGGAGGTCTCCGAGATATAACCGTGCAACTCGCGTTGAGCCGATTTCATCATCGTTGCCATAGGATCCGAGCGGATTCCAACGGAACGGCCACCCCGGAACGCTCAGGCCTCACTCTCGCTGTGTAGTCTCTTGCTGGACGTGTAGTCGGTACCGTCGCCTGGTAGACGGACCGGCGGGATGAGTCAGGTAGCGGCCGCGCGCACTTCATTTCCACCCGTACGGGATCGCCGCCGTCGATTCCGTCCGCATAAAGCTCAACTCGCGCCGCATTCGGGTCGAGATCGTTCAGAAAGATTTCGACTTCAAACACGTGGTGGTCGGCATTGGTTTCGACCCGCAAGGCTCCGAAGCTCAGCGAGCCCCACTTTCCCTCCACTTGGTGCCGCCAATCGACCACTTGCCTGCCCATTGCGCCTTTGTTCGCAGCGCGCTCACGGTAGGCGGCCGCAGCCGGGAGGTAGTGTTGCTCGGTGTATTCGCGCACCGCGCGGCTTGCGGCAAAAGCCGGCGTCAGCCGCGCCATGCTTTCCCTCATTCGTGCTACCCAGGCGGCAGGAATACCATTCTCGCCGCGTGTATAGAACTCTGGAATTACCTGCTGTTCCAATAGATCGTACAGGGCTTCCGCTTCGGCAGCGTCCCAGGCTGGGTCCTCGCCGTGTTCCTGGCCATCTCCCAATGCCCACCCGACTTCAGGCGTGTACGCTTCCGCCCACCATCCATCCAACTCGGATAGATTGATACCGCCGTTGACTAGCACCTTCATGCCGCTTGTTCCGCAAGCCTCCCAGGGACGCCTTGGCGTGTTGATCCAGACATCCACCCCTTGCACCAGGTGCTCGGTCAGAAGCATGTCATAGTCGCTGAGGAAGACGGCATGGGGGCGCGTCTCCGGCCGCCGAATGAAATGCATCCATTCCCGAATCAGGGCCTGTCCAGCCTGGTCCGCTGGATGCGCCTTACCGGCGATGATGAGCTGCACCGGGCGCTGCTTATCGGTCAACAACCGAAGCAGGCGCTGTGGGTCGTGCAGGAGCAAGTTTGGTCGCTTGTAGGTCGCGAAGCGGCGAGCAAAGCCCAGCGTCAAGGTATTGGGATCGAAGAGATGCTTCACGGCTTCGACGTCCTCGGATGGAGCGCCTGCTGCGGCCAAGTCCCGGGACAACCGTCCGCGAGCATACTCGACAAGAGACTTACTGGCCGAGGTGCGAAACTGCCAGAGCTTGGTGTCGGAGACCCGGCGAATGTCCTGTTCCAGGGTCTCCGTCGTCCCCAGCCAGCGATCCTTTCCACAGGTCTCGGTCCAAAGATCGTCAGCCGGGGCAGAGTCCCAGGTGGGCGTGTGGACTCCATTAGTCACATGCCCGATTGGGACTTCGTTTTCCGGCCAGCGCGGGAACAGAGGCAGAAAAAGGTGCCGGCTTACCTTCCCGTGCAGGCGGCTTACACCATTCACGGACCCGCTCCCCCGGATTGACAGATAGGCCATGTTGAAAGGCTCCGACGCGTCATCCGCGTTCTGGCGGCCCAACGCCAGCAAGTCATGGAGCAAAATTCCGAGCTTTTGCTTGGCGTATCCACCGAGGTATTGCTCGATGAGAGCCGGAGCGAAACGGTCAAAGCCCGCGGCCACCGCAGTGTGGGTGGTGAATAGGTTTCCCGCCCGCGTTGCCGCGAGGGCAACTTCGAAGGGATGCCCAGTCTCCTCCATGAAACTGTGAGCGCGCTCCAGAATGGCGAAGGCCGCGTGTCCTTCATTCAGGTGGCAGACCTCCGGTTGGAGCCCGAGCGCGCGGAGCAGCCGCCATCCGCCGATTCCGAGCAGCATTTCCTGCTTGAGGCGCAATTCCGGCCCGCCCCCATAGAGCTCGCTGGTAATTCCTCGATGAACTGGGTAGTTCGCCGCGTCATTGCTGTCAAGCAGGTAGAGCTTCACCCTGCCAACCTGGACCTGCCAGGCGCGCAGCCAGACCGAGTATCCAGGCAACGCGATCTCCAGCCGCAACCATTCCCCGTTTGGTTGGCGCAACGGCATGATTGGCAACTGTCCAGGATCGTTGTACGGGTAGAGGGCCTGTTGATCACCGCTCTTGTCGATCACCTGTCGAAAGTAGCCCTGCTGGTAGAGGAGTCCAACGCCGACCACAGGTACACCGAGATCGCTGGCGGCCTTGAGTTGGTCGCCCGCCACGTTCCCGAGCCCCCCAGAGTAGATTGGCAACGCCTCGCTCAGCATGAATTCCATGCTGAAATAGGCGGCGCAGGTCAGTGGAGCTTCCGCATGATTCCGCTGGAACCACGCGGGCGCTTCCGCCGCTTGGCGACTGGATGCGACCAAACTATCGACCTTCGTGCGGAAAACCGGATCGCCCAATATGCGTTTGACCCGGTCGCGCGAGGCCGTCTGCAGGACTACCCAGGGATTGTTCGTAATCGCCCAAAGGTCGGGATCAAGCTCTCGCCACACTTCGTCCGTCGCGTGATTCCACGACCAGCGCATATCTAGGGCGAGTTCCGCCAGGGAATCGAACCCCTCGATTTCGGTGGGTAGAAGACTGTAAATGGGGTGGCTGGCACGGGCCTGTTTGCTCACGATTTGTCGCTCCGATCCGGCGCCTTCTTATGCTCCCGGTACAGGCAAATGGCCTGACTGATGGCGAGGATATGCCGTTCATTGAAAGCCTTGTCGAACGAGGAACCACGATGCCCCGAGGCGCGGAACGCAACCCGTTGTTCCGGCACAGAAGGGTCAGGCTGCTCCGTATAGTAGGCCGTAACGAGCCTGGGTACGTTCACCAGCATCGATGCTTTAGCAGGCTTTCCCGCATGCGGACTTACTTTCATGCTTGTCTCGTCAAATGCCGTGCTGACCTTTGCGCAATGGTCTCCATCAGTTTGTCGAACGGTTTGATGAATTTCTCGACTCCTTCGTCCTCAAGCTGCCGAGTCACATTGTCGATCTCGATACCCAGTTCCGGCAGTTGCTCCAACAGCCAGTGCGCTTCTTTGACATCATGTTCGAGCCGGGCCTTCGGCTCTCCATGGTCGCGATAGGCATTGAGGGTTTCGAGCGGCACCGTATTGACGGTATCCGGTCCGATGAGAGCCTCAACATATTTCACGTCACTGTAGTCGGGGTTCTTCGCGCTGGTGCTGGCCCAGAGCAGCCGCTGGACTCGAGCGCCTTTGGTAGCCAGCTTTGTAAACCGGTCGCCGGCGAAGATTTCTTTGTAGATCTGATACGCCATCTTCGCGCTGGCGATGGCGATTTGCCCGTGAGCCTTTCTCGCCAACTCTGACTCCTTGCAGCCTGGTGCAATGAGTTTTTCCAGCAGCGGATCGACTAGCGCATCAATGCGGCTCACAAAGAAGCTGGCCACCGAGGCTAAATGCTTCAACGGCTGCCCCTGGGCCGCGCGCGCTTCGAGGCCAGCGATGTAGGCTTCCGCCACTTGGGCGTACCGCGGTAATCCAAACAGCAGCGTCACGTTGACGCTGATGCCTTCGCCGATCAGTTGCTGGATAGCGGGTAGCCCGTTGGCCGTTGCCGGCACCTTGATGAGGACATTCGGCCGGCCCAGCGCGGCCCACAACCGGCGGGCTTCCTCAATCGTGCCCTTAGTGTCGTGCGCCAAGTGCGGATTGACCTCCAGGCTGACGTATCCGTCTTTGCCATCAGTCCGGTCGTAGAGAGGCCGGAACTCGTCCGCGGCGTCCTGCACGTCGCGCTGGCTGAGGGTTTCGTAAATTGTCTCGGCGCCTTTTCCGCTAAATGCGATGGCGCGAATGTCTTCGTCATAATCGTGGCTGTCCGCAATCGCTTTCTCAAAAATGGACGGGTTCGAGGTCATCCCCCGTAATCCATCCTCCTCGATTAAACGTCGAAGTTTTCCGCTGGCGATCAGATCTCGCCGGATATAGTCCAGCCAGAGGGATTGACCAAGAGTTCCCAACTCCTTCAAGCGGTTCACGCTCATGAGATTTCCTCCGTGCTTTCCAAACCTGCGATCTTAGCGAGACGACGCCGGTGACGCTCGGCGCCGCTGAATCGTGCCTGCAGAAATGTCCGGACCAACTCCCACGCGACGGCATTCCCGACGACGTGGCCGCCCAGGCAGATCACGTTCATGTCGTCGTCCTCGACCCCCTGGTGCGCTGAAAAACACTCGTGGATCAGGCAGGCCCGCACGCCCGGCACCTTGTTGGCGGCCACGCATGCGCCTACGCCACTGCCGCAGATGGCCACGCCGCGATCCACCTCGCCGCGAGCAACTGCACGAGCCAAGGGCACCACAAAATCCGGATAGTCATCATCCGGCTTCGGCCGGCCGTCGCCGAAGTCGAGCACTTCATAGTGAGCCGCGCGCAACATCCCGGCCAGATACTCCTTCAACTCAAATCCTCCATGATCGGCAGCGATACCGATACGTTTCGATGTCGCTGACGGCACCGTCGGTGAATCGGACATTCTTCTTCTCCAGCAAGGCTAGTTGCTCGTTTTACAGACGTTCTCAGCGGTCAAGCCGCATTCACGTACCAGCACGGGCGCCGAGGCGGGTTGGAAACCCCAGCGCCATCGCCATGCCGGCGGCCGCATGAGATACTTTCCGTGGCGGGCCCGCCGATTTCAGCGTTTTGCCGGGTAGCTGCCAAGTTCCTCCAGCAGGCGGTGCGCGGACTCAGGGACTGCAACTCCGCCGTGCAAGATTTTTCGGCGGGTAACATTAGATCCGTACATGGCTTTGTCTCCGCTCTTGTCGGCCTGCACGACAGCGCCATCCACGCTGGCCCCGGCAAGAAGTCCTTTGCTGCGCGAATAGCTCAGGATTTCCGCATTGAGCTTCAAATCCGTGTTGGCGGATGCCTGTCTCCCCACCGGACCGGCCGCGACGGTTACGTCGCCGCCGATCTTGAACTTGTCACCCAGCAGACTTTGCAGGGCATGGTCGTTCATAAATAACATCACTACGTCGGTGAAAGAGCCACCAATCTGGAAGCCCACGCTCCCTCCTCCTACAGCCACAAACATCGGAGCACTCCAGCCATTAGCAGTGCGGCAAGTCGCCAGTCCCCTGCCGTAGTTGCCTCCGAATATGAAGGCAGCCTTCTCCTCTCCTGGAATGATGGCAACGCATTTCGCCTTTTCCAGCAGATCGCGGGGAATGCCTTTGTCAGGCGTTGTCATGATCTCGTGGAAGACCGCGGTCGCCTTTTCAATGCGCCCAATGTCATCTTCGCGATCCGACGCCAGAGCGGGCAGGACCAAACCCATGCCCGCAATCGAAACGATCAGCAGATTTTTGTACACGATATTTCTCCTTAAAGGTCCCAGTCTTTCGGGGCTGTTGAAAGCTCCGGTTATACGGTCTCTACGACCTAAAGCCGAAATCCTTCACCCGCCGATGAGAAGATTATCTGACGCTTCCCCCGGCGAGTTGCCCGCGCGCCGCCGCGTGTACTACAACCTCCATCGGGTGCGTCGTGTGCAAGATGTCCCTAGCCTTGGCCACCTCTTCCGCCGTGCCATGCGCCAGAAGGAGAAACTTGTCAGACTTCACCGCCGCCTCGTATTTCACGACGCTATCCTTGGGGATGCCAATGCTATACAACCCCGCGCCGAGCGCGCTCAATCCCCCCACCACAACGGCGCCTTCAAGTGCCCCGATGATCCAGGCGACTAGGGGACCGGCTACCAATATGGGCCCGATGCCTGGAATTGCGAAGAAGGCGAATCCAAACAACATCCCCCAGAGACCACCCCAGAAGGCACCCAGCTTGCCCCAGTACTTCATGCGGTCGCCGGTGGTATAGTATCCGACGACGTGCTCGTCAGTGTGATAATCCTTGCCGACGATGGACATTTTCTTCATGTCAAACCCAGACCTCTGCAGCTCCTTCACCGCTTCCTCTGCTTGGGAGTGAGTTCCGTAAATGGCTACAACCGAGTTCGTTTCAAACATGACTTACCTTCCTTTCTTTTCAGATCGATTTTGTTGCATTTCCATGTGAGATTCCACCCAGCGAGGCGGAAACTCCCCGCATGCGCGGACGGCAACGGAGCCCCCGGCTAGTTATCCAGTTCAATCCAGTTCGCAAGATCGGTGGCCCTTAGTTACCACACGAAAAGGCAGGCGCCGCCGCCCGACGGGCGGAGCCGCCCGGCCATGACCGGGCTATCGCGCACCGGAGTCTTGCTCTCGCGAACCACGCCGGGGAACTCCGGTTCGGAGCCACTGGTCTCTTCGATCTCCACGGCGCCGTGCCGGTTCATGATATCCGCCGCGGCCTCCACCTTCTCGTCCGAGCCTGTCGCGAAAACCAGGGCCCCTCCGCGCCGCAGTCCTTCGACGTAAGACTGCGCCTGCGCTTTGGTCGCCCCGATCCTGGTAAGCTCCCGTTTCGAGTCGACCTCGAAATCGAGACGTGGAAAGCTCATCACACCAGTGACCTCGAAGGTCGCCGGCTCCTCCAGACTGCGAACCTCTCTCCGAGGAAAACCAAGGGCCTCGATCTCGCGGACGACGTCGTCCACGAGGCCGGGATTTTTAAATAATCCAACTGTAGTCTTCGGCATATTATTGCGACCTCCATCGCAAAGTGTTCAAATCGCGTTTCTCCGTTCCGGAATGCACACTACACTCGTGAAACCGCCTATCGAACATGTTCAGATCCCTCCGCCCCTGAGAGGTCCATTACCCACACGCACTGTGTCGCGGTTAGCTGCCCCGGCTGGCGCGAACCTGCGCAGGCGGGAATGCGGGTCCTGTTTCTCGGAAGGTTAAGGTTGGTCATTGTGGCCCTTCGAGTTCACTCAAGCCGAATAGATCGGAGCGCCGGAAGTTCCTTCCGAGCAATCGAGCCACATTCCGTCGCTTGAGGAGCAAAGTCAGGCCCTGTCTCGCTAACGCAAACCCGTGTGATTCTTGAGAATAATGACCATTTCGCGGTGCAGACGAAGGCGGTCTGGTCGTCGGTGAGCCGAATGAGGACTTGTTTTTCGAACAGCGGTCTAAGTGTCATTTTCGTCTTCTCCTGTTACATTCAACTCTCGTACGCTACGCCCGACGTAATTTGGTCTCCAATACCCGCTCGGTGACCCGTCGCTAAAAAGCCGTTCCGGCCGGCCGCGCCGTTCCGCGGCACGGACAGACCCCGAATGCTCCGTCTTCAATGCGGAGCGGCGCTGCCCGGATTTGGCGGACGCCATGGCGCCGGCGCTCTTCTCGATGCCGATGTTCTGCCGGTTTTGTTGCGACGTCGCCCCAGCACCCGCCTGTTGAGCCTGAGTCTTGAGTTCTTGTAGTTGTTCTCGTGCCACCAGCTATCTCCTTTGCCGCTTTGCGGAGTTAAGATCGCTCATTGCCGGTACCTATTTTGCCGGCCCTGTCAGAGAGCGCTTGAGCGCATCCATCGCCTTGCCGAAGTTTCCCCAATTCCCCTGCTGCATGGCCTTCTGTGCATCATCGAACTGCACCCTCGCCTGGCCTAAGTCCGGTTGCTGCCGGAGCGAGGCCTGCGCGGGATTCTGGGGTTGCTGCGTCCCAAAGACGGACGCTATTGCCTCGTCGAGTGTAGGCTCCATCGCCACTTTATCCCCCGAAATCACGATTACACGCTTGAGTTGGGGGAAGTCCGTTCCTTCTGCCGTAAGGTACAGCGGTACCACGTAGAGAAAGGAGTTCTCGATCGGTACCGCGATCAGGTTGCCGCGAATCACTTTGGAGCCTTTTTGGTCCCAGAGGGTAAGTTGCGCCGCGATTGCAGTGTTCTGATCGATCATCGCCTCGATTTGCATGGGGCCGTAGATCAACTTCTCCTTGGGGAGTTCGTAAAAAAGCATCTTCCCGTATTCGGGGAAATCGCACCTGGCGGCCAACCAGGAGATCATGTTGTTTCGCTTCTGAGGCGTGAAAGGAGTCATGAGCAGATATTCGAGCTGGTCGCTTCCTGGAAGCTTCATCAGGATGTAATAGGGCTGCATCGGCGCGACCGTGCCCGCATAATTCTCTTGCGGGAGGACCCACAGATCCTCGCGGTTGTAGTAGACCTGCGGAACCGTCATGTGGAATGTTCTGTACTGATCGGCCTGGATGGAGAAGAGATCTTCCGGATACCGGAGATGCGCTTTCAGATCGGACGAAAGCTGATTCAGGTCTTTGAAAACGCCCGGAAACGCACGCCGGTAGACCGCCAGGACAGGGTCGTTCGGATCCATGACGTAGAACCGGACGGCTCCGTCGTACATGTCCACAACGACCTTGACGGAATTTCGAATGTAGTTCAGCCCTTGGTCAAAGGCCGCCGCGTGGGGGGTGGAGTATGGAAAGTGATCCGAGACGGTGTAGGCATCCTGGATCCAGTACAGTTTACCCTGGCTGACCACTGCGTAGGGATCGTGGTCGAGGCGTAGAAACGGCGCGACTTGCTGCACGCGCTCCTGAACGCGTCTCCAGATCTGAATCTTGCTCTCTGGCTGAAGATAGGACGTAAACAGTATATTGACGTCGGTTTGAGTCCATGCAAACAAGAGCCGTTTCCACAAACTGTCCAGGGGAATGCCGCCTGTGCCTGTGTAACTCGTGTAGACATTCTGATTTCCCTTGGGGTAGTCAAACTCCTTAACGCTCGTCGCGACGATCCGATATCCTGCCATGGACTCGCCGTAGTAGATGGACGGCTGCTTTACGGTTAGGCCATACGCCGACTCGGGCGGGATATTCTCAAGCACGTACTGCGGAAATCCTCCCCCCATCGTCTTCGAAACGAAGCTCATCACTACGCCATAACCATGGGTGAACTGCAACTTCTGGTTAACCCAGGTTTGGGCTTCGGCAGGAAGCTCCGCGGAAAGCTCGCGAGCCGAAAGCATCACTTGATGATAACCATCCGGCAAGTGATAGCGGTCCACATCAACCCCGTAAAACTGATAATAAAGCCGTATCTCCTGGGCTTGTTGGTACATCTGAAGCAACGGGCGATAGTCCCAGAGACGAATGTTCTGGATGGTGTCTTGATTTCTCGCAATCACGTCGGACGTCAGGTCCCCTAGCGCCGGGTAGGATGTTTCCTGGATGGTGTCGAGGCCGTAGGCCTTCCGAGTGAACTCTATGTTGTTTTTGAGATACGGAGTTTCGCGGGCCAGCTCGTTCGGCTGCACCGCGAACCGTTGAAAGAGGGACGGCGCCAGCCAAACGGCGACAACGTAGAGGCCAACATACACTCCGGAGCCGATTACTATCGCTCTGAACCGGGGCCGGAAGATATTGAGCGCGAGCAGCACGCATAGCGCCGCCGCGGCGCCGGCCATGATCCAGAAAGCGATGCGGGTTACATGATCCGCCGTATAGCCGGCACCGTAAACTACTCCCTGAGTGGAGTAAAGGAGTTCGTAGTGATCTAAGTAAGACCCCCATCCCCAAGTGGCGACCAGGACGAAGGATAGGATGGACAAATGTGGAATGGCTTTCGTGTTCCAGCCCTGCGGCTGTCTTCGGCTGAACCGGAGTAACCCGACGTACCCGTAGAAGGCCGAGACGGCCAGGAGTGCGATCAGCGCCAATGCACTCAGACTGCTCTGCAAAAGCTCATAAAAAGGGAGACGGAACAGATAAAACCCGGCATCGACCCCGAAGAGAGGATCGGGCAATCCAAAGGACCCGCCATAACGAAAGCGGAGATACGTATCCCATTGCCCGTAGAAGATGAGCGCATAGAACAGAGCGGCGACAGCAGCCACCGCGCCCATGGCCATCTTTAAAACCACGGGAGGGATCTGGACGCCGAGTTTCGGAGCAACGGTAGACGCAGTTGTCAAATTACCAGATCGAAAAGTGACGCCGTTTCTCGACGCAAAACGAAAATTGGTCCAAAGGTATAGAAACGCGACAACGAAAGCCGCGCAAGACAGTGCCCACTTCACTGACAGGATTGTCCAGAAGACGCCGGTGTAGCCGAGTTGCTGCATCCATAGCCACTTCTGCATCCAGCCGGCAATAACGGCCAGGAGAACGATGAGTACGACTGCTGCGACAATAATAAGTTTCAGCGGACGCCATCGCTGGAAGATGCGGCCATCTCCGACGGCTTTGCCCGGTCCGCCGGCGGGGGGCCTGGGCTGTTCGACCGCGGGAGGCCTTGGCTGCGCGACGGGAGTCAAATTCTCGATCATTGGTTTATCTCCTTTTCCTTGGTCCGAAGTGCCGGCCGACGACTACGGGCCGGTCCAACTGGATCAATCGCATTTAAGCTTCCGGCCGGTCAACCGGGCGGCGTGACAAAGTGTCTGGATATAACTGCGCGTTCCGCAGCCTCCGGTTGCTTAGACAGCCGGTGTCCTGCGGGGCCGCAGGCTATCGGTGGGGTGTCTGGGTGAACGAGCATTGCCTTCCCACCTCCTAACCCGTCCGCGACGCGCCGTTGCTGCATTTCGAAGCGGCCGGTCGAGCTGGATGCAGTTGGAAGCGCAACGGCGAATCTCCAGGGCATTCTTAGCAGTTCGTTTGCCAGGTCGGAGACAAGGGGGGCGGGCCTCGAAAACGCCATCCCCGGAAAAGGCCTGCACGATATCGACGACACACGCCCGGGAGGTCCGGTGAAAAGGCTTTGCAGGATAGTGGGTTATGACTCGCATGCCGGGCTCTAGGCCATGATGGCTGGCGCAACCCGCGTCGCAGGGTAAGAACACCCCTCGTTTTTCGCGATTTAGGGAAGGGAGGGCGGTGTAACGGGATTCACAAGTTCGCGGCGGTAAATTCCGCACTTTCATGTGCAGATGTTGCCTTTCAAATTCCGGGTCCTTTCCACGAGCCCGGCCTGAACTCGACGAACTGTAGGCCTGGTTGGCACACACTTGAAACTTCGGCTGTCGGTGCGGCTCCGAAAAGTGGACGTTGTTCGCGGCCGTCATGAGGAGCCGACAGTCGCAGCCAGCGCATCTTCGCGCAGTCCCGCGATCCGGTCCTGCAGCGTTCGCAGGCTAATCCCCAACATCTCGGCGGCCAGTTTGCGGTTGCCGCGCACGTGTTCCAGCGTGAGTTTGATGTAAACCTCCTCGAGTTTCGCCAGTGACTGGCCCGGCTGGAGCGTTAAAGGGCCCGCATGACCGTTTGGCGGCCGCGTATACGGGCCGGGGCTGACACCGAAGACAGGGGAAGGCAGGTCCTTCAGCCGGATCCAACCTTCGCCAGCCAGGATGCTGGCTCGCTCCAGAAAATTACGCAGTTCCCTCACATTACCAGGCCAATCATAGCGATGAAGTACATCCAGTACATCGGCGTCCAGACCTGTAACGCGCGTGCCGTATTTCTTGTTCAGATTCCGCAGCATGACATCGGCGATCGGCAGAATATCTTCTTTGCGTTCGCGAAGCGGCGGAAGCACGATTTGGAAAACACTCAACCTATAGTAAAGCTCTTCGCGCACATGCGATCCGAGTTCCTGACTGGTCGCGGCAAGAACCCGGGCGTCTACTGCGATTTCATGCTTGCCGCCAAGCCGCCGTACCCGCAGGTCCTCGAGAACGCGCAGCAGCTTGGGTTGCGTGGACTGCGGCATCTCGCCGATTTCGTCCAGAAATAACGTGCCCCCGTGCGCCTGCTCAAAGCAACCGGCCGAACGCTCCAAAGCGCCCGTGAAGGCGCCTTTCTCGTGGCCGAACAATTCGCTCTCAACCAGAGTGTCAGGAAAGGCGGCCGCGTTGATCGCCACGAAAGGACCCTCACCGCGGGGGCTGCATTTATGGATTTCCCTCGCGACCAGTTCCTTGCCGGTGCCACTATCGCCGCGGATCAATACGGGCGCTGATGTTGGCGCCACCTGTCTGATCAGCGAGAAGATCTGCTGCATGGCAGGGGAGGTTCCCACCAGGTCACCGAGGACTCCGTGACGGCTCAGGTCACGTTCGAGTTCGTCGGTTTTCTGCAGACTTCTCTTGTATCGAATGGCGCGTTCCAGAAGGATTTTGAAGGCGCGCGGTTCCACCGGCTTCTCCAGGTACCAGAATGCCTTGAGGTCGTGGACGGCGGAAAGCGCCTTTTCCATACTGCCGAAGCCGGTCAGCGCAATCGCGGGAGTGAGGTCGCCGCGTTCCTTCAGGTGCCGGAGCAGTTCAAAGCCGTCCATGCGCGGCATAACCAAATCCGCCACGATGACGTCTGCGCGGAAGGCTGTTAGCCGTTCCAGCGCTTCCTGCCCGTCGGCCGCGCTGTGGGTGTCGAAGTCACGCTCGGAAAGCATGGCCGACAGGGCGCTGCGCTGCCGTTCGTCGTCGTCGACGATGAGGACCCGGCCCGAAACCGCAGATTGTAGGGGCATGACGAAGCCTACCAGGGGTTCTTGGAATTCTTCGACACCGATGGATGAGGCCAAAGCTGGAATTCCCTGTAGGCGGCAACAATCCTCTCGACCAAAACCGGGCCGCAATCCTCCAACAATTCGATGAACGTCGTAGTCTGCTCCGTGGCACGCAAGCGGGGGAGCGCGACCAGCAGATTGGGATTTTCGAGTGTTTCAGCCGCCTTCTCCACGGCGACGATCGGAACGCTGGCATAGCCGAAGACACCATCGGAATTCCACGGACCCATTTGCCGCACAACCGGTCCGAATCGTCTTTCGAGACGCTGCAGTTCGTCGTCCGTCAAAACAATCGCTTCCATTTTGTTCTCTCGATGAGAGCTATGTTCCAGTTGCAGCCAAATATTCAGTTCCATTTGCGGACTTCCTTTGTGCGGTGCGGCTGCTATGGACGCCGTGACGATCCTGCCAATGTTGCCAGGCGACACTGACGATTCGGATCACTTCGTCCGCGTCAAACGGCTTTGCCAGCACGTCCCAGGCTCCCAGATTCAGGGCTTCCGCCCATAGGCGCTCGTCTGCGAGCCGTGAAGTCAGGATTAAGAGAGGGGGATCGGGAAGAAGCGAGATGTGGTCCAGCATCTCCCCCCAAGTCCCCGGCACGATATCGCAGTCGCAGATTACGATCGGAATGGGTGTTTCCCGCAACATGGAAAGGGCCGAAGCAATTGTGGATCTCGAACTGACGGTCCAGTTAGACTTGAAGATGCGCTCCAGGGAAACGCAGTCTTCATCGTTGGGGCTGACGGATAGAACGACATTGGAAGCGGTCTCACGCCGGGACGGCTTCTGCACGCCGTCGAATCCTTTGGTTTGCGATCGGCCTATCTGCATCGTTCCTCCAATCACAACTACAAGGCCCGCGGAAGCGGGGGCACCAGGAAGAAATGCAGCAAACGTGGCTACGCATCAACAGCCGGGATGGCACTCCCGGACACCGCTGCCTCACGAATTCATTAGCAATGACCCTGCGGGGCCTGAGAGGCAGCGCGTTGGATGCCGCAATCCAGGGATGGGCAGAGCGACACCTGCACCTGCGCTTTCAAACAATCGACCTTATTCCCTTTGATAGTAGAACCCGGTTGGGGCAAATGGAACTAGGAGTGTGCCTAGGTAAGTTGGGCTCAATCGATGCCGCCCGAGTACCCGATGCTCACTTCTAATCATCACTCCCTGCCACTCGGGCGCGTGGGTGCTGCAGGCATACTGCTCGCTGGGCCCGCAGCCAGTCTTCTTGTGGCGATCCGTTTTGAAACCCTCGTGCGAGCCACAGTTCATATGCCAATGCAGCTATTTCCCGCTGCTTGGCCGAAGCGATGTTGCGTGGCGCTAATCTATCGCAGACCCTTGTGGTCTCCCGCATAACGTTTGCCATGAAAGTCCCCCCTAACTCACGAAGCCAGGTCCGGCAGCCAGTCATTTCAGTTTCTCCGATCGCCTGGCCAGCGTGGCGTGCGAACCGCACGTCCGTTTTTTGGTGAATCGTCGCTTTTTTGATGATAAGGCTCGGGCGGGTAGTCGTGGAACTAGGAGGGTGCCTAGGTGCGCTTGGCTTGGCACACCCGCCTATAAGTTAAATTGATTACCCTGTATTGGCTGCTATGAGAGAGAATGGTCGCACGCCCCCGCCGAGCGGCGGCCTTGCACCACTGGGTGCGTTTCCTAAGGAAGATTATGGCTCGTAAAGGTTCGGCGCGACCCGCAAAGAAAACTCGGCCGCAGGCGAAGGATTCACCCGCGGCGACGCCTCGGCCGAAACCCGGCCGGAAGGTGGAACTGGAGGCCGCAACCCAACCGGCCGGGCTCTCCCGCCCGGAAAAGCCTCTGCCAATCGTAGGCGTGGGGGCATCGGCGGGAGGCTTCGAGGCGTTTAAGCAGCTCCTCACGGCTATGCCTTCGGATACGGGCCTGGCGTTGGTACTGGTGCAGCACCTCGATCCCGGACACGAGAGCCTGCTGGCCAAGCTGCTCTCCAAGGCCACCGCGATGCCCGTCGCGGAAGTGGAAGAGGGCATGACGGTGGAAGCGAATCATGTCTACGTCATCCCCCCAAACAGGACTATGGGGATCCGGAACGGAACGCTCCACCTGATGCCCCGCGGAGAGCCGGCGGCGAAGCATCTGCCCATTGATTATTTTCTGGGCTCGCTGGCCGAAGACCGGGGCAATCGGGCGATCGGTGTCATATTCTCCGGAACCGCCTCCGACGGAACCATGGGGCTGAAGGCCATCAAAGCCGAAGGTGGCATCACCTTCGCCCAAGACCTCAAAAGCGCGAAGTACGACGGCATGCCACGCAGCGCCATCGCCGCCGGGTGCGTGGATTTCGTCCTGCCGCCGGAGGCCATCGCCGCCGAACTGGCGCGCATCGGCCGGCATCCCTATCTGGGTTTGGAACCGCCGGCGCAGGCCGAGGAGCCGCCTGACGGTAGTGACGACATCCTGCACAAGATCTTCCTCGTCCTCCAGAAGGCGACCGGAGTGAATTTCACTTATTACAAATACAGCACCATCAAGCGGCGGATCGCCCGCCGGATGCTGCTGCACAAACTAGAAAATCCGAAGCAGTATCTGAAGTTCCTGCACGAGAACGCTGCCGAGCCGGCGGCCTTATGCGAAGATATCCTCATTCACGTGACAGGCTTCTTCCGGGAGCCGGAAGCGTTCCAGGCGCTGGCGCTAAAGATCTTCCCCAAGATTCTCGACACAAAGCCGGCTGGCGAGTCGATTCGCATCTGGGTCCCTGGCTGCTCCACGGGGGAAGAAACTTACTCTATCGCCATGGTCCTGCTGGAATGCCTGGGCGACCGCGTCGGCAGCGTGCCCATTCAGATTTTCGGCACCGATATCAGCGCCGTGTCGATCGACAAAGCGCGGGCGGGCGTGTACAGCGAGACCAACCTCGGCGATGTCTCGCAGGAGCGCCTGCGGCGCTTCTTCGTCAAAGTGGAGGGCGGCTTACAGATCGTGAAATCGTTGCGCGAGATGTGCGTCTTTGCGCGGCAGGACCTCTCCCAGGACCCTCCTTTCTCGCGGCTGGACTTCATCAGTTGCCGCAATGTGCTCATCTACATGGGGCCGTTGCTCCAGAAGAAGGTCATGGCCATCTTCCACTACGCTCTGAAGCCCACCGGCTTCCTCATGCAAGGGAAGTCGGAATCGATCAGTGGCTTCGCGGACCTGTTCACGGTGGTCGACCGGGAGCACAAGATCTGTTCGAAAAGGCCTGGCGAACCCGGCCGGGTTTTCGATCTGTCCACCGCCGCGAGTTACGAGAGAGCCATGCGAGGGGACGCTGCGAAACCGGAGGCGCAGTTGCGGTTCGACGTGCAGAGGGAAGCGGACCGGATCGTCCTCAGCCAATACGCCCCGGCCGGCCTCATCGTCGATGAGAACCTGCACATACTCCACTTCCGCGGGCGGTCGAGTCCCTACCTTTCTCCCCCGCCGGGCCAGGCGAGCCTGGGCCTGCTCCGCATGGTGCGCCCGGAATTAGCCGTGGAACTCCGCGCGGCCCTGCACCACTCCAAAAAACAGGAGATCGCCGTTCGCAAGGAAGGCATCCGAATCCAGCGCGACGGCCATTTCTGGGACGTCTCCCTGGAGGTGGTTCCCATCAAGAGCGATCTGGGCGAACGTTTCTTTCTGATATTGTTCCAGGAAGCGCCGGCGGGTGTGCCGCCCGGTCCGGAATCAGGGGGCCAGGCGCCGGCCAGCGGCACGCGGCAGTCGCGAGAGGACGCCCGCCTGCGCCGGGATTTGCAAGCGACCAAGGAGTCCCTCCAGTCGATGATCCAGGAGCAGGAAGCCATCAACGAGGAACTGAAATCCGCCAACGAAGAAGCCCTTTCGAGCAACGAGGAGCTGCAATCCACCAACGAAGAACTGGAAACCGCAAAAGAGGAGCTGCAGTCGACCAACGAGGAACTGGTCACGGTCAACGAGCAGCTCGGAAACCGCAACTTCGAGTTGGCGCAGCTCAACGACGATCTCACCAACCTGATCGGTAGCGTCAACATCCCCATCCTGATGCTGAGTGGCGACTGGCGCATCCGGCGTTTCACCCCGCAAGCCGAAAAACTGCTGAACTTGCTGCCCGCCGACGTGGGGCGTCCCATCGTCAACCTCAGGCCGAACATCGACGTGCCGGACCTGGCCGCGCTGGTCTCCGAGGTCGTCGATACCGTAAGTATGCGCGAGCGGGAAGTTCAGGACAGCGAAGGCCGCTGGTATTCCATGCGGGTGCGGCCGTACCGGACCATGGACAACAAGATTGACGGCGCAGTGATGACCTTTATCGACATCGATGCGGCCAAGCGAATCCATATCGAATTGCAGCGCGAGCAGACCTTCACGGCGGCGGTGCTGGAATCGGCGGCCGCTCTGGTGATGGTCACCGACATGGAGGGCCACATCGCCCGTTTCAACCTCGCCTGCCGCCGGCTGAGCGAATACTCCTTTGAGGAGGTGGAGGGCAAGCCCGTTTGGGACGTGCTTGTGCCCCCCGATGAAATCGAAGCCGTCAAACAGGTGTACAAGCAGCTCGCGGAGAGCCGCTCCGCCCACGAACACGAGAATCATTGGGTGGACCGCAGCGGCCAGCGGCATTTGATCTCCTGGTCCAGCACGGTGGTTACCGAGGCGCAGGGCACCACCCGGCACCTGGTCTGGGTCGGCGTGGATGTTACCGAGGCTAGGCTGGCCGAAAAGGCGCTGCAACAAACCGAGATCCTCCGGCGCAGCCAGGAGCAACTGCGGACGCTGACAGCCGGCTTGGTGGAGGCCCAGGAGGAGGAGCGCCGGCGGGTCTCGCAGGAACTCCACGACGACATCAGCCAGAGGCTGGCGGCGCTGGCCATTCAACTGGAGGTGTTGCATCAGGCGCGCGGAATCTCGCCCGAAGAAGTGCAGCGCAAACTGGGGGAGTTGCAGAAGCAGATGGAGGTGCTATCGGAGGATCTCCGCCGCACCGCCCGCAACCTGCATCCCTTCATGTTGACGCATCTCGGCCTGGAACCGGCCCTGCGAGCGTATTGCGAGGAGTTCGCCAAACTGAGGCAGATCAAGGTGCGGCTGATCGCGCGTGGCCTGCCCGGGGCAATCCCGTCCGGCGTGGCCTTGTGCGTCTATCGGGTGGTCCAGGAGGCGCTGGGTAACGTCGCCAAACATGCCGGGGCCAAGCGTGTCGTGGTATCGATCTCCGGCCGTGAGGATGCCCTGCGCGCCGCCATCCGGGATGACGGCCGCGGATTCGACCTGGACCAGGTGAAAGGAAAAGGGCTGGGGCTGATCAGTATGGAGGAGCGCGTGCGGCACCTGGGTGGGACGTTTACGATCACTCCAAAGCCCGGCGATGGAACCCGCATCGAGGTCCGGATTCCTCTCGCGACAATCCCGCCGGCGATCGCGGCGGAATCGAGCACGCCATGAAGAAGCCGCGGCTGTTGCTGGCCGACGACCACACCATCCTGCTCGAAGGATTGAAAGCCTTGCTGGCGCCTGAATTCGACATCGTGGCGACCGTCGCCGATGGCAGGGCGGTTTTGGAATCGGCCGAAAAACACCAGCCCGGCCTCATCCTGCTGGACATTTCCATGCCTGGCCTGAACGGCATCGAAGCTGCGCGGCGGCTGAAGCAATCGAATCCCGGCGCGAAACTGATTATCCTCACCATGCATGCCGACCTCAGTTTTGTCGGTGCGGCTTTCCAGGCGGGGGTCTCCGGTTACGTGTTGAAACAGTCGGCGGCGACCGAACTCGTCACGGCGCTGCATGATGTGGACAGTGGCCGGAGCTATGTCAGTTTGCAGATCCAAAAACGCTGCGGCACGGAATTGCCTGCTTTCTTGCGGCGGCCGAAAAAGCTCTCCGCCGATCTCACCCCCAGGCAACGCGAAGTGCTCCAGTTGCTGGCGGAAGGACGTGTTCGCAAGGAAATCGCCCAAATCCTCGGCGTCTCCGTCAAGACGGTGGAATTTCACAAACAGAAACTCACCGAAAAGCTGGGGCTCCACACCGACGCCGCCCTGACGGCGTACGCCATCCGGCACGGGATCGCTTCGACCGAGTAAGCCCTTCGTCATCGAATATCCCGCCACATCACGCTGCTCAAGGTGGGCCGCGTTAGCAGGCTCCCCTCCTTGGCAGCGGGCAGCTAGCGCCGGTTGGAAGCCGGCGAATTCCGATAGGGTGGGGACAGCGGCAGTACCTCAAAACCAGGGTTGCCGCGCGGAGATCCGCCGAGGACTCGCTGGCATCCGAATTGGGTTGGGACGTTAAAGAGTCTCATTTTCTCCTTTTATTCTCAGGCGATGGCCGAACTGGAAAACCGTCCCGGCGCTATTTGCCAAGCGGGCGACTGCGTCCAATCCGCAACTCTTCGGCGAACGCCGCTTCCCGGCTATCGCTCTGGAAAATGTGCTCCGCTTCCAGCCAGTGATCCAGACCGCGGCCTTCCTCCCTCACGGCCCACCTCGATCGGGCTTGGAACCATTGCCTTTCGCCCTGCCTCATCGTCTTCCTCCTTTATTCTTCGCTAGCGTTCGCTGCAGCCGGTACGACTCTTTGCCGGTATCAATAATGTGTGCCTGATCGGTCAGCCGGTCCACCATGGCTTTGCACAGTCGCGCATTCGGAAACATAGTCGTCCACTCAGAGAATGGCAGGTTCGTCGTAACAATCACGGCGGCGCGTTCCGCCCGGCCCGCGATCACCCCGGGGAACTTCCGGCGGCGCCGCTGTCACGATGATGCCGTCGAAAGGCGCTTCTTCCGGCCGGCCTTTATGTCGGGACTTGTGCATAATCCCCGACGTTATGTAAAATCGAGTAGTGCGTGCTGTAGAACCCATCGCCAAAATCACGGAGCTCGCTAAGGCCGCCGGCGTTCCTCCGTCCGCGCGACCTCGCGGCTCACGGAATCGCCCGCCAATATCTCCGCCTTGCGCAGCAGCAGGGTCTCATCGTCCGATCAGGGCGCGGAATCTACACGCCAGCCGATGCCGCAATCACGGAGTTCCACACTTTCGCTGAGGCAGCGAAACGAGCGCCACGAGCCGTTATCTGCCTGCTCTCCGCCCTCCGGTTTCACGATATTGGAACCGAGAGCCCATTTGAGATCTGGATGGCCATCGGCGAGAAGGATCGCCGCCCGCGTTCGGACGACCCGCAGATGCGTATCGTTCGCTTCTCAAAACAGTCGCTTGAGTTCGGCCAGAAGACCCACTTTGTTGAGGGAGTGCCGATTCGCGTTTTCTCCGTTGCCAAGACCGTTGCGGATTGCTTCAAGTATCGAAATAAGATCGGGCTCGATGTCGCACTTGAGGCTCTCCGCGAATCGATCAGGAACCGAAAAGCAACCACGGCTGATCTCTGGCACGCCGCCAAGGTCTGCCGAGTCATAAACGTGATGAGGCCGTACATGGAGGCTCTCACTTAAAGCCGGTCAAATCCCCGAAGGTTGCTGCGTCCGTCCGCCAGAGGCTCTTGAATCTCGCCACCAGCGCCGGCGAGGATTTCGGTCTCGTTCTCACGCGTTACGCACTGGAGCGCCTCCTCTACCGCCTCAGCCAATCGAAATACCGAGACCAATTCATTCTGAAAGGGGCAATGCTTTTTCAGGTCTGGACCCGCACTCCGCATCGACCAACCAGAGATCTCGATCTGCTGGGCCGCGGCGATCCTTCGATTGAGCGCTGTCAGGAAGTCTTCGGTGAACTGTGCCGAATTCCAGTTGAGGACAATGGCCTTATTTTTTTCGCAGAGACCGTGAAGGCCGAGAAGCTCAGGGAGGGACAAGACTACGAAGGTATCCCGCGAGTCATCCGAGCGCTGAAGAGCCGGCAAGTGCAATTACGTCGCCTTCCGTGCAGGAGTGGAGTCAGCCGTGGAGTTCACGGCGCGGCCGGTTGATGTACACGACGGTATCGGCCATGTCCTCGCGATCCTCCAGAGGACGGCGAAAGGCGTGTTGGCAATGGCAGGTGGTCGTCTGGGAGGCGGCTCTACGGGCACGTGGACCTTAACGAGCGTCTCTCCTTATTCGTAGCGAGGACCGCACAATAGTTCAAATTTCTTGAAGAATCATCTAAACACGATCTTTGAAGCGCCATGCCCGTCTGGTACGACCTCCGTGTACGAGTTGTGTACGAGTGTTGGTTTTTCTGGGCCAATCTGGCATTTTAGACCATTGAGAACTATGTAACTTACAGATTCTGCGTCGCTTACGGTAATCGTGGTTCGAGCCCATGCCGGGGAGCCACCTTTATTTTCAATGACTTGGCGGCTTTCGTATACCAGTCGTGTACGAGTGCGGTTTTAGCATAGCATCGCTTAGTACCGTGTTTTGTTGCTGTTGCGGAACAACCTTGATTCGAGGCGAGCCAGAGCATGGAATCCACTCCGGATTGGAGGCGGCTAGTGGTATGCCAGCGGAACCACTGCCGGACCTATGGGCGCAATAACCAGTTGTGCAGAGCGTCTGGCGCGGTTGGCGGAAGCAGCTCGACCAACCGGTCTCGTTTGGGTTGACACGCCGTCTCTAGCCATCTAAAATATAGATGGTATTGATCCATGGAAACTGTCGAGCTGAAATTGAAGCAGGCGAGCGCGGTTCTGGGCGTCGCACCGAAAGATCTCCAAAACCTCGTCCAGTTCAAGGTCTTGCGGCCAAGTCGCCGCGACAGCATCTACTGGTTCGACAATCGTCTTCTTCTGGAAGCGAAGATCGCTCTGTACCTGAAGGACTCCCTTGGTACCTCAACGGATGTGCTAACGCTGTTTGCGCGTGCCTTGTCCAGTCTAAGCGACGAGCATGTGTCCAAGGCTCGATATCTTTCGCTGCGATCTCGCCCGGCGAAAGGCCGAGAGCCAATCGAGGTTCGAATTCCCGTCCGAGATCTGGCGAACGAACTCAACGAACAGCTCCCGGCGGCAGCCGTGTACCAGGACTTGCCACGAGGAAGAAAGCGATCAGGCTGGAAGCGCGAGTTCACGCGTACCTTGGAAGCGGCTGCAAAGGATTTGTCTGGTGTAACGGAATCCCAAATTGCGGACGCAATTCGAGGCTTCCGATCTGGGAAAAAGACGCTGCCGGAGATCACGATTGGGCCGTCGAAAACAGCCTAGAGGTGTAATCGACACGTCGGTACTTGTCGCCGGAGTAGCCGGATTCAAATCCTGGCGGGTGGTGCAGAACCCGAGCGCTTCGTTTCTTCGTGAGTGGGTAGAGGTGGGGACGTTTACCTGGCTGGTTACCGAAGAAATTCTCTCGGAATACAAGGGAGTCCTCAGCAGGCTCGGCGTTCGACGAAATCTCGTGGGCGAGATCATCAACCTGCTGAGGGAGGAGGCAGAGTTCGTGACCATTCGTAGCGAGAACAACTTTTCCCCAGATCCGGACGACAACGTATTCTGTGCCTGCGCTGAGCAAGGGCGTGCCGCGTTTATTGCCACGTTGAACAAGAAACATTTCCCCCAAAAGAACCTGACTGCCAAGGTGATTTCGCCTGGTGACCCGATCCCCACAACCCGCCGAGGCCGCTCGGCCGGGAGCCAGTGACGGGGCGGCGGGTTGAATTCGATCATGTACGAGTTGCGTACGAGTGGTGGTTTTTCTAGCCCAATCCGGCATTTTAGACCATTGAAGGCTCTGCAAGTTACAGAATCTAAGTTGTTTATGCTTATCGTGGTTCGAATCCATGCCGGGGAGCCAGTTCTCGTTTCGGGCTCCTTCCTGCACGTTGCCCTCCCTGGTGGCGTTTTGGGCGGCGACAACCGCCGTGCAGGAAATCGCGCTGGCGCATCATCGCCGCTACGGTTACCGGCGGGTCACCGCCGATCTGCATCGCCGGGGAATGCGCATCAATCACACACGCGTGTTACGCATCATGCGCCAAGATAATCTGCTGGCGATCCGTGCTGCGCATCGATGGTGAAGATGTATTTGCGATAGCGAGCACAATTCGTGTTCCTGGCCGTGATCATCGATCGGTTCTCCCGCGTTAGTCGCCAAATTCGCGTGCCGCGGTTCGGGACGGCCCTCGAACTGGTACCGCCAGGTATAGAGCAGCTTTCGCTGGATTGTAATGGGCCGCGATCTTCGCCCGCCTAGCAGTCAGTTTTTCTCACTTTAGCTACACCGTATATGGGCAGTATCGCGACCCCACGGCGGGAACGATGTTGACCCCGCAACCAGCCACGATTTGACTTGGCGTAGGATAGCGGGGTATGTGCGGGAGGGTTCCAGCCCTCCCGCACAGAACAACCTGGGGAGCTCGCGCTCCCGGAGGCCGATCCTACAATGCAGATCCTACACCCATTCACCGGTTCCGTGGCGGAGTACCTCACGCAACTCGACGACCCGGACCGCCACCGTCCCCATCAATGTCCGCAGTGCCAAGCCAAACAGCCCTTGACGGCGCACGGATTCTATACTCGCACCATCGTCGATTCCGCTTTCGACGGATGGATCCGCGTGCGCCGCTACCTGTGCCAGTCCTGCCGGCGTACGGTGTCGCTGCTGCCGGAGTTCGCCTTGCCGTATTTACGTTCCAGCATCGCCGTGATCGCACTGTTTCTGATAGCGCGGCTCTTCCTCGGTAAGACTCTCCAGGAAGCGCTCCCACCAACGTCGCCCTATCAGCGGGGCCAGTCATGGGTCCGCCGCTTTCGCGTTCAGGCCGAACCTCTTTCGGCCGCGTTGTCCCCGCTCACCGATCCGCCGCCCGCGCTGAACTTCGTTACGCGTGCCCTCACCATGCTGCAAGCGGCAGGCTGGATTCCCGCGCATCGTTTCCTATTCGCCGCTCTTCGGCAACATCTGCTGGGCTGGTCCCGTTGCCTCATTCCCGACGGCCGCCGCGTCACGATTCCGCCCGCCGCCGCGCCCGCCTGAGCGTCCCCACACACCATTTGTCTGGAACCGGACTGCCTTTCCCCCTACGCTTGAACCTGAGGAGAAAACAGTCACTCGATGCCCCACGACAAAGCCGAAAAGATCGCCCTATTCCGCTATGGACTGATTGCCCCGCTGGTGCTGGAAACCCTGCCGCGCGGCGAACTGACCCGCCGCGCCCAAGAGATCTCCACGCGCCTCTACGATATCCCGCATTCCACGCGCCGCCAGGTTTCGGTGGATACCTTGCTTGAGTGGACGCTGCGCTATCGACGCAACGGCCTCCCCGCGCTCATGCCCAAGCCGCGGCAGGATCGCGGCCAGATGCGCGCCATCCCCGACGCCACCGCCGCGCTCATCGATCGGCTGAAGCGCGAAAGCCCCCATCGCACTGGAACGGCATTGCTCAATCACCTGGCCCTGGCCGGTGATCAAGCGGAGATCTCGCCATCCACGCTGTATCGATTCCTGCGCTCCCGCGGACTTACGCAGCGCCAACTGCTGCTCGATAAAGCCTCCGCACACAAGAAGTACGAAGCCGAGTTCTCCAACCAGATCTGGCAATCCGACATGCTTTTCGGCCCCTGGGTGCAACGTGCCAGCGGCGGCAGGATGCAAGTGTTCCTGCAAGCCGCGCTGGATGATGCCAGCCGCTTGATCCCGCACGCGCAATTCTATCCCAACCAAGGTCTGGATTCCTTCCTGGACTGCTTGCGGCAAGCCATCGCCGCGCGCGGCCTGCCCATTCGCCTCTACATGGACAACGCCAAGATCTATCGCTCGCCGCAACTGGCGCGGATCGCCGCCTCGATCGGTATCCTCATCGTTCACACCCCGCCCTATCAACCCGAAGGCCGCGGCAAGATCGAGCGCTTCTTCCGTTCCGTGCGCGAGCAGTTTCTCGCCAACCTCGACCCCAAGGCTTTGCTTTCTCTCGATCAGTTGAACGAACAACTCTGGCACTGGCTCGATACCGTCTATCACCGCCGCGAGCACAGCGCGCTTCAGACCACGCCGTTGTTGCGCTGGCAACAAGACATCGCCCAGGTGCGGCAACTACCGCCGGCCACCGATATGCGCCGCCTGTTCCTCCATCGCGTCAACCGCCTGGTACGCCGCGATTCCACCTTCCTGCTGCGCCATCGCTTCTTCGAAGCGCCGCCCCATCTGGCGGGCAAGAAAATCGAGGTGCGGTTCGACCCGCTCGACCTGACGCATCTGGAAATCTACTGCGCCGGAAAACCGGAGGGCGTGGCGCGCCTGGTGGATGCGGTCGTCAACGGAAGGACCTACCGCTAATGTGGGAATCCTTCTTCGGCTTCAAAAAGACGCCGTTTTCCGACAATCCCGACGGCAAGCAGTTGTTCGCATCGGCGGCCTGGCAACAGGTCAAAACGCGCCTCGAGTTCCTGATCCGGCATCCCGGCGTGGGACTGCTCACCGGCGAAGTTGGCGCCGGCAAGTCCACCGCCGCGCGAGTCTTTACGGCGTCGCTGAACCCTAACCTTCACAAGGTGCTCTATGTCCACTTCTCCTCCGGCACGGCGCTGGATCTGTTGCGCCAGATCGCGCTCACTCTCGATCTGGAGCCCGCACATTTTCGCGGTGACCTGGTCCGGCAGATCGCCGCCGCCATCGTGCGCCTCAATCAAAGCAATAAGCAACATCCGATTCTCATCTGCGATGAAGCTCACTTGTTGCCGCATCCCGCGCTCGAGCAGTTGCCGCTGCTGCTGAACTTCGATATGGACTCCTCGCGCTATCTCACGCTGTTGCTTGTCGGCCAACCATTGTTGCGCCGGACCCTCTCGCTGCAGATGCATGAAGCCCTGCGCCAGCGCATTGGCACGCACTATCACCTGGAGGGGCTTTCGCGCGAGGAACTCGACGCCTATCTGGCGCAGCAACTCAAAGCTGCCGGCGTGACTCAGCCCTTGTTCGACGACACTGCCCGCCAGGGTCTGTATCAAGCCACTAAGGGCATCCCCCGCAAGGTGAATAAACTGGCCATGACCGCGCTACGCCTGGCGGCGGCGCGCCAAGCTCCGCTGGTTAACGAAGCGATTCTGCTGGATGCCACGGCGGAAGCACTGTTATGAACTAATCACGGTATCGATCTTCCGTCCGGGGTCGCGCCTGGGCGGAGCCCAAGGCCGACGCGACGGGCTGGCTCCGTTACCGATCGGCATGGCAACTACCCCCGAGCAAGTCTCGGGGGTTTTGCTTTTGATGGCATCGGGGTGGTGATGTCCCCGAGCGGAGGCCTTGGGCACTCAAACGCGAAGATCGCCGCAGGCGCTCCTTGTTTTGGTTTAATACGCCCGCCATTACAAACCCGCCATTAGCGTGA
Organism: Bryobacterales bacterium; assembly: GCA_963709155.1. Classification (GTDB taxonomy): domain Bacteria; phylum Acidobacteriota; class Terriglobia; order Bryobacterales; family Bryobacteraceae; genus Bog-159. The sequence goes on along the minus strand of CAVPVD010000005.1, from coordinate 844,756 downwards.
CCAACTCCTAGGAAAACAAATTGAGAATCTCGGGGGGAAAGATCGTGACCCGTTACACTGGATCTTCAGCTCTCGGGCTAAAACATGTGTTTGGGCAGGTCTTCATCCGTTCGACGGCCTGCCGCTTGAACTCCACCGTGTGCCGACACCACTTCGCCATCTTCACCATTGTGCCTCCATTCGCGGCAAAGTGCGTCTTTTCGGCGTGTCCCAAGTTTGGGGTTCACTCCATAAGACAGGAGACGGTCGCGCGGGGGGAAACGTAGTTGGGGTCGCTCCGTTCGTCTGCGCCGACTCCATTTTCGGACATGGGGCTTTGAGGCTGGTAGTCATTGTTCGTTCCGATTCAAGATGGGTTTGCTTCGCTCGTGGGGAAAGGAAAAGCATAAATGGCCGCCGATGGACGCCGATGAACGCGGATAAGACAGGAGACGGGTTCAGCGGGGCTTGGGGGGCTTGATGGGTTTGGGACCGGTCGCGCGGGGAGAAACGTAGTTGGGGTCGCTCCGTTCGTCTGCGCCGACTCCATTTTCGGACATGCGGCTTTGAGGCTGGTAGTCATTGTTCGTTCCGATTCAAGATGGGTTTGCTTCGCTCGTGGGGAAAGGAAAAGCATAAATGGCCGCCGATGGACGCCGATGAACGCGGATAAGACAGGAGACGGGTTCAGCGGGGCTTGGGGGGCTTGATGGGTTTGGGACCGGTCGCGCGGGGAGAAACGTAGTTGGGGTCGCTCCGTTCGTCTGCGCCGACTCCATTTTCGGACATGCGGCTTTGAGGCTGGTAGTCATTGTTCGTTCCGATTCAAGATGGGTTTGCTTCGCTCGTGGGGAAAGGAAAAGCATAAATGGCCGCCGATGGACGCCGATGAACGCGGATAAGACAGGAGACGGGTTCAGCGGGGCTTGGGGGGCTTGATGGGTTTGGACCGGTCGCGCGGGGGGAAACGTAGTTGGGGTCGCTCCGTTCGTCTGCGCCGACTCCATTTTCGGACATGGGGCTTTGAGGCTGGTAGTCATTGTTCGTTCCGATTCAAGATGGGTTTGCTTCGCTCGTGGGGAAAGGAAAAGCATAAATGGCCGCCGATGGACGCCGATGAACGCGGATAAGACAGGAGACGGGTTCAGAGGGGCTTGGGGGGCTTGATGGGTTTGGACCGGTCGCGCGGGGGGAAAACGTAGTTGGGGTCGCTCCAGTCATCTACGCCGACTCCATTTTCGGATTTGAAGAGGACTATGTCGATGCCGGTTACCGGATTGGCCCAGGTGACTTGACGGCGGATGATTTCTTCTTTGGGCGGCGATGTTTCGTCGGCCGGTTGCGCGGGTTCTGCCGGGGGTTGCGGCGCGGCTTTGGCGCGGGCGGCATTGATGCGCTCCAACTCTTTGTAGGCTTTGAAGTAAGAGCGTTCCAGACGGGTTTGAATCTGGGTTATCCGGTTTAGAATGATGGATTTCTGGCCGGCGTCTTTCGCTTCGAGGTAGCAGTCGGTTTCGAGTTTTTCGGCGCGCACCAGTTTCCACTTGGAGAGGACGGCCTGCTCGACCAGATCCTGTTCGGCGACGGTTTGAGGCTGGTACAGGTCCTGCAGTCCGGCGTGGACCTGGTTGAAGTCTTCCTGATTTTCGTTGGGCAAGACCGCCTTTTGCGAGCGGAGGCCGTGACGGAGGGCGTTCATGGATGATTTTGCCTTTCCTTCGGGAGTTTTGGGGCCGGTAGACTTCTTCGCATTGCGGCGGCTGGCCGCGATTCGGGCTTTTGTTGACATGGAGTTACACTTTTTTGAACAAACGAAGCTAGCTGCGGCTCAGAGGCGGCCTACGGGAGCGGGCTGCCTTCCGGTTTCACGCTAGCACGGTGGGTTTGTGGGATGGCGGGACTCGGGCGAGGCGGGAGGCTGTATGTAGTTGATTCGTTTGGGGCGAGGGGTGGGAAGTGGGGCGTTTGTGGGCGTGTGACCGGAGAGGCGGGAATTAAGAATCGCGGCAAGGGCGGGGTTACGGGGGATAAGGTGCGGAGGCTGGAGAACAGGCGCCGGGATTGAGGCACGCCCCCCGGAGACGTCGATTACTGGTTAGGTGTCCCTAATCACCGCGAGTTGGAACCAGCGTCGATGCGGATTCACCAATCCCGATGCCGGAGAGGTTCGTTCTGGGGCGGCATACATTCATAGACATCGGCCCGCCATTCGATTTTTACGAGATTCTATCAGTTCATCGAAATGCCAAAGGCACCGCCGTCGAACGAATCACTGTTACTCCACCCGGTCATCCATGTACGCAGCCTGCTGCTAGTGTGGAAGTCGGCAATGCCTCTTTGGCCGCGTCGATCTCCGATCTGCTAGCTGGGAGCAATCCATGCAGCATCCCTGACAGGGCGTTGCGGAAGGAATTGAAGCGCTGCAAGAAATGCTTGGTCTTCAGTGGCGCTCAGATCACGATGTCCGTTCAATGTGGCACCCAGACTCGCTTCTTGAGAATGGATATCCTCGACAGAGACATGTTCGATCCTGTTCCGAATACGCCTGAGCATACGTCATGGACGATGGCGCTCTTGGGACGGCTTGATCAAGCGCTGGGACCCGGCGTGCTGGAGCGTCCCGTTTTCGGTCTCGACGTGGGCAATGGGCGGCCAACGCAGCCGCTCAGCCCCGCCGTTGAAGACTTGCGGCGGGGGGCATTCGACGCTCTTTTCAAACAAGCACCTGACAAGCCCTCGGAGTTGTACCTGAAGGCGCAGAACCCTCCGCCTCTACCGACGGTGACGCTGACGAAGATGTCGCCAGTTCGTCCGATTTCAGAAGCGCTCCCCGGGTACCCTCCTTTGGCGCGAATGACCGGGACATCGGGTGTCGTTTCGTTCACTCTCGAAGTAGCGCCAGACGGGACCGTGAAGAATTTCCAGTTGGTCGATGGGCATCCGCTGCTTCGGAAAGCAGTGGAAGTCGAAGTTACGAAATAGAAGTTTCCGCCTGAGGCCAGCGGCAGGCCAATCGAAGGCAGTATTCAGTTCTCAAACGCCTGTGCTGTTAAGCCGTAACAAGGCGACAGGTTCGCGTGGGGTACTGGTGGTCGGTAAAACAGCATTTTCGTGAGCGCTAAAGCATCGAGGCTGATATACGGGCTTAGCGAAAACTTGCCTCTACGGGCTGGACAGCTCATGCCGTCGCCACGATACGCTGGATGGTCATGACGCTTACACCAGTCCCGGCTGCAATGGCGCGCAAGCTCAGACCCCTTCTCCCGCAGCGCCAGGACGCGCGCAGGACGTACCGCCGCCTCCGGACGTCCCAATACCTTGCCTTGAGCCTTGGCGCGACTCAGGCCAGCTTGCACGCGCTCGGATCACCCCACTTCGCATCCACTGGGATCAGCCAGCGTCGCATAGCTTGGGTAGCGACGTCCTGATCAAGAAGTCGTGCCAGCCTCTAACTGAACTGGTCCTTTCGGCTTCGGTACCCCCGTTATAGATGAAACCGAAACTCTTCCCTGTGATTTGGTTGAGGATTGCGGCCAGTGCATCGACAACCTTCGCAGGGCCATAGAATCGTATCGGTTCCAAGCGGAGTTTCTTTACCGCATGCCCAACCAATCCGCAGCCGCCACCGAACACGCTGTAATCGTAAGCTTCGCCGGAATGCTCCACCGGGGTCACTTTGCCCGACAACCAATGGCGGGGCTGTTCAGTGGCTAAGCAGGCACTCGCGAACAGGGCCGCAGCTACGAGCAGTACCCGCACACCGCAGAGATTAGCATGTCTCTGGTAGGCACCGGCGTTGTGGACAAAAGATGCCTCATTGCTGCCTCCGCGGTACGTTCGATGGTCATGAAGAGGAGGGTTTTGCGGGAGCCCGCCCAGGAACGCTAGTATCCGCGAGATGAAAGGCCTTTGGAGCATCTCGCTACGCGCCAACAGCCCCGTAATTTCGCAGACAGTGGCGCGATAAACAAGCCCTGAGAGGGTTGGTGACAAGCGGCGCTCTTCTGGCGTATTAATTTGGGCGGGTTAAGAAGGTAGATCATGAACTGAAGAGACCGTCGCCCGGCTGCGGGAAAACGAAACGGCGCTACGCCAGCGGGGCGTAGCTCATGCCGCCTTGTTCGGTTCGCGGGCGCGGGGCGATCAAAGCGACACCGACATCATGATCGAAGTCGATCCCGGAGCACGCATCACTGTTTTCGATTACGCCGGTTTGAAGGATTACATCGCCGCTTTGTTCGACGGCCGCGTGGACGTGGTGAACCGCGACGGGCTGAAGCCTTATGTAAGACGGGCGGCGACAACGGACGCCATCTATGCCTACTGACGCTTCCGCGAGCGCCTACAGCGGGATTTAAAAGTCCCGCCGGCACGCTAAAGCGTGCGCCACGGGCGGCATACCAAATGGCCAGACTCGAGTGGGCGATCAATTCGTGGGGGGCCTACAGAGCGTTAACCAACGGAAGAATTGCGTACAGGCGCGGGTTGCCAGGAGAATGTACTCATGGTCGCAACCAGCAGGTCATTTATTACGAATTTGTTTATTGCTTTCGTGATTCTTGGAGGAAGCCGGCTCGTTTTAGCACAGACCATGGGTGACATCACCACCTTCGCGGGCGGCAGTTTCGGATTTGCCGGCGATGGCGGCCCGGCTATCCAAGCAAAGTTCTCCGGTCCAGGCGGGCTGGCAATGGACCCGGCTGGGAACGTCTACATTGCGGATGTGGGTAACCAGCGGGTCCGCAGGGTCGATGCCGCCGGAAATATCAACACGGTCGCCGGGAATGGAGATGCCGGGTTCACCGGCGATGGCGGCCCAGCGATCAACGCCAGCTTCTCCTGGCCGTTTAACGGGCATGTGGGAATCGCCGTAGACGGCAAGGGCAATCTGTATATCCCGGATTACAATAACCAGCGCATTCGCAAGGTGGATACTTCGGGAAACATCAACACCGTGGCCGGAAACGGGAACCGGGATGATACCGGTGACGGCGGTCCGGCGCTCAACGCCGGGCTGGTGGATCCGATCTCGGTGGCCGTGGATGGGGACGGAAACCTGTACATCGCCGAGTTTTCCGGCAACCGCGTGCGCAAGGTGGACACGTCAGGCACAATTACGACGTTTGCCGGCGGCCACTTGTTCTTGAACGGGAACGGCGACGGCGGGCAGGCCAGCCTGGCCGAGCTGAATGCGCCCGAAGCGCTGGCGTTGGACAGCGCCGGAAACGTCTATATCGGCGATGTAACCGCGAGGCGCGTGCGGAAAGTAGACACTTCCGGCATTATCACGACCCTGGCCGGCGATGGCTCAGCCAATTCCTCCGGGGATGGCGGCCCGGCCACCATGGCCGGCATGTACCCTGTCGGCTTGGCCGCCGATAGCGCCGGTAGTGTCTTTATTGCGGACGCCTATAACAATCGCGTTCGGGAAGTGAAATCCGGCGTGATCAACACGGTCGCAGGCACGGGCCAGGGCGGTTCGTCGGGAGATAGCGGCCCGGCTACCAGCGCTACCCTCAACGACGCTGAGGATGTGGCGGTAGACAGCGCGGGCAATCTCTACATCGCGGAGTTTATGGGCATGCGCGTCCGCGAGGTTTTCGGCATCGCCGCGTCCTCCAAGCCCGCCGTGTCGCGAGGCGGTGTGGTGAGCGCCAGCTCTTTCGGAGAATTCACTTCCGTCTCGCCGGGCTCTTGGATCGAGATCTACGGATCGAACCTCGCTGTTGGCACGCAATCCTGGGCGGCCTCCGATTTCAACGGCGTCAACGCTCCCACCTCGCTCGACGGCACTTCCGTAACTATCGGCGGGCAGGCCGCCTTCATCGACTTCATCAGCCCGGGTCAAGTGAACGCGCTGGTGCCGTCTAACATTGCAACGGGCATGCTGTCGATGACGGTTACGGTGGGGAGCCTGACAAGCGCGGCGTACAACATAAATGTCAATGCGGTTCAACCAGGGTTTGACGCGCCGCCATCGTTCAACATCGGCGGCATCCAATACGTCGTTGCACTGTTCGCCGATGGCACCTACGTCCTCCCCGCGGGCGCGATTGCGGGCCTCCCATCGCGACCCGCTCAGCCGGGCGACGAGATCGTTCTATATGGCATAGGGTTTGGGCCGGTCACGCCAAACATTCCGGCGGGCCAGCTTGTTCAGGAGGCGAACCGGCTTGAATCGGCCTTTAGCATGTCCATAGGCGGGGCTCCCGTCACTAACCTACCCTACTCTGGGTTAGCGCCAAGCTATACGGGCCTGTATCAGTTCAATGTGGTGGTGCCGGCCAATCCCGGCAGCGGTGCGGTGCCCTTGACGTTCACGGTCGGTGGGGTGGCCGGAACGCAGACCTTGTATCTTGCCGTGAGCAACTAAACCGATACACTCGGTGTTCGCCAAACAAAGGTTGGCGAGTAGCTCACAGGGATCGACGAGCGAGGCAGCAGACTGCCAGCCCCAATTTACCCATGTCCTGCTCTCGCAGCGAGGCGTAGGTTAGATTCTATCTCTCGGGATAGAGCAACCTCGGAATCTATGGCGCGCGATGGTGGCTGTGTTCGAGGACACCAGGACAGAGTTCACAGCCTTTCATGTCCGTCCTCAAAAATATCTGGAAACTTCCGGAACGCTCGAAAACCTGACGAGCCCGCCCTAAGAAGCGCCGGGTTGCGGCGCGGGGTGGATCATCGTGATTTGCGATCCCGAATCAAAGGGGGAATTCTGGGTTCCGTTTTGCCCGGCGGATGCCGCTGGTTCGCGCCGACTATTTCTTTGCGGCGCCGGCTGCCTGCTCGTTGCGATTGGATTCGCCGGTGTTGCAGGCGCATCTTGTGCGGCACCAAAATTGGAAACGCGGCGAGGGCGGTGAGTGCTAAACAAACTTGTGATTCACGTTGGATCTCCCAGGGATTCTAGCATACTCAGCCGGAGTGGCCGGCGTCGGTTGCAAGACGTGTCGCTAACATGTGAGTTGTCCGGTTGAATTCACAAGTGATCTGTCCGCTCGGGCCGGATGGGTGATGCTGGGGAGTGGATAGAATCCAGCAGTACTCGACCGCCGAGATGGAGCGGATGATGAAGGTACAAGACGTGCTGCTGAAGGCCATGGCCAAGAAGATCACCTGGGTGGGCGGCGGCCGAGATTTTGGGGGTGAGTGATCGGACGATGCGCCGCTAGCGAGATCGACTGGAGGAGCATGGTTACGCGGGGTTGCCGATCGGCCGAAGGGAAAGCCTAGCCCGCGGCGCATCCCGTTGGCGAACTACGACCTGAACATGCGGCACATTCCACGCGACCGCGCCCATCCATGCTGATCCGGATGCCGCGCTTTTTCAGGGGCGCCAGAAAATCCGCGGCCGTGAATTGGGAACCCTGATCGGAGTTCCAGATCTCGGGTTGGCCGAAGCGGAAGCGGCTTCCATGGCCGCCAGACAGAAGCCGGTCTCCATGGTGTTGGACAGTTCCCAACTGAGCACGTAACGGCTGAACCAATCCATGACGGCGACCAGGTAAAGGAACCCACCACGCATCGGAATATACGTAATATCGGTACTCCAGACGTGGTTGGGCCGCTCGATCGACAGGCCGCGCAGCAGGTACGGGTAGATCTGGTGACCCGTCGCCGGACGGCTCAAGTTCGGTTTCGGATAAAGAGCTTCGATTCCCAGAATGCCCATCAGTCGCTGTGCGCGTTTGCGGTTCACCCCCAGCGTGACCGCCATCCGGCGGCTGCCGAAAAAGGGACATTCCAGATACAACTCGTCGAGCCGCCGCATCAGCCTTCCACGGGAGGCTTCTTTCAGGACACACCATGGTTACATCAGCACCGCTAAACCTGCTGTCATGATGCCAGTGGAGAATCGCCTCGAAACGCATTCTCCCGGGGAGCAAACTTTAACTTCAACAGCTTAGTTTAGAAGGATGACGGTTTATTGATTCTCAGTGCCCGAGCCGGTTTGTCGCTTGGCTGCTGAATACGGCGGGTTCGCCGGTAGCACCTAGCACAAGAGAGCACAAGAGGCTTGCAATCGGCGCTGCGCCGTGATACTGCTTTGCTCGGAGGCATATCCATGACCGGCATGGCGAATCGAAGTGTGGCCCTGTGTGGCTTGATTGCGGTTACTTTGACCCTTTTGTCCTGTTCAGGAAACAGCGCGCCGCAGCCCGGCACCCCTGCGTTTTACTGGGGCGCCGCGAGGGAGACTTACGCCGCGGGAGATTACCAAAAGACCGTCGAACACCTGGGCAACATTCTGTCCAGCCAGAACGATTATGTTGCCCGCGCCCAGCCGTGGATGCTGGTTTTGACTTCCGGTATGGCGCAAGGATATCTGGATCTGGCCGAAGCCTACGACGCCGGGGGGCACGCCAATCGTGTACAAACCGCGAATTTCCGCCGCCAGGCGAACACCTATCGCGGCGCCGCCAACACCCTGGCGCTGCAGTTTGCCGATGCGTTCTCGAAATTCCCGAACAAGGATGAATTCGTCACCATGGCGTTCGCGTATCCCACCGGCAGCCCCACAGAAGTCCTGGCGCTGCACAAGATCTATGGCGGAGCATGGCCGGCCGAGTCCGAAATCGAAACCGCCCAGAAGCGCGCCATCGAGCACGCCTTGCTGTTAGCTACCTGCCGGGCGGCGGGCGCCAAGAACGATCCTGCAAAGGCCCAGGACCTCCTGAAGGCCGGGGACGCCAAGGTTTCACGCGCGGCTTTCACCGTGGCCATGGCTGCCGCGTTATATGACGAATCCCAGATGTACACGCACAACAAGCTCGATCAGCCGGAGAAGATGAAGATTTTCTGCAGCCGTGCGGAAGAGGCCCTAAAAACGGTTCCAGCTTCCAAGGAGACCGCGGACCTGGACAAGAAGATCCAGGCGGCTTTGAAAAGCCAAAGCTTGAACAAATCGCATTCAGCCGCGGCCGGGCGCCAGCCGGATTAGGATGAGGTGACCGCTCTCGGCAAGCACCTGGTGGCCGGTTCGCCCGGACACGTACGCCCGGTAGCTGTTTTTGTCCATCACGAAAACGCGCGCGCGGCTGCCGCGCAATGCCTCCAGCAATTCCGGCCGGCTGAATAGACGGATGAGGAACCGGTCGCCGTACCACTGCAATTGGTTGTCCTCGTCGAATCTCGGCTGGCCGTCGTCATAGAAAGCGACGCGCTCGCCGGGAGCCGTGGCAGCGGTCGCGGCCCTGGCGATGGGCCGGATCTCCGCGGCTTCCATGTGCGTGCGCGGGAAAGCCGCCACGGCCAACGCAGCCACCGCCAGCACGGGCGTCGCAATGCGCAGTCCGCCGCGCAAGAATCGTTCCGGCACAAACTTACGGAGTCCCAGAGCCGCCAGGATGGCAAAAGCCGGATATGCCGGCAGCATATAACGCAGCACGCGGCTGCGCGCGGCCGCACACAGGGTAAAGACCACGGCAGCCCACAGAACAAGCAGCCACAACCTGCGGTCCCGGCTGCGGAAGGCCACTCCGATGCCGGCCAGCATCGCGGGCAGCCATGGCCAGTACGACTTCGCCAGCATCCAGGCGTACTCGAACGCGCCGGTATAGCGGCGCCATGACGGCGAGAGGCCTCCGTAGACTTCGTTCCGCAACCAGGTGGAATGCACCTCCACAAACCACCAGCCGAACAAGTGAACGAGGTAGGCATACCAGGCGGCCAGCGGCACATACGCTATGGCCAGAGCCGGAACGGCATAGCGCCATGCGGGGCGGCGGCGGGCCACGATCAGGTCCAGCACAAATACGGCAGGCAGCGCCAGCCCCATCATGCTGCGGGTCATTTGCGCCAGGGCGATCGAGGCGCCTGCCGCCAGGTACCAGCGCGGATCGTCCGCGGCGCGCGCCCACGCGCAGACCGCGCAGAGCACGAAGAACGTGAACGGCACATCGGTCATGCCGCGCGCCGCGTATTTCAGAAAATAGAGACTGGTCGCCATGACGAACATGGCCATCACCGCGATCAGCGCATCGCCAGTGAGCTTGCGGGCCAGCCAGTAGACCAACAGGATCACGCCAAGGCCGCATAGGGCCGATGGCAGCCTTGCCAGCGTATCGGAAAAGCCGAATGCGGCGAAGAGCGAGGCCTCCATCCATTCGAGCATCGGAGGGTTCTCGAGCGCGGGCTCGCCGTTGCTATGCAGCACCAGCCAATCCCCGGTACGCAGGATGTCTTTGGCGATGTGCGCGTACTGCGCGTCGTCATAGCCGGTGAGATCCCCGGTGCGGAGCGGCGCCAGAACCAGGATGGCGGAGAGAATGACAAGAATCGGGAAATACCGGCGGGTGGCCAACAAGCCAAGTATATCGCGCGGCCATTGCGTTAAATTACGGTAGTGAAGACCGCCAAACTGTCGCTGGCCTGTCCCGTATGCCAATCGCCCGACGTATTCTACAGTTGCACGCCGAATTGCTGTTTCAACCACGTATGCGGCGATTGCGGCGCGACATTCGAACCGGTGACGCGTCTGGCGGGCGGAACGCTGGCCGGTATCCAGCCCCCCGACCCTTTGCCGGAGGCTTCCGATCCTACGGTTGCCTGCATCAAGTGCGACTCCACGGCCGTGTATGTTCTTCCGGACGGGCGCTTGGTTTGCGGCCAATGCGGGTCCCTGCTGGCGCTGGAGATCACCGAGATCGCGCCCAGCAGCACCTGAAGGGCCTCGTGGCGTGAGGTCACTCAGTATGTCGACAGAGTAGTATTGACACACTTTACGGGCGGGCCTATACTGAGCCATGCCTGAAACGGGGCAGGGTCCGCTGCCGCAAGATTTGCAGTTTGAGCATGCCGAGCCGCTTCCCTCGGCGGATGCGCCAGCCACCTCCGGCAAGGGTTGCGTGGCTTGCAAGCGTCCCATCGCCGGCACTTACTATCACGCGCAAGGCCAGGTGGTCTGTCCTTCGTGCGCGGATCGGATCCAGTCCGGCCAGCAGGCGCCGCCTGCTCTTTCGCTGGCGCGCGCGGCGCTTTACGGGGCCGGTGCAGGCTTGGCGGGCGCCCTTCTATACGCGACCGTGGCGATTGTAACCGGCCTGGAGGTCGGACTGATCGCAATCGTGGTGGGTTACATGGTCGGGAAAGCCATCCGGCACGCGTCGCGTGGCTTGGGCGGGCGCCCGCAACAGATCCTGGCGGTGACACTGACTTACTTCGCGATTACCACGAGTTATATCCCGGTGTTCATCTATAATACGGCGAAACATCGGCACCAGGTCGCGCAGACCGGCCAGACGCAGGCTCAAAGCGCGCCGCAAGCCGGCGCCTCGCAGCGCGCCGGCCCCGTGACGACCCCTAGGCCGCGGCCGTCTCTGGGGGCTGCCCTGGTGTTCCTCCTGGTTCTGGCCGCGGTGGCTCCCTTCCTTTCGCTGGGATCCGGAATCTCCGGCTTGATCTCGCTGTTCATCATCTTTATCGGTTTACAGCGGGCCTGGATGCTGACTGGCAGATCGGAAATCCTGGTGATGGGTCCCTACGAATCGGCTGAGCCAGCGGCGCCATGACCTGTTCCGCGTGCAGCACGGAACTCCCCGAGCCGGCGCTGAGTTGCCCGAAGTGTCTCCGCCTGACTCACGCGGCCAAGCTTGAGGAGTTGGCGCAGCGGGCCCGCGCCGCGTGGCGGGTAGGCCGATTCAAAGACGAGCGCGAGCTATGGGAGCAATCCCTGGCTCTGCTCCCGGAAGACACGGTTCAGTATCGCAGCATCCGGACGCGTACCGAGGAACTCGACCGGCAGACGCACGCCGCGCAAGGGCCCGGCGGGGGATGGAAAAAGGCCTCGATGGGCATCGGTCCGGCGCTGCTGGTGATGCTCGCCAAGGGCAAATTCCTGTTGCTGGGGCTGGCGAAAATTGGGACTCTGCTCACCATGCTGCTCTCGCTGGGCGTTTACTGGAGCATGTATGGCTGGGCGCTGGCGCTGGGTATCGTGATCTCGATCTACATTCACGAGATGGGGCATGTGGCCTGCATCCGGCGGTATGGATTGCCTGCCAGCGCACCCATGTTCATCCCCGGGCTGGGCGCGTTCATTCAGCTTCGGGGAGTGCGGCTGCCGCCGATTCCGGATGCGCGGGTAGGACTGGCGGGGCCGGTTTATGGTCTGGGCGCGGCAATGGCCGCGCTGGCAATCTACGAATTCACGCACGTCCGGATCTGGGGCGTGATTGCGAATTTTGGCGCGGTAATCAATCTGTTTAATCTGATACCGGTTTGGCAGTTGGATGGGTCGCGCGGTGTGCATTCATTGACCCGGTATCAACGCGGAGTGGTGCTGTTCGCGTCGGCCGGGTTATGGCTGCTCACATCGAACCCGATGCTGCTGTTGATCGCGCTGGCCTGCGTGTACCGGATGTTCACCAGGGATTGGCAGACTGAGGCGGATAACCAGGGGCTGGCGCTTTTTGGGGGACTGCTGGCGGCGCTTTCGGTGGTGGTGATGGTCTCGGCGGGGGCGGCAGGTACGGGGCCAGTTCGGTAGTGGTAGCTGCTCGGGAGCGACACCTCGGCGGCCGGCGCATGGCACGCTAGGGGAGCGTTTCATGCAGGCGTACGCCGACCTCGCGGTCGTGGGGCACATCCAACGCCAGGATTCCTCCGGGGTCGCTCTGGCCTTCACAAAGCTCTTCGTCATCTACTTCGATCTGGTAATTCCCGCGGGGCTTGAGTCCCACCACAAATACGGGCTGCTTGGCTTCCACGCCCACCTTGAATTTCTGGGTGTGCGCGCCGAAGAGAATCAGCGCCCGGCCCAGGTCCAGCGGCTCGGCGGCGACATGCGGATCGAGTACCGTGAGGGCGCCGTCGTGAAACATTTGCAATTCGCCGGAGAACGATCCCAGCCAGGCAGCGGATTCATCCCAACTGGACCGCACGAAAAGTCGTCCGAAGAGGCTATCGTGCACCACCAGCGGCGTCTGGAAATAACTGAGGCCGGGCTGGTAGGGATTCGCCCACAGAAACTCATAGGGGGCGCCGAAGGTGCCGCGCAGCAGGAAATGGTCGTTCATCAGCCAGCCTTGCAGGACCTGGCTGCCGGGGGCATTGCTGTCGAACGCCACCATACTCAGCTCGGCGGCGCGAGCTAAGGCCGCACGGCGCAAGTCCGGCTCGGGGCTCGCATGCAGGGTGGCGGGAATGCGGTAATCGTTTTCACCCGCGGGGAAGGTGGCGGGGTAGTAGCTCAGGAGTTGGACGGCGGGCAGATCGCTGAAGAACTGCGGCGCGGCCTCGCGGAGATCCTGGGTGAAATTATCGCGGACCACGTGGAGCATCTCCATCAGTGCGTAAATGTCGTCGCGCGACACCAACTCGCGGCCGGCATTGATGGCCGGTACGATCTCGCCCTGCCACCACTTGTGCAGGATCTCGTCGATCTCATGTTCCGGCACGACGGGCAGGTGCCCCGATAGAGCTACGGCAGCCAGAAGGCGGGACCGCACGGCGGAGACCGACGAGTCGCGGCGGCTCTGCTGAATGCCGCGCTCGAGTCGGGCTGCCAGGGCTTTCGATTGCGTTTCGGTGAGAACATCCTGGCACCAGTCGAAGACCAGCGCGAGCTGGCGCAGATCGGCGCCGCTGCCGAGCGCCCAGGCGACAGCTTGCCGGCCCGCGTCGGCATCGCCGGACACCTGATAATAGAGGGCCTGGGCAAATCCCGGCTCAGGCATGGGCGCCTTGCCGGCCATCAGGAGTTGAAACTGGTTCCAGCGCATGGACTGGCGCTGCCGTTCGCGGCGCAGCAGGCGGATGCGCCGGGCATTCAGGATGATGCGGGGATGCGCGGCATCCAAACGCGAGGTTTCCTCCTGGCTGAAGGCCGCACCGGCCAGGGAGGCCGCCGCCAGCAGTAGAGCCGATACCCGGTATACGTGCATTCACCCTGATTGTGTCATAGCGACACAGTGCCCGCCCAGCGGGCCACGGCCCGCGGAAAGGTGCCGCCTCGGACGTTGCGCGATTTCAGCAGGATAGAGAGGATTGACACTTGGCGATCCGGTTGCTATTTTCGGTGATGAATTGGCGAAGTAACTTTTAACCTGCCCTCTGCTGCAACAGGCAGGCGGAAGAGAACGGGCACAACAAGACAACGCGCTTGCGGGAGCCGGTGTCGGTAATAGCATTTGGGCTCGCTGGTCTTCCCTTGTTGGTTGCAACAGAGGGGTTTTTTTTCGAACGGTCTTTAAAACGGTCTTCATACGATCTCCCCGGGGGTCTGAGGTTGCGGTAGTCATCTGGCATTCGTGGCGAGGAAAGTTTGGACGCGGACCTTACCAGGAATGCCCGGTCCAACCAGATGGTCCGCCGCCCGATCCCAGCCCGACCTGGGCGAGCCGCATCGGCAGGAGGCTCTAGCCGGTCCTCAGAGCCTTCTCCGATGCGGTTTTTCTTTTCAGCCACGTTCCGGGTAGTCCCGAAAACCAAGCCTTAAAGCCAATCGAGTTCCGCATAGCGCTCGCCGGTCAGATGCAGGAACAACTGTTCGAGCGTTTGGAATTCCATGCCGTCGTGCGATAGTGCGCCCATATTTCCCTGCCACACCAGCTTACCGGGCTTGGTAATGATGGCTATCTGGGAGCAAAGACGTTCGACGGTCTCGAGCACATGCGTGGTGAGGAAGACAGTGCGGCCCTGGGCGGTGATTTTGTGCAGCCACTGCTTGATAGAGGCCACGCCGGCGGGGTCGATGCTCTCGAAAGGCTCGTCCAGGAACAGCAGGTCCGGGCCATGAATTACAGCAGCCGCGAACGCCACGCGCTTACGCATGCCGGCGGAGAACTCCGAGAGGCGCTTCTTGCCGGTGCCGCCGAGTTCCATGGCGTCGAGGAGTTCCCCGACGCGGCGGCGCGCGGTTTCTTCATCCAGGCCGAACATGCGGGCTTGAAAGAACAGGAATTCGTGCGCGTAGAGCGCATCGAAAAGGCCGAGCGATTCCGGCATCACGCCGATACGGCGCTTCAGGGCGACAGCGCCATCGCGGAAGGGCTCGCCCAAAATGCGGATCTCGCCGGCGGTGGGGTCGAGCAGGCCGGTTAGGCAGCCAATGGTGGTGCTCTTGCCCGATCCGTTCGGGCCGAGAAAACCGAACATGCTGCCGGCCGGCACCGTCAGGGAGAGATTTTCAACGGCCACGGTCTCTCCGTATTTTTTGGTCAAGCCCGCGACTTCGATGGCAGGCGTCACTGATCAGTTCCTTCCTTCGAGAGTGTTGAGGAGCTGCTCTCTGCGGCTGACAAACACGGCCGCACCGCGTTGCAACGAGAAAAAATAAAAGGCGATGGCCAGAGCGGCCGCCGGAATGGACGCCCACCAATAGCTGAGAACGATGGCTGGGGTGGCCGCTTTATCCAATCCAATCGTCAGCAAGACGGCGCTCAGCATACCGCCGATCAGCAAAACGTTGGCGCTCAAGGATAACTGGTTGCCGAAGGTGGTTTCGAAGCTGGTCGGCCGCGGGGAGAGGAGCGAGGTCCAGATGGAGAGGCCGTTGAACAGACACAGTCCGCCGACGCCGCTCGCGAGCAGCATGGGGGCCATGCGCGCGTCAAAAGGGACCGGCGCAAACAGCAGCCAAAGCAACAGCGCGGCGGCCAGCAGCGTGGATCCGACAAACATCGCCGTGTAACTGGAGGCGCGCAGGATTGCGCCGGGCGGCACCGGCAGCAGGAAGTAGCGCCGAAAGCCGGAGGCGTCGAAGCCGAACTGATTGGTGGACATCACGGCAGTGCCCAGGAATCCGGCAACGCCGAACGCACCCAGCGCGCGCACGAAATAATGCAGCGGATCGGCCTGGCCGGGGTGATTGAAGGTGATGAAAGCCAACGCGGGCAGCGCCGCCACGTAATTGAAACGAACCTTGTTAGAACGCACGTAGTAGCGTAGCGACCGGCCTACGAGAGGCGCCATGACGGGACCAAAGATGGATGCCACCCGCTCGTAGCGGTTGTCCCAGGTGACCACCGCGGCGGCCGCGCTGCGCGGGCGGGCGGCCTGCTTTTCGACGGCAGCGAGCAGGACCAGGAGAGCTGCGATCCATACCAGAAGGATCGCGAACTGGTGGGACAGGGCAGCGCCGGCATTCACCATCAGTGCCGCGGCAGCGAACGGCGGAGTGCCGGCCAACACAGCCATTACCGCTTGCTTCGGTCCGTGGGCGTTTGCCAACCTGGGGATCAACAATCCGGGCAGCATGCACGCGCCGATCAGCATCACGAACAGGATTGCCGTCCCGCCCTTGACGTGGGAAAGCCATTCGATGACGGTGGCCAGCACGCGCGCCAGCAAGTAATCCGCGATCAACAGCAGCAGAACCGCGACCGCGCCCAGCCAGAAACTGCCTGCTCCAAACACGTACATTCCGGTGGAGAGGCCCAGATACAGGCCCAGCACGAAGATCCAGACGGGTTCCAGGATGCCGGTCAGGTGGCGCGCGGCCAGGCGTTCCCGGGCATTGAGCGCATAGCGGCGCAAGGCCGCGTCAGTGAATGCGGTGTTGATGCCGAACCCGGTGACCACGGACGCGATCAGGGCATTCACAAACAGCCCGCCCAGCACGGCTTGTGCGACCTTTTCAGCCTGGCCGGAGCGCACCGCGAGCAGGGCGGCGCCGTAGCCGCCGGCGGTCACCAGCAGCAGGATGAAGAGAGCGAAAATGTAGCCCGTGACGAAGAGGGCGATCCTGCCGTTGCGCGTGCGCGTTTGCGCCCAGAGAAGCTTGTAGCGCAGACGCACGAGTTGTAGGATCAAGGGCGCGTTCATGGGCCGAACCGTCATTCTATTGTATGTTCGAACACGCGCCTGCGGGAAGAAGAAAGCCGGGACGGCAGGGGGCAGGGGCCGCACTATACTGGATATGAGCGAATGGACATGAGAGCCGGCGTGGCTGAAGGGCGTGGAGTATAGATGGGGCGCATTCGCGTTCTTCCGGATCAGGTAGCCAACAAGATCGCGGCGGGAGAAGTCGTGGAACGGCCTGCTTCCGTAGTAAAAGAGCTGCTGGAGAATGCGCTGGATGCCGGTTCGTCGGACGTGCGCGTGGAGGTGGAGAGCGGCGGACGGCGGTTGATCCGGATTACAGACGACGGCTGCGGCATGCTGCGCGACGATGCGCTGCTGGCCTTCGAGCGGCACGCCACCAGCAAGCTGCGCGACGTGAAGGACCTGCTATCGATCGCGACGCTGGGCTTTCGCGGCGAGGCGCTGCCCTCGATCGCCTCCGTATCGCGGCTGCTGCTGGAGACGCGCTCGGCGGAGGAAACCACCGGCACGCGCGTGGAGATCGCGGGCGGCAAGATGTTGCATTGCGACGAGGCGGCACTGGCGCGGGGCACGGTGGTAACGGTGCGCGACCTGTTCTTCAACGTTCCGGCGCGCAAGAAATTCTTGCGGTCGGAGCAGACGGAACTGGCGCACATCGCGTCCCTGGTGACGCACTACAGCCTGGCGCATCCGGAGAAGACCTTTCGGCTGAGCGGCGGGGCCGGCGAGTTGCTGGCAGTGACTCCGGTGGGGACGATGCGCGAGCGCGTATTCCAGGTGTTCGGGGGCCGGACGCTGGACGAACTGGTGGATTTAGGCACACGCGAGCAGCGGCTGGAGATGCCGCCACCGTATGTGCCGCCATCGGAAGCCATCGCGGAATTCAGGCGCGAGCCGGAGGAGCCTTCCAGCAAAACGTTCCGGCTGACCGGTTTCGTCTCGCGGCCGCAGGTGCAGAAGGGCAACCGCAACTCGATCTTCATTTTCGTGAACCAGCGGCTGATTCGCGACAAGCTGCTGCTGCACGCGATTTCGTCGGCGTATTACAACCTGATTCCGCCCGCCGCCTTTCCGTTCGCGCTGCTGTTTCTCGAATGCGATTGCGACGAGGTGGATGTGAACGTGCATCCGTCAAAGACCGAGGTGCGGTTCCGGCATCAGTCGTTCGTACACGATTTCGTGCGGGACACCATTCGCGAAAGGCTGATCGAGACGAGGCCGGCGCCGGCGTTTTCACCGGCGGCCACGGCACAGCCGGCGGCGCGCATGCCGTATTCGGAATTCTCGCAGATGTTGGAGAACGAAGCCGCGCCGGCGGAAACCGCGTTGCCCGCACCCGAAAGTGAAGGACAGCCGGAGATGCCCGCCCCAGAGCCGGTGGAAGGGGCGCTGCCGGAATTCGCATTGCGGCCGGCGGCGGGACCCGCGCCGCGCCTGGATTTCGGCGGCCCTTCGATCTCGCTGGCGGACGCCCCAGTCTCAACTGGAGTGCGGCTACGCATGCCCGAGACGCATGGCGGCTTCCCGCTCGACGCATTGCCGGTTTCCGATGCATCGCTGGGGGCGCTCTCCGATATGCGGCCGCTGGGGCAGCTTCACGAGAGCTTCATCATTGCCGCGGGGCGCGACGGGCTCTGGATCGTGGATCAGCACGTGGCGCACGAGCGCATTTTGTTTGAACGCGTGCTGAAGCAGCGCGCGGCGGGTAATGTGGAGACGCAGCGGCTGCTGATGCCCCTGATCGTACAACTGACGCCGGGACAACAGATCGAATACGCGCGCATCGCCGATGAATTGAACGCCATCGGGTTCGAAAGCGAGCCGTTCGGCAACCGCACCATCGCGGTGACCGCGGCGCCCGCGGCGGTAGGGCCGGCGGATCTGGAGAAGGTGCTCGGCGAAATCCTGGAGACGGCAGAGGCGGAATTTCGCGGGCTATCGCTCGCGGACGTGCGGCGGTCGATCGCGGCCTCCATCGCCTGCCACGCGGCCATCAAGGTGAACACGCGGCTGGATCACGCCAAGATGGAATGGCTGCTGCGGGCGGTGGCGGCTACGGATTGCCCAATGAGCTGTCCGCACGGACGGCCGATTGCCTTGCAGTATTCCATGCGCGAAATTCTGAAGGCCTTTCATCGGATTTGAGCTAAAGTTACAGGGACTCGATGCAATGCGCCGCGGCGCGCAGGCTGTTAACGCGCGCATCGGGGGCATGGACGGGAGCGCGTTCATCATAGCCGCGGTCGATCCAGATAGTGCGGCAACCGGCGGCGGCGCCGGCATCTACGTCCCGCCAGCGATCGCCAACCATGAAACTGGCTCCCAGATCGATCGCGTAGGCAGCCGCGGCTTCAAGCAGCATGCCGGGCTTGGGCTTGCGGCAATCGCAGGCGTCCCGATCGTCGTGGTAGCAGACGCATACGGCATCGAGCGGAAGGGCGGCGCGCAGGGTGGCGTGCATGGCTTCAACGTCTTCACGACGGGTAACGCCGCGCGCGACGTCCGGCTGATTGGTCACTACGATGAGCAGGAATCCGGCAACCTTCAGCCGCGCGAGAGCGACGGGCGCGTCCGCGTCGATTTCCATTTCGGCGGGAGTCATGGGGGCGTAAGCCTTGCCTCCGCGAACCAGCGCACGGGTGAGCACGCCGTCGCGATCCAGGAAGACGGCCCGATTCATCCGAGCGATTCCCAACGGGTTTCGGCGGCTTTCAGCGCGGGATGCGTGACCAGCAGGTGCCACACCACCGCCTGGAAAGCCTCGGCGTGCGGGGTGATGTGGGAGGGGTTCACCGCGGGGACGATCACGCAAGCGTCCGCCACTTGCGCGGTGAAGCCGTCCGCGCGCCCGATCACACCGCCGATGGACGCGCCAACTGACTTGGCGTATTGCAGAGCGGAAACCAGATTCGGGCTGACTTGTTTTTCCAGATTGCCGCCGCCGACCGAGAACACCAGGATACAATCCTCGGCGCGCAGGCGGCTGACGCGCAGCCACGATTCGAACACCGAGGCCCAGCCTTCATCGTTGGTGCGGGCCGTCAACTCGGAGACGTTGTCGGTAGGGCAATAGGCTTCCATGCCGCATATCTTGCGAAAATCGTTGACCGCGTGGGAGGCGTTAGCGGCGCTACCGCCTACTCCCAGGATAAACAAGCGTCCGCCGCGTGCGCGCGTGGCGGAGAGCAGATGCGCCAGTTCTTCGATGACGGCGGGGTCCAGGCGGCGCAGGACCTCGGCAGATTCGGCTAAGTATTCTTCGCTGAAGGTCATAGAGACAGGTGATGCGATAGCTCGGCGATCCCATCGAACGAGCCGACTTCGTAGAAACGCTCGCGCACTTCAAAGGCGGCCAACCGGCCCCGGCTCAGAAGATCGCGATACAGGCCGGCGAGATCGGCTTGGGATGACTCCGCAAACGCTTCGCGGTTGAAAACGCCGAGCCCGTAATCGATGTACTGCATGCGTTCCGTCCTGTTCTTTTTATCGTAGGCTACTATACGGCCCGCGGTGAACTCCACATTGCTCGAATCCCAGCGGCCGGCGTTGCGATAAACGGTCATCAGGCCCGGTTGCCCGGCAGCCTGGAATCGAGCCTCCACATCGCGATAGGAGCAGGGCAGATAGGAATCGCCATACACCACGAAAAAGGCATCGCCCAACAGCGGAAGAGCGTGGCGGAGTGCGCCAGCCGTTCCGCGCAGCACCGGGCCATCGAGCGCGTAGTCGATGGCCAGGCCGAAGCGCGCGCCATCGCCCGCATATTCGCGAATGCGCTCGCCGAGCTGCCCGATGCAAAGGACCACGCGCTCGATGCCGCGGGAGTGCAGCAGGCGCAACTGGTGCGCAAGGAAGGGCTCGCCATTGATTTCGACCAGCGCCTTCGGAATGCGCTCCGTGAGCGGATACAGGCGCGTGCCCAGCCCGCCCGCGAGTATCGCGACCGGCAGCATGGC
Source organism: Bryobacterales bacterium (assembly GCA_963709155.1). Lineage (GTDB taxonomy): Bacteria > Acidobacteriota > Terriglobia > Bryobacterales > Bryobacteraceae > Bog-159. The sequence continues at coordinate 824,054 of CAVPVD010000005.1, read as the reverse complement.
GCTCACGATTGCGCCAGCACGGTGGTGCCCTGAAAATCGAAGCGCACCCGCACTTCGCGGAGCCCCGCGGCGCGCATGGCATGCCGCAGGTGCGTTTTGTCCTCCGTATAGAACATCAGGAATCCGCCTCCGCCTGCGCCGATCAGCTTGCCTCCAAGGGCGCCGTTCCGGCGGGCCAGTTGGTAGTAGTCGTCGATGTGCGAGTTCGTCATAGAGCGCGAGCGCGCCTTCTTGTGCTCCCAGTGGATGTGCATCAACTCCGCGAAGCGCCGGAGGTCGCCGCGTTCCAGGGCCGATTTACTCTCGCAGCCGAGCTGTTTCACTACGTGCAATTGGGAAATCATATCGGCGTCGCGCTGGCGCGTGCGGGTGTCCTGTTCTTCGAGGATCGCCGATGCGGAGCGCGTGAAGCCGGTGAAGAATAGCAGCAGGTTGTCTTCGAGGTTGGCCAGGGTTTCGCCGGCGAGTTGCAGCGGCGCAACCTCGACACGATCGTCGGGAAGAAACTGGAAGCAGGTGATGCCCCCAAACGACGCAATGTACTGATCCTGCTTACCCACCGGCTCATGCAACAGGTCGATCTCAATGCGGCAGGCCTGCTCGGCGAGTTCCTGACGGGGGATCGGGTTCTTCTTCCAGGCGTGCAGGGCGCGCAGCAGCGCCACCGTGAAGCTGCCCGAAGAGCCCAGGCCGGTACCGGCCGGGATGTCCGACATGCTCACGATTTCGAGATACGGCCGCGGGCCGACTTCGGCCATGCGCAAAGCCTCGCGCACGATAGGGTGCTTCACCTGATCGACGGTCTCCACCTGCTCCAGGTGCGAATACTTGATGAGCAGTTCCTGGCTGAAGGTCTCGTGCAGGGTGATGTAAACGTACTTGTCGATAGCCGCCGAGATGACGAACCCGGCATGCTCGCGGTAGTAAGAGGGAAGGTCGGTGCCACCGCCACCGAGCGAAATGCGCAATGGAGCGCGGGTGATGATCATGTGGCCTCCTCCGGGGATGCGCGCTCGCGATAGATGCGCTCCACTACCTGCAGAGCGGCCTGCGCATCGGCGATTCCGGGCCGCGGCTGGCGTTTCAGCCGGATATCTTCCAGAAAGTCGGCGAACTCGGTTTCCCAGGAGCTATCGGCCATGGGAAACTCCCAGGCTGTCGTTTCCGGCGGTCCCATGTCAGGCGACATTTTGTAGAACGTGAGGCGCTCGGTTCCATAGCTGCCGCCCAGACCGGAGATTTCCAGCTTGCCGTCACGCCCGCAGATCTCGAAGGAGAACAGGTTCTTCCATTCGGTCCAACTGGCGTGCAGGAACGCGATCTGCGCAGCGGCGGTTTCCAGCAGCAGAAAAGCGTTGTCTTCGACCGGCATTTTCCAGAAAAAGGAAGGCGTACGGCCCGTCACGCGCGTAAAGTCGCCCAGGAACCAGCGCGACAGGTCGATCAGGTGCACGCCCTGATCGAGCAGTTCGCCGCCGCCCGAAAGGTCCGGATTGGCGCGCCATTCCCGCTCGTAGCCGGAGCGCCCGCCGTGCCCGTAGCGGCCGCGGATGAACAACAGCGGACCGATCGCGCCGGAATCGAAGATCGCACGGGCCTTTTGGACGGCACGGTGATAGCGATGATTGAAGCCCACACGCACCAGTGCGCCGGTACGTCCGGCGGCGTCGGCTACGGCGTCCAACTCGCACGCGCGGCGCGCACCGGGCTTCTCGATGAACACGTGCTTGCCGGCATGCGCGGCTTCGGTGGCGATGGGCGCCAGCATATCGTGGGTGGTGGCCACGATCACGATGTCAATATCGGGCGCTGTGACGGCGAGGCGCCAATCCGTAGCAGTCTCAGCGCCGGGATGCGCGGCGGCGAGCGCCATGGCGCGTCCCAGTTCGAGATCGCAGCATAGGGCCAAACGTGCGCCGGCCAGGGAGCGGGCGCGTTTGCTCCCGATCAGGCCGCATCCGACGATGGCGATATTGAAGGGCATCGGCAGTCCACCTGTTAGAATAGCTGAGATTGTGCGATGTCTCTCTAATCCTTCCCGCATATAATGAGGCGGCGACGATCGCCTCGACCATCCGCGAGACAGCCAGTTATTTCCGGGCGCGCGGTTTGCGCTATGAAATCATCGTGGCCGCGGACGGCGGAGACGGTACGCGCGAGCGGGCTTGCGAAATCGCGCGGCAGGGTGAGCCCGTTCGCGTAATCGGCAATCGCGAACGCAGCGGAAAGGGCCGGGGGGTGCGCGAAGCCATGGCTCTGGCGAACGGTAACATCGCGGGTTATGCGGACGCCGACAACAAAGTTCCCATTGAAGAATTCGATAAGATCCTTCCATGGTTGAGCCAGGGCTACGACGTGGTGATCGGCTCGCGGGCTATGCAGGAATCCCGGATCGAGAAGCGTCAGCCGCTGTACCGGCAGTTGGGCGGCAAGGGATTCGGAGTTTTCATGCGCGCCGTGGTAGGCCTCGACGGCATCACGGACTCGCAATGCGGGTTCAAGTTTTTCACGCGGACGGCGGCGCGGGAGATTTTCAGCCGGCAGCAGATCGACGGATATATGTTCGATGTGGAGATCCTGGCGCTGGCGCGACGTCTGAACTATCGGATCCAGCAAGTGCCCATCCGCTGGCGCGACGACGGCGATAGCCGGCTGGATCTGGTGAGCGGGAACCTGCGGAACGTGGCCGACATTTTCCGCATCGGCGCGCGCGCCCGGCGCACACTAAGGTGAAGGTTGTGAGATGCGAATTCTGGTAACCGGCGCCGCCGGTTTCATCGGCAGTAACCTGGTGGACCGTTTGCTCGCCGATGGGCATGAAGTGGCCGGTTTCGACAATTTCTCGACGGGGCAGGCCGAGTTTCTGAGCGCCGCATCGGAATCGCCGCGCTTCCGCCTGGAGCGCGGCGATCTGCTGGATCCCGAAGCGCTGGAGCGCGCCATGGAAGGCGCCGGATTCGTATTTCACATGGCGGCCAATGCCGATGTCCGGTTTGGCACCCAGCACCCCCGCAAGGATCTGGAGCAGAATACTATCGGCACCGCGAACGTGTTGGAGGCCATGCGAGCGCGTGGCGTGCGGCGCATCGCCTTCCCTTCCACGGGATCGGTTTATGGCGAACCGGCCATCTTCCCCACGCCCGAGGACGCGCCGTTCCCGGTACAAACCTCGCTCTACGCGGCTTCCAAGCTGGCCGCGGAGGCTATGATCGAAGCCTATTGCGAGGGCTTCGGTATGGAAGGACACATCTTCCGTTTTGTGTCGATCCTGGGAGAACGCTACACGCACGGCCACATTCTGGACTTCTATAAGCAACTTAGCGCGCACCCGGGGCATCTGGATGTATTAGGAGACGGGCGGCAGCGCAAGTCTTACTTATATGTCCACGATTGCGTGGATGCCATGCTGCTGGCTATCGAACGCGGCGCGGCCAGGCTGAATCTATATAACCTGGGTACGGACGAATACTGCACCGTAAACGATTCGATCGGCTGGATCGCGGAGCGCCTGCAATGCGCGCCGCGGCTTGATTATGAAGGCGGCGCGCGCGGGTGGATTGGAGACAGTCCATTCATATTTCTGGATTGCGCGCGCATCCGCGCGCTGGGATGGCGGCCGAAGCTGAGCATTCGCGAAGCGGTATTGCGAACCGTGGATTATTTGCGAGGGAATACATGGGTTGTCGAGCGGCGTTGATCGGATGCCTGTCGCTGGCGGTGTGGGCGCAGGGCGGATTCGCGCAAGAGCGCAAGCTGGATGCCATCGAGAGCTTGAGCGCATCGCTGGAGGGCCTGTCGCGGCGCGTAAACGGCTCGGTGGTCAAGATTGTAACTACCGGATTCGGCCTCAGCGAAGACTCGGATTCCGGCAATGCGGCGATGCTCACGCGGCAGCGGGCCACCGGGTCCGGCGTGATCCTGACTGCCGACGGTTACATCGTGACCAACGCGCACGTGATCCAGGGCGCGCGGCGCATTCGCGTCCAGTTGTCCGTCTCCGAGCGCGCGGCGCGGCTGAGCCATTCGATCACCAAGCCGGCCGGCACGATTCTGGATGCCAAGATTGTCGGGGTAGACCACGAAACGGATATCGCGGTCCTGAAGATCGAAGCCACGGACTTGCCGTACCTGACGCTGGGCGATTCGCGCGAGTTGCGGCAGGGCCAATTGGTGATGGCCTTCGGCAGCCCGCTGGGCTTGCAGAATTCCGCCAGCCTGGGCGTGGTGAGCGCGGTGGCGCGTCAGCTCAAAGAGGATAGCCCGATGATCTATATCCAGACGGATGCATCGATCAACCCGGGCAACAGCGGCGGTCCGCTGGTGGATATGTCGGGGCGCGTGATCGGCCTGAACACCATGATCCTGTCGCAGTCCGGCGGGAACGAAGGAATCGGTTTTGCGATACCCAGCGACACCTTGCGCAACTCCTACACACAGATTCGCAAGGAGGGCCACGTACACCGCGGGCAGATCGGGGCCACCGTGGAGACGATTACGCCGCTGCTCGCTACCGGCTTGAAACTCCCGCAGGACTGGGGTGTGCTGGTGTCGGATGTGGCGCCGGACGGCCCCGCCGACAAATCCGGCCTCCAGCCGGCAGACATTATTCTCAGCCTGGATGGCAAGTCCATGGAAAATGCGCGCCAACTGGAAGTGAATCTTTATCGCTTTCCGGTGGGCGAAAAGGTGAGCCTGGAGGTGCTGCGCGGCAAGGACCGGTTAACCATGGATGTGCCGGTGACGGCGCAGGACGACGACCCACAGCGATTCGCGGACCTGGTGAATCCGGAAAAGGACTTGATTCCAAAGCTGGGGATCCTGGGGGTCGAGATCGACAAACGCTTGGCCCCTCTGCTGCCCGATCTGCGTAAGCAATACGGCATCGTGGTGGCGGCGCGCGCGGCAGAGGCGGAAGGCCTCGACGTGGACCTGCGTCCCGGGGATGTGATTTACGCTATCAACAACGAACCCACCGCGACCCTAGCGTCGCTGACTACCACGTTGGCGCAAGCCAAGAGCGGGGATGCCGTGGTGCTGCAGGTGGAGCGCCAGGGACAATTGATGTATGTAGCGTTCGAGATGGAATAAGTTATGAAATATCGACTGCTGGGAAGAAGCGGCTTACGAGTTTCGGAGATTTCGCTCGGTACGATGACGTTCGGCGAGGAGTGGGGTTGGGGTTCCGGAAAGGATGAGGCACGCCAGATTTATGACGCCTACCGGGCGGCTGGCGGAAATTTCGTCGATACCGCCAATGTCTACACGAATGGCACCAGCGAGCAATTCGTGGGCGAGTTCATGGACGGCCACCGGCCGGAAATCGTGCTGGCCACCAAATACACGAATGCGGCAACCGCAAACGATGCGAACGCCGGCGGCAATCATCGCAAGAACATGATGCAGGCGGTGGAAGCTTCGCTGCGCCGCTTGAGAACCGATTATATCGACCTGTACTGGATGCACATCTGGGATAAGATGACGCCGGTGGAGGAGGTGATGCGGGCTTTCGACGACCTGGTGCGGCAAGGGAAAGTGCTTTACATCGGCGTCTCGGATGCGCCCGCGTGGTGGGTGGCGCAGGCGAACATGATGGCCGATTTGCGCGGCTGGACGAGATTTGCAGGGTTGCAGATCGAGTATTCGCTGGTCGAGCGCACGGTGGAACGGGAACTGATCCCGATGGCTAAAGCTGTGGGGCTCAGCGTGGTTGCCTGGTCGCCTCTGGGCGGCGGCTTGCTCAGCGGGAAGTATCATGCCAACCGCGCGGGCGACGGGCGGTATTCCACGGAATCTACCAAACAGTTCATGCGCACGGGGGAGCAGGCTGACCGGACGGTCGCCGCGTTGAAGAAAGTTGGCGGCGAGACCGGCCGATCGCCGGCGCAGGTGGCGCTGGCGTGGCTACGCTATCGCGAAGTCCCGGTGATTCCTATTGTAGGAGCACGGCGCATGGCGCAGTTGCAGGATAATCTTGCAAGCCTGTCGCTGGAGTTGAGTGAGAAGCAGGTGGCGGAACTGGATGAAGCCAGTGCCATCCAACTCGGCTTCCCGCACGACTTTTACAAGTTGGAAATGGTCAACGCCATGATTTACGGCGGGATGCGCGACCGCATTCTGGCCGGCTAGGGCCGGGGGGTTCTCACTTGCACCTGACCAGGACGGGTCCTCTAGCTCTTAGTCTATTGGGGTGTTGGCTACAAGCTGGGGGTCGTCCGGCAACCAGGCTCGAAATATTTCCGAAGCACTTTCTGCTGCGCCCTGGCGAGCAGATTCACTACACGGTCTGCGAATTCCCTGAGCGAAATCAACCCCGTTGCCGCGATGCCGAGTTCACTACCAGAGACCCTGAGATCGTGCGTCTGATCAAGCCGACGGGGCTATGCGAGGCCATACGGCCTGGACGCACCGAACTGGTCGTGCGCACTCGAGCATCGGAACGGCGATTCAGAGTGCAGGTGGCTGGTCGCGCTGAGACGCCGATGATGGCTGTCCCCCACCCTTCCGTTCGGGAGATTGTCGCGAAGGACTTGCTCTTTGCCGGCCATGCCAACCTGGACGGGTTTGACCATACCGCCGTCGCCAAGCCCGGAATCGACCGTCTCGTGCAGGAGGCCAGGCAGAATGGCTGGACCGTGGTCTACTGGGTCAGCCAGGAATACCCGGACTGGTACACCGCCGACCGGCACCCTGACTACGCGATCGTCAGCGAGGGACAAGAGCATCAAATCCGTATCGCGGCTCAGCGGGTTGTGTTCGCCGGCGGAGGCTTCATGTTTTGTCTGGCAAGGAACGCTCAGATGACGCTCCACAGCATGCTGAAGCACAACGCCGGGCCGCGCATCCATTTCGTTTTTCCAGCCCAGGCGATCTGGAGGGGACCGGTTGATGCGCGGCCGTATCCGGCACCAATGGTTTTGTTGACGACGTGGTTCGCCCGCTGCGCGAACGACGCGCAGGCTTATGACGAAGTGGCCGTCCCGTTTCTCGATCGCATGATCATGCAATTCCCGGTCGCCGGCTATCCTTCCGATCCACCCGCACCACCCTTGCGCGACCTGCTTAAGGATTGGAGCATTGTGGTGCGCTTTGGCGACCGGTTCGAGCGGGTCTACCGGCGTGGGGGTTCGAAGCAGACCCTGCTCATCGAGTTTCAAGGCGTGTGAGCTGGTTCCTGGGCTAAAACCCTTCCAGCAAGTGCCCCATCTTCTCTTTCTTGGTACGCAGGTAAGCTTCCGTCGATACCATCGCCGGCACGATGCAGGGCACGCGCTCCGCCACCCGCACGCCGGCGGCTTCGACAGCAGCCACTTTATCGGGATTGTTCGACAGCAGGCGAATGCTCTTCAACCCGAAGTAGCGCAGGATCTCGCCCGGCAGTTCGTAGTTGCGCAGATCAGATTCGAAGCCCAGGCGCTCGTTGGCTTCCACGGTGTCGGCGCCGCCGTCCTGCAATTCGTAGGCGCGCAGCTTATTTAGCAGGCCGATGCCGCGGCCCTCCTGATGTTCGTAAATCAACAGCCCGCGGCCTTCTTCGGCGATCGTTTGCAGCGCTAGTTCAAGCTGTGCGCGGCAATCGCAGCGCAGGCTGTGGAAGACGTCGCCCGTGAGGCATTGGGAATGGATCCGCACCAGCGGCGGCAGCGCGCCATGGGCCACGCCGCCCATCTCGAGAACCACAGCTTCTTCCACGCGGTCATCCAGACGGCCTTCGAATCCATAGATCCGAAAGTGTCCGAATCGGGTTGGAAAATCCGCTTCGGCAGCTTTGTGCAGCCGGAGCGCGGAAGGAGTGTGCATGATATTTCTGCCGGCTGTCCCGATGCTTTTATTATAATGATGTGCAAGCTTCCATGCCGGATTCGTCCCTGGTCACGCTGCTGGTGAAGCTGGGCGTGGTGGCCTCGCTGGCCAGCATCCTGGTGCGTTGGAGCGCCGTAAAGCGCATGCTGATGCGGGAAAACAGGACCATGGGCCAGCGCGTGAAGCTATCGCTGTGGTTCTCCGGCGTGTTCGGCGCGAGCGTCGCAACCCGGGTGGTCAGCGCCACCTACCAGGCCGTCGACCTGGGACTTGAGGGCAGCCTGCTGGCAGGTATGTTGGGCGGCTACGTGACGGGCCTCATCTCCGGAATCCTGATCTCGATTCCGGCCATGATTCACCGCGAATACCTGACCATGCCGCTGCTGGCGGGGCTGGGCGTATTGGGCGGCCTGTTGCGGGATTGCGCGATGGATCCGGAGGATATCTGGCGCTTTAGCCCGTTCGTCGACTTGAACCTGTGGCGCTTCTTCAAGCAGCGCCGCTTCGACCGGCGGAACGCATTCAACCTGCTATTCTTCGTGGTCATCCTGTTCGCCGAATTCCTGCGGCAGGCGCTCGGACAGGCCTTTGGCGCGAAGGGCCGGATCTTCTATTTGCATCCGGATCAACCCAATTTCCTGATGTATGCGGCGGTTTATGCCACCACGCTGTTTTCCGTCATGCTGCCCATCAAGATCTGGAACAACACGCGGAACGAAGGGAAGTTAGAGGAGCAAAAGCGGCACTTGATTCAGGCCCGCCTGGAAGCGCTCACCAGCCAGATCAATCCCCATTTTCTGTTCAACACGCTGAATTCGGTCTCCTCGCTGATCCGCACCGACCCAAACCAGGCCCGCGTGATGGTGCTGAAGTTGTCGAACATTCTGCGGCGCCTGTTGCGCAAGCACGATAACTTCAGCGCGCTGCGCGAGGAAATCAGTTTTATCGACGATTACCTGGCCATCGAGGTGATGCGGTTCGGCGACAAACTGCGGTTCGAAAAGGATGTGGCCGCCGACACGCTGGACATGCTGGTGCCCAGCATGCTGCTGCAGCCCTTGATCGAGAATTGCGTGAAGCACGGGCTGAGCAGCAAAGTGGAAGGCGGCACCATCCGGCTGCGGTGCCGGCGGGTGGATTCACGGCTGCTGTTGTGGGTAGAAGACGATGGCGTCGGTATCCCGGCTTCCAAACTCGCCACGCTACGGGAACAGGGCATCGGAGTAAGCAATGTCAGCGAGCGGCTGAACGTCCTTTTCGGCAACGACCACAAGATGAGCATCGACAGCCAGCCCGGGCACGGTACACGCATCGAGATCGAGATTCCGGAATTGCAGACCAGCATGGTGGCGGCATCCTAGTTCAGGCCAGGCGCGGCGGCGGGTCGCGTTGTTGCCGCGCGGGCGTCGTCGCCCCCACGATGGTAGATAAGCTTGCCGCCGAGGTAGGTCTGGTCGACCTGAATCTGACGGACTTCGTCCAGCGGGCAGGTGAGGATGTCGCGGTCGAGCACGATCAGGTCGGCCAGCTTTCCTTTCTCGAGCGATCCTTTCTCTTTTTCTTCAAATGTCAGCCAGGCGTTGTTGATGGTATAGAGGCGGATGGCTTGCTCGCGCGAGATGCGCTGTTCCGGATGTAGCGGCTGGCCGGCCCAGCGTGGCTGGCGCGTCAGCGCGATCCACATGCCGAGGAACGGATTGTAGGGATTGATGGAACGCAAACTGCCGATTTTCTGCATGTGATCGGAGCCGCCCCCCACCACGACTCCGCTTTCAAAAAGCGTCTTGTAGGGCTGAAAATAGGCCAGGCGGGCATCGCCGAACTGCTTCCGCAGTGTGGCGCCATCCAGCCACAGCCAGTCCGGCTGCAGGTTGGCGACGATGCCGATCTCGCGCATCTTCCGGATGATCGCCGCGTTCATAAAGTTCGCATGCGTGATGCAGGGGCGCGCGGCGCGCAGCGGAAACTCGCGGTTGATCTCCGCGTAGGCGTCCACCAGCGTTTCGACGGCGCCATCGCCTACCGAATGCGCGGTGAACTGCAGATCGTTGCGCAGCGCGCAGCGCGCAATTTGCACCAGTTTGGCCGGCTCGATATATCGCATGCCGCGATAGGCGGGGTCATCGATGGAATAAACCTTGCTGACACCCCAGGGCAGCAGCATGTACGCACTGCCGGTGAGCATGCCGCCGTCCAGGAAGCTCTTGATGCCGCGCAGCCAGAGCATATTGTTGTAGCGATGCAGCGGGTTGGCGGCGGCCGCCTCGATGCGGGCCGTGATTCGATCGAGCGGCATTTGGGCATCCACATCGTAGGCCACAAAAACGCGGCACGTGAGCTGCCCGTCGTCTTTCAGCCGGCGATACGTTTCGAGGTCGGCATCGCCCAGATCGCCCTCGGAAATACTGGTCAATCCCACGGAGTTATAGTCGGCGAGCAGCATTTTAAGCCGCGCGCGGCGATCGTCGGCGGTTGGGATTCTGTCGCCCGAGTGAATCTTGACCAGGCGGCTGCCATTGCGCAGGATGCCGGTCGGCTCGCCCCCGGCATCGCGCTCAATCCGGCCGGGCAGTCCGTCGCCGATGCGGAAATCTTTGCCAATACCGCTGAGCCGCAGGGCGAGGGAATTAAGGGCGGCGTCTGGGCCGGTGCCAAAGTACACCGGATTGCGCGGCGCGGCGGCGTCAAGTTCGGCGCGCGTCGGAAAGCGCTGCTCGCGCAGTCTGGTGATGAAAACCTGTGTGAGAACAATCCAATCGCCGGCCTTGGCCACCGCGGCGCGTGACTTAATGTATTGGAGAACATCGGCGATCGTTTCCATTTCCGGGACCGGATGATCGAACTCGTACATGGCTGCCTGGGCCGCGTGCACGTGCGAATCGCCTAAGCCGGGTAGCACGGTCCTGCCACGCAGATCGACCGAACGAGTGGTGGGACCGGCCAGGCGGGCGACGTCATCGCGGTTGCCCACGGCGAGGATGCGATCGCCGCGGATCGCGATTGAATCGGCGATCCGGAAGTGCGGGTCAACCGTGACAATCCGGGCGTGGCGGAGGATCAGGTCTGCAGACTGCGCGCGCAGGGCGGCTGCGGCGAGAATGAGAAGAACAACAAGCTTTCGGCAGGCCACGAAGACATGATACTGCGGCGCGACCGGCGACGTTGCGCTGGCCCCGCGGTGAGCCAAGTGGGCTGGGTGAGGGTTCTGACCCACTCAACCGCCTTGGATGCGGCGGTACACCCCTCAGGCAGTCAACGGCAGTAGATGAACTCCGGCAGCCGCCTGATCTCTCAATGGAACATATGGCACGGCCAACTGGCTCAGTGCTATAAGGAGGCTCTCCTTGCCGCTACAGATACACGGCAGGATGTCGTTGGAAAAATACCCCGGGCAAGGTGCGGTCTGGCCGGCAAAGCAACAAACGTTGTGCATTTCTATGCCTTTCGCTGCATCGTTTAAGCAATTCTTGTGCCGTTCGTGGAAGGCTGAATTCACCCTCTGGGCTCTACATCAAGATTATGTAACCCTTCCTTCGGGCTGTCAATCACAATTAACAAACGAGGTGAAGAAACTGAGAATCGGGGGCGGGCGCGTATCCCGGCCTCAGGCAAATACGGACAAACACAGAAAAAACTGAGGTGCTCTGAAGTGTTCCGCTCAAAGCGGCGCTCCTCAAAAACCGGCGGTATCATAGTCCACATGCCTTGCTGGCTGCGATTTCCTGCATTTCTCGCGTTTGTCATGGTAGCGGCCTATGGCGCGGACATGCATCTCCCGGTGCGGTCGCGCGTGGAGGCCTTCAAGGGTAGTGGCAACTGGGAGGCGGCGCGGCTCGACGTGACGCTGCCCCTCGCGCAAACCGCTATCCTGATCTGCGACATGTGGGACCGGCACTGGTGCTCGGGCTCTTCACAGCGGGTGGCGGCGCTGGCTCTCAGGATGGCGCCCGTAATCGACGCGGCACGCGCGCACGGCATTCAAATTATCCATGCACCTTCGGAGACGATGGAATTCTACAAGGATTGGCCGCAGCGGCAGCGCATTCTGCAGATTGCGCGGATCGAGCCACCGGCGCCGCTGGGGCTGACCGATCCACCCCTGCCCATAGACGATCGGGATGGCGGATGCGATACCGGCGAGTCTTTCTACAAAGCCTGGACCCGCGAGATCGCGACGCTTCCGATGGGGGCTGGCGACGTGATTGCCGATGACGGGCAGCAAATCTACGGCTTCCTGCGGGAGCGCGGCATACGCACCCTGTTGGTGATGGGGGTACACGTGAACATGTGCATCCTGAACCGGACGTTCGCGATCAAGAAGATGGTCAACTGGGGAATTCGCTGCGTGCTGGTGCGGGACCTGACTGACAGCATGTATAACCCGAAAGATCGCCCTTACGTGAGCCATGATCGGGGAACTGAACTGGTGGTAGAGCACATCGAGCGATACTGGTGTCCATCGGCAGCCAGCGCAGATCTGATGAAGGCGCTGGCTGATGCGCGGTAGGTAACGAACTCGTCAGTTCCAGTTCTTCACCTTGGGCCAAAACTGCGCGAGGGGCCACTTCAAGCCACGGCAATAGAATATGTCGAAATGCTCGCTGGGCATGGAGTAGGGATGCGTGAAGTGCGCCATCTTCTCCACGGTGGCAAATTTGGTTTCCAGGTCGGCTTGCCGTCCAGCCATAACGATCATGCTTTCACCGGTGTAGCCTCGCGGTCCCCAGAGAAAGTAACTCTGGTGCCCGCTGATGGCTTTCGGCAATCCGTACTTTGGGCCGAACAGATCCACCGCGCCGGCCTGGCCATAGTTCTGCGCGAAGATCGCGGTTCTGGGACGCACGTCCGGCGGGAGGCTGTTGTAGACGCCGGCCACCGCGCGGGCCATCTCTTCCCATCCGAATTCGTCCGCAAAGATTTGCGGCAGGGGCCCGAGTTTATAGGTCTCGATCTTGGGAGGCTGGAAATGGAGCGCTTGCGCATAGCGGATGTACGTCTCCACGGGGAGCAGCGGTAAGGCGAAGGGCGCGAGGATTGCCGCGGCGACCACCATGAGGGCGGCCCATACGGGTTTGATCCATTGCCATCGCGGCGCGGCGAGCCACGACTCCCAGAGGACCCCTCCAGCGGCAAACAACATGGGGAATGCCGGCCAGGCATAGTAGACGCGCGGGTTCATCGTCATGATCAGAATCAGCGTGGCCAGAAACGCCCAACCCAGGACGCGGAACGGCCTCCCCTTTTCACTGAACAGGTAATACCAGAGCCCGGCCAGCCAGATGGGCAGCGTGAGCGGGAACATAGTGAGGATTTCCTGGCCGATGAACGCCGGCGGCGGCAGATCCACATTGCGGTGCGCGCGCTGGATATTCGCCTGCAGTTCCAGGAAAGGGAAATGATGCTGCACGTTCCACAGCAGGTTGGGCAGGAAGAGCAGAAAGGCGAGCAGGCCCGCTAGCCAGAGCCACGGCGAACGAAGCTGCCGGCGTTCGGGCGTAGCGAGTAGGCCGACGACGATCCCGCAGCCAAAGATGAGCATGGAGTGTTTGTTTTCGAGACCTATGCCGGCCAGCAGGCCGAACCACAGCCACAACTTTTGATTGCCCGTCCGCATGATGCGGATGACGATGTATGCGCAGCCCATCCAAAAGAGCGGTTCAAACGCGTTCATCGAGAAGAGGTTGCCCATCGCCAGAAAACCGGGCGCGGCCAGCACCGACAACGCCGCGATGCCCTGGGCGAAGCGCCGCCCGCCCAATTCGCGCGCGATCAAGCCGGTGAGCAGCACAGTCGCGGCGCCTGCCAGCGCGGGCAGGAAACGAACGGCTCTCAGGGACTCGCCTGCCAGCCCACGGGTGAGCGCCGCGAACCATGCGATGAGCGGCGGCTGATCCACATAGCCCCAGGCGAGATGCCTGCCGCACGCCAGGTAGTAGAGTTCGTCGATGAAATAGCCATAATGGGAGCCCGCATAGAAATGCAGGACCAACTTGATGGCCGCGATCCAGACGACCACCATGGCCAGGCCGGGGGTCAAACACTTGCTGGTCATATTCGATTCCGGAAGAGCCTAAACCGTGACCGCCACGGGGATAAGCCGAGACTAGGCGCGGGCGGGCCTCTCGCTGTCGAGCATGCGCATCTGGCGCTCGTCGTAACGGGCGCCGGCAATCGCGGACGGAGGCACGTGTTCTTCGATGCGCGCCACATCCGCTGCGGTAAGCGCGACCCCCACAGCCGCCAGCGATTCGGCAAGCTGCTGCCGCGTGCGCGCGCCGATTACGGGCACGATGCGCCGCCCCTTGGCGAGCACCCAGGCGATGGCCAGTTGTGCGGGCGTGAGCCCATGTTCCGCCGCGAGCCGTTTCAGATCCTCGATAACTTTCCCGTTGTGTTCGTAATTCGCGCCGCCAAAGCGCGGCAGATGTGCGCGAAAGTCTCCCGCGGCGGCGGGTTTTGAACCGCTCAGCAATCCACGCGAGAGGACGCCATAAGCCGTCACACCGATGCCGAGTTCGTCCAGCACCGGAAAAATCGACGTTTCGGGGCCGCGGCTCACGATGGCGTACTCAATCTGCAAATCGGCGATCGGACTGACGGCGTGCGCCTTCCGGATGGTGTCCGCGCCCACCTCCGAAAGCCCGGCGTGCCGCACGTAGCCGGCACGGATCAGATCGCCGATGGCCCCGACAGTATCTTCGATCGGCACGGCGGGATCCAGCCGGGATGGACGATAGATATCGATGTAGTCCACGCCCAGGCGTTTCAGGCTATACGCAGCGAAGTTCTTGACCGCCGCGGGACGGCCATCGAAACCGCCCCAGCCACCGTCGGGCGACCGCAAGGCCCCGAACTTTACCGAGAGTAGCGCCCGATCGCGGCGGCCTTTCAACGCCCGCCCAATGAGCATTTCGTTGTGGCCCGCGCCGTAAAAATCGCCGGTATCGAGCAACGTCACGCCCGCATCGAGCGCCGCGTGAATCGTGGCGATGCTTTCGCTCTCATCGGCCGCGCCGTACACGCCGGACATTCCCATGCAGCCGAGGGCCATCGGGAAAACCTTCAGCCCGGTGCCGCCCAATTCGCGCATTTCGACCCGACTTTTCGAGAGTATTGTCACTGGAGAAGCAGTACCGCCATTTTGGCATCCGTATTCAGGTTGTCTCCGGTAGCGTTTTGTGAGTGCTGGGGGACGTTGGGGCGATCCACCATCAAGAACGATTTTACGTTCCCGGTCAGCAGCAAGTCGTTGACCACTTTCGAGCGCTCCATATCGATCTGCGAGTCGATTTTGTGAATAAAGGTGCGGTCTTTGGCGGAAAAGTCTATGCCCGTGTCGTGAGTAGCGGCGCAGACCCATACCGGTTGGCCGCGATACGGATCGGGACGCCGCCAGATGCGCAGGTGATGCCGTTTGGAGAATGTATTGTTCAGCTTCTCGAAGACCAGGTCCGGCGGCCGCCCATCCAGGTACAGAATCGAAACCGGCGCTTCGCTGTACCCACGGTCCTCGGCGATGGCGCGCAAGGTTTCGAACTTGGACTTCTCGCCGAGCTTGGATGCCTGGCTCCAACCGGCGTTCGCGAACGCGGTTTGCACCTGCTCCTGGCTGCCGATGAACATCAGGGTGGTGATATCGGAAGGATTTGGCGGCTTCTGCGCGCGGCTTTGGAAAGGCTGGCGATTTACCAGGTCGATCAGCGCCCGCGGGTCGTCAACCGGCTGCAATGCGGCGTCGGGTCCGGGCGGCGGCGGTCCGTCCAGACTGAGCGCGGCCGTGAGCTTCAGGTCCATCTCCACGCCGGCATCGTAGGCGATGTCGCCCGCGGTCTCCTTAAAAATGGCGCCTTTGGCGGCGCTCAGAAATCCACCAAAGCCGGAATACCTCTCCGCGACTTTAGAGATCCCCGAGTCCAGGCGCGACGAAAGCGTTTCATTCGCCAGAATGCCCTGGATTTCGCCTTTGTCGTTGACGCTCTCGCGGGCGTTCTCGACGTCCGTCAACAGGGTGTTCACGCGGATGCGCCGGCCGCCCATTTCGAGCTCCCGGAGATCGAGCGCCAATGTGGCACGCACAGTTGGATCGGTGGCCGGACTGGCGGCCGTGACCACTCCGCGCAGGGTCACGCCCGCGGGTATCGCAAGCGCCCCGTTAACGCTCACCGGCGCGATGAGCATCGTTTCCACGGGATCGCCGGGCTTGGAAGTGTTCGATGCAATTTTAGTTTTCAGGCGAACTTGAAGGGGAGTGCCGGCGGGTACGTCCACAGCCAGTGCGGGCAGCGCCAACAGGCAGCCTACCGACAGACCGGCCGCCAGGCTATTTCTCAACCAATTCGGATACGGGGCCATCTACGTCCTCAATACGGATTTTCAGGTTCTTGCGCGCGTCGAGTTTGTTGACGGGTATTTCGAAGCGGGTGGCGATCATGCGATCCTCGGACTGGCGCCCGGGGATCTTGTCGCGCGTGAGCAGCGAGACATTGAACTTCTGCCCGAGTATGGGGTAATACTCGAAGATCCTTTTCGCATCGACTTCGGGTACGGGCGTGCTCGTGTAAATCTGTCCGTCGGCGCCCGTGACGGTGACATCCACGCTGCGCACCACAAACGGAATATCGGAAGGATTCACGAAACGAAAATCGACCACCGCGAGCGAGCTATTATCCGACATGCCCATGGTACGCACTTTGAGGATGGCGCCTTTCAGCTCCACATGCGCGCCGCGCTGGAGATACAGAATGCCGGCGACGGCGATCAGGATCACAACCAATCCGATGCCGAAAGTCAGCAGAAACTGCTTGCTCAGGATCGTGGGACGATCGCCTGGCTCATAGCCCGCCATATAGGAAGATAATAGCAGCAGGCGATGCAGTGGACCGCGCATACCGGAAAGACTTTGAAGCTGGCAACCGGTGACATCACGCGCCTGGCGGCGGATGCCATCGTGAACGCGGCGAATTCGGCGCTGGCGGGCGGAGGCGGAGTGGATGGCGCCATCCATCGTGCCGGCGGGCCTTCGCTGATGGCGGAACTGAACCAGATCCGGCCGCGCATTGGGCGGTGTCCTACGGG
Source organism: Bryobacterales bacterium (assembly GCA_963709155.1). Classification (GTDB taxonomy): domain Bacteria; phylum Acidobacteriota; class Terriglobia; order Bryobacterales; family Bryobacteraceae; genus Bog-159. The sequence goes on along the minus strand of CAVPVD010000005.1, from coordinate 807,179 downwards.
CAGCGCAGTAGTTACCGGGGCGGGAGCGCTGCCGGCTCGCCATGTGTTCCACGCCGTGGGACCCGTCTACCGGGATGGCCTGCACGGCGAGCCTGGATTACTGGCCTCCTGCTACCGCAGGTGTTTCGAACTGGCCCGGGATTGCGGCGTGCGTTCGATCAGCTTTCCGGCGATCAGCACGGGCGTGTATGGGTATCCGTTGCGCGCGGCGGCCCAAATCGCCGTGGGCGAAGTGGCACGGCAACTGGAGCGGGCGGATTGCGACGTTGAGGAAGCCACGTTCGTGCTATTCGACCGCAGGGCATTCGAGGCTTTCGCAGAGGCCGTGGCGGAGTTGGCAAAAGGGTCGGGGTAGGTGAATCAGCTTGATGTACCGGTCCGCCGGCCGCGACCGGCGGCCAGCACACCGAGTAACACGAAGAACCACGCGCCTATAGCCGGTCTCTGCTGCAGCGGATATTCGACCAGGCAATGCACCCAAACCGATAAAAGGCCGATGGCCCAAACCGAACGTAATGCGGCCGGCGCCGCCAGGACTGCCAATGACAGCATGATGGCGAAGAAAGGCAGGCCTCCTTCCACCGCCCACTGCAGCCAATCGTTATGCGCCTGGTTCACATAGGTGCCATCGTCGAAGATCGCATATTGCGGATACGCCCGCGCCCAGTTGCCCAATCCGAAACCCATGACCGGCCGGTCCTGGAGCATCGCCAGAGACGAAATCAGGAACTCGCGCCGTCCTCCGAAGGGGTCCGGCTCCCAGAGACGCTGCCGGAGAGCCTGCCAACCCACGATGCCGGTCAACACCACGGCGATGGCTCCGAACGTGACCCATGCGCGCGCCACGGCCCTGGCGGGCGCCAAACCGCTCAACCATGCCGCCAGGAGTACCGCGGCGACCTCCGCGCACATCAGAAGCGAGCCGGCGCGGGAGGCCGCGGCCACTACCGAGGCGAGCATGGCGGCAGCCATCGCAAAATTAGCGAATGCCCGGCGGCGGTCGCGCAAGGCCTCCCATAGAGCAATCGGAAGGATCATTTCCAGAAACGCCGCATACTGATTCCGGTAGACGAAGGGACCCAGCACATGATCGGTATAGCCACTGGGAAACAGCCAGAAGATCTTGCCGCCCGACGTGAACATCTGGACCGTCGAGAGCACGCTCAGTCCAAATCCAAAATACATGGCGAAACGCAGGAACCAATCCCGTGCAGCGGATTGCCGGAACAGTTGCAGCGCCAGGAAGAACAGCGCCAGCCATGTGCCCCAATTCAACACGCTGGTCCATGTCCCGAGGCGATAGACTGTGCGATTCGCGGCGAGTTGCAGCAATCCCCACGCCGGCGCGGCGCAAAGCGGTACGAGCCACAGGCTGCCACGCACGGGCGTGGGACGCCGTAGTTGGCTCGCCGCCCAGCCGGCTACACCGGCAAAGACCGCGAACTGCACGAGCGCCCACGCCCATTGCCGATCGATCCAAAGTGTCAGAATCGCGTAGCTGAGCAATAATGCCAGGCCGGTTGTAGCGCGGGTCACAGGCGCCCCAGCGACAAATTGCGCAGATTCACGGAACCCTCGATCCGCATCGCGCCCGCCAATCGGGTGCAGGTGAGGGTGAGGCGCACCAGCCCCGATTCCGGCCCTCTGAAGCGCAATTCGGCGGAGGTCCAGTCCGGATTGGATAGCCAAGGGGCAGCCACCGCAAGATCCTTGCCCGTGCGCGCATCGAATGCGCTCCAGCGCATGCCACTGGCCGGCGGAATCTGCGAGGTGCGGTACTCGTAACGCAGCCTGTAACCGGCGCCCGGAGCGAGCGGGACGAATTGCCACAGCGGCGCGCAGGTTTCCGGCTGGTCGCCGCCGAATGCGGCCCAAAGATACCGCGGCGATGGATTTCGGCCCATCGTCACCCCGGGCGTGGAGGGCATCATCCAGGCGAAACCGCCGCCGTCAAATCCTGCCGCAAAGCCGCCGTCCGTGAGCGGGGCGCGTGCCCGGTCGATCGGCGCATAGGGCAGCAGATGCCTGGCACACAGCGTGTTCCATACCCCCAGCGCGTCACTGACGGACCCTGCATCGAGTTGCCGGTTGCACCAGATCACCAGCGCGGGCTGGTCCTCCGCAGTGGCCAGAACGGCTAGCCTCGCGGCGGCCGGCTCGGATGCCGCCAACCGGCCTTCCCCCGTCAGGAACTGCAGATACGCATTCAGAACCGCACGGCGTTGGGGGATGGCGCGCTCCAGGATCAGCCCGCCATCCTGGCTCATGTTCCAGCAGAGCCGGAAGACCGGGTTCAGATCGGCGTAGCCGATCGATAGCGACGCACGCGCCCACGGCCAGAAATTCGCGGAGTCGCCGTGCCGGAAATAATAGTTGGCAAGCGCCCAGCGCGGAGCGAACTGGCGGCTGACGCGGGCCGCTTGTAGCAGAAGGCTCTCCGCCGTGCGTGGATCGCCACGGATCTCGGCCTGTAGTCCCAAACGGATCCAGGTGTTCGCGTTGCCGGGATCCAGGGCCGCCGCGGCTTTGAGAGCGGCCGACGGGTCCGCGCCGGCGGCGTGCTGAACGGCGGCAAGTTTCAGGCGGAGGTCCGCGTCCCCAGGCGACAGCCGGACACCGCGGACCACAGTTTGGACGTCGCTCGCGCGGCAAAGGGAATCAGCCCAGGCGAGACGAACCGGCCAGTAAGCCACGCAGACCATCGCGGGGATGGCAGCCCATAACAGAATGTTGCGGGCGACCATATTCTTCATCGGCCTTTATCGGGTTTCATGGGCGGCCAGTGTGCCGCGCTTTCAAACGCAGGCTGTTCATCACCACCGTAACACTGGAGAGAGCCATGGCCGCCGACGCCAATACGGGCGAAAGCAGCCATCCCGTAAACGGATACAAGACGCCGGCCGCGATGGGAATGCCGATGGTGTTATAGGCGAACGCCCAAAACAGGTTCTGCCGGATCACCTGCATGGTACGGCGCGCCAGGACAAGCGCGTCGGGCACGCCACCCAGATCGCCGCGCATCAAGGTGATGGAGGATGCCTCCTTGGCGATGTCCGTACCCGCCCCGATCGCGATTCCCACGTCGGCCTGCGCCAAGGCAGGCGCATCGTTTATACCATCGCCAACCATGGCTACTTTTTTGCCGGCGGCCTGCAGTTTGCGCACTTCCGCCACTTTGCCGTCCGGTAGCACTTCTGCAAGCACGCGCTCGATTCCCACCTGCCGTGCCACACTTTCCGCGGTCCGGCGATTATCGCCCGTGATCATCCAGACTTCGATGCCCATTGCGGCGAGCCGGCGCACGGCGGCGGCGGCCTCGGGCTTCACGGTGTCGGCGATGCCGATCGCGCCGGCCACATGCCCATCCACCGAAACTGTTACCGCGGTCTTCCCTTCCTTGGCGAGCCGTTCGATTTCGGGCAGTTCGCGCCCGGCAAGACTGCCTACGGTCACGTCGCGACCGCCGATGCGAGCCTCCACGCCGTATCCCGTAACGGCCCGGAAGCCGGCGGGATCGTCCAGCGGAACTTCCAAAGCCCCTGCATACTCGACAATCGCCCGGCCCAGAGGGTGCTCCGAGTAACGCTCGGCGGAGGCCGCCAGCCGCATCACTTCGGACTCTGTGTAACCCTGCAAAGGAATTACATCCGTGACGCGCGGCTGCCCGCTTGTCAGGGTTCCGGTCTTATCCAGAATGACCGTGTCGATGGCATGCGCGGCCTCGAGCGCCTCGCCGCCCTTGATCAAGATGCCGCACTCGGCGCCACGTCCCGTACCCACCATGATCGCGGTAGGGGTAGCCAGGCCCAGCGCGCAGGGGCAGGCGATGATCAGCACGGCTACGAAATTCACCAGCGCAAACGGCAGTGACGCAAACGCCAGCCACACCCCAAACGTAATCAGAGCAATTGCCAGCACGCCGACGGTGAAGTAGCCGCTGACTACATCCGCCAGCCGCGCCACAGGCGCGCGCGAGCCCTGCGCCTGGCGCACCAATTCGATCATTTGCTGCAGCGCCGTGGCCCGCCCCACCTTGCGCGCCTCGAATCGCAGGCTTCCGGAACGATTGATGGCGCCGCCGTAGACCGCATCGCCGGGTTTCTTATCTACCGGCATACTCTCGCCTGTCAGCATGGATTCGTCGACCGCCGACTCGCCTTCGCGCACGGCTCCATCCACCGGGATCTTTTCACCGGGCCGCACCACCACGATGTCGCCGACGCCCACTTGTTCGATCGGGATATCGGACTCTGCGCCGTCCCGCACTACCCGCGCGGTCTTGGGCTGCAGTTCCCGCAGATGGCGGATAGCGTCGGACGCCTTTCCGCGCGCGCGCGCCTCCAGTATCCGGCCCAGCAGGATCAGCGTGACGATCACGGCCGCGGCTTCGTAGTAGACCTGGTGCCCGCCGCGAAGAGTCACCGCCAGCGAATAGAGAAACGCCGCCCCCGTCCCCAACGCGATCAGCGAATTCATATTCGCGGAACGGTGCCGCAGCGCGCTCCATGCGCCTTTATAGAAAGGCGCGCCCGCATAAAAGACGACCGGGGCGGTCAGCGCCAGTTCGATCCAGTTCATCGCGGCCAGATGCATCAGCCCGGGCCACATGCCCAGCAACACCACCGGGGCGGCGAAGGCGGCCGCCAGCCACAGACGCCGCTTCAGTGCCGCGTATTCGCGTTGGCGCGTTTCTTCTTCGATATCTTCACCATCGAGAGCCTGGGGCACGCCATAGCCCAATTCCTCGATGGCCGCCACCAGTTCGGCCACGGCCGTGTGCGCGGGATCGAAGTCCACCGTGGCTGTGGCGGTGGCGAAGTTGACATGCGCATGGCTCACGCCCGCCGTGGCCACAAGCTGATTCTCGATCGCGCGCGCACAGGCCGCGCAGGACATCCCCGACAGGGGCAGGTCCACGTGCTCTGCCGTGCCGACGGTGACTGCCGCGCTCATTGTTGCACGGTGTAGCCGAGTTGCTCAATGGCATGCAGCAGGTCGGGCAGCTTGGTCCGGTCAACATCGAACTCTACGGTCGCCGTGCCGCCGGCCAAGTCCACGCGCGCGTCGGAAACACCGGGGCTGGCGGAGAGTTTACGCTCCACGCTGCGGGCACAATTGCCACACGTCATGCCGCTCACGGGAATCTTGACAGTCTGAAGGCCCATACCTTAATGATGCGCAGAAACCGTGGAAGGTGGCGCGGTAGGTTTCTGGCGACCCGCCGCTACTGCGTTACGGTAATGGTCGCGGCGCTGCCGTTCCAGTAGTAGTCGTAAGTCCAGCCGGAGTTAAATACGCCGATCGCCACGTTGTAAACTCCGGGCGGAATGCTGCTGGTGGGCGTCCAGGAATATGCGTAAGGGAGCGTCTGGCCCGCGCTGAAGTTCTGGCCGCTCCAGTAAGTTGTGGCCACCGCGCTGCCCGACTGGCTGAAGATCTGGAGTTCGACATTGGCATCCGTCAGGCCGGCCGCTCCGGTCTCGGTGACCGTCGCCGAGATGTTGGAAGTTCCGCCGATGGCGACCGTGGCGGGATTGGCCGTCGCCGAAGAGGTGAAGGTGACGGACGAATTCACGGTAATCGTGCCAGCCGAGGAATTCCAATTCCATTGCTGCCAGGTCGCGCTGAAGACGCCCACTTCCACGGTATACGTACCGGCCACCGCGGGCTGCAAGGAGAGCGTGTAACTATGCGACTGGCCCTTCGTGAAGTTCTGGGCGGTGAAATTCTGCGATGCGGCGGTGTTCCCATCGGGATCGACGACCAGGACTTGGACAATTCCGTTAGATAGCGACCGGGCGGTACAGGTTACCTTCGCGGTAACGGTGGTGCTGGCGCCCTCGGTCACTGGGTTCGGCGACGCGGCCGCGGACGACGTGAACGTGGGCGGCGCTATGGGCGTCGCGGCCAGCGGTGCGGAGTCGGGGCTGGTGCCTGCGGAGTTAGTACCCGACACAACATAGTAGTAAGTCGTCCCATTCGTCAGCCCTGTATCCTTATAACTGGTTGGCGCAGGGCTGGTGACAGTGCCCACCTTCGCATACGGTCCACCGCTCGTAGTGCCACGGCTGACCGTGTAGCTGGTCGCACCGCCCGCGGGTTGCCATGTCAGATGGACCACGCCGCTCCCCACCGCCGCCGCCAGGCCGGCCGGCGCCGTAGGCTTCGAAGTCAGATTGCCAGCCGGAATCACGAAAAGGGTAATGCTCTGTGATGGCAGGGTCGTGCCGATCGAGTTGTTGGCTATAGCCACACTGCCTAGCGAGGTAATCGCGGTCTGGGTGGCGGAGGTGATCTGCCAGGCCTGCGCCGTGCCGGTGGTGGCGAAGTTTGCCAGGCTGACCGACACCGGCGTGCTGCCCTGTTGCTTGTTGATGACCATCACGGTGAGCGCATGGTCCGTCGAGCGCACTGCCGCAAAGGAAGACAGATAGTCGGGATCGGCGACTCCGGCGTATACGCTGGTGTTTCCGAACGTGGAGCCATTGCCGTCATAATTGCGGTAGATCTCGATGGCGAGATAAGTGGGCGACGGGTTGACCGGAACGGTCCAGCGCGTCGCCATATCCAGCCCCTGGCGGCCGAAGATTCCCAGCACATCGGCCTGGGTGGTCGCGCCATTGAGATTCGGCTCGTCTCCCCAGTTGTACTCGGTAATGGCGGTCTTCAACCCGGGGTAGTATTGGCTGACCAGCTTCTTCAGATTCGGGATCAGATCCACGATCCCCCCGTCGATCCCCACCGTGGCAATCCATGACTGATCTACATAGTTTGGATCCCAGAGCGAACGGGTGGATTGGTTTCGAATCAGTTGCGCGGCACGCGTATCGTTGTTGCTAAACGACCCGTCTTGCGGGTAGTAGTGCACACTCAGCACATCCAGAAGCTGAGTGCCCGTGCTTTGCTGGTATGCGGCGAGTTGCTGCAACAGCCACGGATAGTAATACGTATCGCCGTGAGTCGCGTAATCCGACTCCGGGCCGGCACCGTTCTGCTGATCGAAGCCGCTGTAGAACAAGGCTAACCATCCCCATTCCTCGGGCCCGATAATCGTCGCGGTGGGATCGAGCGCGCGCACCATTCCCGCATAATTCAGATAGTCGTTGTAGATCTGGCTATAATCTGCTCCGATCGGGGCCACGTCGCGGTGCGTGCTGAACCAAATAGACGGCTCATTGTCCATTAAGTAATATTTGAGGCCTCCGGCCGAAGCCAGCCCCCACGTGCCGATCAGATGCTGCACCCAAGCCTGCTGAATGGACGAACTGTTCGGAACCTGTGCGTCGAGCGGGTTGTTGCCCGTAATATTCGGATTACCCGGCGCCGTGCTGATTCCGTTTCCAGCGTCCGGGTTGTATGGATCCCATCCGGTTTGGGGTCCGTACCTGGCGATCGAAAAAGACCAGATGGTGGACCGGTCGGGGCCCAGGCTGCCGATGTAATCGATCATCGGGATGGTGAGCAGTGCTTGTGCACCCACATTGGCCGCGCGCGTAGTGGCGATGAAATTATCGCCGCGGTAGCCGGGCGTGGAGACCGAATCGGCGATGCTCTCGAAATACCAGTCCGCGCCGCGGTTATCCGAGTTGAGCTGCCAGTTGTAGCTGGTCTCCGAATCTCCGCCGCTACGGTTCAGAGGCGCGTTCAAGGTAACAAGATCGCTGGTGGCGGCGAAGGCTAACCCATAGACGTCGGGATTGATGGCATGGCGGTCCGCGTGCGCATCCACTGCAACATAAGTAGCCGGATTCTGGGCTGCAAGCCGCGGGGCGCCCGCCAGGATAAACGCCGCGAGGCCGATGTATGTCAGTCTATCTTTGGTTAACACTTGACTAAGTCACCCTTATGGCAACTCTACTCCGCGGTCGGGATGCTGTCAAATTCAGCCGCAAGGAGTCCGCCGCCCGGCGGTGCTTCCTATTGCCTCCCCATATAAAGCGTGGTATTCTTTTCTATGGGTAAACAATAGGATGGCTATGAACGACAAACCGGACGTCTGGCAGGGTACGCTCGCCCTGATGGTTTTGAAAACCCTTGAAACCATGGGACCGCAGCACGGATACGGCATTGCGCGGCGTATCGAGCAGACTAGCGGCAACCTCCTCTCGCTGAATTATGGGACGTTATATCCCGCGCTCCTCAAACTGGAACAGGAGGGCTCCATCGCATCGGAGTGGGGATTGTCGGAGAACAAGCGCAAGGCCAAGTTTTACAGGCTCACGCGCGCGGGCCGGAAGCAGTTGGAGAAAGAGGCGCGGGATTGGCAGCAGGCCACCGCCATCCTGGCGCGTTTCCTGTCGCCTTCGGGAGACGCGGCATGAAGCGGATGCGCGCGTGGATGATGCGGCTCGCCGGGTTGCTGCCGGCCGCGGGCCGGGATCGCGAACTGGCGGACGAGATCGAATCCAATCTTCAAATGCACATTGACGACAACCTGCGCTCCGGGATGCCTCCCGAACAGGCGCGCCGTAACGCCCTGCTCAAGTTGGGCGGCGTCGAGACGGCCAAGGAAGCTTACCGCGACCGGAGCAGCATCCCGCTGCTCGAGAATCTGCTGCGGGATACGCGCTTCGCGATCCGGCAATTGCGCAAGAATCCCGGATTTACCTGCACGGCCGTTCTGGTGCTCGGGCTGGGCCTGTGCGCCAGTGTGGCTATTTTCGCGTTCGTGGACGCCACGCTGATCAAGCCGCTGCCATACCGCGATCCCAGCCGCCTGGCCGGCCTTTTCGAGACCGTCCCGCTCTGCCCACGTTGTCCGCTTTCCTATCCGGATTACCTCGACTGGAAAAGGCTCAACAAGGTCTTCAACGCCTTGGATGTCTTCGAGGGCACGGGTTTCACGCTGCGCACCGGAGCCGGCGCGGAGATGGTACGCGGCGCAAGCGTGACGGCCGGGTTTTTCGCGACGCTGGGAGTGGCGCCGATGCTGGGCCGCGATTTTCGCGCAGGCGAGGATTCGCCTGCCTCAGCCCCCACCGCTATTCTGAGCTACGCAGCCTGGCAAAAACGGTACGGCGGAGACGCCGGCATCCTGGGAAAGACCGCCACGCTTAACGGCGAGGGACATGTAATCATCGGCGTGCTCCCGCGCGGATTTCCATTTTGCCGCTACCGGGGAGTCGGAATACTGGACGGCGCTCCACACCAATGCGAACTCCTGTTACAAGCAGCGCGGGTGCCATAGCTTGCATGGGCTTGCCCGGCTGCGCGACGGCGTCTCCGTTCAGGCTGCGGACGCTAATATCAAATGGATCGCCGGGGAATTGGAAAAGCAATATCCCTCGAATATCGGTCAGGGCGGCGCGGTGATCGCTCTGACCGAGTTGGAAGTTGGACGCATCCGCCCCATCCTGATCGTGCTGCTGTGCGGCGCGGGCCTGCTGATGCTCATCGCTTGCGTTAACGTAACCAGCCTGGTGCTGGTGCGAGCCGAGAGCCGCAGACGCGAGATGGCGGTACGCACCGCCTTGGGTGGATCGCGCGCTCGATTGGTGAGCCAGTTCGTAACCGAAGCCGTGGTTCTGGTCGCGGCCAGCGGCGCGCTCGGCCTGGTGTTAGCCCGTTGGCTGATGCGGCTGCTCATCAGCCTCATCGGCCCGGATCAGATGGCCGCCATGCCGTTTCTCAATGGCATCGGCCTGAATTTGCGGGTGCTGGCGTTCGCTGCTGCGGCGGCGGTGGCCGCGGCGGCGCTGTTTTCCATCACGCCGGCGTGGCGATCGTTTCTGCCGGACTTGCGGGAGGGGCTCGCGGAAGGCAGCCGCGGTTCGGCCGGCACCACATGGCAACGCTTGGGCGCCAAACTGGTGGTGGTGGAATTAGCGATTGCCGTGGTGTTGCTGGTGGGCGCCGGATTGCTCGGCAAGAGTTTCTACCGCCTCTTGCACATCGACATGGGGATGCAGCCTGAGCACCTGGCGACTCTGCAAATTGCAGAGCCCGCTTCCATTCACGACGACAATAAGACGGTGGTGGCCCTGACGCGCGAAATCATCAGCCGTCTCGCGGGCCTGCCCGGTGTCCAATCGGTGGGAATCTCCAGCCTGTTGCCGGTCCGGGGCGGCAATACCATGTGGATTCGTGTGATCGGCCGTCCGTTCCATGGCGAGCACAATGAAGTGGGTTACCGGCAAGTGAGCGCCAGCTATTTCACCACGCTGCGAGCCAAACTCTTGCGCGGCCGCTATTTCAGCGAGGCGGACGACGCTTCGAAACCGCAGGTCGTGATTATCGACCGCGCGCTAGCGGAAAAATACTTCCCCGGGGAAGACCCTGTCGGGAAGCAGATCGCTTACTCCGGCGCATCTTCACCGCCGATGCAGGTCGTGGGCATCGTGGAAGACATCAAGGAAGGGCCGCTCGATGAGGCCACCTGGCCCACTCTGTATGTCGCCTTCAACCAGGATCCGAACGACTATTTTTCCGTGGTCGTGCGAACGTCGAAGAGCGAACGGGCGCTGCTGCCGACTTTGGCCGCGGCCATTCATCGCCTCGATCCGGGCATCTCCACCTACGAAGAGCGGACCTTCAGCGACCGCATCAACAACACGCCCGCGGCATATCTGCGGCGCGGCGCGGCATGGTTGGTGGCAGGGTTTGCGCTGCTGGCCCTGCTACTCTCCGCCGCCGGCCTGTACGGGGTGGTGGCGTATTCGGTGGGCCGGCGGACGCGGGAGATCGGCGTTCGCATGGCGCTAGGCGCACAGCCGGCCGCGGTGTACCGGCTCATCCTGAAGGAAGCCGCTGGGCTGATCGCGTCCGGCGTGGCCATCGGCCTAGTGTGTTCGGTGGCGGCCGCGAGCCTGTTGCGGGACCTGCTGTTTGGCGTGCACGCCGCGGATCCCGAGACGATGGCCGCGGTGGCCGGGCTGCTGGGGACGGCGGCGCTGTTGGCCAGCTACGTCCCCGCGCGCCGCGCCGCTTCGGTGAACCCGGTGGACGCGTTGCGCGCCGAGTAAGCGAATCAACGAAGCTGGATCTGTCGCGATACAAGGGCTTTCGTGGTTTTACAGCTTTTTTACAACCGGCCCACCTCCGGCCTGCCAGGATGCGCGAAGATGTACAAATGATGTGCAACGGAGCTGGGATATGCCGGGCGGTACTGTCGTCATAGTCGAAGACGCGGCCACCTGCGCCACCACCCTGGAAATGGCATTCCTGGCAATACCGGACATCGCGGTGACCGTACTGCCGACAGCTCAGGACGCTTTACGCTTGCTCGCGAGCGCGGAGTGCGTCGTGAGCGCGGTGGTCACCGACCTGAACATGCCGCGCATGGACGGATTCGAATTCATCGAGCGGATCCGCGCCGAACCCCGCCACCAAAGGTTGCCCATCATTGTCGTCAGCGGCGACACGGATCCCGCCACGCCGGAACGGCTGGTGTCCCTCGGCGCGAACGCGTTCTTTCCGAAACCTTACTCGCCCGCACAGGTGCGGCTCAAACTGGAGCAACTTCTCGATGCAAAGTCCGCCGATCGTTCCCCGTAGCCGCACGTGGCGCGTGCTGCTCACGCTATTGGCGCCGGGTATCCTTACGTCCCAGATGGCGGCCCAAACTGCCAGCCCGGAGCTACAGAAAATCATGGATCGCCTCGACCGCCTGGAAAAGCAAAACCAATCGTTGGCCGAAGAGGTCCAGCAACTGCGGAAGGAACTGGCCGAAGCCCGCGGGCCGGCGCAACCACCCGCAGCCGCGGCGCCACTGGAAGAGAAAGTGGCGGTGGATGAGTCCCGCATCGACGAACTTGCGCAAACCAAGGTGGAAGCTTCCCAGCGCTTCCCCATCCGGGTCACCGGGATGGCTCTCTTTAACGCTTTTCTGAACTCCAAGGGCAGCGGCGGCCAGGAGTATCCTATATTCGCCTGGCCGGGAGACCAGGCCAGCGGCGGCGGCAGCCTCTACCAGACCGTGCTGGGCTTGGAATATTCAGGGCCGCAGTTTCTGGGCGGCAACATTCACGGCAACGTCTATATGGATTTCGCGGGCGGCTCGGGAACGCCGTTCGATTATGGCTTCCGGCTGCGCACCGGCGAGATCGAGATCGAATGGGCGGACCGTAGCATCATGGCCGGCCTGGAAAGCCCTATCTTCGCGCCGCGCGAGCCGGCTTCGCTGGCGCAAGTGGAATTTGCGCCGCTCTCGGGCGCCGGCAATCTGTGGCTATGGACGCCGCAGGTGCGCTTCGAGCAGAAGATCCATTTTACGGATCGGACCGGCGTGCGCGCGCAAATTGGCGCGGTGCAGACCAACGAGGTTGCGCCGTACCAGCAGAGCGGACAGTCCCCCGAGGCTGCCAGGCCGGGGATCGAAGGGCGCTTCGAATTCTACCATCGGTTCCAGGGAGACGCGCAGGATGGCCCGCGCATCGAAATCGCGCCCGGATTCCACAGCAGCGTCACGCATGTGGCGGGCACATCGGTTTCGTCCAACCTGTTCTCACTCGACTGGTTCACCAACCCTTTGCCCAAAGTGGAATTCACTGGCGCGTTCTTCAGTGGGCAAAATGTGGCGCCGGTGGGAGGGCTGGAAGGCTATACCGTCCTGCCCACCGGCGTGGCCATCCCGGTACACAGCAAGGGGGGATGGAGTCAACTGACGCTGGCGGCTACCTCCCGCCTATCGTTCCACATTTTCTCCGGCCTGGAGAATGGCCGCACCGCGGACCTGGGGTACTACGCCATCGGACGGAACTGGGTGTACGGCGCAAACTTCTTCTACCGGTTGGCGCCCAACGTTTTGCTGGGCGCCGAAGTCTCGCAGGCGCGCACCAATTATATTGATAGTAGCCTCCGGATAAACAATCACTATGACCTGGCTCTGGCGTACCTGTTTTAGCCTGCTGTGGCTCGCGCCGGCCTGGTGCGCCAGCGTGAAAGGCGCCGTCTTATTGACCGATTCGCGAGATCCGGGCGTACGCCGCAACCAGGACTTCTCGGGCGTAGTGCTGTGGCTCGAACCCGCCAACGGCGAGCCTCCGCACACGATCCCCTCCCGCCGCTACCGGATGGAACAGAAAGACAAACATTTCAGGCCGCACGTATTGGCCATCCCGGTGGGCGCCACGGTGGACTTTCCGAATCGCGACCCCATCTTCCATAACGTCTTCTCCAACTACAACGGGCAGATCTTCGATTTGAGCCTATACAAGCCCAATACGAGCCGCGACGTGGTCTTCAAGCGCCCCGGCATCGTGCGCGTGTTTTGCAACATTCATCCAACCATGAGCGCGGTAATCGCGGTGCTGGATACGCCCTGGTTCGCGGTCTCCGCCGGTTCGGGCGCATTCGAGATCCACGATGTGCCGCCGGGGAATTACACCCTGCATATTTTCCACGAAAGGGCCACGGACGAGACGCTGAATGCCTTGACGCAGCCGGTGACCGTGGAGAGCGGAGCGCCGCGGGCTCTGCCTACCATCCGCATTTCGGAAACCGGCTATATTCCCGCGCCGCACAAGAACAAGTGGGACAAAGACTATCCGCCGGCGATCGATGGCCAGCCGGCGTACGGACCAAAGGAATGATCGCCAGTTTCTCACGCCTCTCGCTGCTCTGGAAGATCCTGCTCTCCACTTCCCTGGCCGTCACCCTGCTTTTCGCGTTAACCGGCTGGATCGTGCTGCGCAACGCGGTTGAGACCACCACCAGCACCATGCAGGACGAAGTGAGCGCCAGCTTCCAGGCCTACCAGTCGCTGTGGGAAGCGCGCGCCGAGTTGCTCGGCTCGGTGAGCCTGACCTTGAGCCAGATGTCGGACGTGCGCTCGGCCTTCGGTACGCGGGACCCCGCCACCATCCGCGATACGGCTAACGAACTGTTGAAGAAGCTGGCGATCAAGAATGCGGCATTTCTGGTCACCGACGCGCCCGGCAAAGTGATCGCGTCGGTGGGGGGAATGCCGGTGGCGGAACAGGACGTGCGCACCGCCGCGGCCCGCTTCCCGGAGCAGGTGTCGGGCTTCCTGGTGCGCGGCGGACGCCTGTACCAGACTGTTTTCACGCCGGTCTACCTGGAGGACGTGCCGCAAAACGTCCTGGTGGCTGGGTACGGGGTTGACAGCCTGGTGGCCAAACAATTGAAAGCCGACACCGGCGGCAGCGAGTTTCTCTTTGTTTCCAAGGGCCAGCCCGTGGCCTCGTCGCTGGCACCCGAAGCGGCCCGCCAGGTAGCCGCCCGGCTGGCCGCGCATCCCAACCTGGAGCGGGTCTCGGACGGCGGCATCGAATATGCCGCGCGGCCCACGCCGTTGCTGGATATCGAGGGCAAGGCCATCGGCAATCTGTGGATCCTGCGATCGTTCGAGACCGCCAGCGAGCGCCTGGCCGCGCTGCGCCGGAATATCATTCTGTTATGGCTGCTGGCCATCGCCGCCAGCCTGGGCCTGACGTACGTCCTGGCGCGGCGGATCGTGGAGCCGCTGAAAGAACTGGATCGCGCGGCGGCGGAAGTCTCGCGGCAGAATTACGCGCATCGGGTGAAGGTGGTGAGCCAGGACGAACTCGGACGGCTGGCCCGAACCTTCAATGCCATGTGCGCATCTATCCAGCAGGCGCGCCAGGAGCTCATCCGGCAGGAGCGTATTTCAACGATCGGACGCCTGTCGAGTTCCATCGTGCACGATTTGCGGAATCCGCTGGCAGCCGTCTATGGAGGCGCCGAGATGCTGGTGGACGCCGACCTGGCGCCGCTGCAAGTGAAGCGCCTGGCCGCCAATATTTACCGCGCATCGCGGCGCATTCAGGAATTGCTGCAAGACCTGCTGAACGTGTCCAGGGGCAGCGCCCGTGGCGCGGAAGTCTGCAAACTGCGGGATGTGGCGGCGGCCGGCTGCGAATCGCTGATGGCGTCCGCGGAGGCGCAGCGCGTGGTCGTGCAGATCGGGATTCCGGATGAAATCGAGCTACCTCTGGAGCGCAACCGCATGGAGCGTGTATTCTCCAATCTGGTAGGCAACGCGCTCGAAATGATGCCGGATGGCGGCCGCATTCAGATCTCGGCGGCGGCCCAAAACGGGTTTGTAGTAGCGGACGTACGCGACACGGGCCCGGGCATCGCGCCGGAGATCCGGGACAGCCTGTTCGAGCCGTTCGTGAGCGCCGGCAAGAAGAACGGGCTCGGCCTGGGGCTGGCGTTGGCGCGGCAGACGGTTTTGGACCACGGCGGCGACCTCTGGGCGGAATCCGAGGCCGGGCGCGGCGCCTGCTTCCGGCTGCGGCTGCCGGCTAAGTGAGATGCCTGATCGAGCCGCTATTTCTTGGGCGGGTTGATCATGATGTGAGCGCCTGCCGTACCTGGATACATCAGCCATGGCCCGCCCTCGCTGGGCTTGGTGGATAGCCCCGTGGATTCCGGCGTGGCAAAAGGTAGATAGATGACCCATCGCAGGTAGGAGTCCTGCACTTTCCCACTGCTCGCGTCGAAACCCGTACCGGTGAGCACGTACAGCGTGTGGGGTTCACGCGGCAGCGATAGCTTGCCTTCGGAAACTTCCTTCCAGCGTATGTCGTTGCGCTCTTTTCCGGTGAGCTTCTGCGCTGCGAGTTCACGGCCGCGAGCCATGTAGGGCTCCAGGTCCCGGTGGTAACAGGCGACGCTGAATGCGGTCTTGCCAGGGTCGCTCGCCAGACAGATGAGTTCGTTCTTGCCCTCGCGGAGTTTAACCAGTTCGCCCTGCGGGTTGTAGCCGAGGACGGCTGCACCGTCACGAAGATCCGCTGGAGCGGCCAGGACCGCGGCGGCAATCTGGACCTCCGGCGGCTGAACCGTGGCGGCAGCCACTGCCGATGCCAGGAAAACGCTCGAAAGCATGATTATCTTTTGCATATAAACTCCACTTCGTAGAACCCTGGGGTATTTGCCCAGTATAGCGATTCGGCTGCGGGCTGGCGCCTCTTTACAATATCCAAGCCCGCTGATTCGTCTATAACCGTAGGTGAAGGACGTGGAGAGCCTGGAGCAGATGGCATTCGAACAGGACCAGCGGATCTCCGAAACGCTCAAGCGGGAGCAGTCCCGGCTGCGGAACTTCATTCGCCGGCGGGTGCCCGACCCGCGTGACGCCGAGGACATTCTGCAGGATGTCTTTTACGAATTGGTGGAAGCCAATCGCCTGCTGATGCCGATCGAGCACCTCACCGGGTGGCTGTTTCGCGTGGCGCGCAATCGCATCACGGATCTTTTCCGCAAGAAGAAGCCGGAGAGCTTCAGCGATCTGGCCGTTTTGAACGAGGAAGACGAACTGCTGCGGCTGGAGGATTTGCTGCCTTCGCCCGACGCGGGGCCGGCGGCGATTTACGCGCGCGGCGTGCTGCTTGAGGAGCTTGAGAGGGCGGTGGACGAACTTCCGGCGGAGCAGCGCGAGGTGTTTATCGCGCACGAGGTGGAAGGCCGAAGTTTCAAGCAGATCGCCGCGGAGACCGGCGTAGGCGTGAATACGCTGCTTTCCCGCAAACGCTATGCGGTGTTGCGCCTGCGCGCGCGCCTCGAAGACGTTCACGAAGAATTTACGAAAGGATGAGAACTGAATATGAAACGGAAATGGATTTTTCTGGCTCCGCTGGCGATCCTGGCGTTATTCGCATTTGTCGCCTTGGGCGGCGTGATCGTGCAGCAATTGTGGAACTGGCTGCTTCCTCCGCTGTTTGGCTGGCGCCTGATCACGTTCTGGCAGGGACTTGGGATTCTGGCGCTGTGCCGGATCCTCTTCGGTGGATTTGGGCGGCACGGGTCGCATCGATCCAGCTTCCGCGGCCGCAAGGGCGGTTGGGAGGCCATGACCGCCGAAGAGCGGCAACGATTCCGCCACGGCATACGCGAACGCTTCGGCTTCGGCCCGTCGGCCGGCGAGACCCAAGTGTAATGCCGCGCTGCCTGGGCCTGCCGCTATACTATGAATTCCAATCATGCGATACCAGGATGCGGGGGTCAACATCGACGAAGCGGATCGTGCGGTTTCTTCTATACGCAAGCTGGCGCGCGAGACCTTCACACGCGGGGTGCTGACCGATATCGGCACGTTCGGCGCATGCTACTCGATGGCCGGATGGAAGAAGCCGGTGCTGATCAGCTCGGCGGACGGCGTGGGCACGAAGATCAAAGTCGCCTTTCTCACCGGCCGCCACGATACCGTGGGCGAGGACCTGGTAAACCACTGCGTCAACGATATCGCGGTGCAAGGCGCGACGCCGCTGTTCTTTCTGGACTATTTCGCAACCGGCAAGCTGGAAGCCGGCGTGGCTGCGCAGGTGGTGGCGGGACTGGCGCGCGGCTGCCGCCAAAACGGCTGCGCGCTGATCGGCGGTGAGACCGCCGAGATGCCCGGCCTGTACGCGCCTGGGGAATACGATCTGGCCGGTTTCATCGTGGGCGCGGCCGAGCGCGCCGGGTTGATTACGGGCAAGCGCATTCGCGCGGGAGACGTGCTGTTGGGACTGCCGTCGAACGGGCTGCACACGAACGGCTACTCGCTGGCGCGCAAGCTGTTGTTCGAGGTGGCGGGGTACGCTCCCGATAGCACCGTGCCGGAACTGGGCGGAACGGTGGCCGATGCGTTGTTGCAGGTGCATCGCAGCTATCTACGGCCAATTCGCGCGCTGGTGGAGAAAGGGCTGCTGCGCGGGGCGGCCCACATCACCGGGGGCGGTCTGACGGACAATACGCCGCGGATGCTGCCGGAGGGATTGGCGGCGGAGATCGATCTGGGCGCCTGGATCATCCCCGCTATTTTCGAGTTGCTGCGGCGGCTGGGCAATCTCCCGGAAGACGATTACCGGCGCACGTTCAACCTGGGGCTGGGGATGATTCTGGCGGTGCCGGGTCCTGTGGGGAGTCCGCAGTTCCGGCGCGCCGCGCGGGTGCTACAGAAGTTGGAGGAGCCCTACGTGATGGCGGGACGGGTCGTGGCGCAGAAACGGCGCGGGCCGCGGGTGGTATACCGGTGAAGCGCCTGGGGATACTGCTTTCGGGGCGCGGGTCCAATTTCGAGGCCATCGCCGATAACGTGGCGCGCGGGGCGATCGGCGCGGAAATCGCCATTGTGATCTCCAATCGGGCGGAGGCCCCGGGACTGGAGGCCGCCCGGAGACGCGGTTTGCCCGTGGTATCGCTCCCATCGAAGGGATTGGACCGCACGGTCTACGATAGTATGCTTGCGGCGGAATTGAATCGGTATGCCGTGGACCTGGTCTGCCTGGCGGGATATATGCGCCTGCTGAGTGCCGGTTTCATCCGCGAGTTTGCGGGCCGCGTCCTGAATATCCATCCATCGCTGCTGCCCTCGTTTCCGGGCTTGGATGCGCAGCATCAGGCGCTGGAGCACGGGGTGAAAGTGACGGGCTGCACGGTACATTTTGTAGACGAATACCTGGATGCGGGACCTATTCTTATCCAGGCGGCGGTGCCGGTGCTTGACGAAGACACCGTAGAGGATCTATCCGCCCGCATCTTACAGCAAGAGCATCGGATCTATAGCGAAGCGATCCAGATGGTACTGAGCGGCAAGTTACGAATTGAGGGACGGCGGGTCCTGCGCGGGGACTGAGTGGGGTGGGACGAGTACAGGTCCGCGTTTCCGCCGCCCGACGAAATCCGCGAACCGGATTGGCGGCAGTTCTCTGCGCTCGAAGTTGCGTTGCACCGCACGCTGGTAGCGGCGCAGAGCTTCGTCGCGACGCGAGCGGGTAAGCCGGCACGCCTGCAAGTCAAGCAAGAGATGGACTTCCCAGGGCTGAAACGAGGTGCGGCGAACCTCTCCTTGTAGTAACTCCTTCACCAACCGGTTGAAGCGATTGGCCATCAATTCCAAGTCCGGTGGATCTTCCATAGTATTCGTATCGGCCGATCCCAGGTGAAACTTTACTCATCTAAAACTGACATTGATTTACACTTCCAAATGGACCCCGTTTTGCTCTTTACACATCTATCTAGGTGAGTACGGAGGTGATGCGATGGCACCACAAGTTGAATTAGCGAGAATCCCAGAACCAGTCGATGAAAGCGACATCCTGCGCGAACAACTGGAATACCTCATCGAGCATGCGGCACGCAATGGGCGGTGCGGCTGTTCCGAGTGCCAGCGCTACCTCAAGGTGCGTTCCGCCCTGCTGGAGATTTTCACCGAACCGCCGCGGGCGAACGTCCAGGAGATCGCGCCGCGGTTGGCGAGGGCTGCCTAGGCCACGAGACGGACGAACAAACCTCATCTAATTGTATCTAGACGGGTTAACCACGCTTCCGCCTTGGGCCGGATGCGCGTTTGAATCCCTCCGTGACCGAAAGCCCACGGGTCCTTCGAAACGGGATACCCTACAGGGCATGAACCTTCGAGCCGTGATCGTACTGCTGGCGGCATCCTGCGCCTGGGCGCAAGACATCGCCCGCATGGAACAGGTGATTCAGACGCATACCGCCAACCGGGAGTTTATGGGAACGGTGCTGGTGGCGAAAGGCACGCAGGTGCTCCTGAGCAAAGGCTATGGATCGGCGAATCTGGAATGGGATGTGCCGAATTCGCCGGGCACGAAATTTCGCCTCGGGTCGATTACGAAGCAGTTTACCGCGGTTTCGATTCTACTGCTTCAGGAACGCGGCAAACTAAACGTGCAGGACCCGGTGAAGAAGTACATGGCCGACGCGCCGGCGGCATGGGACAAGGTCACGATTTATCACTTGCTGACACACACTTCGGGGATTCCGAGTTTTACGAGTTTTCCGGAGTACTCCAAATGGGAGCCGTTCGCCACCACGGCCAAGGACGAAGTGGGCTGGTTCCGCGATAAGCCGCTGGAGTTTGAGCCGGGCGAGAAGTGGAATTACAGCAATTCGGGATACGTGCTGCTGGGATATTTGATCGAGAAAATCACCGGCGGTACTTATGAGAAATTCGTGCGCGAGAATATCTTCGATCCGCTGGGGATGAAGGATTCGGGTTACGACTCGAACTCCGCGCTGATTGCGCGGCGGGCGGCGGGGTATACACGACAAGGGGATGTGCTGGTGAATGCCGGTTTCGTGAACATGACCATCCCGTTTTCGGCAGGCTCGTTGTATTCGACCACCGAAGACCTGCTGAAGTGGGAGCAGGGGCTATTCGGCGGGAAGGTGCTGTCCGCGGCATCGCTCGAAACGATGACCACGCCGTTCAAGAACGATTACGCATGCGGGCTCTTTGTGCAAACGAAGGACGGACACAAACGGATCGACCATGGCGGCGGCATCGAAGGCTTCAACACGGAACTGGCGTACTACCCGGATGATAAGGTGACGGTGATCGTGCTGGCGAACGTGAACGGCGTTGCTCCGGGAGAGATCGCCGGAAAGCTGGGATCGCTGGCGCTTGGGGAAGCGGTGAAACTGGCAGGCGAGCACCAGGAGGTCAGCGTGGATCCGAATGTGCTGGCCGGCTACGCCGGGACCTATGAACTGGCGCCCGGGGTGAATATCCTGATCACGCTCGAGGGCAAGCAACTTTCCGAGAAGCTGGGCGCCCAGGATGCGTTTCCTATTTTTCCGGAATCGGAGAGGATGTTCTTCCTGAAGGTTGTGGATGCGCAGATCGAATTCGAAAAGGATGCGAGCGGCGTCGTGACGGACCTGGTGTTGCATCAGGGCGGGCGCGATCAGAAGGCGGCGCGAATCAACGGGAAACCGGCGCCGCCCGCGCGAAAGGAGATTTCGGTTTCGCCGGAGGTGCTGGCAAAGTATGCGGGGACCTACGAACTGGCGCCGGGAGTGACCGTGGCCATGACCGTAGAAGATGGCAAACTGATGACGCAGATCACGGGACAGCCGAAATTTGAGTTATTTGCTGAGTCGGAGAGGAAGTTCTTCCTAAAAGTAATAGACGCCCAGGTTGAGTTTTTCACGGATGCCGCCGGAGCGGTGACCCATCTGGTGATCCATCAAGGCGGGCGGGAGACAAAGGCGGTCAGGAAGTGATCGGTTCTGAAGAACCGATGACTCCGGCGTAGACGCCCGCCCCGCCAGGTGAGAAGCTAAACCGTATGCTGGACTTCTACCGGGCACTGCCTCCGGAAGGCGCCAAGATCCTGCTGGTCCTGTTTCTGTCGTTTCTAACGGGCCTGGAGCGGGAGGAGCATCACATCGGCAGCGAGCAGTACTCGTTCGGAGGCGTGCGCACGTATCCTTTGATCGGCCTGATCGGCTACGCCATGGCGTTTCTGGCGGGCGGGCAGTTTCTCGGCGTGGCCGTGGGTTTCGCGGTGGTCGGCGGTTTCCTTATGCTGGCGTACCAGCATAAAGTCACAGCGTCGGGATTGCCCGGCTTCACCTCCGAGATGTCGGCCTTGACCACTTACCTGGCCGGAGCGCTGGTCTACCGCGAGCAATTCTGGATCGCAACCACCATCAGCATCGCGAGCATGCTGCTGCTGGAATTGAAAGGCGCGCTGGAAGGCCTGACGAAGCGCATCCCGTCCGGCGAGATCTTCACTTTCACGAAGTTCCTGCTGCTGAGCGCCGTGATCCTGCCGGTATTGCCGAGCCGGGGGTTCGGACCGTTCCAGATCAACCCGTTTAAGGCATGGCTGGTGGTAGTGGCGGTGAGCACGGTTTCCTACGGCAGCTATGTGATTCAGAAAGCGACCAAGGGTAAGGGAGGGGTGATCCTGGCGGCGCTCCTGGGGGGCGCTTACTCCTCCACCGTAACCACCATCGTGATGGCGCGCCGGGCGAAACAGGAACTGCGGCCGCACCTTTTCTCGGGCGGTATGCTAATCGCCTCGGGCGTCATGTACTTACGGCTGGCGGGACTGGTGGCGATGTTCAATCGCAGTTTGATCGACCGGCTGTGGATGCCGTTCCTGGCGCTGGCGGGCGCGGGAATAGGGATTGGGTGGTTGTGGACGCGGATTCCGGACGGCAAAGAAGGTACCGTCGAGCGCAAGTTCGAGCCGAACAATCCGTTGGAATTAAAGGCGGCATTTTTCTTTGGCGCGCTTTTTCTGAGCATGCTGATCGCGACGCACCTGGTGACCACGTATTTGGGCAGGGCGGGGGTTTACTCGCTGGCGCTGATCATGGGATGCACGGATGTGGACCCGTTCATCATGGGCATGACGCAATCGGCGGGCTCGGGAACGGCCGAGACCGTAGCCGCTGCCGCCATCCTGATTGCGGCGGCCAGCAACAACCTGGTTAAGGGGATTTATGCGTTTTCGCTGGCGGATCGAAAGACCGGCATCCGCAGCTTGTGTCTGCTGGCGGCGCTGGCGCTGGCGGGTATCGCGCCCCTGTTGTGGGTGACGAGGTAGGGGTCACCCAAAGCACGGTAGACTGATGGTTTAGCCCATGAAAGTCCTGATGGTGGCATCCGAAGCAGCGCCTTTCGCCAAGACCGGCGGATTGGCGGATGTGGTGGGGTCGTTGCCGGCCGCGCTGAAAGCCCTAGGACACGAGGTGGCGGTGCTGCTGCCGCGATATGCGGCGGTGGACCTGAAGAACGCACGGCGAGTGTACGATTCGCTGCCGATCTGGCTGCCGCCGCGGCGCTTCGATACCTCCCTATATCTGATCGAGCGCGAAACGCCTTTCTATTTCCTGGACTGCCCAGTGCTTTACGACCGCCCGGGCCTCTATACCGAGGGCGGCGAGGACTATCCGGATAATGACATCCGCTTCGCGGTGCTGGCGCAGGCGGCGCTGGCCTTCTGCCGGCGGGTGTGGCGGCCGGATATTCTGCACGGGCACGATTGGCAGGCAGGGCTGGTGCCCGCCTACCTGCGTATCATTTATGGAAACGATCCCACGTTCATGGGAATCCACTCGTTGTTTACGATTCACAACCTGGGATACCACGGCCTGTTTCCAGCCGCTGCGCTGGCGGATATCGGGCTCGCCGGAACCGAGGAATTCCGCCCGGACGGGTTAGAGTTTTTTGGGAAAGTCTGTTATCTGAAGGGCGGGCTGAACTATGCCGAGGCGCTGAACACGGTCAGCCCGACCTACGCCCGAGAGATCCAGACTCCCGAATTTGGTTTCGGACTGGATGGCGTGCTGCGGGCGCGCAGTTCGGTGCTTTCCGGCATCTTAAATGGCGTGGATTATACGGAGTGGAATCCGGAGACGGATCCTTGGATTGCGGCGCACTATTCGAGCGCGGATTTGGGCGGGAAACGGATCTGCAAGCAGGATCTGATGAACGCGTTCGGGTTGCCGGCGGAAGCCATGGACGCGCCGTTGATCGGGATCGTCTCCCGATTCACCAGCCAGAAAGGCGCCGACCTGGTGGCAGATGCGGCCGACGGACTGGTAGCCGAAGGTTATTATCTGGCGGCCCTGGGGGCGGGTGAGCCGCAATACGAGGAACTGTTCCGGTCGATCGCGGCGCGGCATCCGGGACGGATCGCGGTGCGCATCGGATACGATAACGCGCTGGCACACAAGATCGAGGCGGGTGCCGACCTTTTCCTGATGCCCAGCCGCTACGAACCCTGCGGCTTGAACCAGATCTATAGTCTGAAGTATGGCACGGTGCCGGTGGTGCGCGCGACCGGCGGCCTTGATGATACCATCGAACCTGGGACGGGTTTCAAGTTCTGGCAATACTCCGGTGCGGCGCTGGTAGGCGCTTTGCGGGCGGCGCGCGAGGCGTTCGCCGATACGGAAGGCTGGCGGGCAATTATGACGGCCGGCATGGCCAAGGATTTTTCGTGGCGCGTCTCGGCGGTGGAGTATGCGCGGCTTTACCAGCGTTTGTTGGCGGCAAGGGCCTAAACCCGCGTAAGAATGCGGAATTGAATCCCCTGCCCTGCAAAAGGATCTAATTCTTTTAGGAGAGTGAGAGAATAATGGCGGGTCAAAACACCCTAACCTTCACCGACGGAAGCTTCGACCAGGACGTTTTGCGGTCGGAAGTGCCGGTTTTAGTAGATTTCTGGGCCGAATGGTGCGGTCCTTGCCGGCAGATGGCGCCGACAATCGACGTGGTGGCGCAGGAATACGCCGGCAAGTTGAAGGTCGGCAAACTGGACGTGGATTCCAATATCAACACGGCCGGGCGCTACAACATACGCGGTATTCCTACTTTATTGCTGTTCAAGGACGGACGGGTGGTCGAACAGCGGGTGGGCGCGGTCGGCAAGTCCGAAGTGGTGCGGATGGTGGACGCACACGTCGGGGCAGAGAAGATTTCGTAACTGCCGCAAATCCCTCCGAAGAGTCTCAGCAATACTGCGGCGCCCGGGTCGCCCATCTCTATGATGAGTAAACCAGATAGGCCGCATTTTCGAAGACGGGCGCGCGGCCGGGCAGGCGATTTCGGGGCGTGAGCACGATATAGTCGATGCCGAGCGGGCGGTAACGGGCGTAGTTGCGCGGGTCAAACGGGGAGGCCATTGTCTGCTGCCAGCGCTTCCACCACTCGACGCCGAGATCGGGCAAATAGTTGATTTGTCCGCCGCCTTTCCAATCGACGTACACGGCCCGTAAAGCTTCGCTGCGGAAGACACCCGGCTGCAGTTGCTTGCCCGCGTCCGCGAACAGAAAGACCGCGTCGTGCGGGGTAGATGCGCGCGCCCAGGCCGAGAGTTGCGCCAGGTCCGGGGTGTGCAAGTGGGGATGCGCGTTTGCGCCGCCGAGGATGGGCAGCAGGAAGAAGCCGGCCATCGCGACGGAAATCTGAGCTGCGGCTGATCCGCGGAATTTGCGCGCACCGGCCCAGGCGGCGAGGCCCCCGCCCGCGCCCAGCAGGGCGGCGGCGGAGAGGTTGGCGTCCGCGCCTTGCGGGATCAGGTAAGCGAGCACGAACCAGGCGACGGCTTCAACGTATCGGCGACTGTTCGCGGCGAGGATTGCGGCGGCCGCGGCGGAGAACTGCACCACCACGACCAGAAACAGCAGGGCGCGCATCGGCTGCAGTTGCGGTAGCAGCACCCATTTCAGTTTTTCCAGGAAGACATAGGAAAACGGGACGCTCAGGATGCCCAGCAGCGGCAGCCCGATCAGGAAAATGCGCAGATTGCGCAGGGCTGTTTTGCGCAGGCGGGTGTAAGTCAGTAGGGATACCGCATACAGGACGAGATAGTAGGGAAGCCAATCGCGCCACCATTCCGAGATCCAGGAATAGGGGGCGCGCAGGCGTTGCAGGTTTTCGACGGCTGGAGAGATGCGGGAGAAGAAGAGCTGCCGTTCGGATGCGCCTTGCTGGAGATGGGCGGATATCGCCAGGAGGATACAGGCAAGGGACAAAGGGATGAAGGCCACGAGGGGTCTGGAGACCCCTTGCAGGCGTAGACGCCTGCCCCACGTTGCTGTAAGCAACAGCATGTACACAGCCCAGAACGGGACAACCGTGGGCGGGTGCATCAGGAACGCGACAGAGGCGGCGGTGCCGGCTGCGAAATAGCGCTTGTGCGCGACCAGTCCGATGGCCAGGAATAGCAGCGGCACCGCGAAACCGCGGGGGTCCGGCTCGATCTCGAACGAAAGGACGGCCGGGCCGGCGATGGTCGCACCTAACGAGACGATCCCAGCGACCAGCAGCGAAGCCGGCGCGGAAAGCCCGAGGGCGCCGGCCATCAGGCAGAGTCCCCAGATGCCCAGCGCGCGCGTCACAAACTGCTGGCCTTCGAGCACCTCACGAAAACCGAGGCCGGTGAGGCGGGCGAATCCGCGGGCGGTCTCGTCATACAGCGTGAAGGATACGTGCGGGCGGGCGGCCAGCAGATCGCGCCGCAGCACGGACGGATCGCGCAGATGCTCAAGGATGGGGACGTAAATCTGGGTATCCTGCTGCAGCCAGGTGTGTCCGGGGAACTCGAACCACGTGAGCGCGGTGAGAGCCAGAATCCCCGCTACGTTCCACGCCAGCGGCGCGAGGCGCCTCATTGCGCGGGCGTCTTCTCCAACTGCAGCTTGATCCAAGTCCGCGCGGGATCGAGGCGCATGGCCTTTTCAAACGCCTGGCGGGCCTCGGCGTTATGATGCTCCTTGCGTAGGGCCAAGCCCAGCCACAAATACGGCTCGGCGGACGATGGATCCAGGTCCGCGGCCTTCCGAAAGTCCGGAACGGCCAGGGACGCGCCGCCTCCCAAAGCGTCCGGCAAGTAGTAGTTTCCGACACCGCGTGCGAGGTAGGCGCGGGACGATTTCGGATCGAGTTCCAGCGCCTTGTCGATGGCTTCGCGGGCGCGCTTGCCATAGGAGAATGCGGACAGCACGCTGGCGGGAATCACCTGCCCACAGAGGGTGCCCAATACCCGGTAGTATTCGGCATTCCTGGAGTTGATGGCGATGGCGCGTCCGGCCGCCTGAATGCCGGATTCCGCCGCGCGCTGGGCCTGGTTTTTGTCCCGCATTTCCAGCGAAACTTCGGCCAGGTAAGAAGCGGCCAACGCCACGCGGTATTGCGCTTCTGCGTCGTGAGGGGCTTTTTGGGCGGCGATCGAAAGCTCGGAAATCTGTTTTTCCAGGGCGGGCCGATCCTGGCGGTCGCGGGCGGTTTCGAGCGGGCCGGACGCCGCCAACAGGGCAGCCATGAGGAAGATTGCAGCCATCTCCTTTATTGTAGCGGGGGACGGGCGGACTCCAGGCAGGCGCGTTAACATGCGCGTTAACATGATGGAGTGAACGCCCGCTTGCTATTTCTACTACTCGGCGCGCTTCCGCTCCTGGGCGCCGAGGCGACTATCGAGGACCGCGTCCAATTCAGCCAGGTTTTCGAAGAGACCCGCAACTTCCGTATTTTTCTGCCTCCCAATTACGCGACTTCCGGTAAGCGCTACCCCGTCATTTATTGGTTCCACGGTTGGAGCGAACGCTTCAACAAACCGGTGGACGATCCGCCCAACCGCAACTACGATTCAGGCACGGATTACGGCGGCGACAACATCGCCAACTTCGTGGGCGGGCACGATGTGATCGTAGTGAAGTGGGACGGTTTCAACCCGCGCTTCTCGGGCGATAATTACAAGCGGCCGTACAATATCAGCCCGGTGGAAACCAATCGCCAGTTCCCGCTTTATTTCCCAGAGCTGGTGGATTTCATCGACCAGAATTACCGCACCCTCGCGGACCGCGATCATCGTGCAACGGCGGGTTTGTCGATGGGAGGATTCATGTCGTTCTGGATCGCCGGAAAGTATCCGGACCTGGTTTCGAGCGCATCGAGTTTCATGGGTTCGCCGGAGTTCTTCGTGGGTCCGCGGGGTTTCCCCGTGGAGTACAGCCACGACCCGATGTACGGCAACTATGACGGCGTGCGCACGCGCCTGGTGACGGGTAGGCGGGACTTCATCCAGTTTTATCACCGCCAATTGAACGGCATCTGGAAATACGCGCGCGACTGGCACGAGACGGAGGATTTCGATTCCGACCACGGCACGCCGGGAATGGCGAAGACACTGGAATTTCATATGAATGCGTTCGCGCACCCGCTACCGCGTCCGGCGGTCTGGAGCCATGCGGACGTCTATCCGAACTTCACAGTTTGGGGCTGGGAGGTGGCCTCGGATCGCAAGCAGCCCGGCTTTACGACGCTCGAGAATGTGTCGGCCACGGGCTTCCGCTCGGCGGTGCGCGAGTGGCTGCCGGACGGGGCCACCCTCCCGGGTGTGAAGCTATCCATCGAAACCGGCAAGCTGTATCCGCCGCGCAAGCCGCAGACTGTGACCCTGGTACGCGTGCGGGACGGGAATGTGCGGCGGCAGACGGTCACGACCGGCGCGGACGGGCGGCTGAGCCTGGAACTGGATGGGGACGAATACGAAGTCGGCATTTCATCCGGACCGGTGGCGGCGATTTCGGGATACCAGTTGGATGGCGCGGCGTGGGCTACGGCGGGCGAGCCCGTGAAAATGCGGATACGAGTTTGGAACAAGGGCGCGGCGCCCACGCGGGCGGGCACGCTGCGCTGGCTGAGTCCGAACCCGGGCGTGGATCTGACGCCGATGTCGTCGGAATTGCCGGCGATCGCACCGGGGCAATCGACGGACGTCGAGCTTACCGTGACCGCGAAGGATCCAAAGCGGGCTATCGAAAGGATCGTAGCCGTACAGGGAGATACACGTATGTCGGTGGAGATTCCGCTGTTTCCGCCGGCGAAGGCGTTTCCGGATTTCCGGATCGTGGATGGCCAGCAGGTCCGGGTATTCGAGCACGCGACGGAGAAGGTACAGGTGACGCTGGGCGACGGCAATGGCGATGGCAAGGCCAATGCGGGCGAACGAATCGCGATTCTATTGCCGGAGGACGATGTTTACCGCGTGGCCGAGTTGTTCACCAACGATGCGTGCGTGGACAACACGCTGCGGGCGTTCGACGATTGGAGCGGGTACGACCAGGTGGGGGCTTCGGCAAAGTATTCGCTGCCGCTGATCAAGCCGGATTGTCCGGCGGGGCACGTAGTTCATGCGCTGGCTCGGGTGGTGCTGCCAGACAAGCCGAACCACGTGGTGAGATACGCGGCGATCGAGTTTGCGGTGGCGCCGTAGCCGGCGAATCGGGGCGGGTCCTGGAGGACCCGCGCAGACCTGGAGGTCTGCCCCACATGGCGGCGGTATCATAGAGCCATGAAGCTCGCCAAAGGTATGTTTGCCTTGATCGTCCTAGTGGCCTCGGGACTTCGCGCGGATGTAACCATCCGCTACCAATCGGAATTCAAACCATCCCCGGCTTTGCAGCCCATCATGGAGCAGTTCATGAAGACGATGCAGACCGCAACCAACAGCTCCGTTATCGTGCAGGGGAACCGGGCGTACACGACAACGGGCAACTGGACCCAGATTTTCGATTTTGCGAAAGGCGAAATGACGCTGGTCGATCCGGCGCACAAGACTTTCACGACGCTGCCGGTGGCGCAGTTCGCCGATAAGATGGCGGGCGCGATGCCGCAAATGTCAAGCCAGCAAATGCAGGGGATCGGGCAAGCCCTGGCGTCGATCAAGAGTAATGTTTCCTCCAAGGTTACAGGCAAGACCGCGGAGATTCAGGGCGTGCAGGCCGAAGAACGCGAGGTCACCCTGACCATGGACTTCCCCATGCCAGGCATGACTCAGAACGGCCCGGCCTTGAAAATGGTGATTCACATTTGGACGGCCAAGAACGAGGAAGCCTTGCGCGTGCCTGCCATCCGGGAGTTGACCGGCTACCAGGCATGGCAAAGGTATATCATGAATCCCGCTGGCGTGTTCGAAAAGGTGGCCGGGAAAATGCCGGGCATGTCCGAAATTATAGGCCCCCTGCTCGCGGAGATGTTCAAGAACCAGGCCGTGATTCTGCGCACGCACATGGAAATCTACACGCCTATTCTGGCCACACTGGCTAAGCAGATGGCGGCGCAGGGCAAGCAGTTTCCGATTGCCGTAGATCCGGACGCGCCGCTGATGGAGATCAACCAGGAAGTGGCCGAGCTTTCCAGCGCGCCGGTGGACATATCGTCGTTCGAGATCCCGAAGGACTACACGTCGGTGCCTCCCGAAGATATGATCCGGGCCATGGTGAAGGCGCAGAGCGCGGCTACGGCCGTCGCGCCGCCGCCACCGGCTGACGCACCGAAGTAGGCCTGTTTCAGCCCTGAACTTCCGGTGCGTCGTTCCACTCCGTCTCGGTCGCGGGCGGGATGAAGCTCATTGCGCGCTCAGTGACGGCGCAGATGGTCAGGCTTGGGTTCACGCCTAAGTTAGCCGCCAGCACCGAGCCATCGCAAATATACATATTCCTATAGCCGAAGACCCGGTTGCGGTGGTCCACCACGCCCGCGGCGGACGAGTCAGCCATCGGGCAACCACCCAGGATGTGCGCGGTACCGGGGACGTTGAAGAGGATCTCAGTGACCATACTCATCGGTGTGCCGCCGATCAGTTGCGCGGCCTTACGCGCAAATTCGTTGGCTTGTGGGATGAACGTGGGAATCTTTTTGCCCTGGCTGACCAGGATCTTGCGGAAGGGCCAGAACCAGCGGCGGCGCAGGCGCATGTCGATGTGGCCGTCCAGTGTCTGCATGCAAAGAAATATGACTGATTCGCGGGCCCAGCCGAAAGGGTGCAGCGCGCGGGCGGTGCGAATGGGGTGCCGAAGGAGCGAGCCGAAAAGAGTCCCGAGCCAGGACAGGATGCGCATATGTCCGGGGCGGCCGCCTGTGAGCAACGTCGCCAACGGCCCCATCGCGTCTGAACCGGCGGGATAGCGAACGGCCTCGATGTGCGTGTAATCGTCGAGATAGATTCCCGAGCCGATGGCGATGCCTTTGGAAAAATCTTCGCTGCTGCCGGGGACGCGCACGCCGATCAACGATTCGGCGTTGGTGCGCACGCGATTGCCGAGCTGATCGCTGAGGGCGGGCAGCGAGCCTTTCAGTTTCAGGCGGAAGAGAAGATCCATGCTGCCCAGGGCCGAGGCGGCGAAGACCACGCCACGGCAAGTGAACCGGCGGGCGTGGCTGGCCAGGAGGGAGATGGAATTTACCGTGTGCACTTCATAGCCCGCGCTGCCATCGGCGGCACCGAGCGGCTTGACATCGACGACCCGAGTCTCGTCGAAGACGCGTGCGCCATGCTTCTCGGCGAGGTAGAGATAGTTCTTGTCGAGGCTGTTCTTGGCGTTGTAGCGGCATCCGACCATGCAACCGCCGCACGCGATGCAGGTAGAGCGCGCGGGACCATCGCCGCCAAAGTAGGGATCGGGATAAGTCTTGCCGCCGGCTTCGCCTTCGGGAGGCTCGAAGACGGCGACGCTGGTGCGGTAGAAGGTATGGCCTACGCCGGCGGCCTCGGCGGCCTGTTTGAGGAAATGGTCGGCCGGGCCGAGGATGCGGTTCTCTACGACGCCGAGGGTTTGTATGGCCGTTTCGTAATGTCGCGGCATTTGGTTCTTCCAATCGGCCAGGCCCGCCCACGATCCGTTGTCCCAGACGGAGTTTCGCGGCACCAGCATGGTATTGGCATAGGTGATGGACCCGCCGCCGACGGCGCAGCCGTGCAAGATCGTGACGTGCTTGAAAAACTCCATATTGAAGAATCCGCGCAACGCCAGGCGCGGGCGCCAAAACCAGCGCCAGATCAGCCAGTTGGTGCTGGGGAGGTTGTCGGGCGTCCAACGGCGCCCCATTTCGATGACCGCCACGCGGTAACCCTTTTCAGTGAGCCGATGTGCCGTGACGCTTCCGCCGAAGCCGGAGCCGATCACGATGAAATCGAAGTCGTGGCTGAAATCTGACATAAAGGTCTCCTTATATGAAGGCCATCCTTGATGGTACCTCCGGGCGCATGTGTCGCAAGATAGAAGGGATGCACGATGCCGAAAGGACCTATTACGACCGGCGGGCGCCGGAATACGACGACTGGTATCTGGGTGCTGGGCTGTTCGCGGCGCGCGTGAGGCCCGGCTGGCACGAGGAAGTGGAGGCGTTGCGCGCGTGCCTGCGGGCGCTTTCGATGCAATCGGTGCTGGATGTGGCATGCGGCACAGGCTTCCTGACGCAACATGTGAGCGGCCGCGTTATCGGACTGGACCAGAGCCTGGCGATGCTGCGGATCGCGCGCGGGCGGGTGCCGGGCGGGCGCGTGCTGCAGGGCGATGGGTTGCGGCTGCCGTTCCGCGCCCACGCATTCGAGTGCTTGATGTCGTGCCATTTCTATGGACACCTGGACCGCGTCATGCGGGAGCAGTTTCTGGCGGAAGCGCGGCGCGTGGCCGAGCAAGTGCTGATCGTTCACGCGGCGTGGCGCGAGGATGTTGCGCCAGAGGAGGTACAGGAACGGGTACTGCAGGATGGGTCGCGGCACAGGGTATACAAGCGTTTTTTCACGCCGGAGCAACTGACCGCGGAACTCGGCGGCGCGCGCGTAGTGTATGCGGGCCGGTGGTTTGTGGGGGCAATCAGCCGCGCTTGTAAAACGCAGCCGTGAATTCGGAGATCGAACGCGCGGGCCTGGCGGAGGCGAGATTCTTCAGAATGGATTGCTTATCGGCATCGCTGCGTTCCTGGCCCAGCTTGAACTTGCCTTCCAGCAAGTCGATTTGCATCTCAAAGCCGATGATGCCGCCCATGAGGCCGTTGGTATAACTTTCAGGCAGCTTGGCGAAATTGTAGCCGGAGGATGGGCCTTCAAACTTGGCGATGAGCCGCGCGAGCAGGGCATGGAGGGCTTTGGGATCGTTGACGGGCTTAAGGCGGCCGGTGGCGTGTACTACCGCGAAATTCCAGGTGGGCACGGATTCGGGCTTGGTGTACCAGGTCGGCGAAATGTAACTGTGCGGGCCGCGGAATACGATGACGGCGGGCTGGCGGCCATCGAAACACTGGCTCTGCGGGTTCTGGCGGGAAATGTGCCCGAAAACGGTGCCGTAAGTCGCGGTGGTGCGGTCGAGGAAGGTCGGGATGTGCGTGATACGAATGCCGGGGCTGGCGGTGACGAGATCGGCGAAGGCGAACTCATCCATGAAATCCTGCAGCAGCTTGCGATCGTCAACGAGCTGGGGTTTCGGAATGTAAAGCGAACCGGGCGAGGGCTCTTGCGCGTGGAGGTCAATTCCCGCGGCGGCCAGGGCGAGCAGCAGGTTACGTCGGTTCATGGGTAGGGCTCCCTCAATGTTAGTTTTACAATGGCTTTTGACATCATGCCACGAATTCCGGATGCACTGCGCGCACTGCTGGCCAACCTGATCGATTATGCGGGACTTTATCCGCCCGCGGGATTGCCGCTTGCGGCGGTACTGGAGAATTACGAAGCCTATCTGGCTTCGCCGGAAAGCTGGATGCTCAACCGGCTGGTATTGCCGGCGGCGAAGTTGGCGGAAGCGCACCTGGGGGACAACTGGCGGGTAACATTGTTGGTGGATGGCGAGCCGGGTCCGCTGCCAGCCCAAGTTGAAACGCTGGAGACCAGGCTGCCACAGCGGCTCTCGCTGCCGACATATTGCGAAGCGCCTTTGGTAGAGATTCCGGCCGGTTCGTTTGCCAAAGTGCGAACTGGGGGACTGACGCCGGGCGCGATCCCATCCGCGGAAGATTTGGCCGATTTTCTGAAAAGTGCTGCGTCACGCCGCGTGGCATTCAAGGCTACTGCCGGACTGCACCATCCGATTCGCTCGTGGCGTCCCCTGACGTATGCCGCCGACAGCCCCTGCGCCAGTATGCACGGATTTGTAAACGTGTTTGCGGCGGCGGCATTCGCGTGGCATGGGACGGAGCGGGCTGCGCTTCTCGATATTCTGAACGAGACCGACGCAGGAGCGTTTCAGTTTATGGCCGCCGATTTGCGGTGGCGCGGACGAGGAATCACGACGGCCCAGATCGCGTCCGCGCGCAGCGATTTCGCACACAGCTTCGGTTCGTGCTCATTCGCGGAGCCGGTGGCGGATTTGCGGGCACTGGGTTGGCTGGGCGAGGGGCGGGCTTACGCTCGCCAAAGATCGGGTCTGGAGACCCTCTGCAGGCGTAGACGCCCGCCCCACAAAACCGAGATGCCGGATCATTGTTCATCAATATTCATGATTATTTGTTCGTTGTTTGCCGTGGGGGGCGCTTGGCGGGGGACGGAGGGGGGCGGAGTGGGGGAAGATTGGGGAAATGCGGCGGGATCTGGGTTCACTTCGTAATTCTTTGAATTCGAAGGGGTTGGCGGCGGATTTGGCGGTTCGGGGGCGGGGGGTTCGGGGGCGAGCGGGGGTTCAGGGACGGCGGGACACTGCGCGTTGCGGGCGGCCTGGAGGGCTTTGAGATACTTCATGCCGCGTTCGATGGAGCGTTCGATGGCGGTTTCGTAGCGGACGAGGCGGGTGAGGTTGCCGGAGCCCTTGCCATCCTCCATGAAGGCGCGGGCGAGGAGGTCGTCCGGATCGTGCGGATCGGGCGGGGTGTGTTTGCCGTCGCGGTTCATGTAGAATTCGTGATCCGTCTGTCTTTTTCGGTCCATGCGGGTCAGAATTACGGATTCTTCGCGGTAGATGCCGGTTTCGAGGGCAAAGGCGCGGTCGAGCCGCCACTGGGCGGCGGCGATGCGGCTGACGACCAGTTCTTCGCTGTCGCCGACGGGGCGGAGGTGGTCGTGGAGGTCCTGGAGGAGGCGGAGGAAGGCTTCGGGATCCTCACCTTCGAGGATGAAGTGTTTGTCGCCGGAGAGGCCGTGGGTGAGGCCGTTGCGGCTGGAGGCGGCTTTGCCTTCGGGGGTGCGCGGGCCGGTTGACAGTTTCCGATATTTATCTCTGTTCATCGATTTTCGGGCGCGGCTGCGCCCTACCTTTCGACTACAGGGTAGCTGGGAGGATTTAGTGACTACGGGTACGATTCTTGCAAGCGATTGAAAGGAAGGGGCAAATTTGTTGGGCTCGATAAGTGACCGAAAACCGGGCGGGCATAGATGCCTGGCATAGATGCCCGCCACACTTCAATTACTGTTTGGCGGCGCCGGTTTCCCGGGCGAGACGCACTTTGGCGTCTTCCAGCTTCTTGTTGATCTTGGCCAACTCGCCGGGCTCCATGTCGGATTGCGTGTCGGTTTCGGCTTCCTTCACGGATGCCTGCCATTGGGTGATGGCTTCCTTGGTCTTACCAAGCTTCAGATAAACATCGCCCAAATGATCGTGTACCGTGGGATCCTGGCCGATGCCGTTCTTCGATAGCGCCTGCACCAAAGCGCGCTCCGCATCATCCAAGCGGTTTTGGCGGTAATACAGCCAGCCGAGGCTATCCAGATAGGCGCCGTTGTCGGGTTCCAATTCAACCGCGCGTGAGATCATCTTCTGGGCCTCGTCGAGGCGCACGCCGCGATCCGCCAACATGTAGCCGAGATAGTTGAGCGCACCGGCGCTGTCGGGGTCCATATCCAGAACCTTGCGAAACTCGGCCTCCGAGAGGTCGAACTTCTTCAATCGCTCATACATGGCGCCGCGCATGAAGAATACCGCCTCTTTGTCGGGCTTGGTTTCCGAGAGTTTCTCGGCGGCATCCAAAGGCTTGGTCATATCGTCATATCGCTTGGCCCGTTCATAGAGCTGGGCGATGGCCAGTTGTGTTTCGCGATCGTGATCGCCGCCGAGCATGCCGCGCAATTCGGAAACGCCCTGATCGACTTTGCCCATGTCCACCAGTACGGTCGCGTACACGCCTTTCAGGGCACGGTCGTCCGGATATTTCTTGAGGGCGGCCTCGGCTTCCGCGCGGGCATTCTTGAAGTCTTTGGCGGTATCGTAGGTGTCTACGATCTGGGCCGCTGCGCGGGCGCCGGAGTCCGGGTCGAGGTCGGCGATCTGGCGGAAGGTGTCGATGGCGGCCTGGTTTTGATGCGCGATCCGATAAAGCTCGCCCAGACGCTCCAGGAGATTCACGCGCGTGCCTTTCTCGGTTTCCGAGTAACTCTTGCGTTCAGTGTCCTTGAGGACGGCTTTCAAGTTTTCTATGGCTTTGTCGTTCTGGCCCTCCGCCGCCAACAGATTGACCTCGTCGTAACGAACTTCGAGGTTTTCAGGGTCCGAGGCTTTGGCTTTGTCGAGGGCAGCGCGCGCCTTGGCGAAATCTCGCTTCTCACGGTAAATCTCGGCCATGCGCAGCAGGGCCTCGGTGTCGTGCGGATCGTCGTTGGCAAATTCCGTGTAGTACTTGAGGGATTCGTCGAGGCCGGCAGAGCCGGAATACAGCAGATTGCGCGCCAGGGCGCGCTTCACGCGGCTGTTTTCCGGGTCCAGATCGAGGGCTTTGCGCAACACTTCGGCGGCGCTCTTGTTATCGTGCAGTTGCTCGTAGGCGCTGGCCAGTGCGGCCAAAGTGCGCGGATTGGGATCCTTATTGGTAACTGCCTGCAGCTTTTCGATGGCCTTTTTCGTATCGCCCACATCCGAATAGACTATGGCCAAACCGGTCAGCGCATCCTCGTTGTTCGCGTCAATCGCCAGCGCCTGCGAATAGGCCTTCTCGGCGTCGACGGAGTTGCGGGCCGTACGATAGAGGCGGCCGAGGGTCAGCCAGCTCTCGATGTCCTTGGGGTCTTTGGCTACGATCTTTTCGTACTGTTCGGTGGCGGCGCGCAGCATTTCTTCATTGATCTTGCCTTGCTGGGTGTCGCCGATCATGCGGGTATAAATACGGCCGAGGATGCGGCGCGCATCCAGGTTATTGGGCTCGCGCTTGAGGATATCCTCGGCTTCTGTAACGGCATCCTTGAGCCGGCCGCTTTGGATGTACAAGTCGGTCAGTTCTTCGAACAGGAAGCTAGCTCCCGGATCCAGCTTCAGCGCCTGTTTGTAGTAGTCGATGGCCTTGACGACGTATTCGCTGCGATTGCCGTAGACGCCGGCCAGCTCGGCGTACAGATGGCCCATCGAAAAATTATAATAAGCCGCGGCTTTATCGACCGGCGGCGCGGGTGCCGCAGGGGTCTGTCCGAAGGACAGGCAAGCCAATGGGAGGGCCAAGAAAAGCGCTTTTAGGGGAAAATTCATGTATGCTTCCTTTCGACCTAGATGCCTGGGAGGGTCGAATCGTTCCTTTTCATTGTATAACGGCGAAAGATGACGGCGATGTGTTACGTATCGGGAGAGGTCCTAGTTGAAACCAGTTGTAGCGATTGCCGGCCCCACCGGCGCCGGCAAGAGCGAATTGGCTCTGCGGGTTGCGGAGGAATTCGGCGGCGAAGTCGTGAACTGCGATTCATTACAGATCTATCGATTCTTCGACATCGGCACCGCTAAACTGACGGCTGCCGAGATGCGTGGCGTTCCGCACCATCTGATCGATATTTTGGATCCGGACCAGATCTTCACGGCCGGCGAATATGCCCGGTTAGGGCGCGCGGCACTGGCTGATATTGTTAGCCGAGGGCGGCTGCCCGTGGTGGCCGGCGGCACTGGATTCTATTTACGGGCATTATTTGAAGGCCTGTTTCGCGGACCCTCGCGAGACGACGTCTTGCGCGAACGCCTGGCCGCGCGCGAACGCCGGCGACCCGGATCCTTGCACCGGCTCCTGGGACGTTATGACGCGGCTGCGGCGGTGCGCATCCATCCCAACGACGTGCCCAAGGTGATGCGCGCGCTGGAAGTGTGCTTGCTCGCGCGCCGGCCGGTAACCGAGATGCATCGCGAGGGCCGCGACCGGCTGGAGGGTTTTCGTGTACTGAAAATGGGCCTGGCGCCGGATCGCGACGCGCTTTATAGCCGGCTCGACGAGCGCTGCCGCCGCATGTTCGAAGGCGGGCTGCTGGAGGAAGTGCAAAGCATCCACGATCGCGGATTTCCGCTGGAGGCGAAGCCTTTTGAATCGCACGGCTACCGGCAGGCGGTGCAGATGCTGAACGGCGAGCTCAACGCCCGGGAAGCGCTCTTCTACGCCCAGCGCAACACGAGGAATTACGCCAAACGCCAGATGACGTGGTTTCGCAAGGAACCCGGGATGGAATGGCTAAAGGGTTTTGGGGATGAACCGCACATTCAGAGCGAAGCGGCAAGGCGGGTGCGCGAATTCCTGACAAACTGCTGATACGAAACCGTAAGCATTTCACGGTTTGCTTCGTCTTATGTATTAGACGGCCCCCATGTTGAGACGCGGCTCGTCCAAGAAAACGCTTTAAGGAGCAAATACCTCATGAAGAAGGCATTAGTATTCGTGTGTCTGATGGCCGGGATGGCCTTTGCCAGTGCTAAGTCGTTCACTGTCACCCTGTTTCAGACCGCTATGGTAGGCGGTACGGAACTGAAGGCGGGCGATTACAAGTTTGAATTGCAGGACCAGAAGCTGGTGATCAAACACGGTCATGAAACCACCGAAGCGACTGTGAAGGTCGAGAACGGCGAGAACAAGTACCCGTCCACTACCGTCACGTACGCCAACGCCGACGGCAAGAACAAGGTAGAAGAGATCCGGGTTGGCGGCACACATATGAAGCTGGTGTTGAACTAGCGGCTGGGGATCGAAGACGGTAAGGCCGCGGTTGATACACTGGAGGTAGATGCAGCGGCTTGTTGTTCTATTCTGGATGGTTTCCGCCGCCTGCGTGCTGCGCGCGGAGACCGTCCTGGTCCTTCCTTTTTTTAATCAATCGAATTCCACGAACGTGGACTGGATCGGCGAGAGTATATCCGAAGCGGTCCGCGAATCGCTGGTGTCTGAGGGTGTGCTGGCGCTCGAGCGTGGGGATCGCCTGGAAGCCTTCCGGCGCCTATCGCTGCGTCCAAACGCTTTATTGACGAGGGCTTCGATCATCAAGGCCGGCGAAGCGCTGGACGCTTCGGAGGTGGTGTATGGCCAATATGATCTTTCGCCGGCCATACAGGAGCCGGCCGGGCAGCATCGAACGTTGCGGATCGGAGCGCATATCTTGAACCTGAAGCGGTTTGAACAGGGGCCCGAGATGGAAGAGACCGGGGCCTTAGAGGACCTGGCGACGCTGGAGGGCCGGCTGAGCTGGCAGGTACTGAAAGCCCTATCGCCCAAGGATGCTCCCTTAGAGGAAGAGTTTCTGCGCGATCGGCGGCGCGTGCGGCTGGATGCGCTGGAGAGTTACATCCGCGGGCTGCTTGCGGCCGATCCCGAGCAGCAGCACCGGTTCTTCACGCAGGCGGCCCGTCTTGACACGGCGTATTCGCAACCGTGCTTCCAATTGGGCAAGTCTTATTGGAGTAAGAAGGATTATCGCGTGGCTGCCGGATGGTTGGGGCGCGTGCATCGCGGCGATCCTCACTATCTGGAAGCACAGTTTTTTCTAGGCTTGTGCACGTATCAGATGGGAGACCACGCGGCGGCCGCGAAATGTTTTGAAACCGTGGCGGCCAGTGTGCCGTTGAACGAAGTCTACAACGACTTGGGCGCGTCCCAAACGCGCAACGACCTGCCGGCCGCGATCGAGAGCTTCCGCAAGGCGCTGGAGGGGGATAGCGCGGACCTCGACTATCGGTTCAATCTGGGATACGCACTGTGGCGGGCGGGACAATTTCCGGCCGCCGCGGACAACTTCCGGACGGTGCTGGCGAGCAACCCCGACGACGAAGAGGCGGCCACGCTGCTGGGCCGCGCCGAGCGGCGAGAGCCCTTCCGTCCGGGCAGCGAGGGGCACGAGCGGCTAAAGACCAACTATGAAGAAACAGCGTACCGGCAACTGAAGGCGGAACTACACAGAGCTTCGCCCTGATAGGTGGATCGCGGAGCTACCAGGGGCCGTGTTTTTCGAGGACTTCCTTCGCTACCCGGGCGGTATTGGCGTGAATGGTGACGGTATCCTGCACATTCATGGCGTAACCGCCTGCCAGCACAATGGCCACCGGGATGTGGGCATGGAGCGCGGACCAGATCACCAGCCGGTCGCGCTCGCGCAAACCTTCGAAACTCAGCGAAAGGCCGCCGAGTTGGTCCTCGCAATAAGGGTCCGCGCCCGCTACGTAGACGAGCAACTCGGGATGAAACAGGCTCATGGCCGTGCGATAGCCGTTGCCGAGGCGATGCAGATACTCCTCGTCGCCGATGCCATCGGGCAAGTGGATGTCGAGGCTGGAGGGCGGCTTTTCGCTGGGGTAATTGTTGAACTGGTGAATGGAGAGCGTGAAGACCGAGGAGTCCTGCGCGAAGATGCCGGCGGTTCCGTTGCCATGGTGGACGTCGCAATCGACCACCATGGCGCGCCGAATGCGGCCGTTGCGCTGCATGGCGCGGATGGCCACGGCGATATCGTTGATAGCGCAAAAGCCCTCGCCGTGGCCCGCGAAGGCGTGGTGGAAACCGCCGCCGAGGTTGAATCCGATACCGGCGTCAAGCGCCAGGCTCGCGGCCAGCATGCTGCCACCCGCCGCCAGCCAGTACGCCTCAACCAGTTCATGACTGTAGGGGACTTCCAGTTGCATGATTTCCTGGTAACTGAGCGTGCCGGTTTTGAGACGCTGGACCCAGCCCTTTTCGTGGACCGCCAGAATGTCCGCATCGGCGGCGGGTTCGGGGCGGACGAAATCCTCCGGCGCGGCGAAGCGGTCGCGCAGCAGCCGGTCATGGATCAATCGGAATTTCTGGGATGGGAACACATGGTCTCCCAACCGCAGGTCGTAACCTTCGTGGTAGACGAGCCGATATGGCAGCATGGTGTGGCGCGACTTTCGCTGTGGGCGTCAGATGTAGGCGATGACGTCGATTTCCACTAGCGAGTCGCCGGGAATGCCGCCGGCCGCGGCGATGGTGGTGCGCACGGGCGGATTCTCTCCGAAACGGCCCAGGAACACTTCATTCATTTCCTTGTAATCCTTCAGGTCGTTGAGGAATACGCTGCACTTCAGCACCTTGTCCATGGAGGAGCCGGCGTTCTCCAATTGCTTCTGAATCTCATCGAGCACATGCTTGGTGTGCGCCTTGATATCGCCGGGGAAATGCGCGCCCTGTCCGGCGATGAAGAGCAGATTGCCATAGGAAACCGCGCCGCTGAACAGCGGCGTGTTCTTGGGCTTCTCGCCCATGTAGTGGACCTTTTTCTGCGGTCCGGACTGCGCTTTCACGGTACCGCCCG
The DNA here is from genome assembly GCA_963709155.1 of Bryobacterales bacterium. GTDB lineage: Bacteria > Acidobacteriota > Terriglobia > Bryobacterales > Bryobacteraceae > Bog-159. Next base: position 766,743 of record CAVPVD010000005.1, on the reverse strand, counting down.
CGGCGGCCACCAGCGCGCCTCCGCGAATGAATGCCCGCCGGTTCGAGTTGCTCATACGCCTCCAGTCACAAGTCGAGAAATAACCTTGCGCGTTTCGCAAGATCTGCGTTGAGTATAACTTAGCGCAGGGATGGCTGGTTCGGCCGGGCGGAGGCCGAAGAGGGCCGAGGTTACACTGAAGGCGTCAGAAGTTTGGGTAGTGGGTCAGAGCCGGCTGAAAGCCGGCTGCGGGCAGAATTGCCCGCCCCACAAAAGGGACGAGGTAAGCATGGCTGTTAAGAGAATTGTATGCGCCGCATTGACCGCCTGGTGGGCGTTTCCGTTGCTGGCCGGCCCCATCGTGACCACCATCCAGGACGTGGTCTATAACGCCGATGGCAGTCCTTACAACGGATTTGCGGTGATCAAGTGGACGCCTTTTGTAGCCGGGGACACGACGCAGATCGCCACGCAATCGGTGACCGTGAATATCACGGCGGGTGGCCTGATGGTGCAGCTTGTGCCCACCACCAATGCGACGCCGGCGGGATACTATGCGGTGACGTTCACCAGCGCCGGTAACGATCAGTTCACCCAGACCTGGGCCGTTCCGCCGAGCACGGTACCGCTGCGGGTGCAAGCTGTGCTGATGTCGACGGGGGCGGGCGCATCGCCGCTGATCACCGGAAGTACGCCTATCGCGGAGTCGGGTGTAATCGGGCTATTGGCGGATCTCGCCGTTCGTCCGCTGGAGGGATCCGCGTATGCCACGGGACGCGTGGCCGTGATCGATGCGATGGGCCTGCTGGAGGGAATCGCCGGCGATGTCTCGGATTGCGTGCATGTGGACGGCTCGTCCGGGCCCTGCGGGACGGCGGGCGCGGGCACGACCGGGCCGAACTTCACCGATGCGGAAGTACCCGCGGGCCCTATGAACGGCGCTAATGGGTCTTTCACCCTGAGCGCGGTACCCATACCCACTTCCAGTCTGGCGCTTTACCGGAACGGCGTGCTGCAGAAGCCGGGCCTGGATTACAATCTTTCAGGCAACAGCATTCAGTTCCTGACGGCATCCACTCCCCAGGGTGGCGATACTCTGCTGGCGTCTTACCGGGTGACCCCCAGCGGGAATGCTCAGGGGCCGGCCGCGCCTCAGATTTTGTGTTCCGGTATGGGCGGGTCAACCTCTTCCACTTCGCTTTCGGGATTGGGCACTTGCACGATCCCAGCGGGCACGCTGCAGCCGGGTGATCGGGTGAAACTGGACTTCGATTATTCGCACGAAGGGTCGCTGACCGGTTTCACGTTCGCGGTCAATTGGGGGGATACGCTGCTGGTGAAACGCAATGGGGCGGTGAGCGACGCGTTCGTCTCCGGATGGGCAGAGGCTGGGGCCAACACGTCCGCCTGCCAGTTGTCGTTTCAGACTTGGGGCACACTGCTGGGGCTGGCGAACGGCGTGTTCAATGCCTACGACTCGTTGGCGTACCCCATCGTGCTGGATTTTCAGGGCAACATGGCGGCTTCTACCACCGATACGGTGACGCTGCGCAATTTTACCGTGGTGCGGTATCCCGTCACGCAATAGAGCTGGACATTCTATTTTTTTCACCACCGGGCGTCAAGATGTACTATCATGCCTCTTTATCTAAAGAGTCATGAAACACGTCACGCCGATGCTGCTGGCCGCGGCATCTTTAGCTTTAGCCCAAGCGCCCGGCCCCATCGCGCTTCGCGGCGCCCGCATCGTTACCGTTAGCGGCCCAGTGCTTGAAAAGGGCACCGTGCTGCTGCGCAACGGCCTGATCGAGGCCGTCGGCGAACACGTCGACTTACCGAAAGACGCCTGGGTGGTGGATGCCCAGGGAGTCACCGTTTATCCTGGCCTGATCGACGCCCTGAGCACGGTGGGCCTTCCCGAAACGCCGGCGCAGCCAGCCACACCCCGCGCGGAAGCACCTGCCGCGGCGAGGTTCGGCGGCAACGAGCCGGCCATGCCGCTCGAACAGGGTCCGGAGTTTCGTCCCTTCACGACCACTTGGGTACGCGCGGCCGATCTCCTCAATCCCGCCGACAAGCGCATCGAAGAAACTCGTAGCGCCGGCTTTTCTTCCGTGGTCACTTTCCCGGCCACTGGAATCTTTGCGGGCGAAGGCGCGTTTCTGAATCTCTCCGGCGAGAAGCAGGGCCGCATGGTGGTGGTTTCGCCGGCGGGCCAATACGTTACCTTAACCACTCATGGTTTCGGCACGTATCCCGGCTCCCTGATGGGCGTGATCGCCTACATCCGCCAGGTTTCCTTCGACGCCGATCACTACAAGCTTGAGTTGCAGGCGTATGCCAGCCATCCCGCGGGCCAAAAGCGCCCGAATTACGATCGCGCGGTGGAAGGACTGCTGGAATCGCCGCGCCTGTTGCTGCCCGCCGAAGATGCCAAGCAACTCGACCGCATGATCCGCTTCGCAGCCGAACTGAAACGCCCGGCCGTATTGTATGGCGGCCACGAGGCGTATAAGATCGCCGGCCGCGTGGCGAAATCGGGTGTGCCGCTGCTGGTGAGCTTGAAGTGGCCCGAGAAGTCCAAAGACGCCGATCCGGACCAGGAGGAGAGCTTGCGCACGTTGGAATTGCGGGATCGCGCGCCTTCCTCGCCGGCGGCTCTCGAAAAAGCCGGCGCGCATTTCGCGTTCTACTCGGGCGGTACGGCGCCCAAAGATTTCAGGAAAGCCCTGAAGCGCGCGGTGGACGCGGGGCTGAGCGAAGCGGCCGCCGTACGTGCGCTGACGTTGAGCGCGGCGGAGATCTACGGCGTGGCCGACCGCGTAGGCTCGATCGAGCCGGGTAAGATCGCCAATCTGCTGGTGGTGAAGGGCAGCCTGTTCGATGAAAAAGCCAAAATCGATTCCATACTTATCGATGGCGTAAAGTATGAGCCCGTTCCGGAGAGCGGGCCGCCCCCCGGCGAGAGGGCCGGACGCGGCGCGCCTGGAGGTTTACAATGAACCGCTTCGCGCTTTCCCTGTGGGCGATGCTGCCGGCTTCGCTACTGGCGGCGGGCCAGACGATTGTCATCCGCAACGCCACGGTCCTGACGGTCACGAAGGGAACTTTTCAAGGCTCCGTCCTGATTCGCGACGGCAAGATCGTGGAAGCCGGCGAAAAGGTGCTGGTGCCCGAGGGCGCGCGGGTGATCGAGGCCGCCAGCCAATACGTGATGCCCGGCATCATCGACTGTCACTCGCACATCGCGGCGGATAGCATCAACGAAGGCGCCGTGGCGGTGTCCTCGATGGTGGGCATTGAGGACGTCATCAACCCGGACGACCCGGATATCTATCGCGCGCTGGCAGGCGGCGTGACCACGGCCAATATCCTGCACGGCAGCGCCAACCCAATCGGCGGTAAGTGCCAGGTGATGAAGATGCGCTGGGGCAAGGATGCCCAGGGTCTGATCTTCGAAGGCGCCATGCCGGGGATCAAGTTTGCATTGGGCGAGAACCCCAAGCGCTCCGGAAATGCCGGCGGCGGGTTTGGAGGCTCCCCCGGCTTGCGCTATCCCGCCACCCGCATGGGTGTAGAGGATGTCATTCGGGAGGCTTTCAACCAGGCGCGCGCCTATCAGAAGGAATGGCGCGATTACCAGGCCAAGCTGGACCGCCACGAGCAGGCCATCCCGCCGCGCCGCGACTTGAAACTGGAGCCCTTAGTCGAAGTTCTGGAAGGCAAGCGCTATGTGCACGCGCATTGTTATCGCGCCGATGAAATCCTGATGTTACTACGGGTGGCGGACGATTACGGATTCAAAATCCGCACACTGCAACACGTACTCGAAGGGTACAAAGTGGCCAACGAGATCGCCGCGCACGGCGCGGGCGCTTCCACCTTTAGCGACTGGTGGGCTTATAAGGCAGAGGCTTTCGACGCGATTCCTTATAATGCGGCCCTGCTGGTGCGCAAAGGCGTGCTGGTTTCGGTGAATTCCGATTCCGCCGAATTGATGCGGCACCTGAATACGGAAGCGGCCAAGGCCATGAAGTACGGCGGCCTGAACGAGACGGAAGCCCTCTCGCTGGTGACCATCAATCCGGCCAAACAACTGGGCATCGAGAACCGCGTGGGGTCCATCGAGCCCGGCAAGGATGCCGACATCACGATTTTCGACAAACATCCGCTATCCAATTACGCCAAAGTGGAGAAGGTATTCATCGACGGCGAGCTCTATTTCGACCGGCAGAAGGATCTGGAAGAGCGGCCCGGCCGGGAGTTGCGCAAGAAGGCTTTGATCGACAAGCAGAAGGCGCTGGAGAAGAAGGATCGCAAGAAACCGGAAGCAAGCGACGACAAAAAGAGCGAAGAACCGGGAGGCGATCGATGAAAACCTGTCTGGCTGTTTTCCTGACACTGGTCTCTCTGCGCGCCGCCGGGCCCGAGACCATCCTGCTACGGGGCGCGACGGTGCATCCAGTGTCCGGTCCCGACATTGCGGATGGGGCCGTGCTGGTGCGGGACGGTAAGATCGCGGAGGTGGGCGCACACCTCGCCGTACCCAAGGGCGCGCGCGTCATCGAACTGAAGGGTTTGCACATCTATCCCGGTATGATCGACTCGGCGACCGAGATTGGGCTGACCGAGATCGAAGCCGTGCGGGAGATGAGCGATATTACCGATCTAGGTCTGTTCAAGCCGCAGTTACGCGCGGCCACCGCGGTGAACCCGGCCAGCGAACATATTCCAGTCACCCGCGCGAACGGCATTACCAGCGTGATTACCAGCCCGGGCGGCGGAATCGTCGCGGGACAGAGCGTGCTGATGCACCTGAACGGCTGGACCATCGAGGATATGGCGGTGCGCGCGCCCGCGGCGATGCGCATGGAGTTTCCGCATATCCGGATGCCGAATCGTTTTGGCGATTCCGAAGCGCCTGCCCGCGCGTCGGCTTATACAGACGCGAAAAAGAGATACGAAGAGCAGTTGCGCGAGTTGAACGACTTCATGGAGTCCGCGCGGCGCTACCGGCAGGCTAAGTCTGCCGGGGCTTCAGACTTCAGGACCGACCTGAAACTGGAGGCTATGATTCCAGTTCTGGATGGCAAGCTTCCCATGTTGATCCGCGCGGAGAAAGAAAAAACCATTAAAGAGGCCATCGCGTTCGCGGATAAGCAGAAGATCCATATGATCCTCGAACGCGGTGTGGAAGCCTGGAAGGTCGCGGCCGAACTGAAGGCGCATAACATCCCCGTGGTACTGCCGCCCACGCTGCGTTTGCCCGACGAAGAAGACGATCCCTATGACAAGCCGTTCACGATTCCCGGCGAGTTATCGAAGGCGGGGGTTAAGATTGCTTTCGCCAGCTTCGGGCCGGGCGCCGAAGATAATCCCCGCAACCTGCCTTATGAAGCGGCCGCGGCGGTGGGTTTCGGATTGCCTTACGAGGAAGCCTTGAAAGCAGTTACACTTTATCCGGCTCAAATCTGGGGCGTGGGTGATGAGTTGGGATCCATTGAAAAAGGCAAGTGGGCGGACTTAATTGTTACCGATGGGGACCCGCTCGAAACGCGCACACAGATCAAGCAGGTGTATATCAAGGGCACATCCGTAGATCTGGAGAACAAACACCACCGTCTCTACGAGGAGTATCTGGCGCGATAGGCCGGGCTACGCCGGCGAGTCGCAGATGAGCGAAACCGGCCCATCGTTGACCAGGTACACTTGCATGGACGCCTGAAAGACTCCGGTTTCTACGGGAACAACGCCCTGGCGGGCCGCCTTGACAAAATACTCGTAAAGCCCGGCGGCATCCTGAGGACTGGCGGCTAAGTCGAAGCTTGGCCGGCGGCCTTTGCGGCAATCGCCGTAGAGAGTAAACTGCGAAACCACCAACAAGCTGCCGCCGGCCTCCGCGACGTTACGATTCATTTTGCCGTCGCTATCGGGGAAGATCCTGATATGTAGTACTTTCTCTACAAGGTAGTCCGCGTCTTTTTCCGAATCCGTTTTGGCGATCCCCAACAGGACAAGCAAACCCAGTCGGATAGCTCCGGAGATCCGGCCATCGACTTCGACGCGCGCGTCTTTTACACGTTGGATCACTACTCGCATGACTAAAACCTACCGAATTCGGCTTACTACTGCGGCATTTTCATACAATCGGACCGCAGATTATACTTAGAGTAATGGCATTGTTGTCAACCTATGATATAGTAACCGAGGGAGAAACCAATGCCAAGAGGCAAAGCTAAATCAGCTACACCAGACCAGACAACCCTACAAATGGCTCTTGTCGGGTACGAAATCGAAAAAGAACGTATTGCGGCAAAGATACGCGAGATCCAATCGGAGCTAGCCGGAAAGCCAGCGAGTGGGGCCGCGGTTAAGGGCGAAGACGCACCCAAGAAGCGGGTGCTCAGCGCCGCGGCACGTAAACGCATCGCGGCCGCGCAGAAGAAGCGCTGGGCCGAACATCGCAAGAAAGTGGCCGCGGGTAAGGCTTGACAGCCTGACGCAGGATTCAGCGCTGGCTGATGTGCGGTGAGCCGCGACCGTGGGTCACGGCATCTTACGCGGTATCGTAGAGGTTGAGATGATAGTGGGCACGGGAGTGGATCTGGCCGAAGTGCCGCGGATTCGGGCAGCCATCGAGCGCTATGGCAGGCGCTTTATCGAGCGGATTTACACGCCCGCGGAAATCGCCTACGTGGAACGGAAGGCCAACCGGTACGAACGTTTTGCCGCGCGATTCGCGGCCAAAGAGGCGGGCATGAAAGCGATCGGGACGGGTTGGCGACGCGGTGTTCGCTGGCAGGATTTCGAGGTCGCCAACCTTCCCTCGGGGAAGCCCACACTGCGGTTCCACGGGCAGGCTGCCCGCTTTGCCGAGGCCTTAGGCGTGAAGTCTATCGCGCTGTCCCTTACGCATACGGCGGAGTTGGGGATGGCGCACGTGATCCTGGAGAACTAGCCACGGCGCGCAATTGCGCTTCTTCCAGCCGCCGGGTTTCCTGCCAGGTGTAGATCATACGGTGGATCACCGTCAGGTTCCCTAGCACAGCTATCACCCAGAGAACCGGAGCCATCCGGTCGAACAAGGCCCCGAGGATCAGCAATACTACGCGTTCGGGCCGTTCCAGAAATCCTACTTTGCATTTTGGAATGGTGTTCTCTGACCGCGCGCGGGTGTAACTCACCATGACCGATGCGGTCATCACAATAGCCGTGAGCACCACGTAGAAGAAGCGGTCGATGGAAGCGTAGTAGACCAACAGGCCCATCAGCAGCGCCAGGTCGGAGTAGCGGTCGAGCACCGAGTCGAAGAAGCCGCCGAAGCGCGTCACGCGATTGGTTTCCCTGGCCACGCGCCCGTCCACCATGTCGAACAGCCCGGCGCCGATCACTACCGCGCCGGCCCAGCGAAAGCTACCCGCCGCAAAGAGGTAGGCGGCTACGATGTTGATCACCAGTCCCAGGAATGTGAGGACATTGGGGTGAATGCGGGATAGCGCCAGCCACTTCACAATCCGGTCGATGGCGGCTCCGAAGACGACACCGATCGCGCGGGTGTAAGTCATGGTTCAGTCCGCCGCCTCGTGAATGGTGGTTAGCTTCAAGATCTCCAACTCCTTAAAGCCACCGGGAAGTTGGACTCGCACCGCATCTCCTACAGCTTTGCCCAAGAGCGCGCGGCCGATCGGGGAACTGGTGGAAATCCGGCCGGCGGCCGCGTCGGCTTCTTCGGTGGTCACCAGGAAATAGGTAAACTCCTCGTCCTTATTTGTATCCAGGACGACCACCGTGGAACCTAGCCCCGCCTTGCCATGTGGGATCTTCGTGAAATCGACCATGGACATCTCGGCCAGCCTCTTCCTAAGCTGGTTCAGGCGCGCGTTCACGAACCCCTGGCGGTCCTTGGCGGCGTGATACTCGGCATTCTCGCTGAGGTCGCCATGCAAGCGGGCCTTGAGAATCTCCCTGGGCAGTTCATTGCGCAGTTCGTACTCGAGCAAGGTGATCTCGTCTTGCAACTTCTTTTTAACTTCGTTCGCTCCCACAGGACAATTATAGGCCAATAACCGCGTAAGGCAACCGGGGTTCGACAAGAGCCAATTCCATCCCAACTCCCAGCGCGGACCAGGGCTGGCTGCTGCCGGAGTACGGTATACTTCCTCCTAAGGAGGCGCTAATGATCACTCGGAGAGGTTTTGGCGCGCGCATCGGCGCGGCGCTGGCGGTGGGACGAATGATGCCGGAGATGGCGTACGCACAACGCGCCATGATCCAGGGCAACCTGCCCAAGGACATGGTGTGGCTGAACGCGAACGAGAATCCGCTGGGGCCGCCGAAGTCGTCGCTGGCCGCCATGGCGGATGTGCTGCCCGCCGCGGGACGGTATCACTACCAGGAACTTCGCGAATTCTATGGCGCGCTGGCGCGCAGCGAAGATCTGCAGCCGGAGAACGTGATGGCCGGCTCCGGATCGAGCGAACTGTTGCACGCGGCCGTGGAAGCCTTTACCGCGCCGGACCGGCCTATGATCGTGATGTACCCGACTTATGAGGGACCGCCGGAGGTGGCGCGCGCCATGCACCGGCAGGTCATCCAGGTGCCGTTGCTGCCGGATTACTCGGCCGATGTCCGCAAACTGGCGGAGGCAGCCGGCAAAGTAAACGGCGGGTTGATCTATATGTGCAATCCGAACAACCCGACCGCATCCATCACACCCAAGGCGGAAGTGGCCTGGTTGGTGGAGAACCTGCCATCGGAGACGGTGCTGTTGATCGACGAAGCCTATATCCATTTCGGTGAGTCGGAGAACCTGGAGACAGCCCTGCCGTACGTGCGCCAGGGAAAGAACGTGGTGGTGGCGCGCACCTTCTCGAAGATCTATGGGATGGCGGGCGTGCGCGCGGGATTCGTATGCGCTCCGCCCAAGTTAATCGCGCGCATGCAGCCGTTCCGCAACAATATCCTATCCATCATCGCCATACGCGCGGTGATGGCCGCGCTGCAGGAATCCAGGACAATAGTTCCGGAGCGCCGCGCCATTAATGCACAGGTCCGTCGCGAGTTATGCGGCTGGCTGCGGGAACGCAAGCTGGGCTTTATCGATACGCAGGCGAACTTCATGATGATCGACGTGGGCCGGAATGCGCGCGAGTTCATTACCAAGATGCCGCCCCTGGGTGTCGCGGTGGGGCGTCCATTTCCGCCGCTCGACAACATGCTGCGCGTGACCATCGGCACGGCCCAGGAGATGCAGAAGTTCAGGGACGTTTTCTGGCGCGTTTATCAGGGGTGACAGCTCTTCCTCAATGTGCAGCCGCGAAGTTTAGTTCGTGATGACGGGCCGAGCCGGTTGGAACAAATGTGCGACCCCGCGTGGGGCATCGTCGAAAAACACAATCGGAAGGCGGGCAATCCTGCCCGCACTACTCTTGGCTTTCATCAGAGCGGGACTAACAACGTCCCGCCGGCGCACTGAAGTGCGCCGCAGCACGCTAAAGCGTGCGAAGCACGCTAAAGCGTGCGCCACGCGGAGGCTTGCCGGTGTCAAATGAAGAAGGTGTCCGCTTCCAGCAAATTCGGCGACCGCCTGATTGCCGCCGGACAGGTGGCCGGGGTATTGGCTACCGCCTGGCTAGTCTGGGAGCATGCGGTACTTCCACAGCTCGGCTTGCGACCCGTCGCCGCGATCGTCTCCGAAGCCGTGTTCTATGTGGCGGCAGCCTGGATGTGCGGCGCGCTCACCACATTCTGCGTCTACATGGTGATCTCGCTGGCGGATCTACCAAGCGCCCTACGTTTCTCGTTCCGTTCGTCAACGGCGGCGATGTGGTTCGCGCCGGCCATCGTGCTTTTGTCCGCGCCGCTACCCGCGGCTTTTGTGGTAAGCCTCTTCCTGATAGCCAACGCCACCCGGCATCTGATTTCGCAATGGGCCGCGGTCGAATTGCCCATCGAGTGGAGGGCGCCGGCGCGTCCGGTCCCGGCGTACCCGTTCCGCGTGGCCGCACCGGACGCGGGGTTCCTCTGGTGGCACTCGGCCCCGGTGTTGATGGCATCGCTCGCGGCCCAGGCAGGCCTGGTGGAACTGCTTTGGCGTCACCGGCTGCCGGCGGCCGCGCTGTTTGCCCTGAGCACCGCGATCCTGACATCGCTTTCCATTTCGACCGGCGCTTACCGGCCTGGAAAACCACCGGCCCTGCCGCACTCGTCGCTTAGTGTCGTCTTGACTTTCTTGCTGGCCGCGGCTTTAACATTCGGCGGAATCTCGGTCCGCGGCAGAGGCGGGGCGGGGCCGGACGCGTCTTCACCGTCCCCCGATGCGGGCGGACAGGCTGGCGCGGCGCGGGTGAACGACCCCAACGCGCCCCCCGATGATGGCGCAGGAGTGGGCGGCGACTTTCCGGGAGTGATCCTGCTGCCTCCGGTGAAGCCTAACGTCACGCTGCTTGTTCCGGTGCCTGCCACTGTGAGCCTGTTCGGCGCGCCCCTAACGAAACCGGTCGGCGTGCCGTTTTCCGGCCAATACTGGATGTTCCGGTTCCCGCAATTGCGACCGCCGCGCCACTCCATCGTGCGCCGCGGCAACGCCTCCGAATTGTCGTTTCATACCACGGACGGCTGGCCGATGCAGATGGAGGCGCATCAGAAACTGGACCCGCCGGTCAGCGTAAGATGTTGCAGCGGCATCGAACTCGTGGTGCGGAATGCAGACCCCTATCCGGGGACAGTTGCGCTGGAACTGGTTTTGATCGATTCGACAATTCCGATCAATCCGACGCTGAGTTTGGGAACGGTGGCTGCCGGATCTCCATCGCCGTCCGAGCAGGTGCTGAATTTTCGTATGCCACCAGTTTCGGGGTTAAGCAAATTCGATGAGATCGAAGTGGTGTTCCACCGGGCCCAAGCGCGCGGCGATAAGAGCGCCCGAATCGCGATCGAGCGCTTCGTGCTGACGCCATAGGGGCAAGGCGATAGAATGGAGTTCCCAAACCGAGGGGAGTCCATGAATCGACGAGACCTCTTCAAGAGCGCGGCGATGGCCGGCTCGGCTACGGGCGCGCTCGCGCAACAAGCCCGCGCCGCCGCCAGCGACCGCATCGGCATCGGCGTGATCGGCTGCGGAGGCATGGGCCGTATGGATCTTGCGGATTTCCAGAAGCAGCCGGAAGCCGAGATCGTAGCCGTCTGCGATGTGTACCAACCGAACCTGCAGGAAGCCCACCAGCTTACCGATGGCAAGGCGCGCACTTATTCCGATTTCCGCAAGCTGCTGGAAGACCGTGCCGTGGACGCGGTGGTGATCGCCACGCCGGATCACTGGCATCCCCTGATCACAGTGGCCGCATGCCAGGCGGGCAAAGACGTCTACTGTGAAAAACCGGTATCGAACGTGGTGCGCGAAGGGCGTTTGATGGTGGAGGCCGCGCGCCGCCATCGGCGCATCGTGCAGGTGGGCCTGCAGCAGCGCTCGGGATCGCATTTCCAGCGGGCCGCGCAAATCGTGCGGTCCGGCGAAATCGGCGAGGTCCACTACGCGCAAACATGGATCCACGAAACCAGTTCGCCGGAGGGCTTGGGCACGCCGCCGGATTCCGAACCACCCGCGGGTTTGGATTACGATTTCTGGCTGGGGCCGGCGCCCAAGGTCCCGTTCAATCCGGCCCGCTTCCTCGGCAACTGGCGCTCGTTTTCCGCCTACGGCGGCGGCCGTATCACGGATTGGGGCGTACACCTGGTGGACATTGTCCACATGGCGATGGGCGTGGATAGGCCGCGGGCGGTGACGGCATCGGGCGGAAAGCTCTACGTGCACGACCTGCGCGATACGCCCGATACGCAGGAAGTTACGTGGGAATACCCCGGCTTCCTGCTGCATTACACCTGCCTGCTGCACAATTCCTATGGCCACAACGGCGACGCCGGGCATAAGCCGTTTGGCAGTTATGGCATCCAGTTCCACGGCACGCGCAGCACGCTATTCGTGGACCGCGCCGGCTACCAGATCACACCGCAGATGAAGGGTCACATGGAACCGGGCGGCATCTCGTTCCGCGCCGCGTTCGACGATCTGACCGGGGTCAGCCTGTATTACGACCTGGAAGGCGTGGCGGGCCGCGGCACGACCTCGGTGCAGCACGTGCCGCACGTACGGAATTTCCTGCAGTGCGTGAAAACGCGCGAACGGCCGGTGGCGGACATCGAAATCGGCCATCGCACCACCACGGCCTGCCACCTGGGCAACATCGCGCTACGCCTGGGACAGAAGCTCCATTGGGACGGCGAGGCGGAGCGTTTCGTCGGCAACGAAGCTGCAAACCGGATGCTGGTGCGCCCGTATCGCGCACCCTGGAAACTGGAAGGCATCGAAGCATAGGAGCAACTCACATGACAGACCGGCGTGAATTCATCAAGGCGGCGGCGCTGGCCACCGCCGCATCGTACGGCCGCATCCTGGGCGCGAACGATCGCGTGCGGATCGGCGGTATCGGCACGGGCGGACGCTGCCAGTATCTACTGAGCCTTTTGAACAAAGGCGGCGGCAGCCAGATCGTAGCCATCTGCGACGTGTATAAGCCGCATCTCGAGGAGGCGCGCGAGAAAGTGGCGCCCGAAGCACGCGAGTTTGGCGATTACCGCAAGCTGTTGGAGGCGCCGGACATCGACGCGGTGGTCATCGGCGCGCCCGATCACTGGCACGTGCGTATGGCCATTGATGCCATGCACGCGGGCAAGGACGTGTACGTGGAAAAGCCGGTCACGCACAGTATCGCGGAAGGCGAACCGCTGATTCAGGCGGTGGCGGAATCGAAGCGCGTGGTGCAGACCGGCATGCAGCAGCGAAGCTGGCCGCACTTTCAGCAGGCGCGCGAAATCGTGGCCGGCGGCGGGCTCGGACAGGTGACCTTCATTCGCACATACTGGTATCAGAATCACCTGCAGGGACGCGATCTGCGGCGGCCCATCGACGCCTCGAAGCTGGATTGGAAGATGTTTCTGGGCTCCGCGCCCGATCAACCGTTCGATGACGAGCGTTTCCGCAACTGGCGTTGGTTCTGGGATTTTGGCGGCGGCTCACTCACCGACCTGTTTCTGCACTGGGTGGATGTGGCGCACTGGGCGATGTCGAGCGACACCCCCACGGACGCGCAGGCCATGGGCGGCAAATATGTGATCCCGGAATGGCAGTGGCCGGACACGGTGAACGCGGCCTTCCACTATCCCGGCAACTTCCTGGTGAACTTCGATTGCAGCCTGATGGGATACCTGGAAGGCGGCGGCCTGGTTTTTCACGGCACCAAGGCCCTGATGCGGCTGCACCGCGGCGGCTTCGCGGTGTATCCCGAGCAGCCACGCTACACGGAACTTCCCGATCTGAAGGACGTCGCGCAGGAAGTGAAGTCGGAGCATGACGGGGCCATCGAGCACGTGCAGAACTTTCTCGATTGCATCCGTTCGCGGAATACGCCGAACGCGCCGGCGACGGTCGGGGTAGCCGCGGCGCGCGCGGGACATCTGGGGAATCAGGCCCTGCGCAGCGGGCAGACCGCGCGGGCGTAATTCACTGGGGCGGCTGAACAGGTTGCACACCGCGCCGTACAGGTAGCGGGGGCGCGGGGAAGCGATGGCATTTCAGGTTCCAGTAGGCCCAAGATCGCGCGTCGAACACGCCGGCTGGAGCGTGATCCAGCGCTTCGCGAAACTCGTCCGGCCCGATGATGCCGTCGAGCGCACGCAAGTCATCCATGGTTCCGTAGGTCATTACATGGGCGAGAAAATGGAACGGTTCAGCCAAGGCTTCGCGAGGCGGCTTGAACCACACCACGCGTTCCGCCACGGCCAGCAGTTCCGGTGTCTCGGGAATCGGCTTCATGGCTGAATTCCACGCGCCTCCGGACGAGTTGTGTAAGGCGTGAGCACCGGCAGCCTGGCCAGGTCGACGGCCTCTACCGCGCGGGTGAGCCGGGTCAACGTATCTGGGGTGAGTTGAATGCGTTCGGATTCCTTCAAATAAGGTACTTGCTCCGCGAGCCGCTCGGGGTCGAAAGAGGCGTTTGTGAAGAAATCGAAATCGACGGAGGCCCGGTGCCCGAGCCGCAAAGCCAGGGCTGTACCGCCATATAGCGTGAATTCCTCCGGCGTGGCTGCCAACTCCGGCCAAAACGTGCGCTGCGGCGCGGGCAGGGCGCTGAGATTGACGGCGAACGGCATCGGCTATACTCATAGCGTACATCCCAATGGAGTCGAGAATCACACGGCGGCAGTGTCTTTACCTATTCGGTGCGGGCCTTTACGCGGCCCCAGCGGACACGCTCGCCGAACGCTGGCGGCAGATCGCGCAGGACACGGATGGCACGCTCGGCGCGGCCGCTTTGCACCTTGGGTCAGGACAGCAGGTCAGCCTGCATGGTGAAGAACGCTTTCCGCTGGCCAGCGTGTGCAAACTGCCGACGGCCATGCACATCCTGGCGATGGTGGACGAAGGCAAGCTGGCACGCACCGCGGAGATCGAAGTGATCCAGCAGGATGTGACACTCAGCACCAGCGAGGTAGGTCACCGCTGGCCCAAACAGCGGCGCTTCCCGCTCGATGAATTGCTGCTCCTGATGGTGGCCCACAGCGACAACACCGCGGTCGAAACTCTCTACCGTCTCGGCGGCGGCGCGGCTGCCATTACGGCACGTTTGCGTGGCTGGCAACTGAGCGGGATGCGCATCGATCGCACCGAGAAGCAATGCAACAGGGATTGGGATAAGTCCATGCCGCATTTCATCGCCGATCCGCGCGACACGGGCACGCCGGATGGCACGGTCCAGCTACTCCGTCGTCTCTTTCATGGCGAACTGCTGTCGGCGCCATCGACCGCGCGCATGGTCGAAATGCTAGAGGCCACGACCACGGGAGCCGGACGTATTAAAGGGTTACTGCCGGCGGGCGTGATGGTCGCGCACAAGACCGGCACCACCGGCACGCGCGGCGGATTGAACGGCTCCACGAACGACGTAGGCGTGATCACGCTCCCGAACGGTAAGGGCCAACTGGCCCTGGCAGTCTACTTCAAGGCCAGCAAGAAGGATCTGGAGGCGCGGGAAATGATTATCGCCCGTATCGCCAAAGCCGCCTTCGACTCCTGGTGTAGCTAACGCGCCTCAATCCCCCTTGCGTTTTCCTCCGCCCCCGTGCCCGATGAAGTGGCAATAGCCGGATATATTGAAAAGATGCACGCCGCCGTACTTCGCGCTCTTGGCCAGGCGCCACGCTACGAGACATTCCCGGATCCTGTTCCAGGGCCGGGCGAGGTCATCGTGCAGGTGCGCGCCGCATCGTTAAAGCCTATCGACCGGCTGATGGCCGGCGGCGCCCATTATGCCAGCCCGCGCGAATTGCCCGTGGTGTGCGGCGTGGACGGCGTAGGGGTCCTCGACGACGGCACACGAGTATTTTTCGGCGGAGCGCGCCGGCCGTACGGCGCGATGGCGGAACTGGCAGTGGTGGCACGCGCGCACTGCCGGCCGGTGCCGGAGGGCCTGGACGATGCCACCGCGGCCGCTTTGCCGAATCCGGCTTTATCTAGCTGGCTGCCTCTGGTGTGGCGCGCGAAACTGGCGGCCGGCGAGACGGTGCTCGTGCTGGGCGCGACCGGGATCGCGGGCAAGCTGGCGATCCAGATCGCGAAGATTTTGGGCGCGGGAAGGGTGGTCGCCGCCGGCCGAAACGAGCAGGCATTGGACTCGCTCGGCGGTCTGGGCGCGGATGCAGCGATTCAACTGCAAGGATCCGATCGGGAAGTCACGGAAGCCTTTGCGCGCGAAGCCGGGGAGAAGGGTTACGACGTGATCCTCGACTATGTGTGGGGCCATCCGACCGAGTTGCTGCTGGCTGCCCTGACACACGCCGGGTTTTCGATGAGAGCCGCCGGACCCCGCCTGATCCCGATCGGCGAAAGCGCAGGGGCGACCGTCCAGATGGAGGGAGCGGGATTGCGCAGCGCGGGCCTGGCGATACTTGCCGGCGGTTTCCCGCCTATGAATGTTCTAACGGACGCGTTCGACCAGGCGATGGCGCGCGCCGTCTCCGGCGAACTTCGCATCGAGACGGAACGCGTGCCGCTTGCGGATGTCGAAGGAGCCTGGCAGCGCGCGGGAAGCGGTCCCCGGCTGGTGCTAATTCCCTAGGAAGCCTCTGCGCTCAGAGATTTGTGGGCGGAGCGGCGGAAATACCGGGAGCGGACTTTCGCATGGTAGCGCCGGGTACCAGTTCCAGCGCCATGCGCAGATCCGTCACCTTTGTTTGTAGGGCGGCCTGCTCGCCCCGGCTCAGCCCGCTGATTTTAGGCAGCACCGTGCGCACCCGCGAATACACTTGCTCGGCCTGTTCATAGAAAACCGATTCCAGGGTAGCGGCCACGTTCGCCATGGCAATACCCCGGTCCAACTCGGTGTTGACCATGGGGACACCCAGAACGGCCGGCACACTCAGCTCCGCCGCAACCGCCAGGAGGAAGATGAAATGCAGCACCCGCATATCTTCAGATTACATCAATCGGTCAAGGTAGTGGATTTCCGGCATCGCGCGCAGCCGGCCGGCGGCGCTTTCGGCGGTAATGTCGCGCTGCGGCATACCCAACACCTCAAACCCGACCATGAACTTACGGATAGTCGCCGAACGCAGCAGCGGCGGATAATAATGCGCGTGGAAATGCCACTCTGGGTGCGCCGCGCCCGTAGTGGGACGCTGGTGAAAGCCCATCGTGTACGGGAAGGGAGCCTCGAAAACATTGTCGTAGCGGGTAGTGACGCGCTTCAGGATGTCGGCCAGTCCGCTACGCTCAGAAGCGCCGAACTCGTCCATGGCGCTCAGGTGGCGCTTCGAGACAATCATGGTTTCGAACGGCCAGATCGCCCAGAACGGGACCAGCGCGGCGAAGGAATCGTTCTCGCAGACCAGGCGCTCGCCGGATTCGCGCTCAAGGGCCAGGTAGTCGCATAGCAGGCACGATCCGTGGGCGGCGAGCCAGGCTTCCTGCCGGCGCTGTTCGGCAACCACCTCCGTGGGAACGCTGCTGCTCGACCAGATCTGGCAATGCGGATGCGGATTGCTGGCGCCCATCATCTCGCCGCGATTTTCGAAGATCTGCACGTGGCCGATTTCGGGCCGGCTGCCCAGATCGACGTATTGCGCGGCCCAAACGTCCACCACCAGGGTGAGATCCGGCACACTCATGCGGGCTACGGTCAGATCATGCCGCGGCGAGAAACAGCCCACGCGGCAGATGCCCGGCTCGCCGGCGGCGATCAGGAGGCCGCTGCGCTCGAAGGTTTCAGCCGGAGTGGATGGGAGCAGCGCCGCGAAATCGTTGTCGAAGACGAAGGTGCTGATATAGGGTGGATTGCGGACGCCGCCCGCGCGCGCATTGCCAGGGCAAAGATAGCACGTGGGATCGTAGGCCGGCTGCACGGCGGCGGGGGTCTTCTCCACCTGGCCTTGCCAGGGCCGCTGCGTGCGGTGGGGCGAAACCAGGACCCACGATCCGTTCAAAATATTAAAGCGGCGGTGCGGGTGCTGTGTGAGATCGAGCATCGTACTGAGGATAACAAGGGGCTGCATGCTACGATAGTCAATTGTCAGGTCTCGGGCTCCGTGCGACGGGCGGCCGCAAACCCCGCCAGGTCCGGAAGGAAGCAACGGTAGTGGTTTAACCCGTGTGCCGCGGATCACCCGGGGCCTGGCATTCGCCCGCCCATGTATCAAGTCATCGCCCGGAAATACCGGCCCCAATCGTTCGCCGACGTGGTGAACCAGGAGCATGTCAAGACCACGCTCGAAAATGCGATCGCGCAGAACCGCATCGCGCACGGTTATATTTTTTCCGGCCAGCGGGGAACCGGCAAGACGACCGTAGCCCGAATTCTGGCGCGCTGCCTGAATTGCGTGAATGGGCCCACCAACCAGCCGTGCGGCGTGTGCGCGAGTTGCAAGGAAATCGCGGCGGGCGGCTCGGTGGACGTCATCGAGATCGACGCGGCCTCTAATCGCGGCATCAACGAAATGCGCGAGCTGCGCGAGAACGTGCGCTATCAGCCGGCGCGCGACAAGTACAAAGTCTTCATCATCGACGAAGCTCACCAGATCACCAATGAAGCCTTCAATGCGCTGTTGAAGACGATCGAAGAACCGCCGGCCTGGGCCGTGTTCATGTTGTGTACGACGGAAGCGCATAAGATCCCGGCGACCATTGCGTCGCGCTGCCAGCATTTCAGCTTTCGCTCGGTGGAATTCGAAGCGCTGGTGGCGCGCATGGCGTGGATTTGCGAGCAGGAAGGCATCCAGGCGGATGCGGAAGCGCTCTCGGTGCTGGCACAGGCCGGCGAGGGCAGCGTGCGCGATTCGCTCTCGGCGCTCGACCAGGCTATCGCCTGCTGCGGCAACACGCTGCAGGCTTCGGAAGTGCGTGCACTGCTGGGCGCCTTTTCACTCGATGCGTTGGGGAGCGTCAGCCAGGCGCTGGTGGATGGCGCCGCCGCACGCATGCTGGAAGTGGTGAACGAACTGGAGCGCAACGGGCAAAACCTGCAGCACTTCAGCCGGGAGCTGGCGCGCTATTTCCGCAATCTGCTGGTGGCCAGGATCGCGGGCGGCGACACGCGCCTGATTGCGGCGTCGGCGGGCGAGCGGCAACGCCTGGCGGAGATGGCCGCGCAGTTTTCAGAAGAAGACCTGACGCGTTACCTGCAACTCTCGCTGGACCTGTTCCGCGACCTGCAGTTCTCCCTGCAACCGCGTTTTCACCTGGAGCTCGGTCTGCTGCGCATGGTGCAGGCCGGGCGGCTGGTGTCGATAGAAGAGGCTTTGGCGGGAATCGGGCCCGGCAGCGCGGCGAAACCGGCAGCCATCCCGGCGGCGAAGCCAGCGCCTATCGCCCATAACCCAAAACCCGTAACCCACAACCCGCCACCCATAACCCAGAACCCACCGCCCAGCGCCCCGAGCCCGAAACCCAGCACTCCGCAACCAGCACCCTCGGACTGGCGGCAGAAGCTGCACTCCACGCTGATGGAGTTGGGTATGGAATTTACGGCGGATGCCATCGAGCATTCCGAGGTAGTGGAGGCGAACGGCGAACTGCGGTTCACGACGCCGCCGGAGTTCCGCATCGCCATGACGGAAGCGGATATCAACCAGGCGGTGCGGCAGATTGTCGGCAAACCGCTTAAGATCAAAGTTACGATCGGAGACGTCGCCGCGCAGAATCGGGAGAAAGTCGCGGCCGCGCCGGCCGCGCCGCAGGAAGACGATGTATCGCGGCGGGCGCTCGGGAATCCGGAAGTGCAGAGCTTCCGGGAGTTGTTCGGCGGAGAGGTCCGTACGGTTCGCAACCTAAAGGAGTAGCCACATGAAGATGCCAGGCAACATGCAAAACATGATGAAGCAGGCGCAGCAGATGCAGGAGCGCATGCAGCAGGAGATCGCCTTGATCCGCGTGGAGGCCTCGGCCGGCGGCGGCATGGTCACCGTCGGAATGGACGGGCACAAGAACGTGCTGAGCGTCAAGATCGACCCCGAGGTGGCGGGAGATGTCGAGATGCTGCAAGACATGGTGCTGGCCGCCTGCAACGAAGCCGCCAAGAAGGTGGATCAAGAGAGCCAGCAGAAGATGAGCGGGATGCTGGGTGGCATGGGTCTGCCGCCCGGGCTATTCTAATCCATGCCGGATTTCGCGGAGCCGCTGGCGCGGTTGATCAACGAATTCAAACGCCTGCCGGGCGTGGGCCAGAAGTCCGCGCAGCGGCTGGCCTTCCACGTCCTGCGAGCATCGCGGGAGGACGCCGAGCAATTGGCGCAAGCGCTTCTCGATGTGAAGGACAAGCTGGGCCTATGCCACATCTGCAACAACATCAGCGACGGCGATTTGTGCGTCTTTTGCCGCGATCCGAACCGCGACCGGAAAGTGCTGTGCGTGGTGGAGGAGGCGCCCAATATCCTGGGCATCGAGAGCACGCGGCAGTTTAACGGGTTGTACCACGTGCTACACGGGGCGCTGTCGCCGCTAAAGGGCGTGGGGCCGGAGCAGCTCAAAATCAAGAGCCTGGTGGAGCGTATCGGCGCGGGCGGGATCGAGGAGATTATCGCCGCCACCAATCCCACCGTGGAAGGCGAAGCCACGGCAGTCTATCTATCTAAACTATTGAAACCGCTGGGCGTGAAGGTGTCGCGCATCGCCATGGGCATTCCGGTGGGTAGCGACATCGAGTTCGCGGACGAAGTCACCATGTGGAAAGCCATGGAGGGCCGGCGCGAGATGTAAAGACAGCGGCAGCCGCATTCGCCGCCTTTTCCCGAGGCTCGCATCATTGATCGTCGCAGATGTCCAAGTGGGCCGATATGGACATTGAGGATTTGCGCCGAGGCTCGGAAGAAGGAGGCTCTTGATCCTAAGTTGCCCCGAGTCGAGGCCTTTGAACGGAGACGACGCCCGTGTAACACGGGGTGCAGCCCGTTGAACTAGCGAGTGCTCTCGACGCCCAGCGTAGGGCCCCGCGCTCATCATATTTTGCACGTCGCTCACGAGCCGGCGAGCATGGCTGCACGCTACTCTCCGCGCACAAGCCGGTTGTACTCTGCATGGGTGCCGATCCAGACCCAGAGAACGTCGCCCGTTCCCATGCGGCCAATCGCCCTGTAGTGATCGCCCACACGAACGGAGTAACGATCCGAACTGCCCCGCAGACGGTGGAAGTGAAGGGAAGGGTGGTCCGGGTCCGTGAGCCAGAGTTGATAGTTCTTGACTGCCAGCGCCCGAACTGGGCCAGGAAGGTTGCGGAACAAGCTCCAGAATCGCCGACTGGCGCGGGATCTCATCGCGCCGGCGGCCACTCGCGAAGGGGCCCTTCTTCGGCTTCCCTGCCGGCCTCGTCGAAAAGAAAGTCAAGCTTTCCGGCCGCGGCATCGTCGTCCATCTGTGCGTCCCACTGCAACTGCTCGCGTTCAAACAACCATTGGGCCACGCGATGAAACTCCTCGGTGGACAGACTCTCGATGGCTGCCTCAATCTCTTCAACCCGGCCCATGCCTGAAGTTTACCATCCAGCTTCGCCGGACTGCTACATCCTACGGCCGCCCTTCATCGTCTTCCCCATTTCCGCAATGCGCGTGGGCAAGACCGCCGTGCCTTCTCAGCCTCCGTCCGCGCTCCAGGCGCCGAAGCCACGGCAGGCTATCTATCGAGGGCCGGCGCGAGATGTAGCGGTGCGGGGCGGAGCGCGCCTCTGTTACCATAAAACTTCTCGGCAAATGCTGCGATTTGAAACCGCCGGGGAGTCGCACGGCGAGTGCCTGGTAGCCACCCTCACAGGACTTCCCGCCGGAGTGCCGGTCTCTCTCGACACCATAAATCACGAACTTTGGCGCCGCCAGCAAGGCTATGGCCGCGGCGGGCGCATGAAGATCGAACAGGATCGCGCCGAGATTGTGTCCGGCGTAAGGCATTCGCATACCATCGGATCGCCGATCGCCATCATCATTCGCAATCGGGACTGGCAAAACTGGACCGAAGCACTGCCCGTGGAAGATATGGACGGCGCGGAAGACAAGAAGAAGCCTGTCACCCGCCCGCGTCCGGGACATGCCGACCTGGCGGGTGCCATCAAATATAATTTCAGCGACGCGCGCTACATTCTGGAGCGGGCCAGCGCGCGCGAGACGACCGCCCGCGTGGCGCTGGGCGCGCTGGCGAAGTCTTTGCTGATCCAGTTCGGCATCGATATCGCCAGCCACGTGATCGCGGTCGGCAGCGTGCGGCTGGGAAGAACGGCGGGATGGGAAGAAGTAGCGGCGTTACGGCAGAAGACGGAAGTCCTGCTGGGATGCGTGGATGCCGCCACTGAAACCCGCATGAAAGAAGTCGTGGACCAGGCGTATCGCACGGGCGATACGGTGGGCGGGGTGTTCGAAGTGGTCGCGCGCGGCTTGCCGGCCGGCCTCGGATCGCACATCACCTGGGACGCGCGCCTGGATGGCCGCCTGGCGCAGGCCATCGTGTCCATTCAAGCGGTGAAGGGCGTGGAAGTGGGATTCGCGGAGGAGAACGCCGCCAGCTTCGGCTCGGCGGTGCAGGACACTATCCACTACGATCGCGAGGCCCGCCACTTTACGCGCGGCGCCAATCGCGCAGGCGGATTGGAAGGCGGCATCACCAACGGCCAGGACGTGCTGGTGCGCGGATTCCTGAAGCCTATCTCCACGCTGCGCCGTCCGCTCGAATCCGTGGATCTGACTACCCGCGAGCCTGCCCTGGCGGCCTACGAGCGCTCGGATGTCTGCGTAGTACCCGCGGCGGGCGTGATTGGAGAGGCGATGGTGGCGCTGGTGCTGGCGCAGGCGTTTCTGGAAAAGTTCGGCGGTGATTCGCTCAGCGAAACGCAGCGCAATTTCAAAGGATATCTGAAGCAGGTGCGGGATTTCTGAAATATGGTTTATCCAATCGTGAAATATGGCGACCCGGTGTTGGAGCGCGAAGCGGACGAGGTGACCGAATTCGGCACGCCGGAACTCGATAAGTTCCTCGAAGACATGTTCGAGTCCATGTATGCCGCCAAGGGTGTTGGGCTGGCCGCGCCGCAGATCGGCTTCTCCCGCAAGATCGCCGTCATCGACATTTCCAATGCGGAGAATCCGGCGGACAAGCTGGTGCTGATCAATCCGAAGATCCTGCATGTGGAAGGCAAGCAGGAAGGCGAAGAGGGTTGCCTGAGCATCCCCGGATTCCGCGAGCAGGTGAAGCGCGGGAAGCGCGTGACCGTGCGCGCGCAGGATGCCGCCGGCGCGTTCTTCGAGAAGACCGGCGAAGACCTGCTGGCGCGCGCCTTTTTGCACGAGACGGACCATCTGTACGGCAAGCTCTACATCAGCCACGTCAGCGCGCTGAAGCGGGACTTGATCCGCCGCAAAGTGAAGAAACTGGTGAAAGCCGGGGAATGGGAGTAAGTGGGCATCATCGCCTTGTGGGGCGGGCAATCGTGCCCGCAGCCGCCTTTCAGGCGGCTAAGCCGGCTGGAAAGCCGGCTGCGGCCAGGATTGGCCGCCCACATCTGTCTCCCAGACGCCCCTCAACGCATGCGCGTCATATTTCTAGGTACGCCTCAATTCGCCGTCCCCACCCTCGAAGCGCTGGTGTCCGCCGGGCATGCGGTGGTCTCCGTGGTCACCCAGCCCGACCGTCCCCGGGGACGCGGCCAGCAAATGGCAGTCTCGCCCGTGAAAGAAACCGCGCTGCGGTTGGGCCTGCCCGTGTACCAACCCGAGCGGATCAGGCGCCCGGAGGCTGTCGCGACCTTGGCGGCCCTAACGCCTGACGCCATGGTGGTGGTCGGCTACGGACAGATCATCCCGCAATCCATCATCGATATTCCGCAACACGGCATCATCAACGTGCACGGCTCGCTGCTGCCCAAATACCGCGGCGCGGGTCCGGTGCAATGGGCCATCGCCAACGGCGAGAGGCGCACGGGCGTCACCACCATGCGCATCGATGCCGGACTCGATACCGGCGATATGCTGCTGAAAGCGGAGACGGACATCGGGCCGGACGAGAATGCCGTGGAACTGGGCGCGCGGCTGGCGGTGATGGGGGCCGGGCTGCTGATAGAGACGTTGGACCGAATCGCGTCCATCGTGCCTGAAAAGCAGGATTCCGCGCAGGCCACATACGCGCCGCTGTTGAAGAAAGAAGACGGGCTCATCGACTGGGGGCGGACGGCCGAAAGCATTCACAATCGGGTGCGCGGATTTGAGCCCTGGCCGGGCGCCTACACGCGGTTTCGCGGGCAGCAACTGCACATCTGGAAATCGCGGCCGCTGGCCAGCGACGTTGCGAGCGACGTTGCGAGCGATGTTGTGGGCGACCCCGGCCAATTGCTAGCGCGGCCACTGCGTGCGATATGCGGGCCGCCCGAAGCGAGAGGCGCGCTGGAGCTGATCGAGGTGCAACTCGAAGGCCGAAAGCGCATCGCCGCCGACGCTTTCGCCAACGGGCAGCGCATCGCCGGCGGCGACATTCTGGGAGAATCGTAAAGTGGATCTGCCGCTAGGCTATCGCTACGCCGCCACGTACGCCGGCATACGCCAGGCCGAGAAGGACGATCTCGCGTTGATCGTCTCCGGCCTGCCTGCCGCAGCCGCGGGCGTCTTCACCCAGAACCGCGTGCAGGCGGCGCCGGTGAAACTCTGCCGCCGTCACCTGGCGGCATCGCGCGGCGCGGTGGGCGCGATTCTGGTAAATGCCGGCAACGCCAACTGCGCCACCCGCACGGGCGACACCGTCGCGCTGGCCTGCTGCCGATCCGCGGCGCGGCTCCTGCGGCTGCCGGTGAACCACGTGATGCCCGCTTCCACCGGCGTGATCGGAGTGGAATTGAATGCCAAGCTCATCCTCAATGCCCTGCCCCGCCTGGTCGCGGATCTGCGGGAAGACACCTTCGGCAGGGTGGCCGGCGCCATCATGACCACCGACCTGGTGCCCAAAGAGGCATTTGCCGAAGTGAAACTGCGGCGCGCTACGGTGCGTATAGCAGGCATGACCAAAGGCTCCGGCATGATCCAGCCGCACATGGCCACCACGCTTGGTTTTATCCTCACGGATGCCCAGATTCCGGTAGTCATGCTACGCCGCATGTTGCGCCACGCCGCGGAGCGCAGCTACAACCGGATCTCGGTGGATGGCGACACCTCCACAAACGATACGCTGTTGTTGCTGGCGAACGGGGCTTCCGGCGTGCGGCCCGATCCCAAGGAAATGGCTGCCGTCGAAGAGCGGATCGCGGGCGTCGCGGAGGAACTGGCGCGCAGCATCGCGCGCGACGGCGAAGGCGCCCGTAAGCTGATCACCATCCTGATCTCGGGTGCGCCCAGCGATGATGCCGCTGTGCGGCTGGCCCGCTCCATCGCCAATTCGCCGCTGGTGAAAACGGCCGTAGCGGGCTCCGATCCGAACTGGGGCCGCATCCTTTCGGCGGCTGGTAATGCGGGCGTGGCGTTCGATCCGCGCAAGGCCGATATCGATATGCAGGGTGTGCCGGTCTGCCGGGCCGGACTGGCCGCGCCATTTTCCGAAACGGAGCTGAAGAGCAAGCTGGACGCGCCCGATTGCGAGATCCGCCTGGCCCTGCGCGGAAAGGGCAAAGGCTGCGCGCGCTTCTGGACCTGTGATTTCACGGAACGCTACATCCGCATCAACGCGAGTTACAGGACGTGATATGAGACGGCGCACATTTTTTCTCACGATGGGCGGTGCGGCTGCCGGTGCCGCGTTGGCAGCCGACGCACCGGGGCAGATCTTCGACCTGTTCACCAAGATCGCGTCCGCGCTCAGCGCCGACGACCCTGGAGCATTCCTCGACGCGGTCGATCCCGAGATGCCGCATTACCAGGATTTTCGCCGCGACCTGGTGGCCCTGGTGGATATTGCCAGCCTGACGAACTCGATCGAAATCATGTCTGACAGCGGCGACGACGCGCACCGCAGCGAAGAACTCGATTGGTTCCTGGAGATTGTGGGCAACTCCGAGCCGCACCCGTTGGAGCGCCGCCGCGAGGTGGTGAAATTCCGCCTGGAACGTAAGGGGAAGAAGTGGAAGATCGTTTCCATCGATCCGCTGCACTTCTTCGCCCCACCGAAGATTTCTTAATGCCATGACCAATCGCTGCGCATGGGCCAGGAACGAACTTTCCATCCCGTACCACGACACCGAGTGGGGCGTACCGGTGCACGACGACCGGCTGCTGTTCGAGTTTCTGGTGCTGGAAGGCGCGCAGGCCGGCCTTAGTTGGGACACTATCCTGCGCAAGCGCGCGCGGTATCGCGAAGTGTTCGACAACTTCGACCCAAATGTGGTGGCGCGTTACGGCAAGCGCAAAGTGAACGCACTGCTGGGCGACGCGGGCATCGTGCGCAACCGCCTGAAGATCGCCGCCGCGATCGGCAATGCGCAGGCCTTTCTGAAGGTGGCGGAAGAGTTGGGCAGCTTCGACCGGTACATCTGGCAGTTTAGCGGCGGCCGTCCGCGGGTGAACGCCTGGCGCACGCATCAGGAATTGCCGGCGAAGACGGCCGAATCCGATGTCATGAGCAAGGACCTGAAGCGGCGCGGCTTCCGGTTTGTGGGATCGACCATTTGCTATGCATTCATGCAGGCGGTGGGGATGGTCAACGATCACGCCACGGACTGCTTCCGGTATGCCGAGCTGACGGGGTCGTGAGGAGGCGTCCGAATGGACCGGATTGCCCGGGCGGTTGATGGCCGATTTACACCAGAAGCCTGAGTTCTTGGAAGAGACTAAGCCGGCGGGCTGGCCGAAGGTTAGTATTCTCGAAGGCAACCGCTCGGTTGTTTTCTTGCAGCGGCACAAGCTATTGGTGTAATCTGCCATCGAGCACCCCGATCAAAAGCAGGATATATGGAAGCAACGGCCACTCTAATCACAACGCCGCCCGACTTGAGCCCTGCTCGAGATGATGGCGAACTGTCGAGCTTGCTGGGCAGTTCTAGCAGCGAAGTGCGGACTGAGGGCACCCTAGACCTAAACTCCCTTTTGCGGATTAAGAACATCGATCCAGGACAAGTGTTAGTGTTACGGCACCGGCCCCAGGAACCTAAGCTAAATAAAGATCTTCCTTGGCTTGCAGATAGGAAGCCCGACCTGTTTAATGCTTATCAACAGACCCAGGGAAGCAAGCTTGAGGGGGCGATGACACGTCTTCTCAACGCCCATGGGGACCGTGCTTACGTTGCGTCATTCATCGGTCACAACCCCGGAAAGGCCCTTTTTATTGGCCTGTATTCAATTCGTGGGTCGCGGCCCATTACCCGCGAGCAATTCTGGCAGGTGCCAGCATATGTTGAGATGAAGGACCGGTACGGAATGAGGGGATGGGGCGATGAAGACAGGGGAGCAACCATCTTATGGTTTGACCTTTGGTCAACGGACTTCTATGCGTCGTGGAAAGGCAAACTGGTTGTGGGATGGCCGCCTCCAGAGATTTCTTGGTGGCGTCTGGCGCATCGCAACACAATGCCCGTGCTTTCGATTCTCGAAGACAGCGCGCTCGAACCAGTCGTCCCCAACTGGCGTGAGATA
Source organism: Bryobacterales bacterium (assembly GCA_963709155.1). Lineage (GTDB taxonomy): Bacteria > Acidobacteriota > Terriglobia > Bryobacterales > Bryobacteraceae > Bog-159. The sequence continues at coordinate 739,635 of CAVPVD010000005.1, read as the reverse complement.
GCACTCGACTGGGACGAGCTCCAGCCGATGTTAGAATCACCGCGTTGGAAATCTAAGCTGCGCGAATGGCGTGCAATTTACTACATCTGCGATACATCAGATGGGAGAGGCTACGTAGGTTCCGCCTATGGCGCCGACAACTTGCACGGCAGGTGGTCGGCCTACGCCAACACTGGCCACGGGGGAAATTGCCTGCTTCGAGCGCGGGATCATCACAAGTTCCGGTTCACCATCCTACAGTTGATCGCGCCCGATGAGGAGTCCGATACGGTGATCCGCCTAGAAGCAACTTGGAAAGGCCGGCTCAACACTCGCTGGCCCCATGGTCTCAATGACAACTGAAGCGGGATGGTCAACGATCACGCCACGGACTGCTCCCGGTATGCCGAGCTGACGGAAAAGTAATGATACGGTTTCCGGTTTCCGGTGTCCGTCGACCGGATCATTGGACATGGTAAACTAAAGCTGGAAAATGGGATCCAGGCAATCGGCGATTCGAGAGAGACAACCCGCCCTCGCGCGGACGTTCATGAAGCGCTCCGTCCGAATGTTGGAGCGCTTGAGCGGATGCGCATCGCATGAAGCGCTGGAGGCGGCGTTATCGGCTCCCACTGATATCGGCGGCGTCGCACTTCTGCTATCCGATCTGGCGCCACTCGGCGTGGATGTCTCCACCGTTGACCCCTTGGTGCAGGCTATGGCACGGGGAGCGGCCGTCAAACAGGAATTGTTACGCGCCGCGGGAGGGGCCCTATCGTCAAGCCAGGCGGCGGACGCATTAGGCATAACCCGCCAAGCCGTTGATAAGCGCCGTCGCCGCCGCGGGTTGCTGGCCGTTCCCAGCGGATCGGGCGAATATCTTTATCCGGCTTGCCAGTTCGGACACGACGGCGTGATGCCGGGCTTGGAGGAAACGCTCCGGGCCTTCCAGGTGCGCAGTCCGTGGACCCAACTTTCCGTGCTGTTGGCCCCGGCGCCAGGTTTGGGTAGTAAGACGGTTTTGCAAGTCCTTCAGGCTGGGGATATCGAAACGGCGCTCGCCGTGGCGGCCTCCTTCGGCGAGCAGGCCGCTTAGGCGGACCGGATGATCTCCGGGCTCCATTTACCCCGCAGGCTGCCATTGTCCCGCTTGCGCGCTGGAGCGCGGTTGCTGCGCATTCATTCCCCACGCCATCCGCATCGCTCAAGTGGCGCGCTATGGTTCGGACCCGCGCCGGGCCAACCACCGGTCCATCGTTTCGACGATCCCACCGGCGGATTTCGGGTCTGCTATCTCGGAACCACCATCGAGGTTTGCTTCGCCGAGACGTTTCTCCGGAATCCACCCGTACGGATCCTGGCGCTCGAAGACCTAGCCCTCCGGTCGGCGACAACTATCGAAGCTGTGCGCGAGCTGCGGCTGGTGGCACTTCACGGCCCTGGGCTCGCGCGGCTCGGCGCCACAGCCGAACTGGCGAGCAGCGCCGCTTACGCGGTCTCGCAAGCCTGGTCGCGGGCGCTGTGGGACCATGCGGACGCGCCGGACGGGATTCAATACCGTTCCCGGCACGACGATTCCGCTCTGTGCGTCGCGATCTATGACCGCGCTAGAGATGCTCTGGCCGTCATGGAAGATCGCCGGCTCACGGACGATCCACAAGTACTTGCGCGGCTGTTACGCAGATATGACATCGGACTGACCCGGTAGGACCGGGCCGGGAATACGGAGCGCAGACCGCTGTGAAAACGGCGTTTAGTTGGAACTGCTGTTGAGCATCACCACGACACCGTTGGTCGTGGCCGCAACAATATCGGTCCGGCCATCCCCGTCGATGTCGCCCACTGCAATCGAATTGCAATTGGCGCCGGTGGGGAAGGAGAGCGGCGGCCGGAAAGTGCCGGCGCCTTTGCCGAGAAATACCAGGACCGAGGCCGAGACATCGGCGCAGGCCGCCAGATCGACATTGCCCCCATGATTAAAGACGCCGGCGCGAACCGATACCGGTCCGGTTCCGGCGGCATAATTTACCGCGGGGTGAAAGGTGCCGTCGCCCTTGCCCAGCAGAATGGAAAGGTCATTCGAGGCGAGATTGGCGACCGCCAGGTCGATCTTGCCGTCGTGGTTGAAATCGCGCGCCACCATGGAAAAAGGCTCATTCCCCACTTGCAGAGTGGCGCCGCTGCGGAATGTGCCGTCGCCGTTTCCCAGAAAAATATAGATTACTTGTTGGCCAAGCGCTCCATTCGAGACGGCTAAGTCGGGAATACCATCCCCGTTGAAATCCCCTTCCCTAATCCCGGTTGGCGAACTGCCAACGTAGAGACTGGCTCCAGGCCGGAAGGTCCCGTCCGGTTTGCCCAGCAGGATGGTGACGTCGCCGGTCAGGCTATTTACCACCGCCAGATCGGGGTTGCCATCGCGATTGAAGTCCGCCTCAGTTATGGCGACCGGCCCTCCGTGAACGCCGGCGTAGCTGGTCAAGCGGAAGGTGCCATCGCCGTTGCCAAGCAGGATCGAGACGTTATTTGAGAGGTTATTGACGACTGCCAGATCCGGCTTGCCGTCGTGATTGTAATCCCCCGCAGTCAGGGATACGCCGCCCATGCCGCCGGTTAAAGTAACCAGGGGCTGGGCAAAACTCCCACCACCCTGGTTCAGCAGGACGCTCACCGTGCCCGCGCCGCCGCCGTTGATCACCGCAATATCCGGCTTATTATCTCCGTTAAAATCGATTAAACGAACGGAAATAGGCCAGTTACCCGCAGGTATCGTCTGTGATGTAAACGACAAGGTTTGCGCAACCAACGTCCCCGCTATCAGGCCCGCGAAACCAAGCCGCTGTATCAAGAATGTAACCCTTCCTGTGCAGCAAGTATATAGAGAAAAGAGTTGACGATCAAGTGCTAGTACTTACAAATATTTGTAAATACCATCAGAATAGGTAAGAAATAGTTCTAGGGAGTACTGCTAGAACCACAGAAAAAGTCCTAGGACTTTAGGGTAATTCCTATGGTTTCATGCGATCAAGCTTGCGGTACAGCGTCTTACGTTCGATTCCCAGGATCTGCGCCGCGCGGCTCTTATTTCCGCCGGTGGCGGCTAACACGCGGCGGATCTGCTCCTCTTCAGCCTCGGCCAGGGTTTCCCCGGGGTCGTCGCGCGATTCCATGGCGGTAAGCGCGTGCTGTACGGCGCCGCCGTCAACCCGTCCGCTGGGGGCCAGAATCGTAAGACGCTCGATGAGGTGTTGCAACTGGCGCACATTACCGGGCCAGACGTATTCCTGTAAAGCCTTCAGCCCGGATTCCATCAGGCGCGCGGAATGGTTGTAGCGCGCGTTATATTTATTCAGGAAAAACCGGGCCAGGAGCGGCACATCGCCGCGGCGGTCGCGCAATGGTGGAATCACGATACGGACGACGTTGAGCCGGAACCAGAGGTCCTCGCGAAACTTGCCGTCGTCAACCAGTTTCTGCATGTCGCGGTTGGTGGCGGCGAGCACGCGCACGTCCACCTGTTTGCCGCGCGCCGCGCCTACCGGCCGGATTTCGCGCTCCTGCAGGAAACGCAACAACTTGAACTGGAAATTCAACTCGATATCGCCGATCTCGTCCAGCAGCACGGTGCCGCGATTGGCGGATTCGATCATGCCCGCGCGGTCGCGGTCGGCGCCCGTGTAGGCGCCCTTCATGGCGCCGAACAACTCGCTTTCGAGCAGCGAGGGGGCGATAGACGCGCAATCCACTGGAACAAATGGCTGGCTGGCCCGCGCGCTGAAGCGGTGGATCATGCGCGCAACCAGTTCCTTGCCGGTACCGGTTTCACCCTCGATCAGCACGGTGGCATCGGTTGGCGCCACCAGGGAAGCGGTCTTATAAATCTCGACCATGGCGGCGGAACTGCCGATCATTTCGCTTTCCGGTAGATCGTCGGGACCGGCTTCCTTCTCTTTGTCCTGACGGGCGGCTTCGGCGCGCTTGATGGTTTCCAGCATGCGGTCGATTTCAAATGGCTTGGCCACATAGTCGAAGGCGCCGCCGCGGGTGGCGGCCATCACCGTTTCCATGGTCCCGCGCGCCGTCATCAGAATCACGGAGCACTGGGGGTCCTTGTTGCGAGCCGCGTCCAGCACGTCCAGGCCAGTGCGATCGTCGATGTAAATATCCGAGATTACGATGGGGTAGCTGTTTTCCGACAACCGTTCCAGGGCTTCGCCGGTAGAAGCGACAGCGTCTACGGAGTAGCCCTCCAGTTCCAGGAACGTCACGACGGTCATGCGCACCGCCGGATCGTCTTCGACAACCAGTAATCGCTGCATTAGCTTTATTTTCAGCTTTCTTTGGCCAGCGCAGCCGCAACCGGCGCGGGCAGAACCATGGTGAACCGGGACCCCTCCCCGGGACGGCTCATCACTTCAATGGTACCGGAATGCTGGATCACAATCTGTTCCACGATGGAAAGGCCGATGCCCGTCCCCACTTCTCCGGATTGCTCCGCGCGTTTGGTGCGGTAAAACTTCTGAAAGATTTTTCTTACCTCTTTCTTGTCCATGCCGATGCCCTGATCCTCTACCGAGATATAGGCCTGCCCATGCTTGCGCACCGCGGCGAGCGTAACTTGCGTGCGCGGCGGCGAGTATTTGATGGCGTTGGTCAGCAGATTGTAGAAGGCGTACTCCATCAGTTCGCGGTCGCCGGTGAGCACGATTTCACCCGCCGAGGCCTCCGTCAGGATCTTGATCTGCTTACGCTCAGCCAGTGGCAGCGCGCGCGCCACGCAGCCGGCCATCAGCTCGCCCGCAGCGAACGGCTCTTTCTTCAGCTCCACCTGGCCGGCGGAAAGGCGCTCCACGCTGAGGAACATTTCGATCATGCGGCCCAGGCGCTTCGATTCGGTGTTGATCAACTCGGTGATCTGCTTGCGCTTCTCGTCCGGCAGGGCATAGCGTCCCATTAACTCGCTGGATCCCTGAATGGCGGTGAGCGGCGTGCGCATTTCGTGCGTGACAAAGTGGATGGTCTGGCGGTAGCGGTCGCGTTCGGCTTCGGACCGGCGCAGGCTGCGGCGCACCACCAGCAATTGATAGCCGCCAGCGGTGATCAGTGACAACCAAGCGGAAGATACCGGCGCGCAGAACGAAAAGACGATGCGGTGAGTGAAGCACCAGTAGGGCGTCACGTGCGCGACCGCCAGAATCGCGGCAGCCAGGCCGTTCGCCGTGCGGCCGGTGAAGCGGCTGTAAGTCAGGCCGAGCGCGGCGACCAGCAGTAAACTGAAACCGAAGACCGCGGATGGCGGCGCGTCGGTCAAAAACAAGCCTTGCGCGATGGTTTCGAAGGCATTGGCATGGATCTCGACGCCGACCATGGGGGTGCCTCCGGAATAGGGCGTGATCAGCCAGTCGCGCACCGCGGTCTGGGCGGTGACTCCAGCGAAAACCACCTTACCCGAAAATTGATCCGCCAAGCGCGGATTTTCGAGCAGCGCCTTCAGCGAAACTCGCGGAATACTCATCGCCCGCGGCGCGTAGCGGATGCGCATTTGCCGCCCGCCGGCGCGCGTGGCGGGGATCGCGCGCCGGCCCACCTCCAGATCCTCCGGCGATTCCAGAATGGTCGCGTTACGGCTTACGCGGTAAGCCTCCAACGACAGAGCCCAGCGCCGCACCCTGCCCGTAAATTCCTCCAGCGGCAGAGACCGGCCCACAGCATCCAGTTGATCGGATTGCTCCACGTGGACATGTCCCAGTGCCGCGGCATGGGTTGCGAACAACGGCAGCGGATCTTCCCAAGCCGAGCTATCCGGCAGGAGTTGACATGCCAGCACCAGGCGGGGGATCAGGGCCATGGCGCCCGCCAGGCGCGCATCCGTCTGCGGGTCGGTCGCGTCGGTCAGAATCACGTCCACCGCGACGGCTTTGGGTGATGCCGTCGAGATCAGCCGGAGTGCTTCGGCCAGGGGCTTGCGCAGGCCCGGCACGCCGCCGTAGGCATTCAGCGACGCTTCATCGACGGCCAGCACGACGCTTTGCGGCTGCCAGACGGGCGGTTGATACAACCGGAACATCCAGTCGTAAGCATCGTTGTCGATTTGTTCACCGAAGCTGGTCCAGCTCGCGGTCATGGCCACGACGAAGGATGCCGCCAGCAGCGCCCAGTAGATCGTGGTTTGCCGGCTAACGCGCTGCATGCCTCACCTGCCGATAGCTTTCTCGATTTCGGTGGGATCGCGCGGCAACGCGCCGCTCATCAACCTGGCGCCATCCTTAGTTACCAGGACCATATCCTCGATGCGGATACCGATGTTCTCCTCGGGAATGTAGATGCCCGGCTCCACGGTGATGACATTGCCTTCGGCCAGGGGCTGGCTGAAATCGGTGGCGTCGTGCACGTCGAGCCCCACGTGATGACTGACACCGTGCGTGAAATACTTACCCAACGGCTCGCCGTGCAGATCCTTGCCGTGTGTATTGATGTAATCGCGCGCGACCTTGTTGAGGTCGCCGAAGGGAAGGCCGGGCTTGATGGCGGCGATCACGGCGTTTTGCGCGCCCAGCACCACCTCGTAGATCTCGCGCTGGCGTTTGCTGTACCGCGCACCCACCGGGATGGTGCGCGTGATATCGGCAGCGTATCCGGCGCACTCCGCGCCAACATCCATCAGCAGCAGCTCGCCGCGATCCATGCGCCGGGAATTGCGGGAATAGTGCAAAACGGTGCTGTTGGGCCCGGAGCCCACGATGGGCGCGTACGCATTCCGCTCGCATCCCGCGTTGAAATAGACGGCGGTCATGGTGGCGGCTACCTGATATTCGTACTCGCCGGGAGCGGCGCGTCTCCATGCGGCGCGATGCGCATCCAATGTGATATCGATGGATTTCTGGATGAGCGCCAGTTCTTCGGGCGACTTATGCATGCGCAGGCGCGCAATCATGGGACCCGCGCCCGAGATATCGCGCAAGGGAGCCAGTTCCTTAAGCGCGGCGGTGCTCTGTTCGCCGATGGTATAAATGCCGGAATAGTGTTCGAGTTGCTTGTGTAGCTCGCTCTCGAAACTTTCGGTGTTCAGCACGGTGTCGAAGCCGGTAAGTTGGCCGATGGCGGGATCGTCGGGTCCGAGTTTGCGGCCGGTCCATTTTTCCTGGTCGGGATGGCGGCGGGGCAGGAACAGGATGGCGTAGGGTTTGTCTTCCTGAGGCGGTGCGACTAAGAGGATCGCGCCGGGTTCGCGCCAACCCGTGAGGTAATAGAAATTGGATTCCTGAAAGAAACCGCTGCGAAGATTTTCTTCCCCTTTGTCGGTGGCTCCAAACAGCACCAGGACGCCATCGTGAAGCTTTTGGGACAGTTCGGCGCGCCGCGCGCGATATTCCTCCGGGCCGGGCGCGGCGACGCCTGGGCGAGCGGCCAGCAGGGCGCAGCAGAGGCAGATCAGGCGCATTCCTATACAGTATAACGGCCTTACGCTGCAGCGCTGTTGACGCGTAAGGAACCGAAACGGGGTTTGACATCAGAATCGGGCGGCGGTAATCTAAAGTCACCGCGTCCGCGGAAATCCCATGCTAAAAATTGCCGTACCTGCTCTGCTGGCGTGTGCCGCCCTCGTCCACGCCGCAAGCTACTCCACCTACATCGGGGATGCTAACCCATACCAAGTCTCGGCAATCGCTACGGACGCGGGCGGTAACACCTATATCACGGGCAGCCGCGTGATCATGGCAGCCACGACGGATATCTTCGTCGGCAAGCTGGACCCGTCCGGCAATCTAACCCTGCTGGCCACGTTCAGCGGCAAGGGGACGGACCATGCCAACGGGATCGCCATCGATCCTTCCGGCAACATCTACATCGCGGGGAACACGACATCGACGGACTTTCCGCTGCATAATCCGCTGCAAAGCGTCCCGTTCGGCGGCAGCGCGGGCGCCTACTCGGGCACGGGATTTCTGATGAAGCTGACCGCGGACGGAACACCGGTCTACGCGACTTATCTGGGAGGCGCGGAGGGCTATAGCTCGCTCACCGGGGTAGCCGCCGATGCGATGGGCAATGCCTATGTGATCGGGACGACGGCGGCCCAGGACTATCCGTACACGCCGGGCATGCCTGCGGCCAGCGTATCCGACAACGGAATCTTCGACTTTTCGGGCGCATTCTTCGCCAAGATCAACCCCGTGGGCAGCCAGATTCTATATGCCGGAGCGCTCACGGGCCCGGTGCCCGGGTGCGAAACCACCGTGGAGGGTAGTTCCTGCTTCTTGCAATCCTCTCCCACTACTGGAACGGCGATTGCGGTAGATCCGGCGGGCAACGCCTATATCGCGGGCAGCGCTGGCATGGGCCTGCCCACCACGAGCGGCGTGCTGCGGGCAACTGGAATCGGCGCATTTGTCGCCAAAGTGAATTTCGCGGGGACGGGCCTGGGCTACGTGACGTATCTGGGTCCCGGGAATCTGAATCCCGCAACCGGCACGGTGGCCACGGACTTCATTGCGGCGATTGCCGCGGATGCGGCGGGAAATGTTTATCTCTCCGGCGCCACGTCGGACCCCGCGTTTCCGGTGACGGCGGAGGCGTTTCAAACCTCGCTGGCCGGCGCGGGATCGTTGCCGTACGTGGACCCCCCCGACGCGTTCGTGGCCAAGCTGAACCCCGGGGGCAGCGCGATGGTGTGGGCGACGCTCCTGGGTGGAACAGGTTCGGACGCCGCGCAGACCCTTGCCACCGATTCCGCCGGCGACGTGTGGGTTTCGGGAATTACGCGATCCGCCAACTTTCCTACGGTCGTCTCCGTGACTCCAGGCGGCAGCGAATTCCTGGCGGAATTGAACCCCACGGGTACGGCGCTTACTTATGCGGCGCTGTGGCCCGGCAATACCGTCGCGCAGGCGCTGGCGGTGGATGCGAGCGGCGTGATCCACGTCGCCGGCGCTAACGGTCTCGTCTCGGCCTTCCCGGCCGCCGCGGTGCCCGGAACGACTTCCGATCCCTGGATGTTCGGTGTGACGAACGCCGCGGGCGGAGTGCTGTCGGGGCGTCTCGCGCCCGGTGAATTGATCGCCATTTACGGACTAAACATGGGGCCGGCCACGCCCCTTTGGGCGCTCTTCGATGCAGCAGGTCTTCTCCCGACGACGCTTGGCGCACTACAAGTCACGATCGACGGCACTCCCGCGCCCCTGCTATACGTCTCGGCAACTCAAATCAATGCAATTGCGCCCGTGGAGTTGACTCCGGCATCGGCTGTGGAACTGCAAATCATTACGCAGGGTACGCTGTTGCCGGATTTCCGGGTGATGGTCGATCTGGCGGCGCCCGGCGTGTTTCTCAATGCGGATGGCGGCGCCGCCGCGATCAACCAGGACGGTACCGTCAATTCACAGGCGAATCCGGCGCCGGTGGGTTCGTTCGTCGCAATTTGGGCCACCGGAACCGGTTACTTTCACGGAAGAGACGGGCAACTGGCGCCTGTCGCGAACGAGTTCTGTGCGGCTGCGCTGACCCTCTGCGAGATCTTGCAGTCTGACGGAACTCAGGCAAACGTGACCTACAGCGGCGCGGCGCCCGGCATGGTGACGGGCGTGGTTCAGGTGAATTTCCAGGCCACCGCCAGCCAGTCCTATTATCTGGACGTGAATGGGATCGACAGCGCGCCTTTCGGCCTTTACACGACTCCGCGGACGCCTTGAAGCTGATTGAAGAAACCGCTCCCTTACGGTCGCGGCTCTGAAAACCCGCAGTTAAGCACCTGAAGCTGGCGGGCCCGGTCCCGTCCGGGCTACACTGCAAGACAAGGAGATCCCCATGCGCACCCTCGCCGCTGTCCTTTTGGCTGCCGGTATCCAAGCCCTTTTGGCCCAAACGCCGCCCGCGCTCCCCGGTTGTGAAACCCGTCCGGAAGTCCGGCACGCAATCGAAACGAGGCTGAACCCCAACACCCTCCAGCAGATGAAATTTAGCGAGCAGATCGCGCTCAAGCGCCAGGTATTCGAAGATCTGATTGCTCAGTACCCGCGTGAGTTGGAGCCCTACCGCCAATTGATTCAGACCACTCGCTATGCCGACCCGGAGAATTATCCGGCGCTGATGGAGCGCTACGTGAAGCAAGCCGGGCAGGACGATCCCCTGACGCTGTACCTGGCAGCGCTGGTTCTCAACGGCAAAGACACGCCACGCGCCATTCAGTTGTTGGAACAAGCCCGATCCAAGGCGCCGGATTTCCCGTGGCCCGCGATCACCCTGGCGCGCATCCACGCCACCGGCAAGCTGGTTGACAAGAAGAAAGCGGCCGAAGAAACGGAGGCCTTTTTCGCGGCCTGTCCCTCCTCAACCGACCCGGGCGCCCAAGGGACCTTGAGCCGGGCCGGCAGCAAGGAACTGCAAACGCGCGTCGCCGCAGCTTTGCGCACGCGGCTCGCTGGAGAAACCGATCCGAAGCGGCTGCAGGATTACGCCACGCTCTGGGGTCTGGAGTTCCGAACCCGCCCGCCGCAGGAGCACGATGCCCTGCGAAAGCAAGTGGCCGAAGACCTGAAGCGTCTCGAATCGATGAATCCAAAGCCGGATGCCGAATGGCTGGTCTTCCTGAAAGACGGATATAAGCAAAGCGGCGCGACGGCCGAGACCGTGACGGCCATGGAAGATCGGGTGATCCACGCGTTTCCGCATTCCGAGGAAGCTTTTTCGATCGTCGACGACCGCTGGGACAAAGCCCACAAGGAGCCCGAAGATCAGAAGGACCTGGCGGTCTGGAAAAAGTACGATGCCGAGCAGGCCGCAGCGCTGAAGGGCTGGATGGCCCAGTTCACCGAATACCGGTACGTGGAACACGTGTACCCGTTCTATACGATCTTCGACGACCGGGATATATCCGAAAAGGAAGGGATGGCCGTCCTTGACGATTATCTGGCGGAGATTACAGCCTACGAGCAGCCCCGGTCCTGGAACTATTTCAACGCGGCAACGTTCCTTCTGGATCATAAATGGCAACCGGAGCGCGCCATCGAACTGGCCCGGGAAGGCGCAAAGTGGGCGGAGGTGGAGCGGGAGATGAATCGCAGCGATAACCTGACGGAGGCGGACGCTAAGGATCGCAAGTCGCAGGAGATTTACTCGGAGCAACAGTCGGCTGGACTGATCCTGCGAGCGGCGATACTGCTGGGAAAGCCTGCGGAGGCGGACCGCATTCAAGCGTCGGTCGAAACGCAGCCGCCGGACGATGTCAAAGCGGCCTCGGGCTACTGGCTGAATCGCGCCCGCCTGGCGGTTGTGGATGGCCGCAAAGCCGATGCGTTGACCTTCTACCAGCAGGCCCTCTTCCTGCGGGAGAAAACGCCGGAACCGTATCACGGCCGGCTCAAAGACAACCTGCTGGACGAAGCCCGCGCCGTGTGGAAGGACACCGGCGGTACCGAAGCGGCCTGGAATGTCTGGAAAAAGCCGCCCGCCGGAAAGGCGCAGGAACTGGCGGAGGGCCGCTGGGAGAAAGCGACCAAGGCGATGCCCGCCTTCGAACTGTCGGATCTCACTGGCAAGACGTGGCACGTGAAGAATCTGGAAGGAAAATCCGTGCTGATCAATGTTTGGGCCACCTGGTGCGGACCGTGCCAAGCGGAACTGCCCAAGCTGGAAAAGCTGTACGAGAAGGTGAAGGACAGGTCCGACGTGCAGATTGTGACGCTGAACATCGACGAGGACCTGGGGCTGGTGGCGCCGTTCGTGAAGGATAAAGGTTTCACGTTCCCGGTGCTGCCGGCTTATAGTTTCGTGCTCTCGCTGCTCGACTCCGTGGGTATCCCGCAGAACTGGATTATCGATCCGAAAGGCGCATGGCGCTGGACCCAGTTGGGCTACGATTCGTCGGATGCGCAGTGGGCGGATACCATGATCGGCAAGCTGCAATCGGTCAAGGCGGAATAACGGGGTTGGAAACACAATTGGAGGGCGGGCAAGCCGGCTCGAAAGCCGGCTGCGGCCAGGATTGGCCGCCCCACTACTTCAACTGCTGAATGCCCCAGCGCGCGGGCTCGCTTACGGCCGGATCCGGTTGCGCGGCTAGCTTCTGCAACGCGGGCCGGAACTTCTCATCCCGCGCATTGCCCATGGCGATCGCTACGTTGCGCAGGAAGCCGGTGTAGCGCGCGCGGCGGATCGGGCTGTCGCGAAACATGCCCTGGAATTCATCCTCGGAAAGCGCCGCCAGTTTCTCCAGCGGCGGAGCGAAATGCGCCGCGGAGAAAGCCGACTCACTGGTGATGGGGGCGCGCCGGTTCCAGGGACAAACATCCTGACAGATATCGCATCCAAATACGTGGCGTCCGATGCCGGGACGCGGCGCCTCCGGCACCGCTCCGCGCAGCTCGATCGTGAAATATGAAATGCAAAGCCGCGCATCGAGGGCCCACGCCGGACCCTCCGCCAAGCCGGTGGGCACGATGGCTTGAGTGGGGCAGGCTTCAATACAGCGCGTACAAGAGCCGCAGCGGTCGGGCGGCGGCTGGTCCGCCGACAGAGGGAGCGAAAGCAGCAACTCGCCCAGAAAGAACCACGATCCCATGGCCTGATTGATCAGGCAGGTGTTCTTGGCGATCCAGCCCAGGCCGGCATGCCGTGCATACGCGCGCTCCAGAAGCGGCGCGGTATCTACGCAGATTTTCCAGTCGAAGGGGTCTGGCACGGATGCGCGCAATCCGTCCACCACGCGCGCCAGCCCGCGCCGTAGCACCTGGTGATAATCGTCGCCCCAGGCGTAGCGCGAGATCCATGCAAGATCCTGGTCGCCGAAGTCTGTCGAGTAAGGCTGCGGCCCGTTGTAGAGCTTGCCGACGCACAGGATCGACTGCGCGGAAGGCAGCAAAGCCCGCGGATCGGCCCGCAACCCGGCGCGCCGGTCCGTCAGGTAGCCCATCGCGCCGGCAAACCCATCCGCGGCCCAGCGCGCGTAGTAGCCGGCCTCGGGCACCGGAACCGCCGCCGCAATTCCAGCCAGTTCGAATCCGCAGTCACGCGCGAGAGCTTTGATCTGTTCCGGGTACATGGGTGGAGAACTTTTCCCGATATTTTTCCGGCATCCTGCAGGGCCGCAGGTCCCGTCCCAGGAAGATGTGCTTGGTCTCGCCCGTAGCCAGTTTTCGCCCATCCAGCGCGAGCCGCATTTCGTAGGCAAACCGGACCATGCGCGGGTTGGCCTCTTCCACCCACGTGCGGACCACCACCTCGTCATCGAATCGCGCCGGCGAAGCATAGCGGCAGCGCGCCTCGGCTACTGCCAGATACACGCCGTCTTCCAGTTCCATCTGCTTGTATTCGAAGCCCGCGGCCTTGCAGTATTCCACGCGTCCAACCTCCATCCAGACAAGGTAGTTGGCATAGTAAACCACGCCCATCTGGTCGGTCTCGGCATAGCGCACGCGGATGCGGGTTTCCTGAGGGGGCATTCGAAGCAATTATAGCCAAACCCCAAATGGCCCCCTACAGCACCTCGGCGGCGGAAAGCTCGCGTGTGTGATCCTGAATGAATGTCCGCCCTCGAAGACATCCGCCGCGAGTGGCGACCCATGATGGCCTTGGCTTGGCCGCTGGTCGTTGCCGAACTCGGCTGGATGGCCATGGGCATTATCGACACCATAATGGTTGGCCGCCTGCCCGGTAGCGCGACGGCCATCGGCGCCGTGAGCCTGGGGAGCATTCTCTTCTCCACCTGCACCGTGTTTGGCGGTTGCCTGCTGCTGGGCCTGGATACGCTGATCTCGCAAGCTTATGGCGCCGGACGAATCGCGGACTGCCACCGTTCATTGTGGAACGGGCTCTATTTGTCCGCGATGCTCACGCCCGCCCTGATGATGGTCAACACCGCCTTGGCGGCCGGCCTTCCGCGCTTTGGCGTCAACCCGGCGATTCTGCCGCAAGCCACCGCCTATATCCGTATTTTGAACTGGGGCACTCCACCACTGATGTTGTATTTCGCCGTCCGGCGTTATATGCAGGGCGTGGCTTTGGTCCAGCCGGTGATGTTCGCGCTAGTATCCGCCAACGCCGTGAACCTGTTCGGCAACTGGGTCCTGATCTATGGCCACCTGGGCTTCCGGGCGACGGGCACGGACGGATCGGCATGGGCCACTTTCGCCGCGCGCGTTTACATGGTGGGCGTGTTGATTGCCTGCGTGCTCTATTACGACCGCGCGCGCCAGCCGGGCCTGTTTCACGTCTCGCTGGCGCCCGATTGGCCGCGGATCGCCCGGCTGTTGAGGCTCGGCATTCCCGTGGCGACGCAGGTGTTGCTGGAGATCGGGGTTTTCGCCATGGCCACCGCCCTGATCGCCCGGCTGGACCCCGTATCTCTGGCCGGCCACCAGATCGCCCTGAATATGGCCAGCCTGACCTTCATGGTGCCTTTGGGCATCAGTTCGGCCGCGGCGGTGCGCGTGGGGCACTTGATCGGACAGCGCCTCCCGAGCGCCGCCGGCCGCGCGGGATGGAGTGCGGTCGCCCTGGGCGCGGCCTTCATGAGCCTGGCGGCCTGCGCCTTCCTGGCGATTCCGGTGCCCATCGCGCGATTGTACACTACCGACCCCGCGGTCATCCGCATGAGCGTGACGCTGCTGGCCATCGCCGCCGCGTTTCAATTGTTCGACGGGTGCCAGGTGGTGGTTTCCGGCGCGCTGCGGGGAACCGGCAACACGCGCACGCCGATGCTCTGCAACCTTTTCTTCTACTGGTTCTTCGGTCTGCCGCTGGGTATCTGGCTGTGCTTCCGGAAGGGATGGGGCGCGCCCGGCCTGTGGACGGGGCTGTGCGGCGGCCTGATCCTGATCGGATCGGTGCTGGTGGTGGTGTGGCGCCAGACGGTCGCGGAACTGGAGTCATGGCGTACGATAGCACCCACCGCCGGACCGCCGGCGGCTGGCGCGGCGTGCAATGAGTGACCTGCCGCGCGCTACCATTGGCTGATGGCACCACTGATCCGCGCACCTCGCGGCACATCCCTGCGCTGCCGGGGATGGAAGCAGGAAGCCGCCCTGCGCATGCTGATGAACAACCTCGACCCCGATGTCGGGGAGCGTCCGGCCGATCTGGTCGTGTACGGAGGCACGGGCAAGGCGGCGCGCGACTGGCCGTCGTACTATGCCATCGTGCGGGAACTGGAATCGCTCGGCAACGACGAGACGCTGCTGGTGCAGTCCGGCCGTCCCGTCGGCGTTTTCCGCACTCACGAAGAGGCGCCCCGCGTGCTGATCGCGAATGCCAACCTGGTCGGCCACTGGTCGAATTGGGAGCAATTCCGCGCCTTGGAGAAGCTGGGCCTGATCATGTACGGCCAGATGACGGCCGGAAGCTGGATCTACATCGGCTCGCAAGGCATCCTGCAAGGCACTTACGAGACCTTCGCCGCGGCCGCCCGCAAGCACTTCGGTGGATCGCTCGCGGGACGCCTGGTGGTGACCGGCGGTCTCGGTGGCATGGGCGGAGCGCAGCCCCTAGCCGCCACCATGAATGGAGCGGCTTTCCTGGGCATCGACGTAGACCCGGCGCGCATCCGTAAGCGCATTGAAACCGGCTACTGCGACGCCATGACCCACAATCTGGATGAAGCGCTCGCCATTCTGCGTGAAGCCATCGCCGGCGGCCAGCCGAAATCCGTCGGCCTGGTGGCCAACTGCGCCGAAGCGTTGCCCGAGCTCGCGCGCCGCGGCGTGGTCCCGGACATACTCACCGATCAGACCAGCGCCCACGATCCTTTGAACGGCTACATCCCCGCGGGTTATACCGTCGCGGGGGCCGCCGAACTGCGCGCGCGCGATCCGCAGCAGTATCTGGACCGTTCACTCGATTCCATCGCCGCGCACGTGCGCGCCATGCTCGACCTGCAGCGGGCCGGCGCGGTGACTTTCGATTATGGCAACAACATCCGGCGGTTCGCCGCCGACCGGGGCGTGGCCGACGCCTTCAAAATCCCGGGCTTCGTTCCCGAGTACATTCGTCCGCTCTTCTGCGAAGGCCGCGGACCGTTCCGCTGGGTCGCACTTTCGGGCGAGCCTTCCGATATCGCCGCCACCGACCAGCTCATCTGCCGGATGTTCGCCTCCAGCCCCACGCTCACGCGCTGGATTTATCTCGCCCAGCAGAAGGTGCATTTTCAGGGGCTGCCCGCGCGCATCTGCTGGCTGGGCTATGGCGAGCGTGCAGAATTCGCGCTGGAAATGAACCGCATGGTGGCCACGGGCAAGCTGAAAGCGCCCATCGTCATCGGGCGCGACCACCTGGATTGCGGCTCCGTCGCCTCGCCGTATCGGGAGACGGAAGGCATGCTGGACGGAAGCGACGCCATCGCCGATTGGCCGATCCTGAACGCCCTGCTGAACACCGCATCCGGTGCGAGCTGGGTATCGGTACACAATGGCGGCGGCGTGGGGATCGGCTATTCGCAGCATTCGGGCCAGGTCACGGTGGCGGATGGCACCGAGCAATCCGCGCGCTGCCTGGAACGCGTGATGACCTGCGATCCAGGCATTGGCGTGCTGCGTCACGTGGATGCCGGATACCAGGAAGCCATCGATTTCGCCGGACCCGCCGGATTGCGCGCCCCTATGCGGCGCGATTCGTGACCACCTCCCGCCGCGCGGTTGTGGCACACAAGTCGGCCGGCGGCAGCGTGCTGGTGCGCGGCGCCCGGCAGTTACTGACTCTGCGCGGCGGCGCCGGACCACGGCGCGGCACGGCATTACGCGACTTGGGTATTGTTGCCAACGGCGCTGTTTTGATCGCGGACGGCACGATCGTGGAAGTGGGTCCCGCGCGGCGCATCGAAAAGCTCCAGGCGGCCCGCCGCGCGCGCGAAATCGATGCCGCCGGCCGCGTGGTGATGCCCGGGTTCGTGGACAGCCATACACACCTGGTCTTCGGCCGGCCCCGCCTGGTGGATTACGAGATGCGGCTGGCGGGCGCCAGCTACGCGGATATCGCAGCGGCCGGCGGCGGCATCCTTTCCAGCGTAGAGGCGGTGCGCGGGATGCCGGCCGCGCAGCTTGCAGCGCAGGCCCGCGCGTCGCTGGCCGCGATGGCCCGCCACGGCACCACCACGCTCGAAGCCAAGTCCGGTTATGCGCTGGACAAAACCGGCGAGATGAAGACCCTGCGCGTGCTGGCGAAGCTAGGTGGCGAGCCGCTGGATATCGTGCCGACCTACCTTGGCGCGCACATCCCGCCGCCCGAGTATCGCGGCCGGCCCGACGCTTATATCGATTGGATGGCCGCCACTATGATGCCGGAGATCCGCCGCCGCAAGCTGGCGCGCTTCGTAGACATCTATTGCGACTCCGGTGCGTTCACGCTCGCCCAGGCGCGCCGCTACCTGGAGCACGCGCGCAGCCTGGGCTTCGGATTGAAGATCCACGCCGAGCAGTTCGCGCGCACCGGAGCGGCGCGGCTGGCCGTGGATCTGGACGCCGCCAGCGCCGATCACCTGGAACAGGCCGGCGAAGAAGACATCCGCGCGCTGGCGCAATCGGGCACCATCGCCACGCTGCTGCCGGGCTCTGTTTTTCACCTCGGTTTGCGCACGTATGCGCCGGCGCGCGCCCTGATCGAAGCCGGAGCCGCGGTCGCCTTGGCGACCGATTTCAACCCCGGCACCAGCCCCACCTATAGTATGCAAATGGTGCTTTCGCTAGCCTGTACCGAAATGCGCATGTCGCCGGCGGAAGCCATCGCCGCCGCCACCATCAACGGCGCGCATGCGCTCGGGTGCGCGGATCGCATCGGCTCGCTCGAGCCGGGCAAACAAGCCGACCTGCTGATCCTCGACGTATGCGACTATCGCGAACTACCCTATTATTTCGGAACCAACAACGTGAAAGTAACCATGAAACGCGGAGCGCCTCTAACATGAACCCCAGCACACAACCCGCAGCAGCCGGCACCCAACTTGTGGAGTGTGTACCCAATTTCTCCGAAGGCCGCGACGCCGCCAAGGTGGACGCCATTATCGAAGCCATCCGCTCCGTGCGCGGCATTGCCATCCTCGACCGCGAACTGGATGCCGATCACAACCGCTCCGTGGTGACGTTCGCCGGCCCGGCCACGGCTGTAGTGGAGGCGGCCTTCCGCGGCGTGGAGCGCGCCATCGGCCTGATCGATCTGCGCCAGCACAAAGGCGTACACCCGCGCATCGGCGCATGCGACGTAGTGCCGTTCGTGCCGGTGGAGGGCGTCACGCTGGACGATTGCGTGCGGCTCGCGAACGATCTCGCGCAGCGCCTCTGGGAGCGTCTGCGCGTGCCCGTGTATCTGTATGAAGCCGCCGCGCGGCGCCCCGACCGCGTCAACCTGGAGAATATCCGGCGCGGCCAGTTCGAAGGACTGCGCGACGAAGTGCGCACCAACCCCGACCGCCGTCCCGATATTGGCGAAGCAGAATTGCACCCCAGCGCAGGCGCCACGGTGGTGGGCGCGCGCAAATTCCTGATCGCCTACAACATCAACTTGAATACGGCCGACGTGGAGATCGCCAAGCGGATCGCCAAGGCGATCCGTTTTTCATCCGGCGGATACCGCTACGTGAAGTCTATGGGCGTGCCGCTGGCTTCGCGGAACCTGGCGCAGGTTTCGATGAACCTCACCGATTTCGAGCAGACCCCCATGCATCGCGTCTTCGAGACCGTGCGCGCGGAAGCGGCGCGCTACGGCGCGTCCATTGTGGGCAGCGAAATCGTAGGGCTGATCCCCAAGCGCGCCCTCGAGATGACCGCCGAATGGTATTTGCAGGTGGAGAATTTTCATCCTAGTCTGGTATTAGAGAACCGTCTCGCAGAGGCCGCTCGAGTGGATGGATTAAACGAATTTCTGGACGAATTGGCCGCGCCCACGGCCACGCCGGGAGGAGGCAGTGCGGCGGCGGCGGCGGCAGCCATGGCGGCGGCCCTGGGAGCCATGGTGTCCGGACTGGCCAAGCTTCCCGCCGATGCTTTCGAAGCCGATCGCAAATTCTTCGCCGAAGCGGTGAAGCGCGACGCGGCATCCTACGATGGCGTGCGCGCGGCGTATAAACGGCCCAAAGACGAGCGCGCGCCCTTCGTGGAGCAGGCTTTGCACGAAGCCGCCGTCGTGCCGCTGGAAGTGGCCGAGGCCGCCACGGCCCTGAAGAGCCGCCTGCGCGATCTGGCCGCCAGCACGCCCGCCAAGTTTGGTTCGGATATCGAAACCGCGCAGGGCCTGGCGCAGGCCGGCATCGACGGCGCGCTGGCCAACGTGCGCATCAATATCGCGTCCATGAAGGACGAAGCGCTAATCGCGCCTCTGCGCGAGCGGCTGGGAAAGCTGTCATGAGCGCCAGCCTGGTTTCGATCGCTTCCCCGCCACTGCCGCGCCCCGCGTGGCTGCGCGCGCCCGCGCCGGTTGGGCAGAATTATCGCGATCTGAAAAGCCTGATCGAGGGCCTGGGCCTGCACACGGTCTGCGAAAGCGCGGCCTGCCCGAACGTGGGCGAATGCTGGAACCATCGCACCGCCACGTTTATGATTCTGGGCAACGTCTGCACGCGCCGCTGCGGGTTCTGCGCCGTGCAGAAAGGCGCGCCCCTCGCAGTGGATTACGACGAGCCGCGCCGCGTAGCCGAAGCGGTGGCCGCCATGGGTCTGCGCTTCGCAGTGATCACCAGCGTGAACCGCGACGACCGTACCGATGGTGGCGCCGAATTATTCGCCCTTACGATTCGCGCCATCCGCGAGCGCATCCCCGGCTGCGGCGTGGAAGTGCTGGTGCCGGATTTTCAGGGCAGCCATGCGGCCATGAACGCGGTAATGGCCGCCGCGCCGGACGTGCTGAATCACAATACCGAAACCGTGCCGCGCCTGTACCGCCAGGTGCGCCTGGGCGCACGCTACGAGCGCTCGCTCGACATGCTGGCCTATGCCAAGAGCGTTTCGCCCAAAACGCCGGTGAAGTCCGGCCTGATGTTGGGATTGGGCGAAACGATCGACGAAGTCCTGGCCGTGATGCGGGATCTGCGCGCGCACGCGGTAAACATTCTGACGCTGGGACAATACCTGCGTCCCTCTCCGAAGCACCTTCCCATCGTACGCTATGTCCCGGCCGGCGAATTCGACGAGCTGCGCCGTGCGGGCTACGATATGGGCTTCGCCCACGTGGAATCGGGCCCACTGGTCCGCAGTTCCTACCATGCCGCGGCTTCCGTCTTGCCTGACGTCCCCGACGTGCCGGATCGCACATTGTAAGGAATTGTAAGGCTGCGCTACGCGCGGGCGCGGCACGGCATCCTGCTAAGTGGAGGGGATGTATGTTCGAGCAGACCTTTGTGGCCGGGACCCGGGACCGAAAGGCGCGCAGCATGATTCTGGCGTTGGTTCTTCAAGCCTTGGCCGTGGGCTTAATCATCGTGGTGCCGCTGATGTTTGTGCAGCCGCTGCCGCGTATCGAGACCATGAGCTACTTGTTGGCTCCATCGCCACCACCGCCACCGCCTCCACCTCCGCCGGCGGGCCGCGCAGCCCCGGTCCGGCCCGTGAAGATGGCGGTGACACCCAAGATATTCAATCCTGCGACGTTGACCGAACCGAAGACGGTTCCGCGCGAGTTGGCATTGAACCAACCTGAGATCGCACCACCTGCGCCCATGGCGGGCGAGGTGGGCGGCGTTTCCGGCGGCGTGCCGGGTGGTCAGGTGGGCGGCGTGCTGGGCGGAGTGATTGGAGGCGTACCTTCGGCAGCGCCGCCGCCACCGCCGCCTCCGCCGCAGCCCAAAGCGCCGGCCCCCGAACCGCCCGCCGTGATTCGCGTGGGCGGCCAGGTGGAGGCCGCCAGGCTGGAGCACGAGGTGCTACCGGTCTATCCGGTTCTGGCGACTGAAGCGCGCATCCACGGGACGGTAAGGCTGAGCGCCGTGATCGGCAAAGACGGACATGTAGAGGATCTGAAGTTGATCAGCGGCCATCCGCTGCTGGTGGATGCGGCGATGAGCGCGGTCCGGCAATGGATTTATCAGCCCACATATCTGAATTCGAAGCCGATGGAAGTGGAAACCGAGATCGATGTGAACTTCCAGCAGAGCTGATATGTTAAAATCGAGTTGTATCTCAATCGCGGGTCAGACCGATTGACCGCCAGTCTTCCAAAGTTGTTCAAAATGTGGGGGCGCAACGGATTCGACGGGATTGAATCGTGGTGGGGAGGCGTGCCGGGTTCCGAGCTCCCGTAAAACGATCGGAAAAACAGAACTGCCAACACACAGTTCGCATACGCCGCCTAATTTAATTAGGTAGCCGCTCCAGCCGCTGAGCCCGCGCGACGGTGAGTGAGCGTCATTTTGCGGGATAGGCTGATGGCTTCGGTCCGGAGCATAAGGCCGAGATCAATCGGGCTAGGCGGCCGCCACTCTTGCCGATTCTGAGGCGGAAGCTGAAGTTGCTGAATTGGCTACGCACGTAGTTCTCTTCATTGCGGGCTTTCTCGGACGCGGGTTCAACTCCCGCCGCCTCCACCACTCCGTAACTTTATACCGATTACAAGTCGTCGAGCCGCCGCTTGGCAACCCTGCCGGATCCCCTATACTTTGATCAAGGTCGATGAACGTTAATGAAATCCAAAACCACCACGGTGAATCGCATCCCTATAACCGAAGCCCGCATCAATCTGGGTGCTGTCGCCAAGCGTGTCCGCTTGAATGGCGAGTATTTTATTCTGGAGAAGGATGGCATCCCCATCGTGGGAATCATGGGCGCCGACGAGCTGGAGGACTACCTCGAACTCCGAGACCCCAAAGTCCAGCGCATCCTTAAGCAGAGCGCTCAGGATGTCCGCGCCGGCCGGACCCGCCCCGCCTCGATGCTCCTCGCCGAACACACCAAGTCCGACGAGGCCAAGAAAACGAAACGCCGCGCTTCATGACCCCGGCTCCTTTTTCGGTCCACACCACCGCTGCCTTTGACCGCGAATTCAGGAAGCTTGCCACATTGCTTCCGCGTCCGATACGGCGAGGATCGGCGCGTCACCCTCGCCGCGTGTAGCTTCCGCAGTTGCCGCGCGGTTGTGCGCGACCTTGCGATTGGTTGGCGTCCTGGCTCGCCGTCTGGTGGCGATTTGTGGGCATTCTGGACGGCTCATTACCACCGTCGCTCCGACTTCGAGAGCATCCGCCATACATGAACTGGGGTCGGCGGGGTGACGGAACCCGAGGGTTGCTTGTCCGGCGTAGGCGGGAGACTTCAAGACGTCAGATTTGCATCCATATAGCTTCTGAGCACGGCATTGATACGTGTCTGGTAGCCTTTTTGTTTACGCAGCCATTCGAGAAGGTCTGCATCCAAGCGGATGGTGATCGTTCGCTTCGTTGCCGGAATCACGACATGCGCTTTTTTCCAGAACTCCGCATCCATCCGTGGTGCGTCCCGGCCGCTTTGGATGGCGCGCCGGATTTGGCGATCGCCCAGCGAACGGACACGCTTCCAATCGGTCGCCTTCTCAACCAATGATTTTCCAGTAGGCTTCTCTTTCATGCCGTTCCGCCCTCCAGGCCGATATAATTCGCCGTTCAGTCCGCGACACATCGGTGTAGATCACCGTGATCTCAATGC
This sequence comes from Bryobacterales bacterium, assembly GCA_963709155.1. Lineage (GTDB taxonomy): Bacteria > Acidobacteriota > Terriglobia > Bryobacterales > Bryobacteraceae > Bog-159. The sequence continues at coordinate 717,070 of CAVPVD010000005.1, read as the reverse complement.
CGTTGACGACCCCAATGGCAGACGGTCGGGCAATGTTCCGCCGATCCTTCCGCGCGAAAGCGCAAGGCCGGCATGCATCCCCCCAACGCCCCCCCTCGCACGGTAGACTCGGAATATGTCTCTTCGACCCGTCAAACGGCTGATTAAATCCAAGCCGACCCTCGAAGGCGCCGGCGTCCATCTGCGCCGCGCGTTCGGCTTCGGCAACACATCGGACTTCGACCCGTTCCTGCTGCTCGACGATTTCCGCAACGACGTTCCGGAGGATTACCTGGCAGGCTTCCCGTGGCACCCGCATCGCGGCATCGAAACCATCACCTACGTACTGGCCGGCACCGTCGAACACGGCGACAGCATGGGGAACCATGGCGCCATCGCGGCCGGCGACGTCCAGTGGATGACGGCGGGCAGCGGTATCATCCACCAGGAGATGCCCAAGGGCGATCACGCGGGCCGCATGCATGGCTTCCAATTGTGGGCCAACCTCCCGTCCGCCCTCAAAATGACCGCGCCGCGCTACCAGGAAGTGAAGGCCGCCGAAGTTCCCGAGATCACGGACGACGATGGTACCCACGTGCGCGTCGTGTGCGGCAACTTCTGGGGGAAGGCGGGGCCGGTCGACGGCATCGCCGCCGATCCCATGTATCTGGATGTCTCGGTGGCTCCCGGCCGCCGCAAGACCTTGCCCGTCGAGACCACGCGCCACGCCTTCGCCTATGTCTTCGCCGGCAGCGGTAAGTTCTGCAATGCTTCCGGCCCGCTGGCCGTGCCCACCGAGGCCGTCGGATGGGCCGACACCGCTCCGCCCTCGGAGGCCGACAACCGCTCGCTGGTGCTTTTCGATCGCGGCGACGAGCTCACGGTGCAAGCGGGCGAGGATGGCATCCGGTTCCTGCTGGTATCCGGACAGCCGCTGGAGGAGCCCGTGGCCTGGTACGGCCCGATCGTGATGAATACGCAGGAGCAGCTTCAACAGGCGTTCCGGGAACTTCGCGAAGGCACGTTCCTGCAGGCTGAGAATCAGGCGTAGACCCAGGGGCCTGCACCCGGCCCCGCTATCCCTGTTTCTTTTTCTCCAGATTCCAAAGTCCGCGGGAAAGCACGCGGCCGCAAAACGGGCAGTAGTTGATCCCCACGAAATCGTGCCGTTCCTCGCCGAAGACGAAATAGTATTCCGTATCGATCTCGGTGATGATGCGGCCGTTGGTGAGCTGGTAGGGCTGCGCGTGGCGGGCCAGTTCGAGATCCATCAGCTTGTCGAAATCGGAGCAGCAGGTCATGAGGGTTTCATTCTATCGCACCCCTGCACGGCGGAGCCGATACTGTAAACTGAAATGAATTGTCCGCTGTCACCCAAGCCGCTCCGCAGCCCGTTTTTCGGCCGCCAACGCCGCGCCTGGTGCATCGCTGGATCATCTCGCGCGGCATCGACCTGAGCTTCGTGATCGGAAGTTCGCTGGCGGGATACGCGTACCTGGCCGCCAACGTGGCCCTGCACGTTCCGATTTCGCTGCTTTGGTGGTTCTGGTCGGTGGGCTTCGACGGCACGCATATCTTCGGCACAGCCTCGCGGACGTTCTTCGATAGCGAAGCGCGCCACCGCCGCCGCGCTCTTTTGTTCGGCAGTGCGGCGTTCTTCTTTGCCCTGGGACCAGCGCTGGTGCTGGTCGGGGGCAAAGCCATCCTCGCCCTGATCGTGGCTGTTTGGGCGTATTATCACGTGATCCGCCAACACTACGGCATCATGGTCCTGTACAAGGTGAAGAATCGCGACTTGGCCAAGCTGGACAATTTCCTGGACCGTTGGTTTCTGGGCGTGATGACCGTTTTCCCGCCATTCCACCGCTTCTTCATTCACCATCCGGAGGAGTTGGGGCTGCACTTCTCGTTTCCGCGCCTGGAGCCGTTTTTGTGGGTGCTGGTGGCCGCCACCGTGCTTGTATATCTGGGCCGGCAGGTAGTGCGCATGCGGCGTGGCGATCCTATAAACCTACCGAAATTCCTGCTGTTCGGCGGTGTCATCCCGCTGCATTGGTTGACCTTCGCCTACATGAGCTGGATGGGCGCCGTGCCCACGGTGACAATCGTGCACAACCTGCAATATCACGCGCTGATCTGGTTCCACAACCGCAATCGTTACGGCGCCGCGCCCGACGCCACCAGTCATGGGCGCATTCCGCAAGCGGTCTCGCACAGTCTGCTGAACTATGTGCTGGTCGCGTTGGTCTTTAGCGCGCTCTACCGCGTACCCGGCTTCCAGCTTGGACAGTCCTCCGACCTGGCTTTCGGGTTCTTCTGCGGCTTCGGCTTGACGCACTACTATCTGGACAGCAAGATCTGGCGCGTGCGCAGCGATCCCGCCCTGCGGCAGGCGCTGCAGCTTGCATAGCCGCTTACTTCACCCAGACGTTCACCGTGTTACTGGGAGTTCCCGCCACGCTGACGATCACCGGAACGGAGCCCGACATGCCTGTCGGCAGAGCCACGTCGATCTGCCACAATCCCGCAAATCCCGGCGCCAGTCCCGCGAACAAGACGTTCGCAGGCGGCGAGCCACCCACTGCGGCGGTGACAGTCGCGGTGACCCACGATAGCGGATCGGAACTGGCCGCCACGCCCGTGGGCACGGCCGGCGAAACCGCGCCAAAGCCCGTTCCGAACAGTTGGATGAACTGCGACGCTGGATTATCCTGCGAGTTGAGCGAATAGTCCGGATTCAATGCGGCGGCTTGCGGGTTGCCGTAGAACGTAAAAATTCCGGGTCCGGCCGCGGCGATCGTCACGGTCTCAGATGCCGATACGCCGGCGTGCGTGACGGTCAGGGTGGCGCTGCCGGGCGCGGTCTCCCAGGGCACTTGCGCGTTGATCTGCAGTGGCGATACGTAGGTTAACGGCGCCGCGATGCCATTGATTTGCACGGTCGCGGCCGCCATCGTGGCGGGCAGCGGCAACGTCAGCGGCCCTTGCGCACCGGCCGCCAGGTTCACGCCATAAATGGAAAACAACTCGCCCGGGCTGAGCGCCGCTCCAACCGCGGCGGCATTCACGGCCCCATCCGCCGGAAACGAAGGAACGGGCACCGCCCACTCATAAGTCGCGACGGCGCCCGCGGGCAGCGTATCGCTGAAGTTGCCGCCATTCCAGGTCACCGCAAAGGTCGAAGGTGCGGAGGCCGCATTCAGCACCAGCAGCACCACGGACCCATCCGGGTTTTGAAACGCTACGTCTTCCACCGAGCCGGAGCCGTAGGTATTCGAATCGATGCGATAGGCCCCCGGCTGCACGAACTTGCCCAGGTGGCCCAGTATGTAGTACTCCACGTTGCGCGTAATCACAGGCGGCGAGACGCTGTCGTCCACGGTGACCACGCCGCGGCAGGTTGTGCATCCGCCGTTCTGTGGGCCGGAATTCTGGTCCAATGCGAGGTTCCAAAGCGTGACCCCGCGCGCCCAGTTGCGCGTGGCGCCGATCAAAAGGTTTTCCGCGTTCCATGCCAGGTCGCCCGCGAAGCTGGACCCCACGGTCCCGGAACACTCCGTGAACCAGATGTCCTTCGCCGGATATTCCTGTTCCACTTGCGACTGGGCGGTCACATTGCCCGCATAGCAATGGAATGAACTGCCCGCCAGGTAGCCGTATGCAGCGCTATTGGCCAGCAGCGCCTCGGGATACTGCGGCTGGTCCCAGTTATGCTCGTAGCCGAAAATCTTGATGCCGCCCAGCCCCGCGCCCGCCATCGCCGGCCCCAGATTATTGCCGATGAAATTGGCTTCGTCGGACTATTCACGTAGGCTGAAGGATACCCGGTGGTGGAGTTCAGAGGCTCGTTCTGCATGGAAATGGCGTAAATGGGGATGCCCTGCTGCTGGTAGGCGTTGATGAAGCGCGTGAAGTACTGCGCCAGCACGGGAAAATCGGTGGTAATAATGCTGCCGCCATTCATCGAAGCGCTGGTCTTCATCCACGCGGGTGGACTCCAGGGCAGCGCGTGCACCTTCAGCGACGGGTTGATCGAGAGCGCCTGCTGCAGCAGTGGAATCAGGTAAGTCTGGTCATGCGCGATGGAGAACTGCGCCAGGGTCGGGTCGGTCTGGCCGGCAGGCACGTCGTCATAACTATAGTTCCCGCTCGCCGAGAGATCCGACGCGCCCATCGGCTGGCGCAGGATGCCGATGCCGATACCCGCGTTTGGGTCGAACAGGCTCTTCATAAGGGCATTCCGCTGCGCCAGCGGTACTTTGTTCCAGAGCACCCAGCCCGCCGAATCGGTGAGCGATGCGCCCACTCCGTCCATCTGCTGGAAGGTCGTGCTGTTGTCGACCGCGATCGTAAAGGCAGGCGAGCCGGCTGGCGGCCCGGACGAGAACGCCAGCGGCGCTCGCTGCGCCAGCAGTTTGGATTGATCTCCATCGGTCTCGTAGACCTGCACGTTCTGCGCCGGCGCCGTCCAGGCGGCAGCCATGGCGATGAAGAAAGCCGAAAGCCCGACCCGCATATCGCTTCATTGTAATCGGCGGTGGCCCCTTCGTGATTACAAAAGCCGCCGGTTCCACGTTACCATGGCAATCGGCACACACATGGTGGAAACAATCGAATGGACGCCCGCGGGCGTGGTAATGATCGACCAGACGCGCCTGCCGCTGCACGAAGAGTATGTCACATGCCGGACCTACGAAGAGGTAGCCGCGGCGATTCGCAACATGGTGATTCGCGGGGCCCCGGCCATCGGCGTGGCGGCGGCCATGGGGGTGGCGATTGGCGTGGCGCACGCCGACGACAGCGATCTGGACACGCAGGTGGAACGTATCTGCGATACGCTGGCGCGCACGCGTCCCACCGCGGTCAATCTCTTCTGGGCGATCGACCGCATGCGCAAGCTGTATCAATCGCTGCGCGGACGTCCGTTGGCCGAGATTCGCGATCGGCTGGCCGCGGAGGCACAGCAGATCCGGCTGGAGGATATCGCAATCAACCACGCCATCGGGCGGCATGGCGCCGGTCTGGTGCCGGATGGCAAGACGGTGCTGACGCACTGCAACGCCGGCGCGCTGGCGACGGCGGGCTACGGCACCGCGCTGGGAGTGATCCGCGCGGCGGTGGAAGCCGGCAAGAAAGTGGATGTCTTCGCCGACGAAACGCGTCCTTTTATGCAAGGCGCGCGCCTGACCGTCTGGGAACTGCAGCAGGACCACATCCCGGCCACGTTGATCACCGACAATATGGCGGGCCATTTTCTGAAGTCCGGGCGCATCGGATGCGTGGTGGTGGGCGCGGACCGCATCGCCGCCAATGGCGACGTAGCCAACAAGATCGGCACTTACTCGGTAGCCGTGCTGGCAAAGGAGAACGGCGTTCCATTCTTCGTGGCCGCGCCCATCTCGACGCTGGATCTGACGCTGGCCTCAGGCGATCTGATTCCCATCGAACGCCGGCCCGACGCGGAGGTGACGCACGTGTTCGGCAACGCGGTGGCGCCGGCGGGCACGCCCGTGGAGAATCCGGCATTCGATGTTACGCCTAACCGGTATGTGACGGCGATTATTACCGAGCGGGGAGTGGCGCGCGCACCTTATGTGGAGTCGCTGCGGAGGCTGGCTACGTAGCGCGCCGGTTAACCGGGACCGCGCCAGGCATGGCTCTATGGTTCCGGGATCGGCTCGCCCACCTCACGCATGGCCTCGAAGTGCGCAACCAGCGCGTCCTGAAAGTTCCGGCGCGTTTCTTCTTTCGTGTCGCTGGCGGCCACACATCCTGAAACATCCGGTGAATAGGCAGAGTAGCCTGTCCCCGTCTGTTCAATAACTACCGGATATCGCCTCGCGTTCATTTCAGACCCGCCTTTTGAGTATACCTTCCATAGTATCTGGGGCGAGTTCCACATCCGCTACTTAACATTCTGGTAGACTTTTGTTTTGGGGGATGGCGAGTTGCCTGCTGGGTATGATCGGCCCGTGGACGGAGGTTAAACTCGACATTCTGCGGCAGTATGCCGCACCGTACTCAAGAATTGTCAGAAGCAACGGGTTCCGTCACCTATATATTGATGCATATGCTGCCGGAGGTTCGCACATTTCCCGAACCACCGGAGAGGTCGTTGCCGGCAGTCCGCTAATCGCGCTTGCGACAGAACCCCCTTTCCGTGAGTATCATTTCATCGATGCGGATGCCGCTCGCGTAGCGCAGCTCAAACAAAAAACCGCAAATCGTACCGATATCCATGTACACTCCGGCGACTGCAATGAAAGCTTGCTGCAAGATATTTTCCCGCGTTGCCGTTATGAAGATCGACGCAGAGCGCTGTGTTTGCTGGATCCGTACAACATAGACCTTCGCTGGGAGGTAATCGCCGGCGCGGGCCAGATGAAGTCGATAGAAGTGTTTGTCAACTTCATGGTGATGGATATGAATATGAATATCCTTCTACGTGATCCTGTAAAGGCCGGCCCGTCGCAAATAGCGCGGATGGACCGGTTTTGGGGCGATGGAACCTGGCGGGATGCGGCCTATGAGCCGAATCCGCAAGGACATCTTTTCGGCGATGCCGAGGACGTGAAAGTGGACGACGCGAACCAGAAGATTGCCGAGGCATATCGGCGCCGCTTGGTCAGCGTTGCCGGGTTCGCCTACGCGCCCCAGCCGCTTCGCTTCGTGAATAGCCTGGGGTTCACGATCTATTATCTCTTCTTCGCCTCGCCGAACCAGACGGGCAAGAAGATCGTCGAGGATATCTTTAGGAAGCACGGAGAAAAACAGGGCATCTAACAAATGGCCAACACTTCACATATAGAGTGGACTGACGCAACCTGGAACCCGGTCACGGGTTGTTCGAAGATCAGCCCGGGATGCAAATTCTGTTATGCGGAGCGTCTTGCGCATCGACTGCAGGCCATGGGCCAGGAGAACTACCGAAACGGATTCGACCTGACACTTCAGCCGCATATGCTCGAACACCCGTTACGATGGCTGCGACCGCGTCGTGTGTTTGTCAACAGCATGAGTGACCTGTTTCATGCCGACGTGCCAGCGACGTATATCGAACGCGTATTCGATGTGATGCGCCTTGCCTCGTGGCATCAGTATCAAGTGCTGACGAAACGGTCCGAGCGACTCTTAGAGCTTGACCCGGTACTGAAGTGGCAGCCCCAGATTTGGATGGGGGTTAGCGTTGAAAACGAAGACTATCTCTTCCGCGTCGAGCACCTGAAGAAAACCGGCGCAAGAATCAAGTTTCTCAGCATTGAACCGCTGCTGGGCCCGTTGCGCCGGGTTAACTTGCGTGGCATCGACTGGGTGATTGTTGGCGGCGAATCGGGGCCGGGCGCCAGGCCGGTTGACCCCGAATGGGTTCGAGAGATTCGGGACCGATGTATCGCTGCCGGCGTCCCATTCTTCTTTAAACAGTGGGGCGGCGTTATCAAATCGCGGACCGGGCGCCTTCTCGACGGCCGGAAATGGGACGAAATGCCGATGGAGCGCCGACCGATAGATGCGCGTTCGGATGACTTGAGCCTGGTGGTGACTGCCTAATCCCGCTACCCGGCCGCCGGCTTCACCACCCAGCCATCCGCCAGATTGATAATCCGGTTCCCGTATTCGGCATTGGCTTCCGAGTGCGTCACCTGGATGATCGTGGTACCCTCTTCGTTCAGTTTCTTGAACAGCTCCATGATCTCCTTGCCCTGGCTGGAGTGCAGGTTGCCCGTCGGCTCATCCGCCAGGATCAGCTTCGGGCTGGCAATCACCGCGCGCGCCACGGCCACAAGCTGCTGCTGGCCGCCGGAGAGTTGGTTGGGGTACAAGTCGCGCTTGCCCACGATGTGGAACCGGTCCAGCGCATCGCATACCAGGCTGGCGCGCTCCGACGATTTGATATTCCGGTAGGACAGCGGGATGTCCAGGTTCTCGTAAACCGTCAGGTTGTCGATCAGGTGATAGCTCTGGAACACGAAGCCGATGTACTTCTTGTTCAGCTCCACCCGGTCCTTGGGTTTCATCTTGTGAACAGCATGGTCCACGAAATAGAATTCGCCGGTCCAGGCGCCGTCCAACATGCCGATGATGCTGAGCAGCGTGGATTTCCCGGCGCCCGAGGGACCCATGATGGTCACAAACTCGCCTTCCTTGATATCCACTTCGATACGCCGCAGGACGTAGGTACGGCCGTAGCCCGCTTCGTAGAATTTGTCCAGATTCGCGGTTCTGATCATGTGATTCCATTCTAATTGACGGACGGGGTTCGGATGGGTCCCGACCGTCCCTGCCGCGGGCGCTATAGCGCGGCCGCGAAGACCGGCGGCAGATTGGGAACCGTCGCGCCGGCGGCCACTTCCACCGTAACCGCTACGGCAGCGGTGCCGGCCAGGTTCACCGGACCCGGCAGCACATGCAGGGCTGTGCCGTCCGCGGAGGACTGGAAGAGCCCCGCGGGCACGGGCGCGCCACCCTTCGGAATCACCCACATCTCGTAGATCTTGCCCGCGGGCGCGGGCGGCAGGTTGGAGGCCAGCAGCAGCACGCCGCGTTTGGGATCGAGGAAAACTCGTCCGCGGGGCGGCTGGGGAGCGGCGCCCCCAAACACGACCTGTTTCGCGTCCGGCTGGTTCAGGATCGCGAACGCCTCGTTCAACCGCGCCAGTTCGCGAGTCTGGTTCGCCGATTCCGCTTGCAATTGTTGCAATTGTGCGGCAGCCTGCTGCAATTCCGCGGACGCACGCTGGCCGCGAACGTTAAAGATCACGGCGGCGATCAACGCGCCGGCGGCTACCGCGGCCCATACCGGCGACCAGTTCCAAAGTGAAGCCTTCTGGCCTCCGGCGAGGGCCAGCACCCGCTTCCGCAACCGGGCTGGGGGCTCAACCACCAGCGCACTCGCGCCGAGCAGGCTCGTCAACTGCCGCGCGGTGCGGACGCCCGGCACGCAGATGGGGCAGTTGCGTTCCAGGTGCGCGCGGATTTCGCCGGCTTCGGGATCCTCCGCGATCCCCAGCGCGTATAGCTCGTAATCGTCGCGCAGTTCGTCGCAATTCATGCGATCACCGCCGTTCCGAGTTCATCGCGCAGACTCTTCAATGCCGTGCGCACCCAGGTCTTCACGGTGCCCAGCGGCTGCTTCATGCGTTCGGCCATCTCCGCCTGCGACAGGCCCTCGAAGTAGGCCAGTTCGATAACGGCACGCTGGTTCGCCGAGAGCTTTTCGAGCGCGGTCCGCACCCGCCGCACCCGATCGGAATTGAACAGCTCCTTTTCCATGTCGGCAAACATCGCCGGATGATCCGTTTCGGGGACTTCCACGGCGTTGCGCATGCGGCCCGCCGCCGAGCGCAGATAGTCGATCGCCCGATTGCGCGCCACGGCCAGCAGCCACGCACCCAGCCCGCCCCGCTCGGCGTCGAATCCCTGGACGCGATTCCAAACGCGCAGGAAGGTTTCCTGGACCAGATCCTCGGCGATGCCCCCATCCCGCACTACGCGCAGGATCAGAGCGTAGACCAACCGTCCATAGCGGTCATAGAGCTCCGCCATGGCGCGCGGATCGCGGCGCTGCAAACGGCGGACCAGGTCCGCGTCGTTCTCTCCGAATTCGATCGCCAGCAACAGGGGCAGCATTAGCTTTGGGATGCGATTGGGCGCACTATTCCTAAAGATACAGGATTCGGGCGCGAAAATCATGCTGCTGGCACACACACCTATTCATACGGTGGAAGCAGGGCGGTTGGATGCGCGCTTGAGTTTCACCGGCGAACGCGACGCCGCCGTCAGACGATCGTAGCGCCGCCATCCACAACGATTGTCTGTCCGGTAATGTAATCCGAGGCTGGGCCGGCCAGGAATACGGCGACGCCCTTCAACTCGCCGGCACGCCCCACGCGCGCCATTGGGATTCCGGATTCGATGTAAGGGCCGGCGGCTTCCAGCACTTTCTCGGTCATGCGCGACGGAAAGAAGCCCGGCGCGATGGCATTCACGCGGATGTTGTGCGGCGCCCATTGCGCGGCCAGTTCGCGCGTCAGGCCCAGCAGGCCGGCTTTGGAGGAGGCGTATCCGGCGTAGTGAATTCCTTTCGGCATGGAACTCTTCAAACCGGCGATCGAGGCCACATTCACGATGCGACCGTACTTGCGCCGGATCATTTCGCGTCCGCAAGCTTGCGCGAAGAGGAACGCTCCCGTGAGGTTCACCTCGAGCACTTGCTGCCACTTATCGAGCGGCATGTCTTCGGCGGGAGCGCCCCAGGTGACTCCGGCATTGTTCACCAGGATATCGATCTGGCCGTACGCCGCCAGAGTCTGTTTCACGACGGCCTCGATCTCGGCGGGTTTCGAGACATCGCAAAGCGCGCCTTGACAGTGGAATCCGCGCTGCTTCATGGCCTCCACTGTAGGGCCGAGCCATTGCTCGCGGCGCGCCAAAAGCATCAGGGAAGCGCCCGCTTCTCCTAGACCTTCGGCGATCTCCTCGCCGAGCCCGCGGGAGCCTCCGGTTACCAGGGCCACACGGCCCGACAGATCGAACAATTCTTTGAGCGACGGCATGACTTCATGTAGTATAACCTCGCCGCGCCCGCCCGAATTTCGGCTCACTGGGGCGGCAATTCCTGAACAGGCTGCGCGCTACGGTCCGCCGAGTCAGTGGTATCCGTTCCGGCCTGGGACGGTGAGTGGATCTGGCACTCGACCACGGGCTGGGTCCCATCCACAAAATACTCCTGATAGGTGGACGGGCATTGCGGTGTGGCCAACTGCCTGGAGTCCGCACAGAGATTCACGCTGACTACTCCCGAAGGGACTGGAAACTCCTTCGCATCGCGGTACGGGCGGTATTCGAGCGCGCGCTTCATGAACTCCGTCCATATGGGCAGCGCCGATTTGGCTCCTTCCAGATTCAATTGACGGGCATCGTCGAATCCCACCCAAACCACGCACAATAATTGGGAGGTGAATCCCGCAAACCATCCGTCGCGCAATGTGCCGGTCTTGCCGGCTGCGGGGACCCTGAACCCACGGCTTCGCGCGCCCGCTCCCGTACCACTGCGCATTACTTCTTCCAGCATGTTGACCATCAGGTAGGCGACACGGGGATCCAGGGCGGGGCGCGACTCCGGCGAATGCCGGTACAAGACCTGCCCGTCCCGCGACCGCACCATCGCCAGCATGGCGGGCTTCACGAACATCCCGTCGTTGGCGAATATCGTATAGGCGCCCGCGATTTCGAGCGGCGTAGCGTCGTAAGCTCCCAGTGCGACGGCCGGCGTAGGCTGAATATTGCCGTTCAGTCCGGCGCGCTGCGCCATGTCGACCACCGCGCCGTAGCCCGTCATCTGCGCTACTTTCACGGTGGCCACGTTCAAGGAATGCGCCAGCGCCTGGCGCAGCGTAACGGTTCCCATGAAATCCTGTTCAAAGTTGCCGGGCTGATAGGGCCGGTTATCGAACAGGAAGGTTGTCGGTTGATCGACCACTGTTGTGGCCGGAGTCAGTATCGTCGCGCCGCCTTTGATCGCGGTATCCAGCGCGGCGGCGTATACGAAAGGCTTGAACGTGGAGCCGGGCTGACGCTCGGCTGTCACATGGTTCAACTGGCTCGATCCATAATCGCGTCCCCCAACCAGCGCTTTGATCTCGCCCGTGTGCGGATCGAGCGCAATCAAGGCTACCTGCGGCTGGCCGGGCGGAATCGGATCATGACGTTTGCGCTTGCGGAGTTGTTCATCCACATTCTGCATCCCGATCCGTACGGCTTCCACGGCCGCGCGCTGCAGGTCCATATCGAGCGTGGTGTAAACGTAATCGCTCTGCGGATCGTGCTCTCCGAGCCGGCTCTGCAGTTCGTCGTTCACCAGATCCAGGAAGTATTGCGAACTTACCGATTCCATATCTCCCGGCTGCACCTGTATGGGCGAAGCGGCAGCCGCCCGGCATTCCTCGGCCGTGAGGACGCCGTTTTCATACATCAGGCGTAAAACGAGGTTGCGACGATCTTTGGCGCGATCCGGATTGCGGAATGGATTGTAGTAGCTGGGCCGCTGCACCATACCGGCCAACAAGGCCGCCTCTGGCAGGTTCAACTGAGAGATATCTTTCGCGAAGTATGCGCGGGCGGCTTCACCGAAGCCGTTGATACTGAATGTGCCGCGCCGGCCCAGATAGACCTGATTGGCGTAGTATTCGAAGATCTGCCGCTTGGTCAGCGTATGCTCAAGGTGCATGGTGATGAACAGTTCTTCGGCTTTGCGCTTCCAGTTCTTATCCGGCGCCAGCCACAGGCCACGCGCGAGCTGCATGCTCAGCGTGGATGCTCCCTGCTCTTTGCGCCCGTCCCTGACATCCACGTAAGCAGCCTTTAGAATGCGGAACAGGTCGAATCCACCGTGCGAGAAGAAATGCTTATCTTCAACGGACACGACGGCGTTCACCAGCGCCGGAGGGATTTCTGAGAATCTGACCAGCCGGCGCTTCTCGCGGCTGCGGTCCGCCAAGTTGGTGATCAGATGCGGTGGAAACTCGTATTGCTGGCGAGCCGTGTTGTCGTCGAGCGAGATAATGCGCGCCACTTTACCGGCGGAAAAATAGATCGCCGCGGGTTCCTGCTCCGAGTCGGCTTCGCGGCCGGGGAAGATCGCCAGGGCGTCCGAACGTATTTCAAACCAGCCCACGGGGTTGCTTCGCGAATTGCTATAACCGTTTTCCTGAAGATAGGCAATGGAGGCGGGCAGCGACAGGCGGTCCCCTACGGAAATCAAGTGCGGGCCGGCAAAGATGTTCAACGTTCCAGCGAATACCCCGTTTCGCAGCTTCTGATCGGTCATCCGGGCGAACTTAATGTAGTAACCAATAATGAAGACGACAAGAATGGCGCAGACAATGTATAAAATCCTCGCCGCCCGGGTGTTATACCAAGCCGGCTGCTTCGGCGGGGGCTTATTCTCGGGCCCCGGTTTCGGCTCTGAAATAATCCCGGCGTTTGGTAAACCGGTATCGTCGGACACGGATCGCACCTCCTGCATTCCATTTGAACGGCACGCCGCGTGCCATCGGCTCCAAGTGTGAATCAGTACCCCGTAGTCCTTGGCACCTAAACTGCTCTACGAGCTTGTGGAGGAGAGTTCGATATGTTTCTGATCCTTTTCTTTGTGCTTCTTGTGCTGTGGGCTATGGGCTTTCTGGCATTCCATGTGGCCGGTGGCCTGATCCACTTGCTGTTGGTTGTGGCGGTGATTTCCCTGGTCCTGCATCTCGTGCGCGGCACGCGTACGGTTTAAGGATGAAGCCGCTTTTGTGGTTGTTGGCGGCACTGCTTTCGGTTCCGGCCGGGGCGCAGGTGCGGAAGGTGGGGCGCGTGAAGGCTCGCGCGCCCCTCTTCGAGGCCGCCGACATCGACGATCCGAATCTATCGCCGTCTATCGGTCCTAATGCCAGGGGATCGTCTGTGGTGCGGGTGCAGATATTGCTGGATCGTGCGCATTTTTCGTGTGGCGAAATCGATGGGAGCTATGGCAGCAATCTGGAGAAAACCGTCAGCGCCTTTCAGCGAGCCCACGATCTGCCAGCGAATGGTCAGGTGGAGCCGGAGATATGGGTATTGCTGAATGCGGACCAGGCGCCCGCCCTCTTTACCTACACGATTACCGGCGACGACCTGAAAGGCCCGTTTGTCAAATTGCCGGCGGATCTTATGGAGCAAGCTAAGTTGCCCTATCTGGGATACGAATCGCCATTGGAAGAGTTAGCCGAGAGGTTTCACGCCAGCCCTAGCTTACTAAAGGCCCTCAATCCGGATAGCGGGTTCGATCGGGAAGGCGAGTCCATCCTGGTTCCGAACGTAATCACCATGCCCCCGGGCCAGGCGGCGTCGGTCATGGTCTCCAAATCGGACAGTTCGGTTTCTGCCCTCGATGCCGATGGAAAGATTCTCTCGTATTACGTTGCCACGATTGGGAGCGAGCACGATCCGCTCCCCATCGGGGATTGGAAAATCAAAGGCGTCGCACATAACCCGGTTTTTCACTACAACCCGAATCTGTTCTGGAACGCCAACCCCGCCGACCAGAAGGCCGAGATCAAGCCTGGTCCGCGGAATCCGGTGGGCGTCGTGTGGATCGACTTGTCCAAAGAACATTACGGCATCCACGGCACGCCGGCGCCGGGTGAAATCGGGCACGCGGAGTCGCACGGTTGCATCCGCTTGACGAATTGGGATGCGTCCGAGTTGGCGTCCATGGTCAAACCGGGAACACCCGCCGTCCTGACGGAGTAAGCGATGCGCCTGCGCCTGATCGCCACGTTCTTTGCCGGTTTTGCCTGCGGGTTGGTATTTTTGGCACTGCTCCTGTGGCAGAGCGGAAAACTGCGGACGGTCAAAGCTTCTACATTGCCGGGAAGTCCACCACCGGTGTTGAAGGCTGCGCCATTGCCGCCGGCGCCGGCGGAAATGCCGAATCCGGGTGCCGGGAACCCAGCCGATAGTGTGTTGAACGACCGTAAGCTGATCATTCCCGTCCAAGGCGTCAGCGCGGAAGAACTGCGGGACGATTTCAACGAGATGCGCGGCGGCCACCGGCACGAAGCTATCGATATCATGGCTCCACGGGGTACGCCGGTGTTGGCCGTGGACGAAGGCAACGTTGCGAAGCTTTTCCTCAGCAAGCCCGGTGGCTTAACGGTTTACCAATTCGACGATACGCGAACTTACTGCTACTACTACGCCCACCTGGACAAATACGCGCCGAACTTGAAGGAGGGTGTACTGCTGCGGAAAGGCGATGTATTGGGATATGTCGGCAGTTCGGGCGACGCGTCACCAGCCGCCCCACACTTGCATTTCACGATTTTCAAACTAGGCCCGGAACAGCACTGGTGGGAAGGAACACCCATCGATCCGTACCCATTTCTGACAATGCGCCAGGCAGGTTAAGCCGGCGACCTTACTGCAACTTACAAAGTGGATCTCCCACCACGACGTTCTGCCAGCTCAAGCCGGGTATCGCGAGATAGTAGCTCTCCGCCAGGTTGCGGCCGTGAAAGTAAGCCGGGAAAAGCTGATCGGGGTGCGGCGTGAACTCCAGGAACGGTTCATAGACCTGGCCGGAAGAACCGGTGGCCCCCTCGTGGATGTAGTCGGCGGTAAGCGTTTGCGGCGAGCCGTCGAACCAACCGCCGGACTCCTTCCATGTGCCGATGGTCCAGTTGGCGGGAGGGCGCTCGAACGTGCGCCCATCGGTCGATACATATTCGCTGACCAGCGCGCCCGGCAGCCATTGAAATCCCAGGTTGCGCTGGTGCCGGTTGGGATCGTTGGAGCCCCAGCCGGCATAGCCGATCACATCCTTTTCACCAATGAGCACCTTGCTCGATTCGTCCATGACGACGCGCTCCTTGGGCAACGCCAGGCCGGCAGTGCGCAGCCAATTATTTCCCTCGGAGTCGTCATCGGACTTGAGGTCGAACACGAATTTCCCCTGATTGCGAGCCGCTAGCGACTTGTCGATCATACCTTTCACATCGTCGAAATCATAGCCGGCCAGACGGGTGACCAGGTAGATGGGGAAACTGGCGTGAGTGAATGGCGCGTCCTGCCGGCGATAGAACGGGTTGGGCACGATGCCGGCGCGCGCGAAGCGCTTACCCTTCATTTTCGAGTAGAGCAACGTCAGCTCGGAATCCACCGCACAGGCTTCCGAAGCCATCTGCTCGCCGCCTCCGGTCACCTTGAGCGGCACGCCCATGGTGGTGACTATGTAGAGCACCTGCTCGCGCAGGCCGGCCTTGGCGAGACAGCGAGCGATGGGCCGCTCGACTTGCTCCACGTAGGTGTCCCAGTCGATCTCTTCCTTTTCGGAGAGAATGTCCAGCTTACAGACATTCTTCAGCGGAATGCCGCGTTTCGGGATATAGTAATCGGCGATGTGCCGCGAAAGCGTGCTGGCGCGGTTCACCACCAGCAAAACGTTCTCCCCGTCCTGCGCGAGCAGCACGGTAGAGGCCGCCATCAGACCGAGTGCCAGTGTGGATCGCCGCATAGTGATATTATGCGCGTGATTGCCATGAACACGAAGATTGCCCTCGCCTCGGCTCTGCTGCTGGCCGGCATGCTGCCGCTCGACGCCCAGAATCAGTATCCGTTTCAGAACGCCAATCTGCCGCTGGAGCAGCGCGTGGATAACATCCTGTCGTTGATGACACTGGATGAGAAGCTCGCCTGCCTGACCACCAGTACGGCCGTGCCGCGGTTGCAGATTCCGGATGCGGGCGGAACCGAAGGGCTGCACGGCCTGGTGCGCAAGGGCGACTTCAACCAGAAAGCGGCCACCACCACGCAGTTTCCGGAGGTGATCGGGATGGCTTCCACCTGGGACCCGGCGCTGATCAGGCTGGCCGGCGCGGTGCAAGGATACGAAGCCCGCTACATCTACCAGAGCGAAAAATACAAAAGCAGCGTGCTGGTGGTATGGGGACCGAATGCGGACCTGGCGCGCGACCCGCGCTGGGGAAGAAACAACGAAAGCTATGGTGAAGACGCGTTCTACACCGGCACCATGGCGGTGGCTTTCATCAAAGGAATGCAGGGCAACGACGCGAAGTACTGGCAGGCGGCTTCGCTGATGAAACACTTCCTGGCCAATAGCAACGAAACCACGCGCGGGAGTTCCTCTTCCGATTTCGACGAAGAACTGCTGCGCGATTATTACTCTGTGCCATTTCGCATGGGCTTTGTGGAGGGCGGCGCGAAGTCGTTCATGGCGTCGTACAACGCCTGGAACCATGTGCCGATGACCGTGAATCCGATCCTGAAGAGCCTGGCTGTTAAGGAATGGGGCGCGGACGGAATTATCTCCTCCGACGCGCTGGCGGTGGAACTGATGGTCAATCCACGCAAGTATTCGAAGACCCAGGAGCAAGCCCTGGCGGACGCGATTAAAGCTGGAATCAGCCAGGTGCTTGCGTTCCTGTTCAACGTTCCGAAACTGGCGAAGCAGGGGTTGGACGATCACCTGCTGGCGGAGGCGGACATCGATGCGGTGCTGCGCGGGAAATTCAGGACGGTAATCCGGCTGGGCTTGCTGGATCCGCCCGCGATGGTGCCCTACGCCGGCATCGGCGGCGCGGGCGAGCCGGCGCCATGGTCGACGGACAAGCACAAGCGCGTGGCACTGGATGTGGCACGCGAATCCGTGGTGCTGCTGAAGAACGCGAATGGGTTTCTGCCGCTGAATAAGAATGCCATCAAATCCATTGCGGTGATCGGGCCGCGCGCGGGCGAGGTGCTGATCGATCTGTACGGCGGCAAACCGCCCTATGCGATTACACCTCTCGCGGGCATTCGTGCAAAACTGGCGCCTGGCACGGCCGTAAACGTCGCCGTGGACAATACGGACGACGCGGCGGTGAAGGCGGCGCGGTCGTCGGATGTGGCGGTGGTCGTGGTTGGAAATCATCCCACATGCGGCGCCACGAACATCATGGCGATTTTCAATATGGACGTCTCGAGCAAGCCTTGTGCCGACCCGGGCGAAGGGCGCGAAGGCCGCGATCGGGAGTCCATCGATCTCTCGCAAGAAGCGCTGATCAAACAGGTATATGGCGTGAATGCGAAGACGGTCGTAGTGTTGGTTTCGAGCTTCCCGTATGCCATTAACTGGACGCAGCAGCACGTACCGGCGGTTCTGCACATTGCGCACGCCGCGCAGGAGCAGGGCACGGCCATCGCCGATGTGTTGTTCGGGGACTACAATCCGGCGGGACGGCTGAATCAGACCTGGCCGAAGTCACTCGATCAATTGCCGCCCATGATGGATTACGACATCCGCCACGGGCGCACTTATACCTACTTCAAAGGAGAGCCGCTTTATCCGTTCGGGTACGGGCTGAGCTACACGACCTTCCAATACTCGCACCTGCGATACCATGCCGGCACGGTCAGTGTAGATGTGACGAATACCGGAAAACGTGCGGGTGACGAGGTTGTCCAGGTCTATGCGGAACGTAAAGGGCTGAAGCACCTGCGGGGCTTTGAGCGTATCTCCCTGAAGCCAAACGAGACACACACCGTGGAAGTAGCGGTGCAGACCGAGCCGGGAGCAGAGATCGTCGTGGGTGGATCGTCCGCTGACGAGCGGCTCCGCGCGGCGGTGAAGTAACGCTGGCCGGCGATGGGCCAGGCACTACGGCGCGGTGCGTTTGATTTGGCTTTGACTTAAGATGACGATCATGCCGCATGCCGTGGTGCCCGAGCCTAAGCCGCCGCGCCCTTCGCTGCCCGCGCGCTTCCGGGAGTGGCGGCGGCGGGCAGCGGCTTGGTGCGCCCGGCAATGGGGACAGATCCGGCCCGGTCCGGCGGCGCGGCGCGGCGCGGTATGGGGAACGCTGACGGCCGCCGCCATTTGTGTGGTCATCGCCGGTCTATATGCGCGCACCGGCTTCGGCTATGTATTCGACTTCGCCCTGGCCACTCTGGTGGCCGCCCTGCTCATTCCTCTTATCGCACTGGCCGTGGCTTTGCTGCTGACGATCGCGCGGAGACTACCCCGTATGGCGACTGGCATCATCGTTGGATCGTGCGCCATCGTAATGCTGGCCTGGATGCCGCCGCAATTGGGCATCTGGATGGCGATAGCCGTCGGCATAATAGAAGGCGTCCTGGGCGCAACCGTAGCCACGTTCATCGCAGGAGATTTCCGCGCGGCCGCGTTGCGCAAGAAGATCGTCGCCGTTTGGCTGTGCGTGGTGGCCGTCGCCGCGAATATCGGCATGGTGTGGCTCTTCGTGCACCAGGGTTCCACGGAAGAGATCGTCACGTGGATACCGCCGGTCGCCACGATGCCGGCCAAGCTGAATGCGCCCAATCCGGCGGATGCCGGTCCCTATCGCGTGAAGACGCTTTTCTATGGCGTGGGGAACGATATCCGGCGGCCTGAATACGGGGCATCGGTGGCGATCAAGACCCACACGGTGGATGCCTCGGCGTTCTTCAAAGACTTCAAAGGCTGGAAGCGCTGGGCGCGCAAGAAGTACTGGGGATTCGACCTGGACAAGCTTCCATTGAACGCGCGCGTATGGTATCCGGATGGCGCGGGGCCGTTTCCGCTGGCGCTGATCGTGCATGGCAACCACAACATGGCCCAGTTCTCAGATCCGGGCTACGCGTATCTGGGCGAATTGCTGGCCAGCCGCGGCTTTATCCTGGTGTCGGTTAACGAAAACTTCCTGAACAGCGGGCTGTTTCACGATCCACCCAAACAACAGCCGGTGCGCGGCTGGATGCTGCTCGAGCACCTGAAGTTGTGGCGGGAATGGAGCCGGCAGGCCGGTAATCCGTTTCGCGGCAAGGTGGACATGGAGCATATCGCGGTGATGGGGCACTCGCGCGGCGGAGAGGCGGCAGCAACTGCGGCCCTGTTTAACCGGTTGCGTTACTGCCCGGACAACGCCGATATCCGGTTCGATTATGGCTTCCCGATTCAAGCGGTGGTGGCGATCGCACCGGCCGAGGGCCAATACAAACCGGCCGGAAGATACCGGTGGCTGGAGGATGTGAGCTACCTGACGCTGCAGGGTGCGCACGACGCGGATGTTTCGTCGTTCATGGGCAGCCTGCAGTGGGACCACGTGCGTTACACCGGGGCGGGCCCGTGGTTCAAGGCCGAGATCTACGCTTACCGCGCCAATCACGGCCAGTTCAACACGGCCTGGGGACGTACGGACGTGCCCACGCCCCAGAACTGGTTCCTGAATTTGAAACCGTTGATGCCCGGCCCGGAACAGCGCCGCATCTCGAAGACGTATATCGCGGCTTTCCTGGAAGCCACGTTGAAGGGACGGCGCGAATATCTGCCGCTATTTGCGGACTGGCGGGTGGGGCGGGACTGGCTGCCCGGCACGATCTACGTGAACCGGTTCCAGGCCGCTTCCTATTTGCCGCTGGCGTCCTTCCAGGAGGATGCCGATATCACGACTACGACCGCGCCGGGCGGCCGCATCGCGGGCGAGCGCCTCTCCATCTGGCGCGAGGGGCGCATTCCGTGGCGCGCCGGCGAGCGCGACTATAACGGCGTGTTTCTGGGATGGAACCGGGCCCCAGGCGCGCCCGCGGCGTCCTACAGCATTACGCTGCCGGAAGGCGCGGCGGCCAAATGGCATCTGGGAAAATCGTTGACGATCGATTTATCGCTGGCGGCACTGGATGAAGACGCGCCGCTGCCCGGAAAACACGAGGACAATACTTCCAAGGAGGACGAATCCGAAAAGGAGCGCGAATCCCCGGATTTCACGATCGAGTTGGTAAGCAGCGGCGGCGCGACCGCCAGCACTCCCTTGAGCCGGTTTGCGGCCGTTCCGCCGCCCTTAAAGGAGAGATTCACCAAGCTCGATGCGATCGAGAACGCCGCCTACGAAAAAGACTGGGAGCCGGTGCTGCAGACGGTGCGCGTCCCACTGGCGGCGTTTCAGAGCGTGGGCGAGAAGCCCTTCGATCCCGCCCGGCTCAGCGCGGTGAGGCTGAGATTCGACCGGACCACGATGAGCGTGATTTGCATTAGCGGAATTGGATTTGGACAGGAGGAGCAATGAAGACGTTTGTAATGGCCTTAATGGTGGCTGCGGCTTTGCCCGCCGGTGCGCCTAAGGGCTTCGAGCATTGGACCAGCGGCGAACTGCAAGGGTTCGAGAAGAAGCTGTCGCCTAAGATCAACGCGCAGAAGATCGCCACGCAGCCTTTGGGCAGTTACGGCAACCACAACTTCCTGATCGCGCATCGGGAAGGCAACGGCGAGGCGGAGTTGCACGAAACCCAGAACGACGTGATGGTGGTGGAGAGTGGCGAGGCCACGCTGGTAGTGGGCGGCACGGTGGTGAATCCCAGAACGACGGCGCCACACGAGGTTCGCGGGCCTTCGATTCGCGGCGGCGAAAAGGTGGCGCTGGCGGCCGGGGACGTGGTGCACATACCGATCAAGACGGCGCACCAGATGCTGGTGGAGAGCGGCAAGCAGATCACTTATTTCGTGGTGAAGATCGACTAGGCGCGCGATTACGCGAGCTAATCGCAGCGTCCGCCGCGGCTTTCAGAGATAATAGAGTTTAAGGTCTCTAATTTGCCCAGGCGGCTTGCGCAAAAACTCGTCCTTTCACTGACGCTCATTGTCATGGTCATCAGCGCCATCTCCGGCCTGATCACCGTGCGGACCGAGCAGCGGCATCTGCTTAACGCCATGATCACCGGCGCGGACCAGCTTTCCAAAAGCATCACCAGCGCCACCTGGCACGCCATGCTCGACGATCATCGCGAAGCCGCGTACGAAGTGATGCAGACCATCGGGCGCAAGCAGGGCATCGACCGCATCCGTATGTTCAACCGCAGCGGCCGGCTGGTATTTTCAACGGCCCCGGAGGATTCGGGCAGGGGGGCGGACCCGCGCGAGAAGACCATCCTTTCGGGCAGCATCCGCATCTTCAGCGGGCAGGATGGCCGGCGCAACCTGGCCATGGTTACACCCATCCCCAACGAGGCCGCCTGCAGCCAGGCGGCTTGCCATGCGCATCCGGCCAGCGTGAAAACGCTGGGCGTGCTGGACCTGTCGCTAAACCTGGATTCCGCGGACCGCGAAATCTCACAAGTCAAGATGGGGGTCTTCGCCGTCACGGGCATTGAGATTCTGCTGATCGGAATTTTTATTTTCTTTTTCACGCAGCGTTTTGTCGGCGTTCCGATCCAACAACTGATCGCGGGCACCAAGGCGGTCAGCGCCATGCATCTGGATAAGCCGATCGACATCGTGCATACCAGCGAGGAGTTGGATCAGTTGGCGCGCTCGTTTAATACCATGCGCGAGCGTTTGGGGCTGGCGATGGACGAGATCAACCAGTTCACTGCCAAGCTGGAAACGAAGGTCGCCGAACGCACCGAGGAACTGCGCGCGGCGCACCAGAAACTGCGGCAGACCGACCGGCTGGCCTCTCTAGGGCAGCTTGCGGCGAGTGTGGCGCACGAGATCAACAATCCGATTTCGGGCGTGCTGAATCTGGCCATGCTGATGCAGCGGATTCTGAAAGACGACGGCATCCCGCCCGAGCGCATCCCGGAATACCGGAAGTATCTGGCGCAAGTGGTGCAAGAGACATCGCGGGTGGGCCGGATCGTCTCGGACCTGCTGTCGTTCTCGCGGCGGTCCAAGCCGCAGCGCGCCGAGGCGGATCTGAATCGCATCGTGAAGACCACGCTGTCGCTGACCTCGCACAAACTGAAGCTGGCGAATGTGACGGTCGATATGGACCTGGCCGACGATCTGCCGGCGGTGCGCTGCGATAGCCAGCAGATCCAGCAGGTGGTCTTGAACCTGGTCTTGAACGGGGCGGAAGCCACCCACGCGCGCGCCGAACGGCGACTGGCGGTGCGCACGCGGCGGGCGCAGGACGGCGCGGCGGTGACCCTCTCGATTGAGGACAATGGCGAAGGCGTACGGCCGGAGAACCTGAGCAGGATCTTCGACCCCTTCTTCACCACCAAGCCGGAGGGCAAGGGAGTCGGGTTGGGGCTGGCCGTCTCCTATGGAATCGTGGAAGCGCACGGCGGCGACATCGCGGTAAAGAGCCGGCCCGGTGAAGGCGCCACCTTCACGGTGACGCTGCCGGTATCGGGCAACTCGGAGGAAACGACGCCGGTGGCGGTGGGAGCGGAACGGGCATGAAGACGCGTTGGGAGATTTTGACGGTTGACGACGAAGAAGTGATGTGCGAATCGCTGGCCGCCTGGCTGCGCGAGGACGGCTACGCGGTGGACACGGCCTCTTCGGGGCGGGAGGCTATCGAGAAAGCTGCCGCCAAAGACTACGCGATCTATTTCATCGACTTGAAGATGCCGGGCGGCATGGATGGCATCGAGACCATGATGGAGATCCGGCGGATGCACGCGGATGCCTCGATCATCATCATCACGGCTTACGCTACGGTGGACACGGCCATTACGGCAATGAAGGAAGGCGCGCAGGAATATATTGTGAAGCCCTGCAACCCGGAAGAGATCTCGCTGCTGGTGGGCCGCATCATCAAGGTCAAGAATCTGCAACGCGAGAATACCATCTTGCGGAAGAAGTTGAGCCGCCAATATCGCTACGGCGACATTATCAGCAAGAACGCGCGCATGCGGGAGATTCTGGAACTGGCGCGGGAGGTGGCCAGCCTGCGCAGCACCGTGCTGATTCGCGGGGAGAGCGGCACGGGCAAGGAACTGATCGCGCGGGCCATCCACAATTCGGGCGAACGCGCGGCCAAACCGTTCGTGGCCGTTTCCTGCGCGGCGCTGGCGGAGACGCTGCTCGAGAGCGAGTTGTTCGGGCACGAAAAGGGATCGTTCACGGGCGCGGTCTCGCAGAAGAAAGGCAAGTTCGAGATGGCCGATGGCGGCACGATCTTCCTGGACGAAATCGGCGACATCTCTCCCAAACTGCAAGCCGACTTGTTGCGCGTACTGCAGGAGCGCTGCTTCTATCGCGTGGGCGGTTCGGAAGAAGTGCGCGTGGATGTGCGCGTGATCGCGGCCACCAATCGCGATTTGCAGCAGGCTGTCGAAGACCGCGAGTTTCGCGACGATTTATATTACCGGCTGAACGTGATCGAGATCCGGCTGCCGCCGCTGCGCGAGCGGCGCGACGACATTCCGCTGCTGGCGGGCGACTTCGTGGAGCGCTTGTCGCACGAATTGGGGAAGGACGTAACGGAGATTTCCGCCGGGGCGCTAAAGCTGCTGATGGACTACGACTGGCCGGGCAACGTACGGGAACTGGAGAACGCCGTGGAGCGGGCCATCGTGACGGCCAAGGCGCGCGTGCTCGCCGAGGACGACTTCGGCTTCATGTCGCGCAAGATGGAATCCAACGGAAACGGGCGCTTCCCGGTGAATGTGACGCTGCAGGAGTTAGAGCGGCAGGCGATTGCGGCGGCGATTCAGCGCACCAGCGGAAACATCAAGGAAGCCGCGGCGGCCCTGGGGATCGATCGATCCACGCTGTACGAGAAGATCAAGAAGTACGAGATCCCCCGGGCCTGGCGAAACTAATATAGTGCGTCCGTGAAGAGCGGCAACTGCGCGGCGGGTTCGCGCACCCCTTTCTTCTTCGGTCCACCGAACACGCTGCGGCCATCGAGCGACCGGGAAACGGCACGCTCGTGCGCCACGGTCGCGTCGAAATCGGCTTGCGGCGACCGGCGCTGTTCGACGGCCCGCACGAAGCGGTCGAGCCTTGCGAAGCTATCCAACTTTTCGGAACCGTCGAGCCGGGCGGCGTCCAGCGATCTGCGAAGCGCGGCGATAGACTCGTCGTAGGTTTTCAAGGGCACGGGAAACGGGTGGCCATCCTTGCCGCCTAATGCGAACGAGAAGCGCGCCGGATCGGAGAAACGTATGGGCGTGCCGTGAATGACCTCGGCGATCAGTGCCAGCGATTGCAAGGTTCGCGGGCCCAGCTTTTCCAGCAGAAGCAGGGAAGCGAAATCGTGGAACTCGCGCTCGTAAGCTACCGCCAGGACTGCGCCGAGGCGCTTCAGATCGACGTCCTCCGCGCGTACGTCGTGATGCCGCGGGGCAACCAGGCGGCGCGCCTCGCGCAGGGTGGCGTCCGGATGCTCGCGGGCCATGGCCAGCAGCGCCTTCTGCGCGGGACCGGCCTGCGCATCGACCAGGTTCACGATGCCGCCCTGGTGCTCGCCGACCACCGCCGTATGCGGCTCACACGTGAAATCGCGTACGGCCGCGGAATGCCAGTGATAGCGGCGCGCCAACCCGCTGGCGGCATGCATGCCCTGCTGCACAACGGCCCATTCGCCGGCCGCGCTCACGATGAACGAATGCAGGTAAATCTGAAAGCCGTCGGCGATGGCATTGTTGTCCACGCGCGCGGTCAGGCGGCTGGTGCGCACCAGCGCATCGCCATCCAGATTGCGTTGCGCGGCCACCGCGCGCAGCTCATCCGGGGTCTGGCGCGAATGCCGTCCCCGGCCGCCGCAGATATAGATACCCAGTTCGCCGGCGCGCGGAGCCAGGCCGCGCTTCAGCGCGCCCAGCACGGACGTGGTAATTCCGGAGGAATGCCAGTCCATGCCCATCACGCAGCCCAAGGCTTGAAACCAGAATGGATCGCTCAAGCGGGACAGAAGCTCCGGCGCACCGTAGCGGTAAAGGATGCTCTCGGCGATGGCCGTGCCCAGCCGGGTCATGCGCTCGGCGAGCCATGCGGGCACGCGCCCGCCGTGCAACGGCAGGTCGGCAAAACCGGAGCGCTTCATCTGACCCTATTCTAACTAGGCAGCGTTGTCACTTATCCGGCCAATCCGAGCCTATATTTTGTTTTCCGAATGGTGGGCGCCAGAAGCCCCACCGCCCGGCCCATTCTACGCAAGGCTTCGCCGCCACGCGCCAGACATCCCGGGTAGGGGGCGCGCAGTCCTGCAGCGACCGGCCTTCTTCCAGGAAGCGGTACGCGGCATGCGCGCGAGCGCGCCAGGTGAAGTGCGCGTCCGGCACCGAAGCGCTTTCGGCGTTGTCCCACGCGGGTCTCGCCGCTGTTTCACGCGCATCCGCGGGGGCGCCCGCTAAAGCGACGCTCTGTGACACCATTGCCGCTCAATAAGTTAGCTGTTGTTTTTAGGAGCCGCAAAGATGATGAAAACCAAAAGTAGTGGGGCGGCCAATCTTGGCCGCGGCCGGCTTTCCAGCCGGCTTAGCCACCTGAAAAGGCGGCTGCGGGCATGATTGCCCGCCCCACGGTGAGTTTTCGACGGTGCCCCAAGCGGGGTAAACATTTGTTCCAACCGGCCCGGCCGGCGCCCCGCTAAAGCGTGCGCCACTAGACAGTGTGGGTTGCCAGCCCTATAACCCGGCGGACGGCAATTTCGTCTGTTGAGTTGACTAGAGCACCCGCGTGGATGTTACCGAAGACCAGAAAGACGCCGTACCGCCAGAACGTCCGGCCCCGCACGCTCCTCCTCCTGGAAGTCAGGGCATGCGCAGACGGCGCCGGTGGCTATGGATCTTCGCAACCGCGCTGGCCATTATAGTCATCTTCTTCGTAGTCCGCGGATGGAACAGCGGCAAAAACTCTAAGCCGGCCCCCAAAGCCCCGCCGGGAGCCTCGATTACGGCCGCTGAGTCCACTACCGGCGATATCAATGTCTATGTTGACGCTTTGGGGACAGTTACGCCAATCTATACTGTCACTGTCTATAGCCAGATCACCGGCCGGGTGATGGACGTCCACTATCACGAAGGACAGTTAGTCCAAAAAGGCGATCCGCTGATCGATATCGACCCGCGCCCCTACGAGGCCATGTTGACGCAGGCGGAGGGTACTCTGGGGCACGACCAGGGCCTGCTCGCGGAGGCCCGCATGGACCTGAAACGGTATCAGGCGGCCAACGCCAAGAACGCCATCGCCAAGCAACTGGTTGAAGACCAGGAAAAGATCGTGATGCAGGACGAGGGAACGGTGAAGGCCGATGAAGGCACGGTGGCGTACGACCGGACACAACTCTCCTATTGCCACATTGTGGCTCCCATCACAGGCCGCGTCGGTCTGCGGCTGGTCAACCCGGGCAACACGATATTTGCGGGCAGTAGCTCCACGCTGGTGGTTATTACCCAGTTACAACCGATCACCGTGGTGTTCAACGTGTCGGAAGACGACCTGCCGCAGGTGCAGGCGCAGTTGCGCGGCGGGCACAGGCTACAGGTGAGCGCTTTCGACCGGTCCAACGAGAAGCAGATCGCATCCGGGACCCTCACTTCTCTAGACAACGAAGTAGACACAACCACGGGAACCGTCAAATTTCGTGCGGAGTTTCAGAATCGCGGTCTGGCCCTGTTTCCCAATCAGTTCGTGAACGCGCGCCTCTTAGTGAAGACGCTACGCGCGGCCACGCTGGTCCCGTCCGCTGCCATACAGTATAACGGCACGGCTGCCTTCGTATATGTTGTCAAACCCGATAACACGGTGGCGGTGCAGCCGGTGACCACGGTCACGGGCAACGATAAAGTAACCGCCGTACAGGGCATAAATGCGGGCTTGAAACTGGCGACCAGTGGCTTCGACCGTCTGGAGAATGGCGTCAAGGTGTCGGTGCGCACCGAGAATGCGAGTGAGAAGAAGACGCAGGAGCAGGGCAGCAATGCGCCACCCGGGGGCAGTGCCGCGCCATGAGCCCATCGCGGCCATTCATTCTCCGTCCGGTGGCGACGGCTTTGCTGATGGTGGCGCTCTTCCTGGCGGGCGGAGTGGCTTACTTTCAGATTCCCGTTTCGGCGCTTCCCGAAGTGGATTACCCGACGATCCAGGTGCTGACTTTCTATCCGGGAGCGAGTCCGGACGTGGTGGCATCCGGAGTGACAGCGCCGCTCGAGCGGCAGTTCGGCGAAGTCGCCGGGCTGAGCCAGATGACGTCAACCAGCGCGGACGGCGTGTCCGTAATCGTGATGCAGTTCCAGTTGAGCCTGGACATTGACGTGGCCGAACAGGAAGTACAGGCGGCCATCAACGCGGCGCAGAGCTATCTGCCGGCGAATTTGCCGACGCCGCCGGTATACAGTAAGTCCAATCCGGCGGATGCCCCGGTGCTGACTCTGGCGCTGACCTCCAGCGAAATGCCCCTCTCGAAGGTGGAGGACCTGGCCGACACGCGCCTGGCGCCCAAGATCTCACAGATTTCGGGCGTCGGCCTGGTGAGTATTTCCGGCGGCCAGAAGCCCGCCGTGCGCATCCAGGCGAACGCCACGGCGCTGGCATCCTACGGCATCAACCTGGAGGATCTGCGCAATGCGCTGACCAGCAACAGCCTGAACTCGGCCAAGGGCAACTTCGACGGCCCGTCCAAGGACTATACCATCAACGCGAACGACCAGTTGCCCACCAGCGACGATTACAAATCGGTCGTCATCGCCTATCGCAATGGGGCGCCGGTGATGCTCAACGACGTGGCGCACGTCATCGATGGCGTGGAGAATATCAAGCTGGCGGCCTGGGTAAATTTCACGCCGGCGGTGCTGCTGAATATCCAGCGGCAGCCGGGGGCCAACACCATTCAGGTGGTGAACAGCATTCAGAAGCTGCTGCCGCAACTCGAGACCAGCCTTCCGAAGCCGGTGCACGTGCAAATAGTGACGGACCGGACCACATCCATCCGGGCTTCGGTGAAAGACGTCGAATTCGAATTGTTGCTGGTGATCGCGTTGGTGGTGATGGTAATCTTCCTGTTTCTGCGCAGCCTGTCTGCCACCATCATCCCCAGCATCGCGGTGCCGCTCTCGCTGGTGGGCACCTTCGGCGTCATGTACCTGGCGGGTTTCAGCCTGAACAACCTGACCATGATGGCGCTGACCATCTCCACGGGCTTCGTGGTGGACGACGCCATCGTGATGATCGAAAACATTTCGCGCTATATCGAAGAGGGCGAGAGCCCGCTGCAGGCGGCGCTGAAAGGCGCCGAGCAGATCGGCTTCACGATTCTTTCGCTGACAGTCTCCCTGATCGCGGTGTTGATCCCGCTGCTCTTCATGGGGGATGTGGCGGGGCGCCTGTTCCGCCAGTTCGCGGTCACGCTGGCGGTCACCATCATTCTATCCGCGGTGGTTTCGCTGACCCTCACGCCGATGATGTCGGCGCGTCTGCTGCGCTACACGCCTCCCGAAAAACAGGGCCGGTTCTATCGCGCTTCGGAGCGGGCCTTCAACAGCGTGATCGCGTTCTACGGGCGGACTTTGAAGTTCGTGCTGGGCTTCCAGACCATAACTCTGCTTGTCGCGGTGGGAATTCTGGTGCTTACGGTGGTGCTTTACGACGTGGTGCCGAAGGGCTTCTTTCCCACACAGGACACCGGGATTCTGCAGGGCATCACGCAGGCCGCGGCCTCCACTTCCTTCGAATCCATGAAGCAGAAACAGCAGGCACTGGTAAACGTACTGGTGGCCGATCCGGCGGTGGAAAACGTTTCGTCATTCATCGGGGCGGACGGGACGAATACCACGCTGAACAGCGGCCGCATTCAGATCAGCCTGAAACCGCTGGCGCAGCGCGGGGTTTCAGCCATGCAGGTGATCGACCGGCTGGAGCCCAAGCTGGCGGAGGTGGCCGGGATACGGCTTTATTTGCAGCCGGTGCAGGATCTCACGGTCGACGACCGGGTGAGCCGGACGGAATATCAGTATACGCTCGAGGACCCGAACCAGCAGGAACTGCAAACGGTGGTCAACGGTCTGCTGCCGAAATTGAAGCGGCTGCCGCAACTGGCGGATGTGGCGACGGATCAACAACTGGGCGGGACCGCCGAGGCCATGACCATCGACCGCGCCACGGCTTCGCGTTTCGGCATTACACCGCAGACCATCGACAATACGCTCTACGACGCCTTCGGCCAGCGCGAAATCAATACGCTTTACACGGACCTGAATCAATATCACGTAATCCTGGAGGCGGAGCCGCAGTTCCAGATCGATCCGCGGAATCTGCGCAACCTGTACATCCAGTCGGCACTGACGGGCAACTCGTCCGCGACGCCGGCGGCATCGAATACGGCCGGCTCTTCCGCGGGAGCCGGAGCTGGTGTTACGGCTTCGGCCGGCAACGGCTTGCTGACTCCATCGTCGTCCAGCAGCGCGGTTTCAACGCCCGCCTCCACGACATCGGCGTTAGCCACGGGGAGCTTGACGGTCGCGAGGCAGGCTGCACTCGTCAGCCCGGCATCGATGCTGGTGCCGGCCGCGGCTACAGGCGCCTCGACGGTACTGTCCAGCACCAGCACGGCGAGTAGCGTGTCGTCCAGCGCCACGACTTCGTTGAGCGGCACCTCGCGGCCCGGGTCGGCAAGCGGCGCTACGCCGGGATCTTCAGGCGGCGCTGGGACGGGCGGAGGCGGCGGCACGTCCCCGCCGCAAGCACCGGTGCCCTTGAGCGCCTTTGCGCATTTCGAGACCCAAAGCGAGGCTTTGTCGATCAATCGGCAGGGCCAGTTTCCGGCGGTGACGATCTCGTTCAACCTGGCTCCGGAATACTCGCTGGGGCAGGCCCTGGATGCCATGAAGGCCACCCTCGCGAAATCGAATCTTCCCGCCAGCGTGGTGGCCAACTACCAGGGGACAGCGGCGGCCTTCGAAAGCTCGTTATCGAACGAAGGGCTGCTGATTATCGCGGCGCTGGTAACGGTTTACATCGTGCTGGGCGTGCTGTATGAGAGCTTCGTGCATCCCATCACCATTCTTTCCACGCTGCCGTCGGCCGGCGTGGGAGCGCTGCTGGCGCTGATGCTTTTCCGTCTGGACCTCGACATTGTGGCGATCATCGGCATCATCCTGTTGATCGGCATTGTGAAGAAGAACGGCATCATGATGGTGGACTTCGCGCTGGAGGCGGAGCGGAAGGAGGGCAAGAACGCGACCGAGGCGATTTACCAGGCTTCGCTGCTGCGCTTCCGCCCCATCCTGATGACCACGATGGCGGCGCTGCTCAGCGGCATTCCGCTGGCGTTCGGCTCGGGCATCGGCTCGGAATTACGGAAACCGCTGGGCGTAGCGATGGTGGGCGGCCTGCTGGTGAGCCAGGTACTGACGCTCTACACGACGCCGGTGATCTACATCTTCTTCGACAACTTGGGCGCGCGTTTCGCGCGGCGGCGGCAGGCATGAACCCATCGCGGGCTTTTATCGAACGTCCGGTGGCCACGACGCTGCTGACGGCGGCGGTCGCGCTGGCCGGAGGAATCGCTTTCGCGGTGTTGCCGGTGTCGCCGCTGCCGCAGGTGGATTTTCCGACCATCTCGGTAGCGGCCTCGCTGCCGGGCGCCAGCCCGGACATCATGGCGTCGTCGGTGGCCACGCCGCTGGAGAGACAGTTCGGGCATATCGCCGGACTGACTGAGATGACCTCATCGAGCACGTTGGGGACAACCGGCGTGACGATGCAGTTCGATCTGAACCGGGATATCAACGGCGCGGCGCGGGACGTGGAGGCGGGGATCAACGCCGCGCGCACGTACCTGCCGTCAAACCTGCCGGCAAACCCCACCTATCGCAAGGTGAACCCGGCCGATTCCCCCATCCTGGTGCTGGGCCTGCAGTCGGACATCTATGACATCCCCGCGCTTTACGACACCGCTTCCACGGTGATCGAACAGCGGGTGTCGCAGATCGTCGGAGTGGGCGAGGTGCTGGTGGTGGGCGCTTCGCTGCCCGCCGTGCGCATCGAGTTGAATCCGAACCAGCTCGCCAGCTATGGCATCGGCATTCCTGCCGTGCAAGCCGTGGTGGCGGGCCAGAACTCGAATTCGGCGAAGGGCCAGATCCGGAACGGCAATGTGACCGAGGATATTCTGGCGAACGACCAGATCTCAAAGGCCGTGGATTATAAGCCGCTGATCGTGGGCTATCACAACGGCGGAGCGGTCCGCCTGCAGGATGTGGCGGATGTGATCGACTCGCAGCAGACCGTACGGCAGGCCGGTTTCCTCAACGGCAAGCCGTCGGTGAACATGATCATTTTTCGCCAGCCGGGAGCCAATATCATCTCCACGGTGGACGCGGTGAAGGCCGCCATTCCCTCGCTGCAGGCAACCATCGCGAAGGGCGAGCACCTGGTCACGATTCTGGACCGGACGCTGACCATACGGGCTTCTGTGTCGGATATCGAGATCACGCTGCTGATCTCGGTGATGCTGGTGGTGGTGGTGGTCTTCCTGTTCTTGCGGAACACGCATGCCACGTTTATCCCGGCGGTAGCGGTTCCGGTCTCGCTAATCGGCACTTGCGCGGTGATGTACCTCTGCGGTTTTTCGCTCGACAACCTGTCGCTGATGGCGCTGGCCATATCGAGCGGCTTCGTGGTGGACGACGCCATCGTGGTGATGGAGAATATCACGCGGCACCTGGAGCAGGGGCTGACTCCGATCGCCGCCGCGCTGCTGGGCGCTCGGGAAATCGGCTTCACCGTGTTTTCCATCAGCATTTCGCTGATCGCGGTTTTCATCCCGCTGCTGATGATGGGAGGCATCATCGGGCGCCTGTTCCGCGAGTTTGCGATCACGCTTTCCTCCGCGATTCTGGTGTCGATGATCGTTTCCCTGACCACTACGCCGATGATGTGCTCGCGCGTGCTGGTGCCCGAAAGCGAGATCAAACATGGAAAGGTGTACCGTTGGAGCGAGCGCGTATTCAATTACATCCTCAACGGCTATCGGCGCACGTTGACCTGGGTACTCGACCACCCCGCGCTGATCCTGGGATTATTCCTGTTCACACTGGCCTTGAACGTATTCCTGATCGATAAGATTCCCAAAGGATTCTTTCCGCAGCAGGACACTGGGGCGATGATGGGCGGCATGCAGGGGCCGCAGGACAGTTCCTTCTACGCGATGCGGACCGCGGTGCAGCAGTCGGTCAGCATTATTAAGGCAGATCCCGGCGTGGAAAACGTCATGGGATTCACCGGCGGGCAGGGGGCGACCAACGCGGGATTCACGTTCGTGGCATTGAAACCGTTGAACGAGCGCAAAGTGAGCGCGCAGCTGATCATCGACCGCCTGCGCCCGAAGCTGGCGCACGTGCCAGGAGCCGCCACGTTCCTGCAAGCCGTGCAGGACATCCGCATCGGAGGCCGGCAGGCCAATGCCATGTATCAATACACGCTGCAGGCCGAGACCAGCGAAGATCTGCAGAAATACGGTCCCCTGCTGCTGACGGAAATGCGCCATACGCCGGGTTTCGCGGACGTCAATACGGACCAGCAGAATAAAGGTCTGCAGGCTCTGCTGACGTACGACCGGCCCACCGCGGCCCGGCTGGGCATCACGCCGCAGCTCATCGACAACACGCTGTACCATGCCTTCGGCCAGTCCGAAGTGTCGACCATTTATACGCCGCTGAATCAATACTACGTGGTGATGGAAGTCGCCCCGAAATACTGGCAGTCGCCGGACGGATTGAAGAACGCTTACTTGATTCCCAACGTGGGCGGAGGGCCGGTTCCCTTGAATGCCGTCGCCAAATACGCACCCTCCACATCGCCGGTGGCGGTGAATCACACCGGGTTGTTTCCGTCGGTCACCGTGTCGTTCAACCTGGCGCCGGGCGTTTCGCTGGGGCAGGCCGCCAGCGAGATCGACCGCATGCAGCAAAAGCTCGGCATGCCGCAGTCGATTCACGGGATGTTCTCCGGCACGCTGCAGGCGTTCGAAGCCTCGCTCACCACGGAGCCTTATCTGGTCTTGACCGCTGTGTTGGCCGTATACCTGGTGCTGGGAATCCTGTACGAGAGCCTGATTCACCCGATCACGATTCTCTCCACGCTACCTCCGGCGAGCGTGGGAGCGATTCTGGCGCTGTTGCTTACAAAATCCGAGCTGGACGTGATGTCGATCACCGGCATCATTCTGCTGATCGGCATCGTTAAGAAGAACGCCATCATGATGATCGATTTTGCTTTAAACGCGGAACGCAACGATGGCAAGAACACCCGAGACTCGATCTTTGAAGCGTCGATGCTGCGCTTCCGGCCGATCATGATGACAACCATGGCGGCGCTGTTCGGCGCCATTCCGCTGGCTGTGGGGACGGGCATGGGATCGGAGCTGCGGCGGCCGCTGGGAATCTCGATCATCGGCGGCTTGATTGTGAGCCAGGCGCTAACGCTTTATACCACCCCGGTGATCTATCTGTTCATGGACAAGCTCAGGCTGAGGCTGCGGGGGAACGCGCACGCGAGCCTGCCGGCGGGCGAACCGGCCGGATGAGAAACACGGAAACTATGAAAGAACGCGCTCAGATCGCGGGGGCGGTGGGTATCTGCATGGCGTTGCTGGCCGGCTGCCAGGTGGGTCCGAAATATAACAAGCCCGCCACTCCCGCGCCGCCGGCCTATAAAGAATCGGCCCCGGCAGCATACAGTTCGTCGCCGCCGGGTACGTGGCAACCCGCCCGGCCGCAGGATGCCGCCTTGAAAGGCAAATGGTGGGAGATGTTCAAAGAGCCGGAATTGAACGCGCTCGAAGAGCAACTGAACATCGACAACCAGAACATCGCGCAGTACTTTCAGAATTTCATGGCGGCGCGCGCGCAGGTGCGGGAGGCACGCGCAGCCTACTTTCCTACGGTGACCGCGAACCCCACGATCGGCAGGACGCAAACGGGTGGCAGTACCGCCGCCACGGTCGCCACGGGTACCGGCACGCCGGCCGCGGCGCCAGCGGCCGGAAGCAATGTGTATTACGATTTCTCTCTGCCCTTCGACGTCTCCTGGGAGCCGGACCTCTGGGGACGCGTCCGCAACACGGTTCGCGAATATCAATATGCCGCGCTCGTGAGCGCCGCGGACCTCGAGAACGAACGGTTGACAGAGCAGGCCGATCTGGCGGTGTATTACTTCGAGCTGCGCGGACAGGATGCTCTGCAGGAGCTGTTTAACCGTACCATCGAGGCATACCGAAAGGCGCTGGATCTGACGCGCACCCTTTTTGAAACCGGCATCGACAGTGAGGAGGATGTCGCCCAGGCAGCCGTGACGCTGGCGGACGCGGAAGAGGCGGGCGCGGGCGTGGCTGCGAACCGGGCCATCTACGAGCATGCCATCGCCATGCTGATCGGCAAGCCGGCATCCACCTTTTCCATTCCGGTAAAAAGTCTGACGACGCCAGTCCCGCCCATCCCGGTCGGCGTTCCCTCCGAGTTGCTGGAGCGGCGGCCCGATATTGCCGCTTCGGAGAGGACCATGGCGCAGGCTAATGCGATCATCGGTGTGGAGAAGGCGGCCTACTATCCGACGGTGAACCTTACCGCGGGCGGCGGTTTGCAATCGTCCGCTCTGAAAACTTTATTCTCGGTGCCGGCGCTGTTCTTTTCGCTGGGTGCGTCGGCCGCCGAGACGATTTTCGATGCGGGTTTACGAAATGCCACCGTCCGGCAGTACACCGCCACTTACAATGCCGACGTGGCGGCGTATAAGCAAACCGTGCTGACCGCGTTTCAACAGGTGGAAGACTATATCGCCACGCTGCGGGTGGTTTCGGACCAGATCGTTCGGGAGGACAAGGCAATCCAGGCGGCGCAGCACTATCTGGATATCGCTATGACGCGCTACCAGACCGGCCTCGATCCTTACCTGGACGTAATCACCGCGCAGACTACCCTGTTGACCAATCAGCAGACCGCTGTGACGTTGCGGGTGAGCGAGATGACGGCGGCGGTGCAACTGGTCCAGGCGCTGGGCGGCGGTTGGGACGCCTCACAACTTCCCACCGCATCGCAGGTTTCGAGCAAACGCGGCACCCCCTAGCCTACTCGTGGCGCGCGCCTTCAGCGTGCTGCGGCGAGCTTACTCGCCTGAGCGGGACTTCGCAGACTGGCTACGCCGCCCGCACATCCACGATGCACGACGTCAT
This sequence comes from Bryobacterales bacterium, assembly GCA_963709155.1. Taxonomy (GTDB): domain Bacteria; phylum Acidobacteriota; class Terriglobia; order Bryobacterales; family Bryobacteraceae; genus Bog-159. The sequence continues at coordinate 681,674 of CAVPVD010000005.1, read as the reverse complement.
AATCGTGCGATGCTCGGGATGCCGGAATTCCAGATGCATGCCGCGCCCGATGAATGATGCCTTCAGCATCGAGCCGCCCCAGTTGGAGCCTTCGATATGCACCAGCACCGGCTCCGGGCAAAAAGTGGGATGTCCGGAGATGAGCGCCTGGCCGTTGCCGCGGTTCACCAGCGTGTAAGCGCGATTCTGCGTTTCCACGTGCAGCACGGCGCCTTCCGGCAAGCGGTCCAGGAAGACGCCGCCGTCGACTTCCGACGCGATGAAGTTGTGGTTCACGGTATCGCCCAAATTCGGGTGGGGCCGGAACAAATTCGGCATCGGCATGCCGATTTCGGTGTCCATAGCAGCGTCCGTTCCTATTTTAATGCATAAAACCGGCGGATGCGGCGGACGCTTGTTAAACTTGGTTAGGAGCGATTATGGCAAATCCCGATGGTACGCAAGCAGGTGTGCGTCCCCGCACCGCCGTGCTGACGGCCGGTTTCGATCCGCACCTCTCATTCGGATCGGCCAGGCCCGCAGTATTCAGAAGTTCCACTTATGTCTTCCCCAGCCCGGAGGAGGCCGAACACGCGTTTTCCGTCCTCGCCGGCCGCGTGCAAGCCGAGGAAGGCGAGCGCGCCGACCTGATCTATTCGCGCTTCTCTCATCCGAACGCTGAAATCCTGGAAGACCAGATCGTTCCTCTGGAGCCGGGTGCGCAAGCCGCGGGAGTCTTTAATTCCGGCATGGCGGCCATCATGACCGCCTTCCTGACCGTGGCCCGGCCGGGCACCAAAATCGTGTATACCACGCCGCTCTACGGCGGCACCACGGGCTTGATTCACAGCTTTCTGGAGCCCTTCGGCGTGCAGGGCATCCCGGTGCCGGGCGGCGACAGCGAAGCCATAGGCCGCGCCATCGCATCGGCTCAAAATGTCAGTATCGTGTGCCTGGAAACGCCCGCCAACCCCACCATGGTGATGACGGATATCCGGCGCGTGTCGGATGCCGCCAAGAGTCATCCGAACCGGCCGGTGGTGATGGTGGACAATACGTTTCTGGGTCCCACCTTCCAGCATCCGCTGTTGCTGGGCGCGGACCTGGTGCTCTACTCGGGGACGAAATACCTCTCCGGCATGAGCGACATGGTGGCCGGCGTAGCGCTGTCGGCCGACCCGCAACTGATGCGCAAAATTCTGAGCCGGCGCAGCATGTTCGGCAATATTTTGCAGCCCGACGAATGCTGGATGCTGGATGGCCGCCTGCCCACGGTGGCTTTGCGGATGAACCGGCAGAGCAAGAATGCGCAGCGGCTGGCGGAAGCCCTGCAGGGTCACCCCAAGATCCGGAAAGTGCTGTATCCCACGCTCTTTGAAGACGCGGAGCAGCGCCGGATTTATGAAGAGCAATGCGCGTATCCGGGCGGAATTTTTTCACTGGATTTCGCGAGCGGCCGTGCGGCGGCCTTCGATTTTCTGCGCAGCCTGCGCATCGGGCGCAATGCCGTGTCGCTGGGCGGCGTAGAAACCTTGGTCTGCCATCCGAAATCCACCACGCATTCCGGGATGTCGGCGCAGGAGCTCGACGAAGCCGGCATCGGCGACGGGCTGGTGCGCGTATCGGTAGGCATCGAGGATTGGCGGGATGTGCTGGCTGACTTCGAACAGGCGCTGGAGCGCGTGAAATAGCTGCGCTCTCCGCTCACGGCGCCGTGCCCAGCCGGCGGATTTGCGGCGCGCCCGCGCCCTCCCAGCGATATTCGAAGTGCCCGCCGGTGCGCACGTTCGCTACCACAGCGGGACGAAAACAGGCTACGCATTCCGCGCCCGCGTAGCGCACGCTGCGATAGACCACTCCGTTCGATCCGTCCGCCAGAAGCCGGCGCGCCAGCGCCTGCGAGGCGGCATAACTGGTGGGATCGTGGTACGGAACGTTCTCCGCCGTCTTGGCGCGTACGTCGTGAAACGCCGCGTGGAAATCCGCCAGGTAAAGGCGCATCTGCAGACGGGTTTCGTACACGCCGATTTCCGCCAGCTCGGCGGTGCGGTGATAAACCACTTCGGCATGGGCGGCGTCCAAGCCGTTGGCGGCATACCAGGCTCCGCGTTCCGCCCCGTTAAAGCGGCCGCCGGTGGGGCGCGGGTGACAGAATGCCGCCATAATGACGCTCGCCATGGGCCGTCCCGCTACCCACTCCTCGGCCGGGATCCGATGCAGCGCGCCTAGTTCTGAGGAGATACGGTCGTTAGTCCAAGTCTCCAGTTCCAGGATAGAAGGCAAGTCCGCTGGGTTGGCTATTTCGTCGAGAATGCCTCGCGAGGGGTACAGGCTGGGAACCAGGCGGCAGGTGTCGGTGCGGCGCAATTTGCGGACGGGCGGTGTCAGTTCCACCCGCCGCGCCTCCCATCAAGCAGACGGCGGACCTGGTAGAGACCATCCATTCCGCTTTCGATCATGAGGCTCAACGCGGGCTCGCCGCCAAACAACGGATTGCTATTGGGTAGCCGGACCCACCGGTCGGCCAGCGCCGGTTCCGGATACAGGATGTGCAGGTCCTTGTAAATCCCCAGGATCAGGGAAATCCGCATCAGCATGTCGTACGGCAGGATCGAAACTTGTCCGGATTTGTACTTGAAAAATGTGGACGGCGCCGGCCATCCGAGCAGCGCGCGCTGTTCTTCGGCGCGCAGTTGCCAGGCCGCGCCGATGTTAAAGAATGAGCGCAAGGCCGCGCCCGAGAGGCGCCGCCGGACTTCCGGATCCCGCCGGTCCCCCGGTGGGACGGGATCGAGACGTGTCTCCCTGCGCCGATGATGTAACTCCATATCTAGAGTATGTACTCTATTTCAGGAGTTATCAAGAGAAAAAAGTCCGTGGCGCACGCTTCAGCGTGCCGGCGGGACTTTTAAAGTCCCGCTGCTATCGCGGCACGGGATCGGACGCGATATCCGCATCGAGCGCAGTCCAGCCGCCGCGCTGCACATAGTCGGAGCTGACCGCGGGCAGATACAACGAGCCGTGCCCTTCGCAGCACATCAGCTCCGTGCCCGCGTGATCGAACAGCACCGCTCCCAGCGAGCCGATGCGCACGGGATACTGCAAGGTGCGCAGGCACGCGCGGCAGCGCGCCCGCTGATCCGCCAGGCACCACCAGACGATGGCGCCGCAAGCCAGAATCACCAACCAGACGAAAAAGGGTTCGGCGACGAAAGTGGCGCCCCCCGTCAGCGTGAAGGACGTGGCGCGGCTGAATTCCCAGATCACCAGCGCCAGCGCCAGCGGGAGTGACACCGATTTCGCGCAAAAGTAAGCCCAGTAGCGGCCCCGGATGCGGCCCAGGCGGCGGCGGTCCACGCGCATTCCCAAGCCGGCGGCGGCCAGCAGAAGGGCCGACGTCACCATACAAATGACGGCGTAAGCGTAGAGCGGCTTGCGGATGCGCGCCAGCAGCGGAACCACTTGTACCTGCTGGGAAGGGGAGGGCGGCTGGTCCAGGTAGCGGAACGCCAGTTCGCGCAGCTCACTCTGGGCCGCGGCTGGAGTCGCGCCAGGCTGCAAGCGGCCCAGCACGGCGAAATCACCCTGGCCGCTCGACGGCAGCCAGCGGTCGATGCGCCGCAGCAGGAAGCTGGGGGGCCGCGCCCCGAGAACCGCGAAGAAATCCGGCGTGACGCGCGCCGTACCGCGCGATACCCATTGGTATCCGGCCACCCCCGCCAGCGTCCTGCTGTTCCTTTTCCAGAAGTCCAGCAGCGGCCGCGGCACGGGTCCCCGCTCGCTCAGCAGGGCGCCTTCCGAGATCAACACCAGCCGTTTCGCGTCCGGGTAGCCCGGGAACATCATGGCTCGCGTGACGGCCAGACCGTGGCTGGCGGCTGTGATGACGGCCAGACCCAGCGCGATCAGGCCGAGGCAAAAGGCGGGCGTGTGCACGGCGGCGCGCACGCGCAGAATGCCCGGAGTGTTGGAAAAAATGTGCCCCGCATCCCGCATCGCGCCAATGAAATGATGCCAGACGCGCGCTCGCACGTAGCGCCTCTGCATCCCACGCCCCCTGAGCAGGGCGGCATAGTGGCACAGTTTCGAGGACCAGCCGTGTCGCCATTCCGCGCGGAAATCTCGGGGGATTACACAGGATGCGGCGAGAATAGCGATTCGGGACACTGCCAGAATCATTACGACATCCGTTACCAGCATACTACGGCTCCGGTGCGCCTTTACACGGAGTACCAGTACCGTCATTTCTGGAAACGGCCATTTTAACTTGCGTTACGGGGATTTGCCGATTTAGACTCGCTTCTAAGTGGGATGCGGCGCAGTCGGCCGGCAAACAAAAAAATTAGGAGACACGGAATGCCAGAGATGACTGAATCGGAGATTTTTGATCGGTTTGCTCAGATTGTAGCGCACAGCTTGCGCATCGAGGCAGCCCAGGTCACCCCGGAGATCGAGTTGACCGATCTGGGCGCAGAATCGCTCGATCTGATTGAAATCTCCATGGAGACTGAGTCTCAATTCCACATCTTCCTGCCGGATAAATCCATCCTGGAGACCGCCGTGGAGGTCTTCGGCTCAGGCATTCTGGAGAAGGAAGGGTATCTCACCGACGAAGGGAAGCGGCTCCTGCTGCGGCGCTTGCCGGACGCCGACGCGCAGGATTTCGAAGGCGCCGTTTCCGTGAAGGACCTGCAACGCTATTTTCTGAAAGTGAACACCTGGGTGCGCATGATTCAGGGCCTGGCGCGCTACACCCCGGCCAAGTGCGCGGATTGCGCGGGGCCTATGGCCGCCTCGATGGGTTTCCGCATGAAATGTACCCACTGCGGCGCCGAAATCACGCTTCGCTCCGGTGAAGAATTGAACCGCGAATGGGTCCGCGAGTATTACGATCACGAATACCTGCCGCACGCCGGAGCCGCTGTCTCGGCCTGATGCGCCACGGGTTTTTCCCCGCATAAAGGATGCTACGGTAACAATTCGGTAATCTTCGGTTGATAGGCTGATTTCAGCGAGGCGCAAAGTGCCCGCGAAAGGAGAGCCAATCATGAGATTACGGTATCTTGCCACCGTCGCGTTGGGCGCGGCACTCAGCGCGCTGCCGTTGCCGGCGCAGTCCGCCGGCGAACAGTTGCAGAAAGGAATCTACGCCCAGGAAACGGCGGGAGACCTGGATGGCGCTATCCGCATTTACCGGCAGGTGATCGCGTCCAACCCGGCGCAGAGAGTCTTTGCCGCACAAGCCCAGATGCACCTGGCGCAGGCGCTGCTGCAAAAGGGCGACTTGGCGGGAGCGGCGCAGGAGTTCAACACACTTGCCGCAACTTACCCGGAATTCCACGATTTGATCGCCGATATGGCGGGCCGTATGCAGGCATCGGGGCGGGCCCGCGTATTTTCTCTCGGCACCGCGTACCTGTCCCAGGGAGACCCCGACCATTACCGGCACAACCGGACGGGAGTCGAACTCACCGCACCCGCGGAATGGTCCCTCGAAGGGGACAACGAATCTTCCGGCGGGGGCGAGATGGTCAGGTTCTCGAGCTCAAACATCCAGACGGATACTCTGGCGGTCTGGATGAGGCCTGCAAGCGTCCCGGAAGCGGACATCCCCGGCATGCTGCGGGATGGCTTGGCGCGCAAAGCGCAGGACCGGACCGGCTTCGCGGGCTGGAAGGTCAGACCGGAAAGTATCCAAGTACGAGTGGTGGGTGGACAGCAGGCCTTGAGCGCCATTGCAGACTACAACGAAACCGCGGTCAGTGCCGGATCTCTCACGCTCAACGGCAACATCCTGACGATCGGGAAGAATGCGTCCATCTCCTCCGAAAAGATGGTCGAGTACTTGATTTTGGTGCGCTCGCCTAAGACTTACGTGTTCCTCTTTGGGAGAGCCCAAGCCGCCGATCTCGCGGCCTTGCAGGCGGGCATGGATGAACTGGCTGCATCCGCGGTCATTCCGTAGGAGACCGATGTTTCGTTTGCACCGTGACCGGAGCACATGGCTGCTGCCGCTGTTCCTGCTGCTGGGAGTTCTGGCGCCCTCGGGAGCGGTGCTCTGGTTCATGAACGATGCCGCGCGCAGCCAGGCCGAATCCGCGCGCCAGAGGGTTACGGAGGCCTACCGGGAGCAGCTTCGGCTATTGCGCGATCGGGCGGACGACGGCTGGAAGTCGCGCGCGGCGGCGCTGGACCGGTTCGCAACGTCCGGATTCGCACCCGCCGTGAAGGGGGCGAACGCCGATTCGGTCATTCTGCTGGACGCCAAGGGATGGGCGGTCTACCCAGCGCCGCCCGTCACACTCTTGCCCGATCCGGCGATGGACCGCGCGGAATGGGATCGCGCCCAATCGCTCGAGCTTAGGCACGATCTAGTCCGCGCGGCCGCCGCATGGGAACGCCTGGCGAACGCCGCCAAGGACCCCAACAGCGCCGCGCGCGCCGCGCAGGGCCAGATTCGATGCCTGGTCCGCGCCGGCCGAAGGGATGCCGCGCTGACTGCAATCCAGGGCCGCTTCTTGAGCGATCCGAAAACAGGTGGCAGGGACCTTGCAGGGCGCCTGATCGGAGCCGACGAGCAACTCCTCGCCCTGCACCTTCTGCAACCGGACGATCCACGGTTCAAGTCCATAGCCCGGCGCCTGGTGGAAACGTTGAACGATTACGGTGGAGCGCCCATGGCTTCCGCGCAGCGGCTTTTCCTCATGGGCGAGATGCAGGCGCTGGCGCCCGCGGCCGCTAACTTCCCCACCTATCCAGCCGAACTTCTTGCCGAGCGCTTTCTGGAAGCGGACCCGGCGCGGCCAGGCAACCAAGCGCTAGAGGCGACCGGCCTCCACGACGTTTGGAAACTCAGCTCCCCTAACCGCAGGATGATCGCGCTCTATCGCAGCGCAACCGTGGCATCCCTGACGGAGAGCGCGATGGCAGAAGGAAACCCCTCGCGCAGCGTCCGGATTACAGTGGCTCCTCCCGGCACTCCAGGCGGAGGCGAAGCGATTGCAGCCGGCGCTATGCTGCCTGGCTGGCAAATCTCGTTTGCGCTGCTCGACGCCGGGCCCTGGGAAGAAGCCGCGCGCCGCAGGATGACGACATATATCTGGCTGGGATGCGCCGTAGTCACGGCTATCGCGCTGGCCGGAATCTTCGCCGGCCAATTCTTGCGGCATCAGGCCAAACCTTCGCCTGACGCGCCTCGTGGAGAACTTCCTGACGTTCTCGCGGATCGAGCGCAATCGCCAGCGTTTCGAATTCACCGAGACGCGGCCTTCGGCCGTGGTGGAATCCGCGCTGGCCGCCATGCGCGAACGGTTGCAGGCGCCCGGCTGCCATCTGGAAGTTGACTTGAGCCCCGGCCTGCCCACGGTGCTGGCCGACCAGGATGCTTTAACTACCGTGCTCCCCAACCTGTTGGACAACGCTTTCAAATACACGCCCGCCGAAAAGCGGATTCGTTTGCGCGCCTACCGGAAGGATGGACGGCTGGCCTTCGACGTGGAGGACAATGGCATCGGGATCGCGCCGCGCGATCAGAAGCGCATTTTCCGCCGCTTTTACCAGGTTGACCGGCGGCTGGCCCGCGAAACCGGCGGCTGCGGATTGGGGCTGAGCATCGTCGAGTTCATTGTCCGCGCGCACGGCGGCGAAGTTGCCGTGGAGAGCCGTCCTGGAGCGGGCAGCACCTTCTGCGTCTGCCTCCCCTGCCGCCCGGCGGATTACAAGGCTGTCGCATGACCCATCGGATCCTGATTGTGGAAGACGAACCGGCGCTCCTGCGCGGACTGAAGGACACCTTTGAGGCTCAGGGATATGAGGTTCTGGCGGCCCAGGATGGCGCGGCCGGCCTGGACCTCGCCCTGAATCGGAAGCCCGATCTGATTCTGCTCGATATCATGCTGCCGCGTGTGAACGGGTACGAGATTTGCCGCGCCGTCCGGTCGCGTGGCCTGGAAATGCCGATCCTCATGCTGACGGCGAAAGGCCAGGAAGAAGATATCGTGCTGGGGCTGAACCTGGGCGCCGACGACTACATCACGAAGCCCTTCCGCCGCGCGGAGTTGATCGCCCGCGTGAACGCCTTTCTACGGCGCGCCCGGCCGCCGCACCCCGTCAGCGCGCGATTCGGTGAGTATGACTTGAATCTGGCGGCGCACAAGCTCTTTCGCAACGGCCGGGAGGTCGATCTCACAGCCAAAGAATTCCGCCTTCTGGCTTACTTCTTGTCGCGGCGCGGGTGCGCGCTCACGCGGCAGGACATCCTGGATGCGGTGTGGGGCAACTCGGTGATGGTGACGCCGCGCAGCATCGACCGTTGCGTGGCCACCCTGCGGGCGAAGATCGAGCCCGCGCCGCACAGCCCACAGTACATTCAAACCATACGCGACATCGGGTATCGGTTCGATGCCGGCGCGGCGGACCCCTTTTGAGTCTCTCCCGCGCCGCCCGCGCTTGCGTCCGCTAACCCCTGGCGGTATCCTTTTCTAGTCCCTCGCCATATCATGGCCCAGGAGTTTTCTTTATGACCCAGACCGCTACCGCCCTGTTCGCCGCCGCGCTCGGTTTCACCCTCTGCACCTCCTGCGCGAATAAGGATTCCGGCCTCGCCGCCGGTCCCGATTTTCAGAAGAAATTCCAAGAGGCTTTGATCACCGCTAAACCCGGCGCCGTCATCGAACTGCCCGAAGGCCGACTGGATATGGACCGCGCGCTTTCGCTTTCCGTCGAAAACGTGACCATCCGCGGTAAAGGCATCGACAAGACCATCCTGTCGTTCAAGAATCAGAAGACCGGCCCCGCTGGACTCACTGTGACATCCAACGGCTTCACCATCGAAGACCTGGCCATTGAGGACACCAAAGGCGACGCGCTCAAAATCAACGGCGCCAATGGCGTCACCGTGCGGCGCGTACGCACCGAGTGGACCGGCGGCCCCAGCGACAAGAACGGCTCGTACGGCATCTATCCCGTACAGTGCAAGAACGTGCTCATCGAGGAATCCGCCTCCATCGGCGCGGCGGACGCCGGTATCTATGTGGGCCAGTCGAGCAACATCATCGTGCGCCGCAGCCGCGCTGAAGCCAACGTGGCGGGCATCGAGATCGAGAATTCGCAGTTCGCCGACGTCTACGATAACAAGGCCATGCACAACACCGGCGGCATCCTGGTATTTAACCTCCCCGATCTGCCGGTGAAAGGCGGCGGCAACACCCGCGTGTTCAATAACGAAATCGCCGAGAACAACACCCAGAACTTCGGGGCCAAGGGCAGCATGGTGGCCAAGGTTCCTACCGGCACCGGCGTCATCGTGCTGGCGACCAATCACGTCGAGGTGTTCAAGAACACCATCAAAGATAACAACACCACCAATGTTTCCGTGATCAGCTACTTCACCACCGGCAATCCCATGAACGATGCGACCTACTATCCTTTTCCGGAGGCCATCTGGGTGCACGACAACACCATCTCCGGCGGCGGCACGGCCCCCGGCGGTGAATACGCCGACGCGCTGGCGCCGGTGGTCGGCAAGCCCATGCCCGCGATCCTGTTCGATGGCATCGTGAACCCGCAGAAACTGGTGGCCGGCAAACACCTGCCCGACGATCTGCGCATCTGTATCCAGAATAACGGCGATGCCAACTTCATGAACTACGATGCAGGCGGCCACTTCAAGCACGTCAGCCGCGATCTGAAGCCATATAACTGCTCCTTGACGCCACTCTCCGCCGTGAATCTGCCAGCCGCCCCGGCTGGCGCTCCGGCCGGAGGTAACTGACGATGGAAGGCGGGCTCCAGCCCGCGCAGGACTTCCGTCCCGCTCTGTTGTGCGCACTCGCTTTTCTGATGCTCACGGCCTGCGGCAGCCGGGGCGTCCACTCGCATATCGCCGAGCCATATCCCACGAAGCTCTCCGCATGGAAGCTCTTTTCGGGCGACCCCGCCGCGCTCAAGCCCAACGCCGGCGTGGTCCCCTATGACCTCAATAGCCCGCTCTTCTCCGACTATGCGACTAAGTACCGGTTTGTCTGGATGCCGTCCGGCTCTTCGGCGACTTACAACGATACCGATACTTTCACCTTCCCGGTCGGGACGATCTTATCCAAGACCTTCGCCTTTCCCGATTCCGATCAGGGCGGCAAGCGGCGCATCATCGAAACGCGCCTGTTGGTGAACGGACAGTCCGGCTGGGTGACTCTGCCTTATGTGTGGAACCGGGAACAGACCGAAGCTGTTCTCGATGTCGCCGCCGATCCCACCACCGTGCACTGGGTTCACCCCTCCGGCAAACGATACAGCATCGATTACGTCATTCCCAATACCAATCAATGCAAGGGCTGTCACGACAGATCCAAGGTGGTGACGCCGATCGGCCCTAAGGCGCGCAACCTGAACAAGGATTTCGATTATCCCGAGGGCCGCTTCAACCAGCTCGACTACTGGACCCGAATCGGCTATCTGCGCGGCGCGCCGCCGCCCGATCGGGTGCCCCGGCTGGCCGCTTGGGACGATCCGGCGAGCGGCACCCTGGACGCCCGTGCCCGCGCCTACCTGGAGATCAATTGCGCGCACTGTCACAATCCGCGCGGCCCGGCCAACACCACCGGCCTCTACCTGCTGGCGGCCCAGACCGATCCTATGCGCATGGGCTTCTGCAAGGTTCCGGTTTCGGCAGGACAAGGTTCGGGGGACCTGCTGTTCGATATCGTGCAGGGCAAGCCGGAGGAATCCATTCTGGTGCATCGCATGGAATCGGTCACGCCCAAGATCATGATGCCGGAGTTAGGCCGGACGATGGTTCATCAAGAAGGGGTCACTCTGATTCGAAATTGGATCGCCGCCATGCAGGGAAGCTGCGCCGAAACCAAATCCGGGCATCTCTAACTAAGCTCGTGCATGCGGGTGAAACAGCGCGCTTCGCCCCACATCTGGTTTTTCAAACCTCTTGAGCGCCAATGGGGTCTCAGGATGGCGTGCCAGCGGGATTTTTAAGTCTGCAAACTGAACGACTCGCCCAAGTAAACGCGCTTCACCTCGGGATCCCGCGCCAGCGCCTCCGGAGTCCCCGCCCGCAGAATCCGCCCGTTATCGATGATATACGCGCGATCCGTAACCGTCAGCGTTTCCCGCACGTTGTGGTCGGTCACCAGAATCCCGATGCCCGTCCTCTTCAGATCGAAAATAATGCGCTGCAGCTCCAGCACCTGAATCGGGTCGATCCCCGAGAACGGCTCGTCCAGCAGCAGGAACTTGGGCTTGATCACCAGCGACCGCGCAATCTCCACGCGCCGCCGCTCGCCGCCCGAGAGCATATAGCCCTGGCTGCGGCGTACCTTCTCCAGGCCTAGTTGCTCGATCAGACCGTCCAGGGTCTCCCGCCGCTCGCGGTTGCGCAAGGGCAGCGTCTCCAGAATAGCCATCAGGTTCTCTTCGACCGTCAGCTTCCGGAACACGCTGGCTTCCTGCGGCAGATAGCTGATGCCGCGCCGCGCGCGCTGATACATCGGCAGCGGGGTAATTTCCACGTTGTCTACCAGGATGCCGCCGGAATCGGGGCTGATCAGCCCCACGATCATATAGAATGAGGTGGTCTTTCCCGCGCCATTCGCTCCCAGCAGGCCGACGACTTCGCCTTCGTCGACGCTCACGGTGACGTCGTCCACCACCTTGCGCCCGCGGTACGATTTCGAGATTTCCCGGGTTTCCAGTTTGCTCATTGCGCAGGGTGTTTCTTGCGAATATGGCTGATGGCGGGCTTGCCATCCGTGCCTTTCACGAGCAGCTTGTCGTCATCGGAATAATAGGTCAACTCCGCCCCCCGCGTATTCCCGCGCACGCTATCGTTCATCGTCGGATCGCCGCCGCGCAGGATGATTTTATCATCCTCAGTGTAATACTCGGCGTGCTCGCTCGTGCCGGTCCGGGTGCGGATCGGCCCCGTCTGTACGATCTGCACGGCGCCGTCGGCGAATGCCTTCTGCAGGCGATTGTCCGCTCCTTCTTCCGCCAGCCAGGACCGCAGATCCGTCGCCTTCATCTGCAAACTTCCCCGGTTCAACAACACCCCGCCCGAATAATGCGCCAGGCGGTCCTCGTCCGTGTATACCATGTGCGGCGCCTTCACCAGCGTGAAGACCGCGGCGGCGCCGGTGTCCGGCTGGGCCGGCTTCGTGCCATCGTCCGTTTTCTTCTCCTCGCGCGACTGCGTGATCACGTGACCTTCGGCGATGATCGAGCGCTTGTCGCGATCGATCTCCACGTGGTCCGCCTGGATGCGGTTGACGCCCTGCCACAGCACTGCGTCGCCGTCGTACTTCACCAGCTTATTGTGATTGGCCGAAGTCATCGCCCGCGCCACGGCCTGTAACGGCTCATCGCCCGAAAGCATCGCGGAATCGCTCTTTTTCTTGGTTTGGTCCGGCAGTCTGCTGGTGTTGACGTGCCCCTCCGCCGTGAAGTTGCCGCTCTTTTCGTCCAACAGGATATGGTCGGCAATGGTGTTGCCGGTGCTGTCCCACATGCGCGCGTGCTTATCCAGCGTAATCCGGTTGTCCGCCTGTTCCAGGATGCCGCGGTCCGCGCGCGCCTTGCGGTCCCCCGATTCATATGAGAAATCGCCCCACTGCTCCATCCGCGCCAACTGGCTGGTCTTCGGATCGAACGTCGCCGTCACGTTCTTGCTCACCGTGGTAGTGACGCCATGCTTCTTGGCCAGTTCCGCGGCGTTCGGATCGGTCACCGTGCGGCAATTCACCGAGGTGAAGGATTGGATGCGGTTCTGCGCTCCGTACGCGATCCACATGCGGTCGCCCGTGAATTTGCGGTGGTGCTGGGCCGCCAGGTTGGGCATGAACTCCAGTTCGCTGGGCGCCTGTGTTTCCAGGTTGGCGATCTCCCGCCCGCCGGGCTGCATCTTCATCTGGATGATCTCGCTGCGCAGGATGCGCGTCTCCGCGGGATCGTGCCCCGGCGTGGCCAGCGGCTTCGACTCCAGGAACCCGTGCCCGCTGACCAGGGCCGTGGTCAGCGTACTCTCGCCCTTGTAGTCCGCGAAGCGCAAGTCTACCCGGTCGCCCGTGGCCGTCACCTGCGAGCCCTCGGAATCTGAAACCAGCCGCGCGTTTCCCTCCCCGGTGATCTTCTCCACTTGGCCCGTATCGCCGTAGTCCACCGTCAGATGATCGGCCGCATACTGCAGCTTGCGATTGGGATAAGCGTCCGTGCCGTGCGCTTTCTGCGCCTCCACGTGGTGGATCTTGCCATCCTCCAGCGCGATCACCGTTTCACCCGCTTCCACGACGGTATTGTCGCGCGTCAGCCGCGACCACGGAGTCAGCCAGATACCCGCCAGGTTTTCACGATAGATCACTTGGCCGGCTTCGATCTTCATGGGCTTGGCGTGCGGTCCCGGCGGGTCCCAATGCAATTCGGCGGCGCTGTTCAGGTTCAATTCCCGCGTGCTGGGATCGTACGACGCGCCCACCGCTTTGCCGTCCCCGTTCTCGAACTTGAAGGTCGCCGGCCGGTCGGTGGTCGCCTTCCCCGTGCCGCTGTCGAACGTCACGCCCGAGGAGTGAATCGAAACCAGGGTGTGCTTGGGCTGGCCTTCGTTCGGCACCGCCAGCGTGATATCCACCGCGCCATCCGAGTAAAGCCGTTTCGCGCCTTGATTGTACTCCGCGTGCGCGCTGTGTACCAGGTTATAGGTGTCCGCGTGCATCGAGGGCATGCGCAATTCCACCTGCTCCAGCGACACATGGTTGGAATCCTTCACTTGCAGCGCATTCTTGGCTTTGATAAAGCAGATCGTGCGGCTTTCCGGCGGTTCGGAGGTCTCGGTCCACGTCCAATCCTGGGCCGTGGAGCTCAATTCCGCCGCCATCGCCTCGGGTTTCGCCGGCGATTCGTCGTGCAGAACGCCTTTTTGTAGCCTGTAAGTCGCTGCGACGCCCCCCAGGACCAGAACAATGGCCACCAGAATGAGCCAGCGCGTGCCTCGCATGAATACTTCTATTGTACCGCCCTGCTAAAAAACAGTACGTCCCGCCATCCCCGGGCCCGGTGCGGTACCGAACATCCCCAATATCGTCACCGGCAGATCCTTTAGCCTGGGATGCTCCGCCCGCAGCCTGCGATTGCTCAGCAGCACGCCCGGCACATCCTCGGCATTAATGCAATGATCGCCGATCCAGACGTCCGTGTTGTCTTCCAGGATCGCCCGGGGAACCGCGCCCAGAGCCGTCTCCCACGATCCCCGGTACCCGCGTCCATAACCCACGATCATGTCCGGACCCATCGCCGCGCCCGTCGCCGGAGCCGTCTCCACCACCTGGCGCCCATCCGCCGGATCCCGAAACTCCACCAGTTCGGCCGCCAGCCGCCGCATGGCCCCCTCCGTCTCCGCTCCCTGGCGCAGAATTCCGTGCTTCTCCCGTCCGGCGATGTTCAAATACAGCCCATTCAGCCCCAATGCATAAGCCTGAGTCTTCGTCCAATCCACGTCCGCGAAGCCCTCGTCGTCGCCCCGCGGCGGACCTTGCAGCGCCAGAAAGCCCTTCTCCCACAACCAGGTGTTCAGGTTGACGCTGCGTTCGAACGGATTGAACCCATGGTCCGACATCACCATAAGGTCCGCTCGCGGAAACCGCCGCGCCGTTTCGCCGATCGCCCCGTCCACCGCACGGTAGATCTCCAGCAGTTCGCCTTCGTGCTTCCCCCATAACATGTGCGATCCCTGGTCCACCGAAGAGAAATAGAAGAACAGGAAACCCTCGCGAAAGTGGTCCAGCGAATACCCCAGCAGCTTCATTTCGTCGTCCCGCACCAGGGTGATCTGCCGCACGAACTCGCTCCTGCTGAACACGCCCTGCCGGTACGCCGACGTATCTTCCGCGATGCCCTGCGTGTAAAACGGACCGATCTGCCGCGCCACCGTCCGGCTATAGTGCGCGGGTGTCGAAATCGGCAGCCCCGGCGCGCGCGGATCCACGTTCACCGGGGTTATGTATAGCGCCAACCGTGGGTGCAGCTCTTTCGCGTAGACCCGGAACATGCCCCGGGCGCCCGCCAGCCAGCCCAGCAATGGAAAATCCGCGCGCAGCCACTCCGACCATTCCCCCTGCCGCACGATGGCCGGCACGCCCCCGATTGTCAGCCGCGCCACGTCCCTTTCCGGATCGGGCTCCACGATCAGGTCCACGGCCGCAAACCGGCGGTCCTTGCGCAGCGGGTTCGGCGGCCCTTCCACCGGCAGCACGAAACGGCCGTTCCCGGCCCGCACTTTCACGATTCGCCCGCCCGGCACATCCCGCCCGGCCTCCTCCGGGTCGTCCGTATAAAAGGTGAAGGTTCCTTCCGTGCCGCGCAAGTCCGGCACACCCATGCCTGCGATGGCCTCGCCCGCCTCCTCCGGCGGAAAGTTGTTGGGGATGTGCATGATGTTCACCGGGATATGCCGGTCCCACAGCATGCGCCAGAACGGCTCGCCTTTGCGCAAAGTCTCTACGCGCGCCGCAGAAAGCGGCAGCACGTACGGTCCCAGCGGGATCTTGAAGCGCGGCTCCACGGTCCGGGCCATCGAGGAGAACGGCTGCATGGTTTGCGGATCGCGATGCACGAAGTCGAAAATCCCGTGCTGGGCCGGGTCCAGGCCCGTGATAAACGTGGACCAGGCTACCGGACTTTGCGGCGGCATGGTCGTCCCGAGCCGCCGGAATCCGCCCTCGTCGCGCAGCCGCGCCAGGTTGGGCAAATCCCTCCAGTGCCGCTCCACGAAGCCCGGATCCATGCCATCCACGCCCAGCACGATGACCTGCCGCCCGTGCGCCGCCGAGCCTCTGCATCCTGCCAGGGCGGCCGCCGCCAGCACCAGCACCGCCCCAATCCATTTCTGCACCATCCGCCTTCAGTATAAGTGGGGCAGACCTCCAGGTCTGCAGAGGGTCTCCAGACCCTCTGCTTTGCAGCGCGGTCCTGACTGAGTATCTACTGAAACGCCAACTGCCCCATATTGCTGGTCTGCCCATCCACCGTGACCGTCACCACCAATTGCCCGCGGCCTGCCAGCGCCGCCGGCAGCGTCACGTTCACTTGGTCGAGCCCCGCATATTGGCCCTGCGCGCCCGCATATTGCACTGGCGCATCGACGTTTCCGATCTTGACGTCCACTCCAGCCAGCGAACTGGCATGCCGGATGCCCGTTCCGTAGAGCAGTAGATATGTGGGATTCGCGCCGGTGCTCACCGCGATCGGCGCCAGCGAGCAGCCGCTCGCCGCGCTGCACTGGAACGTATTCGCGTAGCTGGTGCCGTTCACCACCTGCGCCGCCACCGGTCCGAAGCCCGCGGCGTTCACCGAGTACAGCCCGGGCGCCGCCGCCGAGATCATCGCCGTGCCGCTGAAGTTCGCCGGCCCACCCGTCACCGTGATGTTAGCCACCCCGCTGGCGGTCCCGCTCGGGATCAGGCAGTTCACCTGGTTCGGCGATACATAGAAAAGCGGCGCCGTCCGCACGGTTCCAGCGCTATCCTGCACGTTCACCGTGATCCCGCCGAGCGTGGGCGGCAGGGGCTGCGAGGCCGCCGACGCCGTGGTCGAGGCCATCCCGGCTCCGTACAGCGACGCGATCGCATCCGGCGCCAGCGCATAGGTTCCGAACGCCGAATTCGTGGCCACGACTATTCCCGCCGGGTGGGAGAGCGCCTGCAGCGCGGGCGGATAAACCGAGCCGGCCGGGTTCAAAATCACCCCCGGCCGCGGCTGTTGCGTGAAATCGAACGCGTCCGTCATATCGTTGGCGCTGTTGTCCCGCGCCGTCATCGGGATCACCCCGAAGCGCTCTTCCACGACACGCAGCCACGATTCGAACGAGTAGCTGCGATGGTCCACATAACCTTGCCGCGAATACGGGCTGATCACCAGGCCGGGCACGCGAATCCCGAGGCCGTACTGATCCACGGCCGGCGGAGCCACGTGATCGTAAAAGCCGCCCCAGTCGTCCCACGCAATGAAAATGGCCGTCGTGTTCCATTGCGGCGAATTCATCACCGCGTTCACCAATCCGGTGACATAATTCATGCCGTTCGAGATACTGGCCGGCGGATGTTCGCTCTGCATGCTGTTCGGGATCACCCAGCTTACCTGCGGCAGCGTCCCATTCTGCGCGTCCGTGTAGAACTGCGTGGCATTGGTCAGCCGCGCGAATTGCGCGGGATTATTCTTCACCAGCGGAAAAGCCGGCAGCGGATTCCAGAACGTGTAAGTGGTTTCGTCCACATCCGTGTCGCCATCGTTCAAATCCGCGGCGCCCGCCGCTCCGCCCCGGTTCACGTAATACCGCCAGTCGATTTTGCCGCTGCCCAGCAGTTCCGTGATTTCCGGAAATCCGTAAGACGTGGGGTACGCTTGGCCCGAACTCGCCACATATCCCCCGCTCTGCGCCGCCAGCATGTAGAGATGCGCCGGTAAACTGTACGACACCACCGATTCGAACAGCCGGTCCTGCAGCACATAGAGGTTCGCGTAACTCCAGTAATTGGGTATTTCGTGGTAGTCGTGCCAGGCCATGGCGTCACCTGCCGAGCCCGGCAGGAAGCCGTCCATCAGCCCGCCGTCGATGCATGTGAGCGCATCGTAATAGAAGTGGCCGCCGCCTTGGTTGACGGCCGCCGTATCGTGGTAGGGCGGCGCGCACGCTCCCACCGGGTTCGGCAGGCAGACTTCCGGCGGAATCCCCTCCGCGCCCGGATACGTGCCGAAATAGTGGTCGAAGCTGCGGTTCTCCTGCATGATGAAGACGAATTGCTGGATCTTCTCCAGGCCCGGAGGAGCGGATGGAGGCAGAACCGGTTGGGTAGGAGCCGGCTTCGGAATCAGCACGGCGGCCAGCACGAGGGGCAGCGCCGCGCAGGCGGCCCGCAGCCAAGTCTTCAGGCGCATGAGAGATTCAGTATGGCTCGATTTCCCACACCAGAGCAAGATCGCCCTGTAAATGTTTGTAAATGTGGGCGCCGCAGCCGCGTGGCGCACGCCTTCAGCGTGCCGGCGGGACTTTTAAGTCCCGCTCTTTGGCGCAACAGCCGCCCCCGCCCATCCCCTGCGCGCTCAATCGCTTACGAGGCCCGCCCGGTTTCCAGCCCCCGAACCTGAATCTAGGCCCATGCTACAGTTGAATCGAAAGGGCGATAGCCGTATCGTTCCGGTGCGATAGCTTGGCTTTGTTGTTTTTTCAACCATAAGTAAACAAGCGGCTTATTGGGTTCGTTGGTCAATAAATATATTTGCGAGCCAAATTGTTGGAGCGCGCGGTCCGGGCGGTGAACTAAACTGCTTCGCCTTAGTCGGGTTCGAAATAGTGGGGACGTTCTTCATCTCCCGATGAGAGACCTCGGTATGCCTTGTTTTCAGTACGGGAGCAAGAGAGCCATGTAAATGTTTGTAAACCCCGCGATCACGTCGGCCAGAAAAGGGCGGCCCCAGACCATCCCCCGTGGAATCAATCGCTTACTGCACCCATCTGATTCCTCTTCCGGAGCGCGGGCCCCGCCCATGCTACATTCAAATCGAAAGGAACGGCGGTCCGTTGTGGATTGCCGGCCGCGTAGCCGGCTTAGGAGCGCAAAAAGGGCCGCGTGCAGGATCCGCACCGAAATCCGGGCATTCTAGCGGAAATCGGTGCAAAGGGAGCTTGGCTTTGTTGTTTTTTCAACCATAAGTAAACAAGCGACTTATTGGGTTCGTTGGTCAATAAATGCATTTTTGAGGCTTGCATCGTTGCGCTGCGCGCCGTCCCCTGCTCACTGCACCGGTACCGCTCAGCCACAGCATCCGCGCGCAACCCTCGCCTATAATGAGTACCGGAGGTCTCACTTTTGGCAAGCACCACGTTGTCGCTCGAGCAAGAGAAAAACCCCTGGCTGGCCGCTGAAGCCCGCTTTGACGAGGCTGCCACCCGCCTCAATATGGACGACGGTCTGCGCAAGGTCCTGCGCACCTCGGCGAAAGAAATCACCGTCCACATCCCTATCCAACTTGACGATGGCCGGCTCGAAGTCTTCACCGGCTATCGCGTCCAGCATTCCATCGCCCGCGGCCCGGGCAAAGGCGGCATCCGCTACGGCCCCGATGTCACGCTCGACGAAGTCCGCGCGCTGGCCTCCTGGATGACCTGGAAATGCGCCGTCGTCAACATCCCCTTCGGCGGCGCCAAGGGCGGCGTGATCTGCGATCCCAACCTGCTCTCCATGAGCGAGCTCGAACGACTCACCCGCCGCTATACCTCCGAGATCATGGAATTCCTCGGCCCCGAGCGCGACGTCCCCGCCCCAGACGTCAACACCAACGACCGCGTCATGGCCTGGATTATGGACACCTATTCCATGCACGCCCGCCACACCGTGACCGCCGTGGTCACCGGCAAGCCCATGGCGCTGGGCGGCTCGCGCGGACGCCCGGAAGCCACCGGCCGCGGCTGCCTCATCGTCTCGCTCGAAGCGCTCAAGCGTTTCAAGAAGCCGCGTACCGCTACCACGGTCGTCATCCAGGGCTTCGGCAACGTCGGCGGCATGGCCGCCAAGCTGATGGCCCGCGAGGGATTCAAAATCATTTGCATCATCGAATACGATGGCGCGGTCTATAACCCCAATGGCCTCGATACCCGCGCCCTGTTCGACCATCGCGCGGAAACCGGTTCCATTCGCGATTTCGCCGGCGGCGAAAACATCGATCCCGCCGAGGCCATGTTCCTCGAATGCGACATCCTGCTGCCCGCCGCTCACGAGAACGTGATCACCTCGCAAAATGCCGACAAGCTCCGCTGCCGCATCCTCTGCGAAGGCGCCAACGGCCCCACCACTTCGGTCGCCGACGAGATCCTGGCCGACAAGAAAATCTTCGTCATCCCCGACATCCTGGCCAATGCCGGCGGCGTCACCGTTTCTTATTTCGAATGGGTGCAGGACCGCCAGGGCTTCTTCTGGAACGAAAAAGAAGTCAATGAGAGGCTGCGGGAAATCATGGTGGATAGCTTCCTCTCGGTCGTCGATTACGCTGAAAAACACGGCGTGAACAATCGCACTGCCGCCTATATGCTGGCTCTCGACCGCGTGGCCGAAGCCATCAAGCTGCGCGGCATTTATGCTTAGCTTCCAAGAAGTTGAGCGGCGCCGCCAGCCCCGCTCCTCCTAAATGAGCACCGACGCCTCCACCCCGCTGATGCGGCAATACAACGGCATCAAGCAGCAGGTGCCGAACGCCCTCCTCTTCTTCCGCCTCGGCGATTTCTACGAGCTATTCTTTGAAGACGCCGTCCTCGCCGCGCGCGAGCTCGAAATCACCCTCACCTCCCGCAACAAGGAAAAGGGCGCGGCCATCCCCATGTGCGGCGTCCCCTTCCACGCCGCCGAAGGCTACATCGCGCGCCTGATCCAAAAGGGCCACCGCGTGGCCATCTGCGACCAGATGGAAGACCCCTCCGCCGCCAAGAAACTCGTCCGGCGCGAGGTCACCCGCGTCGTCACTCCAGGCACCGCCACCGACTCCCTCGCTCTGCGTTCGCACGAGAATAACTACCTCGCCGCCGTCTCCCGTCAGGGGAATCGTGCCGGCGTAGCCCACGTGGATGTTTCCACCGGCGAATTCCGCGTCACCGAAATGGATGCCTCCGAGGTCGCCGCCGCCATCGAACAGCTTGGCGCGCGTGAGGTGCTCTATCCGGCCGATCTGCCGCTGCTCGCCGCCAGAAGACCAGGGATCCCGCTACCTCCGCACCGATCTCGAAGACTGGATCTTCACCTTCGATTACGCCGACCGAACCCTCCGCGATCATTTCCATCTGCTCACGCTCGATGGATGCGGCCTCGCCAACCGGCAGGCGGCCGTCTGCGCCGCCGGCGCCATCCTGCATTACCTCCGCGAAACCCAGCGCGCCGCCCTCGAGCACCTCGATCGCCCCACGCATTACGACCGCGCCGAAAGCATGCTGCTCGATGCGGTCACCGTCCGCAATCTCGAACTGGTCGAACCGCTTTTCGCCGGCGAGCGCACCGACGCTACCCTGCTGCACGTCCTCGATCAAACCGGGACCGGCATGGGCGGCCGCCTGTTGCGCCAACGCCTGCTGCGTCCATCGCTCGACCGCGCGGAAATCGAAGGCCGTCTGGACGCCGCCGGAGAATTGCTGCAGCAGACCATCCTGCGCGCCGAATTGCGCAAGCAATTGAGCGGGATCCTGGATATCGAGCGCCTGTTGGCCAAGATCACCATGGGCGTCGCAAATCCGCGCGACGTGCTGGCGCTGGGCCGTTCGCTCGAAAAAATTCCCTCCCTGAAAGCCGCGTTCGAAACGCAGCGGGCCGCCCGCCTGCGCGATCTGCATGGACGCCTGGATGATGTAGCCGAAGCCCGCGACCGCATCTTGCAAGCCATCGCCGACGAGCCGCCCATCAATCTGGCCGACGGCGGAACGATCCGCGCCGGCTTCCACGCCGATCTCGATGAGCTGCGCGGCCTCAGCCGCAACGGCCGCCAGGTCATCGCCCAGATCGAGGCCCGCGAGCGTGCCCGTACCGGCATCCAGTCGCTGAAGGTGCGCTTCAACAATGTCTTCGGCTACTACATCGAGATCTCCAAGGCCAATCAGCATCTCGCCCCGGCCGATTATGAGCGCAAGCAGACCCTGGTTAACGCCGAACGTTTCACCACGCCTGAGTTGAAAGATTACGAGCGCAAAGTCCTGGACGCCGAAGACAAGATCCTCACGCTCGAAAAAGAGCTGTTCGCCGAGGTACGCAAGTTCGCCGCCGCGCACGCGCAGCGCATCCGCGCGACCGCCGCCGCCATCGCCGAAATCGACGTGACCGCCGCGCTGGCGCAGGTAGCCGCCGAGAACCGCTACGTGCGCCCTACCTTCTCGGAAGACGGCGAGATGCGGATTTTGGCCGGCCGGCATCCCGTGATCGAGCGGCTCGAGCAACAGGATGCGGGGCGCTTTATCCCCAACGATCTCTATCTCAATTCCGATACGGATCTGATCGCCATCATCACCGGGCCTAACATGGGCGGGAAGTCTACCTACCTGCGGCAGGCCGCCTTGATCGCCATCCTGGCGCAAATGGGGTCGTTTGTGCCTGCCGATTCCGCCACCCTGCCGCTTACCGACCGCATTTTCACGCGCATCGGCGCATCCGACAACCTGGCGCGCGGCCGCTCCACGTTCATGGTCGAAATGACCGAGACCGCCGTCATCCTGAACACCGCGACGCCGCGCAGCTTCATCGTGCTCGACGAGATCGGCCGCGGAACCGCCACTTACGATGGGCTGGCGCTGGCCTGGGCCGTAGTCGAGCACATCCATGCCCGCACGCGTGCCAAAACGCTCTTCGCCACCCACTATCACGAGCTCACCGAATTGGCCGGACAGCTCGATGGCATCCGCAACCTGAGCGTTTCGGTGAAGGAGGCCGGCGACCGCATCATCTTTCTGCGCAAGGTCGAGCCCGGCAAGGCCGACCGCAGCTACGGCATCGAGGTCGCGCGCCTGGCCGGCCTGCCCCTGGGCGTCATCGAGCGCGCCAACGAGGTGCTGCGCTTGCACGAGCGCACCGAGCACGTGGTCAGCGAAGAGCTTTCGCCCTTGCCCACGCGGCCCGCGCAGCCCGTGCAGATCCAGCTTTTCGAGCCGCTGAATTATGGCATCGCGGAGCGCATCCGCAATCTGAACGTGGATGAACTGCGGCCCGTCGAGGCCCTGCGCCTGCTCGCGGAGTTGCAGGATGAATTGAGGCGCGCGTGCGTGTAGCGGGCGTCATGAGCGGCACGTCGCTCGATGGCATCGACGTAGCCATTGTCGAAATCCACGGCCACCGCCGCGTCTCCACAATCGGTTTTCAATCGACGCCGTATGCCGAAGAAATCCGCCGCGCCATTTTGGCCGTCTCGAACGCCACCACGACTACGCGCGAAATCTCGCGCCTCAATTTCCAGCTTGGCGAGTTGTATGCCCGCGCCGTGCAGCGCGCCTGCCGCCGTTATGGCCCGGTTGAGCTGATCGGCTGCCACGGCCAGACCATCTATCACGAAGGCGGCGCCCATACCCTGCAAATCGGCGCAGCGGCCGTCATCGCCGAACGCACCGGAACGCCGGTCGTCTCCGATTTCCGCACGCGCGATATCGCCGCCGGAGGCCAGGGCGCGCCGCTGGTCCCCTACGTCGATGGCTTCCTGTTCGGCCGCGCGCGCCGCACCCGCGTCGCCCTCAACATTGGCGGCATCGCCAATATCACCCTGATCCCTTCGGGCATCGCGTTCGATACCGGCCCCGGAAACATGGTAATCGATGCGTTGGTGGGCGAATACACCGGCGGACGCCGGACATTCGACCGTGGCGGCCGCATCGCCGCCCAAGGCAATCTGAACCGGCCGCTGCTCGACGAGTTGGTGGCCGATCCGTATTACCGCGCAAAATCGCCCAAATCCGCCGGCCGGGAGCAATATGGCGCGGAATTCGTCGCGCGCTTGCGGCAGACCGGCCTGCCGCTCCCCGATCTGATCGCCACCGCCACAGTGCTCACTGCCGCGACGATTGCGTTCGCCGTTGCCCCCTTCGCGCCCACCGAATTGATCGTCTCGGGAGGCGGCGCCCACAATCACCAGATCCTGGCGCATCTGGCCGCCTTCCTGCCCGGAGTGCCGCTGGCCACCTCCGCCGACTATGGCATCGATGTGGATGCCAAGGAAGCCATCGCCTTCGCCATCCTGGCTTACCAGACCTGGCGCGGCAAGCCATCCAACCTGCCCGCGGCCACCGGCGCCCGCCATCCGGTCATCCTCGGCAGTGTAACCAGCGGACGCGGCCCGGCGTCCTAAACGCCAGAAGAGAGGAAGTGTGTATAGGGTCAAGACATTCCTCGTTTGTGCCTTTGTTGCGCTGATCCACGCGGCATACGCCCAATCGCCGGGCGCGTTGGAGAACAACGTGTATCGCGACAAGACGGGCGTGCAGTTCACGTTGCCGCCCGATTGGCCCTGGTGAGCCACGCTTCCGCCTCCCAAGGCGCCCATACTGTCCTGGTGCGAGACACTATAACAAACGTCATCGCCACCGTATAACTTCGAGGGATACGCCTTCCGCACCGACAGAGTGCAGAACACTACAATCGGCGGGCGGCCGGCGCTCAGCGCGATCGCCGACTATGTGCGCACCGGAAAGCCGCGTCGCCTTCGTAGCGCGCATGCCGGTGGAGGAACTCTCCAGCGTGCAAGGCCGCCTGGACGCTCTCATTCAGTCGGTCCCGGTGCCGTAAGCCGCGGCGGCACGCTACTTTCCGATACAAAACGTCGAGAAAATGCGGTTGAGAATATCGTCCGCCGTGGTCGCGCCGGTGATGGCATCGATGGGCCGCAGCGCACCGTAGAGATCCAGCAGCAGCATCTCGTGCGGGATCTTCTCCGCCACCGCCGCCGCGGCCTTTTCCAGGTATGCGAGCGCTTCCCGCAACAACCGCTCATGCCGCAGGCTGGTGATGAAGCCCGTCTCGATCTCCCCACCCTCGGTCGGCGCCACCGCCCGGAACACCGCGTCCCGCAGGGCGTCGATTCCCTGGCCCGTCAGCGCCGAAACCGCTTGCATCCCCTCCAGGGGCTCCGCCTCGCGCGGCAGATCGCATTTGTTGCCCACCAGAAGCCAGCGGCCTTGTTCGCGGGCTCGGGACATCAGTTCCCGGTCGGCCTCCGCAAGCGGCGCCGATAGATCCACCACTACCAGCGTCAGATCGGCATCCGCCATGGCCTGGAAACTGCGCTCGATGCCCAGGGTCTCCACCAGGCCTTGCCCCGCGCGAATGCCGGCCGTATCGAAGAGCTTTACCGGAATGCCATGAATGGAGGCATCCTCCGACACCACATCGCGCGTGGTACCGGGGATGTCCGTAACGATGGCGCGGTCCTGCTCCAGCAACCGGTTGAAGAGGCTGCTCTTGCCGACATTGGGCCGCCCTACGATCGCCAGCGTCAGGCCCGCGCGCACCAGCCCGCCGAACGCGAAGCTCTCCGCCAGCCTGGAAATGCCCGATCTGACCGGATTCAGGCGCCGCAGGATCTCCGCCGCGGGCGCCACGCTGATGTCATCCTCCGCGAAGTCGATGCCCGCCTCGAGCAGCGCGATCAATTCCAGAAGCTGCTCCTTCAAAGGTGCGATGCG
Organism: Bryobacterales bacterium; assembly: GCA_963709155.1. Taxonomy (GTDB): domain Bacteria; phylum Acidobacteriota; class Terriglobia; order Bryobacterales; family Bryobacteraceae; genus Bog-159. Next base: position 656,506 of record CAVPVD010000005.1, on the reverse strand, counting down.
GCGCGACACCGAGCCTCCGGCCTGTTGCGCCGCCACGCGCGCCTGGTAAACCGTCGTGGAATCGATCAGATCGCGTACGGCTTCGGCTTGCGGCAGGTCGATGCGGCCGTTCAGGTACGCGCGCAGGGTGAACTCCCCGGGTTCGGCGAGCCGCGCGCCGGCGTCGATGGCCCGCGCCACCGCGTGCCTCAGCACCACGGGCGCGCCATGGCAGGAAATCTCGACCACGTCCTCCGCGGTGTAGGAGCGCGGGCTGGCGAAGAAGGCCGCCACCACCTGGTCCACGGCCTGCCCATCGGAGTCGCACAGTTCGGCGAGCTGGCAAGACCACGGCCGCCAATCCGGCGGTCCGGCGAACCGCAGTATCCTCGAGGCGATTTCTTTCGCGCGGGGTCCGGATAGCCGCACTACACCCAGCCCGGCCCGTCCCGCGGGGGTGGAAATCGCAACGATGGTATCGGTAAGGTTCAACTACCGCCGGGGTCCGCCCCGTGCGCCGCGGCGTTGCGGACGGCCGCCCCTCTCGGGGCCGCCTCGATCGCGTCCCCCGCCTGAGTCCCGCCGGCCTCCGTCGAAAGGACCGTCGCGCCGTACGAAAGCCGGCTGCGGAGGATCGGGCAGGCTCGCCATGCCCGCCGGATAGACCACCACGTGCCGGTAACCGCCCGATCCGCTGGACTCGCTGCGCAATGTAGTTTCGTTCCGCAACGCCAGATGGATAACGCGGCGCTCACGGCTATTCATGGGATTGAACCGGAACGGCTGGCCCGTGTGCTTCACCTTCTCGGCCGCCACTGCCGCGCTCATCCGCAACTCCTCGATGCGCAACGCACGATAGTCGTTCGCATCGAATGAAATCCGCGAGTGGTCCTCGGAGGGCATGCGCAGCGCCTCCATGGTTACGTGCTCCAGGGCCAGCAGGAGTTCGGCGCGGTTGGCCAGCAGATACTCCACGTCCGGACCGCTGAATTTCACAACCACGTCCGGCGTCTCAAAGTCGTCGTCCGTAGCTTCTCCGTCTGCCATTTCGTAGTCCATGCGGAAGCCTGCCTGCTCCAGACAAGGACGCAGAAACTGCCCGATACGCGGACCCACCGAAGATACCGAATACTTGCGAGGATTCAAGGTCTACTTCCTGCCCTCTTTTTTCTTTTTAAGCGGCTGTACAGATTGCGCCGCCACGCTTGCCAGCGAGGTCTTATTGAAGAACCACTGTTGCGCGACGCCCACCAGGTTGCTGGTCAAATAGTATAATACCAGCCCGCTCGACAGGTTATAGAACATAAAACCGAACATGAGGGGCATGAACTGCATCATCTTCTGCTGGCTGGGGTCGCCTCCGGTGGTGGTAGGAGTCATCTTCTGCATCACGAACTGGCTGGCGACCATGATGATGGGCAGCAGGTGAATGGCCAGCGTTTCGGGCTGCGAAAGGTCGGTCACCCAGAGCCAGCTTGCGCCGCGCATTTCGACCGATACCGAGAACACCTTATAGAACGCGATGAAGAACGGAATCTGCAGCAGCATGGGAACGCAGCCGCCCATGGGATTCACGCCGTGTTTCTTGTATAACTCCATCACTTCCTGGTTCTGATCCGCTTTTTTAGGATCGCGCAGGCCGATGCCCTTGTACTTGTCGTTGATGGCGGTGATCTGCGGCTGCAGCGCCTGCATCTTCTTCATCGACTTCATGCTGGTGATCTTCAGGGGAAACAGCACGAAATTGAGGCCGACAGTTACCAGGATGATGGACCAGCCGTAGTTGTGAACGGCGCGGGTGGCCATCCAGTTCACCGCCACGAACAACGGCTTCGACAGGATGCTCAGCCAGCCGAAATCGACAACTTGCTCCAGCTTGGGATTTACGGCATGCAGAATATCGATGTCCTTCGGGCCGACGTACAACGAGAAGTGATTCGAAGGGCCATCGCCCACGGCTGCGCCGGCGAACGGCACCTGCTTGGTCTCCCGCGGGGTGGACTCGCTGTCGCTGAAAGTGGTCATAGCGACGGCCGTGGGCTGGCTGCGTTGCTCCACCAGCGAAACCGTCTGCGCGGGCCGTTCCTGCAGGAACGCCGCCACAAAATACTTGTCTTCGACGCCGGCGAAGGAATAGTTGCCGGTCACCGTCACGGGGCCGTCTTTGGCGGCCTTGGCGCCGTTCTTCTTCAGCTTGGCCTCGGTCACATCGAAGTACAGCGTCTGCTGATCGCCGGCTGGATTCGAGACCGCCATATCGCCGAACCCGCCCCGCCATTCTATTTCGTGCGGCAGGGGATTGCCGCCATCGGTCACTTCCGTCGAAACATTCAGCAGATAGCTGGATTTTCGAAACTGAAAGGACTTATGCGCCACGACTTTTCCATTCGAATACTCGAAGCTGATGGTGAGGCCGGCGGGATCGGTGTTCACTTCGTAGAGCGCCTGGTTCAGGTCCACCGGGGGCTTCTGCGACGGAAAGTAGAGCGCGGCGGGCGGATCGGTGTGCGATGAGGTGTTCACCAACTGTTGCGGCGCGCCGCTATGGTCCTTGTATTTCTTCAGCAGCCAGCTCTTCACCACGCCGCCGCGATTGCTGAAGGTGACCTGAAAAAGGTCGGTGTCGATGGTGTACGTTTCTTCCTTCTGCGCGGCCACCGGCGGCGCGGCGCTTTGGGATCCGGTGGGCGCGGCCGCTTCGGGCGGCGGTGAAACGACGGCGGGCGCGGCGGGCGCGACCGGCGCAGGCTCGACCTTCGCCGCCGCCGGGGCGGTCTTCTTCACCGGCGGCGTTACCGTCTTGTAGAAATACGGCGTCAGAAACAGGACGACGCCCATGAGAATGAACGCGAGCAGGAGCCGCAACTCCATGGACAGCTCTTTGGGTTTTTCCGGGCCGCCGGACGTTCCGCCGCTATTAGGTTCTGCCATGCTTTTTGTGTTTACCGGACGGGATCAACGCCACCCGCGTGAAATGGATGGCACTTCGCCAGGCGCTTGGTCCCCATCCAAACGCCGGGTAGTACACCGTGCTTCGCGACGGCCTGCATCATATATTCCGAGCAGGTCGGATAGAACCGGCAAGCGGAAGGCAGCAGGGGCGAGAGCCATCGCTTATAAAACCGCAAGACTCCGATCACGACCCACTGCACCGCTGAAAGAGACGCAGGATCTCCCGTTCCAGGTCCGGAAACGGGGCTTCCATCGCTTTGCGCCGCGGATTGAAAACGATTGACCACTCTGGACTCAATTGCTCTAGATGCAGGCGCACCGCTTCGCGCACACGCCGCCTGATACGGTTGCGCGACACCGCTTTGCCGAGCGCGCGCGGTGTAGTGAAACCGATCCGCGGCCCGTTGGCCTGCGGCTCCCGCACGCAGAACGCCGCAAAGAAGGGGCTCGAAAAGCGGGACCCCCTATCGTAAACTCTGCGGAAATCCGTGGATCGCAACAGACGTACACGTTTCGGGAAGCGTTTCGTGAAGCCAGGGATGCTTACCTCTCGGAGCTGACCGTGAGTTTGTGGCGGCCCCGTGCGCGGCGCCGCGCCAGGACAGCCCGCCCGTTCTTGGTTTCCATACGGGTCCGGAAGCCGTGCGTCTTCGCGCGCCGACGATTGTTTGGTTGAAAGGTACGTTTCGGCATTTTATTCCAAGCTAACTAGTATAGCGCGCCCGTTGCCCCGCGTGGGGCGGCCTTTCAGCTTGCGCGCTTCAAGTCCACTTTGGCGGACATCTTTTCGCCGTTGTCGCCCGTTCCCGCCGCGCTCCCGCGAAGGGTGTCGCCGTCGAACACCAGGTCGAAAACGATCCGGCCGCTGTTCCCGTCGCCTTCCGGAGCCACCTCGAAAGTCAGCTTTCCTGCCTCCTGCTTGCCATTTTGGATGGTCCATTGCTGGTCCTCGTTCGGGCCGGCGGTACCGCTAACCTTGGCTCCGTCTATCTTCAGGGTCATTACCGCCGAGTCTTCCTTGGTTTCCCCGGCCGAGTTGGTGATATCGAACCTGCCGCTCCATTTGCCGGCCAATTCGCCGGCGCTTAACGTCAATCCCGTCAACAGCAAAAGGCAGATCAGCGCTTTCATAACCTGCATAACGAGATTCGCGCGGGATCTGTTCCGTAGGGTCAGTCGCCCATGCGGAAAGCCGCAGTCAACGGTCCGACGAATGCTTTGTAGTCCCCGGCCACCAACTCCCATCCATCCTTATCGGTATTGAAGATGGATAGGTACAGAGGATCGAGTGGCAGACTCACCAGCTTGGACTCGCCGGCCTTGAGCGAAACCCTTTCCCACCCCACCAGGCGTTTGAAAGGCTCGCCCGCCGCGGTGGGGAGCATCGCGTAAACCTGGGCGATCTCGGTGCCGTCCCGCTTGCCGGTGTTCTTCACGCTGAAGCTGACCGTGTGCGCGCCGCCGTCGGCCTTCAAAGCCGAATAGGCGTAGGTTGTATACGAAAGACCGTATCCGAAAGGAAACAGAGGCTCTTTGTGCTCGGCTTCAAACCATTTGTAACCCACCTTCAAACCCTCGGTATAGTCGACCTCGAAGGGCGGGGGGTGATTGGCGGGCTTAAGATCGATACCCGGTACCGTGGGGTGCGGCAGATCCGCGTCGCTCCTGGCGAAAGTAACCGGCAGCTTCGCGGATGGATTCACGTCTCCAAACAGGATCCCGGCCAAGGCCTGCGCGCCCCCGATCCCCGGATACCAGGCTTCGAGCACGCCCTTCACGTTTCCGGCCCAAGGCATGGAGACCGGCCCGCCGCTTTCGACCACCACGATGGTATTAGGATTGGCCGCCGCCACGGCGCTGACCAGGGCGTCTTGATTATCGGGCAGGGAAAGCGTGGGCGCATCCCGGCCCTCGCTCATGAATTGGTTCACGAACACGATGGCCACCTGCGAATCTTTCGCCAGTTTGGCGGCGGCTGCCAGGTCCGTGCCGTCGTTGAATTCCACGGTGGCCTGCGGCGCGCGTGCGCGGATGTATTTCAAGGGGGAAGACGGGAACCAGACCGGGTGCATCCACGGCGAGCCCCCCTTATGATGGCTGACCGCGTCTCCTCCCGGCGGATCCACCTGCGCCGAACCGCCGCCCGAGAGCACGCCCACGTCGGCATGCGACCCGATCAACGCAATGGATCCCGCGCGCGCGGCGTTCAGCGGCAGCAAGCCGCCCTCGTTCTTCAGCAGTACGATGGACTCCTCCGCGATGTGCCGCGCGTCCTCCAGCCCCTGGAAAGGATCCACGACGCTGCGTACGGGCGGATTGTCGATCACGCCGCACGCAAACATGCTGCGCAGAATCCGGTGCACCATATCGTTCAGCCGCGCCTCGGGCACCTCGCGGCTGTCCACCGCTTTCTCCAGCGGCGCGCCGAAGAAACGGCCGCCGGGCATCTCCTGGTCCAGCCCGTTGATGGCAGCCTTCGTAGTGGAGTGCGTGCCGCCCCAGTCCGAAAGCACCCAACCCTGGAAGCCCCACTCCTTCTTCAATACCTGGTTCAGCAGGTAGTCGTTCTCGCAGGCCCAATCGCCATCGACCTTGTTATACGAACACATCACCCCCGCCGGCTCTGCGATTTTTATCGCGATCTGAAACGCCAGCAGATCGGTTTCGCGCATGGAGCGCTTGTCCAGCCTCACGTTCAGGATGTTGCGCCCGGTTTCCTGATCGTTGAACGCATAGTGCTTGATATCGCCCATCACCTGCTGTGCCTGCAAGCCCTTCATGAGCTGGCCCACCATGATTCCGGCGAGGATGGGATCCTCGCCCGCGTACTCGAAATTGCGTCCGTTGCGCGGCTCGCGGATAAGATCCACGCCGCCGCCGATTGACATATTGAAGCCCTGGTCGCGCAGCTCACGGCCGATGACCGAACCGTACAGATAGGCCGCTTGAGGGTCGAAACTGGCCGCCGCGGCGAGCGTGGAGGGAAGCAGCGTGGCATAACGGCTCTCGACCGCGGCCATTCTCACGCCCACGGCGGAATCGGCCAGGTTGATGGCGGGAATCCCCAATCGATCGATTCCGGGGACGAATCCGGCGCCTTCATTCGATCCCGGCGGTATCGGCTCACCGGGCTTGAGTGCGCCCCAACCCGTGCCGTGCACCAGTTGGATCTTCTCCGGCAGTGTCATCTGCTGTATCAACAGATCGGCGCGCTTGTCCGGCGAAAGCGTTTTGTCCAGCCATGGCCCCTTCACTTTTTGCGTTTGGGCGGTCTGTCCCCACGCCAGCGCGGAGAAAACGAGCACGAATATAGATCGATAAAGTCGCATAGGAGTTCACGGCCATTATAATCGGATGACTAGGCCCGAAGGGCGGAAGATCGCGGGCGTACTGCGTTCAAGGGATGCACACCTCGCCGAATCCTGCATGGCTTGGTTCTCCGTTTACGGTTACGCAGCCCGGTTTTAGGCGCATCCGGCGGGAGATGCCGATCTGGTCCCAAGATTGCAAGTTTGCTCTGCGTCTGGAGACGGGGCGGGAGCACGCATAGGCACAAACTGAAAAAGAGGTCCGCGATTGGCCTGGAGATCTCAAAAGCGGAGGAGAAGTTGCAGCGTGCCACCCGGCCCCTTCACCAGGAGTACTCGCGCACAAACCTTGGGGGAAACATGATTGAGTGGATTGCTAGACGCTGGTGCAGGGGAGTGCATACGCGGCCCATGTGGCCGATTCATGGCCAATACATTTGTGCGCAATGCCTGCGTCAATATCCGGTGGCCTGGGACGGGGCCGAGGCGGCTGCGAAGACGGAGAACCAACGATTGATTCTCCATCGCCCGATTGGCGTGCGGCGCAAGAACTGTGTGCCGTTTCCCGATGCAGGCAGCCGGTTTCGGCAGCGGGCCGAGCCGATCCCCGAATAGCGGGGCAATTTGGCCGCAGCCGGCTGAAAGCCGGCTGCGGGCAGAATTGCCCGCCCCACAAGAACGAAATTGACCCAGTACCGATTCCCGAGTGAGTGCGATTGCACGCCTTGCGCGCTATGCAAACGTTACACAGCCGGAATCGGTGTGTAGAACGGGTGCGCCCGTATCAGTTCGGCTGACTACCATGGAATAGATGTTTGGTTACGTCGGGCAGGAACTCTCGTAGAACATTTAAACCGGCATTGGTAGCCATGCCGATGCCAAAGCTGACTGCGCCATCGCCCGCCGAATTGTTGGTGGAGGGTTGCCAGAACCGCGAAACAAAAGAAGCGCCCGCGGTACTGCCGATTTGGGAAAGAGAGATGCGGGATGTGCCGTCGTCTTTGCGGGCAAGGATACTTCTCTCCAGCGCGTAGAGGACGCGGTGCCCGAAGCCGTGTTCACCGGACGTGAAATAGCGGTTGTCCTCGTGCAACAACGTTTCTAAGCCCAGCCGTAAGGTTCGCTGGGTGGTTTGTTTTGCGAAATAATTTCCGAAACGATGGCCGTAACCTTCCGCGCCTTCTCCCCAGGCCTTGGGAACATCCTCCCACTGCGTGATACCGGCGGACGACGCGGCGGCTATGAATTGAAACGGGCTGAACAGGCTCTTGGCCCAGAAGTTGGCCTTTTGCCGCGCCGTGAGCGGCTTGAAGTCGGCTTGCGTTTTCCCCGTCATGTACAGGTAGTAAAACAATGAAGACTCCACTTTGGACTGGCCGCCGGCCGAAGAGTCCGTAGGGCTGGTGGAAGCCGGTGGGCCGGGCGCGGCGGTCGTCGAGTTGTGTGGGTCGCCTGCGTCATTTACGCTTTCGGCAAGCGCATATTTACCGAATGTTTCCGCGTAGACCGAACCCTCCGTGCCGATCAGGACGAACAGCATTCCCGCCGCGATATTACCGGCCCATGAAATCGCACGTTTTTCCATAGAAGCAATCTTTTCGCGGCTCGATTGACGCAAAACGTGAGCCACTGCACGATTCTCTATGAAGCATGCGGCGGACCACAGTCGCCGGATTCACAATGCGGCACATGACCGATGGTGACCGGATTGCTATCGGTTACGAGATGGGCACGGGGACTGTTGCGGCGCGCGCGAAGACGGGACGTCCCGTCTTCGATACATTGAAAATCGGCGATCTCTTGAGGCCGCACTGGAAGGCCCTGGCGATAGGCTTGTGTGCGGTCATCGGCGAGGGCTGCGCCGATCTTTTGCAGCCATGGCCGCTGAAGGTCGTTTTCGACAACGTGCTGCGCTCCGGCTCCGCGCATGCGCACGGCTGGCTGAACGACCGGATCGTGTCAATCGTGGGTACCGACCCGTTATCGATCCTGAAGCTCGCCGCGCTGGCTGCGCTGGTAATCGCCGTGGTGGGGGCGCTTTGCTCCTATACCGAAAAGTACCTCACCACCAGCGTTGGCCAATGGGTAATGCACGATCTGCGCCGCATACTGTACTCGCATGTGCAACGGCTGTCTTTGTCCTATCATGACCACAAGCAAACGGGGGATCTGATCAGCCGCGTGACTACCGATATCGCGGCCATTCAGAGTTTTATCGCGTCTGGATTGTTGGGCGCGCTGGTCGATAGCCTGACCCTGGTAGGCATGGTGGGCGTGATGTTTTACATCAACTGGCGCTTCACCCTGGTGGCGCTCTCCGTGGCGCCCGTGCTGTTTGCGGTGGTCTATTCCTATACGCGACGCATCAAGAAAGCTGCCCGCGCGGTGCGAAAAAAGGAAGGCGAGATTGTTTCGACCATCCAGGAAGTACTTACCTCGATCCGCGTCGTCAAGGCGTTTGCGCGCGAGGAGTACGAGCAACACCGCCTTGAAGAAGAGAGCCTGGAAAGCGTGGAAATCGCGCTGCGCGCCCGCGGCCTGAAAGCCAAGCTATCACCGCTGGTTGAGATCATCGTGGCCGTGGGTACCAGCATGGTCCTTTGGTTCGGCGCACGCATGGTAATGGGCGGCACGCTTTCCGCTGGAACGCTGATCTTGTTCATCTTCTACCTCGGAAAGATGTACAAGCCCATGCAGGACCTCTCCAAGATGACGGATAGCTACTCGAAGGCGGCGGTCGGCTACGAGCGCATTCGCGAGATTCTGGATACCCATCATGAGGTCCAGGACCTGCGCGGCGCGAGGCAAGCCCCGCCATTTCGGGGACGGATCGATTTCGAAGGAGTATCGTTCAGCTACGAAGCGGGATCGCCGATTCTCCAGAATGTGAGCTTCCGCATCGAACCAGGACAGACGGCGGCTCTGGTGGGCCCGACCGGGGCCGGCAAGACCACTATCATCAGTCTGATTCCGCGCTTTTACGATCTGGAATCCGGCTCGGTGAAAATCGACGGCCGGGATATTCGATGGTTCACTCAGAAGTCGCTGCGCCAGCAGATGAGCTTCGTGCTGCAAGAGACCATCCTGTTCCATGCGCCAATCTGGTACAACATCGCCTATGGAAAACCGGGAGCGAGCCGTGCGGAAATTCTGAGGGCCGCGGAAATGGCGAATGCGCACGAGTTCATCGAGAAAATGCCGGACGGTTACGACACGCTGGTCGGGGAAAGGGGCGTCACTCTTTCGGGCGGGCAGCGGCAGCGTATCGCGATCGCCCGGGCGGTCATCCGCAACACTCCGATTCTGATCCTGGACGAACCTACCTCCGGGCTGGACGCAGGGTCGGAAAAGCTTGTGTTCGAGGCTTTGGACCGTTTGATGGAAGGCAAAACTACGATCGTGATTGCGCACCGGCTATCGACGATCCAGCGCGCCGATGTCATATTGGTGGTGGAGAACGGCACGATTGTCGAACGCGGCCGTCACGAAGAATTGATGAAAGCCGGTGGCTTATATGCCCGGCTCTACGAGACCCAATTCCGCGGCGCGGAAAGTCTTATAGGTTCGTAAGCGCGGCAATGCGACGCTCCATGACCGTGGCGAATGCGTTGGCTTCTTCGGGCGAGTAGCCGGCCGCGCGGAAGGCATCGCGGATCTGATTTGCGGAAAGCCGGGCCAAGAGATGTCCCATCCAACGGGCATCCGCCAGCGGGATATTCCGCCCAATCCAGCCCAAGTGAACGCGGCTCCAGGTACCCTTCGGATCTACCCAATAGACGAACTTCGGCCGCGCCGGTACTTCAAAATCGACCGTGGTAGCAGTCACCCTGCGGATGAATTTGGACCGCGTGTAAGAATCCAGATCCCCCTTCGCCTTCTGCGGAGGCCAACTGCGCCCCGGCGTTCCAAAGCTGGCACCCAGGTCGCTGACATAATAGACATCCCGGCCGTCGTCCTTGTAGACGGCGTTGTTTACGTCTTTAAGGTCCCAGTTATTGATTACGGCCATCAGCACCTTCAGCCCATTCAACTCGCGCGTTCCCGTGAAGGGATCCTGGCGCCACCGCCAGATTCCAGTTTTCTTTTTGTCTTCTCTCTTGAGACGGGCGTTCGGTACAGAACCGTCCGGCCCAATCATCTTCTGCCCGCGATGTAGGTGCTCCGGCATATCATTCACGTGCAGGCCGGAGACAAAGTAATCCTCGTCGGCGTAATAGCCCACCGCCCAGACGATTCGGGAGGCCACCGTTTCCGGCCGCGCCTCGATGCCGAGTTTGACTTTCCACTTCTGGCCATCTTCTCCCCGCACCACGAACTTCGGATTGGTGCCCTTTAGATCCTCCTTGTCGAATGTAAACGTGCCCTTCGGTACGTGCTCTTTTCCGCCGGGCCCATAAAAAAGGTCGCGGGAGGCGATGTCCACGGGGTCGCGCCACAGGACCGCGGTTTCCGGCGCGGCGATGGTGGCGGCCGCAGTCGCCTTCTCCCTGGCAACGCTGCAGGTTATCGGGCACATCGTCAACAAAATGACAACGAATGGCAGATGCGTGAACGGGCTCTTTTTCACATACATGGCGTGGGTCTCTCTTTCCGGAACGGCATTCCAACTGCACGTGGTAACCAGCAGGACCGATACCAGAGTGCGGGAGCACTCACGGATCGGATTGCTTCGACGAGTGACTCGATGAAACTACTAGTACAGCCGGACGATGGAATTCATGCCTTGGTCAAAGGGATTGCCGAGGCGTCAAAAACCATCGAAATCATGATCTTCCGCTTCGATCAGAAAGAAATCGAAAAGGCGCTGGGGAACGCAGTCACGCGCGGAGTTTCCGTGCACGCGCTGATCGCGCATACCAATCGGGCGGGAGAAGAGAATTTGAGAAAGCTTGAATTGCGCCTGCTCGCCTCCGGAGTTACGGTAGCCCGCACAGCGGACGATCTGGTCCGTTACCACGCCAAGCTGATGGTGATCGACGGCCGCGAACTGTACCTCCTGGCTTTCAACTGGACGCATTTGGATGCGGAGCGCAGCCGCAGCTTCGGCCTCATCATACGGAACCCGGCTCTGGTGAAAGAGGTGGCGCGCCTCTTCGAGGACGATGTGCAGCGGCGACCCTACGAGCCGGGCTGCGAGAATCTGGTGGTCAGTCCGGTGAACGCGCGCCGCCTGCTCTCGGATTATCTCAAAGACGCGAAAAAGAGTTTGACGATTTACGACCCGAAGATCAGCGATTCCGCCATGATCGGTCTGCTGGCAGAACGTGCGCGGGCAGGCGTCGATATCAAGGTCATTGGCCGCATGACCCGCGGGATTCCGGGCGTGGAAGTCCGCAAATCGGCAATTCGGCTGCACGCGCGCACCATGGTGCGCGATGGCAATCTCGTGTTTGTCGGCAGCCAGAGCCTGCGCGCCCTCGAACTGGATGCGCGGCGGGAAGTGGGCATCATCGTCCGTCACCCGAAAATCGCGGCCAGACTGTCGCAAATATTCGCGGACGACTGGGCGCTGGCGGAGCAAGCCGCGGTGCAGAGCCAGGATGAAGCGCCGGCGGCCAAAGTGGCCAAGCGCGTCGCGAAAATCGTAACCCGGGAACTACCCGATGTGGCGACTGTCTTGAATGGAGCGGTCAAGGAGATCGTGGGCAATGCCATCGATGTCGATTTAAACCCCGACGAAGTCGAGGCGGTGGTGAAGGGTGCGGTAAAAGAAGCCGTCAAGGAAGTGGTCAGCGACATGGTCCAGGAGGCCGTCGGGGAAGAGGGGAGAGGTGGGCAATGAGGCTCGCGGCGCGGTTGGTTCTCTTATTGCCCTGTCTGCCACTGGCGGCTGCCCAACAGCCGGAGGTGGTGAATCCGGATTCCGCCGTCCTCAAGGAATTCAATCGCCGCGTTTCGGATTATGTGAAAGTACACAAAGACGCGCAGTCGGCCATCCATCGCCTGAAGCCCACCGGCTCGCAGCAAGCCATTAAACAACATGAGCAACAGCTCGCGGAAAGGATTCGCGCGGCGCGTCAAGGCGCCGTCCAGGGCAACATTTTTGCTCCGGAAATCGCGCAGGAGTTCCGGCGGCTGGTGAGCGTCACGATGCGCGGGCCGCAGGCGGCGCGCATCCGCCGGAGTTTCGAAAGCGCGGCTCCGGTGCACCTGCGCGCCCTGCGCGTTGACAGCACCTATCCGTCCGCGGTGCCCTTGCAATCCACGCCTCCGTCGCTTTTGCTCAACCTGCCGCCGCTTCCGCCGCAAGTCGAGTACCGGGTGGTGGGACACGACCTGGTCCTGCGCGACACCGAGGCAAATCTGGTGGTCGACTTCATTCCGAATGCCATCCCTTAAGCTTATGCGCCGCACAACTCTGCTGCTTTTCGCCCTCGTGGCCAGCCTGTTCTCCGCCGATGCCCCCGAGCTGACTCTGCCGTTGAAGTCGAATTCCGTTCGTTTTGCCGTGATCGGAGACAGCGGAACCGGCGAAAAAGCCCAGTATGAAATCGCCGCGGAGATGACGGCCATCCACGACCGCTTTCCCTTCGAGTTTGTCATCATGCTGGGGGATAACATTTACGGGGGCAAGAGCGCCGCCGATTTCAAGCGGAAATTCGAAGACCCTTACAAAACCTTGCTGGACGGCGGCATAAAGTTCTACGCCTGCCTGGGAAACCACGATGAGACCAATGAGCGCCTCTACAAGCCGTTCAACATGGACGGCAAGCGCTATTACAACTTCAAGCGCGGCAATGTGGAGTTCTTCGTCCTCGATAGCAATTACATGGACCCCGATCAACTGGACTGGCTCCAGTCGCAGCTCAGCGCCTCGCATGCCACCTGGAAGATCTGTTACTTTCATCACCCGCTCTACTCGGACGCCCGCGCGCACGGCCCGAACACCGATTTGCGAAAACTGCTCGAGCCGGTGTTTGCGGCCCACGGGGTGAGCGTGGTGTTCGCCGGACACGAGCACGTGTATGAGCGACTCAAGCCGCAGAACGGCATTTACTATTTTGTCCTGGGAAACTCCGGACAGTTGCGGTTTCACGACCTGCGGGCGGCCGCGGAGACCGCTAAAGGCTTCGATACGGACCGGACGTTCGCGCTGGTGGAGATTGATGGAGACCAGTTCTATTTCCAGGTGATATCGCGCACCGGGGAAACGGTGGATTCGGGCCAACTGGAGTTAACGAAGAATTCCAGCCGCTACGATTTCCGGGGAGTCGCCGCCACAGGGGCCGGCGCGTCTTTGCCCAGCCTCACGAGGCCCTTTGAGAGCCTACCCTCTTCCAACCGGAAAACGACGGCCGTTTTGGGGTCGTCACCGGGGACGATGTAGGCACCTACAGGCCCGAAGATTTCGCGGAGCTCGACCGGCAGACAGGTGGGCAGGTAGGCGCGCAGGACGCGTGGGTCGTAGTACCGGAACATCATGCGTTTGCCCTTCTCGTCGCGCACTACCAGAAGATCGCGAAAGTGGCGCCGCAACTTTTGCATGCCCGTGTCCGAGCGAAAGAAAATGGCCCAGTGACGCTCCCAGCCGTTGCGCAGAAGGAAGCCGGTAAACTCCTCCTCGGGATCGAGTTCCACAAGGTAAGGACCGGTCATCAGCAATTGCCAGGGCAAGTCTTGTCCACCCCAGCGGCGTTCCACGCTATAGAGGCAACAGCGATCCTGCCGGGAGGCATCCACCGCGCCGAAGAGACGTTTGTCCTGGGCGCCGTCCGCAATTGTGTAGACCTTGGTATAACCGGGCAGGCCTTCCGGCCAAAGCGTCCGATGGATGTCCTGCAAAGAGGTTGCGGAAAGCATTACCGTGCCCGCTGTCTTAGTTTCCCGCGGCCGCCCGGGCCGCCGCTGCCAGCGCTCATTGCAAACAGAACGGCGCTCCTTGCTGTGCCGCCTGTTGCAGCGCGGCCGCCTGGGCCGCGGCGTCTGCGTTGGCCGGAAACACTTTGGGATCCGTGGGCGGAGGAGGGGCCACGCTCTGGGATGCAGGCTGCGCGGCGGGCGGCGGCGAGGTGGCGCTCTGGGCGGGCGCGGCCATCACCGTGTCGCCCTTCCGGGTGGCGGTGTGATCACCCGTCCGCACCAGGACTAATTCGCCCGAAGCAATCAAATCGGCTACGGCTGCCAGAATCTGCTCTTCGTTGAGCCGGGTGAGCGCGGTGGGGGGCATCCTTCTGGCCACTAGTTCACGGAGCGAGGCTTGGGCCCAAATATCGGATTGGGACCGGCGCAACAGGATCAACGCCTGGTTTCGATCCATGCGGCCCATCTCGTGCCAGAAACACAAAGCAAATCCAGTGTCCCCAAGGGATATCATGATCCGGTCTCTCGCGATAGGATACCACGGCCGAGCCACGTAACGACACACCAGTGTATAGTTACAAGTTGGGTGCAACGGCGATGTTGACGATCAGGCAGGCACAATTAGTAGTCTTCTCGCAGTTAGAAGTGCGGAAGTTCGAGGCATGGATGTTGACGCACCTGAAGAAGTTCTTTCCGCGGCAGTGCGCGGCCGCCGGCGACCAGCGACTGCTGGCGACTGTGCAACACGGAATCCAGCGCGCGGCAGTGTACGGGCTCACCGCCAAGCGGGATGTCTGCAAGTACATCGACCTGATGATCGTCTTCGGGCGGGATTTCGATACAGACAAGCGAACCCGATGGGCGGCACAGATTCTCGGCCAACGCAGAAATCCGCGCGTTAAGATGCAGATGCTGATGCATTCCGCGAAAGTACGCCTGAAGGGCCGCTAGATCGCTCCATGTCTCCCGACCCCACTCCAGCGCCAACTTCCCAGTCGCAAGCGTTGGATGCCGCGGCACAAGATGCGGACGCGAACGCAGGGTCGGGGAATGTTGGCGATCCGGTGAGTTCGTGCCACGGAGGACCGTCCCCCACGCCGTCGCCTGCACCCACCGCTGCGCCCACTCCGGCACCGACTCCTGCTCCAACTCCGGCGCCAACGCCTACGCCGACTCCGACTCCTACCCCCACGCCGACGCCGACTCCAACACCGACGCCGACTCCCACGCCGACACCGACCCCGACCCCACCTCCCACGGCCTCGCTCTGGGTGCGCCTCGATTTAACGCAGGACCAGGCAGCCAACGAGCAGGGAAGCTTGCGGCTGCAGGGCTCGTCGGGCGGATACGATAAGACTATCGCCATCGCCGGCAACTTCGTGGCGAACCCGGCGCCCGACGACACCGTGGATGTGCATTTCGAGAACGTACCGACTACGGCCAGCTATTCGCTGACGTACATCGGAAGCGACGGCAGCGAAACGAACCTCGTTCAGAACACTGCGTTCCACAGCCTGAATGACGATTCGCTGCCGGCGGAAACTAATGGCGGATCAGGGCCGCCGCCCACGGGACATCCATGAAAGTCTTGTTAGACAGAATACGCTTCGAGGTTAAGACATGGGCCTGATTGGCGATATGATGCGCGCCACGTGCCGGCTGCCCGGTCCAACGCGGCCGGGCGCGTCGGTGCATTGTTCGCTGCTGCGTGTGACATTTTCGCAGTTGACCGCTCAGACTTACGGCTACGACGATATGGATACCCCCGGAAACGTGACCGACGATCACGTGTCCGTAAAGATCAAGGCGACCACCTATATTCACGTCAAAATCGATGGCGGGACGAGCACCGACGTCGAATTTGTGTGCGACAACACCTCTGTCGCGCAGCCGGGGGCCGCGCCGGCCGGCGCCGAATTCGATCTACCCGTAAACGGGCAAGACCCGGGCACCACTGTGCTGCACGCGCGTCAAAAAACTTATCATACCGAGTGTACGAGCATCAATATCAACACATACAAAGAGAAACAAGTGACGGCCACGGTAATGAAGGTGTACGATTCCCGGACAACTGCAACGAACCTGCGATTCCCGCACCTCGACGTATCCTCGATTCCCACGCTGATCAATCCCAAATATAAGGAAGCCGTGGCCGTTCTAAGCCTGACAGACCAGAGCGCGGGCGGTGGGGCATTCGATATTCCTTATGATAACGACAGGAACGGGAAGCTCACTTGGGACATTGCGGCGAGTGGCGGTTCTGAATACAACGCGATTACCAGCCAGTTCACTGTCGCCGGACAAAAGGTGATCATCGTGCGCGACATGGTGTCGGTTTATTTTCTGGCCGCGGCGGCGGCCAAGGACGCCACTAGCGTTACGATTAACTCGGCTGACAGCTTTTTGAAGGTAAACCAGTCGTACGCGCTGGGTACGGGCACGACCCGCGAGACGATCACGATTAAAAGTAAATCTGGAAGCACTCTGACCCTCGCCGGCAAGCTGAGCAACAATCACAGTAACGGCGAAACACTTGAATTCCCCGCCGGCGGTTGGGGAGGAAATCCGATCGTCATCATTGAGGGAGCCGTGACGGAAGACATCCTCAAGTGGACTTTCGGCCACGAACTGGGCCATGCGGTATTAGGGCTGGCGGACGTGGATTCCGCGACGAGTATCATGAACTATTCGCAAGGCTGGACGGACCACCGGTTACGCTACAAGCCGCTGCCGAAGGAATATAAGCCCGGGACAGAGAACCAATGGGAGACGATTTCGCGCTAGGGCGATTCGTGGGCCGGTGCTTATTGCTGGCCTGCGCGTGCTCTACCGTTTTTCCGCGAGCAGGGCTCGCACAGGTTTTACGGAGGCAAACGATGTCACCTGCAGAGGCAGCCATAGCGCGGTTCCGGAGCGGTGAGCGATACCAGCCGCCGCCCTCAGCTTTCCTGTCCACGGGCCATATTCGCGCAGAGGATTTGCAGCCGTTCGGCGACGCGTTGCGCGTAGAGCGGCCCACGGTGCGGGAAGAAATCGTGCGGCTGCTGGCCGATTTGGGACAGCGGGCCGACCCGCTCTATGCGCGCGGCGGACAATTGATCCGCGAGCCATACATCCTCACTTTGCTGGTCGACGAAGGGCTGATCAAAGACGATCTGGGGCGGCAGGCCAGCCTGACCGCCTTGCAGGAGTTTGCGCCGGCCAACCTGCTCAAGCCCTACGGCCGCGCGCTTAAGCGCGACCTGGAGGAGCATCCTTGCGCGACGGCATTTCTGCTGATCGCCAAAGCGAAGCCAGCGGGGGCGGGTGTCCTTGTCGGCGAGCTAAGGGCCACTCCCCGTTGGTCGAAGGAGCCGAACGCCCGGATCGCCGCGGCGGCATTAGGAGACACCGCCATAGAAAAGGAATACGTGGCGGTTTTCGACGCGGCCACCAGCGGAGAAGAAAAGGCGCGCGCAGCCAAGGTTCTGGGCCTGATCGGGACGGAAACCGCCTTGAAGACGCTGGCCTCCGCCTTACGGACCGATTTGACGATCGATAGGCCGGACCTGTATTTCAAACGTTCCGTACGCGTCGATATTTTGGAAGCGCTCAGTTACAATTTCCCTGACGAGCCCGCCTTGTATGAGTCTCAGATCAGCGACGACAGCGGCTACGAACGGGCAGAACGATTCTGTGAAACCCGGTTAGGCGTGAGCTGGAAGCAGCCACGTCCCCCTTACCTGAAAATCGGCGGCTACCCCATCCCGGCGCCGCAGGACTGATTCGAAATTCTGAGTGGCGTCATGCGATCCGTAGGCGAAAGCGGGCCTGCCGGGCCGAGCGAAACACCAGCGCCGGAAGTGTCGATCGTCCTGCCGGCTTACAACGAGGGCCAGCGGCTCTTACCGACGCTGGCCGCCATCCGGGACACCGTGAAGGGCGGCTACCAGGTGATCGTGGTGAATGACGCCTCCACGGACGGCTGCTGCGACGCGTTGCGCGCGGATCCGCCACCATTCGAGAACCTGGTGCTTGTGGATTTGCCGCATCGCCACGGCGTAGCCCGTGCGCGAAATCTAGGCGCCGAGCAGGCGACGGCCCCCATTCTCGTGGCCATGGACGCGCACTGCCTTCCTCGCCAGGGATGGCTGGAGAAGCTTCTCGCCGAATTGCACAAACCCGGCGTCGGGATTGTCGCCCCGCAGATCGTCAGCGCCGATTCCCCCGGGGCCACCGCGTTCGGCCTGACCATCCGCGATCGGGAACTAGGCGTAGGCTGGCTGCACCGCCAGGCGAATCAACCCTACGAAGTCCCGCTAGTGGGCTGCGCGTGTATGGCGATGACCCGTCAATTCTTCGAAGCGGCCGGCCGCTTCGACGCCATGCGCAGCTATGGCATGGAAGACGTGGAGATCTCGATTCGCTGCTGGCTTCTGGGGTATTCTGTCATCATGGTTCCCGGCGCGGAAGTGGCGCATTGGTTCAAAAAAAACCCGTTTCCCGTGGGATGGCACGATTATCTTTACAATCGATTGCGGACCGCTGTGCTGCACTTCGACGGCGAGCCTCTGGAGCGAATCCTGGCCACGCTGCGCGGCAAGCCGCTCTTCGCCGATGCCGTCAGCAGTCTACTGGCGAGCGACGTGTGGACGCGCTATAGCTTCTTGCGCGACGCGAGGAAGCACGATGCCGCGTGGTTTTGCCGGAAATTCGAAATCTGCATATGACCAGCCTGAGCGCCGTCGTCATCAGCTTGAATGAGGGCGATTCCCTGCGCCGCACGGTGGATAATCTCCGAAGCACGCTTCCGCCGCAAAGCGAGATCATCGTAGTGGACGATGGCTCCCGCGACGGCAGCATGGACTTCTTGAGCCGCGGGTACGCGGATGTCACGCTGCTGCGCCCGGAAAAGCGACTGGGCGTTGCGCGAGCACGCAATTTCGGCGCCGAGCACGCCACTGGCGACGTGCTAGTCTTCAGCGACGCGCACGTCCAAATGCCGGAGGGCTGGCACGACCCGCTGCTCGAAACGCTGGCCCGCCCGAACGTCGGCGCGGTGGCTCCCGCGATCGGCATGCTGCAGCCGGAGGGCTCCGGAAGCACGGGGTTCGGCCAGAAATGGGCCGACGCCAGCCTGGCTGTTGGATGGCTCGGCCAGCAGAGCAGCGCACCTTATCCGGTGCCGCTGCTGTGCGGATGCTTCCTGGCCATGCGCCGCGAGGTGTTTAACGAGACCGGCGGATTCGATTCGGGCATGGTCGTCTGGGGCGCGGAGGATTCCGAATTGAGTATCCGCCTGTGGACCCTTGGCTACGAATGCTGGGTGACGCCGGAGGTCAACGTGCAGCACGCCTTCCGCGCCCGCTTCCCCTATGAAGTGAAATGGGAGCCGGTGCTCCACAACAGGCTGCGGATGGCGACCATGCATTTCGGCGGGCGGCGCCTGCTCCGGGTGATGGAGCGGCTGAAGAAGTACGACGAATTTGCCGCCGCCAGCGTGCGCCTGCTCACCGGAGACCTGGCGGCGCGCCGCTCCGCGCTGCACGCCCGCCGCCGCTACGATGACGACTGGTTCTTCGACAGGTTTCCGAATGAACTCCGATCCGAGCTCTCTGAACTGGGTTCCGCCGGTCCGGTGAAGGTCAGTGTGGCGCCCGCCGCTTCGGTCAGCGCCTGCCTGGTGTCCTGGAAGCGCCCACAGAACATTCCCATCATCGTGCGGGCCCTGCGGCGCGTCGAGTGTATCGACGAGATTCTGGTTTGGAACAATAATCCGGACGTTAAACCCGAGCTTTCCGACGGCAACGCGCGCGTGATCCAATCCCCGGAGAACCTGAGCTGCTACGGGAGGTTTGCCTGTGCCGCGCAGGCGCGCAATCCGGTGATCTATGTGCAGGACGACGATGCCCTCAATCACGATGTGCAAGGGCTTTACGATCAGTTCCTGCGCGACCCGACGCGCATCTCCCATGTTCTGGCGGCGACGCATTGGCCGCAACGCAACCGGCGAATCTATGGCGAGGCGCAAGCCGCCCTGATCGGATGGGGTGCGTTCTTCCGCAAGGAATGGCTCTCGGTTTTGGATGAACTGCCGCCGGCCATGCGCCAGGATGCGCTCTTCCGGCGCGAAGCCGACGCGTTCTTTAGCATCCTGCTGCAACGGAAACACAACGCCGTGCAGGGCCAGATCGCGCACCTGGACGGCCATTCCACGCCGGGCATTGCCTTATGGTGCGACCCCGGATATCAGCGGCTGACCAGCATGGCGATTCGTCAGGCGCTATGCTGCGTGCGCCTGCGCAACAATCCCGTGCTGCCGGCGCCCTGGAACGTCGTGATCCCCTGCCACAATTACGGGCGCTATCTGCGCGAAAGCGTGGAGTCGGTGCTGGCCAGCGACGCGGACTACGAAATCCACATTGTCGACGATGCCTCCGGGGACGTAACGGCGGAGGTGGCCGCGGACCTCACCCGTGAATATCCGCACGTCCACTACCTGCGCAGCGAGGAAAGGCGCGGCCCGGCGTATTCGCGAAACCGCGGAATCGCCGCGATGGAAGGCGAATTCGTCGTACTGCTCGATGCGGACGATCGCATCGGGCCGGAATACCTTTTCAGGGCCCGCCAGAGATTTGCCGCCGGCGTGGACGTGGTCAATCCCGACGCAGTGCTTTTCGGCGCGAGCCAGGACCGCTGGGTGGTTCCCGAAGTCACCACTCTCCAGATGTTGCTACAGAGGAACTCGGTACACTGCTGTTCGGCATTCCGCCGGGAACTGTGGTCGCGGACGGGCGGGATAGACGAGCGCATTCCGGGTTGGGAAGACTATGAATTCTGGATCCGGCTGGCGGCGGCCGGCGCGCGCATTCAAGGAATGCACGGCGACTACTTCTTCCACCGGCGGCATGCAAAGTGCCGCTCGAACGCCAACGTCGCCATTCACGAAGAACTCCGTCAGTATCTCCGTCAAAAGCACACCCGGTTGTTCGAGAGTTGCAGCGCGTAAACCGGCCGGCGTGTTTGCCTCCTGATGAATCGTGAGACAATACCGCAGACTGGTTATGCGTGAACCGGTTCAACGCGGAAGGAGGCGGGAATGCCCGCAATTTCGAGACGAGAGTTTTTCAAGAATACGGCGGCGGGGGCGGCGATGGCCGGGATCCTGTCCGCGGGCGCGCGGGAACTGCGCGCCAATCCGCTGGGCATGCCGATCGGATGCCAGACCTATCCGGTCAGGAATATGATCGCCAAGGATTTTCCCGGCACCATCAAGGTACTTGCGGATGCCGGTTTTCAGCGGATCGAGTTGTGCTCTCCGGTGGGCTACGCGGATTCCGGGTTTGGCGTCATTGCCAAATACAAAGGTCCGGAACTGCGTAGAATGCTGGGCGATTTGGGAGTGGAGTGCCACAGCTCGCACTTCGATATCGGCGAACTGCGAAAGGATCTGGCGGGCAGGATCGCATGGGCGAACGATTTGGGCCTGACCCAGATGCTGGTGCCCAGTCTGGACGGGCCGCGAAATCCCACCATGGACGACGTGAAACGCGCGGCCGACGAATATAACAAGATCGGCGAACAGGCGGCCAAAGCCGGAATCCAGCAAGGGCTCCACAACGAAGGGTTTGAGCTCTCGAAGGTGGGCGGCAAGCGGACGTACGACATCCTGATCGAACTGCTCGACCCGAAAATGGTCAATTTCCAATTTCAAGTCTCGACCATTAGCCAGGGCTACGACGCGGCCGAATACTTCATGAAATACCCGGGCCGCTTTTTTTCCATGCACGTGCAGGACTGGTCTGCGGTGACGAAGAAAACGATGGCGGTAGGCCAGGGGACGCTCGACTGGACCAAGATCTTTACTGCCGCGAAGACCGGCGGCCTGAAGAATTATTTCGTCGAAATGAACCTGGACCTGATGAAGGCCAGCGTTCCGTTTCTGCGGCAGCTTCAGGTTTGAAGAAGCTCGCATCGGACGTTCCGGGCCGGGCGGCGGCGAGTGCCTGCATCGCTCGCCCGATCCGGCCGATTCCTCGTACAATATCAGTGTCTTAACAGGAGGCATCATGATCGTTCCATTGACCCCCGTGCGCTGTTTATACCGGGGCGTCGATCTCTATGGAAAGAAGGTGGGCGTCGTGTCGGGCGCGAGCCGCGCGACGTATACGCAGTTTGGGGAGCGCTGCGAACGCCTGGCCGCGGGGCTCATCGCCGAAGGCATCCGGCCGGGCGACCGCGTGGCTTATCTGAGCTTCAACAATAATGCGCTGCTGGAAGGTTATTACGGCGTGGTGCTGGCGAAGGGGGTCGTGATGCCGCTCAACGTGCGGCTGACGCCGCCGGAACTGGTCGCTATCCTGAACCACTCCGAAGCCCGGATGCTAATCTTTGAAAACGACTTTACGCCGCTGGTGGACCACATCCGCAAAGCCTGCCCTGCAATAACACGGTATGTCACCGTGAACGAGGCGGGACCGCCGGCGGATTTCACGTACGAGGAACTGTTGACGCGCGGACGAATGGACCGGCCCGACTTGTTTTCGTTCGATGAGAACGCCATTGCGGAGCTGTTCTATACCAGCGGCAGCACGGGCACGCCAAAGGGGGTTATGCTTTCGCACCGCACGCTGTACTTGCACGCGTTGGCGGTGGCCGGCACCTTTAACCACGACGATACGGCGGTGGAGTTGCACACGATTCCGCTCTTCCACGCCAACGGGTGGGGCCGTCCGCAGGCTTCCACCATGATGGGCATCAAACAGGTGATGGTCCGGCGGTTCGAACCGACGCTGGTCTTCCGGCTGATTCAGGACGAGAAGGCTACCGCCATGTCGCTGGTGCCTACCATGGCCAACGCGCTGTTGAATGCTCCCGATCTGGGCCAATTCGATACTTCCAGTCTGAAGGAGATTCACGTAGGAGGAGCCGCGGCGTCGCCGGAGCTGATCGGCCGTCTGGAAGAAGCTTTCCACTGCGCGGCTATGGGCGGCTATGGGCTAACCGAGACTTGTCCGGTGGCCAGCTCGGCCCGGCGCAAAGGGACCGTGGAATATGCCGACGAAGCCGATCGATTGGGACACCAGGCGATGGCCGGCTGGCCCATCCCGGGAGTCGAGATCAGGGTCGTGGATCTGAACATGAAAGACGTCCCGCGCGATATGCAGACGGTGGGCGAAGTGGTGATCCGGGGCGACGAAGTGATGGACGGCTACTACAAAGATCCGCAAGGAACGGCCGCGGTGATGACGGACGGCTGGTTTCACAGCGGCGACATGGCGGTGTGGGACGAGGAGAACTATATCCACATTGTCGACCGGAAGAAAGACATCATCATCAGTGGCGGTGAGAACATCTCTTCGCTCGAGGTGGAGAAGGCCATCTTCGCGCATCCGGCAGTTTTGGAATGCGCGGTAGTAGCCGCTCCGGACAATAAATGGGGCGAAATTCCGGCGGCTTTCGTAGTACTGAAGCCCGGACAGGCACTGACGGCGGAGCAGTTGTGCGACTTCCTGAGCGCACGCATCGCCCGGTTCAAGATCCCGCGAACGTTTGAGTTTCTGGAAACGCCGCTGCCCAAGACCGGCACGGGCAAGATTGTGAAGCGGGAACTGCGCGAGATGTTCTGGGCCGGGCGCGCCAAGCGGGTACAGGGTTAGGTCAGCTCAGGAAATTAAACAGGCTCTGGGGCTTCAGCATAGCCTCCGCGGCCATGGCGGCCTGCTGGTCGGTAGTTGCCTGGGTCAGGTCCAGCGATGCCTGCGCCACGTCGGCATCTTGTTCGTTACTTAACTGTTGCTGCAGTTGCACGAGCGTCTGACTGGCGGAGTTCCCGGCGGCAGTTAGATTATTTTGCGCGGCGCCATAGACACTGCTTTCGTTGTTCAGGTGCGCAGAAGCGGCCTGCAGGTTGGTCAGGGCCGTCTGAATGCCCGTGCCGTCGTTGTTCTGCAGGGCGGTGATCAAGCCGCTCACCGCTCCAAAAACATTATCGGTGGCCGGATTATTGTTGTCGTCCCGATCGTCGAAGATCTGCTGGGCGGTCAAGCCGATGGAGATTTTCACGCCGTCGGCGTCTTCCACTTGTCCGGGAGGGCCCGGCCAGCTTAAGAGCTGCACGGAATTGCCGTCGGGCGCCAACTGGTATTGTGGGCTGCCGCCCTGGTCGCCGCTGAAAATGTATTGCCCGTTTACGGAGGTCTGGCTCAGGCTGACCAACTGTTGCAGGATGCCCTGCACCTGGGGAACCTCCTGCAGCCTTTGACCGGCGGTCGAAATACTACTGGCTGCTTCGGTAGCCAGGGAGGTGGCGGTATCCATGACTTGAATGGCCTGCTGGATGGCTTCTTCCCCGCTATCGACCGAGGCAGTTACATTGGATAGGTTTTGCTGCACTTGCTGCACGCCGCCAATCTGGGCGCGTATCTGCAGAATGCTGGAGATCATGTCCGGATCGTCGGATGCCACCGAGACGCGCAGGCCCGAGGAAAGCTGCTGCTCGGCGGTGCTCATGCGGTTCTCGATCTGCTGCAGATTTACTAGAAAGATTTCGGAGTTTGGATTGATGCTGGGTGTCATGGAGAAGCCTGGTTAAGAGGTGGGGATCATGTCGATCAGAGACTGCATCAGGGTGTCGAGAGTGCTCACCATTTTAGCTACGGCCTGGTAGGACTCCTGAAACTGTAAAACATTGGTGGCTTCGGCGTTCAGCGAAACTCCCGACGAACTCTCGCGCATGCTCTGTGCCTGGGCGAGCGTTTGGGCCGTGAGGGTCTGGTTGCTTTGGGCCGTATTCAATTGAGACCCGACCAGTGCAGCCGTATTGCCGTAGAAAGCGGTATAGCCCACCGAATCCAAATCGGCAGGGGTCGAATTGGCCAGCGCCCCGAGCGCCAGCGGTACGCCGTTGGCGACGCCGTTCTGATCGAAGGCCGGCAATTGACTGGAGGTCATGGCGGGATTGACCGACATGGTGGAAGCGGACGCGGTTGGGTGATTGGGGTCCGGCGCCGAGAACAGGTTCAGCCCGCCGGCCGCGGCGCCTGCCGTAACGGAACCCTGATTGACGATCTGGTTCACGGCGGTGGATAGAGAGGCGGCAAGTTGGTTGAGCGCGCCGGGCTGGCCGGAATCCCCGATCAGTCCCGGTATCGTCACGTTGCGGACCTGCAGGAGACCGGCCAAGGTTCCGGATGTGATTTGAGCGTTCACGACGGTTCCGTCCGCGGCCTGAATGTCCATATCCGGGGGCGCCTGGGGATCGATCGACTGGCTGGTGGCGGCGGCGTTCACGGGGGTCAGCGCGTAAGACTGGCTGCCCATCACTAATGCGGCGCCGCTCGAGAGGGTCAGATCGACGCCGCCATCCGGCTGGTGCAGGACTCCAATGTTTACCAGGCCGGAGAGCGTCTCGAGAGAACTGTACATCTGGGCCTGCAAGCCCTGGTCGTGCTGGCCGCCGCCTTGGATCTGGGCATTGATGGCGGCCACCTGGGTGGTGAGTTCGTTGATCTGACCGACGGTTGTTTGAATATCCTGGCTGACCGAAGTGGAGGCGGCCGCCACGCCCGCGGCGGTGGTCTGGAAACTCTGGGCGAGGGATCCGGCGGATACGATCACGCTCTGCTGGGCGCTGGCGTTGGTGGGGGCGGCACTCCAGGCGGATACGTCGCTAAAAAAGGTAGTCAGGGCGGCTGGGATCCCGCTCCCGGCCGAAACCGGGAGGGCATTCTGGACTTCGGTCAAGGCGCTCGACTGGGCGCTGGAGTCGCCTTGGGCGCCGGCCTGCAGCCACACATCGCTTTCGGCCAGCAGATCGCGGCTATCGATCAGGGGACCTTGGGAGACTCCGCCGCCGAGGCCCACAGCGGGATCGAAGGGATCGGCCTGAAGGTCGACGGTTTGCCTGGCATAGCCCGGGGTGGAGGCATTATCGATGTTGTTCTGGGTGACGTTCAGCGCATACTGGAAGGCGTCCAGGGCGCTGGAGGCTCCGAGCAGCGTGGCACTGAGGGAACTCATAGTGTTTATCCTGTAAAAGAGATAGCCCCTCCGATGTGCGGCGGGCGGATGCCCGAGGCCGTGTATTCGGGGGATACCGGGCGCCATGCCTCCAGCCACCGGCGCCCAAGGAGCGCAGCCCGGTCGAGCAGAAAGCCCACCTGGCGAATCTCGCCGGCCAGAGCCGTCGCCTGGGGGAGCAAATGCGAGGACCGAGCGGAAGGAGGAAAGCTGTCGCGCAGCCATTCGAGGTAACCCTGGGCCTCGCGAAAGAGAGTCACGCATTCCCCGGCTTCACATTGGAGCGGACGGCCGAGCAGCGCGCGCGCTACGCTCACGCGGGAACGCGCGGCAACCAGCAATTCCTTGGGATCGGGTGACGTCATGGCGTTAGGACCTCGCCATGGCTCCGGCCAGTTGTTGCGGATCGGGCTGGTAACGGCCCGACTGGAAGTCTTGCCGCAACTGGCCGACACGTTGCGCGGTCTGGCTGGCCAGCGTCTGCATAGTTTGTGAAATCCGGCCCGCCAGGCCGGATAGGTCCACGTGGTCCCCACCGGCACCGGTTCCGGCGGCGGAGGACGCGGCGGTGTCTACCTGAATGCGCTGTGTTTCAGCGGCACGGCCGGCGGTGGATGAAAGGGGTTGGTTCAGGCTGCCTTCGTCGATTCGCATAGGGGATGCCTTTGGATACTCCTGGTTCCCTTATCGACGCAAAGAGCGTCAACTTTAGAAGGAGCCTGTAATTTGAAACCTCCGTTCTACGCAGATTCCCCTAAGTAAAGATTCTTCCGCAACCCGGCCGTATTCCGCCGATATGGAGATCGCAGGCAGCGGAAGCCGCCGCCCCGGCAAGATGCCGGGCAATCTCAAGAATAAGGATTATCCAATGATCTCTTTTCAAACCAATATCGATTCGTTAGTCGCGCAGCAGAACCTCAACATCAACAGTCAGTTTCAGAGCAACACGATTCAGCAGTTGACTTCGGGCTATCGCATCAATTCGTCGGGCGACGATGCGGCCGGCCTGGCGGTCGCCAACCAGGACCGCGACCAGATCGCCCAGATCACGCAGGGCGTGGCCAACGGCAACAACGGCACGGCACTGCTGCAGACCATGGACGGCGGCATGAGCAACATTTCGCAGATCCTGGACCGGCTACAGACCCTGGCGGCGCAATCCGCATCGTCCAGTTTCACGGGCAGCCGGAAGGACCTGAACGCGGAATTCCAGACCGACGTCGGGGAATTGAACCGGCAGGCGCAGGCCATCGGTCTGAACACGGGTGGCACCTACGCGCAAATGATGGACGTGTATCTGGGTGGCGGCGGCGGCGCGACGGCGGCAGCCGTATCGCAGAATGCACAGGTCAGCGTGAACCTGAGCCAGTCCACGGTAGACGCCCAGAGCCTGGGTCTTTCGGGCATGCAGGTGGTCGCCGGCACGGCGGACATCTCCACGGGATCGGCCGCGCATTCGGTCTCCCAGATCGTGAGCAATCAGGCCAATACGACGGCGGTGGCCGGGGTGACCACGTTCTATCTCTCCGGTCCGGGATTCTCCGATAACAGTAAGGTTGCGCTCTCAGTGAACCTGAACGGGGTCAGCGACACCAACACGCTGGTCACGGCAATCAATAGCGCGATCACCTCCGCTGGACTCAGCGCGTCGCCCGCGGCGCAGGCCATGAAAAATGCCGGCATTACGGCATCGGTCAGCACGGACGCGAATGGCGGCCAGGAACTGGCGTTCAGTTCCAGCACGTCGGCTTTTCAGGTGCAGGCGGGTGACCAGATGGCCAATGCGTTGATGGGCAACCTGCAATCCTCCAGCGGTTCCGCGGGGACGGCGGTGGCCACCTCCGCCACCGGCGGAAACACCACCAGCGGGGCTTTTGATCCCAACGCCTTGGGCGTTACGGTGCAGATCTCCGGCGCCGGCATGGCGAACCCCGTGAGCATCAACTTCAACGCCTCGGACCTCACTGCGGGAGCGGCCATCACCGACCTCCAAACCCAGATACAGCAGAATGCGTCGTTACAGGCGGCCGGCATTACCATGAGCGGTTCGGCGGGAGGCCCGCTGACCTTCACCAGTTCCACCGGCGGAACCTTTAGCGTGCAATCCACGGGAGATACCCAAAACGTACTGGGCTTAGGCAACGTAAGCACCTCCGCGGCGGCCAGTTCGCCGGCATTCTATAGCACCATTACGGCGGCGGCTCCCCCCTCGGTTGCGAGCAACGGCCTGACCAACCTGGCATTTTCTCTGGATGGCGGGGCCACCGGCGGCGCCGGCCCCACGATTGCGGGCAGTGCGCTAACGACGGTGAATACCAGCGCCATGGGCAACACCGCGCTCAGCCTTTCGATCAACGGCACGGCGGTCAGCGTCAACTTCGCTAACGACGCCAACAAGGGCGCGGGCGAAAGTGTGGCTAATGTAGTGAGCTACATCAACAGCTCGGTGGATGCGCAAATGGGCTGGTCGAGCGGCGTGCAGGTGGCATCGGTCAATGGCAACAACGGCATCACGTTGTCCGAATCGGTCGCCAACGCCAGTTCCACGATGACAGTCAACCACACCGCCACATCGGACACCCTCGGCTTGACGTCCGGCGCGTCCATTACGGCCACGCCGCCGACAGCGGCCAGCATAACGGGAACCACCGGCCATGCGGCAGGCGTGAACACCAGTGCCCTCACCGGTGGGAGCGCTCTCACCCTGACGGTCAACGGTACGGCTGTCACGGTGGATTTCGGCAACGACGCCAACAGCGTCGGCACCGAGAGCCTGGCCAATATCACCAAATACATCAACAACCAGGTGAACGCAGCCATGGGCTGGGGCAGTTCCGTGCAAGTCGCCACGGTCAACGGCACCTCGGACGGAATCAACCTGACCGATCCCCTGACGGAGTCGAGTTCCACCCTGGGGATCGCGGGCGGTGCGACACTGGGTTTGGCCAACCAAACCGCGGCGGGTACCGGCAGCACGGGTAATACGGTCACCCTGAATATGGCGGCCGGCAACGCCACCAGCGCAACCTTCACTGGTGGTAGCACAGGCGGCACGGCCTATGCTTCGGTCAACACGTCCGGCGACCATCTGAACTTCAACATCGACGGCACGGCAGTTAGCGCCGCTCTGGGCGCCGCCACGGGAACCAGCGCCGTTCTGGCGGGAGGGGCATTGACCGGGGGTGCGGCCGCCACGATCGACACCAACGCGCTAATGGCCCAACAGGCGGTCTATACGGGAGGCCAACTGGGCAGCACGGTGAATACCAGTTCGCTCTTAGGCGCGGCCACCTACACCAACGGCCCCGGTCTCGCCAGCGACACGGGTCTCAGTATTAACGGGGACAGCGTCACAATTAACGGGAATACCGTCAACTTCACGACGGAGACCACTCTCACCGAAGTCGCCCAGTCGATCACTTCTCAAACCGCCGGGCAAGCCGGCGCCGTCACGGCGCAGGTGGTCCAAGGCGGCGCGGGCTACCAGATCCAACTCACGTCCGTCGCGCTAGGAACCAACGCGGCGATCAGCTTTACCGACACGCAGGGCTCCCAGGACGTGGGCCTGTCCACGGACAATGCTACGACGGTCTCGACCGGCGCAGCGGGCACGGCCGAATTACTTCAGGTCGCGGTCGCGGGCCATGGCACCCAGACCATCGACTTCAGCAACGATACGCATGCCGGTACGGCAGAATCGGTAGCGGACATTAACAGTTTCCTGGCGGGCGCCGGGGCATTGACCGGGGCCACGGCCCAGATCACCGGCGGTGCGCTCGTGATCACCACGACCGCAGCCACGCCGACGTTTGCCAACACCATAACTGTAGGGAACGCAGCGACCGGGACACCCGCCACGAATTTTACCGCGGCCGCGCAGTTGTTTGGCTTGGCCACGGCCGGCCAAACCGGCGCCAGCCTGGTGAAGGCAGGTTCAGCCGCAACCACTCTGCAGCTTAGCCTGTCCGGCGCCGACGGCGTCGCGCATGCCGAGACGGTCGATTTCACCAACTACTCCACCCAGAACGGCGGTACCGCCGAGACCCAGGCGAACGTGGCTGCCTACATCCAATCCCAACTGGGCGGTTACGGGACAGCCGCCTTCAGCAACGGAGTCCTGAGCATCAGCAGCGTGGCCACCGGCGCGCCTACCCAGGTGCAAGTGACCGCTAACAATGCCGCCTCACAGGCCGTAGGCTTGACCACAGCCGGGCAGAATCTCCCGGCGGCTCAGAACGGCAAGAACGAGACCCTCGCCGCCGTAGTGGCGACTCTCAATACCGCCGCGCAGCAGGCTTTAGGGACATCCACGAAAGCAACCATCTTCTCCCTGAACGCCAACAACGACATCGTCATCGACTCGCAAACCAAGGGCGTGTCGTCTAAGCTTATTCTGACCTTAGGCAGCGGCGGCACCGCCACGACCACGGGCTTGTCCAACGCGTTAGGCCTGGCCGTTAGCGATCCTACCACCGGTACGACCTTGGGCAGCGGCACGGGCCCCACCACTTCCAGCATCGCCAGCATGTTGCAGCAGGCCTTCAACAACAACGTCACGTTACAGAAGGCGGGTTTGCAAGCGAGCGGCCAGGACGGCGGGGATCTGACCATCAATTCCTCGAACAACACCAATTTCCGGCTCGAGGAGTACGGTTCCGACGCCACGAACCTGGGATTCGGCACCACGGCAGGGGCTTTTGCCGGTCTGACTTCGGGCCTATCCGGGGCCAGCATGATCGACGCCGGCGGCACGTCGGCGATCGGGACCGGCAGCACGGCTAACCCGTACATATCGTTCGGGGCCATGCAATTCGGCAGCGATGCGCAGGCCATTACGGTAGCAGCCAACAACTCGACCGGTGCGCAGCAGGCCCTCACCATCACGCTACGCAACGACAGCGGATCGGAGAGCGGTGCGACCAGCGGCGCCAGTATCGATTCGGCGGTCAGCTACATCAACCAGCAACTGCAACAGAGCAACAATCCGACGCTGCAATCCATCGTGGCGGTGAAGGAGAATGTCAAGGGCGTCGAGCAGATCAACTTCCTGAGCGCCCAGCCTTCCTTCAGCGTCAGCGTGGGCAGTTCGGTCAACGGCAATGGCATGAATGGCGGCGCGGCGAAGACCTTCTCGTCGGTCACTAATGGCACAGGCGCCAACGCCGCCATCGATACCTTGGCGGGGGCGCAGGCCGCCGTAACGGCGGTTACGGCCGCGGTGGCCGCGCTCGGAAACGCGCAGGCCACGGTAGGCAAGGGCGAGAACCAGTTGAACTATGCCATCAACCTGGCGCAATCGCAAATCACGAACATCTCGGCTGCCGAGTCGCAGATCCGGGATGCCAATGTGGCCCAGGAGGCCGCCAACCTGACCAAGGCGCAGGTGCTGCAACAATCCACCATTGCGGCCATGGCCCAGGCCAACCAGGAACCGCAAGCCGTCCTGAAGCTGTTGCAAGGATAGCCGCGGCAGCTAAACTAAACGCTCTGGCCAGACCGGGTCACCCCCGGCCTGGCCCGAGCCGTTTTGGGAAAGGAGTCTAATTATGAGCAGTCCCACTTCCGCGCTGAGCTCGGTGGGCAGCAGTTCCTCTACCACCACGCCCACGTATTTCACGGGGATGAGCAGCTATGGGCAGGATCTGAACAACGCCATTTCGCGCGAGTTACAAATTGCCCAGTTACCGATACAGCTGCTGCAGAACAATGTCAACGATCTGACCAATCAGCAGAACGAACTCGATACACTGAACACCGACGTAACGGCGGTGCAGACCGACATTTCGACACTGGCGTCGGCCGCCGGCAGCACCATGACCGCTAACGTCGCGGACCCATCGGTGGCCTCGGTGACGGTGGGTGCGACGGCCACGGTGGGCACCTACTCACTCGAAGTCGACAACCTCGGTTCTTATAGCGATGCCCTCAGCATCGACGGGCTGCCCACGGTGACCAATCCGGCGACACAGAACATCAGCACCAGCGGCAGCTATACGCTCTCGGTGACGACCGGCGCCTCCGGCACTCCGGTTACGACTCCTATTTCGTTTTCGGGCGGAAACCTGAACGTGCTGGCGCAAGCCATCAACGAATCCGGGGCGGGCGTGCAGGCCACGATAGTGGATGTGGGGACCAGTGCGGCGCCGGCATACCGGCTCTCGCTCCAGAGCGATCAACTGGGGCCGGTCACCATGCAGTTGAACGACGGGACGCAAAACCTCCTGGAGACCATTGGTTCGCCCGGCGTGCTGGCCAGTTATAGCCTTAACGGACAGCCGCTCTCGAGCACTTCCGACACGGTTACGCTGGCGCCCGGCCTGACGGCGCAGTTGACCGGGGAATCGACCGGCGCGACCACCGTCACGGTGGCGGCGGATCCGACCGCGATAGGCAATGCATTGCAAAGTTTCGTGACCGATTACAACACGGCCATGACCGAACTGGACAACAATCGAGGACAGACCGACGTGGCGCTGGCGGGCGAGAGCATCGTCTACCAACTGACCGACGCCTTGCAAAGCATCGCCAACTATACCAGCGGCACCGGCGGCATCGCCTCGCTGGCGCAGTTGGGGGTACAATTCCCGGACGAGGACAATGCTCCTCTGGCCTACAGCAGCAGCAAATTCGAGGCGGCCACCAGCGGCCAGTCGGACGCCCTCACCCAGTTCCTGGGTTCGCCGACCGGCGGCGGATTTCTGCAGATGGCCACCAATACGATGACGGGCCTGCTCGATCCCACCAGCGGCACGCTCAGCCAGCAGCTCAGCTCGGTCCAGGCCAACATCTCCAGCGTGAATGCGCAGATCGCCACGAAGGATACGGCCGTCACGCAGTTGCAAAACAATCTGACGCAGCAAATGGCGGCGGCCGACACTATGATCTACGATCTGGAACAGCAAGACACCGAAATCCAGGACATGTTCACGGCCGAACAGGACAGCCTGATGGGGCAGGCGAGCGGCTTATGAAATCCGGCGAAGGGGAATTGGAGGAATTGGCAGCCCGCTTACGAGCGAGGGTCGCGGAAGGGCGCTACCGCGAAGCGCAAGAGCGCCCTGCGGGAGTACTGTGGGGCGCTGAGGGCGGCGGCGACCGGATTGCCTCGGGGCGACCCGGAACTCGCCCGGCTGGAAGACCAATGGCGGCGCCTCGAGCGGGAAACGCGGCGGCGGGTGCTGGCGGGGCGCGCACAGACCGGAGCGCGGCTGGCGCGGCTCTCTACACTCACTAAGGGCTATGGCGAGATCGGTCAAACCGCGGACCAGGCTGGAGTGGTTGGCCTAGGGCGCGATGTCGCAATTTCTATTTGGCCATCTTATTGCTTTTAGCGCTACCGTATGGTTAAGACTCAAACCACGACCTTGCAGCGCTGCGAGACGCGGTACTTCGGACCGGTAGAAT
This sequence comes from Bryobacterales bacterium, assembly GCA_963709155.1. Taxonomy (GTDB): domain Bacteria; phylum Acidobacteriota; class Terriglobia; order Bryobacterales; family Bryobacteraceae; genus Bog-159. The sequence continues at coordinate 623,063 of CAVPVD010000005.1, read as the reverse complement.
ACGACGAGGAATCCGTTATGGTTTTCCCCGCCGGCATCCCTGCCTTTGAGCAGGAAAAGCGCTTTGTGGCCGTTCGGCAGGCGGTCAGTGAACCGCTCGTTTTTTTGCAAAGCGTGGCAGACCCGAACGTCTGCTTCGCAACCCTGCCGGCGCCGGCGGCCTGTCCCGGCTTTCGGCTGAGCATGGCGCCCGAGGACCTGGAGGCGCTGGGCCTCGATCGCGCCCGTCAACCGGTGATCGGAAACGACGTACTGTGCCTGGCAATCCTCTCTCTCACCGAAAATGCGCCTCCTACGGTCAACCTGTTAGCCCCCATCGTGGTGAATGTCCACACGCTGCGCGGCTGCCAAGCCATCCAGACGGATTCCCGCTACTCCCATCGGGAGGTACTGCCGATGCGCGAGGCCGCATGCTCGTGATGCGGCGGCGCGCCGGAGAATCGATCCTCATTGGCGACGACATCGAGATCCAGATCATTCATATCGGCGAGTCGCGCATTAAGATTGGGATCACGGCGCCCAGGTCGGTGGCGGTCAGCCTGAAGGAGGTCAAGCTGGTGGGCCAGGAGAATCTGGCGGCGGCGCAATTGCGCTCGGTGGCCGCCTTGCGGACGATGCTGGACCGCCTGATCGAGGGTCCGGCGGGCGGCGAAAAATGATCGCGCGGCAAGAAATTGTCCTCCTCGCATTGTGTGGCACGCTAGCGCGAGCCGAATCTCCGCAGGAAGCCGCGCGCCGGGCCATGGAATCCTCCATCGCCAAACAGAGGCAGGCTGTGGCGGCCATGTTGATTCCCATCGAAAAGCAGCGCGCGGCGGTGGGCGCGGCCCGGCCGGGCACGAGCGGCGACCTGCCTGCGGCAGTTCCCGCGCCATTCTTCACGCTATCCTGGCCGGCTTTGGGCGCGGAATGCGATCCGCTGCCGGAGATCGAATTGAGCCCCCTGATCGAGCAGGCCGCGCAGCAGGCCGCGCTCGACCCCAACCTGCTGCGGGCGGTGGCCCGGCAGGAGTCCGGCTTCCGCTCCTGCGCCGTTTCGCCAAAGGGCGCCATGGGCCTGATGCAGTTGATGCCGGCGACCGTTCAGGAATTGGGGGTGCACGATCCCTTCGATCCGGCCGAGAACCTGTCTTCCGGCGCCCGGCTCCTCAAGCAACTGCTGGCGCGATTTGGAGGCGACACGGCGCTGGCATTGGGCGCCTACAATGCGGGACCGGGCCGCGTGGAGGAGAGCGGCGGGGTGCCCGAGATTCCGGAAACCCTTCACTACGTGCAGCAGATTCTGAGCCAGCTCCCGATTCCCTGAGCGCAGCACGCACATTCCCTCGCGCGTGAACGATAAGCTCAAGCGTGGGAGCTTTTTGGGCAGATGCGCAGGATCTCTTCGAAACGGCGCGCCAGGCTTCCCAGGCCGGCTCACCCGACTGCGACTTGGCCATTCTGATAGGTCCGCCCGGCGGCATCCGGATGCTCGAGGCCACCGGATGGGAGCTGCCCAGTCTGCTCGTTGAGCACGGCGCCCATACCGGCTACCGGGTCACCCGGCAAGGTGGCCGCGTATCTCTCGAAGGGCGCCGCGGATCCGAAACGTGCATGCTGCGTAGCGAATCGCCGGCGGCCACGGCCCGCCATCTCCTGGGGCGCCTGCCCCCACCCAACGGATCCAGCCGGATTCCGCCCGTCCGGACACTGCTAGAGGGCCCGCATCCCACCCCTCACCTGCCTACCGAGGACCTATGGAAAATGTTTTCATGATCGGGATGGATGCCCAGGAGATCCAGTGGCTGCGCCTGGTGATCGCGCTGCTGCGGCACCCGGATCCGGTGGTCGGAGAAGTCACGCGGGAAGCGCTACGCTATCTGGACAGCGTGGCTGCCCGCGCGAATCAATCGCGCGCGGCCGGCTAGGGCTGTTTGCCCGCCCGGTCCCATCGGGCCAGAAAAGACTCCGCGGCCAGGCTCTCCGTTTCACGGTCCGCCTCCCGCTGCCATTCCGCCTGACGGCGCTCCTCGAGTTTCTCCAGCAGGCGGCACTGGCGCTGCGCGTCCAGGACCTTCTCCCGCTGCGCGGCCGCCTGCTGTTCGCATGTCCGCCGCCGCTCGGCCAACGCCTTTAGTTCTCCATTCAGGCGCAGCCGGTAGGCCGCCAGTGCCCAAAGGTCGCGCGCCTCGATCACCGGATTCTGGCGCACATCCGCCTCCGCGCGGCCCTTCACCAGATCCAGCTTGACCGCCGCCAGCGCCATCTCTTCGAGCGTCGCCGCCAGTTGGCGCAGCTCGTTCTCTTCCATCTCCAGACGGGTCCTGCGCCATTCGAGGGCCCGCCGCAAAGGAAATTCGAATGCCTTCATGCTTCGCCTAGCCGAGGGCGGCGGCCACCTGGCCAAGCTGGCGCATGGTTTCCGCGCGCGCCGATTGCACGTCCGGAGCCTGCCGCAGGAATTCCAGAATCTGGGCACGCGCCTTTATGGCCGCGTCCAACTGCGGATTCGCGCCGGAGACATAAGCGCCCAACTGGATCAGATCTTCCGCCTGACGATAGAGCGACAGGGCCTGCCTGACGGCGCGGGCCTGCGCGCCCTGCGCGGGCGTCGCCAGCTGCGATTGCAGCCGGCTGACAGATTGCAGGATATCGATGGCGGGGTAGTGATTGGCGGCGGCCAATTGGCGGGAAAGCACAATGTGCCCGTCCAGGATGGCGCGCACCGCGTCGCAAATGGGTTCGCTGAAATCGTCCCCCTCCACCAGCACCGTGAAGAAGCCGGTGATCGATCCACGCGGGAAATTTCCAGCCCGCTCAAAGACTTTGGGCAGCAGGGCGAACACCGATGGCGTGTAGCCTTTCTGCGCGGGAGGTTCGCCGGCGGCCAGCCCGATCTCGCGCTGGGCCATGGCCAGGCGGGTTACCGAATCCATTACCAGCAGCACGTGGGCGCCCTGATCGCGGAAGTACTCTGCAATAGCGAGCGAAGTGAAGCAAGCCCGCACCCGCAGTGGCGCGGGACGGTCCGAGGTGGCTACCACCACCACCGCCCGGCGCATGCCTTCCGCCCCCATCTCATGCTCCAGGAAGGCGCGCACCTCCCGATTGCGCTCCCCGACCAGCGCGATGACCGTGATATCCGCCGAATTCTTACGCGCCATCGACCCTAGCAGGGTGCTCTTGCCCACCCCGCTGCCGCCAAAGATACCGACCCGCTGTCCCAGGCCTATGGGCAGCAGACTATCGATCGCGCGCAGGCCGGTCGTCAGCGGCGCGGTGATGTGCTCCCGGTCGAGGGGGCCGGGCGCCGCGGCGTACAGGTCGTAGGCGGCCTGCGCTTGAATCCGGGGACCGTGATCGATAGGGTGGCCGAAGCCATCGAGCACCCGCCCCGCCAGCCCGGGCCCTACGGCTACGCGCGCCGCGTCCCGGCGGGCCACCACGCGATTCCCCAACTCGATGCCGCCGGTTTCCTCCAGGGGCATTGAAAGCACTCGCCCTTCGCGGAAGCCGATCACCTGGCTGCGCACGGTGCGTCCGCCGGCGGCCGAGATTTCACAAAAATCTCCGATGGCCGCCGCCGGGCCCGCCGACTCCACCAGCAGGCCGGCCATTTCCACCACCGCGCCTACCTGCAGCATGGGCTCCAGGCCGTCCAGAGCCGCCAGGTGGGGACCAAGCACGCCGGGCATGCTCATTTCTCCGGCAGGCTGTCCGCCAGTCCGCGTCCGATTTCGGCAAGTTGGCTTTCGAGCGACGCGTCGAGCGTCCCACGGGCCGTCTCGACCAGGATGGCGCCGCGCTCCAGGGTGCCATCGGCAATCAGCGACAGGCTGCCGCGGTTCTCCCGCGCCAGCGCCCGGCGCACGCCCGGCTCCATCTCCGGGTGAATCCGGATGCGGCAGATCTCCTGCGCGCTCAGTTTGTGGAGCGCGCCGCCGACGATGCCCTCCAGGGCGGTGGGATCCACCGAGAGCTCGCGATGCAGGATGCGGCGCGCGATCCGCAGGGACAACTGCACCAACTCCGCGGTGGCTTCGCGCCGCAATTGCGGGCGAAGCGCGGCGATTTCCTGGATGCCGAGCGCCAGCTTATCGAGCACCGGCTGCATTTCGGCGGCCGCCCGGGCGCGCCCGGCGGTTTCACCTTCACGCAGGCCGGCTTCGCGGGACTCCCTTGCCCGCTTCTCGATCTGCTGCTCCAGTTCGGCGATCCGCCGGGCATCCCGCGCGGCCTGCCCCCCGGCATCGTTCCCAGGGCCGGGAATCGCTGCGCGGGTCTGCGGCTGACCCGCCGCCACGGGCCAGCTCCAATGCGGCACCGCGGACCCGGCCGTCCCAGTCAGGATCTTAGACAACATACTGTTCTCCGCCGGCGCCCTTCAGGTTAATCGTCCCGTCGCTCTCCAATTGCCGCACCACGCTCACGATCTGCTGCTGCGCGGCTTCGACTTCCTTGATCTTCACCGGGCCCAGCGCGTCCATATCTTCGAGCAGCATCTCGGCGCCGCGCTGCGAAAGGCAGGCGACGAAATGCTTACGCACCTGATCGCTGGTGCCCTTGAGCGCCAGGGTGAGGACCTTGCGGTCCACTTTGGTCAGGACCTCCTTGAGGCTATTGCTATCGAGGAGCAGCATGTCCTCGAAAACGAACATGAGGTGGCGAATGGTATCCGCGAGCCCGGCGTTCTCGGTTTCAATGGATTCCAGGATCTCTTTGCTGGCACCTGACTCCAACCGGTTGAACATCTCGGACACGGCCCGCACCCCTCCGTACGATTCGCGGCTGAACTCGCCCAGGGTCTGCAGCTTCTGTCCGATCACAGCGGCGATCTTGTGGATGATTTCAGGGGAGATTTGGTCCAGGTGCGCCATACGCAGCGCCACGTCCGCGCGGATCTGCGCGGGCAACGAGATCAGCAGCGCGGCGGCTTGCGTCGAGCTGAGGTGTGAAAGGATGAAGGCAATGGTCTGCGGGTGTTCGCTGTGGATAAACTTTGCCAGTTGCTGGGGATCGGCCTTCTGCAGCGCATCGAAGGCCGCCGTGTCGTTGCCCATGGTTTTGACCAGCCGGTCGACGAGCTTGCGCGCGGCCTCGGGTCCAAACGCGCTCAGCAGCAGTTTGCGGGCATAGTCGATGCCGCCCCGCGAAACGTACTCCCGGGCCATGCACATCTGATAGAACTCTTCGAGCACCGCCTCGCCTTCCTCGTTCGAGATCGTGGAAAGCCGCGCGACCTCCCGCGAAAGCGATTGGACCTCGTCCTCCGACAGCTCCCGCATAAGCTGCCCACTGGCCTCTTCGCCCAGCAGGACCATCAGCATGGCGGCTTTGCGCACGCCGGAGATCAGTTCGTTGCGCTTAATATTTGCGATCATCGCGTGTGTATGCCAATCTTCCGGACACTCCTAGGTTTTCTCATGCAGCCAGGTACGCAGCGTCTGTACCTGCATGATCGCGTCTTTCTTGAGGCTCTCCCGCAGATATTTGGTCAGCACGTCTTTTTTGTTGGTGCTGGGAGTGGGTGCTTTGATCGCCTCCAGCGCCTCGGCTTCCAGGCGCGCCTGCAAGTCCGCCTGGCCGCCCATGTGGGCCTGAATCTTCTTTTCGACGGAATCGCCTTCGGCCAGAGCGGGCGCCTCCGCGGCACCCGGGGGCAAGGCCGCACGAAGTGCCGCGGCGCTTCCCGAGCGCTTGTGAAGCAACCTGAAGCCGGCCGCCGCCAGCACCAAGAGGAGGACGACAGCGCCGGCCGCGGACGCCATACCCTTGGGACTGCGCAGCCACGCCGGCACGGGGTTCACAGGGGCCTGCGGAGGCGCGGCTGGCAACCCGCTCACCGGGGGCTCCGTATGCAGCGTGGCTTCGAAGGGCAATGTCTCGACGATCAACTGATCTCCGCGTTCGGCTTTGAAGCTGATCACGCCGGCTACCAGATCGTGGATGGCCTTGAGCTTCTCGGCGGACGGCGGGATCAGGACCTGTTGGAGATGCGGGGCCTTGCCTTCCCAGCGCACCTCCTGGTCCAACAGCAGGGAGACCGAAACCCTCTTCAGTTCGCCCTGCGGCAGCTTCACCCGGCGCACCATCCGGCTGGACTGATAGTTGATTTCTTCAGTCCGCCGCGAAGCGCCGGAACTCGTACCGGACAACTTCGCCGGGGGACGCGGCAGATTGGAGGCAGTGCCTGGCACGCCGCCGGACAGGGCGGTGGGCGCGATATCTTCGCTTTTTTGGGAGCTGACCATCACCGAGCGGGCCGGATCGAAGCTTTCCTCGCTCTGTTCCCCACTCGAAAAATCGCACTCGGCCGATACGGACGCGCGAAAGCGGTCGGCGCCCAGCAAGGGCTCGAGAGTGGACTGGATTTTGGCTAACAGCCCTTTTTCGACCATGTCGCGATATTCGAGGCTGGCTTCGGACCCCTCCAGACCGCCGCCGTCGCCGGATTTCCGTGGACGGTTGAGCAGGTCGCCACGCGTATCCACCACCGAGACGGCCTCCGGCGCCAGGCCTTCCACGGCGCTGGCCAGCAGGTTGCAAACGGCCATCACGTTCTGCGGGGAGAGTTGGGCGCCCGGGCGCAGCCCCAGCACCACGCTGGCCTTCGCCGGCTGGCGGGCTTCCAGGTAAACCGAATCCTTCGGCAAGGTCAGGTGCACGCGAGCCCGCTCTACCTCCGCCAGCGAGACGATGGAACGCTCCAACTCACCTTCGAGCGCACGCCGGTAATTGACGTGCTCCGCGAAATCGGTCATGCCGAAGCTGGTTTTATCGAACAGTTCAAAACCCATGCGACCGCTTTTCGGCAGGCCGCTGGCGGCCAGTTGCAGGCGCAGTTCGGCCAGCTTAGCCGAAGGCGCCAGAACCGTCGACCCGCTTTCAGAAAGCCGGTACTCGGTGCCGGTCTCCTTGAGCTTCTGCACCACCGCGCCGGCATCTTCTGGGGCCAGCCCCGTGTAGAGCGGGCGGAAGTCTCCTTCATGCCGCCACTGCGTTAATCCGATCAGCGCCGCGGCCGCCAGCATGGCCGCGCCCGCAATGCTGATCTTTTGCGCCATCGAGAGGCGCGCCAGAAGTTTCTTGATCTGTCCCATCGCCGGCCGCTAGACCTGCATTTGCATAACCGCCTGGTAAGCCGAGACCACTTTATTCCGGATCTGGAGGAACGTTTCAAAAGCCAGTTCCGCGCGCTGCGTGGCCAGCGCTACCGTGTGCACCTCACCGCCATCCCCGGACAGAAACTGCTCCACAGTGCGGCCGGCGTCCGCGCGCAAACGGTCAACGCCTCCGACGGCATCGGCCAATAACGACTCAAAACTGCCGGCGCCGCCCGCCAGGCCGCCCCCGGCGCGCACGGGAAGATCCGCCAACGATACGGCGGGAATCGCTGAAATGGGTGAAGACATGGCGATTTCCCCGGCGTTCACTTGAACAGGTCGATCGAGCGCATAATCATGTCCTTGACCGCGGAAATGGCCGCCACGTTGGCTTCAAAGCCGCGCGCCGCGCCGGTCAGGTCGACCATATCCTCCGCCGGGTTGACCCGTGGAAAGGCTACATATCCGTCCGGTCCGGCATCCGGGTGGCCCGGCAGGTAGCGGCGCTCCGGATCGCGCAGGTCCACGCTGATCTCCTCGACCGCAACCCCCTCCTGCAAATGCGACTCGAACAACGATCCAAAAGAAGTCGCCATCGGCTGCGCGCCGAAAACCGCGTCCTTGCGCCGGTATGGGCCGCCTTCCGGAGTGCGGGTGGTCTCGGCGTTCGCCAGATTCTCGACCAGCAACTCGGCCCGCGTGCGCTCCGCCGCCATGCCGGAAGCGCTCACGGTCATCGCCGAAAACAGGCTCATGCATTACTCCCGGTCTGCAGCGCCGCGCGGATCGCCTGCACCTCGCTGCGCAATAGGTTGGAGGCCAGGTTGAAGCGCATGTCGTTCTCCGCCAGTAAGCGGGACTCGCGGTCCAGGCTGACGTTGTTGCCGTCGTTCTTTACGGGCAGCCCGGCGACTTCGAATGCCTGGGGTACGCCACTGCCCAGAAACGACCGGAATTCGGACTGAAAATCGATGTCCTTAGTCCGGTAACCCGGCGTATCGGCGTTGGCGATATTGGAAGCCACCACTTTCTGGCGGGCGCTCAGCAGATCCATGTAACGTTCGAGCGTGTCCGACAAGTGGCTCAGCATGCGACATCCCGGAGAGCAAGCCGGGCTCCATCGCTAACTGACCGGGAATCAAGAGCGGCGCGCTCGGGCGCCGACAAGATCCCGTCACGCGCGCAAAGATTCTGGCGCGCGCCGCGCGGCGGCGTTGGGCCGCGGAACGGCCGATCGGGTAATGCCCGGCCAAGCCGGGCCGATGACGCGCCGAAGGCGGACGGAAGCTGGGCCGTGTGGGCAGACCTGCTGAGGGTGTCAAAGAAGAGCGCCGATCTTTTCCTGGATTTGTTCAGCGGTGAAGGGCTTCCGGATGTAGGCAGCCGAGCCGAGACGGATGGCCTGGCTCACCTTTTCTTCGCTGCCCTCGGTGGTGATCATAACCACCGGGAGGTTGCGCCATTGGTCGGTGCCCTTAAGCTGCGCCAGCAGGCCCAGACCGTCCAGATTCGGCATGTTGATGTCGGAAAGGACCAGGTTCAAAGGATGGCTCCGCACGATCTCCAGAGCCTCCACGCCGTCGCGGGCCTCAAAGATTTCGCCGATCGCCAGGGCGGTTTGCCGCAGCACCCGGATCAGGATCTTCCGAATCGCGGTGGAATCGTCTACGACTAAAATGTTCAAAGCCATGCTCCGTTCTAACTATCGGCCGCGCCCTCGGATTACTTTACGGTGATCGCCGGGATGGCCGTCCGGTGCACCAGCCGGAGAACGGCTAAAGAGCTGGCGCTTTCCGCCGATAAATACCTGGGACATACCAATGATAGATAGCGATCAAATTGTGCGCGATATTCGGGCAGCCACCGAAGACGTGTTTTCGACCATGTTGGGCGCTGAACTCCATTTCGCGGAGTCCTATTGCGATAAGGGCCCTTCCCATCCTTCCGACGGTGTCATCTGCCTGATCGGGATGGCCGGCGAGTGGACCGGTACCGGCACCCTCTCCTGCTCGGCGGAACTGGCCTGCCAGATTGCCTCACAGATGCTGATGACCGAGTACGCCGTGGTGGATGCCGAGGTCCTCGATGCGGTGGCGGAAGTCGCCAACATGATTCTGGGCAACGTGAAGACCGCGCTGGAGAAGTCTTTGGGACCCATGGGGATGAGCATTCCCACCGCGATTTTCGGGAAGAATTTCCTGGCCAAGAGCTTCGGCGACGAAACCTGGACCGTCGTATTGTTCGACTGCGGGACACAGCGGCTGGAGGTCAAGTTGTTCCTGAAATCGGCGGCCTTCTCGCCCGCGGCGGGTCCGGCCAGAAGTTGCACGCCGGTTTACTTACGCGCGTGACGGCTGGCCGGCCGGGTAAGGATCTTTGGGCCCCCCTTACCGGGGGCCCGCCGCAGCCGCCTGGGGTTCCGGACCGAGACCGTGCTCGTTCAGGATGACGATATCCACGCGGCGGTTGTGCGCACGCCCCTGTTCGCTATCGTTGGATTCGACCGGTACCGTCTCGGCGTAACCGGCCACCGCCAGGCGCTGCGGCGGGATGCCGAAGCGGGACACCAGGAGCTCAAGCATTGCGATGCTGCGCGCGGCCGAGAGTTCCCAGTTGCTGTGGAATCGAGGGGTATGAATGGGCACCGAATCGGTGTGCCCCTCCAGCCGCACCTGGCTCGGCAATGCGGCGATGGCCCGGGCGATTTTTTCTATGCTGGGATAGGTTCCGGGGTACAGAGCGTCGTCGCCGGAAGCGAAAAAGGCCGCTTCGCGCAAACTGACCACCAATCCGCGTGGCTCCAGGGCGACCTGAATCTGGCCCTTTTCGATCTCCACCTTCAGAGCGGCGCGCAAGGAGTCCATGGAGCCGGCCAGATCGGGCGCGGCCGGCGGGGTCTCCCGGGCTGTAGGACGGGATCCACCAGGGCCCTTCATCATCGCGTTTCCCCTGCCTTTGTCTTCCCGCGTGCCGCCCAGAATGGCGGCCATCACGACTTTCACTTGCCCCTCCTCGAGCGCCTTGCGAACAGACTGCGAGACGCGCGCGGCATTGCCATGATCCGCCTGGGCGGAGGCGAACATCACCACGAAGAAAGCGAAGAGCAGGGTGATGAAGTCCGCATAAGAGACCAGCCAGCGGTCATGATTGACATGTTCATCGGTTTTTCGGCGCTTTCGCATAGTCTTCGGCGATCACTCCCCAGCGGCAGCCTCCGCGGTCTGTCGCGCGGCGGCGGGTTTGGCGGTTCCCTTAGACGCTTTCTTGGGAGCCTGCGGGCGGGCATAGGCTTCCAGCTTGATCCGGATTAGCTTGGGATTCAAACCTTCCGCAATCCCCAATATGCCTTCGAGCATAAGCTCGCGCATCTCCGCGGCAGCGTGCATGCGCGACCGAAGCTTGCTGCCGGCGGGAAGAAATAAGAGATTTGCGGAGGCCACGCCGTAAACGGTCGCCACAAAGGCCACCGCGATACCCCGGCCGACCTCGTCGATATTGGCCAGATGTTTCATCACCTGGATCAGCCCGAGGACCGCGCCGATAATTCCGATCGTAGGCGCGTATCCGCCGGCAGCCTCGAAGACCTTGGCTTCGGCTTCCCCGCGGTGCTCCTCCAGGGCGATATCCAGCTCCATCATGCGGCGCAGTTCCTGCAGGTCCGTCCCATCCACGGCCAGGTTCAAGGCCTTGCGCAGAAACGGGTCCGCGATGGACGCCGATTCGTCGTCCAGGGAGACGATGCCGTTCTTGCGGGCTTTGGTGGCGTAACCGATGATCTGTTCGATGATGGCTTCCGGCGCGTAGGTGGTCTCGAAGAAAATCGTGGGGATCTTGCCGGCCGCGCGGCGGAGATGATCCATAGGCGTGGTCACCATCACGGCTCCCAAGGTGCCTCCGAGAACTATGATGGCGGCGGTCAGTTGCTTGACGTCTTCGACGTTTCCCTTTTCGAGAACCAGTCCTCCCAAGATGCCAGCCAACGCCAGCGCCAGGCCGCCCAGCGTGGCTACATCCAGCCGGCGGCCGGGCTGTTTCTTGGCCGGATCAGGCGTCTTCTGGTTTGTTTCCGCCATGTCCTGTTCGATTTCGGCCCTCGTCCCCCGGCCCGCTGGAACACGAACTCTGGGCGCTTTCCATGCCGGGACCAAGTTGATCGCCCCTGTGAATTGCCCGGCGAAACTCGACCACCAGCCGGACTATGTCATCGGCGGATTCGAGCACCACCAACTTCTGGCCCGTGGTCAGAGCGATGACCGTGTCGGGGGTCACCTCGATCGACTCGATCAGGTCCGCATTCAGAACCAGCGGCCGGTGATTAAGACGCGTGAGGTGAATCATGAGCCTTTCAGTCCTTATCGGCCATGCCGGGCGAGATCGGCCCGGCTTCCACCAGGAAGCCGCGCTTGCGGCCTGTCTCGACGATCCGCCCGCCGAACCGCAGTTTGCCGTTGAGGAGACCGTCCAGCGGCCGGCTCACGGGAAAGTCGAAGGCCAGTACATCGCCTTCGGCGAGGCGCAACAAGTCCCGCGCCAGCAGACTCGGACCGCGCAGGCGCACGTCGAGATCCAGACGCGATGGCCGGATTCGGGACAGCATGGCCGTCTGTTCCGCGTCGGTCGAACTGGGTACGGCGCAGCGACCACTGCTGGTCGAACTTCTGGCGCATCATCTTGGCAATGATGGATGGGACGGCGATGTTCATCATCCCTACGTTGTCACCGATGCGGATCTCAATGCCCACCGCAACGACGGCTTCGCTGGGCGCCAGCACACGGAGAAACTGGGGCTCGGTTTCGACCGTATGAATCGCGAACTCGATGGGAGCCACCGCTTGCCAGGCCTCTTTCAGGTCGTTCAAAATGATGCGGAACAGGCTATCGAGCAGTTTCTGTTCAATTTCGGTGATCTCCCGGCGTAAAGCCGCCGCGGACTTGCCGTCGCCTCCCAACAGAACTTCGAGAATGGGGAAGACCAGGGCCGGGCTCAGCTCCAGCAATCCATAGCCGTCATAGGGCCGCAAACCCAACGAGAGCATGCAGGTGGGCGACGGCAGGCCGTTGAGAAACTCCTCGCAAGATAGTTGTTCAACGCTCACCAGATTCACCAGAAGGTATGTCCGTAGATAGGCCGACAGGCTGGACACCAGATTGTGGACGAAGGTTTCGTGCAACTGATGGATAGCCCGCAGTTGGGATTTGGCGATGCGATCCGGCCGGCGGAAGTCGAAAGGCACTACCTTTCGGGATGGAGACTCTTGCGCTTGTCCGCCGGCCGCGCTGACGAACAAAGCGTCGATTTCCTGTTGCGACAAGGTGCGATTCAAGCTGGACCGTCCACATACCTTATCGGCCGACGTGGATGCCGGCTTTAGCCCGTGGGGCCTGGCCGCAAATTCGCACCTGGCGGGCCGATGAGAGGGTAGGGGAAGAGCGGTCCCCGGGAGCGGCTTTTTATGGATGTGAACCCCGTTGCGAATCCAGGACAAGCTCTACCCGCCATGCAAGGCACCGCCGGCGCCAATTGGTTAGTGGCGAATCGTGAGATGATCCGCGCCGTTATGAGCATCGACGCTTCCGCGTTGTTTGGGGGAGGCACCGAACTGACCTTTGCTCTGGATCGGGAGACCAAGCATCCGGTGGTCCGGATCGTGAATCCACAGACCGGTGATGTGCTATGGGAGGCGCCGCCGGAATATCTACTAAGGTTGGCACGAAGTTTGGGATATGCCAGCGACGCAGGGGCGCCGCAAGCGCCTGCCGATCCGGCCGATATGTAGCGCGAGGAGATCCTATGCCGCCGCAAGATGCGTACCTGGAAAGCCAGATTTTGACCGCCGACCCGCTCGAATTGGTCTCGCTGCTTTATCGCGCCGCGGGCGATGCCACGCGCAGCGCCAAGGCCCACTTGGCCGCCGGGCGAATCCCGGAACGATCCCGCCAGATCACTAAGGCACATGCCGTCCTGTCGCAGTTGTGCGGTTCACTCGACCATACCCGCGGAGGCACGCTGAGTCGCGGATTGGCCAGACTGTACGATTATATGCAGCGCCGCCTGCTCGAAGCCAATCAGACCCAGACTATCGACCCCCTGGTGGAGGTAGAAAGGCTGCTGACCACCCTGCTGGAGGGATGGGAACAAATCCGGATGGCCCCCGAGGACGGCGGTTGCGAGGAGAGCCCCCATCCACCAGCCGATGCGGAACCATGCGCCGGATACGGCGGTTACGCAGCCGTATTCGCGTCGCGCGGCGTGGCTGAGTATGCTTCGCAGAGCTGGAGCTTGTGACAGACGTGCCGTCTGCGGAGGGACTACTTCTCCCGCGCGGACAGACTGGATACGATCTGCGCGCTCAGGCCCAGGCCGCCACTCTTCGCGAGGGCCTGGGCAAACTGCTCCTCAGCCAGCCCGGCAACGGTTGCATTTCCGGCATCCGCGCCGCCTCCCAACCAGCCGTCCTCGCTGCCACGAGCTTCTTTGAGGAGTTGGGCGATCATGACGGCCTCGAACTGCTGCGCCGCGTCGTTGAGGGTTTGCGGGGAGCGCGCGGCGGGCGATCCGGCCAACTTCTCAGGAGGAGATTCCATGGTTATGGCAGCGCTCATTAGATTACCTCCAGTTCGGCGTCGAGCGCGCCGGCCGCGCGCAGGTTTTGCAGGATCGCAATGACATCCCGCGGGGTCGAGCCAATGGCAGCCAGCGCGCGCACCAATTCCTCTACCGTGGCGCCCTGTTTAAGTAGCACATTGCGGGCCGTCTGCTCCTTCGCGGCCACCCCCGTTTTGGCGCTGGCGGCGGTGGTTCCAGCCGAGAGCGGCTCCGGCTGAGAGATGTCCACGCTGGTCTGAATCTCGACAGTAAGGTTTCCGTGCAGGATAGCCACAGGCGCGATCCGCACATCGCGCCCCATGACGATCGTGCCGGTGCGTTCGTTCACCACGACGCGGGCGGGCCGGTCCGCGTCCACCGTCAGGGCTTCGATGTCCGCGATGAAATCGATCATGTGGTCTGCGTAAGCCTTGGGCGCCAAAACGCTGACCAACGCGGAATTCTCAGCGCGCGCCGGAAGCACGCCCGGCCCACCGTACCTGGCATTTAGGGCTGCAGCGACGCGGGATGCGGTGGTAAAGTCCGCGTAGCGAAGTTGGAGACGTACGGTTCCCTTGGGCGCGATCGAAGTGCCCGGCCGCTCGACGATAGCGCCGCCCGGCACCCGGCCGACGGTGGGATGATTCACCGTCTGGCTGCTGCCGCCCTGTCCCGCCATGAACCCGCCGAGCACCAACGGACCCTGCGCCACTGCATAGACCAGCCCGTCCGCCCCTTTCAGGGGAGTGAGCAATAGAATGCCTCCCTGGATATTGGCGGCATCTCCAATGGCGGCCGCGGTAACATCCAGGTGTACGCCCGGCTGGGCAAAAGGCGGCAGCGTGGCCGTGATCATGACGGACGCGGTGTCCTTCACCCGAATGGTGGCTCCTGGAACCGAGACCCCCATACGCTCCAGCATGTTGGCCAGACTCTGGGGCGAGAATAGGGTCTGTTGTGTGTCGCCTTTCCCGGCCAGCCCGACCACCAGCCCGTAGCCGATGAGCGGGTTGTCGCGCACGCCTTCTATTCCGGCCAGATCCTTCAATCGCGTAGCGCAGAATCCCGGCCCAATCAGGACCGCCGCCACAAGGATAACGTTCAATCGCATGGTCTGCTCCAACCTCAAAAAGGCAGCAGTCCCAGCAGCAGGCGGTACAGAATGAACGGGCGCTTGATGGCGTCTCCCACCACACCTTTACCGTTCACGGAAACCTCCAATTGCGCGACCAGGTCCGATTGGACCACATTGTTTGGGCCCAGATCCGCTGGACGCACGACCCCGCGCACCGTGATGACCTGCTGTTCGGAACTGACGCGAATCTCCTTGACGCCCTCAACGACCAGGTATCCATTCGGCAAAACGTGTACTACCCGCGTGCCCAGCGTGGTGGAAATCACGGTCTGGCGCCCGATCGTGCCGGAGCCTTTTAGCTCCTGATCCCCAGCCGTCCCCAACAGATTGGCCAACGCGCCGCTGCTCTTGGTCACGCCCCCCAAGGCCGTAATGGACGCTTTGGCGCTCGAAGTGCGAGCCGTCTGCACGTTACCCGAACTCACGGCGGAGGCATTTTCGGCGACCAGAACGGTGACCGTATCATTCACGCGGCTGGCCCGCAGGTCGCGCGCCAGGTCGTTGAATAGGGCTGCGGACGACCAGAGGGACCCCGGCGAAGCGTCGTTGTTGGCGCGGGCCGCGGCGGTGGCCTCGACCACGTAACGGTCTAGCGCGGATAGTTCCGCCTGAGTTGGCTTTTTCTTGGCCGCCCCCACCACCGGGAAAGGCGTACAGCCGAGCGCCAGCATCGCCAGAATCGGGTTTGGTTTCATCGGTCTCCGCCATCCGCCGGGGCCATCCGCCATGGGTCGGCCTCAAGGAAGGCCCTTCCGCGATCCGCGACCGTGGGGCGTAGGATCTTGCCGTTGGCCGGATTGCGCACCGCGATCACGTCCCCCCGGCTGCCGGAGGATTGCGCCTCTCCGTCCAGAAGCAAGCGCGCCTGGCCGCTCCGGATCTCAATTCGTACCCGCTGTCCACGCAATACATCAGGTGGTTCTGCCAGCCACTGCCTTTCGATCGCGGCGCCGGCACGAATCTCCCGGCGCGGCACCTTGCCGGCAACTTGAGACAGCCCCGGAAATCCGGGCGGCCCTTGATAGATTTCCTCTCGCAGTTGGGTGCGCAGGATGGGACGGCCGGGCGCGAGGTCGGCGGCGGCGACCACGCGTTTCGCCGAAGTCTGGAGGAGTACTTTGGCCCAAACCGGGAAATCGGCCTGGCCGGGCGCGGAGATCGCGCCACGCCACAGCCGCGGCGAGCCCATGGCGGGACCGTTTTCCAAGCCGGCGGCAGGAAAGCGGAGTTCACCACGCGGAATGGGCTGCCGGCTGAACTCCACCACTTCGATGCGCGCCCCGGGGAGGCTTGCGCCGACGGCGGCTGCCACGTGCTCACGCGTGAGCATTTCCGCGGGCCGCACAATGCAGGCTTCTGCCCCGGCTTCGAGCACCAGCCCGTAACGCCGCGCCAAACGCTGCAACTCCGCGGACCCGTAGCGGCGGCTGGCGCCCGGCGCGGGGGCCGAGCCCAACAACATTTCCGGCGCCATCCCGGCAAAGGCCGGCACGGCTCGTGCCATGTCGCCCGCCAGCACCCGATTGTCCGAAACCGGAACGCATTGCGCGCCAGCCCGCACCAGCGCAGCCGAGATGAGGAGTAACATCCGAGGGGTCATTGTTGCACGAGATTGTTGGTTTCCTGATACATTTCGTTGGCCGCCTGAACAACCTTGGAATTGGCTTCGTAGGCCCGCTGGCTGACGATCAGGTTCACCATTTCCTGCACCACGCTGACGTTGGACTGCTCGGTATATCCCTGCAGCAGCGCTCCCAGGCCCTCGGCGCCACCGGGAAGGCCCAGCGTAGGGTCGCCGGAAGCCTCTGTGGGAGTATATAGGTTGCCGCCGATGGTACTCAAGCCGGCAGGGTTCTGGAAATTGGCGAGCTGAATTTGCCCGGCCACCTGGGCTGCGGTCTGGTTTGGCAAGGTATAGCTGACGGTACCGTCTCCGGCAATAGTGATCGATTGGGCATCTGCCGGAATCGTGAGCTGCGGCTGTAGAGGGTTGCCTCCCGCGGTCACCACGTTCCCGTTTCTGTCAAGCTGGAATTCGCCGTCGCGGGTGTAGGCCAACTGCCCGTTGGGTTGCAAGACTTGAAAGAAGCCCGGTCCTTGCACCGCCACATCCAAAGGGTTATCGGTCTCCGACAGACTCCCCGGCGTGAAGATAATCTCGTTGCCCGACGGGCGGGTGCCGAGACCCAGTTGCAGGCCGACGGGCACCACCGTCTGCTGGCTTGCGGACGCCCCCGGCTGCAGAAGGTTCTGGTAAAGCAGATCCTGGAACTGAACCCGGCGCGCCTTGTACCCATTGGTGTTCGCATTGGCCAGATTGTTGGCGATGTTGTCCACGTTCATCTGTTGCGCCGTCATTCCGCTGGCAGCGCTGAATAGCGCTCGCATCATAATATTGGCTCCTTGCTTCCCCGGCGAAGCTGCTTACGTCGCTACGCGGGCTACCTCTTCGACCGCCTCGCGATTCATCTGCGATCCCAGCGTGGCGGCCTTCTGTAGCATTTCAAACTGCCGCATCACTTCCACCAGGCGCACGGCCGATTCCGCCGCACCGACATTCGAACTCTCCAGTTCTCCCTGCGCGACCTGCACGGCGGAGGCGGCCTGGAGCGCCAGGGGGGTCCGGAAATAACTGCTGCCTTGCTTGATCAACGCGCTGGTATCGGAAAAGTCGCCTATCTGAAGACGGCCCAGAGTTTGGCCGTTTTGCGACACCGTGCCGTCCGGCGAAACCTGCAACGCACCGGCAGGCTGGATTTTCAAGTCTTCTCCGGAAGCGGTGCGAACCTTGTATCCTTCCGCGGTGACCAGGGATCCGGCCGCCGTGACCCGAAAGTTTCCATTGCGCGTATAGAGGGTTTCCGATGGCCCATCCACGGCGAAGAACCCTTTGCCGGAAAGCGCCAGATCCCAGGCGCTGCCGGTGGCGCGCAAAGTGCCCTGCGAGAAATCGGTCCAGGGCTTCTCTATGATCGGCAAAGCCGCCGCCGACCCGTCGGGCCCGCTGTCATTCTCCGCAGAAACATAGAGGTTATAAAACTCGCGGTCGTTCTTATAGCCCCCAGTCCCGGTGTTGGCCAGATTGTTGGCCAGCATGTCCAGGGATTGCATGCGGGACTGCATGCCCCCGGCCGCCGCAATCGTCAGCGTGTCCATGACGCGTTCACGCTGTTTTTGATGCAAGCGGAGATCCGAAAGCGGGCCGCACGAAACGAATAGGTTACGGACTCAGGCCCGCCAAATTCGTGTCGGCAAAGACCCGCCGGGCAATAATTTGGCGTCCCTCCACCCGTAACTGCTTGGAATCCAGCGCGGCGAACTGGCTTCACGAGTGCACTGGTTCGGGACGTGATCTCACCTGCTCCGGAATCAATGGTTGCCTACGGCGTCAAATCCATGGCTTCCAGCGGGCTGCCTACGGGGACGGCCAGAACTGATCTGAGCGTTGGGAGCGGTTTCGGATCTTATATAGATGGATGTCTGGCGGACGATCCGGTTAGCGGTCTGGCGAATGATTTAGGCGAGCGCGCAGCCCCGGAGTCAAAGCGCCCGATACCAGGCCAAAAGAACGAAGCCGATGTACTGGTTGCACCCACGTCCATGGCGTTCGCGGTGGCCTCGCGGCCTCCCCTGATTCTCCGCTGGTTCGTGGAACCAGCAGAATTCTCCCATGCGGCTCCGATCGTCATGGCTCCGGATTCTTCCCCGGCGGATAGCCTCGCCGGAGGCTCCGCTTCAACGATCGGCGCTGCGCCGCGCACGGCGACAGCCGATCCGCTACCGCGGGATCTTTCCCGAGCGCCGGATGTCGTAGCAACAAATATGGATCCAAACGAAATGGAAGGCCCTACGGCCCGAGTTCTGCAGATCGGCACGGAGTTGGCGTTCGGCGTACGCATGATTTCGCCTCAACGGGCCATCGACGAGAGCGGCGCCGCGCACTCACTTCCAGATTCGGACGACGCCGGAGGCACGCGCGACGTCTCACGAACCCCGGACACCACCCAGGCATCGGTATGGGGAAGCGGCGCACCGCCCTCGCCGCCGTCTGGGACCTCGGATTGCGCGGTTCTGGCGGTGGCATCGCTCGGTATTAGCTCCACAACCGGTCCCGGGGGCAGCGTGATAGCCCCGAGTGAACGCAGGCAGTCGGAACATACCGAAGTCGCCGAATCCGCACATGGCGCGCCGGGCCCTCCGTCCGGCAACGATCGATCCGAATTGAAGGACGGAACTCGAAGCGATACCGGTGGCGACTCCGGCGAGCCAGAAAACCAGCGCGCCGCCGTCGCCGCGGCGCTACGTGACACGTGGCCCCGGGCCAGCGCCACGACGAAGAGTGGGGCATCCTGCGACCCGCCTCCGTCCGGCCAGGGCGACAACCCGTCTGCCTGGCCGGTGGATATGGCATGGGTGGGGAACGCGCCCGCCGTCTCTCCGTCCGAAGGTGAACGGACGCCCGCGCCTTCCACCCAGGAGACTGAGAAGGTGCGCGCGGCAGAAGAGCCGCCCGAACCGCCAGTGCCGGCGGTCTCCCACGAGGTATCCCTGCACCTGGCGGACGACGAGAACCGCGTAGACATCCGGTTGGCCGAACATGCCGGCGAAGTCCGGGTCACGGTGCACACGCCGGATCGCGATCTGGCCGATTCACTGCGCGCGGATCTGCCGGATCTGGTGGGCAAGCTTCACCAAAATGGATTCCAGGCCGAGGTATGGCGTCCCACGGGCGGGCAGGCGGTACAAGGGCGCCGCGGCCTGCCGGACGGTTCGACGTCCCAGGAGCATTCACCGGGAGGCCGCAAGGACGGCCGCCAGCAGCCTCACGCACAGCGTTCAAAAGACCGATCGCGCCGGACCGGGGAGTGGCAGTCCAGCCTCGACCGCGCACAGGAAATTCAGAAATGACGATACAACCTTCACTCATTCTGCCGCACAGCCAAAGCAGTGCGGGCACGACATCCACGGACGCGACTTCGCCCGACGATGTCAACGAAGATCAGTTCCTGCAACTTCTGGTGGCCCAGATTCAGTATCAGGACCCCACCAACCCGACCGATAGCACCACCTTCGTCACGCAGTTGGCGCAATTCAGTTCGCTCGAACAACTGATTGGCATCCACAGCGATCTCGACGGACTGACGCAATCCGCGCCGGCAAACGGCTAACGTACTGAAATCACACCAAAGGGATACCTAACCATGTTTGCAGCCTTCAGCACCGCACTTTCGGCTTTGGACGCCAACGGCGTAGCCGTTGACGTCGTCGGCAACAACCTCGCGAACTTGAACACCGCCGGCTATAAGGAGAGCGCCGCTTACTTCAGCGACCTGGTCAGCGAATCGCTGGATGCCGGCCAGACACAACTGGGCTTCGGGGTAGCGTCGCCGATCACGATCCGGGAATTCACCCAAGGCGCCATCCAGGCGAGCAGCGGATCTCTCGACGCGGCCATCCAGGGGAACGGTTTCTTTGTTGTAAACAACAACGGCGAGACGGAGTATACGCGCGCCGGCAATTTTCAAACTGACCTTTCCGGAAACCTGCTGACCCCCACAGGTCAACAGGTACAGGGCTGGATGACGACAAACGGAGCGGTCAACACCGGCGCGCCCATCGGCAACATCACCGTGCCGGTGGGCACGCTGCAACCCCCACAGGCGACACAGAATATCACCCTGAACGCTAACTTCAATGCCGCGGCCACGCCCGACTCGGCCAGCAGCACGACATCCGACTGGTCCGCTCCCATTACGGTCTACGACTCTCTGGGCACTGCGCACGTGGTCACCATCAGCTTTGCGGAGACCGCCGCCAACACGTGGTCCTGTACCGCCACCGTGCCAGGCGCGGATGTGGGTGCCGCGTCGCCGCAAACAATCGGCACGGGCACCTTGACGTTCGGTCCCGATGGGAAGTTGCTCACGCCCCCCGCGGGGTCCCCGATCGCCCTTAGCGTGACGGGGCTGAGCGACGGCGCCACCACGCCTTTGAATATCAACTGGAATATCTGGAATGCAGCCGGCACCACCGCTACCCTCACGCAGTTCGACCAGCCCTCGGCGACTTCCGCCAATACTCAGGATGGGTCGGCAGCCGCCCAGATGACCGGCGTGACCATGAGCAATGGAGGCCAGTTGCTGGCGTCCTACTCAAACGGGCAGCAAGCCGTCGTCGGCGAAGTGGCGCTGGCCTCCATCCGCAACCCGCAGACGCTGGTGGCGGTGGGCAGTAATCTCTTTCAGGTCAGTGCCGAGACAGGCGCTCCGGCGGTTGGCGCGCAGGGCACCGGCGGACGCGGCACGATCGTGGGCGGCGCGCTCGAGTCCTCAAATGTGGATATCGCCCAGGAGTTAACCGAGTTGATTGTGCTACAGAGCGCCTATCAGGCGAATGCCAAGGTGGTGACCACCGTGGATACTCTCGCCCAGGCCACCACCAACCTGATTACCTAAAACGCATGACATGACGGCCATGGAACAGATCGCCCCGTTCGCCGACGTGCCGGTGGACATTGAGGCCGAGTTGGACCGGCGCATTCTCAGCGTGGCGCAGATCCTGCAGATGGAGCCTGGAAGCCTGATCGGGATGAAGCGCTCCGCCGGCGAGAACATCGATCTATACGTGGGCGGGACATTGATTGGATGCGGCGAAATTGTAGTCGTCGAGAACACCTTGGGAGTCCGCATTACGGATTTCATCGGCGATGCCTAGAAGCCGCGGTGGAAAAGGAGTAAATGGAACCAATCCGGCAAGCTGTGGGAGTAAGCGCGGTGCTGATGCTACTGGCATCCGCGCTCTGGTGGTTGCGCCGCAAAGGAATCTCCCGCTATCGCGCGCGCGGCCCCCGGGAACGCGCTCTCCAGGTGGTGGAGCGGCTGATGCTAGGACCTCAGCATTCGCTGCACCTGGTGCGGCTGGCCGGCCGCGGGCTGCTGGTGGGGACTTCACCGGCGGGGTGCGCGGTCCTGGAGCGCTTCGATTGGGCGAGCCTGGAGTCGCAGACCTCTCGAACGCCCCCGGAGGGCCGCTAATGTCCCGCCGGCTGAGGCACTTGGCGGGACTTGCAATCCTGCTTCAATCGGTAGCATGTGCTGCCCCCGCTTCTCAGGGGTGGTACGTCAACGGGAAGGCCGGTTCCTTGAGCGCGCCGATGCAGATCGTGCTGCTGCTGACGGGGCTGACGCTGCTGCCTGCGGCGTTGGTTTCGGTGACGCCCTTCCTGCGCACGATCGTGGTGCTGCATTTCCTGCGCCAGGCGCTCGGCACGCAGACCGCGCCCTCCAACCAGGTGCTGGTCGGGCTGGCGTTGTTTCTGAGCCTGCTGACGATCCAGCCCATGGCGAACCAGATCTACGAACAGGCGTGGACTCCCATGCAGGATGGCCGGATGACGGTCCAGCAAGCCGCGGAGGAGGCCGCCAAACCCCTGCGCCAGTTCTGGCTGCGCTTCGCGCGGGAAAAGGATATCGCCCTGTTCCTCGAAGTATCGCATGCACCCGCGCCGCGCACGCCAGCCGACGTGGACCTGAAAGTCCTGATTCCGGCCTATATCCTTTCAGAGCTGAAAGCGTCCTTTCAAATTGGAGCGGTGCTCTACCTGCCCTTCCTGGTCATCGATCTGGTGGTGGCGTCGGTAACTTTATCGGTGGGCATGGTCCAGTTGCCGCCGGTGATGATCTCGGCCCCCTTCAAAATCCTACTTTTTGTGCTGGTGGATGGGTGGAACCTGGTGGTCGGATCGCTCATGAAAAGCTTCACCTGAGGAGCACCGATGACCACCGACACCGTAGTTGAAATCCTGCGCCAGGCGCTGCTAGCGGCATTTTGGATTGCGGCGCCGCTCATGGCCATCGCTTTCGCCGCGGGAGTGGCGATTAGCCTGGCCCAGATTGTGACTTCCATCCAGGACACCGCCTTCAGCACCATCCCCCGGGTGGTCGTGTTTGTGCTCGCGATCCTGCTGCTGATGCCGTTCATGATCCAACGCATGGTGGTTTACACCACTGCGCTATTCGGCGACCTGGGGCGTTATGCCCGCTGAAGTGAGCTTCGGCCTTCCCACGCTTTTCGGGTTTCTCCTGGTGCTGGCGCGGGTATCCGGCGTCTTCGCGCTGGTGCCATTGCCCGGCTTGCAGAGCGGGCCGCCGCAGGCGCGCATTGTGCTGTCGGTCTGGACCACGCTGGCGCTTTTTTCGCGCTGGCCGCGCGGCCCGGCCGCGCCACCGGATGCCTTCGCGATGCTGGTGTGGTTGCTGCCGGAACTCGCCGTGGGAGTTACGATCGGCCTGGCCGTGGCATTCCTGCTGGAGGTCTTTCTACTGGCGGCGCAGATCCTCAGCTTGAACGCCGGATTCAGCTTCGCCCAGACCATCGACCCCACCACGCAGGCTGAATCCGGAGTCTTGCTGGTGTTTGGACAATTGGCAGGCGGGATGGTGTTTCTATGCCTGGGTCTGGACCGGGACGTAATTCGCACCCTGGCTTACAGCTTGGACGCGCATCCGGCCGGCGCCTGGATTACCGGGCCCGCGGCCGAAGCTCTGCTGCGCTTGGGTGGAGATATGCTGGCGCTCGCGGTCCGCCTGGCGCTGCCGGTGATCGCGCTGCTGGTGCTGGTGGATATTGCGTTGGGGTTGCTCGGACGCCTCAACGCCCAGTTGCAACTGCTGACCCTGGCTTTCCCGATCAAAATGACCGCCGCGCTGGTGCTCCTGGGCGGAATTGCCGCGCTTCTTCCGAGACTGCTCCTGGCTTATGGTGGTGTGGTGTTCGGCACTCTGCGCCAGGTTTTGCGCTTTTAAGGAGAGCCAGCCGTGGCCGACAACGGTCAGAGAACCGAACAGCCTACCGCCAAGCGCCTGGACAAAGCGCGACGGGAAGGACAGTTCCCCACCGCGCGCCAGTTTGTCTCGGGCATGCAATTCCTGGCATTTGTGGCGGTGCTCGATGCCTGGGGTGGTGAGTGGTTCGGCGAGTTGCGCCGGCTGATGCGCCTGGCGTTGGCAGCCGCCTTCTCCAGGCAACCGGAGGCGCAGGTGGTGGAGATTAGCCGCTACCTGCTGATGAGCGTGCTACGGCTGCTGGCGCCCGCCGCGGGCGTGCTGCTGGCGGTTACCCTCGCCGTGCAACTGATCGCCACGCAGCTCGGGGTCAGTCTGAAGAAACTGGCGCCCGATCTGCAACGGTTGAACCCGCTCTCGCGGCTGCGTGAGTTGCCACGCCAAAATCTGCCGGCGCTGCTGCGGGCGGCCATCATGCTCCCGCTGTTCGGATTGGCGGTCTACGGAATCATCCGCGACAACCTGTTCGCTTATATGGCTCTACCTTTCCAGGGCGTCGAATCGGGCTTCCGCCAGGTGTGCGGGTCGTTGGGCACGCTGCTGTGGAAAGCCTGTAGCGTCTTCATGGTTTTTGGCGCTGTAGACCTCTTCCGCCAACGCCGCCGCTACCGCAAGGACCTGCGCATGAGCAAGCAGGAGATTCGCGACGAGTTCAAGGAGACCGAAGGCAACCCACAAATGAAGGCGCGCATTCGCCGCATACAACGAGACCGGCTGCGGCACCAGATGATGAAAGAAGTTCCCAAAGCCACCGCTGTGATCGTCAATCCCACACATTACGCGGTGGCGTTGCGCTATGCCATGGATTCAATGGCCACACCTGTGGTGGTAGCCAAGGGGAAGAATTATCTGGCTTTGCGCATTCGCCAGCGGGCCGTGGAGCACCAGGTTCCGATTGTGGAGAATCCGCCGCTGGCGCAAGCGCTTTACGGATCTGTGGACGTCGGGCAAGAGATCCCCGCCCATCTGTATCGCGCGGTGGCGGAAATCCTGGCCTATGTTTTCAAACTCATGAACGGCCGATTACCTGGTTAAGGGACGGATCGGGAGACAGGCGGAATGGCGGAAGCGGCGGTGGCCAAAACGGGCTGGAAACCTCTGGAGTTCTTTTCCGGGGGTGAAGCCGCTGAACTCGGCGTGCCGGTGGCCGTGCTCGCCATCGTGATGGCTCTCATCACTCCGCTGCCCTCTTTTCTGTTGGATCTGCTGCTGGTGGTGGACATCATGATGTCGGTAATCGTCATGATGGTCGCCATGTACATTACGCGCCCTTCCGACTTTAACGTCTTTCCTACTACGCTGCTGTTATTGACGCTATACCGGCTGGCCCTGAACGTTTCGTCGGCGCGGTTGATCCTGCTCAACGGCAACACGGGCACCTCCGCCGCAGGGCACGTGATCGAAGCCTTCGGCAGCTTTGTAGTAGGCGGCAACTACATCATCGGCACGGTGATCTTCCTGGTGCTGATTGCCATCCAGTATGTGGTCATCAATCACGGCGCGGTGCGCATCTCGGAAGTCACGGCGCGCTTCACTCTGGACGCTCTGCCGGGCAAGCAGATGTCCATCGATTCGGATCTGAGTTCCGGACTGATCGACGAGTCCGAAGCGCGCCGCCGCCGCAAGCAACTGGCGGCCGAAGCGGAGTTCTACGGCGCCATGGACGGCGCTTCCCGCTTCACCCAGCGCGATGCGGTGGCCAGCATCCTGATTACCAGCATCAACATCATTGCGGGATTTCTGATCGGAGTCTTGCAGCACGGCATGGAACTCCGCCACGCGCTGGAGACCTATACGGTGCTCACCATCGGCGACGGTCTGGTGACGGTGGTGCCGGCGCTTATGATCTCGGTATCTGGAGGGTTGATCATCACGCGCTCCGGGTCGGACGTTCGGCTGGGCACGGATTTCCGCAAGCAGATCTTCGGCAGTCCGCAACCCCTGCTGCTGGCGAGCGGTGTGTTGATCGTGCTGGCATGCCTACCGGGCATGCCGGGAATCCCATTCCTGTTATTGGGCCTGGGGCTTGGCGCGGGAGGTTGGCGCATGCGCTCGCGGCCGCCGGCGACCGGGCAAACTCCCAGCGCGGCCAAACCGGCCCGCGAGAATCTGGAGGGGTTGCTCAAGGTCGAACCCCTGGCAATCGAGGTCGGGCTGGGCCTTGTCAAGATGGTGGAAGGAGGCCAGAACTCCCCGCTGCTGAAGCGTATATCGGGAATCCGGCGGCAACTGGCGGCGGATGTGGGCTACCTCTTGCCTCCGGTCCGGGTAGCGGATAATCTGGCCCTGCGCGCGCGGGAATACGCGATCTCGCTGAAGGGCGCCGAGATCGCCCGCTACGAGTTGCCCCAGGGTTGCCAGTTGGCCATTCCCTCGGGACGCAATGCGGTCGCGCTCGAAGGCATAGCCACCCGCGAACCGGCTTTCGGCTTGGCGGCGTGGTGGATCCCTGAACCGCGCGCCGAGCAAGCCCGTGCGGCCGGATACACGCTGGTTGACGCGGTCAGCGTGCTGGGCACCCACATTGCGGAGTTGGCCCGGCGCTATGCGCACGAGTTGTTTTCCCGCCAGGATGCCAAGAAGGTCCTGGACCTGGTGGCTGTCGATCAGCCCAAGTTAGTCGAGGACCTGGTACCCAAACAGCTTCCGCTTTCGGTGGTGCAGCGAGTATTACAAAATCTGCTGCGCGAAAGGGTATCCATCCGCGATACCGGCTCGATTCTGGAGGCGCTCGGCGAGGCGGCGCTATCTACACGTAACCTGGTGCTGCTCACCGAGTTCGCCCGGCAGTCGATCCGGCGTACAGTGGTCAAGCGCTATTTGGACGCGTCCGGCAACCTGCCCGCCTACTTTGTAGATGTTTCAATCGAGCAGGCCGTGGAATCCGCGGTTCAGCATGGCGAGCAGAACAGCCACCTGGGGATGGCGCCCCAGACCATCCGGGAGATCCTGGAGCGAATCCAGCGCAAGGCGGGAAGCCTGGAGGGGCCGGCGGCGGCGGTAACCAGCGCCGGCGCCCGGTATTTTCTTCGTCAAATCGTGGAGCCCACCCTGCCGAATCTATTCTTCCTTTCACACAACGAGATACCGGCCGGCGTGAAGGTGATTTCGCTGGGGAGCATTCAATAAAGAGAAAACTATGCGAATAAAATCGTTCTATGCGAACACGGTGGAAGCAGCGGTAGCCCTGGCCCGCCGCGAGATGGGCGCGGAAGCCATGCTGGTGGAGTCCCGCAAAGCGCCGCTCGAGGCGCGCCACCTGGGGGAATACGAAGTGGTGTGTGCGCTGGTGCCGGAGGCTGAAGCCGATAGGCCGGCGCCCAGTCCGGCCGAAGAAGAACCCGGGGCACAGGGGGCGCGGCTGGCGCGCGAGATGGCCGAGATGCGCAGGCAACTGGAGGTCATGGGCAAGACGATTACCCGGTCGGCCTGGAGCGGGACGCGTTGGCCGAATCCGGAAATGTCGGAATGGCATGCCCGGCTGATGTCTACCGATATGGAGGGCGACCTGGTGTGTCAAATACTGGACGCGGCCGAACGTCGAGCCACGCCCGAACCGGGCAGCCTGGAAGGCGCCGTGACGGCGGAGATCGAGCAGCGAATTCTCGCAACGGACACTTTGGCCGCGGTGCATGCGCCGCCGGGAGTGGCGCTGGCCGGTCCCCCCGGCGCCGGCAAGACAACCATGCTCGCCAAGCTGGCCGTGGCGTGCGGCCTGACGACACGCCGGCCGCTCACTTTCGTGTCGATGGACGATTTTCGGGTCGCGGGAGCCGACCAGTTACGCTCCTATGCCGCCATCCTGGGCGCTGGCTTCCAGGCGCTGGACAGTGTGAGCGCGCTGGCGCAGGCGCTCGATGAATATCGCGGGAAAAGGCTGGTGCTGATCGATACTCCAGGCTACGGTCCACGCGACCTCGATCGAGCGGCGGATCTGGCCCGCTTTCTGTCCAACCGGCCAGACGTTGCGACCCACCTGGTCCTAACGGCTTCCATGAAATCCGCCGATTTAACCCTCGTGGCGGAACGCTTCGGAATCTTCCATCCGTCCAGCCTGCTTTTCACCAGGCTCGACGAGACGGCCTGCTTCGGCACAGCATTCTCATTATCCGTGCGGATGGGAATACCGATCTCGTTCCTGGGAACCGGGCAGGAAATTCCGGACGACCTCGTCCCCGCTACCAAAGAACGCATTTTGGATATGGTATGGCCCTGGGCTCCCGGCGCCAAACGGTTAGCCGCATGAGAGGGATTGCGTAAGGCCCGCCATGTCCAACCCTTACGACGGCCCGGAGTCGGCAGAGGCGCACCGCGAGGAACGCGAGCGCCTGATCCTCGAGCATTTGCCGCAAGTCCGGCTGATTGCCCGACGCATCCGCGACCGCCTGCCGGAAAATGTGAGCATCGAAGACCTGGTGTCGGCGGGTATCGTCGGGCTGATCGCGGCGGTGGACCAGTACGATCCCGCGCACAACGTCAAATTGAAAACCTATGCCGAACACAAGATCAGGGGCGCCATCCTGGACAGCCTGCGCGGTCTTGACTGGGCGCCCCGGCAAAGGCGCAAGAAATCCAAGCAGATCGAATTCGCCATCTCGCGCGCCGAGCAACGACTGCGCCGGATTCCGGCGGAAGACGAGATCGCCGCCGAGATGGGCCTGCCCCTCGAAGAATATCATCGCTGGCTGGTCGAGGTGCAGGGTCTCAACATCGGCAGCCTGGAATACACCTCGGAGAACGGCGAGGGGAAAGGTCTGCTCGAATACCTGAGCGACGACCAGGACCAGCTTCCCTCTCGGGTGTTGGAGCGCTCCCAACTCGAACAACTGCTGTCCGATGCCATTCGGAGAATACCGCCGATGGAGCGGACCGTATTGGGACTCTATTATCTTGAAGAGCTGACCTTGCGGGAGATTGCGCAGGTTGTTGACCTGCACGAATCGCGCATCTCTCACCTCAAATCGCAGGCCATCCTGCGGCTGCGCGCGGATATCGAAAAAGTATGGCCTAGCCAAGCCGGAGGTGTGGTGTGACAGGGGGCCGCACGAGTCCCGCGCAATGGTTTGCCGAGGAATTTACGTCTCTGCTGGGCAACGTAATGGAGTCCCTGGCGGGCGAGCGCCCGACGCTGGCCTGTAGCGCCGCGGCCGGGGGCTTGACGCTGGAGGCCTGCGGCGCGCAGATCAGCGGGCAGCATGGCGCGATTCTGTGGTGGCAGCACCGCTTTCCGTTACCCGGAGAGCCCTCCACCTGGATCGGCGCGCCGCGAGACGCCTCGACCCAACTGGCCTCACGCGTCCTGGGGGCGGCCGGCCTGGAGGACGATTCGCAGGCGCGCGAAACTTACCTCGAGATCCTGCAACAGTCGTTGGCCGAATTGTCCCGTAGCGCGGGCCGGCGCTGGAACCGCAAGGTGGAGTGTTCCGGAAACGAGGCGAACGGCGCGCCGGACGGCCCTACCGAGTTCTACACCGTAGTACCGTCCTACCACGACGCGGCCCTTCCGCCCCTCATCGTGGCCATCACCGGCACGCCGCAAGATCCTCCAAAGGATGCCGATTCGCCCGTCCGCTCCGATCCGGCAAGTGTTGCTCCGACTGCGGCGTCCGGGAACTGCCCTCCACCGCCCTCCCAGACCTTCAATCTTCTGCTAGGGGTGGAACTTCCCGTGAGCGTTTCTTTTGGCCACGTGCAACTTCCCTTGAAGGACGTCCTCAAGCTCACGGCCGGGTCTATCATCGAGCTAAATCGCACGGTGGATGAACCGGTGGAGGTGATCGTGAATAACTGCGTCATTGCGCGCGGAGAAGTTGTGGTTGTGGAAGGAAATTACGGAGTTCGGATCCATCAGATCGTAACCCGCCAGGAACGCCTGGAGACCCTCCCATGAGAGTCCTGCTAGCGACCATTTGCAACCCCGAATTCATGTTGCGGCCCCTGGCCCTCTACGTCCTGCTGGCTGCGGGTCTAGGATTGTGCCTGTACCTGTTTGTGACGCTCAAAGTCGAAATGCGCCGGTTGCAGCGCGGCCGTCAGGATCAGCGGCGCCAGGTCGAGGACTTGGAGAAGGCCATGGCCGAGGCGCGCCTGGCGGTGCTGGCGCTCGAAACCGACCTGCGCGCAGTGGAAGGGCAAACCGGCATGCTGGTATCGCCGGCGCCGACCCGCTCGGGCCTCAACCTCAGCAGGCGGACGCAGGTTCTGCGCATGCACCGCGGCGGCCAGGACAACGCCGGAATCGCGGCCGCGCTGGCACTCCCCCGCAGCGAAGTGGATCTGCTCATCAAAGTCCACCGAATCGTCGTAGGACAGATCTGACCAAACGAAGCCAAGTGGGCCAGCCGCCACGATCCTATCGCCGTTCCGCTATCTTTGTTCTCCCCTCATCGCCTAAAGCCTCCGCCCCCATCCGTCGATTCTTGCTTTAGCCATGGATAGAGCCGAAACAGCCAGATTGTTGTGGATTGAAGCGGAAGATTCCAACTTGGCGATAGCTGGCCAAGCCGCTGAAATCGAGGGATTTACCCTGATCCACGCGGCCGGGATTCCGGAAGGTCTGGAATACCTCATGCGCTCCCGCGTAGATGCCGTCGTGATCTGCTTTCCGCTGCCGGGATATGCTCCGATTGAGGCGCTGGAGGAATTGCGGCGGGCCGATGGCGCGATTCCCGCGGTCCTGTGGGACCCGGGCGCGCGGCTGCCGGAAGCGGTTCGCCTGATCAAGTCGGGGGCCTTCGATGTGTGGGGCCCGGAAACCGAGCTAGAGCAACTGGTGGGCGTGGTCCGGGATGCCTTTGAGGAACGCCGCAGCCGGAGACCCGATAGCCCGCCGGACGATGAACCCTGGCGCCGCGTGCTGGTCGGTTCCAGCCGGCCGTTTCAGGAAGTCGTGCGGATGGTGCGGTTGGTAGGCGGCCGGCGCTCCACGGTGCTGATCACGGGACAGACCGGCACCGGCAAAGAGATGGTCGCGCGCGCGTTGCACATGGCGGGTCCGCGCGGCCGCCTACCCATGGTTCCGGTCTGCTGCAGCGCGCTGCCCGAGAATCTGCTGGAAGCCGAGCTGTTCGGGCATGTGCGAGGGGCCTTCACCGGGGCGGTGAATCAACGCATCGGGCGTTTTGAGCAGGCTAACGGAAGCAGCCTGTTTCTGGACGAGATCGGAGATATGCCGCTGGAGCTGCAGGCCAAGCTGCTGCGCGTCCTGCAGGAACGTGAGTTCCAGCGATTGGGTAGTAGTGAAACGGTGCGCGTGGATGTGCGCGTAATCGCCGCCACGAACGCCGACTTGCCGGAGCGGGTCCGCCAAGGCCGCTTTCGCGAAGACCTGTACTACCGCCTGAATGTGGTCCCGATCCATGTGCCGCCGCTGTGCGCGCGGACGGGAGACGTGGCGGCGTTGTGCCATCATTTTATCCGGAAAATCTGCGGCTTGGAGGACCTTCCGCTCAAACAGATCTCGCCCGAAGGGCTGCGGCGCCTGATTGCATATTCCTGGCCGGGAAACGTGCGCCAATTGGAGAATACGCTGGAACGCGCCATCGTCCTCAGCGGAGAACGGGATATGCTATACCCGTCGGATTTCCCTCTGGACGGCACCGGGATGCGCCCGGCTGCCGAGCGCGCCAGCTCCAACCTGATTCAGGTGCCGGACGACGGTCTGGACTTTGAGCAGACCGTGGGCGAGATCGCGCGCGGCATTCTCGAACAGGCGCTGCGCAAGACAAACGGTAACAAGAAAATGGCGGCGGATCTGCTGCGCCTTAAGCGCACTACTTTGGCCGCCAAATTGAGGAGCCTCGAGACGAGCGATCCGGAACTCACGGGAATGGCGCCGGATTTCGTGCATTGCGCTTGAGGCCGCAGGATCCATGCAGGATGGGGTACCTATTCCGGAATCGCCGCGCCTGACCGAAGGGCACGTCTCGCCGCCTATCGGCGCGCGTCTGAGCCCCGCTGCGCTGCGGCGTGTCCTCGAATCTCACTGCGCCTGGCTTCAACTGGCTCAGGACGGCCTGCGGGCCAGCCTGAATGGCGTCGTGCTGGCGGAGGCGCTCCTCGACAATGTGAATTTAGAGCGCGCCGACTTGAAATCCGCGAACTTCATCGACGCACGGATGTCGGGCGCCAATCTGAGCGGGGCAAATCTGCAGTTCGCCGACCTCAGCAATGCCACGCTGATCGACGCGGACCTGTCGCAGGCCGATTTGATGGACGCTAAACTCGAATTCGCTCTTCTGGGAGGCGCCAATTTCAGTGAGGCCCGGCTGGTGCGCACCTCTTTGCGAAGCGCCAACCTGCGGGAGGCCCACATGCTGGAAGTGAGCATGGACCGATGCGATTTTGCAGGCGCCGTCCTCCGCGACGCGCGGCTGCTCCAAGCCAAAGTATTCGATTGCAATTTCACGGAAGCGCAGCTGGAAGGGGCCAATTTATACCACAGCGTATTCCGTTCGTGCAGGCTCTCGGGAATATCCGCCGCGGGATCGAACTGGAGTACCGCAACGCTGCACAATTGCGAATTCCGAAGAGCGGATCTGGCTTCCGCGCGTCTGGATCGCGCCGACCTGCGGCAAACGTCATTTTGGAAATCTATGCTCGCCGGCGCCAGTTTTCAAAACGCTCGCCTGAACGGCACCGATCTGGAAGGCGCCGATCTGTCCGGCGCTCGCTTCCACGATGCCGCAACCATGAGCGCCAGTCTTCGCGGTGCGAACTTGCGCGCCGCGCAAGGGTTGACGCAAACCCAACTCGCCCAGGCGCGTACGGATCGCGATACCATCCTGCCCGATGGATCGCCTGGCCCCTTCCTGTTGGGGTCCGGGGCGCACCGGAGCTGCCGCGCCAGATAGCTATATGAATATAGCGATATTTATGAATCACATCACTAGCACAACGCGGCCATCAACGCCCCGCGCGCCGTCGAGTGCAAAGGGTCGCCCGCAACGCGGACCTCCGACAGCCGCAACGGAAACTCTTCTGCCTCGAGGATCTTGAGGAAATGATCCAGAAAACCCTTGGGCATCGCCGTCCCACCACTGAGCACCAGCGGTACGGCCTGTTCCAGCCGCGGGAGTCTCTGTGCGGAGGCAATGTGGGCGCGGAGCGAACCAATCAGGCCGGCGATTACCTCCTGGTAGTAGACGGTCAACGCATTATGCTGCCGGTCGCCGGTGAAGCCATTGAATTGAAAGGTATTTTCCTTTGCGATACGGAGCCGGTTCGCGCGGTCGCCGGTCACCTGCGCGGCGTTAGCGTCGATGAAATCACCGGCTTTGGCCACGCTGAAACTGATGACCGGTACCGACAGCACGGCCAGGCAAACATTGCACAACCCGCTGCCGCACGAGACCCCAACGCCGCTGAAATTCGAGGCGGCCAATTCGCCATAGACTACCGCGAGTCCCTCTTCAATGGGCGTAGCCGCATAGCCCAGTTCAGCCAGAATCTGCCGCATGGACGCTTCGTGGTATCGGATCGCGCCGTCCACGTTGTCTCCTTGCGCCGGCACACTAAAGAACACTTTCTGACCTTCGACCGCGGCACGCCCTACCAGCCGCGTCACGATTCGCCGCACCACTGCCAGGCTATGCGGTTCTCCAGGATTCAGCACCCCGTTAGCCATCGGCCGCCGCGTATCGACGTGAAAAACCTCGGCGAATTTTTCCGCGTCGTTGCCGGCCACCACGATTTCGGCTCCCTGTACCTCGTGGAACACGTCTTCTCTGCGCAGAAGACTCTCCGCAAGTTTCGAATAGGGCAACGTTACGAAGGCATTGAGCTGGGTTTCATATACCTGATTCTGGTCCTGCGCGCGCGCAACCACGACGCGGCTGGTACCAACGTCCAGCCCCAGCGGTTGCGTGTAATTCTGTTCGAGGTTGTTCATAGTTCTCGCCTGCTTGCCGCCGCGAGATATACGCGGCCGGCGTGGACTCCATCGACCGGCTGCTTCAACGATTTTTTCCGGTATCTCCTTAGAAGTAGGCTTTCGGAGGATTCCTCTCAGGCCTTTTTAATTGAAGAATTATTGCCGCTCAGCACAACCTATTGACTGAACACGTGAGTATGCCCTGGCAAACATGGCGAACCGCGGCCGATGCGCGCATGGCGCGGACCGCCACTTCCCTCGCCGATCCGGTTTCCCGCCTGAGGTATCTCAGGGCCGCGCGTCAGCCCGCCGCCACAGTTCGGCGATCCCATGCCCTCCGTTGGATCCTCGGGCCCACGGCTTTACTGTTGGCCCTGCCCGTCCCCTTTTTGGTCAGGCATACCGCCCGCCGGCCGGGAACGCCGCCCGTCGCGCTGGCGGTTCCGCGCGGAGCGCCGTCAGGCGAGGCCCGTGAAAATACTGCGGTTTGGCAAGTCGAGCGGACCGGAACTTCGGAGGCATACAGTAATGGTCTGCGTATCGATACCCGGTATACAGTGAACAATCGCCCCAGACTCTACACGGCATTTGAGCGGGACGGCCCCTCGTCGATCAAACGCGTACGCCTGTCCCAGCCGGCCGGAATCGTCTACCACACCACCGAGAGCTGCCAGGCGCCCTTTGAAGCGAGGGATACCCCGGTTCTGCAACGGTTAGGGGAATCACTCCTCGATTACGTGCGCCGCAAGTGCGCTTATCACTACCTGATCGACCGGTTCGGCCGCGTGTACCGCGTGGTCGCCGAATCCGATGCCGCCGACCACGCCGGTTATTCCGTTTGGGCCGACACCGACTGGTTCTATTTAAATCTCAACGAGGCGTTTCTCGGCATTTCGTTTGAGGCCCGAACCGACCCCACCCAGAAGGGCGGCATCGCGAACCCCGCCCAGGTCCGCGCGGCCGCCATGTTGACCGAAATGCTCCGCAGCCGTTACCGGATTCCCGCCGGGAACTGCATCCCGCATGCCCAGGTATCCGTGAACCCCTCCAATATGTTGATCGGTTACCACACCGACTGGTCGGTGGGTTTCCCATTTGCGGAGTTAGGCTTGCCGGACAACTACCAACTCCCCCTGCCGGCGCTCTGGGCATTCGGTTTCGACTGCGAACCCGCCTGGCTTATCTCCAGCGGGATGGCCCCGGGCATCCGGCTCGCCGAGCGGGATATCGCACAATACGCCACGGCGGCCGGTGTGCGTCCGCCGGTGTACCGGAAGGCGCTCCGGGAGCGATACAGGGTCTGGCTCGCGGAAATGCGGCGGACCGGGCCGCCGAGCGCTCAGCTCCCTTCCGGCTCCGCCGGCCGGTAGCCGTTTGCTTGCAGTACGGTACGCGCCGTTTGCACGGCACCCGGCAGCACGTAAAAGAACGCACCGGTGCGGACGCGCTGGAATATGAAACCGCCGCGATACTCGTCGGCTTCCACTCCGTAGTCCACGCCGGCATCGCTAAAGATCGCCTCCAGGCGCAACGCTTCGTTCAACCGCTTGGCGATATATACCAGTACGGCTTCCTTACCTTCAAAAAACGACGCTTCCTGGCGCATGTTTCCTTGAGAGAAGCGACGGCCCCCGCCATCTTTAACCATATTAGGAGATATTCGGATGGAAGGACTAATGGCGGATAACAGTGTGTCTTCGATCGGCCGTGAAGAGGAGTTGCATTGGTTGGCGTTGAGTCTGGTGCCAGGTTTAGGCAACCGGATGTCGGGTAAGCTCCTGGATCGTTTCCGCACGCCGCAGGCGGTGTTTCGTGCCTCCCGCAGCGAACTGGAATCGGCGGGCATCAGCGGCGTGGTTGCCCAGAGCATTGCCAGCGGCTGCTCCTTCGAGGACGCGGTAGACCAACAACGCAAGATGACAGAGCACGGAACCGTTGCCATCGCGCGTAACGACCCCCGCTACCCTGCTTTGTTACGAGAGATCTTCGATCCACCCATCCTGCTGTTCGCCCGCGGACGCCTGGAGTTGCTGGCGCCGTTCCACTTCGCGATCGTGGGCACCCGGAGACCGACGCCGTATGGCTTGGCCGCCGCCGAAAGGCTATCGGCCGACCTAGCCCGGGCCGGGCTGACGATTGTGAGCGGCATGGCGCGCGGCATCGATACCACTGCGCATAAGGGCGCGTTTTCGGCGGGCGGCGATACCGTCGCGGTCCTGGGCTGCGGCGTGGATGTCATTTACCCTTCGGAAAACCGGAAGCTGGCGGCCGACCTGTCCGCGAAGGGCCTTATTATCTCGGAATTCGCCATGGGATCCACGGCATTTCCTCAGAACTTCCCCATCCGCAACCGCATCATCAGCGGTATGAGCGCCGGAGTACTCGTCGTCGAAGGCGCCCAGTACAGCGGCTCCGCCATCACCGCGAAGCTCGCTCTCGACCAGGGGCGGGAGGTATTCGCCGTCCCCGGCAACATTACGTCGAAGGCGAGTTGGGGGCCTAACCTATTGATAAAACAGGGCGCCAAGCTCGTGCAGGACTGGAACGACGTGATCGTGGAACTTCCCGCCGAGGTCCGCCGTCAGCTAATCGAGCGGGGGCGCTGCCGCCTCCTGGGCGACGGCCTTGCATCCGCCGGCGCCAGTCAGGCATCCCTCTTAAGTGGAAAGGCCGAGGGGGTTCTACCCGAAATTGGCCGCAAGGTACTTGCTGCCCTGCAGGTGGATACCGCCATACACTTGGACGATCTACTTCAGATTGTGGAAGATACGTCGCCTTCGGAGTTGATCGCTACGCTCTTCGAATTGGAGATGCTGGGGCTCGTAAAGCAGCTTCCCGGCAAGAACTTCGTGAAAGTGTGGTAGCCTCTGGGATATCTGTTCAAGGTTGTTGAAGTCTTCTTATGCCGAAAGCTTTAGTCATCGTGGAATCGCCGGTCAAGGCGAAAACCATTAATAAATATCTGGGTAAGCAGTACGTTGTCAAAGCGTCGCTGGGCCATATTAAGGATCTCCCTAAGAAAGATCTGGCTGTGGATGTCGAGCACGGTTTCGAACCCCACTATGAAATCATCGAAGGCAAGCGCAAACTGATCGGTGAGTTGAAGCAGGCCGCAAAGAACGTCGAATCCATTTACCTGGCGGCTGACCCCGATCGCGAGGGGGAGGCTATCTGCTTTCATTTGCAAGAGGAGTTACAGAGCAAGAAGAGCGGTGGGCCGCAGATTTTCAGGGTGATGTTCAATGAGATCACCAAGAACGCCATTCAGAAGGCGTTTCAAAACCCCGGCATGGTGGACGAGAAACTGGTCGACGCGCAACAGGCGCGGCGGGTGCTCGATCGTCTGGTGGGCTACAAGATTTCTCCCCTGCTTTGGGAAAAGGTTCGCCGGGGCCTTTCCGCTGGACGTGTGCAGACCGTGGCGCTGCGCGTGATCGTGGAGCGGGAAAGCGAAATCGCGGCTTTCGTCAAGAACGAGTATTGGACCATCGACGCGGATCTCGCCGCACGCAAGCCGCCGCCGTTGAAAGCGCACCTCGTCAAGAAGGACGACCAATCGCCGGAACTCGGAAGCCAGGCGGCCACCGATTACCTCGTCGCGCAGCTCGAGGGCGCCGATTACATCGTGAAGTCCGTCGGGACGCGCGAAAAGCGCCGCAATCCGGTGGCGCCTTTCATCACTTCCACGCTGCAGCAGGAATCCTCGCGGAAATTGCGCTTCAGCGTCAAGCGCACCATGATCCTGGCGCAAAGACTGTACGAAGGCATTGAACTCGGTAAAGAAGGCGCGGTGGGCCTGATCACCTACATGCGCACGGATTCGACGCGCATATCTGAAGATGCCCTGCAGGAAGTGCGGGCCTATATCGCGATCAAGTTCGGGCCCGAGTTTTTGCCCGATTCCGCCCACATTTACAAGTCCAAGAAGGACGCGCAAGACGCCCACGAAGGCATCCGTCCAACTTCCATGGAGCACAGCCCGGATGATGTGGCCAAGTACCTGGCCGAGGACGAGCTCAAACTCTACCGCCTCATCTGGAACCGTTTCGTCGCGTCCCAAATGACGCCGGCCGTTTTCGATCAGACCACGATCGACATCTCGGCGCGCGGCAATGACGGGAGCGAGTATCTGTTCCGCGCGACCGGGTCGGTGGAAAAATTCCGCGGCTTCCTCAAAGTGTATGAAGAGGGCAAGGATCAGTCCGACGAGGAAGACGAGGAGACCAAGCACAAGCTGCCGGCGGTCGCCGAAGGCGAACATCTCAAGTTCCGCGGCGTTCTGCCGGAGCAACATTTCACCGAGCCGCCGCCGCGCTATAACGAAGCCACGCTGGTGAAGAAGCTGGAAGCCGATGGCGTCGGCCGTCCCTCCACTTACGCCTCTATCCTTTCCACCATCCAGGAACGCGAGTATGTGAAGAAAGAGGGCGGGCGGTTCTATCCGACCGAACTGGGCCGCGTGGTCACCGGCCTGCTGCTCGAAAACTTCGACGACATCTTCGATGTGAAGTACACCGCCTCCATGGAGGAGGAATTAGACGATATCGAAACCGGGAAAACCGCGTGGCGGACAGCCATCGGCGAGTTTTACGAGCGGTTCGACAAAGACCTGAAGCATGCCGAAGAGCACATGACCGACATCAAGCGGATGGAGAAGCCCACCGACTTGACCTGCGAGAAGTGCGGCAAGCCCCTGGTGATCAAGTGGGGTAAGCACGGCAGCTTTCTGGCTTGCACCGGTTATCCCGACTTTCCTTCCCGTAGCGCCGAAACCGACCTGGAAAAGCTGCAGAAGGATATCGCGCTTCGCCAACAAAGAGTGCGCCGCGATCTCGATCTGAGTCTGCAAAAAGCGCAGGCGCGCTATCCCGAAGCCACCATCCAGTTGGACGAGCGGGACAATCTCGTCTGTCCCGGCTGTTCCGGGATACCCAAGGCGATGAAAGCCGCGTTCGAGAAGTATCGCAAGGCCATCGCGGAACGCAAGCAGAAGGACCGCGAACAGATCGGGCTGCGTTTGGAAAAGCTCCGGGCGCGGTATCCGCAGATCAACGACTTCTATGCACTCGCGTTGCGGGACACGGACGAAGGGCTGGTCTTGTCCTGGCAAAGAAAAGAAGGCTTCTGCACTTATACTCGCGAATTGACCGTCGATCTCCCGGATCTCGACGTATCCAGCTTGAGCGAGCAGGGTGAAGGCGAGTATTGCCAGAACTGCGGTCGTCCCATGGTGCTGAAGAAGGGCCGTTTCGGCACGTTCTTCGCGTGTACCGGATACCCCGACTGTAAGACCACCAAGCAAATCGGCGGGACGCAGAAAAAGCCCGACGTGCAACTGGAGGAGAAGTGCCCGAACTGCGGCAGCAACTTGGTGCTGAAGACGGGCCGCTTCGGCGAGTTCACCGCTTGCGGCAACTATCCGACCTGCAAGTTCGTCAAGCAGAAAACGATCGGCATGAAGTGTCCGGAGTGCAACGAAGGTGAAGTCGTGGAGCGCCGCTCCAAGCGCGGCAAGACGTTCTACGGCTGCAACCGCTGGCCGGATTGTAACTTCGTGACGTGGGGCAAGCCGGTGCAGGAGAAATGTCCCGAGTGCGGCGGTCCTTACATGGTGGAGAAGTGGCTGAAGGCCGGGCCGGTGCTGCAATGTCCCAACGCGGAGTGCAAGCACAAGCAGCCCATGCTGGCACCGGTGGAAGCTCTGGCGCAGTAAGTCGCTGAGGGATACAACCGCCGGTCGCTGGTCACCATCCGGTTCGTGCTGCTCGAAGTGTTG
Organism: Bryobacterales bacterium; assembly: GCA_963709155.1. GTDB lineage: Bacteria > Acidobacteriota > Terriglobia > Bryobacterales > Bryobacteraceae > Bog-159. The sequence continues at coordinate 583,771 of CAVPVD010000005.1, read as the reverse complement.
TGCCGCAGTTCACTTCCGAGTAGAATGCAGAGTAATGGACCTCCACCTCGCAGATAGCCGGGCGCATCGGCGTGTCGTCGCGCACTGCCAGGACGCGCCTCGCATCGCTCGTGGAGCGCGGCCGGTTGGCGGAAATCGGCAGCGGCCCACAAGATCCCCATCGCCGGTACCACCTGATCTCGGACGCACCCTGAAGGACGATCAGTGCGTCATGGCATACACCACATAATTCACCCCGATACGAATGGCCAGCGCGGAAAATTTTTCAGGGTAGTGCGGTGCGTCGGCCCACTCCCAGGCGTCGCCCAGGTCGGAGTTATACGAGATCGCCACCATGATACGGCCCTTGTCGTCGTAGATGCCGCGCCAGTGCGCGCCAATGCCGTGGTTCTTGTAACCGGGGATCACGTGCGCCTCGCCGGGCACCTGGTAGCGCTCGTTCAGATCGTAGACCGTGTGAAAAATGGCGTCCTTGTCCTCGATTTCGACAATCGGGCGATCTGGAAAGACGCGCTTGATGCGCTGTTCGAACATCTCCCACTCGAAAGTGCCGTGGAAGTCGTCGGCCATGAAGAAGCCGCCGCGCAGCAGGTATTCTCTCATCTCCTTGGCCTGCTTGTCGGTCAAACCCCACTCGCCCACCTGGACGGCATACAGCCACGGCCAATCGTAGGCGTCGCCCTCGTCGAGATTCACAGGCTGTTCGACAGAGCGCACGGAGACGCGCGTCAAACGGCGGAGCGCCTGGGAGAAATGGCGGTCGGCGCGTGGGTAATCCTGGGTCCAGAGCGAAAGGCCGTAGTGCCAGTCGCCGTCGAAGCGGCCGGCGTAGCCGTCGTTCGGGCCAGGGGGATACATCAGCCGCGCGAAGGTCCACTCGCCGGGCTGGTTCCAGTCCGCGGGGACCTCGAAGTTCTCGTACTCGACGCCCGGAAATTGGCGGAACGGACGCTGGAACGCGTAGAGCGCGGCGAGCGAGGCAACGCTGAATCCCGCTCGATACAACGCCTTCCGGAAAACCATACGCACGCCTTGATTTGAGGATAGCACCGGCGGCTCGGCGGCTCTACCGGCGGTCGCTGCTCACTCACGAAGCCTCGCCGCAATTTAAGCTAACCTGTACCTTGGTCCCATGAAACTGAGCGAAATCGCCGCCCGGCTGGATTGCCGGTTATCGGGTGACGGTGAAATCGAAATCACGGGAGTCGCGGGCCTGGAGCATGCCGGTCCCACCGACCTCACGTTCCTGGCTAACCCCAAGTACGCTCCCAAAGTCAGACACACGCGCGCGGCCGCCATCCTGGTCGCCGAGCCGCTGCGCGCCGAGGAAGGCTCCGGACCCGCCAGCCTGGTATCGGAGAATCCCTACCTGGATTTCGCGCGCGCCCTGGAACTCTTCTATCAGCCGCCGCGCCCCGCGCCGGGCATCCACCCGCTGGCATACGTTGCGGAAACCGCCGCCATCGGCGAAGGCGCTTCGATCGGTCCGTTCGCGGTGGTGGGCGAACGCGTGCGCATCGGCCGCGATGCGGTGCTGCATCCGCACGTGGTGGTCTACGAAGGCGCCTGCATAGGCGACGATTTCCTGGCCCATTCGCACGCCGTGGTACGCGAATCCTGCCGCATCGGAAACCGCGTGATCCTGCAGAACGGCGTGGTAGTTGGCGGCGACGGTTTCGGCTTCGCCAAGCGCGCCGACGGCACGCACTACAAGATCGTGCAGTCCGGGATCACCGTGATCGAGGACGATGTGGAAGTGCAGAGCCTCACCTCGGTGGATCGCGCCACGGCCGGCGAGACGCGCGTCAAGCGGGGCGCCAAGATCGACAGCCTGGTGCAGATCGGGCATGCCTGCGTGGTCGGCGAGGATAACATCATCTGCGCGCAGACTGGGCTGGCAGGCAGTTCGATCCTGGAGCGCAATGTACTGCTGGCGGGGCAGGTTGGCGTGTCCGGCCATTTGACGATTCACGACGACGCCATCGTGTATGCGCAGAGCGGGATCGGCGGCGATGTGCAAGCGGGCGCGCGTATTTCCGGTTCGCCGGCCTTCGCGGCCAACGAATGGCTGCGCGCAATTACGGCGTTTCCCAAGCTGCCGGAGCTGTTGAAAACCGTGCGCGACTTAAGAAAACGAATCGAGCGACTCGAAAATGGCAAATCATAACACGCCCGGCGGCCGCAAACCGGTGGCCTACCTGGATCAGGATTTTCTGAATAGCCCGGATGCGCGGGCCATCCGGCTGCTTGCCGAGTATCTGGAGCCGCTTTCGGTCTTCCGCCACCAGAAGGTTCGCGACACGGTGGTGTTCTTCGGCTCCGCCCGCCTGCGCGATGAGGGCCCCATGGGGCAGTATTATCAGGATGCGCGCACGCTGGCCCGCATGGTGACGGAGTGGGCCGCACAGTTCACCGAGAATGGCACGCAACGCTTCGTGGTCTGTTCCGGCGGCGGACCCGGCATCATGGAAGCGGCGAATCGCGGCGCGGCCGATGCCGGAGGCAAGACCATCGGCCTGAACATTGGCCTGCCGTTCGAGCAGTTGCCCAACCCGTACATCACGCCCGGCCTGAGTTTTGAGTTCCACTACTTTTTCATGCGCAAGTTGTGGTTCGCGTATCTTTCGAAAGCTTTGATTGTATTTCCCGGCGGATTCGGGACGCTCGATGAAATGATGGAAGTCCTGACGCTCACGCAAACGCAGAAGCTGGCCAAGAAAGTCGCGATCGTGCTCTACGGATCGAGTTACTGGAAGGAGGTCATTAACTTCGACGCACTGGTGCGACACGGCACAATCAGCGCGACGGACCTGGATCTCTTCCGCTATGCGGACGACCCCGATACGGCGTTCCGCATGCTCAAAGAACACCTCTTGACGCATTTGCAGCCCGAGACGCCGGAGACGCCCGCCATCTCCAAATCGCGCAATCCGCAAAAGCCCGCCGGCGCCTAGCTTGACGGCTGTCTCCGCCCCGGCTTTTGCCGATTCGTGAAACGATTTACGGGTGGAAATCACTACAACATAATGGCGTTCTGAGTGGGGTAAGCCGTCTGGCATGCCCGGAGGGGACGCCCAACCGTGAATCGAAACGCTGGATTATCGCTCGGAGTCCTGGTGCTGGCGATGCTTGCCCGCACGGCGACCCAGGTGGGCCATGGGCAAAGCGCCGCGGACCAGGCGGGCGAGGACGTTCATGGCGGCAAGGCGGTCAAGGCAGTCGTCCAGCCTGCCAACCCTCCCGAAGGCCCCTGGCTGGCGACGCGGCGCTTCTTCGCGCCCTACGATCCGCCCACGCCTTCCTTGCTGAATTCGCCCGCCGTGGACCTCCAGAATCCCGCGGATCTTCTCACTTGCACCGGAGAGGTCAATTGCGCAGCCAGGCTGCGCCAATTCTTCGGAGTGCGCGAAACGGACCGCATCGAATGCCTGCTGGCAACCGTGCCGGACCCCTATCACACGCGTCTCGCGCTGGCCACCGACAATACCATCGACGGGATCTGGAAAGGCGCCGGCGCCACCGACTGGCAATTCTCCACCCAGTGGCTGCCCTGGAACGACACCGTCGATCCCAAAGAGGGCGACCCGGCACAGCGGGCCGCGCAACGCGAATATATCCGGGAACAGGAGAGACAGCCGGGGGTGCTGGTTTTCCGGCGCGCGGAGCCGGAAGAATCCGCCGCCCCGGAAACTTTGCTGGTCTTTGTCGTCGGCGAGACACCCACCGCGGGAGTAAATCCCGAACAGTTCCAGATCGCGCGGGCCTATATGGAGGCGCTTTGTCATCCATACCGCAATGTGGATAAGGTGCGCATCGTGGGTCCCGTGTTTTCGGGATCGTTTCATTCACTGGCCGAGTTGATCGTGCAGGACAAGCTCAAACACCCGGGGAAGTCTTACCAGGTCCGCAGCGGGACTGCGACCAGCCTGCACGCTAAGGAAGCCTTCGACCGCAGAGCCGGACCAAGCGTCGAGTTCTATGCAGCTACCGAAAACATCCGTGACCAGCGAAACCAGTTCTTAGAGCTGGTGGACGCGCTGGGTATACCGAGAGATCGCGCCGCCGTGCTCGCGGAAGCCGGCTCCGCCTACGGAAGAGCGGCGGCGCAGGCGGTCTTACAGGAAGACCTGGCCTTACGCGAAGATGTGCGCGTCTTCCGTTTCCCGCGGGACATCTCGCATCTGCGGGATTCTTACCGGCAAGCCGTACAGTCTTCGCAGTCCGGCGACACGTCCACTCCCAGCTTGGACTTCTCCCTGAAGGATTCAAGGGTGGGCGAGGACAGCGTCCCCACTTATTCCCAAACGCAAACGCCGCTCTCGCAAAACGGCGTGATCAACGAGATTGTCCGCACGGTTCGGCGCGGCGACATCCGCATTCTGGAGGTCAGCGCCACCAACGTGCTCGACCTGTTGTTTCTGGCCGGGGTGCTACGGCGGCAATGCCCCGATACCCGGTTATTGATCGACTCCGCGGATCTGCTGTTCGTCCAGGCAGAGCAAACCCAGCCGGTGGATGGCGCGCTGTTCCTGAGCAGTTATCCCCTGTTTACAGAAAGCAAACTCTGGGAGGAGCGCAGAGAGATCCTGGTCTTTCCCGATGCGCGGTCGGAAGGCGTTTACGATGCGACGGTCTTGCTGCTGGGCACGGGGATTCAGCGCCAGAGGGTGCTCGACTATGCGTGGCGGCAGGTCCACCACCCAGCGGCCTGGCTCCTGACGCTGGACCGGAGGGGCTTCGTACCGGTGAGAATCTTCGACCGCGACACGACCCCGGGTTGGTTTGAGCCGATCCATGGAACGCGCCAAGGCCCAGCCCCCGGGCGGATGCCTCCGCCGCGGCCATGGAACCTGCTATCGGGCGCCTTTGCCTTATTCGGAGCTACCCTCGCCATCTGGATGTTCTGTCTTCGCTGGAACGGCCACTTAAGGGCAGACGCGCGGTTTGAACCCATGCCATCCGAGGAGACGTGGCACGGCTTCTTTCTCCTCCTGTTTCTGCTGATTCTGATTGGAATTCAAATCGCGATTTTCGTGGCGCGGCCGCCGGGCGACGGGCTGCAACTGATCAAGCTGGCGGGCCCAGTGCTGCCTGCTGTCGTCGCGGTGTTGTACTGCCGACCCGGAGCGAAGCGCCGTCAGGCGATGTGTCTGGCTGCGGCCGCCGTGCTCCTGGGCGTGGGCCTCTGGAGTTTCTGCTGCCTGGAGAAGAACCAGGGCGGGCTGTTCTCCTTTCGGGCGGCGGAACTTCGCTTCGGATCCTCGCCTCTATGGCCGATCGTCGCGGCTGCCGCGGCGCTTCTGCTTTGGTGTTTCGTGCACCTGACGCGGCTCTATCTTGCGTCCTGCGGGCAGCCCGAAGCGATCACTTCCGGCGTGGAGATCCTGAAGGGCCGTCTAAAGAACTCTTACGAAGAGTTCCGGGACGCGGCGTCCGCTCCCCTCGGACTGTTCACTCGGGCCCAAAGCCGTTGGCTCGGCGTAGCTTTGGCGGTGTCATGGCTTCTATTCTTCCTTTTCCGCGTGAAGGATCAGCTAGCTTCAATCGATGGCGCGCCATACGATTCTCTCTGTATCGCGCTGCAGTTCCTGGTGGCGGGGTTGCTGCTGCTGACATGCTGGCACATCCGCGCTCTCTGGAAATCGCTACACTGTTTCACCACCAACCTGGCGTTGCTGCCCGTGGCGCGGGATTTCATCCGTTTGTCCCCACCGGGCGGCAACCGCCCCATCTGGGTGCGTCGTTGCAATCTCCTGTCGCTGGAAGTTCACACCAACTCCATGCTGGTACTCCACGACATGGGACTGCAATCGGAGCAACTGTCGAACCACGGACTGACTCTGGCCCGGGTGAGTTGGTGGTGCAGGCTGTATCGCGACCGCATCGCGGACCTGCTCAGCGTCGATCCATCCCGCAGCCGGCAAAGCCTGGCGAAGGGCCACCGGAATCTCTGGCGCTTGAACAAGCTGGTCGCTACCCAATTGTGGCAACTGACCCTGATACCCACGTGGCGTTCCCAGGCGTTGTTCGGAAAGCTGACCGGCGGGCCGGCCGGGAAACCCACCGAACAAGCGCCTGATGAGCATGCCACGGCGCAGCCCGGCCCTAGGCAGGATCCCACTATGCCGGGCGATCCCCGAAGCATCCCGGACCTGGCCGGGATTTTCGTGGCTCTGCATTATTCGCCGTTTCTGCTTTACGGCGTGCGGCAGATCCAAAACCTGCTGTGGTTCCCTTCCGTCGGTTTCGTGCTTTTGATGTTTTCGATGAGTTCTTACAGTTTCCAGGCGCCGCGGTGGATCGGAAGGTTTCTGATGGTTTTGTTCGCGATGATCACCTGGACGCTGGGTCGGTGCGTAGCGCAGATGGAGCGCGATCCGATCCTGAGCCGCATCGCGGGCACCCACCCGGGCGAACTGGGCGCCGACTTCTATTTGAAAATGGCCCGCTATGGCGCGCTGCCCGTGCTGGGGGTGCTCGCCTCGCAGTTCCCTTCGATCTCCAACTTCTTGCTCTCGTGGGTGGAGCCGGCGCTCGAAGCGCTCAAATGATCGCAGCGCAGTTCGCCGGAATGCCTACGCCGCCGTCACCCACACCTTTTGCGCGGCAGAGCGGCCAAGTTGCACACGCTGGCCTTCCACGCGTAGAGTCAGCGTGTCGTCTGCGTTGTGGGCCTCCACGCTCACCCGGGAACCGGGCCGCACACCCAGGCCTTCCAGATATTCGAGCAGCCGGCCGTCGCGCTCGTACACGCTGGACACAGCCACGGCTTCGCTGGCTGGGCTTTCATCGAGCGTCTTCAATCCCCGGCGGCGGCGATCGGCGGGCGTGTCCAGGCCCACCCGATTGCCGTGCGGGCAGGCTTCACCGGCGCCTAGTTTCTCCACGAGCTTGCGCTCGAAGTCGTTCGAAACGGCGTGTTCCAACTGCTCCGCCTCTTCGTGAACCTTGTACCATTCCATGCCGAAGATCTCAGTCAGCATGCGCTCGATCAGATGATGACGGTTCAGAATGCGATTGGCGATCTCGCGGCCCGCGGCGGTCAGCGTGATGTGGCCTTCCTCCCCCACATGAATGAGCGCATCGCGCTTCAGCCGCTTGATGGCCATGGTCACCGCGGGCGCCGTCACATTCAGCCAACGTGACAGCGTAGCCGCCTTGACGGTTTCACCCTCGGACTCGGCTTCCGCAATGGCTTTGAGATAGTTTTCCTTTGAAATGGTGATTTTCACGCGCTTGCTCCGATTGTATCGCGCTATGGGAGAATCGAGAGCGGGACTCATCGCACATGGAGCAACTGCTGGAGGCTCTTCAATCGGCCCGTGTCTACGACCTGGCGCAGCCTTATTATCCGGGGATGCCGCACCACCCCAATCACCCGCCGTTTCTGTTCGGACTAAACAAAAAGCATGGGGATTACGTGGCCAGAAACGGAGCCAGTTCGGCTTCCGAAGGTTTGACACTGGGTGGCCATGTGGGCACCCACATCGACGCGTTGTGCCACTTCTCGTGCGGCGGTAAGCTGCACGGCGGTGTGGAAGCGGCGGATGCCCAGACTTACGCCGGCGGACTCCAGCGCCATACCGTGGATACCATCGCGCCTATATTGCGGCGCGGCGTGCTGCTGGATATCGCGGGACAAGTCGGGACGGAGGCGCTGCCTGCCGATTTCGAGATCACGCCGGCACATCTGGATCGAGCGGCGGCAGCGGCGCAAGTGGAGGTCCGGCCGGGCGACGTGGTCCTGCTGCGCACCGGATGGGCGAGTTTCTGGGACGATGCCGCGCGCTTCATCGCGCAAGTCCACGGGCCGGGTCCCGGTGAGGCCGGCGCGCGCTGGCTCAGCAGCCGGGGCATTTTCGCAGCGGGCTCCGATACCGTGGCCTTCGAGAAAGTGCCCGATTCCAATATGCCGGTACACGTTCACCTGCTGGTGGAAAGCGGCATACACATCGTGGAATGTCTGAACCTGGAGCAACTCGCGGCCGAGCGGCGTTACACTTTTCTATTCGTGGCGACGCCTCTGAAAATCCGCGGCGGGACCGGATCGCCCATTCGCCCCCTGGCTATCGCATGACCACGCCTTCCGACTTCGCTCCGGTTCGGGAAGGAGAACAGATCGACGCGCAAGCCCTGGCCGCCTACCTGCGCGGCAAGCTGGATGGCGTCGAAACCGGATTGGCCGTGCGCCAGTTTCCCGGTGGGCACTCCAACCTGACTTATTTATTGGAAGCCGGTGGGCGCGAGTATGTGTTGCGACGCCCGCCGCTTGGCCCGGTCGCGCCCAAGGCCCACGATATGGCGCGCGAATACAACGTGCTGGGCGCGGTTCATCCGTTCTTTGCGCCGGCTCCGCGCGTGTTCCTGCTGTGCGACGATCCCGCCGTGATCGGGGCCGTCTTCTTTGTGATGGAGCGCCGCCGCGGCCTGGTGCTGCGCCGCGAAATCCCGGCCGAATACGCCAACGATTCGGGTTTCGGCGCGCGCGTGAGCGAGGCTTTCGTGAATTGCCTGGCCGCGCTGCATGCCGTGGATGTGAACCGCGTGATGTTGGGCAAGCCCGCCGGCTTCCTGGAACGCCAGGTCAACGGATGGGCCGAACGCTGGCAGCGCGCGCAAACCGAAACCCTGCCGCAGATGGACCAGCTCATCCTCTGGCTGCGCGATCGCCTGCCGCAATCGCCGGCGCCGACGCTGGTGCATAACGATTACAAACTCGATAACCTGATGCTCGATGCGGCCGAGCCGGGCCGCGTGGAGGCGGTGCTCGATTGGGAGATGGCCACAGTCGGCGATCCGCTGGTGGACCTGGGCTGCGTCATGTGCTATTGGCCGGAGGCCGGCGATCCACCGGTGCGCCGCGATGCGCTCAGCGCCATCACCACGCTGCCCGGTTGGTTCACGCGCGCGCAGCTTGTGGAACGCTACGCGCGCCTCACCGGGCGGGATGTTTCGGGCCTCGGCTATTATGAAGTGTTCGGCATTTTCAAAATCGCCGTGGTCCTTCAACAGATCTATTTCCGTTACCACCGCGGGCAGACGCGGGACGAGCGTTTTCGCAACTTCGACCAGCGCGTGCGCGGCCTGGTGGAGATCGCCTCCGAAGTTGCCGGGAGAGGCGCGGAGAGGGCCGGTTGAGTTCTCTCCATCTGATTCGCCACGGCCAGGCCGGCAGGCGCGGGCACTACGATGCGCTGTCGGATCTGGGCCAGCGGCAGGCCTACCTGCTGGGCCAGTATCTGGCCGCCCAGAAGGTGCCGTTCAAGGCGATCATTGCCGGGTGCCTGAATCGCCAGCGGCAGACCGCCGCCGGCGTGTGGCGCGCCTATCGCGATGCGGGTGTCGCCATCCCGGAAATCGTTTCCGACCCCAAGTGGAACGAATTCGACATGACCGCGGTGTTCAGCGAGTTTGCGCCGCTGCTGAGCGCCGCCGACGCCCAGTTCAAACAGGATTACGAAGAATTGATGCGGAAGCTGGAGGATGCCGGCTCGCCGATCCATCAGGCCTGGACCGACTGCGATACCCAGACCATGCGCGCCTGGATGGAAGCCCGCTATCCCTGCCAAACCGAATCGTGGGCCGCGTTTCGCGCACGGATCCTGAGCGCCCGGCAATCGCTGGGAGATTATGCACCCGGCGACGCAGTGGCGGTCTTCACGTCCGCCGCGCCGATCTCGATCTGGGTGGCGGCTTCGCTGGGCGTATCGGACCGCAACATCATGCGCCTGGCCGGCGTGATCTATAACTCGGCCGTTACTACCATGCGCCTGCGCGACGACGACACCACCCTTTTCAGCTTCAACGGCGTGCCGCATCTGACCGAACCGCACCTGCGCACCTTCCGCTGACTTATGCGAATCATCGAAACCATCGAAGAATTGCGATCGCTGATCGGCCTTGAAGTCGCCGTAGGCGATTGGTTCACCGTTGACCAGGCGCGCATCGACGCCTTCGCCGACGCCACCGGAGACCACCAATGGATCCACCAGGATGTGGAGCGCGCCAAGACCGAGTCGCCTTTCGGCCGCACCATAGCGCACGGCTTCCTGACGCTGTCGCTGCTCAGCAGCCTGTCGCACGACTGCTTCGACATCCGCGGCGATTTCAAAATGCGCATCAATTACGGGCTGAATCGCGTGCGTTTCCCGTCGCCCGTGCTGGCGGGCTCGCGCATCCGGCCGCACTTTACTCTGCAATCGCTGGAGCCGTTCGACGAGGGATACCAGGCGGTGTGGGTGGTCAACATGGAAGTGGAAGGCGGACGCAAGCCCGCGCTGTACGCCGAGTGGGTCGTGCGGCTATACACGTAGCGGAGAAGCTCTCAACCCACCACGCAGCTTCGTCCCTGCCATCCGATCTGCACTACGCGACCGTCTTCCACCAGTACGGGGACTGCACGCTGACCGCCGGCCACGGCCTTCATGCGCTCCAGGGCCGCCCTGTCGCTTTCCACGTCGTATTCCACGAAGTCGAGATTTCTGAGTTCGAGCCAGTCGCGCATTTCCCCTGTGTAGGGACAACGCGCCGTGCCGTAGAGCTCATACTTCGGGTTAGACATGACTCCTCCCCTTACGATATTGGAACTTATCGATACTCAACCGGCGGATGCGGAATTCCAGCGTGGAGGCCGCCAGCCCCAGGCGACGCGCGGCGCCCTGGGGCCCCGATATACGTCCGCGCGATGCGCGCAACGCGCCTTCGATGGCCTGCCGCTCCTTCGCTTCCAGATGACCCGCCATATCGCCCGCCGCGGCGCCCGGCAGCAGATCGCGCTCCACGCGCAGGGTTCCGTTGCGCGACAGAATCACGGCCCGTTCCACCACGTTTTCCAGTTCGCGCACGTTGCCAGGCCACGCATAGCTCTCGAGCTGCGCCATGCTGCGCCGGTCGATGCGCGCGATGGGCCGTCGGAAACGTGCGCCATGCTTGGCGGCGAAGTGCGCGGCCAGTAGGGGAATGTCAGCGGGCCGCTCGCGCAGCGCGGGCACCCGGATCGGGAACACGTTCAGCCGGTAGTAAAGGTCGCTGCGAAAGCGGCCGGCTTGCACTTCGGCCGCGAGGTCGCGATTGGTCGCGGCCACCAGCCGTACGTCGACGCGCACTGTCTGGCTGCCGCCCAGCCGTTCGAACTCGCGCTGTTGCAGCACGCGTAGGAGCAGCACCTGCATTTCCGCGGGCAGTTCGCCGATTTCGTCCAAAAAGAGGGTGCCGCCGTGGGCCTGCTCGAAGCGCCCTTTGCGCCGTTCGAAGGCTCCAGTGAACGCGCCGCGCTCGTGCCCGAACAGTTCCGACGCCAGCAGGGTGGCCGGAATCGCCGCGCAATTCACCTGGATCAAGGGTCCCTTGGCCCGCGCCGAGCGCCGGTGAATGGCGCGCGCGATCAGCTCCTTGCCCGTGCCGGTTTCGCCGGTGATGAGCACCGATGCATCCGTGGGCGCCACCTGTTCGACAGCCTCCAGCGCCGTCCGCAGCGCCGGCGAATCGCCGATGATGTCTTCAAACCAGGGCGCCTGTCCCAACTGCGCGCGCAGGGCGATGTTCTCGGCTGCCAGTTGATCGCGCAGTTTGCGGATCTCCTCGTTGGCCAGCGCATTAGCCACGGCCACGGCCAGCGCCCGCGAAATCTCCGCCAACACGGCTTTCTGCTCGGCGGTGAAGGGCGCCGCCTGGCTCCGGGAGAATACCGCGGTGCCGATCAACTCGCCTCTCAGAGAAAGGGCCGCCGCCGCATAAGAGCGCACGCCGCCATATGCCAGGTAGAAATCGTGCTCATACCAATCCTTCTTCGCCATGATGTCTTCGACGGCGTTCACTTGGCCTTCATGCCACTTCGGCGCCGGTTCATAGGGAATCAGCTGATGGCCCTCCCACACCAGCCGTAAAGCCTCGCCGGCCATTTTGTGCATGACGTTTTCGGCCAACGGTTGCGGCGACGCACCCACAACGTGCATGGCATAAAGATCGTGCCGCGTGCCTTCGAACGATACAATGCCGATCGCCTCGAATGGCACCACCGGCGCAATGACATCCGCCACCGCGGCCAGCACCCCGGCCAGGTCGCGCTCCACGTTCACCGCCTCCCAAACTCGTAAAACCAGAGCGTGATGCGTAGGCATTTGGCTTAAGATTACCAGATCGCCGGGTGCTTGTGAACTCGCAAGAAATTGCGAAAGTGAGTGGGTCGTCCAAATAGGCCCACGAAGTATTTCAACGGCTTGCGCCATTTCAATGAGTGGACCGGCAGTTGCAGCTACCCCGGGCATGAAGCGGCAATGGCTGAGCGTGGCGATCACGATGGAGGAAGCATGCTTCGGCATTCGCCGGTAAGCTTCGGCGCTTCGCCGAAAATCGCGGGACTCCCGGCGGTCCCGCGGTCTATTCTGCAAATGGAGGCGGGCATCAGCCCGCGCGGGGTTTCGGTCTCGCGAACTAACTAACGATGAAGTATCTACCACTTATCCTGAAGAATAGCCTCCGCAACCGCAAACGCACCAGTCTGACGGTCGCGAGTATAGCCGTGTCGTTCTGCCTGTTAGGCTTCCTGCTTGCCATGTACCGCGTCTTATTCTTCGGCAACGATCCTACACCCGCCCAGGCGCTGCGTCTACTGACGCATCACCGCGTCTCACTCGCGCAACCTATGCCTGCCTCATACGAAGACAAGATCGCTAAGGTGCCGGGAGTAAAATCTGTCACGGAATGGCAATGGTTCGGCGGAGTCTATAAAGATGCGCGCGATACCCGCAACTTCTTCATGCGCATGGCCGCGGAGCCGTCCAAGGTATTCACAATACTCTCTGAGTTGCAGATGCCGGAGAGCCAGAAAGAGGCTTTTCAACATGACCGCAGCGGTTGTATAGCGGCCAAATCGCTGGCAGACCGCCAAGGCTGGAAATTGGGGCAGCGTATCACGATCATGGGCGATATCTTTCCCGTCAACCTGGAGCTTACCCTGGATGGAATATTCGACACGTCCGAACACATGGAGATGCTGGTCTTCAATCGCGACTATTTACGGGATGGCCTGCCGCCATCCACAAGGGATGTCGTCAGCTCTTATCTTGTCCAGGCCGATACGCCGCGGGATGTACCATTGGTGGCGCGTGCCATAGATAACATGTTCGATAACTCCCCGGCACCCACTAAGTCGGAAACCGAGCGCGCTTTTCAACTAAGCTTCGTCTCTTTCCTCGGCAATCTGAAGCTCTTTCTGATGGCGATCTGCGGCGCGGTTACCTTTACAATCCTGTTGGTCTCCGGCAATACGCTCTCGATGGCGGTCCGCGAGCGGGTGCGCGAGATCGGCATTCTGAAAACGCTGGGCTTCACTTCCGGCACGATCCTGGGCATCATCCTCGGCGAAGCCGGGGTCGTGGCCGTCGGCGGCGGGGTGTTGGGCTGCGCGCTGGCCGTCGGGATGTGCGGTATGCTGCGCAACGCCGTGGTGGGCGTGCAGTTCCTCAAGATCCTGCGCGTCACCCCTGAAATCGCCGCCATCACTCTGGCGGTCGCTTTGTTCACCGGCATCGTCAGCGCGCTGCTGCCCGCTGTGCGCGCCGCGCGCACGCCGATTCTCACTTCGCTGCGCTATACGGGGTAACGCCATGGCCATACCAATCGCTTACAATCTCCGCAACCTGGTGGTCCGCAAGACCACTACGGTCATGACCGCGCTGGGCATCGGGCTCACCGTCGCCGTGCTGGTCGCCGACCTCGCGCTGGTCAACGGCCTGAAGCAGGCCTTCCAGTCAACCGGCAATCCCCTGCAGGTCCTGGTGCTGCGCAAAGGCGGCACGGCCGAGCTCAGCAGCGCGATGTCGCGCGAAGTCTATCAGGATCTCAAGACCAACCCCGGCATAGCCCGGGACGCCGGCGGCCAGCCCATGGCATCGCTCGAGATGGTTGCGGTCATCAGCCTGGCCGGCATCGACAGTCCGAACGGCATGAGCCTCTCGCTGCGCGGTCTCGATCCCGTAGGCCGGCAACTTCGCAATGTGCGCGTGGTCGATGGCCGCTGGTTCCAGGCGGGCCGGCGCGAAATCGTGGTCGGCCGTTCGGTGTCCAAGCGCTACCCGCAGGCGCAGGTTGGCAAGCAAATCCGCTTCGGGAAGGGACTTTGGGAAGTGGTGGGCGTGATGGATGCCGGCCAGTCCGCTTTCAACAGTGAGATCTGGGGCGATCTGAACCAGATCGCTTCCGATTTCAACCGGCAGGATACCGCCAGCTCCGTGCTGCTGCGCGCCGTGGATGCCGCCGCGGTTCCGGCGCTGGTCAATTCACTAAACGACGATCGCCGGCTGAACGTCGCCGCCATGCCGGAACAGACATACTACGACAATCAGACCAACGCGGGGGCACCCCTCCAGATTCTGGGGATTTTCGTATCGATCATCATGGCCGTGGGAAGCAGCTTCGCCGCCATGAACACCATGTTCGCGGCCGTCTCCCGGCGCGCCATGGAGATCGGGACGCTACGCGTGCTGGGCTTCTCGCGCTTCTCGATTCTGACCAGTTTCTTCTTCGAATCGCTGCTGCTGGCGGCGATCGGCGGCCTGGCCGGATGCCTCTTGGCCTTGCCTCTGAACGGCATGACCACCGGCGTGGGAAACTTCGCCACGTTTAGCGAGATTGCTTTCAATTTCCAGGTGACGCCGGCGGTGATGCTGCCCGGTGTGCTCTTCGCGCTGACCCTGGGCGCGGTGGGCGGCCTGCTTCCGGCGCGCTCGGCGGCACGCCAGGAGATCCTGGTTGCGCTGCGGGAAGGATGAACCCTCATGGATGCCGAACTGAAGCATTTGCAAATCGATCGGACGGCCAGGCGGCCGAAGAAATCGCCCCGCTGGATCGTGCCCGCCTTGTTGTTGTGCCTGCTGCTGGGCGCGGGCACCTTCGTCTATGCCCGCCTGAACGCCGCGCCCGAAGTGAGAGTGGCGCGGGTGCGCGTATCCGGCACGGCCCCCGGCGATGCCTCGATCCTCAACGCCACCGGCTATATCGTCGCGGCCCACAAGATCGAACTGGCGGCCAAGGTGGTAGGAAAGGTGGCCTGGATCGGCGTGGACAAGGGCGACAAGGTCAGGGAAGATCAGGAGCTGGTGCGCCTGGAAGACGACGAATACCGTGCCCACCTGCTCGAAGCGCAGGGCCAGCTAAACAATTTGAAAGCGCACCTGGCCGAGTTGGAAGATGGCTCACGTCCGGAAGAAATCGCCAGGGCCAATGCCGATCTGGCACAGGCGCGCGCTAGCCAGGAAAACGCGCGCGTCACGCTCGACCGCACCCGTTCGCTGGCCGGCGAGGGCGTCCTTTCGAAACAGGCGTTGGACGATGCGCAGGCCAAATACGATGCGGCGGCCGCTAGTTCCGCATCGCTCGATAAAGCTTATGAGCTGGTACGTATCGGACCGCGCCATGAAGAGATCGATGCCATGCGCGCCCAGGTGAGGCAGGCGCAAGGCACGGTCGACTACGCCCAAACCCAGCTCGACAACACCGTGATCCGCGCGCCCATCTCCGGCACCATCCTCGAACGCAACGTGGAAAAAGGCGAGTTCGTGACTACCGGTTTCGTGGGCGACAAAGGCGCCAAGGGGTACGTAGTGTCGCTGGCCGATCTCGACGATCTGCAGGTGGAGCTGGATATCAGCCAGAACGATTTCGCGAAACTGGGCCTCGCGCCAGCCGGCCATCGTCACCACCGACGCGTACCCCGACCGCAAGTACAAAGGCTACATCGAGGAGATCGCGCCCGAGGCCAACCGCCAGAAGGCCACCGTGCAGGTGAAAGTGAGGATCGAAAAACCGGATGGCTATCTGCGGCCCGAAATGAATGCCAGTGTGGCGTTCGTCGCGAGCGGCGATTCAGGCAAGCTCGCGAGCCAGGCGAAGCCGCACGTCGATGTGCCCGCCGCGGCCGTGCGCGATCGCGCCGTGTTCGTGGTGGTGGATGGCAAGGCTGTGCGCCGAAACGCGCAAGCGCTGATTGGTGGCGAAGACGTTATCGTGGACCCGCCGGCCGATTTGAAGGATGGACAAAAAGTACGCCCTGGGCCCACGCTCTAGCGCGCTAATGCCGGCTTCATCCGGCAATCTCGAAAGGATGGACGAATATGCCTGACGCAGTCATCGAAACACGCGGTCTCAGCAAGGAATATGTGCGCGACGAATTTCACGTCAACGCCCTGAAAGACGTGGATATCTCGATCGCGGCCGGCGAATTTGTGGCCCTCATGGGGCCCTCCGGTTCCGGCAAATCCACGCTGCTGCACCTGATCGCGGCCATGGACCGCCCCACCGGCGGCGAGATCCGCGTGCTGGGCCAGGACCTGCGCGCGCTCAACGACCGCGCCATCGCGCGCTGGCGCAACGAGCGCGTCGGGTTCATCTTTCAATCGTTCAATTTAATTCCGGTGCTTACCGCCATTGAAAATGTGGAGCTACCGCTCAAGCTGACCAACCTGAGCAAGAAGGAGCGCATGGATCACGCGTCTACCGCGTTGCGCCTGGTGGGCCTGGGCGACCGCCTTGGCCACTTGCCGCGGCAGCTCTCCGGCGGCCAGGAGCAGCGTGTCGCCATCGCCCGCGCCATTGTCACCGACCCGGACCTGATCCTCGCCGACGAGCCTACCGGCAATCTTGATGCGGCTTCCGCGCAGGACGTCCTGACGCTGCTCTCGAAGCTGAATGCCGAATATGGCAAGACCGTCGTGATGGTGACGCACGATCCACACGCCGCGCAATTCGCCACCAAGGTTCGCCATCTGGAAAAGGGCGCACTGCTGCCGGAAAGCCAGTCGCAGCTCACCGTTGCTTAACTCCAGGGCGGCTGCGGGTATAGCTACTTCTTTTCCGTCTTCTTATCCGTCATGAGCGCCTTGATTTCCGCGGGCGGATCGAAGCGGCTCGCCGGAATTTCCGGATTGTGTTTGACGGTGTCGATTTTCACCAGGATGTCCGCGCCCGGCACTTTTTGCGAGATGCTATGCGGCATGGTAATCCCGTCCTCGGCCCGATAATCGGTGAGAAGCAGCTCGGCGGTCACCGCGCCATCCGGAGTGGTGAGGGGCAAGATCACTTTCACGAGGAAGTTGGAGCTCTTATCGTAGTAGCGAGTCTCGGCCGCGCCATCGGTGGGGGTTAGAATCACCTTATAGCAGGCCTTGCCGCCTACGTCCTCGCTACCCGATAATTCAACCTTCTTGTAAAAATCACGCCAGCGTACGTCCGCGTTCAGTGCGTCGCGGCGCAGCGAAGCGGCCCGTTCGTCACCCTCTTTGATTCGCGCGCCTTGCATGCCGTTAAGCGCCCATGCCACTTTCCCGTCGGAACCCTCTTCGGCTTTGCCGACGCCTCCGGCGAACTCGATCGCCGTGTAGGACTTGTCGGGAGCCGCTTGGTATACGGTGAGGGTTCCACTGAGGCCGATGTTGGTGATTTCCATAGTGCCGGTGGTGATCTCGGTTTTCACCTTATCATAGGCCGCACGGCCGCCGGTCACTTCGATGTACTTGTCCAGAATCGCCTCTGGTTTAATGTCGTCGGCTGCAGCGGCCGTCGCGGCCAGCAGCAACACGGCCGGGAATGCAATGCGCAAGCGGGAGATCATGATGTTTCCTCTCGATCCACTGTAGCGCGATTTTGCCGCGTGCCGCGACGCGCTCCGCCAACGCTATACTGTCCGCTGGGAGCAGCCCATGCACCGAGCTGAAATGTACGCCCGCCTTCAGGCCCACAAAGAACCCTGGGACATGCTGGTCGTAGGCGGCGGCGCCACCGGGACGGGCGTGGCCATCGATGCCGCCGCGCGCGGCTACAGCGTGCTCTTGCTCGAACAGCATGACTTCGGCAAAGGGACCTCCAGCCGCAGCACGAAGCTCGTACATGGCGGTGTCCGCTATCTCGAACAGGGCAATATCTCGTTGGTCATGGAGGCGCTGCGGGAGCGTGGGCTATTGCTCGGCAACGCGCCGCACCTGGTCCACGACCGCGCCTTCGTGGTGCCCAACTACGACTGGTGGGAAGCGCCCTTCTATGGCATCGGACTGAAGGTTTACAATCTGCTGGCCGGGAAGTACGGCTTCGGCGCGTCCCGCATCCTCTCCAAAGAAGAGACTCTCGCCCGCTTGCCCACCATCCGGACCGAAGGATTGCGCGGCGGCGTGATCTACTTCGATGGGCAATTCGACGATGCACGGCTGCTCATCAACATGGCCGAAACGGCCGATGAACTGGGCGCCACCCTGCTGAACTATGTGCGCGTGACCGGACTCACCAAGGATGCCGAAGGCTTCATCGACGGCGTCACCGCGCGCGACGGCGAGAGCGGGGAGGAATTCCATGCGCAGGCCGAGGTGGTGATCAATGCCACGGGACCTTTCACCGACGGCTTGCGCCGCCAGGCGGAGGCCTCCATCGAACCGATGATCGCGCCCAGCCAGGGCGTCCACCTGGTCTTCGACCGCTCGTTTCTGCCCGGCGACAGCGCCATCATGGTGCCGCACACCAGCGATGGGCGGGTCATGTTCGCCATTCCCTGGCACGGCCACACCCTCATCGGCACAACCGACACCCCGGTTGACGGCGTGGCTCTCGAACCGGTGGCTATGGAGCAGGAGATCGAGTTTATCCTCTCCACCGCGTCGCTCTACCTGGCCCGCACGCCCACGCGCGCCGATATTCTGAGCGTGTTTGCCGGCATTCGCCCGCTGGTGAAATCGACGAGCGGCGGCGCCACCGCGGCTCTATCGCGCGACCATACCATCCACATCGAGAAATCCGGGCTTTTGACCATCTGTGGCGGCAAGTGGACCACCTACCGCCATATGGCGGAAGATTGCGTAAACCAGGCGGCCATGCTGGCGCGCTTGCCGGAAAAACCTTGCGTCACGGAGCACCTGAAGCTGCACGGATACCATCCGGGCGCGGAGGCGTTCGGCCATCTCCGCGTGTACGGCGCGGACGCGCCCTTGATCCAGGAGCTCATGCGCGACGATCCAACGCTGGCGGTGCCGCTCGATGCGGCGCTTCCGTACACCGCCGCGGAAGTGGTGTGGGCCGTACGCCGCGAGATGGCGCGCACCGTGGAAGATGTCCTGGCGCGCCGCACGCGCGCGCTTTTTCTCAATGCCGGCGCGGCCATCAGGATGGCGCCGCGCGTAGCCGGGTGGATGGCCCACGAGCTGTCTCTGACCGAATCCTGGCAGACGCGGCAGGTGGAGAACTTCGCAGCGGTCGCCCGCAACTATTGTCCGAAGCTTGACTCCGCCGCGCCTACTTCAAATACTTAATAAACAAGACCTCGTTGCCCTTATCGTTGTAAATCAACTCGTCCACCAGGTTCCGCGTAAGCAGAATTCCAAACCCGCCCGGCCGTACGCCCTGCTCCGCCCGGATCTCCAGGTGTTTGGCCGGCTCGCCCGGAGGGTTCGCGATGGCTGCGTGCGCGATCGCATCGAAGGAGAACCCCTTGCCCGGGTCCTGGATCAGGTACACGATGGCCCGCGTCGTGCGCACGTAGGTCACCTGGACGCGCTTGTCGGGATCCGATCCGCCGCCATGCTCGATGGCATTCATCAGCAGTTCGCGGAAGGCCGCCGCGATGTTCTCGCGCTCGTGCGGCGAAAAGTCCATCTCTATCTCGCGCACGAATTGCATCAGGCGGTCGGCCGTCTCCATCTTGCACCGCAGCCGGAGGCTGATCCATTCCGGACTCGCCGAAAGCACTTCGATATCGTCCTGCCAGTGCCCCGTATTCACCGCCTGCGCGATCATTTCGGCCACCGCGCTCGGCGAAAACGGTTTGCTGAAATAGCAAAACGCCTGATCCCGGATGGCGCGCACGATGTTGGCCGGCGTGCTGTCCGCGGTCATCACCATCACTTTCGCCTCCGGCCGGATCTCGCGGATCTGGTGCAGCAGTTCCAGGCCGTCCATGCCCGGCATGCGGACGTCGGTCAGCACCAGGTCGTAAGCCCGGGCTTGCGCGCGCGCCAGCCCCTGCAGCCCGTCGTATGCGCTATCGATCTCCCACTCCCCCCGCCGCAGCACGGCCGCCAGCAACTCGTGTACGGCGGGATCGTCGTCCACCAGCAGCAGGGTGTGCGCGCTCATGCGGTTTCCAACTCCAGAGTGAAGGTGCTGCCGTGTCCGTAGGCGCTTTCCACTTCGATATCGCCCCCCATCAGCCGCGCCAGCTTGCGGCTGATCGCCAGTCCCAGGCCGGTGCCCAGATTCTGGTAAGGAGTCGGCAGTTGCTGAAATTCCTGGAACAGCAGCGGCACCTGGTCGGGGCGCAGCCCCATCCCGGTATCCGACACGGCGATGCGCGCGCGATGCGGAACGGCGGCGTCGCGGAAACCGCTCACCTGAATGTGGCCGTGCGCGGTGAATTTTATGGCGTTCGAAACCAGGTTGACCAGGATTTGTTTGGAACGCTGGCGGTCGCACCGGACCATGAGCGGCCCGTCGGGTTCCTGGATGTCGAGCGCCAGGCGCTTGGCGCGCGCCAGCGGCGCCAGCATGTCGGTGACCTCGCTGATCACTTCGCAGGCATCCACCGGCTCAATCAGGCACTCAAGCTGGCCGGCCTCGATGCGCGCCACATCCAGCGCATCGTTGAGCACCGCCATGATGTGCTGTGCGCTCGCCGAAATCATGCGCACCTGGCGCATCTGCTCGCCGTTCATCGAGCCGGCAATCTGCGCGCCCAGCAGATCGGCGAAGCCCACGATGGCGGTCATCGGCGAGCGGAGTTCATGGGTCATAGTGGCCAGGAAGCGGCTCTTGTGTTCGCTCGCCGCCAGCGCGGCCGTATGCTGCTGCTTCAGGCGGTCGTACAAACGCGCGCGTTCGATGGCGAGCGAAACCTGCTGCGCCACTACCTGTAGCAGGCGCACCTCGTGTGCCCGAAAACGGTGCGGTTCCGCCAGGTATTGATTCAGCGTGCCGGCGGGCTCGCCTCCCAGCATCAGCGGCACCGAGATCAGCGCGCGCGCGCCCTCGCCCAGGCTAATGTGCTTCCAGCTTGCGCACAGGGGATGGCGCGTAATGTCCGCTACCCAATACGGCTTTCCAGTCGATACCGCGCGACCCGAAGGGGACGACGCGTCCGCCGGCAGCAGTCCGATTTTGCGAAACCGTTCGCCGTAATCCGCCGACAGGCCGTACACCGCGGCGAACTCCAGCCGGGTCTTATCGGACGAGAGCAGCGTGATCGAGCCGAACGGCGCGGACATGGCGCGGCTGGTTTTTTCGAGCGCCACGTTCAGCACCTGGCTCAGTTCCAACGGCGAGAGCATGGCCGAAGCGATGTCGGCCACTACCGTCAGTTCCTCGATGCGTTCTCGCAGTTTTCTGGACGTGTTTCCAGTCTAGCAGTGGCGCAAGCCTTAAGGTATGGCGGCGCACGGACCTTCGATGAGCGGTCTACTGCGTTTGCTTCAGCTCGCTCTTCATGTGCTTCAGTCCGGATTTCAAATCGTCGGTGGCATCGGCCAGCGATGCCGTATCGTAGATCACATGCGGCGTGAAGAAAGCGATCAGCTCCGTCCGGCTGGTGTTCCTGGTCTTGGCGCCGAAAGCCGCGCCCAATATCGGAATCCTTTGCAAGAACGGGATGCCCGCGGACGTTTCCTGCAGGCTTTCCTGGATGATCCCGCCGATGCCGATGGTATCCCCATCCTGCACGGTGATCTGTGTCTGAAAGCTGCGATTTGAAAATGTGGGCGACTCGATCTGGGACGATGTCGCGCCCGGCGCGCTAACCTCCTGGTCGATCATCATGGTTACGATGCCGCTGGAATTGACGCGCGCATTCACAATCAGGGTGACGCCCGTGCTGACGTTCGAGATATTGTTCGCGAACAACGTGTTGCCGCCCGATTGCACTCCCGATGCCGAGACGGAACTGAGCGTCGGCACGGTGGTCCCCACGTTCATTACCGCGGGGACGCTGTCGGTCGCGATTAGCGAGGGCTCGTTGATCGTTTTTACCTTGCCGGTGCTCTCGAGCGCCGTCAACGCAGACAGCAATTCCCGGCTGTGGCCCACCAGCAGCCCCCCCGTAAGATTCAGCCCGGTACTCAAGGCCGATCCGAGGAAGCCCCCTGCTTGTCCGGGCGCCGTGAAACCCCCGGGGACCGCCGCTCCCTTCGCTTGCAGATAGGATTCGACGCCGTACGAAAGGTCGCCCGTCAGGGTCACTTCGAAAATCTTCGCTTCCACCAGGATCTGCCGCGGCGGCACATCCAACTGTGCCAGCAGCCGCGAAATCTGCTCCCATTCCTCCGGGGTCGACTGGATCAGCAGGGTGTTGTCGAAAGGATTCGGAATGATGTGCGGGCCGCGGTAATTATTGGCGCCCATGCCCGGGGCGCCCAGGTACGTGCCGGTCTGATCGCCGGTAGCGTTCGTCGTGCCGTTCTGCGTCCCCAGCGCCGTCACGCTGTTTCCCGCCGTGAAGGGACTCATGCCGCCGTATCCGCCCATGCCGCCGCCCATGCCCCCGTAACCGCCGTAGCCCCCCATGCCGCCGTATCCCGAGTTGCCGTAGCCCCCCATGCCGCCCATGCCGCCGTATGCCGAGTTGCCATAGCCGCCCATGCCACCCATGCCCCCGTATGCCGAGTTGCCGTAGCCGCCCATGCCGCCCCCGCTCAAACCCGGCGCCATGTTGCCCATCATGCTGCTCATCATGCTGTTATTCATCTGGCTCAACGCCATCAGGGCCATCGGATTGCCGCTATACAGAGCCATCACGGCCATGGCTACCGAATCCGCGCGCCCGTATTTCAGCCGGTAGACGTAGTTATCCACCGAGCCCGCCGGAGACTTTACCGGAATATCCAGCTTTTTCAGCCACTGGCCAACCTGCTCGAAGACTCCCGGATTGGGCGCCACGGCCACGATCGTATTGATGCGGTCGATAGGAACAAACTTCACCGCGCTGGTCTTGTCGGAAAGCGAAACCGCTTTGAAGATGGCGTCCAGTTGCTTTACCAGGTCCGTGGGCCGGCCGCTGCTCACCTCGAAAAGATGGACACGCTGGCTGACGAAGGCGTCGTTATCGAACAGTGCCAGCAGGTCCATGGTGCGCTTCATGCTGCGATTGTTGTCCTGCAGGATCAGCAGGTTGGCCGGGTCGTAGGTGGCTGCTGCCGCCCCCTCGCCCAGGAACGGCTGGATCAGTTTCAGGATCTCGCCGGCGGTGGCATACTTCAGAAAGATCAGGTTCAGCGAGATGCGCTCATCTTCCGGGAAGTCCTTGCCGTTCACTATTGGAGGAAGCGGCATCTGCGACACTTTCTCCACCGGCACCACACGATAAAGGTCGCCGACCTTTACCAAAGCGGCGCCGTTCACCCGCAGAATGGTTTCAAGCAGCGGCATTAGGTCCGTCTGCTTCACCTCGCCATAGGTGTGGATGGTGACGCTGCCCCCTTTGAAATGCGGATCCAGCAGGTAATTGATCTTTAGCCGCCGCGCCACGATATCGATCAACTCCGCCAACGACACGTTCTCCAGCATGAAGCCGCCGGTGTCGCCGACAGCCGCCCGCCGCGGACCGGTCTGCGGTGCTGTGGAAGGCGGCGTGACGGGCCCGGAAGGCGCCAGTGGCGTACGCTGCTGATTGGGCGGTGGCGAGATGTTCTGTTGCGCCGAGGCCACCCACACCCCGCACCACGCCGCCAGGATCGCTCCCGTTAAGGCTCTGCTGGATTTCACCGCTTACTCCTTTTCCGCGGAACGGTTGGCTGCACCGTTCTTCTTCTGCAAGTCCCAGGTGCGCTGCTCCGTCTCGCTCAATTCGGTCTTCTTGCGCACCCAGGTCCGCTTTCCGAAAGGCGTATTCTCCTCGAAGCGGATCGAATCCCCTTGTTCCACTGCGGTAATGCGCGAGCCTGCCGCATCCCGCTTATCCATGATGCTCTTCTGGACGTCCAGCGAATCCGCCGGCCAGCGCCGCACGCCAAAGGGGGTCGGACGATATGTCCAGACCTTGCCATCTTTATCGGTCCAGCGGTAGAACCCGGGGCTGGTTTCGACGGCATCTTTGGGGAGGCTCAGCGTCGCCGACGGCTTCTGGGTCTGCGTTTTCGTGGCCGCCGGGGGCGTCGTTTTGGTGGAATCCTGCGCGGCCAGACAGCCTGCCAGGATACCCATACATATTAGAATTCTCATTTGCGTTTACTCCCTTTCCACTGCTTCTAGAGCTGTGGATTTCTATTTGCTTGGGGTGCCCTTCTCGTCTTCCCAAAAACACCTGGAACCAAAAGGGGTCGCCTTGACTACTTTGCGCATGCCGTCGGTAACCGTGCCGGCCGGTGAAGAGTCGCCGGGAAGGCAAGCCTTCAGTCCTTCTCTAAGGTCGGCACCCGGTTTGGCGGGCGCGTTCGTTACGGGTGGCGCGGGCGCCGGCGCGGCAGCGGCCGCCACAGGAGTGGGCGCCGCGGGCGGCGCGGCCGTACTGCGATCCAGGATCTCATCCACCTTCTTCGTGATCGTCTGGCCTTGCCACTCCAGCACGAGTTCGTCATTGCTTACCGCCACCAGCGTGAATGCTCCTACCTTGTCGCCGGGCTGGTAATCGCGATGCGGCCCTTTGGGACCCTCGCTCATGATGGCGATCGGACCGTCGCCCAGATCCACCACGCCGTGGAACAACGGCAGGGCCGGCATCGGAATCGGTTTCGGGGCGGGCGGCGGCTCCACCACCACCGTCGGATTGCGATCCTTGGAGAACAGCATTTTCTGCGCGATGTCGCTGTAACTGGCCGCCTTCACCGGTTCGGTCGGAGCCGGGGACGGCAGCCGCGGCGCCGGGGTGGGCTTTACGCGCGCTCGCAGCACGGCCTCCTCACGCGCGCGCGCCTCTACCCATTCGCGCCGCAGATGGATTCCACCTACGGCGCTCAGCGCCAGCAGCGCCAGATTCAGCAGTAATAATTTGCGCTTCACAATGACGCCGGCCCTTTCTTCGTGGGCGCCAGTTTGCGCGGCCCTACGCCCGACAGCTCCAGCCGCACCGACACCGTCTTTTCCTTAGGGTTGCTGGCGGTTACCCGAATATCGCTGGTGGCCAGCAGTTCGGGCCGGTTCGCTAAGTCCGTCATGAAATTCACGAATTGCTCGATACGGCAGGTGAACGAGACCCCCACAACCAGTTCGGCGTAATCATCGGCCAGCGGCCGCACTTTCATCTCTTCCGCGCCGCGCACGTCGATGCCTTCATCCTTACCCGCGCGGCGGATGATTTCGAGCAACTGGGCCTGCGCCTGGGCGGCGGTCTCCGCGGGGAGCATGCCTTTCTCCCGCACGGCCAGTTCGGCGTCGGCCTGCTTGGCGATGTTCTCTTTTCCGGGCACGGTGGCCAGCGTCGCGCGCAACTTCGCCAGGCGCTGCTCGGCCAGTGGGACCGAGTCGGACGCCGCCACCACCTCGGGCCGCTTATCGGACATCACCACGAAGCGCAGCACCAGGACGGCCGCGACTCCGGCAGCCAGGATCAAAACCGTCCGGCGATCCAATGTACCGGTGGTCATTTGCCCGGCCTCCGCTGGCTGCGCAGGCGGAAGACCTCCGCATTTTGCACTTTGCCGATCGAGTTGAATTCCGTGTTGTGAAAGAAAGGGGACGCGTCCAGTACTTTAATCAGGGGCGCGGCCTGGTCGGCCTCGCCCATAATCATGGCCGCGTCGCGCGACAACTCCACCGTATTGGCCCACACGGGAGCCGGCAAGATCCGGCTCAGTTCGTTAATGGCCTCCAGATCCAAACGGGTACGCGAGCGGAATTCTTCCAGCAGCCGGGCGCGTGCCCGAGTATGCTCGATTTTCTTGTCGAGAGCCGCCGCGCGATCTGCTTGCGGCCGGATCCGTGCGATTTGAGTGTCCAACTCCTTTAGGTACCGGCCCTGTTCGTAACCCGGCCAGGCCAGCGTCGCGCCCATCACCAACAACAGCGCGGCGGCGGCCACGGCCGACGGAATGAAGATGCCGCGGGAAGCCGATTCGCGGCGCTCGGGAGGCAGTAGATTGGCCATCGGCGCCAGCCGCGGGCAGGCGCTCGCCAGCGCCGCCGCGTAAGGCAGCGGATTGCGCGCCAGATCGTTCTCCACGGGATTCACGCGCGGAGCCGGCAGCAGGCTCTCGAGCGCCATCGGTGCCGTATCCGGCGCCAGGCGCAACTCGGCGGCGGCCATGGCCGCGGCCTTTCCGGCCGGCACGTCGAACTCCGCCGAAAACACCGGACGCGACTGGCTCTCGCCGTAAACCTCCACGCCGGCGCCCCCGGCTTGGCCGATCGCCACAAAATCGCGAGGCGGTGGAGCGGTCAGCCGGATTGCCCCGTGAATCGCAGCCGCCACGAAAGTGAAGCACCCGTTGGCCACCCCGGCCTCTGTAAAGAGCTCCAGGTAGCGGTCTACGACCTCGCGCCGCACGATGCCTACCAGCACGCTGCCCGCATCCAGCCGCGTCCATCCGAACAGCACTTCCTGGTCGCCATACGGGTTGATCCCGTCCAACTGGAAGGCGATGGCAGCCTCCAGATCCTTGGTTTCCACGCCGCGCAACGCCATCTGCCGCACCACCACTTCCGGTCTCGGCAACACCACGGTCGCGCTCAGATGGGGAGTGCCAAGCTTCCCCAACAATGCACTATACTCGGCGCCCCATTGCGCGGCGGGACGTTCGCGAAACCGCGCAATCGTGGCACGGGCCAGCACCTGCACGCCCGTGGGCCGTACCCGCGCGATCGCAATTTCCAGGTCGGGTCCGGCGATTTGAATCCCCGCGCCCGTACCAAAGGCTACCAGTTGCCGGACTTGTGAGTAATTCCCCAAATCGTTCAGACGCGCAAAAACAGGGAAAAGACGAAACCCGCCCGGCGCACCCTCTCAGCGCGCCGTCCCCTCATGGATATCGCCATAGACCTCGTCCCGGATGATCTGATCGGTGGCTTCGTTCAGAAAGCGGTTCAACGCCTCCCTAAGCTGCTGATATTCCGGCCAGAGGGTGCGGTTCACGAACGTCTTGGGAGCCCGCACCACCACCGTCGTGTAGCGCTGGCGCTTGTAGCGGAATGGCTCCAGACCGTAACGGCGGCAGAGCGCGCAGAAGAGCCGCCTCTGCCAAAGATCGGGCAGCATGAATTGGAACTCGGATGGCTGCTCGGTTTGCGCGATGGCGGCGATAGCCCGCTTCACGCGCTCGATGGCCGCCGCCGCGGCGCTGCGTTCTCCGGGCGTGGTGGCGCCCTCGAATAACGCGGAGATCTTACGTAGCTGGTCCCGGAGCTGTTGTTCGGTCAATCAAACTATAATAAACGGGAGCGGCTGACAGCCGGGGAGACGAATGAAGAAATATCTGGTTTTGTATCGTTCGGAAGGCGCGCTAAGCGGAATCACCGTATCGGAGATGTCGCCAGCTCGACGCCTGAGCAACTGGAGGCGGGCATGGGCGCCTGGCGAGCCTGGCACGCGAAGAGCGGCGGCGCGGTCGTCGATTTAGGTGCGCCTCTCGACCACTCCACCACGGTGGCGGGGAGCGTGGGGACCCCCACTAAGACGTCCATCACCGGCTACACATTTCTTCAGGCGGGATCCATGGAAGAGGCGGTAGCCCTGATGAAGGATCACCCCCACTTTCACATGCCGGGCTCGTCGGTTCAGATTCTCGAGTGCATTCCGATGCCCGGAATGTGAGAATCGCGGCTGCCCGAGGCGATCACGGCTGTCTCGGCGCGGCGGTCATACCTTCTATGACTACGCCGGCCTCGATCGCGTAGCCCGGCTGCATGTCCTTGAATTCGAGGAAGCTCACGCCCTTGTCTTCCCGGTCGAACATTTGATTGAAGGTACCCACTTCCTGCCCCACTACGAGGGAGCCGCCTGATCTTGCGCGGCGTCTCACCGTCGGTTTCAGGCTCGCATCGAACGGCTGCGTCATGCCGTTCACTTCTATAGTTTCCAGCCTGTACGCCACTGCCAACGATTCGGACGTCGCGCCGTAGAGCCGCTCGATATGCAGAATTCGCCCGGTAACCGTCGCTCCCGCGGGCACCAGAATATCGCCGGACTTTGCTTTGATTGGACCGGTCAATTTACCCTTGAGCGTATCGCCTGCCGCGGCGGTCGCCGGATCGATCGCCTGTGTAAGCGCGATTCTGAATGAGAGCTTGGGCGGCAAGGCGAGGGATTTGGCAACCGCTTTCGCGGAGTCCACTGTATCGGCCTGGGGCGTGGAATCGAAATGGATCGAAGATTCGGTATGGAATTCGTGGCAGCCCGAGAATACGGTACGATTCTCAATCTCGCTCCCGTCGCGGTCGACGATCTGCAGCCGCGCGTTTCTTGGCAGCAGGAACCCGGCATTGTTAAGCTGCACGTTGGCGTAGTCGAGCGTCGTGATTTCCTGGCAAGCATTAATCTCCTCCGGCAGTTGGTCGGCGATCACGGTCAGACGCACCAGGTCGAAAGTCTTGGGATCCACTACAAATGTGCCCTCGTAGGGCACGACGACACTATGCAATTTGTCTCCAATGCGATGGCTGCTCATCGCGCGCGACACGCTAAAGCCGAATTCCGCGAGTGTGCGGCCGGCTGCGTCCACATCGCCGCGAGCGGTGAAGTCGGCCACGCCGGTACCGAAAATCGATCCGAGAAATGCCGAGAAGGCGCCCGTTCACGTGGTTCCGCCCCGAACCAGATCGCCCAATTCGCGATCCTCGAAGCGATTGGCGCCGGCCCACGAATACATTTCGTTCGCGCCCCCGGTGGCCACATCCAGGCGTAACCGATCGGACTTGTATTTGCGGACCTTCCAGTCCGTCCGCTTTCGTCTGCTCGCCAGGTCGTCGCAAGATCTGATAGAAACCTTCCTTTCAGGCACCAGGGTGACGCGATCGGTGGTTTCCGTGCACATGTATTTCGGCAGCCGGTTAACCGTCTGCATCACCTTGTTGCGGACCTCAAAGAGCACGGCTTTCGCATCATCCTCCGAGGCATCTTGCTGGGCCGATATCCGAGCTGCGGATATCGAGAACAGCAGCAAATACCGCATCGCCAGTGAGGATGTACCCATCGGTGGCTCAGGGCTGCGGAGGGCGCGCGAACTTCTGCAGTCCGAGCTTGTCCTGGTTCTCCTCGACCACATAAAAAGCATCGCCCGCAATGTCGTGAAATGTCTGTCGCAGGCCGCTGGGCCATTGGATCTCCAGAGTGTCGGCCTTGGTCGCGCGGCCCAGTCCGAAATGCGCGCGTAAGTCGCTTTGCGAAAGATAACTGCCGCCGGCGGCGATTTCGCGGATTTGGGAAATTCCGCCGGCCTGCAACCGCAGACGCGCGCCCAAGGCATCGCGATTGCTTTTCTTGCCGATCAGCTTGAAGTTCACGAAGTGATTGCCGGCTGCGCCGCTGTTCCGCAGCAGCAGTGGCGGATCGTCGTTGTTCCCGACCACGATGTCGATGTTGCCCTTGTTCTCGAAATCGGCGAAAGCCGCGCCGCGTCCGGCATGCGGAACCGTGAAGCCGCTACCCGCCTCGCGGGTTATCTCATTGAACCTGCCGGCGCCGTTGTTATGGAACAGCGAGTTAATCTGTTTGTAAGTGGTATCCGGGAAGACTTTATCCACACCTTCATAGACATGCCCGTTGGCGATGAACAGATCCAGCCAGCCGTCGTTATCCATGTCGAAGAAACCACCGCCGAAGCTCAAGACGTGGCGCGTGGGCGCGGTGATTCCCACTAAGTCGCTGACTTCTTCGAAGAAGCCTTTGCCGTCGTTGCGCCAAATATGGTCGGAAGCCAGTTGAAAATCGGAGATATACAGATCGAGCGTGCCGTTGTTGTCGTAGTCGCCGAACGAAATGCACATGGCGGCCATGGTGCCGCCGTCCCCTGTAAGCGCCATGCCGCTGGGCACGGCGATCTCCTTGAACGTGCCGTTATGCTGGTTGCGATAGAGGAACGCTTCCACGCCATCGTTCGCCACAAATAAAGACGGCCACCCTTCGTTTTGATAGTCGGCGGCGGCTACGGATAGGTTCAGCCCGTTGGGTTGAAAAATGCCCGCTTTCTTCGTGACATTGGTGAAAGTGCCGTCGCCATTGTTGTGATAGAGCACATCGGGCGTGCCACCGTAGACCATGGGACGGCAACTGGAGGGCATGCCGGCGCCGATATTACAATACCGCTGGCTATTCGGTCCGAAATTCGCATAGCCGCCGACGTACAGATCCAGCAGCCCGTCGCGATCGTAGTCGAAGAACGTGGCGCCGGTGTGAAAGAGGGTGCCGAAGTCCAGGCCGCCGACTCCGGCCTTGTCTGTCACATCCGAGAAGGTTCCGTCGCCGTTGTTGTGGTACAGGATATTCTTGCCGTACTGCGTGACGTAGAGATCCGGAAAGCCGTCGT
This sequence comes from Bryobacterales bacterium, assembly GCA_963709155.1. Lineage (GTDB taxonomy): Bacteria > Acidobacteriota > Terriglobia > Bryobacterales > Bryobacteraceae > Bog-159. The sequence goes on along the minus strand of CAVPVD010000005.1, from coordinate 553,358 downwards.
TATTGTAGTCGCCCCATACGCATCCGAGGCCGTAGGCATTGCCGGGCACGCCCGCCTTCTCCGTGACGTCCGTGAAAGTGCCGTCGCCATTGTTATGGTACAGGGCGTTGCGCGACGCGATACCACGGCCGTATAGGTCGCGGCCGTTCACGAAGTAGATATCCTGCCACCCGTCGCCGTCGTAGTCCGCCACGCAAACGCCCGGGCCGGCTTCTTCCAGAATCGTGGATACACCCTTGCTGCCTTTGTAATGCACGAACCCGATATGCGCTGCCTTGGCGATGTCCGTGAACTGCACGGGAGCCGCGGCATAGAGGCAGGTGAAGGCCGCCGGCAACGCGGCCGCAGCCAGGATTGCCCGCCCTACCATCTAGGGTTCCGGCTCTTGCGGGCCTACGATCCCGGAGTGCACCTGGTCCGCCAACTGGCGGTTCTGGTCGGAGATCTCTTTGCGGAGGGCGAATTCCCTGGCGGCATCTTCTTTGCGTCCGGTGCGCTGGTAGACTACGCCCAGGTGGTAGTGCGCCGCCGCATTTTTGGGCTCCAGTTTTACGGCTATCTCGAGCGGCGCGAGCGCGTCGGCCACCTTCCCGTCCGCGACCAGAGTGCGGCCCAGGCCGATAAATGCGTCCGCAAACGTGCGGTCGAGCTGCGTGGCGCGCTCGAAATGTCCGATCGCTTCGGGAAGGTTTCGGGCTTGCCGCGCCAGTTCGCCCAGCACGTACTCCGCGCCGGCGTTAGTGGGATCGATTGCCAACTCGGCCTGAAACTCCCGGCGAGCTTCCTCGCTGGACGTGGCCGTGGGCGGCTTCGAAAGAATGATCCGCCCCAGGCGATAGTGCATGCCTTTGAGTTGCGGATTCTGTTTCAACACCTGCAGATATTCCGTGGCGGCATCGTCCCATTTGCCCTGCGCTTCCAGGGCTTCGGCATTCAATTGGTGCACCTGGTAAGATCCCGGAGCCGTATACAGCAGGGTCTGCGAGGCGCGAATGGAAAGATCCGAGTAGACGTGGGTGGCGACGTACAGCACTTGCGGATCTTTGGGAAAGTCGCGCTGCAGGATACGGACGAAATCCGTGGCGCCATCCATTTGGTTCGTACTCATGGCGCATTTGATCCCATCGAACCCCGCGGTCTTCTCGAGGTCGCCGGCGGTCAGATGGCCGATCGATTTCGCCAGCAGCGGCAGAGCCTGGTCGCAGTGGCCGCTCTCCGCAAGCTGCGTCCCGCGATGGGCGGTCGCGGAGGCATCGGGAGCGGGCAATTTCCGAGGGGCGTCCGCGCAGAAAGCCATCGCGGCGAACGACATCGCGGCGATCCATGCTCGGGACAAGGTCAGGCTGTGCATCGTCGAACTCAATTTCAATGGTAGCGCATGCCGCAAAAACGGCAAAGGCTTCAGCCTGTGGATGTACAGACCGAAGCCTTTGGGTGCGGGCCCCGCGGGACCCGCGCAGACATGGAACTTCCCGCTAATAATGGAACTTCAAAGCAAACTGGATTTGCCTGCCGAAATATCCGTAGGCGCCTCCAGCCCCCTGCAGAAGCCCCAGCGTAGGCGAGACCCCGGTATTGGGCGAATTCAGAATGGGCGTATTAAAGAGGTTGATCGCTTCACCTCTGAACTCCAATTTGAACCGTTCTGAGAAGTTGAAGAACTTGGCCGCGCTGGCATCCAGGGTACGCAACCCGGGACCGCGCACCGTGCCTACGCCGCAGGTGCCAAACGTGCCTCCGGTCTCAGGTCCGAAATCGGAGGCATTAAACCATTGATAGCCGCCGCCCACGGATGCCGGTGCGTTCTGCTCGCCGTAGATCTGCACGGGTGCCAGGCAGTTGGCGCGCGCCCCGCGAGATCCTGTGCCCGTGTCGTCAGACGCCGAGATGGTCAGCGGAAAACCCCCGTGCAGCGAGAGGATCGTATTCACCTGCCAGTCGCCGACGATGGCGTTCAGTACCGGGTTCATATCTTTGCCGAACTTACGATCCTTGCCAAGGGGCAGGTCATAAGTGACATAGCTGGTCAGGACGTGCGTGGAATCGTAGTAGCAAGGGCCCCACTCCGCGCGCTGATCGTACAGGTTCTGGAAGTAAGGCGAGGTGGGATACGCCGCGCCGCCCCAGGAGCCGTAGTAGCCGCTCGAATCCGTCATGCACTTGGAGTAGGTATACGCGACCTGATACTCGAGACCTTCACTCAAGCGTTTCTGCAGGACCGCCTGCAGGGCGTTGTAACTCTGATTGCCGTTCGAAGCCGTGCCGGAGATCTGCGTGATCTCGTTGACCAGCGTCGGATTACCGGATAAGTAAGGGCTGGGCGCCACGTCGCCAGGAGATATGAGCTGTCCCTGGAGATAGGGCATCGGCACCATCAGGTGCGTGGTTTTTTGACCGACATAGCCGACCTGCAACGTCGTCGAATTGCTGAGTTGCTGCTGGATGGTGAAATTCCATTGATTGGAAACCGCCGGCCGGATGTTCGGATCCCAAACGCGCAAGCCCGCCCCCGCGAACGGATTGGCAGGGTTGGCTTCCAATGGCAGGAAGCCCTGGCTCAGTGTAGAGGGTGGCACGGACGCCGACGCGTACTGCGACAAAGTATAGTTAGCGTCTGTCTCATGCGCATAGGGAGGATTAATCGGCAAGCGCAGGTTCGTGCCGGTGCCCTCCAGGTAATTAGATAGCGTATACGCGGTGCGCACCACGGTGTGCTTCATGGGATTCCATGCAATCCCCAGGCGCGGCTGGAAATTGGTGATGCCATTATATTGGTTGTACAGCGCGCAGTTGTTTCCGTCCTGGCCGGCATACTCTACGGTGCCCGAGAACAACCCGAAGTTATCCTGCCGGTTATCCACCTCGCACCAGGGGGTGTGCAGTTCCCACCGCAAGCCGAGGTTCAGCGTCAGGTTTGGCTTAATATGCCAGTCGTCCTGGAAGAAAGTGGCGAAGATGTTGGCGCGCTGGCCCCAGGTCCCGCCGTTCACGCCTTCACCGATCTGGGAAGCCAGTCCCAACAGGAAGTCGGCTTCACCGGCTCCCGTGGCCAGCCCACCTACCTGCGTGCCCCCTGTATCGCCGGGAGCCGGGGTGGTATAACGGCCATCGAAGGTAAACGATCCGGCTTCGCCGTTGTTGCCGGAATAGAAGGTATCGATGCGGTCACGCCAGTATTCGAAGCCCAGATGGAAAACATGCGAGCCATGCGTGATCGACATGGTGTCTTCGAGTTGAATCACGGTATCCGCGAAGAGCTGATAAACATCCGAGTTGCCGATGCTGCTGGCGTACCCGTTCGAGAATCCCATGGACGGGAGAATGGTCGAAGGGATGCCAGGCAGACCGACGGCAGTGTTCAAATCTCCGGTGCCGTTACCGGCCGCGCCGTTATTGATGAAGACGTAATTCACACCTGCCCGCGCATCGTTGACGATGGAAGGCGACACCGTGCGCACCCAATCCACCACACCGGTATGAACCGGATAGTTGGCGAAGGAGTTATAGAAAATCGGCACGTTGTTGGTGGAGGGATTTGTGATGTTGCTCTGCGAATAACGGCCGAAAATGCGATCCTTGTCGGTCACACTCCAATCGACGCGCGCATCGCCCTGGTCGCCGTTAACGTCGGTGTGTGTCGCAAACAGGTAGTTGTTGACCAGGCCCGGGCCGGTGGGCAAGGGGTAGATGCTGGTGTCGCTGAGGATCTTCTGCGCCACGGGATCCAGCAGGTTGCTTGGAATGACGTTATTCGGAAAGGGCGTCCGCTGTCCGCCGGACACCGAAAATGGATTGTAAAGCTGGATCGGATTCGCGGCGGTCAACAGGGCCGAGAAGTTCCCCCCGCGTTCGGCCGCCGTCAGCACGCTGGTCGCGCCGATGCTGGTGGGCGTATCGAAGCGCTGGCCCTGGTAATCGACGAAGAAGAACAGCTTGTCCTTCTTAATGGGTCCGCCCAGCGTGCCGCCAAATTCGTTCCAGCGCAATTTCGCCTTGGCGGCGCCTTCGAAGTTGTTCTCCCAAAGATTGGAATTCAACGCATTGTTACGGAAGAACTCGAAAACGTCGCCGTGAAACGCATTGGTGCCGGACTTAATGGACGTGCTGACGATGCCGCCCATGAAGTTTCCAAACTCGGCGGGCGCGTTCTGTGTAATCAGGTCGAATTCCTGGATGGCGTCCACACTGGGCGCATATCCCACCAGGTTGTCGGATACCTGGTTGTTATCCATGCCGTCCAACATAAAATTGTTGGCCTGCTCGCGGTTGCCGTTCACATAAGGGCGGCCGCTGCTGGAAGTGGTGAGTCCGCTCTGAAACGTGGAAGGATCGGGGTGCACGGTGCCGGGCGCCAGGAGGGTCAACTGCACGTAATTACGGGTGGCCAAGGGCAGCGTGGCATCCGTGCGCGAGTCGATCACCTGGCCCAGCAATGTCTCCTCGGTTTGGAGTAAGGGAGCGGCCCCAGTCACTTCCACCGTAGTCTGAACATTGCCGACCGCCAGTTGGAAGTCCATCTTGGCGATCTGGTTCATTTCCAGCGTGACGTTGGATTGCGTGGCAGTTTGGAAACCGGGGTTCTCAACCCTGACGTTGTATGCGCCGATGGGCAGGTTCGGAAGGTTGAAATAGCCATCCGTGTTGGATGTGGTGGGGTATGCCACGCCGCGCTCGACAGAGGTCGCCGTGACTTTTGCGCCGGAGACGGCGGCTCCCGATGGATCCGTGACGCGCCCTGTAATGGTGGCCGCTACCTGCTGCCCCCAGGCGCAACAAGCTAAAGCACATACCAAGAGGACGCAGGTCCACAGCCTGCAGCTAAGCAACAGTTTTCGTAGTTCCATGAATTCCTCCCAATTGCCCGGTTTGTTGGGGAGAGGTACGAACCTCCCCGGCCTCAAAATTAACGGATCATCGTGCGATCTCGCACAAAGAGCCCGCAAAACCCCTAACCGCAAAAGCTATATAGCAGCAATCTACTATGGGGCAAGTATAAATCCGCTTGGCGGGTCTCGTCAAGCAAAAAAATTCTACATTTTTTGGAATTTCGTTGCGTGGTTCGGTTAGAATAACGAAAGCTCTATAGCACTGTGTTCCGCCCGCAAGCAGACCGGCGGCAGGGTTTGCCGCCGCGGGGGGACGGAGTTCTCGATGGCCCAGCACACACTCGCCGCCAAGCCAGCTTACAAACGCATTCAAAGTGCGTTGCAAAGCCGCATCGAAGCCGGCGAACTACAGCCCGGCGATGCCGTACCCTCGGAGAGAGAACTGGCGCGGATGCACGATGTGAGCCTGATGACCGCGCGGCACGCTCTGGCGGAGATGGAGCGGGAAGGCCTGGTTGACCGGCGCCGGGGCGCTGGAACTTTCGTCGCGCTGCCCAAAATCCACTTCAACCGGCTGGCCAGCTTCACCGAGCAAATGGCCAGCCGCGGATTGCCGGCGCGGTCGCGAATTCTTTGCGCCGCTGTGGTCGAGGGCGAGCCCGAAGCCGCCGCCCGGCTGGCCCTCCCAGCCAACAGCCGCCTGGTTAAGGTGGAACGTTTGCGGCAATCCGGAGAACAAGCCTTCGCCCTGGAGAGTTGCTACCTTTCGGCGGACGAGTTCCCGGGTCTGGCCGCCCTGCCGCTCGATCGCCGTTCGCTCTTCGCCACGCTGGAACGGGAGTACGGCATCGAGCTGGCTTACGCCGACGAAGAAGTGGACGCTACCGCCGCCGGAGCCAATGTCGCGAAGTTGCTGGGGATTCATGCCGGCGCGCCCGTCCTGCGCATTCGCCAGGTCATCTACTCGACCCAGGGCAAAGCCAGCCTCTACGTGATCGGCTTCTACCGGTCCGAGCGCTATACCCTGTTGATCCGGCGGTTCCGGCGCTAGCTATCGCCTTTCGCGCCCCCGGAGGGCCCTGCGATTCGCCATCTCAGTAAGCCCATCGCCACAGGCTGGCGCCTGCGGTGTACCCGGCTCCGACGGCGGCGAAGATCACCAGATCGCCTTTTTTCAGCCGGCCTTGCTCGATCACGTCCCGGGTGGCCAGCGGCAGCGTAGCCGACGTCGTATTGCCATACCGGTCGATATTGATGATCACCTGTTCCGGCCGCAAGCCCATGCGTTCCGCCGCGCCCGTGATAATCCGCCGGTTCGCCTGGTGCGGGATGAGGATCTTCACATCGGATGGCTTCATCCCATTGCGCTCCAACAGATCCGCACATACCTCGTACATCTTCTTTACTGCGTACTTAAAGACCTGCTGTCCCTGTTGGTGGACGTAATGCTGCCGCTTCTCGATAGTTTCCGCAGAAGCCGGGAGGCGGCTCCCACCCGCCGGCATCTTCAGGAATTCGCCGCCCGAGCCATCTATCTCGCCAATGAAATCGATGAATCCCGCGCCGTCGTCGGATTCGTCCGTCGGCTCCAGCAGCATGGCCCCCGCGCCGTCGCCAAACAGAATGCAGGTCGCCCGGTCGGTGTAGTCGATGATCCGGCTCATGGTATCGGCACCTACCACCAGAACCTTCCGGTGCGTGCCGGCCGACACCAGGGCCGCTCCGGTCGTGAGGCCATAAAGAAAACTGGAACAGGCCGCGATCAGGTCGAACCCCCACGCATGGTGCGCACCCAAGCGATCCTGGATCAGGCAGGCCGTCGACGGAAACAACATGTCGGGCGTGACGGTGCAAACCAGGATCGCGTCCAGTTCGTCCGCCATGATACCCCGGGCCGCGAGCGCCACGCGCGCCGCCTCGGTCCCCATGTCCGATGTCGCCATGTCCGGAGCGGCGATGTGACGCTCGCAAATGCCCGTACGTTCCACGATCCATTCGCTATTCGTATCGACCATCCGCTCCAGGTCTTTGTTGGTGAGCACACCCGGCGGCACATAGCAGCCCAGCGCGCTGATTTTCACTTTCGACAAGTTTCCTCCAAGGTCCCCGCGACCCTGATGTGCTAAATTGTTGAGAAATGCAAGACTGCGGCTCGGGCCTCGCCGTCACCGGATTTCAGAGCGCCTTGCTTTTCGAAAGCCCGGAAGAAATCTATGCCCGCGTCTTCCGGGAATTTAAACCTCGTACTCCACTACCCAACATCGCCGTGGAGTTCTGCCGCTTCGCCAACGCCGACAGTTTCATTCGTATGGAGTCCGGCTCCATTCATGTGCGAATTTCGGACCTGCTGGAGGGCGCTCCAGCGCCCGTCGCCGAAGCCCTCGCCTATATTCTATTGGGCAAGCTCTTTCGCCGCCCCGCCGCGCGCATCTACTCACACCGCTACCGGCTTTACCTGAATCGCCGCGATGTGCGGCGCCAAATGCATCTGGTCCGCCAGATCCGCGGCCGCAAATTCGTCTCCGGCCCACAAGGAAGCCATTATAACTTGGAGGCGGTCTTCGAGGCGCTCAATGCGGAACACTTCCAGAATATGCTCGCCCGCCCCCAGTTGGGCTGGAGTCGGGGTGTCTCGCGCAACCGCTTGGGCCATTTCGATCCCTCGCACAATGCCATCATCATCAGCCGGATCTTCGATCGTCCCACCGTCCCCGGAATCGCCCTGGAGTACGTGATGTTCCACGAAATGCTGCACTTGCGCTATCCCGTGGAGCACAACGGCGTGCGCCGCCGGGTGCACACCCGCGACTTCCACCAGGCGGAAAAGCAATTCGCGAACTTGAAAGAAGCCAAGGAAATCCTGAAGAGGCTGTAACTATCTATGACTTTGGCTGCGTGAGCCGGCCTTCGAACAGGATCGTGCCGCTGGTGGTGTCGCGGATAAAGAATACGAACGGGTGGTCCGCGCGAAAGACCACGGGCTCCTCGGTCCGCCGCATCGCCAGGGCGTGCATCGTGATACCGGTGGCCGCCGCCGCTTCCGTCCCTTCTTCCGATACTTCCACGAACGCCTTGTGCACGACGTCACCCACCGAGAGGTCGCGGCGCCCGTCGATGCCCGAGAAATCGGCGTCTCGGGTGAAAGCGTCCGCCATGCCCAGGCGCGATAGCATATCGCGCAGCGAGAACGAAGATTCGGCGCGGAATTTGGGGATGGCCGCGTTGACTTTGCAGCTTGTCAGCGCGCCAAACCACGTCGCGAGTGTATCGGGCTTGATGGACTGCTCCACCTCGGCCAGCCCGCCGGTAGCCTTCGGCAGCAGGATGTCGAAAGCCACCGGAGTGCCGGCGTATTTCATTTCCAGAATACGGGCCGATGGCGTTTCGCCATACAGAAAGGTGGCTGTCTGGTGCATGAATTTCGCGTCTACGGTGCCGCCTCCGTCGAGTTGAAACGGTTCCGTGCGCGTGTTCGCGGGAGCGAAGGGCGCGCGCCATTTGCCATAGAAGTAGATGGCGCTGGTCAGCACCAGGCGCGTAGCCGGTTCGATGGAGCCGCGCGTGAGCAAATCCTGGATGCGGTCGTGCGTGTGCTGCGCAGTCCAGGCATTGATCGTCTGGCGGGCGGCCTCAGGACTGTTTCGAAAATCGAGAGGCGTGAGCGGCGCTTCGAAAAGCGTCCGGATGGTGTGCTCGAATCCGGATTCGAGTGGGAAGCCCTGCTGCACCCACAGCCCATTGGCAATCGCCAGTTGATTGCCGTCGAGGTTCGCCTGTTTCGTGAGTTCCGCCGCCAAGGATGCCACCGCCGCATAGTAAGCGGCGTCCGGATGCGGTTGGCCGAGCGCAGCGGCAATGCCCGCCGCCGTCTGCCCGCGCGCGCCATTGAGCAGCATGGTAAGCGCCGTTGAGATGCTAAGCGGCGAGAGGATCAGGTTGCCCTTTTGTTGCGAGAGTTGGCTGTAGGCGCCGGCGGCGAACCGGTGCATGCCGGGAGAGACCTCGCCAGAGGCCAGCAGCGTGCCCGCCAGCAACAGCGGGACCGTGAGGGAAAGGTAGTGTGTCATGGGAACGTCCTACCTTTATGATGCCGCGAATCGCCGCGCCCTTTCAGGCGTGCCCCGCCCCACCATCCGCGCTTGTCTGGCCTGCCCGAGCCAGCTATGATTGGCGGGGGGAGGACAGATGCCTGTGCTCGACCGGCGATCGTTCATCGGGCTGCTGGCTGCGAATTCCGCCTTTCTGCGCGCAGCTAATGCGTCTGGCACGCCCTACTATGTAGGCGCCGGCTATTCCAGCGATCCGTACACGGCGGCCTCCGTCGCCCTGTCTGCTTGTGGACAGCTTCCACCCAACCTGGCAGGGCAAACTGTGGTGATCAAGCCCAACCTGGTGTCACCTAAGCCGGCCAGTTCCGGCGCCACGACCGACCCGCACGTAGTCCAAGCTATCGTGGATCTCTGCCTCGCCGCAGGTGCCACGCGGATTCTCATCGTCGAAGCCGCGCCTCCCGGGCAAGCCTCGTATTTCGGTCCTTGCGGCTATACCGCCGTCTTCGCGAGTTATCCGCAAGTGCAACTGGTCGATTTGCGGACAGGCACTTACGTCTTGACTACGGTGCCCGGCGGCGGCTTGGCTTACCAGTCGATGTGGGTGCCGTCGCTCGTCCTGCAGCCGGACACATTCTTTATCAGCGCGGGCAAAATGAAGACGCACGGCGACGCGGTGGTCACGCTGTCCATGAAAAACCTCGTGGGCCTGGCTTCCGAGACAGCCTACGCGCCGCCCGTCAACGCCCAGTATCCGCGGCACGACCTGCATCTGCGCGGCATCGATGAATCGATCATCGATCTCAATCGGGTGCGGCCGATCGACTTCGCGGTGATCGACGGGGTTTGGGGCATGCAAGGACAGGGCCCCCTGCACGGAACGCCCGTCGCGACCGATGTGGTATTGGCCGGGCTGAATCGCGTAGCTGTCGATCGCGTGGGACTCAACGTGATGGAGTTTTCACAAAACGCGGTGACTTATCTGAATTATGCCGCCCAAGCGGGCTTGGGTCCGGCGAACACCAGCGATGTCACGGTGCTCGGCGATACGTACACGCCATACCCCTTCACGCCCGCCGCTACGCCACCGATTTTAATTCGGCCGATCGCCTCGCCCGGCGTGATCTCCATCTCGGCGGGCCAATCCACCGCCATCGCTTACCAGATCAAGACGGCCTGTTACACCAGCGCGGCCATCGTACAGGATAACGATCAGACGCCCGCCGTGGTTCCGGTGCGCACACTGCACGGCTTTGAGCGGATCTCCGCGTCTGGAGAAACCGTAACCTGGAACGGGCTGAGTGACTCCGGATCACCGGTCGCGCCGGGCACCTATCTGGCACAGATCCAGGCCAAGGCGTCCCCAGACGGCGAACTGGTCAATTATGCGGTGGGCCGAATTACGGTGATATCGTAGGCTCACCGCGCCGGAACCCACTCCACCCCGCCTTCCACCGGCTTCTTCATCTGCGGTACGACCGCGATTCCCGCTGGAATCCAGGCACAGAACGCGCCCTGCCCTTCGCGACAGGCGCCCGCCGGGTCCATCTCCACGCGCCGCGTCAGCGCCTCCAGATCGCGCATGTCTTTGGCCGCCGCGATCGCCATATCGTGATCCGCCTGGCTCGCCCTCACCAGATAAATCAGGCGCACGTGTCTCACGCCGCGCGGCAACTGAAATAAGTGCGCTACCGGCTCGGGCTGCCGGGTGGTCTGGCCATCCCGGTTCGTCTCGGCCGAGACGAACGCCACACCGGTCCGGGCTTTCACCGCGTAGTACGCCACCTCGTAGCCCAGAAAATCGTTACCTACCGAAAGCGCTACCGTGTTGCCATCGGCCGCTTGCGCACCCAGTTTCAGACGATAGCCGCCGGACTTCAGCAGGGGCGTCACCACGCGCAGCCGCCATCCGGGCTGCAGGTCGATGTAGCTGGGGCCAATCGGCTGGATCGCGGCCGCGACCACGGGCGCTTTGTGGGTGGAGCACCCGGCCAGTATGGATGCCACCGCCGCCAGGCAGAAGAAACGCCGCATACCTACCTGATCAGCAGCGCCGGGCTGGTCGCGTTGTAACCGGCCAATTGGGGCGCGCCGCCGTCAAACGCATAAAGCATGGTCTCATCCAGCGCCCCGTTCGCACACTGCAACCGGTAATGAAGCTGCACGCGCGTGCCGGACGTGCTGGCGTTCGTGAAGTACGTCAAAGCCTCTGCCGGTATCTTGCATACACCCATCTTGTCGCGTATCGCAGAGAAGAATTTATCCGCATCGGCCTGGTTGAGGCTGGCGCGGAAAGCCCGCGCGGCGGTCTGGTAGATGATGTCGAATTGTCCACCCGCGAGGCGTTGGTGAAAAACCGCGGCTTCCCGCTCGGCCTCCGCAGCCACTCTGCGCGCGTGCAGCGAAAACAGCCCGCATGCCCCCATCACCAGCAGCGGCGACAAAACCGTCAGCCAGAATCGCCAGGATCGGCCGCGCCACCATGGCTGTAACTCTTTCCCGTCGCTGAACAACGCCTCCATCTTTGAATAATGGCTACCTCATGCCATGGCCAGCGCGATGGCGCCTAGCACGCCTGCATCGCTCCCCAGCGCGGGTGGCACGATGTATTCGTCGATCCGTTCCAGGATCTCCGCCGCCTGAATATAGCCGTTCAACAGCGTCAGCACCTGCGCGCGAATGCGGGGAAACAGGTGCGATTGCCGCATCACGCCGCCGCCCAGAATGATCCGTTGCGGCGAGAGAGTACAGATCCACGTAGCCAGCCCTAGGGCGATGTAGCGCGCCTCCAGGTCCCACGCCGCATGCTCGGGCGGAAGCGTCTCGGCGGCTTGACCCCAGCGCGCCGCCATCGCGGGCCCGCACACCAGACCTTCCAGACAATCGCCATGAAATGGGCAGCCGCCGGCGAAGGGATCGGCCTGCAGGTCGTGTGGTACCCGGATGTGTCCCATCTCCGGGTGGACCAGGCCGTGCAGCAGGCGCCCGTTGGCCATGCCGCCGCCCCCCAGGCCGGTGCCGATCGTCAGGTACAGGAACGTATCCAGGCCTTGCGCGGCGCCCCAGCGGGCTTCGCCGAGAGCGGCCGCGTTTACGTCGGTATCGAAGGCCACCCGCAGGCCGGTCGCCCGTCGCACTTCGCCTGCCAGGTCGGTATCGCGCCAGCCGCTCTTCGGGGTGGTTGTGATATAGCCGAACTTAGGAGACACCGGATTCAGATCCACCGGGCCGAACGATCCGATCCCTATGGATTCGAGCTTCTGCCGCTGCGCCTGGAAAAACTGCAGGGCGCGGCCGATCGTCTCCGCGGGCGTGGTCGCCGGAAACTCGGTCCGCGCGAGCAATTTGCCGTTTTCGTCACCGGTGGCACACACGAACTTGGTGCCGCCGCACTCCATTCCTCCATATACAGGCATCAGGTTTGTTATACCGCGAAGCACGTTTTCCTGAGAGCAAACCGCCCACGCGGCCACCTTTTCAGTTAAGGAGATCCTGTAATGCGTAACACCCGCCGTGGCATTGTCGTATGGTTTTGCCTCGCTCTGGGCCTGGGATACGCCGCCACGGCCACCAAAGTGGCACGTCCTCTTACCCGGCCCCCTTCGCGGCCCGCGGTGCGGCAGCCGCTTATACCGGATGCCCAACTGGAGAAGGACATCCGGGCGCGCTTCGCCGCCTCCAAGATTTCAACGCACCATTTTGACGTTCACGTGCAGGGCGGGGTGGCCACGCTCGAAGGAAAGACCGACGTCCTGCAACATAAAGGGACGGCCACCCGGTTGGCCAAGACCTGCGGCGCCATTGCCGTAGTGAACAAAATCGTCGTCAGCCAGGCGGCCAAGGATAAGGCGGCCAAAAACCTCGCGGCGGGCCGCCGCCGCGCCCAGATCAAGCGCAGCGATACAACCAAGCGCTCGGCCAAGCGATCCAGTTAGTTTCGGCCCGCTCGGCCCACTGATCTAGTTTCGGGACGATCGGCCCAATGATAATGATTGAAGAACGCATGCCCGTGGCGCACGCTAAAGCGCGCTGAAGCGTACGCCACGGGCTGCGGCGAGTCATCACGAGAAATGTCCAAACTCCTTGAGGGGACCCCGGGGCAGTATTGCCCGCCCTCCCCGGTTTTCGATTTGGCCGATCCTTTTCAGTATCATGGAAGAATCGGACAGGACCACTTCCCCAGGAATGCTTAGCCAGAGGATTTGCCGGGCTTGCGCGGACGGGTGAAGCCCCTGAGTACGTATCCCATCGTGGTAGAGAAGGAGAAAAAATGGTGGAATCTGAAGGCACTCTGATCCAAAAACATTGTGTTCCCTGCAAGGGAGACGTGCCGGCGCTGCGCGGCGCGGAACTCGAGAGTTTATGGGCGCAATTGCCGGGATGGAAGGTAGTCGGCGAGCATCACTTGACCAAAACCTTCGTTTTTCCGGATTTCAAGACCGCCCTGGCATTCGTGAATCGCGCGGGCGTAGTGGCGGAGGCGGAGGGGCACCATCCCGACATGATGTTGACCTGGGGACGGGTAGACGTGAAGACCTACACGCACAAGATCGACGGTTTGACGGAGAGCGATTTCATTCTGGCGGCCAAGATCGACCAGGAATTCTCCCGCAAGTAGCGCATGCCGGCATACGATCGCGACCTGGCTTACATTCACGACACCGGATTCACCGGTTTTGTGCGCAAAGCCGCTCCGGGGATGCTGCGATTGCTGTGGCAAAACGGCATTCGCAGCGGGTTAGTCGTGGACGCCGGATGCGGCAGCGGCGTGTGGGCCCGGGAGTTGACCGATCGCGGTTATGGGGTGCTGGGCATCGACATATCCGCGCACATGATCCGCAGGGCGCGCGCGCTGGCGCCGGCCGCGGAGTTCCGGGTGGGGTCCTTCCTAAGCACCGAATTGCCACCCTGCGACGCCGTGACCTCGATGGGCGAGTGCGTCAACTATGCTTTTGACCGGTCCAGCGGCAAGCAAGGGCTGGGGCGATTCTTTCGCCGCGTGTGCAGCGCCCTGCGCCCTGGGGGCGTGTTCATTTTCGATATCGTCGAGCCGGGAGTGGCCGGTGGCGCGCCCGCGAGGAAGTTTCTGGAAGGACCCGATTGGGCGATCCTGCTGGAGGTGGCAGAGGACCGCAGGCGGAAGACGCTGACGCGGCAGATCGTGAGCTTCCGGCGGATGGGAAAGCTGTACCGGCGCAGCGAAGAGACGCACCGATTGCATTTGTACTCCGGGGAAGAACTGCTGGCGGAATTGGGCGCGGCGGGTTTCAAGGCACGGTTACTGGGCGGGTACGGCCGGTTCCGATTCCAGCCGGCGCATGCGGCTTTCGTGGCGCGGAAGCCGCGATAGCCTTCTCCTGCGGGCTGCTCCTGTGGTCTTGACACATGAAGCCCGGCGCTGCTACTGTGGGGATAACACAGGAGGCCCATTTGCCGGAGAAGAAACTCGATTTATTGCAAGGCACGCTGGACCTGATGGTGCTGCAGACGCTGGCCGCCATGGGATCGCTGCATGGCTATGGCATTGCGCGCCGCATCGAACAGGCCAGCGGGGAGGCCGTGCTGTTGAACCAGGGCACCATCTACGCCTCGCTGATACGGCTGCAGCAGCGCGGGTGGATCTCGGCCGAATGGGGCACCTCGGACAACAACCGGAAGGCCAAGTTCTATTCGATTACGAAACGCGGGCGCAAGCAACTGGCGGAGGACGCCGCCTACTGGGAGCGGCTGTCCGGGGTGATGGGCCGGGTGCTGGCGATGCAGAACGAGGGCGGTGAGCGATGAGGGAATCGCTGGCGCGTCTACGCTCTTTCTTCCGGAAAACGCCTTTGGATCGGGATCTGGAGGCGGAAATGGCCGCGCACCTGGCATTCGCCATCGAAGAAAATCTGCGGCGCGGCTTGTCGCAGGAGGAAGCGCGCCGCCAGGCGCTGGTGCGCTTCGGCGGCATGTCCCAGTCGCAAGAGGAGCATCGGGATGCGCGCGGCCTGCCGGCGCTGGACGTCCTGATGCAGGATCTGCGCTACGCGTTTCGCACGCTACGCCGCGACCGTAGCTTCGCGGCGGCCGCCGTGTTGATCCTGGCGTTGGGCATCGGGGCCAATATAGCGGTCTTCAGCGTGGTGAACACCATTCTGCTGCGGCCGCTGCCGTTCCGCGATCCGCAGCAACTCGTGTGGATGTCGAGCAACCGCGGCGTGGGCGGTCTTTCCGACGTGACTTACACGGTGTCTGCATACGAGGAGTTCTTGCGCCACAACCGTTCGTTTCGAGACGTGACATCCTACGACCCGTTCCTGGGCGATTCGGACTATAAGCTGACGGGCCGCGGCGAGCCACAGCAGATTGCCGCCGTACCAGTGGCCGGCAATTTCTTCGGCATGTTGGGCATCAAGCCTTTCGTGGGTCGGTTGTTCACTCCCGAAGAGTGCCGGAAGGGCGGCCGGGCCGCGGTATTGTTGGGGTATTTCTTCTGGCAGCGGCAGTTTGGCGCCGATCCGGCCATCGTCGGACAGGCTATCCTGCTTAACGATCAGCCGGTAACGGTTGTGGGAGTGCTACCGGCGTCGTTTGATTTCGGTTCGGTTTTGGCGCCGGGCTTGAAGATCGACATTTACGTGCCGGCAGTGATGGACGTGCTGCGCAATGCCGGTAACACGCTGGCGTTGATCGGGCGGCTGAAGCCGGGAGTCACGGTAGCACAGGCGCAGGCAGAGGTAGATATCCTGATGCCGCAACTGCGCGCGGCGCACAAGGATTGGTATGACGACTATGCCACGGCCATGACGGAACTGAAGGTCCACGTGAGCGGAAAGCTGCACCGTTCGCTGGTGGTGCTGTGGTGCGCGGTGGGGCTGATCCTGCTAATCGTGTGCGTGAACCTCTCGAACCTGCTGCTGGCGCGCACGGCGGCACGGGGCAAAGAGTTTGCCATGCGGAGCGCGCTGGGCGCGGGACGGGGCCGCATCGTGCGGCAATTGCTGACCGAAAGCCTGGTGCTGGCGGCCGGCGGCGGGGTTCTGGGGCTGGGCATCGCGTTCGGCGCGACGTTCTACCTGGCACACCAGGGATCGATTGCGCTTCCGCTGTTGAGCACGGTACGGATAGACGGCGCCGCGCTGGGTTGGACGCTGCTGATCGCCCTTGCCGCGGCGGTTCTGTTTGGGCTCGCGCCGAG
Organism: Bryobacterales bacterium; assembly: GCA_963709155.1. GTDB lineage: Bacteria > Acidobacteriota > Terriglobia > Bryobacterales > Bryobacteraceae > Bog-159. Next base: position 537,306 of record CAVPVD010000005.1, on the reverse strand, counting down.
CATAAGAATCTCCAGCGGCAATCTGCAGGGCGTCCTCAAGGATAGCGGCCATGGGATGAGCGCCGGCCTGACGCACAACCGCCTACTAGCCACTTTGGTGGTTTCCGAAGTAGCCCTGGCTTGTGTGCTGCTGGTGGGCGCGGGGTTGCTGTTGCGCAGTTTTCTGCGCCTGTTGGATGTGAATTTGGGATTTCAGCCGAGCCAGGCAGCGGCGATCAAAATCGATTACAACGATGAGGGCAAGGCCGAGAAGCGCGGCCCGATCCTGCAGGAGATTCTGCGCCGTGTTTCGGCCATGCCGGGAGTTCAATCCGCTGGAGTGGCGGATATGCTGCCCCTCGACCGCAACCGAAACTGGGGCTTGCAAGCAAAGGGTAGAGTTTACAGCAAAGAGGAGTTTGGCGCGGCTTTCGTCTATATCGTAACGCCCGGATACCTCGGCGCTATGGGCATGCGGATGCGCGCGGGGCGCGACTTCAACTGGGAGGATGCGCCGAAAAGCGAGCGGGTCGTGATTATCAATCAGGCGGCGGCGAGCTACCACTGGCCGGGGCAGGACCCGGTCGGCCGTACCGCGTTGGTAAATGGCAAGGATACGCGCGTCATCGGAGTGATTTCCGATGTGCGGGAAAGCAGCCTGGAGGAACGATCGGGCCTGGAAATGTTTCTGCCGGAGACGCAAGCCGATCCAGAAGGGGCGGAACTCGTGGTGCGCTCGCAGTTGCCGCCCGAGACGCTCGGAGCGAGCCTGATGCGAACGCTGCGGGCGTACAATCCCGAGCAGCCGGCGGCCGAGTTCCGTCCGATCCAAAGCATCGTGGATCATGCGGTTTCGCCGCGGCGGTTTTTCGTCATGCTGGTGGCCATTTTCGCGGGACTGGGTCTGCTGCTGGCTTCGCTGGGCATTTATGGCGTGATCTCATACGCGGTGACGCGGCAGACGCAGGAAATCGGCATTCGCATGGCGTTGGGCGCCACGACGGAGCGCGTGCAACTGGACGTTGTCGCGCGCACCATGCGACTGGTGCTGGCCGGCATCGCCGTGGGAAGCATCACCGCGGTGGCGGCCGGCCGGTGGATCGCAGCGCTGCTATTCAACACCGGGCCTAACGATCCCGCGGCTTTCGCGGGGACGGTGGTGCTGCTGGGCCTGGTGGCTTTGATTGCGGGGTACATCCCGGCGCGGCGGGCGTCACGGATCGATCCGATGATTGCGTTGCGAGGGAATTGAAAAGCGGGTCTGGAGACCCGCTGCAGGCGTGGACGCCTGCCCCACTGGTCAAAAGCGGTAGTCGAGCGGCGGCTTCTGGCCCGCGGGAATCTCGGATTTGTAAGTCTTGCCGGCGAGCTGGCGGGTGAAGTCCTGCCTGGCTTCCTGGATCAGTTGCGGATTCGCAAATAGATCCGCGCCGGTGACGGCCAGTGCTTTGGCGGCGACCAGCATGCCTTTTTGGCCGATGCTCATGCCGGCGCAGGCGGCGGCCTGCCAGGTGTGCGGCACGACTCCAGGTACGAACGTAGCCGCGGTGAAGCCGATGGTGGGAACGTTCCAACTGACGTCTCCCACATCGGTGGAAGCGGCCGGTTCATTGGGATCGAACGGGCGCAGCGGCTGGATGGAAGCTGTGGAGCCGGTGTCGCGCGCGCCGCCCGGCGGCAGACTCTTCTGCAATTCGCCGGCGAAATGATCTTCTTCGGCCGTGTAGCGGAAGCCGCCCACCTCCTCCAGATTTTTCTGCGCCACCTTCGCCAGCGCATCGTTGGCCACGATGTTATTGTCGCTGCCGAGGATCTTGACTTCGAGCGTGGTCTCCGTCATCAGCGCGGCTCCCTGCCCGATCTTCAGGATGCGGCCCCAGATGCCATCGAGCGTATCGAGCGACGGGCTGCGCGCGAACAGGAAAAGTTCGGCGGTATCCGGAACGATATTGGGGGCCGCGCCGCCGTTGCTGACGGTATAGTGAATGCGCGTATTGCTGGGGACATGTTCGCGCATGAATTCCACTCCGGTGCCCATCAGCATGACCGCATCGAGGGCGGAACGGCCGCGCTCCGGCGCGAAGGCCGCATGCGCGGCGACGCCGTGGAAGAGGAATTTGGCGGAGGTAATGGCCAGCGCCCCACCGTTGATGACGGAGTTGCGATCGGCTGGATGCCAGTGCAGGACCACATCCACATCGCGAAAGAGTCCGGCGCGGACCATGTAAACCTTGCCGTCGCCACTCTCTTCGGCGGGCGTGCCGTAGTAGCGCAAAGTTCCGGGCACATGGTTCTTCTCCATGTATTCCTTGAGAGCCACGGCCGCCAGGGCCGCTCCCGATCCCAGAAGATTATGGCCGCAGCCGTGTCCGGGCGCGGCGGCGGCCACCGGACTGCGGTCCGGCACGGCGTTTTGCGAGAGACCGGGCAGCGCGTCGAATTCACCCAGAATGCCAATGACCGGACTGCCGTCGCCGTAGGTGGCTACGAAGGCGGTCGGCTCGCCGGCCACGCCGGCCTGGATGCGGAAGCCGGCGGCTTTCAAATCGCGCTGCAGGAGGGCTGAGCTCTTATCTTCGTGGTAGCCCAGCTCCGCATATTCCCAGATGGCCCGGGACGTCTGGGCGAACTCGGCGTTGTGCTGGTTGACGAGCGCTTCGATCTGATGGTGCGGGGAAAGTGGCTGGGCCAAGGCCGCCAGAGACATGCAAGACGTGAAGGCAACGATGAGGCGCAAATACATGCAAGCTAGTCTAACAGCCAGCCGCTCGAGCTCTTATCCGGTCCCGCGGCGCTGATCGCGCGCGGCCGTTTGGGCCAATTCATCGCAGCGATTGTTGTCCGAGTGGGAGGCATGGCCCTTAGTCCACGACCAGGTGATTTGATGTTTGGCGGCGACATCGTCCAGCTCCTCCCAAAGGTCGCGATTGACCACGGGCTTCTTCGCGCTGGTCATCCAGTCGCGCCGTTTCCAGTTAGGCACCCAGTTAGTAATGCCGTTCTTCAAATATTCGGAATCCGTGATGACCTCCACGGTGCACGGTTCCTTTAGCGCCTTCAGACCCTCGATCGCGGCAGTCAGCTCCATGCGGTTGTTGGTAGTGTGCGGCGCATATCCGTATAGCTCGCGTTTATGTTCGTTGAAACGCAGGATGCAGGCCCAGCCGCCGCGGCCGGGGTTGCCCAGGCAGGAACCATCGGTGATGATCTTGACCTGCTTCACCGGGCTCACGCCGCCACCACTTCGCGGCTGAAGAACTCGTCGACCAGTTCCAGGATGCGGGGCGCCTCCGTCTCATGGTAGATGGCCGCCCGCAATTGCGCGCCATGCCGAACGCCGTGCGTGAAGTAGGTGGCGAACTGCTTCATCTTACCCACGCGATCGGGTTCGTCGCGGGCGATGAGCATGGCGTAGTAAGTGCGCATCATCTGGTAGCGATCCTGATGCGTAGGGTGGTCGTAAGTGCCGGTCGCGAGGTATTGCGCAATCTGACGGAAAATCCACGGGTTGGAGGATGCGGCGCGGCCGATCATCACCGCATCGCATTGGGTCTGGGCCACCATAGCCACGGCATCCTCCGGCGAGTTGATATCCCCGTTGCCGATGACCGGAATGCGCACGGCGGCCTTCACCTCGGCGATGCGGCTCCAATCGGCGTGGCCGCTATAGCCCTGTTCGCGCGTGCGCGGATGCAGCGCCATGGCCGCTACGCCGCAATCCTCGGCCAGGCAAGCCATTTTGACGGCGACAAGCTCCTGGTCGTTCCATCCGGCGCGGAACTTCATGGTGAGAGGAATGGTAATAGCCGCCTTCACCGCGCGCAATAGCCGCTCGACCAGCGGCAAATCCCGCAGCAGGCCGGAGCCGCCGTTGCACTTTACGACTTTATTCACCGGGCATCCGAAGTTGATGTCCACGATGTCGAAGCCCAGATCCTGGCAGACGCGCGCGGCGTCGGCCATGACGGCCGGGTCGGCCCCGAACAACTGCGCGGTGATGGGGCGTTCGGAGGGATCGAAGGTGAGATACTTCAGCAATGTTCGTGTGGGTTTACGGGCGCGCAAGGAAGCGCTGACGCCGTGCGAACTGGTGAACTCGGTCATGAGCAGGCCGCATCCGCCCAAGTTGCGGATGAAGCGGCGGAAGACCGTATCGGTAACGCCGGCCATGGGCGCCAGGACGGTAGCCGGGGCCACGCAGATGGGGCCGATTGCGAATTGGGTAGGGAAGCGGAGCATCGAGTTGGAATCTTTATTTTAACCCGGCGCTACACTGGAAACGGAAGTACAAACCGGTTCGTCCGACTAATAAGGATACGCCGACCAGATGAAACCGTTCCAAATTGGACTGCTCGTACTCGTCGGGGCATTGGGTGGCGCCCTGATTATGAAGTTCACCCAGCGGCCGAAGCCGGTTCCGGCTCCCGTGCCGCCGCCCCAGGCGGTCTCGGCCACTCCTGCCCAGGAGATCCCGGCAGCGCCCGCCGAACCGATGCCCACGGCATTGCCGAAGACTGCCGCGCCGGCCGCCCAGCCCGTGCGCCATGCGAAGCCGGCTGGACAAACGCCTCCTGTGACAGTGGCGCAGGACCTGCCGCCCGCGCAGCCGCAGCAGCCGGTGGCGCAGCGCGATCCGGCGCCCGTCGCGGAACCCGCGGAGCCTGCGGCTCCCGTGGAACCCGCTGCGGCGCCTGCAGCTGCATCGACTGCCGAAGCCGTCGCGCCGCCGCCAGCCCCGCAACCGCCGCCTTCGGTGACTTTGCAGTCCGGCATGACGCTGCCGGTGCGGTTGGGTGAGAGCCTTTCGAGCGATCACAATCAGGCGGGCGACGGTTTTACGGCAACACTGGATGCGCCTCTTACCGCCGGTGGATTCGTGATTGCGGAAAAAGGCGCGCGCGTGGAAGGGCGCGTGGTGGAAGCCCAGAAATCCGGGGCGAAGGGTAAAGCCACCCTGGCGCTGGAACTGACCAAGCTGAGCACTTCCGACGGGCAGCACGTGGAGATCAAGACGGAGACTCTGCGGAAGCAATCCGAGGCGATGGCCACGGGAGATCAAGTGGGAATCGTAGCCGCGGCGGCGGGCATCGGCGCGATTATCGGAGCGCTGGCCGGTGGCGGCAAGGGTGCGGCGATTGGGGCGGGCGCGGGTGGCGCGGCGGGCGGGGGCGGGGTGGTCGCCACGCGGAATAAGGCGGTGACGCTGCCGACGGAATCGAAGATGACTTTTCGGTTGGGCGCGCCGGTGACTATTACCGAGCGGGTTGATAGGTAGGGGCGGGCCAGCCTGGCTGCGGCCGGACACGTGGCGGCCTGCCGATAGCTATCCCGCCCTCAGGTCCCAGGCTTCATTGGAACATCCGTCAAGGTTGGTCGCTTCTCTAGACTCGGTCTTTCATTCTGCCGACGTTCCTTGCTTGCAAGCATCGAAACAAGGTAGGCTTGCGCAACCGGTTCTTGGCTGATGATTTTCCAACTCTTGAACGCATCCACAATGCCGTCGATGTGTAGCAGAACTTCCGTTAGATCCCATTGCCTGGATGTGTTGTAGTCGGCTTCGGTTCGGTGGTATTGCGCCTGAGCGAAAGCGTCGGCGACGTTGTACAGGTGATAAGCAACAGTTCGCTCTGGCCCCGCAGGAGGCTTCTCTTTGAAGTAGCTGTTGATCTCGGATACCTTCTTGTCGGCGGCTTGTTTCATCGGACCATGGTCGAATACCCGCGCGAGGATCGCGCGTAATTCCGGACGACCCCAATTCGCAGTAGCCTCGGAGATGAGGAGGTGAAAGAGCGCGTAGTATGCCGTCGAAACCGCACGACGCAAACTCGACTGGTGAGGCTGCTCAGGATGGAGATTGGCGATGTCCTGAGCGAGTTCAAGCAATTCTTCCGCGTACGGCATGGGTCATGCCAACACGGGTTCTTTGGCCCTGGCTTGCTCGGACTGTGTGCGGAAGTTGAAATACGGAAGAACGCCCCATTCTTCGAGGGGCTGAACCTGCCGAACGATGGCCTGGGAGATCTCCTTCGTGCGGTTCAGTAGTTGGCCACGAGGCGTTCCATCGGCGAGTACGACCAGAAAGAAAACAGCCGATTCGCCATTCCAATCCGTGCCCAGCGAGGGTGTAACGCTCACGACCAAGTGACGCACTTCGCTTGCGGCCGCCGCGATTGCGGCGAAGAACTGAGGCTGTTGTGCAAACGCCCGCGCAATGTACACAGAGCCATTATCTCGCGTTTTTGCTTCAGTGCGGATGAGAGTGGGCGTGCGATGGCGGCTCTTCGGTGGGAATCACGCAGCCGCTTTCGGCCACGGCGCAGCCGACGTGCTCGAATTGCACGGTGGAGTGGCAAATTCGAAACTCGTGCGCCAGCATCTCGTGGATGCGCTCCAGGATGCAGTTGCTGGCGGAGGGGGGCACATCCTCAATGAGTACGTGACAGCTCAGCGCGTGGGTGCTCGATCCCAGGCTCCAGATGTGCAGATCGTGCACGTCGAGGACGCCTTCGACCCGGCACATGGCGGCCGTCACGGATTGCAGTTGCAGGCCGCGGGGCAGGCCTTCCAGCAGGATATTGAGCGCTTCCTTGATGATGTCCCAGGCCGTCCAGACGATCAGGACGCCGATCAGGATGGAAAGGATCGGGTCCACCTGGATCCAGCCGGTATAGCGAATGATCAGGGCGCCGAAGACGATGGCGACGGATCCCAGCAGGTCGCCCAACATGTGCACGAACGCGCTGCGGATGTTAATGTCGCTTTTGCGCGCGGCGCGCAAACCCCACATGATGCCGCCATTGAGGGCCAGCCCACCGCCGGCTACCAGCATCATGACTGTTTCTCTTACGGGGACCGGATAGCGCAGCCTCTGCCAGCCTTCATAGAATATCCAGGCGGCCAGCACGACGAGCGTCAGGGCATTGACGAAAGCCGTGAGCACGCCGGCGCGGTGGTAGCCGTAGGTCTTGATTTTATCGGCGGGCCTGGATTGCAGATAAACGCCGAACCAAGCCAATAGGAGGGCCAGCCCGTCGGTGAAGTTGTGGCCGGCGTCGGAAAGCAGCGCGAGACTGTGGGCCTGGATGCCGGCGAACACTTCCACGCCCACGAACGCAAAGGTCGCAACCTGGGACCACCAGAGGATACGCCCTGTGGCGGCGCCGTGCGAGTGCGCGTGAGAATGTGAGTGCAAACAGCCTCCACCTGTGATTTTACCGCTACCCGGGCATGGCCGGTGGCCCTCATCGAGGGAAGATGCGATACTCCACGCTGATGCGGTTTTTGCGCATACCGGGATGGGTGTGGGTGCGGTGCAGCGTGCCGTTCAGGAAGACCAATCCATCGCCGAATTCGAGCGCCGGCGCCCAGAACTCGTGGGCGGCAAACCGCTGCCGCAGGGCGGCGTCGGCGAGTTCGGTGAAGTGCAGCAAGGATGCCTGGCGGGCGCGCACGAATTCCAGGCCGGGGCTCTCTTCGCCGCAGGGCTCTAACGGGATCCAGCAGGTCGCCAAGCGGGTCATCGGGACGACCGTCCCGGGTTCCAATGGAAAGCGCACTCCCAGCGCGCCATCCTGGTGCCAGTCCTGGGGATGATAGCGCGGGCCGGGAGCTTTGGATGGAGCAAACTTCTTGCGCACCCACGATTGTTCGAGTTGGCAACTCCATTCGCATCCCAAGGCTTCCGAAAGCAATGGGGCGAGACCCGGAGCGAATAGGGGGGTGGTCAGTTCGTCCGGCGGGCCAAAGCCAAAGTCGCGAAGTGCGGCCAGAAGCAGGGAATGGGAAAAGGGGTTGAAAAGGTAATCCCCGGGCAGCGACGCTCCGGTTTCGATGGCCTCAAAGCAGCGGGCGGCCGCGGCCTGCAGGCCGCTCAGAACATCTTTCGGGAAGGCATCCCGCAGCAGGACTACACCTTGTTCTCGAAGCTGCGCTGCCGCGTCGTTCCGCATCTTTCATTATGGCTCCTGGGGCACATAAATGAGGAAGAGCGCATGGACAGCCGCTATACAACATGGGCACGCCATGGCAGCACACGATGGCTTTGGAAGCTGCGGCGGCCCAGGACTTTTCATTGGAGACGAGTGCCGGGACGCTCCCTGACGGTCGCGGCTCGGATTGGCGGCTCGGTCGATTGGCGGGTCGGTCGATTGGCGGGTGGGCCGATTGGCATGTCGCGCAAACCGGACGGTTTGCCGCGGAAACCGATGGGTTTGCGCAGGCCACGCCGGCGACCCTGCGCATGGTGGTACGGAGCTTCCGTAAACCCCTGTTTATCAATGAGATTCCGGTGCCGGGGAGTTGCGCGCACGGCCGCGTCAATCTTGGTAACCCAATTGCCATTAGCGGGGTATGGCTACCCAGCGAAAACTCAAGAAGGCCGGCGCAGATGCCGAACGGCAGCGGGCGATCCGGTTCCCGGTAAGGCTTCCCATACGGTACACGCTTGCTAACGACTCGGGCTGGGGAGAACTCATCGACATCAGCAGCAGCGGCGCCCTGTTCACGACCGAAAGGCCCCTGCCATTGGGGAAGCGGGTGGAACTCTGCATCGACTGGCCCGCGCTACTTCTCGAAAAGGTGCATTTGAAGCTGGTGGCGAGAGGGCGGACCGTGCGGATCGAGCCGGGAAGGGCGGCCATCACCATTGTGACGCACGAATTCCGCACATCGGGCTCTTCATTCCTGCGGGAGTCGGCGGTGGCCTCACTTCAAGTTCAAGTTGCGAATCAGGCGATGCAGGGAATTGGGATGTAGATCGAGCAGTTTGGCCGCTTCCGCATGGTTTCCGCGGGTCTTTTGCAGGGTTTCGAGAATCAGCCGCTTCTTCGCTTCGGTAATGCTGGCATTGAAGCCGGTTGAGGGCACGCTGGGGGATTGGCCGGCATCCACCACAGAGTCGGGCAGATCCTCCGCCTGAATCATGTCGCTGGTGCCCAGGACCAGGGCCCGTTCGATGGCGTTTTCGAGTTCGCGCACGTTGCCTGGCCATTCGTAGCTGGTAAGGTGCGCGAGCGCTTGCGCGGAGATGGCGGCCACCGCTTTCTTCAGCTTCCGGCTATGCTTCTGCGCGAAATAATTCGCCAGCAGCTTAATGTCTCCCGGATGATCCCGGAGGGGCGGGAGTTGCAGCGAAACGACATTGAGCCGGTAATAAAGGTCCGCACGGAAAGCTCCGCGCTGGATGGCGTCGTCCAGGTCGCGGTTGGTGGCGGCGATGACGCGTACGTCCGCGTGGATCGGGCGGGTGCCCCCGACGCGCTCGAATTCCCGCTCTTGCAACACACGCAGCAGCTTGGCCTGCAGCAGCGGCGACATTTCCGTGACTTCATCGAAGAATATGGTCCCGCCGATGGCCTCTTCGAGCTTTCCTTTCTTCTGCACCACGGCGCCGGTAAACGCGCCCTTCTCGTGTCCGAACAACTCGCTCTCGAGGAGGGTCTCGGTGAGCGCGGCGCAGTTGATGGCGATGAACGGCTTGCGCGCGCGCAGGCTGTTGCGGTGAATGGCGCGTGCCGCGAGTTCCTTGCCGGTGCCGCTTTCGCCGCGAAGCAGCACAGTGGAATCGGTGGGGGCCACCTTGGCGATGGTCTCGAAGACCTTGCGCATCGGCAGGCTCTCGCCGACGATATTATGTTCCAGGTTGATGGCCGCGACACGCTGGCGGTTCTCGGTCTCGCGATTCTGGGCACTGAGCGCGTCATCGAGCAGCGCCGCGGCAATTCCGGCGCCTCTGCGCAGGAAGCGGAGATGATCCTCGTCGAAGCGCGTGTCGGGATCGCTGGAGGTCAAGCAGAGGGCGCCAATGAAGCGCTCGAAAGCCAGCAGGGGAACGGCCAGCGCGGCGGTGACTTGCGGTCCGAGGGGGATGTCCGGACCTTTCGCGGGCAGGTCTTGCGAATCGTTCCAGAGGATCGGGGAGGAGTCCCGCATCATCCTATCCACCAGCGCGGAAGGCGGCGCAACGGTGGCGGGGGCGCCGGCCTGTTTTCGCCATTCGTAGACGGCGTTCGGCTCGCCGGGACCCGGCCCCGCCAGAACCAGGATGGCCTGCTCCGCGGGGACGGCGCAACATAGGGAATCCAGAATCTGACGTTGGAGCGCTTCCAAGCCTTCCATCGAGGGTATGGCCTGGCCCAAAGACGACAGGGCCTCGTAATAGGTCCCGGCGGATCGGTTCAGAAGACCGCGTTCCGGGCCCGGGAGCATCTGGGTGCTGGCCATGTGGATGCTCCGGGGCGGCACCGCTGCCGGCGCTACGCGTTCCCCTCCGGCTTCACCATCCGCCACGAAGAGGAACAACGACTCGCCGATCTTGATCTCGTCGCCGTTGCGGAGCGTATGCTGCTGCAAGGGAAGGCCGTTAATGTAGGTGCGATTGGCGCTTCCGCGGTTGACGATGCTGAAATGTTCACCGTTGCAAGTGAGCACGCAATGGTTGCGTGAGACGGAGGGGTCTTCGACACACAGCGTGTTGTTGACCGACCGGCCGATGGAGAATGCGGCACCCTCTTCCTGCGCGAGCGCGAAGACGCCGCCAACCAGAGGACCGGCGATGGAAACCAGCTTTGGCATTCGTGGAGGAAACAGCGAGTCCAGTATAACTTACCCGCTTGGCGGCCGGTAGCTGCACTGAAGCGCACGCTGCAAGCGGGACTTAGGAGTCCCGCCATGGAGTTTGGACTTTCTCGTGATGACTGGCCGCAGCCCGTGGCGCACGCTTCAGCGATCGCGCTACAGAGCACCGGAAACGGCCAGCGCCACGGCAATACCCGCCAGCCCCAAAAACGTGCCGAAGGGTAACTCGTAAGTGGCGGGATCTTTGTGCGTGATCTTAATATACGAGTAACCGATCAGCGATCCCGCCAGCGAACCTGCGATCAACATCAGGAGCGCACCGTCCAGCCCCAGGAACGCGCCCACCATGGCCACCAGCTTCACGTCGCCGAGTCCCAGCCCTTCGCGATGGCGCAGCTTGAAGTACATCCAACCGCCAAACCATAAGAAGAATCCGGGCACCAGGGCGCCGATCAAGGACTGCGCCAAGGATGTCCAATGCGGGTTCCCGCCCACGCCCGCGAGCCACAGCAGCACCGACGCCGTATCCGGCTTGAATGGCAGGAACCACGCCAGCACCAGGCCGGCCGCGGTGCCGCCCAGGGTGAACTCATCGGGCAGGATGCGCGCTTCCAGGTCCGAAAATGTCAGCCCTACCAATAATGCGGTCAACAGGCAGAATTTCACGGCCGCCAGCGATGGTCCCAGCCGCCAGACGAAAATGAAGAACAGCACTCCGGTCAGCAGTTCCACAATGGGATAGCGCACCGCGATGGCTGCCCGGCAATGCCGGCAGCGGCCGCGCAGCAGCGCGTAGCTGAGCAGCGGGACATTGTCGTACCAGGCGATCGGGTGGCTGCACGCCGGGCAATAAGATCGCGGCCGCACCACCGAAAGATCCTGCGGCAGGCGGTAGACGCATACGTTGAGAAAACTGCCGATCAGCAGTCCGAATACGAGCGCCAGGCAGGCTTCTAACACGCCAGCACCTGCCGGTAAGTGTGGATGGTGTTTTGGATCATTTGGTCGAGTGAGAACTTCTCCGCCACGGTTTGGCGTCCGCGCGCCGCCAGGCTGCGCGCCAGTGCCCGATCGGCGAGCAATTCCCGTACCGCCGCCGCGATGGGCTCCGGTTCGTTCTCCGCCAGCCAGCCGTTTTCCCGATGGCGCACGATTTCAGGGATCCCGCCCACGTGGCTGGCGATCACCGGTACTCCCGCCGCCATCGCCATCAGGATGGCCGAGCCCAGGCCTTCGGAATGCGTCAGATACAGGAACAGGCCGGCGTCCGCCAGGTCGGCTTCCAGGTCGCGCGAGAGCAGCAGGTCCACTCCGGCGCGGCGGGTGGCTTCGAGGGCCAGCGCGGTTCCCTTGCGCGGATCGCCGCTAGCCGGCGCAATCACCATTTCCCCGCCCGGTACGGGCTCGCCCAGCGGCACGCCGTCGTAGATCACCGATATTCTGTCTTGCGGCACGCCGCCCTGCATCATGATGCCCTTGACGAATTGTGACACGGCGGCGTAGCGGCTGGCATGCCTGTATTTCCACCGCGAGCGAATCGGAAATGCCACCCGCCGCGAGACCACCAGCGGCGCCCCGGCCAAAACCGCGGCCAGCGTATGCGCACGCGCATCGTGCGCGTGCACCAGGTCCGCCTGCCGCGATAGCCGCTGCAAACGCCAAAGCCCCAGCGGCCGCACATCCAGATGCAAGGCGCGGGCTCTCGCCGAGAGAGGCGATCCCCGCGGCGAGAGCAGCGTGCACTCGATATTCTCCGTGCGCAGGCCCTCCAACAGGCGCAGCGCCTGCCATTGGCCGCCGCGCATTTCGCGCCCGCAATCGATGTGTAAGATCCGCATAAGAACGGATAGCTTCAGCCCTGCCTCCAATTGCTCATGTTACGCGCCTTGGCGTACTTCAAGAAAGTGTAGAGCGCCGCCATGTAGGCAATCGTCAGTCCCTCGATTCCGTCCAGAAAACCGGCCTGTATGAAATAGGTTTTCAGAAAAGTCCAAGTAGGATCGAGGATCAGGTGGCTCCAGCCGAGCGGTGTCTTCCGGAACACCAGTTCTTCGGCCGCCAAGGTGGTGTAGCGATCCATGGTCCGCAGATGCTCGGAAAGTGAATCGCAAGTGAAATGCAGCAGGTTCGATTCGAGGTGTCCCTGCCGCCCGCTCACTTGCACGCTTTCGTGTACAAAATCGCCGACCCACTTGGCCTTCTGGCGGTTATACAGCCGCACCTTGCGATCGGGATACCAGCCGCTGTGCAGAATCCAGCGCCCCAGGTATTGGGCCATGCGCGGCATGGTGTACGCATCGAATTTCGGGCCGTTCTTCTTCAGGTTCCAGATCTCGCCTTCGAGCGCCTCGCTGAGCGCCTCATCCGCGTCCAGGGACAGTATCCAGTCAAAGCCGGCTTGCTCGGCCGCCCAGTTCTTCTGCCCCGCATAGCCTCGCCAGGGGCTCTCCAGGACCCGCGCTCCCAACTTCTCCGCCAGTTCGATGGTGCGGTCGGCCGACCCGCTATCGAGGACGATGATCTCGTCGCAGCAGCGCAGGCTCTCAATGGCACGGGCGATATGACGTTCCTCGTTCAGTGTGATGATCGTGGCGGTGATCTTCATGGCGGCCGTCAGGGCGCGCCCTCCAGCACGGGTGCCACGGTGAAGCACAGCAGGAAAACGATCAGGGCCGCCAGCGCCAGCCACTTCCTGCCTTTGGAGAGGCTTGCGGGGTCCACAATCACCGGATGGCGGCGCGCCAGAAAGAATAGCGCCACCGCCCAAATACACCACGGCCACCAATGTCCGAAGATCCCCAGGGGAACCAGCGCCACAATGAAGACCATCGAAAGCCGCTTGTGCCGGTCGCCCACCAGGGCGTAAAGGATGTGTCCGCCGTCGAGCTGCCCGATAGGCAGCAGGTTCAGTGCCGTGGCCAGAATCCCGATCCAGGCCGCGCGCGCCACGGGATGCAGGTAGATATCTCCCGCGGGCACTCCGGGAAAGATGGCCTTCTGCAGAATCCAAAGCAGGCCTGGAGTTCCGAACCGGATGTCGCCTTGCAGCGCGATGCCCGGAATCACTTTAGAGAATGCCAGTCCTACCGCCAGCGCCGGCAGCAGGAATACAAACCCGGCCAGTGGACCGGCTACACCGATATCGAATAGCACGCGCTTTGAGTAGATCGCCGAACGGATGCGGATGAATGCGCCGAATGTTCCCATCAACGTCGGCGCGGGCAGGAAATAGGGCAGGCTGGCATCGACGCCGTAGTACAGGCAGGCAAAATAATGGCCGCATTCGTGAGCCAGTAGGATGGTAAGCAGGGTGAGTGAAAACGGCAGACCCTGCCAGATCAGCGCGGGGTGGCTCCAGACGTTGACGAAGGCATACAAGTAGTGCTGGACGTCGAACGGCAGATTGCGATTGAAATCGGCCTGCAGGCTGGAGCCCACCAGGGTCGTGGAGAACAGCGTGAGCAGAAAGAGCAGCGCGTGCAGCCAGTAGCGTTCGCGGAGCCGGGGCAGCGCGCGCGGGAACCCCAGGCCATTTCCGTTTTCCGCACAGGCGGGGTAAGTGGCCGCCGAATAATCCTGAGGGGACACAGTTCGATGACGATCTATCGGTCGCCTACTGCAGAGTCTGCAGCTCTTTGCCGGGCTTGAAGCGTACCGCTTTGCCGGGAGGAATCGACACTTCGGCTCCGGTGCGCGGATTCCGGCCGATGCCGGTCTTGCGTGGCTTGACGTTGAACACGCCGAAGCCCCGCAGTTCGATACGATCTCCCTGTTCCAAGGCTTTTTTCATGGACTCGAAGACTGTTTCTACGGCCATCTCGGCCTTGGTCTTGGTAATGCCGGTTTTGTTGACAACTTCGTTAATAATATCCAGCTTGATCAAAATGGGCCTCCCGGAGATCGCAGGAGAGAATTCCCCGCTTAGTGTTCAACCACATGATAGGATTAGATTTATCCGAAAGTCAAGCCGATAATGAGGAAAGGCCTACAGCCCGTGGCGCGCGCTTGCGCGCGGGTTGCTGCATTTTGGTGCAACTGTACCCCGTACCGTTGCGTCTCATACGCTGGAAACGCATGCGCCCGATCCACTTTCAGCAGAACACGGCCGGCCTGATCGCCGATCTGGCCATCCTGGCGCTGTTCCTGGTCCTGTTTTGCCTCCGTTAGGTTTTCGGAACTGAAACCGTGATGTTGCGGAATTTCAGGCCGCCGGTGTGATCCCCCTGAATGTAGAACGGTCCCGGTTCACCCTCGTTGGCGTCCAGCGCGCCACCGGTAATTCCGTCAATCTCCTTGTGGTCGATGACCGTAACGCCGTTGTGGATCTCCGTCACGATGCGACCCACCAGCGTCACGTCGAAGGTTTCCCATTGTCCCGGAGTACGCGGCAAGGCGGGTTCCGGCGCGATCCGTCCGTAAACCGAGCCGATGCGGCGTTCCGGCGGATTGCTGGTAAGCGGTTCATATTCAATCTGGACCTCGTACCGCCCGCGCAGATAGAAGCCGCTGTTGCCGTCGTCCGGGCAGTTGACTTCGTAATGCACCTTGAAATCTTCGAACTTGCGCGTGGTTTTCAGGTTCGCGCCATGAGCGGTGTTGATCAGCAGGCCGTCTTCCACCTTCCAGTGGCTGGCATCCGGGCCGATCGGCTCCCAGCCCGTCAGGTCCTTGCCGTTGAAAAGCGGCTCCGGATCGGTCCAGGCTTTGGGCGCCTTGCGCTTCAGTTCGGGTGAACGGACGCCTTCGAGCGCCGTGGTGAAGTCGCCGCTCTTCTGCGTGCCGGTGAGTTTCCCGCCGCTGGCCTGCAGATCCCAGGTCAAAGCCGGACGGCCGGCGGAGGCCGCGGACAGCGTCAGCGTCATGTGCGCGCCATCCACGTGAAAATCCTTCACCTGGTAGACGTTTCCTCCAGGGGGCTGATACCAGACATCCAGTTCGCCGCCCTTCTCGGTCACGCCCAGCCAACAGGCGCGGGTGCCGCGCGGCGTGGTGATGTTGAAATCCCACCGCCCGGTGAAAGGACTGCTGGCTTTCCCGGCGAGAGCCGTCAACAGGGCGGCGCCCAACATCAGACTGCTGATGAACATTCGCATGATTGCAGTCTATTACAAATTCACTTTTCGTGCCCGGATAAGCCGGGATGAAGGCTCTGCAACATTCCAGGCACTTTGAGCGTCAGGTAGGGTGGGTGGTTGGCCTTTGCGCCGGATACTGACAATTGCGGTAGGTTTCTTTCTCGCGGCCTCTCAGTCTTATGCCGAGAAGAAGATCACGATTAAAATTACGCACCCGCCGAGCCTGGGTGCGGCGCTCGCGGGTCGCATGGTGACGCCCGGGCAGATGACGGGCGATTGTTCCAAGGAGTTCGCCGACCTGCTCTTCGAGGACCTGCGCGCGCACGGGCTGACAAAAACCGGCGGAGCGGATGCCGGCGCGCCCGCCATCGTTCTTTCCATCAACGTCTCGCGATGCGAAGGGCGGCCACAACAAGCCATTCTGGGTGAGGGCCTGCCGGCGGTGCATATCGCGCGCACCGACGGATGGTTCGCCGCACAACTACAGGCCGTGGATCCGGCCAACGGCCAGGAGGTCGCGTCGGTCGCCGTCGAAGGCCATGCGCAGAAGGAAAATCAAAGCCAGACCGGTGCGCCGGAGTGGCCGGCGCCATCCGAATTGAAAGCGTTGGCGATGCGCAAAGGGATCGGCGAGGCCCAGCGGCTCTACACCACGTGGACGGAAAACCGTGAGCTCCCGTTCATGGACGGCAAGGAATGCCACATGAAGCAGGCCTACGATTTGGCGAAGGCGGGCGACTTCGAGGGCGTCGTGCGGCTGCTGAAAGGCGAGGTGGATTCGTGCAACCCGGGGTCGAAGGCAGGGATGGAGGCTTGGTACGACCTGGGCGTGGCATACATGCAGTTGGGCCACTTCGATAGCGCAGCCGCGGCGTTTGAAAAGGCTTCGGCACTGAACGGCGGCAAGCCGGCCGCGGAACTCATGGCGGAATGCAGGCGGGAAGTTGCGGCAATTCAGGCGCGGCAGCCCAAGCCGGCGCCGCCCGCACTGGGCCCACCGGTGCAGACCGGCATGGTGATGACCAACGATCTCATCGTTAAGCTGATCCAAGGCAACGTGGCAGAGGACGAAGTGGTGAAGATGATTGCCAATCAGCCGGGGCGTTTTTCGCTGGAGCCCGCCGATCTCGCAAAGATGAAGGCGGCGGGCGTACCGGAGTCTGTCATTACGGCGATGCGGAACAAAAAGTAATCGATTCTTTAGAGCGGGCCGCCCGCCGTAATCCACGAATCCGGATGCTCCGCGCTCCAGTTGCACCGGGGCGCCGGCGCCAGCCAATCCATGCCCGAATCTCCGCCGATCGGGGCACCCGGCGGCGCGCCCGGAGCCGGCATCACCACCGCGGGATCCGCCGGCCGTTCCAGAAATCGCTTGATATCGGCGGCCAGCAGCGCGTGCTGGGCTTGCTCCGCCTCGCCCACTCCGCCTTCGGCCTTCAATCGCGCCGCCAGTTTCCCGAGCTTCCACGCCGCAATCGCGCGCACCTGCCCGTTCGGCGCGCCGGTGGCCAGCCACATCACCCGATCCACGAGAACACGCTCCTCCGCGCGCCGGATTTCGGCTTCGTAGGGCGATCCCACAGCCGCGTCGAAGGTGGCCTTCGTCAGCCGGTCGATCACTTCTTCCAATCCCGGCAGCGCCGGCTCCTCCGCATGCTGCGCCACCATGCGCGCCGCACGATCCAACTGCAGCACAAACCCGATGGTCACATCCGCCGCCACTGTTGCCGGGCTCAGCGGGTCGAAGCCATCCCCGGTGGTGCGCGGAAACAGTTCCCGATGCCTGCCAAACCCCGGAGGACGCGGCGGAATCGCATCCAGCACCTGCCTGGGCACCGCCAGTTCGGCGGGCTTCAGCGTCGCTGCCAGGGCCTCCAGCGCCTTCCGCTGATTGGCTGCCGGCTCCCATTTCACCGGCGTCCGTCCGTCCCCGCGCATGGCGTAAATGAAATCCTGGCCGCCCATGCTTGAAGCCGCCGATTCCACCGAATAGCGATGGTACATGTAGATGGGCACCAGCGCCTCTTCGATCGTGGCCATCGGCGCGCCGTTGCGAATGGTGTGCTCGCCCAGCCGGTCGAGCGCCGCGCGCCTGATCTTCATGATGCGATTCAGCTCGTCGGCCTGGTTCACGCCGTTCGACCACTGATCCACCCGCGGATGAATATCCGTGTCCTGGTTCGTCAGGTAACGCAAGTCCTTCGCCCAGGCCTCATCCAGAATGCGCGCCAGCCCAGCCGATTCGTCGCCCGGCGGCAGCACGCTATAGCCATACGCGATCGCTACTTTGTCCCAATCGCCGATGCGCGCCGCGTACGCCCCGGAAAGATCGATGCGGCCGTCCGGCAGCAGCTTCTCCTGCGGATGCGGATAATCCATCACCGAAATCCATCCTTGGGTGCTGTCATAGTAATTGTGCCCCAGCCCCAGCGTATGGCCGACCTCGTGCGCCGCCAGTTGCCGGATGCGCGCCAGTGCCGTCCGATACAGAATATCCGGCTTTTCGCTACCGGTCTGGTAGGGTGAGAGCAGCCCCTCGAAGATCAGGTAATCCTGCCGGTCGCGCAGCGAGCCCAGCGTGACGGTGCCCTTGATGATCTCGCCCGTACGCGGATCGGCGACCGATCCGCCGAAGCTCCAGCCGCGCGTCGATCGGTGTACCCAGTTGATCATGTTGTACCGGATGTCCATGGGGTCCGCGCCCTCCGGCAGCACTGCCACCTTGAATGCATTCCGGAAACCGGCCGCTTCGAAGGCCTGGTTCCACCAACTCGCGCCTTCGATCAGCGCCTTGCGCACGTCTTCCGGCGCGCCCGGATCCACCCAGTATTCGATAGGCTTCACCGGATCGCTCATGGCCGCCGCGGGATCCTTCTTCTCCAGCCGGTGCCGGTGAATGTAGCGCCGCACCATGGGTTCGCCGATGGGCGTACTGTAATCCACGAAGGTTAGGGCGCCATAACCCGCCCGTGGATCGTCGAGCCGCGGCTGGTAGTTCCCGTCCGGCAATTCGACCAGCGAATAGTGCTCGCGCAGCGTGACCGCGTCGGCGGTGGGCGTCACGCTGCCTACCGTGCCCGAGAACAATCCTCCGCCGAAGCCGCGTCCGCTGCGTGAAGGCGCAGCGCCCGGCGCGGGCACCTGGATAGGCGGCGGACCCTGCGTGGGCGAGGCCCCGCCGCGTCCACCCGCTTCATGCGTGAACGTCAGCGTAACTTCGATCTCGGTGTTCTTGGGGAACGCCTTCGTGCGCTCCTGGTAGACCGCGCTGCGCGTACGATCGACCTTATAAGCCGTGGCGCCTGAAAGTGCGCTGGCCGCCCCGCCGGCATCCCGGACGAAGAACTCGGTGGCGTCCACCAGCACCCGGCCGCCGGTCTCGGCCCCGACGGTAAAGCCCCACAGGACGGACTTGGCGAACGAATCTTCGACCGATCGCCGCTCGGCCGGATTGGCGCTCGACGAACGGAACGACTCGTTTCCCTGCACCAGCAGCACTTTTGGGCCGATGCGCTGAAACGAGACCACCTTGCCCTCGTCTTCCATCCCGCGATCCAGGCCGATGTCGTTCGACCCTAGCCCGGCCGCCAGTCCGGTGGCCATCAGGAAATCGTTGTCGAAGCGCGAAATCTCCAGCCATAGATTGCCGGTGCGCTCATCCCAATACAGCGGAAAATAGCCATCCAGCTTGTGCATACCGGCGGTGCGCTCCTCGATCGTGGGGATGTGCGCGGGAGCCTGGGCAAACAACAGGCCGAACAAAAGGGAGGCGATGGACAAACGAAAAACACGAAGCATAGCGTCCATTGTAAGGTGGAAAACCCGGGTCGTGGCGCACGCTTCTAGCGTGAATCCGCGGGCGATTGACGATCAAAGCCTATCTCGGTGAATCTATTGGTGCTGGGTTGTGGTGGTGGGTTGCGGGTTGACGATGGTGCGTTGCGGGTTGCCGGTTGCGGGTTGCGGGTGGTGGGTTGCGGCTTCCAAATGGTTGGTTATGGGACAGATTGGGCGGACTGCTTGGGGTCGTTTGCCAGATTGTCAAAGAGCAGGGGCAGGTGGTTAACGGGTGTCCTGGGAGATAGGGGCGCAGGAGAGCGGCTGGGCGCCCGGGGCGGCGGACATCACGTATGCGGGCGGCGGGGCGGGCCGGTGTGCGGGCGCTGTGACGGCGGGCTCGGTATGCACCGGCTGCACCGGCTCCGGCTGGGTGCGGGCGCGGCGCTCGCTTTGTAACTGCTTCAGTTCGCGCATGGCGGTACTGAAAGAGCGCTCGAGGCGGGCGCGCTGGGCGGAGACGCGATCGAGCAGGGCGAATTGTCTTGCGCCCGGGTCGGTGACGGTAAAGACACTCTCTTCAATGCGATCCGTGCGCATGAGCAGCCAATGGGCGACGGCCATGCGTTCGAGCAGGATTCTTTCGGTGGGGGCTTGGGGCTGCCACTCGGATTCGAGGACATCCCAGAGTTGCTGGTAGGCGGCTGCGTCTTCGTGGATGAGGACGACGTCGCGCGCGCGGAGCCCGAAGGTGAGGGCATTGAGGCGGACGGCGGCCTTGCCTTCCGGGGAGACGGGGCCGGTGGAGTGTTGCGCGTTCTCGCGGTTGGCCTGGTGTTGTTTGCGGGAAATCAGCATGAGTTATTCCTTGCGGTTGGATTTGGGGATGGGATGAGGCGTCCATACCCGATTTCATTTTAGGGCCGTGGGTGGTGGGAACGGCGGTATGTGGATGACGGGGAGTTAGTAAGTGGTGCGGGCGCAGTTAGATGCGGGGTTGGATTATATTTTGCTGATCGGTCACCGTATACCGGCAGCGGGACTTTAAAAGTCCCGCCGGCACGCTGAAGCGTGCGCCACGGGGAGCTTCAGGCGCCGCCGGCGGCCGTCCGCAAACCGCCGCCGGGTTGATCGATCTCCAGCTTGCGCATCTTATACAGCAGCGCCTTGTAGTCGATCCTCAGAATCTTGGCGGCCAGCTTGCGATTCCAGTGCGAGGCATCCAGGGCGCGTAGGATGGCCTCGATTTCCGCCTTCCGTTTCGCCTCGTTCACTTTCTCCAAAACCGGGAATCCCATGCTGGAACCCGCGCCCGCCGGCTGGAAGCGGATCACTTCGCCCGCTGGCGCCACGACCGCCCCGGAATCAGCGCTTGCCGAGAACAACTGGCGCGTCAACTCGTCCGGATCCTGGATCACCAGAAGCCGCCGCATCATGTTCTCCAGTTCCCGCAGGTTGCCGGGCCACTCGTATTCGAGCATGGCCTGCCGCAGCGCCGGTGAGAGCAGCCCGGCCGGTGAACCATCGCCGCAGTGCTTGCGCAGGAAAAACTCCGCTGCCGGCTGAATATCCGCCAGGCGCTCCCGCAGCGGCGGCACGCGGATGGCTACCACGTTCAGCCGGTAGTACAGGTCGCTGCGGAATCGCCCGTCCGCGATGGCTCTCTTCAGGTCGCAATGGGTAGCCGCCATCACCCGCACGTCCAGGGGAATGCGATCCTTACCGCCCAATCGCTCGCACTCCTTGTCCTGCAGCACGTGCAACAGCTTGGCCTGCAGCCGCACATCCATATCGCCGATCTCATCGAGCAGGATGGTGCCGCCCTGCGCCAGTTCGAACTTGCCGGGCTTGCTCGTGAAAGCGCCCGTAAAGGCGCCCCGCTCGTAGCCGAACAGTTCGCTCTCCACCAACTCGCCCGGCAGCGCCGCGCAGTTCAGCTTCAGAAACGGCTTGCGGGCACGCGCGGAGTTGGTGTGGATCTGGCGGGCCAGCACCTCTTTGCCGGCGCCGGTTTCGCCCTCGATCAGCAGCGGGACGTCGGAGGCAGCCACTCGCCGCCAGACCGCATGCATGTCGCTACCCATCCAACTTTCCGTGAGGCAGCCCTCGGAAGCGGGCGCCGAGGCAACCTCTCCCGCCACCACCGGCTCTTCTTTCAACGCGCTGCGGATCGCGGTCCGCAGAT
The DNA here is from genome assembly GCA_963709155.1 of Bryobacterales bacterium. Lineage (GTDB taxonomy): Bacteria > Acidobacteriota > Terriglobia > Bryobacterales > Bryobacteraceae > Bog-159. The sequence continues at coordinate 515,715 of CAVPVD010000005.1, read as the reverse complement.
CCTCGTGGCTGATAGGCTTGGCCAGGAAATCCGTGGCGCCGGCTTTGATCGCCTGCACGACATTAGTGGTGGTGGCCGCCCCGGAAAGCATGATCACCGGTTGGTTGCGGCCACTGCTGCGCATGTCGCGCAAGGTTTCCAAACCGTCGCGGCGGGGCATCCGGAGATCGAGCAGCACCAGTGAAATGCCGCGATTGGCCTCCAGGCATCCCATGGCCTCCTCGCCATTTTCGGCGACTTCCGCGGGATATCCGAGGCAGCGCACCACCATCTCGAAGTAATTGCGCGCGTCCGCTTCGTCATCGACGATCAGGATGGTCCGGTCGTATCTCATGCCTTTTCCGCGCCCGCCATCTCGGCCAGCAGATGAATTCCGCCGTTGCCGTTATGCGAAGGGCCCTCGGGTGTGGCCGCCGCGAACGGCAGGTAGAGGACGAACGTCACGCCCTGATTGCCCGATTCCGCGAAGATCTCCCCGCCGTGCTCAGCCATAATCCGTTTGCAAATAGCCAGGCCCAGGCCGCTGCCGGACCGGTCGCTGCCCCCGGCATACGACGTGTACTCCTCAAAGATGGTCTGCAAGTGCTCGGGCAGGACGCCCATGCCGTTGTCGGAAACTTCCATCCGGTATGCGTTCGCGCGCCGCGAGGCTGCGCGCCGGCGATCCACAAACGCGTGATCCCGCGCGACCGCCGCCGTGCGCCGCTCCCAAAAGGCCGGGAAACCGCGCACCAGGATGTATCCTCCCCTGGGCGTGAACTTGCATGAGTTCTCCAGCAGGTTCACCAACAGTTGTTCCATTTGCGCGGTGTCGAACTGTAATGGCTGCCCGGGCGCCTGCAAATCGAGATCGAACGAGATGGTTTTCTCGCCGGCCAGCGGCCGGACCTCGTGCAGGGCCTGGCGGCAGCATTCTTCGATGTCGCCTTCCCGGATCCTCGATTGCAGCCCCACACGCAAACCGGAGCTCCACTGGAAGAGGGCCGTCGCCAGCCGGCTCAACCGCCGAATACTGTGCAAGGTCCGGTCGAGCACTTCCTTTTGGGCAGTTGTCAGCGGCCCGAACTCTCCGCTCAGCAGCAAGCCGCAGTATCCGTTCACCGCCGTCAATGGCGTGCGGAAATCGTGTACGGCGCGCGCCAGGAAGTTCATGCGGTCCTGATCGAATTCCTGCAGACGCAGGGTGGTGGCCAGCAGGCAGTCCAGAATCGCGTCGCGGTCGTGACGCAGCGATCCGATGCGCCCCACGGCCTGTTCCAGAAACGTCCGTAAGGCATCCGGATTGACGGGCTTCAGCACCAGGGTCATCGCGTAGCCGGGGATGCCTTCCAACATCTCTGCAAGGTGGCGCGCGTCGTCGCGGTCCATCGCCAGTATATGCGCGCAACCCGGCGCTTGCGCGGCCAATAGGCCGGGCAGGCGCATCTGCTCTTCCCAGTCCCAAAGGCACAAGTCCGCGGGGGGCACCGCTTCGTCCGGAGTCGCGATCGAAAGCCTCCAGCGGCCCGGCAAAGTTGCCAGAACTTCGCGGCAAAGCCGTTTTAGAAAGTCGTCGCGCGAGATGAGCGCAAGATGCATGTGGCGTGAACCGGGTCCCCGAAAACCGTGTCACCCAATTAAACAAGCCAACCGGGTAGGTGTCAATTCCTAGCTTGGCGTAACTGTTCTAAGTATTTTCCGGTATTGTTTAAGAAATTCCCGATCTGCGAAGTGTCCTATAAAGTTGGGCACGCGATCAGGGACCACCCCGGCAGTTGTTCTGCATAGGGCAATACCGGAAAAATCCTACCCCGCGGACAAAGAAGCTTTGCCGTCCTCGAAAACCTCTCAGGCAACCAGAGTGTAATCGTCGATACGGCAGCCGGCCACGAAGCGGCCATCCTCCGTACGCCGCACCCAGACTACTTCTACTTCGCAACGCAAAGCCTGGGAAGTCCGCGGATCGTTCCGGCATGGAAATCCGAGGATGCAGACCGCGTTTTCGCCCGCAGCCAGCGATTCGTCCAACAGGCAGGAAAAGCCGCCGCTGCTCAGGTCCACCGTTACGCTCGATAATATGCGTTCCGGCCGGGGCCCTTTCACAATCGAGAGCGGCCAAGATAACCGCAGACGGCGGCGCGTGCGGCGCTCCGGCGCTGGGTGCCGACCTTCCAACAGTGCGGGCGTCTTAAGGCTCTCGAGATTCATGGCGCGTCGTCCCGAAGCATTTGGAGGTCCATCCGGGATTCCGATTCATCGGGATTCCGGCCCATTTTTTGGCACCCGCCAGAATCCACTCCGGTGAAACGTAAGATGTTCCTCTGGTAAGGCAAGTGCTACATCGAGCCATACGCATGTGGAGATCCTATAACACGACGCGTTGTCTGCTGGCCGCGGGCCTGTTCGTTTTCGCGGCTTGTTCGCGATCCCCGCAGCAGCGCGAGGCCCGCTTCATGGAACTGGGCAAAAAGCGGTTGCAGAATCGAGACTACGCGCGTGCGGGACTGGAGTTCCGGAACGCTCTCCAAATCGCTCCGGCAGATGCAGAGGCCTATTATCAACTCGGCTTGACTTACCTGGGCGCGGGCAATCGAAGCCTGGCGGCCAGTTGCTTCCGGAAGGCGACTGAACTGAATCCGAAGCACGCGGGCGCGCAATTGAATCTGGCGGATCTGTTGGCTTCGGCCAACGATCCAGCCGTGGTAGCGGATGCGGAGAAGCGTGCCCAAGCGGTCGCTACGGAAAACCCCAACGACGTCGGGGCTTTGAATACCCTAGCCATGACGGAACTCCGCCTGGGCAAACCCGAAGACGCGGAAGCGCACCTGGAGCAAGCCCTGCGGCAGCTTCCGGGAGGCCTCGAATCCACCGCGCTGTTGATGCGCGTCCGGCTGAACGAGGGCGATGTGAAGGGCGCGGAAGAAGCGCTGCAACAGTGTTTCCGGAAATCGCCCCAATCGGCGGAAGTCGCCTTGGTCATGGGCAGATTCTATCTGGTGACGCATCGGCCGCGGCAGGCGGAAGAACAATTCCGGCGGGCGATGCGCATCGATCCGAAGTATGGAGCCGCGCTGTTGGACTTGGGAATGACTTTGTTCCATGGCGGCAGAAAGGACGAGGCCGGCCCGATCTTCAAGCAAATTGCGGCGCTGCCCGACAAGAACTACAAACCGGTTTACGCGATTTTTCTTTTGGAAACCGGCCAGCGCGACGCCGCCATCGCGGAGTTGGAGCGGCTGGCTAAAGAAGATCCGGACGACCGCACCGCGCGCACCCGCCTGGTGAAGATGTACTTGATTTCCGGCCGGCGCGCGGACGCACAGAAACTGCTGGCCGCGGTCCTGGCGAAGAACTCCAAGGATGCCGATGCCCTGTTGCAGAGGGGTGAGTTGGCCATTGACGCGGGAAAATATCAGGATGCGCAAAACGATCTGAACCTGGTCTTGCGCTATCGTCCCGAATCCGCTGAGCCGCACATGCTGCTGGCCCGCTTGGATGAAGCCCAGGGAAGAGATCTGCACGCCCGGCAGGAACTGGCGGAGGCGGTACGGTTGGATCCTTCGCTGATGGCCGCGCGGCTGGATCTGGCACGCATGCTCATCGCCTCGAAAGCCGCGGCCACCGCACTCGAAATCCTGCGGCAAGCGCCGGATTCTCAAAAGCGTTCCGCGCCGCTCGTCGTCGAGACCAACTGGGCTCTGCTGGACCTTGGCCGGCGCGATGAAGCCCGCAAAAGCGTCGCCGCGGGACTGCAATCGGCCAGGACCCCGGATCTGCTGCTCCAGGACGGCTTGCTGAAGATCGACGCGAAGGATTACAAAGGCGCCCGCGCCGCGTTAGAAGCCGCGCTGCATGGCAATCCCGAAGACGTGCGCGCGCTGCGCGCGCTGGCGCAACTCTATGACCTCGAGAATCAGCGGGCCGCGGGTTTGAAGGCCATACGCGAATATGCGGCCCTCAATCCAAAATCGGCCCCGGTGCAGCAGTTCCTGGGCGAACTCCTGCTGGCCGAAGGACAAACCGCGGATGCCCGCGCGGCATTCACGGCGGCGAAGGCAGCCGATGCCCGCTTCCGTCCCGCGCAACTGGCCTTGGCCCGTATGGACGTATCGGAAGGCAAACTGGATTCCGCGCACCACACCTTGGCGGACCTGCTCGCCGCCAGCCCCAACGATCCGGAACTGTGGCTCTATATGGGCTGGCTTGCAAACCTGGAGAAAGATTATCCGCAGGCGCTAGTTTACTTCCGCAAAGTGGTGGACGCCGACGCGTCTAACGTGGTGGCCTTGAACAATCTTGCTTATATTCTGGCCTCCCAAACCAGCGAGTTCGACGAAGCCCTGAAATATGCCCAGCAGGTGAAGGAACTCGCTCCGGATAACAAAGGCGTGGACGACACCATTGGCTGGATTATGTACCGCAAGGGCCTCTACCGGTCCGCCGTAAAATATCTGGAAAGCGCGGCTAGCGGCGCGCCGGACCCGGTCATCCGCTATCACCTGGGAATGGCTTACCTGAAGATGGGGGACAAGCGCGGCGAGCCCACCTTGCGCGCCGCTCTGAAGAGCGCGCCGGGCTTGCCCGAAGCGCGCATGGCGCAGCAACTCTTGAACGCGCCCGGAGCCAACTGAGGGACCAAACTTTTTCCCGTAATCCCAAAAATCGAACCGCCGGCCGGCCTCCGCAATTGCGCGGCGACGCCAAGTCATACATCTACCTGGAACGCGCTGCCGTAAGATGCTTGGTATGCGGATTGCACTTGCCAAGCGGTCGCAGTTCGCCCGAAAAGGAATCAATCGATGAAAACACTTGGATGCTCTGTACTGGCGGTCACGCTTGGCGTGGCTTTGGCACATGCAACCATTCTTCCCCCGACCGGCTCGTCGCCGGTAGCGGCAAGCGCTCTGGGAACTCCCGTAACCGGTCCTTTCCTGGCCGATACGGGCATGCAGGATTTCACAGCCACCAACTCGCTCGGCCAGACCACAATTACCGGCGAATACCGCGCCATGGTGTACTCCGACCCCAGCAACGACTTCTGCGCCGGCTGCCTCGATTTCTTTGTCCTGGTGGAGAGCAGTACCAAGTTGACCGACGCCATCGAACGGATCACATTGGCTTCGTTTGGCAGTTTCCTGACGAACGTCGGCTACTCCATCGGACAGGACAGCGCGCCCAGCGGAGTCGATCCGGCTACGGTTGACCGCAGTTCTAACGGCGGCGTCGTCGGATTCAACTTCTCCAACCTGCCCGGGGTTGCACCAGGAGACGGGACCGCGGTTCTGGAAATTGAAACGAATGCCACGACTTTTATGAAGGGCACCTTGCAGATCATCGATAGCAGCGTGGCTTCAGTAAATGCATTCGAGCCTTGCAGCATCGTGACCCCGGAGGCCAGTTCCGTCAGCCTGACGCTGCTGGGCGGCTTGTTGTTGGGCATCGCTTTCATCGGACGCCGCCGCAGGGCGCGCCAGTCCTAAGATTTCGGATTAATTCCCAAGAATCGCAACTCGGCGCGAGGTTGCGCCCTTGGCCGCAGAGTTAAATCGCGCCGTGCGGTTGGCCTTTAGTTTGGCCGACGCCGTGCAACCTAACTAAGCTCTATGTTTCCTCTCTCGGCCGGGCCTTCGGCGCATCCTGAATTGTCGCCGTTGTCTCTGGCGCGCATGTTGTGGAAGTCCAAGGCGCTGATCGGCCTGGTTTGGATATTTCTGTGTTTGCTTACCGGCGCCGCCGTTTATATGATGCCGGCGGTGTATCGGGCCGAAGCCGTGATCCTGGTCGACAGCCAGAAGGTCCCCGAACGATACGTAGCTTCCACGGTGAATGCGGACGTGCAGGACCGCCTGGCGACCATCTCGCAGCAGATCCTGGCCACCAGCAGGTTGCAGAGGATCATCGATACCTTCCATCTCTACCAGCGCGAGAAAGCCCGGCTGCCGCAGGAAGAGATCATCGAAATGATGCGGAAGGACACGAAGATCACGCTGGAGCGCGGCTGGAGCCAGGAGCGCACCAGCGCCTTCCGTATTACTTACCAGGGTCCGGATCCGGCCACCGTGGCGGATGTGGCGAACCAGATCGGCAACCTTTTCATCGAGGAAAACCTGCGTACTCGCGAGAACCATGCCGAAGGCACCTCCGCATTCATCGAAGAGCAGTTGGAGCAGGCCAAGAAGACGCTCACCGCGCTGGAATCGCAAGTCGAAGAGTACAAGCTCAGCCACAAGGGCGAACTTCCAGAGCAGGAAGGTTCACTGGCGAGCGCGTTATCGCGTGCGCAGATCGATTTGCAGGCGAATCAGGATGCCATTAGCCGCGCGGGACAGTCCAAGGCGCTGCTATCCTCCTCGTTGACAATGGCCGAATCTACCGCCAAAGTGCTGGAGCGAACCGTGGCCGTGAAGGAGAACCAGCCGGTGGCAGGCGGCGCCTCGAATTCGACGGCGCTGCAGGCCCAGTTGGATGCGCTGCGTTTGCGATATACCGAAGGTCATCCGGATATTCAGCGTATGGAGAAGCTGGTGGCGCAGGCGCGCCTGTCGGAAAAAGAGGCGAAATCCGCGGACAACGCCGCGCCGGGAGCCTTGAATGCGCCCAATGCGGTAATGCCTGATCTTTTGCAGCAGCGCGAGCGCATCGCCGGCCTGCGCACCGAGCTGGGGCTGGCCAACCGCGAGTTGGAGTTGCGGACTGCCGAGCGAAAGGAGATCACGGGCAAGATCGCGGCCCTGCAGGCACGCATGGATACGCTGCCAGTACGCGAACAGCAGTTGACCGCGCTGTCGCGCGATTATGAAATCGCCAAGGCCAACTATAAGTCCCTGCTCGACAAGCGCATCGCCGCGGACATGGCTACCGACCTGGAGCGCCGCCAGCAGGGAGAGCGATTCACCATGATCGATCCGGCCCAGCCTCCCGCGAAGCCCTTCTCGCCGGACCGTCTGCAATGGGCTGCTTTGGGTTGCTCCCTGGGTCTGCTGATTGCCGTGATCGCGGGCGTGGCGCGAGAGATGAAGCGAAATGTGCTGTTGGGGGAGTGGGAATTGCCGCCGGACATGGCCATCCTCGGCCGCATCACGGCCATTGTTCCTTCCACGGAGGTCCGGGGAATCTAAGATCGGCTGCCTATGTACGAAGAATTCTTTCATCTAAAGAAAGCGCCCTTCTCGATGACTCCGGATCCGGAGTTTCTTTTTCTGGCGCCCACCCACAGGGAAGCGCTCGCCGGCCTCATCTTTACGGTGCTCGGCCGCCGTGGAACCGCGGTATTGACCGGCGAAGTGGGAACCGGCAAGACCACCCTGCTGCGGAAACTGATTCAATCGGTGCCGGCCGGCAAAGTCCAGTTCTGCTCGGTGTTCAACACCAACGTGCCGCCGGAGGCATTCTTCGAGCTCATTCAGATCGGGTTTGGGCTGCCAGTCGCGGGCATCAGCAAGGCGCAGCGGCTGATGCAATTCTGGGAATTCCTGATGCACTGCGACGAAGAAGGCCGGACTGCGGTGCTGCTGGTGGATGAAGCCCACAAACTTTCGGCCGAGTTGCTGGAAGAAGTCCGGCTGCTGATGAATTTCGAGACGGCGGAGCGAAAGCTGCTGCAAGTGGTGTTGGCCGGACAGAACGAGTTGCGCGAGCTGATGCGCCGCGAAGACTTGCGGCAGTTGCGGCAGCGGGTGTCGGTGCGGCTGGACATCGTGCCGTTGCAGCCGGCCGAGGTGGAACAGTATATGCGGCACCGGTGGCACCAGGGCGGCGGGAACGGAAACTTCCCGTTCAACCCGGAAGCGGTGGACCTGGTGGCTTTCTGGTCGCACGGGATTCCGCGTGTCATGAATGCGATTTGCGATATCGCGTTGTTGCGGGCGTACACGTCCGAGACCTCGTCCATCGGCCCGGAAGTGGTGCGTGAAGCGCTCGGCGTTTTGGAATTGACGGATCTTCCTCCGGCAGCCGGCGGCGACTTGCGCGGTGGGGTAGAGGGATTCGCTCCAGATCCAACGGAGGTGCTTCGTTTGCCGGCGACGGGGGATGCTTCGAGTATGCCGCTGCGGCGGCCCGGCGCCGCCACGGATGCCGCGCCGCGCCGCGGCTGGTGGAACGGCGTTCTGCAGGCGAACAGGAACGGACTGTGAGCAGCATTTTCCAGGCCCTCGATACCAAAGCCGGGCTCATTCCGGAGCCTGCCCCCACGATGCGCACGTCTGCCGTGCCGCCGCTGACGGACACGACGAGCCGCATCCGGGTGGCGCCGATCCAGATTCCGGAATCGTCGCCGTTGCTGCCATACGACGGCAGCAACCCCAGGGCGGGCGAGCAATACCGGACGGTGCGTACCAACCTGCTGCAGAATCCCGATGCGCCACACGTGCTGGTGGTTTCGAGCAGCGGCTCCGGCGACGGCAAGACGCTCTCCGCCGTGAACACCGCCGGAGCTCTGGCGATCAAGGGCGAAACGACGGTGCTGCTGATGGATGCCGATCTGCGAAAGCCCAGCCTGGCGCGCACACTCGGGCTGCCGCAGGACCCGGGCCTGGCGGACGTGCTGAACGGCGATTGCAAGTTGGAAGACGCCATCCTGCAAACCGCGCAGTTTCCCAATCTGTACGTGCTGCCGGCCGGAAAGGCCCGGCGCAATCCGGCGGAGCTGCTGGATTCCGCGCGCTGGCATCAGCTATGCGATGTGGTGAAGCATAGCTTCCGGTTTGTACTGATCGATACACCGCCCATCGCCGTCCTGACCGATTATGACCTGGTGCAGGCGGTGGCGGACGGCGTGATCTTCGTGGTGCGGCCGGACCATTCGGATCGGAACCTGTGCCTGGCCGCCTTACAGAAAGTGCATGCCGCCGGTAAGCTGACGGGAGTATTGGTCAACTGCGCGGAAAACTGGTTCTTGTATAAGCGCTACGGCAGGTATCCATACCCGTATCCCGGCGACTATCAGCCGCGAGTGCGGCCGTAATCGGCTGCGCGCCTCGTAACTTTTTCGTGCCTGCGCAGTATAACGTGCATGGCCGCTGTCCCGCAGGATCTCCGCTATGCCTTTCGAACTCTTCGTAAAGCGCCGCTATTCAGCGCGGTAGCCGTGCTCTCGCTAGCTTTCGGCATAGGCGCGAACACCGCCATCTTCACGCTCATCGATCAGCTTATTCTGCGCCGGCTGCCGGTGAAAGATCCGCGGCAACTGGTGATGTTGGCCGGCCGCGGACGCCACTATGGCGGAAACAATGGGCACGACAAGCTTTCGTATCCCATGTACCAGGACATCCGCGACAAGAACCAGGTCTTCAACGGCATGTTCTGCACGCACCGCAACGAGATGAGCGCATCGTTTGAAGGACGTTCGGAGCTGGTCTCGAGCGAATCGGTCTCGGGCAACTACTTTCGCGTGCTGGGAATCGGCGCGGCCATCGGGCGGGTTTTCACGGGTTCCGACGATTTGTACCAGGGCGGCCATCCGCTGGTAGTGCTCAGCTACGGGTACTGGAAGAGCCGCTTTGGCGGCGACCGTGCCATCCTGGGCAAGAAGATCGTAGTGAATGGCTATCCCCTTACGGTGATCGGCGTGAGCCAGGCGGGTTTCGACGGCGTGGAACCCGGTTATGCGCCACAGATTCGCGTTCCGATCACCATGGCGAACAGCCTGCCTCCGGGCGGCACATTCGACCGCCTGCAGGACCGCCGCTTTCGCTGGGTAGAGGTTTTCGGGCGGCTCAAACCCGGCATGACGCAAACGAAGGCCCAAGCCGGTCTGCAGCCCCTTTTTCACCAGATTCTCGATATGGAAGTGCAACAGAAGCCTTTCGCGAAAGCATCGCCCTTCGTGAAGAGCGAGTTCCTGAAGATGCACCTGGATCTCATGCCGGGGGCCACCGGAAGGTCCGAGCTCCGCGATTCGTATTCGAAGCCGCTGTTGGCCCTGATGGCCATAGTGGCTCTAGTGCTGCTGATCGCGTGTTCGAACCTGGCCAGCCTCTTGATTGCGCGCGCGTCGGCGCGGCAGAAGGAGATCGCCGTGCGCCTGGCGTTGGGAGCCAGCCGCGCCCGCCTGATCCGGCAGTTGCTGGTGGAGAGCCTGGTGCTATCCGCCGCCGGCGCGGTCCTCGGCGTGGGACTGGCGATCGCGATCGACCAGGCGCTGATCGCTTTTCTGCCTACCGGCAGCACGCCGCTGTCGCTTTCGAGCACGCCGGATTGGACCGTGCTGGGCTTTACCGCGCTGGTTGCGGTCATGGCCGGCCTGGTCTTCGGACTGGTCCCCGCGTTGCAATCCACGCGTCCACACCTGGCGAATACGCTGAAGGATCAGGCGGCCGCGGTACTGCATGGCGGATCCGTGAAGCTGCGCAAGAGCCTGGTGGTCGCCCAGGTAGCGCTTTCCTTGTTGCTGCTCATCGGCGCCGCGCTGTTTCTGCAGAGCTTGCGCAATCTTAAATTCACGAATCCGGGCTTCGATGAGCATGGCCTGCTATCGTTCGGCGTCGAGCCTACGTTGAACCGCTACGACGTGCCCTGGACATTCGACTATTACCGCCGTCTGCGCGACCGCCTGAAGGCCACGCCGGGCATAGAGAGTGAAACACTGGCCATGATCCCGGTGATGCAGAACAACGAATGGGACAACTGGGTCACGGTCGAAGGTTACACGCCCAAGCAGGGCGAGACACCCGATCCGCACATGCAGTATTGCTCTCCGGATTACTTCGCGACGATGAAAATACCTGTCCTTTTGGGCAGGGATTTCACCATTAAAGATATAGCGGGCGCACCCAAGGTGGGCATCATCAACCAGCGGTTTGCCAAGCGGTATTTTGCCGGCGTAAACCCGCTGGGCCGCCACCTGGGCATGGGGATCGACCCCGGAACCAAGACGGATATCGAAATCGTGGGCGTGGCCGCCGACACGAAATACGAGAACCTGTTGACGGAAATTCCTTACGAACTGTATATCCCCTATACGCAACTCGATTTTGTGAACGGCATGACCGTCTACCTGCGCGCGCACGGCGACCCCGGCAACACTTTCAATACGGTTCGCAGGGTGGTACGCGAGGTCGATCCGGCCGTCCCCATGTACGACTTGCGCACCCTGGACGACCAGGTTGAGATCTCGCTATTCACCGAGCGGCTGCTGGCGGCTCTCTCCAGTGTGTTCGGCGGACTGGCCACGCTGCTGGCTGCACTGGGACTTTATGGCGTTATGGCTTTCATGGTGGCGCGGCGCACCCGCGAGATCGGCATCCGCATGGCGTTGGGCGCCGATACCGGATCGGTGGTTTGGATGGTGATGCGGGAGGTGTTGGTTTTGGCGGCTTTGGGCGTAGCGATTGGGGTGGGCGCCGCGTGGGCCGCCACGCGTCTGATCCAGGCGCAACTGTTCGGCATTCAGGCTACGGATCTGGCGACGATGGCCGCGGCCGCGCTCGGAATTGGGGCGGTCTCGGCATTGTCCGGCTATTTCCCGGCGCGGCGCGCAACTACCATCGATCCGGTACGCGCGCTACGCTGGGAGTAGCGTTGCGGCGGCCCCGCCCTAGCGGGCTGCGGAAAAGGCCTGTCGGGACGCTCCCTTACGGTCGCGGCTCGGTAAGTCGCGGCTCGGTAAGTCGCGGCTCGGTAAGCCGCTGCTCGGTAAGCCGCGGCTCGGTAAGCCATTGCAAATACAGGGCAACACTTCTGAGCTGCGCGCGTCAGCAAGCGTTAGATCTAGGTCTTGTGATGGATCCGGGCGCAGGCCGTTTCCGCACCGGTGGGGTCGATAGCCGTATTGCCTTCCTCAATATGTTGAATGCGGCCTTCCTTATCGATCACAAATGTGGCGCGATTAGCGAATCCACGGTCCACGAATAGCACGCCATATTCCGCTGCTACCTGCCGTTTGGCGAAGTCGCTCAGCAGGGGAAATGTCAGGTTCAGCTTTTCCGCGAACGCTTTCTGGGAGGGAACGTTATCCGTGCTAATGCCAAAAACCTGGGTCTCGACGCCTTCAAAATGGGCGATACCAGACTGGTACGCCAACATCTCCTTCGTTCAACCACCGGTGAAAGCGGCCGGGAAGAAGGCTAACACCACGGCCGATTTGCCGCGGAATTCGGAGAGCGTCACGGTCTTGCCGGCCGTCGAAGGCAGGGTGAAATCGGGCGCCATGTCTCCGACTTTCAGATTGGTCTTGGGGGGCGCTTGAGGCGCGCCTTGCTGGGCAGCCAGGCTTCCCGCCATGGCAGCGGACAAAAATAGTACGGGCAGTATCTTCATCGGTCCTCCGGGTGACTTGAGCTTATCACTTAGAGACGGCGGCGGGCAATGCGCTGGTATCGTGTTCCAGTACATCTTTACAATCATTAAAGCAGTTGCACTCAGTCGCACACTTGCGGTAACCTGGAATTGAACGTGGATTGATTTAGGATCTGCTTGGCAAGGTCCGTCTAATTGCAACCACGCTAAAAAGTGCTAAAGGTGAGTCGGTCTGTTCGAAATTCTTCGACCCTGGGAGCCTTTGGCCCCCGGGGTTTTTTCGTTTAGGGCCGATCCGCCGGATGCTGGAGGATTTAATGAGCGTCTGGTTCAGTGCAGTTCCGGCTACGCTTCCGCTTTTGGGAAGCGAAGGAGCCTTGATATCCGTCTCGATTTCCGTCGAACCACCCCGTCTGGAAGCCCTTCTGGATGCGCTGGCGCATCTCGATTTCCCGGTGAACCCCCAGATATATCATGACGCGGGACCCGGCACGATCGTGGAGTTTCCGGCCTATGAAAAGCGGCTGTCCGAAATTCGCGGACTGCTGGAAACCTGCGGCTTTCCAGCCGAGTCCGTGGCGGCGACGGGAATGCTTGATTCCATTCGGGGGGCTCACGCGGCGGCAACAGCCTGACGCCGGCCGACACCACGGCGAACTTATCTGGTGATGACTGGCCGCTTGCCCGTTGCGCAGGCTTCGCCGGGCGCCCCCGCGGATGCGGGTGAAACAGCGGCGAGACTCCCTTCGGGGCACCGTCGAAAACTCACCGTGGGGCGGGCAATCATGCGCGCAGCCGCCTTTTCAGGCGGCTAAGCCGGCTGGAAAGCCGGCTGATTGGCCGCCCCACTACTCTTGGTTTTCGTCATCTTTGCGGCTCCGAAAAACCGCCTTTTAAGTCCCGCCGGCACGCTGAAGCGTGCGCCACCAACCTATTGGACGTTAAACGGTATGTGGCGCTCGCGGTTGAGTTGCGCGCTCATATCGCGGTTGACCGAGGAAAGCGGCGCCTGCCTCTCTTTGTGGCTGGTGTCGAGATAGTGCAAGGTCCCGTTGTTGACCCAATACGTCATCGCCGCGCGAATGGTGTTGTCGCGGAAGGCGATTAAATAGAGGATGGGACCGGTTTCGGGTCCCGGCGGGTTGCCATAATCTTCCGGTTGTGTATAGTCGTGGATTACCGGGTGTGCCGTTTCCGTATAGACAGTACCCTGCGGAGGATAATAGACCAGCGGACCGCGTTCACCCACGCCCGCAGGTGCAGACGAGGGCGGCAAATAGCCGGAATCGTCCGGGGGTAGCGAATAGTAGCCTCCAAAACCACCGTAGCCATAGCCGCCGTAGCCTCCGTACCCGCCGTATCCGAAAGCGCGAACGGATCCGTGCGCACGGGCGGGGTGATGCCCTATCGCCGCACCTCCTGGATGACCGGCGCTTACCGCACCGCCGCCTTCTTTCGCGGCAAAGAGCGCCGGCGCCAGTAAACAGCAGAGACTCAACTGCATTAGAGGTTTCATCGCCTTCCTCCACCCGAAGCATAGCGCCGGAGAAGGTTAACTGGCAAGGCAGGTTAGTGCTACGAGGTATTTAAATACCCGGTACTCTAGATCTCGGCCGGCAGCGTAAGACCGGCTTTGCCCAGGTATCTCTGCAGAAGGATAATCGCTTCCGGCTCGCGAATGCCGCGCGCGATCGAAATCTCGGTGACCAGCATGTGCCGCGAACGATCCAGCATCTTCTTTTCGCGAAAGGAAAGCAGCTTCTCCTTTTGCAATTCCAGGAGGCTTTTGAGAACTTCGGCGGCGCGCAAGAGGTCTCCGCTCAACATTTTTTCGGAATTGGCCTTAAAGCGGACCTTCCAATCGCTGGCGGACATGCACTTGCCACCGGCCAGATAGCCCAACACCCGGCTGATCTCGTTGTTTTTCGTGAGATGCCGCAGCCCGATGTGAGCGACTTTGGAAAATGGAACGGTTACGGTGACGCTACCGTAAACCATGCGCAGCAGGTAACATTTCTCAAACTGGCTGCCGAGCGCCCAAGCGCGGATGTTTTCAATGGTCCCAACACCTTGGTTGGGATAAACCACTTTTTCGCCGATCTGAAAGGTCATTACGGGGTCCCCCAGTAAACCGCCGTTCCCCTCTTCTGGGTGCGGGTTCAAAACCGCCAGCTAGAATAGTAAACCTGGATTGGAAACAAGTCAACAGATTTATGTAACGGTACTGGGACTCGAGGGCAGACTGCGATCAGGCAAGCAGGGCGCGGATAAACTTCAGGTTTCGGGTCATGTCGCCCTCCACGGATTTAGACGGGCAATCCGTCTCCAGATTGGCAAATCCGGAGAATCCGATGTCTCTTACGGCCTTCATCACTGCCGGGAAATCGATGGGCCCTTCGCCCAGATAATGCGGGTTGTCCTTTAGATGCATCTGGCAAATGCGCCGCGCGCCCAGCCACCGGATCTCCTTCACAACGTCGAAACCGTTGCCGGTGGAGTTGCCGACGTCGTAATAGACCCCGATAGCCGGTGAGCCGGCCCGCTCCATGATGCGGACGTTGTCCTCAGCCGAGATGGTGTCTTCCAGACCGAGCATGACGCCTGCCTTCTCGGCAGCCGGTGCGATCTCCTTCAGCAACCCTGCCACGTAGTCCATCTCCGCGTGGTTCGCCAGGGCGGCTTTGCCGAAGAACGGAAGCAGCACGACTCTGGCGTTGAGATTGGCGGTAATCGGGATGCTGTCGGCGACCCACTTTTGCGCGCGCGGGTTGTCCTTGAGATGATCCACGTGCAGAATGTCCAGGCAGGTGCCCGACAGGGCAATGCTGTGCTGTTTCGCGGCAGCCAGATACCCAGACTGGGTGGAAGCGTCGTCCAGAGGGAGCTTACCGGACACTGGCTGGCGGCCTAAGCTCACCTGTACGCCGTCGAACCCGAGCCTGGCGGCCAAGGCGACAGCTTCAATCTTTCCAGTGAGCTCGAGGTTCCAGTCGGTCACCCCGATTTGTGGACCACCATGGCCGGCTTCCGCGGCGCGCAAAGCCACGCTGCTTGCCAGCAGGGCTTGCAAAACCGATCTTCGGGTCATACCACTCCTTGGTGGCGATTTGCTCAGGCGCCGGCGGCGCGCTTCACGACAGGCACGGCTTCGCCTTGCCGTTCCGCCAGTAAGAGGCGGCGCAATGTCCGCAAGTCGTTCAGAATCCGGCGGCTGGTGGTGATGTGGAGGGTCAGCTTCGCTAAATTGTAGCTGACCAATTGCAGCGCCTCCCGGCGGCGCTCGGCACCCTCCGAGACGGCAGCCGCGATATCGGCATCCACATCCTGGCGGGCCTCTTCGATGGCGTCCGCGAGGAGGGAAACATACTCTTGAGAACCCTCGATACTGTCAAACGGCGTTTCCGGATCGTAGCTCACATGTGCCTCCAAATAGGTAGATTGGCGCGGAATGCCTTGTGTGACGTTCTCCCATTCTCGCACAAAAAACCTGTGCACAAGGGCTTCTTTTCGAGGCGGTTTGTACTGGGATGGACTACTTGCGCGCGCCGCGCTGCGGGTTCTTCAGGTTAGTCTGGCGGCGTTTCGCCTTGGTGCGCTTGGGCTTGCTGATGATAAAGGTGCCGCTGCCCAGGTATTCGGCTTTGTAGGTTTTGTCTTCTGCCAATCGAATCTCCTCGAAGGTGATGTGTTTATTCTACCGCGGTTGGGCCTGCAAAAGTTTCTCCGGCGCGCGCCGGGTGCGCGACATGGCAGCACGCGATGGCTTTGGAAGCTGCGGCGGCGATCTGGTACGTCGTTGCCGAGCAGGTGACGCCCATGCGTGGGATGGGACGCTCCCTAACGGTCGCGGCTCGGCCGATCGGCGGGTCGGTCGATTCGGCGGGTCGGCCGATTGGCGGGTCGGTCGATTCGGCGGGTCGGTCGATCGGCGGGTCGGTCGATTGGCGGGTCGGTCGATTCGGCGGGTCGGCCGATCGGCGGCTCGGCCGATCGGCGGGTCGGCCGATTGGCGGGTCGGCCGATTGGCGGGTCGGTCGATTGGCGGGTCGGTCGATTCGGCGGGTCGGCCGATTGGCGACGCTCCCCGACGGTCGCGGCTCAGCCATGTCGCGCATCCGCCCGCGCCCGGCATCACTTATAGCGTAGCCAGGTCAAAAAACCGATCAGGGTCTTGCCATCTTCGATCTTCCCGTCGCGGATCATTTTGTCCAGCTCTTTGCGCTTGAACCAGCGGCACTCGATGCGCTCGTCCTCCATGGGCTGGGCTTCGCCCTTGGTCAAACCGGTGGCCAGAAAGATGGTCATCTTCTCGGCCACAAATCCTGGGCTGGCCCAATAGGCGACCAGCTTCTTCCAGTTCCGCGCTTTGTAGCCGGTCTCTTCCCGCAACTCGCGGCGCGCGGCTTCGAGCGGCTTCTCGCCGGCGTCCAGGCGGCCGGCCGGCAGTTCCCAAAGAGACTTCGCGGCGGGCAACCGGAACTGCCGCACCAGCAGGATGCGATTCTTCTTGTCCACCGCCATCATCACCGCCGACCCCAGATGCCGGACGATCGAGCGCTTGATCTGAAACCCGCCAGGATCGGTGGCTTCTTCTTCCGTTACGCGGAAGAGGGCGCATTTGTATACTTCTTTCGAAGAGACGATTTTCATAAATTCAGTTCCGGCGGATGGCGGCCTCAAAGCGGTCGAGCGGCAGCGTATTCATGATATCGCCCGGCGCCAGCCAGCCGCGGCGCGCCGTGATGACGCCATAACGCATGCTTCCCAAATGTTTAGGGTGGTGCGCATCGGTCGAAATAATGAAGCGCGCGCCGCGGGCCTTGGCGGTCCGGATGAGGTTCGCGCTTAAATCCAGCCGTTCCGGACTGGCGTTGATTTCGAGCCAGACGCCGCGGCGCACGGCTTCGTCGACGATGCGCTCGAAATCGAACGGGTAGGCGTCGCGATGCAGCAGCATGCGGCCGGTGGGATGCCCCAGGACGCGCAGTGACGGGCATTCGAGCGCGCGCAGCAGGCGATCGGTCATCTCGGCGTACTCCATGTTCATGTGGCTATGCACGCTGCCGATGACGAAATCGAGTTCCGCGAGCGCGTCGCCGGCCAGGTCCATGGCGCCGTCTCTCATGATGTCGCACTCCAGCCCTGAGAATACGTGCAATCCGAGGCCGCCGCGGTTGAGTTCACGCACGTGGGAGGCGAATGCCACGGCACGCTTCTCATCCAGACCCAAAGTCATGGCCAGCGACTTGGAATGATCCGTAATGGCGATGTATTCATAACCTCGCTCGCGCGCGGCGGCGGCCATCTCTTCCAGGGACGCGCGCCCGTCGCTCTCGGTGGTATGCATGTGGACATCGCCGCGAATGTGCGACAGATCTACCAGCTCGGGCAGGCGATCCTCGGCGGCGCGCTCGATCTCGCCCAGATTTTCGCGGAGCTCCGGCGGAATCCAGCGCAGCCCCAGTGCTTCGTAGACGCCGGCCTCGGTTTCGCCGGCCACCCTGGTGTCGTCCGCGCTGCGAAACAGGCCGTACTCGCTGAGCTTGAATCCCATCTTCACGGCGCGCGTGCGGACCGCCACGTTGTGGTCCTTACTGCCGGTGAAATACTGAAGCGCCGCGCCGAAGCTCTCGCGGGGCAGGGCGCGCAGGTCCACCTGCAGGCCTTCGCGGCCGACGGTGGCGCTGGCTTTATTCTCGCCGCGGGCCAGCAGTTGCTCCACCCTGGGGAATCTCACGAAGCGTTCGAGTACCTCCGCGGCGGCCGGACCGGTAACCAGCAGGTCGAGATCGCCCACCGTCTCCCGTCCGCGGCGGAGGCTGCCGGCGGGCGTAATCTGCTCGATCCCGGGTATCTCGTTCAGGTAGGTGGTGAGCTCGCGCGCCATGTCCTCGGCATAGCTCAGCAGGTAGCGTCCCGTGCGCTGGCGGTATTGCGCGATAGACTTGAGCACCTTCTCTTCCAGTTTGGCGCCCATGCGCGGCAACACGCGCAGCTTCTGCTCCCGGCACAGCCGCTCCAGTTCATCGATCGTGCCAACCTTATAATGTTCGAACAGCAGGGCGATGCTCTTCGGCCCGAGGCCCTGGATCTTCAAGAATTCGAGCGCGCCCGGCGGGAACTTCTGCAATAGCAGATCGCGGCGCTCGCAGGAACCGCGGGCCACGAGTTCTTCAAGCACGAACGCCAGTCCCTTGCCGATGCCGGGGATATCGGTGACCTTGCGCTCCGGGTCCTTCAGGATGTCCTCGATCCGCTCGGGATGGCCTTCGACCGCGGTGGCGCCGTTGCGATAGCTGCGGATGCGGAACGAATCTTCGCCGGCGATTTCCATCAGATCGGCGGTTTCCCAGAGGACACGGGCGATCTCCTTGTTTTCCATCCGAGGTCTATTTTAGCGTGGGGCCGCGGCCCGCGCCGTGTCCGCGCGGACACAAAGCCGCTGCCCGCCGCATGTGGAATGAGCGGCATAGCGCTGGCATGCGCGCTGCATTTCGTCACGGCGTGAGAGGCAATCAGATGCGGGATACGCGGTGGCAATTGAAATACTTTCGCGCGATGGCGGCGATGTTGGTGGCGACCAGCGAGGCGCTGGCGCAGGAGACGCGACCGGTGGCGCGGCGCATCGTGGTCAGCATTCCGGATCGCGAACTGGCGCTGGTAGAAGATGGCAGGACCGTGAAAATATTTCCAGTCGCGGTGGGCGCGGCAGCCACGCCCAGCCCCGCGGGCAGCTTTACGGTGGCCGCGCGGATCTCGCACCCCACCTGGTATGGGCCGGGCAAGGTGGTGCCGCCGGGCAAGACCAACCCTCTCGGCCCGCGTTGGATCGGGCTGAGCCGCAGAGGCTACGGCATACACGGCACAAGCAATCCGCGCTCGATCGGCCGGCCTGCATCGCATGGCTGCATCCGTATGCGCAATTCCGACGTGGAGGAGTTATTCGAACTGGTGCAGGTTGGCGACCCCGTGGAGCTGTACGCGGAGCGGACGGACGAGGTTGCCCGCATATTTGGCTCGCCAATTGCAGTAGCTAAAGCTGTATCGAGTGGCGTTTCGACCGGAGCAGAGACATCTGGCGGCCAGTGAAGGAGAATCCCTTATGAACGACTTTGGTTCCTTAGCTTCGCTATTGATGGTGGGGATGACCTTCCCGCTGGCATTCTGGGTGGCGCGCTTGTGCCTTGCCGGAGTGATCCGCGTGCTCGAGCGGCGATGACGAGCCAGCGTTAGACCTAATCCTGAGCGTCCTGCCGTGCCGGCCTGCGCCCCCGCGCTGCATCGGACGCTAAGAATCGCGGGAACCCGCGCGCGGCGATGGCGTCATACTAGCAGGTGAATTTATGAATGTCATCAAAGTTACCACGCTTTCGCGGGGTTCTTTCGTGCGCACGCAGGGCTGGCTGTTGGCCGGTCTTCTGTCCATGGCCGGCGGCATCGCGGCTTATGCGCAAACCAGCACCGGTAACGCGCGCCCAGTCCGCCTGAACGTGGTGGCCGTAGATTCTTCGGCTAGACCGGTTCCGGATTTGACCGCCTCCGACTTTACTGTTGTGGACGACGGCTCTCCGCAGCGGATCGTCTCCGTGCGCCTGAACCAAAGCGACAGGCCGCGCCCGCTGGTCATCCTGTTCGATCTGTTGAATGCGGGGGAGGCATCGCGCGGTGTGGTCGCCAACGCCATGAAGACTTCTTTGGCGCACATGCCGCCGGACGCTCCCTTGTATCTGTATCTATTGGCTGAAGACGGCAGTCTCTATCCGGTTCACGCGCTGCCCGGCTCGCGCGCCGCGCAAGGGGCCACCGATGTCTCCTGGGTGCAGGATATCGGGCCCTTATTGGATGCCGCCCTGAAGAAGGTCAATGAAGTGAAGCCGCTGGACTTCCGGCCGGCTTCCCTGATCAACCTGCAAGCGCGCTTCAACACGACTTACCATGCGCTCGACCATGTTCGCCTGCTGATGGCGGCAGCGCCGGGCCCCAAGGAACTGTTGTGGGTCACTTACGGCGTTCCCAGCACGATTCACCTGCGGGATCGCACCTGGTTCGACGGCGTGCCCTTCCTGCGGCAGTTGGGAGCGCAATTCGTGCGGTCGGACATCACGGTCTATACGGCCGATCCCGGGCTGAATCTCGAACGAGGAACTCTGAGTCGGGACACTCTCGATATTCTGACCGGCGCGACCGGCGGCCATGCATTTTCATCGGTGGCGTTAGGCGCCGCAGTCAGCCGGATCGAAGCTGAGGCGCACACCAATTACAGCGTCGAATATCAGCCGCCGGCTAACAATTGGGACGGCAAGTACCACAAGCTCCGGGTTACGGTGGCGCGTAAGGGCGTGCATGTCCAAACCGAACTCGGCTACTACGCGGTGTCGGGTTCGTAGGGGCGTGACGCTCCGATGCGCGAGGAGTCACTCGCGCATCTGTTAGGTGATGCCTTTCAACACGGCCGATGAGATGATCGTCGACATGGAAGCAAGGCTCGACAAGTCAGACGCCGCGAAGAAAGTCGAACGTCCGCGATGAAGTTCGATTATCTTCCCGGCGCCCAAGAAGCCCTCCAGGACGCCCCTGATGCGATATGAAATCACGGATTTCGGTCTCGAGGTCTTGAATTGCGATTTGTTCTGCCGATTTCATACACTGGTTACTTCAGAAGGCTGGAACCGATCATGCCAAGCAGTTCTCTGGCATTCACTACCTCGGTGCTTTTCCAGCTTTTGGGAAAGTGCCGTTTGTTGCCGGTGACCAGGAAATCGGCGCCCGCAGACTCGGCACACTCCAGAAAACGGTTGTCCGGCTCGTCAGGCGATACCGAAACCCTATGAGTAGGGGCAACCGAGATGCTGGCGGAGCGCAGGCGCTCCAGAAAAGCAGTGATCTCCTTGGGAGCGAACTTCAGGCGGGGGTACGACAGCACTTGCGCGTATTCCTTGAAAACCAGCTCGGACACACAAAGCTGGACCTTTTTGTTCAGACCCAAAGAGACGACCAGGGCCTCTAGTCCCTCGCCGTTGACGTTGGCAGAGACCAGGATGTTGGTATCCAATACCAAGCGGATCATTTGGTGCTACGTTTAGTTGCTGAAGGTTTCTTGCCCTTGCGGACTGCCGCCACAATCTTGTTGATCTGGCCGGGACTGAGCGTGTTGGCCCCGGTCCGTTTGGCCGTGGCCTGCATAGCGCGTAATTCCTGAGGGGCCGGAGCAAACGTGTCCATATAGTCTTTCAGGCTCATGATTACGACACTCGGCTCGCCGCGGCGGCCGACCACGAAGCGTTCGTTTTTCTGAGTAGCTCGTTTTATGATCTGCCCGAATTGGGTTCGGGCCGTCAATGCCGAAACAACATTGGTCATAATCGTTCCTCGAAATGATTAATTAGTTCACGTTGATTATAGCAGGAGCGCCGAAACCGTCAAGGCCTTGTACTGGAAGGTTTCGTCAGGCCCTGGTAGGTTTGCGCGACGGATACGCCCCCGAGCGTCTGTTGAAGATTCGCCTGGTTTCTAAGGGGAACTCGACACTAACTGGCGTCCCTTGGCCAGAATGGGAGCGGCTTCGAACCCGCTTCGGCGCTGGTGTTTGGCGGCCATCCGAAATATCGCCAGTGCAGGGTGGTCCCAAGACTGGTCACAGTGCCGAAATGGCTGCGCTGGCCAAAGTGAGTTAACCCCTCGTAAGTGACTAATAAAAAGATAGTTAGCTGGTAGGCGCGGCCGGACTCGAACCGGCGACCCTCTGCTTAGAAGGCAGGTCGCGCAACTCTCCGCAAGTGACTCATTTTGAAGCACTTAAATTTCAATGAGATACGGGCTGCGTGTTGAGGCCTGTTGAACGCTGTTGAACCAGAAGGCTTTGCGCAGCTACAAAATCATCTACAGTCTCTACTAATTCCTTAGTAGTGCGAAGCTCCGGCGGTCCGGTAATATTTGGGACGCTCAGGGAAACTCTGAGCGACCAGGTATTGATCCGCAGGATTGTTCGGAACGCCGAGCCCGGTCGGCGGTCAGAAGGGGATTTATCGCTAGGAATGCAGGGGCCGTCGTCGCTTGCGCACGCCAACTTCCGGATGCGCCGTGACCCAGGCCCTGGCCCGCTGCTGATCTCCGCGAGGCCAACTTTGCGTCCTGGTGAAGTCTACTCATCGGCTCCAACGACCATGGCCACACAGCCGTTATAAGCCGTGCTACGGCTATCGGCAGTGCGTTCGCTTGTTCAAGATCCCATCGGGCAGCGGACGGATGCAAGGTAAATGTATATGCCGCCAACCGCGAGCTACACAGCAAAATCTTGTCCATGCCAGGCGCACTGCCGCCAGCCGGCCAGCCGAAGAGGGCAGCGGCATAGCGCATGACCGTCGCGGCCAGCCTATCTATGCGGAGAGAAAATAAACCTTGTGTTCTTGCCGGGGCAGAGCAAACCGCTGATGAATTGTTCCGCCGCTATAGTCCGAACCGGAAACTCATGTTGCCTTCCCCGGGAACGCGTGCGCAATCTCCGCAATCTTTTTAGCGATATCCCCAAGTGAAAGAATAAAATCTATATGCCCGGTGTTAATAGCGCTCTGAGGCATATCTGACCACTCGGCTGTGTCGGGCGTCTGTGCGATAGTAATGCCACCGACTTCCTTGATGCTGCTCAGTGCTTCTGCCCCATCCGCATCCAGGCCAGAGACGATGACAGCGACTAGTTTTCCGTCCCAGTTCTGCGCCAGAGAACACAGGAATCTTGTAATCACGTCGGGCCATCCGTTGGGTTTTGATATCGGCTTTAGACGGAACTCTCCATCAAGAACGCATAAGTCGTGATTGGGTGGGATGATGAAGACATGGTTAGGCTGAATGGGTAAGCTTTCCGTGATCAGCTCAACCCGCATTGTTGTGTGCTTGGGAAGAATCTTGTGGAGCGTGGCGGACGTTCTTCTTATGTGATTAACGATGACGATAGCAACACCCATCTCGGGCGGCAGATGTTTTAGTAACTGGACATAGGCGCCGGATGCACCGGCAGAGCCGCCCACACAAACGATAGTAAAGTCTTTTGCGGAAGGCATCATTCGCTCGCTCCCACCCCTTTTTGATTCGCAAGTTCAATGTGCATAGAGCACCTGAAAAGAGGACCAGCCCTGGCCTCTATAATTTACGGTTCTTGCGGGGAAGATGCACCGTAAAGGCTGTTCCTTCCTTTTCACTCGATGTCACAGCGATCTTGCCGCCGTGGGCGGTCACGATTTCTTTGGTAATGAAAAGCCCCAGGTCGAGCCTGGCCTTCTCGCTTTGGATCTGATTCTCATCCTCCCCGCGTGGCAGCGGGTCAAAAATAGTGGCCACAGCATCGGGGGGAATAGCGCCATCATTATGAACGGACAGTATTACTTCCTGACGCGCGCCTTTCGCCGCAACGGCAATCGCAGAGGTCTTCAATCCGTGCCGGACTGCGTTGCCGATCAGGTTTGACAGGACCTGCCCGACGCGGTCGCGGTCCCATTCCCCTTCAAGGTCGCCGGACGTTTCGATCAAAATTTTGCGGTCGGGGTGCGCCGCCTGGAGTTCCTTTGCTGCCTCCTGGATAGCGGTTCCTATATCCATCGGAGCGGGCGCAATCGGCATGCCCTTGTCGAGACGGATGCGGACGGCATCAATCAGGTTGGAAACGAGCCGGCTGATGCGGGAGGTGCCAGTTTCGATCTGGGATACCAGTTTGACCTGGGCGGCGTCAAGATTGCCTCTCATTACCAGCGCCTGGGCAGAGTTGTGTACTGCCACGAGTGGATCGCGGAGATCGTGAACAAGAGTCCCAATCAACAGGCTTCCGGAATGATTAACTTTGTCGGTGAAGCGGGAGAGCGATTCAGTCATGACTTGGTCGATGGCTTCGTTAAACCTCAGCAGGTCCGGAAGAATGTCCCCGGTTTCGGTATTAGCCCAGTCAGCTCTCCACAATTTGATCACACTTGCACGCAGGGCGCGAAATTCGGCCATCATCTCGACCGTATCAAAGCCTCCCGTGAACCGAAGGTTGGCATGGGTTTCGGCAGCACTGTCATGCGCTCCTCCCTCCTTCGGGCCCTGTCCTTTGGCTTTCTCGCTCCGCTCCCGTTCGGTTTGGGAGGTCTCAAGATCATTTGCAATGAACCGAAGCAGGCCGATAATATGATCGCGCAGCGCAGACCGGTCCATATGCGCGGCAGAGGGCAAATAAGTTTGTGCGAATGCTTCCCATTCCGCGACGATGGCTCCCTCTTTTGACCGGATAAATGCCGCTAATTCCATGATGAAATTTTCCTGAAGGTGAATACCACCTGCCAAGGGACTTTGCCCGCTATTGGCGTACTCTTCGAGTATGGACCAAATGGCAGGCGCACGGAAGAGGCCAGAAAGTTCGCGTTGGATCGGCTCCGTTTGCCGGGCATTCTGAGACTGGCCCAAACGGCGATGTGGGAAGCACGAGGTGCGCTCTGGGCGTGTTGGGCATCCGGGAAGTTATCGCCCGGCGCAAACTGCGCCACGAGCGTGCCGGCACATGGCTGCGGAGTCGGCATCGTAGAAGTGGCCGCCGGCTTGAAGCTTTCCAGTCCGGCGTTGTGGGAAGCGGCCCGGTCGTGGGGAAGCGGGCTGGCTGGCGCATCGCGGATTTCTAGCCTCCCGATAACGCTTTTGTCGGATACTATCCGCAACTGCGGCACCTTGCGAGGCACGACGGCGTCGTTCGACGGCCGAAATGGCAGGCTTTCCGCCGAACAGCACTTGGAACCTTCCGCGTGCGCCACCGACACATCCAGAACATCTGACTGAACTGTTACGCTCTCGATTCTCGCAAGGAGCCCGCCGCTTTACGTCACGCCGTCAACCATCGACGGCACCTCATATTCCGGCGGTTTACGGCGGCACCGCGTGCGTTGCCAACCTGCGTGGCTCTTGATACAGGTGGACTAAGCTAGCCGCCGACGCGCCAGAAGTCGAGCGCCTCGCCGTAGCTGAGGGCCTCGGGATCACGGCGGCCGCGGCGCAATCCAGGGCCTCCAGCCAGCCGATCCAGCCAGCCTCGGATGATCCAGAGCCAATTGGCGCCATGCCAGCCACGCTGCCCGCCTAAGCGACATACGGCGCGGAATACTGCCCCGGCCGGCGCGTCAATGGCAACCTCGCGGGTGTCGCGAAAGACTGTGCCACCAGACCAATCTGGATCACCAGGCATCGGGCCAGCCATCGACCAGTTCGTCTCCACCTGACGTGCCGTAACTTGACTGAGTGCGGCGCGGATAGCCTCGCGAACGTTCAACAGTTTCTGCGGGACCAAACGCGTGATCCGGTCATCACGGCACACGACTGGGTTCCTTAGCCCTTCGGCCAACCGATGGACGAGATACCGCAGAATCTCAAAAGAGGCCGAGCCGGAGCCGATGATCATCGCGGCGCGCAGCACCGTGACCGGCACTCCCGCAGAGGCAAGCGCCCCCTCCACGTCACGGCGCGAAGCCAGATGCTTGCTTAGGTGCGAACCGGTTTCACCCAGACCGCCAAGGTAAATGATGCGCCCCACTCGGGCGTCGTGGGCAGCCCGTCCGAATGCTAGGGCGAGTTGCCGGTCGCGTTGAGCATACTCGTCGCCGGCCGACATCATCGAATGCACCAAGTAAAACGCCGCGCCACATGCTTCCAACTCACGCGTCAGCGATGGCGCGTCGGCGAGATCGGTTCTACGGATCTCAACGCGGGAGTCTAAGGCCCAAGCGCGGCCTTCCAACTTCGCCGGAGAGCGCACGAGGCATCGCACCGCATAGCCGGAAGCGAGCAACTGCGGCACAAGTCTCCCACCGATATAGCCGGTAGCACCCGCTATGGCAATGCGTTGCAGTTTAGGAATTCCTTGGGCCGTGGGCCTTGCTTCAGTCTATCGGAAAGGCGCTTTGATTTCTGTGCCAGCCTCCGTCGTGATCCGCGCGGCTGTCGGCAGAACGCCAATCAGCCCACCTGAGACGATCCTGGCCGGGATGTGCACCAAATTCATCGAGGAGTTTACGCAGCCGGACTGGGAAACTCTCCACGAGGACCTGGGGCTGGACGCTGACCGGCGCTTATGAAGCGGGGCGAGGTTTATGACGCCCGGTTTGATCCGGTGGAAGGGTCTGAGCAGCGCGGATCACGGCCCGTCATGGTTGTCAGTCGCGATGCGATCAACGAATCCAGCCCAGTTGTCAGTACGGCGCCGCCAGCCCCGGCATTTGACAGGTCTGTTTCTAAACGCTACGATGCCTCTAGAGTACATCAAGCGGAAAGTCAGCCCGGCTGACTTTCCTGGAATTCAGTCTGTTTATGTCAAATGCTTTAGTCAAACTTCAACGAAAAGGCCAAATGGTCATCCCCCGCAGCCTGCGGGAGGAAGCCGGTGTGGCTGAAGGCACCCTGTTAAAAGTGGCTGTGGTCAAAGGCGGCCAGTTTTTGGTGACCCCGCAGTTCACCATCGACCGATCGGTTATCGCTGGCCGTCACAAAGATCCCAAGCAGGCCTTCCGTGAACTGGCCCAGGTCGTGGCCGAGATTCGGCAGGAAGCCAAAGAAAAAGGCATCGACAAGATGCCCATGCGCGAGATCAACGCCGCCGTGGCCGCCGCCCGCAAGGCGCTGCAGAAGAAAACCGCTAAACGACGAGTCAAATGATTCGGGGCGTAATCGACACCAGTGTCCTGGTTTCCGCCGTCATCTCCCCAACCGGGCCAAACGCCCGGCTGTTTGACTTTATCGTCTCCAAGGAAATCCGGCCCTACATCACCGACGACGTGCTGGCCGAATACGGCCTCGTGTTTGAATTTGAACGCCTGAAGCACCTCGACCGGAGGCGGATCGCTTGGTTGCGCGGCGTGTTACAGCGCGCCAGCATCAAAGTTAAGCCGCCAGGCAAGTTGAAAATCTCCGAGCACGAAGAAGACAACCGCATCTACGAATGCGCGGTCGCTGCCAAAGCCCACTACATCGTCACCGAAAACACCCGGCACTTCAAAAAGCCCTACAAGATGACCAAAATCGTCAACGCTCGTCAACTCTTGGAGATCCTGGGGTCAGCAGGGCCGAGCTAGCCTTCTCGCAGGAAGGCTGTATTCGTAGCCGTTATCCGCACGCGCAGGCCGGTTCTCTTGGATACCTCGCGTCCCTGCCATTGGAGCGCCGGGACTAGGCCGAGGTCGTCCAGCATCGAACGCCGCCACCGCAGCGGAATGTTGCGGACCGCTCCCAGCGACTCCCCCACCAGTTACTCAAGGTCTGCCAGCGGAGGATTCGAGTCAATAGCCAGAATTCCCGGCCCGGCCCTCTGACCTTCCGCCATTGTGGCGGGAAGACAGAGGGCCGCCCCGGCGCTGCCCAGGCTTTCGCGCCGCTTGAACTGAACCCTAATAACGATTCTGGTACGGGCGACCGTCTGCCGCCATTGCAGAGGGCCGGCATGCTCGAAACGCCCGTTTTGCAGGCCTTCCGGTGGCGCCCGCCGGAAATTGTAGCGAAAACTGTAGACGAGTGCCCTCAAGGTTCAACAAGTTTCAACAGTCTATTTTTGTAAACCGTTGAAAACACAGGGTAAATGGCATGGCGCATTTACCGGAGATCCACATGTTAGAAGGCGGTGGATGTAATGTTTCTCAAGTGCCCTATTTTCAAGTGTTTACGTTTCAAAA
This sequence comes from Bryobacterales bacterium, assembly GCA_963709155.1. GTDB lineage: Bacteria > Acidobacteriota > Terriglobia > Bryobacterales > Bryobacteraceae > Bog-159. The sequence continues at coordinate 487,825 of CAVPVD010000005.1, read as the reverse complement.
TTGCGGGCCGCGTGTTGAGGCTTGTTGAGTGATGTTGAACTAGGAGGCTTTGAGCAGCTACAAAATCATCTACAGCGGACTTCAGACCCCGGCCAAGAATCCCCGTATCTTATTGAAAAGATTGGTAGGCGCGGCGGGACTCGAACCCGCGACCCCCTGCTTAGAAGGCAGATGCTCTATCCGCCTGAGCTACGCGCCCGTGCCGGGATTCAGTCCGATTTTAGCAAATTGAGGCCGCTACTTCCCCGGGACCGGCAGCCAGCCGCGGGTCGCGAAATCGCTGAAGCTCAACACCAGCAATATCGCCAGCCATAACATCCCGCCGCCCACCACTACCTTCATCAGGATCGTGCTGTTGCGCAGATGCATAAAAAACAGCGCCACCAACATCATCTTCACCACCGCGATGAACAGCGCCACGACCACGTTGAGCGGTCCCAAGTCGATCGTGGCTACCAGTGTGGTGGCAAATGTCAGAACCAGCAGCGACAGAAAAACCAGCGTATAACTCTTTAGCGATGCGACGTGTTCGGCCATATTAGTGTTGGTGCCGCGCGATCAGATAGAGCAGCGGAAACAGGAAAATCCAGATGATATCGACAAAGTGCCAGTAGAGTCCCCCGATATCCACCGGCGTGTAATACGACGGAGTGTACTTGCCCTTGTACGCGTGCCACAGGAGAAACAACATCAAGCCCTCGCCCACAATCATGTGCAGGGCGTGCAGCCCGGTCATCGTGAAGTACAGCGAGAAAAACAGTTGGGCCGGCCCTTGTTGCTCGGTGCCTTCCAAATGAAACGTAGGACCAGGCACGTGATGTTCGACGAATTTCTCGTGCCACTCTATGCCCTTGATGCCCAGAAAAACTCCGCCAAAAAGGATCGTCAGAATGAGAAATACGATCAGCGCTTTGCGGCTGCCTATCTGCGCGGAACGTACGGCGAGCACCATCGTGAAGCTGCTGCATATCAGGACGGCGGTGTTGGCCGCGCCCATCCACACGTCCATCGAGTTGCTGGCCAATCCGAACACGGCCGCGAACTCCCTCCGGTAGATGGCATACGCCAGGAAGAGTCCGCCGAAGAACATTACCTCGGTCACCAGAAAAATCCACATTCCCAGTGTGGAGACTTCCTTCTGCTGTGCGGGCGTCTCGAACTGTTCCTGAAGTTGGGGCAGTTCCACGTGACTATCCAACTTTGGCCGCCTCCAGCGCGGCGTAGTCGTAAGCCTCCGTCGTTACGATCGGGGTTTCATCGAAATTGTGAGCCGGCGGCGGTGAAGAAGTCTGCCATTCCAGGCCCGTAGCGCCCCAAGGATTCGGGCCTGCGATGGGGCCATACCGCAGCGACCACATGAAGTAGATCAGCGGTAGCAAATATCCGACCGCCAGCACGGATGCGCCCGCGGTCGAACATCACATGCAATACCTGGAACTCGTCCGGATAGTTCCAGTAGCGCCGCGGCATCCCCAGATAACCCAGAATGAATTGCGGGAAGAATGTCAGATTGAAACCGAGATAGATGATCAGGGCCGACAGCTTCGCCCAACCTTCCGGGTACATACGGCCGGACATCTTAGGCCACCAATAGTGCAGGCCGCCGAGATAGGCCATAATGGTGCCGCCCACCATGATGTAGTGGAAATGGGCAATCACGAAGTAAGTATCGTGAACGTGTACATCCACGCCGAGGCAAGCCACGAAAAGTCCGGTCAGCCCGCCCACGGTGAACAGCCCGATAAACCCGAACGCGTACAGCATTGGGGTGGCGTAAGAGATGGATCCCTTATGCAGGGTGGCGGTCCAATTGAAGACTTTGATCGCCGATGGGATGGCCACAAAATAGCTGAGGAAGGAAAACACCAGGCCGGCGTAAACGGATTGGCCCGAGACGAACATGTGATGGCCCCAGACCAGAAAGCCGAGCACCGCGATCGCCACGCTTGAAAACGCCACTACCTTGTATCCGAATACCGGCTTTCTGGAGAATACGGAAACGAGTTCGCTGATGACGCCAAGGGCGGGCAGCACCATGATGTACACGGCGGGGTGGGAGTAGAACCAGAACAGGTGTTGAAAAAGGACCGGATCTCCGCCGCGCGCAGGATCGAAGATTCCGATGTGCAGCGTTCTTTCGCAGATCAACAGCACCAGCGTGATGGCGATCACCGGAGTGCCCAGCACCTGGATCAGGGCCGTCGCATAATTGGACCACACAAACAGCGGCAGGCGGAACCACGTCATTCCGGGGGCCCGCATGCGATGCACGGTGACGATAAAGTTCAAGCCGGTCAGGATCGAGGAAAATCCCGCGATGAAGATGCCCAGCCCCGTGGCGATCACATAAGTATTGGAGTAATTGGTGCTATACGGTACGTAGAAGGTCCAACCGGTATCCACGCCGCCTGCCAGCATGGCGTACATGGCAAAACAACCGCCGATCACCAGGAGATACCAGCTCAAGAGGTTGATTCGGGGAAATGCCAGATCCTTGGCGCCAATCATCATGGGCAAAAAGAAATTTCCGAGCGTCGCCGGGATCGACGGTATCAGGAAGAAAAAGACCATGATGACGCCGTGCAGCGTGAACAGCTTGCTGTAAGTGTCCGCCGACACGAGGCCGCCCTTGGGCGTCAGCAGCTCAAGCCGGATCAGCGTGGCGAAAATGCCGCCGAGAAAGAAGAAAAACGTGATGGTATGCAGGTATAACAGAGCGATGCGCTTGTGATCCTTGGTGAGCAACCAGGACTTGATGCCGTAACTCGCGTTCAGGTAAGTTTCGCGCTCTTGTACCGCTTCGGTAATCATAGTCTTATTGTTTGGTGGACTTCGGGCGCGGCGCGCCGGTCGCCGGACCGGTCGCCGGCCGGTTCTCCTTCGGCGTTAGAGATTTAATGTATTCGATAAGTTGCAGCACATTTTCCTCGGTCACCAGTCCCTGAAATGTTGGCATGATAGGTTGATAGCCCTTCACAATCTTGGCCGAGGGATTCAATATGGACTCTCGAATGTATCCCTCATCGAACTTAACGTGCGCGCCATCCGCCAGTGCCACGTCGCTGCCATAGAGGTTTCGCAAATCGGGGCCGCGGCCCGCCGGGCCGGTTAGATGATGGCAGTTGGCGCAGGCGAAGGTCTGGAACAGTTTCTCGCCGCTGGAAGCCAGCGATCCCGTCGTGCCGCCGCTAAGCCATGCCTGATAGTCCTGGGGCTCCATCACGTAAACCCAGCCGATCATGGCGTAATGGTTGGTGCCGCAATACTGCGAGCAGAACAAGTGATATTTGCCGGGCTTGGTCGGCTTGAACCAGATGGTGGTATAGCGTCCAGGCAGCACGTCGGCCTTGGTGCGAAAAGCGGGCACAAAGAAATCGTGGATCACGTCTTCCGACGTCATGGTCAGCTTCACGGCCTGGTTCACCGGGATGTGCAGTTCGTTAATCTCGCGTTGGCCCTCCATGTGCTGCAGCTTCCACATCCACTGCTTGCCAATGACGTATACCTGTTGCGCGTCGTCCGGCGGGCGCGAGATCTCGAAGAATACGCTGGCGCCCCACGTGAACATAATCATGGTGAGGCCAAACGGAATCACGCTCCACAAAATCTCCAGGGTCATGCCGCCGTGCGCGGGGACGGGCAATTCCGAATCGGAGCGCCGCCGGTAGCGAATCGCGAAGTAGGAGATTGTGAAGAAAATTCCCACCGAGAAGAAGACCGCGACCGCGAGGAGGAAATAGAGCAGATGGTCGACGCTGGGAGCCACGCTCGACGCCTGCACCGGAAATAGAGGTAATTCGGAGCCCATGAAGTTATCTAACTTGCCTCAAAGAACGGCGATCTTTACGCCAGTCGCTGCGCCAGGCGAACAACAGGAATGTCCCGCAAATCAAAACGAAAGTGCCGCCGGCGAAGCGCACCATGTTCATGGCGATGGCGCCGTATTTGCCGGTTGCCGGATCGTAATGGTAACAGAACAGCAGGATCTGGTCCACTGGCGAACCGATCTTGTCCTGGGACGCCTCTACCAATCCCAGGCGCACGTCGCGCGGCTCGTACTCCACGCCATAAAAATACCGGGATAGCTTGCCATCCGGCGTCAGGATCATAATGGCGCTGGCGTGGGCATACTGCCCCGTGGCCGGATCGAGTTTATAACGGAAGCCTACGGCCGAGGTCAAAGCTTTTATAGACGCTTCGTCTCCAGTCAGGAAATGCCAGCCATTGGCTGTGTCGGGACGGTGATATCGCTGGAGGTAGCTGGCCTTCTTGGCAGCGGCGATCTCCGGCGTGTCGTGCGGGTCGAAACTGACGGCAACCACCTCGAAATCGCGCCCCGGAGTCAACGATATGGCGCGCAGCCCAGTCGATACGCCGTTCAGGACCAGGTTACAGAGCATGGGGCAGGTGTAGTAAACCAACGCCAGCAGCACGGGTTTGTGCCCGCTGAAATAGGTTGACAAGGGCATGGGCCGGCCAAACTCGTCGCGAAAGACAAGATTCAGCGGCACCTGGTGATTGAGGTTTTGTTCGATCGTTACGCCCTGCAGTCCCGCCGGCAGGGGGGCGGGCTTGGAGTTGGCGTCGCGCATCTCCGACGGCTGGGCCGGCGCGGGCTGGGCCGGTTGCGCGAACGCGGCTCCGGCGGCCAGGATTCCGCTGCATAGACAACTAATAGAACTGCTTAACTTCACTTTCATTTCGTCTTTCCGCTGGTCTGTGCGGGTGCGGGGAGCCCCCGCTGCACGATCAGATCCATGGCCCGGTCTACCGGTATCTGCACGATCCCTTTATCCGGATCGATCCACCCATACCGATGCAGGGCCCTCTCCTCGGCGGCGCGCCACGTCCGCATGTCCGCGGCCGCATGCTGCTGCAAGCGGGGCTCGGGCGGTTGTTTTTGGGCATTCACGATGGCCGATGCCGATAGCGGGCGCCCCATTTCGGCCACCTGGTTTTTCAGGTAGTTGAACATGCCCCAAAGCCCAAACATGAAAATGACGATCAAAGCCGCCATCGACAATCCAAATTTGGTCAGCGCGATCGCATTCACGTCTCCGGGCTCGTGATGCACATGCGGATTGCGCGGATCGTCTGCCGGGTGCGCGTTATTCCCTGCCATGTTCCAGAGCCTCCTCCAGATGCGGATCGCCCACCGGCATGAGGGGCCGCAATTCGAGTTGCCACAAGAACGTGGCCAGCCAGATTCCACCCAAGCCGATGGGCATCACGAAGTCCATCCAGCTTACAAAGAACTGGCCCTTATGAAAATCCGGGGCCACCATCCAGTACAGATCCACAAATCGCATCACCAGCACTCCTACCGCCACGAAGCTCAACAGACGGAAATTGCGTTTGAGGTCGCGCGAGAGCAGCAGCGCAAAAGGTAGCGCGAAGTGAAGCAACACCAAAGCTACTCCGATGTATTGCCATCCGCCGGCGAAACGGTTTAGGTACCAGGGGATTTCTTCCGGCAGGTTACCCGACCAGATCACCAGCAACTGCGAGAAGGAAAAATAAGCCCACACCATCACGAATGCCAGCAACAGCTTGCCTACATCGTGCAGATGCCGGTGGGTGAGCACTTCCGACATCGGCGAACGGTGACTCAACAGCACCAGCACACAAATCAGGAAAGCCAGCGCCGCCAAGCCTTCTCCGGCGATGAAAAGAAGACCGAACATGGTTGAAAACCAGTGCGGATTAATCGAGAGGACCCAGTCGACGGCCATGAAAGTCACGCTGAATCCGTAGAAAATCAGGCCCGGCCCGCTAATTGCCGAGAGGCGTCCGGCCGCCCGGGTATCGCCGCGGTCCAGATCGCCGGACCATTTGTATAGCAGGTGCGCGATCAGGAGCCAGCCCACAAAATACAGACCCGCCCGGATCAGGAAAAACGGCACGTTCAGATAGATCTGCTTATGTTGCAACACCGGGTCGTGCGCCACTATATCCGCGTGCGACCACTGATACAGGTGCGGCATGCCAATCATAATGGGAATGAACAGAATCAGCAGCAGCGGCAGGGTGCGGGATGCGGCTTCGCACGGGCGCCGGATGACCATGCCCCACGCGCCGCCCGTCAGATATTGCAGCATCAGCATGGCTGTAGCTCCCAGCGGCAGGCCGATGAAAAACATGTAGCACCAGATGTACGACCGGTAAAACTGATCCGGATTGAAGAATCCGCCGACGATGCAGAGGAGCAGGGCTACCACTCCGGCGATCAGGCCGCGCGTCCGCCAGCCGCGCATGTCGCTGAGCAGCTCCGGCGAGACGTTGAAGGAACGCTGTCCGGTTGCGGAAGGCATCTACTTCAACACCCCCTTCGCCAGCGCGGCGCGCTCGGCGGCGGGCACGTCGTCCACCGAAGCATGTTGGCTCAACTGCAAAACGCGGACATACGCCACGATGGCCCAACGGTCGCGCGGCTCAATTTGCGCGGCGTAGTCCGGCATGGCGCCCAGTCCATTCGTGATTACATCGAAAAAGTAGCCGACTGGAGCCTGCCGCAAGCGATCGACGTGGTAGGACTGCGGTGGGGGATGATTGAAGCCGCGTTGCTCGATCATGCCGTGGCCATTTCCCAATCGGTCGTGGCAGGGTGAGCAGTAAATGTTGTAACGCTCCTGGCCGCGTTCCAATACCGCGCGCGTGACGGGGAACGGAAACGCTTCGACCGGTTTGCCGTCCACTTTTCCGGTGTAGAGTGCGGTATCGGCGTCCAGGTGCCCGCGCGCAACGGTGCCTTCCACCAGGGGGCGTTCGGAGCGGCCATCGTCAAAGAAAGAACTGGGGCGCAACGGGATGAACTTGGGTTGATCCTGCATGTCCTGGCGGCAGCCGGTAAGCCACGCGCTGGCAAGCACGAGGGGCAACCACAGTGCCGGAAATCGGCCGTGAAACCGTCTAGTGCGCAACTTCGGAAACCTCCCGCGCATCCAGGCTTTCCAGGAAGTCCTCCGTGGCCTTCCGGTCGAATAACGGATCCCGGGCTTCAATGCACAAGAAAAACCGGTTACGCGAAGCCAGCGCAAATCGCGGCACGTTGAACGTCGGATGGTACGGCATCGGTAGCCCGCACAAGGCCAGCAGACCGAAGACGGCCGACAACGCCGCGAACAATATCGTTAATTCAAAAGTGATCACAATGTACATCGGCCAGCTATGCAGCGGACGTCCGCCGATGTTGATGGGGAAGTAGATCACGGTTACGTAATACTGCATCAGGTAGCCGGTCAGCCCGCCCAGAATTCCGCCGATCAACACAATCAATGGCAGCTTACTCTTCGGCAAGTGCAGCGCCTCGGTCAAAGCTTCGATGGGGAAAGGCGAATAGGCGTCCAGTTTGCGGTAACCGCGGGTGCGCGCCTCGCGGGCGGCATTGACCAGGGATGTCGGATTATCGAACTCGGCCATCACACCGTAAATCGGAGGCTTCATCCTTGGGTCTCCTCCTCGACCTTGGCTTGCGGCAACAGCGTCCGCACTTCAAAGATTGAGATCATCGGCAGCAACCGGATAAACAGGAAGAAGAGGAACGTGAACAGTCCGATGGTGCCCACATAAGTGGCCCAATCCCAGCGGGTGGGATGGAAGACGCGCCAGGACGATATCAGGAAATCCTGGGCCAGGCTCGACACGATAATGACGTAGCGCTCCAGCCACATGCCCACCAACACGATCAGGGAAGCGATAAACAGCAAGACCGGAGTGGTGCGCATCTTCTTGAACCAGAGCATCTGCGGCGCCACGATATTGCAGGTGATCAGACACCAGTAGACCGACGCGTACGGTCCGGTCATGCGATGCCAGATCGCCGCGCTCTCGTAAACATTGCCGCTATACCACGCCGTGAACGTCTCGAGAATGTAGGCGTAGGCCACTATCAAGCCGGTCGCCAGCATCACTTTGGCCGAATTTTCCAGGTGCTTGTCGGTGATCAGACCTTCGAGGCCGTAGACGTGGCGGAGCGGGATAGCCAGCACCAGCACCATGGCGAATCCGGAATAGATCGCGCCAGCCACGAAATAAGGAGGAAAGAAGGTGCTATGCCAGCCGGGCACGATAGCGATCGTGAAGTCGAAGCTGACCACGGTGTGTACCGAAAGCACCAACGGGGTAGCCAATCCTGCAAGCAGCAGGGAAGCCATTTCATGGTTTTGCCAGTGCTTGGCCGACCCGCGCCAGCCCATCGCCATGATGCCGTATATGCCTCGCGCCAAGCGGTTGGATGTGCGGTCGCGTAAGGTGGCCAGATCCGGCAGCAGGCCTACGAACCAGAACAGCAGCGACACTGTAGCGTACGTGGAAACGGCGAAAACGTCCCACACCAGGGGGCTCCGGAATTGCGGCTGTACGCCCATGGAATTGGGATACGGAAACATCCAATAAAAAAGCCACGGCCGGCCCATGTGCAGCAACGGGAACATACCGGCGCAGGCTACGGCGAATAGCGTCATGGCCTCGGCGAACCGGTTGATGGAGTTGCGCCAGGTTTGATTCAGCAGCAGCAAGATCGCGGAAATCAGCGTGCCTGCGTGGCCGATTCCGATCCACCACACGAAATTCGTAATGGCGAATCCCCAGCCCACCGGGATCTTGATGCCCCAGATGCCGACGCCCTTGGCCAGCAGCAGCACCAGAGACCACAGGAACAGCAGCAATAAAGAAAAGCCGCCCGCAAAACAGGCGATCCAGAATACCGGCGTGCGGCGGGTCAGCACAACGGACGAGATCTGGTCGGTAACCGTGCCGAAGGTGTAGCCGGGAGCGATCACCGGCGCCGACCCCGACTCGTCTGCGATTTGTCTTTCGTCAGCCATTTTGAGCTAATCGGCAGGCCTATGCCTGCGCAGGCCTCCCAGGACCCTCAATCTCCGGGTTCGGATTCCGCAGTGCCGCCAGGTAAGTGGTTCGCGGCCTGGTATTCAAATCCGCCAGGAGCCCGTAATTCGTCTTCTCGGCCTTCATCTTGGCCACCCTGCTATTCGCATCGTTGATATTGCCAAAAATGATGGCTTCAGTTGGGCAGGTAGCCTGGCACGCGGTCAGGATTTCTCCGTCGCGCACTTTGCGATCTTCCTTCTCGGAATCGATCTTGGCTTTATTAATTCGCTGCACGCAGTAGGTACACTTCTCCATCACGCCGCGGCTGCGCACGCTCACATCCGGGTTGCGCTGCAGTTTCAGGCTGGGCGTCTTGAAATCCGAGAACAGGAAAAAGTTAAAGCGGCGCACTTTATACGGACAGTTATTGGAACAGTAGCGGGTGCCCACGCAGCGGTTGTACACCATGTCGTTCAGGCCTTCGCTGCTGTGATTGGTAGCCTGGACCGGGCACACCAGCTCGCATGGCGCGTTCTCGCACTGCATGCAAGGCACCGGCTGATTATAGATCGCCGGATTCTCCGGAGCTCCGCTGTAATAGCTATCTACGCGCAGCCAATGCATATGCCGGCCGTGATGGACTTCTTCCTTGCCGACCACCGCAATATTGTTTTCGGCCTGGCAGGCGACCACGCACGCCCCGCAGCCGGTGCAGGCGGTCAAATCGATGGCCATGCCCCAGGCATACTTGTCGTAAGTAAATCCCGGATATATCGTCAGGCCGGGCGGCGGCTGCTCGAAATCCTCCTGGATCAGGTTCGGATTCTTGCGATAGTCCGCGATATTGGCCTTCTCGATGGTGTGCCGCCCGGAATCCAGCGCGTGAAAGTCCTGAATCGAGACCAGCAAATAGTCGCTGCCGACTTTGCGCGCGTCCAAGCCGTAGTCCTGCCATAGCGCGGCGGAAGTGCGCATCCCGTATGCATTGAAGCCGATGCGCGTGCCGACGTGCCCGGACCGCGTCCTTCCGTAGCCCAGGTGCACCGTCACCGAGCCATCCGCATGCCCCGGTTGGATGAAAACGGGCGCACGCATTTTGTAACCTTTATAGGCAATCTCCACCAGGTCGGTCGAGACGACGCCTTTTTCCATGGCGGTCTTGGGGCTGAAGATCGCCGCATTGTCCCAGGTCAGTTGGGTAATTGGCCGGGGCCATTCTTGCAGCCACCCATTGTTTGCAAACCGGCCATCGTAGACGGCGGGATCCGGCCGGAAGACCACTTCCAAGCCCTGAGGGCTGGCCGGCGGCGGCGCCGAGGCGGCCCATCCAGCTTTTAACGCGACGGTTTTCGACGCCAGCGCGGAATCCGCTACGACTCCGTCATGCACCGCTTTCCGCCACCAGGCTTCGAAATCCGCGCCGGTGTGCTGCTTGGCCCAGTAGTCTTTCACGATCTGGTACGAGGTACGCTCCAGCTGACCAGACAGCATGCCCAGCACTTCGTGTGCGGATTTGCCGGTGTAGAGCGGCGCGATCAAAGGCTGCATGATCGTGACCGTTCCATCATGCGCCCGGCAGTCGCTCCATGTCTCCAGGTAGTGGGTCATGGGCAAGTGCCAGTGACAAAGCTCGCTGGTTTCGTCCTCGTACAGGCTCAGATGGATGCGGAGCGGGGCCTTTTGCAACCGGTCCCGGAAGCCGATCTCAACCGGTACGTTGTAGGCCGGATTGCCTCCCAGGATGAGCAGCAGATCCACCGCCCCCGCGTCCAGATCCTTAATCAGGTCGGAAAGCGACGCCACCTGGTCCGCAGGCTGCGCTTCCACCGGGTCCGTGTACATCACGGTCTTGCCCACGTTGCCGAGGGCCGCATTCATGGCGTGCGCCAGGGCGTGGACCGCGGCGCTCTGTTGCTCGCCGGCCATCACCAGGCTGGACCCTTTATGCTGTTGCAGGTCGCGCACAATCGGTGCGATCCAACTGTCGGCCTGGGTCGATGCGCCTTTGCGGCCACCCGTATCCGCGCCCAGCGAGGAGGCCAGGCTCCAGGCAAACTCTTCCACTTCGGCGGCGCGCAACGGCATCCGGTGATCGGCTTTTGTGCCCGTGGGGGTCGGCATGGGCTCAACTACGTAAAGCCGATTCATCTCCGTTTGCTCGCCGCGCACCCGCCGCCGCGCCGAGAATTGCCGGGCGTATCGGAGGCTGCCCGGGCCCGAAGAAAGGAAATCGGCATCCAGCGATACGATCACGGTGGCGGCGCTTAGATCGTAAACCGTGTTGACCGGCTGTCCGAATGCCAGCCGCGCGCCCGCCGCCGAAGAATGCGCTCCGGCCGGCTCCCACTGATGCCATTTGGCGGCCGGGAACGCCGCCAGCGTTTCCTTGAGTTGGTTCGCCAGTGTGGGCGACGTGACCGTCTCCGTCAGAATCCGCAGGCCGGAGCCTTTCTTGCCTTTCTGCTGGTTGATGGCTTGCTGCACGGCGCCCAGAAACGCGCCCCAGGATCGGATTTCGCCTTCCAGCGTCAACGCCTGCGAGCGGTCCGGATCGTACAGGCCCAACACGGATGCCTGGCCGTAAACATCGCACGCGCCCAGGCTGGCGGGATGGTCCGGGTTGCCTTCCACTTTAGTGGGCCGCCCCTCGTGGCTCTCCACCAGCAATCCGGCGGAGCTTGAGGCTAGCGGCATGGCCGTAGCAAAGAACAGCGGACGCCCCGGCACCAGTTCCTCGGGCTGCCGGACGTAAGGCGTGATCAGCTCGGTGGGCTGCCGGGTACACGCGGTCAATCCCGCCAGTGCCAGCGAGGCGCCCATCAGCTTCATGAAGTTGCGGCGGCTGTCGCCGTCTTCCCATTCCGAGGCATAGCGCGGGAATTCGCGATGCATCAGATCCTGGAACGCGTCCGTTTGAGCCAGATCCTCCAGGCTGCGCCAGTATTCCTTACCGTGGGACTTCTCCAGCAGCGCGCGCACACCGGGCAGATCGAGCTTGTGAGCCGGCGGCGGCGTTTCATCGTCGTCGTGGTGGTGGTGATGCCCGGAGTCCCCGAACACGTTCAACGGATTGTTAGGTTCGCTCATCTTCTGCTTTAGCGGTGGCAAGTGGAACAACTGGTCAGCGCGCGTGGATCCTGGATCTTGTATTCGGCCACCAGCCGGCGTCCCAGGGTCTCCTGGTCTTCCTTCGGTTCGTACCCCATGGTGAACACTTCGGAGCGTGGCCGCACGTGCCGCTCGGGATTCCGATGGCAGTCGAGACACCATTGCATCTGCAACGAATTCGCCTGGTACATCAACGGCATTTTGTCCACGCGTCCGTGACAGGTTTCACAGCCCACGCCCTTATTCACATGAATGCTGTGATTGAAATAGACATAATCCGGCAGATCGTGGACGCGCGTCCATTCGATGGAAGCCCCGGTGCGAAAACTCTCGCGCACCGGCTCCAGCATAGGGGCCGTATTCCAGATCTGCGAATGGCAATTCATGCAGGTCTTAGTCGGAGGAATATTCGCGGTGTTGGAAGTTTCCACGGTCGTGTGACAATACCGGCAGTCGATGCCATCGTCCGCCACGTGGTGAACGTGACTGAACGGTATGGGCTGCGCGCGCACTTCTCCCTGGCGCGTTTCATAACCCGACCGGTCGAGCGTGGCGAAACACCACGTTAGAAATCCGATACCGAATACCGCGCCATAAATAGTGATGCGCGAGAAAGTATTCGTACTGTGATGAAAGATCTGAGCCATTCGTTAGACGAACTGCTATTCTAATCCAACCCTGGGCCGCGAACTTAAGGTTTCCGTTCCGGAATCAACCTTTTCGTTCGAATAGATACACGCTGGTCTCCAGACGGCTGGCGGCGCCGCCGTCGTTGACCGCAAAGTGTGCGGGTCTGAGCTTGCCCGCGCGCATATCCCCGTTCCACAATGAGGCGCCGGCGTACTCGCCATCGTTGCGTAACGCGTAAAAGTTCAGGTCTACTTTTTCCAGGCGCGCCATGTCATTGTCGAAGTTTCGCGCAACCCGTTTCAGTGCATCCAGGCAAGCTTCGCGCGGCGTCATGCCGTGCCGCATATTTTCGATGACCGTGTGCCCGCCGGCGATGCGAATATTTTCCTCGCCGCGCCCCGTCGAACCGGCCCCGCCCACGTCCTGATCTAAATACAATCCCGCGCCGATAATCGGCGAATCTCCTACGCGGCCCGCGATCTTCCAGGCCAAGCCGCTGGTGGTGGTGACACCGGACATCTCGCCTTTGGCGTTGCGCGCCATGCAGTTGATCGTGCCGTGCGTTGGATGGACGGCCATTTCCCATGCCCAGATGAGCGTTTCCTCGTCCGCCCGGGGGAACATCTGCTTCAGCAGAGACATGGTCTTCGGCTTGGGCGCGTCCAGGCCCGGACCCCAATTACTATGTCCCTCCGGGTCGCGCAGCGACATTTTCCAGGTGAGCCACGCCATTCTTGATTTGGCGGTCAGCAGATCCTCTTCCGGGTATCCCATCTCCCGGGCGAACTTCCCCGCGCCCGCGCCCACCAGCATAATGTGGTCCGTCTGCTCCATCACCAGCTTGGCAATTTTTGAAGGCGTCTTGTTTCCTTGGATGGAGGCGACCGAACCGGCGCGGCGGGTGGGCCCGTGCATCACGCAGGAATCCAGTTCTACGACGCCCTCTTCATTCGGAAGTCCGCCGTAACCCACGGACGTATCCTCGGGGTCCTCTTCGTTGATGTTGACGCCCGCGACCACCGCATCCAGGGTGTCGCCGCCTGCTTTCAGAACCTCCATGGCCCGCGCGCAGGCTCGCTCGCCGTTGGCGCTGGAAATTACGACAGTCTTGGAGGTTTGCGCAGCAGCCACACCCAGCGCCGGCAGTAATGCCGAGCCGAGCATGACCGCTCTGCGGCTGATCCCTTTATCGTCGCTCATGTTTATGAATCAGCCATTATGGCACAGCTTTAGCGGGATGATGTACTCCTTTTTACGAAGGGGTACATGGACAGCCGCCATACGACATGGGCAGGCCATGGCAGCACACGATGGCTTTGCCGAGCAGGGCTCAGGACTTCTAATCGGAGACGAGCGCTGGACGCTCCCTAACGGTCGCGGCTCGGCCGATTGGCGGCTCGGCCGATTGGCGGCTCGGCCGCTTGGGATCAACTTCTCCAGTTTGGTGTCGGCTTCGCTTTGAAATTCGGGCGGGCGTCAAGGTTCTTCCGTCACCGTCTGCATGAGGTCCGCTACCATTCGCCTTACCGGACGCAGGAGGGGAAACGCCGCCGCCTTCACCAGGCGCTCCACGATCGCGGCGCTTTTCCGGACCAGCGTATGCGTCCGTGCCTGGGCCGGCGAACGGTCGTAAATCCAAAAAAGGATCAGGCCCATCTGGTACATCCATAGAATCCGAGGCAGGTGCGGCTCCAGATCGCGCGGCGTCTTCGTGCCGCTGGCTTCGAGAATACGTACGAACGAAGCCACGTCCCTTTCCCGGATCTCTCGCGTCCGCGCGCTGAAGGGCGAAATGGGATGCGCGGGATCCGCGTGCGCCGCCAGCGCTCCCAGGAGGCGCCGGTTCGGCTCGAAATACCGCAACTTCGCCTCCAGCAGCGCGACGAGCCGGTCTTTCAGATGCTTCCCACCCGCCAGCGCCTGTTCGATCAACGGTTCCAGATCCTGCTGCGACTGGTCGTAGAAGGCTAGGGCGATGGCGTCTTTCGAGTCGAAGTAGTAATATGCGGCGCCGGTCGCCACGCCCGCTCCGGCGGCGATCTCGCGCATGGTGGTCTCTTCGAAGCCCTGCCGCCGGAACAGTTCCATGGCCGCATCGAGGATGCGCGCGCGCGTCTCCGCGCTCTTGGCGTTCATTATTCGAGCACCTTGCCCAGCGGCGCGCCCTCCGGACTCCAAGCGCCTCCCCCATGGACACGCCGATCGGAGCGCTCCTGGCCGCGCTTCCGCAGCCGGTGAAAGACGTAGAGATTGAAGAAGTGCATCAAACCCAGCACCAGCAGCACGACGCCGATCTTATCGGAAAGCAGTTCCATCGCCGCGCGCGTGCTCCCCGGATCGCTCGAGGTGCTCAAAGCCAAAGTCACATATCCGACGTTGATCAAATAGAATCCCACGACCAGCAGCCGGTTCACCGAGTCCGCCAGCTCTGCATTGCCTTGAAACGCCTCTACCAGGAAGACCCGCCCGTTGCGCTCCAGAGTTCTGGCCACCCACACCGTCAGACCGAGGCTGATCGCCAGGTAAATGCCGTACGCCGTCACGATATACATCCCGTCCTCTCTTTCTGAACGCGTTCAACTTGAACGTGTTCAACTTCAGAATAGGCCGATACGGGAGTCCTGTCAAGGGAAATCTGAACGCGTTCAAGATATTTCCGGCGCATCGTTCCGGCCGGGAATTGGGGCACCTTTGCTACCATAAAGCCATGCAATTCCCCCGCCTTTTCCTGGTACGCCAGCATTTTCCCGACTGCCGCATCCCCGATGTAGCCGCCGAAGTCGAGCGCCAGCTTCACGATTCCGGATTCGCCGCGCGCCTCAAACCCGGCTCCAGCGTGGCCCTCGGCGTGGGTAGCCGGGGCATCGCCAATATCGCCACCATCACGCGCGCCGCCGTCCAGTACTGGAAGTCGCAGGGCATGCGCCCCTTCGTCTTTCCAGCCATGGGCAGTCACGGGGCCGCCACGGCCGAGGGGCAGGCCGATGTGCTCGCCCACTACGGCATCATCGAGCAGACTATCGGCTGCCCGGTGCGCAGTTCCCTCGACGTGGTGCCGCTCGGCAAAACGCCCCAGGGCATCCAGACATATATGGACCGCAACGCTTACGAAAGCGACGGCGTGCTGCTCTGCGGACGCGTGAAATGGCACACCGATTTCATGGGCAAGA
Organism: Bryobacterales bacterium; assembly: GCA_963709155.1. Lineage (GTDB taxonomy): Bacteria > Acidobacteriota > Terriglobia > Bryobacterales > Bryobacteraceae > Bog-159. Next base: position 472,088 of record CAVPVD010000005.1, on the reverse strand, counting down.
TCGAAAGCGGCCTGTTCAAGATGATCGCCATCGGGCTCGGCAAATTTGCCGGCGCACAGCACTATCACACGTATGCTTACAAGCTGGGCCTCGAGAACACGATCCGGGCCATCGGCCGAACCGTGCTGGAATCCGGCAAGATCCTGGGCGGACTGGCTATTCTGGAAGACGCGCACCACAACACGGCCAAACTCGAAGCGGTGCCGGTGGCGGGCATGGAGCAGCGCGAAGAGGAACTGCTGGCGCTCGCCAAGTCGTGGATGGGCCGCATCCCCATGGACCTCGATCTCCTGATTGTCGACGAAATCGGCAAGAACATCAGCGGCGCCGGCATGGACACCAAGGTGGTAAACCGCAGCGTGATGGGCGATTACAATCCCTGGCCCGATACGCCCCGCATCGAGCGCATTTTCGTACGCGATCTGAGCGATCTCACCTATAACAATGCGGTCGGCATCGGCATGGCGGACATCACCACCGATCGGCTGGTCAACCGCATCGACTGGGTACCGACGCGGGTGAATTCCCTAACCGCCTCGACACCCTCCGCCATCCGCACCCCGATCCACTATCCCACCGACCGGGAGTGCCTGGAAGCCATCGCCCCCACAGCCGGCAAGTTCGACGCCCGCGAAGTCACCATCGGATGGATCCGCAATTCGCAGGAGCTTGCGCAGTTGGCCATGAGCGAAAACCTGCGTGCCGCGATCGAGCGCCATCCTTTGCTCGAAATCGTGACGCCACCGCACGAGATCGAATTCGATGCGGACGGCAACCTGGCGCCTCTCGAAGGCGCGCCGGAATCCGCGCACGGCTCCCCGGCACTGGTATCCTCGCAACTCTGAAAATACCCGCTCGCCTGTATTCCCGCCAGCCCGCTCCGGCACTATCCTTAAAGCAGTGGGATGCCTGGAAACCGTTGGACCAAAACGCAGTTAGAATCGCTGGTCGATCAAATTGTGCAGTTGCATAAACCGCTGCCGGATCTGGAGATCGCCGGCAAGACCCGCGCCGCTATCAACAATCAACGCAAGAGATTGCAACGCGCCGGCGTGCTGAATGGCTCTTTCCCGGGCCGGGAAGTGAAGCCGTGGACCTTTCCCGAACTGAAAAAGCTGACCGCCTTCACCCAGGATTACGGCTTCAGCGCTTCGTTCATTGCCGTGATGGGCCTGCTGCCTGGACGTACCAAGGATTCCATCAGCAAGATGATGGGCCGGCATGGCCTCGGCAATCCCGCGATCAAGGACCGGGCGCGCCGTGCCTGCCGGTTCGATCCGTCGCGGCGCGGCGAGTTTGAACAATTCCTGCTCGGCGAAGGGCGCCTGCTCCCCAGCGCAGCCATTGCCCGGCAATGGGGCCTTGCGCAAAAAACCGTGACCGCGTACCGGCGCCGGCTGGGCCTGCAACTCTCGTGGCGCGAGGCGCGCTCCTCGGACGACTTCCGGCGCGAGCAACGCAAACGCGCCGCGGCTTTCGTCGCGCATACCCGCGAACGCTGGCAGCACTGGCGTGCCCGTAAACGGTTGACCTGGGAGAAACTTCGCCAGCAGCTCGCGCAACGCCCCGATTGTCCGCCACAGCGCACCTGCCAAGCCTGCGGTGAGCAATGGTACGCGGCGCGGGAATTCTTTCACGTCCGCACACGCCGCTCGTCCACCGGTGTCAAGGTCAGCTACTGCCGCATCTGCCGCTTGTGCCGGGCCGAGCGCCGGCGAAAACCAGCGACCACGCTACCCTCGATCTCTCCGGCGGCCTGCAGCCAGCACACCATGGGGAACCTGGCTGTCTCGGTCAGCGCATAAGGTAGGATATCCGGCGTTCTCAGCCCAGAATTCCCAGCTTCTTCCCGACCCGCGCAAACACCTCCAGAGCGCTGTCGAGTTCCGCGCGGGTGTGCGTTGCAGTCACGATGGTACGGACCCGCGCTTTGCCCTCCGGTACTGTCGGAAAGCCGATTCCGGTCGCCAGCACGCCTTCCTTGAACAGTTCCGCCGACAGGGCATGCGCGACGCGCGCTTCGCCCACAATCACCGGCGTGATGGGGGTTTCGCTGACGCCGGTGTTGAATCCCGATCCGGCCAGCCCCTGTTTGAAATACCGCGTGTTGTCCCAAAGCTTCTGGATACGCTCGGGCTCCTCTTCCAATACATCGAAGGCGGCCATGCAGGAAGCCGCGACCGCCGGCGGGTGCGAAGTTGAAAACAGGAACGGCCGCGCCCGGTGATATAGGAATTCGATCAAGTTCCGGCTCCCGCACACGTATCCACCCAGCACACCAATGGCTTTCGAAAGCGTGCCCACCTGGATATGTACGCGCCCGTGCAGGCCGAAATGGTCGATCGTGCCGCGCCCATTGCGCCCCAGCACGCCGGAGGAATGCGCATCGTCCACCATCATGATGGCGCCATGCTTCTCCGCCGCCTCCACCAGGCCGGGCAGCGGCGCGATATCGCCATCCATGGAGAATACGCCATCCGTGATCAGCAATTTACGGCCTGGCTGGCCATCGAGTGCGGCCAGTTTCTGCTCGGCGGCAACGGTATCTTTGTGCGGAAAAACGTGGATCTTGGCGCGCGAAAGCCGGCATCCATCGATAATACTGGCATGGTTCAACTCGTCGGAAATGATATGGTCTTCGGGGGTGAGAACGGCAGCCACCGTTCCGGCATTCGCCGCGAACCCGGATTGAAACACCACGCACGCTTCCACGTTCTTGAAACGCGCGATGCGCTCCTCGAGCTGCATGTGCAGCGACATTGTGCCGGAGATGGTGCGCACCGCGCCCGATCCCACACCGTACCGGCGCGTGGCTTCGAGCGCGGCTTCGCGCAGCTTGGGATGCGTGGTTAATCCCAGATAATTGTTGGACGCGAGGTTGATCACGTCCTTGCCGTCGAAGCGCGATTCGGCGGCGCTTTCCGACTCCAATACGCGCAACCGCTGATACGTGCCGGCGCGCTTCCAGGCTTCCAACTGCTCTCCCAAATAGGCTAGAGGATCGCTCATATCCCCCAGTCTAGCAGGCTGCTAAAAAAGGCCTGTCGGGGACGCAAGCCGCGGCTCGGTAAGCCGAGCCGCGCGCGTAAGCAAGCGGTCTTTACGCAGCAGGGATCGTGGCTATTGCGAATTGCGCGGTGGCGACGCCTTGCGTGCCGATGCGCTCTTGGGCGCCCTGGTTTTGGCTTTCGATTCGGGCTTCGATTCGGTGATGGAGCGATCGGCGGATTGCTGCCTGTTTTCTCCGGCTTCGATGCGTGCCTGCCGTGCGGCAGCCTCGTCTTCGGCTCTTTGGAAGCGGACAGCAGCGGCAACGCCCCCGCCCTCCGAGTCCTTTCTGGCTGGGGACGCCGACTCCGACGCCATGCGGTCAGCGGAATTCGATTCGTTTTTACGGGCCCCCTCGTCGCGGGCTTGCCGCGCCGCCGCGGCATCTTCGGCCTTTTGGAAGCGGATGGCCTCGGCCACGCCGGCATCCGAGTCTTTCGTGCCTTCCTGCTGTGCCACCATTACGGACGGCAGCCCCGCCAGGGCGCCCGCCAATCCGAGAATTAACGCGAGTCTGCTGGATTTGAACATGAGTCTTCCTCCTTGGCAATGGAGGAAAGGCACCTGGTCTGCCAAACCCGTAAATCGCAGAAAACACAGCGAATTTGGATTGAATGACGCGTGCCGTGACGTAAATTATGCATGGCACCCGTTCAATCTTACAATAAGGGTAGCCCAGCCACTACAGCGTCCCGGCCAATTCTAACAATTTCCGGACCGTGTTCCAATTGCGGCTGGTGCCGGAGGTTTGGAGGGCCTTTTCGATCGCCGCGAGCGATAATTTAGGGCGCGCCATGCCGTTTGTGTAATAGATATAGAGTTCGCGGGGGTGGATATGCAACTCCTCCGGGGAGGGGTCGATGGCAGTGGCGCGCCGGCGCGCTTCCGCGCTGGGTTCGTTCGCCAGAAAATGGATGGCCAGCTTACGAGCATCCAGATCTGAGCGGGCGGCGAACGGGTTGCGGTCAATCACATCCTTCAGATCCGCGGGCGTGCGCAGGACGACATCCGAACGAAAGCCGCAGGCGCTCTCAATAGCGTCTTCAATGCGCCGGCGGAGGGGGCCCGGATCGCGCGCCATGGTCTTGAACAGGACGTTGCCGGAGTTGATGTACGTCTGTACATCTTTGAACCCGAGGGACTCGTAAATCGACCGCAGATCTTCCATCTTCACCTGGCGGTGGCCGCCGACGTTCACACCACGGAGCAGGGAGATCAGCACCGGCATAAGGTTCAGGATAGCTCAGAGGGCGCGCTCCAATAAAGCTCGCCGCGGGCACGCGGGAGCGTATGCCGTTGGCTGCGCTACAATAACGATGGATGCCGCAGCGGGAAACCATGCTCGCTCCGCCGGTTCCTTTTGCGCCGCAGTTGCTCTCCAGGCTAGCCGATCTGGACAGGGCCGTGCAATCGGCAATCCGGGGGAAGCCCGAAGTCGTGCGGCTTTCGCTGGTCTGCCTGTTGGCGCGCGGCCACCTGTTGATCGAGGACGTGCCCGGCGTGGGCAAGACCACCCTGGCACAGTCGCTGGCGCGCGCGGTGGCCTGCGGATTCCATCGCCTGCAGTTCACCAGCGATATGCTGCCCAGCGACGTGCTGGGCGTCACCATTTACAACGCCCATTCCGAGGCTTTTGAATTCAAGCCGGGACCGGTTTTCACCAATTTCCTGCTGGCCGACGAGATCAATCGCACCACGCCCAAGACCCAATCGGCGTTGCTGGAGGCGATGAACGAGAGCCAGGTGACGATCGATGGCCGGCCGCACATGCTGCCGCGCCCCTTCATGGTGATCGCCACACAGAACCCGGTCGAGCACCACGGCACGTACCCGCTGCCCGAGTCGCAAATGGATCGCTTCCTGATGCGGCTGCGGATCGGCTATCCGGACTCCGCGAGCGAGCGCGAGATCCTGCGCAATTTCGAAATGGCCGCGGGTGACGCCGTGCGTCCGGTGCTTTCGGGCGACGACATCATACGGTTACAGGCTTCGGTACAGCGGGTGACGGTGGAAGAGTCGCTGGTCGACTACATGCTGGCCATCGTGGAAAAGACGCGCGCGCATGAATCGCTCACGCTGGGGGTCAGCCCGCGCGGCTCGCAAGCGCTGTTCCGCGCGGTCCAGGCGCTGGCGCTCCTGGAGGGACGCGAGTACGCCATCCCGGATGACGTGAAGCGCCTGGCTGCACCGGTCTTCGGCCATCGTGTGATGGTCTCCACGCGTACCGCGCTGGCACAACGACGATCCGACTTGGGCGACCGCATCATCGAAGAGATACTCAGCCTGACGGACGTGCCTCTCTAAGCGACCCGTGCAGACCCGAGGTCTGCCCTACAAAATATGAAAACCGCCATCATCGGCCTACCCATGGTAGGCAAGACATCGTTGTTCACCATCCTCACCGGCGCCCACCAGGAGACGCGCATCGGCTCGACCGCCGTGCACGTGGGCGTGGCCAAGGTGCCCGACCGGCGCCTGGAGGAACTCGCCAAGCTGTTCGAGCCCAAGAAAGTGACGCACGCCGCCGTGGAATACGTGGATATGCCGGCGATCTCGAAGGAGAGCCTGCGGGACGCGAGCTACGTCGCCAGTTTGCGCGTGGTGGACGCTTTCGCGCAGGTGCTGCGCCTGTTCGAGGACGATACCATCCCGCACGAGAAGGGCACGCTCGATCCGCTGCGGGATCTGGAAGACGTGGAGACGGAACTGATTCTGAGCGATCTGGTAGTGATCGAGAAACGGCTGGAACGGCTGGATAAGGACCGCAAGAAGATCAAGAATCCGGAACTGGATCGCGAGTTCGAGCTGCTGCAGAAGTGCAAGGCCGCGGTGGATGCTAACCAGCCTTTACGGGTGCTGGATCTGGACGCGGAGGATGAGAAGCGCATTCGCGGGTTCCAGTTTCTGTCGCAAAAGCCCATGCTTTACGTGTTGAACCTGGGCGAAGCGGATGCGCCGAAGCTGCACGATAAAGAGCGGGAATACCGCGAGGGCGCGCTGGCCGGGCGCAAGCATACGGCGGTGGCCGCGATTTGCGGCAAGGTGGAAGCCGAATTGGCCGAACTCCCCGCCGATGAGCTGAAGGACTACATGGCCAGCTACGGTCTGAGCGAATCCGGCCTCGAGCGGCTGATTTCGGCGACTTACGCGCTGCTGGGCCTGATGTCGTTCCTGACCGCGGGTGAAGACGAAGTGCGTGCCTGGACGATTCCCTTCCACAGCACGGCGGTGAAAGCGGCCGGCGCGATTCATTCCGATTTCGAAAAGAAGTTCATCCGGGCGGAGGTCGTCAACTGGAAGTCGCTGGTGGACCTGGGAGGGTATGGGGGGCTGCGCGAAAAAGGCATGTTGCGTTTGGAAGGCAAGGAATACATCGTCAAGGATGGCGATGTGCTGGTGATCCGGCACGGGTAAGAATTGCTAGCCGCCGTGCCGGCTCCACTCCGGGCCCTTAAACCTCTTCCGCACTACCGCTACGTATAACAAGCCCAACCCTGCCAGCAGGCCCGCGAGCGTTTTCCCGGCCAGTTCATTGGGCGGCATCACCAGGACTACGCAAATGAACGCCGCGAACAGCATGGCCACCAGATTCAGCGGCGCACCGAATCGCCCCAGACTCCAGACCGCGTGGGTGGGCCAATCCGAACCCGTTTGCCGGGCGCGCCAGGCCAGCGCAATGGGAATCGTATAAGCAAGATACAGCGCTACCGTGCTGAGCGAGGTCACCACCGGCACCGCCTTGGTCCAGAGCATGGCGGCCATCGAGGCGGCCACGATCAGCCAGATGGCCGGGGCGGGCGTGCCGTGGCGCGGGCTGACCCAGCGCACCTGCTCCGCGAGCGGCGTGCCGTGGTCGCGGGCCAGCGAATAGAGCGCACGCGACGCCGAAGTGATACAAGCTACGCCGCAAAACCACATGGCCATAGACGCCAGCGCCGCCATGGCGTTGCCCGCCTTGGCGCCCAGCCCCTGTTGCAGGATCGCGATGACCGCCGGAATCTGATTGCCCTGCGCGTCTTTGGCCGCCAGCACCGCGGGAATGCTATGGATGGCCAGGGTCAGCGCTAGCAGCAGGAAGTAGCCCGCCACGCCGGAGACCGCCACCGAGAGCACGATGCCCCAGGGGGCCCTCCGCCTGGGGTCGTGGGTTTCCTCCGCCATGTGCGCCGAGGCGTCGAAGCCCGTGTAAGTCCATTGCGCCTGCAGCAGGCCCAGCACGAAGGCCCACCAGTAAGGCGAGCGTCCGTTGCTGTTTGCCGTTTCAAAAAGGAATGTCACGGGTTGTTTTGGGGCCAGAAAGAACAGCGCCAGCACCACCACGGCCACGCCCGCGATATGGACCGTGACGCTGCAGTCGTTCAAGATCGCAACCAGGCGGATTCCGTAATGATTCAGAAGCCCCTGGGTCAGCAGGATGAAGCTGAACATCGCGAAGAGGACGACGGGCGTGGAAGGCAGATTCAGAAATGGGAGGATGAACTGCGCGCAACTATAGTTGATGCCGGCCTGCGCGGCGATCAGCCCCACGATGTTCAGCCAGGCCACCAGCCAGCCCCACCCTTTGCCGCCCAGGTCGGCCGCCCAATGATAGGTGGCGCCGGCAGTGGGATAGGCCGAACACAACTCGGCCATGCTGGCGGCCACTACCAGCGTGAAAACAGTGGCCAAGGGCCAGCCCAGTGTCATCTCCAAGGGCCCGCCCATTTCAAGGCCGTATCCGAACAGAGTCACTGCCCCGGTGAGAATCGAAATGATGGAAAAGGAGATGGCGAAGTTCGAAAAACCGCCCATGCCGCGGAATAGTTCCTGGGCGTATCCGAAGCGGCCCAGATCGGCGCGATCCTGTTCCGGGGGATACATCGCGCGGTGCGGCTAGAGCTCTACGTCCCGCTTGAGGTGTTTGCTGATGGCTTGCTCCACCAGTTCCTTTAAGGTCTGGCCGGTCTCGGTGTGGACGAAGGTGTTCTCGACGATGTCCCAATCGAGCTTATAGGCGCGAGCTCCGAGGGTCACCTTGAGTTGGCGGACGCCGGCTTCGGGAGAAATTGTAAATTTACCCGGCGGCCGGTCAAAAGAAATGGCGATCGCTCCGCCGTGCAGACTGGATTCGAAACCGTAGTCGTCGCCGGCCAGGACCAGATCTCCCTGCAAGGTTGTCAAGGCTTCGTGTGCGTGCTTCTTGAACTCGTGTTCTTCGATCATGCGATTCCCCCCAAATGGCGCAACGCAGACTTGAAAATCGTTCGATTGCGTACCTTCCACCGTAACATCCCCATCCGCTTGATGGAAGTGCTCCGCCCGCCCCGCGGGTGGCCGTAAACTCCGCCGATCATTTGTATCATTTTGAACGATTCCGAGCGAACCGGGTGCTCGGGTTCATACCTGAATATCTATTTGTAATTAAGAACGCCTGGAGTGCGGGAAGAAAGCGGACTGGATGGGAAGCCATACTGTGCTCCGGCCGAATCGAAACGCCGGTGTACGCCGCCCGAATGCAAACACGCCGGTGAGCCGTCCGGCGACGTAGCGGGGAATGACGAGCCAGAGCGGATCAAGACAAATCGCTGCGAGGCTTTGGAGCAGGTCGGCTCGCATGAAATAGTGTGCCGCTGGCGTTCATCCTCCCTAAGGGATCAAGTCGTATTATGACGTATTCGCCGCGTGCTACGAACGCGACCCACGTAGTAGACTCATCACATGGTCTTCACCAAGCGCCTTCGGGAGAGAGTCCGCAGCGGCGAAATCACTTGCAGCATACGCATTTGGACGCGGCCCCATGTCAGAGTCGGCGGCCGCTACCAGATGGAAGAAGGCGCCATCGAGGTGGACTCCATCGAACCGATCGGCCTTCCGGATATCACTCCCGAGTTGGCGCGCGAGTCGGGTTTCCTGGGCGTCATCGATCTGCTGAAGACCGCCAAGCACGGTAAAGGCGACAATATTTATCTGGTGCGGTTCCATTACGTGCGTCCAAAGATCAAGCGGCCAGCTTCGCGCAAAAACGCGACTTAGCGTGCTACAGTAGCGCAAAATGGAACATATTCAATCCGAGCGTCGCGGCAATTTATCGATCTTGACCCTGTCACGGGGAAAGGCGAATGCGTTGAACTACGCATTGGTTGACGAACTGTTCGGCGCGGTTACCGCGGCGGCGGCCGACGATTCCGTACGCGGTTTGGTGCTCGCGAGCGACCGGCCTCGTTTCTTTTCGAGCGGTTTCGATATTCGAGAGGTTTTCGGATACGATCGCGAAGGCATGGCTGCTTTCTTTGGACGATTTATCGATCTGTATGAGCTCTTGTACCGATTCCCCAAGCCGGTGGTGGCGGCTTTGAGCGGCCATACGTTCGCGGGCGGCGCGATCCTGGCCATTGCCTGCGATTTCCGCATTATGGCGGAAGGCGAATTCGGCTTCGCTCTGAACGAAATCAATCTGGGCCTGGCACTTTCTCCCACCATACGGCGGATGCTGGCGGACGCGGTGGGAGTCTCCCGCGCACGGGAGGTGCTCCTCTTCGGAGAGCCGCTCACGCCGGCCCGCGCGCTCGAAATCGGCCTGGTGCGCGAACTGGCGCCGGCCGAAGAGGTTCGCAACCGGGCCATCGCCTGCGCGGACTTCCTGGCCGCTAAACCGCCCACCGCTTATCGCGAGATCAAGCGCTCCTTGCGAGAGTTCGGCGGGCGCGAAGACACCCACACCGATCGGTTGACGCTAAGCCAGTTTATCGATATGTGGTTTTCGGAGGAAGCGCAAGGCGCGCGGCGAGCCGTGGCTGCCAAGATGTAAGGCGGGTATTAGGGTGGGGATAGGTGCGCCACCTGAGTTACGCCGGATTTTATCTACGGAAAGGTAGTACCGCTTCCGTTCCTTTTCGATTGCAATCCCAGGCGAACCGCTCTATGCTCTCATTGAGGCGACCAGATGACGATGTTCGCGAGTAAAAGAGTCCTTTGCCTCGGAATCCTGTGTCTGGCATCCGCTGGCGCGGGCCTGCGGGCCGCCAGCCTGATCCTGGGAGATCCTCCCATGCAGGGAACCGGCAATTGCGATCCGTTCGGATGTCCCGGATTCATCGGCCTGGGAACCTATCAGCAAGTGTATTTGAGCACGTCGTTCCCCGGCACGATCTCGATCGGCGGGCTGACGTTCTTCGAATCGCAGGTGCTCACCAACGGCGGCGTACCTTCGGGCGGAACGTATACTCTGAACTTTTCTTACACTACCGCCGCGCCCGGGGATCTCAGCCTGACCAGTCCCGGAGCCAATATCGGACCGGGTAGCGAGGAATTCTTCAGCGGGACACTGCCCCCCTTGACTCCCATAGGGACCGGGAACATATTGGTCATCACCGGCACTCCATTCGTGTATGATCCGGCGGACGGGAACCTCCTGATCACGGTGTCCATTACAGGGGCCACCAACTCCGGTCCAGCGCTCTTCCTGAACGAAGACCAGTGCGGGCCGAAAACATTTTGCCCGCCCGGCACGTCTGTGGTGTCCAGCAACGCATACTTTGGGTTCCAGAACGGCCAGCCCGTGAGCGGAGGAAACGACATTGGCGGGCTCGTAACGGGGTTCGATTATGCTTCCCTGGCCGTTCCGGAACCGGTTTCCTGGCTGATGGTTTTGGGCGGCATCGGGCTGATCGGGTTTCAGAAACGCCGTAAATGCGCCTTCAGCCGGCAATCGCGGCGCGGAAACCATCTACCGCTTTCGTAAGACTGGCCACCTGCTCGCCTAACGGTAAATACTCCATCGTCACGTAACCGCCGAAACCGGTCTTCTGAATCGCTTTGAAGATATTCGGATAATTCATTTCTCCGGAGCCCGGATCGTTGCGTCCCGGATTGTCGGCCACGTGGAAGACGGCCACTTCGGGCGCGGCTTCGGTGAGGGTGCGAATGACGTTGCCCTGCTGCACTTGCTCGTGATACAGATCGAACAGCAGACGGACGTGAGGACTGTCCACCTCGCGGATCAGTTTGAGCCCTTCCGTGCACGTCGTCAAAAAGAAGCCCTTATGGTTCACCAGCGAATTTAGCGGCTCCACAATTAAGGTGAGACGGGCTTCCGCGGCCAGGTCGCCGGCGCGCCGCGTGCCTTCGAGCAAACTGGCATATTGCTCTTCGTGCGTGCGTCCCGCGATGGCATTACCGCTCATCAGAATGATTTGCGGAATTTCCAGCCGCTGCGCGAACCCTATGGCGTTACGCACGTCCGCCAGAAACGCGTCGCGGTGGGCCGGGTCCACCATCGAGACCGGCCGCTTGCCCCAGTCCGGCGAAGCGATCAGGGTGTCCATGCCGAGGCCGAACGAGCGTGCGGTCTTCTTCACCCGCGTGACGTCCGCATCCGACCATGGCGCGTATTCACCGATCAGTTCGACCGACTGCAAGCCCGCGCGCGCGGCGGCTTCCAGTTTCTCTTCGAAGGAACCTTTCAGCGTCCACAACATGACGGAACTGGTGATCCTGGCCTTCGGCGGCGTGCTCGACTGCGACTGGGCAAGCGCCGCGCCGGCCACTATCGCGGCGCCGGATTTCAAGAGATCTCTGCGGACGATCATCGAATGCCAGAATAACACGCAAACCCAGGCCTCTCCGCGCATGCTATTCTGGGCCAATAGTCTCGCATCGGACGTTGGACATGCGTGAATACAGCTTTATCACTCCACACGGAATCGTAGTTACTCGTACAGTTACGAAAGGCGGATACCGCAAGGGCCTGCGGCATTTATTGCAAGACCTCGATCTGCATCGCGGCATCTATCTTTCCTCCGGATACGAATATCCGGGCCGCTATTCGCGTTGGGATATCGCTTCCACACGCCCGCCGATCGAGATTGTATCCTACGACCGGAAAGTGGAGTTCCGCCCGCTGAGTATTCGGGGCGAAGTTCTGAATCAAATCCTGCGGCCGGTCCTCGAGGGCCATCCGCACTGGGAGTCGTTCGACTGCATCAATGGCGCGCTTTGCGGGCGCCTGAAGCCGCTGCCCGCGCTGTTTCCCGAAGAAGAGCGTAGCAAGCAGCCCTCCACGTTTTCCATCCTGCGGGCTTTGATCGAAGAATTTCGCAACGAGGAAGATTGCCGCCTGGCGTTGGCCGGAGCCTTCGGGTACGATCTGCTCTTTCAGTTCGATCCGATCGAAAAGAAGCTGCCGCGTAACGGGCATAAGGACCTGCATCTTTTTCTTTGCGACGACATCTACCTGATGGATCGTAAGAAGGAACAGATCGAGCGCTATCAGTACGATTTCGAGCGCGAAGGTGTCTCGACACTCGGACTGGAGCGCACCGCGGAACCGATTCCGCCGCCGCCCGCGCGCGAGCCTGGCCCGATCGTCTCCGACCATACTCCCGAAGAGTACATGGCGGGCGTGGAGCGCGTACGCGAGGGAATGCGCTGCGGAAATTACTACGAGGTGGTGCTGCGGCAGACCTTCAGCACGCCGTACTCGGGCAAGGCGTCGGAGTTGTTCGAGCGCGTGCAGCGCGCCAGCCCCAGCCCATACGAGTTCCTGCTGCAGTTGGGCGAGGAGCAATTAATCGGCGCATCGCCGGAGATGTTCGTGCGGGTGGAAGGCCAGCGCGTGGAAACCTGTCCGATTGCGGGCACCGCGCGACGCACCGGCGATCCGATGCGCGATGCGGAAAACATTCGCGAGTTACTGAAGTCGACCAAAGAAGAGTCCGAGTTGACTATGTGCACGGACGTGGACCGCAACGATAAATCGCGGGTGTGCGAGCCGGGGTCCGTCAAGGTAATCGGCCGCCGCCTGATCGAATCGTACGCCGGGCTGTTCCATACCGTGGATCACGTGGAAGGTTTTCTGAAAGAGGGTTTCGATTCGCTGGACGCGTTCCTCAGCCACATGTGGGCGGTCACGCTGGTTGGCGCGCCGAAAAAGGCGGCCGCGCAAGCCATCGAGAGTCTGGAGAAGGATGCACGCGGCTGGTACGGCGGCGCGGTCGGCATGATCATGCTGAACGGCGATATGAATACCGGCATCCTGATTCGCACCACCTATCTGCGCGATGGCATGGCGCGTTACCCGGCGGGCGCCACGCTGCTCTACGATTCGTCGCCCGCGGCGGAGGATCGCGAGTGTCATCTGAAAGCCACCGGCTTCTTCCGCACGCTGGGCGCGGGCGAGGCCCCCACATCCGTATCGGTGGGGGAGCAGGTGGGGACGGGCGCGCGCCTGCTGCTGGTGGATAACGACGACTGCTTCATCCAGACGCTGGCTAACTACGCGCGCCAGACCGGCGCCGAGGTAGTCACTTACCGCGCCGGATTCCCGCCGGAGCTGATCGCCAAGATTGCGCCGCACCTGATCCTGATTTCTCCGGGTCCCGGCCGGCCGGCCGATTTCGGCGTACCCGACCTGGTGAAGGAGGCGGTGCGGCTGGGCGTCCCGGTGTTCGGTGTATGCCTGGGACTGCAAGGCGTGGTGGAGGCGTTCGGCGGCGCGTTGGGCGTGCTCGGCTACCCCATGCATGGCAAACCATCCTGGGTGAAACACTCCGGCGTGGGCGTGTTTGAAGGCCTGCCGGAGCGTTTCCAGGTAGGCCGCTATCATTCGTTATTCGCGGTACGAGAAGTATTTCCCGCGTGTTTGGAAATCACCGCGGAATCGGATGACGGCGTCGTGATGGGATTGCGGCACCGGGAATTGCCGGTGGAAGCCGTGCAATTTCATCCGGAGTCGATCCTGACCTCGGAAGGCGACTGCGGGTTGCAATTGATGAGAAACGTGGTGCGGCTGAACCGGGCAGTAACGGCGGGTGTGCTGGGATAACGCACGCCCTACGGCAGCGCTTCGATCACGTACTCCTCAAAGGCCAGGCCCGCGATGCGGATGGCCTCGCGGCGCACCTCCAGCCTGTTGATCGGAGGGATGTGCCCAGACGGCCACGGCACCTGCGCGCGAACGAATTGTACAGGGATCGCGCCCCGCACTGTAGCCACCTTAACGCCCTCGCGATCCGCCCATCCATGTTCCAGCACGCAGCCATGCGCGACAACGGCGTTTAACAACGTGCGCGCCACCTGGAAGCCAGCCTCCCGGGCATGGCCTTCGTGCGGATTCAAACCCAGCCAGTCCGTGATCAGCCGGTATGTGAATCCCCAGAGGGGCAAGCCGTTCAGATCGATGGCTGGAAACAGAACTTCCGGCGGTAGAGCCGGCACGGGCCGCAGCGCGTGCCGGGCGGGATCGCGCAAAACGCTCAGCCGCACCCAGACGGCTTCCGCGGCTTCCCGCGGATCGAGCGACACGGGTTGTTCCGCATCCACGTGGAAGACAAACGGCGCCACCAGCAGGAAGCGCCCCACTTTGCGCCGCGCCACCGCCGCGGGAAGCGCCGACTCCATGCTCTCGCGCGGCAGGAGGATGCCGCATTCTTCCGCCAGTTCGCGGAGGGCCGTGTGTAAGGGATCGCGGTCTGAAGGATCGCGCCGGCCGCCGGGAAACGACCAATGTCCCGACCACGGATCGGCTTCCCGCTCCGCGCGACGGATCAGTAGTACCGAATCCGCCGCGCCATGCGCATGCACGATCGCGACTGCTGCATCAGGTTCCGCCATTTCCGCTAACCTTGGTACGTGGGGCTTGCACCTAATATTATCCCTGAGGACATAGACAGGGAGCGGCCGTGAAGGGTCTCCGGCTCGGGCTGATCGCCTGGCTCGCCCTGCTTCCGTTGCGCGCCGCTGAAATCGTCGTTGCCGGGCGGGCCATCGATGAAAATGACGCGGGGGTCGCCGGCGTCGAAGTAACGGCCCAAAACCAGACCGGCGAACAGGGTCGCGCCACCACGGATCCCACCGGGGGGTTCAAACTGACACTGCCGTCCGAAGGCCAGTACCTCTTCGCCGCCACACAATCCGGATATCTTCCCGTGAAGAACCTGCCGGTGGATGTGCGCGCGGATATGGGCGAGGTCTATCTGATCCTGAACCACGCCAAGGAGGTGCTGCAGTCCGTGGACGTAAAGGCTTCGGGAGAAGCGGTAGACGTGGAGCAAACGCAATCGGAGCGGGTGCTCACGGGAATTCAGATCATGGACATTCCGTATCCTTCCACGCATAGCCTGCGCGAGGCCATGGCGCTGATACCCGGGCAGGTGGAGGATGCGACGGGCGGACTGCACTTCGACGGCGGCCGCGAGAACCAGACGAATTATCTGCTGGACGGTTTCAATATCAGCGACCCTCTGACCGGTAACCTGGCCACCACGGTCAGCGTGGAAGCCGTAAGCTCGCTCGACTACCTGAGCGGGCGCTACTCTCCCGAGTACGGCCAGGGCTCGGCCGGCACGCTACAGATCAAAACGCAGACGGGGGATGACCAGTTCCGCTATTCCGCTACAAATTTCATTCCCGGCGTGAGTACGTTCGAGGGCCTGCACCTGGGCGACTGGACTCCGCGCTTGAATTTCTCCGGGCCTCTACTGAGGGGGCGCGCCTGGTTCTCGGATAATCTGGATGGCGATTACAACATCACCACGATTCCGGGTTTGCCGCGCGGTGAAAACACGACCAGCACCCTCGAAGCCAGCAACATGCTTCATACGCAGGTGAATCTGACGCCCGCTAATATCCTGTACGCGGACTTCTTGTTCAACTATCAGCGAGCCACCGAATACGGACTGGGCGCGCTGACGCCGCCCTCCACCACGCTCGATGAACGCGGGCGAACCTGGTTCGTAGGCTTAAAGGACCAGATCTATGTGGCAAAGGGAACCCTGCTGGAACTGGGTTTCGCGGAGATGTTCACGCTGGCGCGGCTCATCCCGTTCGGCAGCGGCATATATATCATCACGCCCAACGGCAACCTGGGCAATAATTTCATAGATTCCACGCGGCATTCGCGCCGCGGACAGTTCCTGACGAACCTATTTCTGCCGGGCTGGCATTTGGCAGGCACCCACAATTTGAAGATGGGCGTGGATGTGGACCGCGTGGACTATGCGCAAGGCATCAGCCGCACCGGCTACAATCTCTACGGCGTGGACCTGAACCTGCTGCGGTCGGTCACGTTCGAAGGGGACGGATTCCTGAGCCGCCCCAATTTGACGGCATCGTCGTATCTGACCGACCACTGGCAGGCGCGGCACAACCTCTTCTTCGAAATGGGTGTGCGGCAGGATTGGGACGAAATCCTGCGGCGCCTGGTGTGGTCGCCGCGCGCCTCGTTTTCGTATGCTCCCACGCACGACGGGAACACCCGGATTTCAGGCGGTTATGCCGTGCTATACGACCCTACTATCATCCAGCTTTTCACGCGGCCGCTGGACCAGTACACGCTCACCGATATCTACGCGGCGAACGGCACATTACTGTTGCCCAACGCATTGTCCTATTACATGCTGCCGAATGAACATCTGAAGGCGCCCCTCTATCAGAACTGGAGCCTGGGTGTGGACCACCAGTTTCCCTGGCACATCCGCGCCGGATTGAGCCTGCACAGGAAGCGGGGCGGCGATGGATTTGCATACGTGAACACGCTGGCGCAACCGATCGCGGCTCCGCCCGAAATCGCGGAGGCCTACCACGCATCCTACGTGGAGCAGCAATTTATCCTCACGAATGCGCGGCACGACCAGTACGACGCCGCGCAGGTAATCGTACACCAGGCCATCGGAGGACGCTACGAATGGATGGCCAGCTATACTCGTTCGCGAACACACTCGAACGAAGTGCTGGACCCCTCGCTCGAACAGACGCTGCTGTTGGGGCCGGACAATTCAGGGCCTATGCCTTGGGATGCGCCGAACCGCTTTCTAAGTTGGGGATACCTTCCCACATGGTGGAAGAACTGGGCCATCGCTTACTTATTCGAAGAGCGCACCGGCTTTCCTTTTTCCATCCAGCACGATAACGGACAACTGATCGGCGCACCCGATTCTTACAGGTATCCGGAATACTTCAATCTGAACGTGCACCTGGAATGGCGCGTCAAGGTAGGTAAGTACCGATTTGGCATCCGGGGAGGCGTCGATAACGTGACGAACCACCTGAACCCGACGGTGGTCAATAATACGCTGGAGTCGCCGAACTTCCTGAATTTCTACGGCAGTGAAGGAAGGCATTATGTGGCACGGCTTCGCTGGCTGGGGAAGGAGTAGGTGCCCGAGCTACCGGACATCGCCGCTTACTTAGAGGCACTGGAGCCGCTGGTGATCGGCCGGACTCTGGAGCGCGTCCGGTTGGGCAATCCGTTTTTGTTGCGGACCCTGGCGCCGCCGCTCCAAAGCGCCGAGGGCCGCGTGGTACAGGGTCTGCGCCGGGTCGGCAAACGCATCGCGATCGGCGTGGAAGGCGACATCTGGCTGGTACTGCATCTGATGATTGCGGGCCGGTTGCACTGGCGTCCGCCGCGGCCGAAGATGGGTGGCCGTCAGAATCTGGCCGCGTTCGATTTTGCGCACGGGTCGCTGACGCTCACCGAGGCCGGCGCCAAGCGCAGGGCGTCGCTGCACGTGGTATCCGGGGAAGAAGGGCTGCGCGCGCTCGATCCGGGGGGCATCGATGTTCTCGAGGCGGACCTGGCAGCGTTCCAGGAGGCTCTCACCCTGGAGAATCATACGTTGAAGCGGGCGCTCACGGATCCGCGCACGTTCAGCGGCATCGGCAACGCCTATTCGGACGAGATCCTGCATGCGGCGCGGCTGTCGCCCATCGCACAGACACGCAAGCTGACAGCGGAAGAGATCGCGCGGCTGCACGCCGCCACCCGTGAGACGCTGACGCGATGGGTGGACCGGCTGTCCGCCGCAGCGCGCCGGAAGTTTCCGGAGAAGGTGACCGCGTTCCGCGAAGGGATGGCCGTGCATGGGCGCTACGGGGAGCCGTGCCCCCGCTGCGGCGAGAAGGTGCAGCGTATTCGGTACGCCGACAATGAAACCGATTATTGCGCACGCTGCCAGACGGGCGGGAAAGTGCTGGCGGACCGCGGCCTTTCGCGGCTGTTGGGCAAAGACTGGCCGCGCACGCTGGAGGAGTTGGAGGCCTTAAAGCGCCGCTGAGGGCAAATTGCCAGCCTATAGCTAAGTCCAGCTCGAAACGAACTCCAACCGGCACACCATCTGCTCGGCGGTGCGTTGGCTGATGAGCCGCATGATTCTTCGCAGTTCCTCTCCGACGGAGTAGCGCTGCTGCGGCGCTACAATGATGCTGGAATGCTTGCGCTCCAGATGAATCCAGCTTTGATGCAAAATGCAGTAATCGGCAGTATTGTGTGTGGACAAGGGTTCTGTACCAGGCCGCCGCAACCACCAGACGATGTCGTCGATGGCATAGCCGTACGTTCGTTTCCCGCTCACGGATGTGAGGGTATTGAGGACAGCGGATTGGGCGTGTTCGAGATCCGGCAATGCCAGGAGGCGCTTCGGCGATTTCTTCTTTCGAGTTTTCGACATGCGCGACGGGCTCCTTCGACCGTCACCTTGTTATCGCGCCGCGAAGCGTAGAATAAAGAGAGGAGACGGTCATGGACGTAACGCTGCCGGCGGACTTGACTAAGCAAGTCGAGCAGGAACTCATTAACGGCCACTATCGAAGCCGTGACGAACTGATCGAACAGGCGGTCCGGCACTTCTTCGACGAGCGCCAGCGTGGCGAGCAGCGGCTCGATGCGCTGCGGAGAATTGGTCACGCCGTTGATCAGGCGGGCCTCTATGAGCGTGTGTTGATTCCCGGCCAGGAATGACGGGTAGGCCGCTCGTCGTCCTCGACGCCTGCGTCCTCGCGAACTTCTCTTTGTGCGATACGCTCTTGAGGCTCGCCGAACCACCGCGCCTCTTTGAGCCGAAGTGGTCAGAGGAGATCATTCGTGAAACAACCCGCACGTTGGAATCAAAGCTCGGATGGCCGAGTTCTCTGGCCGCTCATCTCGAAGCTGAATTGCGCGCCCACTTTGGCGAAGCGGGGATCAGCGGTTACGAGCCGCTGATTCCTCAAATGGCGAATGATGAACAAGATCGCCATGTGCTGGCTGCCGCGGCCCATGGCCATACGTCGATAATCCTGACTCTGAACCTCCGCCACTTTAGACCAGAGCACCTGAAGCCGTGGGGTATCCGCGCACTACACCCGCAATCGTTCCTGAGCGAAATCTTCCGAGAAGAACATATGCTCGTGATGAAGAAACTGGAGCAGCAGGCATCCGACCGCGGTCGTAGCTTGCCCCAGCTTCTCGATATCCTGAGCGCGACAGTACCCGGATTCGCGACGTTGGTTTCCAACACAATCACCGCAGAATAGAACTTATTTCGCGCAAACGGCGGATTACTCCTCTGTAGTCGCGCAGCGTTTATCGATCCCCGCGGCTCACGGGCTTGGAGCGGTTTATGGTAGCGATTCGCCGCCGCCCGTCTGCTCGCGCTGCCGCGGCGTGCGCGTGCTGAAGGGGTCGCGCCGGCTGCCGCTCAAATGCCAAGAGAATCTGGACACGGAACAGCGCTTCTGGTTGCGCGATCTGCTCCGTTACAACCCGAAGACCCAGCAGCTCTGGGATTCCAGGCTGGCCTGCATGGGCCGGAAAGTTCCTCGATGACTGGTGCCGGCAAGTGATGCGCGCGCGCATCGAGCCCATGAAGCCCGGTCACTCCGCCAGGGTTAGGTGCGGATACTCAAGGGCGAATCTCCCCTGGGCTCATACCTAGTGTAGTGCGTCACACAGATTAACGATCATGCCTCGCATTGTGGGGCGGGCGTCAGCCCACGGACCCGCTTTCCAGCGGGTCTAAACGGCGGACTGAAGTCCGCCGAAGCACGCTGAAGCGTGCGCCACGGGCCGCGGCCAGTCATCACGAGATAAGGCCTAGTTTGTACCAGCCGGCGATCCTGCCGACCGTGAGTCCCGTTCGCTGTCGATCAAACTTCCGATTTCTATTACTCGAATTGTCTTTTGAAGTCGGCAAATTGCCGCTTCAAATCCGCGACTTCCGCTTCCAGCCGATCCACAGTATCCTGCAGGCGCGCGACTGCGTCGTCGCGCGTTTCCCGCGGGCTGGGGACGGCCGGCGCCATCGCCGCCGGCGCCGCCTGCGGCTCGCCCGAAAGCAGGTGCGCGTACCGCACTTCTTTATAGCCGACCTGGCGGGGCAGCCTTGTGACCAGCGGCTCCGGCTGCCAGTCCATCAGGCGGGTCAGGCAGGCTTCCACGGCTTCCAGATCGTCGAATGGATAGAGCCGTTCGGTACGGCCGCGCAATTCACCGGCGGTCTGCGGTCCGCGCAACATCAGAAGGCACATCACCGCGGCTTCCCGGCGGCCCAGGTTGATCACTTCCGACAGGCGGTGGGAATGCTTAGGCACGCGCATATCGTGGCCGCTAAGGCGCGCCGCCAAGCCCTTCGACCGTAATCCCTCAAGCGCCGTCTCCACGGTGTCCTCGTCGTACGACACTACGGGCTCGCGGTTGGACTTCTGATTGCACGCATTGACCAGCGCGTTCAGCGAGAGCGGATAATACTCCGGCGTGGCGACTTCTTTTTCCATGAGGGCGCCAAGCACCCGCACTTCCACGTCGTCAAGTTGGATGCCCATGCCCTATGCCTGGCCGGCGGTTTTCGACTGCACCAGGGCCAGCAGCCGGTTCTCGAAAGCAAAATCCGGCTGCGGAAAACGGCCATTGCGGTTGCGCAGATACCAGCGCCACGTCTCTTTCAAGCCCTCTTCGAAGAGGGTGGGGCGCACGCCCAGGACACGTGCCGCTTTGCCCATCTTCTCGGTGATGGGAGGCAGATCGAAATACACGCCAAAGTAGGCGGGATCTCCCATAGCGTTGCCGCCGGCATGCAGAATTGCCTCCCGCGGAATGCGCGCGATCTGCGGGGGCTTACCGGCCGCGGCCGCAAGTGCCTGTATCACTTCCGCCTGCGTCAAGGCCCGCGCATCGCCGATGTTGAAGGCTTCGCCCGCCGCATTAGGCACTTCCATCGCGCGGACTAATGCGCGTACGAGGTCCTTTATGTACACGAATTGCATCAGGCGGTGGCCGTCACCGGGAACGAGGATGGGCCGCGCCAGGCGCATCCGGTCCCAAAAGAAGGCTTCCCGGTAGAACGGATTACCCGGCCCATAGATGAATGGCGGCCGGAAGGTGACCACCGGGAGCCCATGCCGCTGATGCAGCCGGAAGAGCATCCGCTCCGTCATGGCCTTGTTGCGCACGTAAATATCGGGGTGATTATCGGGCGCCAGGGCATCGCCTTCGTAGTGGTTCAAGCCGTCGCCGTACGCCGCCACGCTGGACATAAAAATATAGCGCGACAGACGGTCGCCACAGGCCCGCACGGTAGCCTGCACCTGTGCGGCAGTGGTGCCCCGCTCCCAATCATAGACGTTGTCGTAGACCACGTCGAAGCGGCGCTCGTCCAAAGCTTGCTGGACCGCGGCAGCGTCGTTGCGGTCCGCCATCAGGTTCTCGACACGCCTCGGCAGACTGTGCACCGGCTTGCGGTGCATTACGGCTACATCATGGCCGGCGTCGCACAACTCCTTTACGAGCTGCCGGCCAATGAACAAGGTACCGCCGATGACAAGAACCTTCATAGTAGGTGGTGGGTTCCGGGTGATGGCTATAGGTTAGTCGTAATATTCCAACCCCAGATGGGTGATCAGGTCTTCGCCCCGCATCCAGCGCAGGGTATTTTTCAGCTTCATCAACTGAATGAAAATATCGTGTTCCGGATACAGCTCGGGCGCATGCATGGGCGCTTTGAAATAAAAGGAGAGCCACTCCTGTATGCCACGCATCCCGGCGCGCTGTGCCAGGTCGATGAACAGCACCAGATCGAGCACCAGCGGCGCCGCCAGGATCGAATCGCGGCACAAAAAATCGATCTTGATTTG
Organism: Bryobacterales bacterium; assembly: GCA_963709155.1. Taxonomy (GTDB): domain Bacteria; phylum Acidobacteriota; class Terriglobia; order Bryobacterales; family Bryobacteraceae; genus Bog-159. The sequence goes on along the minus strand of CAVPVD010000005.1, from coordinate 450,176 downwards.
CATCGGATAGCCCAGCCAGCCGAAGATATCGATGTTGTCCCAGCCTTCCTTGGCGTCCCCCCGCGGCGGGTAATAATTGATGCGGACCTTGTGATAGAAGTCCTTGTAAAGATCCGGATAGAGATCCGCTTGCAGGATTTGTTGGAGCGCTTCCATCTTGGATTCTTCCTTCGATTTGAAGGAGCCGGGATCATCCAGCACTTCGCCGTCGCGGTTGCCCAGGATGTTGGTCGAGAACCAGCCGTTCAGCCCCAACATACGCGATTTCAGTCCGGGCGCGATCAGCGTTTTCATAAACGTCTGGCCGGTTTTGAAATCCTTGCCGCAAATCGGCACCTGCCGCTCGCGCGCCAACTGCAGCAGGGCCGCGTTATCGGTGGTCAGGTGCGGCGCGCCGTTCGCGTAAGGCACACCCATTTTCAGGGCGGCATAGGCGTAGATCTGGCTGGGCGAAATCTCCGGGTCGTTCTTCTGCAGACCACATTCGAAATCGGCCAGGGTCTGGTGAACGGCGGCCGGCCGGTGGAAGACCTCGGTCGAACCGCACCAGATCATCGCCATGCGCGACACCCCTGTGGATTCGCGGAAGCCGCGAATATCGTCCATCAACATTTCGGCGTGTTCCATCTTGGATGCCGGCGGTTTCTTGTTCGGTCCATCGATGCGCCGTACAAACTCGTGATCGAAAACCGCGGGCATCGGCCGGATCGCCGAGAGCGGCTCGCGAACTTTCTCCAGCAAGGGCATCTCCAGCACGCCGGCTTTCTCGGCGGCTTCATAGCAGGTATCGGGATAGATGTCCCAGGTCCCGAAAACCAGGTCGTCAAGATTGGCGAGCGGCACGAAATCCTTGATACGCGGACTGCGGCCCTCCGTGCGCTTCCCGAGCCGGATAGTGGCCATCTGGGTGACTGAGCCGATCGGCTTGGCGAGATTGCGCTTAATGGCCTCCACTCCCGCGATGAAGGTGGTGGTGACGGCGCCCATACCGGGGATCAATACACCGAGCTTCCCTTCCGCGGGTGCGATGGAGACGTGTTCTTTATCTGGCAAGTGCTTTACTCCTCTCAATTTAGGCACCCTTCCGGCGCGCCTGAAACACGCGGACCCGAAGGGTCCCCCAACTGGCAAAAGGGGGGGTGCCTGGCCGCACATCGGCTAAACTGCCGGTGCGGGGCGAAATGCTATAATACCAACTCGATGGGAGAGCGCGCGACGGCCAATTTGACTACGGTCATCGTGGATGATGAACAACTGGCTTGCGACGAGTTGGCTTACCTGCTTCGGGACTTCCCGGAAGTAGAGGTTGTGGCCACCGGCCGCAACGGCCTGGAAGCCGTCCAGTTGATCCGCAAAGCGGAGCCGGACCTGGTTTTCATGGACGTGCATATGCCCGGCCAGGATGGCATGTCGGTGGTGCGGGAACTGCGCGACTCGGGCATGGAACTCCCGCATTTCATTTTTGTTACAGCCTACGACCAGTATGCCGTGGAGGCTTTCCGCCTGGAGGCTATGGACTACCTGCTGAAGCCGGTGGACAAAGCGCGCCTGGCGGAGACCATCGATCGCGCGCGGCGGTCGGCGCAGGAAAAGAAGACGGCGGAAATCTCCGCGCCGCAGATTCCCCCCCAAACGCCCCACCGGACCAAACTGCTGATCCGGAACGCCAACCGCAACTTCATCGTGGACGCGCAGGATGTCATTTACGCCACCATCGACAACGGGATGATTACGCTGGTAGCCACCAACGTGGAAGGCCATTCGAACTACCGCACCATCGAAGATCTGCAAGCCAATCTGGACAAAGACACTTTCTGGCGGGTACACCGCTCCTATCTCGTGAATATCCACAAGATCAAAGAAGTCGTGCCCTGGTTTAAATCCAGCTACCAGCTCCGCATGGACGACAAAAAGCACACGGAGGTTCCGGTGAGCCGGGTGCAGACCAAACGGCTGCGGGAACTGCTAAAGCTGTGACCGTCACTGCGGCGTGAGTTTGAAGACCACCCCGCCGCCGTTTTTCCCACCCACGGAGGTTGTCCCGAAGATCTTGCCTACGGTGTTGCGTACCGGCACGCAGCCCGGGTTTGCTCCATCGGCTCCCGAAAAACTATACAGGATGGTCTCCTGGCCCGATGGGTTGAGCATGTAGACTGTGCCGTCGGTCGCGCTGCCGCCCTCCGTCGTAGTGCCATACAGATTGCCGGTCGAATCCAGAATGACCGCGGCGGCGGGACTGGCTCCGTCCGTGCCTCCGGCGAAACTATGTAACACCGAATAGTTGCCGGCCGTATCCAACTTGAAGACCACGCCCTTGTTCGAGTTGGCCTGCCCGGACGCCGTCCCATAGAGGTTTCCAGCGGCATCCAAAGCCAAGCCTGAAGTGTAATAGCCGTAACCGGCGGCGTAAGGGAAAGTGTAGAGAACCGTCTCGTGCCCGCTCGTATCGAGCTTGAATACGAGACCCAACCCACCTGCGTTGCCGGCTGTGATTCCGTATAAGTTGCCCGCCGGATCGCGGACCAGGTTGCCGACCGGGCCCGAGTTGGCGCCGCCGGTGAAGTTATAGAGCACGGTGTAGTTGCCCGCCGTATCCAACTCGAACACGACGCCGGCATTCGCGGCGCCTCCCTGGAAGGCCGCCCCGTATAGGTCGCCTGCCGCATCCACGATGACGCCGTTCGGATTGCCACCATCGGCATAAGTAAAGTTATGCAGCACGGTCTCGTGGCCGGCCGGATCGATCTTGTAAATCACGCCATTCTTGTCCGCGCCCCCTTCGCCCGCCGTTCCGTAGATGTTTCCCGCGGCATCGAGCGTCACCCCCGAGCGCGGATAGCCGCCATCCACGCCGCCGGTGAAACTGTGCAGGATGGTTTCGTGGCCTGATTGGTCAACACTGTAGACGACGCCATGGCCTCCGGGGCCACCATCGGTAGCTGTTCCGTAGACGTTGTCGGCTGCATCGAGAGCTACCCCGACCGGCTGCCTGCCATCGCCCGGCCCGGGAAAGTCGTACAGCAGCGTCTCGTTGCCGGCGGCGTCCAGAGTAAACACGACGCCTTCGGAAACCGCGCCACCCATGGCGGTCGTCCCGCAGAGACGGCCCTTGGCGTCGAGGATCAGACCTGCGTAAGGTTGACTTCCATCGGGCCCGCTGAACCTGTGGATGACGGTCAGCGCGCCGGCCGCATCCAGCTTGAAGACAACCCCTGAACCGTAGCCGCCTTTGGAGGTCGTCCCGTACAGATCCCCTTCCGGATCGCGGAAGAGGTTGCCGGTAGGATACGATCCATCGTCGCCCGAAAATGCGTACAGGACCGTTTCGTTTCCTGCCGGATCGAGTTTGTATATCACGCCCGGTGATTGCAAGGCCTCCGAGGCAGTGCCGTACAGGTTGCCGGCCGAATCGCGAATCACCCCGCCAAAGGGATAGCCGCCGTCCGCGCCAAACATAAAGCTATAAAGCACGGTCTCGTGACCGGTAGTATCCACTTTATATACGACACCCGCGTTTGCCGGGCCGCCGTCGGTAGTAGTGCCGTAAATGTTTCCGGCCGGATCGAGGGTGACGCCCGCGTTGGGCCATTCGCCGTCAACCCCGCCGGTGAAGCTATGCAATACAGTCTCAACGCCACTAGTGCGGTCCATCCAGAAGACTACACCTGCCCCGGATGCGCCGCCGTAAGTGGCGGTGCCGTAGAGATTGCCTTCATGGTCGATAGCCAGCGCGGCGTACGGTTTGCTGCCATCGGCGCCGCCCGTGAAGCTGTGCAGCACGGTCTCCGCGCCTACTGGCTCTATTTTGTACACTACGCCGAGGTTCGCCGCGCCGCCGTAGGTGGTCGTGCCGTAGAGGTTGCCCTCGCGGTCGCGAACCATTCCCGCGTTGGGCCGCGACCCGTCCGCGCCTCCGGTGAAGACGTATAGCACGGTTTGATGGCCATTCTTGTCGATCTCGAAGACCACGCCGTTGCCGTAGACCCCGCCCTCCGCGGTCGTCCCATAGAGGTTGCCCGCGGTGTCGGGAGTCAAGCCGCCATAGGGGTGGGCGCCGTTGAGAGGCGGCAACCCGAAATTATGCAGGACGGTTTCCGTAGCGGACGTCTGCCCGTAGACCGGAGTGGCGCCGGCAAGCACCAGCGCGCACGTGAACCCTAGAAACACCGGGACGGAACAAGTGAACCCGGATGCCGTCTTTTCCCTCGCCATATACCCTCCATCACACGCGTGAACTTAGTTTATACCTCCGGATCCGGTTCGTCCACGAAAGCGCGCCGCGGCAGTACCAGTTGGGCTCCGTGGCCCGGCGAATTTCGCCGCAGGCTGTTAAACTAAGCCCTAAATTCCTATGCTCAAAAGTGCACTCATCGCCCTCGCCCTGGCCGCCGCGTCCTACGGCCCCGCGACCGCCCAGACGTCCTGGCTGGACAAGGAAGCCCATCGCCCCTACCAGCGCCAACCCGGAACCGACGCCAAGAAGCCCACCGGCTACACTCCCCAACAGATGCAGCATGCCTACGGGGTCGACCAGATCGCCAACCAGGGCGCCGGCCAGATCATCGGCATCGTGGACGGTTACGATTATCCGGCGGTGGAATCCGACCTGGCCGTATTCACCAGCGAATTCGGTTTACCGGCATGCACCAAGGCGAACGGATGCCTTACGGTCGTCTATGCCACGGGCACGAAGCCGCCATCGAATGCGGGGTGGTCCGGCGAGACATCCCTGGATGTGCAGTGGGCGCATGCGATCGCGCCGGCGGCCAAGATCCTGCTGGTGGAAGCTCCGAACGGCAGCGTGAAGTCTTTGCTTGCGGCGGTGCCGGTGGCCGTAAAGAATGGCGCCACCGTGGTGAACATGAGCTGGGGTACCAATAACGAACCATCCGGCGAGCAGAAACTGGACCCGCTCTACTTCAACAACGCGTCGGTGACTTACATCAACGCGTCGGGTGACAGCGGCATCAACTTATTCGGCTACCCGGGCGCTTCGCCGTTGGTGGTGGGCGCGGGCGGCACGGTGCTGAAGTTGGATTCCAATGGCAATATTCTGAGCGAGACTGGTTGGAGCGGCAGCGGCGGCGGCGAAAGCAAATACTTCGCCGAACCCAGCTATCAGGAAAAGGCGCAGAGCTCGGGCAAGCGTGGCGTCCCGGATGTCGCTTACAACGCCAGCCCAGCCACGGGCGTGCCCGTCTACGACAGCGAGGCCGGCGACTGGGGACAGGTCGGCGGCACCAGCGCTTCGTCACCGCAGTGGTGCGCGATCGTGGCCATCGCCAACAGCATCCGCGCCGGGATGGGAAAAGGGACGATCGGCACCCGCTTCCTGAACGTGATCTACGCCGATCCGCTAGCGTTCCACGACATCACCAAGGGCTCGAACGGCAGTTGCGGCGCCGAATGTAACGCCGGCCCCGGTTATGATTTCGTGACCGGCCTCGGCAGCCCCATGGCGCCGCAAGTAGTGGACGACCTGGTGGCCGCTCCGTAGCGCCACGGGCAGGGCGCTAAGATAAATTGGAATGGCCGCACGCCTGGAATCCTTCTACCGCAAACTCGGGCGCATCGAGAAGGTTTTCATCGTCCTGGTGGTGCTTGCGGTTTTGCTGGCCTACGCGCTGCCCGCCTCGTTCATCGGATTGATGGTCTCTCTGGCCGCCTGGGTAACAGGTTTCGTGGTAGCCATACGGCTCGCCAGAACCGGCGTGAAGAAGCTGATCTGGCGCCTACGCAACCGCCTGATCGTGGCTTATGCTTTCATCGCCATGGTGCCCATCGCGCTCATCCTGGCTTTGGTCCTGGTGAGCGCTTATGGGCTGACCGGCCAGATCGCGATCTACCTGATCAATTCCGAACTGGACCGCCGCACCACCATTCTGAAAGGATCCGCGGCCGCCATCCTCGAAGCCCCCGCCGAACATCGGCCGGAAGTCATCCTGCGGACGCAGGATTTCAATCAGCGGTTCTTCCCCGCCACCGAGATCCTGGTGCGCGACGGGGGCGTGTACCGGTATCCGCCATCGTCCACCATCAGCGCGCCTCCACCCGCATGGAAGGACGCCAACGGCATTATCGTGAAAGACGCGCAATTGTATAGCTGGGCAAACCTGCACTCCGGTGGCACCGAAGTAGTGATCCTGGCCCCGCTAAGCCAGGAGTTTCTCTCGAGCCTGCTGCCGGGTATCGGCCAAATCAATTTCCGCGACTTCTCCGAGGCCGATGGCGGCCTGCGATCCGCGCCGGCCGGCACAGCGCCCGCGGCGCGGATCCCGCCCAAGAACAACTTCCTGGATATGCAGGTGAATTGGGGTTCGCTGGTGCCCGTGGCGTTTTGGAATTCGCCGGGCAGCCGCAACAACAAGGGTTTGCTGCTGGTCCACACGCGCATGTCGGCGGTGCTCGGGACGGTTTTCGGCAACAATATCTCGCTCGGCGACATGGAGTACGGGCAGGTCATCTGGGGCGCGTTTCTAGTCACGGTTACCCTTTTCCTGATCGTGGAACTGGTTTCGCTGGTAATCGGCGTTTCCATCTCGCGCACCATTACCAGCGCCGTGCATGAGCTATACGTGGGCACCCGCCGTATCAAAGAAGGAGATTTCTCGCATCGCATACAGGTCGGCGGAAACGACCAACTAGCCGAACTGGGCGCGTCCTTCAACACCATGACCGAGAACCTGGCGCGCCTCATCGTAGTCGCGAAGGAAAAGGAGCGCCTGGAGTCGGAGTTGGAGATTGCGCGCGAAGTGCAGAGCCTGCTTTTTCCCAAGAATGTGCCCGATCTGAAAACGCTCACGCTCACCGGCGTGTGCAATCCGGCGCGGGTGGTCTCCGGCGACTATTACGATTTCATGCGCGTCGGCTCCAGCGTCGCGTTCGCCATTGGCGACGTAGCGGGCAAAGGCATTTCGGCGGCGTTGTTGATGGCTTCCATCCAGTCCACCATGCGTATGCAGCTGACGGCCGAAATTCCCACCGTGGCCGGCAATGGCGGATCCCCACATGCGCTTTCTCCGGCCGTCATGGTATCGCGCCTGAACAAGTTGCTCTACGCCAATACGGCCGCCGAGAAGTACGCGACTTTTTATTTCGCTTTGTACGACGAAAAGACCCAGAATCTGACTTACACCAATGCCGGACACCTGCAGCCCATCTTGTTGCGCAAAGGCGTGCCCGAATTGCTGGAAGTGACCGGCACCGTGGTCGGCGCTTTCCCATTCTCGCTGTATGAGGAGAGAAATATCCAGCTTGACAGCGGCGATGTGCTGGTTGCATACACCGACGGCATGATCGAACCCGAGAACGAATACGGCGAAATGTTCGGCGAGCAGCGGCTCACCGATTTGCTGGCCAAGAACGTGGACCGCGAGTCGCCCGAAATCATCGCGCGCGTGATGGAGGCCGTCCTGCAGTGGAGCGGCGATGCCGCCGAATTGTCGGACGACATGACCATGCTGGTGGCGAGGCGTCCATGAAAGTTCTTACCGCGGCACAGATGCGCGAAGTGGACCGGCGCACCATTGAAATGGGCATTCCGGGCCTGGTGCTGATGGAAAATGCCGGGCATCGCGTGGTGGAACTCCTTGCCGAAAAGTTTGCGCCCCTGGCAGCCCACCGCATCGTGGTTCTGTGCGGCAAGGGCAACAACGGGGGCGATGGCCTGGTCGTCGCCCGCCAGCTTTTCACCCGCTTCGAGATGCGCGCGCTACACGTGGTGCTGCTGGCCGCGCCGGAGGATTTGAAAGGCGATGCCGCGGAGAACTACCGCATGCTGCATGGGGTTTGCGGCTGTCCCGTCACGCGCGAAATCCCGGCGGACGCGCGGCTCGCGACGCTGTTGGTGGACGCGCTGCTGGGCACCGGCATCAGCGGGCCGGCTACCGGCGCGATGTTGGACGGGATTCGCGAGATCAACCTGGGTTTCCCGCTTGCCAAGGTGGTCGCCGTGGATATCCCGTCGGGCATGCCCAGCGACTCCGGCGAGCCTTTGGGTGAACAGGCGCGTGCGGATTACACCGTTACCTTCACGGCGCCCAAACCATCCCACGCGCTGGCGCCGAATTGCGATACCGCCGGCGAGTTACGCGTAGCGCCGATAGGCAGCCCGCCGCAGCTTTTCGAGACGGACCCGTCCATCTGGCTGTCGTTGATCCAGCCGTCCATGTTCGCGCTGGTGCTGGCGCCCCGTCCGAGGGCCGGACACAAAGGCACTTTCGGGCACGTGCTGGCCATCGCCGGATCGCACGGCAAGACCGGCGCGGCCGCCATGTGCGGTATGGCGGCGCTGCGCGGCGGGGCGGGCTTGGTCACGGTGGCTTCGGAGGAATCCGCCATACCGGTGATCGCCGGACACGCGGCGGAATTGATGACCGAACCGTTATCGACCGACCGGCTTTCCGCTCTTGCCGAAAACAAGGACGTGATCGCCATCGGCCCGGGACTGGGCACCGATCCCGGCACCATCGCCATGGTGCGCCGCGCCTTCGCCGAATTCGCGCAACCCATGGTGGTGGATGCCGATGCCCTGAATGCCCTGGCCGGCACGGAATGGTCTGGTGCGGGGAAGTTCCGCGTGCTGACGCCGCATCCCGGAGAAATGGCGCGGCTCTGCGGCCGCACCACCGCGGAGATCTCCGCCGATCGTCTGGGAGCCGCGCGCCGCCTGGCTACCGGCCGGCAGGTCATCATCGTGCTGAAGGGCGAGCGCACCCTGATCGCTTTCCCCGATGGCCGCGTCTGGATCAATCCCACGGGTACACCAGCCATGGGCACGGGCGGCACGGGCGATATTCTCACGGGTCTGACCGCCGGCTTGTTAGGGCAGTTTCCGGAGCACCGCGACGAGGCCCTCGCCGCCGCCGTCTATCTGCATGGACTTTCCGGCGAGTTGGGCGCCGCCGCACTCACCGAGAAGTGCCTGACCGCTACCGATCTGCTCCGCTATTTGCCCGCGGCCCTGGAGGAGTGTGCCCGTTTTCCGCACCGGCTCTGAGGAGGAGACGATCGCCCTTGGAGAGCGCCTGGCCGGCGCGCTGCCCCCCGGCGCCACCGTGCTGCTGATTGGCAACCTGGGCGCGGGCAAGACCACGCTGGCCAAGGGAATTGTACAGGGATTGGGCGCGGCGCCGGCCGAAGAAGTCTCCAGCCCCACGTTTACATTGATTCATGAATATGGGTCGCCGCCCGCCGTCTACCACGTGGATCTCTATCGCCTGGACAGCGCGCGCGACGCCGCCACGCTGGGTCTCGACGATTTATTCGATAGCCCCGCGCTGGTGATGATCGAGTGGGGCGAGCGCTTCCCCGAACTGATGCCGCCCGGGCATATCGAGATCCGGCTGCGCGCGCTCGAGGGCGATGCGCGGGAGATCGAGCTGTGCACCTGACGGACCTTCGGTCGATTATGGCGGTCGATGTTCCGGGTTGTTGGTTGAATGGTGCGCCCGAGGTGATCCGAACACCCGACCTTCTGCATCTTCATACTCTTTCCTACCTCAGCCTCCCGCAGACGAAACTTTCCGCCGCGTCCGTGCTCCCAGTTCCCTTATAGACCGCCACCATGGGATATGGGCACAAGGGGCGCGTCCGATCCGGATTGGTTCGGGACGCCACCACCCGGTCCGGGGCCTTCCCTTGCTCCACCCAAATGTCCAGTTCCGGAATCATGTCGAAGTCCGGCGTCCCATCTCCACCGCGGCAATGCATCATCCCCGGCACCATGAACAGCCGCACCGATTCGTTCGTCCGCGTCACGCCCATGGTATAGAGGACCGCATTGTAGTAATCGACGGTGTTACCCGGCGCAATGAGGTGGTCGTTCCAGCCGTGATACATAATCAGCTTTCCGCCGCGCCCCGCAAACGCCCGCAGATCCGGCTGGTTCGAATCCACCGCCGGTTCGAAGGCTCTTTCCAGGGCGGCGACATCGCTGTCGAAGTTCAAAGTAGTCCAATCCCAGTCCGGATTTTTGAACACCACATATTTGAACGAGCCGACCGGATCCGCAATCGGCTCCGCGCCGGCCAGCAAGTCCCATCCCATCTCACTGCCCGGCGAGAAACCCGGGAAAATCTTCGTGCCCGCACTGTTCACCACCGGTCCGTACAGCTTGCGCGCCGACTCCACCTGCGCCGTGGTCAGACACGCCGCTGTATCCGCGCCCTCGCACTTCAGGACTCCGGGATCGAAATGACATCGGCTCGGATCTTCAATCACCCCATCCTTCACGCCATCGAGCGCGTCACACGCGTTGATCACGGCCTTATGGATCACCGCAAGTTTCGCAGGCGGGAGGAAGCTTCCCTCCGACGCATGCACCACCTTCGGAACCCACAACGTCCACGGCTGCAGATGCGACAGGTAATTCGCCGGCGCGCCCGCCACGATGCCGTCAAAGTCCGCCGGAAAACGCTGCGCCTCCATCAGGCCCTGGCGCCCACCGGTCGAACAGCTGTTCCAGTACGAATGTCGCGCCGGCTGTGAATAAAACGCCGCAATCAGCGCCTTCGCCTCGACCGCCATTTCATGTACGGCGCGAGATCCGAAATCCACCAACTTCTCCGGATGTCCTATTGCGAACGAAGCCCCCTGCGTCGCATGCCCCGTGTCGGTGCTGGCCGTCGCGTAGCCGTGGGCGAGCGCCCGTGCCATGGCGGGATAGCCGATGTACCCGCCCCATCCGCTGTTCCCGACCGCCTGAAGTTTCCCGTTCCAGTTCTCCGCGGGCAGCCAGACTTCGATCCTGATGTCCGAATCCGGGCTCGGCATCAGCGTCGCCGCCACGCGACAAAAGGCCGGCAGGGTTTTAAAGATGTTTGGCGTCTGCCCGGGTCCCGTCATGGGGAGCGCACCCGCCTCCACTGCCTGGGCCAGTGTGATGGCGGTGTTCGGCCGATGCAGCGAGGACAGATCCGCGCAAGTAGCCGCCGGCGCCGCTTGCGCAATGAAGACGAGAATCGGGAGTTTTATCACGGACATATTAGCGACATCCTGAAGCACGTCGTCGAGAACGCCGCTAATGATAAATACTGCTGAAGCGGGCGAAAGTTACAACGGATCTCTTCCTTAGTTCCATAGAGGAAGCCCTCGACGAACGGGTGGTTCCGAGCGTGGAGGGGAGACCGATCCAACCCGGCGGCGAGCGGCGGGCGCGGAACATTTTCGCCGGTTTCCGTGTTTGGCCAAAAACGTGACCGGATTTCCCTTTTTTGAGATGCCTGTTTGGCCGCCATTTCGGAGTGTCACCCAAGCCTGGCCGAATACTATACTCTCCGGCCACGCAGGATTGCACCTCCCCGATAGGATCGCAATACGTCAATGCGCCCCGCACTCAATCCTTCGCGCGGATTTCAGCCGCCTCCCATGGGTGCGTTACAGTAACAACATGTCGATCTTATTGCAGATCACAGTTGCTGCCTCGCTTACACTCTACGTCCTGTCCGCGCAGACGCCCACCAGTCACGCCAGCGGCCCCGCGCAGTTTGATCTCACCGCCATCGACAAATCGGTGGACCCCTGCGTCAATTTCTATCAGTATGCCTGCGGTACCTGGATGAAGAACAACCCCATTCCGGCCGACCAGGCCATGTGGGGCCGCTTCGATGAACTGGCGGATCGCAACCGCGACATCCTCCACGAGATTCTGGAAGCGGCCGCCAAGCCCTCCGCCGGCCGCGATGCCACCACCCAGAAGGTCGGCGACTTCTATGGCGCCTGCATGGACGAAAAGGCCATCGACGCCAGGGGCCTCACCCCACTCCAGCCGGAACTCGACCGCATTCGCAAGCTCACCGACAGGTCCCAGATCGCCGGTGAGATCGCGCACCTGCAGGCCATCGGCGTGGGAGCGCTGTTTGAATTCAGCTCGGGTCAGGATTTCAAAGACTCCAATTCGGTGATCGCGCAGTTCGACCAGGGTGGTCTCGGCATGCCCGATCGGGAGTACTACCTGAAGGAAGATGCCAAGGCTCTTGAACTGCGCCAGAAATACGTGGCGCACGTCCAGCGCATGTTGGAACTGGCGGGCGAGAAGCCAGAGCAGGCCAAGGCCGGCGCCGCCGCCGTCATTCAGTTCGAGACGGCGCTGTCCAAGGGCTCGCTCGACCTGGTTTCGCGCCGCGATCCCGAAAAGGTCTACCACAAGATCGGCAAACCGGAACTGGCGGCTCTCAGCCCGGCCTTCCGTTGGAATGAGTACTTCGCTACTTCCGGTACGCCCCAGTTTCAATCCATCAATGTCTCCTACCCGGAATTCGTGAGGACCTTCAATGCCCTGATCGAAAACGCGCCGCTGGCCGATTGGAAGACCTATCTCACGTGGCACCTGCTGCACAATTCTGCGGCGCTGCTGCCCACGCCGTTCACCGAGGAGAATTTCGATTTCTATGGCAAGACCTTAACCGGAACCGAAGCCATGCGGCCACGCTGGAAGCGCTGCGTAGATTTCACCGATCGTGAACTGGGCGAGGCACTGGGGCGCAAATACGTCGAGCGGACCTTCGGCGTCGAAGGCAAGGCGCGCACGCTGAAGATGGTGGTCGCGCTGGAGAAGGCGCTGGGCGAGGATATCCAGAGTCTCGACTGGATCACGCCGGCCACGAAAGCCCAAGCCCTGATCAAGCTGAAGGCCATCACGAACAAGATCGGCTATCCTGATCGCTGGCGCGATTATTCCAGCGTCGTGATCAAGCCCGACGACCCCGTGGGCAACAATTTCCGCGCCGACGAGTTCGAGTTCCATCGCGAGTTGAACAAGATCGGCAAGCCCGTCGACCGCTTGGAATGGACCATGACGCCTCCCACCGTCAACGCCTATTACGACCCGCTGATGAACAACATCAATTTCCCGGCCGGCATCCTGCAGCCGCCCTTCTTTTACAACAACGACGACGATGCGGTGAACTTCGGCGGCATCGGGATGGTCATCGGGCACGAATTGACCCACGGGTTCGACGACCAGGGCTGCCAGTTCGACGCCTATGGCAACCTCAAGAACTGGTGGACACCTAAGGATCAGGAGGAGTTCCACCAACGCGAGGCCTGCGTGGCTGACGAGTACGGCGGTTTCTCGGTGGCGCCCGGCGCGTTCGTCAACGGCAAGCTGACGCTGGGTGAAAATACCGCCGACAATGGCGGCGTGCGCGTCGCCCTAATGGCCCTGCTGAACACCATCGGTAGCCAGACCGCCAGGGTCGGCGGCTATACGCCGGAGCAGCGTTTCTTCCTCTCGTTTGGCCAGGTCTGGTGTGAAAACGCGCGCGAAGCGGCGTTGCGGCTACAGGTCCAGACCAACGAACATGCGCCGGCGGAATTCCGTGTGAACGGTGTGATTGAGAATATGCCGGAGTTTCAGAAGGCTTTCGCGTGCAATCCGGGTCAGCCCATGACCCCAGTCCACGCCTGCCGCGTGTGGTGACCGGTATGGCTAAGATTGCTGCCACCCGAACACGCCGGGCCCAGGCACATCGTCGCCTGCAATCTTGGCAAGAACATCTTCATCTCCGTGGAACCTTTCCAGTTCCGAACGCCCTTATTTCATAACCGGACACCTTTTCCCGGGCCCCCTCGTCGAGCGTGAATGGATTGAGATACTTGCGACCGAGTCCCGTGGCTCGTCGTTTGCTCCCGAACACTCGACTAGGAGTCACCTGGATGCCCGCTTACCCTCAAAAAGCGTCGTTCTTTTCCTTCTTGCCCAATGGAGTCGAAGACATTGCCTTTGGTCTGCGGCAGTTGCGCAAATCGCCGGGATTTGTCGCTGTTGTGATCGGCTCCCTGGCGCTCGGCGTGGGCGCCAGCGTGGCGGTTTTCAGCGTGGTCCGCGCCGTTCTGCTCGATCCGTACCCCTACAAAGATGCCAGCCGCATGGTGCATGTAGAGTTGTCTCAGAAGAACTCGAACCAGCGACCCCTGCTCAGTGTCACTTACTCCGAATACCAGGATCTGCTGCGCCTACCGTCGGTCGATGAGATCTTTTTGATGGATTCGCGCACGCAGGCTCTGACCGGCGATACCATGCCGGTGACCGTCAACACAGGGTTCTACACCGCCAACCTGTTTACCTACATGGGAGTTCCGCCGCTCCTGGGACGCGAGTTCACGCCCGCCGATGCCATCGGCGGCAACGCCAATCCGGTCGCGGTGCTCAGCTATCTTTTCTGGAAGAAACAGTACGGAGGACGGCTCGACATTCTCGGCAAAACGGTGCAACTCGACCACATGTCCTACACCGTGATCGGTGTGGCATCGCCGCGCTTCACGTGGGGTGACTCGGATGTCTACATCCCCGGCAACTTCAAGGTCGATCCGCACTACTACATGATGCCGTTCATCAAGCTGAAAGCAGGAGCTTCGTTCGCCGCGGTCGCCGCGGAGTTGCAGCCGCTGGTGAACGACTACGCTAAGCGCGACCCCAACAATTTTCCGCAGAACTCAAGAGTCGTGATTAAGACCCTGAATGAGGAGGTGATGAGGGGCTTTGAATCTCCCTTACTGGTGCTGTTCGCGGCCGTTCTGTTGCTGCTCCTGATCGGCTGTGCGAACGTTTCTATCTTGATGCTCGCGCGCGGCAGCACCCGCCAGCACGAGTTTGCGGTGCGCTCATCCATCGGCGCCACGCGCTCCCGCATCGTGCGTCAACTGCTCACCGAATCGATGGTACTCTCCTTCATTGGCGCGGGAGTTGGTGTTCTACTGGCTTACAAATGCGTCAACCTGCTGGCGGCCAGCCTGCCGCTTTATTCCTTTCCGCGCGAAGCGGCCATTCACGTGAACGGCTCCGTGCTGCTATTCGCCGTTGTGTGTGCCCTCCTCACCGGACTGCTCTTCGGCAGTTCGCCCGCCTGGCAGCTTTCCCGCCCCGACGTGGGCGCGCTTATCCAGTCGTCCGGTGTTAGGCTGGCTGGCAATCTCCGCAACCGGAACCTGCACCGCATGCTGATCGCAGGACAAGTGGCGCTCACCATGCTGATGCTGGCGGGCGCGGGCGCGGCGATTCAAGCGTTCCTGCACCTCTATCACACTCCGCTGGGCTTCGATCCCGGCCATCTTTTCTACATGGCAATCGGCGCGCCCAAAGAGTCCGCGCCGAACTGGCAGCACCTCGCCGTAAGCCAGGAGTCTATCCGCCAGACCGCCGAATCCACCCCCGGCGTGGTGAGCGCCAGCGTTACGGATAACTGGATTCCGCCCTTCAGCGGCTATGTGACGAAGGTCTTTATCTCCAGCAATCCCAACCTCACAGATGCGCAGGCCAGTCTCGCGCTGGTCAACTCCAACATGTTTTCCACTCTGCGCATGCCGCTGCTTTCCGGCCGTTTTTTCACCCCGCAGGAGGACGCGCGCGCCGCGCACGTCGCCCTGGTCAACCGCGCCTTCGTGAAACAATTCGTACCCGGTGGCAGCGTGATCGGACAATCGGTTCGCAGTCCCGGCCTGAAAATGGATATCCCGGATACCGCCTCCACAGCCAACCCGGATGGCTGGCTCCAGATTGTCGGCGTTGTGGACGACGCCCGTAACGACGGGCTCGACAGGCCTGTGCGGCCTGCCGTCTATCTTCCCGATACGTTCATTCTCGACCCGCATACAACCCTGGTGGTTCGCTCCCAAGGCGACCCGGGCGCCGCCATGCGCGCCATCGGCACGAGCCTGCACCGCCTCAATCCCGACCTTATCATTCAGGACGAGCACGATTTCGAGTACCTGCTCACGACCCAGGCCTGGGGCCGGGAGCGCTTTCTGGCCGCCCTGTTCGGGCTCTTCGCGGTCCTGGCGCTTACGCTCTCCGCGGCCGGCGTCTACAGCGTCGTGTCGTACACCGTATCGCAACGCACCCGCGAATTCGGCGTGCGCGTGGCCCTCGGCGCGCAGCGCGGCGGGCTGATCCTTTTGGTGTTGCAGTCGTCTTTGCTGACTGTGGCCGCGGGCGCGTTGGCTGGACTTGCACTCAGCCTTGCGCTAAGCAAGCTGCTCGCGACCTCGCAGCACGCCGAGGTGCGGGACCCAATCATGTTGCTGGCCGCGTCGGCGCTATTGCTGTTGGTCACCGCACTGGCTTGCACTTATCCGGCCTGGCGCGCCGCCTCCATCAGCCCGATGCAGGCGATCCGCACCGATTAGCATAGCCAGCCCGGAGGTTGGTGAGTCGTCTGGGTAAGGATTCGGCACATGAACCTAACGCCTTGCCCTCATATACGTCACAGAAGTATAATTCCCTAAAGATTATGTTCAATCGCGACCTGAGCAAGGGCAGCGCCGAACTGCTGGTTCTCACGCTGTTGGAAGCCCGCCCCCGCCACGGCTACGACATCGGCAAGCTCATCGAAAAGCGCTCCAAAGGCCAGATCCGCTTTCGCATCGGATCGCTCTACCCCATCCTGTTCCGCCTGGAAGACCGCGGCCTGATCGCCGGCCGCTGGCTCGAAAGGGCGGGCGAGCGCCGCCGCCGTTGTTACCGGCTGACGCCCGCCGGCCGCAAATTCCTGAAGGCCCAGCGCGGCGCCTGGGACGAATTCGTGGCAACCATCAACCAGATCGTGCGGCCCAGCCATGCTTGATTGGCCCGCATATGTCCGGCGCAACTTGTGCCTGCGGGGATTCCGTCCCGGGCGCGAAGCGGAAATCGTGGAAGAAGTGGCTCGCCAGTTGGAAGACGCGTGCGTCGAAGCGCTGCGGTCGGGCGCAAGCGAGGAGCGGGCCGGCCAGATAGCGCGGCGGCACATCGTCGATTGGAACGCCCTGGCCCACGAGTTGGAGGAAGCGCAGCGAGGAAAGGAATCGGCTATGACGGCTTGGCAAAATAACACGGACGACCGCGCTTTGCGCGAACGTGGCAGACTCACTTTTCTGGCCGGCATGCGCGGCGACGTGCTCTACGGCCTGCGCGTGCTGGCGAAGAACTCCGGCTTCACCACCGTGACGGTTCTGACGCTGGCGCTTTGCATCGGCGCCAACACCGCCATATTCAGCATCATCAACGCGGTGATGTTTAAGGCGCTGCCGATCCGCGACCCGCAGCACCTGATGCTTCTCAAATGGAGCGCGCGCGGCAAGCTGGGTGTCCATGGTTTTAGTTCCTATGGAGATTGCACCAACAGCTCAGGGACCACCAATCCTCATGGCTGCTCGCTCTCCAAACCTTTCCTCGACGATGTCCGGGCGCACGGACCATTTGCGAGCCTCGCGGAGTTCGCCGGTGGTGGCGGCGTCACCGTCAGCGGTCTGGGCGGCGTGCATCAAGCTTCCCAACAATATGTTTCCGGAGATTATTTCGCGTCGCTCGGTGTGGGCCCAGCGCTTGGACGCGTGTTTATGCCGGCCGATAATGCTCCCGGTGCACCGCCCGTAGTCGTGCTGCAGTTCGGATATTGGAAGCGGCAATTTGGCGCCGATCGAAGTATTCTCGGCAAGACACTGGACCTGAACGGACTGCCATTCACGGTAGTGGGCGTAGCTGCAGAATCCTTCGGCTATCTTACGCCCGGCAATATCCGCGACCTGTCGGTGCCCCTGATTCAGCGCCGCAATCTCCAGCAGGGCTTTGCGTGGACTCCCGCGCAGGAGGATGCCGGCTCTTTCTGGATAGTAGCGGCCGGCCGTTTGAAACCGGGCATTTCGGCCGGATCGGCGCAGAGCCAGCTCACCGCTTTATTCCTGAACAACCTCATGCATGTCGAAAAACCCCTGGCAAAGCCCAGTGACGCGCCCTCGATCACGCTCGAACCGGCACAGACAGGCTTGACGGGCCTCCGGGGCCAGCTCTCGACGCTGTTGTACGTGTTGATGATCGCGGTCGGGATCGTCTTGTTGATCGGCTGCGCCAACATCGCCGGCCTGCTCCTGGCGCGGGCCATCTCGCGACAAAAAGAGATCGCCCTTCGGCTGGCCTTGGGCGCCGGGCGCGGCCGGCTGGTGCGCCAATTACTCACCGAGAGTGTCACGCTCTCCATTCTCGGCGGCGGATTGGGTATTCTGCTGGCTTTTTGGGGAGCCCGCGCGTTAATGGATTTTGTGGTCAACAATAACAACAATGCCGTCCGGCTCTCAGCCGGTCCGGACTGGCGGGTTCTGGGGTTCACGCTAGCCGCCGCGATTCTCACAGGAATCCTGTTCGGCCTGGCTCCGGCAATTCGCTCCATGCGCATCGATCTGACGCCGGCGTTGAAAGACGGTGCAGCGGCCATCAACGCCCGGCAGGGCCATTTCCGCTTGGGCAACATCCTGGTGGTGACCCAGGTAACGCTTACGGTAGTCGTGCTGGTGGGAGCCGGCCTGGTCGCACACACGCTCCAAAACCTGCGCCATCTCGATCCGGGCTTCGCTACCGGCAACCTGCTGACCTTCGACGTCGATGCCACCTTGAAACATTACAAAGGCGAGCGGCTCGCCGGATTCTATCGCAATCTTCGCGATCGTTTCGCCGCCATTCCCGGCGTGCTCTCGGTCAGTTACTCGAATATGGTGCTGCTGAGCGGAAGCCTCTGGAGTACCGACTTCCACTTGCCTGGCACCGATCCCAAAGCCAGAGTTAGCGCGGACTTTTTCCCGGTTGGTCCGCAGTTCTTTGAAACTATGAGAATCCCTGTGCAGCGCGGCCGCAAATTCGAGCCGCAGGAATACGAATTAGCCGCAAAGGCGGACGCCGATCCGAAAGTCGAAGCGCAGGTCCTGGTGCCGGCGATTGTCAATGAATCATTCGTCCGTGCATATTTTCCGAAAGGCAACCCGCTGGGGCGGCCCTTCGGCGATTATGCTCCGGATCCGAGTGAAGACCCGGACGGCACACCTAGAGCCGGGTGGCAAATTGTGGGTGTAGTGCGCGACATCAAATACGACAGCCTCCGGCGGCAGATCGGTCCCACGATATATGTCCCCAGCGCTGCAGGGGGATCTTTCGAATTGCGCACCCGCCGGGATCCGCTTGCGCTCGTGCCGGACGTGCGCGCGGCCGTGCGGCAGGTCGGCAACGACATACCAGTGGTCAATGCAAAAACACAGGAGCAGCATATCGATCAACTGCTGTTTCAGGAACGGCTCATAGCGCGACTCTCCAGCCTGTTTGGCCTGGCAGCGCTGCTGCTGGCGTCCATCGGGCTTTACGGCCTGCTGGCTCACGAGGTCACCCGCGGGACCCGCGAAATCGGGATTCGCGTGGCGCTGGGAGCGCCAACCGGGCAGGTCCTACGGCGCGTGGTGCGTCACGGCATGGCGCTGGCTGCCGTGGGCATAGGCATCGGCCTCGCGGCATCGCTGGCCGTCACCCGTTTGCTCGGCGCGATGCTGTACGATGTGAAAACCGGCGACCCGATCACGCTCATCGCGGTGACCTTGCTGCTTATGCTGGTGGCGCTGGCCGCCTGCTACATTCCGGCGCGCCGCGCCACCCGCGTGGACCCGCTGGTGGCCCTCCGGCACGAGTAAGCCGCGGCACTGCCGGCATGTCTCACCCAATGGTGGGAGTTCCCGCAATCGATTCAAGGTCGCGCGTATGATGTTTCGCTCGTTGCCGTCCACGGAAATCAAAGCACCCGGCGCGATTCGCGCCGATTGGATCGCAAAAACCCTTCTGGCCGCCGCGCCGCAGATGCCATAGATTACACTCAAACTACATGCTCAACCGGGGCTATGCCTGCACCACAATCATCAGCAGCAAATACCATGGACAAACCCTGCTCTCCCACTTGGCAAGCCTTTACCCCCACTCAACCCCACAAGCCTGGCAACAAAAACTGAACAACGGCGAAGTCACCCTCAACGGCATCACCGCCACCGGAAGCGAATCGGTCACTTTAGGCCAAACCCTTGTCTGGAATCGTCCACCCTGGATCGAACCGGACTCCCCTCAGCACTTCGAAGTCCTGTTTGAAGACCTTCATCTGTTGGCCGTCAACAAACCCAGCGGGCTGCCCACCCTCCCCGGCGGCGGCTTCATGGAAAACACCCTCCTGCGCCTGGTGCAAAAGCAAACCCCCAACGCAAACCCTGTCCACCGGTTGGGCCGAGCCACCACCGGCATCGTCCTCTTCGCCAAAACACCGCAAGCGGCCTCTAATCTATTCGCAAACTGGAACACACCCAAAATCCGAAAAATCTACCGGGCGCTGGCTCAAAACATTGCACAGCACGACGCCTACGAAATCCTCACACCCATCGGCCTCGTGCCGCATCCGCTCATCGGCTCCGTGTGGGCCGCCAACCCAAACGGCAAACCGTCAAAGTCATTGGCGAAGGTAATCTCACGCGCCACCAGCACCACAATATTTGAGGTAAGCCTGAATTCGGGCCGCCCGCATCAAATCAGAATCCATCTGGCATCCATCGGCCATCCCCTGGTAGGCGACCCCTTGTACGGCTCAACCGGCCAGCCTCTTGAAAACCTCCCCGGCCTCCCTGGCGATGGAGGATATTTCCTGCACGCACAATTTCTGAAATTCCCCCACCCCATCACCGGAGAGCCAATCAATCTTGAGGCAGCTTTGCCGCCCGGATTCTCATTGCATCAGTAGGTTCATGGCGGGAATCGAATCAGGGTGGCCGGTGAAACCTGCGACGATCCCACGCGAGCGATCCTGACCGCGGTCGAGCAATAGCGGAACGAATGCCCGTCGCCGGCGCGCAAATTCGTCCTTGCTCGGGGCCTGGAGTTTTCAGGTGGATTGGCGCCGGCGAGGGAATCCCTTTGCCGAGGCCTCGGCTCCAGGTGGTTCACGGAACGGTTCCACCGAAATGCGCTGGTAGCACACTTCAAGCACGGTCAGATATTCTGTGCCGCCCGGGGCGTGGAGAACCACGCGATCGCCCGCTGCCGACTTCATCAACGCGCACCCCAGAGGCGACACCCAACTGATGTGGTTGCGGTTGAGATCGACCTCGTCGGCGCCTACGATGCTCACCACTCGCTCCGTTCCCGCGGCGTTCGCATAGCGCACGGTCGCTCCGAAGAATGCCCTCGTCGCCGCCTGCCCCGCTCTCGGAGTTTCCGGGTCAACCACTTCCGCAGCCTCGATTCGCTTCGTGAGAAACCGAATCCGCCCATCGATCTGGCGCAGCCGCCGCTTGCCGTACTGATAGTCGGCGTTTTCACTGCGATCGCCGTTGCTCGCAGCCCACGCCACCACCTCCGTCACGGCCGGGCGTTCCCTGGTGAGCAGAAACCGGTGCTCATCTTTGAGGCGCTGCAGGCCGCTTGGGGTTATGTAGTTCTTGCCTCGCGTCGGAGGCTCGTCAGGTTGCGGCTTTCTCGTAAACCCTTTGCGCATATCTTAGTCTTCCAGAGCGAATCCGCGTTCCTCCCGCAAAAAAGCCCCGGGCTACTTTGGTGTATATTTCAGGAAAGTCCAAATTGAAAACCTTAACACCCCGCATGGAACGAGCGACAATATGAGCTGCCCATCCGATCACCTCGATGACCACGCCCACGCGCGCGCCATAGAACATGAATTTGAGACGGTCCCGGCAACGGCGGCTGCCAAGGAAGATTGGGATCGAATACTCGACATGCTGCATCAAGACGCGGCCAATTCCCAAGCCGAGGCGGCGTTCATCATGCAGGACTACAACGCTACCAAGCGCCCGTTCGTGCTCTTTCTGCGCAGCTTCGAGATGGAGGCCTACGACTATTTGACTCCAGAAGCGGCTCCCGGCGAACGCAAGGTGATTAGCGCGGTGGCCGGCCCAAGTCCCGTCGAACAGAAACTCGCCACCGCCCTGGACGGGCGTCTAAGAGCGCTTGGTGTTGCCAACCCGTCGCAGTTGCTGACCTACCGTGGGAGGTTTCCAAGGCTCCAACTCCCGAACGAAGGCTGGCAGGCGGTGGTTCAGAATCTCGTGGAGCATGCCGCCTTCATCGTCATGGATTGTACCTCCCTCGCGCCGGGCGTCTTGTGGGAACTGGATACCATACGCGCAGCCGGCAAGCAGAACATGGCAATCATCATCCTGCCATCGTCGGGCGAACCCGACCCGGGTACCGCGACGCTGCCGCGAGCGGCGGAGATCTTGGGAGCCGTCGTCGTGAAGCACGAACGACCATTGAAGGAAAGTCCGGCGTTGTCTGCTTTTCCGCGCGTAGCCACCGAGGATGAGATTGCATTCGACAAACTCGAAACATCCCCGCTATTTGCGGATCTGCTCGCGTCTGCCGAGGCAAAAGTCACGGCCGCGCCAGCCTTCGATGCGGTTGCGTATGCGACGCAACTCAGTAACGATGGCGTTGTGCTGTTCAATGAAAGCCGCTACCCAGAAGCGATGGACAAGTATCAGCAGGCGTTGCTGCTGAGGCGCCATTTGAACAATCGCGCGGGCTTACTCACTTCCCTTCTCAACATCGGTATCCTCTACGTGGATGCCAAGCAGCCGGCGCATGCGATTGCGCCCTTTACCGAAGCACTTGATATCGCGCACAAGTTGAATCGGCCAGTTGACGAAGGATTGCTGGCTAGTTACCTGGGCCTCGCGCACAAGGAGCTAGGCGAGTTCGAGGAGGCTAAGAAGTGGCTGGCGCTAGCGTATCGGTTGCAGAGCGTGAATTCCCCTCCTGCGGACGTTGAGAACACCTTAACGAAATTGTCTGAAGTATTTCAAACCGTGGGAGACGGCGACGGAATGGTTGAAACCTTTAAGGAGTTGCGGGCATACTTTCGCCGGCGTGGCGATCAATCGGGCGAGTTGCGCGCCACGCTGCAACTTGGTGCGGCCTACTACTCGGCCGGACTTTTGGCGCCCGCCGGCCAACTCTTCCAGGAAGGGATTCGCCTCAGCCATGAAGCTGGCGACCACGAACGAGAAGGACTGTGCGCCACAATGCTTCAGCGTATCGCGGCCAATCCGGCGCAGATGGGCGGCGGCACCGCGACTGGCTCGTCGGCGAAGGGCTAGTCTCAAGTCCAGTTATGAGGCGAGGGAGACGCTCACCGTGTCCAAGCCGAGTTGCCGAGCCGGTGCGAAGCTGCGGCCCGGTAGCGGACGCCGGGGTTGAGTCAGACTCAACGTGCGCGGGAGATCGGCGCGGGGGAGGACCGGAGCAGACCCGCCGCGCCGTCGGTTCGACTGATACTTTATTGGTCGGCTTCGATTTTGAGAATCTTGAAACCAGCAGGCACCTGGAAGAGCGCGGGATCGGGTTCGCCGCGCCGTACATTGGTCAGGCGTTCGGTGCGATCGCCCCTCATCGGATCAGTGTGCTTCGAGAGGAGGGTAACATGCAGTTCGCTGGACTCCCAACGTTCGTGCACCGTCTGAATGGGACGGTCGTTTCCGATTTGCCCCTGCGGAATTACCGTGGTGGTGCGAGTTCCATCGACCTCGACTCCCTCCATTGCCTGCTTTCCGAGCGATTCGCTCTTGACATCCGCTCTTGACGATATGACAAAGTCCCGCACTGGAGCGCTTGCAATCGCGCCGCCTTCCATGCCGCCAGCGATAGGGCCGTCGTCGACGATGAATGGTCCGGCTGCCCTGGCTTCGACCTTGAGCTTCGCGGTCCGGCCACCGTCCTGGCTCAACTTATCGAATGTAACCGTATGGGACAGACTCATCTTGTGGGCGGTTTGCTCCTTCGTGTGCAGGAGGTAACTCACGTTGGCCCCGGGATCGGAGATCCAAACCTCGTCGCCCGTCTCACGCCGCACGCGACCTTCGCCATCGCGGTAGATACTGTAGGTCTCCTGCCGGCTGATATGCGTGCCGTCGCCCAGCGTCTGGGTGGTTTCGGTGACCCCGTCCGCCGCGTACGGCGCGCCTTTTACAGCCGGCCCCATCATGCCGAAGCGCGCCGTGGTTATGGCGAAGCTGTCGGCAACCTTGGTCTGGTCGCCGCCGGCAAAAAAGATGACTTTGTCCTTGCCGTCGTCTTTCTGGGCGAATGCGACACCGGCAACCATCGCCGCGATGCCAATCATGCTGTTTATTCTGTTCATCCTGTTTCTCCTTAGAAATTAGAACCTAACGAACAAATCGGATGGCGCGTGCGCGGCCATCCTCGCCGATCAAGAGGTCGGCTGCCACCTCCTGCGTTTGGCCCGGCAGCCACGTATCCGCAATCGGGACCTTCACCCTGACGACGACTCCAATTTGCATTGGATCGGGATCGCCAAGCGCGATAAAACCGTTGCCGGCGGGCTGGGCTTCGCGATGGCGCGAAGGCAGCCGCTTTCTTACCTGGACAGCGGGGCGCGGAACGACGCGTTGTGGCTCGGGATCGCGCACGGCCGCGGAGCGCACCACGGCAGGTGCGGCCGCGACTTTCCTGGGCACCGCAAGCTTCCGATCGTGCTTCGTGATAAGGGCCGCAGCCGATGCCGCCAAGACTAAAGCTGCCGCGGCGGCAATCCATCGCCATTGCTTGGGGCGGGCTACGGCCGGAATCCGAGGCACGGTCCCGACCGGCGCGGCGAGTTCCTCTGGAGTCAGTACATCGAGCCACGCATGCACTCGTTTGGCCGTCTCCACGATCGCCGCGAGCCCGCCGCGGCAGCCGGCGCAACTCTCCACGTGCCCGCCGGCATCGCGCATTTCGATCTCCGGCAGTTCATGATCGAGGTAAGCTTGCAAGGTTCCCGCACTCAAGCACTTCATGGTTCGCCTCCATGCAATTGGCGATATTTCTTTTCGAATTCAGACGCTGCGCGGGCCAGCAATGTGCCAATCGATGCGTGATTCAGAGCGAGCGCCGCGGCGAGTTCAGTGTAGGAAAGGCCCGCGTGGCGGAGCAACAGCAGCCTGGCGGAAACCGGCTTCAACGCCTCCAGGACCGCCTGGACCCGCGCTTGTTGCTCGGCGCGCAACATATCCGCTAGTGGCCCACCGCCGCCCGCACTGCGCACCACCTCGGCGCTGGCTGCCTGTTCCTTGCGGCGGCGCCGAGCCTCTACACGAAGCGCGTCCAGTCCAAGGTTGACCGCTGTGCGATAGAGCCAAGCCTCGACGTTACTCTCGGGGCGCAAGAGGGCGGGCCGCGAGGAGAGCCGGCAGAACACTTCGGACGCGAGTTCCTCAGCGTGACCGCGGTCGCGCGTAATGCGCGCCAGCAGTGCGACCAGCCGCGGGTACTGCAGGTGGAAGATACGTTCCAGATCGGCCACGTCCCCCACGCACGCGCCCGGATTGAACGTTAACTGGATCTCTTCGCTGGCGTCCACACTGATAGAAACGACGCTGGAGCCAAGAAAATGACACGTTTTATTTTCCCGTTCGCGGAGAAGACGACGTCCTCGCCGTCCTCCCGTTTGGTCTAAACTTCCGGGAAGTGCGCGGCATCCTTGAAACGCACGACCTGCGGTGCATGTGGGGTGTCCGCCGGCGAAGACGAATTCGTCCTGGGTGCCAGACGTCACGGGCGTACCCAGGCGGACCTGATTGCCGCTCCCGGTGAGCGCGCAGTAGTGCTGGATCACGATGCGCCGTCGGAATTCGTGTGGAGCGACACTTCGCTTTCTCCCGTGTCCCGATGGTTTGCTCGATCGGGGTGCCCTTCTCAGGCGCCAGTTCCAGCGCCGCCTGACAACGTTCCTCGATCCGCTT
The DNA here is from genome assembly GCA_963709155.1 of Bryobacterales bacterium. Taxonomy (GTDB): domain Bacteria; phylum Acidobacteriota; class Terriglobia; order Bryobacterales; family Bryobacteraceae; genus Bog-159. The sequence goes on along the minus strand of CAVPVD010000005.1, from coordinate 424,652 downwards.
CCAGCGTTCGGCTTGCTTCAGTGTCCGTCCGAGAATTATGGCGCCTCACCAAGGGTGTGACAGCGAATTTCGCGTTACTCTACACTCTTATGACCCCAAGCTTTGGGTCAAGCCGTCTCAGATCGAGCGGGTCGCTGGTGATGACCGCATAGCCCGCGGCCTGGGCGCAGACTACCACGTGAGCATCGGCGATGTCCGACGTACCAGTTTGCGCGAGCAGCGCGCCAACGGCCTGTGCGTGAGTCGCGTCGAGCGCCGCCACTTCGGTTTTGTCAAACTGGATCACCCGCCATAGCCGTACCTGTTTTGCCGGGTTCCTGATGACCTGCGCGAGAGCTGTAGCCGGGACGATGATCCGGTCCCCGTCCTTCAGAGCGGTATCCAGAATTGCGAAGACCCGGCGATCGTTTCGTTCCAGCGCAATCAGCCCGCCGGCGTCGAAGACGATTCCGTTCACGCGGCCTGCCGTGGCTTCGCTCCGCGCTTTCGCGGCGAGAGCATCTTTCTGGCCCACGCGCGTTCCGCCGGCTTCAGCGCCCCGCCGGTGGCCTGCAGAGCTTCGTCCACCATGGCACGGAATGCGCCCGCATTCTCGAGAGATCTTTCAACGGCCTGCTGAATGAAACCGGAGACGCTGGGGGACTCTTGGTCCGCTATGCGCTTGCGGATCTTGCGGAGTTGATGGTCCGGCAACGTGATCGTGATTTTGGTGGTGGCCATACAATTCACCATACCAAAAAACTGGGTTCAGCGCCCGCGCCGCCGACACGTGAGCACTCTCCAGCAAGGAGTCGGACTGCAACTGTGCATCGATCCGCGCAAGCCTGCGCCAAGAACGCGGCGGGCTTCTCCGGCGCCAGATCCAATGCCACCTGGCAAAGATCCTCGATCCGCTTCCACGACCCGGCCTGCATCAGTGCGGATCCCTGTTCGCCGGCTCTGAAAGCCAGATATTGCCGGCGGCCTCGACTTGAGTGAATACGATACGCTGTGGGCCCACCGCAATCATTGTAGTTGGCGGGAGCATCGCACGAGGCCGGCTGGGCACACTACACCGTTGACGCCAGAGCGGTGGATGGGCGACCGTGTGGAATCGGGTTCGGACAACCTACAGATTTAACCCGTTACGATTCGCGCAGCCATGGAAAAGAGTGCAAGAGGAAAAGGGTGGGCATACTTCTGGGCATACCGCCCAAAAGTCAGCCGTGGAGGCCATGCCAAATATTTGAAGAAATTTGCTTTAGGTGGTGCGCCCGAGGTGATTCGAACACCTGACCTTCTGGTTCGTAGCCAGACGCTCTATCCAGCTGAGCTACGGGCGCGTAGGTTGATCCTTCTTCAATCTACCCTGTCCGCGCCGCCTCGCGCAACTGTCGCGACGGCCCCTGTCGCGACGGCCCCTCTGTAACCTCCCTTCCGGAACTGCCGTCGATACAACGCAATGATTCGCTGGGAGGGGAAGCGCCAAGTCTGCCTGCTCGCCTGCTTCGTAGCATTTGTTTCCAACTGCGGCGCCGCAACCTTCGATGAAATTGCCCGCCAAGCCGCGGCTGCGCGGGAAGCCGACCAGGTTCCCAAGGCCATCGCTCTCTACCAGCAAGCTTTGGACCTGAAGCCCGATTGGCCCGAAGGCTGGTTTTACCTCGGCACCCTTTATTACGATTCCGATCGTTACGCGGAGGCGCAGCCGGCCTTTGCCCAATTCGTCAAATTGGCCGACAAGCCCGCCGGCTGGGCCTTTCTGGGCCTCTGCGAATTCGAAACCGGTGCGTACACCGAGGCGCGGGAGCATCTGCGGAAGGCGCTCGATGGCGGACTCGCGCCTGAAATCGAACAGGTGGTTCGTTTTCACCAGACCCTGCTGCTGACGCGGCTGGGCTTTTTCGAACAGGCCCTCCACGGCTACAAGGCTCTGGTCAGCCGCGGAATTCATGATCCCACGCTCATCGCCGGCCTCGGCCTCAACTGGCTCGACAGGCCCATGCTGCCCCGGGAGACGCCGCCGGATCAACGCGAATTCGTCGCGGCGGTGGGCCAGACCGCCTATGCCTGGATGTCGGGCGACGGCCCCAGGGCCGATTCATCGTTCCACGCCTTGCTCGCCGCCTACCCGTCCGCTCCGGGCGTTCATAATCTATACGCCATGTATCTGTTGAGCGCCCATCCGGATACCGCGCAACAGGAGTTGCGGCGCGAACTGGAAGTGAACCCCGGAAGTGTCGAAGCGCGCGGCATGCTCGCCCTCCTGCTGCTGCAGTCCGGCCAGGCGGCCGAGGCGCTGCCCTTAGCCAAGAAGGCAGCGGAGGACGCCCCCTCCTCGGCCCTGGCCGAGTATGCTTACGGCCTGGCGCTGGCCGACCCCAAAGAGGCGGCCGCGCATCTGGAAATCGCGGAACGGCTGGATCCTTCCAATTTCGAGTATCATATCGCTTTGGCGCATGCGTACTCTGAATCAGGCCGGAACGACGAAGCTCGCCGCGAGCGGAAAATCTCCATCCAGTTGGCCCGGCAAAGCGATCCCCGCGCTACGAAGTAGAATCGGACAAGGCCATCCCAAACAACCATCCCACGCAATGTCACGTCGAGTGACTCGGCCAGCCGGTAGCACGCGGCGTGACTATCTGCCGCAAGGTCCTATCATGTAACTTTCTTAATGTTTTGATCGTCTATCACGACGAATAAGATGAACGGTAGCAATAGCATCCGGACCCATCGGTAAGGAGAAATGCTCTATGTCGAAAGCCCTGACTGTCTCCCTGATACTCTCACTTGTGGCGTGTGCGACGATGCTGCGGGCCCAGGACAATCCTGCATTTGAGCCCTTCTCTCCCGACCAGTTGGATAATCTCCTGGCGCCGGTGGCTCTCTACCCGGATCCGCTGCTAGCGCAGATCCTACTGGCCGCCACTTTCCCCGATCAGGTCGATGAGGCGGCCCGCTTCTGCCGCGGCGGCGCGAATCCCGATGACATCGATACCCAGCCCTGGGATGTCAGTGTCAAGGCGGTCGCGCACTATCCCTCGGTCCTCTATATGATGGCAGACGGCTTGGATTGGACCACTGCCCTGGGGCAGGCTTACGTGAATCAGACCGACGACGTGATGGCTTCCGTGCAGCGGCTGCGGCAGGAAGCGCGCAACGCCGGAAACCTGGTTACCACGCCGCAGCAAGACGTCGAGGTCGACGATGGCAACATCGAAATCTGGCCCGCCCAGCCGCAGTACTGCTACCTGCCGGTATACGATCCGAGCCTGGTCTTCTTCGGCTCCGGAGGAGTTTACGGCGGATCGGTAATCTCCTTTAGCCCGGCTTACCCCATAGGCGTCTGGCTCAGCTATGACTTCGACTGGCGTCATCGCAAGATCTATTATCACGGCTGGGCGGAAGGCAGCGGCTGGATCGCCCGGTCCCGCCCCTTCATTCGTATCAATAACGTCTATGTGAATAACAATCTCAAGAATGTCACAGTGAACCGCGGCATAACTGCACGGGCGGTAAACTATGGCAATCTGACCCGCTATAATAGCATCCATCGGAATGTGAATTACGGCAACACCCCCAGGGTCAATGCCGGCATAAGTCGGCCCGCGTCCGCCGCCGATGTGAGTAACAAGATCATACAGCGCAACACGAACGTCAACGATCCGCGGCTCGATGTTTCGCGGGGTCGCGAGACCAGCCAGCCCGAGGCCGCACCGGCGCGCGCCGCGGAGCCGTCGCGGAACTCCGCATTTGGCGGCAGCCGCTCTAACTTCGACGCGAAGGCGTCCAGCCAGCGCGGGCAAAGCAGCCGGGCGCAAGCGGCCCATCCCGCTCCGGCCCACGCCGGTGGCGGATCGCACGGCGGCGGTGGTGGATCGCATGGCGGTGGAGGCGGCGGTGGGTCGCACGGCGGCGGAGGAAGACACTGATGGATCTGCACCGGCACAACCTCTCAACAGCTTACCGTACGTTTTTGGCTGCCGCCCTGGCGATGCTGATTGCCGCGCCCGCGGCTCTCGCGCAAAAGGCTGTGGCTCAGAAGGCGCCGGCCCCCGTCCAGACCCGCTTTGCCACGCCCGAGGACGCAGTCGAAGCCCTGGCGCACGCAGCCAAGGCCAAGGATCAGTCGGCGTTAACTGCCATCTTCGGTCCGGACCGCGCCAAGCTCTTGACCGGCGATCCGGTGGCAGATAACAACGCCCTGGAACACTTCGCGGCAAAATTCGAGAAGTCGCACAAGCTTGAGAAGGTGAGTGACGCCAAGCTCACGCTGGTGGTGGGCGAAGACCACTGGCCGTCACCCATTCCGATCGTCAAGGACGGAAACCAGTGGCGCTTCGATACCGCCGCCGGTCTCGAAGAAGTTCTTAACCGGCACATCGGGGAGGACGAGCTTTCCGCCATCCTGACATGCCGCGCCTACGTGCTGGCGCAATGGGAGTATTACACCGAAGCCACGGGCACCTCGCACGATGGACTGGCCGTCTATGCGCAGCAGTTCGTCAGCACTCCCGGCAAGCGGGACGGACTTTATTGGGAAACTCCTCCGGACGCGAAGCCCAGCCCCCTTGGAAGCCTGGTCGCGCAGGCTCGCGCCGAGGGCTATGCGGCAGGCCAGGCGCGCCCCGCCGGCTCGTCCAGGCGCCCGTATCACGGCTACTACTTCAAGATTCTCAAGCGCCAGGGCGTGCATGCTCCCGGCGGAAAATTCAGTTACGTAATCAACGGCAATATGATCGCCGGGTACGCCCTGTTGGCTTATCCGGACAAGTGGGGCAGCTCTGGAATCATGACTTTCATCGTGAATCAGCAGGGCCGTGTTTACGAGAAGAACCTGGGCACGAAAACCGCCGAGTTAGCCGCCGCCATTACGGAATACGATCCCGACCCGGCCTGGAAACTGGTCAAGGAGTAACCGTTCTACTGCCGGAGGCTTCTCACAGCGCTTCGTAGCACTCCCGGTCAGGGTGGCACTCGTTCTCGTCGGCGACTTTGCCGTCCGGCCCCAGACAATTGTAAGTGTGCTGGCACCAGAAGAGCCGGTCGTTGCCGTGCTGGACCGTGGGGTCCCATTCGGCGTCGATGAACTGGCCTTTCCAGTTGAGGTGCTGGCATCGGTCCATGCCGATGATGGTCAATCCTGGGCGTTCCATACTATACCTTTCCGATCGCGGCCATAAGTAGCGCGCGCTTCACGGCGACGCGCGCCAGTTGCACTTTGTAGCGATTCTGGCTCAGCGGCGTCGCGCCTTCGACAGCCGCTTTGCCCACCTCGGCGGCCACCGCCTGCGAGACGGCTTTGCCCGCCACCGACCGTTCCGCCTCCGTCGCCACCCATGGCGTGGGAGCTACGTGCCCCAGCACGATACGCGCGCTCGAAACGGTGTCGCCCGCCATATTCAACAACACCGACGCGGTGGCCAGCGGCCAATCCATGGCTTCTTTCTGGCGGACCTCGTAGGTGGCGCTGTGCGAATCCACGGCCGGCAGCACGATGGTGGTCACCAGTTCGTTCGGCAGCAACGCGATTTCGCGGCTATCCGGGTTCTGCGGCGTGACGAAAAACTTCGCGGCATCCACGTCCCGGGTGCCGGAAGCCGAAACCAGCCGGATCTTCGCGCCCACCGCGATCAGCGACGGACCCAGGCTCGAAGCGCTCACGAAATACGCCGGACCGGCGTTCCCCAGAATCGCGTGATACTTGTTCTCGCCGCCCGGGATCAACGATTTGCCGTCTTTATCCTGGCCCAGCAGTCCGAATCCGTTGCGATAATACCAGCAGCGCGGCCGTTGGCAAATGTCCCCACCCGCGGTTCCCATATTGCGCATTTGCGGGCTCGAAACCCCGCGCGCCGCCTGCGCCAGAGCCGGGTAATACCGCCGGATCTCGGGGCTCCGCTCCAACTCATCGAGCGTCACCGTCGCGCCGATATGCGTTTCCGTCCCGTGCTTCCGGATACCGCCGAGTTCCTTGATGTTCTTAATATTGACCAGGCGTTGCGGAGTTTCGAGGTGCTCTTTCATCAGGCTCAGCAGATCCGTGCCGCCGGCCAACACCTGCACCTCGCCCCAGCGCGCGCCCAACATACCCACCGCCTCGCGGACGGTGGCGGGGTTTGCATATTCGAAGGCTTGCATTAGCGTATCCTCCCTTGTGGCTCGCTGCTCCCGATCACGCTGTCCTCCCCTCAAGCGCGGCCAGCACGCGGTCCGCAGTCATGGGCACGTGCGGCACCCGCACCCCGATCGCATTCGCCACCGCGTTACCGATCGCCGCGATCACGCCGATCGCGGGCGGCTCGCCCAGCCCGATCACGCCGCGCTTATCATGCTCCGGCGTAATATCCAGGTGCACCACAATCTCGCCGATATCGGCAATGCCCGCCAGCTTATAGAACTCCATATCGGCATTCAGATACTTGCCGCTCTGCTCGTCCATCACGCGCTCTTCAAAAAGCGCCCCACAGATGCCCATGATGGCCGCGCCGTGAATCTGGCTCTCGGCAAGTTTAGGATTGATGATCAGTCCGCAATCCTGCACGGCGACGAACTTGTTCATCTTGACGATGCCGGTTTCGGTATCCACCGAGACGTCGGCCATTTGTACGCCCCCCACGCCTTGGGACATCAACCCGCCGGGGTTGCGCGGGTTATTCTCCCCCATTTCGGAGATCTTGGTAGTGCCCAGTTTGCGGCACGCATCTTGCCACGGCAAGCTCTTCGACGGGTTGTCTTTCACCTGGATGCGGCCGTCCACAGCCGCCAGTTGATCGGCTGTGGCACCCAAGACCGGCGCTACCGCCGCGAACAGCTTGTTGCGCGCATTGGTGGTGGATTTCAGCGTGGCAGGCGAAACCCCGCCAATGGTTGTGGATCCGCCCGAAGCCCCGTCGGGTGGATAGTCGCTATTACCGATCCGCAGATTGATAGCGCCCAGCGGCAACCCGAGCGTTTCGGCGGCCACCATCGTGATGGCAGTGCGCGTACCCGTGCCCAGGTCCTGCGTGCCGATTTCCAATACCACCGAACCATCCGGATTGATGGTCGTGCGGCACTGGCTGGCATGCCCGCCGCCGCCCCACGTATTCACGGCCAGGCCCAGCCCTTGCTTTACGGGACCGTGCCCTTCCCCGCGCGGATGCCATCGCTTCTGCCATTCCATGATTTCGGCGGCCTTCTGCAATTGGGCCTTATAGGTGGCTTCGCGCGACGTGTACCCCAGGTTCTTCGTGAAAAGCACCAACGGATCCATGCCCAGTTTGGCGGCCAGATCCTCCAGCGCGGAACAGGTCAGGAAGGATGCTTGCGGATGGTTCGGAGCACGCCATGCACGCGCGCCCCCTGCGTTCACCGCTACCGCCGTGTGGTTGAGCCTCTTGTTGGGAATTTCGGTAAACACATAAGGGATAGGGGGCATACCGCCGCCGCCCATTCCGCCGGTGGCCCACGAGGTGGATTGCCAGGCCGTAACCGTGCCATCTTTCTTGGCCGCGACTTTGATATTCGCGAACGCCGACGGACGGTTGCCGGCGATCTTCAGCTCCGTGGCGCGATCGAGGTACATTTTCACGGGCTTTCCGCCGCTGGCTTTCGAAAGCCGGCCCGCCTCCACGCCCCAACGATCCGCCACAAACTTGCTGCCGAAGCCGCCGCCGATGAATTGCATCTCCACATGCACGTTGGCGGCCGCCACCTCCAGCGCTTTGCCCAAATCGCCGCCGATCCCCGAGACGTTTTGCGTGGATGGCCACAGGTTCACGCGGTCGCCGCTAAATTGCACGATGTTGCCATGCGGCTCCAGGCAGCAGTGCGTGATCACTGGAATGCCGTAGCTCCCTTCGATCACCGCGTCCGCTTCCTGGAAGGCTTTGTCGGGATCGCCCGTCACCTGCTCGCCGGCCGGCTTGGCACGATTGCCGGCCTTCACCAGATCGTCCTCGCGCACCAGGTGTGGCAGGACTTCATACTCAACCTTGATCTTGCGCACCGCGTCGTTGGCCAGTTCCTCGGTCACCGCCGCCACCGCGGCGATCTCCTCGCCTTCCCAGTTGGTTTCCTTGCCGGCGGCTGTGATCACCCGCACCGCCTTCACGCCCTGCATCTTTTCCGCTTCGCTGGTATCGATGCTCTTGATGCGCGCGTGCGCGTGCGGCGATGTGAGCAGCGCGCCGAACAGCATGCCGGCCGGCTTCTGGTCCGACGAGTACTTGGCTTTGCCCGTCGATTTTTCCAGCCCGTCGCGGCGCTTGGTGGGTTTCCCGATCACCCGCCGCTGATCCATCGGTGGCCAACTATACTCAGGCATTTTTCCCTCCCTTCATTTCCTTGGCCGCTTCCAGCACGGCGTGGCGCACGCCCACATAGGTGCCGCAGCGGCACAGGTTACCGCACAAACCTTCCTTCACTTCTTCGTAGGTTGGATTCGGATTGTGGTCCAGAAAAGCTTTGGCCGCCATCACGAAACCCGGCGTGCAGTAACCGCACTGTTGCCCGTCGTTATTCACGAAGGCTTCCGAAACCGGGTGCGGCTTGCCATTCGAGATGCCCTCGATGGTCTGAATGTCTTTGCCTTGGGCGTCGATCGCCAGAACTGTGCAGCTGTATACGGATTTGCCGTTGAGGGTCACGGTGCAGGCGCCGCAGGTGGCCCGGTCGCACACGCGCTTGGCGCCCGTCAGTTCCAGATCGTTGCGCAGGGCATCCAGCAGCGTCACGCGCGGCTCCAGGTTGAGAGTCTGCGGCTTGCCATTGATTTTCAGCGTGATGGGAACTGCGCCGGGGCCAACGAAATGGCCGCCCGTCGCGGGCGCAGCCAGCGCCTTCTTATCGAGGATTCCAACGCCTAAAACACCGCCGCCGATCCCCGCGCCACGGATGAATCCGCGCCGGGAGACTCCGCGTTTGGTTTTGCCGGGGACCTCAGAATCGTTCTTGGAATTCACAGACACTCCTTTCATGCCGTTCTAGAAGGGGGGCAACCGATAATTCCCCCAAATATACCAGATTTTCGCAGGCGCCGCGGCTTCCGTTGCCCGTGGCGAACGCTTTGAGCGTACCGAACCACAGTTCGCCGGGGGGATCAAAATCCGCTGGGCACGATCTGAAAGCTTTCGCTCCACGTTCCGCCGGGCGGGATGCTCTGCAATTCCGTATAAATGCCCGCATGCGCCAGGTTGAAACCGTCGGTGATGGTCGACATAGGCTCGAAGCAAATGAAGGGGCGGCCGGGAGGCGCGTACACCACCGCCACCGTGTACTTCGGTCCGTAAATCACGGAAATCTTTTCGTGCGCGCCTTCCACGGAAAAGGTCGCAAGGCCGGAGGCGTCGCGCACCAGGCCGCCGAACACATCGTCGAGCGCTACGCCCGCGAGCGGGAACAGCACCGGAAATTCCACGGGCTTGCGTTCGCCGGTCGGGATCAGCATTTTTGAGAGCGCCAGGTGATCGCGCGCGGCCAAATGCACCTTCCACTGATCGCGCGGCGTGTCGTGCAACTGAAAATAGGGATGAAATCCGATGCCCACCGGCATGGGATCGGTGGAGAGATTCTCGATCGCCGTGCGCACCTCCAGCGTGTCCGCGTGCAAGACGTAGGTCATCTCGATCGTGTGCGCGAACGGAAACTGCGCCATCAGGTCGGGATGTTTCCAGAATTCCAGGCGGCTGGTCACCCGCGCCGAATCGTTATTTGCCTCGATTTTCGTAACCTTCCAGTCCGGAGAGAAATTCAGCAGGCCGTGAATGGGATGCTGGTTCTGGTCGCGGCGGAGGTTGCCCAGATCGGGGTTAAGCCGGAACTTCTCGCCATTGGCGAAAAATGCGTCTTCGCTGAGCCGGTTGGCCCACGGCGCCAGGAACGGAATGCCGCCGAATTGCGGCTTGGCCTGCAACTCGGCCAAGGTCTGGTACGGCAGCCAGAGCACATTCTTGCCGTTCACTTTGAACTCGTAGGCCAGGTTGCCGAGGGATGGGGCGACGGCCACTTCGGTGCCGTGCGCGGCGTGTGACAGCCGCACCACCTCGATACCGTCCACGACGGCTTTTTGCGCGGAATAGTCGGCGGCGATAGACATAAGAGGAATGAGCAAAGCAGTGAGCAGGCGCATTTATTGATCCTGATCCGGATCGCGAAGATCGAGCAGCGTTTCCTTCTGGCAGCACCAGCAGGGTCCGGGAGTGTAGGTGCGAATGGAGCATACATCGCACCAATACGTGATCACCTTCACGTGACCGTCCTTGTGGACGAACATGGCCTTCGTGTGGATCGGGTCCACCAGGAATTGGTCGGGCGCGGTGAAATGGCCCTTGGCTTCCAGGTCGAAACCCGCCAGGCGCCGATCGTTGAGCACGCCCAGGGTGGGCTCGTCTCCATTGAGCGAGACGATTTGGTGCTCTGCGGTCTCCAGGGCCGGCGGCTTCCCGGGTTTTTGGAGCAGTTTGCCGCGAATGGTGGCGGGCTTGGGGGGCTGGGCCAGGCAGGCGGCAGCCAGGCAGCCGGAGATCAGGAGTGCGAAAAGCCGCATGCTTCATTTTAGAGGAAAAAGCGATTGTTCCGGTCCACGACAGCAATCCACAAGGTGGAACTCAGCCAGTAGGGCCCGGTGGGGCGGGACTCCAGTCCTGCGCGGGTTCTCCAGAACCCGCTCTTCGGAATTTTACTTCGTCGCCTCGGCAACCGTCGTCAATGTGCCGCCGCGCGCCGTGAATTCGTCGATCGTGCGGGCGCCATCCGCCGCGTTCACAGCGGCGATCGCATCCGTCACCAGCGCGACCTGCTTGCCCGTGGCCAACAGACCCGTGACCGCACAGCGCACGCAATAATCGGTGGCCACCCCGTACACCACGTAGCGGTCGGCTCCGACGCTCTCCAGCAAGGCAGGAAAGTCGGGATTCGTGAAGACGTCCAGCGCCTGCTTTTCGACGATGATCTGATGGGCGGCCAGCGTCTCGCGCGGCTTCAACTGGCCCGTGGTACCGGCCACGCAGTGCGGCGGCCACTGGCGGAATTCAGGATCGTCCTCGCTGTGGGCGTCGGTGGTGGAGATCAGCGGGATGCCTTGCGCCGCGGCAAACTGGTTCAAGTGGGCGATGGCGGGCAGCAGACGTTCCGCGCCGGGCACGTACAACGCACCGGCAGGAAATAGAAAATCGATCTGGGTGTCCACATCCACGAATACGGTCTTCATTTGTGGTTGCTCCGGGTCCGCTCGATCAGCGCCGCTAAATCCTTGCTGTGCCGCACCGGCCAAGGCTCCGCCGGGTCCAGGCTGCGCAGCGCCGCGGGCAGTTTGGCGAGCGATTGCGCGGCACGCGCCCGCGCGGCGTTCAAATCCGGCAGAGGCTCAACCAGCTTGCCGCCTAGCAGCACCGGACGCAGCATCGCCTGACCGTTGCTGCATTCGCCCGAACGGGCCAGGATATCGTGACCCTCGAAGCGGAAGAGTTGTTTGGCGCCGGGAAGCGTGGCTTTATCCTCGCTCAGCTTCGCCGTGAACCTCTTGATGCCGCAGCCGACGTCAAGTTCGACGATTTTATAAATCGCGCTCATCGCGGGCGCGTCCGCGGAAGTTGCCAGTTGCGTGCCGACGCCGAAGGAGTCCACGGGTGCGCCGTTGGCCACCAGGTCCCGAATGGCGTATTCATCCAGATCGCCGCTCAGCATGATCTTGGCGTCCGGCAAACCAGCCTGGTCGAGAATACCGCGCGCCTCCCGCGAGAGATTCTGGAAGTCGCCGCTATCGAGCCGAATCCCCCATAATGGCTGCCCCATGGCCGCGACCCTCTTGACCCCCTCGATGGTGTCGTAAGTGTCCACGAGTTGCACCGTAGAGGCGCCCAGCATCTGTTGTAACTTGCGGAAGGCCTCCGTCTCGCCGCAGAATGAAAGTACCCAGGAATGCGCCGCAGTGCCGTATACCGGGACGCCGTAGCGAAATCCGGCCAGCGTATTACTGGTGCCCAGGCAGCCGCCCAGATACGCCGCGCGTCCGGCCAGCACGCCGGCTTCTGGAGTGTGGGCTCGCCGCGTACCGAATTCCACTACGGCGCGTCCCTCGGCGGCCTCCACCATACGCGCGGCCTTGCTGGCGATCAGAGTCTGGAACGTCAGAGCGGACAGCAGATACGTTTCCGGGATCTGCGCCTCGATGATGGGTGCGCGCACGGTCATCATCGGCTCGCCCGCGAACAGTGGAGTGCCTTCGGGCACCGCAAAGACATCGCCCGTGAAACGGAAGTTCCGCAGATAATCGAAGAACCCGGCAGAAGCGTTGGCGAAGGCGGGCAACGACCGCAGGTAATCGATTTCCTCTTCGCCAAAGCTGAGGTTCAGAAGATAATCGATGGCTTGCGCGAGACCCGCCACAATCACGAAATTGCGATGCGCCGGCAGCCTCCGGATGGTGAGTTCGAAGGTGGCCTTCTGCTGGACCTTGCCGGCCGCGTAGTAGCCGGCGGCCATGGTCAGTTCGTAGAGGTCCGTTAGAAGGCCATTCACGAAGTCACTCGATTCAAACGAAGCTGTCGCACGGGCGGGAGCGTCTGGCGCCTACTTCTTCTTGGCCGGCTGAGACTCCTTCACTTCGTTCGCAGCCTTCTGCAGATCTTCTACCGCCTTGCCGTCTAATTGATAGATGCTTGGCTCGTTCTCGCGCTTCGCGAAATATGTATCGCCCTGCTTCGTAATGGAGACCTTTTCTACTCGCTTTCCGCCGTTGGAACTGACGGTAATATCCAGCACCGGAGAGCCGCCACCGGCTTCGGGAAACTGCGTGGCGGCCAGATCGCGCAGCTTATCCACCAGGTTCTGCACCGAGGGCGCGTCCATCTGCTTGGCACCACTCATCCACTTATCGCCGCTTTTTTCCAGCGCAACCTTGCCCACTTCCACCTTGTTGGGATCGGTCCAGCCGAAATCGAAAATCTTCTTATTGCGGAAATCGTCAACCTTCTTGTCGAGTCCGTCGCCCAGATCGGCGGCAACCTTATAAATGCCGTCCACTGCGCTGCTCTTGGCGTAGTAATTCTTGTCTTTGTCTTTGCGGATTTCGAGTTGTTCGGTGCCGTTCGAATCCGTCACGCTGGCCACGGCCACCTTGGTCCCCGAAGCGTACGCGGCCGCCGCTTTCTTGGCGTCCTCATCGGAGACGGTGGTATCCATCTTGGCGTCTTTCAATTTGCGGATCAGCTCCTCCACCTGCGAGCCGTCGGCGCGCATCGGCTTGGGCTTCAGGATCTCCCAGTCGTTCTGGTTGTTCTTCCCGAATTCGATAGTCTCGCCTTTGGCCGGCTGCAGATCCACGCGCGTCAGCTTGTCCTGATCGAAGGTCAGCAGGCGTTTGTCGCGCAGGTCGTTGGGTGTCTTGTCGATGCTGGTCTTCACATAGCTGGCAATGGTGTAGACATGCGGGTCACCGGCCAGCTTCGCATAGGTGCCGCCGCTGGTAGGCGTCTCGTCGCCCACCAGGAGATCCTGCGACTTGCCGTCTTTCTTGGTGACTGTGACGTCCAGCGTGGGCGTGGTCAGGCCATAAGCCGACAGATCTGTAGCCTTATCTTCCACTACTTTGTCGGCGTTCAGCGTGGCCAGCGAACTCACTAGCGTCTTGACCGTGTCCTGATCGGCACGCTCCGGTTTCGGCGCCGTAATTTGCCATTTGCCGTCGGCGGCCTTCTGCAGCACGGTCGCCTCCGCGCCGGTCTTTTTAAGCGTGACTTCCTTGATTTGATCCTCGGGCACGCTGAGGATCTTAGTGGCTGTATCGGTGGCCGGCTTGGCCGCTTCGGCCTTTTGTTTCCGGTTGGACCAGTAGAGCGCGCCACCCAAGGCCGCCAGCACAATCACCGCCGCAAGCAGTCCGCGTGGTTTCATCGGCTACCTCCTGCGCCACCAAACCATCAGCCCGGCGCCGACGACGGTCAGAGGCAGCAGCACTACGCTCCACCAGAAGATCAGGCTCATGCGATTGCCGGTGATGTTCAGCCGCCGGTCTTCGGGCTCTTTCGGCCGGATGGAGATCAGGTCTTCATCGGCCGTTAACCAGTTGATCGTATTCAGGGCCAGGTCGCGGTTGGCTACCGAGCGCGAGCCGAGAAAACTGTTTACGGCCCATTGCGACGAGCCGAAGACCACAAAACGGCCTTTCCCGCCCGTCTTGCCGGTATTGTAAGTTCCCGCCGCCGCCAGCACCAGCGGTCCTTTCACGCCTTTCTTGGGATCGACGTGACCCCCTTCCACGCTGGATGTGGCAAAGCTGTTTTCGGTGGTGGATAGAAGTTTTTCGACGGTCACCTTTGGATTGCCCGCAATCGTCAGCGTGCGGGATAAAGGAATCGCGGTAGGCACGCCTTCCTTGAAATCGCGCACGATGGGCTGCGATTCATAAGTGGTGACCATAGCGACTTCCGGCCCGAGGCCGAAGATCTGACCCACACCGCTGGTATCGAGCGCCAGATCGTTGTTCATCGTCACGCCCCAATCGGCCAGCAGCTTCACTACTTCGGGATTCTCTATACCCGCTTCTCCGCCGATGCGCAAGGGCGTATCCATCATGAACAGGGCGCTACCTCCGCCTTCCACGAATGCCTTGATCGCGGCGGTTTCCGCGGGCGTATAGGCCAGCTTCGGACCGCCGGACACTACCACGGTGCAATCCTTGGGGATCTCCACGCTAGCCTGCGGCGCCTGGCCAATCACGGGCGCCGCGCCGGGCGCTAAGGGCGCGGCCGGCTTTGCCAGATCCACGGTGCGCGTCTTGTAATTGTTGTGCTCCAGGGCATCCTTAAAAGTGGAAAAGCCCGCGCCGTTGGTGTCGTCCAGGCCGTGTTCGCCGCTCCCGGAAAGGAAGCATGCCGTGCGCTCGCCGCCCTTCACCGCACGGATCAGCGCGCCGGTGATTTCTTCTTCCGAAAGGCTCTTGGCGTCTTCCTTGCGCTCGCCCGAATCCACCACAATAGTGCCCAACTGCCGGACGCCGGCGGCGCGCGCCAATTGCGGCTTCTTCACCGGATCGATGTAATCCACCTTCAGCTTCGGCGAGAGGCTGGCGTACCGGCCCAGCAAATCGCGGGCTTGCGGAAATTGCGTGGTGTCGCCGAAATAGGTAACCGAGACGTTCTTCTGCAACCCTTTCACGGCCTTCACGGTCTGCTCGGAAAGGCTGAACTGCTTGTTGGCGGTGGAGTCCCAGGATTTGTCGTAGCGATTGGCCAGGAAGTTCACCACACCCAGCACGGCCAGGATCACCAGGATATAAACTGTGATGTACGCCGAATACTTCGTTTGTCTTGCTTTAATCCAGTCTGCTTTCATTTAGGCTCTCCAGCGCAGCGACTCCATGGAACGGGACGTGATGAATAGCGAGAAGAAGATCATGGAGAGGTAGAAGATCACGTCCTTCGAGTCGAGTACCCCCTTGGCGAAGCCTTCAAAGTGCGTCACGATGGACAGATAATTCACCACCTGGCCATAGCCGCTGCTATCGAAGGCTGTAAACCAGCTCAACAGCCACAACAGCAGACACACAAAAAAGGTGACACCGCCGGCGATGATCTGGTTCTTCGTGGTGGTGGAGATGAACGCGCCGATGGCCAGCAGCGTCCCGCCTTGCAGGATCAAGCCCAGATAGCCGATCAAAATAGGCTTCCAGTCCGGCTTGCCGAACGCGAACAGCACCGCGATGTTGATGGCCGACATCCCCAGCACGCACAAATAAAGCAGCAGCGCGCCCAGCCACTTGCCCAGGATGATTTCCCAGTCGTAAATGGGCGAGGTCATCAACAATTCGATGGTGCCCGTCTTCTTTTCCTCGGCGAAAAGCCGCATCGTGATCATGGGAATCAGGAACAGCGCCACTGTGCTGGCGAATCCCAGCAGCGGCCGGATCACTTGCTCGTTCACGTTCATCGGCGTATTCTGGCCCTGCATCTGGGCCATGAAGCCGAAGCGCACGAAGTCACGCGTCGCGGTGAAAAAGCCGAATCCGAAAATCAACGCGAAAAACGCCATCAGCAGATACGCGATCGGCGAGGCGAAGTAACTCTTAAGTTCTTTCCGGCAGATAATCCAAACGTTCTTCATGGTTATCCTTCTGTGGGTTCGGGTTTGTGGGTGTCGGGCGCCGGGGTCTTTTCGGCGCCGGTCAATTGCAGGAAGATATCTTCCAGGCTGAGCCCAACCGCGCGCAGCTCATTCAAATTCCATCCGGCATGCACCACGGCGCGGGCCAGGTCGGCGCGGATGTGGCGGCCCTGCAGGCTCTCGACCTCGAACGCCAGGCGTCCATCCTTGGCTTCCCGGGGCAGCACGCGGCTCACGCCGGCCACCTGCTCCAGTTGCTGCTGGACCACGGCCGGATCGAGCGGTCCGTTCGCGGAAGCGATCTCCAATGCCACTGCTTCGGCGCCGCGCAGGCGGTTGGTCAGGTTCTCCACCGAGTCCGTGGCCACCAGTTTGCCTTGATTGATAATGACAACGCGATCACATGAATGTTCGACTTCCGGGAGGATGTGCGTGCTTAAAATGATGGTGTGATCGCCGGCCAGTTGACGGATCAGATCGCGGGTTTCGATAATCTGTTTGGGGTCGAGGCCGGAGGTGGGTTCGTCGAGAATCAGCACGTCGGGGTTATGAATGATGGCCTGCGCCAACCCGACGCGCTGGCGGTAGCCTTTGGAAAGCTTGCCGATCAGCTTGTCGCGCACGTCCCCCACCGCGCAGCGCTCGGTCACTTCGCCGACCCGGCGCCCGATATCGGCACTGGAGATGCCCTTGAGCCTGCCTACGAAGGTCAGGTACTCGGAAACCTCCATTTCGGGGTAGAGCGGCGGCGTTTCCGGCAGATATCCGATGTGTTTCTTGACTTCGTGGGGATTCTCCAGCACGTCGAACCCGGCCACCGTCGCGGTGCCCGCGGTCGGCGGGAGAAAGCACGTGAGGACCCGCATGGTAGTGGTCTTACCGGCGCCGTTTGGCCCCAGAAAGCCGACGATTTGCCCCTTCTCTACCTCGAAGGAAATATTGTCGACGGCGACAGTGCGGGCGTATCGCTTCGTCAAGCCCTGTACTTTGATCATAGTTTGATTCCAGACAAGACAAACACGGTTGTCATTGAAGGACGCGCACAACCAGATCGGATGAGCGTGTAAACCATCATTCTAAATAGGCTTGAGAAGGCTTGTCAAATCACGGTAGCCCCGGATGGCACGGCCCGCCAGCCAGGATTTCGGAACTATGCGGCGCTTCCCGCGTATTGATCTGTGAGGCCCTTATGAAACCCATCCTACGCCGCCTGGCCCGCACGCCGATGTTTGCCGTAATCATCCTGGTCACTTTAGCCATCGGTATCGGCGCCAACACCGCCATATTCAGCGTCCTGAACGGTGTGCTGCTGAAGCCGCTCCCCTATCCCGACGCCGACCGCCTGGTGGGCGTTTGGGAAACGGCGCATCTGCAGGGCATGGCGGAGGTGAACGCCTCTCCCGCCACCTACTTCACCTTCCGCGAGGAGAGCCGGACTTTCCAGGACATTGGTTTGTGGCGCAACGATTCAGTTAATGTCACGGGAACCGGCGAGCCCGAACAGGTGGATGCGGCGGACGTAACCGACGGCCTTCTTCCCATGCTGGGCGAACAGCCCATCCGCGGCCGCTGGTTCAGCCGCAAAGACGATTTGCCCGGCAGCCCGAAGACCGCGGTGATATCCTACGGCTATTGGCAGCGCAGATTCGGCGACGACTCGTCCGTGATCGGCCGGCGCATTGTGGTCGATGGCGATGCCACCGAGATCATCGGTATCCTGCCTCCCAACTTCCGCTTCCTGAACGCCCATCCCGCGCTGATCGAGCCGCTGCAGCTAGATCGCGCCAAAGTTTTTGTTGGGAATTTCAGCTATCGGGCAGTGGCGCGGCTGAAGCCCGGAGTGACTCTGGCACAGGCTAATGCCGACGTCGCCCGCATGCTCCCCATGATGCTCGACAAGTTTCCGCCCGCGCCCGGCATCAGTCTCAAGATGTTCCAGGAAGCCCGCTTCGGGCCCCTGGTACGCCCCCTCAAAGTCGATGTCGTCGGAGACATCGGAAAGGTATTGTGGGTTCTGATGGCGACCCTCGGCGTGGTGCTTTTCATCGCCTGCGCCAACGTCGCCAACCTGATGCTGGTGCGCGCGGAAGGCCGCCAGCAGGAACTCGCCATTCGCGCGGCCCTGGGCGCGGGCTGGTCGCGCATTGCCCGCGAGTTGCTGCTCGAAAGCGTCGCCCTGGGGGTAGCCGGCGGAGTTCTCGGCGTGGCCGTCGCCTATGCCGCGCTCAAGCTCCTGGTGGCCATTGGCCCCGCCAACCTGCCGCGCCTCGAAGAGATCGCCATCGACCCAGCGGTGCTCCTGTTTACGCTGGCCATTTCACTTTTGGCTGGCCTGCTGTTCGGCCTGCTTCCGGTGTTCAAATATGCCGGCCCGCACTTGGCCAACACTCTGCGCCAGGGCGGGCGCAATTCGAGCGATGGCCGCGAACGGCATCGCGCGCGCAGCGTGCTGGTGGTGGTGCAGGTGGCCCTGGCGCTGGTTCTGCTGGTCGGTTCCGGGCTGATGATTCGCACGGTCCGCGCCTTGAAGCAGGTGCCTCCCGGCTTCACCCAGCCCGACCGCATCCTCACCATGCACGTCTCCATTCCGGACGCGGAAGTCCCCAAGCCCGAGCAGGCGATCCGCGCTTATAACAACATCCTCGATAAGATCTCCGCCATCCCGGGCGTCACGGCCGTGGGCCTCACTAATTCGATTACCATGGATGGCAATAACGATAACGATCCGATCTTCGCGGCGGATAAATCCTACGCCGACGGGCAGGTCCCGGCCCTGCGCCGGTACAAATTCATTTCTCCCGGCTACTTCAAGGCCATGGGGAACCCGCTGCTGGCAGGCCGCGATCTCACCTGGACGGATATCTACGAGACCCGTCCGGTAGTGCTCGTTTCCGAAGCCCTGGCGCGCGAGCTCTGGCGCGATCCGGTTTCCGCGCTGGGCAAGCAGATTCGGGAAAACCCCAAATCGGGGTGGCGGGAAGTGGTTGGGGTAGTGGGCAGCGAACGCGACGATGGCGCGGACCAAAAAGCCTCCACCATCGTATACTGGCCCATGCTGGTTCGGGATTTTTGGGGCCAGCCGCTGGTCGCGCAGCGCGGGCAGGCCTTCGCCATCCGCAGTACCCGCACGGGCTCCGCCAGCCTCCTGAACGAAGTCCGGCGAGCCGTGTGGTCCGTGAATCCGGACCTCCCGATCGCGGGTGTGCGCACCATGCAGGAAGTCTACGATCGCTCCATGGCCCGCACCGCCTTCACGCTGGTGATGCTGAGTATCGCGGCGGGCATGGCCTTGCTGCTCGGTATTGTGGGCATCTACGGCGTCATCGCTTATGCCGTTTCGCAGCGCACGCGGGAAATCGGCATCCGCATCGCGCTCGGCGCGCCACAGCAATCGGTGCGGCGCATGTTCGTGCGGGAGGGGCTGATCCTGACGGCTATCGGCGTGGCGTGCGGTGTAGCTGCCGCCGCCGGGCTGACGCGCATGATGACCGCCTTATTGTTCGAAGTCAGCCCGCTCGATCCGGTGACGTACGGTGCCGTGTCCCTGGTCCTGGCCGCCGCCGCGCTGCTCGCCAGCTACATTCCCGCGCGCCGCGCCACGGCTATCGAGCCGGTGGTGGCATTGCGCGTGGAGTGATCCCAACGGGACTATGCCGGCCGCACATCCCGCATCACCGCGCCCCACGCGGGCAAGCCGCGGGCGGCCGCGTAAGAGTCGTCTTCGAGTGTGAAGGCCACATCCACGCGCGCGCCCGCCTGCAGTTCGCCCGCGCGTTCGGCGAAGTTCCACGCCTTCATGATCAGGGTGCGCCCGTTCTGCCGCAGCATCACGCGCAGGTGTTTTTCCTTCATCACCACCGGCGGACCGGCCACCTCCACGTTCATCGCCGCGAATAGAGGCGCGGGGTTGCCGCAGCCGAAAGGCGCCAGCCTGAACACCTCGGCCACGCTGCGTTCGTCGATCTCGCGGAATTCCAGCAAAGCGTCGATTTCCACCTGCGGCGCAAGATCCGCGAGCGTCAGCCTTGCGGCTGCATATTCGTTGAACCGCTCCCGGAACGACTCGATCTGCCCGCAGAGCAGCGTCACCCCCGCGGCTTGCCGATGCCCACCGAAGCGCTCGAACAATTCCGGCATGGCCTCCAGCGCCTGCAGCAGGTGAAACGGCCGGATGCTGCGCCCGGAGCCCTGCGCCCGGCCATCCTCCGGATCCCGGCTGAGCACGAAGACTGGCCGGTGGAAGCGCTCCACCAGCCGCGATGCCACGATGCCCAGCACGCCGCGATGCCAATGGTCCGCCGCGAACACCAGCGCCCGCTGCGCATCGTCGACCGGGACGCGCGCGCACTCCTCCACGATCTGCTGGGTGACCTCCGCTTCCGCCTGCTGGCGCTCGCCATTCAGCGTATGCAATTGGCCGGCCAGCACGCGCGCGCGTTCCGGATCGGCGGTCAGGAACATCTCGATCACGGCGTTGGCGGTGTCCATGCGCCCCGCCGCATTGATCCGCGGCGCGATGCGAAAAGCCACGCTGGTGGATGACGGAACCCGCCCTCCGCTGAAGCCCGCCACATCCAGCAGCGCGCGCAGCCCCGGATTCCGCACCGTTCCCAGCCCGCTCAAGCCGTGCTTCACGATGATGCGGTTCTCGCCCATCAGCGGCACCACGTCGGCCACCGTGCCGATGGCCACCAGCTTCAAAAACGATTCCGTGACGCGCCGCAGTTTCTCCGGCGGCCAGTCGAGTGACGCCAGCAGCGCCTGCACCAGCTTGAACGCCACCCCTACCCCGCACAGGTTCTTGTCGGGATACCCGCAATCCGGCCGGTTGGGATTCAGCACGGCCAGGGCCGGGGGCAGCTCGGCTTCCGGCAAATGGTGATCGGTGATGATCACGTCGATGGCCAGTTCGTTGGCGCGCCGCACGACTTCCGCCGCGCGAATGCCGGTATCCACGCTGACAATCACCTTGATCCCCTCGGCGGCGGCCTTTTCCACCGCGTCGGCGCGCATCCCATACCCATCGCGCAGCCGGTGTGGAACGAAAAATGACGCCGTCCCCCCGGCCATCTCGATGGCTTTCTTCAGGATCACCACGGAAGTGGTCCCGTCCACGTCGTAATCGCCGTAGATCAGGATCCGCTCGCCGCCCGAGATGGCCCGCTTCAGCCGCGCGACCGCTTCGGTCATGCCTCGTAGCGCCGCCGGAGCGTGCAAGTCGGCGAGGGATGGGGCCAGGAAACGGCGCGCAGCTTCCGGATCGCCCAACTCACGGGCCAGCAGCACGCGCGCGGCAGGCAGGCCGATGCGTAGTGCCACAGCTAGGGCCTGGGCTGCTTGCGGGTTGCCTTCGGGAATCAGCCAGCGGGCCTGAATGGGCATGCCGCGCGTCAGTTATTCGAAAAATAGCCGAAAGAACCGTCGTCGTCCTGCTCGGTCTGGCCGGTTGGCAGATGCACCGAGATTTCATCGCCGATGCTCAGGAATTCGTCGTACCAGTCGGGGCGGATTTCATATACGTACATGCGCGCGTGGTGATCGAAGGCCAACTCGATCGAACAGGTGACGCCTTCGTGCACCCGCAGCTCGCGCAGCCGGGATTCCAGGTCCCGGCGCTCTTCACGGCTCAAATCGCACTCGTCGAGTTCTTCGACCGCTTCGTCGACCTCGGTGGACTCGAACTCGCGCGCGGCAAACAGAATCATCTTGGCGCCGGTCTTGCGGGCGGTATCCAGGAACATCAGGTAATCGGGATAGCGTTCGGCATCCCAGAGCACAAAGGGCAGTCCTTCCAACCCCCCGGGAGCGCTGCGGAAGACGGCGAATTCCGAATGCTCGAGGTATTCCAGGATTTCCTGCTTCAATGTGTCCAAATTCAGGTCCATTGATCCTCCTTTGCCCTTAAGCCAAGACTAGAATACCAGAGGGCGCGGCCAAATCGCGGGCCGCCGGTGTCACGATGGTTTTGGGCCCGATGTAGATTTTCCGGGATTGCTTGAGGGCGGTGCGCACATCCTCCTCGCAGACGAAATCCACGATTTGGGGTTTCGGGGCAGCCGGGGGGAGTGGGGGAGCGGGTGCCGCGCCGCCGCAGCCGCAGGAAGGCGCTGGAGCTGCCTTTGCCGCCGGCACGGGCGCCGGGACCGGCGCGGGAACCGTCGCGAGCACGGCCGCAGGAGGAGCCGCTCCGCCCCGCCGCGCCAGGAACCTGTCCACGATGTCTGTAGCGGTATGCTGCGTGCCTGCCGCCGGAGGGGTTGCCTGCCGCGCCTGCCCCACGGGAGTCTCAAACGCCTCCGCCGGCGTGCGCACGGCGTAGGCCAGCCGCTTGATGTTATATAGATGTTGCGGCCCCACGTTGTCGCTGGTGATGTTGCCCGCGGCCGCCCCGCAGCCCAGGGTCATGGAAGGGAACACATTCGTGGTAATGCCGGTTGAGCCTTGCGGCGTGGGAGTATTGACGAGCACCCGGTTGGCCGGCATGCGCTGCGCGTACTCGCGAATCCGCGCATCGTCTTTCGCGTAGATCCCGCAGGTGTGGCCCAACCCGCCGAAGCGCAGCAGGCCTTCGCAAATGTTCATCCCGGCCGCGAAATCCTTCACCCAATAGACGGCCAGCACTGGCGAGAGTTTCTCCATGGAAAGGGGATGCTGCTTGCCCACGCCATCCAGTTCGACCACCAGGATGGAAGTCTCCGCCGGTACCGTGAAGCCCGCCATGGCCGCGATCTTGGTGGGGGACTGTCCCACGCACGCCGGATTGATGGTCCAGTTCGGCGTCACCAGCAGCCTGCCCAGCGCCTGTTTCTGTTCGGCCCCGCAGAAATGGGCTTTGCCGGCCTTCAATTCGGTCAACACACGATCCTTCAGGACATCTTCTACCACGATGGCCTGCTCGCTGGAACAAACCGTCCCGTAGTCGAAGGACTTGCCTTCGATCACCTTGGCGATGGCGTCCGGGACATCCGCCGTGCGCTCGATCATCACCGGTACGTTGCCCGGTCCCACCCCGAAGGCGGGTTTGCCGCTGGAGTAGGCCGCGCGTACAATGCCGTGCCCGCCGGTGGAGAGAATCACGCCAGTGCGTTCGTGGCGCATTAGCGCGTTAGTGCCGTCCAGGCTGGCGTACCCCAGGCATTGGATGATGTCTTCCGGCGCCCCGGCTTCGAGCGCCGCCCGGTATAGCAGATCCGCTGTAGCGCAGGTGCAGCGCACCGCGCGCGGGTGCGGGCTCAGAACAATGGCATTGCCGGACTTAAGTGAGATCAGAATCTTGTAGATGGCGGTGGAAGTGGGATTGGTGGTGGGCAGGATCGCAGCCACTACGCCCACCGGGACGGCGTATTCCACGATGCGCTCTTCGGGAATCTCGCGCAACATCCCGATGGTGCGCATGCCGCGCATTTTACGCGGCAGCAGATCCGCGTTCAGCAGGTTTTTGGCGATCTTGTCTTTGACGTTGCCGTAGCCGGTCTCTTCCACGGCCATAGCCGCCAGCCGCTCGGCGTTGGCCCGGCCCGCGGCGGCCATGCGTTCCACGATCGCATCCACCTGCGCCTGGGTGTACGAACGGTACCTCTGCCAGGCGGCATAGGCCTTTTCCACCTTGGTGCGGACCTCTTGAATGGAGACGAGGTCTTTGTCTTCGAGCATCAGCCCAGAGATTTCTTGACCGGTCCGGCGCCCGGCAGCACCTTTTCGGTCTCTTCATGCGGACGGGGAATGACGTGCACGGACACCAGTTCGCCCACCCGCCGCGCGGCGGCGGCTCCCGCATCCGTGGCGGCCTTCACCGCGCCCACGTCGCCGCGGACGCTCACCACGACGTAACCGGCGCCGATGAATTCCTTGCCGGTAAGCACCACATTGGCCGTCTTCACCATGGCGTCGGCTGCTTCGATCGCACCCGTCAGTCCCTTTGTTTCAATCAGGCCAAGGGCCTCCATTTTGCCTCCAGTTCGGAATGAATCTCTACCCTATCACAGAACAAGCCGGCCCGCCCGGCAAGCATACAGTACTAAATCCGCAAACTAGCCTAAAAGCTCTATTTAAGATTTGTGGGGCTGAAGGTATTCTAGGACATGGGCCAAAAGAACATGGGCCACCAATCCGTCGCGGACCTGGAGAGTTATTCGCTTGGAAGCCTGGATTCCTCCCGGATACCTGCCTTAGAGCAACACCTTTTGGTATGCCAGGTATGCCGGATGAAATTGAACGCCATCGAACCCCACAATTTCGTCCACTTCACTCTCGACGGCCCGTTCTATTCCCGCATCACGAAATTGCGGACGGGTAATTTCCTGGCGCGGCACTGGGGCCGTACCCTCGAAGGCGGCAAGGAATTTCGCACAAGAAAGGGCGCCAAGGCCTACCTGGTGCGCACATTTTCCCAGATCTTTCCGGAGCATGTCTGCACGCCGCGTTGCGGTGTGACTGGCGAGAGCGGCGAAGGCTAATTGGGAAGATAAGTTGAAAGATCCCTGATCATGGCCTGTTCCGCGGGCGAGAACTGGCTGCGAAATGGCTCGCCGTTGAAGGTAGCCTCGCGCTGGGCTTGCCGCAAAAGGCGTACCCGTTCGACTTCGCGATGCACGATCGGCTGGCGCGCCGCCGGCAGCTCGCGGAACTCCTGTAGCCGGCGGCGAACGATCTGCTGCTTCTCCGGCGAAAGCTGGCTAAAAGTCTGGTAGCGCTCGCGCAGCGCCTGCTGTTCCTCCGGACGCATGTGGTTATATCGCCAGATGCGCTGCCGGATCACCCGCGCGCGCGCCGGCGGCAGCTTAGCGAGTTCGCGCTCGCGCTCCTCCGGCGGCATCCGGTTCCAGCGGTCGATGGAATTCTCCAGGATTTGTTGGGCGGTGGGCTTATCGGGCTCCTGCTGGCACTTCGCCTGTCCGGCCATGGCCGCCAGCAGCAGCGCCGGCAGAATAGCCAATGCAAACCTCGGAAATGCCGTGCGGATCCGATTACATGGCATCGGGATGCGGGCTTTGGTCGGTATCTGCCGCGTTGAAATGGCGCAATAATTCCAGATCGTCCAAAGTTCGTTCCACCTGGTTCGCCCGCACGATTGGGGCAGCCGGCGCGACGGGTGTGGGATGTTGCAGCAGGAGACCAGCCATCAGCAGCAGGCCCGCGGAAGCTGTCAGGGGTAGCGCCTGGCGCAGCGGCATGGGGCGGAAAGGCCGGGTGATCCGCTCCCACCAGGTAAGCCGCACGCCATCGTCAATCCGGCGATAGAGGCGCCGGTCAAAGTCGGGCGATACCGATGGTGCTTCCCACGCATCCAGCGCTTTCCAGACGACAGCCTGGTCCGCCACCATCAGCCGGCAGGTGGCGCAACCGTCCAGGTGCCGTTCCAGAGCGCGGGCGGTTTCCAGTTCGAGTTCGCCGGCGGCGTAAGCCACCAGAATTTCCGGCTCGCGGCTTTCGATCGGGCAATTCATGTCTTTCCCATGTGCGCCAGGCGGGCGCGCAACGTTTCATAAGCCCGGAACAGCAGCGATTTCACGGCCGATTCCGAGCAGCCCAGGACCTTCGCGATCTGGGTATATTCCATTTCCTCGTACTTGTGCATCAGCACGGCTGCCCGCTGCTTTTCGGGCAACGCCGCTACCGCCCTGCGAATTTCCTCCCGCTTCACGCCGTAAAGCAGTTCCTGCTCCACCGAGGGCCGCCGGTCCGAAACCTGCCTCGCCGGCAGATCGGCCGATACATCGTCCAAACGCTCCTGCCCCCGTTCGTGCTTTTCGTCCCGCAGCCAGTTCAATGCCAGATGCGTGGCGATCCGAAAAAGCCAGGTCTTGAACTTGGCAGTCGGCTCATAGCTGGACCGGGAGCGATACACCCGCAGAAAAACTTCCTGCGCCAATTCCTCGGCGATGGCCTGCTCCTGCACCAACCGGTAGATGAAATGAATCACCGAGGCGCGGTGCTTTTCAAGCAGTACACCGAAACTGGTGCCATCCCCGTCTTTAACCCGGAGCATCAGCTCCGCATCGTAATCCAGGGCGGCTATCGCAGCCGCCCCCATATCACTCATAACACCAGGCTCCATGCATTGTTGCGCCTTCACGCCCAAAAGTCATTCTCCCTTTAGAGAACGTTCCATCAGCCTTCGGATCGCCTCCCGTGGGGGCAGGCCGAAGTTCAACATTTCAAACATCTGGCAGCAGATAGGCATCTCAACTGCTTGCTTGCGCGCCAGGTTGACGGTCGCGCTAGTCGTCTTGATACCTTCCGCCACCATTTTCATAGAGTTTACAATCTCATCCAGTTTGCGCCCACGTGCCAGTTCCAGACCGACCATGCGATTGCGGCTCAATTCCCCCGAACACGTGAGCACCAAGTCGCCCAGCCCTGCCAGACCGGCCAGCGTTTGAGGCCGCCCACCAAGAGCCGTTGCCAGCCGGGTCATCTCGGCCAACCCTCGTGTAATCAGTGCGGCCTGGGTGTTGTTGCCCAATCCCAATCCGTGACATACACCCGCCCCGATGGCCACCACATTCTTAACCGCGCCCCCAATTTCGACACCCACGGGATCGGCGCTGGTATAAAGACGAAAGGTGGGACCCGAAAAGGCCGCTTGCACGCCTGCTGCCAAAGCCAGGTCTGTGGAGGCCACTACCAGCGCCGTTGGATCGCCGCGCGCCACTTCCCGTGCAAACGTGGGCCCTGAAATGACCGCAACCCGCGGCTCAAAACTCGCGGACAAGCATTCCCCGATCACTTCGGAAGCGCGCAACAGCGTTCCGTTTTCCAAACCCTTGGTGGCGCTCACGAAAACCATGGAAGCGTTCAGCCACGGCAGCATCCGGCTATAAATCGGGCGTACCAGGTGCGAGGGCATCACGCTGAGTACGGTCGACGCACCCTCAAGCGCGCCTTCCAATTCGGTTCCCACCGCCACATTGGCGGGCAGACTGAACCCGGGGAGGTATAAATCGTTGATGCGACCGTCTCGCATCCGGCTGGCCAGATCTTGTTCGTATACCCACAGACGAATGCGCGGGAAACGCGGCGCCAGCACGATGGCTAGCGCGGTGCCCCAACTCCCTGCTCCGATGATGGCGAGGGTATTGTCTTTGGGCCCCGGAATCACGTGCGGCTCCCGAACGAGAAAACCGATTCGGTTCCCGCGCGCAGCCGGGCGATGTTTTCACGATGGCGGTAAATGATCAAGACGCCGCTGAGAATCGCCGCGGCGACCACCATTGGCGGTGGATGTTCGATCAGCCAGACGGCCAGCGGAAAGGTACCCGCCGCCACAATAGAGCCGAGGGAGATATGGCGGGTCCATGCGGCCATCACGACAAATACAAGCAGCACGGCGGCCAGTGGCAGCGGCGTTAGGCAGAGCCAGCCGCCCACGAACGCAGCCACCGCTTTGCCGCCGTGGAAACGCAGGTACACCGGATACGAGTGGCCGATCATCACGACCACCGCGGCCGCCCCCATCCACTCGTTATTGCCGCCCGTCAGCCGGCCTTCCAGCCAGACCGCCAGGTAACCTTTACCTATATCCAGCAGCAAAGTTGCCACACCGGCGGCGCGGCCGGTCGTCCGGAGCACGTTGGTGGCTCCGATGTTGCCGCTGCCCGCAGCGCGCACGTCGCGCCCGGTCGTCAGCTTCACCAGGAGATATCCGAAAGGAATGCCGCCCAGCAGGTAGGCGATCGCGAGTCCCAGGGCTGCGCTCATCAATCGCCTGTGGGAACGATGCCCGCGTTTTCCACCATCAGAATCACCGTGCGCCGCGGAGCGCGGGTGCGATGCACAACGCCTTTCGGCACGACGAATCCCTGCCGCGGCGCCAGTTCGACGGTTCGCTCTTCGAGATCGATCAGCAACCGGCCTTCGATCACGTAAAAGAACTCGTCGTCCCGGTCATGTTTGTGCCAGTGATACTCGCCCTCGATCACAGCCATGCGAACGACCGAATCGTTCACCTGGCAGAGGGTTTGGTTGAACCACTTGTACTCGCAAGCATCGGCAAGGGCTTTTTCGTCGATCACTTCCAACGGCTTCTTCAGAATATTCAGGCGCGTTTCGTAAGGGAAGGGCGGGGAGGATGCGGCCATGGGCTCTCCTTGATCCAGGATACCTCAGCTTATAAACGGAAACTCCGCAATCTGGGTGTACACCGAACCGGCAGGGCCCTGGCGGCTTTGATAGAGAAAGAACCGATCCGCGCGGAAGCTGCCGAAGTCGAGTGAGGGCTGCGCGGCAATCGTTTCGTGCAGTTTTTGCAGGGGAACTGCATTCTGAATGCGCGCCAGGGTCAGGTGCGGGTGAAAAGGCCGGCCTTCGGGCTTGAGGCCGAGGCTTTCCAGCGCGCCATCGGTTTCCCCGGCGAGGGATGCTAAATCCGGCGACGTTTCCACGCCCGCCCAGAAGATACGGGGCGAATGCGGATTGGGAAAGAAGCCCAGTTTGCATATCTGAATCGGAATCGGCGGGCGCGTGGGGAGGCCGTCGAGCGCGGCGTGCAAATCCGGCAGACGATTTTCGGGCCACTCGCCGATGAAGCGGATCGTGACGTGGAGATTCGCGGGCGGACTCCACTTGATGCGCGCAGTGGGGCGGAGTTGGCCGAGGAGAGCGTCGAGCGCGCGGACCACTTCGGCTGGAAGATCGAGGGCCGTGAAGAGTCGCATGGCAGCCGTTTTTCCTCCGGCTTAATCTCCCATCGTCAGAACCGCCCGAAACCGTGCTTTGCCGCTAAGCATGCGCTCGTACGCTTCATTCACCTGCTCCAGCGGGAAGACCTCATTCATGGAGCGCACTCCGGAAAGCACGCTGAATGACAGCGTATCTTGTGAATCAATAGATGTACCCGAGTACCAGCCCTTAATGCCCGTGGATCTCGCGATTAAACTCTGCGGCGCCAGTTCGAGCGACGGAGCGGCCCCGATCGCCATCAGCGTTCCGTGCACTCCAAGCCCGCCGAGAACAGCCGCCATGGCGTCGCCGGCCGTGACGGTGGCCAGCACGACTTTCGCCCCACCCAACTTCTGCAGTTCCGCCGAGGGATCCTGTGCGCGGCTGTCGATGTATCGGAATGCCCCCAGCGACAGGGCCAAGGGCTCCTTGTCCTGGCCGCGGGCGATGGCCACCGTCTTGAAACCCATCTTGGATGCGAACTGCACACCCAGATGCCCGAGTCCGCCCAAACCGAGAATCGCCACCAGGTCGCCCGCCCGCGCGCCCGTGTTGCGCAGGCAATTAAAGGTGGTGACGCCGGCGCACATCAGGGGCGCGGCCTCCGCGGCCGTCAGCCCGTCGGGCACCCGCGCCAGGGCTTCCGCGCGGGCAATCGTGTAATCCGCATAGCCGCCATCGCTGGTAACGCCTGTAATATAGGTAGCCGTCTGGCACGCGAAGAAAGTGCCGCGGCGGCAGTTGTCGCAATGCCCGCAGTATCCGCCGTTCCAGCCGAGACCGGCGCGCTGGCCCGGTGTCCATCCCGCGACGCCTGCGCCGACCGCATCCACCACGCCCACAACCTCGTGTCCGGGAACCCGCGGGAACTGCATGCCCGGTAGGAATCCCCCCTTCGTCAAGGAATCGCTGTGACAGACCCCACAAGCCTGCACCTTGATCCGCACGCTACCCGCGGCGGGCTCTGGAATTTCGCGCTCCACGATCTCAAAAGGACCTCCGGCGCGCGAAACCTGTACGGCACGCATCTTCGGCATATTGCCTCCTATAACAAGATTTTGACACGGCTGGAACTCTTGGGAGAGGATGCGGTTTAGCAAAAAGCCCGAAGAGTTAACTCGGCACGGCCAATCTTTTCAGCGGTTTAAGCCCCTTGACAAGGCGCCTTGGCCGTAATGGTATAATTACAGCTTATGTTTCGTATAGACACACGCCGCTGATCCGGGCCTCTGCGCCCATACCCTGTATTTTCCCCGGCCGCCGATTGAGCCGGTTCTTTAAGAAAACCAAATTTCTGAAACGAGGTAATTTCGATATGCGAAAACTGCTTTCGAACGGTTTGGCCGTTTTTGCCGGTGTGGTCGCTCTGCCGGCCGGGACGCATGCGGAATCCGCAAAGATAGCCACCGCCGAGCATCGCAACGAACCCGCCAAAGATCCCCGTCTCGCTTCTCTGCGCAACTTCTTCCACCAAGGCAATTGCCCCGCAGCCAGCCTGGCCCCTATCTTTCTCGAAGCCGCCGATATGTACGCGTTGGACTGGCGCCTACTGCCCAGCCTCTCTTTCGTGGAAACCTCCGGTGGCAAGGCCGCCAGGAACAACAACATCTTCGGATGGGATTCGGGGCGCGCGGCATTTTCCTCCGCCGCCGCCGGCATCCGCGCCGTCGCGTCCTACCTGGCGCACTCCTCGCTGTATAGGGAGAAGGATGTCGATGGGATTTTGAAGACCTACAATCGAAACGCCGGATATGCGCGCAGAGTGAAAGATGTGATGCGGCGAATCGCCCCCGGCGTGGATTAAGCGGTGTGATCTGGGCGGTTCCCTGACACGAAGCCGTCCTACAATAGAAGAATGTCCGATACTCTGACAATTGCCGGCCGCGCTTTCCAATCCCGCCTGATCGTGGGAACCGGAAAGTATCGCAGCTTCCAGGAGATGGCTCGCTGCCACGAAGCCACGGGCGCCGATATGGTCACCGTGGCCGTGCGCCGCGTGAACCTGACGGATCGCTCCAAGGAATCCCTGCTCGACTACATCGACCGGTCCAAAATCTTCATCCTTCCCAATACCGCTGGCTGCTATACCGCGGACGACGCTATCCGGACCGCCCGCCTGGCGCGCGAAGTCGGCCTCTCCAACTGGATCAAGCTGGAAGTCATCGGCGACGAAAAAACGCTCTTCCCCGATAACGAAGGGCTCCTGGAAGCCACCCGCGTGCTGGTGAAGGAAGGCTTCGTGGTGCTGCCCTACACCAATGACGACGTGGTGAACGCGCGCAAGCTGATCGACGCCGGCGCCGCCGCCGTCATGCCGCTGGCCGCGCCCATCGGCTCCGGCATGGGCGTGCAGAACAGCGCCAACTTGCGAATCATGCGCGAGATGATCACCGCCGTCCCCCTGATCGTGGACGCCGGGGTAGGCACCGCTTCCGATGCCGCCATCGCCATGGAGTTGGGCGCGGATGGCGTGCTGATGAATACCGCGATCGCCGCCGCCGAGGATGCCGCCAGCATGGCAAAGGCTATGAAGCTGGCTGTGGAAGCCGGCCGTCTCGCCTATCTCGCCGGACGCATGCCCAAGAAACTGTACGCCAGCGCCAGCAGTCCGCTGGCCGGCGTCGTGGGACAAGCTTCCTAGGCGCCATCACCGCAGCGGGCGCATCACGATTTCGCCGGACTCGCAGGCGTCCCGCAATACTTCCGCATTGCATGGCCGCGCTTCTAAATCCAGCGTCAGGCACGTGCGCACCTCCTGCAGATAACGCCCGTTGCGGCTGCACAGCACCACCAGTCCCTGTTCCGGAATCTTCGGATTCGCGGCGGCAAAGTCGCGCCGCAACCGATCCGGGCTGACGGCGACCTGCTCCCGCGGCGCCGTGTATTGCGGCGGAATCTTTACGCTGCGAAACGCCTCTGTCGCCTCCTCGAAATATTCCTTGGGGGAAAGACCGCTGCAGGTGCCGTGCTTCTCCCACTCGTGAGCCACCAGTTCGGGACTCGGCATGATTCCCAGCATGCCGTCGATCAGGCTTCCATCCGCCGTTTCGGTGGAACAGTCCTGCGGCCATCCGCCCTTTTCATATTGCGGCCACAACCCGTGCAGCACGAAGGCGAAGTGGCGTTCGGGTCCGCATTGGAGCGCATCGTTCCGGCCCGCCGCGGTGACGCAGAATCCCGGCGACCAGGAAAGCGACATCACATACAAGTCGAACTTGCCGGCCTCGGCGCCTCCATTTTGCGAGGCTTGCGCGCCGCGCGGGCCGCGCCCGCGGTGGCGATGGCGCGCGGGTCCCGAATCGCCGGCCTCAGCTTGGGTAGCCCGCGTGGTGGGAGAAACCGCCGGGCCGCCGCCGCACGCAAACAGCAGCAGGGCCGCTGCAAGACATAGCACGAGGCGATGACGCACAGTCGATCATACCGCGCTCACTCGAACCGCAGCGCCTTCATCGGATCCACGTGCGTCGCCCGGCGCGCCGGCGCCAGCGCCGCCGCCACGGATACCGCCAGCAAGACCAGCGCTACACCGCCGATCGTCAGCGGATCTTGCGCACTCACCTGGAATAGCAGGCTGCTCAAGATCCGGCCGGCCGCTAGCGCGCCCACGATTCCGACCCCCAGCCCGGCCACCACCGGGCGAATCCCCTGCCATAACACCATTCGCTGCAGACCGCCCGTGCCCGCACCCAACGCCATGCGGATGCCCATCTCCGTGCGGCGGCGTGCCACGGAATACGAAACCACGCCATATATGCCGAACCCGGCCAGGGCCAGCGCTGCGCCGGCGAACAACATCACCAGTGTCATCTGGAAACGGCGCTGCGCCACGGAGTCCGACATCACCTCTTGTAGCGTCTGCATCTCCGGCACCGGTACGTCCGCGTCTACCTGGTGAATGACATCGCGCAAACCCGTGGCGATGCCGCGCGGGTCCATCGCGGTGCGCACCAGCAGCGCGGCGGACAGCCGCGGGCGCTGCCAATACGGAATGTAGATGATCGGGACCGGCTCTTTGTCCAGGCTGGTGCTGCGGATATCCGCGGTCACCCCGACCACTTCTTCCAGGTTCTCGTTGTGCAGCAGGCGGCGTCCGAGTGGGTTCCGGCCAGGCCACAAACGCCGTGCGGTCCCCTGCGAAACGATCACCACTTTGCGATTGCGCTGGCTATCGTCGAAGGGCTGCCCCGCGCGGAACGGGATGCGTAGCGTCTTAAAATAGTCCGGATTCACGAAGCGCACGTTCACCATGGGCCGCTCGAATAGCGGGCGCTGGTCGCCCTCGGCCGCGGCCAGGTCGAGCCAGGTTTCGCCCTGCAGCGGCAGCGCGGACACTATGCCGATGGAGAGCACGCCGGGCAGCGACCGCGTCTTCTGCAGCAGGCGATCGAAGAACGCCGTCTGCTGCGCTTCCTCCGTGTATTTGGCGGGAGACATCCTCACGCTCACGGCCAGCACGCGCTCAATGTCGAAGCCTTTGTCCACATGCATAAGCCTGACGAAACTGCCATTCAACAGCCCCGCGGTAATCAGCAGCATGGCGCTGAGGGCCGCTTCCACTCCCACCAGTACGCTGCGCAGCTGCACTCCGCGCCGGCTTTCCGTGGTGGTGTAGCTGCCGGATTTCAGCGCCTCCTGCGGATCGGTGCGGGCGCTGCGCAATGCAGGCAGGATTCCAAACGCTACGCCTGTGACCAGCGAAACAGCCAGGGCAAAACCCAGGACGCGCCCGTCCACCGCAACTTCGGCCAGGCGCGGCAGATCGAGCGGCGCCGCCCGCAGCAGAACTTGTACGCCCCACGCCGCTAGTGCGATGCCCAGCATGCCGCCCGCCAGCGCCAGCACCAGGCTTTCCGTCAGCGACTGGCGCACCAGTTGTGCGCGGCCCGCTCCCAGCGCCGTCCGTATCGCCGATTCGCGGGCATGCCCGGCGGCGCGCGCCAGGGAAAGGTTCGCCAGGTTCGCGCACAGGATCAACAGCACGGCCCCCACGGCCCCCAACAACACCAACAGGCCGCGCCGCGACTTCCCTACGATATCCTCCTGCAACAAAGAAATCGCGGCATGCAGGTCCATCTTCTCGTCGGGAATACGCTTCGAAATATCGGCCTGGATCACGTTCAGTTCGGCCAGGGCTTTCTGCGGAGTCACGCCCGGCCGTAGCCGCGCGATGGCTGCCCAGTTGTAATCGCCGTTAATCTCCTCAAGGTCGTCCTTGGTATAGCCCAGCGGCTGGAGCACGTCGGTCTTGGAGCCCATACCCGGGCGGACCCACATGTCATTTTGCGCGGGGAACTGGAAATCGGGCGCCAGCACTCCCACCACCACGTGCGGTTTTCCGTTGAGCGTGATCTTCCTGCCGACAATCGCCGGGTCGGCGAGGAATCGCCGCTTCCATAGCGAATCGGAGATCACGGCCACGCCATCGTGCCCCCCGGGGTCTTCCCCGTCCTGGAAGCCGCGGCCCAATCGCGGATTCACGTCCAGAACCCGGAAAATGCTCGCTGAAACCCGCGCGCCATTAAGCATTTCGGGCTCACCCGCTCCGGTCAGATTCGGCGCGGAGGATTCGATGAGGGCCACCGATTCCACGGCGGACCAGTGCTTGCGCCACTCGTAATAGTGGCTGAAGTTGACCGGCAAAGTAGGATAAAGATGGGCCAGCTTGGGGACCACCTCGCGCAGCGTCACTAACCGTTCCGGATCGCGGTAGGGCAGCGGACGCAAGAGTACTCCGTTCACCACCGAGAAGATGGCCGTATTGGCCCCGATACCGACGGCCAGGCTCAATATGGCCATGGATGCGAATGCCCGCTCGCGGAGCAGGGTTCGAAAAGCGCTGCGAATGTCGTTCCACATGGGTTTGCAGGGGCAAGGCCCTGACAATAATACGTTTTAGGGCGGCGCCGGTTCCCAAAACCAAGGCTTATAATCACATTTAGCCTGGCTGCCGATTAGGAAATGAGTGGACGCACGCCCCCGGCAGATGGGCTTCTCATTCGAGGGCTCCTTGAGCAAGCCCGCCAAGATGCGCTACCGTCTGGAAACCGAGGCCGACGTCTTGGCCGCCGCCGCCGCGCTGGGCGCCCTTCGGGTTCCCGTTCTGTCGCCGGCGGAGGCGGCCCTGATCCGCCGGGCCGGCGACTTGCCGGACGACGCGACGGAAGCGCTGCGGAGCGCGGTGAGCCGCCGGAGCGATCCGCTGGGAGAAGCTTTCGCGATCCTGCGAACACCCGCGCAACGCCGCCAACGGGGTGCCACTTATACTCCCTTCGCGATCGTCGAAGCGATGGTGAATTGGGCGGGCGCGTTTCGAGGAAACGCCCCTTCCGTGCCGGAACGTGTCGTCGACCCCGGCGTAGGCTCGGGACGATTCCTGCTAGCTGCCGGCCACAGGTTTCCCAATGCCGAGTTGATCGGCATTGACGTCGACCCCGTGGCCACGTTGATCGCCCGCGGCAATCTGGCGGCCGCCGGATTTGAGCACAGGTCGCGGATTCTGCTGGCAGATTACCGCGAGGTCAAGCTGCCCCCCGCCGCGGGCAGCACCCTTTACGTGGGCAACCCTCCGTACGTTCGGCACCATATTGTCCCGGCGAAATGGAAGCAATGGCTGACCACTGCAGCACGCGGTCTTGGATATGACGCCAGCCAGCTTGCCGGGTTACATGTACATTTCTTTTTGGCCACCGTTCTGCAAGCCAAGGCCGGCGATTTCGGCGCCTTCATCACGGCCGCCGAATGGTTGGACGTCAACTACGGCCGGCTGATGCGCGCCATGTTCCTCAACGAACTGGGGGGACAGGGCCTTACGGTCGTGGAACCCACGGCCAGGCCGTTTGCCGATGCCGCTGCCACGGCCGTCATCAGCACATTTCAAATCGGATCCAAGCCCAAGAGCATTCACATCCGCCGGGTCGACGATGCCGGCCAGATCGCACCGCTCGCAGGTGGCTTATGGTTGCCGCGGGACCGTCTAGAAAACCAGGCCCGCTGGTCGCATCTGACGCGGCGTACCAAAGCCGCCCCGTCCGGCTTTGTCGAACTCGGCGAACTGTGCCGGGTGCATCGCGGCCAGGTAACCGGGGCAAATCGTGTATGGATCGCGGGACCGCACAGCTTGGGCTTGCCCACCAGTGTTCTGTTTCGAAGCGTGACGAAGGCCCGCGAGCTATTCCAGGCGGGCCGCGCCCTTTCCGATATGTCGAGCCTCAAAGACGTCATCGACCTCCCCGTCGACCTTTCGTTGTTCGATCGGGAGGAACGCAAAGCCATCGACCGTTTTCTGAAGCTCGCGAAGGCCGCCGGCGTGGCCGATGGTTATGTAGCCGCGAACCGTAAAGCCTGGTGGTCGGTCGGCCTGAAAGCTCCGGCGCCGATTCTGGCTACCTACATGGCGCGCCGGCCGCCCGCATTTGTTCGAAACCTGATCGATGCCCGGCATATCAACATCGCCCACGGGCTTTACCCGCGCGATCCGCTGGCCCCGGAGGTCATGGACCGCTTGGCGGCATATCTCGCGAAAGATACCGATGTCCGCCACGGGCGGACCTACGCGGGCGGATTGACGAAATTCGAACCGCGCGAGATGGAGCGCCTCTTCGTGCCCGGCCCCGAACTGCTCTTGCAGGCCGAAGCACGATTGCGAGCGTTTGAGGGCGTGAGCCTGGGCCGGTTCAATCATGAGGCTGAAGCGACCCGCCCGGCTAAATATCGGGATCGACCGCGCAGCAAGCGCATGCACGAGCCGCTGAAAGCGTATCTTGACGCTTCCAGCTAGAATGGAATCGGATTTCCGCATCCGTTTTTAACGAAGAAGTCCATACAGGAGCCGACAATGGTGCTTGCATCTCAAATGCGCACGGGAATGGTGATCGTCCTCGAGAATCACCCTTACCGGGTCGTCGCCGCGGATTACCATCCGGGCCAGGGCCAGATGGGCGGCGCCACCCATGCCCGCTTGCAGAATATCGATACCGGGACGTTTCGCGAGCACAGCTTCCGCGGCGAACTCAGGCTGCAGGACCTGCCCGTTGAGAAGCACTCGCTCGAATTCCTCTACCTGGACGGCGATCAATGTTGCTTTATGGACCCGGACAACTATGAACAGATCGAGGTTGCCAGCGCGCTGGCCGGTGCGCGCGCCGCTTTCCCCGAACCCGGGATGAGGCTGACCGTTGAATTCGTGAACGGGCGGCCGGTCCACTTGGGAATCCCGGATGCTATCGAAGTGAAAATCGCGGATACCGCGCCCGCCTCTCACCAGCAGCAGGACACCGGCTTCAAGCCGGCCAAACTCGACAATGGCCTGGAGATTATGGTCCCGCAATTCATCAAGACCGGCGACCTCATCCGGCTCGATCTCGAAACCATGAAGTACATGGACCGGGCCCGCCCGGACGCCAAAGCCAAGCACGCCTGAAGCCGCGCCAGCGGTCCCTTTCACACATAGTCCACCGGGCTCGGACACACAATGGAGCGGCAGGTGCTCCTTCTGATAGCCGATGGCCCTATAGAACTGAATCAGTATCCGGCCAAAGTCAAGAAAGAAAAGGAGGGTGACCTTCATTGCAGGCAATTCATGCAATGGAGTCGCCAACATTCACTCAAAACAATGAAATACTCGCAGACAATTTTAGCCACTCTGCTGTGTCTCGCAGGCATGGCCGCCTACGCCCAGGCCCCAGACAACACCAAGGCCAACCAGGCGGACCGTAGCCCCGGTGCGGTCACCGCCGACCAGCAGAAAAACAACACGTCCGATAGGGATTTAACCCGCAACATCCGCCGCTCCATCATGGCGGACAAATCCCTTTCGAGCTACGCGCATAACGTCAAGATTATCAGCCAGAACGGCGCCGTGACGCTAAAAGGGCCCGTCAAGTCTGAGGAGGAAAAGCGGGCGGTGGTGGCCAAGGCTGTCGAAGTTACCGGCAGCGCGGATCGCGTGACCGATGAAATCTCGGTCAAGCACTAACTTTTAATTTCAACAGGAGCAATCAAATGGCAGGAAAAAACACGGCAGTATTTGGTATTTACAGAAACAGCGCGCATGCGGAAGGCGCCGTCGACCGCATCGCCGCGGCGGGTTTCTCGTATAACGACATTTCGGTTCTGCTACCCGACCAGCAGAGCTCGCGAGAGTTCGCGCACGAGAAAAACACCAAGGCGCCGGAAGGCACCACCACGGGCGTGGCCACCGGCGGCGTGGTCGGCGGAACTTTGGGATTGCTGGCCGGCATCGGCGCGCTCGCCATCCCCGGCCTGGGTCCCTTCATCGCGGCCGGCCCGATTATGGCTTCGCTCGCCGGCATTGGAGTTGGCGGCGCGGTCGGCGGCTTGATCGGAGCGCTGGTCGGCATGGGCATCCCGGAGTACGAAGCCAAGCGCTACGAGGGACGCGTGAAAGAGGGCGGCGTGCTGCTCTCCGTGCATTGCGAGACTTCCAACGAGATTTCCCGCGCGAAAGATCTGCTGAAGGAGACCGGCGCCGAAGATATCGCCTCGTCCGGTGAGAAGGCGGCCAGTTCGCACGGCGTGCGTACCGGCAGCGCCTCGTATAATTCCTAGCTCGCCGGCGCGGGCCGTGGCTGATGGTGGCCGCGGCCCGCGCCGATACTTCGGTAGACCTGCACTGACACTCGCCCCACCGCTACAATAAATACGTGACAGGTCACGACATCCGACAGCGCTTCCTCGACTTCTTTGCCGCGCGCGGCCACCGCGTGGTGCGCAGTTCCTCGCTGGTCCCCGCGAACGATCCCACGCTCCTGTTCGCCAACGCCGGCATGAACCAGTTCAAAGACGTTTTCCTGGGCCTCGAAAAACGCGACTACTCCCGCGCCACCACGGCCCAGAAATGCGTGCGCGCGGGCGGCAAGCACAACGACTTGGACAACGTCGGCCACACCCGCCGCCACCTCACCTTCTTTGAAATGCTCGGCAATTTCTCGTTCGGCGACTACTTCAAGGCCGAGGCTATCGAGTTTGCCTGGGACCTGGTCACTAAGGACTTCGGCATTCCCAAAGACCGGCTCTACGTCACCGTCTTCCGCGAGGACGATGACGCCGAGCAGCTCTGGCAGAAGGTCGCGGGCGTGCCCAAAGAGCGTATCTTCCGCCTCGACGAGAAGGACAATTTCTGGCAGATGGGCGACACCGGTCCCTGCGGCCCGTGTTCCGAGATTTATTACGATATGGGCCCCGGCGCGGCCGAGCCGGGCCACGAACACGAGCTCTTTCCCATCAACGAGGGCGACCGGTACGTCGAAATCTGGAACCTCGTCTTCATGCAGTTCAACCGCGACGCAAACGGTGTCCTGACGCCCCTGCCCCGGCCTTCCATCGACACCGGTATGGGGTTGGACCGTACCGCGGCCGTGCTGCAAGGCAAGCTGTCGGTTTACGATACGGATCTGATTTTTCCCATCATCGCGCGCGCCGCCGACATGTTCGGCGTATCCTACGGCGCGGATGAGCGCGTCGATACCGCCCTGCGCATCGCCGCCGACCATTCCCGCTCCACCACTTTTCTGATTCAGGACGGCGTGCTGCCCGCCAACGACGGCCGCGGCTACGTGCTGCGCAAAATCATGCGCCGTGCCATGCGCCACGTGCGCCTGATCGGCGTGGAAGAGCCGTTCCTCTATAAGCTCACCGGCGCGGTAGCCGAGTTGATGGAGCCCGCCTATCCAGAACTGATGGAGAGCGTGCAGCGCATCGCCCGCATCGTGAAGGACGAAGAGCATCGCTATGCAACCACCTTCCTGGTGGCCGAACGCATGTTCAACGACGAAGTGAAATCGCTCTCCGGCCGCTTGATTCCCGGCGCGGTTTCCTTCAAGCTGTACGACACTTTCGGCCTGGCGCTCGACGAACAGGAGGACATGGCCCGCGACCGCGGCCTGACCATCGACCATGAGGGCTTCGATCGTGAAATGGAGCGCCAGCGGGACCGCGCCCGCGCCAGTTGGAAGGGCGCCGAAAAGGGCGCCGTGGCTCCGGCCTATCAGGAACTGGTCGGGCAGGGCCGTACCCGCTTCCTGGGCTATGACGAACTGGCGGCCGCTTCGCAGGTGAAAGGCCTGCTGGTCGATCGCCAGTTGCGCGATGAAGTTGGACCGGGCGTGGAAGCCGAGCTGGTCCTCGACCGCACGCCGTTTTATGCCGAAACCGGCGGGCAGGTGGGCGACCGTGGGAGCCTGTACTCGGCCGGCGGCGACAAAGTCGCCGAAGTGCAAACGGCTTATCCGGCCGTGCCTGGCCTCACCGTGCATCGCATCGTCACTACCGCGCCGATCCGCGTGGGCGACGAATTGCGCGCGGAGGTTGCCGCACCGCTGCGGCTCTCCACCATGCGCAACCACACCGCCACGCATCTGCTGCACGCCGCGCTGCGCCAGGTGCTGGGCACGCATGTGAAGCAGGCCGGGAGCGTGGTCGAGCCGCCCCGCCTGCGTTTCGATTTCACCCACTATGCAGCCATGGATAAGGCCGAAATCGAGGAAGTCGAACGGCTGGTGAACGAACAGATTCTCCGCAATAGTGGCGTAGAAACCAGAGTGCTGCCGCTCGAGCAGGCTGTCGCTACCGGGGCCATGGCTTTGTTCGGCGAAAAATACGGCGACGAAGTGCGCGTGGTTTCAGTCCCCGATTTCAGCAAGGAGCTTTGCGGCGGCACGCACGTCCGCCGCACTGGCGATATCGGTGTCTTCAAAATCGTCTATGAGGGGAGTATCTCGGCCGGCGTCCGCCGCATCGAAGCCGTAACCGGCGAGGGCGCGGTTCGCCAGTATCAGGAACTCACCGGAACCCTGCACCGGCTGTCCGAATTGTTGAAAGCCTCCGAGCCAGAACTGATCGATCACGTGGAGAAAATGCTGGCGCGCGAGAAAGCTCTGGAACACGAGCAGCGCGATCTGAAGACTAAGCTGGCGCACGCCGCGGCTGCCGGACTGGAGAGCCAGGCGCGCACCGTCAACGGCGCGCACGTCCTCGCGGTCCAGGCCGATTCCCTGGATCGCCAGCAGATGCGCGAACTGGTGGACGAGCTACGCAACAAGTGGAAGAGCGCCGTGGTGGTCCTGGCGTCGGTCGAAGATTCCGCCGTCTCCATCGTCTCGGCCGTAACCAAGGATCTTACGTCCAAAGTGCACGCCGGCAAGCTGGCTTCCGCCCTCGCGCAAGCCGTAGGCGGCAAGGGCGGCGGCCGGCCCGATATGGCGGAGGGCGGCGGTAAGGACCCCAGCGCCCTCCCCGCGGCGCTGGCACGCGTTTACGCCGAAGTCGAGAGCAAGCTGTGACGGATTTTGACGTGGTTGTGGTCGGCGCTGGCCCGACTGGCTTGGCCTGCGGTATCGAATTGCAGCAGCGCGGCATTCGCACCGTCCTCATCGAAAAGGGCTGCGTGGTGAATTCGCTCTACAACTACCCGACCAATATGGTCTTCTTCACCACCCCGGAACTACTGGAAATCGGCAATATCCCGATGACCAGCCTGAACGAGAAGCCCAACCGGCATGAGGCGCTCAAGTACTATCGCCGTGTCGCCGATCATTTCAAGCTGAATATCCACGACTACGAGCGCGTGGCCTACATCGCCGGTGAAGATGGCGCCTTTCAGGTATCTACCACCGACCGCCTCGGTTGCCATCATACTCATACAGCCCGTAAAATCGTGCTTGCGACCGGATACTATGACGTTCCGAACTTATTAAATGTCCCTGGCGAAGACTTAAGTAAGGTTCTTCACTATTACAAAGAGCCACACCCGTACTATAACCACGACGTGGCCGTGATCGGCGCTAAGAATTCCGCGGCAATCGCAGCTTTAGAACTGTTTTGGACCGGGGCCCGCGTAACACTGATCCATCGTGGTACTGGGATTTCCGAGAAAGTGAAGTACTGGATCAAGCCGAATATCGAGAACCGTATTAAGTGCGGCGAAATCCAAGCCTACTTTAGCTCGCAGGTTATCGAAATCCTTCCCGATGCCCTGCGGCTCGCGACTCCGGCCGGCGAAGTGCTCCTCAAAAACGATTTCGTCTTCGCGCTGACCGGCTATAGCCCGGACCTCAACTTCTTGAATTCCATAGGGATTTCGCTCGATCCCCATACGCAGAAGCCGCGCAGCGATCCGCAAACGCTCGAAAGCGAACGCCCCGGCATTTACCTGGCGGGGGTTATTGTGGCAGGCATGCACACCAACGAGATCTTCATTGAGAACGGGCGTTTTCACGGCCAGCAGATCGCCGCCGCCGTGGCTGCCAAACTCCTCGCGTGAAACGTTTCCCGGGCAACTCGCACTACCCTATGTGAGCCGGTGGGTTTATGTAAGCAGGTCGGTTTCGGTTCGGTAACACCCATCCATTTCTC
Source organism: Bryobacterales bacterium (assembly GCA_963709155.1). Classification (GTDB taxonomy): domain Bacteria; phylum Acidobacteriota; class Terriglobia; order Bryobacterales; family Bryobacteraceae; genus Bog-159. Next base: position 382,559 of record CAVPVD010000005.1, on the reverse strand, counting down.
ATCTCACTTCGTAAATGAAACCAGGAAGGCTGTTTTTGTATCTAAGCAACTGAAGGGGGTTGCGGCTATGTTAAATAATCTGTTCAATGCTTTGTTAGGATGCTCTCACAGCAGGACCACGTTCCCCATCACGCCCGCGCGGAAAGCTGGCTTCACCACGGCTCCCGGGCAACGCCACTCTACCTATGTAGTCTGCCTGGATTGCGGGAAGGAATTTGGTTACAACTGGGCTGAAATGCGGATTGGCGATCCAGTTACCGCGACTGTAACCACTGAGCCGGCCCTTTCTCCGGCGCACCGTTAACGCGGTTCACGCACCTGGAACGAGAAGAACTCGGCCACGTTTTCCCCTGCAAGCTGCACAAAACTCTTATCCAGGTATGAACGGATGGAGACGTAGCACTCGCCACACGCGTTGCCCGCGGTAAATTCTTTAACCATCCGGTCGCGCGCTTCGAGCGGATACTGCTGGAATTGCATGGAGCAGGGTTGTAGTATCCCGTTGCTCCGCACTACCAGAAATCGCAGGCCTGCCTTACAGCCCGGCGCGCAGCCTTCTGCGAAATATCGCCTCGTCGCCTCCAGCGTACTCCTCGAATTGACGATCCAGTTGGTCTCGTCGCGCATCAACTCGACCATGTCCAATCCCTTATTGAGCGACCCCAGTTGCTCTGGCGTGCTCAAGCAGTAATCGCGCGCGCCGGTGCGCTTCGGCGAGTAAGCGCTGTAGCAAAGGTTAACTCCCCAATCTCTGGCCTGCCCGGCCAGGGCCCCGATCTCCTCCACATTCGCGCTAGTGATGCAACTGTTCAGCACGATATCGTCGTAACCCAGACGCGCCAGTCGCGGCACAAGTTCGCGCAGGTGTTTGTAAAGCCCCGGGTGAATGCGGAAATCGTCGTGCCGATCGTCGGGGAAGTCCAGGCTCACCGAAAACTGGTCGATGCCCGCCGCGCGCAGTTCCAAATAGCTTTCTTCGGTCATCAACGACCAGTTCGATACCAGGATCGCGTAGGGCACGCGCTTGCCGCCCTTGATCTCGCGCACGATTTCCGGCAGATCGTCGCGCATCATGGGCTCCCCGCCCGAAATCTGCACCACGCAGGGCCGCAGCGCTTCCATGTATCGCCGGTATTCGTGCGGCCGCAAGTTGGCGCTCTCGTCCTTCGGCCCGCCGTGATCGCAGTGCCGGCAGTAACACGTACACGAATCCGTGACTTCGAATGAAACCACGATAGGACGTTCCGCGATCCAGTTCAGGGTTCCACGCCCGATGATCTGGCTCGATGCGATCAGTGAGACTTTGCGCAAGCTTTTACCCAACAAAATGGTAGCAGTGGGCGCTTCGCCTTTCAAGGCGGCCGGGATAACGAGACCTGTAACGCTGCAAATCATCCAACTATTAAGCAACGCCCTTGCCGCGGTGCCTCCCGAATTCTGATACCATCCGCTCCATGCTGATCCTTGCCGCCATCCTTGCAATCTTCGTCTATGGCATGATTGCCGCCATGCTGGGGACCATCCTGCCGGATCTCTCCGCGCGCTTTCATCTCACGCCCCGCCAGCTTGGACAAATCGCTTTCACTCAGGCCCTGGGCTTGATCATCGCGTCCGTGGGCGTCGGCCCGCTGATCGACAACGAAGGCAAGAAAATCGGCCTCGTGCTCGGGCTGGCCCTGATTACGGTTGCGCTTTTCGCCCTGCCTCAATCCAAAGGGTTCCGCAGCATTATGGTGTATCTCTTCCTGCTGGGGCTCGGCGGCGGCATCATCGTGACCGCGGCCAACGCCCTGGTCAGCGACATCAGCCAGGACCGCCGCGCCACCACCCTCAACCTCCTGAATCTCTTCTTCGGACTCGGCGGACTCGCCACTCCCTTCCTCTCGGCGAACCTGATGCGCCGCAATTCCATCCGGCTCTGCTACACGGTCGCCGTGCTGACGGCCGTAACTTTGGTCATCCACATCCTCACGCCCATGCCGCCCCCCAGCGGCGCGCGCAGCTTCGATTTTTCCGATGTCGGCCCAGTCCTCGGCCGCCCAGTGCTCTTCCTGTTGGCGCTGTTCCTCTTCCTATACGTGGCGTGTGAGGTGGGCGTCTGGAACTGGCTGGCACAGCACTTGATCGCGCAAGGCATCCCCGAATCGCGCGCGCTGAACATTCTCTCGCTGGGCTTCGCGCTCGGCCTCCTGATTGGCCGTGTCGCGGTTTCCCCCATCCTCATCAGCGTGCCCGCGCCGCTGGTCACTTTGGCGGCCGCCATTTTGATGACCATCACGACATTTCTGATGCTCAAGACCAGTAATTCAACGGTCGCGTGGGTTCTGGTTTTTCTAGCCGGCATTTCCATGGCTCCGGTCTTCCCCACCACGCTGGCCATGGTCGGCGACGCATTCCCGCGCATGACCGGCACCGCCATGGGCGTCGTCATCACCCTGGGCTGGTGCGGCCTGGCCGTGAGTTCGCGCATTATCGGCGCCATCGGCGGCGGCGATCCCAAGCGCCTCAAGAAGGCCCTGCTTTTGATCCCGTCGGCTTCGGCCATCATGGTCGTGGTAGCCGTCGTCATCCGGCCCATGATCGCCGCGCATTAACCAGTTCCCATGCGCGCAGCCTGGCTCGTCCTGCTGCTGACGCCGCTCAGCGCTCAACAATTCGATCTGGTCGTCCGCGGCGGTCGGGTACTCGATCCCGAAAGCGGCCTCGACGCCGTTCGCAATCTGGGCATTTCCAGCGGCAAAGTGGCAGCCCTTTCCGCTGCGCCCCTGGACGGCCGCGCCATTATCGATGCCTCCGGACTGGTGGTCGCGCCCGGCTTCATCGATCTGCATTCCCACGGCCAGGACGCCGAAAACTACCGCTATAAAGCCATGGACGGCGTCACCACCGCGCTCGAAATGGAGGTAGGCGTCGCCGATGTGGATGCCTGGTACGACCACCGCAAGAATCAGGCGTTGATCAATTATGGCGCTTCGGTCGGCCACATTCCGGTGCGCATGCGCGTGATGCGGGATCCCGGCGGCTTCCTCCCCACCGGCGATGCCGCACATCGCGCCGCTACGGATGACGAGATCGCCGCGTGCCGCCGCCAGATCGCGGAGGGCCTCGCGCGCGGCGCCGCCGGCGTCGGCCTGGGAATCCAGTACACGCCCGCCGCGTCGCACTGGGAAATCCTGGAAATGTTTCGCGCCGCCGCGCATGCGGGCGCCGCCTGCTTCGTCCACCTGCGCGCCCCCGGCAGTGAAAGCGTGAACGCGCTCGAAGAAGTGCTGGCCGCCTCCGCGCTGACCGGCGCCCCCGTGCATGTCGCGCACATCGCCAGTAGCGGACTCGCCGAGACGCCGCGCCTTCTCTCCATGATCGCCGAGGCCCGCGCTCGCCAACTGGACATCACCACCGAAGTTTATCCCTACACCGCCGCCATGTCCGGCATCGAATCCGCCCTGTTCGATCCCGGCTGGCAGGGCGTTTTAGGTATCGGGTATGGCGACCTGCAGTGGGCCGCCACCGGCGAGCGTCTCACTGCCGAAACCTTTCCACGTTTTCGCCGCTTGGGTGGTGGAGTGATTCTGCACATGATTCCGGCCGCCGCGCTGGATGCCGCCATGGCCAGCCCGGACGTCATGATCGCCAGCGATGGCGGGCTGCTGAATGGCAAGGGACACCCGCGCAGCTCCGGCACTTTTGCGCGGGTCCTCGGCCATTATGTCCGCGAAACCGGCGCGATGGGCTTGATGGATGCCATCCGCAAAATGAGCCTGCTGCCCGCCCAGCGGCTCGCGCAGCGGGTCCCGGACATGCGCAATAAAGGATGCATCCGGGAAGGCGCGGACGCCGACATCGTCATCTTCGACCCCGTCACGGTGGCAGACGCTTCCAGCTACGAAAATCCGGCGCGCTATTCGATCGGCATCCGCTATGTGCTGGTGAATGGCGTTCCGGTGGTAAGCGAAGGCCGGCTGCGCGATGTCACACCCGGGCGGCCCGTGCGCGCGCCCCTGTAGCATTCGCTTCTCGTTCTGCCTTCAGGCTTCCGCTTCAAACACCAGCCGCAGATAGCTTTTAGGCTGAAAATCGATCCGCAGCGGCACCGGCTGCTCCGCGCCTTCCTCGATCCACACCCGGAATTCCGTTTCCTTGCCGCCCGCCTCGCGCCTGACCTTGCCCGATACCCGTACCACCCGTGCGCCCGCGCGCAGGATCCCGTGTTCGCGGAAGTAGGCCGCCGTGTGCGGATCGGCAGCGTGCCGTAACCACAGGCGGTACAGCCGGCCATTGTAGACATACTGGCTTTGCTCCCGGTCGGGAGCTCTCAAAGCCTCCGCCAGGGCGTGCAGAAAAAGCCCCGGCACGGCGCCGTTGGCATGAAACTCGGGCGGCTTGCTCGGCGCCGTGGCCAGTACCTGCTCGGCGTGCGCGAACAATTCGTTCCGCCGGTCCGCGGAGAGCCGCGCCGGTCCCCTGAATAACGCCGTGGCGGTCTCGACGTCCGCGCCGGCGATGCGCCCGTGGATGGCCGCGTAGGTGGCCTCGGTTGCGTTCGACTGCAGGGCTTTGCGCGCCTCTTCCGCGCTCTCCTCGGGCGAAGCCGTCATCACCCCGAAGTAGTTCGACTCGCGGATCGCGCTGGCTTCGCGGCACGACGTTTCCCGGATCAAGCCCAGCCGGTTCAATCCTGCGGCGCGGTCCGGGTTCGAGTAGCCCGTGAATTCGAGCAGCCGCATCCAGCCGGCGGCCTCCCGCCATTCGCGCCACACCACGCTGCCACCTCCCACACCGGACCGGCGCAGGATCGGCAGCGAGAACACCAGCACCTGGGCATCCGCGCGATACCGCCGCTCCTTGCTGAGGTCCTCCGTCACTACCCCCCTGCAGCGCCGCACGACTGGCGGCACTAGCGCACACGCCAGCATCCTGGCCAACTCACGTCTTGTCATACTTGGTTTATCCCCTCGGTTTCCCGGCCTGAGAAAATGCCGGCTGCATGCTGGTTCGGGAAGCGCGCATGGACGGAAGGCAGAGACACCCCTCCCGTATATGATAGGTCCTTTCCGCGCGTCCGCGTTCCCGCCGATCCGCAACCTGCTACGATTGCGGGTTCAAATGGACGCTGTCGAGATCTCGCATGTTACGAAAGCCTTTGGCGATGTAACCGCCGTCGCCGACCTCTCGCTCAATGTTCCAGAAGGCGCGGTGTACGGGCTTATCGGACCGAATGGGTCCGGCAAAACCACCACCATGCGCATGATCGCCGGCATCTTCTATGCCGACCGCGGCGACGTCCGCGTGTTCGGCAATCCCATGATGGGCGCGCGTTCCGAGCTGATCGGCTATCTCCCCGAGGAGCGCGGCCTCTACAAAAAGATGGCAGTGCAGCCCATGCTGGAGTTCTACGGAGAACTGCGCAGCGGCCGCAAGGTGACCGCCGAAGTCAACAGCTGGCTGAAGCGCCTGGACCTTTCAAAGTGGGCTCGCCAGAAAGTGATGACGCTTAGCAAGGGCATGAGCCAGAAAGTGCAGTTCATCGCCACCGTGGTTCCCGCGCCCAGGCTTCTGATCCTCGACGAGCCCTTCAGCGGGCTCGATCCGGTCAGCGCCGACACCATCCAGTCCGCCATTCTCGATCTGCGCCGCGGCGGCGTCACCGTCATCCTCAGCACGCACGATATGCAGGTGGCCGAGAATATGTGCGACTCCATCTGCATGATCTTTCGCGGAAAGAAAGTCCTCGACGGTACCCTGGCTTCCATCCAGGATCAATACGGGAACGACACCATCCGCGTGGCTGCCGAGGGCGGCGTCCGCTTTCTGGACGACCTTCCTGGCGTGGAAAGAGTTCGCGATCTCGGGCAAGTCCAGGAATTGCGCATGGCGCGCGGCTGCGATCCGCAGCAGGTCTTGCGCGCCCTAATCGAACGGACCCGCGTGACCAGCTTCTCGATCATGAAACCGTCCTTGCACGACATTTTCGTGCGCATCGCCGGCCCGGAAGCGGGGGAGGCCCAGGTTGCATAACTCGCCGCATAGAATTCTTCTGATCGCCAAACGCGATTACCTGGCCACTATCCGCACCAAGGCCTTCATCATCGGCCTGGTGGTTGCGCCCGTGCTGTTTGGCGGCGGTTTCCTGGGCATCGCCTTGATCGAAAGCAAGCCGGATATCAAGGAGCGGCGCATCGCCATCGTGGACCCCACCGGGATCGCGGCCCCCGCCGTCATTCAGGCCGCCAAGGATCAAAACGCGAAGGACCTCTTCGATAAGACCACCCATCGCCAGGTGGAACCCCGCTATGTTTTCGAGACCTTGTCGCCGGCCGCCGATCCCAAGGCTCAGCGCCTGGCGTTGTCCGAGCGCGTGCGCCGCCAGCAGCTCTTTGCGTTCGTCGAAATCGGCCCCCATGTCTTCGATGCCGCCCCGCCAACGTCCGAGGATTCCAAAGCCGCCGGACCAGTCGCCACGTACAGCAACGCCGGCGGCTTCGACGACGCCAGCCGATGGCTTTCCGGCTCCATCAATGAAGGTATCCGGCGGGTGCGCCTGGCCCAACTCGGCGTGGACCCAAGCCGTCTCCCCGGCGTGCTTGCCTCCGTCAAGGTGGACCGCTTCGGCCTGGTCTCGCGCGATCCGAAGACCGGCGAGATTCGCGAGGCCGGCAAGAAAAACGAAGGCGCGGAGTTCGGCGTGCCGTTCGGCATCATGCTGTTGTTGGGCATGATCGTCATGGTCGGCTCCAGCCCGATGCTCTCCGCCGTCACCGAGGACAAAGCCCAACGCCTCGTCGAGATGTTGCTGGGATTGGCCACGCCGTTCGAGCTGATGATGGGCAAGGTGCTGGGCGCACTGGGCACGTCCCTGACCAGTTCCGCGTTCTACATCATTGGCGGCACGCTGGCGCTCGAAGGCATGGGCCTCGCCGGCATCGTGCCTTTCGCGGTGTTCCCTTGGTTTTACGCTTACCTCATCGTTGACGTGACCTTCTTATGCTCCTTCGCCGCCGCGTTGGGCGCGGGATGTAACAGCCCGCAGGACGCCCAGCAGCTCGCCATTCTGCTGCTGGCCCCGGTCATGATTCCCTACTTCCTCTTCGCCTTCATCATGCAGCAGCCCAATGGCGCCATCTCCACCGCCTTGTCCCTGTTTCCGCCCTTCACGCCCATGCTGATGCTGCTGCGGCAGTCGATGCCCGCCGGTGGCGTACCGGCCTGGCAACCGTGGGTAGGATTGACGGGAGTACTCGCCTTTACGCTGGTAATGGTCGTAGCGGCGGCTCGCATATTCCGCATCGCGATCTTGATCCAGGGCAAAACCCCGAAAGTGGCCGACCTTGTACGCTGGGCCGTTCGCGGGTAACACTCATTTCGCGCGCGCCTCCAGAATCCGGAAAATCTGCGCGCCGTATTGCTCCGCTCCCCGCGGCCCGACTCCCGGGATTTCCAGCAGTTCGCGTACCGTGGCCGGCTTCTCGGCCGCGATAGCCAGTAGCGCCCGGTCGGATAAAATGCGGAAAGCCGGCACGCCGCGGCGTTTGGCTTCGGCCAGCCGCCAGTCGCGCAGAGCCTTCTCTACGGCCGCATTCGCCGGCGGCGCGGCGGCCCGCTTGACAGGTGCGGGGGCGGCGGCCGGCGCGGACTTCTGCCGTTGCCGCGACTTGGCGGCGCGTCCTTTCTTGCGCCGCTTGCCGGTCGCCTCGATTTCCAGCTTCATCTCGAACGGCGGTACCTGCTCGGCGTCCATCTCCCGCCCGCCTGCCGTGAGTGCCGCTAACCGGTAATCCACCCGCCGGCCGTCCTGCTGGAAGGACGCTTCCGACATTTCCACCCATCCGGCGCGCGCCATCGCGCCCAGCACCTGTTCGAATCCGTCCCGATCCAGCGCATAATCCGCGAAAGCCTCGCTGTGCAGCCGGCCCGTCGCCTTGCGTCCGGATTTCTTCAACGCCGCCAGAATCCGTCCCGCCGCCTTGCGCTCAAAATCGGTCGCCGGCCGGAAACTCTGCGCGATGGATTCGTCCGGCGCGCAGAAATCGCAAATGCCGCAGCGCTGCTGCGCGTCCGCGTAGTCGCCGAAATGCCGTACCAGCCCCAGCATGCGGCAGTCGCTCGCTTGCGTATAGCGGATCATCAGCTCGATCTGCGCCAGCTTGTGCTCCGCCTGCGCCACGTAGAGTTCCCGCCAGCCTTCCCCGCCCCGCTTCAGATTCTCCGCCGCGTCCACCACCGCGCCTCCGTGGATCCAGAGCTTCTCTAAGGCTTTGTCGAAGACATCCGGGTCCATCCTGACCAGGCTCTGGACCATCTCCTTCGGGCGCGCTTCATCGCCCAGCCGCGCATAAATCGTCTCCAGCACCGAGACATCCGGATAATCGCGATCGAAGAAGAAATCGTGGGTGAAGCGGTCCGCATAGGAGTGCATCAGGACCGCGCGCGATGGCGCTCCGTCGCGGCCGGCCCGTCCCACCTCCTGATAATAGGCCTCGAGCGATCCCGGCAAAGCTGTGTGAATGACCGTTCGTATATCCGGCTTGTCGATGCCCATGCCGAACGCAATGGTGGCTACGATCACCTCCAATTCCCCGGCGAAGAAGGCGTTCTGCACTCGCTTGCGACGTTCGGCTTCCAGGCCGGCATGGTAGGCGGCCGCCGGAAAATGCCGCTTCAGTTCGGCGGCGAAACTGTCGGCTTCGCGGCGTGTGGGCACGTACACAATCGCCGGCCGCCGCGTGGCATCCTGCAGCAGCTCGCTGGCCAGCTCGGCGCGCTCGCTGGGCGGTACTTCCACCACCTCCACGGCGATGTTGGCGCGCCGGAATCCGTGGATAAACCGGGTCGGTTCGCCCAGGCCCAATTGCTCGATGATGTCGTTTTGCACCAGCGGCGTGGCCGTGGCCGTCATGGCGATCACCGGCGCCGGGCGGAAATGCGGCAGATGCTGGCCGATCATCCGATAGTCGGGACGGAAATCGTGTCCCCATTGCGAGATGCAATGCGCTTCGTCTATAGCCACCAGGCTCGGCTTGCGCTTGGCGAGCATCGCCGGAAAACCGGGCACGCGCAGCCGCTCCGGCGCCACGAAGAGGAATTGCAGCTTGCCTTCCAGGTAGTCGATGCATGCCTGCCGCGAGGCCGACCGGTCCCGCCCGGAATGGATGCGATCCACCGCGCAGTGCTGCGCCTTGAGCTTGGCCACCTGGTCTTCCATCAGCGCGATGAGCGGGCTGATCACCAGCGTGGTGCCGCCGCGCGCCACTCCCGGAAGCTGATAGCACAGGGATTTTCCGGAGCCAGTTGGCATCACCAGCAGCACGTCCTGGCCGGCCACCACGGCTTCGCAAACGGCTTCCTGGTTCGGGCGGAACGATGCATAGCCGAAGACGTCGTGCAGCAGATCCGTCAGGCTCGCATCGCTCGGTACGATCACGGGGGTTTGTGTTTCGATGGTGGGGCTCTCCACGTTGGGACCGGCGCCCTCGCGTGCCTGCCGCGCCTTGGCCGGCGCCGTCTGACCCACCTTCCCCACCACCTCCCTTACATAATTCTCGATGCCTTCGATGAACGGCGCCAGCTTCGCCGTCCCACGTTGGATACGCTTCAGATAGGCTTCCCATTGGCCCGTCATCGCCGGGCTCTTCACCTCGGGATGCACTACCTGGATCAGATGGATGCCCTTTTCCGTGGCCTGCAACATCTTGCCTTCCCGCACCATGTAGCCGCGCTTCAGCAGCACTTCGATGATGCCGGCGCGCGTGGCCGGCGTGCCCAGGCCGGTCTCCTTCATGGCGTCCGACAGTTCCTTCTCGTCCAGCGTCTTGCCCGCGGTCTCCATGGCCGTCAGCAGCGTGGCCTCCGTGAATCGCTTGGGGGGGCGCGTCTTCTTCTTCAGGGCCTCCGCGTCCACCACCGCCTGCGACTGGCCTTGCTTCAAACCCGGCGGCAGCGTGGGCGTCTCGGGAGCGCGTTCCTGGCGGCGCTCCGGGACCACGTCGAGCGCCTTCCAGCCTACCTGCTGCACCGCCGTTCCGGTGGTGTGGTAATGATCCTTCACGTCGGGATTCTCGATCGCCGTGATCACCGTGGTCACCGCCCAGATGTGATCGGCGTGCCAGGCGCTCAGCAACCGCCGGCAAATCAGATCGTAGATCTTCCGCTCGTCGGCGCTCAGTTCCCCGGCGTGTACCGGCGTCGGGATGATGGCATGGTGATCCGTCACCTTGGCATCGTCCACGAAGCGGCGCCCCAGCGGACGCTCGCCGGTTCCTGGCGCCAACAGCGCCCGGTAAGGCCCCTCCACCGCGCGTACCACCGCCGCCAAAGTGCCCGCCACGTCCTGCGACAAGTGTTGACTGTCGGTGCGTGGATAGCTGATCAGCTTGCGGTTCTCGTAAAGCGTCTGCGCGGTTTCGAGCGTCTTCTGCGCGCTGAAACCGAACAGGCGATTGGCATGCCTCTGCAATTCGGTCAGATCGTAGAACAGCGGCGGCGCCATACGCTGTGTTTCGGATTGGATGGATTCAATGTGCGCCGCCCCCGTGCCCGCGCGAGCCACAATGCGCTCCGCCTCCGCGCCATCCGCCGGCAGCCGCATGGCCATCTGGATGGAATCCTTCACCGGTTCGCGGAACCAGGTGCCTTGATACTTCTCGTCCGCGATGGGCGAGAATGTCGCCACCACCTCGATGTAATCTTCCGGCACGAAGGCCCGGATGGCCAGTTCCCGCTCCACCAGCATGGCTAACGTGGGCGTCTGGACGCGGCCAACCGAGAGCACATCGTCGTTGATCGCCAGCGAGTAGGCGCGCGACAGATTCATGCCCACCAGCCAGTCGGCGCGGCTGCGTCCACGCGCCGCATCGGCCAGCGCATCGTATGCCGCGCCGTCCTTCAGTTCGCCGAAACCGCGCCGGATGGCGTCCGGCGTCAGCGACGAAATCCAAAGCCGGCTGAACGGCTTAAGGCACCCGGCGGCCTCATAGATGTACCGGAAGATCAGCTCGCCTTCACGCCCCGCGTCGGTCGCGCACACCAGTCTCGCCACTTTTGGCGAGTTCAGGATTTTGCGCACCACCTCGAATTGGGGCTGCGTCTTTTCGTAGACCACCAGCGGCCAGTCGCGCGGCAGCATGGGCAGCAGGTCGCGCCGCCAATGCTTCCACTCCGGTTGGATCTCATGGGGCTGCGCCAACGCGACCAGATGACCGATCGCCCACGTGACTACATAGCCGTTCCCGTGCAGGTATCCCTGCCCTTGCTTGTTGGCGCCTAACACGCGCGCGATATCGCGCGCCACCGAAGGCTTTTCCGCCAGGACGGCCACGCTGGAGCCTTCCGCATCCGGGCCGCTCATGAGCCGAGAGTAACATGCGGTAAAAGTTGCCGCATGTCCCTCGCATTTCCTCAGCTTTCCATAGGATTTCCCCGGAAAATCAAACTTCTGGTATTGCTTTTGAATCCCGCCTGCGGTAGTCTCATACAACACACTCGGAAGACCACTTATGTCATTTGCCGTACGTCACGTGGGTATATTTGTCTTTTTGTCGCTGCCGCTTGCCGCACAGGTGACGCCGGCTCCTAATTCCTGTTCCATGGCGCATTGCAACGCCCAGATGAGCGACTTCGTGGCGCAGCAGCCACCTGGGCTCAATGGCGGTGTTTACGTGAGAAGCAGAGACCAATGGAACTTCGGCGTTTCGAACGGAGATGGCTGTATCTCGAATGGTACCCGCGTACTATGCGCGTACCGGCAGTCCTGGAACGCGCTGGTGGTCTATGACGGAGACGGCAATATCCTATGGGGCACCGGCGGACTGCTCGACAATCGTAGCTATTCCGGCCTGCCTATTATGCAAGCGGACGGAAGTGTCGTAGCCGGCGACGATCAGCATATCTACTACTTCAATCCGGACGGCAGCGTGGCTTGGGTGACCACTAATCCGGGTGGCACGCCCATCGGCCTCGTACCGACACCGAACGGAGCTATTCTTACCGCTACGGATGGCCAGCAGCTTACCCAGTGCTGGCAAGCCAACTGTACACTCGCTTTTCTCGTCAATAACGGCGGCACGGGCTATACCAATGCGGACGTGATCCTGGCCGGCGGGTATTGCCCGGGTGCCGCGGCCACTGCCACCATCGCCAACGGCGCGATAACAGCGGTTACCGCTACCACCCAGGGATACGATTGCGATGTGATCCCCGATGTGATCGTCGTTGGCAATGGAAGCGGCGCCTCCGTAAGCGCGACGCTTATCGGGGCTGCGCCCGTCACCGTCTTCAGCGGCATAACCGGCGCCGTGCTGAGTAGTAATTACCTGTATCAAACCGGAAACAGCGGCCCATATTACGCCAGCACCAATACCCCGTGCGTAAATAATGGAAGTTATCCGAACCGCCTCTATATTCTGACTAACTTACAGAACGATCAGACTCAAGGCGCTTTGTGGGCCGTGGATGTGGACCCCACCAATCTGGCCAGCCCCATGACTCCCGCGTGGAGCGTCGTCATCCACGGACCCTCCGGAGCTTCGCCGCTCTGCGTCGGTAACAACGTCTATTTCGACGGCGCCGGCATCGTACCGGGAGATAACGTGGGCACCACTATCTTCGGCGTACAGGACAATGGCACCTCGGGATCTTTCCTGTTCCAGCAGGCCCTGGGTCCCGGAACTCAAATGGTGACTTGTAACTTCGCCCTGGATCCGCGTCCCGAGGGCGGCTTCTGGCATGTGATTCAGTGGGATCCCAGTATTTATCATCGCGATTTTAACACCGGCAACCTGATCGAGTCGGTCAATGTCAGCAATCTATTGGTAGCTCAGGGCGCACCCTCGTCAACTTACTGGCAGGCCGGCGTCTTTACCACTTATGGGACCCCCAGTCAGCCATACCTGATGCTGCCGGAAGCCGCCCATCCCGCAAATCTGGGCTATCTGGCGGCGCTCAACCTCTCCACGCTCCAGCTTGCCTGGGCGCTCCCGCTGGCCGGAAACGATCCCTCCCAGTATGACGCTCCCGGAGGTGACGCGGTCCTGGTGCTCGACAGCAACCAGAATCCCGTCATCGTCATGTCCGGTAAGCAGACGGGGGCCTATTTCATTACCAATGGCGGACCCACCGCCGCCGTTTTTCCGAACAGCCTCAGTTTCGGGCCGCAAATGGCCGGGACCAAAAGCGCCACCCAGAACTTCACGCTCTTCGACAGCGCCAGCGGCGTCCTGACCATTAGCAGCATTAAGACCGTCGGACCGTTTTCCGTGACCAACAACTGCGGAGCGAGCGTGGCGCCCGGCGCTAACTGCACCATCAAAGTGACCTTCACTCCCACCCTGGCGGGACCCCAGGGCGGCTCCCTCACCATCACTACCAACGGCCAGAACAGTCCTCAAACCCTCCCGTTGGGCGGACTCGGAACCGCCGCTGCGCCGGTAGCTGTCCTCTCGACCAACCAAGTGACCTTCCTCCCGCAGGTCGCCGGGACCATCGCGCCGCCGCAGCCTGTTACTTTGCAGAACACCGGATCCGTGGGTCTGTCGATCACCAGTATCGCCGCCAGCGGCGCCGCTTCCCAGACCAACAACTGCCCCACGGACCTGGCGCCAGGCGCCACTTGCACGATTAACGTGATGCTGTCCGCCGCCTCTATCGGAACGCTGAGCGGCGCCATCACCGTGACCACCAACGCGTCCGGCGGACCGCTCACGGTTTCGGCCGGCGGCGTGGGTCTGGCTGTGCCCCAAATCGAATCGGCTTTGTCTACCGCCAGCCTGGTTTTCGCCCCCCAAACGGTGGGCACGGTCAGCTCGTCCCGGACCGTCACCTTAAGTAATATCGGATCTCTGGCCCTGAACATCGCCAGCATCCTTGCCACCGGCGATGCCGTCGAGACCAACACCTGCGGCGCGACCCTGGCTGCCAAAGCGCACTGCTTGATTACGATTTCGTTCTCTCCCGCCGCCACCGGCCCGCGCAGCGGCACGGTGGTCGTGACAGATGCCTCCCTCGACAGTCCCCACATCGTCTCGATTTCGGGCTTCGGCGTGCCCAATCCCGTGCCCGTGGTCAACCAGCCGTTGCTGCCCACGGCGATTCAGCCCGGTACCTCGGTGCCCGTCGTGATCGTGAACGGCACCGGCTTCGTGCCAGGCTCGGTAGTGTATTGGAATGGGACTCCGCGCGTCACGCAATATATCGGCGCCGCGCAGCTATCCGTCGCGCTGACCTCGTCCGACGTCGCCGCGCCCGGCACGGGTTGGGTCAGCGTGGTCAACCCCAGCCCCGGTGGGGGCCAGTCGAACGTAGTGTGGCTGCCCGTAGGCTTCGCCAGCCCCGTTCCCGTCCTGAACGCTGCCTCGCTGCCCGTCGGCGCGGCGCCTTCCTATGTCGCGGTGGCCGATCTCAACAACGATGGCAAACTCGACCTGGCCGTGACGAATTCGGGGTCCGCCACCGTTTCCATCCTGTTGGGCAATGGCGATGGCACCTTCGCGGCTCACCAGGACTATGCCGCCGGCAACGCTCCCATGGCCGTCGCCGTGGGCGACTTTAACCACGACGGCATCTTGGATCTGGTCACCGCCAACCAGACCGATAACACGGTTTCCATCCTCCTCGGCGCGGGCGGCGGCGTGTTCGGATCCCAGACCGTCTATGCCACGGGAAACCAGCCCGGCGCCGTGATCGTGGCGGATCTGAACGGCGATGGCAATCTGGACCTGGCGGTCGCCAACCAAGCCGATAACACGGTTTCCATCCTGTTCGGCAACGGCGATGGCACCTTCGCCGCGCATCTCGACTATGCCGCCGGCGAGGCCCCCGACGCCTTGGTGGCAGGCGATTTCAATGGCGATGGCAAACTCGATTTAGCCGTGGCCAACGGTGTGACCCCCGGCGGAAAAGTCAACATTCTAATCAACCATGGCGACGGCAGCTACCTTGCCGGAGTCGCCTACGCGACGGGCGATTCGGTCGCCATAGTCACCGCCGACTTCAACGGGGACGGCAAGCTCGACTTTGCCGCCGCCAACAGCTTGTCCGAATCTCTCTCGGTGTTTGTAGGCAACGGGGATGGCACCTTCACGGTCGGGCCCAACCAGTCCACGCGCCTCTCCCCCAGCCCCGAAGGGCTTGCCGTCGCGGACGTGAATGCCGACGGCACCCTGGAGTTGTTGATGGGCGGCAACGCCAGCATTGGCGCCACGGCCCTCTCAAACAACAGTGCGGCCACCTTCTCACCGCTCCTGCAATATGGCGGCGTCACCGGCACCACGGCGATCGCGGTAGGCGATTTCAACAACGATGGCAGCATCGACATGGCGCTGGCCGTGCCGGCTTCCAATAGCATCGCGATCCTGATGCAATCCTCCGCGGTCATTCTTTCCGCCGGCAGCCTGAGTTTCGGCAACGTTCAAGTGGGCTCTACCGGGACCCAAACGGTTTCCGTAACCAATAGCGGCAGCGCCATGCTGCAAGTCCCGGGCATTACCCCGAGCGCCGGTTTCTCGGAAACCGACAACTGCGCCGGCGGCATCGCGCCCGGAAATGCCTGCACCATTACCGTGGCTTTCAACCCCACCACCGCGGGTTCGCAAAACGGTACGCTCACCATCGCGAACAACGCGCCCGCGGGCTCGCAAACGGTCACTTTGAGCGGCGTAGGTTCCACCTTTACCGTTGCCACCGGTCTTTCGCTGAGCAGCGTCGTCGGAGGCAACCCCCTGGCCTCTAACTTCGTCACGTTGAGCAGTCCCGCGCCCCCCGGCGGATGGACGGTCACTCTCTCGAGTTCCAATCCCGCGATTGCTTCCGTGCCGGCGACCGTAACCGTCGCTGCCGGGACCTCGGTTTCCTCCGCCTTCACCGTAACCACCGCCTCGGTGTCCACGAATGTATCCGTCACCATCACCGCCAGCGTGAATGGATCGGCCGGCGCGGCTCTCCTGACGGTCAGCCCGATCGGCGTCGCCTTTACCGCGAATCTTCCCACCATTCCAGCCGGGACCGTGGGCCAGGATAGCCTCACCCTGACTAGTCCTGCCCCGGCGAACGGACTGGTATTCAATCTGACGAGTTCCAATCCGTCTTTCGCCTCGGTGCCGGCGACCGTTACGGTTCCGGGGGGCGCCACGGTTTCGCCCAACTTCAACATCACCACGGCGCCGCTGGCTACCTCCACTTCCGCTACCATCTTCGCCAGTCTGAGCGGCGTCAACGGATCCCTCGCCATCGCCACCCTCAAGCTTCAGGCCGCCGAAGTCAGTTCGGTCATCTTGACACCTAGTGTGATCGCCGGAGGAGCCACCACCACCGGGAATATCGTGAACCTGCAAGGGCTGGCGCCCGCCGGCGGGCTGACCGTGACCCTCTCCAGCTCCAATGGCACGGCCGCCATGATCCCGACTACCTTGGTGGTGCCGGCCAACGCTTCCTCCGCGCCGTTCACCATCACCGCCGGATATGTAGCGTCCAGCGTCCAGATTACGATCACCGCCACTTCCGCGAATGCCACGGCGACCGCCCCGCTCACCATAAACCCGGACGGCGTCGCTTCCTTGAATCTTTCCTCCACCACGGTCGTGGGCGGAGTCGCAGCCGCCGCTTCCAACACCGCGAGCCTCATGGCGCCCGCCTCTTCGGGTGGGGTTTCGATAAAACTCTCCAGTAGCAATCCCGGCGTGGCATCCGTCCCGTCCGCGGTTAAGGTTGCCGCGGGATCCACCACCTCGGCAGGCTTCCGGATCACCACCGCAGCCGTCAGCGTAAGTACGCCCGTAACCCTCACGGCCACTTATAACGGTGTTTCCGTGCCGGTCGTCCTGACCGTGAATCCTGTGGAACCTGCCGCGCTGAATCTCTCACAGGTGGGCGTCGTGGGAGGAAGCAAGACCATCAACGGCAGCATCACTATGGACACGCCGGCTCCCACCGGTGGTTTCGTCGTCTCGTTGACCAGTTCCAATCCCGCCGTGGCCTCGGTGCCGGCGACGGTTACCGTGGCGGCGGGCGCCAAGGTATCGCCCAAGTTCACCATCACCACCACCGCGGTGACCAAGCAGGTTCCGGTCACGATCACCGCCACGTATCAGGGCAACAGCGCGACCGCTACTTTGGACGTCAACAAGTAACCGCCCGGCTGCTGCCGCGCTATTCTGAAAGGCAGTATGCCGTCCATCACTCGCCGTACCTTCGTCGAAACCTGCGCCGCCCTCGCGGCCGCGCCGCTGGCGCGCTCCGCCGCCGCGCCCGATATGCACTTTCCCGCCGCCCCGCGCGACCGGCTGGCGGTAGCTTCCTACCCCTTCCGCAATTTTATGGACCGGCCCGGCCACCCCGGCCTCAAACTGACCGGGTTCGCCGCCATGGTCGTGGAGAAGTTCGGCATTCACAACATCGAGCCGCTCAGCGGACATTTTCCCTCCACCGAGCCGGCCTACCTCGACGAACTCCGGCGCTCGGTGGAGGAGGCCCATTCGCACGTCGTGAATATTCCGGCCAGCGTCGGCGCCAGCCTGTACGACCCCGATCCCGCGCGCCGCGAAAAAGCCATCGCGGGCAGTAAGAAGTGGGTGGACGTCGCCGTGGCGATCGCTTCGCCCAGCGTCCGCGTCCACATCCAGGGAGCCCGCAGCGCCGCGCCCGACGTCGGCCGCACCGCCGAAAGCCTGAAGCAGGTCGCCGCGTACGGCGCCGCGAAAGACATCATGATCAACCTGGAGAACGACGACCTGGAAACCGAGGACGCCTTTTTCCTGGTGAAGGTGATCGATGCGGTCGGCAGTCCGTGGCTGCGCGGTCTCCCGGATTTCGGCAACTCCATGATGAAAGGCGACGAGGATTTCAATTACAAGGCCGTGGAAGCCATGTTCCGCCACGCATATAACATCTCCCACGCCAAAGATTCCGAAGTCGACAACGGCAAAGTCTTCCGCGTGAGCATGGCCAAGACATTTGCCATCGCCAAGGCCGCCGGCTATCGCGGCTACTTCTCGATGGAGTGGGAAGGCCAGGGAGGCCCCTACGACGGCACCCAGACGCTGCTCGACGAGAGCTTGAAGTATCTGTAACTGCCTAAAGATGGAGAACGGCTCATCGCCATGAAAAACCCGCCGCACCCCGGAGGCGTAGTTCTGCGCCAGTGCATCGCGCCTTTAGGCTTGACGATCACACAAGCCGCCCTGGCTCTCGGCGTCACCCGCAACACGCTCTCCGAGTTGGTGAACGGGAAGCGCGGTATCTCCCCTGAAATGGCTGTCAGGTTATCAAAGGTTTTCGGCGGTACCGAAGACGGCTGGCTTGTCCAACAGGCCCACTACGACCTCGCCCAAGTCCGCCGCGACCGCATCAGGCTGAAGCGATTACAAGTCGCCTGACGCCCCCTACCCCTTCAACTCCGCCACAATCTCCGCCGCCACCTTGCGTGCCTTCTCAATCGCCCCGGGCTCGAAGCTGATCGCCCCCACCCGCGCATGCCCGCCGCCCCCGTAGCGCTCGCAAATCGACGCCAGGTTATGTTTGGGCTCCTCGGGCGCCCACGGGTTCGATCCCACCGAAATCTTCGTCCGGAAACTCGATGGGCTCACCGATACCGTGTACGTGCAATGCGGAAACAGGTAATACGGAATGAATTTGTTGTAGCCTTCCAGGTCGTACCCCGTCAGGTCGAAGAAGACTACGCCATTATCCTGCATAGCGCGCCCACCGATCAGGCCGACTGATTTCTGGTGCCGTTCGTATAGCGGCTCGAACAGCGCCTGAATCTCCGGCTCGGCCGCAATCTCCTCCAGCTTCCGATGCTGCATCCAGCCGATAACTTTTTTTATGATTCCGGACCCTTTGGCCCCCTCGATCACCAGCGTCAGCTTCATCGCCGGCGCGCCCAACTCCACGGCGGTCTTGGCATCGGGATACTGCGCACCGTCGATAATATTGGCCCACTCGACCAGTTGCTCCAGGTCCGCCGGCGCGAACCCGAAGCGCTCTTTCGCCACCGCGCAAATAAACGACGTGCAGGACTTGTACGAAGGATCGTAGAGTTTACGGCCGCTCCGGTCCTGCCGGTAGTTTTCCGCGTCCTCCGGCGTCAGAAAAGCGCTCTGGTGGTGGTCGAACCACCACGTCAGGCGCGGATCGCTCGAGTATTTGAAATCCACGATGGCGTTTACATCGCCATCCCAGAGATTGTCGTCGAACAGTTGGGATGCCTTGTGGGCCATTCCGGTATAGACATATTCCGCTTCAGGGTAAAAAGCGCCCTGCATGAAGCGCGTGAAATATGCGGCGGAAGCGGCGCCGTCGAAACAATGGTCGTGATAAAGAACGCGTACCCGCATGAACTTTTGTAGGAAACGTACCAGCTTGCCTGAATAGACGGACAAATGCAAGTCCGCGAAAATCCTGGGATTCGCCGGATTCGGACGTTAAGCCTAAAATGCAGCTTATCTCAAAGCTCTTCTCATGTCGGAAACCAGGTGCTCGGCCAGCTTGCGCGGGCCGCCCCGGCTCACCACGCCCCCCAGCACGCTGTGGCTGGTTGCGGCGTCCCGCCACAGGATCCGCGTCCCCAGGCGATCCGTGATCACCACCGAAGCATCCGCATCCGTAGCCACGCCCAGCACCCTGCCCGGGGCGCCCACCACGCCTGCGCGCTGCTCGCTGGTGCCCGCCATGATGGCATCCGCCCGCTCGTTGCCTGCGACGACCTGGATCCGACCGCCCAACTGGCGTTGAATCTCGCCCGCGATGAACAGGTGCAGATTATTGGCCATCGGCGCGATATAAAGGGTCCGCACTTCGTCCAAACTCGATACCAACGCGTGCGCCGCCACGGCCGGCGCTGGGGGCGCCTGCGCCTGGGGAGTCGGAATCACCGGTGCGGGAGTCTGCTGCACCGCGGCTTGCGTGCCCGCCGGCAGCGCCGCCACACCCCCGCCGGAGCCGCCCACATACCGTCTCGAAACTGCCGAAATCAGCGCGTGGTTGCCCGCGTGTTTCTGGATCGCCAGCGAGACGTCCGGGCTCATCATGAAATTCACGCCGCGCCGCTCCACGATGGCGATCATCTGGTTCGAAGTCCGGCTGTTCAGCAGGTTCAAAACCTCGGGCAGCGACAGCGGTGGTCCGGCCGGCACCGCGGTCTGATCCACGGCCGCCACCCGCTTGCTCGCCGGCGGCGTTGCCGGCCCGGCCGGTTCCTGCGGGGGGTTGATCTCCCGCGCCGTAGGCACGTCCTTCACCGGGCTCCCCGGATTCGTCGCGGACGGGAAATCCGGCTGCCCCAGCGGCGACGCGCCCGGCAGCGCTGCCGAACCTCCCGTCGCCGGATTGGATGCCGGAGATCCGCCGCTGGGCGCCGGCGTCACCGGGGTCTGCACGGTCGCCACCGTCTGCTGCGGCGCGGGCTTCCGGAATGCCCAGAACGCGCCGCCGATGGCCAATACCAGGACGGCCGCCGCGGCGCCGCCATAGAGCTTCCAATCCGGCTTACCCTTGGCGGGGGCGGCCTGCGCCACGCCATGCGCCACGGCCGGTGCCACCGCCGGAGCGGCAGCCGCGGGAGCCATTTCCGCCATCCGCGTTTCCTTCACCGGCGGCGGTCCGGCCAGCCGCGTAGGCTTCGGCGCCAACACCGGCGCGGGCACGCCCAGCAGCGCCGCCCGGAACTCCTCCGCGCTGCCGAAGCGCTCCTCCGGATTCTTCGCGAGTACCCGGTTCAGCGCGGCCTCCAGGGCCGGCGGAACGGACACGCCCAGGCTGGCCAGCGTCGGCGGGGCTTGCTCCAGTTGCGCTCGCATCAGATCGTATTCCGTGTCGCTCTGGAACGGCACCCGGCCCGACAGCATCTCGTACAACACGATCCCCATCGAGTAGAGATCCGACCGCAGGTCGGCCTCCTGCCCGCGCACCCGCTCGGGTGCCACGTACTCCAGGGTCCCCACCAGTCCCCCCGTGCGCGTCATGCGCGCCGCGCTCAGCAGCCGGGCGATCCCGAAGTCCATCACTTTCACACCCCCCGAGTTGGGCAGCATGATATTAGCGGGCTTCAGGTCGCGGTGCAGGATCCCCACCGAATGCGCGTGCGCGATGCCGTCCAGCGCCGGCGCCATGATTCCCACCGCGCGATCCGCGGACAGGGCGCCCGATTGCCGGATGGCGCCATCCAGCGTCTGTCCCACGACATACTCCATCACCATGAAGAACTGGTCGCCCTGCCGGAAAAACGAGTACAGCGTGGCAATCGACGGATGATTCAGTTTGGCCAGGGTCACCGCTTCGCTGCGAAACCGCTCCACGATTTGCGGCTGGCTGGCGATCTCCGGGCGCAGCATCTTAATAGCGACCTCGCGCTCCAGCATCACGTTGACGGCCTTATAGACCGTCCCCATGCCGCCTTCCCCCAGGGAACTCAGGATCTTGTAGTTCCCCACCGTTTGTCCGATCACTTCAGCACCCCCAAGTTACGAGTTTCGCGCAAATCGCGCGCGGGCGTTTCCCGGGGTGTCTCGAACGCCACCACCGCCACCGTGATGTTGTCGTAGCCTCCTCGCTGCCGCGCCAGTTCCACCAGCCACTGGCAAGCCGCCTGCGGATCTTTCTCCACCACCGCGTCGCGGATTTCCTCCTCCCTCACCCCATCGTGCAATCCGTCGGAGCTCAGCGCGAATCGGTCGCCCGGGAACACCGCCATAGGCTCGCTCCAGCCCGAAACCTCCACCTCCGCCCGCGTGCCCAGCGCCCGCAGCAACACGTTGCGGTCCTCATGGCGCCGCGCCTCTTCCAGGGTCAGCAGGCCTTGCCGCACCATCTGCATCACTTCGGAATGATCTTCGCTCAACTGGTAGATCGCGCCGCGCCGGACCAGGTAGATGCGGCTGTCTCCTACGTGCGCCGCGCACACTGCGTCGCCGGCCACTGCCAGCACCGAACAGGTGGTGCCCATACCCGTCAGCTCCGGCTTCCTGCCCGCGAATTCGTGGATCTCGCGATTGGCTTCGTGGAAGCCGGCCGCCAGCGCCGCTCCCGGTCCTTCTTTCGACGCGTAGTATACGCGCGCCACCGTTTCCACCGCCATGCGGCTGGCCACCTCGCCGGCTTCGTGGCCCCCCATGCCATCGGCCACGGCTACCAGTATCCCCTTCCTCGCCATTTCCTCGGGATCGCCCGGATGCACGATCTTGCCGCTGTCTTCGTTGATCGTGCGATGGCACCCGATATCGCTCAACATGGCGGTCGCCACGCGCACCCGCGACTCGCCCCGCACTTCTTCCGGCTCTGCCTTGCCGGAACCCCGCCGCTTCAAGAACGAGAACATAGGCTTCCGATTACTCCGGGTCCAGGGTGTAGCTATAGGTGGAGCGTTCCGTCACGTCGAACCGCACCGGCTGGTTCCGGCAACCCGCGCGCCGCAGTTCCAAATCGATCCGCTGCCCCATGGCCGCTTGAAACCGGTAAGGCGTAGCTCCCACCAGCCGCCCGCCTTGATAGACTTCCGCCGTCCCGTCCAGCGTATCCACCGTGATCGACTTCAATGCGTCCGCTTGGGTTCCACTCCCCGCGCCGATCGATGTCCGCTTCTCTGGGTCCGCGCCGTCGGGCCGGCCCCAGTAGAGCGCCAGCCCGGCTAGCGCCAACACCGCCAGCACCACCCCGCCAATCGTCAGCCGGCGGCGCCCGATGTCCCGCGGCGACCGGATCGTACTGGTTGGCAGAGGCGGCACTACCGGCAGCGTCCGCGGTACCCCGTCCAGCGCGGCGATCAATTCCGCGGCCGACTGAAACCGCTGCGCCGGCTTCTTGCGCAGGCACCCCGCGATCACCCGTTCCAGGGCCGGCGGCACCGCCGGATTCAGCTCCGCGGCCGGAGTATACTCCGCATCCCGGATCTTCCCGTAAAGGTCCACCATGGATTCGCTCGCGAACGGTGCCCGGCCCGTCACCATTTCGTAGAGCAGGACTCCCAGAGCCCAGATGTCCGATCGCGCATCGCCTTCGCCCCCGCCGATCTGCTCCGGCGCCAGGTTCTCCAGCGTGCCGATCATCATGCCCACCCGCGTCAGCCTGTTGCTGCGCGTGCTGCGCGCGATCCCGAAATCCAGCAGCTTCACCCGCCCCGCCGAGTTGATCTTGATATTGTTGGCCTTCAGGTCGCGATGCACGATGCCTTGCGCGTGTACATATCCCACGGCGTCGGCCACCTGCCGCAGAATCGCGCACGCATTGCCGGCCGTCATCGGACCGCCCGCGCGGATGCGCTCGGCCAGGGTTTCGCCGTCCACCAGTTCCATCAGCAGACAGGGCCGGCCCTCGAACTCGTGCAGCCCGTAGTATTCCGCGATGGCCGGATGGCGCAAGCTGGCCTGGATGCGCACTTCGTTCTGAAAGCGCTGCACGAACGGCTCTTCCAACTGGGTCAGGATCTTGACCGCGATCTCCCGCCCCAGCCGGATATGCACTCCCCGGTAAACCTCGCCCATGCCGCCCGCGCCGATAAAGTCCACCAGGCGATACTCACCGATATTGGCATTCAGCGCGGACATCGTCGGCTACTTCCGTATCCAGACCGGAATTGTGGGGCAGGCGTCCACGCCTGCGGAGGGTCTCCAGACCCGATACGCTACTTGCCTGGAGAAACGCCCATTAGCTCCATCCCATACCGTATGGGCACCGCAAACGTGATAAACGGCTCCCCGGCGCGCCAGATGCCGTATGAGAATATCCCGATCACCCGTCCATGGTCGTCGAAAACCGGCCCGCCGCTATTTCCGTGCCCGGTCGTATTTACGGTCAACTGATACACATCGCCGAAGCTGCTGACCGTCGACTCGCTCAGCCCCACCTGCCCGCGCACCACGCGCGCGATATTTCCGGTGCTCAGCGTGGGATCGGGAATCTCTCGCCAGTTTGCCTGGCGGTTCAGCGGATCGATCGAAGCCACCGATCCTACTACCATTGGCGACGCCCCCGGATA
Organism: Bryobacterales bacterium; assembly: GCA_963709155.1. GTDB lineage: Bacteria > Acidobacteriota > Terriglobia > Bryobacterales > Bryobacteraceae > Bog-159. Next base: position 358,606 of record CAVPVD010000005.1, on the reverse strand, counting down.
GCCCATCACCGTCACCGCGTCGCCTTGCTTGATCGAATCGTAGTTGTCGTTCATCTCCGTCTTATGCACCGAGCGCGGCAGATCGATTTTGATCATGGCCACGTCCGCGCGGTCCGAAATACGGGCGGTCTTGGCCGGAATGCGGATGCGGTTCTTGGCGAAAGTCACTTCCAGATAATCGTTGCGCCCGTCCACTACCTTGCCTGACGGCATCGACCGCAGATCGCGCGACGTGTCCGGGTCGCATCCAGATCCCTGGCACAAGAACTTCGCATTGGCCGGGATCCAGTGCGGGAAATCCCGGTTGGCGACCGGCACCAGGGTCTTTACCCTCTTCCCCTTCACTTCCACCACCCCAGGCTGCAATCCATAGGGTTCGTCCCAGCTATAAGAGGTGTTCCATCCGGCGGCCACGTGCCGGTTCGTCAGGATGAATCCGTCCGAACTGATCACAAACCCCGAGCCCGATCCGGATTCGCCGATAGCCTTGTTGTGCCCGTCCCCGTCATTCGTCGTCAACAACGGTTCCAGATTGTCCCCCACCGGGATGAAAACCGGAAGATACTCCAGATCGATATTCCAGCGGGGAACGATCTTTCCGTCCGAGTCCTTCATGGCGTTGTGCGCGTACAACTGATAAATCTGTCCGCCGCTCTCGATGCTGACCATCTTCCAGGCCACTTCCACCAACACCACGGAATCGCCATAACTGGAAGCGATCTGCGCCGGCGTCGAGCCGTCGGGCGCCACCGCCACATTGTTCGTGATGACCGTGTGTGTCGGCTTGCGCAGCGCCACAAAAGCCGCGATGGCCGCGATCAGCACCACCAGCAATCCGCCCACTACAAACATGTTGCGGTGGGTTTGGGACTTGGTCTGGGCAATCATGCGCTCCACGGTGGCCTTGCCTACACCGGCGGAGACGGGCGGCGGCGGGAGAGCCGTCGGAACCGCGGATGGTCCCGCGGGCGCCTCCCGCGTGGGCGCCAGCACGGCCTCGCTGACCCCGGCCAAGCGTGTCGGACGGGCCGCCCCCTGAATCGGGGGATCCACTTCGAAACGGAATTCCGGTCCGCCGGCGCCCAGTTGCACGACGTCGCCCGGCATCAGCTTCGACGGCCCGAAGATCCGCTGCCGGTTGATGAAAGTTCCGTTCCGGCTCCCCAGATCGCTCAGCGAGAACTCCGGGGGATCTTCCTTGTCGATCGAGATTTTGGCGTGCCGCCGGCTTATCAGGTCGTCCGAATCCGGATCGAATTTGATCTCGCAGGAGGGGTCCCGCCCAATGGTCAGCTCCTTGAAATGCTTGAACGGGAATTCTTCCACCTGGTTGGCCTTCGACGGGCTCAGGTGGTGTATGGCAACGCGTCTATCCATCATGCCTCCGGCAGCGTACGATTCCGAACGATCCTGCGATCAGCCAATTATAGGTGCCGTCGAACCCGTCCGCAACCGCTATACGTCCTATTACCGCCAGAGTCAAAAATCCAGCAGCGCGTTGAAGAAGAGTTTGAAGGTCTGGTAGCTCTGCGCGCGGTACTGCGGCCGCATGCCGAACAATATTGCGTGCCCCGCTCCTAACCGCGCGTCCACCAGCGCGGCCTTGCCGGCCAGATATTTTTCGCCCAGCAGCCAGCCCGACGCTAGCACCGCCGAATCCGGGTACCGCACCGGCGCGCTCTCCTGCGTCTCCCACGCCGGACTCCCCTCCGACCAGATAGCCAGGTCTTTGGGCAGCCCCGCGGCCAAAGGATGATGCAAATCCAGGCGCGCGTTCAACAGCGAGCCAGGCGAATAATACTCGCTGTTGGAGACGCCGTGTACCACATTGCGCGCCGCCACACCCAAATGCAGCGTGGCATACTCGGACGCCCGGTTCAGGAAGATCAGCCTGCCGCCCGCCGAGGCAAACTCGCGCAGCGCATCCGCGCCGGCCGATCCTAGCCCTCCCGTGAATTCAGGCGGCATGCGTCCCTCCCGGTAACCATCTTCCATCGACCCCGGGGTCGCGTCCGGAAACACGATCGCATCGAAGCTCTTGCGCAATCCGCCCGCCTGAATCGCTTTATTCTCGAGCGAACTATAGGTAAAGCCGAATTGTTCCAGCAGCCAGCGCGTCCAGCCTTCGTCGTTGTTGGGGATGAAGCTGCGGTATAGGCCGACGCGCGGCCGCTGGATCTGCTTCCATCCGGCGCCCTGGCTGGCCCCCGCGAAATCGCCAGTCGCCACGTTCCGCCACACCGCGCCGCCCGATGCCCACATCCGATTGATCGTCTTCCATGAATCCGAGTCCGCCGCCCCCAGCCCCGCCGAACGCCACGCCATGAGACCCGGATATAGGCTCGCCGCCGGCGTGTCGCTGGCTTCCACCCGCACCCCCATCAGCAAGGGAAGGGTGTGCGCGGTGACATCGTAAGGCCGCTGCGGCGGGCCGCCGGGATACAGCCGCATGTCCGGATAATACTGCCTCTCCAGCAGCGCCTTCGCCCATCCGCTATACGGCTGCGCCATCCGGATGACATGCTCCCCGGCGTCGTTGTGCTCGATCTCCACCTGCCCTGCCGCCAGCGTCTCCAGCAGCGTCCTCGTAGCGCCCGGATCGCGCTGCTCGGCCGGAATCACAAATCCCCATGGCGTTTTTCGCGCCGTTTGCCGCTGCCCGATCCGATAGAAATTCTGGAGCAGCTCCGCGCGATGAATGGCCGCCTGGTACAGGCACGACTCCATGGCGATCAACTGGTCGTCCACAATGTCGCGTAGCCGCCACACGCCGCCCGGCCACGGCTCCAGAAAGTTCCAGCTTCGCTCCCGCGCGTTGTATCCCAGTGCATCCGCCTCGAGTTGCCCCGGCTCCACCGTGATCGGGCTGGCCAGTTTGACGCTGGCCGATTCCGTCAGAATGCGCATCCCGCCATGGAACGCCTGGTAGTGCCGCGATGGCGTCCAGAAATCGTACATGGCGTGAATCGCCACGCCCTTTTGCCCGGCCGCGGTCAAATCCGCCGCCATCGCCGTCCCGATCATGTTGGATTCCTGCATCAGGATGGCGTCGATATTCGGTTCGATCGGATCGAGCCATGGCGGTACGAAAATGCGCGCCGCATTCGACCCCATCTGGTGTACGTCGTAGACAATCTGCGGATGCCACACATTGTGCAGCTTCGCGATGGTCAGTTGCGTTTCCTTCTGCGTGAACATGTACCAGTCGCGATTGTTGTCGTGGCCGACATACTTCTGGTAAAGCTCGGGCGGGCTGGTCCCCTCGAAGGGTGTGCCCAGAGTGCGCCGGTACCAGCGCGTCACGATATCTACACCGTCCGGATTCAGCGAAGGCACCAGCAGAAAGATCGTGTTTTCGAGAATCGCCCGCAAACGCGGTTTGTCGTCCGTCAGCAGCCGATAGGCGAACTCTACCGCGCTTTGCGTGGATGCCAGCTCGGTGGCGTGAATCGAACAAGTGATCAAAACGACGGTCTTGCCTTCCGCCGCCAGTTTCCCGGCTTCGTCTTCCGAAGTCAGCCGTGGATCCGCAAGGCGCCGCTGAATTTCCAGGTACCGGTCCAGCTGGCGCAGCGTCTCCGGAGACGCGATCGTGGCCGCGATAAAAGGGCGACCCTCCGTGCTCTTCCCCAACTCGTCCACCCGGATCCGGTCGGAATTGGCTTTGATCGTCTGAAAATACGAGACCACCTTCTCCCAGTCGAGAACCATGTGGTCCGACCCCATCCGCTGCCCAAAGAAGCTCTCGGGCGAAGGCACCGCGGCGAACCCGCGCCAAGCCATCAGCAGACAAAACCCCAGCCCCCAACCCCTAGCCCCCAGTCCCCGCGTTCCGGCCCCTAGCCCCCAGCTCATGGCAGAGCCTCGAGCATGCGCCCGATATCGTCCGGACTGATATAAAAATGCGGCGAAACCCGCACCCAACCCTGGCGCGCCGCCGCCGTCACCCCCGCGGCCCTTAGCTGCTCCACGATCGCGCCCGCCTCCAGGCCCGCTTTCCGGAAACTCACGATCCCCGCGCCATTCGCCGGCGAACGGCTGCCCAGCAGCTCGTACCCCTTCGCCGCTACCCCGTCCGCCACCAGGTCCCCCAGACTCTGCACGGCCGGCCCGACGGTCTGCGTCCCAACGTCCAGCAGCAGCTCGATGGATGCCCGCAACCCATAGCATCCGATCGTGTTCAACGTGCCGCATTCGTAGCGCCCGGCGTCCCGCCTGAGCGTCATATCGCGCGAAGAATAATCCGCATAGCCTGCCACATTAGTCCAGCCGAATTCCGAGGGTTTGACGGATTCCTGAAATTCTTGCGACACAAACAGAATCCCGCAGCCCTCCGGGCCCAGCAGCCACTTGTGCCCGTCGGCCGCCAGCGCGTCGATATGCGCCCGCCGCACGTCCACCGGGAACGCGCCCAGCCCCTGAATGGCATCCACCAAAAAAGCGCACCCGTGGCGATGGCAGATTTCGCCGATCGCCTCCAGATCCGCGCGATACCCGCTCAAATACTGGACGAAGCTGATCGCCAGCAGCCGCGCTCCCCGGCATGCCTCGTCGATACGATCGAGCGGATCGAGGTACGAGAGCCACTCTACGCGTACGCCGCTCTCTTCCAGCCTTTTCCAGGGATAGTAGTTGGAGGGAAACTCTTCCCGAAAGGCCACCACCTTGTCGCCGGATCGCCAATCGAGACCCACGGCGATCGTGGAGATGCCTTCCGACGTATTCTTGACCAGCGCAATCTCCCCGCGGTCCGCCCCGATCAAGCGCGCCGCCGCGGCTCGCAGCCCTTCATACGTCTCCAGCCACTGCCCGTAATGCAGGCTGCCGTAGTCCATGGCGTCCGCCGCCATCCACCGCATGGCTTCCGCCGCGGGCCGGCACAACGGCGACACGGCCGCATGATTCAGATAGACGAGCCGCTCCCGGACGGGAAACTCGTCGGCGTACCGTACCCACGGTTGTTCCTGCGATTTGGCAATCGTTTCAAAACCCATTATCATGAATATACGTTATGTGCCCTGAAAGGAGGGTGCCATGCGGCTGGTCCCGGCCGGCATGCTGCTCTTGATCTCATCGCTGGCCCCTGCGTTAGCTGATGATAATAAAGCAAAAAAGGACGACCCCGACCAGATCGGCAACCGCGATGTCAGTGGTTTCAATTGCTATTCCATCGAAAAAGAAATCGCCATGGGGAAGCAACTGGCCGGCGAGGTCCAGCGCCAGGCCAAGCTGATCGACGACCCCATCGTATCCGAATATGTCAACCGTATCGGGCAGAACCTGGCCCGCAACTCCGACGCCAAGGTGCCTTTCACCTTTCAGGTGATTGATGATCCCACCCTCAATGCCTTCGCGCTGCCCGGTGGATTTGTCTTCGTGAACACCGGGCTGCTCACCGCCGCCGAAACCGAAGCCGAGATGGCCAGCGCCATGGCCCACGAGATCGCCCACGTCGCCGCCCGCCATATGACCCGCCAGGCCTGTCGCGCGCAAGTCGCCAACATCGCCTCATTGCCCCTCATTTTCCTGGGAGGCTGGGGCGGTTATGCCATCCGGGAAGCCGCCAGTGCCGCCATTCCCATGACTTTCCTTTCGTTTTCCCGCGGCTATGAGGCCGAAGCGGATTATCTGGGCCTGCAGTACCTTTATGCCGCCGGTTACGACCCGACGGCTGCCATCGACATGTTCGAAAAGATGATGTCGCTCCAAAAGACCAGGCCCGGTGCCATCGCCAAAGTTTTCTCCACTCATCCCATGAACGAAGATCGCCTGAAGAAGACCCAGGCGGAGATCCAGAAGATCCTGCCCCAGAAGGCGGAATACGTAGTGAATACTTCGGAATACACCGCGGTCCGGGGGCGTCTGCTGTCCATCGAAAACCAGCGCAAACAGCGCGCCGTGGAGAAAGATCCCAAGGTCCCCGTCCTGCGCCGCTCGCCCGGCAGCGGCGATCCGGGCGCGGCCGACCCCTCCGATGCGGGCTCCCCCGGCGGCCCCACCGTTAAACGGCGCGATTGGATAGAGTAACCCCGCATCCCTCGCGTGCGTATAAGACTCAGGGGTGTAGGCGCACCCGTTTGGGCGTATAGTAAAGTAACAGGAGTTTTTCCAACATGAAGCGCTTCTTAGTGGTACCCGTGGCCTTCCTGGCGGCGTTTGCATCTCTGCCAAACCGTTCCTTCGCGCAAAGCAAGAGCGAAAAAGATCCCGACGAAATCGGCAATCGGGACGTTGGCAAAGGCGTCAACTTCTGGTCGTTGGAAAAAGAAATCGCGCTCGGCAAGCGCCTGGCCCAGGAAGTCGAGCGCCAGGCCAAGATCATCAATGACCCCATCGTCGCCGAGTACGTGAATCGGATCGGCCAGAACCTGGTCCGCAATTCCGACGCGAAGGTGCCCTTCACCATCAAGGTGATCGATTCCGAAGAGGTAAACGCTTTCGCCCTGCCCGGCGGATTTTTCTTCGTCAACTCGGGCCTGATCCTGAAGGCGGATAGCGAATCCGAACTGGCCGGCGTGATGGCCCACGAGATCGCGCATGTCGCCGCCCGCCACGGGACGCGCCAGGCTACCCGCGGTGAGCTCGCCCAGATCGCCATGATCGCCGCTTCGCTCGCGGTGCCTTATACCATGGGCGGTTACGCGGCTATGCAGGGCGCCAACATGGCCATACCGATGGGATTCCTGGTCTTCACCCGCAAAATGGAGCGCGAAGCCGATTATCTCGGCCTGCAGTATATGTACAAGGCCGGCTACGATCCAACCTCCTTCGTGGACTTCTTTGAAAAGGTCCAAACCATGGAGAAGCGCAAGCCCGGTACCGTCGCCAAAGTATTTTCCACCCACCCCATGACGGACGACCGCATTACGGCCTCCCAAAACGAGATTCAGCAGATCCTCGTGGCTAAGCCCGAGTACGTTGTCAACACTTCGGAGTTCAACGATGTGAAGGCGCGCCTCTACTCCCTGCACAACCACAAGAAGCTGGAAAAAGGCAAGGACGACCCGAATCGCCCAACCTTGAAGCGCACTCCCGGCAGCGGCACCGGCCCGGTCGACGATAACAATAAGCAGCCCGCCGATCAGGACGACCGCCCCACGCTGAAACGGCGCGACAGCGACAACTCCGGCAGCTAATAACTTCCTTTGAGCCCGTGGCGCGCGCTCTAGCGTGCCGGCGGGAGTTTTAAGTCCCGCTGCGGCGAATGCGCAGATAGTGCACTACAAAACCGGCAACAATTGCCGGTATATCCCCTACTCCTCCTCCAAGCGGTACCTTTCCGGTATGTTTTTCGCAATGGTGCCCAATCTGCTTAGACGCAGAAACGAAATGCGAAATCAAATGCGATTCGCAACTCACTCAAGCGAGTGCATTTTCCTGAATTAGTGTTCAGGTAAATTGAGAGACCGCAAAGAAACTAAGGAGCACCCAATTATGTCCAACAAATCACGTTCACGAGCGTTTCTGACGATGCTTATAGTCCTGCTGGCGGCGGCTGCGGCCGTCCAACCTGTAGCTGCCCAAACCAACTGTGACTCGGCTTGTTCAGCGTTCATTACGAAAGTGGAAGCCGCCGTTACAGCGGTAACCGCCAACTTGAAACCAACTCAACCCATTATCATTGGCGGCCAGGAGGTTGCGGCGCACGGCAGCAATGTCGCGAATTATCCCCCCACCGTGCTGGTCGATTACGCGGACGGATTGAAGGCCGTAGGAGTCCAGCGGATTGAATTCAACCCGGCCGTCTCTACCATCAACATTCCGGCGGCGGAGGCTAACCTTGACATCCTGGTCTGGCACATCCGCGAATTGGGCCTCCAACTGGCGATCAACCCCGAATACGACAACGGCGAGTTTCCTGTCAACACCTTCCAGGATTTTCTCAACGTAGCGATGCAGACCTATCCTGCGCTCGCCGCCCGCTATAAGCCTGATAACTTCGTAATCGTGCACGAGCCCACGACTATGGCGGCGCGCATGGGAATCGCCATCACTCCCGCCCAGTGGGTCAGTTTCATTCAGGCCGTGGAGCCTCTGATCAAACAGGCCTCGCCGCATACCAACGTGGGCGCGGGCGACTGCGTCGGATGCAACGAAAGTGATTATTTCTCCGCTTTCGCCGCTCTCCCCACCTGCAACGCCAACAACCTGAGTTCCGGCTGCCTGGACTTTCTGACGGTAGATCTCTACTCCGTAGATTTCGCCACTGTCGAAGCTTGGGTACAAATTGCCCAAACCAATAAAAAAGGTATATATATGGAGGAGACTTGGGCCCCTACTTATCTGCCCAGTACCTTACCCACGGGGATTCAGGCCAACCCGGCGGGACAGGAAGCTTATGCCGTCATCGGTTCGGTGGATACCGTCTTCGAACGCCTGGATCAGGATTGGCTGACGGGAATCATCCAATTTGCCTCGGCTGAAGGCATGCAAGCGGTGACACCGTTCACTACGGAAGCGTTTTTCCTGTACGTCAATACACCCACGCCTTCGGACGAAGCCACCAATGCGAGTTATCTCCAGCAAGCCTCTAAGGCCATCCAGACGGGTCAGTTGACCACCACCGGGCAAACCTACCTGCAGGACGCGGCCCAATACGGGGTCAAGATGGCCACTACCATCTCCAACGCCAGTTACGCGACCCTCCCCACTGTTTTTAACCCAAGTTGCGGCACGGCGTATAATCCGTGCTTGCCGGACAGCGTCGTGGCTCCCGATATGATTGCGAGCACTTTTGGAGTCAACTTAGCTAACCAAGTGGCTCTCTCATCGACCTGGCCCACCACTCTCGGCAATACTACGGCCACCCTCGTAGACAGTACCAACACCAGTTATCCCGTGCCTCTGTACTCAGTCCAGGCGACCCAGATCAACTACCTGGTGCCGTCCGCCGCCGCCAGTGGGCCTGCCACCCTGACCATCACCAGCGGTGACGGGACCATTACTACCGGTATCGTCGAGGTAGCTCCCGTCTCGCCCGGCTTATACACTTACTTTGCCAATGGCCAAGGTACGGCTGCTGCTGTCGCGGTCTGCGCGGGAACCTGTACCGGCTGGCCGAATCAGACGGCCGATGGCCAATTCTGGCAGTATACCTTCGTCGCCAACTGCACCGCCGAACCCTGCGAGGCCCCATTGACTTGGGGCGTCAATGATACCGTTGTCATCGCCTTCTACGGCACCGGTATCCGCCATCTCGCGGCGCTAGCGAACATTACGGCAACCCTTGGCGGAACCAGCGTGCCGGTTCAGTATGCCGGCCTGCAGGGCACCGATACCGGATTGGATCAGGTGAACGTGCTGATCCCGAACAACTTCCGTGGCGCCGGCCAGGTCAATCTGGTCCTGACCACGCAAGATACGGTGAATAAAGTGAGCGACGTATCCAACCCAGTTGCAATCAACTTGCAGTAGCGCGGCCCTTTGACGTGAACGGGATTACCAACTCCCCGCGCGGAAGCGGGAAACTTTAGTACCTCTTGGTCCCTCTTGCCGGCAGGCCATCCACCTGCCGGCTTTTCCTGTCTTAAGGGCGCTCCCTCCGGCCCAGGTCCCGCCTCACCCCATCTTTCTCCGTCTTGGCCGATTTTCCTGTCTTATGGAGTGAACCCAAAAATTGAGACACGCCGAAAAGACGCACTTTGCAGCGAGTGGAGGCACAATGGCGAAGATGGTAAAGTGGCGTCGGCACACGGTGGAGTTCAAACGGCAGGCCGTCGAACGGATGAAGACCTGCCAAAACATTCATGCTTTAGCCCGCGAGATGAAGATCCAGTGGAAGCTAACGTCCCCGCCTCACCCCACCTTTCTCCGCCTTGGCCGCTTTCCCTGTTTTATCGGCGCACTCGGCGTTCATCGGCGGCCGATATGCTTTTCTTCCGGCCCAACGTCGCCAACCTCTCCTCCCAAGAAAAGCCCATGCGGATAAACCTGTACTCTGTTGTAATATGAAGTTTATCGCATGAAGGCCTTACTGGAATCCCTCCGCCCCGGCGACAGGGATTGGGAAATCGCCAGAGCGCTAGATCCGGACAGACTGCCGGCCCATATTGCCATCATCATGGATGGCAACGGGCGCTGGGCCGCCCGCCGCCGCCTGCCGCGCGTAGCCGGCCACAAAGCCGGCGTCGGGCCGGTGCGCAGCACGGTCGAGACCTGTGCCCGCCTGGGAATCCGAGTCCTCACCCTTTACGCTTTTTCGGTCGAGAATTGGAAGCGTCCCCGCGCCGAGGTCGAAACCCTCTGGCGCCTCCTGCGCTTCTACCTGCGTAAAGAACTGCCCGAGCTCCAAAAGAACGATATCCGCCTCCAGGCCATCGGCCGATTGGACGCCTTACCTCCCGATGTGCGTCGCGAACTGGACGCCGTGGTTGACGCCACTGCCGCCAACCGCGGCCTGCTCGTCAACCTGGCCATCAATTACGGCGGCCGCACCGAAATCGTCGACGCCGTCAACTCCATCATCGACCGCGCTCGCGCCGAAGGGCGCCTGTCCTCGCTTCGCGTGGACGAGGACCTCATCTCCGCGCACCTCTATACCGCCTTGTCCCCGCATCCCGACCTGCTCATTCGCACTTCCGGCGAAATGCGCCTCAGCAACTTCCTCCTTTGGCAGATCGCCTATGCCGAGCTTTACGTGACCGACACCTTGTGGCCGGATTTCAGCCGCGCCCACCTCCTCACGGCCGTTCTTGAATATCAGAAGCGCGATCGCCGCTATGGTGGTTTGAGCGCCGCGCCGCTCAACGGCGCTGCCTCCGCCGATTCCGAAGAAATGATCGCCCTGCCCACCAGATGAAGCGGGTCCTCACGGCGCTGGTCTTGGCTCCACTGGTCGCCTACGTAGTCCTTTGGTCCCCTTCCTGGGCCGTGTTAGCCGTCACCGCCGTGGTGGCGCTGTTGTGCTTTTATGAATACTCCGGCATCGCCGCCGTCTATCAGCCCGGCAGCTTCGGCCCCCTTGGCTATGCCGCCGGATTGCTCCTTCTGGCCTTACCCGGCGACGGCCCCGCGCTGCTTACTCTAATCGCCCTGGCCCTGATTTCCCTTTGCCTCGCATTGCGCTCCGGCGACCTGCGCGCCGCTATCCTGCGCGCCGCGCTACTCTTGCTGGGCGTTGTGTACGTCTTTGGCTGCTGGCGTTTTGCGCCGCTGCTCGCCGCGCGGAACCGGTATTGGCTGATGTACGCCCTGGTCTTGAACTGGATCGGAGATATCGGCGCCTATTACGTCGGCCGCTCCTTAGGCCGCCACAAACTGGCGCCCATTGTGAGCCCCGGCAAGTCCTGGGAAGGCGCCGCCGCATCCTTGGCCGCCTCTCTCCTGTTCGGCTTCTTCTTCCTGCGCTGGGCGATCCCCACCGTGCCGCCGCTGCTGGCGGTAGGCCTCAGCATCGCGGCCAACGTGGCGGGCCAGTTCGGAGATCTCTGCGAATCGGCCCTGAAACGAGGCGCTGGCGTCAAGGATAGCGGCACCCTCCTGCCCGGCCACGGAGGCTGGCTGGACCGCGTCGATAGCAGCCTGTTCACCCTGCCGGTAGTGTACGGTTTCATCGCCGCCCGCCTCTGGTAGCCTCGACGCCAGGTTCGCAGGTTGGCCTGCCGCGTAACTATCTGAAAACAATGGTCGCATGCCCGCCGATCGAGCGTGTTCCCGTGCCACCCGTGCTACCCTGATGTCGGGCGCCGGAGCGCCTCTCCGCAGCCCTTGAAACCTCCGCGGTCTATCCATGATTTTGGCTTCGTCGTTTTTTGAATTTGCGGCAACTAAAGGACTTATTGGGTTCGTTGGTCACAAAAATGAGAATTTGCCCCCATGCCGCCCTCCGCGCCGGGTAACCAAACGCCGCCGCGCGAGTATTAAGCAGTATGCCCGCACTCTGGAAGGATTCCCGTTACGCCGTCCGGACGCTTCTGAAAAGCCCGGCTTACACCACCGTGGCGATCGCCACCCTCGCCCTGGGCATCGGCGCCAACACCGCCATCTTCAGCGTCGTCAACCAGGTTCTGCTGAACCCCGCCGGCGTAGCCCACCCCGAGCGCATCGTTTCCCTGCGCGTCCATTACGACAAGCTCGCTCTCCGCAACATCGGCGTCTCTGCCCCCGATTTCGCCGATATGTTGCACAGCACTCAGCAATTCGATTCGGCCGCCCTGATCAATCAGGATGACTTCAACTACACCGGCTCGACCGTTCCCGAACGTCTGCGCGGCGCCGCTGTCACCTGGCGATGGTTCGACGTCTTCGGCGCGAAACCCAAACTCGGGCGTGTGTTCCGGCCCGAAGAGGATCGGCCCAACGCCAATCGGGAAGTCGTGTTGTCCTACGCCGCCTGGAAGCGGCTCTTCGGCGCGGATCCTACCGCAGTCGGCCGCACCATCGAACTGAACCGGCTGCCCTATCGCATCGTGGGCGTAATGGGTCCGGAGTTTCGCTGGCCTGTTGACATCGATCTCTGGGCTCCGCTGGGCCTGCCGGAAAGCGCATATACCGAAGGCAATCGCTTCAACGAGAGCTATGGGGCCATGGCCCGCCTGAAGCCGGGGCTCTCATTTACCCGCGCCAACGCATTCGTCGAGGTCCTGAGTAGCCGCGAGCGCAACAGCGGAACCGGGAACGGAGCCTATGCCAAAGACGCCGCCTGGGGCATGTTTCTGCTGCCCTTCACCGACTTCATCGCCGGCGATACCAAGACGCCCATGCTGGTGTTGTTGGGCGCGGTTGGCTTCGTTTTGTTGATTGCCTGCTCCAACATCGCCGGATTGATGCTGGCGCGCGCATCCGGGCGCAGCCGGGAGATCGCCGTCCGGACCGCGCTCGGCGCCGGCCGTTGGGACCTGATCCGGCAGTCGCTGACGGAGAGCTTGATATTGGCGTTCGCAGCGGCCCTCGCCGGCCTGGGCGTAGCCTTCGCCGGCCTGAAGGGGCTGCTGGCGCTGGCGCCGGATGGTCTCCCGGTAGCCGTCGGTGTCAGTATGGATGCCACCGTCTTGGGCTTCACCGTACTCGCGGCATTGGTGGCCGGCATCCTCTTTGGCGTGGCTCCGGCCTGGCAGATCTCCCGCTTCGACAGCTACGAACTATTGAAGGAAGGCGGCCGCGCCAATACCGGAGGCTTGGGGCGCCAACATCTCCGCTCCGCCCTGGTGGTCGGCGAAGTGGCGCTGGCCTTGGTGCTGCTGGTCGGCGCGGGATTATTCCTACGCAGCCTGGCGGCCCTCGAAGACGTCAATCCAGGCTTTCAACCGGGCGGCGTCATTACCGCTTCCCTCTCCTTGCCTCCTGCTCAATACGCCGGCCGCGCCAGTCGCGCCGCTTTCTATCGCGCCGTGCTCGGCAATCTCTCGGCCATGCCTGGCGTCACGGCAGTGGCCGCGGGCACGCCTGTGCCTTTCAGCGGCGACGGTGGTTCCGCGTCGTTCGCCATCGAAGGTCGGCCCTCGCCCCCCGGCGATCCCGGCCCGCACGGCGATGTCTCCTACGTCAGCCCGGATTTCTTCGCAACCCTGCGCATTTCTCTCCGCAAGGGGCGCCTGTTTACCAATGGGGACCGGCAGGATACCGCGCCCGTCGCCCTCATCGATGAAATCCTCGCCCGCCAATACTGGCCAAACGAAGATCCCATTGGCAAGCACCTCCGCCGCGGCAGGGCGGCGTGGGCCACCATTGTCGGCGTCGTTGCGCACATCAAGAACGCGGATCTCGGCGGCGAAGATGTGAAGGGCCGGTACTATTTCCCGCTCTATCAAGACACCCCGCCCATGGCGACATTCCTGGCGCGCACGCCTTCCGGCCCAGCTCGCCTGGCGGCCGGCATCCGCGAAGCTGTCCGCACAGTGGACCCCACCCAACCCCTCTCCCGCATCACGTTGCTGCCCGCAATGGTGAACGCTTCGCTCGCGCCGCGTCGCTTTGTGGTCACCGTGCTAGGCGTCTTCGCCGGCATGGCGCTGCTGATGGCCGTCATCGGATTGTATGGCGTAATCGGCTATGCGGTGACCCAGCGCACCCAGGAATTGGGCGTCCGCATGGCGCTGGGCGCCCAACCGGGAGAGGTCCTCTGGCTGGTGCTGGGCCAGGGCATGCGTCTGGCCGCCGCCGGCGCGGCCATCGGACTCGTGGTGTCGCTGATCGCCAGTGGCTTGCTGCGCAATCAGCTCTTCCGTGTCAGTCCGTTCGATCCGCTGACCTTTGCCCTGGTGGCTGCCGTCATGATCGGCGCGGCGTCACTTGCCAGCTACATCCCCGCGCGGCGCGCCACCCGCGTCGATCCGATGGTGGCCTTGCGCTACGAATAGCCGATGTGGGGCGGGCCTCCAGGCCTGCGCGGGTTCTCCAGAACCCGCTGCTAGCCAGCGTAAGCGCGCCCAATCCGGGTGAATACACCCTATCGTTTTCGCCTTTCAGATAAATAACTCCTTAATTGCACCATTTTCATCCAATTCCTCCCTGGCATCGCGATTGCACTCGAAACCCAAGCGGAAAGGACGTTCTCATGGCTACAGCCGTCGAGCCCAAACCCGAAACATTGCGTGCCTTACCCGGCGACGATGTCCGGCAGATCCAATGGCGTTTCGCCCATCGGTACGATCTTCAAATGTTGGTGCAATCCACCAGAGCGGTGGCGCGCGGCCCGGTGGCGCGGCTGGTCGCCGAAGGAGCGCGCAATACCCACGCCTGGACTCCCGCCAAGCAAACCCTCCTTCAGCATTTCGATGCCTCCGGTATCACGGGTGTTTTCCTCGATCCCGAGCAGGGCGGCCTGGTCGAGGGCCCCAAGAATCTGGCTCTGGCTCTGGTCGCCTTTGAACTGGCCTGGGTGGACGCCGGCGCCGCTACCGGCAGCCTGGCTGGATGTCTGGCACTATCCCCGATCCACGAGCGCGGCACCCCCGCGCAGCGCGATGCATACCTGCGCCTCTGCGCCCCCGCCCAGCCCGGTGAGGACCGCCAGCCCTGGCGCGGCGCCTTCTGTCTCACCGAGCCGATCCCCTACGTCGGCGTCGAGACCGGCATTCTCGCCGGAAAGGTCCGCGTCGTCGAATGGGAGGAGGGCGCCGAGCCGATCCTGCAAGTGGAAAAGCGCGGCCGCTTTATCACCAACATGGGCTTCGCCAATTTCGTCACCGCCGCCGTGGACACCGATGACGCCCGCATCGCCAAAACTTGCATGGTGATCCTGCACGAAACGGACCCCGGCATTTTTGACCGCGGCGTACCTACGCGCAAGCTGGTGCACCAGTTGTCTTCGACCAGCGATCCCATCTTTAGCCTGCGCGTTCCCGCCGGCCGCATCGTGGGCGGCTACTCCATCAAGAACGGCGTCATCGTCCCGCGCTACAGCCATGGCGAGATCATCGAAGCCGTTTTCCGCCGCACCCGCGTCACCGTCGGCGTGATGACCGCAGCCAAGCTGCTCTCCGCCATCGAGCCGATCATCCGCTATCAGCGCGGGCGCTTCCGCGGCGGAGAAAGCGCCTCGCCTGGCTCCCCGCGCTACGAATTCGGCCTGCAGCTTAAAGAGGATACCCTACACCGGCTGATCGACATCTGGGCCACCGGTGAAGCCAGCGCGTCGCTGGGGTTCGCGGCCGCCCGCCTCTTCGACGAGCTCGATCCCCTGGAACGCATCAAAAACCAGAAGTTCGCCGCCGAAGGAGTCGCCGGAGGCACCAGCACCTTGCGAGCCATGCGCAAACTGCAGAAGCAAGCGCTCGCCTACCTGGCCCATCCTGGCGGTGTAGAGCACAACCCCAGCCACCAGCCACCCGCCACCAGCCCCGGCGAGCGCGAGCTCGCCCTGGCCCCCGGCGAGCGCGAGCTCGTCCACTTCGCCCTGCTCGACTCCGTTGCCAACGTCCTCTGCCCGGCCTGCAAGCTCTGGAACACGGGTCATGGCGCCAACATGATGCGCGAAGCCGTCAGCCTGATGGGCGGCTACGGCATCACCGAAGATTGTCCCGGCTTCCTGGGCCACAAGTGGATGGACGCGCAACTCGAAGCCACCTACGAAGGCCCCGAATCCGTGCAGCGCCGCCAGTTGACGCTGACCATGACCGACGAGCTCTTCCTCGCCCAGTTCCGCAATTGGATCGCCGAGATGCGTCAGATCGCTTCCACGCATCCAGGCACGGGCGCTTGCACCCTGGCCACCGCCATGCAGATGTGGCTGTGGTCGCTCCATCATTTGCAAAAGGCCACCGACGCCGAAGGCGACCGCCTCTATCAAAGCTCGCGCCACGGTGTGACATTCCCGCTAGCGGACGCATTGTGTTGGCTATTGGCCTCCCGCTGCCAGATCCTCGACGTGCTCGAACTTGAAGCCCAGGGCGGCGATGCGGTCGCCCCCAGCACGCTGGCCTTCTTCACCGATCTCTGCCACGTGCAGAGCGCCCGCGCCGCCGGCGAAGTGGGCCGCATCTGCGCCGAACTGGTATTCGGCTACAATCGCCACCCGGCTTGGGACGCTGAAGGCTGCGCTTCCTGCTATCACGGCGAAGAACTCGAAGCCATGGAAGGGATGATCCCAGGTATCGCCAGCCTGGCGCGCGGCTACACAGACGTCATCGAAAACGATGGCTCGCATGCCGCCAAAGCCGGCCCCTGTGCGCATTTCGAAGGATACGACCAGTTCAACCGCCTGCGCGTGCGCATGGATGGCTGCCTCACGGGTTCGCATCTGGCCAAGGATCGCGCCGCGGACGCGCTGCAACACGTAATGATTCCCGAGGCGCTGGATTATCCGGCATAAGCTCCCATGAACGACGATCGCCAGTCCATGGCTGTGGATATCGTGTGTGTCGGCTTCGGGCCGGCCATGGGCGGCTT
Source organism: Bryobacterales bacterium (assembly GCA_963709155.1). Classification (GTDB taxonomy): domain Bacteria; phylum Acidobacteriota; class Terriglobia; order Bryobacterales; family Bryobacteraceae; genus Bog-159. The sequence continues at coordinate 341,779 of CAVPVD010000005.1, read as the reverse complement.
TCTCTCCACTCTCGCGCGCGATGCCGACCCCAACTTGCAAGTCATCTGCTACGAGCGCGCCGACGATATCGGCTTCGGCGTCTCCGGCGCGGTGACTCGGGCGCGCGGCATTCGTCAGTCTTTTCCCGATCTCAATCCCGGCGAGATTCCCATGGCGGCGGCGGTGCGGCACGAGAAGATCGCCTACCTCCTCGATCCTCTCGGAGCGGGCCGCCGCGCGCCCAGCCGCCGCTCGAAAACGCTGCGCGCCGCGGACCGCCTCCTGCGCCTGCTTCGTCTCCCGCGCGACCACGCTTTCGAGTTGCCTTGGACGCCGCCATTCCTGCGCAAAGAGGGCGGACTGCTGGTGTCGATCGGACAGTTCATGCAGTGGACCGGCGCGCAGGCCATGAGCGGCGGAACCGTGCAAATCTGGCCTGGCATGCCGGTCTCCGAGGCGCTCGTGGAAGACGGGCGCGTCGTGGGCGTGCGCCTGCTCGATCAGGGCACCGATCGCCAGGGCCATCCCGATGCCGGTTATATGCCGGGCATGGACCTGCATGCCGCGCTCACCGTGGTCGGGGATGGGCCGGTCGGCGCAGTGGGCCGTCAACTGGATTCGTTATTCGGCTTGCCGGACGGCCACCATCAGCACGAATGGGCCGTAGGCGTCAAGATGGTCGTGGACCTGCCCGACGGCGTGGATCTGCAGCCGGGCACCGTTTTCCACACCTTCGGCTATCCTGAACCGGAGATCTTCGGCTTCTTCTACGTGCATCCCAACCACGTGGCTTCGGTGGGAATTTTCGTGCCGTCCTGGTTCCACAATCCGGCGCGCACGTCCTACCGCTATCTGCAGCACTACATGCTGCATCCGTATCTGTGGCGCTATCTCGAGGGCGGCAAGATGCGCTCCTGGGGCGCCAAGTCCCTGCAGGAAGCCGGTAAGCGCGGCGAGCCGTTTCTGGCGGGCGATGGATACGCGCGCATCGGCGAGTGCTCCGGCAGCACCAACGTCCTCACCGGTTCGGGCGTGGACGAAGCCTGGACCACCGGCATCCAGCTTGCCGAAGCCGTCAAGGAACTGCGCGCCGCGGGCCGGCCGTTCACCAAGGCCAACCTGGAGGAAACCTACGTCGCTCGCCGCCGTGCCAGTTGGGTGGAGCGGGAGGGAAGCATCGCCGAAAAAGCGCGCGACGGCTTCCATCGCGGCGTCGTGACCGGACTCATCGGCATGGCGCTGGCGGGCGCCACCAAGGGCCGCTTCTCGATTGCGGGCGAGCCGCAACTGCTCCCCGGTCTGGAAGAATATTATCGCGGCAAGCTCACTCCCGCCGGCATCGACGAAGTGCGCCACCAATGCTATGGCAGTGGCATCGCCATGCACGATGCCTTGATGGATCGCTGCGGCTGGCCGGCGGTCCCTTTCGATGGCCAGTTGCTGATGTCCCAGCAGGATGCGTTGCTGGTAGGCGGCAAGGTGCAGGCGCCGGCCGGCTATGCCGACCACGTCACTTTCCTCTATCCCGATTTCTGCGAGCGCTGCGCTACCAAATTGTGCATCGAGATCTGCTCGGGACAGGCTCTGACGCCGGGCCCGGACGGCGTGCCCCTGTTCGATCGCGACAAGTGTGTCTTCTGCGGCGCCTGCTTATGGAATTGCCGCCAGCCGCTCGACGACGATCCCGTGCGCACCAATATCGCGTTCCGCGCCGGCGCCGGCGGCTTGCACTCGACAGAGAATTGAGTGGGCCACCCGTGGCGCACGCTTCAGCGTGCCGGCGGGACTTTAAGTCCCGCTTCGCGGTGCTTTCAGCTCCGCTTGTAATCCTTCCGCATCGCCTTGTGTATCGCCTTCCATTTCTTCTTGACCGCCTGCGCCGCCTGCACATCGGTCTGGCGCGTGTGCCAGGCGATTTCGGCGCGCAGCTTCCGGTAGCTCTCCCAGCGGCTACCCTCCAATTCGCCCGCCTCGATCGCCGCCTGCACGGCGCAGCCCTCTTCCACCACATGGCTGCAATCCCGGAAACGGCACGCCGCGGCCAGTTCGGCGATATCGGCGAAAGCCGAGTCCAAGCTGCCCTGGTCCGCCCACAACTGCAGTTCCCGCATCCCCGGCGTATCGATCAGCGCGCCGCCCTGTGGCAGCGGCAGCAGTTCCCTGTATGTGGTGGTATGCCGGCCCCGGCTGTCGCTTTCCCGAACCTCGCGCACAAGCTGCCGCTCCGCGCCCAGCAGTTGGTTCACCAACGTCGACTTGCCGACTCCGGACGAGCCCAACAAGGCAATGGTCACGCCTGGACCCATCAACCGCCGCACCGGATCGACGCCCTCGGCCCTTCGAGCCGTGATCGTCACCACTGGGGCGACCCCCGCCACCCGCGCCGCTTCGTCCATGCGCGCGCCCACATCCGCGCACACATCCGCTTTGTTCAAGACGATGGCCGCCTCCACCCCGCTGGCGTGCGCCAGGGTCAAATACCGCTCGATGCGCCGCACGTTGAAATCCCCATCCAGGCCGCAGACGATCAGCGCCAGGTCGATGTTGGCGGCAATCACCTGCGCCTGCTCGCGATCGCCGGCCGCGCGTCGCGAGAAGATCGTCCGCCGCGGAAGTACGGCGTGGATCATGCCTTCGTCCGGTCCTATCGCTTGTACCGCGACCCAATCGCCCACCGCGGGCCATTCCGGCCGCTCCGTGCGATAGAGCAGCGCCCCGATAGCTTCCGCGGTCATCTCGCCTTGTGCGGTATAGACCTTGTATTGATCGCCATAAACCACCGATACGCGTCCCAATACCAGGCCGCGCATAGCGTGCGGTTGAAAGGCTTCGAATACGGCGTCGCTGGCGCCCAGCGTCCTTAAGTCACAGAAATCCTGCATTCCAATTCCCCTCCAGAGGTTATGTTTTGGGACAAAAGGTTGGAACGATTCGCCGCGGGCAGTCTCCGAGTATTACCTCAAAAGGCTCGCGGTGAATCGACTTTTAGCGGACGTTCAGCGGCAGTACCAGGCTCCAGCCTATCCTAAGCTGGTTCCGGACGCAAGCCGGCGGCTGCCAATGCCGGCGGCTGCCAATGAATGTTAAGTTTGAAGGGATGCGCTACCTATTAGCCTTACTGGCCTCCACGGCAATGCTGTTCGCTTCCGGAGAGTTATCCGGCCGCCGCGCACCGGGTTTCTCGCTGCCGGATCTGCGCGGCCAACAACACGATTTGCAGGACTTGCGCGGCAAGATCGTGATCATCGACATCATCCAGACCACCTGCCCGCATTGCCAGCAGTTGGCCGGACTCCTGAAAAAAGTGGAAGCCAAATACGGCGACAAGGTTGCCGTGCTGACGTTCGCCCTGCCTCCGGATACGGCCTCCACGGTAGCCCGCTTTGTGGCCGAGCATCAAGTTTCCAGCCCGGTCCTTTTCGATTGCGGACAGGCGTCGGCCTCTTATCTGAAAGCGGGACCGCAAAACCCGAAGGTGAGCGTGCCCCACCTGTTCCTGATCGATGGCGAAGGCATGATCCGCAACGATTTCGGCTATGACTTCGACACGCGGAACATCTTTGAGGGCGACGGCTTGAACATCGAGATCGACCGCCTGCTGGCCGGGAAATCGAAAAAATAGAGCGCCACGCGAGAGCCTGAGACAAACGCCGGCTTGCCGCCACTATATGGGCTATGCATTCGATGCCCAAGCGAGCATGGGCCTGGCTCATGCCTATAGCGTTTTGTTTGGCGGCCGGGTGCCTGCCGGCAGCCCAATCCGGCGGCGCCCGCGCCTACCTGACCGGCACTACCGTTCCCGATTTCCCCACCAAGTGCGACGTGCGCGTGGATATGACCGGCGACCAGGAGATGCTTTTCGTCACGCGATGGCTGACCCTGCATGTCCCATACGACAAGGTGAATACCCTGGAGTACGGCCAACACGTCGGCCGGCGCTACGCCGAAGCCATCCTGATTTCGCCGCTCTTTCTGCTCAGCAAATCGCGCAAGCACTTCGTGACCGTGGGCTATGTCGACGCCAAAGGCCGCCAGCAGGCCCTCGTCATGCAGGTGAGCAAGGGCGACGTGCGCACGGTCTTGGCCGAACTCGAAGCCAAGACTGGCCGCCGCGTGGAATACACCGACGATGAAGCGCGCAAGGGAAGGGGTTGAGCATGCTGCCGCTTGCATGCGTGCTGGGTGTGCTGCTTTTGCTGCCCTCCGATCCCGTCCCTCCGCCTGCGCCGCCCGCACCCACCGCGCAGCCCTCTCCCATGGATAAGGACAACGATAAGGACAACCTGCACCAACTGCTGGCCCTGCGGCGCGTGTACGTGGACCGCTTCTCGGGCGGAGAAACCGCCGCGCAGATGCGCGACATGATCATCAATGGCCTACAAGGCTCGAAGCTTTTTGTCATCACGGAGAACCAGGAGAAGGCCGATGCCATCCTGCGCGGCTCCGGCGAAGACTTGGTATTCAACGAGCAGCATTCGTCGAGCGACAATCTGAGCGTGCACAGCAGCCTGAACACCAGCCAGACCGACGAGGACACCGCCTTAAAAGGCGGCACGCGCAGCTATGAGCGGAACGGCCGGGGCATCGGCCTCGGTGCGGGAGAGAGTGAGTCCAGCCACTCGGTGGAGCGCCGCCACGAAGCGAACGCGGCGGTGCGGCTTGTAAGCAAGGACGGCGACGTGATCTGGTCCACCACACAGGAAAGCCTGGGCGGCAAGTTTCGCGGCGCCAGTGCGGACGTAGCGGATAAAATTACGAAGCAGCTTACGGAAGACTACGAGCGCGCGCGCAAACTGCCACACTGATCGCTTCGAGCAGTTGTTCATTGCGGATCGGCTTACCCAGCACGCACGCCACCAGCTTCTCTTCGGGCAGATCGCAGATTTCTTCCGTCCAGCCGGAAAGTACGATGACCTTGACTGCGAAGTGTTGCTCATTCACCGCGCGGATCAGGCTTAGCCCATCCTTGAGTCTGGGCAGGCACAAGTCCATCACCAGCACGTCCGGCCGCATTTCCGCCAGCAGCAGCTGGGCTGCCGGCACATCCTCGGCTACGGCCACTACGTGACCGGCCGCTTCGAGCAGTAGCTTGCGAATCCCGAGTTGCTGGACGTCGTCGTCCGCGACCAATAAGCGGTACATCAGAAGTGCATTCCACCGCCGCAAATCAACACTTCGGCGGTCACGTAATCGGAAAGCGGCGAGCAGAAGAACAGCACGGCGCCCGCGGCTTCTTCGGGAGTGCCCGCTCGCCCCAGGGGACAAACGCTCTTGAGCGCATCGAGCATCTTAGGCTGCACCCCGACCGGGATCTGCCGGCCCTGCACGTCGATGGTCGCCCCCGCTTGCGTGAGCGGCTGCGTGAGGCGCGTTTCGATCATGCCGAACCCCACCGCGTTGACGTTCACGTTGTAGCGGCCCCACTCCTTGGCCATGGTCTTGGTGAGACCGATGATGCCGGCTTTGCCCGATGAATATCCGGCTTGTCCGGCATTTCCGTCCGTGCCGGCGATGGATGTGATGTTCACGACCTTACGCATCACGCGGCGGCCTTCGGCGGCTTCCCGCTTCGCCGCTTCACGGATGTACGTGGACGCGGCCCGCAGCAGGCGGAAGGGCGCCACCAGGTGGATGCCGAGCATGGCCAGGTACTGCTCGTCGGTGGTCTTCTGGATGACGTTGTCCCAGGTATAGCCTGCGTTATTGACGATGATGTCCAGGCCGCCGAACGTGGCGATCGTGGCGTCTACCAGTTTCTGCGGGAAATCCGGAGCCGTGACGTCACCTGCGAGATGCGCGGCCGCCCGGCCGGATTGCCTGATGGCCGCCTCGGTCTCCGCGGCAGGCGACGGGTCCAGGTCGTTGATCATCACCGCGGCCCCCGCGGCCGAAAGTTTCTCGGCGATGGCCCGGCCGATGCCGCGGCCCGAGCCCGTGACGAGGGCTACTTTGGAATCGAGCGAAAAGGGCATAAGAACTATGAGACCACAGATGGACTTGTGCGTGATGTCATTTGAGCGGTATAAACGTCCTCGAAGTTACCATCGAGAAGCCCCTGGTGGCGCCGCCAAAAGTTCACGAGCCGCAGCCACTTATCTAAGCAGGTCTTCCAGTTGGATTTTGGTATCGGTTTTGGTGTCGCGGTATTTGACGATGACCGGCGTATATACGGAGATGCCCCAGTCTCTTCCGGGGCCGGCGGTGATGGCGCGCGCGCCGGCTACCAGCACGGCCTCTTCGGGGATCATGAGCGGTTCCTCGTCGCTGGCTTTATGGACGACGCCGCGTACCAGGTCGTAGACCGGCGTAGATCGATTGAGGATAGTTCCCGTACCGAGCACGGCGCGCCTCCTGACCACCACGCCTTCGTACACGCCGCAGTTGCCGCCCACCAGCACTTCGTCTTCGACAATGACCGGCAACGCTCCCACCGGCTCGAGCACCCCGCCGATTTGCGAGGCGGCCGAGATGTGGCAGTTCTTCCCAATCTGCGCGCAGCTTCCCACCAGGGCATGCGAATCGACCATGGTGCCGTCATCCACGTACGCGCCCACATTGATGTACATGGGCGGCATGCACGTCACGCCTTTGCCGATATACACGCCATCGCGAATGCTCGATCCACCGGGCACGATGCGCACGCCATCCGTCGGGGTGAAGCGCTTCACGGGGTAAGTCGATTTATCCAGGAACGGCTGGCGCGTGGCGTCGACCGACATATCCACTATGCCCCCCATGCGAAAACCCGCCAGGATGCCCTTTTTGACCCATCCGTTCACGCGCCATCCGCTGGGCGCCGATCGATCGGGCTCGGCGGCCCGGATGCGGCCCTGGTTCAGCGCGTCCTTGAATTCGTAGAAGAGGCGGAAATCCTCGTCCGTGTAAGCGCCCGGCTTTTGGTCGAAAAGCTTTTCGATTTCATTCCGCAACGGTGACTCTCCCTAACAGGCCCAGGGACTCCAGCACCCTCTTGATTTTGGCGAGGCTCTCCGGTTGGGGCGGCACCATGGGCAAGCGGTAAAACGGTTCGAGGAGGCCCATGAGCGCCATGGCGGCCTTCACCGGAATCGGATTCGACTCCACGAAGTTGATCTCCATCAGGGGCAGGTATTTGCGCTGCAGGGCGCGCGCCGCCATGAAATCGCCGGCCAGGCAGTGGTGCACGAGTTGCGACATCCCGCCGGGAATCTCGTTGGAGGCCACGGAAATCAGGCCGCGGCCGCCCAGCGCGATCAGGGGTAAGGTAATGGCGTCGTCACCCGAAAGCACGGTGAATTCCGGCGGCACCTGCTGAATGACGCTTGCCATCTGCGAGATGTTGCCCGACGCTTCTTTCACGCCGACAATATTGGGGATGGCCGCCAGGCGCGCCAGCGTGGCGGGTTCCACGTTGACGCCGGTGCGCCCTTGCACGCTATAGACGATAATGGGCTGCGGCACAGCCTCGGCGATGGCCTTGTAGTGCTGGTAAAGACCTTCCTGCGTGGGCTTGTTGTAATAGGGCGTGACGGAGAGGATGCCTGCCACGCCCAGCCGTTCCAACTCGCGCGCCAGCTCGATCACCTCGCGCGTGTTATAGCCTCCCGCGCCGCCCAGCACCGGTACGCGGCCCTGGGCCTCTTCGATGGTGATTTCGATGACTCGTAAGTGCTCCGCGCGCGTCAGGGTGGGACTTTCGCCGGTCGTGCCGCAAGGCACCAGAAAGTCGATACCGGCTGGTATCTGGCGGCGGACCAGGCGCCGAAGAGATACCTCATCCAGCGACAGATCGGCGTGGAAAGGGGTCACTAGGGCCGTTCCGCATCCCGTAAAACGGTGACCGGCGTTGGGTGAAGTGTGATGCGTGCTCATCGGAAGAGGACCTCGCTGAATTCGTGGAAACCTTTCTGGCCGATCAGCCATTGCGCGGCTTTGAGCGCGCCTCTGGCGAAACCCTCGCGGCTGCGCGCGGTGTGCCGCAGCGTGATCGTATCGGCCGCCGAATCGAAACCGATTTCGTGCGTGCCGGGGTGCGCGCCCGCGCGGCTGGCACTGACGTCGATGGGCCCCTTGAAGCCGGCCGTCTTCATATCTTCTACCAACTTCAACAGTGTACCGGACGGAGCGTCTTTCTTCGTCGCGTGGTGAATTTCCCAGGCCCATGCACCGTACGACGGCTCATTCGCGAGCAGCCGCGCGGCTTCCGATACCAGGCGAAAGAAGGCGTTTACCCCGATCGAATAGTTGGGACTCCAGACCAGGCCGATGTGGTGCCGCTCGACGGCAGCCTGCACGCGTTCCAACTGGCTCAGCCAGCCGGTGGTGCCGACCACCAGGTTCACGCCCAGCGCGGCGATGCGCTCCACGTTTTCCGCAACGGCTCCTGGGATGGAAAAATCGACAGCCACGTCAATCCCGGCGAAGTTGGCAGCCGTCACGCCTTCGAACGCGGTGTTGTTGAATTCGTCGAGCTTCAGCGCCACCGCGAAACCATATTCCGGGGCGAACTGTTCGATGAGCCGGCCCATCTTGCCGTAGCCCACGATGGCGAGACGGTGTTCAGGCGGCATCGAAGACCTCCGTATCGAGTTCGGCAAAGAACTCGGTGTGCAGCGCTTTCACTGCCGCGTGCAGATCTTTTTCGGCCACCACGAAACTCAGGTTCAGCAGCGACGCACCTTGCGAGATCATGCGAATATTGATGGCGTCGAGCGCCCCAAAAACCCGCATGGCCACGCCCGGCGTGTAGCGTATATTATCCCCCACCAGGCACACGATGGCTTGCCCGTCTTCGATGGACACCTCGGAAAACTGGCTCAGCTCTTTGCAGATGGGGTCCAGCCGCGCGGTGCTGTCAATGGTCAGCGAAACGCTCACTTCAGACGTGGAAACCATATCGACGGCCGTTTCGTGGCGGTCGAAGACTTCGAAGATGCGGCGCAGAAATCCGTGCGCCATCAGCATGCGCGTCGAGTGTATGTTAACCAGCGTGATCTTGCGCTTGCAGGCGATGGACTTCACCACGTTGGCGCACGGCACGGCTTCGGCCACAATGCGCGTCCCCGAGACCTCCGGGCGCCGCGAGTTCAGAATCAGCACGGGGATGTTCTTCTCGACGGCCGGCACCACGGTCGCCGGATGCAGGACTTTCGCGCCGAAATAGGCTAACTCGGCGGCCTCCGCGAACGAGATGGTCTTTACGCGGTGGCCCCCGGGCAGAATGGTGGGATCGGCCGTGAGCATGCCGTCCACATCGGTCCAGATCTGGATCTCTTCGGCGCCGATGCCGGCACCTACGATGGAGGCCGTGAAATCCGACCCACCGCGGCCCAGCGTGGTCGTGACGCCATCTTCCGTAGCCGCGATGAACCCTCCCATGACGACGATTTTATGGTCCGCGTCATGGCCCGCGAGCGCGGGCACCACCGCGGCGAGGCGCGCGTAAGTCTCCGCGTAGAGCGGCGCGGCCTGCGTGTGGCGGCGGTCGGTGACGATCACCTGGCGGGAATCCAGGTGCGCCGTGTCCATTCCGAAATGGCGGAACGCCAGCGATACGATGTAGCTGGAGAGCCGTTCCCCGTAGCTGGAGATGGCGTCTATGGAGCGCGGCGTCAGTTCGCCCAGCACGGCCAGCCCTTTCACCAGTTCGGTGAGCTCCTGGAAGTGCTCGTCGAGGAGGCGGTCCAGTTCGGCGCGATCGGCCAGAGGGACCACCCGGCGCGCCTCGCGCGAATGGAAGTCGCGCAGATCGTGGATCTGGCGAATGTATTCCTCGCGCGCGCCTTCAATCGCGGCCGCCGCAATAGCCAGCAGCTTGTTCGTGGTCTTGCCCATGGCCGAAACGACCACGACGGGATGCCGGTTGGCGCGGGCTTTCACGATGGCGGCGACACGCTCGATGGCGGCCGCCGATTCCACCGACGTGCCGCCGAATTTCATCACGATCATCAGTCGAGCATTCCTTCCGAATGCATCAGCTCGGCGTTGAGCACGGCCGCACCGGCTGCGCCACGCACGGTGTTGTGGCCGAGGGCGACGAACTTGTAATCCAGCACGGGGCAAGGGCGAAGACGGCCGATGAATGCCGCCATTCCGTTTTCCCGCTCGGCATCGCGGCGGGGCTGGGGGCGGTCGTTTTCGTCCATGTAAATAACCGGGCGCGGCGGCGCACTGGGAAGGTGGCGCTCCTGCGGCACACTGCTGAAACGATCGAAAGCGTGGCGCAGATCGGCGGCGGTGGGCTTCGATGAGAATTCCACCGAAACCGTCACGGTGTGGCCGTCCACCACGGGTACGCGATTGCAGTGTGCGCTGACCTTGGCGTCCAACGGTTCGATACGATCGCCGCGGAAGTGGCCCAGGATTTTCTGGGTTTCCTGCTGCATCTTCTCCTCTTCTCCGCCGATATAGGGAATGACGTTGGCGGTAATATCCATGGACGGCACGCCCGGATAGCCGGCGCCGGAAATCGCCTGCATTGTGGTGGCGATGACACAGGTGATGCCAAACGGCTTCAACGGGCCGAGCGCCATGGTGAGGACCACGGTGGAGCAATTGGGATTGGTGGCAATTTGGCCTTTCCAGCTTCGGTTGCGCTGCTGGATAGGAATGATCCGGAGGTGGTCCGGATTGACTTCGGGAACCAGGAGCGGAACATCCGCATCCATGCGGTGGTTCTTGGAGTTGGAGACTACCACGTGGCCGGCTTGCGCGAAAGCGCGCTCGATTTCCGTGGCGACGGAGGCGTCCATCGCGGAGAAGAGCAGGCGTGGGGCGTTGCCGGGCTTGCATTCTTCGACGACCAGGCCGGGAACCGTATCGGGCATGGCTCCGCCGAGGCGCCAGGCGGTGGCCTCCTGGTAACGCTTGCCGGCGGAGCGGTCGCTGGCGCCGAGCCACTTCAAATCGAACCAGGGATGGTTCTGCAGGAATTTGACGAAATGCTGGCCCACCATGCCGGTGGCGCCGAGGATGCCGACTTCGATTCTGGTTTGCATAAACTGTGAGGCGGCTGAGCTTAAGGCCGCCCTCCTTTCGTAAGCAGTTGCCTGACCATACTCTGGTAGATTCCGACCGCATCTATCAATTGGCGTTTGGGGATGCGTTCGTCCAGCGTGTGGGCTACGTGGATGGAGCCCGGCCCGATCAGATACGGAATCCCCCAGGCCTCGCCGAATGCCGGGATGTCCGTGGTGAAGGCGACCACCGTGGTTTCGATTCCGGGCAGTGAGCCCAGCCGCAGCGCGGGAATCTCGATCATTTCGCGGGCCTCGGCTTTACCGGCGACGGCCGCGGCGATGGCGCCCTTCGTAGCGGTCGAGTCTCCCACCAGCCGCACGAAGATTTCGGCGCTAGCCTGATCGGCGATGACGTTCGGCGCACGCCCGCCGGCGATGGTCCCGATGTTTAATGTGCTGGCGCCCAGCAGGTCATCGACCGGCAGCGGAATGGCGCGGATGCGGGCGAGCGCATCGAGCAGTTTGTCGATGGCGGATTCGCCCAGCTCCGGATAGGCCGAGTGCGCCATCCTGCCGGTGGCTGCGATTTCGTAGCGTAACGCGCCTTTCGAGCCTAGCGCCAATTTGTTTTCGGTAGGCTCGCCGTTGATCAAGTAGCGCGCGCCCTGGGGCCGGGCCGCCGCGTAATACGCGCCCGCGCTGTTGCGCTCCTCGCCGACCACGAAGAGCAGTCCGAAATCCCGCACGCCGCTTTCGAGCAGCCCTTCGGCGGCCTTCAGCATGGCGGCAATGATGCCCTTGGTATCGCAGGCGCCGCGACCCCAGATGAAATCGTCATCCTCGCGGGAGGGGATAAACGGGGGCACCGTATCGAGGTGGGTGGAGAGTGTGACGGTGGGCTGCCCACCCCAGCAGGCGAAGATATTCGCGCGGCGCCCGTCCACTTCGGAGCGCTCGGCGCGACCGCCATAGCGCACGGCTAGCGTGGAGACGTAGTCCAGCAGTTGAATGCCGACACGCTCCTCATTCCCGGTAATGGATTCGGTATCGATCAGCGCCCGCGTTAGCTCGAAAAGCTCCATATTGCCTGCGCGCGGGTGGGAGACGAAGGCAGAAGAAAAGACGCGGAAAGATCCGGCACGTCTTCGCTTCCGATAGCGCTCCACCCGCATGTTTAGGATCGGGTGACAGTGGGCAGGTGTTGGCCTTACCCCCCAACCGCCGCGGCAATGAGCCATCCGCGCCGGTTTCGGCGGAACTGCAATCGGCCCCTTTGGCCGGACTTCCGAAGCTCTCGGAATTGCCCGTCCGGCTACTGATGGCCGCCGCGCCTCTATCAGGAAAGACCCAGGATAGCGAACGGGTAGGGGGCCCGTCAAATCAGGCAGTTGAGAGGCAGCGTCTCGCGGATGCCTACTTCCCGCCCAGAATCTCTCCGTGCGGCTTGCCCTGCGTAATCTCCTCGTACGCGTCCTTGGCCTGCGCGGCGAGGCCATCGCCGACCCAATTCTTGACGCTGTCCGGGAGTTGGAGCTTGGCCAAATCCGCAGGCTTGGCGCCTTGGTCGACGGCTGACTTTACGGCTTTGCGAAGTTCCACCATGAACAGGGCCTGTCCCGCCAGCAATTCGGGACCGCCGGGCACGCCGTGGCCGGGCAGCACGGTTTTCACCTTCAGCTTTTGCGCCGCGTGGATGACGTCCGGCCAGTTGCCGATGTTGCCGTCGCCGGTGTAATTGTAGGGTCCGTTGGCGACCGCGTCGCCCGTGCAAAGGATCTGTTCCTTGGGCAGGTAGACAAAGCCGTCGCCGCGGGTGTGCGCCCAGCCGAAGAAATGGAACTCCACCTTGCGCGCGCCATCGTCGAGGACGAACAGGTTATCGTCGAAAGTCTGTTTGGGCGGCTCTACGCTGGCGCTGTTCATAGCGGCCACGTCCTTGCGCTCTTTGGCGGCCTGCTGCCAGCGGGCGGGCTCGTAGCGCCGCATTTCTTCGGCGACGCCGCGATAAGCGAGCGTGGTGGCGCCCGCGCCGGTCCACACCGCGTTGCCGTAGGAATGGTCGCCGTGGTGGTGCGTGTCGAAGACGTATTTCACCGGCTTCGAAGAGACGCGTTTGACGTCGGCCATGGTAGCGCGCGCGCCGCTCGGGAAGTTGGCATCCACCACGATGAGGTAACCCTTCATTTCGATCACGATGTTGTTGCAATGGCCGAGCTTGGTGAGGTCTCCCTCGCGGAACCATACGCCGGGGGCGATCTGGGCGATGGTTTCGGGCTTAGCGTCGGTGCGCGAGACAAACAGCGCCAGCGCGGCGAGGGTTAGGAAGAGGGAGAGAACCGCGAAGCGTTTGTGCATGGTGGCTCCTTTTGGGCGATCCACCAGTTTACATCATGCGAGAATGGAGCCATGTTCCACCGCACTCGCATCGGCTACGCGGCAAATGACGCCGGCATTTGATCATTCCATCCGCATGGCCGTGCACGCGCACGCCACGCCGGCGTTGACGGCGGCGATGCGCGCCGTCAGCATGATCGGGGAACCCACCGTTCTGATCGTGGCGGGCTTCGCGGCCGCGCTGTGGCTTTTGCGGACCGGAAGGGAGCGCACGGCGCTGCGGTTCGCGGCGATTCTGGCCGGCGCGGAGATTCTCGATCAGTTACTGAAGCTCGCGTTTCACAGGCCGCGTCCGCCCGTTTTCTTCGGATTGGCCGAGCCCATGGGCTACAGCTTTCCGAGTGGCCATTCCTTAGTCTCGTTTGCCTTCTTCGGCGCGTTGGCGCTCTTCGCCGCGCCGCGCCGTTGGTGGTACTTCGCTGGCGGCAGCGGTGCCCATCGCGGCGATCGGTTTTTCGCGCGTCTACCTGGGAATGCACTATCCGAGCGATGTCTTGGGCGGATGGGCCACGGCGGCGGTATGGCTGTTCGTCGTCCGCTTAGCGATCCGCGGGCGCCACGGTGACCGCACCCTCGGAAGCGGAAGTCACTAGCGCCACGTATTTCGCGAACACGCCCCACGAGTAGCGCGGCGCGGGCGGTGTCCAGGCGGCCAGCCGCTGGCGGAGCACTTCGGGCGTGACTTCGAGATCGATGGTTCCGGCATCCGCATCGATGGCGATGGAGTCGCCTTCGCGGACTGCCGCAATAGGTCCGCCGTTGAACGCTTCGGGGACCACGTGGGCCACCATGAAGCCGTGCGTGGCGCCGCTAAAGCGGCCGTCCGTGACCAGCGCGACACTCTCGGACAAACCTTCGCCGACGATGGCGCCGGTGACGCCCAACATCTCGCGCATACCGGGACCGCCGCGGGGGCCTTCGTAACGGATGATCACCACGTCGCCCGGGTGGATCTGGCCGCCCGTGACGGCAGCCATGGCGTCCTCTTCGCGATCGAACACGCGCGCGGGACCGCGATGCTGCATCCGGTCGTGGCCGGCGAGCTTGATGACGCAGCCATCCGGCGCGAGGGATCCGCGCAGAATGGCCATGCCACCGCGCGGCTTGAGGGGCGCGGTGAGCGGCCGCACCACTTCCTGGCCGGGAGTTTCGCGCGCATCCGCGGCTTCCTCGGCGAATGTGCGTCCGGTGCAGGTGAGCGCGGAGCCATCCACAAAACCGCCGGAGGCCAGGCGTTGCGCAATCACGCCGATTCCGCCGGCCTTGTGCACATCGACGGCGACGAAACGGCCGCCGGGCTTCAAATCGACCAATACGGGGGTGCGCCGGCAGATCTCCTGAAAATCGTCGATGGCCAAGGGGACGCCGGCTTCCCGCGCCATGGCTAGCACGTGCAACACCGCGTTGGTGGATCCGCCGGTGGCGGCCACGCCCGCGATCGCATTAGCGAAAGCCGCGCGCGTGGCGATCTGCCGCGGGAGGCGGTGATGGCGCACGGCGTCCATAACGATCTCGCCACAGCGGAAGCTGACGTCATTCTTGCCTGGGTCCACCTGGGGGACCGCGGCGGTGCCCATCGGCGAGAGGCCGATCAACTCCATGACGGTGGCCATGGTGTTGGCGGTAAACTGGCCGCCGCAAGCGCCCGCGCCGGGGCAAGCATGGTTCTCGATTTCCAGCAATTCCTCGTCGGTCATGCGGCCGGCGGCGTTGGCGCCCACGGCTTCGAAGACGTCCTGAATGGTGATGTCGCGGCCTTGGTGGCGTCCGGGCAGGATGGATCCGCCATACAGGATGACGCCGGGCACATTGAGCCGCAGCAGCGCCATGGCCGCGCCGGGGATGGTCTTATCGCAAGCGACCAGCGCCACGATGCCATCGAACATATGGCCGCGGGCGACCAACTCGATGGAATCCGCGATAACTTCGCGGCTTACCAGGGAGGCTTTCATGCCTTCGGTACCCATGGTGACGCCGTCGCTGATGGCGATGGTGTTGAACTCCATGGGAGTGCCGCCGGCGGCGCGGATGCCTTCCTTGACTTTGACGGCCAGCTCGCGCAGGTTGTAATTGCACGGCATGGTTTCGATCCAGGTGTTGGCGACGCCGATGATGGGCTTGGCAAGGTCGGCATCGGTGAACCCGATGGCCTTGAGCATGGCGCGGGCGGGCGCGCGGTCGCGGCCCTGTGTAATGGTGTAGCTCTGCAGTGGCATTGGATTGAGGCTGGAAGCCGAACTCTTAGATTAGCGGATTGCGGAACGCATCGTGAAAGCGGTGGGTGGCCGGGCCGTCTGTTACACTCCGGGAATGAAGCTGTGCGCGGGCCGGCTGGCCGGCGTCTGCATGTGTGTCCTGGCAGCGATCCCCGCTGCGGGCAGCGAAGGGCCGCATTGGCTGAAGATCAAATCTCCCAATTTCGAGTTATTCACCACGGCGGGCGAACATAGCGGGCGCGACGTGGTACGGCACTTCGAACAGGTCCGCGCATTCTTTCAGGAAGCCATGGGGCTGGGATCGAAGCCGGGCGCGCCGGTCCGGATCGTGGCATTCCGGTCGGACAAGGAGTTCGCGCCTTACGCTCCGAACGAGTTCGCGTCGGCGTTCTACCTGGGCGCGCAGGATCGCGATTACATCGTCATGAAGAGTGCTTCCGGGGAGCAATTTCCGGTGGCGGTACACGAGTACATTCATCTATTGGTGAAGCACTCCGGAATCGCCGCGCCGGTGTGGTTTAACGAGGGGTTGGCGGAGCTTTACTCCAACCTGAAACCGCTGGGCGGAAAGATTGAAATCGGCGATATCATCGTGCCCCACCTGCTGCTGCTGCAGCAGTCGAAATGGATCGACTTAGCGTCACTGCTGGCCGTGCAGCACGACTCCCCTTTGTATAACGAGAAGACGCACGCGGGTTTATTCTACGCGGAGAGTTGGGCGCTGGTGCATATGTTATACCTGGGCGCGGACTATCGGCCTAAGTTACCGATGCTGCTGGCCGGCATCAAGGCCGGCGCAAGTATGCCGGAGACATTCGAGAAAGCGTACGGCAAGCCCCCGGAGCGCGTGCAGAAGGACCTGGAATTGTACCTGCGCGGCACAACCTTCAATGCGTCGCTGTTTAACGCCAAGCTGGCGAAGGAGGCCGAGGCTCCCGAAGTGAGCGAGTCGAGTCCGCTCGAAGCGGGGCTGGTGCTGGCGGAGATCATGGCCAATACGCGCGAGAAGGCCGCCAGCGCGCGCGAATTGTACAACCAGCTTGCCCGCGACTACGCGAAGGATTGGCACGTGGAGGAGGGGCTGGCGCGGCTCAGCCTGAGGGAGGGTAAACGTGCGGAGGCTCTGACGCATTACGCGCGCGCCTGCGAACTGGGCAGCCCGAAGGCAACAATGTATCTGGACTACGGCCGGCTGTTGCGGGCGGAGGGCAAGCGCCTGGAGGCTGTGGCGGTGCTGAAGCGCGCCACCGAAATCGACCCGGACGATCGGGATGCCAGGCTGGAACTGGGCTACGCCTACGTGATCGCCGACAGACATGCGGACGCCATCGCGCAGTTTCAAGCGGTGAAGCGGGTGACGGAGGAACAGGCTTTCGGGTACTTCCACGCCATGGCCTACGCATACTACCGCCTGGACCGCAAATCGGAAGCGCTGGCGGCCGCGGCCACGTGCCGGAAGTATGCCAGGACGGAAGAGCAGATCGACCGGCTGGACAAACTGGTGGCGGCGCTGAACTATGTGCCGGCGGCGCCGTTGATCGGCGGGGATCGCCCGTACGCGGCGCCAGGGAGCGCGGGCGATGAAGCCGAAGCCGCACCGCCCAGACTCCAGCGGCGTGAGACAACGGCGGTGGCCGAAGGTACGCTACGGCAGATCGACTGTATGAACGGAAACCTGCGGTTGCGCATCGGGGTGGGCGCGGATGCGCTGGCGTTCGCGATTCTGGATCCCGATTCGGTCACGATGAAGGATCAGGGTGCCATGGAGTTCACGTGCGGGCCGCAAAAACCGCGGCGGATCCGCATCGAGTACGAGCCGAAAACAGACGCCCTGCCGGGAACCATGGGGGTGGTGCGGACGATCGCGTTTCCGGAGTGACCTGGCAAAAACCAAAAACCGGCGGGCACTCGGAGGAGCATGCCCGCCGGCCGGTTCCGCATCCTAGAGGAGCGAAACCTAACTTAAGAGGGATCGCTTACAATTTGTAAGACGCACGTCCTGGTCCTCAAGTTCCAGTACCATTCGTTACACCCCGCGGTTCATCGCATGTAGAACAGGCTCAATCGCGGCAAGCCCGCTTTCTCCAATAAGTTACGCTCGAGATACTGTTTCTCGAGGAGGGCCAGGTGGCCGGCGGTCATCTTGGAGCGGTAGGGCCGAAGCTGGGCGTCCAGCTCGCGGCGGGTGTCCAGCAACTGCTCCTCGGTCTGCCGGCCGCGGGCGGCGGCGATGGCCTTTTCCTCCAAAACGGTAAGGCGGCGCTCGAGATCCTCCAGGTCGTGGTAATGCTGCTCGGCTTCGGCAGCGAGGCGATCGAGCGCGGCGGCGATCTCTTCATAACCGGCACCTGCCTGGAGCACGGCGGCGGCGTTACGCGCGAGATACTCGCGCAGATCGTCCAAGGGAAAGGGCGGCGCGGAATCGTGCGCGGCGGGACGTTGCGCGGTGCCGGCCATGATCTGGGCTTCGGTGAGAACGGCTTGTGCGCAGAAGGCCAGCGAATTCACCATCTGGGTTTTCTTCTTGCGCCCGCGCCATTGCTCGAAAGCCGCGTCAATGCCGCGGAGCACGGCGGCGAGCGGCACGTCCGCATTCTTCCAACTCTCGATCAGCGCCCAATCGAGCGGGGATAATAGAAACAGACTAGTCCCGCGCACACGTTGGAAGTGCTCTTCTATCTCAGTGAAGTAATTGAAGTAGTTATAAACCCAGTCGTCGTTCACTGCGCGGCATTCCGTTCCCAGATGAGTTGCAGGCCCGCGAGCGTCAAGTGTTCATCGATGTGTTTCAGGTGGCGCGAGCCGCGGGCGATGAGCGCGGCCTGGCCGCCAGTGGCGATCGACTGGGTTTGGGGGCCAAGTTCAGCGATGATGCGATCGAGGATGCCGTCGATCATACCCAACGCGCCGTAATAGAGACCCGAGTGCATGCTGCCCACGGTATTGCTGCCGATGACTTTGGCGGGCTCGCGGAAATCGACCATGGGCAGGCGGGCGGTCTTGCTGAAAAGCGCTTCGATGGAGATGCCGATACCGATGGCTATGGCGCCGCCGAGATATTCGGCGTTGGCGGAGATGCAATCGAAGTTGATGGTGGTGCCGAGATCCACGACGACGCACGGGCCGCCGTACTTGTGAAGCGCGGCGACGGCATTGGCCAGGCGATCGGCGCCCACCTGGTTGGGATCGTCGTAACGGATGGCCATGCCGATGTCGGTGTGGGGCGTGACGAACATGGGCTCAATCCGGAAGTAGCGTTGGGCCATGGCCGCGAGGTTGGCATCGAGCGAGGGAACCACGCTGGCGATGATGATGCCGTCGACGCCGGGCGAATCGAGAGATGCCAACGCGAAGAGGTTGCGCAGGAGCACGCCCCATTCGTCGGCGGTCTGGCCGTGGACAGTGCGCAAGCGCCAGTGGCTGACAAGGCGGGTCTGGTCGAACGCGCCGATGGTGATGTTGCTGTTGCCGACGTCGAGGGCGAGTAGCATGGGTCTGCGGGAGGCTGCGAGCCTGACCCACAATTATACAGGGCGGACTCCGCCGGCGAGTATCAGGGATTCCGAGCCATCGTCGGCGCGGAGTTTCAGGAAGCCGGAGGGATCGAGGCCCGCGGTGGTGCCGATGACCGTACCGCCGGGCATTTCGACGCGCACGCGTTTGCCGCGCGCGTAGCTGGAGCGGCGCGTAAACTGGTCGAGGATCGGCTGGCGGCCGGCTTCCACCAGCATGCGGGCGAAACTGTCGATGGCGGGGAGCAGGCAAGCGATGAGATCTTCGCGCGATTGGGGATGGCCGGTGGCAAGGCGAAGCGATGTGGCTTCGGCGGCAATCTCGGGCGGGAAGGCGTGGTGATTGACGTTGATGCCGAGGCCCGCGATGGCGACCGAATCGACAAGCTGGACCAGGATGCCGGCGGTCTTGCGTTCGTCCAGCATGATGTCGTTGGGCCAGCGTAGATCGGGATGCAGGTTGGTGGCGCGGGCGATGGTTTCGGCGGCGGCGAGGCCCAGGGCGAGCGTGAGGACGGGGAGAGAATCCGGGGATAGAGGCAGACGCAGCACGACGGAGACGTAGAGGCCGGCGCCCGGTTCGGAATGCCAGGTGTGTCCGTGGCGGCCCTGGCCGGCGGTCTGCTCTTCCGCGACGACGGCGGTGCCGGATGGGCAGCCCGCGGCGGAGAGCGCGGCGGCTTCGTGCATGGTGGAGGTAATGGATTCGAAGAAAGAGATCTGGCGATTGGGGAGTTGACGGCGCACGGAGTCGATATTAAGCTTCAAAGCCATTGACGATACGTCTCCAATCGACCTTGGCGTTCTGGAAATTGACTAGAAGGCAGACGGTTGTGCCGGATGCTTTCAGATAGTTCAGGCACTGGGCGGTGTGTTCGTTGGCCAGGCGGTCAACACATTTAAGCTCGATTACCAGAGCGTCTTCGACCAGGATATCGGCGAAGTACTGTCCAACAGGGTGGCCTTTGTAGGTCACTGTGAATGAGGCTTGGGGCTTGGCTCGGATGCCGCGGAAGGTTAGTTCTTTTAGGAGGGCGCGCTCGTAGACCTTTTCGAGGAATCCGGGGCCCAGAGTGTTGGAGACCTCGAAGATTGCGGATAGGACTTGCTCGGTCAGAGAATCCGGACATCGGCGTTCATCGGCGTTCATCGGCGGCCAATATCTGTGTGGGGCTAGCGGCCTGGAATTCTCAAAACCTTTATTGGCCGCCGATGAACGCCGATGAACGCCGATAAGACAAGGCAAGGCCGGGTGGCCTTCGTAGGTCACTTTGAATGGGGCGTGCTCGTAGACCTTTTCGAGGAATCCGGGGCCCAGGGTGTTGGAGACCTCGAAGGTTTCGGATAGGACTTGCTCGGTCAGAGAATCCGGACATCGGCGTTCATCGGCGTTCATCGGCGGCCAATATCTGTATGGGGTTAGCGGCCTGGAATTCTCAAAACCTTTTTTGGCCGCCGATGAACGCCGATGAACGCCGATAAGACAAGGCAAGGCCGGGTGGCCTTCGTAGGTCACTTTGAATGGGGCGTGCTCGTAGACCTTTTCGAGGAATCCGGGGCCCAGGGTGTTGGAGACCTCGAAGGTTTCGGATAGGACTTGCTCGGTCAGAGAATCCGGACATCGGCGTTCATCGGCGTTCATCGGCGGCCAATATCTGTGTGGGGTTAGCGGCCTGGAATTCTCAAAACCGTCAATGGCCGCCGATGAACGCCGATGAACGCCGATAAGACAAGACAAATGGGGCTACTCCAGGGCTTCAAGGGCCGTTTTGATTTTGGCTAGCTGGGATTCGTATTCGGCTAGCTTGGTTCGCATGCTGGATACGACTTGTTCTGGCTTGCGGCTTCGGGATGGCTCGTCGGCTAGCTGAGCTTTCAGGCTCGCTATGTTTTTTTCGTGTTGATCCTTTTCTTTTTCCAGGCGGCGGCGCTGGGCTTCGATCTGGGTCTTGGGGACGTGCAGGACTAGGTCGAGCTGGGAGGTGGAGCGGCTGGTCGCTCCGGCGGGCGGCGGGTCGGCGCTGAAATCCAGTGTGACTCCGGAGAGCCTGCGAATGGCGTCGGCGTGGCTCCGGGCGATTTCGAGGGTGTCGCCACGCGCGTGGAGCGTTCCCTGCAAGTGCAGTTTCGGATCGAGCTTCATCTCGGTACGCAGGGTGCGGGCGAGCGTGACGGTTTCCTGCAGCACGCCGATTTCGCGCTCGGCGGCGAAGTCGGTATTCTGGCGGCGATACTGCGGATACTCGGCGAGCGCGATGGAAACGGGGCGCGGGGCGTTGCCTTTGAGACGCTGCCATAACTCTTCGGTGAGGAAGGGCATGGCCGGGTGAAGCAGACGCAAAGCCATTTCGAAAGCCGAGAGTACGTTGCGCCAGTCGGCGTTCACGCCCGAGTTTTCCTGGAAGCTGGGCTTCTTCAGTTCCAGATACCAATCGCAGAACTCGTGCCAGAAGAAGTGCCAGAGCAACTGCGCGGCTTCATGATAACGATACTGCTCGATGGCGCGATTCACCTGCTCGGCGCAGGCATTCAGGCGGCTGAAGATCCAGCGATCTTCGACGGCGACCTCAATACTCGGTCCGGCTTCGGGGCGGAAAGTCTCCAGACGATTAGGCAGCCACGGCTCCACGCCGGAGCGCTCCATGTTCACGAACAGCAGGCGCGCGGCGTTCCAGATCTTGTTGGCGAAGGCGCGCGTCGATTCCATGCGATCTTCGGAGAGCACAATGTCGGTGCCGGGCGCCGCGCCGAGCAACAGCGCCATGCGCACGGCGTCGGTGCCGTACTTCTCGGTGACCAGCAGCGGGTCGATGGTGTTGCCGCGGGTCTTGGACATCTTCTGGCGCTCGGCATCGCGCACCAGGCCGTGAATGTAGACTTGGCGGAAAGGGATCTCGCCCATGAATTCGCAGCCCATCATGATCATGCGGGCGACCCAAAAAAACAGGATGTCGAAGCCGGTGACGAGGAGCGAAGTGGGGTAGAAAAGTTTCAAGTCTTCGGTTTCGTCCGGCCATCCGAGGGTGGAAAAGGGCCAGAGCGCGGAGCTGAACCAGGTATCGAGCACGTCGGGATCCTGCACGAGTTCGGCGGAACCGCAGCGCGCGCAGGTTGTGGGGGCTTCGCGGGCCACCACGATTTCGCCGCATTCCTGGCAGTGCCAGGCGGGGATGCGATGGCCCCACCATAACTGGCGCGAGATGCACCAGTCGCGAATGTTGTACATCCACTCGAAGTAGGTCTTGGTCCAGTTTTCGGGGATGAACTGGATGCGGCCGGTTTCGACCACGGCTATGGCTTTTTCGGCGAGCGGCTTGGTGCGCACAAACCACTGGGTAGAGATGAGCGGCTCGACCACGGTCTTGCAGCGGTCGCACTTGCCGACGGCCAACACGTAGGGCTCAATTTTTTCGAGCAGGCCGAGGCGCTCGAGGTCTTCGACCACGCGGCGGCGGGCTTCGAAGCGATCGAGACCCGCGTAGGGACCGGCTTCGGCGGTCATGCGGCCGTTCTCGTCGATGACCTTGATGCGCGGCAGATTGTGACGCTTGCCGGCTTCGAAATCGTTGGGATCGTGGGCGGGAGTGACCTTGACGGCGCCGGTGCCGAATTGGGGGTCGGCCAGGTCGTCGAGGATGACGGGGATGGGGCGATTCATCAGCGGCAGATCCGCGGTACGGCCGTGCAGGTGGAAATAGCGCGGATCTTTGGCGTTCACCGCTATGGCTGTATCGCCCAGCATGGTCTCGGGACGGGTGGTGGCGACTATGACAAAGCTGTGGCTGGTGGATGGTGACTCGTGACTGGTGGTTGTGTCTGTTATCGGGTAGCGGATGTGCCAGAGGTGACCCTGGGTTTCGGTGTTCTTCACTTCCAGGTCGGAGAGGGCCGTATGGCAGCGCGGGCACCAGTTGACCATGTACTCGCCGCGGTAGATGAGTCCCTTTTCGTAGAGGCGGACGAAGACTTCGCGGACGGCGCGGGAGAGGCCGGGGTCGAGGGTGAAGCGCTCGCGGCTCCAGTCGCAGCTTGCGCCGAGGCGGATCATCTGGCGTTTGATCTGGTCGCCGTATTGGGCCTTCCACTCCCACACGCGCTCGATGAATTTATCGCGGCCCATGGTGCGGCGGTCTAAGCCTTCTTCGGCGAGTTTGCGCTCGACCACCATTTGGGTGGCGATGCCGGCGTGGTCGGCGCCGGGGAGCCAGAGGGTATTGTCACCGCACATACGGTGCCAGCGGATGGAGACGTCGATTTCGGCGTGCTCCAGCATGTGTCCGATGTGCAGAGAGCCGGTGACGTTGGGGGGCGGAATGACGAGCGAAAAGACGCGAGGCTGCGCCTTTTGGGAGGCGTGGAAGATGCCCGAGTCAATCCACCATTGCGCCCAGTGCGGCTCGAACCGCTGGGGCTCGTAAACCTTCTCGATTTGCATGGGAATCTTTATGATATCAAGCGGCGGGGCGGCGGCGACTCACGCGCCAGTCTAGGATGTCTTGCGGTTCTGGTGGCAGCCAGACTGCGTGGTCTGCACTTTACCGCAGGTGAGGGCCGAGGTTTCGAAGACCCGCTCGACACGTACGGCGGGCTTTTGATAGGGCTTGCGCGAGCCTAGCCGAGGCGCGCTTTTCGTTTGTTCGCCGGTATTCATACCGTTTGTCTCCGCATGCGGCCGGCCGCACTCGGGAAAAAGCCGGCGCTTCCTCGATTATAGGACGAGCGTGAGCGCGCGCGATCGTTTATATGATTCATGGGCCTTCATGAAGGCGCGCTCGTAGCGAGCCTGACGCTGGGAGAGGGCGTCGAGAGTGCAGGCGCGGCTGACCGGGTCGCTGCCGGGTCCGTCGCCGAAGAAGCGGACCTCGGCGTTTTGCCAGTAGCGCAGTTGCCAATGGGCAGAGGCCATCTGCTCCACCAGGCGAACCTCTTGGGGAGTTTGCGGCTGGTGGGACCGCAGGTATAGTTCGCGGATTTGGCGGAGCTCGTTCGAGTCCGCGTGCGGGAGAGAGCCGCGAGAGCGCAAACCATAGCGGAGCGCGTTGAGGCGGCTGAAGGCCTTGCCTCTAGGGGTGCGAGGACCGGTACCTTTCAGTGCGTTGCGGCGGTTGGCCGCGATTTGTTTTTGGCTAGCCATGAATTCTCATTTTGTGACCAACGAACCCAATAAGTTGCTTCGTTACTTATGTTTGAAAAAACGACGAAGCCAAGGGCCGCGGCGTGATGTGGGGAGCGGTGATCGATATCCGGTTCCGATTTCCCGATTTCACGGTAGCACGCGGATTCGTTGGGGGCGGTATTTGGGAGGGCCGGGAAAAAGGTGGATCTGCGGCAGGTTATTGAGCGGATTGCGGATTCGAAGAGAGTTGATTTTGTGGGTTGGCTCGTGACTACGGAACCGGTGGCGGGCTTCCTGCGAGGCGCCGCTGAGAAGTTACGATCCGTCACGCCGGTCTCTGCATAGTTCTCGCCAGACGGCGCATGGCGTGTATGCGGCCGTAGCGCCGGCGGAGAGCGGGGCGAATACCTTGCCCACTGTCCGCCCGCTCATCAGGGCCAGTTTGTTGCCGGCGGGGCCATAGACTATTTCCGTGTAAGCGCTGCCACTGTATTGCTCGACCCTGCTGTTCAGGGCGTCATGGGTCTCGCCGTTGCTGTCCAATGAGGCCATGTTGCCTTCCCGTCCCAGGTGTAGTGGTGAAATCCGTCGTACGTCAAGTTTCCATTGCTGTCTTGAGCTTTAGGTAACTTTGCGTCAATAGCCCCAGTGGCCGGTCTTTCCCCGGGCTGTTCCGGCAAGCTTTCGTCTTTTGTTTGTCTCCTGTAAGGGACCTGGAACGATGAAAGAGTGGAGCGATCACGCAGCTTTAGCGCCCTGACTTGAACCGCAAAGCGGCGGAGGTTTGAAGAAGGCGCATATCGCCGTAGGTACGATCCGGACCGCGGGCGCGGCCATCTGGTGGTGAACGCACCGACGCCCAGAAGAAGTTCACCGGCATGGGCTCACTCCAGCAGGTAGCGAATCGTAACTGTGCGCCATACGGTCTCCTCATGCGGACGGCCTGAACCGGTCCTGCGGTAGCGGACCTCAAGCTGCGTCGGCGACGTCCAGCGGAGGCCGATGTTCGAGCCGTAGTCCAATCCAGAAAACACCTGATGGCGGAAGGGGTTGGAGGCGGTCTTGAGTAGCACCGCGGCGATGTCTGTGTCGAGAGCGCTGTCCATCCCAAATCTCCTAACCTCTGCAGTGTATCGCCCGTCAGGGCTGGACGCCGACGTTACCAGCTCGCCCGCAAAGATGTGCCGGTACCAAAAAGACATCGTAAGAGCAACGCCCAGCGAGCCAGAGAGCCAGAGCAAGCGGCGCAACCGTCTTGGCATCACCATCCGCAGGCCTGCTGCCATGCGGCGTACCCCCAGCCCGCAATCACCGACGGGTTTTCGAACCCACCCAACTGATCCCCATACCGGTCCGGGAGGGGGCCGCGAGAGCGCAAGCCATAGCGGAGCGCGTTGAGGCGGCTGGAGGCCTTGCCTCTGGGGGTGCGAGGGCCGGTATCTTTCAGTGCGTTGCGGCGGTTGGCCGCGATTTGTTTTTGGCCAGCCATAAATTCTCATTTTGTGACCAACGAACCCAATAAGTTGCTTCGTTACTTATGTTTGAAAAAACGACGAAGCCAAAGGCCCGCAGCGCGGTTTGGGACGTAGTGATCGATATCCGGTTCCGATTTCCCGATTTCACGGATCCCTGGCGGCCTTGCCTCTGGGGGTGCGAGGGCCGGTATCTTTCAGTGCGGTGCGGCGGTTGGCGGATTTGCTTTTGGCTAGCCATGAATTCTCATTTTGTGACCAACGAACCCAATAAGTTGCTTAGTTGCCTTTATTTGTAAAAAGGACGAAGCCAAGGGTGCCGTCGCGGTTTGAGACGTGGCGATCGGTCCCCGGTTGCGATTTCCCGATTTCACGGTAGCACGGGGATTCGTTGGGGGCGGTGTCTGGAAGGGCCGGAAGAAAGGTGGATCTGAGGCAGGTTGTTGAGCGGATTGCAGATTCGGAGAGGGTGGATTTTGCGGGTTGGCTGGTGACCGCGGAACCGGTGGCTCCGTGCTACGTAAGGAAAAGGCCAGGATCGAGATGGTGGTGGTCTTGTCGGTACAGTTGGGGAAGACGCTCGCGCGCACTAGCTGCTCGCCAGGATTGCTTGCCGTGCTCCCACATGAATTCGGCGCATTCGCCGTCCGGATACACGGAGTAGCCGCGAATGAATTTCTCCTGGCGCGGGTTATCGAGGTTTTGCCAACGCGGCATCCAGGCTATGGTGCTCGAAGAGACGCTATCTGGAAAGCTGGGTTGCCCGAGTAACGGCGGAAAGTAGCCGCGGGCGGTGGTGCCGTAGAGATGACCGCATAAATTACGGCCGGCCTGGCCGCTGGAGTTGGCGATGCCATCCGGCCATTGAGGGGACTTCGTGTTCAGTACGATGCGGGCGGAATCCACGCAGGATGCCGCGAGCACGACGGCTTTGCCGTAGACATCCACTTCCTGGCGGGTGATGCGATCGATGCAAGAGACGCCGTTCGCGCGGCCAAGGTCATGGACGAGGATCTTGCGGCAGAGCGCATACGTGCGCAGATCTGGGTTGCCGCTTTTTTCGGCGGCGGGCAGGAAGAACCAGGGCGTGGAGAAAAACGCGCCGACGTCGCAGCCCTCCGTGCAGTTGGCGCAGTAGGTGGCAGGCGGGATGTCCGGCGTGGGGGACGGTGAGCTGGGCAATGCGATCGGCGACGCCAAAATGGCCGAGCAGGACTGGCTTGGTCGTTGCGCTACGAAGTAAAATCACGCTTGTTTAAGGCGATTGTGGAACTGATGCATGGCGCGAAAACAGCGGCGAGTGCATGGCCCGCCCTCCAAAACCCGCGTGCCCTACTCGGCGCCTTCCACGCTGGTCACCACGTTGCCATTCAACTGCAATAAAAAGTGGCCGTCGTCGCCGCTGCCCGCTAGCGTGGTCGCACTTTCCGATTCGATGGTCAGATGCTTCCACTTCTTTTCGAGTACCTGCCGGTACAAGCGGAAATAGCGCGCAGCCGACTCCGCATCGTCCCACTCCACCGCGTACAGTAACACTACCCGCTCCGGCGAACGGCGCTCCATCAGCGCGTACACCCCGCCCCGCCAATGCGCCGAAATCTTCTTGGATTCCTCCCTGCCGGCGTATTGCTCCAGCAAGACGGAGTGGTCCAGTTCCCCGACCGTGCCTTCCGCGATCCGCTTGTATCCGTGCGCCTCGGGAAGCTGCGGCAGCGCCGGCCGCGCCGGCTGCAAACCTGAGAAATAGGTCTCCGGATGCAGAATCTGTTGCGTGGATACCGGCGGCCTCCGGAATACCTCTTCGAACGACTTCTGCTTCATGCGCTGGTAAACCGCATTCTGAAATAGCAAACCCTCGCTATACGGAAAGACCAGCGTCGCCCGCAAATACAGCGGCTCGCTCTCGAAAACCGGAAATTCGCTGGCCCCCGATTCGATGGTGCGCGCCATGCTCTCGAGCAGCACCGGCGAGTTGGCCAGCGATTGGCCCACTTTCCGCGCCAGGTATTCGGCCATCAGCCACGAGGCTTGCCCTTCCATCACCGCCATCCGCGCCAACGAGCCATCGTCGCTCTTCTGGCCCTGCTTGATGAATTTGTCCAGGTTGACGTTCTGGTCCGCCAGGGCATGTCCCAGTTCGTGCACCAGCGCCGGCTCCCGCGTCGCCGAAGGCGTCCAATCCGTGATGAACATCCGCTTGCGATGGAAATCGTAGAATGCCGCCGCCTGTTCCGTCAGCAGGTCCACCGTGTTTTTCGCCAGGTCGAAATCCTGCGGCACCAGCCCGAACTTCTTCAGCGTCAGTTCCTCTACCCGGATTTCCTCGGGCGAGCTGGATTCCTTCATCCGTTGTTCGAGAAATTCCTTCACCTTGTCGCGGCTGATGATTTCAGCCGGCACGCGATGCTTGATCTTGAATCCGGTGATCTCGTGCAGGTCCTGCAGGATGGAATCGATCTCGCCGAAAATCTCCTGCGCCTGGCTGGTGTCCACGCCGCCGGATTGCGCGGTGGCAGCCCCCCCGATGAGCAGCGCCGCCACCAGCGCCGGAGCGAATGCCTTCATGCGCATCGCCATGCTACCGCACCTCCCGGAATACGTCCCATTTCAGCCTGAAAACGACGGCCGCCGCCATGGCCAGCAATCCGCCGGCAAACACCGTCCAGCGCGCGCCATAAGCATGCGCCAGCGCCCCGGCCGCCAGGCTGCCCACCGGACCCAGGCCCACCACGGTCATGGTATAAAACGCCATCGTGCGCCCCCGGAATTCATCGGGAATCAAGGTTTGAATCATGGTATTGGCCGCCGCCATCTGGCGCATCACACTATATCCAATCAGCGGCATAAGCGCCAGAGACAAATAGAAAACGTTCGACCACGCGAAGAAACAGAAACTCGCGCCCAGCGAAAGCGCGCTCTCGAAGATCACCTTGGGCAGCGTGGATACCTGCGCCCGCCATGCCAGCACCAAGGTACCGGCCACGGCTCCCGCGCCCATCGCTCCCATCAGGATGCCCATGCCGCGCGACCCGCGCTGAAAAATCGCGTCCGCGAAAAAAGGCATCAGCACCACCGCGGGCATGCCCGCAATCGTGATCGCCGCCATCATGCCCAGCAGCCGCCGCACCGCGCGATGCCCATGCACGTACTTGAAGCCTCCCACCAGGTGTGCCCACGGCGACTCCTGGGCCGGACGCACGAACCTCGGCAGGCGCATCGCCAGCAGACAGCCGATCACCGCGAGAAAGCTGATGCCGTTCACAAGGAAACAGATCCCTTCGCCGAAGGCCGCCACCACCAGGCCCGCTACCGCCGGCCCCACCACGCGCGCCCCGTTGAAAATCGCCGAATTCAGCGAAATCGCGTTCAACAGATCGTCCCGGCTGGTCATTTCGATAATCAGAGACTGCCGGCCCGGCATATCGAAGGCATTGATCGTCCCCAGCATGACGGCCAGCACCATGATGTGCCACACTTCCACTTTGCCGCTCAGCGTCAGCGCGGCCAGCGCGAAGGCTTGGAGCATGGAGAGCGTTTGCGTCACCACCACCAGCCGGTGCCGCGAGTACCGGTCCGCCGCCAGCCCGCCCAAAACACCGAAGGCAAATACCGGAATTTGGGCGCAAAACCAAACCGTTCCCAATAGCAATTCCGAATGCGTCAGCCGGTAGACCAGCCAGGCTTGGGCTACATTCTGCATCCAGGTGCCCACCAGCGAGACGATTTGCCCCGTCGCGAACAGGCGGAAATTGCGGTGCCGCAATGCCCGGAAAGCCTGCCGGATACCATGCGCCTCCCCTACGGGGGGAACGCCGGCGGAAGCCGAAAGGTCGGACTGTGCGGATAGCTCCTGGAGTACCAGCGTCGGGGCTTCCCCCTCGCGCCCCGGGGTGGGAACCGGCATGGTAAGTCTCAGGATAGCGCAGAAGAACGAAGGACTGCCTTTTCTCTAGCTGCTACCCAATAGCCGGACGGATCTCCGCGATCAGCGCGTCCACTTGCCGCACCACCTGGCCGCTCGGGGTGATGTGAATGCCGCATTCCTTCTCGGCATCCTGCTCCCACCACCAGCGGCCGGCGCGCTCGTCTTCGCAGTCGAATGCCGCCCGCGTGCACGGGCCGCACCCGATGCTGGGAAACCCCTTGGCGTAGAGCGGATGCACCGGAACGTCGTGCCGGACGATATAGTCTTCCACGTCCTGCTTCGACCAGTCCGCCAGCGGGCTGATCTTTACCGTGCCCTCGCGCTCTTCGACCTTGGCGATCGATGCGCGCGATTCCATCTGCGAACGCCGCAGTCCCACCACCCAGGCGCTAAGCGTGGCCAGTTTGCGCTCCAATGGCCGCACCTTGCGGATATGGCAGCAGAGCTTGCGCAATGCCACTTCGCGATAGAACAGGTTCGGCCCATGCGTCGCGATCATGGATTCCACTTCGGGCGCCTCTGGAAAAACAATCTCCACCGGGATTCCGTAGCGTTGCCGTACGGTTTCCATCATCTGGTGGGTTTCCTCGGGAAGACGGCCGGTGTCGATGGTGAACACCCGTACACGCGGTTGGATGCGGGCGGCTATGTCGATCACCACCATGCCCTCCTTCTGGAAGCTGGTGGAAATGGCGAGCGAATCACCGTAAGTCGCCAGAGCCCAGGCGAGCACCTCTTCCGCCGTGGCCCCTTCGAGATTGGGTAAATATACCAATCTCTATCAAGATATAGTAGATGCCTGAAAAAGTCAAGGGCCGACTTCTAAGAGATCGGGCAGGCCCGCCGCCTGGCCCGCTTAACTTTCTACCTTCCCTGCCAGAATAATAGAAATCGCCACATCCCCCGCCTTAGTGTCGAGAACCCAATCATGGTCGTTTTGCTTGCTGAAATTGGGGAATTTGTCGCTCGTCGAGTTCCACATGCTCAACACCGCCGGGTGTGGTGTACCGGACGCCTTAGCGCTTAACGCCACCAGCGCATCGAACCCCGGAGTGGCCTTCGGATCCGTGTCGTCGCTTGCCCGCACCAAGACCGCAAAGTCCCGCTGCGGCGCCACTCCCTGATGGTCGCCGTTCACAGGATATTGGCTATAGCGCATGGTATACGTGCCGGCCTTTAACGATTGCCCGCGGCGGTCTTGGGCCGGTCCCGCGAACCGGATCACACCCAGCAGCGTGCCTTGTGGAATCGACAACGTCACCGCATCGTCGGTGGACTTCGGTCCAGTGGGAACCTGCTTGCTGAACCACACCTCGCAATACACCGCATCGCCGGCTCCCAGGATCTTGATCCCTTGTGGCTGCAGCGCGGCCGCAAATGCGGAAGCAAGGTCCGACGGGGGCGCGCCCGTTGGCTCCATCTTGTACTGGGCCAATGCCAGTGAAGCGGAAAAAACCGCCAGGCACATGAAGCAGAAGAGTTTTTTCATAAGGGTTAGATTGCGCGCGCAGGCGCTCCGATGCGGCAAGCCAGAACGCCTGCGCGATTTGCAAGACAAAGAAAGGACAAAGATTGGAGCGGGAGACCGGATTCGAACCGGCGACATCGACCTTGGCAAGGTCGCACTCTACCAACTGAGTTACTCCCGCTCAGAAGGAAGTACCATTATCCTGGACTCCTGGCGGTCCTGTCAAACGGTCTGTAACCTTAACGAAACGAAGCGCTTTTTTCTTGCGTGAAAATGGGCGGGGTATGCTAGACTCAGGATCGGTCGGTGGCCCACCCTATCGGCACTCCTCGTAGGCTAGCGCTAGACATGAATCCTTGGGATCGCATCAAAAAAGAACTGGAAGCCAAACTGAGTCCCGAGAGCTACCAGAACTGGATTACTCGTATTGAATACATAGGGATGGACGCCGATACGCTGGTGCTTAGCGTCCCCGATGAAGGGACCCGGCGCTGGATCGAAGCGGAGTATGCCGCCGAAGTTCTCACCGTGGCTCAGCGCGTCGGACTGGCCGTCGTGCGCGTCGAATATTCCCTGCCTTCATCCCGTGAACCAGCCGATTTCGAAGCTCCGCCGGTCAGTTCGCTGAACCCCAAATTCACCTTCGACAGCTTCGTCGTGGGGGCCTGCAATCAGTTTGCGCACGCTGCTGCCCGCTCCGTCGCCACCAACCCATCCCGCAGCTATAACCCCCTGTTCATCTACGGCGGCGTGGGAATGGGAAAAACCCACTTGATGCATGCCATCGGCCGCTCTCTCATCAGCAATCACGCGTCCATGCGCATTATCTAC
This sequence comes from Bryobacterales bacterium, assembly GCA_963709155.1. GTDB lineage: Bacteria > Acidobacteriota > Terriglobia > Bryobacterales > Bryobacteraceae > Bog-159. The sequence goes on along the minus strand of CAVPVD010000005.1, from coordinate 309,928 downwards.
ACCTCCAGCGAAAAGTTCATGAACGACATGATCACCTGCATCCGGCTGGATCGCATGCCCCAGTTCCACGACCGCTACCGCTCCGCCGATGTCCTGCTGGTGGACGACATCCAGTTGATCGGAAACAAGGACCGCACGCAGGAAGAATTCTTTCACACCTTCAACGAATTGCACGATCACCAGAAGCAGATCGTCATCTCCAGCGATGCGCCGCCTAAAGACATTCCTGGTCTGATAGATCGCCTGCGCTCGCGATTCGAGTGGGGTCTCATGGCTGATATCCAGCCGCCCGATCTCGAAACCAAGATGGCCATTCTCGACAAGAAAGCGGAAGTGGAGGGCGTGGCGCTTCCCGAAGATGTCCGGACATTCATGGCCACCAAGACCAAATCCAACGTGCGCGAGTTGGAAGGAGCACTGGTCAAGCTGGTCGCCTATTCGTCCCTGACCGGGTCCGCCATTACGCTTCCCATGGCGCAGCAGGTCCTCCGTCACCTGGTCTATGCCCAGGACCGCAAAGTCACCATCGATTCCATTCAGAAAGGCGTCGCCGAGCGCTACGGCATCCGCCAAAGCCAACTGAAGGAAAAGAGCAACACCAAGAAAATCGTGGTGCCCCGGCAAGTGGCTATGTACCTGGTCAAGGAGCTGACGCCGGCCTCTCTACCGGAGATTGGCCGCGCTTTCGGCGGCAAGCATCACACCACCGTGCTGCATTCCGTCAAGAAAATCGACAAGCTGCGCCACACCGATCCGGAATTGAACAGGATCATCCACGCCCTAATCGATTCACTACAATGATCTTACCTGTTTTTTCCACAGGCCCCCCTGAGAACCGGCTGTGGACTTTGTGCAAGAACCGGCCCCAGAACCGGTTCTGCACCGCTCCGCGCCGGAAATCCTCAGGGCGCCAATGGCCAAAACTACTATAATTTAGTATAATTTAGGAAGCCTTCAACAATTTACACAGGGCCTATGAATTCTGTTCTTCTATGGTATCTAAATAGACCAGGAGATTAGGAGTTAAGACCACATGGAATTCACCGTCAGCAAAGCAGACCTCGTTCGCGAACTGAGCCTCTCGCAAGGTGTGGTCGAGAAGAAGACCACCATTCCGATCCTTTCCAACGTGTTGTTGGAGGCTAAGAACGACCGCATCGTGCTCACCGCTACCGATCTGGAGTTGGGCATCCGCTGCTCTTGCCCTGCGAAAGTGAAGAAAGAGGGATCCGGCACCATACCCGCCCGCAAGTTGCTCGACTACGTCCGCCTGCTTCCAGAGGCGGATTTGCAAGTCAAGTTCTTGGAGAATCACTGGGCCAGTCTGGTATGTGGACGGTCGCGTACGCGTATTGCCGGCATGTCGCGCGAGAGCTTCCCGGAGCTTCCGCAAATGCCCGAAACCATCGCCGAGATCCCAGTCAAGCTGCTGGCGTCCATGATCTCGCGGACTGCGTTCGCCATCTCGCTCGAGGAATCGCGGTTCACCTTGAATGGCGCGCTGTTGCTGTTGAAGACGGATTCTACGACCATGGTCGCCACTGACGGACATCGCCTGGCTTTCGTCGAGATTGCCTCGCCCGCGGCGGGGACAGGCAAGACTTTTCGTGCGCTGGTGCCGAAGAAAGCCATGGCCGAGATCGTGAAACTGGCGGATGAAAGCGGCGCCGACAGCAAATTGGTCTTTGCCGGCGACGAGAACCATCTGTTCTTTCAGTTCGGCGAGCGTCTGCTGATCACACGCAAACTGACGGGAAATTTCCCGGACTACGATAAGGTCCTGCCCAAGGAAAACGTGCACACCGCCACGCTCAGCCGCGATGAAGTGCGCTCCGCGATTCAGCGCGTATCGCAGTTTGCCGATGAGCGCTCCCGCGCCATTCGCGTGCAGTTCATGGCCGGCGAGGTCAAGATATTTTCCTCTTCCGTCGAAACCGGAGAAAGCGAGGAGAGCGTTCCCAGCGAGTACTCCGGCCCGGATATGGAGATTGGTTTCAACGCGCAGTATTTGCTCGATTTCCTGGGAGCGACCAATCAGGAGCAGGTGGCCTTCGAGTTGAAGGATCACAAGAGCGCCGGCGAATTGCGGCCTGTCGGCAACGGCACTGAAGATCATTACCGCTACGTGGTAATGCCCATGCGAATTTGACGCCGGATTTGAGGCCGATTTTGAAGCCGTCTGACGCATTCGGCAACGATGTATGAATCTTTGGGATCGAATCAAGCAGGAGCTGGAAACCAGGCTCGGTCCCGCGAACTACCAGAAGTGGATTCGCCGGACCGCCTTCGCGCGTCTGGACGGCGGCACTCTTTTCGTCAGTGTGGCCGACGAAGAAACCCGCAAATGGATTGAGACGGAATACGGGCCGCAAGTGCTGGCCATCGCCCGGCAGGTGGATCCGGCAATCGAGCGCGTGGAGTACGAGTTAAACCTAATGGCATCGACGTTCAACGAAAACGCAGCGGAAGTTTACGATTCAACAAGCATCAAGGTCCTGGAAGGCCTCGAAGCCGTGCGCCTCAGACCCGCCATGTATATCGGCTCGACCGGCGAGATGGGACTGCATCACCTCGTTTACGAGGTAGTGGACAACTCCGTGGATGAAGCGCTGGCGGGGTATTGCACCCAGGTCAACGTCACCATTCACATCGACAATTCCGTGACGGTCGTCGATAACGGCCGCGGCATCCCCGTGGACATGCACGACGAAGGCGTCTCGGCGGCCGAGGTCGTCATGACCAAGCTGCATGCCGGCGGCAAGTTCGATTCCAAGAGCTATAAAGTATCCGGCGGCTTGCACGGTGTCGGCGTGAGCTGCGTCAACGCTCTCTCCGAGCGGCTCGAGCTGGAAATCTGGCGCGAAGGCTACACCTGGCAGATGGAATTTGCCTGCGGCCATGCCAAAAGTCCCCTGGTGCGCGCGGGCCGCGCGGGCCGCAAGACCGGTACGCGCATCACTTTCAAAGCGGACCCCACCATCATGGTGGAAACCACTTTCAACTACGATACGCTAGCCCAGCGCCTGCGCGAGTTGGCCTTCCTCAACAAGGGTCTTAAAATCACCCTGAGCGATGAGCGCGTCGACCCCGTGAAGAACCACGAGTTCCTGTATAGTGGCGGCATCGCGGAATTCATCAAGCATCTCAATCGCGGCAAATCCGTCCTGCACGACAAGCCCATCCATTTCGAAGCCGATCGCGAGCTTCCCAACGAAGCCGGAATCCTCTCCATGGAAGTCGCGCTGCAATACAACGACGGTTATTCCGAGAGCCTCTTCAGCTTCGCCAACAACATCAACACGGTGGATGGCGGCACGCACCTCACCGGATTCCGCACAGCACTCACCCGCACCATCAACGCCTCCGGCCAGCAGGCCGGACTATTCAAAGACGTGAAAGAGAACCTCACCGGCGACGATGTCCGCGAAGGTCTCACGGCCGTGGTCAGCGTCAAGATCCCGCAGCCGCAGTTCGAAGGCCAGACCAAGGGCAAGCTGAACAGCGATATCGCCGGGTACATGACCCAGTTCGTCAACGACAAGCTGGGCGAATACTTCGACAAAAATCCCGCGGTGATGCGCAAGATCGTGGGTAAGGCCATCGACGCCGCCCGCGCCCGCGAGGCCGCCCGCAAGGCCCGCGACCTCACCCGCCGCAAGGGCGCGCTCGATTCCGGCGGCCTGCCCGGCAAGCTGGCCGATTGTCAGGAAAAAGATCCCGAACGCTGCGAGCTATTCCTGGTGGAGGGTGAGTCGGCCGGCGGAACCGCCAAACAGGGCCGCGACCGCCGCTTCCAGGCCATCCTGCCGCTCAAGGGCAAAATCCTGAACGTCGAAAAAGCCCGCTACGACAAGATGCTGGGCCACGAAGAAATTCGCTGCATGATCACCGCCCTCGGCACCGGCATCGGCAAAGACGATTTCGACGCCGCCAAGATCCGCTACGGCAAGATCATCATCATGACCGATGCCGACGTGGATGGCTCCCACATCCGCACCTTGCTGCTGACCTTCTTCTTCCGCCACATGAACGAGCTGATTAACCGCGGCCGCATCTTCATCGCCCAGCCGCCGCTCTACCGCATCAAGAAGGGCAAGGCCGAAAAGTATATCAAGGATGAAAAAGAATTCACGCGCGAGATCATGCGGCGCGCCACCGAGAATGTGACCGTGGAGATCAGCTCCAATGGCGCCGGTCCAAAGGCTGTCCTCGAAGGCGGCGAATTGCGCGCCTTTCTGATGAGCCTGGACGAATACTATCAGATCTTCCAGAAAGTGGAGCGGCGCCTGCGCGACTCCCGCGCCGTAACCGTGCTGGGCAACGCCGAGCTGCGCGCCGACCACAAAGCCGATTTCCAGGACAAGGAGAACATGGAGCGCCTAGCCGCCGCGGTCGCCGCCGCCCAGGTACCCGCCGAGCTGCGCGCGGACGAAGAGCATTCTGCCTGGACCGTAGTCTTCCACGATTCCACGAATGCCGAGCGGTACATCGGCGTGGCCCTGGCCGCCCAGCCGGAATATAAGAAATTCCGCTCCCTGGCGCGCCAGATCGCCCGCTACAACGATCCGCCTTTCGTGGTGGTGCGCAGCGAACATCGCGACACCCAGCCCGATGCCACCGCCCTGCTGGCCTTCGTAAAGGCCGAAGGCAAACGCGACGCCTCGGTGCAGCGTTACAAAGGGCTAGGCGAAATGAACGCCGAGCAACTCGCCGAAACCACCATGAACCCCGAGAAGCGCACCCTCCTCCAGGTCCGCCTGGAAGATGCCGTGGAAAGCGAAGAGATTTTCTCCACCCTGATGGGGGAGGACGTCGAAAGCCGCCGCAAGTTTATCGAGGATAACGCGCTCGACGTCAAGAACCTGGACGTATAACGCTTCGTGCCAGAATTGTTCTGGAGCCATGGCTGCCACACCTCCGCACCCGGGCATTCGGGTTGGAATGGTTCGCATCTCGCCTGCCAGCGCCTGAAGGAAGCCGTTACCGAAATCAAGCTCATCGCCAGGATCGATCCGGTCACTGCCTCCGGTGGCGTGGTCTCTCTCATGGAGAGGATCTGGCCGGCGGTCAACTGGACGCAAGACGAGTTGCTGCCGATCATGGCGCAGGCTCCCGCGGATTCGAAGACCCGCAAGAAATGGCTGGACCGTGGAGGGCGGGCAATGATGCCCGCAGCCGCCTTTTCAGGCGGCTAAGCCGGCTGAAGCCGGCTGCGGCCACGATTGGCCGCCCCACAACTTTTTGAGCGGCAATGGCGGGACTTTTAAGTCCCGCTTCCTACTCGCCTGCCGTATGGACCGTCCGATTGGACGCGCTGTGCGTGACCGACGGCAGCCGCTTCCGCTGCCCCTTCGCCGCCTTGTGCTTTGCGGTAACCACGTGCTTAGGCGTCACCGGAGCCCGATACGCCGCCGGGATCAGTAGTCGCTCCCCGGCCGCCGGCGATGCCTGCTTTAGCCCGTTCGCCGCCGCGATGCTCCCTGCCGCCATCCCGTATTGCTTGCCGATCGAAGCCAGCGTCTCGCCGCTCGTCACTTTGTGCATCCGCCACGATGCCCGCCGCTCGGCGGGAATCATCTGCAGCGATGCCGAAAGCGAGCTGCCCGAACCCTTAGGAATATGCAGAACGTAACCCGCCGGAACCACGCCCTTCAATAGCGCCGGGTTCAAATCCAGGAGCTCAGGCATCGGAATCTCCGTCAAATCCGCTACCAGCCCCAAGTGCGTCGGCGCGTCCACTTCAATCGTGTCGTACTCCAGCGGCGCTTCCGGAACGATTCCCTCTAGCCCGTACTCCGCGGCGTTCTTGGTCATGATTGTCATGGCCAGAATGATCGGCACGTAGTTGGTGGTCTGCTCCGGCAGCACGTGGCGGCTGCGCAGCTCCCAGAAATCCGCATACCCGGTTCGCTCCACCGCGCGCGCCACCGCGACCGGACCGCAATTATAGGCGGCCATCGCCAGGTACCAGTCGCCGAACATGTTGTACAAATCGTGTAGATGCCTGGCGGATGCCCGGGTGGCCTTCTCAGGATCCAGGCGGTCGTCCGTATAAGCCGTGCGCATCAGCCCATATTCCTGCCCCCGCCACGCCACGAATTGCCACATTCCCGCCGCCGCTTTGCTCGAAATCGCGCGCGGGTAGAAGCCCGACTCAGCCTGCGCCAGGTGGATCAACTCCTGCGGAATACCTTCCTCCTGCAGAATCCGCGAGATCAGAGGCCGATACCGCCCGGCTCGCTCCAACCCCGCAATCAGCGTCTTGCGCCCGCGCCCCGAAAAATAATTGATGTACCCCAATACCGCGTCGTTCACCGACAGCGGAAGCTGGGAAGCAGTCGCCTGGACCTGCTCTTTTACCCGGTCTTTCAACTTAGGATCGACCGGAAAAGTCATCTGCAGTAGGTCTTCGTTGGGCGCTTTGTCGAATTGGGCCTCTTCCGCATCCACGCCCGCTCCCAATCCCGAAAGATCGTACCGGTGTACCGCGTCCACCATCTCGTCCAGCCGGGCTTGAAACGCTTGCCGGTCCGACGGATTATTCGCGGAAGCCTCCAGCATCAAATCCACCGCGGTGTCGAATTCCCGACGCGCCTGTCGAAAATCGTTCGCCCGGTAAGCCCGCTTGCCGCGCTGAAAGGCTTGATCCGCGTGCTGCATCAACAGATCGCCCTGCGATGGCGCTATCGGCGTCCTTTGCGCCAGAACGGCCGGCGCGTCAAAGAGATACGGATTTGGCTCCAGCTTCGGCGGCGATTCTACCTCGGTTGGCGACGGCACCGGTGTGGTGGGTAAGAATGCGGTTTGGAACTTGGACTGCTGGTTAGAAGCGCATCCTGAGCAGATCAGGGCCACGGAGGAGCCAAAAGTATAGAGAAATCGCTTGGTTCGATTGGTCACTAAAACGATCCTTCGAACGGATTTTACAAGCTGACGGCGAAGTTGTAGCCGAAATGAAACTTAGAATCTAGCGCATTGCCCGGCCAAGGTCAACCGGGTATCCCGAAAGTATATGTGTGTTCCAACGACACACCCGTGCAAAAACTGCGCTCCCTCTACTCTTCTTCTTCCTCTTCGCCGGTCTTGGCGGCCTTTGCTGCGGCTATAATCTTATCGGCCTGCAGCGCCGGAACATAATCGTAATGATCGAATTCCATGGTGAAGGAGCCGCGCCCCTGCGTCATGGACGTCAGATCATTCTGATAGTTTAACATTTCCGCCATGGGTGCCTGGGCCCGGACAAATTGGGTATTACCTTTGGTATCCATACCCGAAATGCGTCCTCGCCGGCTGTTCAGGTCGCCCATCAGGTCGCCCGCATACTCCACGGGCGCCTGAATTTCCACGTTCATGATCGGTTCGAGCAGCACCGGCTTGGCTTCCTGCATAGCGTTCTTGAACGCCTTGCGCGCCGCCAGCTTGAACGCCAACTCGGAAGAATCTACATCGTGATACGAGCCGTCGTACAGCACGACCCGGAAATCCACCATCGGGAAGCCCGCCAGAAATCCGCCCTCCGCCGCTTCCAGGATGCCCTTTTCCACTGCCGGAATGTAGTTCTTGGGAATCGACCCGCCAAAAATCTCGTTCACGAATTCGAACTTCGCCCCGCGCGCCAGCGGCTCCATCTTGATCCAGCAATCGCCGAACTGGCCGTGACCGCCGGTCTGCTTCTTGTGCCGTCCCTGTACGTCCGCGTGTCCCCGTATCGTCTCGCGGTATGGAATCTTCGGCGCCTTTAAGATCACCTCCACGCCGTAGCGTTTCTTTAACCGGCTGGCGACCACTTCCACATGCTGCTGCCCGCTGCCCCCCAGCAGAAATTCCTTGGTCTGCGGATCGCGGTAAAAGCGCAGCGATTGGTCCTCTTCGAGGATCCGGTGTACCGCGTTGCCCATGCGATCCTCGTCTTGCCGCGACTTGGCCTCGATGGCGAACGCGATGGACGGCTCCGGAAGCTGCACCGGAGGATACTTGTACGTCACGCCTTTGTCCGCGATGGTATCGCCCGTCAGCGTGTCCTTCAGCTTGGCGACCGCGCCAATATCTCCCGCATGGATTTCCGTCACCGGCGTAATCGTCTTCCCCACCGGCACGCCGATGTGCGCCAGGCGTTCCGCCGTTCCCTTCTGGTTGTAAAGGGTGGCATCGTTCTTCAGCACCCCGGAGTAGACTTTGAAATAGGTGATGCGGCCCGCAAACGGATCGGCGGTCGTCTTGAAAACATAGGCCGAACAAGGGCCGGCATCGTTAATTTTTCCGGGTTTCTCCTCGCCGTTCATCTCGACAACCACCTCGCGCTCGATGGGCGCCGGCAGGTTGTCCACTACGAAATTCAGGATCAGGTCCGTGCCGATATTGTGCAGCGCCGAACAGCAGAGCACCGGGAACAGCCGCATCTCCTTCGTGCCCGCCCGGATGCCGTCCAGGATATGTTCCTCCGGCAGCGTGCCCTTTTCGAAGAACTCTTCCATCAGCGCGTCATTGCCTTCGGCAATCAGTTCCACCAGCGCCTCGTGCGCGGCCTGCGCGGCGTCGGCCAGGTCCGCCGGGATATCGCCTTCCTTGCCCTTCCCGTCACCGTCTGGCGTGTAGGTGTACGCTTTCATCCGCACCAGGTCCACCACGCCCTTGAAGTCGCGCTCCGCCCCGATCGGGATCTGCACCGGGATCGCTGTGCGGCCGAAAGATTCCTGCACGCTGGCCAGTGCCCGCTCGAACGAGGAGCGCTCGCGGTCGAGCTTGTTGATCGCCACCGCGCGCGGCAGTTTGTAATTCTCGGCGTAGCTCCAGACCTTCTCGGTCTGCACTTCCACGCCCGCCACCCCATCCACCACTACCAGCGCCGCGTCGGCCGCCACCAGCGCCCCACGCGTGTCGTTAATAAAGATGTTGTAGCCGGGCGTATCCAGGATATTGATCTTGGCTTTTTTCCACTCGGCGGGAGCCACGGATGTCGAGATGCTCACCTTCCGCTGGACTTCCTCCTCGTCGAAGTCGGTGATGGTGTTGCCTTCGTCCACCCGCAACAGCCTGTTGGTGGCTCCGGCCGTATAAAGCATCCCGGAGGTGAGCGTCGTCTTGCCGGAATCGCCGTGGCCCACCACACCGACGTTCCGAATGTCCTTGCTTTCGTAGGTCTTCACAGGAAACCTCCCGTTTGAAACCGGATGGTAACACAGCGGAAAACCACACGAAGCCACGTGGCGCACGCTTCAGCGTGCCGGCGGGACTTTTAAGTCCCGCTCGTCAGGCGCCGTGCCACTCCAACTCCTCTACCCCCGCAAACAACGCGATATCGCTCCGCAACGTCGCCAGCTTCCGGAACAGCAGCGCATTCTCCATCTCGTCCGCCAGGGTGCGCGCCAAGGCTCCCGCATTCGAAGCATTCACGCTCCACGCGCGCCAGTCCGCCGGTATCGACTCGATGTGCCCGAACTTCGCCAGCACAGCGGCCGTCGACTTCGCTCCCCAGCCCGGCAAACCCGGATACCCATCCGCAGCGTCGCCCACCAGCGCCAGATAATCCGGAATCGACGCCGGCGGCACGCCAAATTTTGCCGCCACGCCAGCCTCGTCCATGGTCACCCGCGTCCGCCGGATTAACTGCACCACGCGCGTGCCCCGGACGCATTGCGCCAGGTCCTTATCGGGCGTGCAGATGATCACGCGCTCCACGCGTGGATCCCGCGCCGCGATCGCCGCCGCCGAAGCCAGCGCGTCGTCCGCCTCGAACTCCACCATGGGCCATACCACCACCCCCGCGGCCACCAGCGCCTCCTCCAGCAATTCGAATTGCGCCAGCAGCTCCGGTTCGACCCCTTCGCTCGTCTTATACCCCGGCCAAAGCTCATTGCGAAACGATTCGATCACGTGATCGGTGGCCACCCCCACGTGCGTCGCGCCGCCGCGAATCATGCCCATTACGGAGCCGACTACCCCTCGTACAGCCGCTACTTCCCGGCCATCCTGATCCCGCGCGGATGGCAGTGCGTAGTAGTGCCGGAACAACTCATAAGTACCGTCGATCAGATGGACTTCCAAGGCGCAGCTCCCTCTCAACCTTATCCAATCGCCGCTATCTCCATCAACCTCACGCCTTTGGTATAAACTCGATAGGGACTCCCGAACCTCCAGGGCAAATCAAGTATCCGATCGCCGCGCCATCGAAATCCTGACGGATCTGATCATCCCAGAGACGAAACTCCGGGCGCGCTCGAAGCGGGCGTCGCCGAATTCATCGACTTTCTCGCCGCGCATGGCGAAAAACAGCTCCGGCAGCGCATGCGCAGCGGCCTGCAATGGCTCGACGGCGGTCGCCGGCCAGAGCCAGCCAGTTCTGATAAACGCCGCCTATTTGCTGGCAGAGCTGGGTGCGCTGATCCAGATCGATCATGGTCTTGCGCTGGTCGGATAGCGGCCGCAACTGGGCGACGACGGTGGCCGTGTCGTCATCGTCGCTATCGTCACCGGAAGGGGTGGCGGGCGGGCGCCGAGCTTGCCTTCGAGGGCGTTATGCTCCGCGGACAAGGTGAGCGCCTTTTTTCTCGGGGTCTTGTCTGGCGGCCTGCGGGCGCCTAGGGAGAACCACTGCTGGATTTGTTCGCGCAGCGTGCCGGGAGGGCCGCAGGCGGCGATCCTGCCCAACGGGAGGGAGCCCTGGCGGACGGCCTGGTGGCGCTCCTGCGCGCGCTGCAGATTGGCGCGCTCGTCGCCGCCTTCGCGCGCCAGATCCTGTTGGGCGTCGTCCAATTCGTCCTGGTCGAGCGAAAGCTGCGCGTTGGCGACGTCCAGACGGTCGGCCGCGTTGGCCTTGTTGGCGGCGGCCTCCTTGGTGAGCTGCGCGACGCGCTGTTGGCCGGCGGATATGCGCGCCTTGAGGTCAGCGATATGCGCGGCGAGATCGTGCAGGGGACCGCTGGCGGGCGGTCTGCAGGGGCTTCTCGTCCACCTTGGAGACGCGGGCCGCGGGCACGGCCTTCCGGGTTGGCTGCAATGGGCTGGAGTCGCGCGTCACGAGCCAGGCGATCGAACAGGCGGCCAGCAGCAACGCCATGCCGGCGGCCGCGAGACGATGGAACTTCACGGCACGATCAGGGACGAAGCCGGCGAGATCGGTAGAACGATATCCTCGGTCTCCAGAAGTTGCCGCAGATAATCGAGAAAGGCGCGGCCGCGCGGGCGTCCATTGTGGCGATCGTATTCGAGACGCTGTAGAAAGACCAGCATCGACAGGATGTCGGAGTCGCGGGTGTGCGTCATTCCCAGTTTCTCGGTCTCGGCTTTGCGGAAATCTTCCAGGCCGGCTTCCGTGCCGCTATAGATGCGATTGGCCACTATGTTATCCGGCCGCGTTTCGTAATAGACGCCGCTTTGCAAGGTGCGCCGGGTACGAATGAGCGCCTCCAGGGCGTCGTGCACGTCGCGATCGACCGCGCCGGGAGTCTCGAATGCCGCGAAGGCGAGGCTCTTGGCCGCGCCCAGCAGCAAGTCGGCATGTTCCTCCAGGAATTCTTCGGTAATGCGGATATCGGTGTTGAGCATCCGATCCGGATCGAGCGGCTGGCTATGCTCGTGCTTGCGCGCCTCTTGAAGGAACGGGCAATCGAACGGGCAGTCGACGGTGACCTCGCGCTCCTGGCCGCAGCAGAGCGTGCAGATCTCGCCATGCACGCCGGGGCAGAAGCGGCGAGGTTTGCGGATATGGCAAATTGCGCAGGACATTCCCTTAGTATAAAGGGAGACACCTTATGGATCGAACGAACCTGTTTTTTAAAGTAGTGATCGAGCACGACCCGGAGGACGATCCGGAACGGTTGGGGCGCGAGATCAGCCGGCAAGTGGCGAAGGTATACGGGGTACGGTCGGCGGAGTTGACCAGCTTCACGCGCGTGGAGGAGTAGGGGAAACATCGGGTCTGGAGACCCTCTGCAGGCGTAGACGCCTGCCCCACAAAACTATTTGGAGGTCCAGTAGGCTTGCTGGCCGATGTAGTCGTCGTCCGGCAGATTAGCGAGGATCAGGCGGCGGACTTCCAGAGGATCGACTTCGCCCTGCTTCTGGTAGATGACTCGGCCGTCGATGCCGATTAGAACGGTATACGGGACGCCCGCGTTCCAGGAAGGATCGAACGCCGCCATTTGATCGTAGGTCTCATTGGTGGCGAAGATCAGGTTCTTCGAGGAGGCGTGTTGGGCGTTGAGGAACTTCATGACGCCCTTGTTCTCGTCGGGGAAATTCACGCTCACGGTGACCAGGTCGAAGGCCCGCTTGCGATACATGCGATACATCTTTTGAAACTCCGGGAATTCGGAAGTGCAAGGGCCGCACCAGGTCGCCCAGAAATCCACCAGCAGGACCTTGCCGGTGCCGTTCTGGCGGAGCGCCTTCAATTCCTGCAATCCGGCGGGAGCAAGCGTGACGGGCTCTTTGGCGATACGCTCCATCTCGGCTTCGCCGCCGGCCTGTTTATAGGCCCACTTAATGGAGCAACCCACGGTCGGGGTTTTCTCCATGGCCACCGGTTGTCCGGCGAGCACGGCATCGATGGCCAACCGCGCATCCTGGCGCTTGGCCAGAGGCTCGCGCGGGCTCGAATCCACGCGACCCTGATAGCGCAGCTTGCGCTGCTGGTCGAACACGAAGACGTGCGGCGTGGCGGTGGGGCCGTAGGCGCGCGCGACGGACTGCGTCTCGCCATCGTAGAGGAACGGAAAATCGAAATGCCGGTACGCGGCGCGGATCTGCATCTCGGGGAGCGAGTCGGCAAGATCCGTGTAGCCCAGTTCATCGAGGCGCACGGCTTTCGGGTTGTTGGGCTGAATGGCTATCAGCGCGACGCCGCGATCCTTATAATCGGCGGCCAGCTTCTTGATGCGCTCTTCATACAACTGCGCGGTGGGGCAGTGGACGCAGGTGAAGACGACGACCAGCACTTTGCTCGACGCGAAATCGTGCAGGCCGTACGTCTTGCCGTTGACGGCGGGCAGGCTGAAATCCGGCGCGGCCGCGCCGATTGCCAGGGTGGGTGGATTGTCGTCCGCCAGGGCAGCTCCGGAGCATGCCAGCAGCAGAGCGACGATCGGAAGTCTCATCTCTTAAGTATGGCGCGAAGCGAAGCGCCGGCGGTCGATGGCCGGGACGCCTTCGGGCAAGCGGGTATCGGGCAGGGGCTCGCCGGCCTCAATGCGCAGCGGAACGACACCCGCCCAGACCGGCAGCGCGTAGTCCTCATCGTCGTCGATGGGTCCGCCGGTACGGACTTTCGCGGAAACTTCGTCCAGCGCCAAAGCTAAGACGGTGGTGCTCTTCAGTTCCTGCTCCGTGGGCTGGCGGACCTCGTCCCAGCGCGCGGGCACGATGTGATTGGTGAAGAGCGCAAGAGCCGCAGTCTTCTCTTCGGGATCGGTGACCAGGCGCGCCTGGCCGAGGACCACCACCGAGCGATAGTTCATGGAGTGATGGAAAGCCGAGCGCGCCAGCACCAAGCCATCCACCAGGGTCACGGTGACGCAAAGCTGGGCGCCCTGGCCGAGCGCGCGCAACATGCGGCTGGCCGCGGAACCATGGATATAAAGCTGGTCGCCGGAGCGGGCATAGCCGGTCGGAATCACGAAGGGCTGGCCATCCGATACGAATCCCACATGGCAGATAAAGGCCTCATCGAGAATGGCATGCACCTGCGCAGGGTCATAGACGGCGCGTTTGGGCAGACGCTTCACTTGGGTACGTTCGGTGGGTGTGTAAGTTTCCATTGCTATCAGGATAGCAATGCGCGGCGCGGGACCTTCAGGCGTGCCGCGCGGACAGCTCACGCTGATGGTTGCGGAGGTAGGCGCCCAACATGCGGTCGGCCAGGCGGACGTGATCGTTCAGCCAGCCGGAGAGGTAGGTGATCAGCTCGATGGCCGCGTCACGATCGCCGCGGCGGACGCGCCGTTCGAGCGCGCGCACCCGCAAACGCGCGGTGTGGTGCTGGCTACGGTGCCAGGCATAAAGGGAATAACCGGCTGCGCGCATCTCGCGTTCCTCGTGCGCGAAATGCTGCGCCGTGTGGATGACCAGGTGGTCCACAATCGATTGCACTTCGGCGGTAGCGGCGCCGGCCAGCATGGCGCGCTGCAGGTCGTCGCACAGGCGAAAGATCTGCCGATGTTCGTCGTCCACTTCGGGAACGTGCACGGCGTGCCGCTCGCTCCATTCGAATATTCGCATGCGAATATCCGTATTATACCGCACCCCAAAACAGCTCAGTGCCCGAGCATCGGGAAGAGGCGCCGCAGGTCGTCTTCGCTGGGTTGGCGGCCGTATTCGCAAATCTCGAAGGCCTCGGCATGGCGGATCTTCGCCCCGCGGCCGGGGCCATACCACTTCTCCAGGGTTTGCCGCACGGCCGGGGTGATCTCGCCGCCGCGGTTTTGGGCCAGCCAGGTCTTGCGCGCGGCCGGATCTTTGGGAACCGTGTCGAGCAGGGCATCCACCCAGGGCAGCCATTCGTAAACCTGGGAAACGTGCGCGTCGAGCGCCGCGATTTTCAGGTCGAATACGCTATCGATGTCGATGGCCACATCCGGACGAAACGGCGCCGGCTTCTGAAACTGGTCTTCGAAGTAGAGGAACACGGGGTTCTTGCGGAGGGGCGGCGTATCGGGACAGATGTTAGGCACGACCACCATATAGGCGGCGTCCTGGACGAGCACGCCGGTATAGCGATGATCCGGATGATAATCGTTAGGGCGCGGGGCGAGCACGATATCGGCATTCCACTGGCGGATGCGGCGGATGATCTGCTCGCGCACGGCGATCGTGGGCAGCAGCTCGCCGTCGTGGTTATCGAGCACTTCGTAAGTAATGCCCAGGCGCCGCCCGGATTCCTCCGCTTCGGCACGGCGGCGCTTGGCGAGCGCGCCGCCTCCCATGGTCTGATGGCCGGCGTCTCCATTGGTGACGGAAACGAATTTCACGGCGGCGCCGAGAGCGCGGAACCGGGCGGCAGTGCCCGCGGCGCGGATGTCGCAATCGTCGGGATGCGCGCCGAACGCGATGACGCGCAGGGGGCGAGGCTGGGCGAGCAGGGCGGCCGCCGGCAAGAGCAGCAACAGGCAGATACGCAGCAGGTCAGACATCCCCGAACTCCTGTTTCCAGACGGCTTCACGTTTTTCATAAAGCGCGGTGCGGCCGAGAATCGCGAACAGCGTGCTGATGGCGGAGCGCTCGGCGACGTTCTCCACTTCGCCGTTCTGGATGCGCGTGAGGAAAGCTTCAATGGCATCGTTGGTGATGTCGCGCGTGGAGGGGATGGTCTCGACATCCTTGGGACCCTTGTGGTGAACCATGCGGGCGCGGGATGTTTCGATGACGCCTTTAGTGCCCGTGAACTCCTCGCCGACACGCGAGAATCCGCGCGGGCTCATCTGGTTGGCTTCGAAGTTCACGTGGATGCCGTTGGGGAATTCGAACGACAGCGTAAGGTGGTCCAGGATCTCCATGGATGTGCGGACCTTGGTGCCGGCCATGCCGACGGCGCTAATGGGGTGCGCGTCGAGGAACCAGTGCAGGACGTCGAAATTGTGGCAATCCTGCTCGACGATGAAGTCGCCCGAATAATCGCGGTAGGCGAACCAATTGCGGAGATGCTCGATCTTAGGGTCGTCGTAGGGTTTGCGGGTGAAGGGATCGCCGCCGATCCAGAAGGCCCGGGCGTTCACCAGTTCGCCGATCTGGCCATCGCGGATGCGCTTGTAGGCTTCCAGGTAAACGGGGCCGTAGCGCTGCTGGAAGCCGACGGAGACGTTCTTTTTGGGATCGGCTTTGCGGCCCGCGGCGATGATCTTCTTCACGCCTTCGAGGTCCACGCCCATGGGTTTCTCGCAGTAGACATGCTTGCGGGCTTCGATGGCGGCGGCCAGCATGCGGGGGTGCTCGAAGGGTGGGGTGGCGATGATGACGGCATCCAGATCGTTGGCGGCCAGCAGCTTCTCGTAATCCTTGTAGACGGCAGGCTTTTCGATCTTGATCTTCTGGGTGCCGATTTCGATGCGATCGTCGAACAGATCGCAGAGCGCGGTGACGCGCGCGCGGGGATCGGCATTGAAGATGCCGGCATCATACTGTCCGCGTCCGCCGACGCCGATGAGGCCGACGGTGATTTTGGAATTTGCCTGCGAGCCGCGAACGGACTCCGGGCGCACGATGGTAAAGCCGGCGGCGAGCGCGGCGCCGGTCTTTGCGATGAGCTGTCTCCGGGAGAGGCCGGGATCAGATTCAGACATGGCGATAAAGATCTCCTGAGCGGATTATATCTTTATGCGGGTACCCCGGCGCCTGCCCCATCCGCAAGGGCCCCGGACGGCGGACTGAAGTTCGCCGCTGCACGCTGAAGCGTGCGCCACGGGCGGCTCGTTCCCCGGACCTCAAACATATGAAGGACTGGGGCGTCTAATGATCTCATGGAGACGTTTTGGATGGATGTGAAGCATGCTTTGCGCATGCTGCGGCAGAGTCCGGGCTTTACGGCCACCGCGGTTTCGGCTCTGGCATTGGGGATTGGGGCCAACACGGCGATTTTTTCGATCGTCAACACAGTTCTGCTGAAGCCCTTGGCTTTCCCGGATGCAGACCGCATCGTGACCCTGATGACCAAGACGCCCCAAGGCGGCTTCCCGGGCGCTTCGGTGCCCAAATACAACGCATGGCGGCGGCAAACCCAGGCGCTCGAGGACGTCAGCGCCTACGACCCGGGCGGCCCGGGGCTGAATCTCAGCGGCGGCGACCGTCCGGAACAGCTTAAAGGCGTCCACGTTTCGTACGAATTCTTTCATCTTTTCGGCGCGCAGGCCGCGATCGGGCGAACTTTTACGGCGGCTGAAGACCGGCCGCGGGGCGGCAATGTAATCGTGTTGTCGAACGGCCTTTGGCGGCGGCGATTCGGCTCCGATCCCGGTATCGTAGGCAAGTCCCTGACGCTGGGCGGCGAGCAGTACACGGTAATCGGCGTGCTCGCCGCCGGTTTCACGTTCGATCCGCTGCCGGACGTCTACCTGCCATTTCAGGCCGACCCCAACAGCACCAACCAGGGCCATTACTTCCAAGCCGCGGCGCGGCTGAGGCCAGGCGTTTCGCTGAGCACGGCGCAAGCCGCGCTGAAACTGACCGGGGAAGAATTCAAACGGCGCTACCCGAACAGCATGGATCCCAATATGAGCTTCACGGCCAAGCCGATGCAGGAGTTGCTGGTGAGCAACGTGCGCACGGCGCTATTCGTGCTGCTGGGAGCGGTAGGCTGCGTGCTGCTGATCGCTTGCGCCAACGTGGCCAGCCTGCTGCTGGCGCGCGCCACCGGCCGGTCGCGCGAGATCGCCATCCGCGCCGCCATTGGGGCGGGCCGGGGCCGCATCATCCGTCAACTGCTGACAGAAAGCGTGCTGCTGTCGATGGCCGGCGGCGTAGTTGGCCTGGTCATCGGCGCGCTGGGCGTGCGCGCGCTGCTGGCGGTGAATCCGGGAAACATTCCGCGCATCGGTCCGAACGGCTCGGCCGTCTCGCTCGATTGGGCGGTGATGGGATTCACGCTGCTGCTGTCGCTCGCGACCGGCATCCTGTTCGGGCTGGTTCCCGCGATGCAGGCTTCGCGCGCAGACCTGAATATCACGCTGAAGGAAACAGGCGCGCGGGGCGGGTCGGGGATGCGCCAGAACAAGATGCGCGGCGCGCTGGTGATGGTGGAAATGGCGTTGGCGATGGTCCTGCTGATCGGGGCGGGCCTCCTGATCCGGACGTTTTCGGCGCTGCATACGGTGGCGCCGGGTTTCGACGCGCACCATGTACTGACCATGGACACCGCGCTCACCGGAAGCCGCTACGACCGCACGGCCGCCATAGAGACGATGACGCGGCAGGCGCTCGACCGCATTCACGCGATCCCCGGCGTGGAGGCCGCGGCGGCTACTTCCTATCTGCCGCTGGAGGGCGGGCTGGGGTTGGGATTCGTCATTGAAGGACGACCCCTGACGAACGGAACGGCGCACGGCGGAGCCGGCTGGAACTACGTGACGGCGCGCTTCTTCGACGTTTTCAAGATTCCCATCGTGCGAGGGCGGGCTTTCACCGAACGGGACGATGCCGCCGGGCAGCCGGTAGTGGTGATCAACCAGGCGTTTGCCAGGAAGTACTGGAAAGACGGCGATCCGATCGGGCATCGGTTGATCATCGGCGGCGGGATGGGTCCCGACTTCGAGCAGCCGCCGCGCGAAATCATCGGCATTGCGGGAGACGCGCGCGATGGCGGGCTGAACAACGATCCCCAGCCGGAGACCTTCGTGCCACTGGCGCAGGTGGGCGATGCTTACATGGCGTTGAACAACCGCTTCATGCCGCTGAGTTGGGTAGTGCGGACGAAGGTGGCGCCCTTCTCGGTGTCGGCGCCGATCCAGAGCGCGTTTCAGGATGCCGCGGACCTGCCGGCGGCCCATATCCGGAGCATGGAGCAGATTGTCGTGGGGTCGACGGCGCGCGACCAATTCAACACATGGGTGCTGGGGATTTTCGCGGCGGTTGCGATTTTATTGGCTTCGATCGGGCTGTATGGCCTGATGGCTTACGCGGTGGAGCAGCGGACACTGGAATTCGGCATCCGGCTGGCGCTGGGAGCGGATTTCCCGGCGCTGCGGAACATGATCGTGCGGCAGGCGATGATGCTGGCCGCGGCGGGGATCGTGGTAGGCCTGGCGGCGGCTTACGGGCTGACGCGATTTCTGGCCAGCGTGCTGTACGGGGTGAAGCCCACCGATCCGGTGGTATTCGGGTCGGTGACGGTGCTGTTTGCGGGGGTGGCGTTGCTGGCCAGCTATCTACCGGCGCGGCGGGCGCTACGGGTGGATCCGGTGGTGGCGCTGCGGGTGCAGTAATTTTAGCGGCGGAGCAGGACTTAAAAGTCCCGCCGGCACGCTGAAGCGTGCGCCACGGGCCGGCCCCACGCTACAGCACTTCTTCGGACCAGTTCTCCAGCACTTGCTTGACCTTGGCGGTGAACTGGTCGGCCAGGGCTCCGTCGATCAGCCGATGGTCGAAACTCAGCGATAGATACATGATCGAGCGGATAGCGATGGCGTCGTCGATGACCACCGGCGTTTTTTCGACCGCGCCTACGCCCAGTATGGCCACTTGCGGCTGGTTGATGATAGGGGTGGCAATCACGCTGCCGAAACCGCCGAAGTTGGTGATGGAGAATGTGCCGCCCTGGACTTCGTCGGGTTTGAGCTGGCGCGAGCGGGCGCGCGTGGCGAGATCCACGATGGAACGCTGCAATCCCAGGACGTTCTTCTCGTCGGCCTGGCGGATTACCGGCACGATCAAGCCGTTTTCGAGCGCTACCGCGATGCCGATATTGACTTCGTTGTGGTGAATGATGTTGTTGCCTTCGATGGCGGCGTTCAGCAGCGGATACGTGCGCAGCCCGACCACCGTAGCGCGAACCACGAACGGCAGGTAAGTGAGCGACATGCCGTAATTCGATTGGAAGCCGGCCTTGTGGCGGTCGCGCATGCGGGCCACTTTCGTCATATCCACCTTATGGATAGTGGTGACGTGGGCCGAGGTCCGGCGGCTGGCGAGCATGTGCTCGGCGATGCGGATGCGCATGGTGCTCATCGGCTCGATGCGGGCCTTGGCTTGTCCGGAGGCGGGTAAGGGCGGCATTTGCGCGGCGGGCGGCGGCGGGGGCGCTTCAACTGCGGGCGGGGGGGGAGGCGGAGGCGCGGCTTGCACGGCCGGCGGGGCAGCGGCCGGCGGGGGTGCTTCCTGCTGGCGGGCGATGTGGCCCTCCAGGTCCTGCTTCGTGATGCGTCCGCCGGCGCCGGTACCCTTTACCTTGCTCAGATCGATGGAATATTCGCGCGCCATGCGGCGCACCAGAGGGGAGAGCGGGCCGGTGGGCTCGGCAGATTCTTCGGCGGCCGGGGGAGGGGGAGGAGCAGCGGCAGGGGCGGGCTGGGCGTCGGCAGCCGGACTGGAGTCCTGCCCCGCGGCTTCCGCCGGTTGGGCAGGCGCGGCGGGCGCGGCAGGCTGGGCGGGCGCGGCAGCGGCAGCTCCACCGGCTTCATCGATGCGCGCGACTACCGTGGCTATGCCGACCGTCTTGCCTTCTTCAACCAGCACTTCCGAGAGCGTCCCGGCGGCTGGGGACGGTATCTCCGTATCCACCTTGTCCGTCGAAATCTCGAAGAGCGGCTCGTCCCTCTCCACACGGTCGCCGGGCTTCTTCAGCCACTTGGTCAGCGTCCCTTCCACGATACTCTCGCCCATCTGGGGCATCACTACGTCTGTCATGTGAAATCCTCTCTATCTCGCGATCAAATACGCGGCCGAAGTGCGTTGCCAGACGCGCGGCCACCTCGGTCCACGAAGCGGCGCATCCCAATTGCGCCATGGAGGTCACGGGCTTCGAAATACCGCAAGGAATAATGTACTGGAAATAGCGCATGTCGGTGGAAACATTCAGCGCGAAACCGTGCGATGTCACCCAGCGGCTGATGTGCACCCCGATCGCGCCGATTTTAGCCCCATCCACCCAGACGCCGGTACACTTCGGAATGCGGCCGGCCTGGATGCCGAAATCCGCCAGGGTATCGATCATGATCTGCTCGATGGCCCGCACGTAGGCACCCACATCGCGCTGCCATTCGCGCAGATCGAGGATGGGATAACCCACGATTTGTCCCGGCCCGTGGTAGGTGACGTCGCCGCCGCGGTCCGTGGGATGGAAGGCGATGCCGGCGCGGGTCAGGACTTCCTCGCCGGCCAAGAGATTTTCCATGTGACCGTTGCGGCCCATGGTGATGGTGTGGGGATGCTCCAGCAGGATGATCTGGTCGGGGATGGCGCCGGACTTGCGCTGCTCCACCAGGCGCTGCTGCCATTCAAATGCCGCGCTGTATTCTACGCGGCCGGCTTCCTGGCACTGGCACTTAAGCATTGAGGGCCAGACCGTAAACGGCATTGAAGGCTTCGCCCGTGACCTCGGAAAGCGTGGGATGCGGGTGGATGGTGTGCATCATGGTTTCCACCGTGGCCTCCGCTTCCATGGCGGCCACCGACTCGGCGATCAACTCGAAGGCATCCGGGCCGATGATGTGCACGCCCAGGATTTCGCCGGTCTTCTCGTCGGTGACCACCTTGATGAATCCGCCGTGGCTATCGAGGATGCTGGCGCGGCTGTTGCCTGCGAACGGAAACTTCCCGATCTTTACCTGGTAGCCTTGCGCGCGGGCCTGCGCTTCGGTGAGACCTACGCTGCCGATGCCCGGCTCGGTATAAGTGCATCCGGGAATGCGGTTGCGATGGATGGGGGTTGCCGGTTTCCCCGCGGCATGCGCCACCGCTACCATGCCCTCCATGGTGGCCACGTGCGCCAGTTGCGGGGTGCCGGCCACCACGTCGCCGATGGCGTAGACCCCGGGCTCGCCGGTCTGCTGGTACGGATTCACCTTGATGAAGCCGCGGTCCAGTTCCACGCGCGTGTTCTCCAGACCGATTTTTTCGGTGTTGGGTCTGCGGCCCACCGCGACCAGCAGTTTCTCGGCTTCGATTTCTTCCGTTTTGCCGCCGGCGAGAGTGGCCGTCATCTGGATGCCCTTGCCACCCTTGCGTACGTTCTCCACTTTGGCGCCGGTTTCCACGCGGATGCCGGCCTTGCGGAAGGCGCGGTCGAGTTCCTTGGAGATCTCTTCGTCCTCCACCGGGACGACGCGGGGGAGCATTTCGAAGACTGCGACATCCGTCCCGAAGCGGTTGAAAATAGAGGCAAATTCCACGCCGACGGCCCCCGCGCCGATGATCGCCAAGGATTTAGGCACGGCGGTGAGGTTCAAGATCTCGACGTTGGTCAGGATCAGGTCGGCATCCGGCTGGAGACCGGGGAGCATGCGCGCCTCGGAGCCGGTGGCGATAATGATGTTACGCGCTTCCAGGGTTTGGGCGCCATCCGCGCCTTGGACTTCGATCTTCCCGCCGCCCTTCAGGGTGGCGTAGCCCTTGATCCACTCAACTTTGTTCTTCTTCAGCAGGAACTCGACGCCCTTCGAATGCTTGTTGACGATGCGGTTCTTCTTGTCGATGACTTTTGGATAGTCGAGGATGGGGTTCTGGCACTGGATGCCATCGGCCTCGGGATTCATGAAGTGATCCCAGATATCGGCCGTATGCAGCAGGGCCTTTGTTGGAACGCATCCCACCAGCAGGCACGTCCCACCTAGTCGGGGCTGTTTCTCGATAAGTGCGGTTTTCAGGCCGTACTGGCCGGCGCGAATGGCGGCCGAATATCCACCGGGGCCGCTGCCGATAACGATCAGATCGTAGGACACTTTTTCCATTCTACATCGCGGGGCGAGCCTCGCTGGCATGCGCCACAATGAAGGAAGACATGATTTGGCTTTTCATTTTACTGATGTGCGGATGGGGCGCGGGGATTCCGGCCGCGTTCGCGCAGGCCAGCCGTGCCAAGAAGACGACTACGCAGACCGGGCAGCCCCACCAGTGGCCGGTCGAAAGCCTGAAGGTGGAAGGGAGCCACAACTACACCGCGGCGCAGATCCTGGCGGTGGCGGGATTGAAGGTCGGCCAGATGGCGGGCAAGGCGGATTTCGAAGCCGCGCGCGACCGGCTGGTGGCCACCGGCATGTTCGAAACGGTGGGGTACAAGTTCGCGCCCGGCGGCGACCAGCACGGCTACGCGGCGTCGTTCCAGGTGGTGGAAGCGCAGCCCGCCTATCCGATCCGGTTCGACGACCTGGGAGTGCCGGACAAAGACCTTGACGCGTACCTACGCGGCAAGGATCCGCTCTTCGCGCCGCGGCTGGCGGCCACCAAAGCCGTGCTGGAGCGGTATCGGCAATGGGTGCAGGAATACATCACGGCGCACGACAGCAAAGACACCGTGGTCGCGAGGGTGACGCCTTCGGGACCCGGAGAGTTCACCATCCTGTTCCGGCCGACGCGTTCCGACCCGGCCGTGGCGGAGGTGGCGTTTGAAGGCAACCAGGTGATCCCGACCAGCAAACTGCAGAACACCATTGCCGAGGTGGCGGTGGGCCTGCCGTACAAAGAAGAGTCTTTCCGCCAGTGCCTGGATTCCAGCATTCGTCCGCTGTACGATGCACGCGGCCGCGTGCGCGTGGCATTCACCAAGATCACGGTGGAGAAGGCCACGGACGTTCAGGGCCTGGCCGTAAAAGTGACGCTGGACGAGGGCGGGACCTACGATCTGGGCCGCGTGAAGATCGAGGGCGCGCCCCATTTCGAGGCGGCGCGGCTGTTGAAGACTGGAAAATTCAAGACCGGCGACCTGGCCGACTTCGATGAAATCGGGAAAGGCGTGGACCGCATCAAGAAGGTGCTGGCGCACGAGGGGTACATGCGGAACGACGTGCAAATCGCCCGCCAGATCGACGATGCCAAGAAGACCGTGGACCTGGTGATGCATATCGAGGAAGGCCCGCAATTCCTCTTTGGAAAGCTGCGCATCGAAGGGCTGGACCTGAACGGCGAGTCCGCCATCCGGAAAATGTGGACGCACCAGGAAGGCACGCCGTTCAACCCGGAATACCCGGATTATTTCCTGCGCCACGTGCACGAGGAAGGCATATTCGACAATCTGGGCGAGACCCATGCCGAGACGAAGATCGACGATAAGACGCACATCGTGAACGTGGCATTATATTTCAAATACGCGCCGCCGCCTGTTAACCCCAAGAAGACCTCACCGTTTTAGCAGACGGGAGGATTGAAAATGGACGGAAAAGATGCTGCGATCATGCTGGTATTGCTGGCGGCGTTTGCCACGGCGGGATGGGTGATCTACCTGGCGGCCGATACGGCCAAGCGGCAGCGGAGGCTGAAAGCGCAGGTGGAATTGCACACCCGGCTGCTGGATAAATTCAGCTCGGCGAATGAGGTAGTGGAGTTTCTGCAAACGCCCACCGGGGCGCAGTTCGTGGACGGCATTTCGAGCGATCGGGAGGAGCCGGCGAACGGCATCCTACGCTCGACGCATCGCGGGATCATCCTGGTGATTGTGGCGACGGGCTGCCTGTTCCTGAACTGGTATTATCGCGATTCGAGAGACAATCCGCTGCTGGTCATTGGAGTGATCCTGATGTGTCTGGGGGTTGGGTTCCTGGTTTCGGCCGGGATTTCCCACCGGTTGACGAAGGCCTTGAGGCTGGGGCAGCGCAGCGGCAATACGCTATAGTGACGCGCCGATGGACCAGCACGAGTTCACGGTGTTCTATCACGAAACGGCCCAGGCTTTGCGCGGATACATCCGGCGCGTCTCGTGCGACGGGGAGGCGGCGGACGATCTACTGCAGGAGACCTACCTCCGCTTCCTGCGCGCCATGCCGGCAACCGGCGACCGCGCGGCCATGAAAGGCTATCTTTACAAAACGGCGACGGCGGCGATCTACGACCGTTGGCGCAAACAGCGGCGGGAACGGCTATGGTCGCTGGCGTTCCGCTTCCGCGAGGAGGCGCCGCCCACCGCGGGGACCGGCGATGTATCGCGCTGCTTCCAGAAGCTGAAACCCCGGGAGCGCGCGCTGCTGTGGCTGGCCTACGTGGAAGGGTACGCGCACGGAGAAATCGCCGGCACGCTGGATTTGAACGAAAAGAGCGTCCGCGTCCTGCTTTTCCGCGCGCGGCGGAACCTGGAGCGGATTCTGAGGCAGAATGGTCTTAGCGAGGTGCAGCCATGAACGAGCCTGAAGCCACGGTCTGGATGAGCCGCCTGGCAGACCATTCGCGCGGCGGCGACGCGCTACCGGATCCCGCGCTGATTTGGTGGAAGGCGCGGCTATTGGAGAGGCAGGCGGCGCAGGCACGCGCCATGCGTCCCACGGCCATCGCGCAATGGGTGTCGCTGGCGGCCGCGGTGATTGGAATGATCGCGCTGTGCACGGCGAACTGGCCGGGCATACAAGGGATGCTGGAACCTTTCGGGATGGCGTCGTGGATGGCCCTGGCGGGAGCGGCGATTCTGATGGGAGTGGCACTGCGCGTGGTATTCGGCGAGTGATCCGGAGAGAAAAACACAGATGTGGGGCGGCCAATCCTGGCCGCAGCCGGCTCTCCAGCCGGCTGCGGGCATGATTGCCCGCCCCACAAGGCGAAGCGCTTTCGACGTTGCCCCACGGGGGCCCGCACCACAGTAAGATTAGTTGCCGCCCAGAGCGGCCGCCAGCACGAAAACCAGCGGCGCATTCCAGTTGATGGCGACTTCGTTGCTCGCGTAGGAGCCCTGCTCGTCCAGGTACATTTTGGCCGGAGGACCGTTTGGCAGCTTCTGCATCGCGGCATCCTGGCGGCCGCGATTTGGCCCACCCGAGAGCAAGCCGGGCCATGGCTCGGGAAGACCCAGACCCGCGCTGGGACGATGGTGCGGATGATGGAAGGGATTTTCGCCAACCTGCGTGACCCAGGAAAGCGAGAAGGTGTTCCGGCCCAACAGGTAATGCAAGTTGTCGAGCGCGGCCTCGACAAAACGCGGATTCGGCCGCAGGGCATTGGCCACCAGAAGCTGTAAGCTGTAGTTGGCGGCCACGCCGTTCGATCCCCAGATATAATCCGCGGGCGTGAGGCTGATGCGGTAAGGATGCTTGGCTGCGCGATCGGCGATCTGCTGGGCCGCCGTCACAGAATCCTGCGTGATGGCCGCGACCGCCTCGGAATTCCGGCCGTGGCCGAGCGCATACGTCCACAGCGCCAGGGGCGCGACGTTTCCCCAATCCGGCGGTCCGTTGGCCTTCAGGGTCCTGCGGAGCTTGCCGTAATGATCCAGAAAATAACGTTCATAAGGCTCTTCGCCGGTGGTGCGCGACAATTCGGCGGCCGCCCACAAATGCTCGTCGGCGCAGGAGCTGTCGCCGTAATCTCCGGTGGAGACGCCGGGAGGATTGCTGAAGATCACATCGGGGTTCTTCTCGACCCAGGCGAAGGCCTGCCGCGCGGCGCGCAGACACCGATCCGCGTAGGCGGCATCGAACGGCCGGTAGACGCGCGCGGCGATGGCCGTCACGGCGGCGAAATCGCCCGTGGCGCAGGAACTCTTGTACGGTTCCTTCCCCGTGCCGATGACGTAGCTGATCAACGTGTCTTTCTCGGGCATGATGAAATCGCAGAAATGCTCGCTGGTTTGTTTGTGCCAGACGCCGCCGTCTTCGTCCTGCATGGAAAGCATCCAGTCCAGGTTCCAGCGGATTTCATTCAGGATATCGGGCGTGCCGTTACCCGATTCGGGGATATTCAGCTTCACCTGCTTTAGGCGGTTGCTGTAGATTTCCCAGGTCCATAGCAAGGTGCCGGTGGTGATGCCGGAGTTGACGATGTAGCGGCCGTAATCGCCGGCATCGTGCCAGCCTTTGGCGGACACATGCGGTCCGGTCTTACCCGAGGAAGAATGGTAGGCGCCTTCCAAGTGACAGGCGGCGTGCTTGTAACCGGGAAAATCGGGCCCAAGATCCACCGCGGTGCCGCAGCGTTGGCCGTAATATGATCGCATGGCCAGGTAAAACGGGCGCGCGAAGACATCCGGACCGATACTGAAGCTCCAACTGCGGCCGGTCCCCGGCACTTCCAGATAATACTTGCCGGGCTTCTCCAGCCGGGTGAAGTCTGCGATCTGGATCAGATCGCCGGAATCGGCGTCGGTAACGGGCTCGAGCATCTTGCCGCGGTAGGCCACGGAATCGTTGGCGGCGCGGCGCACGGAAAACTCCTTGGCCAGGGTGGAGGACACCACCATCGCCAGTTTGGAGGAGTGAGACAGGTAGCCGGCCTGATCCACTTTGATGCTGGTGGTGGGAGCCGCCGCAAAGGCACACACCGATATAAGGAATATGGGGACCCGCTTCATCGACACTGAGTATAACGCCGCGTGCGCAGTGTGCGATAATCGCGGAACGGGTCTTGGGCCAATTCCGGCAGGCTACCCCTTGCATGCGATCCACGGGTCTGATATAAGAGCTTACTGACCACGCTGCCAGGACGTTGGATCAGGCCATGCCCGTGAAGAAGAAGACAGAGATGCCGAAGAGTGCCGACAAGCGCAGTGTCCCGGATGTTGCCGTTGCCCAGGATGGAAAGAACGGCCAGGCGGGGCGCGCGCCGGGTGCAAAGGCGAACCCGGCCCTGCCGCCGCATTCCGCGGGTCCGACCCAGATGGAGACGTTCGAGGAGGGCATGCGAAGGTTTCACGCGCGCCAGTTCCAACAGGCCAGGGAGTTTTTTTTGCAGACGGAGCGCGGAGCGGATCGCGCCGTGGCGCATCGCGCGGGGCTGCATGCGCGCATGTGCGAGCGGCGCCTGGACTCCGCCGGGCCGGTATTGAACACGCCGGAAGAGCACTACAATTACGCGATTACACTGATCAACTCCCGGGATCTCGCTTCGGCGCAACAGCACCTGCGCGCCGCGCTCGAAGCGACCCCCACGGCCGATCATGTACTTTATGCCTTAGCCGCCTGCCAGAGCCTGAGTGGAGATTTACACTCCGCTTATGAGAACCTGAAACGTGCGATCGATTTGCAACCTCGTAACCGGCTGGCTGCCCGCCAGGATCCCGACTTCGCCGGGATGGCCGGACACCCGGCGTACCCACGGCTGCTCTATCCGGACCGGAATAGCTGAGCGCCCGCCGCAGGCCAGCCCAGAGCCAGGAATGGCTCTTCGACAAGATGCCTAGCTCCGAACCCTTGCGCGTCGTCGCCATCGGCGGAGGAACGGGCCTTTCCGCGCTGCTGCAGGGATTGAAATATTATTGCAAGCCACCGCGCGGCGCGCCCATGGACATCACGGCGGTAGTTACCGTGACCGACGATGGGGGAAGTTCGGGCCGGCTGCGGAGGGAATTCGACGTCCTGCCGCCGGGCGATATCCGCAATTGTATGGTGGCGCTTTCCGAAGACGAAGCGCTGCTGTCGCGCCTGTTCCAACATCGCTTTCAGGCGGGACTGGGACTGAAAGGCCACAGCTTCGGCAATCTTTTCCTGACGGCCCTGACACAGCTCATGGGCGACTTTCCGGAGGCGGTGAAGGCGTCCTCGGAGGTGCTCAAGATCAAGGGGCGGATCTATCCGGCGACGGCCGCCAACGTAGCGCTGGAAGCGACGCTGGCGGATGGCACGCACGTGATCGGGGAAACCAAGATCAGCAAGAGCCGCCGCCCGATTCGCACGGTGCGTCTGCGCCCCCGGAAAGTGAAGCCCATGCTGGATACGCTGGCCGCGATTGCGCGCGCCGACCTGATTACATTGGGACCGGGCTCCCTGTTCACCAGCGTGATTCCGAATCTGCTGGTGGAGGGAATTTCGGCGGCCATCCGCCGCTCGCCGGCCATCAAAGCCTATTTTGTGAACCTGATGTGGCAGCCCGGCGAGACCGTGAATTTCAGCGCGTCGGACCATATCCGGGCGATTCACAAGCATGCCGGCGGGAGTTTGATCGACTACGCGGTGGTCAACGTGGCCCCGATTCAGATGGCCGTGCGCAAGCGTTACGAGCGGCAGCAGGCTCTGCCGGTGGAAAACGACCTGGATCGGATCTCCAAAATGGGAGTGAAGGTGGTAAGCGGCAAGCTGCTGCTGCAGGAATCGAGGAAGGTGCGCCACGATCCGGATCAGACCGCCGCGGTGGCCTTTCGGCTGGCCCAGGAAGGCCGGCGGCAAAGGCTGCGCGCCGGGGGGAGGAAATAGTGGAAACGCCTCTGACGGTAGTGGTTCTGGCGGCGGGGCTGGGCACGCGCATGAAATCGCGCAAAGCCAAGGTGCTGCACCGGGCCGGCGGCAGGTTCCTGATCGAGCACGTGCTGCGCACCGCTTTGGCATTGGCGCCGCCGGAGCGGATTTTCGTAGTGGTGGGGCATCAATCCGCGGAGGTGCGCGCGGCGGTTGCGGCGGCAGGTATCGGCGCGGGGTTCGGTTTCATCGAGCAAGCCGAACAGAAAGGTACAGGCCACGCGCTGATGATAGCGGCAGACCGGCTGTCGCCGCTGGATGGACGGCTGGTGGTGCTTTACGGCGACTGCCCGCTGGTGCGTCCGGGCACCTTGGAGGGTCTGGTGGCGGCGCAGGAATCCTCGGGCGCGGCAGGCGCAATTCTGACCGCCGTGATGCCGGACCCCACGGGCTACGGACGTGTGCTGCGCGACGCAAACGGCCGCGTGACGGGCGTGGTGGAGCAGCGCGCCGGTACGTCCGAACAACTGGCCATCCGGGAGGCCAATATGGGGCTGTACTGCTATCGGGCCGAGCCATTCTGGGGCCACATCCAGGAATTGCGGCCCGACAATCCCGCGCACGAATACTATTTGACCGACATGGTCGAGATCCTGCGGCGGGCCGGCCAGGAGATTACCGCTTTCCGCATCGACGATGCGCGCGAGGTGCTGGGCATCAACGATCGTGAAGAACTGGCGGTGGTGGACCGGCTGCTTCGCCAGCGCAAAGTGCGGGAACTGATGTTGGCCGGGGTGACGTTGGAGAAGCCCGAAACGGTAACGGTGGACCCGGATGTCACCATCGGCATCGACACGATTGTCGAGCCATTCGCGCAGATCCTGGGAAAAACCACGATTGGAGAGAATTGCCGCATTGGCGCCTGTTCTATCGTGCAGGATTCGGAACTGGCCGCGGACGTGGAAATCGGGCCGTTCACCATTGTCGGGACTTCGCGGCTGGAGCGCGGCGCGCATGCCGGGCCGTATGCGCGGCTGCGCATGGAAAATCACGTGGCGGAAGGCGCGCACATCGGCAATTTCGTGGAGCTGAAGAAGACCCGCCTGGGCGCCGGAGCGAAGGCCATGCACCTGGCTTATCTCGGCGATGCGGAGATCGGCGCGAAGGTCAATGTGGGCGCGGGCACCATCACCTGCAATTACGATGGGTCCCGCAAACATCCCACAAAGATCGGCGCGGGAGCTTTCATCGGCAGCAATTCCACGCTGGTGGCGCCGGTGGAAGTGGGAGCAGGCGCCTATCTGGCGGCCGGGTCGGTGATTACCAGCGATGTGCCGCCGGATGCGTTGGCCGTAGGCAGGTCGCGCCAGGTGAATAAGGACGACTGGGCCAGAAAGCGCAGGGAATTGGGGAAGAAGCGATAGGCGCTGGTTCGCACATTTTACCTAGGCTTAACACAGCTTGCGAAACCGGCGGCGGTGGGCTCGCACCTTATATACTTGCCGGAATCTCTGCAAGTAGTTCCTGGATGGAATCCAGTCTCCGCCCGAAGCGACGCCGATTCGCTGCCGGTGCGCGTGAAGCGGTACTTTGGCGCGCTGGATACATTGGATGCCGACGCGGCGGCCTCCTTTTTCGCGGCCGGAGCGACAGTGAGGCTTCCCGGACTGGCGCCGATTCTGGGCAGAGCGGCCATCCGCCGCGCGCTGGTGCAGTTTTCGCTGGATGTGGACGATCTGCGCCACGCTCCCGTGCAACTCTGGACCGCCGGTAGTGTCTCCGTCTTCGAGGCCGATATGACGCTGACGCTGGCCGGACGCGCCACCCTGACCTTTCCGGTCACTTACATCATGCGCTGGGTCGATGGCCTGATTCACGAAGCTCGCTTAAACGTGTACCTGGAATCGCGCATGGCAGTGGCCATGTCGGCCTTCGCTCGCGGCAGGTCCTAACACAACCGTGGCGCACGCTTCAGCGTGCCGGCGGGACTTTTAAGTCCCGCTGCCCGTATACGGTCACCAATCTGCAAAATATAATCCTCCCCCGCATCTAACTGCGCCGGCCCCACTTACTAACCCCCCGTCCTCCACATACCGCCGTTCCCATCACCCTCGGCCCTAAAATGAAATCGGGTATGGACGCCTCATCCCATCCCCAAATCCAAATCCAACCGCAAGGAATAGCCCATGCTGATTTCCCGCAAACAACACCAGGCCAACCGCGAGAACGCGCAACACTCGACAGGCCCGGTCTCCCCGGAAGGCAAAGCCGCCGTCCGCCTCAACGCCCTCACCTTCGGACTCCGCGCGCGCGACGTCGTCCTCATCCACGAAGACGAAGCCGTCTACCAGCAACTCTGGGATGTCCTCGAATCCGAGTGGCAGCCCCAAGCCCCCACCGAAAGAATCCTGTTGGAACGTATGGCCGTCGCCCATTGGCTGCTGATGCGCACGGATCGCATTGAAGAGAGGATCTTTACCGCCACCGACCCGGGCGCAAGACAATTCGCCCTGCTCGATCGCGTCTCGGCCCAGCGCGCCCGCCTCGAGCGCTCCTTCAGCACCGCCATGCGCGAACTGAAGCAGCTGCAAAACGAGCGCCGCGCCCGCACCCAGCCGGAGCCGGTGCAGCCGGTGCACATCGAACCCGCCGTCACACCTGCTCCCGCGCACCGGCCCGCCCCGCCGCCCGCATACGTGATGTCCAGCGCGCCGGGCTCCCAGCCGCTATCGTGCGCCCCTGTCTCCCAGGACACCCGCTAGCCACCTGCCCTCCTGATCTTTGACAATCTGGCAAACGACCTCAAGCAGTCCGCCCGATCTGTCCCCAAAAAACCGCCCAGCCCCGCATAACCAACCATCTGCAACCTACCACCGTCAACCCGGAACCCAACACCCGCAACCCAGCACCAATAGATTCAAACACATAGGCTTTGATCGCTCGTGGCGCACGCTTCAGCGTGCCGGCGGGACTTTTAAGTCCCGCTTACGGCGAACTAAAGTTCACCGCGCCACGGGGCCGGCCACTAGCGCAGCCACAGATCGATGGGACGCTTGACCCCCTCGGCACGGAATGGCAGTTCGATTTTGCGCCCTTGCCCCGCCGACGCGTATCCCGCGTAAAGCGCTTCCATGACGACGCGGCCGTCTTCGCCGGTGGATTGCGGCTTTTCCTTGCCGCGAACACAGCGCGCGAAATGGCGCATCTCGTGCGGCGAGCCATAGTTCCACAGTTCGTCGAAGACCGGATAGCTCCAGCCTTTGGTGCTGGGCGCCTTCTCCACGGCGTATCCGTAGCCGTATTCGCTGTAGGTGGGCATGGCATTGCCCATGTGCAGATTAGGATAACTGACTCCGCCTTCGCCGTAGATCTCGGTGCGATCATCCATGCCGCCGCGCTTGGCCCAACTGTTCTCTACCATGCCCACGCCGCCGTTGGCGAATTCCAGGATACAAATGCTGTCGTCCTCGCCGCGGGTCTTAGCGCCGTGGACGTATGTGCCCATATGACAAGTGACGCTCTTGATCGGCGAACGGTTGAAGAACCAGTAGCAGAACGCGATACCGTGGCAGCCCATGTCCATGAAGACGCCTCCGCCGGAGCGCGTGACATCCCAGAACCATGGACTGTGGGGCCCGAAATGTTTCTCGCTCTGCTTCACCAGATAGAGCTTTCCAAACGCGCCATGATCCGCCATTTCCTTGGCCTTGACGTACTTCGGCGTAAACAGCAGTTCTTCCGCGTAGAGCAGCAGCACGCCTTCGCGGCGGCAGACGTCGATCATCTCGTCGGCCTCGTCGAGGGTCATGCATAGCGGCT
The DNA here is from genome assembly GCA_963709155.1 of Bryobacterales bacterium. GTDB lineage: Bacteria > Acidobacteriota > Terriglobia > Bryobacterales > Bryobacteraceae > Bog-159. The sequence goes on along the minus strand of CAVPVD010000005.1, from coordinate 277,387 downwards.
TTTCGCAGACTACATGCTTGCCGGCGCGCGCGATATCGAGGGTCATGCCGCAGTGCAGGGCGTTAGGCGCGGCGATGGTCACCATCTCGATATCTTTTTCGCGCAGCATTTCCTTGTAATCCAGGAAGACGCGCGGGATACCATATTTTTGGGCCATTTCCGCGGCATGCCCAGGGGTGGGCGAGCAAACCGCTACGACTTCGGCCTCTTCCGGCATGATCTGGAACGATGCCGCGTGGATGTCGCCTTGAAACTGCGATCCGATGATTCCGACTTTCACTCTCTCAGCCACGTTCGATGACCTCCTCTTTCACGGGATCGAAATGGAACATCTTACCCTCGCGGTAGCTGCGCACCGCCAGCGCGATGTGGGTCATGGTCGTATAGCCCAGCGATGCACTGCAATTGGGCTCCTGGCGCGACCGCACGCAATCGAAGAAATTGTCCACGTGCTTGTCGTCGCCTTCGTTACCGAGTCCCGGGACGACGATTTCCTCTTTGCCCCATTTCGCGGCGAATTCCTTGCGATAAGGCTGCTCCGCAACGACCTGGGCATGATCGAATTGGCGGTTCTTGGGACCTTCCCACTCGTCGCCCAGAAACAGGGTCGCTTTCGTGCCGCGCAGCATAGTGACGGGCCCGACTTCGTTCACCTGCGAGGATTCCACGGTGATCGTGTATTTGCCGGGATAATCGCCCGTATCCATAAAGGTGTCGGGGACCTCGCGTCCGTCGTTGTAGACCCACAGGCCGCCCATACCGGCCACGCGCGTGGGATGTTGGTTGCCGAGCGCGAGATGGAAGGGCGCCACGATGTGATAGTGCAGGTCCGTGGCGATGCCGCCCGAATAGTCCCAGTATTTGCGGAAGCGGAAAAAGCGGTCGGCATCGAAGGCGCGCGCGGGGGCCGCGCCGATCCACTGCTGCCAGTCGATATAGTTATCGCCCGCGCCGTGCGGGCCGGCCTGCGGGTCGATGTCCCAGTTCCAGTCGCCATCCGGATTATTGCGGCTGTAAGTGCCCTGCGCGGCCACCACCTGGCCGAGCATGCCGCTTTCGACGATCTCGCGCACCTTGTGCCAGCGCGTCCAGGAGGTGCCTTGCACGCCGACTTGCACGATGCGTTTCGAATCGCGCGCGCGGGCGCAAAGCTCCTTGGCTTCGGGCAGCGTGTGGGTCATGGGTTTTTCCACGTAGACGTCCTTGCCCGCGGCCATGGCGGCCAGCGCGATGGGTGCGTGCCAATGGTCCGGAGTGGCGATGAAGATGGCGTCTATATCGCTGCGCTGCAGGAGTTCCTGGTGATGGAGATAGGCTTTCGCGCCCTCGGCCTGGGCGGCCGCCTTGGTCAAGCGCTTGCGATAGACATCGCAAACGGCAACCACTTGTACGTCGCCGCGCGCCTTCTGCCGGCGTAGGCACGCCTTCAGATGATAGCTGCCGCGAGCGCCGATCCCGATCTGGCCGATGTTGATGCGATCGTTCGCGCCTTTGACGCGCGAGGCCGCCAGCGCGGCGCCGGCGAGCCCGACGAAGCTGCGTCTACTCAATTCGTTGGTCATCTCAATCCGCGGTCGATTGTATCAGGTTCCTGGTTGGTGCGCGGAAGTCTAAGCCCGTCGCAGCGGGACTTAAAAGTCCCGCCGGCACGCTGAAGCGTGCGCCCCGGGGTAGGAATTTACTTCGCCGCGAGCGGCCGCATCATCAGATTGCGGAATTCGACCACGCTGCCTTTGTTGTGCTGCTGGAGCGCCAGAAAGCCCTTCTTGTAAGTGTTCTTTTCGTCCACGTAATCCACTACCACCTTATCGTTCACCTTGATGACGATGTGGTTGCCGATGGCGATGACGTCCTGGGTCCACCAGGTGTCGTCCGGGATGAGTTGCTCCTTGATGTCGGCGAAGCGGTAAAGACTGCCGGTGCGCCGCCAATCGGAATGCGTGTTGTTCACCTGCGCCTCGTAGCCGGCCGGCCACTCGGGCCCGAAAGCCGCCCGAAAATACATACCGGAATTGCCGCCATGATTGATCTTTACTTCGGCTTTGAACTCGCAATTCTCGCACTCGTGCAGCATGTAGAAGAGATGGCTGCGCTCGCCGTCGCCTACGATCATGCCGTCCTTCGCGGACCAGCTTGCGGGATTGTCGCCCGCCTTCCATCCGTCCAGTGTCTTCCCGTCGAACATCGCGATCCATCCGCCGTCATCCGCCGCCTGCAGGCATGCCGCCAGAGCGGCCGCGGCGATCAGGCCGGCCGCGAACACGCGAAACTGGAATCTCATCTATGGCACCTCGCTTTCGCGGCCATTTTAACGCACGGCCCTGCTATCCTGAAAACTGATGTTTCTCAAAATCCTGGCTCACCCGGTTTTCGTCAACCTGAATTTTCACATGCCCATGATCGTGGATCTGTCGCATCCGCTGGTCATGTTGCAGGGAGAGAATGGCTCGGGGAAATCCACGCTGCTGCATTCGATCTACTACGCGCTGCGCGGCCAGCAGGTGGACGGATACATCTACCGCCTGGATGCTGGCACGGTGAAGCTGGGCGAAATCTACCTGTTCGACGCCGAGGCGCACAATCCGCGCACGAATCCGGAATTCTTCAAAGACGACCCCCGCATGCAGGAATTCCTGAGCATGGCCAGCCACGGGCAGGTGATGCTGAGCATGTTCCGCGAGAATTTTCCGGGTTTGCCGGACGGGACCACCCTGCTGCTGGATGAGCCGGAGATGGCGCTCTCCGTATCGAATCAGCGGCGCATCCTGAAGATGCTGCTCGAACTCGTGGACCAGAAGAAGTTCCGGGTGATCTGCGCTACGCACTCGCCGGTGCTGATCGAAGCGCCCGAGACGTACACCATCAACCTCGACAACCATATCAACAAAAATGTGTTGGCGACGGATCTGGGTGTGCAGGGCGCCAGCACCATTCAATAGCTACGCGGGCGTCAAGCTTTAAGAGGCGGCGGCACGAAACCGCCGGTCAACTCCGCGATGCGCCCGGCGATATCGATGGGGGTGGCATCTTCGAGGTACGGCCCGAGGATCTGGATGCCGCAGGGCAGTCCCTCCGGCGTGCGGCCCACGGGGCAAACCGTGGCGGGATTGCCGGTCAGGGTGGCGTGGAAGATCCATTTCAGCATGTCCAGATAGGGCCGCGGGCCCGCGGGCGTAACGATCTTACGGGCCATCATATCCGGACTGTGGTCATGCGGGAAGGCGGTGACGAAATCCACCGGCATCAGGAAAGCGTCGTGGTCGCGGAAGTAATCGGCCCAGCACCGCCGGGCGGCAAACTGCCCGCCCACGGCCGCGGCCCAGGCACGATGCGGAGTCGCATCGTTGGGTAGCACCGCGGTGCCCAGCATGGTGAAGTAGGCGCCATACCATTCGCCGATGTTCATGCCGGGCGGCCAGCCCGGCTGCAAGCGCGCACCAACCTTTCCTAGCGCGTCGATAGCCTTGTCCAACTGCTGCCGGACATCCGGCGCCACCGGGCAAAACGGATCGTCCAACACGTAGCCGATGCGATAATCGCGCAGCCGCGCGCCGCGTGCCGGCGGCAGTTTCCAGGAGTACGCGATGCGCTCCACGCCCACCGGTCCGCCGGCGATCTGCAACGCGAGCAGCAGGTCCCGCGGGCTGCGCGCCAGGGGGCCGTTCACCGAGAGCCGGTCCGGCGCGGGGCTGCTGTTCGGCGGCTCGACAAAGCCTTCGTCGGAGATGACGTCGATGGTCGGCTTATGCCCGAAGACTCCGCAGAAGTGCGACGGCGTGCGGATGGACCCTCCGATGTCGCTGCCCAGTTCCAGGAAACCCATGCCGCATGCCAGGGCTGCCGCGCCGCCGCCGGTGGATCCGCCCGATGTGCGCGCGGGATTCCAGGGATTGTTAGTGGTTCCGGCCACTTCGTTGTAGCTCTGAAAATCGGAGGCCCACTCCGGCAGATTGGTCTTGCCTACGATGATGGCGCCCGCATCGAGGAGCTTCTGGACCGCCGGCGCATTCTCTTTGGGCACGTTGTTCGCATAGATCTTAGCGCCGCACGTGGAGCGGATACCGGCGGTCTTCTTGTCATCCTTCATCAGGATTGGCACGCCGTGCAGCGGGCCCCAAGTCTTGCCTTGGGCGAGAGCTTCGTCGGCGGCGCGGGCGCGGACCGTGGCCTGATCTTCAACCAGAGTTACAAAGGCGTTAACACGGCGGTTGTTCTTGCGGATACGCTCGTAGACATGCGCGGTCAGCTCGCGTGAGGAGATGGCGCCGGTGCGAATGGCGCGGGCCGCATCGGTGGCGCTGCCGAAATCCGGATCGAAGTCCGAGGCTCCGCGGGCGCGCGGGATGCGACTCACAAAGGGCGCGGCGGCGAGGGCGGCGATGAGATTGCGGCGATTAATCATGGGGAACGATTGTATCATTCGCAACGGCCGTTGGTACCGTACCGCATGTAAATACCCGGCCGGACCTTGCAACCATGCCGGAATGGAGGTCCGATATCGATATGGGCGACTTTATATCCTTACTCATTCCGCGGCGCCATGCTTTGGTTGCCGCTCTGATGTTCGCCAGCGCGGCTCTGGCCGCTGGCCAGACTGAAGAAATCCTCCACGTTTTCCAGGCCGGCAACGACGGCTATTATCCGGAGAGTTATCCCGTGGTCGTTGGGCCAGCAGGCATCGTCTATGGCACGACCAGTTACGGCGGCGGCGGCAATTGCACCTTTGGCGTCTACACCGGCTGCGGGATGATCTACCAATTGACACCGCCTTCCCAAGCCGGTGGCGCCTGGACCGAAAACTATCATCTGGCAGTTCCAGGGCGGCGCCGACGGCGCCATTCCCGGTGGGCTACTGCTGCGCAACGGCAAGTTGTATGGCGGGACCGGCACAGGCGGAAGTGGCAACTGCACCGGGGGTTGCGGCTACATTTTTGAGCTGACCCCACCAGCCGAACCGGGCGGCGCATGGACGAAGACGGCGCTCTACGATGCGCCTACGCTCGCAGCCGAGTGCGGCATCACAGCTTTCGATGCCGAGGGCAACTACTACGGCGTGGGACCATCGCGCGATGGAAACGGCAGCGTGTGCAAGATCACACCGCAGCGCACCCAGGGCGGCGCATGGTCCGAAGAGACACTGTATGTATTCAAAGGGGTCGCGCGGGGCCAAAACCTCGGCGATGGTTCCGGGCCGCTGGGGGTAACCCTCGATTCCCACGGGAACCTTTGGGGCGCCACCGCATCCGGCGGCTACTGCCAGCGTTTCCAGGGAGGCAGTTGCTTCGGAACGCTTTTCGAATTGACGGCGCCCGGGGAAGTGGGCAGCCCGTGGAGCGAGACCGTGGTTCACCGGTTCTCGAACCTCGATCAGAACCCCACCTCGGGAGTCGTTTTCGACCAGGCCGGCGCGCTGTACGGCATCACTTACGTCGAGGTCTACCGGTTCACGAGCGGTGCTGTGACGGTCATCGGCACCTTCGACGACGCCGTCCCTTATGCCTACGCCCCGACGGGTGGCGTGGTCGTAGATAAATCGGGTACCGTTTTTGGCGTGACCGGCGCGGGCGGGCAGTATGGGGACGGGACCGTCTACAAGCTGACGCCACCCGGCGACGGCGGCCATCCGTGGCCCCAAACCATTCTGCACAGCTTTGCCGGCGGCAGCGACGGTTGGAATCCGGAAGGGCCGCTGACGCTCGCCCCGAATGGCGCACTTTACGGCACTACGCAGATCGGCGGGAATCAGGGCTGCAACCTGTTCGGGGTCGAAGGTGGCACCGGGTGTGGGACGGTGTTCGAGGTTGTGCGATAGACGGGAGGCGCCTGTATCTTGCCGAATCGCTGTCCGGCGCCTTAGTGGGGGACGCCGGGCGTTAGAATCGGGGCATGCGAACCGATCGCCGGACATTTCTGGCCGCGGCGGGCGCCGCCGCTCTGGCGGGTGCAACTCGCGCGGAAAGCCGCCGGGCCGTCCGCCTGGGCGGGCCGATATTTCTGAAGAGCGAAGATCCTGCCGAACTGGCGCGCGAACACCGCCGGTTGGGTTATAGCGCGGCGTACTGCCCACAGGCCAAGGCCGAAGATACGGTCCGGGTACGCGCCATCGAGAAGGCCTTCGCCGCCGAAAACGTGATCATCGCCGAGGTAGGCGCATGGGTAAACATGCTGGATCCAGATGCTGAAAAACGGCGCGCCAACATCCAGTACGTGGTGGCGCGGATGGCGCTCGCCGAAGCCGCGGGCGCGCGCTGCTGTGTGGATATCGCGGGCTCTTACAACCCCACTGTCTGGTACGGACCGAACCCCAAGAACCTTTCGCAGCAATTCTTCGACGCAACCGTAGATAACTGCCGTCGCGTGATCGACGAGATTCAGCCTAAGCGGAGTAAGTTCACGATCGAAGCCATGGGCTGGTCGCTGCCCGATGGTCCGGACTCCTATTTGAAGCTGATCAAGGCCGTGGACCGGCGGGCTTTCGGCGTACACCTGGATGTTTGCAACGTGATTAACTCGCCGGAACGGTTCTATCGCAACAGTGAAGTGATTAGCGATTGCTTCCGCAAACTGGGTCCCTGGATCGTTTCCTGCCACGCCAAGGATCTGGCGTGGATCGTGGAGCTGAACGTGCATTTCCAGGAAGTGATTCCCGGCCGCGGCGAGATCGATTACCGGGCTTATATAAGTGAGTTGTCGCAATTGCCCGTGGAAACGCCGTTGATGCTCGAACACCTGAAGACAGCGGAGGAGTACGACGAAGGCAAACGCTATATTCAGAAAATAGCTGCCCAAGCCGGCGTAGCTCTCGCGTGACCGGCGTGGCGGGCTTATGTAACCTGCTATAACGGAGGCGCATCGTTAATGATTACGATGCAAATTCCGATATCCAGACGCCATCTCTTTACTTTGCTGCCCCTGTTTCCGGCGGCGAAGCTGCTGATCGGCCAGCAAAACACTCCGGCAACGGCTCCGCCCAGCCCGCCGGACCAGCAGAGCCCGACTTTCACTACCGGCGTCAACGTGGTGAACGTGTTCGCTACTGTGCGCGATAAGGACAGTCATGTCGTCGCCAATCTCAACAAGGAAGACTTCGTCCTCCAGGAAGACGGGCGGCCGCAGGTGATTCGCTATTTCTCCCGCGAAACCGATTTGCCGTTGACATTGGGTCTGCTGGTCGACACCAGCCGCAGCCAGCGAAATGTCATCGATGCGGAGCGTTCCGCCAGCTACACCTTCTTTGAACACGTACTTCGCGAGGGCAAGGACCAGGCCTTCGTGCTGCACTTCGATCACGAGGTGGAACTGCTGCAGGATCTGACGCAGTCGCGCCAGAAGCTGAACAAGGCGCTGCACGAGCTCGAAGTGAACCAGGACGATTCCCAACAGCAAGGCGGAGGCGGGAATGGCGGCGGCAACGGTGGAGGGAACGGGGGCGGAGGGTATCCCGGTGGCGGCGGCTATCCCGGAGGCCGCGGGCGCGGCGGTGGCGGGCATCGCGGCGGCGGTACTCTGCTTTACGACGCGGTCTACCTGGCGTCGGGCGACGACCTGATGAAAAAGCAGAAGGGCCGCAAAGCGGTCTTCATCCTTTCCGACGGCGTGGACCGGGGCAGCAAGGTTTCGATCACGGAAGCCATCGAGGCCGCCCAGCGGTCCGATACTTTGGTCTACTCCATCTACTTCGCCTCGAGCGAGGGCTTCCAGGGCTTTGGTCACGGCGGTGGCATGGGCCGCGGCGGTGGGATGGGGCGCGGTGGTGGAAGATATCCGCAGGAAGAGCGCCCCGACGGCAAGAAAGTGCTCCGCCGCATTTCAAAAGAGACGGGCGGGACCTACTTCGAGGTCTCTCACAAGCTGACCATCGATAACATCTACACCCGCATCGAGGAAGAGCTCCGCAACCAGTATAGCCTCGGCTACACCTCGGATCAGCCCGCATCGGAGGCAGGTTATCGCGCCATCAGCCTGACCGTCGATAAGAAGAACCTGACTGTGCAAGCGCGTGAAGGGTATTATCCGGTACCGCCCGCGGGCGCCGTGAAGTAACACCCGTATTCTTTCGTCTGTCTTCCGATTCTCGTCTCCGGTCCGCTATTGTTTTCCGTGCTACTGTCGGAAGTAGGATGGCGAAATTCCTCTTCGGCCTGATTACCGGCGTGGTCCTGTGCGTCGCCGGCCTGTTCCTGATCTTCTTCGCGCTGGCACGATCGTTTCGCGAGGCCGCGCCTGCCGTCGCGCAGAATTCGGTCCTGCAACTCCAACTCTCGGGCGACGTCCCTGAGCGGCCGCCGGTGGAAGTGCCATTTGGCGCGCTCGCGGAGCGTTCCAGCCCCACCGTAACCGGGGTATGGATGATGCTGCGCAAGGCCGCCGTGGATACGCGCGTAAAGGCCGTGGTGCTGCAGCCGGAATCGCTGAGCGTAGGCTGGGGCAAACTCGAGGAGTTTCGCGCCGATCTGTTGAATTTCAAGAAATCCGGCAAGCCTCTCTATGCCTTCCTGAAAACCCCGGGCGCGCGGGAGTATTATCTGGCGAGCGCCGCCGACCGCATCTATCTGGGTCCCTCGGATTGGCTCAACCTGAAGGGCATGGGCGTCGAGCTGATGTACTTCAAGGGCACGCTGGACAAAATCGGCGTGGGCGTGCAGGTGGAGCATGACGGCAAGTACAAGGACTTCGGCGATATGTTCACCCGGACGTCAATGAGCCCGGAGACGCGCGAGGTGATGACCTCCGTGGTGGACGACCTGTACGGCAACCTGGTCGGCGGGATCGCGCAGGCGCGCAAGAAAACGCCCGACGATATGCGCGCATTGATCGATCAGGGGCCTTTTCTGGCGAACGACGCCCTGCACGATGGCCTGGTCGACAAATTACGCTACGAAGATCAGATGTTCGCCGACCTGCAGCAGCAAGTGAACGCCGGCGAGTTGCATAAGCTCGCGACCGGCTCGTATCAGAAGGTTCCAGCCGATTCACTCGGGCTGGAAGGCCATCACCGCGTGGCCATGCTGGTGGGTGACGGCGACATCACGCGCGGTTCGGCCGACGGCGACGGCGGCTCCGACGAAGGCATTCAGGCGACGTCGTTCATCAAGCTTCTGCGGCGCATCGGAAGCGACTCGACCTTGGATGGCGTGGTGGTGCGGATCGATTCCCCCGGCGGCGATGCGGTGGCCTCCGACGAGATCTGGCGCGAGATGAACCTGGTGAGCAAGAAGAAGCCGATGGTGATCTCTATGTCCGACACGGCGGCTTCGGGCGGCTATTACATGGCCATGACCGGCGATCCGGTGGTGGCATATCCGGGAACGCTCACCGGCTCGATCGGGGTGGTATTCGTCAAGCCCGATATGCACGGCCTGCTCGATAAGTTGGGCATCAACCTGGAGACCATCGCGCGCGGGCGCTTCGCCGAAATCGATGCGCTGGATCATGCGCTTACGCCCGTAGAACTGGCCAAGCTGAAGGACGGCATCGACGCCAACTATCACGACTTCGTGGCCAAGGTGGCGCAGGCCCGCCGCCGCCCGTTCGATCAGGTTGAGCCTTTGGCGCAGGGGCGCGTGTGGCTGGGGGACCAGGCCAAGGAACGCGACCTGGTGGACGATTTGGGTGGCATCGACCGGGCGCTCGAGCTGGTGAAGCAGAAGGCCAAAATACCGGCTTCGGAGAACGTCACGATCGTCATGTATCCGCCGCGGCGCAGCATTCTGGATGTGCTCTTCGGCCGCGCGCAGGAGAGCATGGTGGAGTCGCGTGTGCGGCGCCTGATGAAGGCGTGGCCGCCGGAGATGTGGACGCACGGCGGCCTGTTGCGCATCATGCCGTATGCGCTGACTGCGCGGTAAGCGCTAGCCGGCGCCGCGCGTGATATCCTGCTGGGTATCTCGCCCTCGGGAGGATCGAAAGGAGGATCATCGTGCGCATTTCGCCCGGCCTAGTATTGCTTCTCGCCGCATCTGCGCTGCCCGCGCCTTCCGAAAACTGGCCGCAATGGCGCGGCCCTACCCTGAACGGCATCAGCACCGAGACGAATCTCCCCCTGCATTGGAGCGCTACGGAGAACGTTGCCTGGAAACTGGAGATGCCCGGCAAATCCGGCGCCACCCCGATTATCTGGGGAAATCACGTATTTCTCAACATCGCGGATGGCGACGACCTGTACCTGTGGTGCGTCAACAAAACCAAGGGGACGCTCATTTGGAAGAAGTTGATCGCCAGCGGCAATTACAAGATCAACAAACAGAACATGTCGTCGCCCTCTCCTGTCACGGACGGCCAGGCCGTCTACGCGATGACCGGCATTGGCGTGCTGAAAGGCTTCGATTTCAAAGGCAATGAGCTGTGGGCGCGCGACATTCAGAAAGACTACGGGAAGTTCGGCCTGAACTGGGGCTATGCATCTTCCCCATTGCTTTACGAGGATGCGCTTTACGTGCAGGTGCTACACGGCATGCGCACGCACGATCCATCGTATGTTTTGCGCATCGATAAGAAGACCGGCAAGACCGTATGGCGCGTCATCCGGCCGACCGCCGCGATTCGCGAGTCGCCCGACTCTTATACCACGCCAGCCCTGCTGCGCTACGGCAATCATACGGAGATCGTGGTTACGGGCGGCGACTGTATGACGGGCCACGATCCGGCCACCGGGGCGGAACTGTGGCGGGCGATGGGTTTCAATCCGAACAACGATCCCGCGCATCGCATCATCGCATCGCCGGTGGTCTATGACGACGTGGTTTATGCGCCCACGCGCGTGAAACCGCTGATTGCGTTTCGCGCGGGCGGGCGCGGCGACATTTCCCAATCGCACAAGCTGTGGGAGTTCGCGAACGGGCCGGACGTGCCGACCCCAGTCACCGACGGGAAATACTTCTACTCGGTAAACGACCACGGCATTCTATGGTGCCTGGATGCGAAGACCGGCGCAGAGATCTGGGGTGGCAAGCGCATACAGCCGGGCACCTATAGCGCGTCGCCCGTGCTGGCGGACGGGAAAATCTACATCGTCAACGAAGAGGGCGAGACCACGGTGGTCAAGGCCGGCCCCCAGTTTGAAGTGTTGGCGCAGAACGATCTGAGCGATTACACGCTCAGCTCGCCCGCGATTTCGGATAGCCACATCCTGATTCGCGCGACCAAATTCCTCTATTCGATTGGCAAATAGCCGCGCGAGTTCCGGGCTATGAGGGTTTGTAGTAGAGCACGATCCCGCCGCCGAGCGCGGCCAGCAGGAAACCCACATACAACAGCGGGTGCGGCGCATTCTTCGGCGGATGCATGGCCATCGAGACCAGCACATTCACCAGCGGCGCTCCTCCGAAAACCAGCGGCATGACGAAATTGGGGACGCCGCCGGACTTGAACGCCCAGATGATGCAGACCGCTCCCAGTGCGCCCAGCGCGCCGCCAATGGTCGACCAGACGGAGCCGGCGGCATTGAAGCCGCTAAGTCCACCCTGCGACGAAAGCCCCACCACCGGGACGATCACGCCGATTAGAAAATAGGCGAAGCCCACGCACAGCAAGGCCTTCAGCGGATTGCCTAGCTGGGTCTGCCCTTTATGCAGAGCCGGCCCGTACACGCCCCACGACAACACCGCGCCAATTACAAATACGATCCACATTTTGGAACGCTTCCCCTCCATTTTCTTGGTTACTACCGCGCTTTGTTCCATCGAATGAAATCCTCTGCCCGACTATGCCATACTACCTGAAAATTCGGAAAACTCAGAGGACACCCCCAAAAAATGGCCAATCCGCTACCCTCCGCGAACGCTCCCCGCCTGACCCCGGTGCAATGGGTGATCTGCGCCATGGCCGCAGTCGGCTTCGCATTCGACACGTACGCGCTGCTGGTTTTGCCGCTGATTGTGCGGCCTGCCCTGATGGAGATCGCCAAAGTGAAGCCGGGCACGCCGGATTTCAACTATTGGGTGGGCCTGCTCTTCTACATCCCCGCTGTGGCGGGCGGCATCTTCGGCCTTTTGGGCGGATATTTAACGGACCGGCTGGGACGCCGCCGCGTGCTGGTGTGGAGCATCCTGCTGTATGCCTTTTCGGCGTTGGCTTCCGGGCTGGTCACCTCGGTGGGCGCGCTGCTGGTGCTGCGCTGCACCACCTTCATTGGGGTTTCGGTGGAGTTCGTGGCCGCAGTGGCGTGGCTGGCGGAGCTATTTCCCGACGCGCGGCAGCGCGAGTCGGTGCTGGGCTACACGCAGGCGTTCTCGTCGATCGGCGGACTGCTGATTAGCGCCGCGTATTATGTAGCGGTAACCTACTCCAAATCACTGCCGGCCATCCACGGCGGACACGAAGCCTGGCGCTACACACTGATTTCGGGCGTGATCCCGGCGATCCCGCTCATTGTGATCCGGCCCTTCCTGCCCGAGTCGCCGGCCTGGCAGGAAAAGAAACTGGCAGGTACGCTGAAGCGTCCCAGCTTCGCCGAGCTGTTTCGGCCGGAATACCGTAAGATCACGCTGCTGAGCGCGCTGATGTTCGCCTGCAGCTATGGCGCGGCTTTCGGCGCGATCCAGCATATTCCGCGGATCGTCCCCGGGTTGCCGCAGGTGATACATTTGGCCCGCGCCGCGCAGGAACAGATCGTCAGCCGGGTGCAGTTTTTACAGGAAATGGGCGGCCTGCTGGGCCGCGTCATCCTGGCGTTTCTGGCCATCCGCATTGTCAGCCGCAGGAAGCTCTTGCGCGTCTTCCAGTTTCCAGGCCTGTTTCTGGTTCCGTTCGTATTCTTTTATGCGGCCACGCACGACTTGGGCATGGTCGAGATCGGCATCTTTCTGGCGGGCTTGCTGACGGTGGCGCAGTTCAGCTTCTGGGGGAATTATCTGCCCAGGATGTATCCGACGCACCTGCGCGGCACGGGGGAAAGCTTCGCCGCTAATATAGGCGGCCGCATGATCGGCACATCCGCCGCGCTGCTGACTACGCAACTCGCCAATACCATGCCAGGCGCGACGCCGTTTACCAAACTAGCTTATGCGGCAAGCGCCGTCGCGCTCCTGGTTTACGCTGTAGGGTTCTTATCCAGTTTCTGGCTGCCGGAACCCCGGCAGGACAAACTGCCGGAATAGATGGGCCGGCGCGCCAGGCTGTCTACGATGCAATTGGAATCTGGCGGTTCTGCCGCTTGTTTTCGGCGATGGGTACACGAACTTGAAGTAGACCGTCCTTGAACTCGGCCTTCGCCTTATCGGTTTGAGCGCCCTGTGGAAGCGGGATCATCCGATAAAAGTGGCCATAACTGCGCTCGGAACGATGGAATCCGCGTTGCGTCTCCTCATGTTCCTGGCGCCGTTCCCCTTCGATGATTAAGCCGTCGTCGGTGGATTCAACCTTGACGTCGTCTTTCTTCATCCCGGGAAGCTCGGCCGCGATTTCCAAATTGCCATCTTTTTCCCGGACCTCGATGGCCGGGGACCATTGCCCCGACTCACCGGCGTTCCGGGAAAGACCGAAGGCACTCGCAAACACCCGATCCATTTCCTCGGAGAGGTGTCTCATCATCGAAAATGGACCGAGATTTTGAAGCCCACCTGGACTGAAGATATCCCGCGACGGATAGTTTTCGGACCGCCGCGAGACGCCACGTTGGGTTTCGGGGGATTGGCTCTGAGCCGCTGTTGCTGCCATTGATTATCTCCTTTACTTTTATTCTGCGCGCTTGGCGGCGGAGCTTCAAGACGCGAACGGAATTCCAATGTGTGCATGCACACCGTGTCTTTATTTGCTAGGATTCACGGCCCTTTCGCGCTGTCTCTACAAGCGATCGGTGACCAATATGCGGCCCTTCGCGCCCAAGGCGGTATCGCCGTGCTGGTTACGAATGCGTCCACGCAACTCGACCACATCTCCATCGAACTTCGCATTGGGAGTCACCTTCACCACCAGCCACTCCAGGCGGATGGTCTCGTCGGCGTAAATCGGCCGCCGGAAGCGCACCCAAAACTCCAGGCCGACCATCGCCGCGCTTTGTGAATAGTGCGAGGCCGTCAGCCCCAGCAACAGGGCGGTGGTGAATGTTCCGCTGGCAATGGGGCGGCCAAAGCGCGTGGAGGCGGCGAAGGTGGAATCGTGGTGCACCGGATTGGTGTCGCCCGCGGCCTTGGCATACGCGGCGGCCATGGCCGGCGTGAGCGTCACATCCGAGGCGAAACGTTCTTTCGGAAAAGCTCTCATGCGATCTGCTCCTTCGTTCGCTGCCGTTGACAGAAATCCTTATAGGATGCGACCCGCCGTACGTGCGCGCCATTCCTCTGCCGTGAGCTCCCAGACTTCAGTGGGCAACCGGCCGCACACATAGTCATCCTCTTTGATTTCGACCAGACGCATGCCCTGCTTCTCCGAAATGCGCCGCGACGCGATGTTGGCCGCCGCTTTCGGCACGCGCAGCAGCGGACAGCCCAAGGTCTCGAACCAATACCCGGTCACCACATCGCAGGCTTCGCTCATGAACCCTTGTCCATGCCATCGCGCGCCCAGCCAGAACCCACGGTTAATCTCTGCGCCCCGCATCAGGCTGATCGAACCGATCAGGCTGCCGGGTTGGCTCTTCGGGCGTAACGTCCAGTGCCACGCGTCCCCTCGTTCGGCCTGCGGTAGCGCCACGTCGCGATAGAATTTGTAAACTCCATCGGGCGGAAACGGCCACGGGACCTGGCTCGTCAGATACCGCACGACCTCCCATTGGGGGAAAAGCATTTGGGCTTGCCCGGCATCGGCCAGATCCAATGGGCGCAGCCACAGGCGCGGTGTTTCGAGCACCGGCGTCACCGCCTGGCCTTCACCTGCGCGGCCAGTCGCTTGGGCGCGACCAGTTGGTAACTGCAAGCGATCAGCTCGGACACCTCTTCCCAATCCACTTCGCCCACATCCAAACGCAACGCGACCCAACCGTTGGGCGCCAGGTAGGCCGGCAGATAGAACCTCTCGGGCTGCGCGGCGGCGAGCGCCTTGTTATCGCCCGGCAATACCTTGCAGGTGATGGCGACGATACCGTCCCCGTGATGATCGTTCAAGAAATAAGCGAAGGTCCTCTTACGGATGACGAATCCCGCGTGCGACTCCTGACGGTAGGCGGCCGCTTCCGGCAGGGAAAGGCAAATCTTCGTCAGGCGCTTCAAGCGGGGATCTTCTTTAGCGGTTTTAGCGGTCTTGGTCATGCGGTCACGCTCCGAAGCAGTACAGTTTGCCATCCTGCGAGCCGATCACGATTCGCCCGGCGGCAATCGCGGGTGAAGCGGATAGCGGAGCGCCGGCTTCGAACTCCCAGACCTTCTTACCCGTGGCAAGATCCAGCACGTAGAAATGCCCGTCGTTAGATCCCACGTAGACACGTGCCCCGGCGATGGCCGGCGACGAATCCACGCGCGCGCGGGTGGTGAATGTCCAGATCGGCTTGCCGGTTTTGGCATTGAGACAGTGCACAAGTTTGTCGCGCCCGCCGATCACCACGCGGTCGCCCGCAACGGCCGCCGACGAGTAGAACGGAAACTGCCGTGTGGGATTTTCGTAGCGCCAGGCGATACGTTTGCGGGTGAGATCCGCGCCTACAACATCGTTGTTGAATGTGCCGAAATAGGCCCACTGGCCCAACATGGCGGGCGACGCGCCGGTATACCCGCCGGAATTGAACTGGAACATCTCCTTGCCGTCGGCGATCCGCAGACCGCGAAATATTTCGTCGCAACCGGCGATGTAGACCAAGCCCCCCGCGATAGCCGGGGTCGCGTGCACATAGCTGCTGGTGGTGAACTTCCAGAGCACCTTACCGTCCTTCACTGACAGGCAATACAGGTTACCGTCATACGAGCCAATGAACAAGCGATCGCCTTCGACCACCGGCGAGGAACGGATCTCACTTTCGGTCTTGAACGTCCACACCGCCTTGCCGTCCGCCGCGCGCACGGCGTGCAGCGTACCCGCGATATCGCCCACGTAAACGACGCCATCGTGCACCAGCGGCGACGATTCGTCGATGCCGTCGGCCGCATGGTATTTCCAGCGCAACTTGCCAGTGGCGAGATCGATGGCCAGAAGGTCGGCGGATTCCGCGCCCACATAAACGACACCATCGGCGATGGCCGCCGAAGATTGAATTCCGTCGCCGGCGTCGTAGGTCCACAGGAGCTTCAGCGTCGCGGGAACGGCGCTTGTGGCCACGCCGGTCAATTGGGGATTGCCGCGGAACTGCGGCCAATCGTCGGCTGCGTGCAAGCATCCAGCCAGGAGAATGACAACCAGCAGTCGCACGGTTACTTCGCTTTCTCGATACGGTACAGCTTCGACGCGGTGCGCAGAATCAGGCTCGACCGGTAAACGGCGGGCGTCGCCAGGCACATCTCGTCCAGCGGATTCTTGCCCAGCACCTTGAACTCGGGCCCGGCTTGGATCACGTAGGTATCCCCGTCCTCGCTGAGCGCGAAGATCCTGCCATTGTAGGCCCAGGGCGACGCAGTAAACGCGGCACCCTGCGCATTGATGCGCTGCTTGCCGTAAATTTCCTTTCCGGTGCGCGCATCGCGGCAGGTGAGGAAACCAAAATCCATCAGCGTGTAATAGTAATCGCCGTAAACCAGCGGCGACGGGTTGTATGGGCCGCCCTGGCGCTGATACCAGGCCACGAATTCGTTGCTGGTTTCGTCGCCTTTCAGGCTGATGTCGCCGGATGCGCCGGGCCGCACAGCGTATACCGGCCGCACCTGGTCGCCCACGTAGCCGGATGTGACATACAGCAGGCCGAATTTCGCGAACGGCGTGGGAATGGCGATCGACGACATGCCGCCAAGCTCCCAAAGCAGCTTGCCGTCGAGATCGTACGCCCGGATGCGGCGGGTGCCCGCGGTGACGATTTCGGTACGCTTGCCGCTCTCCCATACGAACGGCGTGGACCAGTTGCTGCCTTCATCGCGCGCCACGCGCCAGATCTGTTTGCCAGTCTTGGCGTCCAGGGCTTCCAGGAAGGACTGCTCTTCGTTATCGTTGACGATATAGAGGCGCCCTTGATGCAGCACTGGGGAGGCCGCGGCGCCCCAGCCGAAACGCATACGGAACGGTCCCAGCGGCTGCGACCAGAGCGGCTTACCGTCCCGGTCGAGGCAGAAGACGCCCACGCTGCCGAAATAGGCGTAAACGCGCTCGCCATCGGTCACCGGAGTCTCGGAAGCGTAGCTGTTCTTCAGATGGCGCGCAGGGGCTTTGCCCCGATATACTTCATGCTCCCAAAGGAGCTTGCCCGTCTTCCAGTTGACGCAGTAGACCATCCAGCGATGCTCGTCGGGAGGCGCCGCCTCGCGATTTCCGCCGAAATACAGACCTTTCTTGGGCGGTTCTTCGGGCTGTGTGGCGATAACGGAGGTGAGGAAGATACGGTCGCCGGCGACGACGGGCGAAGACCATCCGCGGCCCGGGATATCCAGCTTCCATGCGACGCCGGTGGTGCTGCTCCAGGTCTCGGGCAATGCGGCGTCTTCGGCAACTCCGGCGGCGGGTCCGCGGAATTGCGGCCAACCGTCATCTGCGGCGGCAAGGCTCAGAGAGAAGCACAGGAGCGCGGCGTATTGAGCCGCGCGCATCAGCCCCTGCGCCGAAAATCCAGCCTTCACTTCTTTAGGTTGTAGCAAAAAAGATTGTCCTGGTCCCTTAAATACAGCTTTCCGTTCGCAATCACCGGCTGGCTCCAAGTGGGATAACCGCCTTTGGGAATCTCGAATCGCGATATTTCGTGGTAGCCCGCCGAGGTGGCGTCCAGCAGCCCTACAACGCCGTCCTCGCCCAGCGCGTACAGGTGCCGGTCCGCATAGATTAACGACCCTTTCCCGACGCTGCGATCGCGCCACGCCACCTCGCCGGTTTCGAATTTCATGGCCGTTAGAATGCTGCTCGAGAATCCGTATAAGTAATCGCCGACCAACACGGAAGTGCTGTAGTGGTTGCGCATATCGCGATTGAAATACACTTCCGATGCGTCGCCGGCGGCGCTGGCTTTCAGCAGCACGCAGCCGGTGCCATAGTCCGACGAAAGGAAGATCTCGCCGCCGTGTACGATGGGCGTGGCGATGTTGGCGACGCCATTGGCCACCCGCTCGTATCGCCATTGGAGCGCGCCGGTCGCCAGATCCAGGCCCATGGCGGCATCGGCCGTAAAAACGACAACTCTACGGGAGCCACCCGCGCTGTAGATCATCGGCGACGAATAGCCGGCCGTACCGCTTTGCGACTGCCACACCAGCTTGCCGCTCATCTTATCGAGAGCCACGACCGCCGCGCCGCGTCCGCCCGGTGTCACGATGACGTGGTCGCCATCCACCAGCGGCGATTCGCTGATGCCCCAATGCGGGACCTGGCCGTGGAAGTGGTCCACGATGTTATAGCCCCATACGGTTTTGCCGGTAGCCGTCTCCAGACAAACCAGCATGCCGTCGGCCGCCAGCGCATACAGGCGATCGCCATCCACCGTGGGAGTGCTGCGCGGGCCATGTCCGCGCGATTCGTTAAAAGCGATGCCGGTGTGGACCCGCCACAGTTGTTTGCCCGTATTGGCATCGTAGGCCAGCACGTATTCTTCGTTGCCTTGTTGGCCCTGGATGAAAAGGCGTCCTCCCGCGATTGCCGCGGACGAGTAGCCCTCGCCCAACCCTTGGATTTTCCAGACCAGCGGCGGTCCGCCTTTGGGCCAGGCATCGAGCAGCCCGGTTTCAGAAGAGATTCCGTCGCGATTCGGACCGCGCCATTGCGGCCAATCGGCGGCCCAAAGGGATGTACTTAGGAAACAGCAAAAGAGAGCCGCGATTCTCGATCCGAGCATGTGGAAAGGTTACCACGACCGGATACGTTGGGGCGGCGGGGCTTTTTGGGCCCTAGGGTGTGCGGTCCTCGTCAGAGTGACCAGGGTCACCGTCCATGGTACAAATCATACATGCGTGAAATCCCGATTTCACAATTTAAAGCCACCTGCATGGCGGTTCTCGAGGACGTGCGGCGGACCCGCAGACCCGTGCGCGTAACTCGCTTTGGCAAGCCCATAGCGGACGTGATTCCACCGGTCGCCGCGTCTAAAGAGTCGTGGCTGGGTTGTATGCGGGATTCGCTTGAAATCCGCGGCGATATCGTGGGACCGGTGCGTGCGTTCGAACGGTGAGACCTGGGCACCGGGTAACCGCCGGCTCGCAGCTTGCCCGCGCTCCTGCACAAACGACTAACGCCAGCCATTCCCGCGCGTCCACTTTATATCCGCTGTTTGGCCCACCGTAGCGACGCCGGCGGGTCCAAATGCGGGTATCCTAATAGGAAACACCCATGATGCGATGCTGCGCAGTTTTTCTCCTCTGCTTTTCATCCCTGTCGATGGCCCAGGAAACCGGCGCGGCCGGCGACTGGCCGGATTGGCGCGGGCCGGATCGCAACGGGATCTCCCGCGAGAAAGGCCTGCCCGAGAAATGGTCGCTCGATGGCCAGGGACTGGCCTGGAAGGCGCCCTATGGCGGCCGCTCCACTCCCGTCGTGCTGGGCGATCATCTGTACCTCGAAAACACGGCCGGTGCGCGCGAGACGGAGCAGGAACGCCTGATGTGTTTTAATGCCGACACCGGCAAACTGCTCTGGGAGCACAAATTCACGCTGTATCAAAGCGATGTGCCGGCGCACCGCGTGGGTTGGGCGTCGCCCGTGGTCGACCCGGAGACGGGCAACGTGTATAGCTTCGCCGTCAATAACCTGGTGACCGCGCTGACCAAGGATGGCCAGCAACTGTGGCAGCGCTCCATTACCGAAGAGTTTTCGCCGTTCACCACGCACGGCGGACGCACGGTTTCGCCGATGATCGACGGCAACCTGGTGATCGTCAGCACACCTACATCCACCTGGGGCACGCAAGCTAACCGCGCGCAGCGCTTTATCGCGCTCGATAAGCGCACGGGCGACATCGTATGGATCAGCACGCCCGGCGGACGTCCATACGACACCAGTTACGGACCCATGAATGTCGCCACCGTTGAAGGGACGCGCCTGCTTTTGGCGGGCGGATCGGATGGCGCCGTGCTGGCCATGAAACCGCAGACCGGCGAGCCGGTATTCAATCTGGTCATCGCCAAGCGCGGACTCAACACCGGCATAGTTTTGAACGGCAAGTATGCCATTGCGTCGCACGGCGACGAAAACCTGGACAGCAATGAAATGGGCATGATCCTGGCCTTCGACGCCACGCGCAAAGGCAAGCTCGGCAAAGACGCCATCAAGTGGTCGGTACCCGGGTTCGTCGGCGGCTTCTCTTCGCCTGTGATCGACGGAGACCGCATTTACCAGGCGGACAACGCCGGCAACCTTTTCGCCTTTGACGTGGAGACTGGCCGGCAGCTCTGGAAACAGAGCCTGGGCACCGTGCAGAAGGCGTTCAACCGTGTTTGCCGATGGCAAGATCTATATCGGAACCGAAAGCGGCAAGTTCTTCATTCTTCGCCCGCACGCCGACCGCGTCGAGGTCTTGAGCGAGGTCGAGTTGCCCCTCAGCGACTCCGGGCTGGTGTCGCAGAAGATTCCCGAACCGGTGGTGGCAGCCGCCGCCGTGGCACGCGGCCGTGTCTATTTCGTTTCGAGCGATACGTTGTACGCCATCGGCCCGAAGAAGACCGCGGGGCATCCGTGGACTCCCGTTAAGCAGACCATGGAACCTGGGCAGGGCGACCCGGCCTGGGTGCAAGTGGAGCCCACCGAATTGGTGCTAAAGCCCGGCCAGACGGTGGAATTGCATGCGCGCTTGTTTGACGCGGCGGGCCGCTTCCTGCGTGAAGAGAAGTCGGCCACCTGGTCGCTCGATCACCTGCAGGGGACCGTGGCGGATGGCAAGTTCCAAGTCGCGGGAGATCCCGTGGGACAGGCGGGATTGATTAAGGCCACGGTCGGCGGCCTCTCCGGCGAAGCGCGCGCGCGTGTGATTCCGCCGCTGCCCTGGAACGAAACGTTCGATTCTTACGCGGTGGGCAGCCTGCCGCCGCAATGGGTGAGCGCGCAGGCCGGCCAGTTCCAGGTGACCGAGTTGGATGGCCAAAAGGTACTCCAGAAGAAACCCACCGACACGCTGTTCAAGCGCATGCGCGTCTTCATGGGACCGTCGGATTGGTCGAACTACACGGTACAGGCCGACATCCGCATCCCCGAAAAGCGGCGACAGATGGGCGATGCGGGCATCGTGGCCCAGCGATATACGCTGGTGGCTTTCGGCAACAACCAACGGCTGGAAATGAACTCCTGGCAACCGGAAGTGGCGCGCGCCGTATCCGCGCCGTTCGAGTGGAAGCCGGACACGTGGTATCGATTGAAGCTGCGCGTGGAGAATATGCCCGATGGCAAAACGCGCATTCGCGGCAAAGCCTGGGCGGCCGCCGACCCCGAGCCGGACGCCTGGCTCATCGATCGCACGGATCCCATTCCCAACAAACAGGGCAGTCCCGGCCTCTTTGCCGACGCCCAGTTTGGAGTGTACTTCGATAACTTTAAAGTGACCCCAAATCAATGAAACGCGCCATCCTGCTCGCTCTGATCTGTCTCCCGATTTCGCTTTTGCTGTTGCTCGCGTCCGATCCAGGCACGGGAGACTGGCCCATGTGGGGCGGTACGCCCGACCGCAACATGATGGTGCCAACCATGAAGGGCATTCCCACCACGTGGGACATCAAGACCAGGAAGAACGTGAAGTGGATGGCGCAGCTCGGCTCGCAGAGCTACGGCAACCCGGTGGTCGCCGGCGGGCAGGTTTACGTCGGCACCAACAACGAGCTGGTGCGCAATCCCAAAGAGCCTGGCGACCGCGGCGTACTGATGTGCTTTCGTGAGTCGGACGGCAAATTCCTGTGGCAGCAAGCTAACCTGAAGCTGGCCGCGGGGCGTGCGCTCGACTGGCCATTCCAGGGGGTCTGCTCCTCGCCGCTGGTGGAAGGCGATCGCCTTTACTACGTGACCAACCGGTGCGAAGTGATGTGCCTGGACACGCACGGCGATGGCAACGGCGGACCGAAAGTGATCTGGAAGTACGACATGATCGAGGAAGTAGGGTCGTCGCCGCACAACATGTCGAACTCGTCGCCGGTTTCGTATGGCAACCTGTTGTTCGCGGGCACCGCCAACGGCCAGGATGAGAGCCACGTTCACATCCCGTCGCCGCGCGCGCCTTCGATGATTGCTTTGGACAAGAACACAGGAAAGAAGGTCTGGGAAGTAAACAACGTGGGCGAGCGCATCCTGCACGGGCAGTGGTCGTCGCCCGCGGTGGGCAAGATCGGCGACACGGTGCAGGTGGTTATGGGCGAGGGCGATGGCCGGGTGCGCGGCTATGAAGCCGAGACCGGCAAGAAACTGTGGGAATTCGACCTGAACCCCAAGGATTCCGTCTGGCCCAAGACGCGCAATGAAGTAATCGCCACACCGGTGATCTGGGAAAACAAAGTCTTCATCGCCAATGGCCAGGACCCGGAGCATGGTGAGGGCGTGGGGCACCTCTATGCCATCGATGCCACCAAGCGCGGCGATATCACGGAGACCGGCCGCATCTGGCATTACGATAAGATCCGCCGCTCCATTTCAACGGGCGCGATCTACAATGGGCTGCTGTTCTACTCCGATTTCAGCGGCTTTCTGCATTGCCTGGACGTAAATACGGGCAAGCCGTACTGGACGCACGATCTGCTGTCGGCGGTGTGGGGATCGCCGATGGTGATCAACGGCAAGGTCTATCTGGGCGACGAAGACGGCGATGTGTATGTGCTCGAAGCGGCCAAAGAAAAGAAGCTGATCTCGACGATCAACATGGGCAGTTCGGTGTACGCGACGGTGGTGCCCGCCAACGGGGCGCTTTTCATAATGAACCGCAACGAGCTTTGGGCGCTGAGCGATAAGTGACGTTCGACCTTCGTACGCAGGTTCTCTTCGGCGAAAATCGCTTCGCCGAGCTCGGGGCGCTGGCCACTTCCCTGGGATTCACGCGTACCTTGCTGGTTTCCGATCCCGGCCTGCGGCCGACCGGCTACGTCGATCGGGCGGTGGCGATGCTATCGGGAGCCGGCATCGCATCTTTCGCTTTCCACGATTTCTCGCCGAACCCCGATACCGAAATGGTGGAGGGAGGCCGCATCGCCGCGGCAGCCGATGGCATCGACTCGCTGGTCGCGCTGGGCGGCGGCAGTTCGCTCGATTGCGCCAAGGGCATCAACTTCGTCCTGACTAACGGCGGTGTTATGCGAGATTATTGGGGCTTCGGCAAAGCCGCGCGGCCCATGCTACCCATGATCGCCATACCCACCACCGCCGGCACCGGCAGCGAAGCGCAAAGCTACGCGCTGATTTCCGACGCGGATACGCACGTCAAGATGGCCTGCGGCGATCCGAAAGCCGCCTTTCGCGCCGCGATTCTCGATCCGCTGCTGACGCGCTCGCAGCCGCGCGACGTGACCGCGACGGCCGGGTACGACGCCATCTCGCACGCGGTCGAAAGCTACGTCACCACCAGGCGAACGGCGGCTTCCACAGCCTTCGCGCGGGAGGCATGGCTGCTGCTGGCGGCGAACTTCGCGCAGGTGCTCCGCGATCCCGGGGATGTGGAAGCGCGCGGCGCGATGCTGCTGGGCGCGCACTACGCCGGCATCGCCATCGAGAACTCCATGCTGGGCGCCACACATGCGTGCGCCAATCCGCTGACGGCGCATTTCGGCACCACGCACGGCGTGGCGATTGCCGCGCTGCTGCCGCACGTGGTGCGCTGGAATTGGACCGCGGCGGAAGGGCTCTATGGCGAACTTGCCGGCCCGGGCCTGGCCGACCGTCTGGCGGAAATGGCCTTAGGCGCGGGCTTGCCTGGCCGCTTGCGGGAACTCGGCATCTCTCAAGACGCACTGCCATCGCTGGCTGAAGAAGCCGCCACTCAATGGACCGGCCGCTGCAATCCCCGCGCATTCGATTCCGCCGGTGCGCTCGAGATTTATCAGTCCAGCTATTAACATTACTTTAAATTGGCACGCTGCGTGCTTCGAGACAACGCATGAAGAAGACGAGGAAGAAAACAGTGATGGCGAATACAGATCCGGAGCCGCCCGCCGACTCAGCCGGCCAGTCCGGCGACACCCAGGGCTTGTCAGACACTGCCGAAGCCGGGCCGGAGAGCGTCGCGGAACTCGTAGAGGAGGGGCAAGCCTACGAGGCTGAAGTGATCAGCGGTGTGGAGAATGCGCCGGATCCGGATGTCGCCGAAGTGCATACGAAGCAAGTCCGGGAGGACGACGTGCCGCCTGAATACCTTGACGATTTGCAGCGGGACGTCTGATCAGCACCCGGGCCACTTCAGCGTTCCTACAAGCTCCTTCACGTCGGCAATGCCTTCGTCTTCGAGGAAGCGTTGCAGCTCGTGCGCCACGCGCGCCGGTGACCGCGGGTCCCAAAACGTAGCGGTTCCGACTTCGACGGCGGTGGCGCCGGCAACCAGGAATTCGGCGGCGTCCTCGCCGCTGGCGATGCCGCCCAATCCGATCACCGGGATTTTCACTGCCTGCGCCGCCTGATACACCAGGCGCAGCGCGAGCGGCTTAATGGCCGGTCCGGATAACCCTCCGAAGCCCGTACCCAGCAGGGGACGGCGTGTGCGCGCATCGATGGCCAGCGCCACAAACGTATTCACCAGCGAGATGGCATCCGCGCCGCTGTCCTCGGCGGCGTGCGCCAGGGGCTCGATGGCCGCCACATTCGGCGATAGCTTCACGATCACCGGCCGCCGCGCCACGCGTTTCACGGTGGATACGACTTCCGCCAACAGGGCGGGATCGCTCGAAAAGAAGATGCCGCCATGCTTCGTATTCGGGCAGGAAACATTGAGCTCGTAGCCGGCCAAGCCCTCGGCCGACTCCAGGATGCGCACCACTTCCACGTAATCATCGGCGGTGTTGCCGAATACGTTCGCGAAGACGGCCGTCCGAAACCGCGCCAATTGCGGTAGCTTGTCGCGCACGAAGGCGCGCACGCCGACGTTTTGCAGGCCGATCGAATTCATCATGCCGGCGCGCGTTTCCCAGAGCCGTGGCGGGGGATTGCCGTCCATCGGTTCGCGCGATAATCCCTTCACCACCAGGCCGCCGAGCGCGTTCAGATCTACAAGCTTCTCGAATTCGACGCCGTATCCGAATGTTCCCGAGGCAGCGAGGACAGGATTGCGGAGCGCGATGCCGCACAATGAAGTGGCCAGCCGCGCGTCCTCCCGGCTCATTTCGCGCGCTCGTCTTCGGCGTCCGCGTAGGCCTCCGCCAGTACCTCGCCAATCGCCGATGAAGGCGCGGGAACCCCTGCGGCGCGCGCGACGGTAGGCGCGATATCAACCATGTTGATGGAGCGCTCGATGGGCTGCTTGCCGAACTGCTGCCCGTACAGAAAGACGGGGACGCTCGTATCGTAGTTGTAGAGCGAGCCATACGATACGCCGCGGCCGGCCCCCGAATCTTCCATGGCGCCGGGCTGGTAGCTGAGCATCACATCGCCAGAACGCAATTCGTTAAAACTGTTTTCAAACCTGCGCCGCCACTCGCCGGTGTGCGAACAGTCGCCATCCGCCGTGTAGTAGCCGGCTACGCCGGGCAGACGCAGGGCCGCCTCGCCCGCCATCTTCCGCGCGGCGTGCGCGGGCGTGTTTAGCTTCTGGAGCGCGTCCAGCTTCAGGTAGAGGAAGGGATAAACGTACTTCTCGACGTAACTGTTCCTCACTGAGCCTTTATCGAGGGCATCGGAAAGCGCCCTGTTGATGGTGCGCGCGAGGCTCTCGCCGTAAATTGCAAATTGCGACCGCACTGACGGGTCCGGCTCAGGGGGCGCCCCGTGCGCGCCGGCAAAGATCAGGTTGTAACGATTCTTTCCCAGCGCCCGGTTCAGCAACTCCAGAGTGGCCTGAATCTGCACGTCGAGACGCAAGGCCATCTGGTCCATCAGGGCCGCTAACGGAGAGGACGAGCCGGTTTCGTAGCCCAGGAGCGCGATGGAGCCTAACGCGAGGAAAACGAAATCCAATGTTTGCCCCTGGCCCAGTTGCTCCGCGGCGACCATGGCGCGCAGCAACTCAAATTGCGCATCCTGACAAAAGTACGACGACTGGTAGAGGGCGAAGAAATCCTCGGGACGGCGGGGATCGTAGGTCAAGGTACGCAGAGGCGGCAGATCCCCGCGCGAACCAACGGCGGTCCACCTCTTGTCGTGCAGTTGGTCGAGGGGCCGCGCGCTATTGAACGCGGCCAGCCATTCCGGGGCGTTGCCGCGAGTATTGAAGCGCCCTTGCGCATCCATCCAGAATACTTGTCCCGGCGAGCGGCCCGCCAGCAACGAGGCCGGGCCCTCGTTCAGGCCCAGGCAGAAGATGCGGCTGTGTCCGGCGCGCGCGACCTCGTCGGCCAGCGTGGCCGCTTCCAGGGCGTCGGCACGCGCATGCGTTAACAAGTGTGACTTGCGGTCGTACCACTGTTCGGCCACAATGCCGTGAACGCTCGGATAAGCGCCGGTGGCAAGCGTGGCCAGCCCGGTAGCCGTGAAGCCGCTGGCGGACAGCCGGCAATCCGGATAATAGACGCCTTTCGTCATCAGCTCGCGGAAGCCGCCGGACGCCAGGAAGCTCGCGGCCCGGTCCAAGTAGAGCTGCCGGAACTGCTCCGCGATCAGAAACACAAACAGTTTTGGCCGGGGACGCAGCGCCTGCGGGCGGCCGGGAACGGCGGCCGCCAGCCCGGCTAGGGCGCCCGCGGCGAATCGCCTACGGGAAATGTCCATCGGGTTAGAGTTTAGCAATCCTGCCTGAAATATGGTACCTTGTTTTCCTTAATAACTTTTCATTTTCATAAAGGAATGGGTGTACACAGCACTCTTAGGGAGAACGGGCCGATGCGAGAGGAAGAAGATGGCAGCGTCTTGGGCTTGGCTACCATAAGGCGTAACCGGGGGATTTCGCTGGAGCAGATTGCGGAGTCCACCAAAATCAATATTCGCAGTTTGCGGGCTATCGAAGGCGGCGATTTCAAGAAACTTCCGGGCGGGGTTTACAACACCAGCTATATTCGTCAATACGCCAAAGCCATCGATTTCGACGAAGCCGAATTATTGGCGTTCTACCGCATCAAGATGGGTGTGGCAACCAGTTCGGAAGACAGCCGCCACGGGCGCAGTAACAGCGACGTCGTGGGCGGCGGATTCCGGCCGGCTTCCATAGCCGGGTAAAGACGCCTTACTGCAAAGCAGCCACCAGGTCTCCGGTCTGCCTCGCCAGATTCCAGCGAGCCCGCTCGACTGCGTACTGGGAGTCGTAGAACGCAATCCACTTGCCGCTCTCGGCAATCCGGGATTCCTCGACCTGGCTCAGCAAGATTTTGCCTTCCTGCAAGAGCGCCAGGTTCACCGAAAGCTGTTCGCGCGAGACATCCAGGTCGAGACGCGCAACATCCCGTAGCGCCTCCGCCTTGCGCACCTCGCGATAGGTCTGGCGCGTATCTGCGGTAATTTGGTTGCGCGTATTGGCCAGTTGGATACGCAGTTTGGATGCGTCCGCATCGGCCTCGGCGGCGGCCGCGCTCACGGCGGGCCCCAGCAACAATGGCAGGACGAACGAAACGCCGATCTCGCCGTTGTTGGGCTGATATTTCAGGAAGTAATTCTGGTAATGGTTAAACGTGGCGAACAGACCATACTGTGCCACCAGGTCGGCATGCGGCAGCCGCGCTGCTTTGGCGCCGCGGGCTTCCAGGCCTTTTGCCGCTATCTCAGACTCCAGGCGGCGCAGCTCCTGGCTCGACCGTAACGCGCTTTCTACAGCGGCTTCCTCGGAAGGCGGCATGGCAGGCGATGGCCGTTCTTCGGCGGCAGGCTGCACACGGTCCTCCGCGCCGTAGCCCAAGACGATGGCCAGCGAGGTTTCGGCGGTTTCGCGGTCTCCATCGAGCGCATCGGCGATCTGTCGCGCACGCGCTAAATTGAAGGCCGCGCGCTTGGACTCGAGCGGCAATTCGCGCCCGTCCTTCACGCGCTGCTCGACGGTTGCGAGCACCTTCTGAGAGCTCTCGATTTCCTGCCGTGCGGTCTGGCCGGCGCGCGCCGCGCGCTCGGCTTCCACAAAGAGCGTCGCGGTCCGGTAGGCGACGTCATCTTTCTTGGCGGCTGCGGCGATGCCTGCCCCACGGGCTTCTTCCCGGGTGCGGGCCACTGCGTAGCTCTGCTGGCGGTTGAACAGCGACTCCGAGACGCGGCCTTGCACGATAGAGGGGGCCGCGCCATCGATACTCATCGGAAATCCATTGGTATACGCCAAACCGCTGCCCAGATAGACGTGCGGCGCGAAGGGGTCCTTCTGAACACGCACAGCTTCACGGGCTTTCACCTCATCCAACCGCGCCATGGCGATCTCGGGGTTTTGTTGCAAAGCCCGCTCCACCGCCTGCCGCAGAGTCATGGTGTGGACCTCCGCGCGAAGGACGACGGCGCAGCACGCCAGCGTAAGGGTTCGAGTCAAGATCGACATATGGGTATTGTCTCAGGAGGCGCTTTCGCCGTTCACGGACGCCGCGCGAGTGCCTTGCGGTACTTGGCGATGTTGGCCTCTTGCGAAGCCAGGTCAGAGGCGAAGTTGTGTCCGCCGGAGCCATCCGCGCGGGCCACGAAGTAGAGATAGTCGGTGCCGGCGGGGTGCAGAACGGCGTCGATGGACGCGACTCCTGGATTGGCGATCGGCCCAGGGGGCAGACCCGCATGCTGGTAGGTATTGTAAGGGTCGTCGCTGGCCAGGTCGGATTTGTGAATGGCGCCGTTGTAGCTGCCGGCCAATAGCGCCGCGTAAATGGTGGTGGGGTCGCAGTCCAGCTTCATCCCGATGCCCAGGCGGCGTTCGAAAACCGAGGCGATCACGGGCCGCTCAGCCGGAAGCTTGCCCTCCTTTTCCACGAGCGAAGCCAGCGTGATGGTGCGGTGTATGGGAGCGCTGGTTCCCAGGCTGCGCCAGACTTCGCGAAACTTGCCGGTCATCATCAGGCAAAGCTGATCGGGCGTGGTTGTCCGGTTCAGCCGGTAAGTGCTGGGGAAGAGGTAGCCTTCGAGCGTAGGCGCTTCGGGATCGATATCGCGGATGAGGTCCGGACGGCGCGCCGCATCCAAGAAGCGCTCCGCCGAAAACACGTCGATTTTCTGGACTGCGGCCGCGATATCGAACATGTTCTTCCCTTCGGGCACGACCAGCTCATAGTAAAAGACGTCTCCGTGGCGGATGCGATCGAAGACTTCGAGCACGGATGCCGCCTGCGTAAACCGGTATTCACCAGCCTGCAGCGCGGCGCCCCGGCGAAGGGCTCGGGCCACCGCGAAGGTCCAGGAATGTTCGATGACGCCGGCGTTCTGCAGCATGGCGGCGATCTGGCGAGCGCTGGTTCCCCTGGGCACATCCACGAACACTTCCTGATTGAAAGCGATGTAGCGCGTGTTCAGGTTCACGCCGACATAGATGACGACGGCGATCACCAAAAGGAGCGCCAAGGCGAGCCAACTGAAGTTTTTCACAGGGAATCCAGATAGCTCTGCAGCAGGATGACAGCGGAAAGCCGGTTGACGGCGCGGGCCCGTTTTTCAATGCTGATGCCGCTGGCGCGCAAGACGCGCGAAGCTTCCACGGTGGTCAGGCGCTCGTCCCAAAGGCGCACGGGACGGCCGGCGCGCGCGGTCAGCGCGTCGGCGAATTCCCGCACCCAGGCCGACTGGCGGCCTTCGTCACCGCTCATGTGCAGCGGATTTCCGATCAGGATGAGAGAGACGTCGCGCTCTTCAACCTGGCGAGTGAGTTCGGCCAAATCGGCCCGCTTGGTGGTGCGCTCCAGGTTGGGAAGCCCTTGCGCGGTGATACCCAGGGGATCGCTGATGGCCATGCCGATGCGCTTCTTTCCCAGATCGAGCGCCAGGATGCGTGGTTTCGAGGACGGCATGCCGCGTAAGACTCATTTCATTATAAACGCGGGCATGGTAGATTCGAGACAGGGATCTCTCGCTTAGTGGCCATTTTGTCCAATCCCCTGCGCGCCGCCGAGCAGGAAGTACGAAATATCGCCCTGCCGCTGATCGCGCTGGGCGTGGTAATCGCGATCCTATATTTCGGCAGGGTCTTCTTTATCACTTCGCTGGCGGCGGTGATGCTGGCCTTCATCCTGGAACCTTTCGTCACGCTCCTGGTGCGCATCCGGTTTCCGCGGTCGCTGGCCAGTTTCGTGGTGTGCGCGGCCGCGCTTTCCATGCTGTATCTGTTGGGAATGGGAGCCTACTCGGAGTTCTCCGGTCTGGCCGAGGAACTGCCGCGGTACAGCCAGCGCATCGGCGACCTGGTGGAGAACGTGTCGCAGAAGGTCGAAAACCTGGAACAGCGAAGTTACCAGTTAGTGATGCCGGCCCACAAACCGGTGGCCCCTCCGCCGGAGCCCGCGCGAAAGAAAAAGCGCACGGCGGACGTGGCTGTGCCGGCAGTCCCCGGAGCCATTCCGGAAGTGCGCATTCACGCGGATTCATCGCCCATCAAAGACTTCATTTCGGTGCGGCTGGGGTCCTTTTATCAGATCATGCTGATGGCTTCGTTTGTGCCGTTTCTGGTGTACTTCATGCTAAGCTGGCACGATCACATCCATCGCAGCTTCCTGCAGTTCTTCCATGGCGAGGACCGCGCGGCGGCGGCGCGCAGCCTGCAAGGCATCGCCGATATGGTGCGCGCCTTCGTGGTGGGAAACTCCGTACTCGGACTGCTGCTGGCGGCAGTAAGTTCCCTGGCGTTTTATGTGATTCACCTGCCCTACGCCCTGCTGGTCGGTCCGTTGAGCGGTTTCTTGAGCCTGGTGCCGTATGTAGGACTGCCACTGGCGGCGCTCCCGCCGTTGTTTGTCGCGCTCACTGCGTATGACACCATCTCAGGCTACCTGCTGGTGGTGGCGATCGTGGCGGCCTTCCATATCCTAGCGCTGAACCTGTTATATCCGAAGGTAGTGGGGTCGCGGGTGCATTTGAATCCCCTGGCCGTCACTTTTTCGCTGATGCTTTGGGGATTTCTGTGGGACGCAGCCGGGCTGCTATTGGCGATTCCGATGACGGCGGCGTTCAAGGCAGTCTGCGACAACGTGAAGGGACTACGGCCCATCGGAAAATTCCTGGGAGATTGAAGAGCGCCCGCGCGATGCGCCGGCGCTCTTCATCTCGAGACGCACTAACGGCGTGAGGGCACCGCTACCTAAATTGGCGGACAGGCGCCCGAAGGCAAGTGCCGAACCTGCTCATGCGGATCGCGCCATGAGCTGCGAAGGAGCCACCGCCGGAACGGTGGCTTTGATTCGCCGCAAAGCCTCACGGTCGAGAACACGTTCCCAGCATGCCGGGCACTGGTGGAATTCAAGGTCGGGGATGGTATAAGTCTTGCCTTGAAATTCGCCGGTCCAATTCCGGCGCACCTTTTTGATCTCATCACTGCCACAAGTCGGACAAAAAGTAATGTCAAGCATATATATTATTGGACGCGGCGCGCTTCCGCGCCGCTACCTCAGTAGAATCAAAATCCAGTACCGCTATTCCGCCAGCGAATCGTCGCCGGTATTCTCGGTCAATCCGCCCGCGTACTGAATACGGGCCTCTTCGTCGTAGCCGGGGATGGATTCGAGCGTAGGCTCCACCACCGGTTCTTCCACTACGTCTTCGCCGGCGATTTTCACGCGCCGGTAGTACTCCATGCCGGTTCCCGCGGGCACCAAGCGGCCCATGATCACGTTTTCCTTCAGGCCGCGCAGGTAATCCACCTTGCCGTTGATGGCGGCTTCAGTAAGCACGCGAGTGGTCTCCTGGAAGGAGGCCGCGGAGATGAACGAATCCGTGGAAAGGGATGCCTTGGTGATTCCCAACAGCACGGCCCGGCCTTTCGCCGGACGGCCCCCGGACTCGATCGTGAGCTGATTGATTGCGCGGAAGCGGAACTTGTTGACAACTTCTTCCGGCAGAAACTCAGTATCGCCGATATCTTCGACTTTCACCCAGCGCATCATCTGGCGGACGACCACTTCCAGGTGCTTATCGTTGATGTTGACGCCCTGCAGCCGATAAACTTCCTGGATCTCGTTGACCAGGTATTTCTGTAGTTCTTTCTCGCCGAGGACGTCCAGGATGTCGTGCGGATTGCGAGGGCCGTCCATGAGCGGCTCGCCGGCCTTTACTCTCTCACCTTCCTGCACGTTGATGTGAACGCCGCGAGGCAACGAGTATTCGCGCTGCTCGCCATCTTCGCCGACCACATAAATCTTGCGCTGTCCCTTGGTCACTTCGCCGTACTTCACGTTGCCGTTGATTTCCGCCATGATCGCGGTTTCGCGCGGCTTGCGGGCTTCGAACAGTTCCACCACGCGCGGCAAACCGCCGGTGATGTCTTTGGTCTTGGTGGTTTCACGCGGGATCTTGGCCAGCACATCGCCGGCGTGAACTTCCTCGCCGTCGCGCGCCATCAAGTGGGCGTGGGTCGGCATCAGGTATTTCTTGGCTTCCGATTTGCTGCCGAGGGCCGAATCGGGCCGCACGATCACGGTTGGCTGGCGCTTTTCATCCGGGGAATCGATCACCACGAGCTGCGACATGCCAGTGACTTCATCCAACTGTTCCTGCATGGTCATGCCTTCCAGCAGGTCTTTGAAGTGCACGGTGCCGGTGACTTCGGTGAGGATCGAGAACGTATAGGGATCCCACTCCAACAGGATCTGGTTAGCCTTCACAGGGCCGCCGTCTTCCACCAGGATCTTGGCGCCGTACACCATCTGATAGCGCTCTTTCTCGCGGCCTTTGTCGTCGACCACCGCCATGATCCCGTTCCGGTTCATGGCGATCAGTTCGCCGGTCTTGCTGCGCACGGACTGGACTCCGATGTAGCGGGCAAACCCATCGGACTTGGAGTCCTGCGTGGATTGCTCCGAAATACGGGAAGCCGTGCCGCCGATGTGGAAGGTACGCATGGTGAGCTGCGTGCCGGGCTCGCCGATCGACTGGGCGGCAATGACGCCCACCGCTTCGCCACGCTCGACCAGCCGCCCGGAGGCCAGGTTGCGGCCGTAGCACATGACACAGACACCGCGCTTCGATTCGCAAGTGAGCACCGAACGGATCTTGACGCGCTCGATGCCGGCAGCCTGGATGGCGGCGGCCAAGTCTTCGGTGATCTCCTGGTTCACGGCCACGATCACATTGCCTTCGTAGTCCTTCTGATCTTCGAGCGCCACGCGCCCGACGATGCGGTCGCGCAAAGGCTCGATGATTTCGCCGGATTCGATAATGGGCTCCACATAGATTCCTTCGGTGGTGCCGCAGTCGGTTTCGGCGATGATGACATCCTGGGAGACGTCCACCAGGCGGCGCGTGAGATAGCCGGAATCGGCCGTCTTCAAAGCCGTATCGGCCAAACCCTTGCGGGCGCCGTGCGTGGAGATGAAGTACTGCAATACGTTGAGGCCTTCGCGGAAGTTGGCGGTGATGGGCGTCTCGATGATCTCGCCGGAGGGCTTGGCCATCAATCCACGCATACCGGAAAGCTGGCGGATCTGCTGTTTGGAACCGCGCGCGCCGGAGTCCGCCATGATATAAATCGGGTTGAGGTAGCGGCCGGTGCGGTCGTCCTCTTCCATGGCGTGGAACATTTCATCGGAAACCTTCTCGGTGACCTTCGACCAGATTTCGATGATCTTGTTGTAGCGTTCGCCGTGGGTAATGGCGCCGTCCTGATATTGGTTTTCGACGGCCACGACTTCCTTTTCCGCCTCGCTCACCAGGCCGGCCTTTTCGGAAGGCACAACCATGTCGTCGATGCCGATGGAAATGCCGGCACGAGTGGCATAGAGGAAGCCCAGAGATTTCACCTGATCGAGCATCTGGACCGTCACCACCAAACCAAACTTCAGGTAGCAATACTGAACGAGTTGAGCGAGGCCCTTCTTCTTCAACAAGCCGTTGATGAAGGGCATGTCCTGCGGCAGTTGATCGTTCAGGATCACGCGGCCGACGGTGGTCTCCATGTACTGCTTCACGAACTCAATGGGCTCGGTATGCAGCATGTTCTGGTTGTCGAAAGCATGCACCAGATCGATGACCTTGCCGGTATAGCGCAGTTTAATCGGCGTGAGGGTCTCGACTTCGCCCATTTCGAGCGCGATTAACACGTCTTCGACGGAGGCGAAGGTGCGGCCTTCTCCCTTAGTGCCGGGACGTGCCTTGGTGAGGTAGTAGCAACCCAGCACCATGTCCTGGGTGGGCACGGCAATAGGGCCGCCGTGTGCCGGCGAAAGAATATTGTTGGAAGACAGCATCAGCGTGGACGCTTCGATCTGGGCTTCCGGAGACAGCGGGATGTGGACGGCCATCTGGTCGCCATCGAAATCCGCGTTGAACGCGGTGCAAACCAGCGGATGGATTTTGATGGCCTTGCCTTCCACCAGGACCGGCTCGAAAGCCTGGATACCCAGGCGGTGCAGCGTGGGAGCGCGGTTCAAAAGAATTGGGTGGTCCTTAATGACTTCTTCGAGAATGTCCCAAACCACCGGGTCCTGCTGCTCGACGAGTTCCTTAGCTTGCTTGATGGTGGTGCAATGGCCGCGCTGCTCGAGGCGGTGATAGATGAAGGGCTTGAATAGCTCGAGCGCCATCTTCTTGGGCAAACCGCATTGGTTCAGCTTCAGTTCGGGGCCGACTACGATGACGGAGCGGCCGGAGTAGTTGACGCGCTTGCCAAGCAGGTTCTGGCGGAAGCGGCCCTGCTTGCCTTTCAGGGTATCGGAGAGCGATTTCAGCGGGCGGTTGTTGGCGCCGCGCAGCACACGGCCGCGCCGGCCGTTATCGAACAGCGCGTCCACGGCTTCCTGCAGCATGCGTTTTTCGTTGCGCACGATCACATCGGGCGCATGCAGCTCGATCAGCTTCTTCAGGCGGTTGTTGCGATTGATGACGCGCCGGTACAGGTCGTTCAAATCGGAAGTGGCGAAACGGCCGCCATCCAATGGCACCAGGGGGCGCAATTCCGGGGGAATAACCGGGATTACGTCGAGAATCATCCACTCAGGCTTGTTGCCGGATTTGCGGAAGGATTCCACCACGCGCAGACGCTTGGCGAATTTCAGCTTCTTCTGCTGCGAGGTTTCGGTCTTCATCTTCGTGCGAATATCTTCGCTGAGGAATTCGACGTCAACCTTCTTGAGCAACTCTTTGATGCCTTCGGCGCCCATCATGGCCACGAACTTGCCGGGGTGCTCCTGATCGAGCTGGCGCTTACGCTCGTCGGTAATGACTTCGCCGCGCGTCAGTTCCGGCACTTCGCCGGGGTCTACCACTACAAACGCTTCGAAATAAAGTACGCGCTCGAGTTCGCGCAGGGTGATATCCAACAGGTGGCCGATGCGGCTCGGGAGGCCCTTGAAGAACCAGACATGCGAGCAGGGGCTGGCCAGTTCGATATGGCCCAACCGTTCGCGGCGGACGCGGGCGAGCGTAACTTCCACGCCGCACTTGTCGCAGATCACGCCACGATGCTTCATGCGCTTGTACTTGCCGCACAAGCATTCCCAGTCCTGGGTAGGCCCGAAGATACGCGCGCAAAACAGACCGTCGCGCTCCGGTTTGAAGGTCCGGTAGTTGATGGTCTCCGGCTTGGTAACTTCTCCGTGGGACCAGCTCCGAATCTTTTCGGGGGATGCCAAGCTGATCCGGATGGAATCGAAATCAGCGATCAAGTTTGCGCGGTCGTAAGGTGAAGATCTCATTTAAAAGCTCCGCTTTTGTTGTCGGTGGCTGGTGGCTGGTGGCTGGTGGTTTGTCTAATCCACCAGTCACCAGCCACCGACCACCAGCCACTGCTTTTTTAGTCTGCTGCGGGCGCCATATCCAGCACTTCGTGCGGCGCCTTTTTCATTAACTCCACATCCAGGCACAAGGACTGCAATTCGCGGATGAGCACGTTGAAGGATTCCGGCACACCCGGCTCGATGGCCGCTTCGCCCTTGACGATGGCCTCGTAAATCTTGGCGCGGCCGTATACGTCGTCGGACTTGGCGGTGAGCAACTCCTGCAGAATGTATGCGGCGCCGTATGCTTCGAGCGCCCACACTTCCATTTCGCCGAAGCGCTGGCCGCCGAACTGCGCCTTGCCGCCGAGGGGCTGCTGCGTGATCAGCGAATAGGGTCCGATGGAACGCGCGTGAATCTTGTCGTCCACCAGGTGCGAAAGCTTCAGCATGTAAATGTAGCCAACCGTCACCGGCTGCTCGAACGGCTGGCCGGTAAGGCCGTCGTAGAGAGCGGTCTTGCCGTCCTTGGGCAGATTCGCGTCGGTGAGGGCCTTCTTGATCTCTCGCTCCGTAGCTCCGTCGAATACCGGCGTGGCGTAGTGGAGGCCGAGCGCTTTGGCAGCCCACCCGAGGTGGGTCTCCAGGATCTGGCCGACGTTCATGCGGGAAGGCACGCCCAATGGATTCAGGACGATCTCGACCGGCGTTCCATCCGGGAGGTAAGGCATGTCCTCATCCGGAAGAATGCGCGCGATCACGCCCTTGTTTCCGTGGCGGCCGGCCATCTTATCGCCCACGGAAAGCTTGCGTTTCATGGCGATGTAGACCTTTACCAGCTTGATGACTCCGGGCGGCAGCTCGTCGCCCTTGCGCAGCTTGGCGACCTTTTCGTCGGTGATCTTTTCGAGCACCGCGATCTGACGCGACGTCATCTCTTCGATTTCGTCGATCTGTTCGTTAACGCGGGGATCCTTGTCCTTGAAGCGCATGCGCTTCAAGTCGCGCGATTTCATCTTCTCAATGAGGTCGCGGCTCAGATCCGTATCTTTGGCCAGCAGGCGCTTGTTGGTCTTCTCGTCGTGCAGATCGGCCAGGAGCCGCTTGCCGTCGAGAAGGTTGCCGAGGCGCTTGGCGCGCTCGTCGGTCAGGATGCGGATTTCGTCCTGCAGATTGCGCTGCAGGCGTGCGATCTGGGATTCTTCGATGGCCCGGGACCGCTCATCCTTCTCCTGCCCCTTGCGCGAGAAAATCTTGCAGTTGACTACGGTACCCTCGATTCCGGGCGGGCAGTAGAGCGAAGCATCCTTCACGTCGCCGGCCTTTTCGCCGAAGATGGCGCGCAGCAGCTTCTCTTCGGGAGTGAGCTGGGTTTCCCCTTTCGGAGTCACCTTGCCCACCAGAATGTCGCCAGGCTTGACCGTGGCGCCGATGCGGATCACGCCACTCTCATCCAGATTGCGCAGGAAGGAATCCGCGATATTGGGGATGTCGCGCGTGATTTCTTCCGGACCCAGCTTGGTATCGCGGCCCTCGATCTCGAATTCTTCGATGTGGATCGAGGTGTAATAATCTTCCTTGACCAGCTTCTCGCTGACCAGGATGGCGTCTTCAAAGTTGCAGCCGCGCCAAGGCATGAAGGCCACCAGCACGTTGCGGCCGAGAGCCAACTCGCCCATATCGGTGCAAGGACCGTCGGCCAGCACCTGCCCCTTTGTGACGCGCTGCCCCATGGCCACAATGGGCTTCTGGTTAATGCAGGTATTCTGGTTAGAGCGCTTGAACTTGGTGAGCTGGTAAATGTCCGCGCCGACTTCGCGGGAGAGCTGCCCTTCATGCGCTGCGCCGCCTTCCACGCGTACGATGATGCGCTCGGAATCGACTGAATCCACGATACCCGCGCGCTTGCACAGTACCACCGCGCCCGAATCGCGGGCGGTGACCCGCTCCATGCCTGTGCCCACGTAAGGCGCGTCGGCGCGCAATAGCGGCACGGCCTGGCGTTGCATGTTGGAACCCATCAACGCACGGTTAGCGTCGTCGTTCTCGAGGAACGGAATCAAGCTGGCGGCCACCGAGACGAGCTGCTTGGGACTGACGTCGATGTATTCGATTTCGTCGCGGTGCTTCAAGACGAAATTGCCGGCCTGGCGAGTGTTGCAGAGATCCGGTACAATGCGGCCGTTCTCATCCAGGTTGACGTTGGCCTGGGCGATGGTCCACTTATCTTCCTCCCACGCGGAGAGGTATTCGCAGTGCGCTTCGTACTCAGCCGGCTGTTTCTTGGCGGCCAGGCCGGCGTTGGCCTTTTCGATATCGGCGCGGCGGACAATGTCGCCCACCTTGTATGGCGTGTCGCCGGGATTGAGAATTTTGATCTCATCCACGACGACGCCTTTTTGCACTTTCCGGTAGGGGCTCTCGATGAAGCCGTACTCATTAATACAGGCGAAGCACGATAGCGACGAGATCAAACCGATGTTGGGACCTTCAGGCGTCTCAATCGGGCAGATGCGGCCGTAATGCGTGGGGTGCACGTCGCGGACTTCGAAGCCGGCGCGCTCGCGGGAAAGACCACCCGGACCGAGCGCGGAAAGACGGCGTTTGTGCGTGATCTCCGAAAGCGGATTGGTTTGATCCATGAACTGCGAGAGTTGGCTGGATCCAAAGAACTCGCGGATGGCCGCCATGACGGGCTTGGCATTCACCAGGTCGTGCGGCATGGCCGTAGACATTTCCTGGTAGACGGACATCTTCTCTTTGATGGCGCGCTCCATGCGCACCAGGCCGATGCGGAACTGGTTTTCCAACAATTCGCCCACGGCGCGCACGCGGCGATTGCCGAGGTGATCGATATCGTCCACCGCGCCGATGCCTTTGCGCAGTTTGAGCAGGTACTTGATAGTGGCCCGAAAATCCTCAGGATCGAGGGTGCGCTTGTCGAGCGGCGTGGCGTCGGCCCGATCGAAGAGTTTGATGTTGAACTTCATGCGGCCCACGCGCGAGAAATCGTACTTGCGCGGGTCGAAGAACATGCCCTGGAACAACTGCGTGGCGGTATCGAGAGTGGGCGGATCGCCAGGACGCAGCTTGCGGTAGATTTCGATGAGCGCTTCGTTCTGGGCTTTGACGCTGTCTTTGCGCAAGGTCGCC
Source organism: Bryobacterales bacterium (assembly GCA_963709155.1). GTDB lineage: Bacteria > Acidobacteriota > Terriglobia > Bryobacterales > Bryobacteraceae > Bog-159. The sequence continues at coordinate 238,394 of CAVPVD010000005.1, read as the reverse complement.
GAAATGACGGTACCTACGTCGTCGCGTTCCGGAAAGAAGACCTCGAATTCCTCGATGCCGGCTTCCATCAGCTTCTGGACGCCGGTGGTGGTCAGCTCATTGTTTGCGTCGATGAGGACTTCGCCGGTGGCCATGTCCACTACGTCAGCGGCGATGTAGGCGCCTTCCAGATCGTTGGGCGCAATCTCCGTCTGCTGAATCTTGGACGCCTGAATGGCCTTGATCAGAGAATCGGTAATCTTCTTACCCTGGGCGACGATGGTTTCGCCACCCTTGCCGTTGATGGCGTGGGAGAGCTTGAGCCCTTTCACGCCGTGGGTAAACTCTCCATCCTTGGTGTAGAGGTTCCAGTAGAGTTTACTGTCCTTAATAGAGATGCGGTCTACGGTGTAGAACGCATGCAGGACCTGTTCATCGCTCTTGAAGCCCAGTGCCCGAAGAAAGACGGAACCGTAGAATTTTCGCTTCCGGTCGATACGTACGTACAGCAGGTTCTTGGTATCGTACTCGAACTCGACCCAGCTTCCGCGGTAGGGAATGATCTTACCCAGGAAGTAGCCCTGCGCCGGGACACGCTCGAAGAACACGCCGGGGGACCGATGCAACTGAGAGACAATGACGCGCTCGGTGCCGTTGATGATGAAGGTACCATTGTCCGTCATCAGCGGGATTTCGCCGAAGAAGACTTCCTGCTCCTTGATGTCGCGGACGCTTTTGACTCCAGTAGTGGGATCCTTGGCGTAAACCGTGAGCCGGATGGTGACCTTCAGGGGCGCGGCGTAGGTCATGCCGCGTTCCTGGCACTCGACCATGTCGTATTTCAATTGCAACCCGACCGGGTCGCCGCACTTGTTGCAGAAGGTGACCACGTTCTTGTTGAACGTTCCGCAATGATGGCAGAGCACATCGCCCGCGTGGAAGGGATCCGTGCGGATTGTGGCGCCGCAGTTCCGGCAAGTGGACCGCAGGTGATGCAGGCCTTTCAGGTTGCCGCACTTGCATTCCCAGTTACCAATAGAGTAATCGACGAACTCCAGTTCACTGACACCGCGAAAATCGGAAATGGGGAATACCGAACTGAAAACCGTTTGCAGACCCGTGTCTTCCCGCTCGTTGGGAAGCAGGTCCATCTGCAAGAACCGCTCGTAGGAATTCTTCTGAACCTCAATGAGGTTCGGAATCGGGATCGAAGTTTTGATTTTAGAAAAATCAACTCGCTCGGGGGCGGCACCGCTGTTTTGAATATCCATGTCTTCTTTAAACTCCTGAGGGCCGAACAACCTAAGCAAAAATGCTAAGAACCGCAAAAGCACCGGCCAACCCGGAGGAGCATCGCCCCTGGGAGTGGCCAAAATTTAGTCGAGAAGCAGGAACCGAACCGGAGCCGGAACGGCAGTGGCTGCGAGAGCCGGGTCGAAGGCTTCAGCGAGAGCTGCTGAGAGAGCGGGGGGAACAGCCCCGGAAGGGCACACAAATCCTGTAAAGGAATCGCGGGCGCAAAACGGCACGCAAATCCACGCGTTGCAGTCGCGATCCAACTGCAATTTAAATACCAGGATCCAAAATTCACAGTCACCAATGGGATCAAGTTCGGTTGAAAGAAGGAGATCCCAACCGATAATCCTACCAGAGTCTCACCCCGGTCGTCAACAGCAACCTTGGAACCGATGCTAATGCCTTCAGCTCCAGTAACTTGCAGGCAATGGCCCGCTCGCCTTACTTTACTTCAACGGTCGCGCCGGCATCCGTGAATTTCTTTTTGATGGTTTCGGCTTCGTCCTTGCTGACGCCTTCCTTGATCGGCTTGGGCGCGCCGTCGACCAGATCCTTGGCTTCTTTCAAGCCCAGGCTGGTGACTTCGCGAACCGCCTTGATGACGTTGATTTTGTTGGCGCCGACCACCGTGAGAACGACTGAGAACTCGGTCTTCTCTTCGGCTGCGGGCGCGGCCGCCGCGGCCGGACCGCCGGCCACCATGACCGGAGCTGCCGCTGCAGCAGATACGCCTAACTTTTCTTCCAGCAGCTTGACGAGCTGGGAAGCTTCGAGCAGTGTCAAACCTTGAATTTGATCCGCGATTGTATTGATGTCCGCCATTTGTCCTAAGTACTCCTATCTTTTCAAAAAAATCGAGCTTGTAGCCTTCAGCGATCAGCCTTCGGCCTTAAACTTGTTCTCCTTGCAACCTTGATCGATCGCCACGGCGATATTCCGGCCGACCGCACCCAATGCCGACACCAGCCGCTGCGCCGGAGAATTGATGAGGAACAGCAGCTTGGCGAAGATCTCCTCTTTCGGGGGCATGCTTGCCAGGTCGCCGATCGCTTTGACGTCGATCACCCGGCCCTCGACCAAGCCCGCCTTGAACGTGAATGCCGGATTCGTCTTGGCATAGGCAGTAAGAGCCTTAGCCAACGCCACCGGATCGGAGGTGGTGTAAGCCAGCGAGGTCATGCCGCGCAGGTTCTTCATCAACTCTTCGGCGGCGGTGCCCTCGGAGGCTTTCTCGGCGATGTTGTTCTTGATCACGCGGTACTTGCCGCCCGCGGCGCGAATCGTTTTTCGTAATTCGAAATCCTGCGCCACGCGCAATTTTTCGTAACCGGTGACAAACAGGTTCCGGGACGCCTGCAAATCTTGGCGCAGGGCTTCGAGATCCTTTTTCTTATCTGCTTTCTTCTTCATTTCGACACCCGAGAGGAACTAGATGGCCGCCTTGGCGCTGAATACCGTCACATCCAGCGATACGCCCGGCCCCATAGTCGAGCAGAGAGTCGCGCTTTTGACGTACTTGCCTTTTGCCGCGGCGGGCTTGGCCTTGACTACGGCGCTGATGAGACTGGAAGCGTTTTCCACCAGCTTCTCCGAAGAGAAACTGATCTTGCCGACCGGCGCGTGAATAATCCCGGTTTTGTCCACGCGGAACTCCACCTTGCCGGCCTTGATCTCCCTGACGGCCTTTGCCACATCCTGCGTGACGGTTCCGGTTTTCGGGTTCGGCATCAGGCCGCGCGGGCCGAGGATCTTGCCGAGTTTGCCGACCGAGCGCATCATGTCCGGGGTCGCGATCACGGCATCGTAATCCGTCCAGCTTTCGGATTGGATTTTGTTGACCATGTTATCGCCGCCCACGAAATCGGCGCCAGCTTCCTCGGCTTCTTTTTGTTTGTCGCCGCCGGCGATCACCAAAACCTTCTTGGATTTGCCCAAGCCGTTGGGCATCACGACCGTGCCACGCACCATCTGGTCGGCGTGCTTGGGATCCACACCTAGCCGCAGATGGACCTCGACGGTCTCGTCGAACTTGGCGTACTTGATCTTTTGCAGCAAAGGCACGGCCTCTTCAAGCGGGTAGTCGCGCGCTTGGACCTGTTTGGCCGCAGCCTGATATTGTTTTCCTGGTTGATGTGCCATAACTCCTCACTGGTGCAAGCGGTCTGGCCTAGAAGCACAAACCTCCCATTGAGCGTCTTTGAGGGACATCTGAAAGATTAGCACATCGATACGTAACACGCAACTCTTGGTTTTTGCGGTTGGTTTGGTGGTTTGGGTTTGGTTGGCCGATTCCCCGGCCGAGGCCAGTCTGGGCTAGAATGGGAGGAGCCGCAGTGTAGTTTAAGAGTCGGGGCGTAGCGCAGCCCGGTAGCGCACCTGCCTTGGGCGCAGGGGGTCCGCGGTTCAAATCCGCGCGCCCCGACCAGAAATGAAGAGATTTCCATCCGTAGCGCGGCTTTCCAATCGTCTGAGCTGGTGGGCCCTGTAGGATTTGAACCTACGACCAACGGATTATGAGTCCGCTGCTCTAACCGCTGAGCTAAGGGCCCGATCACCACTATCGTTGCTATCATTAATGTTACCAAAACCCCTAATCGCGTAACCAGGCACCGGTTAACCCTTCGTCGCATCGTGACAATCCCGGCGCAGTGGAGTAGGATGACGAAAGACCGATGACAGATCCGGCGTTGCCCAGCGACACCCCCGAGATTCCGGACAAGTTATATTTCAGGATCGGCGAAGTGGCCAGCTTGCTAGCCGTCGAGCCTTATGTGCTGCGGTATTGGGAAACCGAGTTTCCCAGCCTGGCGCCGAAGAAGTCCGGTACCGGACACCGTCTTTACCGGCGCAAAGACGTCGAGCTCCTGCTCAAAATCAAGCATCTGTTGTACGAGAAGCGATTTACGATTGAAGGGGCACGGCAGGCGCTTCATAACGACTCTAAGGGGATCAAGCCAAGGGTCAACGAAAAGAAGCAGCGGGATCTGTTTGCGCCCGACCCACTAGCCGGAATTCGCACTGAATTGGCTTCTATATTACAGATTCTAAAATAGTTATCTAGGCTCGCCCACAATCGCGGCGTAAATCCGGTCCAAGTCCTCAGCAGAGTAATATTCGATCTCGATGCGGCCCTTTTGGCGGGCGCGTTCAGTGATGCGCACCTTAGTTCCGAGCACGCGCTCCAATTCGTCGATCGCGGCCTTAACATTGGGGTCGGACTGCACCTCATCGACCGCTTTTGGCTTGCGGTCTTCCACCATTTTCTGGGTAATCCGCTCGACCTGGCGCACCGACCAGCCTTGCGCGACGGATTTCTCGGCGACTTCCCGCTGCAACTCCGCGGTAGGTAGGGTAAGGAGACAGCGGGCGTGCCCAATGGATAGTCTTTTCTCGGCGATAAGTTGTTGTATGTCCGCGGGTAGTTGTAATAGCCGGATGAGGTTGGCGATCGTAGATCGATCTTTGCCTGTCCGACGGCCGATCTCTTCATGATTCAACTGCAGTTCGCGGCAGAGCCGATCGAAGGCCTGTGCAGTTTCAATCGCATTTAGATCCTCCCGTTGGATATTCTCGATGAGAGTGATCTCGAGCAACCGGTCGTCCGGGATTTCCTGAATGACCGCGGGCACGTTGGCGATACCGGCTATTTTGGCAGCTCGCCAACGTCGCTCGCCGGCGACGAGTTGGTATTTTTCGGCCCGCCGCCGCACAACTAAAGGCTGAATGATGCCGTTTGCCCGTATCGACTGCGCTAGTTCTTCAATACGGTCATGCTGGAAGACGCGGCGAGGCTGGAGCGGATTGGGCTCAATCAGATCGATCGGGAGCTGCGCAACTTCCTCTCCGCGATGTGGCGTTTCCTGCGGAGGTTGTGCCGTGGGCCGCGTCGGCAGCAGCGCGCTAAGTCCTTTACCGAGCGCCCTGCGCGGATTGTCCACGTTTTTGTTCATTGTCGAGAATCTCCTTGGCGAGGCGGATATAGCTCTCTGCGCCCCTCGAGCGTACGTCGTAGGCCAGGATCGTTTGGCCGTGGCTGGGTGCTTCTGCCAGACGTATGCTGCGCGGTATCACGGTTTCAAAAACCTTGTCGCCAAAGAAGTCCCGGAGATCGTTCGCCACCTGGCGGGTCAGGTTGGTGCGGTCGTCGAACATGGTAAGTAGAATACCCTCGATTTCGATAGGGTGTTCGAAGGAATTGCGGATACGCTCTATGGTATCCATCAGTTCGGAGATTCCTTCCAAAGCGAAGAACTCGCATTGTATCGGTACCAGGACGGAATCTGCGGCGATGAGGGCGTTAAGCGTCAACAGGTCCAGAGCCGGCGGACAGTCAATCAGGATGAAATCATAGTGAGGCCGCGCGACGCTCACCTTATCGTGGAGACGGAATTCGCGGCGAGGTGTATCCACCAGTTCAAGGTTGGCACCGACCAGGTTCTTATCGCCGGGCACCAGGTCCAGTCCCTCGAAACCGGTGTGGAGGGTTGCGTCGGCGATTTCCGCGGCGCCCAAGAGCACCTGGTACAGGCTCGGGCGTTCGGGATCCTTGGTGGCACCTAACCCGGTAGTCGCGTTACCTTGCGGGTCGGAGTCAACGACGAGGACTCGCAGGTCGTTGGCTGCCAGGGCTGCGGCCACGTTGATAGCGGTTGTCGTTTTACCGACGCCGCCCTTCTGGTTTGTAATGGCGAGGATCTTCCCCAAGGGGCCATGCTAGCACGATTGGTATGTCCGGGCTTGCGGTTTCTGCTCCCGGTCCAGCTACCGGCTGTTTCACGTGAAACAGCCCGATTTGATCCCGATTGTTTCACGTGAAACAGTCAGACAGATTCGTCCCAAGCCAGAGGTTGCGTCGCTCGCCCCAGGGGAGACGGACGGGTTCCCGCCATCGAAACCCGGCAAGATCGGAGATACCAACCTCGCCGGTAAGTAGCTCTGCATTTCGGCCCAGCCGCTGGAGATCTGCCGCGATTTCAGAATAGCGTACGGCCCGCGACACAACCCAGTCGAAACTCTGCCGTACATCCTCGGCGCGCCTCGCAGCTACCCGGACGTTGGCGATTGTGCGAGCCGCTTCTTTCAGGAATGCCGCCTTCCGCTGGTGCGATTCGACAAGAACGACTGAACAAAGCGGCCGCATGATCGCGATGGGGATTCCCGGAAAACCGGCGCCCGACCCGATGTCGGCAACCAGAACGGGTTCCGCAGGCAAGTGGCAAGCCGCGAATACCGATTCACAGTAGTGCCGCTCGACTGCATCCTCTATGGACCGCACGCTTGTTAAGTTCAAAACCCGGTTCCAGCGCACCAGCAATTCGTAATGCACCGACAGTTGTTCGATCTGCGCTTCGGACAGCTCGCAGATGCCTGCCAGCTTAGCCCGCAGTAATTCAGCGAACATGGCCGAGGCTCAAGTAAACATCGAGAATGGCAATAGCCGCTGGCGTAACGCCCGGAACACGGGCCGCTTGGCCCAAGGTCTCCGGACGCACGCGTTCCAGCTTCTCGCAAACCTCGCGCGATAGGCCCGGGATCCCGCCAAAACCGAAGGATTCCGGTATCTGCCGGCGCTCCGCACCTTTCAATCGTTCGATCTGCCGTTCCTGCTGGGCGATGTACCCGCTATACTTGATCTCGGTTTCAACCGTGGTGAGCACACCGCGCACGGGATCCTCTCCCAACGCCTCCCGCACCCAGTCATTTAACTCGCGGATCGAAGCCTCAGGCCGCTTGAGCCACTGCCCATGCCTATGATCCCGCAACGCGCCAACCAGACGTTCTTTCTGAAGCTGCTTCCGCGAAAACAACTTCCACCTTTCGTCTGCCACAAGACCGACGCGCCGCCCCAGAGGTGTCAAGCGTTCATCGGCGTTATCGATGCGCAGATGAAGCCGGAATTCGGCGCGCGATGTAAACATACGGTAGGGTTCGTCGGCGCCTTTTGTGATCAAATCGTCCACCAGAATACCGGTATACCCCTCGGTGCGTCCGATAACGGCCGGTGGCATCTTTCTAATGGAACAGGCCGCATTGATCCCCGCCACCAGCCCCTGGCAGCCGGCTTCCTCGTATCCCGACGTTCCATTAATCTGCCCCGCCAAGTACAATCCCTGGATCGCCTTCACTTCCAGCGTGTGGCTCAATTCCCGCGGATCGATGGCATCATATTCAATCGCATAGCCCGGACGGATCATCTCAGCCTGTTCCAGCCCCTGTACCGAAGCCACCATCGCTACCTGAACATCGATGGGCATACTGGTGGACATCCCATTTACGTAAACCTCGTTTGTGTCCACGCCCTCGGGTTCCAGGAAAATCTGGTGCCGCAGCTTATCGGGGAACTTTACTACCTTGTCTTCAATAGACGGGCAATATCTCGGGCCTATCCCCTCGATCTGACCACTGTACAAAGGGGAACGCGGGATGGCTTCTCGCAGGATACGGTGGGTTTCCGCCGTGGTGTAGGCAATATGGCATTGCACCTGGGGCCGGTCGATCTTGTCGGTCATAAACGAGAACGGCGTCGGCTCCGCATCGCCCGCTTGGGGCTCAAACCGGCTCCAGTCGATGGTACGGCCGTCCAGTCGCGGCGGTGTTCCGGTTTTCAGCCGCGTCCATTTTAAGCCCAGCGTGCGCAACTGCTCTCCAAGAAGCTGCGAGGGCGCCTCGCCGTTGCGTCCGCAGCTATACTGCATCTCGCCTACATGCGCCAGCCCGTTCAAGAACGTTCCAGTGGTGACGATCACCGCCGCCGCGCCGATGCTCCGGCCGTCCCGTAGCCGAACCCCGGTAGCCCGATGCCCTGCTCCATCCTCCGCAATCTCCAGGGCCGCCACTTCCGCCTGCTTGATGCGCAGGTTTGGCTCGCGCTCCAGCACCTCGCGCATGCGCATGCGGTACATTTTCTTGTCGCATTGCGCCCGCGGCGACCATACCGCGGGCCCCCTGCTGGTATTCAATAGCCGGAACTGAATGCCGACCGCGTCGGCGACTTCGCCCATCACGCCGCCCAGGGCGTCGATCTCGCGCACCAGGTGGCCTTTGGCGATGCCGCCTATGGCGGGGTTGCATGACATCTGCGCGATCAAGTCCAGGTTCATGGTGACCATGGCTGTGCGCAGCCCCATTCGCGCGCAGGCCCGTGCGGCCTCGCATCCGGCATGTCCCGCTCCGATAATCACAACGTCGTACATCTCGTGCATTATTATCATTGTATCGGCTATGAAGGTCCTGATCATCGGCGGGGGTGGACGCGAGCACGCCTTGGCGTGGCGGCTGGCGCGGAGTCCGGAAGTGGAACGCGTGTTCGCGGCTCCGGGAAACCCGGGAATCGCGCGCATTGCGGCGTGTCTTCCTGCGGGCGATGGCTCGCCTGCCGCGTATCTGGCGGTTGCGGAATCGATAGACGCCGATCTGACGGTAGTCGGGCCCGAGGCGCCGTTAGTGGCTGGAGTGGTCGACGCGTTCCGCGCCAAGGGACGCGCTATCTTCGGTCCCACCGCGGCAGCGGCACGGCTGGAAGGCAGTAAGATATTCGCAAAGAGCTTCTTGCAGCAAAGCGACATCCCAACAGCGGCCTTCGTATCCGCTCCCAGTGCCGCCGAAGCACGCCGGGCGTTAGAGCAGTTTAGCTATCCGGTGGTCATTAAAGCGGACGGTCTGGCCGCGGGTAAAGGGGTTGTCATTGCCGAAGACAGGGCCATGGCCGATAGAGCTATTTCGACTTTGAAGCCTCCTTTCGTGGTTGAAGAATTCCTGACCGGCGAGGAGGTTAGCTATATCGTACTGAGCGACGGCCATAACATCGTCCCGCTCGAGCCGACTCAGGATCACAAAGCCGTCTTCGACAACGATGCGGGGCCCAATACCGGCGGCATGGGGGCCTACTGCGATTCCCGAATCCTCACAGCGGGGGAAAGCCGCACTATTCTGGATAGCATCATCCGCCCCACCATCGATCAGACAGGCTTTACCGGTTTCCTCTACGCCGGTTTGATGATGACAGCAGCCGGACCCAAGGTGCTGGAGTTCAACGTCCGCCTGGGCGACCCGGAAACCCAACCGATCATGCACCGCATGCGCAGCGACCTCGCCCCGCTACTGCTGTCGGCCGCCCGCGGCGCCCTGGCCGACACCCGCATCGAGTGGCAGCCCGGACCGTCAGTTTGTGTGGTGCTGGCATCCGCTGGCTATCCCGATGGGTTCCCCACGGGGAAGCCAATCTCCGGCATCGAGGCCGCCGAGTCCACCGGCGCTACCGTTTTTCAGGCGGGCACCCGGCAATCCCCTGGCGGGCTCGAAACTGCCGGTGGCCGCGTCGTCGGCGTAACGGCTTCCGGGCCGGATCTATTGGCCGCCATCGACCAAGCGTACACGGCGGTGCGTCTGATCCATTTCGAGGGTCTGCACTACCGCACCGACATCGGACGCAAAGGCCTGAAGCGATATAATGGGAAAATTGCGGGCACGTAGCTCAGATGGATAGAGCGGTCGCCTCCTAAGCGACAGGTCGGCAGTTCGAATCTGCCCGTGCCTACCAACCGTTCGCCGCTTATGCCCCGCGCGTCGCGCCGGCAGTTGTGCTTAGCCGGCTGCGAATCTGGTTCATTACATCGGAAGCCAGGAAGGGCTTGCGCAACACGGGAAAATTGTGCTCCTCGCAGAGCGCTTCCTCTTCGGCCGGCAGGATGGTCCCGGTCATCATGATCACCAGCATGCGTGGCAAGCTCTGCAGAAACTCGACGCCCAACTCGACGCCGTTGCCGTCCGGCAGCATGTAGTCAAGCAGCGCGGCATTGGGCTTTTCCGCCGCGACCAACTTGCGCGCCTCTGCCGCGGATTCCGCGGTCAGCAGTTTCCAGCCGGCATCCGCCATCAGACGTTCCAGAAAATGGAGCAGATCCCGGTTGTCATCCACCAACAACACGGTGGGATGCGCCGGTGCGCTGGCGTCGTCGCCTTCTAGCGAATGGATCCGGAGGCTCTCGGCATCGTCCGCAAGGTCCACCCGCACGCGCGCGCCCGGACTCACCTGCGAGGTGGCCACCAGCGTCGCCAGCGGTTGCGTCAAATGGCGATGGATCGTGCGATTCAGCTCGCGCGCTCCGTACTCCGCGCTGGTGCCTTTTTGCAGCAGAAACTGGCGCGCTTCAAAAGGAACTTCCAGTGTGAACGAGCGCGCGCCCAGGCGCGTATTCACGTGATTCTGCAAATCGGCGATCTGCTGGTCCAGAATCGTGGACAGCGACTCGGGCGTCAGGGGCTGATAGGTAATGATGCAGTCGATGCGGTTTACGAATTCCGGCGAAAAACGCTTCCGCACGGACACCAGCGCAATGCTTTGCAGTTTACCCGTCAAGTCCGCCCGCTCGGCCGTCTTCACGGATTGAAAGCCAAAGTCGGGGTTGATCTCGCGCATCATTTCGCGCGCGCCCAGGTTGCTCGTGAGAAACACCAGGCTCTTTTCGAAATTGACGATGGTGTTGTCGCCCAACCGCAGGATTCCCTTGTCGAGTACGCCAAGCAGCAAGCGGGTCATCGAGGGCGCAGCCTTTTCAATTTCATCGAACAGCACCAGCGACAGGTTGCATTTCTCGCTCGTCACGCTGTTGAGCTTCTGCTGCGTCAGCATGGGCTGGGTCTCGCGATGCCCTAGGTAGCCGGGAGGCGCGCCAATCAGCTTCGCCACCTCGTGCTCCATCTGGAACTCACCGCAGTCGATTTTCAGGACGTTCTTTTCGGAGCCGTGCAAAACCTCAGCCAGGGCCTCCACCGTCTTGGTCTTGCCGGTACCCGTGGGTCCCAGTAACAGAAACACGCCCACCGGCCGGCCCTCCGGCGCGAGTCCCGCCTGATACATCTGGATGTAGGGTACGATAACCCGGGTGGCAGCGGGTTGGCCAACCACTTTTTGCGATAATACCGCGATTAAATTCTCGGCGGGATCGGCCGCCTGTTTCCGCGATTTGCCAGACGACTGAGTACCTTTGCCGCGTTCCACTGTGCCCTCTGCCTTGATTATACGGGGCCGGCGGCCTTTTGCGCGCTGCGGACGGCGCTCCTCGGGGGTCATTTCATCGTCCATTTAGTCCCTCTAATCGTCCTGATTGCAGCTAGTTACCAGAATCTGGGGGCAGTCCGAACGGTATTTTGCGGACAGCCTGTGACCGGCTGCGGACAGACTGGGACGCCTTACCTAAGATTACTAGCATGACGTTACCGCTACTGTATGTAATATATCGCACCGACGGCGGAGATGCGCGAAGCGGGAGGAGTTTACCTGTGGCGGAAGGTGATGCGGCCCTTGGTCAGATCGTAGGGGGATAATTCGAGTGTGACCTTGTCGCCGGCTAGCACGCGAATCCGGTTGCGGCGAAGCCGCCCTGCCAGATGCGCCAGGACAACGCGGTCATGGTCGATTTGCACGCTGAATTTGCCACTGGGGAATTTTTCTAAAACCGTACCGGTTACTTCAATATTGTCTTCTTTGCTCATAAACCTCCGTATGCACTCGCCAGCGGGGGGCCGCCCGATTGCTCGGGCCGCCCCGCCCGCATTCCGTGCTAGCCGGCCGTGACGTTGGCCGCCTGCAGCCCCTTCGGACCGCGCGTTACCTCGAACTCTACACTCGCGCCTTCATCCAGGCTCCGATAACCCTCCGTTTGGATGGCCGAGAAATGCACGAAGACATCTTCCCCGTTTTCCCGTTGGATGAAGCCGTATCCCTTGGCCGCATTAAACCACTTCACTGTACCTTTTTCTCTCATTCGATGTTTCCTCTTCTAATAGTGCAGATTAATCTCCCACGATGCGCCTTCACAAACGCAAAGGGGGGTTGCGGCCAACTCACGCAGCCCCCCTTAGACCTGTCCCGACGCGAAGATAAGAGTCAAAATGCTCCTATAGTATAACGCAGAGCGCGGATCAATGCTGATCAACGGGCGCGGCCCGTGCCACGCGCGTATTTAATGGATAGGCGGTGATAAAGGGGCCGCGGCAAAGCGCGCATCGTCAAGACCAGCAGGCGATAGCGCCAGCCCGGAATCACGAACAACTGGTCGCGATCGAGAGCGCGCAGGGAGGCGTCCACGACTTCGTCCGCGGACATCCACATAAAGGCCGGTATCGCCTTGCGGTCGAAATGCATCGCGTCGTGGAACTCGGAAAGAGTGAATCCCGGGCACAAGGCTTGCACGCGCACAGGCGAACCAATGCTCTTCAGCTCCATGAAGATGCCTTCGGTGAAACTGCTCATCCAGGTCTTCGTGGCGGAATAACTGACGCTGCCGGGGTTTTGTCCAAAGCCCGAAACCGACGAGACGTTGATAATGTTCCCGCGCCTCCTCGCGACCATGCCCTCGAGAGCGGCATGCATCAGCCGCATGGGCGCCAACACATGCAGGCGGTGCATCTGATCCTGTCCGTCCACGGGAACGGAAAAGAAGCGGCCGGCAATGCCAAATCCGGCGTTATTCACCAGATACTCGAGGTTCGGCGCGGCGGCAATACGATCTTCCACCGCTTTCAAATCCGCATCGCGCGTTAAGTCCGCCGGCAGGATCTCAGCGTGCACGGAGTGGCCGGCTTGTATGGCGCGGGCCTCCTGTTCCAAACGGTCCTGTCGCCGCGCTACCAGTAACAAGTCGCAGCCGCGCGCCGCCAGTTGACGTGCGAAAGTGGCGCCGATTCCGCTCGAAGCGCCGGTAATCAGGGCCAGGGGACGCCTTTCTTGCATGGCGGTCATCATAGCACCCCAGCGGCGAGCCGGCAGGCCCGCATTAGGGTTATGGCCGAAGGTTGTCAGACAAATCCCAAAAGGTTAACAGGCGGGCCGCCGAAGTTCAAGCATCTCCTGGTTTTACAACAAGCTACGCCCCAATGGCGGGGATGTGCCGGGGTGCGCGCACAATATAAGAAATAATATGTCGATTTTGCGTCACAATATAGCCAAGACCAGCCGGGCGCCTATGACCGATACCGACACGATAGCCCCCAAGACGGCATCCGCACGGGAGGCCGCCGCCTCGCGAAACGCCTCGGCGCTGCTCGTGAACCCGCTCGATCCCCAGCACATGGTGGGCGTCGAGGAAGTCAACTTACCGGACGGCGTGCCGGCGATTTCTGCGCGCGTCAGCTTCGACGGCGGCAAAAGCTGGAGGGAATCCTGGCCCTTGCCGATGGATGAGGAATGGGCGGGAGTCGTGGGACCTGTCCTGGCAATGGACGCTCGCGGCAACTTAAATCTCGCGGCCCTGGCGATGGACCCGGATCGCTCCCGGGCGTCACTCGTTGTGTATCGTTCCGAGGATGGCGGCATCCATTGGACGTTTCCGGCCGTGGTGCTGCAAGGGGCGGCCGAGTGCTGCTACTCGATCGCCGCGGATCTCAATGAGGGCAGTCCGTTCCGCGGCAGCATCTACCTCGCCGCCGACATGGGTAACATGCTGTGCTTCGCGCGTTCCACCGACGGATATTTATGGAACGGCCGGGGGCATTCCAGTCCAGGACCGCTTCTGCAGGGCCTATGCTTCAATCCCGAAGTGCTCGTGGATGCGCAGGGCGTGGTGCACATCGTATGGATGACCGGGCCGTCGGCCTGTAGTATTCTGACGATGGATTCGGCGGATGGCGGCAATTCGTTCTGCGCGCCCGTCACCGTGGCCGAAGGGATCGTCGGAATGCAGCAAGGGCTTCCGGAAACTGCGCCCGCCACCTGCATCGCGGAGGACGGCGTTGCGCTGTGTGTCTGGGCGGATGATCGTGATGGCTGCGCCCGAATTTACAATCGGCGCTCGCTCGACGGAGGCCGCACCTGGCAAGGTCCGCCGGCCGGGCAACTGCTGTTCGCCGGCCCGGGCACCGGACAGCACGAATTCCAGCCGCATCTGATTGTCACCGCGAGCGGCGAGATCTGCTGCGCGTTCTATGAATACGGCCCCAAAGCTCCCGCCGGGGACCTCCTTGTGGATCTGGCCATGGCCGTGTCGTACGATCGCGGCGCCACCTTCACGAGCCGTATGGTGCTCAGCCAGCAGCCCTGGAATCCCGCGGTGGATCAGCCGCTCTCGCGCGGCGCCACCCGCGGCGCACTGAGCTGGCTGGCATTGGGCTAATTCGGCGTGGTCAGCGCCTTGACTTTCCATCTCGGGCGATATATATATCGACCTATATATATGCCTGCCGATCCGGAGAGCTTTCTTCCCCTCAAGCCGCATTGGTTCCACGTCCTGCTGTCTCTGGCGACCCACGACCAACATGGATACGGCATTATGCAGGAAGTCCTCGACCGCACCGGCGGCAAGGTGCGGCTCTGGCCCGCCACTCTGTACGGCACGCTGAAGCGGCTGATCGATGAAGATCTCATCGAAGAATCCGCCGCACGGCCCGCACCCGCGCAGGACGACGCGCGCCGGCGCTATTACCGCCTCACGCGGTTCGGCCGGCGCGTACTGGCAGCCGAGAGCGAGAGACTGGAAGACCTGGTCCGGGTGATCCACGCCAAGCGCGGACTGCGGGAAAGGGAGGCGGAATCATGACGCATGCGCCGACCCGCCCCGCCGAGATCGGCCTGCGGCTCTACCGCATTTTGGCGGGCGCGTTCCCGTACGAGTTTTGGAACGCATACCGCGACGAATTATTGCATGTGACCGAAGAAGCCATCGACGAGATCTGGCGGCGTTACGGCTGGCTCGGCCTGGCGCGCCTGCTTCTGGATCTCGCGCTCCGCGTTCCCGCCGAACACGGGTCTGAACTGCGCCAGGATGTCCGCTATGGGCTGCGCATGCTGGCCAGGTCGCCGGGCTTCACGGCTGTCGCCCTCATCTCGCTGAGCTTGGGAATCTCGATCGCCACGTGCGCGTATAGCGAACTGCATGGCATGTTGCGCGATTTGCCGGAAGTGCCGAAACCCGATGAATTGGTAGCGTTGCAGGCGCCGTCGTCATATCCCGCATACTAGCGCTACCGCATGATGGGAGACTTGTTTTCGTCCACTTTCGCGTACGTGGCGCCGGTCCCGTTCAGCGTTTCGACCGGCGCGCGCAGCGAGCGAACTTGGGGCCAACTGGTCACTCCCTCGTACTTCTCCACACTCGGCGTACATCCCTTCCTGGGTCGCTTCTTCGACTCAACCTACGACCACCCGAGCCACACACCGGCCGTGGTCGTCAGCTACCGCTACTGGCACGAGCACCTGGGCTCCGACCCGGCCATAGCCGGCAAATTATTGCGGATCAATGGGTATCCGTGTACTATCCTCGGCGTGGGGCCGAAGGCGTTTCTGGGCGCCTCGCCGGCGCTGTTCGGCGCGGACCTGTGGCTGCCGGCGACGGTGGACCCGCGCTTGGCGCCGGAGTTGGCGGACAACGCGCTGGAACGCCGCGACCTGACCATGTTTCAGGTGGAAGGGCGCCTGCGGCCGGGCGTCACAGAGGCCGCCGCGGAGGCCGAGTTGGATGCCGTCGCGCAGCAACTGCAGCAGTCTTACGGCGATGAAGGCAGAGACCAAAAAGGCCGCCGCGTGTCGCTGCTGGAGGCCGGCAAGATGATACCCGTCCGCAAACGGGATCTGCCTTTCTTCCGGGAGTTCTTCCTGGTGCTGGGTGGCATGGTGCTGCTGATCGCCTGCGCCAACGTGGCGAACATGATGCTGGCGCGCGCGGCGGACCGGCGCAAGGAGGTCGCGGTGCGGCTGGCGCTGGGCGCGGGCCGCGCCCGCCTCGTCCGCCAGTTGCTGACCGAAAGCATGTTGATCGCCATGGGCGCGGCGGTGCCGGGCTACCTGTTGTGCGTCTGGTGCATGCACGCACTTTCGCAACTGCGCCTGCCTCTGCCCGTACCAGTCAGCTACGATCTGAACCCGGACTGGCGGGCGTTGCTCTTCACGTGCGCTCTCACGCTAACCACCGGCACGGCCTTCGGACTGGCCCCGGCACTACAGGCCACGCGCCCCAGCCTGGTCCCCGCGCTGAAGGAAGGCGGCCACATCCGGTTCCGCAAGTACCGGCGCTTGAGCCTGCGCAATATCCTGGTACTCTGCCAGATGGCTGCGTCTCTTACTCTATTGCTACTCACCGGATATCTGGGGATCGGCATCCAAAACACTCTGGGCGTGCAAGAGGGATTCAATCCCAGGAATATGTACCTGATCTCGCTCGATCCGGTGCGCGACGGATATTCCCCGGAACGCGCGGCCGCGTTCTTCGATACGCTGCTGGAGCGCGTGCAGCAGCTTCCCTCCGTCACCGCGGCTTGCCTCACCGATACAGTCCCGGTCGCCATGGATGGCAATGCCGGCGTGACCTTTTCGGCCGGGCATACGATCGAGTGGGCGCGCAAACACGTTGTCGGCCGCGGTTATTTCGAGACGGCGGAGATTCCGATTCTCGCCGGGCGGCCCTTCCGCAAGCAAGATGAGCTGGCGGGCGCGCGGACGGTCATCGTCAGCCAGGAGTTGGTGCGCAAGGTGTGGAAGGGGCAGGAACCGCTGGGGCGGCAGATCGAGATCCGCAACGGCCAGGCCAGCGGGGGCATCGGAGCCATGCCGGGCACCATCGATTATCGCGCCGGCGCTCTCGGCGGCGAGCGGCGGACGTATGCGGTCGTGGGAGTCGCCAAGGATGTCACCGAAGATCTGGTGGCCAGTAAGAAGCACCCGGCCATCTACTTTCCGTTGCGTCCGGCCGATTACGCTCAGCCGTCGCTGCGCGGTGTCACGCTGATGCTGCGCGCCGTGCCCGGAGTGGATGCCGTCGCGGCCGTACGCCACGAGATTGCCGCGATGGACTCCACCCTCTCGCCATTCAATGCGCGCAGCATGGCGGAACAGATCGCACAGTTCATGTCGATGTTGAAGGCCGCCTCCTGGACGTATGGACTGATCGGCGTGTTCGCCTTGATTCTGGCCTCGGTCGGCCTGGCGGGCGTGACGGCGTATTCCGTGACCCAGCGCGGGCATGAAATCGGCATCCGCCTGGCGCTCGGCGCGCAGAAACGCGACGTACTGGGGTTGGTGATGAAGGAAGGCGCCGTGCTGGTGACTGCCGGAACGCTGATCGGCCTGGCCCTCGCCTGGGCCGGAATGCAAGCGCTGTGGGGAATGTTCTTTTCCGTCGCTTCGGTGGCGCGCAACGACCTCACGATCCTGGTGGGCGCTCCGCTTCTACTGTCCGCCCTCGCCATGCTGGCGTGCTACGTACCCGCGCGGCGTTCCACGCGCATCGATCCCGTGGTGGCGCTGCGGCAAGAGTAAAGCCTTGACGCAATGCCGCGCTTGTGCCATAATCTAGCTAGATTAGCTAGATTGGAGGCACTCTTATGGAATGGCAGCTTGCGGACGCCAAGAATCGCTTTAGCGAAGTCGTCAACCGGGCTCTCGCCAAAGGCCCTCAGTTCGTGCGCCGGCGCGGCGATGTGGTGGTCATCGTGGCCCAGCAGGAGTACGAGAAGCTGACCGGCAAACGCAGGGGATTCAAGGAATTCCTCACCGCCAAAGGGCCCAGCCTGGAGGGCGTGGACCTCAAGCGCGATCGCTCTCCCGTGCGGGATGTGAAACTGTGAGAGCGTCGTGAAGGTATTGCTGGATACCTGCGCATTGTCGGAACTGCGCCTCCCGAAACCGGACGCGGGCGTGGCCGGCGCCATTCGGGATCTCGACAGCGACGACTTGTTCGTGAGCGTGATCTCCATGGGCGAGATCATCAAAGGCGTGGCGCTTCTGCCGGATGGCCAAAAGAAGCGTCTGCTTCAAAGCTGGTTGCAGACCCTCGAACGACAGTATAGCGACCGGCTCCTGCCCATCGACCTGGAAACCTGCCGCATGTGGGGTGAAGTTACGGCTGCCGCGCAGAAGGCGGGCAGAACGATACCGGCCAGCGATGGCCTGATCGCGGCTACCGCCCGCCGCCACGGCCTGTATATCATGACCCGTAATACGGCCGATTTCGAACCTTGCGGCGTGCCGCTGCTCAATCCTTGGGAAAACGAGTAGGCCCGCGGCCACCGCTGACGAACGGATTTCCCTTGATCACAAAGCGCAGCGGCCAATCCGCGCAATGGCGGATACCGATTCGCGGCGTGGTCTCGATTTCGAATGGATCGTCGCGCCGGGCCGTGCGCACGGTGAGGGGTCCGCGGGTCACATCCGCGCCGTTCTGCGCGCGCGTGATGTCCAGCGCCAGCGTTAGACGGCCCGGGCCGGATGTCAGATCGCGCAGCGTGTGCGCGGCCGGCCGGCGGCGCTGCATGATTTCGATACCCGCGACCGGTTCTAGGGCGCGGATCAGCACGCATCCCGGCTGCCCCTTCGGCTCTGACACCAGGTTGAGGCACTCGTACATGCCGTAAATGAAGTACACGTATGCATGACCCGGCGGCCCGAAAATAACGCGCGTACGGTCCGTGATGCCGCGGGCGGAATGCGCGGCCAGATCGTCGCGGCCGAGGTAAGCCTCGGTTTCGACGATCCTGCCCGACGTTTCGCCGTGTACCAGGATCTTTCCGAGCAAGCCGCGCGCGACTTCGACCGCCGGACGCGCGTAGAAACCGCGGGGCAGGGTCATGCTACTTCACCACTACGCTGCCGCCGATGGCGCTTTGGGGAGGAACGCCGCCGGCCATCTGTGCCGCATCGATCAGGCGGCGCGCTTCGCTGCGCAAGCCCGGCAGCCGCCAGCCAAAGACGGCGCCCGCCACCATGCAGATGACTCCTCCTCCGGCGACTGTCGCGGGAGCGCCCCAGCGCTCCGCCGTGAACCCGCTTAGCACCGCGCCCACCGGCGCCATCCCCATGAACATCATCGAATAGACCGACATCACACGCCCGCGCAGATGGTCCGGCGACATGCTTTGGATCAGCGTGTTCGACGATCCCATCTCCACCATCATGGTGAAGCCGACCGGCAGAAGCAACACGCACGACAGCCAGAACGCGCGCGAAATCGCCAGCGCCATCAACGACACGCCGAACGCGGCCGCCGAAATCGCCACCCAGCGGCCTAATCCAGCCACGGTCTGCCGCGACGCCAGCAGCAGCGCGCCCGCCAGCGCGCCCACGCCCGATGCGCCCATGAGGATGCCCAGCCCCCGCGCGCCGCCGTGCAGGATCTTGTCCGCGAAGATAGGCATCAGCACGGCGAACGGCATGCCCGTCAAGCTCACCACCCCCAGCAGGATCATCAGGTGGTGAACGGGTGGATGGGTGATCACGAACCGGAATCCCTCGATCACGTCCTTCAATGGCGACGAGCCATATCTGGCAGGCTTGTGCGCGTCCACACTCATCAACAGCAGGCCGCCGATTACCGCGATGTAGCTGGCGGCGTTCGCGAAGAAACACCATCCCTCGCCGATGCTGGCCACCAGGATGCCCGCGACCGCCGGGCCAATGACGCGCGACGCATTGAACATTGAGGAGTTCAGCGCGATGGCATTGATCAGGTCCTCACGGCCCACCATCTCCACGAAGAACGACTGCCGCGCGGGTATGTCGAAAGCGTTCACGACGCCGAGCAGCGCCGACAGGACGAAGATATGCCAGACTTGCACGATACGCGTGAGCGTGAGAACGGCCAACGCCATCGCCAGCACCATGGAGGCAGTCTGCGTGGCGATCACCACCCGGCGGCGGGGGAAGCGATCGGCCACGATGCCGCCAACGGGCGACATCAGAAATACCGGAATCTGCCCGGAAAAGCTCACCAGCCCCAGCAGCACCGACGAACCCGTCAGGCGGTAAACCAGCCACGCCTGCGCGACGTTCTGCATCCAGGTGCCGATGAGCGAAATCATCTGGCCGCCGAAAAACAGTTGGAAGTTGCGGTAACGGAGCGCACGCAAGGTGGCGGGAAGCGTCACTTCGGGGGACCCTCTGCGTGTGCCATTGGAATTACTATGGTAAGGGAAGGCTCACTTTTCGCCAATGCCCCTCGTTCCCCCCTACATCGAATCGCTGCGGCCGTATGAGCCGGGCCGCTCCATCGACGAAGTGCGCCGCGAATATGGATTGACCGATGTCTCGAAGCTGGCATCCAATGAAAATCCCCTGGGGCCTTCGCCGCTGGCGCTCGAAGCCATCCGGCGGCAACTGGCCAGCCTGAATCTCTATCCCAATGGCGGCCTGGACCTGCGCCGTACGCTGGCCGAAAAGTTCGATCTGCGACCCGAGAACGTGATTGCGGGCAGCGGTTCGGAAGGCATCATGTCCGGCATCATCAGGACCTTCCTTTGTGATGATGACGAGGTGCTGACCACGGATGCAGCTTTTATCGGATTCCAGGTGCTCGCGCGTTCCCGCGGGGTGAAGTACCGGACCGTGCCCTACCGCGACTGGCACTACGATCTGGCGGCCCTGGCAGGGCAGATCAGCGAAAAGACCAAGATCGTTTACCTGGCAAATCCAAACAATCCAACCGGGACCATTTTCACGAGGCACGAATTCGACAGCTTTTACCGGCACGTCCCGGAGCGCGTTCTGATCATCCTCGACGAAGCTTATTTCGAGTACGCCAAGGACAATCCGCGGTACCCGGATTCGATGCATTACCGGTACGACAACGTGATCACGCTGCGCACGTTTTCGAAGATCTACGGCCTGGCGGGCATTCGTATCGGCTACGGATTCGCGCACCAGGATCTGATCGGCAACCTGCTAAAGGTAAAGCTGCCGTTCGAACCGAGCACCCTGGCGCAGGCCGCGGGCATCGGCGCGCTCGCGGATAAGGAGTTTCTGCACCGGTCGCTCGAGTTGAACGCGCGGGGCTTGCGGCTGCTGACGGATTCATTCCGCGGCATGGGGCTGGAAGTGGTTCCTTCCGACGCCAACTTCATCATGCTGCCGATGGGAGGCCCGGAAGAGGCGCGCGCATTGACGGAAGCGCTGTTGCGGGAGGGGGTCATCGTGCGGCCGCTGGCAGCCTTTGGGCTGCCGCAATGCATTCGCATTTCGACGGGAACGGACGCTGAGAATGCGCGTTGCGTCGAAAAGGTAGGGGAGCAACTATGCAAACACTAACCGATACACAAACCGGGGAGCAGAAAGATTTTCTGCCTTTAAACGGCACCGATTACGTGGAGTTCTATGTAGGCAACGCGAAGCAGGCGGCCTACTTCTACCGGTCGGCGTTCGGGATGCGGCTGACGGCCTATCGTGGCCCGGAGACCGGCGCGCGCGATTGCGCATCGTGGCTGGTGGAGCAGGGCAAGATCCGGCTGGTCTTCACCACCGCGCTCAAGCCGGACCATCCGGTTGCCGAGCATGTGCGCTTGCATGGCGATAGCGTGCGCGACATCGCGCTATGGGTGGACGATGCGGATTCGGCTTTTCGCGAGACGACGGGCCGCGGCGCCGGAGAGGTGCGGCAGCCCGAGACGCTGAGCGACGAGCACGGTGAAGTGCGCATCTCCGCCATCGCCACCTATGGGGACACGATTCACTCATTCGTGGAGCGGCGTAATTATCGCGGCGTCTTCCTGCCTGGTTTTGTGCCCATAGAGCATGCCGCGCAGGCCGATCCCGTGGCCCGGCCGGTGGGACTGAAGTACATCGATCACATGGTCGGCAACGTGGGCTGGGGCGAGATGAATACGTGGGTCGATTTCTATCGGGACATCATGGGTTTCCGCCTATACCAGCACTTCGACGACAAAGACATCTCGACGGAATACTCGGCGCTCATGTCCAAGGTGATGTCCAACGGCAACGATCGCGTGAAGTTCCCGATCAACGAGCCCGCCGAAGGAAAACGCAAGTCGCAGATCGAGGAGTACCTGGATTTCCACCATGGGCCGGGCGTGCAGCACATTGCCATGGCCACGGATAATATCATCGACACGGTTTCGCGGCTGCGCGATCAGGGCGTCGAGTTTCTACGAGTCCCCGCGGCTTACTATGACGACCTGACCGCGCGCACGGGTCCGATAGACGAGCCTATCGACCAGTTGAAGGATCTCGGCGTCCTGGTGGATCGCGACGACGAGGGCTACATGCTGCAGATCTTCACCAAGCCGGTGGAAGACCGGCCAACCTTGTTCTACGAAGTAATCCAACGTAAAGGCAGCCGCAGTTTCGGCAAGGGAAATTTCAAGGCGCTGTTCGAAGCGTTGGAGCGGGAACAGGCGCGCCGCGGAAATCTGTAACGCCGCAGATTCGGCGGATCAGTCCAGCTTATAGGTGGTCAGGCCGGAGAGCAGCTTCGGATAAAAGTCGGTCGATTTCTGGGGCATCACGCCGCCACCGAATGAGATGCGCGCGACTTCATCCACCGACACCGGTTTGAGGAGGAACGCCACTTGGGCTGCGCCGCCGCGCGCGGCTTCAAGGGCCGCATCCAGACCGCGGACGTAGCGCAAGTTCTTCTCCTCGCGCACCGCTTCTTCGCCGATACCCAGCAGACGCAGCAGTCTTTCGTGCAGCACGCGTACGTCAAGCTGCCCGGCCGATTCGCGCGCTTCGATCAGATACAGGCGGCTGCCAATGGCCGCGCCGATGATGGCCCGCCCAGGCGATTCGGTCCAAGCGCGCTGCAGCGCCTCCGCGCTGGGGACTTGCGCCACTTCGAAGCCCGCCGCAGCCTGCCGGATGAACTCGCCCGCATCGAACCCCTCCACGCCGCTGACCAGGCGGTGCGTGGCCAGGATCTTCAGCCCGGGGGAATACATGTTCACGAACGTCATCATCACGCGATCCGAGCCCGGAAGATCGGGATTCTCATGACGGAATGCCAGCGCCGTTTCGTAACGATGATGGCCGTCGGCGATGAGCAGTTTCTTATCGCCCATCAGCTCGCGGATGCGCGCAACCCGGCCGGCGTCCGCGATCTTCCAGAAAGAATGCCGCGCTCCATCCTCGTCGGTGACTTCGCCCGCCGTGGGCGATTGCGCGGCTTCGTCCAAGAGGCGGTCGATTTCGCCCGCGGGATCCGGATAGAGCATGAAAAGCTGTCCGAAGTGAGCGTGCGTGTGGCGCAACAATTCCAGGCGATCTTTCTTCGGTCCGGAGAGCGTCTGCTCGTGCCGGTGTACCACGCCCGCGGAATATTCTTCCACCGCGCCCAGACCGATGAAGCCTTTGCGCACCAGGCGCGCACCGCTGTCGGGCATGGTGAACTCCTGGAAATAGGCGTACAGCGCGGGCTCCGCGTCACGCGCCAGGATGCCTTGCGCGATCCAGTCCGCGAGGTACTGTGCCGCGCGTGTATAGACGTTGTCGCCGCCGGAATCGGACTCATGGCGCTCGCCGAGAATGATACGCACCAGATTGTACGGACTGGCTTGCAGGTAGCGTTGACGCATCTCGGGCGAGATTTTGTCATAAGGCTGGGTCGCCAGATCCTGAAGCGCGCCCGCCTTATCGCTGTAGCGGTAGGGTTGAAAGGGATAGATAGTAGCCATGCGGAAGAGGAAACTTCAGGATAACATCCCCGCGCGCCGGCCCTCTCTGATAGACTGATTAGCCGCAACTGGACCCGACGACCCATGAAACATCCTGGCTTGCTGCTACCCCTCGCCGTGGCTTGCGCCCTTTCGGCCGCCACGGTCAACCACCCCGCGGAACTGGCCCGATCCGTGACCATTTATCGCGACACCTTCGGCGTGCCGCACATCTATGGACCGACCGACGCCAGTTGCGTCTTCGGCTACGCTTACGCGCAGGCCGAAGACAATTTCTGGCAGATCGAAGACAGCTACCTACGGGCGCTGGGGCGGGCTTCGGAGGTCTACGGAAAAAAGACACTGGATGACGACCTGGTGATCCGCACGCTGGAAATTCCGCGGCTGGCGAAAGTGGAGTATGAGCACGCGGCGCCGCCCCTGCGGGCCCTCCTGGACGCATTCGCCGAGGGCATCAACTACTACCTCGAGCGCCACCCGCAAACTCACCCGCGGCTGATCGCGCACTTCGAGCCGTGGCACATGCTGGCCTTCAACCGCTACGCGCTTTACTACTTGTTTCTCTACGGCGAAACCGGCATTCCGAAGGAAGACACCGGGAAAATGGCGGATTCGCAAGGCTCCAACATGTGGGCTATCCGGCCATCGAAGAGCGCCACCGGCCACGCCATGCTGTTCATCAACCCACACCAGCCATTCTTCGGGCCCGGCCAATGGTACGAGGGCCACGTGCACAGCGATTCGGGATGGGACATGTCCGGCGCATCTTTCTTCGGTTCGGCGTTCCCCACTCTCGGCCACAACGAACACCTGGGCTGGAGCCACACCGTGAACAAGCCGGATGTTTTCGACGTCTGGGAGGAGACTTTCGATAAGCCCGGCGATCCACTGGCCTATCGCTACGATGGCGGCTATCGCGAAGCCGCGACGTGGACCGATTCGATCACGGTGAAGACCGAGGGCGGTCCGGTCACTCGTAGTTACAAAATGATGAAAACGCATCACGGGCCCATCGTGGCGCAACAGAATGGCAAATGGCTGGCAGTTCGGTTCGCGCGGTTTGAAGAAGGCGGCCAGATCGCGGAGTGGTACCAGATGTCCAAAGCCCGCAATCTCAGCGAATTCCGCGCGGCCATGTCCCGGCTGGCCGTGCCGATGTTCAACGCCATGTATGCCGACGATGCGGGCAACATCTTCTACCTGTATAACGGCGCCGTGCCGCGCCGGTCGCCGGCTTTCGACTGGTCGAAGCCGGTGGATGGCAGCACGCCGGAGACGGAATGGCACGGCTTCCATACCATCGACGAGTTGCCGCAGGTGCTGAATCCGAAGTCCGGTTTTGTTCAGAATTGCAACTCCACGCCGTTCACCACCACGATGGAGGGTAATCCCGACCCCGCGGAGTATCCCAAGTACATGGTGGGTGAAAGCGACACGGCCCGCGCCCGAATTTCCCGGCGGATCCTGTGGAACAAGGAAAAATTTACCTTCGACGACTGGGGGCGAGCGGCGTTCGACACCTATGTGATCGAAGCGGAAACACAGATTCCCCGGCTGGCGGAGCAATGGGAGGCGCTGCGGCAGACCGATGCGCCGCGAGCCGCCAAGCTCGGGCGCGCCGTGGCGGAACTCCGGGAGTGGGACCATATCGGCCGGAACTCGTCGGTGCCCATGACACTTTTCTGCCTGTGGTACTGGAAGCAGGACCGGGACGCCAAGGCCAGGCGGGACCCGATGGGCACGCTCGAAGGGATTGTGGCGGATTTGGAGAAGGACTTTGGCACCTGGGAGGTGCCGTGGGGCGAGATCAACCGCCTGCAGCGCGCCCAATCGGGCGGCGAAGAACCCTTTAGCGACGCGCGAGACAGCTTGCCCGTGGCCGGCGGCCCGGGGCCGGTGGGGATCGTTTTCAATTTCTACGCCCGCCCGGAGAAGGGGCAGAAGGAGCACTTCGGTGTCGCCGGCCACTCGTTCGTCAGCATCGTGGACTTTGGGCCGAAGGTGGAGGCCAAGTCGATCCTGGTTTTTGGCGAAAGCGCCGATCCGAAGTCGCCGCACTACTTCGATCAGGCGAAGCTCTATGCCACGCAGCAGTTCAAGCCTGCCTGGTTCGCTTTAGGCGACATTCGGGCGCACGCCGAGCGGACCTACCATCCCGGAGAGTAGCCCTGCCCTGTTGTGGCAATAGACGTGCTCTAAGTTACGCCTGTATGGCGGCAGTAGCGAACGTTGCAGGCAGCTCGGCGGGTTATGTCTGGGAGGATCCGGGCGATTCGATCATGGTCCAGGTGAACCTGGATCTGGTGGAGCGGCTGGGTGCGGCGGTGCAGCGAGGCTTGGGCGAGGGGCAGCGCGGCACCGAGATCGGCGGAATTCTGCTGGGCCGGACATTGCCTGGTTTCGGGCGGGCGGTTCTGATCGAAGATTTCGAACTGACGCCTTGCGAACACCTGCGTGGCGCTTCCCACACACTTTCTCCGAAGGACAGGCGGGCTCTGGCGGCGCGGCTCGAACGCCGGGCGCCGCGGCAGGTAGTGGGTTATTTTCGCAGCCATACGCGTCCGGGGATGTATCTGGATCAGGACGATTTCACCGTATTCAGCCAATACTTCCCGGAAGCCTGGCAGGTGTTTCTACTGGTGCGTCCCGCGACCGATGGTCCGGCGACGGGCGGCTTCTTCTTCTGGGAAGATGGGGACGTGAACCGGCGGTCGCCTTATCGGCAGTTTCCGTTTGACTGCGCGCGGCTTTCGACGGACGAATTTCCGATTACGGATGGGCAGCAGGCCGCCGCCGCGCCGGTGCGTCCCACGCCGATGTTGGTTCAACCGGTGGCGGCGCCGGCGTCGGCTCCGAAACCCGTGGGGCGGGGACGCAGGCTACCGTCGCTCCCGTGGGTGGTGGTGCCCGTGATCGCGGTTCTGTTTCTCATAGCGGGTCTCTTCGTTTCGGAAAATCAGGCGCCGGTTCACCCGGCGGCCGTGGCGAAAGCCACGCCACCGGTGGAGTCATTGCTTCCAGAACCCGTTCCGCAGCAGGCGGCGAAGCAAGAGGTGAGCACGCCTGAGCCGGTGGCCGCCGTGCCGGAGGCAACCCGGCCGGCGACGGAGCCCGTGGCTGAATCGACTGCCGCGGCGCCGAAACATATCGCGCCTCCCAAAACCAGGGCCGCGAAGAAGCCCCTACCGAAAGTGGCGCCTCCGCCGCCAGTGATTGTGGCCCGTGCGCCCATGCATCAAGTCGAGCCTCCGCCGCCGCTGGCTCCGATCGAGAAAATCGAGCCGAAGCAGGTGGCTTGGCTGCCCCCGGTGCATGCCGCGCCGCCGCTCGAGGCCGAGGTCAGTTACGATGCGCCGCATGCCGGCGTATTCCGGCGCGCGCTGCGAAAGATAGAAGGATCGAATGGGGATACCGGCGCCTTCACGCCGCCCGCTCCTATCCGGAAGGTTGCGCCGGTTAAGCCCCCGGATGCCGAAGCCGGCGCGCGTGCGGTGGACGTGAGAGTGTCTATCGACGAATCGGGCAGCGTCACCCATGCGCAGGTGCTGACGAAGGGCGGCGGCCTGGCCGTCGCGGCGTTGAGCGCGGCGCGACAATGGCAGTTCACACCCGCCCGCAAACACGACAAGCCCGTGGCGAGCGAAATGGTCCTGCATTTCCGTTTCTAACGTAGCTGAATAACTTTCTAAGATTACAGTTGCACCCAGCGGCGGGCCTTCATTTCGAAGCGCGGCAGACTTCCCGGCAGCGCCAGCGATACCGGAATCCGCAAGGAGAATGCATTGGTCAGAGCGGCCTCCAACCGATGCACCAGCGCAGAATCCTGAGCATGCTCCGGTGAAGGTTCGATCCGAATACTCAGTTCGGGGAGCGTGCGATGGTTTTGAATCTCGACTCGGTACTCGCTAACGGCCTCGAAGCCGCGCACGATGTTCTCGACGGCGCTGGGATACACATTGACGCCACGGACGACTAACATGTCGTCGGTGCGGCCGAGGATTCCGCCATCCAAAGCGAGATCCCGCGTGCCGCATTCGCATGAGCCAGCCGCGGCTGCTTGCACGATGTCACTGGTGCGATAGCGCACGAGCGGCGATCCGAGGCGACCGAGGTTAGTCAGCACTAACTCACCGGCTACTCCG
This sequence comes from Bryobacterales bacterium, assembly GCA_963709155.1. Lineage (GTDB taxonomy): Bacteria > Acidobacteriota > Terriglobia > Bryobacterales > Bryobacteraceae > Bog-159. Next base: position 210,591 of record CAVPVD010000005.1, on the reverse strand, counting down.
CGTGGGACTGGCTGGCCAGTCAGCGGGTCGATCACTTCCGCAATGTATGAGTCCTCAATGACATGCAGTACGCCGGGCCGTTTCGGGCAGCTATAGCTGACTGGGCCGATCTCCGTCATGCCGTGATGATCCACGACGCGCGCGCCGCCCCACAGCTTCGAGATGTGGTTGCGCGTGGCCGGCACGCTGCCGCCTGGTTCTCCGGCGACGACGACGATGCGCACGCTGGCCCCGGCCAAGTCGATCCTCTCTTCGGCGGCGACCTCGGCGAGCCGTATGGCATAGGTAGGGGTGCAGCACAGCACCGTGGCGGATGTTTCGAGGATGGTGCGCAACCGCGCGGCGCTGCGCATGCCGCCGCCGGGTATGGCCATGCAGCCCATGCGTGCGGCAGCTTCAAACCCCACCCAGAAACCGAGGAACGGCCCGAAAGAGAACGCAAAGAAGATACGGTCCCGCACGCCGATGAGAGCAGCCTGGTACACGCGGACCCAGTTTGCGATCATCCAGTCCCAACTTTCGGGCGTATCCAGCCAGCGCATGGGAGTGCCGGTCGTGGTCGCGCTGGTCTGGCAGAAGCGGGTGTAGCGATCGAGCGGGTAAGTCAGATTGGTGCCATAAGGCGGATGGGCGATCTGATCTTCGATCAACTCCTGCTTCAGGGTGAAGGGCAGGGCGGCGAGATCCGGGTCCGGTCCGAAATCGCGAAGCTTTGCGGCGTAGAAAGGGTTGTCCGTGCGGATCGCGGAGAGGAGCTCGCGCAGAGTGGCTAGGGGCATGACTCTAGAACTTCTCCGACGGCCAACGGCTTACCGTGCGGTAGCGCTTCGGGAACGGCGGCGAATCGGGCTACGGCATCGAAGAGCGGCCGGAAATCGCGGAACAGATTGCCCATCAGGCAGTCGGTCATGTCACCTTTCAGCGCCGGGTATTCAGTGATGAACTGCCGAAAGCTGAATACATGATTGTAAAAAGCGTAGACCAGTTTGCGCATGGCTTCGATGCCTTCGCAAACCTGCGCGCCGTACGCGGCGAAGCGGGAAGCGCCCACATCTCCGGCGGCAAGCGCGGCATCCACGGCGTCCGCGGCGCAGTAGCGCGAACGATACGAATACTCTCCGGTTACGCGATAGGGTCCAAACTCTTGGCCCGCGGCCAGGTGTTTCTCGATCCAGGCGTTCTTCTTGACTTCCCGATGAAAGATCTGGGCCAGATCGTGAGTATCTTTGTAGAGATAGTCTTTTTCCGCCACGACTCCCACACTGACTATATCGTTGGCCAGCGGGATATACCAGAACCAGCCCTTCTCCGGCACATAGGCGACGGTGGTGGCGCCTTCGTCGATGCCGGGGTCGCGCAACGCGCCTTTATAGTAAGTCCAGACAGCGATCTTATTCAGCATCGGATCGCGTACTTTCCAGCCATTGCGAGTTACGGCGAAGGCATCGCGTCCGGTGGCATCTATGGTGATGGGGGCGAAGAACTCGCGCGCGGCTCCATCCTGAGTCACCGCCTTGACTCCCACTACCGCGCCATCCGGCTGAATCAGCTCGCGCGCGGCGATCTCTTCGATCACCTCAGCGCCCTTTTCGCGGGCGTTATCGAGCAGGAGTTGGTCGAACTCGCTGCGCAGGACCTGCCAGGTGGCGGAGGCTTCGTGGGTGAGTTGCTGCGAAAAGTAAAATGGCACGGAGGCGCGGCCGCTGGCGCCGACAAACTGGACGCTATGCTTGCGCGTGAAGTGCGACGTCTTCATGCGATCCAGCACGCCGATGCGCTGCAGCGTGAAGTAGCCATACGGCAGAAGCGATTCGCCGATATGATAGCGCGGGAATTTATCCTTCTCCAGGACGACTACGCGGCGGCCCTTGGCGGCCAGCAGGGCGGCGGCCGTGGAACCCGCCGGGCCGCCTCCAATTACAATGGCATCATACGGCATAAGCGAGCTTGTGTTGCGGGAGGAAGAATTCGGAAAGCAGCCGGTCCACCTGCAACAGACCATCGCGCGTGAGGCGTATGCTATCGGCGTCGGTGGTCAGGAAACCGCGATCGCGCAAGATACTGACCGGCTCGCGAAAGCGCTCTTGAATCCGCACGTCGAACTTGTCTTTAAAGTACTGGTTATTGACACGGCCCAGTTTCATTTGCAGGATCAACTCGCGGATCAGGCGTTGTTCCTGGGTAAGAGTCAATGCGCGGTAGATGGGAAGAACGCCCTGGCGCAGCTTCTCGGAGTACGTTTCAAACTCGTGCTCGTTCTGAAAGTGGGTGCCTTGCAGGTGCGAGAAGGAAGCCACCCCCAGACCGAGCATATCTGCGCCGGACCATAGAAGGTCGGTGTAGACGAAGCGGGTGCGCGCCGGATTCTTCACGGCGGTATAGGCGCTGCGGACGGTATAGCCTGAATTTTCCAGCTCGGCGAAAGCGTAGCGGACCCAATCGCGCTTGGTCTTCCAGGTAGCCACCGGCGCGACGGACTGACCCATGACCTTCATCTCTTTGAAGATGGTGGTGTTATAGGGAACTTCCATCTGGTAGATGGTGACGCTATCCGGATCGAGCTCGATCGTCTTGCGCACGCATTCGCGCCAGTTTTCGGTAGTCTCGCCAACCATACCGGCTATCAGATCGATATTGATTTGCGGGAAACCGATGGAGCGCGCGAAACTGTACGCCGGCCCGATCTCCTTGGAAGTATGGGCGCGGCCATTGATCTTCAGAATGTCGTCGTCGAAATTCTCGATGCCCAGGCTGAGGCGGGTGACTCCCAGATCCCTGATGATCTGGAGCTTGCCTTCGGTAAGGGTGCCGGGTTCGCATTCGAAGGCCACTTCCTCGGCTTCGTCCCAGGGCAGCAGGCGCTTCATGCGTTCGACCAGGCTGGAAAGCTGGCGGGAGGAAATGTAGGACGGCGTGCCGCCGCCGAAATAGATGAATTTCGGTTTGCGGCCGCCGATGACGGCCTTCTGGGAGTAGATGGTCAGTTCCTGGATGGCGGTGTCCAGATAGCCTTCTACTTCCGCGGCATTCTTGTCGGTATAGACCTTGAAGTAGCAAAAGTGACAACGCTTGCGGCAGAACGGGATGTGCAAGTAAATGCCCAGGGGCGTGTCCGGCGCCGGGGGACGGTCGAGAGCGGCGAAAACGTCGGCAACGTGGTCCGCTCCCCAGAAGGAGTAGGGAGGATAGTTGGAGACGAAGTAGCTACCGCCTGTAGTTTGTTCGGTTTCGGTTTCGGTCGGCATCCCAGTTGTCCTTATTATACCGCTCGGGGAAAAAGCTCATTGGATGCGGGACTTAAAAGTCCCGCCGGCACGCTGAAGCGTGCGCCACGGGTCACTAGAACAAAAGCTTCAGACCCAGTTGCAGGCGGCGCGGATTGCCCGCCGATAGAATCTGGCCGAAGGTGGGCGAGCCGATGAAGTTGTCGGGCAGGCTCAAATTCGTATGGTTCAATACGTTGAAGCCTTCCACGCGGAATTGCACCGTGGCGCGCTCGCGAATCACGGTATTCTTCACCAGCGAAAGATCGACGGTGGCCATGCCCGGCCCCTCGACCGTGTTACGGCCGGAATTGCCAAATGTGCCGTAGGGTGGGATGGCGAAAGCCGCGGTATTGAACCACTCGTTGGCCGAGGGGTTGGAAATCTTAGGATTTCCCACCACGTTGGGCCGGTCGTTGGCGCCGAAGCCCAAGCTGTCGATGCCAGTATTGCTGTTATCGTCGTCCGGCAGCAGCGATACGGTGAAGGGCTGGCCGGTCTGGAACTGCAAAATGCCGTAAGTCTGCCAACCTCTTAGCCAACGGGACGACTTGCCGAACGGCAAATCATACATATAGCTGGCCACGAAGCGGTGCCGGACATCGAAGTCCGAGAGGCCGCGCTCCGCGTGCAGATCGTAGCTATCCTGCGGGAAGTTGGGATCGCCGGCGCTCGAAAAGAAGCTGGAGCCGTTGTCGATCGATTTGGCGAAAGTATAAGAAGCCAGCAGGGACAACCCGAAACTCAAACGCTGTTCGAAACGCGCCTGCAGGCTGTGGTAGATGGAATTGCGATTGGATTCCAGCAGGTCGATGTCCGCGAACTGCGGCAGCGGACGCTCGAAATACGGGTTGGCCGAGGGCGGCGGCTGGTTGGCGTCGCGCGCGCCGATCAGATCGGTGCCCTTCGAGCCAACGTAGCCGATCTCGAGCATCCGGCTGCCGCCCAGAGACCGCTCGATGTTGAAGTTCCACTGCTGCACGTAGGGAGTGCGTAGATCGAGTTGGAAGGCCAGGGCCGAGGGCGGGTTCGGATAAGGAAAATTGCTCGGGAACGGGTTGGAGAGCAGCAGCGGCTGGGTCGCGCTGAGCGGGTAATACACGTTGAAATTGAAATAAGGCGGGCTGAAATAAAGACCCTCGCCGGGAGCCAGCGCAGATTGGTCGTAATAGATGCCGTAACCCGCGCGAACCAGGGTATGCGGCGAACCGAAAGGCGTCCAGGCCAAGCCGACCCGGGGAGCGAAATTGTTGCGATCGGGCAGGTAGCCGCCGCGCGGAATGCCATCGGTTCCGACGGGCACCAGACTTTGAGTCGCCGGGTCGTACAAATTCGCGTGATTCTGGGCATCCACACCGGGCGAGTTGAATTCGTAACGCAGGCCCAGAATCAGGGTGAGATTGGGGCGAATGCGCCAATTGTCATTGGCGAAAAAGTCGTAGCTGTGAGTGCGGAGATGCTCGGGGTTATCGAGCGTGGCGACGCCGGAATCCGTCGGCAGGCCCAGCAGCAGCTCTTCCAAAGCGTTGCCGGTGATATCTCCCAGGAAGTCGATGAAGCCGCGGGATTCGATGTCGCGGTAGGCGTTTTGCTGCGTGATCCGGTACTCCGCGCCAAACTTGGCGGTGTGAGTGCCATGCACCCAGGTCAGGTTGTCCAGGAACTGATAGACGTTGGTGGTAGAATGCTGCGGGTTGTTGGACTCGTCGCCGAGAGGCGAGAACCCGGTGACCGAGATGGACGTGAGTCCGAAATCGCGTGCGTTAGTGGAAACCGTCGGCAATCCCACCTGGGCATTGACGTTCTGCGCGATATCCTGCTGATACACGCCCTCGGAGACGCGGTCGAACCCGGCGCGAAATTCGTTCAGCAGCGCCGGCGTGAAGGCGTGCGTCTCGGCGATCATGGCATTCTGGTCGCGGCTGGGAACGTTGTCGCCATAGCCGGGCACCAGGGGAAAGCTGGGACCGGTGAACGGCTCGAACAGGCTGTTATCGGCGAAACTATAGCGGAAGGTCAACTGCGAAGAGGGCGCCAGCGTATGATCGACGCGCAGATCGAATTGATCGGCGCGGGTGCGGCCGTCGGGGGAAGACACATAGTTCTGGTTGGCCACGTTGCGGTTGGGCAGTGGATATAGCGCGGCGATGGCCAGGCCGGTGGGATCCAGGTAGGCGCTCGGGATGACGTTGTTCGGGAAGGGCGCGCCGGTAAACGGATCGATCGCGGGAAGGCTGCTTTGGGAGAAATCGCCGGTACGTTCCGCGGCGGTGGGCACGTTTGTGACTTGCGTGATGCCGGTGTTGTCGCGGGTGCCCTGATAATCCACGAAGAAAAAGGTACGGTTCTTCGCGATGGGACCGCCGAGGGTGCCTCCGAACTGGTTGCGCTGGTCCTGCGGGGCGGGCACGCCGGATGGCGCGAAGTAGTTGCGCGCATCGAGAAGGGCATTGCGGAAGAATTCGTAGGCCGTGCCATGGAACTGATTGCCGCCGGACCGCAGGACGACGCTGACCTGTCCGCCGCCGTTGCGCCCGAAGGAAGCGTCGTAGGTGCTGGAGAGAACTTCAAATTCGCGCACGGCGTCCACGGGCGGAGTCACGGCGATGCCGTTGAGCTTGGGGTCGCCGTTATAAACGCCGTCGAGCAGGAAGTCGTTCGAATCCTCGCGCGCGCCGTTGATGTTGATGGCGAACGAGCCGCGCACGGAGGAGGCGGAGCCTTCGGCGGCCGGCACGACGCCGGGCAGCAGCAGACTCAATTGGTAGAAATCGCGGCCATCGAGGGGTAGTCCCTGTACCTGGCTGGTGTCGATTACGCCACCGACGGCTGCGGATTCCGGGCGCAGCAGGCTCCGCTTGGCAGTGACGGTGACTTGCTCTGTGGTTTTGCCGGGGAGCAAGGGCACCTCAACGCGGATTTCCTGATCCAGGTCAAGCACCAGATCCTGGACGTGGGAGCGGTAACCGGGTGCGTCAACCTGCAAACGGTAGGTTCCGGGATCGAGCAGGGTGATCAGGAAATCGCCTTGCGGACCGGAGATGGCTGTGCGCTTCTTGTTGGTGTCCCGTTCGACGAGGGTCACGGCGGCGCCAGAGATCGACTTTTTGGCGGCGTCGGTGATCTGGCCGCCGATCGAGCCGCGGGTGGATTGCGCGTATAGGGACGCGGCGGCCAGCAGGATGGAGATCAGAGATGCTTTCACTTGGATCCTCGAGAGGAGCGTTGAACAGCTTTATCTACTATAGCCCGATGGTTTGATAGACGGGCGGCGGTGGCGGGGGTTTGGGGATAAGTTTGACGTCGATTTTGCATTTTTATTACCAACGAACCCAATAAGTGACTTGTTTGCCACGGCTTGACAAAAACCACGAAGCCAATCGGATCAACCGGGAGACCTGGCACGGGCGGGCCTATCGGGCGGCGGGTTGGGTTCGCGGCGGGCACCCGTAGCGGTCCTCCATTTGCAAGCTTATGCCCGGCGCGGGCGCCCGCGCGGCGCCCGTCCCCCAAACTGCTGAAAATTGCATTTTTGTTACCAACGAACCCAATAAGTGACTTGTTTGCCATGACTTGACAAAAAGCACGAAGCCAATCGGATCAACCGGGAGACCCGGCATGGGCCGGGCTATCGGGCGGGTTGGGCTCGCGGCGGGCACCGTGGCAGCTCTCCAATTACAAGGTTATGCCGGGAGCGGCTCTGCCGTAGCGGCCGTTTCCCGCAAGCTGCTGAAAACACAGGGGCGGATGTTATTGGCTGGGCGGTTACCGCGCCCGGCGACGCGTAAGAGCCGTTATTGCGACCAGTGCCGCAATGAATGAGCATGACACGGGCGGAGTCACAACGAATACGGCGGCGGTCTTCTGCCTCGGGGGCCCGAATGCCACGTATCCATAGACCGCCAAAGTGCCCAGCGCGACGACGAGCATCACGGCATAGAGCGCCGCTCGCGGATGAAACGAATAGCGCTTCGACGCCACATTAGCCAATTGAAGGGCGGCGAATGGGGAGAGCACCCAGAATGCAAAAAGCACCATCAGGAGCCAGGAGGGATTGCGCCGGCCCGTATAAAGCGTCAAAGCCACGGCGCCCACGGCCCCAACCAGCAAGGCGCTCAGGGCGGCAACGCGCAGGCGGCGCATAAAGGTGCTTTCGAGATGGGTGGGCGTAGACGTGTGAGTCGCCTTTATTTACAAAAGTACTTTTTAGATTGTACAACAGCCTTGCCAACGGCAACTAATATTCGTTATTCTTTGAAAGCCCGGCGCAAGGGTGCGCCTGAGAAATGGTTGGTTTATGCCGCCTGACCCGACGCCGGCTCCAATGTCCCAGTCGCAGGCTTTGGACGCCGCGGCTAACGATGCGGACGCCAACGCCGGACAAGGGAATGTTGGCGATCCGGTCCATTCTTGCCACGGCTCGCCGACTCCCGCGCCAACCCCCTCGCCCGCGCCCACACCTGCCCCGACGCCAAAGCCGACTCCGACGCCTACGCCAACACCCACACCCACGCCAACTCCCACTCCGACTCCTACGCCAACCCCGACACCCACGCCTACACCAACGCCGACCCCGACGCCCGGCCCAATCAGCTACATCCAGGTAATCGACGAACTCGGACTGCCGATGGCGAATACGAGCGTGCAGGTGGCCATCGGAGGAGGGGCGGCCCAGACATTTACGACGGACGCCCAGGGCCAGGTCACCTTGCATACGCCGCCGGGCGCATCCGTGGTGGTGCAGGTGGCGGACACGCAGGAGGCGGCCGCGGGTCAATCGACGACCACGGCGTCGGGCAAGCATTTTGGCCTGAATAAGCCGGGCCCATAGGGAAAGGAACGCATGCCGCAACGAGTCATTTATTACACCGTTTTGCACGACAAACTGCTTGGGCCGGCTCCCGAGGCGGCGATCGGCAAATACGCGGGGGGCACGGTGGCAGCCCTGGCGGACGACGGAGCGCTGGCGATGCTGCGCGCGCCGGGCGTCTCGCTGCTGTTCTTCTCGAAGGAGAGCTGCGAGCGCTACCTGAGACAGCTCTCCGAGCGCGACCGCGATGAAGCCATCGGCAAACGGCTCACCGAGTGGGCGCCCAACGCGGTTTCGGAGGGGATCGACTGGCTGTATCGCGGCGAGCGCGGCAGCCTGGCACGCGCGGCGCGGTCCGGGAGTGCGGAAGGGTTTGAGAACGCCATGGCGGCGCTCGACCGGCTGGCCAACGAGGGAGCTTATGGCAGCGTGTTTGTGCCGGCCATCCTGGTTTACGTGCTGCAAAGCGAGGCGTTGCTGATGGCCGAACTCGCCCTCGACCGGCTGACACCGGAGGTCTCGGAACGGCACGAGTTCAGCCTGGCGATCGCGGGGGAGCTTGAAAGCCTCGGGCGGCCTCAATTCGCCCAGCACCTGCCCTATGCGGAAGCCATGCGGGCGGTTTTCGCCACGCCCGCCGACCCGGGGTTAGTGGGTTCCCTGAAGAGCCTGCGGCTGCCCACCGTGGAATGGCGCGACGGCGTGGTTTCCATCTTCGGGTCCGGCGATCTGGAGAGCATGGCCAAGGAGGGCAAATACAAGACGCGCGTGCTTTATCCGGACGCGCGCCAGTTCCGCCAGGACCTCGCGGATCTGACCCGCACCCAACTATATCGCGAGTTCGAAGAGCGGTCGGAGGCAGGGCCGATGCCCTTTTGGACGGACCATTTGAACTTCCTGCGGCTGGAGACTGCGTTGATGCGCCGCGCGGCATACCAGAAGACGCTGACAGAAAGCCCGCGCGCCGCCGCGCTGCTGAGTGGACAGATCCGGCAGGAGACGGTGCTGTTCAGGAAGGAACTGGGGGCGCATCCATCGTGGCTGGACGCAGAGTCCGGCGGGCTGGAGGACGTGATGTTTCTGGTGCGGTTCTCGGGGGTCCGCGGGCCGGAAGACGTCCACAGGCGGTACCAATCATTCGCGGATTTCAAAACCGCCCAGACGAGGTGACGATCTATGGCAAGAGCGTTTCTCTATCATGTTTATGACGATCCCCTGTTCAACTCGCTGGCCCCCCTGGCGCCGGCATCGGTACCCGTGATTCCAGTGGGCGGCGGCGCGAAGGTTCCCCGGCAGATGTACAGTCTGAAACGGGACCTGGCGCAGATGCGCACGGTAGGGGCGGGAAAAACGTGCCAGGGGACGCCCATCGTGGACGCCAGCGTGACGCAGGTCGGCCAAAGCTCCGAGGGCCGGGATTTATTGGCGATCAAGGTGGGCGTGGGCGCGCAGAAGGTGGTGATCCTGGGCTGCCATCATGCGCGGGAGTGGATTTCGGTGGAGATGGCTTACTACATCGCGGAGTACCTGATCAACAACTTCACGGATACGCCCAGCACGCCGAAGGAGAAGCGCATCAAGCATCTGCTGATGAACCGGCAGATCTGGTTTGTGCCGATGGTGAATCCGGACGGCCACACCATCACGATCAACTCCAACCGGGATTGGCGGCAGAACAATGCATCGCACGCCGTACCGGATGGTTCCGTGACGCGATCGTCGGGGGTGGTGTCGTGGAAGGCCGGCACGTACACGGGCGTAGACATCAACCGGAACTACGCTACGAGGGTGGCACAAACGCCCGGGGGTAGCGGGTCCTACATGGCCTGGGGCACGGAGACGTTTCACAATGACGGCGTCACACCGGCCACCAGCCGCGACCCGCGCGATTCGAAGGTAAGCCGCCAGATCTGGTGCGGGCCCAGCGCCGCCAGCGAGCCGGAGACCCAGGCGATCCAGAGCCTGGTGGGAGGCGGTGGAGGGGCGAGCCCGTCGCCGTCGCCCACGCCCTTACCGGCGCCATCGGCCACGCCGGCTCCGACTCCGGCGCCCGGGGGAGGCGGGGTGCGCAGTACCATTTCTTTTCACAATTACGGAGAGCAGTGGCTATGGCCGGGGCCGCTATCCAGCGGTTCGGACAGCCCATTTGTGGATTGGGTAGGCAACGGCGCGGTCGCTGCGATGGGCACGGCGGGAATCGCATACACGTTTACGGGCGGTCCGAATCCCTACCTGGTTTCGGGAGACATGATCGACTTCGTATTTCAGACGGCGCCTGGCTGGCGTCCCGCATACACGCCCGAGGTGCGGCCGGCCGACTCCGATTCGAGCGATTGGGCTTTCAGCGGCTTGCCGGAGTCGCAAATCCAACCGTGTTTTCAAGAGAACCTGGCGGCGACGTTGGCGGTAATCAACTGTGCCGGGTTCAATGCGCAGTCGAGCTCGGTTTCGCTGACGACGTCGAGCGCGAGTCCGGCGCAGCCTTGCCAGTTCGTGCGCAATTGCTGGGAGGTATTTAAGGGTTGGACGCCGTGAGGAGCGGGACTTAAAAGTCCCGCCGGCACGCTGAAGCGTGCGCCACGGGTCCCTCCTAGAAGACGCGGACGGAGACTATGCGGCGCATGTCGTTGAGCTGCGGCTGGTCGTGTTCGAAGCGGGCGCGCCGGCCTCCGAACTCTTCCTCGCCGAAGACTTCGACGCCGCGGGCGCGTCCGAAGAATTTCAGAGAGGCGAAGCGTTCGATCAACGGATCGGGGAGGCGGCGGACCTGGTCGCCGGCGGCTATGCAAAACGACCGGCCGCGGTAGCCCGGTTCGCGATAGAAGCAGACGCCATCGCCTTCCATTCCCCAGCGGTGCTCGCGCTCGTCGAGGCGGCCGTAGTAGCGCTCCCAGCGGCGATCGCGATCCCAATCCTCGGCCTCGCGGCCGTCGCCGTTACGGGCGAGATCCGCGAGTCGGCGGAAGGAGAACTGCTGGTTGGCGCCGCCGTTAACGTCGTAAGTTTGCACGCGCGCGCCATCGCGGGTCGAGGCGTTGGGGATATCCAGGGTCTTGCCGAGGCGGTTGGTGATGAGCGCCATACCAGTGTTGGCGGCGACGATACGCCACTGCTGGCTGGGGCTGCCGGTGAAGGGCATGCCGCGGACGGGCGTGCTGTTGCCGGGGCCGACCTGCTCGAGAGCCGCGCCGTTCATGGCGTTCCGGATGCACCAGAAGCCAGGCTCGGCGGGCACGATATCCCATTGCTGGTTGTCGGTGTTGCGCGCCGCGAACTGGATGACGCTGGTTTGGTCGTTGCGATCCAGGTCGATGACTTTGCCGGAGTGGACGTTGCTAATCTCATAGCGTCCGGGTCCGTTAAATCCGGCTTGCGCGCGCGCCGGAACAGGCATAGAAGCGACCGCGGCCAGCGCCATGGCGGCCGCAAAACAAGCTTGCAATTGCATGTATCCTCCGTTACTACTGCGACCAGCATAACGCGTTACACTGGAGCACGACATGAATTACACGTACCTGGAGATGGCGAAGATGATCGACCACTCTCTACTGAATCCCACGCTGACGGAGGAGGATCTGGAGCGGGGCATCCAAGTGGCGCTCGATTACGATGTGGCGAGCGTCTGCATCATGCCGTTTTACCTGCGGCGCTGCGCGGAGCGTTTGCGCGGGAGCCAGGTGAACGCGAGCACCACGATCGGCTTTCCGCACGGCGGCCACACCACGGCCATCAAGGCGGGGGAGGCGCGGCAGGCGCTGGCGGACGGCTGCCAGGAACTGGACCTGGTGGTGAACATCAGCAAGGTGCTGAGCGGCGACTGGGACTACGTGCGGGCGGATGTGGGCGCGGTGATTGAAGTGGCGCACGCGGCCGGGCAGAAGGTGAAGGTGATCTTCGAGAATTGCTATCTGAACGAGGCGCAGAAGATCCGGCTGTGCGAAATCTGCGGGGAACTGCGGGCGGATTGGGTGAAGACGTTCACGGGTTACGGGACCGGCGGCGCTACCATGGAGGACCTGGAGCTGATGCGCCGGCACTCGCCGGAATATGTGCAGGTAAAGGCGGCGGGGGGCGTACGCGACCTGGACGCGCTGCTGAAAGTGCGCGCGCTGGGCGTGACGCGGGTGGGCGCTACGCGCACGGCGGCGATGCTGGACGAATGCCGGCGGCGGTTGGACGCGGGGGTACCACAACCCGGCCGCGACTATGCTAGGTTGTGAGTGAAATGCGATTAACCCGTGCATGGAGAACCGGAATCGTGATGGCGGCCCTGGGCCTGGCCGCACAAGGCCAGGACACGCCGGCCAAGGAACCGCAAGTCAGCGAAGGAAGGGGCACACCGCCCCGGGCGGCTCCCACCGATTACCAGGCGCATGCCGTAGCCGGCACGGTGACGGTAGCGGCCGAATTCCTGGGACATACGATTCCCGCGGAGCAAGGGACGCTGACTTACACGACCGAGGATTTCGTGGGCGTGGAAGCGGCATTTTTCGGTCCGCCGGGAGCGCACCTGAAGCTATCGGTGGACGACTTTACGCTGCGGATCAACGAGAAAAAAGCGCCTTATGCGAGCGCGCCGGTGGGACTGGTTTACAGATCGCTGAAAGATCCGACGTGGTCGCCGCCCGAAACGGACGAGAAGAAGAAGAGCTCGACCGGCATCAGTACGGGCGGCCAGCCGGGTGCGGGAGACGTGCCCGCGCCGGTGCATATGCCATTCCCGCTGCAGCGCGCGATGGAACAGCGCGTACAAAAGGCGGCTATGCCGGAGGGCGACCGGGCGCTCCCCGAGGCCGGAGTAATCTTCTTCCGGTATCACGGCAAGGAGACGAGCATTCATTCAATGGAGTTGGTTTATGCGGGCCCGGCGGGAACGGCCACGCTAGCGCTTCAGCCGTAAGCAGGCCGTAAGGGAGGCGAATGATCGATTTATTGCAGTGTTTATTCGCGCACATGGCGTGGGCCGATATGGCCATCCTAAAAGCGGTGGCCACGCAGGATGGCGCTTATGCCGATGATGAAGTGCGGAAATGGCTGCATCACATTGTGGTGGTGGAGCGATTTTTCCTGGCTTTGCTGCAGCACCGGCCGTTCGATCGGGAACAGGAAGGACGCGTGCCGGACGCTGTAGACGAGTTGCAGCGGCGATTCGAAGAAGCGCACGCGGATGGCGCGGCGTACACGGCGAGGTTGGATGAAGCCGAGCTGGCGCGGGCCATCGAGTTTCCCGCCTTACGGCCGGGGATGAAGGAATTCCATCCGGCGGTACGGGATGCGCTGATGCAGGTGGTGATGCACAGCGAGCATCACCGGGCGCAGGTGGCCATGCGTTTGCGCGCGCTGGGGGGAAAGCCTCCGGTCTGCGATTACATCATCTGGGTGCGGGACTTGAAAGTCCCGCCGGCACGCTGAAGCGTGCGCCACGGGGAGGCGGCCTATCCGGCACGCTGCTCCCAGGTTTGCGGGGGCAGGCCCGTGTCTATCCGATCCATGGTGATGCAGCCGTCCACCGGGCAGACCAACCAGCACAAGTTGCAGCCGACGCAGGCTGGCTCATCGACTTTCGGAATGCGGGCGGGGGGCGTATGGGCGGTATCCAGCGCGACCACCATGGGGGTTTGTGCGATCCGGGCACGGCTCTCGGCCAGGAGTTGCTCGGGGCTAGCGGCGCCCTCCACGTGGATGCACTGGTGCGCACCATCCCAACAGGCGATATAGCATAAGCCGCATCCGATACAAAGATCCGGATGGATGCGCGCCACGATCTTATAATTCAGATCGAGGCGATTCCAGCCGGTGACGCGCGGAAGGCTCAATCCGCGGAAGTCGTCCAGAGTGCGAAAGCCTTTTCCGTCCATCCAATTACCCAGGCCGTCGATCATATCTTCGACGATGCGGTAACCGTAGTGCATGACGGCCGTACACACTTGCAGGCTGTGGCAGCCCAGCAGCAGGAATTCGGCGGCCTCGCGCCAACTGGAAATGCCGCCGATGCCGGAGACCGGCAGCCCGCATTCAGGGTCGGCGGCAAGCTGCTGGACCATGTGGAGGGCAATGGGCTTCACGGCCGGACCGCAGTAGCCACCGTGACTGGATTTGCCGCCCACATCGGGCCGCGGCGTGAAAGTATCGAGATCCACGCCGGTGATCGAATTGAGCGTGTTGATGGCGGACAGGCCATCGGCTCCGCCGGTCTTGGCGGCACGCGCGATGGTGCGGATGTCGGCTACGTTGGGAGTGAGCTTCACCAGCACAGGCGTGCGGGCGACCTCCTTCACCCACTCCGTGATCAGCATGGCGTATTGGGGAACCTGGCCGACGGCACTGCCCATACCGCGCTCGCTCATGCCATGGGGACAGCCGAAATTCAACTCCAGGCCATCGGCGCCGCTATCCTCGGTACGGCGCACGATTTCGTGCCATGCCTCGCGGCGGGATTCCACCATCAGGGAGGCGATTACGGCGTGCTTCGGATACTTCTTCTTCACTTCGGCGATTTCGCGCAGATTGGCTTCGATCGGGCGATCGGTGATGAGCTCGATGTTATTGAGGCCCATTATGCGCGCGCCGTTCCAATCGACGGACGAGTAGCGCGAGGACACGTTGACGATGGGTTCGCCAATGGTTTTCCAGACGGCACCGCCCCAGCCGGCATCGAATGCGCGGGCCACCTGGTCGCCGCAATTGGTGGGCGGTCCCGAAGCGAGCCAGAAAGGATTGGGAGATGCAATACCGGCGAAGCGGGTAGTCAGATCAGCCACGCCGGGCCTCCACGATACCGGGCAAGGCGTTGGCGATCGCCGCCGCGGCACGTTTGCCTTCGGCCACGGCATCCACCACCTCGCGGCCACCGTTCACGCAGTCGCCGCCAGCGAAGTAGCGCGGATTGGTGGTCTGGCCGGTGGACGGGTGTACATCCACGCAGCCACCCGTCAGGCGAATATCGCGGAATTGGGAGAGGAAGTCGAGTAGCCGGGACTGGCCGATGGAAGGAATCACCATGTCGCACGAAAGCCGGAAATTGGAACCTGGGATCTGCTGGGGCTGGCGGCGGCCTTTGCGATCAGGCGGTCCGAGTTCCATGCGGACACATTCCATGGATTCCACAGCCTCGGCGCCGTGAATCGCCACGGGCTGGGCGAGCCAATGGAAGCGTACGCCTTCCTGCTTGGCGAGGTCGTATTCGAACTCAAAAGCGGGCATCTCAGTTTCGCTGCGGCGATAGAGCACGTGCACCTCTTCGGCGCCCAGACGGAGGGCCGCGGTAGCGGCGTCGATGGCGGTATTGCCGCCGCCGACAACCACCACGCGGCGGCCCACGGGTGCGCCACGATGGGTCTTATACTCGGCGATAAAGCGCAACGCGTTGACGACTCCGGGGAGGTTTTCGCCGGGTATATCGAGCGGCTGTACGGGGCCCAGGCCGACCGCGAGGAAAATGACGTCGAACTGATCTTCCAATTCCTTAATGCGGCGCTCGCCGCCGATTTCCACGCTCAATTGGAATTCGACGCCCAGCGAACGCACCAGCTCGACCTCGCGCAGGCTGTCGGAGGAGCGCAGCTTATACTCGGCGACGCCATAGGTGTTGAGCCCGCCCGCCAGCGGACGGCTATCGAAGATAGTTACGGCGAAGCCCTGCTGGCGGAGGGCAGCCGCACAGGCCAGCGACGCGGGACCGGCGCCGATGCAGGCCACGCGTCCGGGCTTGTCGAGCGCGGCGACGGCCAAGCGCCGGCCGGAGTCGTAAAAACGGTCCATGGCGTGGCGCTGCAGGCGCCCAATCTCTATGGGGCGCTGGTTGTAGCGGTGCATGACGCACGCGCCTTCGCACAATACGTCCACCGGACAGACGCGCGCGCAGCTCAGCCCGAGGATATTCGCGTTCAGGATGGTGATAGCGGAGCCGCCCGGATTTCCGCTGGCGATCTTCTTGATGAAAGCGGGCACGTCGATGTGGGTAGGGCAGGCGTTGGCGCAAGGCGCATCGAAGCAATAGAGGCAGCGGTTTGCCTCCACCAGGGCCTCGCGGGGGCCCAGCGGGGGATGGATCTCGGCAAAGCTGGCGGCGAATTCCCGGGGGGTGGTCATGGAAGTTATGCCCTTAGCTTAACGCGGGCTCAGGCGACGGTCAGCGCGCCGTACATGTCGGGGCGCCGGTCGCGGAAGAACTGCCAGGTCTTGCGGACTTCGGCGATCAGGTCCAGGTCGAGATCGGCCGTGAGGACTTCGTCGCGGTCGCGGGAGGCCTGGGCCACGATCTGCCCGCGGGGATCGCAAAAGTAACTGGAGCCGTAGAATTCGCCGATATTCCAGGGCGCTTCTACGCCGACACGGTTGATGGCGCCGATGTAGTAGCCATTGGCCACGGCATGCGCGGGCTGTTCGAGTTTCCAGAGATGTTCGCTTAAGCCGGCGACGGTGGCGGACGGGTTGAAGACGATCTCCGCGCCATTGAGGCCGAGGGCCCGCGCGCCTTCGGGGAAATGGCGGTCATAACAGATGTAGACGCCGATGCGCGCCACGCCCAGGTCGAAGACGGGATAGCCCAGGTTGCCGGGGCGGAAATAAAACTTCTCCCAGAAGCCGGGCGCCACATGCGGTATGTGGGTCTTGCGATACTTGCCGAGGAACTCGCCTTCGGCGGAGATGACGGCGGCGGTGTTGTAGTAGATGCCCTCCTGCTCGCGCTCGTAGACCGGAACGATCAGGGCGAGGCGGTGCCGGCGGGCGACATCCTGCATCAGGCGAATGGTGGGGCCTTCGGGCACGGGCTCGGTGAAATCGTACCAGCGCACCTGCTGTTCGGCGCAGAAATACGGACCGTTGAACAACTCCTGGAGGCAGACGATGCGCGCGCCGGCATCGGCGGCCTGGCGGATGTATTCCAGGTGCTTGTTGACCATGGCTTGTTTGATCGCGGCGAGGGGGAGATCGGGCGAGGCGTCCGTGTGGGTTTGGATGAGGGAACAACGGACTAGGCGTGGCATGGGTACGCTCCTGTCGATCGCATCATTATACCGTTGCGGGGATGGGGCGCGGAGCTAATCTGCGTGGCGTAGACGCGGACCACAGCGGGGTGCACGTTGCGCGCGGCTGGCTATTCCTCCGTGAGCTGCTGTTTAAGCAGGGTGCTTAAATATTCCGCAAGGGGCTCAATCCCAAAATGACCTTGCTCCCAGGCGAGATCCGCCGCTTGCAAGGCGGCATAGTAGCGGCTCCGGTTCTCCCTGATCCTCTCCGGCACGGTTTTACGCCCCGGAAGCAATTGGCCGTGCCTGAGGCAGAGCAGGTAGTAGCATGCCGCCCTTGCAGTCCTCCCGTTTCCCTCGACAAACGGGTGAATCCAATTGAGCCTCCAGAGGGCATGGGCGGCAAGCCATGTGGGATGATCAACCAGTTCCGGGCGGGCAGTGCTTGCCCACATACATGGGATCTTCGCGGTAGCGACCGCCAAATTGCGATATGTTCGCGACAGCGGCGTAATTGAGGGCCCAGAGCGTATACTTGTCGAACGATTCAATGCCCTTCTTCAGGCTATCGCGATGCAATTTGTTAAGGCGTACCCCTACAGCATTCTGATGTGTGTCGATGCGGTCCGCACGCTTTCTTTCGTGATGCGATCCGCGGTAGCTGGAGCATTTCCGAAAGCAAAGCTCACTCTTTGCTCGCGAAGTTCATCTTCTGTGACGGGGCGATTACGGGATTCACCCAACAAGCGCGCCAACTCCTGGTCTACGACCGGAAAATTTTGAAACTGTTTACGATCGGCCATGAGCGCACCTCAGCATTTCTCCAGAACCAATATATTGATAGTGTCACAAAGATGGCATGATGTCCATTTGGGGGAGATTGTGGATGGCCTGAAAATGACCCATTACCGCCAAGCAGATCGCTTCTTTAGGGACGTGCGTTACGCCGCGCGCTCGCTGCGCAAGAGTCCCGCGTTCGCAGCGACCGCGATCCTGACGCTCGCGCTTGGAATTGGCGCAAATACCGCCATTTTCAGCGCGCTCGAGGGCGCCGTATTAGCGCCTCTGCCCTATCGCCAGCCCGATCGCCTGGTGATGGTACTTCTCTATAACCGGGCACTCAAGTACTCGACGTATCTCTCCTATCCCGATTTCCTCGACTGGCAGCGCGAGGCACGCTCGTTCGAACAGATGGCGGCGTTTCAGCCGGTGAGCTTCGATCTGACAAGCCCCGGCGCACCCGAGCATGTGGACGGCAGGGCGGTGACTTCAGGCTTCTTCGACACCCTGGGCGTGAAATTGGCGGTTGGTCGTACTTTCTCTCCGGCGGAAGACCGGACTGGAGGGATGCCCGCGGCCGTCATCAGCCATCGCCTGTGGCAACGCCGCTTTGCAGGCGATCGGGCGGCGCTGGGCAAGGCCATCACGTTGAACGGTACCGATTACACCCTCGTCGGGGTTCTGGGACCCGCATTTCGTTTCGAAGATACGCCGGCGGACGTCTATACCACGCTGGGGCGGGGAAACCCACTGCTGCTCGATCGGACGAACCACGGCATCGCCTCTATCGCACGCCTCGCACCCGGTATTGAGATGGGCCAGGCTCGGGCCGAGATGAACACGATCCAGGAGCACATCGATCAACTCAATCCGGCTACAGAGAAGGGCTTGGGAACGTCGATTTATCCGCTTAAGGAAGTCCTGGTCGGCGACGTTGGGCCGACTCTTCTTTTGCTGCTGGCGGCGGTGGGGCTGGTTTTGCTCATCGCGTGCGCGAATGTCGCCAATTTGTCGCTGGCGCGTTCCGCGGGCCGCGCGCGGGAAATTGCCGTGCGGCTGGCGCTGGGAGCGAGCCGCGCCCAGATCGTCCGGCAATTAGTCACCGAGAGCGTGCTTCTTTCGCTGGCCGGTGGCGCTCTCGGGCTGATCGTTGCAAAGCTGGGGTTGAGGGCGGTGCTGGCCGCGGCGCCGGGCAGTCTGCCGCGCATCGAGAACATCGGATTGAATGTTCCGGTGCTCCTGTTCGCGCTGGTTGTTTCGATGGCGGCCGGAGTCCTGTTCGGGCTGGCTCCGGCGCTGAAGCACTCGCACGCCGATGTACAAGCGGGGCTCAAGTCCGGAGGGCGCGGCGCGACGGGCGGCCACCATCGCACGCAAGCGGTTCTGGCGGTGGTGCAAATTGCGCTCGCCCTGGTGCTGATGTCGGGCGCGAGCTTGCTATTCCGGACGATCCACAATTTGTGGGCGGTGAATCCAGGCTTCAACCCGAACCACGCGATCGCTTTCCAGGTGGGACTTTCGTCTGCATTCACCGAAACGGCGTCGGGGACGAGGGCCGCTTACCAGCAGTTGGTGGAACGGATCCGGCGAATTCCGGGCGTGGAAGCGGCGGATATTGCGGCGCTCCTGCCATTCAGTCACGAAGACAACTCTGGCCCATTCTGGCGTGGTTCCCGGCAGCCGGCTTCGATGGCCGAGATACCCCGCGCGCGCTATTATTGGACCGGTCCGGATTACCTCAGCACATTGGAAATACCTCTGCTACGCGGCCGTTTTGTCTCACTAGCCGACACTGCCCAGTCTGAGAAAGTGATTGCCATCGATAACGTTCTGGCGCGCACTTACTTTCCGGATCGGGACCCCATCGGGGAGACGGTGACTGTACCACATTGGGGCCAGGCCCGGATCGTGGGCGTGGTGGGACATGTTGAACCATCGCGGTTGGATGGCTCGGCAAAGGCCTA
This sequence comes from Bryobacterales bacterium, assembly GCA_963709155.1. Classification (GTDB taxonomy): domain Bacteria; phylum Acidobacteriota; class Terriglobia; order Bryobacterales; family Bryobacteraceae; genus Bog-159. Next base: position 190,802 of record CAVPVD010000005.1, on the reverse strand, counting down.
TGACCACCCGCAGATCTACGGTTGTTTCTATCAGCTTTCAGACCTCTGGATTCCTACGTTCCGGCGTGAATTAAGCATGGTGGTAAGGACGCGGCTCGACCCGGCGAGGATGATGCCCGCCATCACGAGCGCGGTTTACGCAGCCGGAAGCGATCAACCGGTCTACAATGTGCGCACGATGCAGGACCTTGTTTCGGGATCGATGGCCCGGCAGCGGTTTCCCATGCTCCTGCTAGTTACATTCGCGGGAGTCGCTCTGTTGATGGCTTCGATCGGAATTTATGGACTGATCTCTTACTCTACGGCCCAACGTGTGCCGGAGATTGGCATTCGCATGGCGTTAGGGGCAACGGGGTGGGATGTCACGCAGATGCTGGTGGGGCAGGGCCTTCGATTGGCGGTGGCCGGTATTGCGATTGGGGTAGCGGCGGCGCTGGCTCTGACGCGCGTGGTGTCGAGCTTTTCACACTTGTTGTACGGCGTGCGGGCGACGGATCCGCTGATCTTCGGTGCGGTCTCGCTGTTGTCGATCGCCGCAGTTCTGCTTGCCTGCTATATTCCGGCCCGCCGTGCGGCACGGTTGGAGCCGACGGTCGCGCTCCGCCACGATTAAGCGGTCAGGTCGGGGTCCGCGCCAGCCGATCCGAAACGCTCGACACCAAAATCACATTTCCGTCTGCAGAGCGGGCTTTCCGATCTGGTAGAGATTAACGTCCGTTAATAACCAGATCCACCTGCCGGGTCTGGATCGCCTAAGTCATCGTGACCGCGGCTTTCTAGGATTTTCCTTGGCGCGGCTTTTTTCTGTTGACTTCGTTCACCCATAAGGCTTATAACTGAATGCGGACGGATTCGCGGGTTGACTAAGTAGAGAAACCGTTAGTCCCAGGGACAATCTGGCTTCCGACGCCTGGTTACGTATACACCTCGCTCTATGTGTGCATGTGTCTCAAATTGACGAACAGAGAGGAAAGCTGAGATGAAAAGATTACTTAATCCCGGCGCAATGTCGGCGTTGCTGGCCATCGCGTTGCTGAGCCACACCAGATTGTGGGCGGCGGGAGCGCCAGTTATTTACAGCACTGTTATCAATTTCGCGAGTTGCCAAATGACCATAAACGGGCAGAACTTCAAACCCTCGACGGTCGCTCCTGGCGTTACCCTCAACAACACGAACCTGTCGCTAACATCGTACAGCCCCACAACCGTCGTGGCCAGTATCCCATGCACCCTTAGCAGGGGTGTTTACGCTCTGTCGCTGACTAACAGTAACAATGCCAAGGCGACCTTCAGCGTCACCTTCGGCGCCCAGGGCGTGCAAGGCCCGCGAGGGCCGCAGGGTTCGCCGGGGCTTCCCGGAGCTATGGGCGCAATGGGACCCCAAGGCCCGCAAGGATCGCAAGGTCCCCAGGGAAACACGGGACCCCAAGGCCCGACCGGCCCGCAAGGGCCGGAAGGACCGGCCGTCCTGGACATCGGCATGCTGCACACCTATGGAGCCGATCAGACCGCGAGCGTCGCCGTCGGAAACTATCCCATCGGCATGGTCTTCGATGGTGCCAGCCTATGGGTGGTCAACAACTTGTCCAACTCTGTCACGAAGCTGGACGTGGCTACCGGCAAGATCCTGGGCGGCTTTGCTGTAGGCAACAGCCCTCGCGCCGCCGTCTACGACGGAGCCAATGTATGGATCACCAATAGCGCCGACAACACCGTGAGCGAACTGCAGGGCAGCACCGGCGCCTTAATCCGCACCGTCACCGTAGGCGCTACGCCCGGCGGCATCGCTTTCGATGGCGCCAACATCTGGGTCACCAACAATTTCTCTAACAACATCACCGAAGTGCAAGCCAGCACGGGCGCCGTCTTGGCGACTTATCCGGTTGGCAATTTCCCCAAGGGCGTAGCCTTCGACGGAACGTATATGTGGATTTCCAATTTCAACGACGCAACCGTATCAAGAGTCTTGGTTAGCAACGGCTCCTCGCAAACGTTTCCGGTTCAACTGGGACCGACTGGTATCGCTTACGACGGAACCAATATCTGGGTTGTAAATCAAAACTCCAACAGCGTTAATAAGTTAAATGCAGCCAGCGGCGCGATACAAGGGACATTCGCTGCCGCCGGCAAACCCTACGGCATCGTTTTCGATGGAACGTATACGTGGGTTTCTGGTTCTGGAACGCTGACCAAGCTGGATAGTACCGGTATTGTGGCGACCTATTCCTCCGGCGGCGCCTACGGGACGGCTTTCGACGGAGCCAGCGTGTGGGTGGCCAATTCCAAACTGGGAACCGTTTCCCGGTTCTAATACCTACCTGAGAGAATCCTATGGAGAACCTCATTATGACATCCGGTTCATTCAAGACCTTACATGCCCTCCTTTCCGCCGGGCTCCTCGCCACCGCACCCCTTTGGGCCGTCGCTACGCCGATCATTTACAACGCTTCCGTAAACAGCGCGGGCACCCAGGTAACCATCTCGGGCAGGAACTTCAGCCCGACCAACAACATCCCGGGCGTTACTCTGGACGACATCAATCTTACCGTCAGCACCTTTAGCCAAACTAGCGTGATTGCTACTTTGCCCACTGGTCTGGCGACGGGCACCTATCGCCTGACGCTCACCAACAGTAACAACCAGACCTCGCTCTTCGATCTGAGCCTCGGGCCGAACGGCCCGACAGGTCCCCAAGGCATCGCGGGTCCGCAGGGAACCCCTGGCCAGCCAGGCGCCCCCGGTTTGACCGGACCCGCAGGTTCTCAAGGCGCGGCCGGACCGGTGGGGAACCAAGGGCCCACCGGCTTCGCAGGCACTCCGGCCCCCAATCCACTGGCTGTGGCCCAGCTCCGCTGGTTCGCCGCGAACACCACCACCAACTTCGGCGTTCGGGCTGCTCCGTATGTCCTAGCCTACGACGGCGCGAACGTGTGGGTCAGTGCGGGAATGGTACCGTACCGGCAATTATTTGCCAGCGGTGCGCGTATACTTGATGCCAGAGGTCAGTATGCGACCGCTTCACTCGAGCATTCCGTCTACACTCATTGCCGCGCTGGTTATGACGATAGCCGCGGCTCGCTGCGATGGCGCAGCACCTTGTCCACGGCTAACGTGCCACCGGGCACGGCGGCGATCGCCGCTGACGCGCAGGGAAACATCTATCTGACCGGCACCACGACCGGCGCTCTGTCCGCCACGCAAGGCAGCGCGCAGCCGCAGTATCCGGGGGTGCTGTGCGCGCAGCCGACGTTTTTCGGTCCGCAACCATCGATCCCGTGTACGGCGGCGTTCGCGCTCAAGATCCAGGCCGGGACCCATACCGTGCTTTGGGCGACTTACCTGGGCGGCTATACAAACGACGGAGGAACCGGCATTGCGGTGGATGCGGCGGGAAACGTCGATGTGGTGGGTTACACGAGCGGAAAGTTTCCCACGACCGGCGGAACTTATCTGACGGGCAGCGGCGCGGGTATGTTTGCGGTGAAACTCAGCCCGAATGGGAGCAAATTCGTTTATTCGACGCTGATTCCGGGTGCGACGCCGTATCCGGCAACGCGCAACAACGCGGCCTTTACACCGAAGCCATCCGTGGCGGCCGACACACAGGGCAACGCCTATATAGCGGGCCCTGGCGCGGTACAGGACTTCCTGATCAAGCTCAACGAGAAGGGGTCGGCGCCGCTCTACAACGTTACACTTACCGGCTTCGCAGTAGGAGCCCTGACGGTGGATGCGGCGGGCAACGCTTACGTTGCGGGAACGACGCAGTCGGCTCTCAGCACGACGGCCGGCGCCGCACAAACGTCTCCCGGGGGCCAGGGGGATGCTTTCGTCGAGAAGCTGGACGGGGCTGGAAATGTGGCGCGGGCGACGTATCTGGGAGGCAGCCAAATCGATGGGGCCTCGTCGATCCAACTGGATGCGGCGGGGAACGTTTATATAAGTGGCACGACCTTCTCGTTCGATTTCCCGACGACGGCGGGATCGTATTTGCCGCAGGCTTTGCTGCCGCCTTGGGCCATCGAACCGGGAGGTTTCGCGGCCAAGCTATCGCTGGAGTTTGGATTGCTTTATTCCACTTATCTGATCGATACGGGCTTTTCGGTGGGCTCCGCTATACGGGTGATGCCGGATGGAATGGGGGGCCTTTACGCCGCCGGCGTGAGCGGTCCGGGATTTCCGGTGACGGCTTCGGCGCCGCAGCCATGCTTCTACGGGCAGTATCCGACGGTGGTCACGCATCTGGGCGCGGAGGGCAATCTGCTCGACCGCACTTACTTCGGACAATCGTTTTTGGTCGCGCCGATCGGATTCGCGAATGCGACTGCCGATTCGATGGAGCTGGCGGCTTCTGTGGAGGCGAACAGCGGTAACACCGCGGTGCTTGCGGATCTCGATTTCGGCGATGGCGTGACACTGCCGGCGGCGTGCTTATCGCCGGAAATTCTCAATGCGGCGAGCTTTACCGCGGGGATCGACCCCAACAGCGGGGCGCAGGCGCTGGCGCCGGGTGAGGCCATCACGCTGACGGGATTCGGAATGGGACCGCCAGCGGGGATTGGCGCGCAAGTGACGGCTGACGGAATGCTGCCCACGGAATTGGGAGGCGTGCAGGTGCTGATCAACGGGAAGGCGGCGCCCTTGCTGTACGTGCAATCGCAGCAGATCAACGCTTTTGCGCCATTTATGCTGACTCCCCTGTCGCTGGCGACGGTCAGCGTGACCTACAATGGCGCGACCGTCTGGGTGCAGTAGCCAAATAAGTAGTCCGCGGCAGGCGGCCTGCGAGGTCCTCCGGGCCACCGCCAAAGATGGAAAGTCCAATTTGTGGGGCGGCCAATCCTGGCCGCAGCCGGCTTTCCAGCCGGCTTGGCCGCCTGAAAGGCGGCTGCGGGCATGATTGCCCGCCCTCCATGCGGCACTTCGTCACTGATGTGTCATAATAATCCGATCAGATTTGGCAACTCCACGCAAGACTCCAGGGCCCCTGTGCGCGCCCCTGATAAAAGGAGGAAACTGCATGTCCATCGGTAAAGGGAAGGCCGCTGTCCTGCTGGTGTGCGGATTTTTGGCCGCTTCGGGTTTGTTTGCCCAAACCACGGGCGACCTGAGGGGGACGGTTAAGGATCCGTCCGGCCTGGTGATCGCGGGCGCGAGCGTGAAAGCCACGCTGGAGGGGACCAACACCGTTCGCGCGGCCACTTCGGACGCCAAAGGCGACTTCTTCATGGCGGCGCTCGCGGTAGGGTCCTATACGGTGGAGGTGGAGACGGCGGGCTTCAAGAAGTTCGTCCAGCACGTGGGGATCACGCTGGGACACGTGGCCGTGGTGGATGCCGCGCTCGAAATCGGGGAAGTGACCCAGACCATCACGGCCGAAGCCGAGGCCGCGCTGGTGGAGACCACCAGCACGCAGTTGGGCGCGGTGATGAATTCGCGCGCGGTGGTGAATCTACCGCTGAATACGCGCGACACCTACCAGTTGCTACAACTGCAGCCGGGCGTGCAGTCGCAACAGGGATATTCGCTGTTCGCGGGCAGCGACAACGCGGGCGTGGTCTCGGTGAATGGCGGGCGCGGGCGGGCCAACAATTTCAACGTAAACGGGGGCGATGCCAACGACCAGTTCGTGGCGATTCCGGCGGTGGAACCTTCGCCCGACACGATCGAGGAATTCCGCGTCCTGACCAATACTTTCGACGCCGAATTCGGGCGGAATTCGGGTTCGGTGGTGAACGTGGTGACCAAGGGCGGCACCAACGAATTCCATGGCGACGCTTACGAGTTCTTTCGCAATACGGATCTGGACGCGCGCGGCTTTTTCGATTCAACCAGGCCGGATTTTCATCAGAACCAGTTTGGGGGCACGTTCGGCGGGCCGATCCGGAAGAACAAGACTTTCTTCTTCGCTTCCGTGGAAGACCGCCAGATCGTGCAGGGCATTCCTTCGGACCTGATCACGGTGCCGACCGCCGCGGAACGGAACGGCGATTTTTCGCAGTTGCCCACGGGACCGCAGGACACCTTCAGCGGCACTTTGACCGACAACTATTTGGCGAATGCGATGAACAACCGGCCGGGATGCGCGACGGCGGTGGCGGGCGAGGGCGGCGCGCCGATCGCGGCGGGAACCGCATGGGCCGCGATTTTTCCGAATAACCAGATCCCGACGCAGTGCTTCGACCCGACGGCGGCGGCCCTGATGAATCGTTACGTGCCGCTTCCCAACGGCGGCGGCAACATCTACCAGACGGTGGCGAACCAGTCGGAAAAGGGGATTCAATCCACGGTGCGGCTGGATCAGCACATCAGCGACCACCACCAGTTAAGTTTCTATTACTATTTCGACAACGACACGCAGTTGCAGCCGTTTTCCACCTTTGAAGCGGCAGGCGCCAACCTGCCGGGGTTCGGGGCCTCCTATGGGACGCGCAACCAGCAGTTCAACCTGAGCGAAACGTGGACGGCCACGCCCACGGTGGTGAACGAGGCGCGCTTCACGTATTTCCGCGAAGGGCAGCTCAGCTACAACCATCCGCAGAATACGCAATTGGTGCAGAATGTTTGCGGGACGGCGGTGCCGGCGGCCAGCTGCTTCTCCGATCCGGCGAATCCGCAGTATGGCATCACGCCGAACCTGGGGGCGAACCACGAGGGCGTGCCCTCCATCTCGGCCTCCGGCGGATTCTCCATCGGCAACAATTTCGAGGGAGAGCTGCCACAGATCGGCAACAGCTTTCAATGGTCCGACAGCCTGAGCAAGGTGATGGGCGCGCATAGCCTGAAGTTCGGCGTGGACGTGCGGCGGATGCGCTTCGATCAGACGCTTTACTACAACGTGAACGGCTCCTACTCGTTTACCAGCGGCGGCACCAACGACGTGGGATCCGACGATGTTTACCCGGATTACCTGTTGGGGCTGCCGAACACCTATACGCAAGGATCGGCACAGCACGAGAATGTGCGCAGCACGGCGCTGTACCTCTTCGCGCAGGATAGCTGGAAGATTCGCTCGAACCTGACGCTGAACTATGGCCTGCGCTGGGAACTGGACACGCCGCTGACGGACATCGGGCATCACGTGCAGACTTTCCGTCCGGGACAGGCCACCACCATTTATCCCTGCCAGCTTGCGCCGGATAATCCGCTGGTGGCGCAGTATGGGTCCACCGATTGCAGCGAGAACGGGCCGGCCAATGCGGTGTTTCCGTTGGGGCTGGTTTTTCCGGGGGACACCGGGATTCCCAACGGGATGACGCAGACTTACTACAAGGCGTTTGCGCCGCGGATCGGGCTGGCGTGGAGTCCATCGGCGAGTTCCGGATTCTGGCAAAAACTGGTGGGCGCGCCGGGCAAGACGAGCCTCCGCGCGGGATGGGGCATCTTCTACAATCCCATCGAGCAACTGGTGCTGGAGCAGTTCAGCGCGGAGCCGCCGTTCGGGGGCAGCACCACGCTGGCGAACCCCTTGTTCAACACGCCCTTCGTAGGGCAGAACGGGACGGTATCGCCGAACCCGTTCAACGGCATTCTAAACCCGGTGCGGGGGCAACCCGTGGATTGGTCTTCTTACCGGCCGATTTTGTTGTACGGGCAATTCCAGCCGAACATGCGCACGCAATACTCCGAGCAGTACAACTTCACTATCCAACGGGAGCTGCCCAGCGACATCCTGTTTCAGATCGGCTACGTGGGAACGCAGGCGCACCGGCTGCTGGCATCCTACGACTTGAACTACGGCGACGCGCAAACCTGCCTGGACCTGAACAATCTTTCGAACCTGACAGGCGATAGTTCGCTGGCATGCGGTCCGTTCTATGCGGATTCGTCGTTCACCATTGGGGCCGGTGAGATTCCGGCGGGATTCACGCTGCACCTGCCGTATGGCCCGCAACCGACGGTGACGGGACCGAATGCCAATCCCATCACGCTGGTGGGATTGCGCAAGTACTCTTCGCCGAACTGCAATCCGTTGACGGGGACTGGTTGCCCGGCGGATGGCGTGCCGGTGTTTTCGAGCATTTTCACCGAGAACACGGTGGCCAACTCGAATTACAACTCCCTACAAGTGAGCGCGGAGAAGCGTTTCTCGCACGGGCTGCAATTCCAGGCGGCTTACACGTTCAGCAAGTCGATCGACGATGCTTCGAGCTTTGAAAGCATGCTGAATCCCCTGAATTTCAGAGACAGCCGCGCGCTTTCGCTGTTCGATGCGCGGAACCGGTTGGTATTCAGCTACGTTTACCAGTTCCCGCACATGGACATACACGGCTTCGCCGATAAAGTGTTCAACGGCTGGCAGAGTTCGGGTATCGTAACATTCCAGAACGGATTTCCGGTGCCGATCGAATCGTCGTCGGATCTGGAGTTGATGGACAGCTCCTTTTTCTATTACCCGGGCGAACCGAACCAGGTGGCTGCGATGCAAAAACTGAATCCACGGGGGCCGGGAAATCTGGCCTTCAATACGGCCGATTTCCAGCAGCTTACGCCGGCGGAATACGGCACCATCGGAGACTCACCGCGCTCGGTCTGCTGCGGACCCGGCATCAACAACGTGGATTTCAGCATGATGAAAGACACGACTGTGAAGGAGCATTACAAACTGGAATTCCGCGCGGAGTTTTTCAACATCGCCAATCATGCGCAGTTCACCAAGGTGGACGGAAATATCTCGGACAGCGCGGTGGATGCGAACGGGAATGTGCTGCCGGGAACGGGGACATTCGGCAAGGTGCTGCAGGTGCGCGATCCGAGGCTGGTACAGTTCGCGCTAAAGTTGATTTTCTAGGGGGATGCCATGCGAACCTTGACGAATATTTGCGGCATTCTGACGATTGGCTGGCTGGCGGTTGCGGCGTGCGCACAGCAGGCGGCGACATCCAGCGGCAAGACCAAGCTGGATGTGGCCGGCGCGCACGATACCAGCTTGACCAAGGGCCCGGCACTTTACGAGCGGTACTGCGCGGTGTGTCACGGCAAGGACGGCAAAGGCGGAGGGCCGGCGGCGGCGGCTTTGAAAGCGGCGCCCACGGACTTGACGCAACTCGCCCAACACAATGGCGGCAAGTTCCCAGTGGGGGCGGTCAGGCAATTGCTGGGCGGCGGTTCGTTGACGCCCGCGCACGGATCGGAGGAGATGCCGATCTGGGGGCCGGTGTTCCGGGCCATGAATCCGGATGAGAACATCGCGAAACTGCGGGTCGACAATCTGCTGCGGTATCTGGAGTCGATGCAGGCGAAGTAAGAGAAGAAAGGGTCTGTAGACCCCTTGCGCGCTCCCGCTCCCACAGGGGGTTCCAGAACCTTCTCCGCCGGGCTTACGTCTAATATGCTGGTAAACGGAACAGTATGCGCCTTCGACCGTTCTTATGCATGCCCTTGCTATGGAGTTGGCTCGCGCTTCCGCTCCTGGCAAACGATCCGACGGGTACCATCACCGGCACGGTGACCGATTCGAGCGGGGGCGTCGTCCCCAAAGCGCGCGTTACGGTGAGCAATCGAGCGACCAATGCCTCGCGCGACGCGGTAACGAATGACGACGGCGATTTCACGGTGGCCCTGTTGCCGCCGGGACACTATCGGGTAGGGGTCGAGAAGGAAGGCTTTCGCCGCGCCGTGCTGGACGATCTGGGCCTGGACGTGGAACAGACGGCGCGCATCGATTTCACGCTGCAAGTGGGTATGTTGACCGAGGAAGTGAAGGTCAACGACACGCCGCCCATCATTCAAACGGACACGTCCACGCTGGGGCAGGTGATCGATGGCCGGCTGGTCCACGAGCTGCCTCTGAACGAGCGGAACTTCCTGGCATTCGCCCTGCTGGCGCCGGGCAGCCAATTGCCGGCGGCCGGATCGCAGAATTCCACGCAGGGCGGGGCGGTGAGCGTGAATGGCGCGCGAGAACAGTCCAACAACTTCCTGTTGGAAGGGGTGGACAACAACGATCCCTACATTAATCAATACGTGGCGCTGCCGTCGATCGACGCCGTGCAGGAATTCAAAGTGCAATCAAGCGACTATGCGGCGGAATTCGGGCGCAGCGGCGGGGCACAGATAAACGTGATCCTGAAGAGCGGGTCGAACGAGTTTCACGGCGGACTGTTTGAGTTCCTGCGCAACCGGAATTTTGACGCTAAGAATTATTTCGATCCGCCCGACTGCACGGCGGGGTCCGTACCGGGCACTTGCGGGCCGATCCCCAGCCTGGACCGCGACCAGTTCGGCGGAACGTTCGGCGGTCCGATCCGAAAGGACAAAACCTTCTTCTTTGTTTCGTACGAGGGACTGCGCTTGCGGCAGGCGACTACGCGGGAGGCCACCGTGCCTTCGCAAACGCAGATCTCGGAGATCGAGGGACTTTTGTCGGGAGTGGGGCTGGCGCCGAATCCGGCCGGCCAGGCGATTTTGAATCTATATCCGGCCGCGAACGTGGGGCCTGGCCTGGCGAATTCGAATACCTTTGTCTCGTCACCCGTGATTCGGAACAGCGAGAACCTGGGTACGGTGAAAGTAGACCATCACGTGGGACCGGACGACACGCTATCGGCGCACTGGTCGATTTTCGACCAGGATCGATTCAATCCATTCGACCCGGTGAACGCGTTCACGAACCTGCCGGGCTATGGCAGTTATACGCTGAATGACGGGCAGAATGGCGGGTTAAGCTGGACGCACGTGTTCAATTCGGCGGCGATCAACGAGTTCCGGCTGGGCTTCAACCGCATGCGGGCGGGGGCCTTGCAGCAGAGCTCGGGTCAGAATTTAAGCGCGCAACTGGGTTTCCCGGATGTGCTGACGAGTCCCGTGGATCTGGGCTATCCGGAAGTGAATATCCTGGGATTCGACGGGATTGGGGAGCCACTGAATTATCCGCAAGACCGTCACGATACGACGATACATCTGTCGGACAACCTTTCGTGGATTAAAGGGCGCAACCAGTTTAAGTTCGGCGCGGACATTCGGAACATCCAGATCGACAATTACCTGGATTTCGTGGCGCGCGGCGATTTCTTTTTCGAGGCCGGGACAGAAGACGGCATGGCCGGCACGCCTTTGGAAGCGCTGGCGCAACTGGAGGTGGGGCTGCCGGATTACGCGGTGGGGGTATCGGGCAACACATTTAATACGGTGCGCAGCACGGGCATGAACTTCTACATCCAGGACGATATTCACGTCGTGCCGAGGCTGTTGTTAAACGTGGGCATGCGGTACGAGTACAACAGTCCGGCAGTAGAAGACCACAATCGATACAGCGTTCCGGACCTGAGCGCGAATTCGGCGACATGCACTCCGGTACCCGACTGCCAATTCATCCAGGCGGGGACGGACGGCGTGCCGCGGGCCACCTACAATCCGACGCGCACGGATTTTGCGCCGCGCATCGGCGTGGCGTGGCGGCCCATGAAGACCGAGCGCTGGGTGGTACGGGCGGCGTACGGCATCTTCTATGACGTGGGCATCTTCAATATCAACGTGTTCCCGCGCTTCAATCCGCCGTTTTACGATCTCTTCTATTATCCGAACAGCGGATCGAACACGATTCAGAACATTCTGGACCAGCCGGCGAACGCGATCGTGGAGCCCAATATGATCGCGCGCAACTTTCCGGGATGCCTACATGCAGCAATGGAACGTGGATCTGCAGTATGAGATCAAGCCTTACTGGATGGTGGATCTGGCATACGTCGGGTCGAAAGGCACGCACCTGGCGGACGTGCGCGACCTGAACCAGGTGAATCCGGTTACAGGTCTGGCGCCTTACCCGCAGTTTTCGTCCATACTTTATGTCGAATCGGGCGCGGCCAGTTCTTACAACTCGCTTCAGTTCCGGTCGGAGAGACGCGTGGCGCAGGGGCTCACGTTTTTGGCGGCTTACACGTTTTCGAAGTCGATCGACGATGTTTCGTCAGTGTTGGGTGGGAGCGTAGGATCGGGCCTGCCGCAGAATTCGTACGACCCGCAGGCCGACCGCGGCCTTTCCGATTTCAATGCCAAGCACAGGCTGGTGGTGAGCTCGGTTTACGATCTGCCGTTCGGGCGCAAGTGGATCACGGATGCGGGATGGCGCAGAAGCCTGCTGGGTAACTGGCAGGCGGCGGGAATCCTGAGCGCGCAGACGGGATCGCCGTTCACGGTGAACCTGGCGTCCTCGCAATCGGGGTCGGCCATCGCGGCCTTCGGCAATCCATACCGGCCGGATCTGGTTTCGAATCCTTACGTGGCGGGTCCGGTGATGGCGAATCCCAATCCGGCTTGCCACGCCACGATTTCGCAAGGCGGGCTGGCCGCCGACGTGGTGGATCAGCCGGGGAGTTGGTTCAATACGTGCGCGTTCGCTGCGCCGCCGGCCGGGCAGTTCGGCAATGCGGGCCGCAATATCATGACCGGACCGGGGATGGAGAACCTGGATTTCTCGATGTACAAGAACATTTTCCTGCGCAAGGAGACACATCGAGTGCAGCTTCGCGGGGAAGTGTTCAATTTATTCAATCATCCGAATTTCGATCTTCCGAACCACACGTTCGGGACTCCCACTTTCGGGGAGGTATTGTCGGAGAATGCTTACGGGAACAAGCCGCCGCGGCAGATTCAGTTAGGGGTCAAGTATATTTTCTGAGGTCCCACGAGCACCGGACATGATGAAAAACCAGATGTGGGGCGGCCAATCCTGGCCGGCTGAAAGCCGGCTGCGGGCAGGATTGCCCGCCCCACAAGGCGTCACGCGGCGCCGTACTTCTCGAAGAAGTGGGCGATGGTCATGATGCCCTTGTAGTAATTGTCGAGATGATACTTCTCGTTGGGCGAGTGCAAGCCGTCGTCGGGTAGTCCGAAACCCATGAGAACGGTGGGAATGCCCAGGTGGGTATCGAAGTCGCCCACGATGGGAATCGAGCCGCCGGACCGGATGAAGACGGTGGGCTTGCCGAGGATGTCGCTGAAGGCCTTGGCGGCCACTTTGATGGCGGGATGGTCCGGATTCACGGACAGGCCCGGGCCGGAGCTTAACACCCGCACTTCGAAATGGATGCCTTTGGGCGTATGCTTCTCGACAAACGCGCGGAAGGCGGCCAGCACCTTCTCGGGATCCTGTTTGGGCACCAGGCGGAAGCTGACCTTGGCGGTGGCCTTCGCGGGGATCACGGTTTTGGCGCCGGCGGCGGTGAATCCGCCCGCGATGCCGTGTACTTCAAATGTGGGGCGAGCCCAAACGCGTTCCAGCACGGACGGTTTCTTCTCGCCGGTGAGCTCGGTCGAACCCACTTCCTTCAGCCGGAATTCCTCTTCGCTGAAGGGCAGGCGCTTCCAACTACGCTTTTCGGCGGGAGCGGGCGGCTGCACGTCATCGTAGATGCCAGGCACCTGGATCACGCCATTGGCGTTCTTCACTTTGGAAAGCAACTCCACCAGCCCGAAGATGGGATTGGGTGCCGCGCCGCCGTACAAGCCGGAGTGCAGATCGCGGGCGGGACCGGTAGATTCCACTTCCATATAGACTAAGCCACGCAGGCCGATGCACAGTGTGGGAATGCCGTCGGCGAAAAGCTCGGTATCGGAAACCAACGCGACATCCGCCTTCAGTTTTTCGGGATTTTCGGCCACATACTTGGCGATGGATTCACCGCCCACTTCCTCTTCGCCTTCCACCAGGAACTTCACGTTGATAGGCAGCGTGCCATCCGCGGAGCGCAGCGCTTCGATGGCTTTCACGTGCATGTACATCTGGCCCTTATCGTCGGCGGTGCCGCGGCCGTAGATGTTGCCGTCGCGAACTTCCGGCTCGAAGGGCGGACTTTTCCATTCTTCCAGGGGATCGGCGGGCTGCACATCGTAGTGGCCGTAGCAGAGCACGGTAGGCTTTCCGGGTGCGTGCATCCAATCCGCGTAGACTAGCGGATGATTGGCGGTCTGAATGACTTCGACATTCTCCATGCCCACGTGGGAAAGGCTATCGGCGACGAATTGCGCGGCGCGGTCGATATCGGCGCGATGCTCGGGCAGGGTGCTGATACTGGGGATGCGCAGGAACTCTTTGAGCTCTTCAAGAAGACGGTCGCGGTTCTGCTCAACAAATGCATCTGTAGTTTTTGACATTAGTTTTTCCGGTATGAATCCCCATTATCCCTCATTCGTAAGGAGCCATCTTCGGCGTAGTCGAGAAAGTACTTGCCGCCCGGGAGGCCGGAATCGCGGCTATACAAGTCCAGGAGCTCACGCTCGGGCCGCATGATGAAGCATGCCAGGGCGCGGTCGTGCCGCCAGAGTCGCAGGTAGTCGCAGGGGCCGGCGGTCAGCAGCCAGGGAGTGCTGCTGCCGCTCGAGATGTACACGTGGGCGCCGGCGCCGATGCCGGACAATTGAGCAGCGGCATCCCGCGCGGTGCGGGCGCAGGTTGAGCGAACGCCGTGGTAGAAGCCGATCCTGAAACGAAAGTATGGGCTGGTGCGGATGGCGTAACCGGCCGCGAGCAAGGCAACAGCCAGGCCGACTGAGACGGCCCATTGCCGCGGCTGGGGGATCGGCAGCGCGGCTGGAAGGCTATCCAGAAACAGGCAAATTGCCAGGATCAGGAATATTTGCGGACCATAAACATAAAGTGGCTGGCGGATATTCCGAAGCATGGCCACGGGCAGCAGCGTTAGGATGTAGGCCGCAAACCCGAAGAGTATCCACCGCCGCCCGGGCAGAATCGCGGCATACACGACGATGAAAGCCAGCATCCACAGCAGGACCGTGGTGAGGGTTCCGCGGTCCTCCAGCGTAAATATTAGGGACGTGTAATAAACGAAGGATTTCCAAATGGTGCCGAGGCTGGCGTCCAGATAGTAGGGGTGTTCGGGAGATATGGAGGCCCGCATACCCGGCACAAACGACAGGTACGTGATCCCGATCATGGCCAGAATCGCATAGTGCAGCCACAGGCGATTGGCAAGCACGATAGCCTTCCGTCGCCAGGGCGCGTTCGCTTCGCGGCCGAGCAACAGGATGGTCAGAAGCAGCGGAACCACGATGGCAAATTCCTTGCTGCGCAGGGCCAGCAGGAACAGGAGCGCGCTGGCATACCAATAGGGCCAGGATTTGGCCAGCCCGGCCAGAATGCTGCCCAACAGAAAGAACGTGCAGAGAACATCGAAAGACGCGCCGATATAGGTCGCCGTCATAGCGGTGGTCGAGAGGCTGCCGAAAAATCCGGTGCCCGCCAGGCTGAGCGCCAGCCCGACGCCGAGGCGGCGCATGAGCAGGAAAACGAGCGCGCAATTTGCGAAGTGGAAACAGAGGAAGCAGGAGAGCTGGCGCGTATAGTCGAAACCGAAGCGCTCGTAGAGCAGACGCTCCAGCACGTCGCCGACGGGCCGGTCGTTATATACCTGCAGCGGGAGGAAGTGGAGGAGGGCGCGATAAGGCGTGGCGACCAGCCAGGGTAGGTTGCCGATCTCGTCGTTGAAGAGGAGAAATCCAGGCCGCGAAGCCCAGTTCACGCCTTTCCAGCAGAGCAGCAGGGCGCAGAGGCCGAGGGCCGCGTAGGCAATCCACCGCAGCCGTGCGGCATTCACGCGTTCTTTTCCGGCTTCATCACCGCGACGTAGCTTAGGTTGCGGTAAAGCTGATTGTGATCGAGACCGAAGCCGATGACGAAGCGGTCGGGGATCTCGAAGCAACGGAACTCCACGGGAATCTGGACGAGCCGGCGGGAATTGCGGTCGAGGAAGGTGCAGACGGCCAGCGAGTTGGGTCCACGGCTGGAGAGCGTCTGCAGCAGATAGCGCAGGGTGAGACCGGTATCCACGATGTCTTCGACCAGGAGCACGTCTTCGTTTTCGATACCATCGTCCAGGTCTTTGGCGATGCGCACAATGCCCGGGGCGCTGGACTTGTTGGAGAATGTGGAAATGGCCAGGAAGTCGATTTTCACGGGGATCTGAATCTGGCGGGCCAGCGCGGTCAGGAAAAATATGGAGCCCTTCAGCACGCCGACCAGCTTGAGCGGCTTGCCGCGATAGCGCGCGGTGATTTCGGCGGCGACTTCCTGGATGCGCTGGGCAATTTGTTCTTCGGTAAATAGAATCCGTTCGATGTTGGGCGGATCCTTGCCGGCGGTATCGCGGCTGGCGGTATCGCGGGTCATACTTGTGCGGGCCGCTCCGCCAGGCCGTACTTGAAGATCAGGTTTTCAAAATCTTTCTGATAGAAGACCTGCACGTTGAGGTGCGGGTAGAGCTCGCGCAGCAGGCGGATTTTGCGGTTCTTGCGGGTGACGAGGGACTGTTTCATGGTGGTAAGTTCCACGTACAAGTCGAACTCCGGCAGGTAGAAATCGGGCGTGAACGATTCGGAAATACGGCCCTCCGCGTCCCACTGGACCGGAAAATTGCGCGGCTCGTACTCCCAGGCGATGCGATAGAAATCCAGCAGGTTGGCGAAGACGCGTTCGCTGGGGTGCGCGAAGGTCTTGTCCGGCAGGCGAACGGCGCCGGGCGGCACGATGCCATGCCGCGCCAGGCGCAGGCGGATCTGAAACTGGATCTGTGCTTCGGCGGCGGCGGACAGAAATCCGCGCTCTTTCAGGCCTAGCGCGCGCACGGACGCCTGGATCATTTCGACCATCTGCTCGGAGTCCATGGATTCGGCGTTCAGAGTCAGGTCGAACCAGTGTGGGAGGGCCGTGGCGCGGCCGGAAGTGCTCTTGTAGCGGGCGCGCTCGGCGGCATCCAATTCGCGGAGCAAGGGGCGGACGGCGGGGCGCTCCAGCCGGCGGTCGAGCATGAGATTGCCGATGCGCACGGAATCGGGTGCGACAACATGCACGCGGAGGGTACCGGGGAACTGGCGGGAAAGCATCTCGGCGCCCGCGGCACAGTAGACCATGTGATGTTCGGTGGCCAGCTTAGCCAGGATAGATGCGACCAGATCGGGACGGGCCTTTTGGGGCACGCCGGCGTCCGCGCCAAATTCGCGCTCGATGAGCGAGTGAATCCGCGATTCGTTAACCAATTCGAAAGCGAGGCGGTGCGCGGAGATGCGCGCCACTTCTTCGAAGCGGCAACCGGGCTGTCCGGAAACGGCGATCAACGCCATGTCATTAGCTCATGATATCAAGCAGGCGGCCTGCGAGGCCGCGGCAGATCGGTGAAGCGTTGTAACATCGAACGTTGACGGCTATGAACAAATGGATCGGGCTGGCCTTGTTTCTGGCCGTGGCGGCGCTGTTCCTGATTGCCAATCGGGGCGCGTACGAGGGCTTCTTCCAGGGCGATGAACTGGATAGCCTGAGCTGGACGCCCCAGGTGCCGATTGGCGTTTACGTCGAGGACCTGGTGAGCCCGGTCTACAATGCGCGGAATTTCCGGCCGGTGGGCCACCTTTATTTCCGCATCATGAGCCGCGCCGCCGGGCTGGATTTTCCGGATTACGTGTGGCCGCTGCACCTTCTGCACCTGCTGAATGTCTGGCTGCTTTGGATGGTGTTGCGCAGCATGGGGGCTTCGCCGTTCGCGGCCGGCGCCGGCGCGTTGTTCTTCGCGTTTAACATGGCCGTCTTCGATGTGTACTGGAAGCCCATGTACGCATTCGATCTGTTCTGCGGCGCCTTTTGCCTGCTGAGCCTGCTGTTCTGGATCAAACGCCGTTGGGTGCTTTCGTTTTTGGCGTTCTGGCTGGCATACAAGTCGAAAGAACTGGCCGTGATGCTGCCGCTGGTGCTGGCCAGCTATGAGCTGTGGTTAGGTAAGCGGCAATGGAAGCCGCTGGTCCCGTTTTTCCTGGTATCGCTCTCGTTCGGGCTGCAAGGCATTTTCAGGAATCCCAACCAAGATAACGACTACACCTTTCGCTTCACGCCCGCCGCGCTGGCCGCCAGCGCCAAGTTTTACGCGGCGGCGCTCTTTGGGATTCCTTTCGCCGGCTTCGCCGTGCTGGCGCTGCCGGCGATCCGGCACGATCGGCGGTTGTGGCTCGGTGTGGCGGCTACGGTCGTGTTTTTCGTGCCTTTGGTTTTTCTGCCGGGGCGATTGTATAGCGCGTATTGGTACGTGCCGTTGATTGGGGTGGCGATGGCGTTCTCCTCGCTAGCAAATGCCCGGTTCGGTTTCCTGGCAGCGGTGTTCCTGGCGGCGTGGCTGCCGTGGAACTACATCGTCTTGCGCGACTATCGCCACCAGAAACTGGCCGATGACGCGGAGTGCCGCGATTACGCCGCGCAGTTGCAAGCTGCCGCCCCCTCGCTCAAAGGCATTCCGGCGTTCCTCTATCACGGCTTGCCGCCGTCGTTTCCTCCCTGGGGAGTGGGCGGCGTGTTGCGTTATCTGCTGCCGGGAACGGACGTGAAGCTCTACGAGATGGGCGCTCCGGAGGCCAAAGTGCTGCTGCGGGGCCCGGCGGCCGCGACGCTGGTATGGGTGGAGAAGACACGGAAGCTATGGATTCTGGCGCACAACCAGAATACGCCGGATACGGCCTATCTGACGATGAACGAGATGACGCCGGTGTGGCAGTTGACCAATGGCTGGTTCGGATTAGAAGAGGGCTTCCGCTGGACCTCCCCGGAGGCGACGGCGCGTCTGCATCGCGCGGCGGAAGCTGGGCAGTTCGAAGTGGTTTTGAGCGTGGACGCGCAACGGATCGCGGCGCACGGGCATACGGATTTTACTGTGCTTTTGGATGGCGCGCCGCTGGGGACGGCGCGGTTGACGGAGCCGGGCATCCGCACGGTGCGCTGGCCGGTCGCGGCGGGAAGGGAGGGCAGCGTGGAGGCGGAATTCCAGACCGATCCGGCGCTGCGGGCGGCGGGCGATCCGCGGACGCTGGGCGCGGCGGTGGTGTCGTTCGGATTTCTGCCTTCGGGCAAGTAGCCGTAGCATCGCCCCGGCGGCGGGCATACGGGCGGAGGCTGCGAGCCTGTCCTCATGGCCCTTCGGCCCACGAAAGATGATGAAAACTCAGATGTGGGGCGACGATGTCGTATTCAATACCTTACGGGTATGTTTTCGACAGTGCCCCACTAGACTGCTGGACAGGGGCGGAAGGCGGACCAGTCAATCGCCTGCTGGAATTCATCGTCCGGCGGAAAGGGCGATTTGAAGGTAAATGCGAACTGGGTGGGGCCATGCGCTTCGAGATACGCGAGGCGCCTGGTGGCCTCGTCGATGCCCGGAATATGGCCGGCGGGCACCCACCACAAGGCGGCGTAGGCGCCCGCAAAATTCTCGAACCACGCGCGCCTCTCGCGAAGCAGTTCCGCGTGCGCGGTGCGGTAAACATACAACTTCAAGGCCTCGATCGTCTCCCAAACCGACATATTGAGGATGATGCGATCGTCGGCGTAAGGCCGCAGGTAGGTGGCGTTTCCCGCGGATGTCTGAAGCCGCCAAACGAAACCGGGGGCGTGATCGGCGAGGGCGTTGATTTCGTCCAATCGGGCCACGAATCCCGCCATCACAGGGCCGTCGAGCGGACCCTTGATGCGACCGATATTGACCTGCGCGATGTGATATTCAGGCATGCTCTCCTCCCGAGCCGGCAAGCGGACCTGAATTCGAGCTTACCAGGATCGGCAGCCCATGGCGCATGTTACACTTTGGATGCAAACCTCTTCTTCAAGGAAGCCCTGCATGGCACATGACAACGATGTGACCCGCCGCGATTTTGTAAAGGCGGCCAGCGCCGTTTCCGCAGTGGCCGCCGCTCTGCCGGCCGCTCAAGGCGCGCCTTTTATCCAGAAAGTACATGCCGCCAACGACCAGGTGCAGTACGGATTTATCGGCACCGGAAGCCGCGGCAATTACCTGCTGAAACATCTGCACGAGACCGACGCGGGCCGCTGCGTCGCGGTGTGCGACAACTACGACGTCAACCTGAAAAAGGGCATAGACACGGCAGGTAACAATCCGACGCCGTACAAAGATTATCGCGAACTGCTGGCGCGCAAAGACATCGACGCGGTGCTGATCGCCGTGCCGCTGTACGAACACTTTCCGATCACCAAAGATAGCCTGCAGGCCGGCAAGCACGTCTTCTGCGAGAAGAGCCTGGTACACAAGCCGGAGGAAGTACACGCTTTGCGCGCGCTGGTGGCCGAGCATCCCAGGCAGGTACTGCAGGTGGGCCTGCAGCGGCGCTACAGCCAGTTCTACCAGACGGCCAAACAGATGATCGACCAGGGCGTACTGGGCAACGTGACGCACATCCGCGGCCAGTGGCATCGCAATTCGAGCCAGCGGCGGCCGGTGCCCGACCCTTCGCTGGAGCGCAAGATCAACTGGCGCATGTACCGCGAATACGCGGGCGGCAACACCGCGGAGCTGGCTTCGCACCAGATCGACGTGGCGGACTGGATGTTCGGCGGGCCGCCCGAGTACGTGATCGGAGTAGGCGGCATCGATACGTTCAAAGACGGGCGCGACGTTTACGACAATATCCAACTGATTTACGTGTATCCGAACGGGCGCAAGCTGCTGTACAGCTCTATCAGCACCAGTTCGCATCTGGACCTGCTGCAAGCGCAGCGGCAGGAGTTCGGCGAAGTAATTATGGGGACGGCGGGAGCCATCGAAATCACCATCGGGGACGATAACCATCCGGCGACGGCGTTGTGGTATCGCGAGCCCAAACCGGTTTCGGCCCCGGACGTGAAGAAGGCCACGGACAAGAAGGATACGTTCAAAGCCGGCGCCACCATGACCACGGCGGCGGCATCGCGCGGAATTCCGCTGCTGCTGCCGAAGGATTCGCAGGACGCCAACGACTCGTTCCTGACGCGGGAAAGCAAGTTCGCGCGGCGCTGGCTGTACAGCAAGGGCATCATGGCGCCGGAAGAGGATCGCAACCCGGTGACCGTCGAACTGGAGGACTTCTTCCTCTGCTGCAAGGATCCTGCGAATCACAAGCCGAAGGCTAACCTGGAACTCGGGCTGAACGATTCGACCGCCGTGATTCTGTCGAACCTGGCGATGGACGAGCACCGCAAGGTGGACTTCAGCGAGATGCAGACGCTGGGGTTGGGCGGAGCGAAGAAAAAGGCGTAGAGCCGGGGAAGGTCATGTGGCTGGGCTGCAGCCCATGCACACGGCAGTAATCGACGTACAGCCCGTAGTAACTCGCGGTACTGTAATCCGATTCCGCGAATCCCAGGCGGCGCGCATTGCGATCGATCCACGCGGGCGCGCCTTCCAATTCCAGATAGACTCCGATGGGCGTCTCGTCGAGCGTGGCGACGCCTTTTTCGCCGCCGCGATGGTATTCGGTGCGATACTTTTCGTAGCGAAACGCGGGGGAGAAATCCAGGCGGGACAATATCTCGGCGAGACGGCGCGGATCGGAGACCTCGACTTCCATTTCCTCGCGATCCTTATACTTACCGGCATCTTTGCTGTCTGAGGCGGCGCCTTTGTAAGTGAGAACGCCCTGCTGTCCGGCAGCCCGCACGCGCAGCAAATGCCCTTTGCGGCGCAACGCACCGCGCGATGTATCGAAGAGGGTATTGGCCTCAAAGACGCGGCGTTTGGATACGCGGAAACCGGCGGCGCGCAGCAAGCGGCGGCCCGTGCCGGCATCGGGCAGCGCCAGCTTGATCTCGATTTCGCGCGGGGAACCGGGGAGAGCTATAGCTTCCTCCCGATAATGGCGTAATCCAGACCGCCAAAAAAGGCTTCGCGGAAGTCCCGCGGCAGACTGGCAAGGGCGGGCATGGATTCCATGGCGGGCGAGAGCCGGTGCACCTCGATCCCGCCGAGCCCGCACTCTTCCATGTAGAACGACAACAAGGCATGCGGTACGGGGCGCGTGTGGGTGGGGTCCAGATAAAAGTGGCTGGCGAAGATGGCCAGGCACTCGGGATTGGGAGTTTCGATGGCCAGCACGCCGTCGCGCTCAAGCCGCGATGCCGCGAGCCGGATCATGTCCGGCAGGCGATCGGGCGGCAGATGTTCCACCACCTGCGAGCTGAAAATGCCATCGAGCGAGCCCTCCGGCAGATCGGCCAGCCAGACGAACAGATCGGCGGCATCCGCCCGCAGACCCTTCAGGCGGCATACATCCACGGACTCCGTGCTCAGGTCGATACCGCGCGCGGAGACGCCTGCGTCGCGCAGCAGCTCCAGAAACTCGCCGCGGCCGCAGCCGATATCCAGAACGTCGCGCCGGCCGGTGAAATAAGGCAGGTAGAACTGCTGGCCTTTTTTCACATAGTCTTCGGATCCGCGGAAGCGCTCGGCGAAGCGTGCGTAATCGAATTCGGGCGGCGCCGGGGCGGCAGCTTGGGACTGGGACTGGGACTGCGGGGTGGCAGGCGAAGCGGGCTGGAGGCCGGCCGCGGCGCGCTGCCGGATCAGCCGCAGCTCGGAATGAATCAGGTGATCGTAATCCTTGCGGATACGTTCCAGGTCCGCCCACAGGCGCTTCTGGATATCCACGCCGTAGCGGTCCAGCGCGCCTTCGAAATCGGCATGCTGCAATTTGATCTGGTCGCGGATGAACGCCTCGTTTTGCCCGGTGCGATGCTGGAAGGCGGCATTCAGCTCGGCGAGGCCGCGCAGCAACTTGGTCTCGTTGACCACCAGCTTGTATTCCCAGCCCTGGCGCCACTCCGCCCAGTGTCCGCGAATGTCCTTCAGTTGCTGGACCTCGCCGCGCACGAGCGCATCCAGTTCGCGCGCTTCGCCGCGCACGTCCGCGGCGACCTGGCCCCACTTGTGGTCAATCGCGGCCAACGTACGGCGGGTGTCTTCGAGGGCTTCGAGCGTGGATTGGACGCAAGCCATCACGTTGCGATTGAACTCCACCTGCTCGCGCACATGCCAGTCGAGCGCGCGGGCTATGGCTTTCTTGGCCCGCTGCGCCAACCAGTTCAGCGGTCCGCCGGCGCGAGGATTCACGGTGCCGATGGATGCCACCTTGGCTTCCGCGGCATCGCGCGCATGCAGCAGTGGCATGAGGTCGGGCAGGGAAACGTCCCCGGTGGTCATGGCGTCGGGATGGCGCGCACGCACACGATCCTGGATCTCGCGCAGAACGGCGTTCAATTCATCGGTTTCCACGTGGCTTGCTCCCCGACTTCGAAAAAGTCGCCGTGACTTTGGACTGCAATCCGCCGCGCGGCGTGAATTCGCCGGTCACCGTGGCGCTCACCGGCTTGACGGCGGCTACCACGTCGCGCAAGAAGCGGTTTACCACGTTTTCGTAGAAGATGCCTAGATTCCGATACGCCAGCAGGTACAGCTTCAGCGACTTCAGCTCCAGGCACTTCTTGTCCGGCACATAACGCAGGGTCAGCCTGCCAAAGTCCGGAAGGCCGGTTTTCGGGCACACGGAGGTGAACTCCGGAATCACGATTTCGATCTCGTAATCCGGAAACTGGTTGGGCCAGGTCTCGATTTCGGGCAGAGCCGCGGCGACTCCGGCCGCGGCGTGTTCGTCGGTATAGGCGCGCTTCATGATGGAGTTACGATGGCCGGAATGGCGACCGCCTTAGCCAGCAGATCCAGGAACATGCCTACGTCCGCCACCACGCCCACGGCTTGTCCGGTGCCGCGATCGCTGACCTTGGTGGCTACGGCCGGGTTGATATCCACGCACACGATTTTCACCCAACTGGGCAGCATGTTGCCGGTGGCGATGGAGTGCAGCATGGAGCCCAGGCAAAGCACCAGTCCGGCGCCTTTTAGATGGGCGGCATAGGCGTCCTGCGCGGCATTCATGTCGGTGATGGTATCGGGCAGCGGGCCGTCGTCGCGCAGGCTGCCGGCGAGCACGAAAGGCACCTTGGCGCGCACGCATTCGTAGAGGATGCCGCTGGGAAGCCGTCCGGCAGCCACGGCCTGGGCCACGCCTCCGGCATGATAAATCGCGTTGATGGCGCGCATGTGATTGCGATGGCCGTGCTCTTCCTGCCGTCCATCGGCCAGCCGCACGCCGAGCGAAGTGCCGAACAGGGCGGCTTCCGCGTCGTGCACGCCCAGCGCGTTGCCACTGAGCAGCGCGTGCACAAATCCGCCGCGGATGAGCGCCGCCAGGCCTTGTACGCCGCCGGTATGAACTACGACCGGTCCGGCCACCACGACCACTTTCAGCTTTTGCTCGAGAGTCTGGCGGATGAGCGCGGCGGTCTGCCGTACGGCGGTTTCAACCTGACGCTCGGAGGAGATGCCGTTGGACATGAAGGCGAACGCGAGGCGGTCGCGCTCTTTCGATTCGGGCGCCACGCGGATGCCGCGCATGCCCACCACCACGCGATCGCCCGTGCGGATATCGCGCAGCCGGCGGCACCAGGCGCGGCCATCGGCAACCACGATGAGGGCGTCCATCCGCTGATTTTCCACTTCGATCCATTGCTGGTTGAGGCGTACGAAAGTGCGGTGATTGGTGGTGGAGTAGAAATCTTCGGGCGCGCAGCAGTCGCGCTCGACGGCGCGCAGCGCGGCGTCGCCCGAATCTACCGCCGCGCAGCCCAGCGACAGCAGGTCTTCGAGCAGATGCGCCATCAGCTCGCCGGAGGGAGCTTCGACCTTCAAACGCAGGTAAGACGGCTCGCTGTTGGTGCGGCCGATGCGAAATTCTTCCACCTCGAAGCGGCCATGATGCTCGACCACCTTATCGAAGATGTTCTCCATCACGTGGGAGTCGATCAGGTGGCCTTGCGCTTCGACGACTTCCTGTAGATGCATAAAAGATTTATTGTAGACTGTGGGCCGCGCGTTCCGCTCCGCCGCCCCGGAGGGTTCCATGAGATACCTGCGATATTCGCTGCTGGCGCTGGCCGCGGTGGCACTAATGCCTGCGCAGAACAGCGTAGACCAGATTCTGGAGAAGTACGCGCAGGCTTTGGGCGGCCAAGCCGCCTACGAGAAGGTTACCACGCGCACGATGAAGGGCACAGTGGAGATTCCGGACGATAACGTGACCGGAACCGCGCTGATCGTGGCGAAGGCGCCGGACAGCTTTCGGCTGACGATGGATATCCCAGGTTATGGCGTGGTGGAGACGGTGGTGGATGGCGGCAACGGCTGGGAAAAGAATCCCGATTCAGGCATGCATGCCATGAGCAAGGCGGACCTGGCAGCGGCCCGGCGCGATCACAGTTTCTACCGGGAAGTGCGGCTCAAGGAACTGTATCCGGCGATGACGGCAGCGGGGGCCGATAAGCTGGAGGGGCGCGCGGTTTACGTGGTGGAGGCTACAGCGGCCGGCGGTCCCGCCGAGAAGCTTTACTTCGATGCCGGGAGCGGGCTGCTGGTGAAACGCGACTTCGAGCGCGTCACGCTGGAGGATGGCATCGTACAATACGAGATACTGTTGCGGGATTACCGCGACGTGGATGGAGTCAAGCTGCCCTTCACCATCGAGCAGCGCGCACCGGATAACACGATGATCTTCAAGTTCGCTGAAATCAAGAACAACGTAGCGGTCGCGGACGCGGCCTTCGCCAAGCCCGAAAAATAACCATGCCCAAATTCCTGCACCGCGTGCGGGTGGCGTTTCCCGATACGGACGCCTCCGGACGCATCCATTTCACCGCGATGCTGCGCTATTTCGAAGCGGCGGAAATCGAATTTCTGCGCTCTCTGGGGTACTGTTACCGGGACGCGCCGGATGTGGGGTTCCCGCGGGTACGGGTGGAATGCGAGTACCGGTCCGCGGTGGGCTTCGACGACTTATTGGATATCGCCGTGTCGGTAAAGCGGGTGGGCACGTCGTCGTATACGCTGGAATTCGCCGCGCTGAAAGACGGGGTCATGGCCGCCAATGGTTCGATTGTGGTGGTCTCGGTGGGACGGCCGGGCCGGGCGCAGGCGCTGCCGGAGGCCCTGAAAAAGTCTCTGGTAGGATCAATGGAGGCGACAGGCAAAGGCTAATGCTTGGCATGAGGGTGCTCGGCGCTATTCTCGGAACCGTCGTCCTGCTGATCATCCTTTGGGACGGCTTTGAGGTCATCATTCTGCCGCGGCGCGTGACGCGGAAGTTGCGGCTGAGCCGGCTGTTCTATTTATCCACGTGGACGATCTGCTCGTGGGTCGCGCGGCGCATCCGCTCCCCCAGGCGGCGCGAGCGTTATCTCAGCGTTTACGGTCCGCTATCGCTTTTATTTCTGATTATGGTGTGGGCCTCCGGGATGATTCTGGCCTTTGCCCTGGTGCAATGGGATGCGGGGCTGCCGGGGACGAGCTTCTATGAATGCATTTATCTGAGCGGCACGACGTTCATCACTTTGGGTATGGGCGTGCCCCACACGCGCGTGGCGCGGGAGGTGCTGATCCTGGAGGCCGGAACAGGCTTCGGGTTTCTGGCGTTGGTGATCAGCTATCTGCCGGTACTGTATCAATCTTTTGCCAAGCGCGAAACCAGCATTTTGCTACTGGATGCGCGGGCCGGATCGCCACCCACCGCGGCGGAGCTTCTGCGGCGCTACGCAATGGGGCACGGTTTATCCGCCATGGATGACCTGCTGCGGGAGTGGGAGATCTGGTCGGCAGATCTGCTTGAGACTTATATTTCGTACCCTGTACTGGCGTACTTTCGTTCGCAGCACGATAATCAATCGTGGCTGGCGGCGCTGACCACGATCCTGGATGTCTGTGCGGTGGTGATTGCAGGCATCGACGGACTGGCGCCGTGGCAGGCGCGGTTGACCTTCGCCATGGCGCGGCATACGGTAGTGGACCTGGCGCAGATTGTGAATGCTCCGCCGCGTGCACCGCAGCCGGATCGCCTGGCGGCGGACGCCCTGGAGCAATTCAAAGCGGGGCTTGCGGCGGCCGGGATCGCGCCCTCGAACGCCGCGGAGTTCGACGCCAAGCTGGCGCAGGCGCGACGGCTTTACGAGCCCTATGTCTTTGCGCTGGCGCAGCGATTTATCCTGAGCCCGGCCACTTGGATGCGGGTCTCCAACACGTTCGACAACTGGCGCACCAGCGCTTGGGAGCGGAGTTCCAGCGGTCTGGCACAGACTCTGTTCGACGATGGCGGCGATGTACACTCGTAATGGAACGCTGCCCACCGTTTATTACGAGAATAGGTGTTTGACAAATGGCGCGGTCGCGTTATTATTTGAGTTACTCCCCCGATTGGATCCCTGAAAACCTGTGATGCTAGACACCGTTATCCTCCATACCGAACTGCCCGGAATTGAAAAGCACGCGCAAGGTAAAGTGCGCGACGTCTATTCCGTGGACGGACGATTGCTGATCGTCGCCACCGACCGCATTTCGGCTTTCGACTACATCCTGCCGACCGGCATACCGGACAAAGGCAGGGTACTCACGCAACTTTCGATATTCTGGTTCGATTTTCTGCGCGACGTGATACCCACGCATTTCCTCACGGCGAATGTAGACGAATATCCTACGGCGCTGTGGCCGTTTCGCGACCAACTGGAAGGCCGCTCGATGCTGGTGAAGCGTGCGCAAATGGTGGAGATCGAATGCGTCGCGCGCGGCTACCTGGCGGGCTCGGGCTGGAAAGAATACAAGACGCAAGGCACCGTGTGCGGCATTCCGCTGCCGGCCGGGCTGCGCGAGAGCGACCGCTTGCCGGCGCCGATCTTCACGCCGTCCACCAAGGCCACCAGCGGCCACGACGAGAACATCTCGTTCGAGAAGATGTGCGCGATGGTGGGCGCGGAACTGGGCGGGCGCCTGCGGGACCTGACGCTGCAGATCTATTCGCGCGCGGCGGCTTATGCGGAGACCAAGGGCGTGATCATCGCCGATACGAAGTTCGAGTTCGGCTTCGTGGACGGCGAACTGGTGCTGGGCGATGAAGTGCTGACGCCGGATTCGTCGCGGTTCTGGCCGGCGGAAAGTTATCGGGCCGGCGGGGCGCAGTTTTCGTACGACAAACAATACGTGCGCGACTACCTGGAGTCCATTCATTGGGACAAGCAGCCGCCGGCGCCGCCGCTGCCGGAAGAGGTGGCCGGCAAGACCAGCGAGAAATACCGGCAGGCCTACCAGGTGTTGACGGGCAAGGAGCTATGAATTGGCTGGACGTGGTTTTGTTGCTGGTGCTGGCGGGATCGGTGGTCACCAGCTTTTCCACGGGCCTGGCGCGGGAAGTGGTGGGGATGGTCTCCATGGTGCTGGCGCTGGTGCTGGCCATCTGGTTTTATGGTACGGCGGGCTCGTTTCTGCAGCCCTACGTGAGTTCGCCGGGCATCGCAAATTTCTGCGGCTTTTTAATGGTGTTCTGCGGCGTGCTGATCCTGGGCGCGATCCTGGGACGGCTGCTACGGCGGATGATGAAGATCACGGGATTGTCGTTCGTCGATCGGCTGCTGGGCGCGGGTTTCGGGGTGGTGCGGGGGATGCTGATCGCGATCGCCATCGTGCTGGCGCTGCTGGCGTTCACGCCGGGCAAGGCGCCGCCTAACGCGGTGGTCCATTCGAAAGTGGCGCCGTATGTGATCGACGCGGCGCGGGTGTGCGCGGCGGTGGCGCCGCACGAGTTGAAAGATGGATTCCGGAAGAGCTACGAGCAGGTAAAGACGATTTGGGGTAACGCCCTGAAAAAGGGCATTCGGGGATTGCCGGATGCGGGAAAGGCATGAGATGAAAGAGGAGTTTGAAGCGCTGGTGGAGCATCTGGTCGGCAATGGTTTCTTTCTCGAAGAGGTGGTCGAACTGCTGGAGAAGACCCTGATCCAAAGGGCGCTGGAGCGCACCGGCGGCAACCGCTCCGCCGCCAGCAAGCTATTGGGGATACATCGCAACACGCTGCAGCGGAAGATGACGGAGTATAAGTTAGGCACACAGAAGGCGCGCCGCAAACCGGTGCGTGCGGAGTCCCGCGCGCGACGAAGGGCAGCCACGGCGTAATGGACCTGCTGATCTTCGACCTGGACGGCACGCTCATCGATTCGAGACTCGACCTGGCGCATGCGGCTAATGCGGCCCGGGGCCACATGGGAATGCCGCCCATCGAGAACGAGCGGGTTTATTCCTATGTGGGCAACGGCGCGCCCGTGCTGATCCGCCGGGTATTGGGCGCTGAAGCCAGCGAAGCGCAGGTGCAGGAAGCCCTGGAATTCTTCCTGGAGTACTATCGCGACCACATGCTGGATTGCACGGTGCTGTATCCGGGCGTGAAGGAATCGCTAGACCGGCTGCGGGATGCGGGCGTGCGCATGGCCGTACTGACCAACAAGCCCGTGCGGATCAGCCGGGCCATTCTGGACGGGCTGGGCGTGGGCGGACATTTCCGGCAGGTCTATGGAGGGAATAGTTTCGAGTTCAAGAAACCGCACCCCGTCGGAGTGGAAAAGTTGATCGCGGAATGCGGCGCCACACCAGACACCACCATGATGGTGGGGGACAGTTCCGTGGATATGGAGACGGCGCGCAACGCGCACGTAAAATCCTGCGGCGTGACGTATGGGTTTCAGCCGGAGACGCTGCGGACGCTGCCGCCGGATCTGCTGGTGGACCGCATGGAAGATCTGGCGGATTGGGTTATTTCTGCGAGTAAGTCACACTGACGGTGGCGCCTGGTCCGGCACTCCCCACGGTGACGACTACCGTGCGCCGGCCGGCCGTATCCTCTCCTGAAATCAGGCCGCCGGAGGAGCCGCCACTTTCGGACGCGGTAGACGCGGTGATGCGGAATCCGTTCTGCTTCAGTCCCTGTTCATAAAACGCGAGCACGCCCTTGGGCTGGTCCTGGGTCTGGAATTTGAAACTGGCAGAGGAGCCCTGGTCGCCGCTGTCGATTCTGAAAGTGCTGGTGGGCCTGGAGTTCGGATAGGGCGGAATCCACGATGGCAAGGCGGACGGGCTACCGCCATCGCCATGGGCCTCCAGGGTTACGGAATCCTTGCCATCCTCTTTGAACGTGAGACGGCCTGCCTTCATGTCCGCGAAATTCACGGTCATGGTCTTTCCGGTGGACTTCTGGCGGATGGTGATGAGGCCGCGCTGGTCGTCGCTCGAGACCACCTCCAGGTCCGGATTGGTGGCAGCCAGCAGTTTGGCGGTGGCGAGGCCGGGATTGTTGCGCATCAATTGCGAATCGAGCCCTGCTTGTTTCGCTTTATGGACCAGGAAAAGGCCGCCGCCGAGGACGGCGACACCGAACAGGATAAAGACGCCCAGTACGGCCACCATGATCCAGACCAGCGGGCTGGTTTTCCGCGTCGCGGGGCTGGCCGGCGGCACATCGGCCGCTCGTGCGCGAGTTCCACAAGCCGTGCAGAAATCGCCGCTGATTTGCGCTCCACAGTTCTGACAGAAGGCCATTGCTTTCTCCGTTTTAGTCCACTCTAGCATGCGCGAGAGAGCGGATCCCAGCGGACGATTTCAGCGGGGGGCGGAGTCGTGCAGGCCGGGACGTCTGCCCCACAGGAACCAGGCGGCGCCCAGGGCGATGAGGAACAGGGAGATCCACTGGGAGGCGTTCAGCGGGCCACCGAAGGGATTGGGCTGTTCATGATAGCGCACGAATTCCACCAGGAAGCGGACCGAGGAATATAAGATCAAGTACAGGCTGATGATCGCGCCGGGCGCATGCGGGCGGCGAATTCGCCAGAAAAGAATGCCGAAGATGACGAACTCGGCCACGGACTCGTACAACTGGGTGGGATGCAGCTTGATATCGAGCGGCACGCCCACCAGCTCGTGGGAGACCGGGTTGGTGAAGGTCACACCCCAGGGCAGGTTGGTGGGTTTGCCCCAGCAGCAGCCCGCGGCAAAACAGCCCAGGCGGCCGATGCCGTGGCCCAGCGCGATGCCGGGCGCAAAAACATCGGCGGTGGGAAGCGCCGGAAGGTGATGGCGGCGCATATAGATAATCGCCGCGATCAGGGCCGCAATCAATCCGCCGTAGAAAACCCCGCCGGCCTGAAGGCTGGCGAGGGAGAAGATTTCGCCCGGATTGCGCACGTAGTAGGGAACGTCGATCAGGAACATCATGATCTTGGCGCCCACGATGGCGCTGAGGCCGCAGAGAATGCCAAGATTCACGACCGCATCGCTATTGAGCGAGGCTTGGCGCGCCAGGCGCGCGATCAGGGAGATAGCCACCAGGAAGGCCAGCGCGACCAGCACTCCATAGGTCGCCTGCGAATAGCTTCCGATGTGAAAGAGCTGAGGGAACATCAGGCGTCCGCCGGCTGGCGCTTGGGCCGGAGCAATTCGAGTAACAACAGGCCGCTGCCGATCACCACGCAGGAGTCGGCCACATTGAACGTGGGCCAGTGCCAGTCGCCGATATAGAATTCCAGAAAATCGGTTACGCGGCCCCACACGATGCGGTCAAACAGGTTGCCGGCCGCGCCGCCCAGCACCAGGGACAGACCGAGAGCCGTCCAGCGGTCCAGGCGCGAGGTCTTCCAGAGCAGCCTGGCCACCACGAGTAACGCGGCGGATGCGAACACGATGAGCACGGTGGTGCGCCAGGGCGACGTGGAATCGTTCATCAAGCCGAAGGCCACGCCGCGATTCTGCGAATGCACGATATCGAAGAAGCCGGGAATGACCGGGTGCACGTCGAAGGCGGAGACGTGCGCTTCGATGAACCATTTGGTCACACGGTCGAGGGCGAAAACGATCGCGGAAAGGCCGTATGCTTTCACCCGGCTATCGATCATCGAGCATCTCTTTCACGGCGCCGGCACAAGCCGCGCAGATGGTAGGAAAGCGGGCGTCCGCGCCGGTATCGGTGGTGTATTTCCAGCAGCGTTCGCACTTGATGCCGTCAGCACGTTCGATCTTGACGGCGATTTCCGGCGAAAGGCCCTCGCACGCCGAAGCCCGGTTCACACTCACTTGCGAAACGATGAAGAGCGCGGGCAGTTCCGCCGCATATTCTTCGAGGAGCGGGTAGATATCCTGGTTGGCCGTCAAGCGTACTCTGGCCTCGAGGGGCGCGCCGATGAATTTTTCCTGGCGGGCCTGCTCGAGGCTCTTGAGCACGTCTTCCCTCACTTTCATGAGACGGTCCCAGTTGCCGGATCGTTTCCTATGCGCATCGGACAGGTCCGCGGTCAATTCGGCGGGCTCCGGGAAAAGCTCCAGATGGACGCTCTCCGGCTGCCCCATGTGAGTCCAGATCTCCTCGGCGGTGAAGGTCAAAATGGGCGCGATCAACCGGACCAGCGCGTATTCGAGGCGGTAGAGGGCCGTTTGGGCGCTGCGGCGCGCGTGCGATTTGGCGGCGGCGGTGTACAGCCGGTCTTTCAATACGTCGAAATACAGGGCGCTGAGATCCACCGTGGCAAAATCGTAAAGGGCGCGGTAGACCTTGTGGAAGGCGAGCTCGTCATACCACGCGCGGCAATTGGAGACCAGCGCTTCGGCCCGCAGCAGGATCCACTGGTCCAGCTCCAGCATTTCGTCCACCGGCACGGCATCCGTGCGCGGGTCGAAGCCCGAAAGGTTGCCCAGGAAATAGCGGAACGTATTGCGCAGCTTGCGGTAGGCCTCCTGCAAGCGGGTGAGGATGGTCTCGGATACGCGCACATCTTCGTGGAACTCGACCGAAGCCGACCACAGGCGCACGAGATCCGCGCCATGATGCTTGATGATCTCTTCGGGTTCAATGGAGTTGCCGAGGGATTTGTGCATGGCGCGGCCCTCGCCATCGAGGACCCAGCCGTTCAGGGCGCAGGCGCGATAGGGCGAGCCGCCCTTGAGTCCCACCCCCACCAGGAGCGAGCTGTGGAACCAGCCGCGATACTGATCGCCGCCTTCCATGTAGAGATCGGCGGGCCAGGTTAAATCGTTCGCCGGCGTGAGCACAGCCAGGTGGCTGGAGCCGGAATCGAACCAGACATCCAGGATGTCGCTCTCCTTGCTGAATTCGTGGCCTCCGCATTTGGCGCAGGCGATATCGGGAGGCAGCAATTCGGCCGCGGTGCGCTGATACCAGACGTCCGCGGTATGCTCGGCGAACAGGCGCACGATGCCGTCGAGGATTTTGCGATCGGTGAGCGGCTCGCGGCAACGGTCGCAATAGAAAACGATGATGGGCACGCCCCACACGCGCTGGCGCGAGATGCACCAATCCGGGCGGATGGCGATCATATTGGAGATGCGCTCCTGGCCCCATTCGGGCATCCAGCGGACCTGGCGAACGGCCTCCAACGCATGCTGGCGGAAATCGTTGCGGTCCATGCCGATGAACCACTGTTCGGTGGCGCGGAAGATGGTGGGCTTGTGGCAGCGCCAGCAATGCGGATAGCTGTGTTCGATCTTTTCCGTGGCGAGCAACGCGTGATGCCCGCGCAAGATCCCCATGACGATGGGATTGGCTTCCCAGACGGTTTTGCCGATGATCTCTTCGGGGAGGCGGCCGGGGGCTCCTTCGGCGTGGTAGAAGCGGCCCCCGGCATCCACGGGGCAATAAGTTTCGATACCATACTGGCGGCCGACGACGTAGTCCTCCTGGCCGTGTCCCGGGGCGGTGTGGACAGCTCCGGTGCCTTGTTCGAGCGTGACGTGTTCAGCCAGGATGCCGAGCGAATCACGGCGCAGAAACGGGTGATGGAAGATCGCGCGTTCGAGGCGCGCACCGGGGAAGCGGGCCAGGATCTGGTAATCGGTCCAACCGCATTTTTCGGCGGTGACGTTGAGCAGATCGGCAGCCACGATGTAGACAGGGTCGGCCGGCGGAGTGGTCTCGCCCGGCACGGCGACGGCCACGTACTCGTATTTGGGATGAAACGCGATGGCCATGTTAGCCGGGATGGTCCAGGGCGTGGTGGTCCAGATGAGCCCGTAGACGTGGCGTCCGGCGAGCGCGGAATCGATGCGGGCGGGATCGGATGTGAGGGCGAAGCGCACCCAGATGGAGGGGCTCGAATGATCGGCGTATTCGACTTCGGCTTCCGCCAAAGCGGTGCGGTCGCGCATGCACCAGTGCACCGGTTTCAGTCCCTTGTAGACGTATCCCCGATCGAGGAAATCCACGAACGCCGCGGCGATTACAGACTGATAATGCGCGCTCATGGTGAGGTAGGGGTCGTCCCAGCGGCCGAAGACGCCGAGACGTATGAAGTCCGTGCGCTGCAGATCGACGTACTTTTCGGCGTATTTGCGGCATTCGGCGCGGATCTCGGCCGGGGTCATGGTGGCCTTGCGCGCGCCGAGTTCGCTATCCACCTTGATTTCGATGGGCAGGCCGTGGCAGTCCCAGCCCGGGACGTAGGGGGCATCGAAACCCGCCATGGTTTTGGACTTGACGATGAAGTCCTTGAGAATTTTGTTGAAGGCCGTTCCGAGGTGGATGCGGCCGTTGGCGTAAGGCGGGCCATCGTGCAGGATGTAAGTAGGGCGGCCGGAACGTGCGCGGCGGATCTGGGCGTAGATGTCCTCGGCGCGCCAGCGGTCGAGCATCTTCGGCTCGGCCTGGGCGAGGTTGGCCTTCATGGAGAAGCCGGTACGGGGCAGATTGACGGTCTGCTTTAAATCAACGTTGTGCGAGTCCATTTTGCAGGGATAATACCATCGTACACGACGCGCCGTTACCGCTGAGAAGTAGCGCACGTTTTCAGCGTGCGCCACGGGTGCGCTTCGGGAAATCGGTGGTACACTTCCGGCAGAGGAGCCGATATGCGAGGCAAGTTGCGGATCATCTTATTGGCGTGGCTTTGGCTGGCGGCCGGGGCGGGCGCATCGTACGGGCAACTGGCGCAGCTCTTTGCGTTTCCCTGCACCTACCTGGCGAGCGGCAATGCCGCCTGCGCGATCGGCAGCGGACCCCAAGCCTTATTGCAGGCCGCGGACGGGACGCTTTACGGCGCCGCAAACGCCAGCGGCAAAGGCACCGGCGGAGATGTTTTCCCGGTGAACGGCGGGACTATTTACAGTCTGGCCGGGGGCAAGTTCACGCTGCTCCACATATTCACGGCAACGCAGGGGGTCTATACGCAAGGAAGCCAACCCGGCGGCAGCCTGTTGATCGGGCAGGACGGCAACTTGTACGGCACCACGTTCGAGGGAGGGGCTTACAATGGCGGGGTGCTGTACCGCATGAGTATCGCCGGCGCGCACTTCACGGTTCTGCATAACTTCTGCGACTCACCCGGGTGCGCCGACGGCCAGGAGCCGAACGGGCTGATCCAGGGGACGGACGGAAATCTCTACGGCACGACCTATGCGGGCGGCATTTTTTCCAGTTCCTGCCTGGGAACGGGCTGCGGCACCGTATTTCGCTATGCGCCCGCCACGCACGCGTTCACCCTGCTGCACGCATTCAATGCCGCGGTGGACGGCGCCTTGCCGCACGGATTGATGCAGGCCTCGGATGGAAACTTTTACGGCGTGGATTGTGGGGCGGTAACGGGCGCCGGATGCGCCGTCGGCACGACCGCGGGTTACCTTTTCCGCGTGGCGTCCAGCGGGCAGTATAGCGTCCTGATGAGTTTTCCGGATCTCCCGTTGACGGGGCTGGCCGAGAGCTCCGGGCAGCTTTACGGCGCCGTGGTGGGATCTTGCGGTTCGGAGCTGTACCACGTCGGTCTGGATGGCGGCGGGTTTCAGGAGTCGGGTATATGCTTTACTGAATGGGGCGCCGGCACACCCATTTTCGCCACCGACGGGAACCTGTGGCTGCCCAGCGCCGGCACGGGAAGACTCTTCAATGGCGCGGTCTACACGTTGTCCTCGCAAGGGGCTTTGCTTGCCACTTACCTTTTCAACGGCGCGGACGGGAGGGAGCCGGCGGCTCCGCTGATCCAACTGATGAACGGGGAAATCGCGGGCAGCGCACGAGATGGTGGAACGCCGGACAAAGGCACGGGCGGCGGCGTGGTGTTCACCATCAATGCGGGTTTGGGGCCATTGTAAGAGGAGGCAAACGCGCCACGGCAGCCCGCCTGCCGGGCAGGGTATCATAAAAAGTCATGACTAACGAGCAACTCGACCAGCTTTCGATCAACACCATTCGCACGCTCGCAATGGACGCGGTACAGCAGGCCAATTCCGGACATCCGGGTGCGCCGATGGCTCTGGCTCCGGTGGCCTACACGGTGTGGCAGCATTTCCTGCGCTTCGATCCGGAAGATCCGCTCTGGCCCGACCGCGATCGCTTCGTACTGTCGAATGGACACGCGTCGATGCTGCTTTATTCGCTGCTGCATCTTTGCGGCGTGAAGGCGGTGAACCCGCAATACGAGACGCTGGGGGAACTGGCCGTGAAGCTGGAAGATATCAAGCGCTTCCGGCAGCTCGACAGCGCCTGTCCGGGCCACCCGGAATATCGCTGGACCTCGGGCGTGGAGACGACCACCGGTCCGCTGGGCCAGGGCGTCGGCAATAGCGTTGGCATGGCAATGGCGCGCTGGTGGCTGGCGAAGCATTTCAATCGTCCGGGCTTCGACATGTTCGACTACGATGTCTACGCGATTTGCGGCGACGGGGACATGATGGAGGGCATCAGCGGGGAATCCGCTTCCCTGGCGGGCCACCACCGGCTCTCCAATCTCTGCTGGATTTACGACAACAACAAGATCACCATCGAAGGGCATACGGCGCTGGCATTCAGCGAAGACGTAGCCACGCGTTTTATCGGCTATGGCTGGAACGTGACGCGGGTGAGCGACGCCAACGATCTGGAGATGCTGGAGCGCGCGCTGCACGTGTTCAAGAGCACCACCGACCGGCCCACGCTGATCATCGTGGACAGCCACATCGCCTACGGGGCGCCGCACAAGCAGGATACCAGCGGGGCGCACGGCGAACCTTTGGGCGAAGAAGAAGTGCGCCTGGCCAAGCGCGCTTATGGCTGGCCCGAAGATGCCAAATTCCTGGTCCCGGAAGGAGTGCGGGAGCATTTCCGGGCGGGAATGGGCGATCGCGGCCAACAGTTGCGGGACGCCTGGCGGGCGCGTTTCGAGGAATACAAAGTGGAACACGCGGACCTCGCCGATCAGCTCGACCGCATGCTGCATCGCCAGCTTCCGGAAGGCTGGGACACGGACCTGCCCACGTTTCCTGCGGACGCGAAGGGCCTGGCCACGCGCGATTCGTCGGGCAGAGTGCTGAACAAGCTCGCATGGAACATTCCGTGGCTGATGGGCGGCGCGGCGGACCTGTTCCCGTCCACCAAGACGCGTCTCACCTTTGAAGGAGCGGGCGATTTCGAGGCCGACGACCGCGGCGGACGCAATATGCACTTCGGCATCCGCGAGCACGCCATGGGCGCCATCGTGAACGGGCTGTCCCTTTCGAAGATCCGGGCTTATGGCTCCACTTTCCTGATTTTCAGCGATTATATGAAGCCGCCGATCCGGCTGGCGGCCATCATGGACATACCCGTGATCCACATTTTCACTCACGATTCGATCGGCGTCGGGGAAGATGGCCCGACACACCAGCCGATCGAGCAACTGGCCTCGCTGCGAGCGGTGCCCGGCCTGGTGACGCTGCGTCCGGCGGATGCCAATGAAGTGGTGGAGTGCTGGCGATACACGATGAAGCAGCGGCATCAGCCAGTCGCGCTGATCCTGACGCGGCAGGCACTACCTACGCTGGACCGCACGAAATACGCGGCCGCATCCGGCGTGGAAATGGGCGCCTATATTCTGGCGGATGCGCCGGACGGCAAGCCGGACGTCATACTGCTAGCCACGGGAAGCGAAGTGAGCCTGTGCGTACAGGCTTACGAGCAACTGGCGACGGAAGGCGTGAAGGCGCGGGTAGTGAGCATGCCGAGTTGGGAATTGTTCGAGCGGCAGACGCCGGAATATCGGGAGACGGTACTGCCGGCGGCGGTGACGGCGCGGGTGTCGGTGGAGCAGGCTTCGGTGCTGGGGTGGGATCGCTACGTCGGTCCGCGCGGGAAGATGATCGGCATGCACACGTTCGGCGCGTCGGCGCCCTTGAAAGAAGTACAGAAGAAATTCGGATTCCTGCCCGCCACGGTGGTAGCCGCGGCGAAGGAAGTACTGGGTTAGCCGGACGCGGATATCCCGGCGGTGTTCGAGGTCAACGCCGACGTCTGGTTCTGGTAAGCTCCCAGCACCTGCTGCAGCATATTGTCGATCAGGGTATTAGACGACATCCCGCTAGAGATGCCGTTGGCCGGCTGCAACAGGGCGACCGCCATGGAATCGTTGAAAAACGCTTGCATGTTGCCCTGCTTCTGGATCGCCTGTAATTCCGCGGTTGCGCTGACCGGCGAACTGGCGCCGGCCGCTGTGGCCGAAGACGAAGCCGGATTTAAGCTCTGGTAGGAGCTTCCATCCAAATAACTCAGAGGACTTATGGAACTGGCCATCACTGCGCCTCCCGTCTTCCTTATCGGCAGATCGCGGCACGGATTGCGTCAATGCGCCGAATACTGTTCCTGCGGCGAGTTCAGCTTCACTTCAATGGTTTTCCCGGTTTGATCCACATCGTAGGTCTGGCCGAAAGTCTGGTAACCCTTGGCGATCACCTGGATGAGAACGGTGCCCTGCGGGAGTTCAGGCACTTTGGCAATGCCCTCCTGATTCGTACGCATCTCCCAACTGGTGCGCAGCTTCCGCCCTAACTCGATGATGGAGCGGCCCTTCACGAATTTGACGACCACGTCGGCGTGATCCAGCGGGCGGCCGCCCATAGTGGTTACATGCACGGTCAGATTGGTCATGCCCGAACCCAACTTGACGTCGAGGGTCTTCTGCGGTTCATTTACCTGGAACGTTTGGCTGAACGACGCATAACCCTCGGCCCGCACTTCGACGATGATGGGGCCCTGAGGCACTACCACTTCGGGAGGCGGCTGCGCGGTGCCATCCGCCGTAGTGCGCACCTTCCACCGTGTGCTGGTTTTATCGCCTTTCATCACCTTTACGGTCACCTCGGCGTGCTCGATGGGAGCGCCGTCGAGGGTTGTGACATGCACATCTACTTTAGCCGTGGGTGACTTGGCGCGGACCGCGAGCGCGCAGAGCAGGAACGCGGCCAGAAGCGCAAAACGGGAACGCATTTCTCGATTATGACATGGCTGTGAGTTGCGGCTTCAGGCGATATCGGGTAGCAGGAAGCGGGCGGGCATCCCGCTCGCGCGCGCGACGGCCTCGGCAGCCAGATATCCGCTGCGGACGGCGCCCTCCATGGTGGCGGGCCAACCTGAGCGCGTCCAGTCGCCGGCCAGAAACAGATCCGGGCGGCTGGTCTCCGCCGGCGGCCGCAACGGCTCGGTTCCGGGCGCGGCGGAGAACGTGGCGCGCAGCTCTTTGATGACGTGCGCCTTTTCTAGGCGGGCGGCGAGCGCGCGCGGAAAGAATTCGCCCAACTCGCGGACGGCCAGCGCGATAATATCGGCACGGCTGGCGGCGGCCAGGCTGCGCGACGCGCTCACCACAAGCTGCAGATAGCGGCCTTCGGACTTGTTGAACATCCATTGCACGGTGCGGTCGAGCAGGGTGGCGTGGGGCAGATCCGTCACCGGACGATCGAACCAGAGGTGAATGCCGGTAATCGGGGAATGCTCGAACGGAGGCGCGGGCAGGCCCAGAGCCGGGAGGCGCTCAAAAGGCAGCGCGCAGATATAGTAATCGGCCGAGTGACGCTCTCCCGCGGCGGTGACGCCCTCCGGATCGATGCGCTCAACGGGTGCGCGCAGGCGCAGCGAGACATCCCCGGCCGCTTGCCAAAGTTCGGGGCGATAGAGTTCCCCGAGCGGGATGGCGGGCACGCCCATCTCGTATCCCGTGGCGCTTGCCAGGAAGCCCAGCCAGAAAACCTGAAATCCGTGGCGCGCGGCGAGGCGGTCGATATCTTCGTTGATGGCGCTGACCAGGACCTGACGCCAGAAGCGGTCGATGGCGCCCGGGGTCTGCCGCTTTTCGCGCAGCCATTCGAGCATGGTGATGCGGTCCAGATCCTGGCGGCGAGTACGCTCGCGCCGCAGGGCCAGCAATCCGCGCGCGATGGCCAGCTTGTCGGCGGTGTTGAGGAACCGCAGCCGCAGGAACGATCCGGTGAAATGCAGGGGAGCGGGCAGCGCGCCCCGGCGCAGAGTAGAGATGCGGCCTCCGGGCTCGATGAAGTAAAACTCGCGATAAAAGCGAATGCGGTCGCGCACGCCCAGCCGTGTATAGAAATCCAGCAGGTTGACGCAACATCGCAACAGGACGTGTTGGCAGTTGTCGATCAGGACGGGCGCGTCGTCGGATGGCGAGAGCGGAAACGAGGTAGCGCGGCCGCCCAGAAACGGGCGGGCTTCAAATATCTCGACGCGGAACCCGGCGCTGCCCAAGGCGGCCGCGGCGGAAAGGCCGGCCAATCCGCCACCGATGATGATTGCGCTAGGCATTTTCCATCATAGCGTTTGTGGCGCAAAGCGGGTCTGGAGACCCGCTTGCAGGCCTGGAAGCCCGCCCCACTCGAAGTGTCTGGTTGTGGGACGACGTGTCGCGCGGGCGGGACGCGACAAGCGGACCACGAGTTACTATTTATTTGACAGGAAAGGCTTTAGCGCCGCGGATGCATTGGCACGCTAACTGTTCTATGGGGATACCGTCATACCTGAGAGGCAAGTCATGCTGCGGCCCGAATCAAGCGCACCCCGAACATTAATCGCCGACGACCAGCCGGATGTTCTGGAAGCGTTGCGCCTCCTGCTGAAGCGGGAAGGTTATCAGATCGAAACGGTCAACTCGCCGAAAGCCGTGCTGGACCAATTGCACAACCGCGAATACGATGTCCTGCTGATGGACCTGAACTACGCCCTGGACACGACTTCCGGCCAGGAAGGCCTGGATCTGCTGGCGCAAGTGCAGAAACTCGACCGCACCCTGCCGGTGATCGTGATGACGGCTTGGGGCAGCATCAAGCTGGCCGTGGAAGCCATGCAGCGTGGGGCCGCAGATTTCGTAGAGAAGCCCTGGGACAATTCGAAACTGCTCCTGACGCTGCGGACCCAAGTGGAAGCGCGCAACGAGCGGCGCAACGGGGCATCCCGCGAATCGGGCGAAATCGAGGCAGCCAGCGCCACGCAGCGGGGTCTTTTGCCGCAATCGATCCCGCATTTTCCCGGCTACGAAATCTCGGCTGCATGGCGGCCGGCCGGGGCGGTGAGCGGCGATTATCTGGACCTGCTGCGGCTGGATGCCACCCACATGGCGCTCTGCGTCGCGGATGTGATCGGCAAGGGCGTGCCCGCCGCGCTGTTGATGTCCAATGTGCAGGCGGCGGTACACGCGCTGGCGGGGGACATGCTTTCGACCAGCGACCTTTGCGCGCGCATCAACCGGATTGTGGCCGCCAACCTGGGCAGCGGCAAGTTCATCACATTTTTCTACGGGGTGCTGGACAGCGCGCGGCGGCGCTTCACCTACACCAACGCCGGACATTGCGAACCGATCCTGGTGCGGCAGGACGGCGAATGCCTGCGCGTGAATCATGGCGGCGTGGTGCTGGGCGTGTTCCCCGACTGGCCGTACGAAGAGGGGCACGTGGAACTGGAGCCGGGCGACCGGTTGGTGCTGTTCACCGACGGGATCACCGAAATCGCCAACGCGGATAATGAAGAGTTCGGCGAGGAGCGGCTCATCGATGTGCTGCGCGCGAACCGCGCGCTCGATGCGGAGGCCATGCAAAAGCGGGTGATGGCTGCGATCATGGAACACAGTGGCGGTGCGTTCCAGGACGACGCCACGCTGATCGTGACGGCTGTACAGTAAGAGAAGGCCGGCAGCGGTCCGCAAAGATGACGAAACCAAGAGTAGTGGGGCGGCCAATCTTGGCCGCAGCCGGCCTAGCCGCCTGAAAAGGCGGCTGCGGGCATGATTGCCCGCCCCACGGTGAGTTTTCGACGGTGCCTCGAAGGGGTCTCGCCGCTGTTTCACGGCGTATAAAACATTTGCGCTTCCGCATTCTCATCGTCACGCCTCCCGTGGGCCCCCTGGGATCGGGGGAAGCCGGCGGCGTCGAA
This sequence comes from Bryobacterales bacterium, assembly GCA_963709155.1. Lineage (GTDB taxonomy): Bacteria > Acidobacteriota > Terriglobia > Bryobacterales > Bryobacteraceae > Bog-159. Next base: position 148,961 of record CAVPVD010000005.1, on the reverse strand, counting down.
ACTCACCTGCTGAACCTGTCCCCGATCCTTGCGGCGCGCGGGCACCAGATCGGGATTATCGCGCCGGCCGGGAGCGCGGCGCCTGCCGCGGATGTCAAACTCTATCCCGTGGCGGGCGAGATGAGCGCCAGCGCCACGCGTGCCGACCGCGCCGCACGCACCATAGTGAACACGCGCGGCGTGCTGGAAAACATGTGGGACCAGGCACAGCGCCTGCAGAGCCATTACGACATCGTCATCGGCATGAGCTACGATTGGCTGCCGTTTTACCTGACGCCCTGGTTCACCACACCGTTGGCGCATTGGATCACGATCGCTTCCGCCATCGACGAGGTGGACGGCATCATCGAACGGCGCTGGCGGGAGGGCGGGCTGAGGCTGGCCATGTATACCGGCACGCAGGTGCGGACCTATCCGTTCCTGCAGGCGGAGCGGGTACATTTGCTCTATGGGGGCGTGGACACAGCGGTCTTTAAATACCAGGCGCAGCCCTGCGACCGGCTCTGCTGGGCGGGACGTATCTCGCGCGAGAAGGGTCTGGAGGATGCCATTGCGGTGGCGCGCGCGCTGGACATGCCGCTGGATGTTTGCGGCAAAGTCCAGGACGAAGCGTATTGGCAGGCGCTGATCCAGGATGCCGGAGCACACGTGGTTTATCACGGATTTCTGCCGCCGGCGGAGTTGCAGAAGCGTTACGGGAATGCGCGCGCCGCACTGGTGACACCGCACTGGATCGAGGCTTTCGGCAACACCGTCGTCGAATCATTGGCGTGCGGCACGCCCGTGGTCGCGTACGACAGAGGCGGCCCGGCGGAGATCGTCGAGCACGGCCGGAACGGCATTCTCGTCCCATACGAATCCGGCGTAGCCGGGCTGATCGCGGGCGTGCGGGAGGCCGTCAAGCTGGACCGCCGCATGGCTGCCGCGCGCGCCATGGAATTCTCGTTTGTCCAGATGGCGGATCGGTTTGAGGCATGGGTCCGCTCGATTACGGAGGGATGACCTCATTGGGTGCAAAATGCGCGACGCCACCCGGGAACTCGCAGAACAGGGCTTCTGCGTGCTCAGAGGGCATTTAGCCAAGCCTCCAATCGAGAATTGCCGGGAAGCCTTTTGGCCGCTGCTGCTGGACTATCTGGAAAAAAACCGGGACAAGCCAAACCGCGGCGAACACCGGCACTTTCTTCCAATGCCTTTCGCACCGCCCTGCTTTGCGCCGGAGTTCTTCTTCGATGCCGGGATACTGGAGATCGCCCGCGGCGTAATGGGCAAAAGGATCGTGGCGGATCAATGGGGTTGCGACACGCCGGTGCTGGGGTCGACGCACCAGCAGCCGCATGTCGATTACCGGTACCCTCTTTTCGCGGAGGCTCCGGAGATGGCGCTACCCATTTATATGATGGTGGTCAGCTTTGGCCTAATCGACATCGCACCGGAAAATGGTCCCATCGAGATTGCGGCCGGAACGCACAGAATGAAAAGGGACGAAGCCTTGCGGGCCGTGGAGGAGGGAGAGATCGGGTGGCAGCCGATCAATTTGCAACTGGGCGATGTGCTAATCCGGCATCCCTGGGCGGTACACCGCGGCACTCCCAACCTGACCGGGACGCCGCGCGCGCTGCTTACGATCCGCTACGTGCGGCGCTGGTATGCCGATGACAGCCGCGACGTCAACACCATTCCAGCCGCGGTATGGCGATCGCTCACCCCGGAGCAGCGCGAGATCATGCGCTTTCCTCACTCATAGCGCAGCGCAATCATAGGATCGACGCGGGTGGCGCGCCGTGCCGGCACATAGCACGCGGCCAGCGCGATGGCACAAAACAGGATCGCAACGACGCCGAAGGTGGCCGCGTCGTCCGGCTGGACTTCAAACAGCAGACTCGCCATCCAACGCGTCAGGATCCACGCGCCCGCGAATCCCAGCGCAATGCCGGCGATGGCCAGGGCGGCGCCCTGCTGTAGAATCATGCGCATGACCCGGCTGCGCTGCGCCCCCAAAGCCATGCGGATGCCGATCTCGGCGGTTCTTTGCGCGACCGAGTAAGTCATCAGGCCGTACAATCCCACCAGCGACAGCAATAGAGCGATGCCCCCGAAGGCAGTCAGAAGGAGTGTTTGAAAACGCCGCTCGGCGGTGGATTCGGAAACCAACTGGCTCATGGTGCGCACGCCATCCACCGCTACCGCCGGATCGAGCTCTCGCACCAATGCGCGCATGCTGGAAGCCAGGCTATCCGCGGCGAGTCTGCTGCGCACGGCCACAGAGGTGGAGTTGGAGCCGGATTGCCACATGGGTCTATAGATCTGGAGCGGCGGCGCGGCTTCCAGGCTGGTGTGGCGCACGTCGCCGGCCACGCCGACGAGGGTCCACCATGTGTCGCCGAAGTGGCACCGCTTTCCAACTGGATCCTGCCAGGGGAAAAACCTCCTGGCAAAGCTGTGGTTCACAATGGCCACCGGAAGACTGCCGGCTACATCGCCATCGGTGAAGGTCCTGCCGCTCAGTAACGGGATGCGCATGACCGCAAAGTAGCGCGGCGTGATGGAGCGGTCTTCAAATAATATCTTTTCATCGAAGGGGCGGCCTTCCACCTGCAGTCCGGTGCCCACCGATTCGCCGCCGCCGAGAGGCAGGTAGTTGATGGCCGCGGCCGCTTCCACCCCGGGCAAGGCGTTGGCCCGGCCGATCAAGTCGCGAAAGAAGGCATTATGCCGTTCGCGTTGGTTGTAGCGGGCGTCGAGTTGAATGCTCATCGTCAGCGTAGAGGACGGGGCAAAGCCTTTGTCCACGGATTGCAAGCGGAGAAAGCTACGAATCAGCAACCCAGATCCGGCCAGCAGGATGAAGGTGAGCGCGACTTCGGCAACCATGAATGCGCGATGCAGCCGGCCGGCGGGGCCTTTCACGGTGCGATTGCCCGAGCTCTTCAGCACCTCGTTCAGATCGGATCGCGACGCGGACAGCGCAGGGAACACTCCGCATAAGCCGGCCGCCGCCACGGACACCGAGATGCTGAACAGCAGGACTCGCCAGTCAATCGAAACTTCGTCCAGGCGCGGGATTCCAGCCGGATTCAGGCGCGTCAGAATCCGGATGGCAACCGAAGCCGCCAGCACACCCAGAATCCCTCCGGCCGCGGACAGGCACATCGATTCGGCCAGCAGTTGACGGATCAGGCGCAGCCGGGAAGCGCCCAGCGCGGTACGCAGGCCGATTTCGAGAGTTCTGCCATTCGCCCGCGCCAGGACCAGGCTGGCCACATTGCTGCAGGCGATCAGCAAGACCAGCACTACGGCGCCCAGAAAAATCAGCAGGGCGCGGCGCGACGATCCGGCGATGGAGACGTCGAACGGCCGCACGACGGCCTCCGCGCCCCGAAACGGCGGCAAGCGGAGCGGGTCGAGGCGGGCCACGATCGCGCTCATCTCGGCTTGGGCCTGGCGCAGCGAGACGCCGGGCCGGATGCGTCCGATGGCGTTGCCGGAACCTTCTTCCCAGGACGACTTCTGTTTTGCCGTCATGGCCCAGGGCACCCAGACATCGGTAGCCTTGCCGACCGTATCCAGGCTCTCCGTCCCGTGGGGAAAGGCAAAGCCAGCGGGCATCACGCCCACGACGCGGTAGGGCCGGGCGTCGAGCAGCAGTTCCTTGCCCAGCACATCCCGCGCGAAACCGAAGCGTGCCTGCCACAGCCTGTGGCTGATTACGGCAACCTGCCCTTTTCCGGGCTGGTCGTCATCGGCGCCCACGGTGCGGCCTAGTTCGGGCGCGGTCCCCAGAAGCTGAAAGAACTCTCCCGTAACCCGAGAGCCGTCGATGCGCACGGCGCTGCCATTCGCGGAAAGATTCATCCTGTCGTTGGTAAATAGGGCCAGGTGCGCAAACGAGCGGCTTTGTTGTTGCCAGGCGTAGAAGTCCGCGTTGAAGGGGCCAAAAGCTTCGAGCGGCACACCCGGGAAGTGCGGATTGGGCTGCCACAGAAAGACCAATTGCTGGGGATCGCGGTAAGGCAGCGCGCGCAAGAGGACCGCGTTTACCAAGGTGAAGACGGCCGTGGCTGCGCCGATGCCCAAGCCCAGCGTCAGAACGGCCAGTGCCGCGAAGCCGGGATTCCTACGCAGCATGCGCAGACCGTAGTCGATGTCGCGCAGGCACGATCCGAACAGATCCGGTTGCAACCAGGATCGAAAGCGGGTAAGGAACGCCATATCCCTCCTTGCATGTTTTTCTAGCGTAGCGCAAAGAGCGGGACTTGAAAAACCAGATGTGGGGCGGCCAATCCTGGCCGCAGCCGCCTTTTCAGGCGGCTAGCCGGCTGAAAGCCGGCTGCGGGCAGGATTGCCCGCCCTCCAAGACTACCCGCGCCACGGCCAGGGCCACAGGATGTATCCTAAATAGAAGGAGCAGCAACCGGTAAGCCCCGTCCATTATGGCCACCACCGTAACCCCCGTGCGCGACATCGAAATGACCAGACTCCCCAATGGGGTGCGGGTGATCACGGAGGCGATGCCGCACGTGCGCTCCATCTCTGTGGGCATCTGGATCGGCACCGGCTCACGCCGCGAAAACTCAGAGCAGAACGGCCTCTCGCACTTCATTGAGCATATGCTCTTCAAGGGCACCACCAGCCGCTCCGCGGAAGATATCGCGCGATCGGTGGATTCGGTGGGCGGCAACCTGGACGCTTTCACGGCCAAGGAACTGGTCTGTTTCAACACAAAAGTGCTCGACCAGCATCTGCCTCTAGCCTTCGACGTGCTTTCCGACCTGGTGCTGCATCCGCTCTTCCGGGACGAGGACATCGACAAGGAAAAGGGCGTCATTCTGGAAGAAATCAAGATGGAGGAAGACAGCCCGGACTACCTGGTCCACGAAATCTTCTCCTCGAACTTCTGGAAAGACCATCCGCTGGGCAAACCCATCCTGGGCACGCGGGAGACGGTGAAGCGGTTCAACAGCCAGACTATCGGCGATTATTACCGGGCCGTGTATGCGCCGGCCAACCTGCTGATCACGGCGGCCGGAAACCTGACGCACGAAGCGCTGGTCAAGCTGGTGAGCCAGCATTTCGCATCGCTGCCGCCCAACGGATCGGCGCCCGCCGACCAGGCTCCGGCCACGCACGCGCGCATCGCCCTGCGCAACAAGAAATCTCTGGAGCAGGTCCACCTGTGCCTGGGTGTGCCTTCATACCCGCTGCCGCACGAGGAGCGCTTTGCCTGTTATGTGCTGAATACGCTGCTGGGCGGCGGCATGAGCTCGCGTCTTTTTCAGAATATCCGCGAGCGGCAGGGCCTGGCTTATGCGGTCTTTTCGGAGCTGAGTCCTTACCGCGACACGGGCTGCCTGTCGATCTACGCGGGCACATCCATCGAATCGGCGGGCAAGGTGGTGGAATCCATTGTCAAGGAATTCAGGGAGCTCAAGGAAGACGGCGTCAGCGACGAAGAATTGCGCCGCGCCAAGGACCACTTAAAGGGCTCCCTGATGCTGAGTTTGGAATCGACTTCCAGCCGCATGTCGAACCTGGCGCGACAGGAGATGTATTTCGGCCGGTTCTTTACCCTGGACGAGCTGGTGGAAAGCATCGAACAGGTGAGCGCCGCCGACGTGCAGCGCATCGCGCAGGCGTTCTTCGATCCAAAACAGATTGCCCTCACCATCTTGGGCAATCTGGATGGTTTCAAGATCGGCCGCGAAGACCTGGTGTGCTGAGCTATGAAATTTCTGGTGCTGGCTGTGGTGGCCGCGGCCCTGGTTTTTGGCGCGCGGTGCCTGAGCATCCGCAAGGATCTGGTCTCGGAGCGCCACGCGATCGATGCCGACTGGGCGCAGGTGGATGCCGCCCTGGAGCATCGCGCCGGCATCGTGCCGGAATTGACGAGTTTAGTGCAGGCGGAGGCGCCCGTGGAAGCCGCCACCATCCTGGGGGTGAACGATGCGCGCAATGTACTGGTGGCCGCACATACACAGCAGGAAAAGATTCAGGCGAACGCACAACTGGACGAATCCCTGGCACGCCTGATGCTGCAGGTGGAAAACTATCGCAAGCTAGAGGGCAGCAAGCGATACGGCGATCTGCTGGAAGCGCTGAAGAGCGCCGAATACCAGATCGCGGTGGCCCGCCGTAAATACAACGAAGCCGTGGAACACTATAACGCGCGCCTGGATTTATTTCCGAATAACGTTGTGTCTTCGCTGACGCGCCTGGACAAGATCGACGCATATTTCCAAACGCCTGCAATCTGACTTTCGACACCATGATGGATATCCCCGTTTTTCCCAACTACATCGACGGGCAGTGGACCGATAGCGGCTCGCATTTTGAAAACCGGAACCCGGCCCGGACGGACCAGGTTGTGGGTCTGTTCGTGAAGGGCACGGCGGGCGATATCGCGGAAGCCGCCGCGGCAGCCGCGCGCGCATTGCCCGCCTGGGCCAATCTGAATGCCCCGGCGCGCGGCGCGATCCTTTACAAAGCCGCGGAACTCCTGGAAGCGCGGTTACAGGCGGTCGCGGAGGATATGACCCGCGAAGAGGGCAAGACCGTGGGCGAGGCCAAAGGCGAAGTCCGCCGCGCCATCAACATCTTCCGGTATTTCGGCGGCGAGGGATCGCGCCTGGAAGGTCTGCTGGTGCCTTCCGAGCGGGATCGCGTACACATGTTCGCCATTCGCAAACCGATCGGGGTGGTGGGCCTGATCACACCGTGGAATTTTCCCAGTGCGATCCCCGCATGGAAGCTGGCGCCCGCGCTCATCTGCGGCAACACCGTGGTCCTGAAGCCTGCCAGCGCGGCGCCGCTGAGCGCCTGGCGCCTGGTAAAAGCGCTGGAGGAAGCCGGTTTGCCGAAGGGCGTGGTCAATTTCGTGGCGGGACCCGGCGGAGAACTGGGGCAGGCCCTGGTGGATGCCCCGCCGGTCAAGGCCATCTCGTTCACGGGCTCCTGCCAGATCGGCAACTGGCTGCACGGCGAAGCCTCCAAACGGCGCTTGCGCATCCAACTCGAAATGGGCGGCAAGAATCCCACCATTGTGCTGGCCGACGCCGACTTCAACGCCGCGGTCGAGAACACCGTGAATGCCGCGTTCTTCTCCACCGGCCAGAAATGCACGGCCACCAGCCGCGTTATCGTGGAAGATGGCATCTACGACCGCTTCCTGGAGGCGGTGGTGGAGCGGACACGTAAACTCAAGATCGGCGACGGCATGGTTAATACGACCGACATCGGCCCCTGCGTGGACCAGTCCCAACTGGACACGGTGCTGCGCTACATCGAAATCGGGCGAAGAGAGGCCGGCGAGCCGAGGATTGGCGGCCGGCGGCTCACCGGCGAGGATTACGGAGCGGGCTATTACGTGGAGCCTACGGTATTCGCGGACGTGACGCCGGGGATGACTATCGCGCGGGAAGAAATCTTCGGACCCGTGCTGGCCGTGATGCGGGCGCGCGATTTCGAGGACGCCATGCGTATCGCCAACGACATTCCATTTGGGCTTTCCGCTTCGATCCAGACTAACAATCTGTCACGCGTGTTCGAATTCGTTTACCGGATGGAAGCGGGACTGCTAACCGTCAATCTGCCCAGCGCCGGCGTGGAATATCAGTTGCCCTTCGGCGGAACGAAGGAATCCAGTTTCGGGCCGAAGGAACAAGGACCGGCGGCGCTCGACTTTTACAGCGACTACAAAACTGTTTACTTGAAATACTAATGCGTCTTGGACAAATCAAAGCCGAAGGCGGCTATCTGGCCGCCGTATTCGAAGGGGACTTGGCCCGCGCGGTACCGGGATACACGGTGGCCGACCTGATTCGCCGGTCGGAAGCGCAGGGAGTCTCGTTGGCGAAGACCACCGCGCGCCTGGCCAGCCATCATGCGCAGCCGCAAACACCGGCGATACCCATCGTGCCGGCAGAGGTCTGGGCCTGCGGCTGCACGTACGAGACTAGCGCGTCGTTCCGCGACGCGGAGCATGGCACCCGCGAAGGCATGTACGCGCATGTGTACCGCGAACCGCGCCCCGAGGTTTTCTTCAAGGGGACGGCGCGCGTTTGCGTGGGGACGGGCCAGGCGATCGGCATCCGCGCGGACTCGCGTTTCACGGCGCCCGAGCCCGAGCTTGCGCTGGTGCTCGGCAGCAAAGGCGACATCGCCGGATACACGCTGGCGAACGACGTCTCGGCATGGGATATCGAGCGCGAAAATGCTCTTTACCTGCCGCAATCGAAGGTCTATACAGCCTGTTGCGCGCTGGGGCCGGTGATTGTGACGGCGGACGATCTGCCCGATCCTTACAACCTGGAGATGACCTGCACGATCGAGCGCGAGGGCCGGCAGATTTTCTCCGGCAGTGTGTCCACCGCGAAACTGCACCGCAAGTTCGAGACCCTGATCGAATACCTGCGGCGCGCCAATCCGACGCCGGCGGGAACCGTGCTGCTCACCGGCACCGGCATCATTGTGCCGGAGGACGCGGCGCTGGCGGCGGGCGACGTGGTGACCATCCGCATCCCCGAAATCGGTGAACTGACCAACCACGCCCAAATCGTCGGCGCAGTTTGACCTGTTGGGGCCACGTCGAAAGCGCTTCGCCTTGGAGGGCGGGCAATCATGCCCGCAGCCGCCTATCAGGCGGCCAAGCCGGCTCGAAAGCCGGCTGCGGCAAGGGGTCTCAGATGACCGTTTCCATTGGTAAAGTAATGGAATGCTCGATCTCAAGCAGGCGCTCCTGGAGTCGTATGCGGTCAACGAGCGCATCAACCAATACCTCTTAGAGAATCTGCCGGATGCCGCCTGGACCGCCGCACCGCCCGGCGGCAAAGGCCGTTCGATTGCCGCCATCGCCGCGCACATCCACAACGTCCGCCACATGTGGCTGGTGGCGGCGGCCAAGGGCAAGCCGCTGCCCGGCAAGCTGGAACCCGCGACCGTGACGAAGAAGGAAGCCATGCAGGCTTTGGCCGAAAGCGCGAAGTGCTGCGCGCGGCTTCTGCAGGAATCGCTCGACCACCCAGACGGCAAGGTGAAAGGATTTCGTCCGGACGTGGTGGGGATGTTCAGCTACCTGATTTCGCACGATGCGCACCACCGCGGCCAGATCTGCACGTTGGCGCGGCAGATGGGCCATACGCTGCCGAAGCAAGCTACATTCGGGATGTGGGAGTGGGGCACGCGATGGAAGGAGTGCGGATTCGGAGGTTCGTAAGGCGGCGCAGGGTGGCACCACGGTCAGTCGTCGAACAGCGCTTCAAGGTCGCGGCTGCCGTGTACTACTCTGAGAATGAAAACGTCCGCACCCTCGACGCAATACACGATGACGTAATCGCCCACTGCGAAGCTGCGAGAGCCGGCGCCAAAATCTTCATCGCGGGCGCGGCCGACGTAAGGGAAACTGGCGAGAAACGGGAAACGGCCAGTAATCTAGTCAATCAGGCGGGTGGCCACATCCATGCTGGCGCTTTGCTTGGCAGCATAGAGCCAGATATCATCGAGATCGGCCTCGGCTCGCGGCGCGACACGATGCGCCATTTTATTGGTTCAATTCGGCAATCAGGCGGGCGCGACCACGTTCTCTTATTTCAGCGGAAAGTTCCCGCATGGATTCCGGTGTGATGGGGCGTCCTTCACCGCGGGCAAGCGCAGAGCGGGAATCGTCGAGAGTCGCTAGAAACGCTACGCGGCGGCGCTCGCGTTCTTCCCACAATGCAAGGGCCTCCCGCACGGCCTCCTCCTCGCTGTGCAACCGTCCGCATTCAACGGCGCGGCGCGCGAATGCTTTCTGATCCGATGTAAGCTGTACCTCCATTTGCAGAGTCGCTCCTTATACGTAGAATACCCGATATGTCATTGGGGCGGGCTGATGGGTTGCCTGGGCGCTCGAGGCACTTTTCACGCAACGGCCCGAAACGGCGGAATCACCGGCCGTACTTCTTCAAAACCTCCTTCAGCCGGTCATGCGGTAATGCGATCACGGTGTGCCCCTCGAAGCCGGTCATGGTCTCGGCGCCGACCATGGCGTTGACGATAGCCTCCTCAGTTGCCTGTGCGGTGGCTTCGAACAGCGCATTCATCTCGTCATTGGGCAGCATACTTAGATTCACGACGCCGGAGGTCCGGCCGGCGTCCGGATTGGCCGTCGAGAAGGCAATGAAGATGTCGCCGGAGCCATTGCCGGAACTCGATCCGGTGCGCGCCAGACCCAACGAGGCGCGGCGCGCCAGGCGCTTCATCTGATGCGGCAGCAGCGGCGCGTCGGTGGCCACCACAATAATGATCGAGCCGACATCCTCGCCGGCATGCCGGAAGTCGCTCGCATAAGGAACATTACCTGTGATCTCCTGGCCCACCGGCACGCCCGCGATGCGCAGTTGCGCGCGCCGTCCGCAGTTGCACTGTACCAGCACGCCCACCGTGTAGGCATCCGCCTTGCGGGAACTGGTGCCGATGCCGCCCTTGAATCCGTAGCACACCATTCCCGTGCCGCCGCCCACGTTGCCCTCGGCGACCGGGCCTCCCCGGGCCGCCTCCAGCGCGGCGAACGCATCCGTCTCCTGCACATGGAATCCGTTGATGTCGTTCAGAAACCCGTCGAAGGTTTCCGCCACAACCGGCAGCGACCATTCATCGGTCAATTCGATGCCGGCTTTGCGCGCACGCGCCACCCGCCATTTGATATACGCATCGCGCACGGTGCCCACGCTGTGCGTGTTGGTGATCATCACCGGCCCATCCAACAGGCCGGATTCCTCGAGCCACGTGGTGCCGGTCATCTCGCCGTTGCCGTTCAGCGAAAACCATCCGCCGAACGCCGGCGCGGAGGATAGCTTGCCGCGCGGCCAGATGGCGGTGACTCCCGTACGCACCGCCTGGCTGCCATCGCCCGAGATGAGCGTCGTGTGGCCCACCTCCAGGCCGGCTACATCCGTGATGGCATTCAGCGGCCCGGGAATGCCGTCAAATGGAACGCCCAGTTGGCGCGCGCGTGCACCGAGCAGCGCCGCGGCGGCGAAAAGTATCGTTAGGGTGCGAAGGCAGGTCTGCATGAGTCGCAGTATAATCCACGTCAGGCGCGATCCGCACAATTCTACGACGCGCGAAGACGGCGATTCGCCAGACACCAGCTATGATAGGCAGTTGGACCCGCCACCCCAGGAGCGCCCCAACCCGCCAGATCCGCAGGGCCATACTCCATCGCCGTTAGTCCGCCTCTGGGGCGCGCGCCGCAGAATGCCGCACTGGGTGCCGCAGTTTCTGGGCTACGCGCTTTCCGCCGGCTGCCTGGTTTGGGTACTGCACAGCTACAGAATCGCCGATTTGCTCCCGCAATTGCGCCAGCTCGAGTGGAGATGGGTGGCGCTGGGCGTGGGTCTCGACCTTTCCGTCTACGTCTGCCACGCGTGGCGCTGGGTGCTGCTCTACCGGCCGGTGGATCGCCTTCCGTTCTGGCGCACGGTGCAGGCCATCTATGTCGGCCTGTTCGCCAACGAGGTACTGCCGCTGCGCGTCGGCGAACTGATCCGCTGCTACCTGGTGGCGCATTGGAACGATCAACTGCTCTCGGTGGTTTTCGCTTCGGCCGCCATAGAACGCCTGATCGACGGCGCCTGGATGATCATATCCTTTATACTCGCGGCGCAGCATCTCAAGGGCATTCCCGGCTGGTTAACCGATACGGTGCGGTTCTTCGAAGTCCTGGTGATCGCCGGCAGCTTGCTTTTGGCGTACGTGATGATCCACAAGAGTCACGCCCATGCCATGGTACGGGAGAGCCGTTGGGCGGCGGTCCTGCGGCACGTGGTCGAGGGTTTGCACACCATGGGCAACTGGCGGACGCTCGCGCGCGTGATGCCGGTCAGCTTCTTGTATCTGGTGTTGCAGGTATTTTCTTACTGGGCGCTGATGAAATCGTTCCAGTTGGACCTCTCGGCCTGGGATGCCGCCGCCGTGCTGGCCATCGTGCGGCTGGGAACCGCCGTGCCCAACGCGCCGGCCAATATCGGCCTGATCCAGGCGGCTTGCGTGATCGCCTTGAACGATGTTTTCGGCGTGGAGCGCAACGATGCAACCACCTTCTCTTTTGTGCTGTTCCTGGCGCTGACGCTGCCGCTGCTGCTGGGGGGCGCTATCGCCACCGCGCTGACGGGCCTGAATCTCGGCGAGATCCACCACCACGCGCGACAGCGGATGTACGCCACCGAAGCCAAGCCGCCGGAAGACCTGCTGTAGGAGCGGTGTAGGATCGGGTCTTCGCACACTACCCCGCGCGCTTTCGCCACCGCTCGGCCAGCATTAACAGCAGATACAGCACCGCGAACAGCGCCACGGCTGCGGCCACCAGATGCCAGGTGTGGGCGCGCAGGAATGGAACGGATCCCTCGCCGAGTTTCACCCCCAGATACGCTTCGCCGAAGTAACGGATCGACCTTCCCAGCGCGACGACTGCCACGAAGGTTGGCAGCGGCGTGCCAAGCACGGCGGCCGAAATCACAAACACCTTCAAGGGAAGCGGGATGGGCAGCATGCACGGGATGAAGATGGTCAGCAGGCCGTAGCGTTCGAACCACTCGCGGAACCGGCGCTTGTCTCCCGGCTGCGGTACATCCTTCACGAAGCGCCGTCCGCCGAGCCGCGCGCCCAGAAAGAGCATCAGGTTTCCGATCAGCGATCCCAATACGCCCATGGAGGCGGCCAGCAGCGCGCGCGACGGCGTCTTGGCGGCCACCAGGATCACGAGCGCATCCATGCCCGACGCCACCGGAATGCCCGCCGAATCGATGAATGCCAGCACCAGGATGCCGAGGGGTCCAAACGCGACAAGGGCGGCGGTCAGTTTGGCCAGCATGGGATCGGCTCAGATGATGTCGGCGAACGAGCGCCGCAGCTTATAGAACCAGGCGTGCCCCAGGATGAACACGGCCGCCGAAGCGATCCACAGTTTCCATAAGGAACCCCAGAAGGGCGCATGGCCTTCGAGGAAGATGGCGCGATAACCCCGCACCAGCACGAACAAGGGGTTCTTCGAGAGGAACGGCAAAGCCGCGGCGGGCAGGGATGCTTCCGGGTAACAGATGGGGGTGAGGAAAAACCAGAGCGTCAGCAGGAAGCCGATCACTTGTCCCAGGTCCCTGACGAAAACGCCCAGCGCGCCCAGGAACCAGCAGACGCCGGCGGTGAAGAGCACCTGCGGCACCAGCAGCGCGGGCAGCCACAGGACCGAGACCGGCACGCTGCCATGCGCCAGGAACACGCCGATAGCGAAGAGCAGCAGCGCGAAGACCTCGGTCACCAGCCCGGACACGACCAGGTTGATGGGCAGCGTTTCCACCGCGAATACCAGCTTCTTGACGAAGTTGCGATGCTCCATCATCACGGTTGGAGCGCGCCCGGCGGCCTCGCTGAAGGCCAGCCAGGGCAGCATTCCCGCGAGGAAGTAGAGAGCAAAGCTGGCGCGGCTTTGGTCCGCGCCGAAGCGCGTCTGCAGCACCACGCCGAAAACGAAGAAGTACGTCAGCATCAACAGGAGCGGATTCAGGATGGTCCAGAAGATTCCGCCGAACGATCCCCGGTAGCGGCCCAGAATATCGCGGCGGACCATGGTGCGGATCAGGCTGCGGTTGCGTGTGAGCGTGGCGATGGGCAAAGTGAAGGCCCGTCCCGCGGCGCGCAACAGGTTCTCGCGGCGAACGGTGCGCAGCGTGACGACGCCCACGCGTTCCAGCCGGGCGCGCCCGTCTTCAACGACCGCTTCGACGCGCAGGAACGGCCATCCCAGCGTGTAGAACCAGCAGACGTTTTCGCGCATGGGCGAGATGAAAACATCATAATGGCCGGCTTCAGGCGGCAGTGCGAACCGCAGATCCACGGGCACGGATGCGCCGGGCGGTACATCGGCGGACGGAGGCTGGCGTTCGCCATCCACAACGAGCGTTCCAGTGTCGGAATCGTAGATGTGATAGCCGGCGGCGAAGCCTTCTTCCGGACGCCACGCACTACCGGAGGTGTTCCGCAGATTGAAACGGGCCGCGACATCCAGTTCACCCAAAAGTCTGACGTCCAAGCTTTCGTAGGCGGCGTTCGCACTCATGCGTACAACCAATCGGGATGGCGCTCGCGGACGTTGCCCGTCTTGCGGCCCACGATGTAGATGTCGTCGCCCCGCAAATCGTGCGGCAGGTCGAAGCGATCCAGCAGGTTCAGCACCCAGCCTTCCTCCGGACGGGGAGTCTCGCGGAACGGTCCGGTTTCGAGATGCGTCACGGTGAATCCGGAGTTTTGCAGGAGCCGCTGGATCTCTTTGGGGGTGTACTCGCGGTTGTGCCGGGCTTCCACTTCGCCATCGGCGCGCGGCATGATGTAGGCTGTGAAAATGCCGGGATGGTAGCCTTCCAGGATGGCGGCGAGGCCGCGCAGACTCCCGATGTTCGGGGTGGTCAGCACCAGGTGCCCGCCCGGCTTCACGATGCGATTGATCTCGCTCATCATGTGCATGGGATCTTCGGTGAGGTGCTCAATCAGCTCGCAGCAGAGCACGGTCGAAAAATGCCCGTCGGGATACGGGAATGTGTCCTTTTCGGCATTGAACAGATCGATTTCGCAGTCAAACGTCTCCCCGCCGGCCGAAGTCGCGCTGCGCTGATCGATTTTGCCCGCAGGCCCATAGTAGCAGCCGCGCACGTGCCCATAACCCAGCTTCGAGCGCAGGGCGGGCGTGATCTGCAGGTATGCTCCCATTTCCAGGATGTGGTCTTCGGGGCCGCCCGGCGGCGTGATTTCGAGCGTCTTAAGCAGCCGCGTCAGGTGTGTATCCAGGTAGCCTTGGGCTTCGGCGTTGGCGGCCCAACTGGTGACGTACTCCGGGGGGACGGGGGATGGTTCATGAGCGGCCGAGCCGGCGGCGGCTTCGGTCCGTTGGGAGCCTGGACCCACGGATAGGGCGGGACTCTCCTTCCACACGGTCTGTTCGACCACGGCTTTCAGAAACGAGCCATACAGTCCTGCCACGCGCTCCCAATTGCATTCTTCTTCGACATAGCGCACGGCGCGTTCGCCGAGCGCGCGGGCCACGTTCGGGCGCGAGACCAGCAGGTTCAGGTATTCGAAGATGAGATCCTCTTCGCCGGCGCCCACAGGCACTTTCAGGCAGACCTCGTCCGGCAATTCCTGAAACGCGCCGATGGCGGAAACCAGCACCGCCTTGCCCAATCCGAGCGCGCGTAGCAGGCTGCCGGAGCTTTCACCCACGGTCGGGAAGCGCAGATTCAGCACGATATCGCAGGCGGCCATATAGCCGGTGAAGTCTTCTATCGGGGTAAATCCCATCACGCGCACGGCCGCCGATAGTCCTAGAGTTTGAATCAGGGATTGCAGCGGGAATTCCGGGTGGGGTTCGCCGACCAGAATCATCTTCGCGGACGGGGCCACGCGCAGCAGCCGGCGAAACGCGCGCAACGATTCGGCGATGCGCTTGTAGGGTTTGAGAAAGCCGAAGATGCCGATCAGCGGCGTGGCTTCGTCCAGACCCAGGCGGTAGCGCCATGCATTGCGATCGGATTTCGGGATCCATGCGCCGTGCGGAATGCGCGCGATCGGTCCGCCAAAACCAGAGGCGCACATTTCGTCCACCATGAACTGGCTGTGGACCACCAGGGCGCGGGCGGATTCGAGAATGCGGCTGGTCATGCGGACGCCATCGTAGTCCGGGCCCACCTCGAGCGCGCGTACGCGCCGCGCGTAAGCTAACGCCTCATGACCGCCCTCGTATTCGCACTCGCGCAGGTAGGCTTCCCAATCGTTGCGCCGGATGGTGAGGTCCGCAATCAGGTGATGCAGGTTCGACTCATGCATCACCACCACGCCGGGATGCCGCAGGGCGGCCTCGTAGACGAAACCGTGGTGCGGGTTGTTACCCAGATGATACAGCGCGATGTCGAAGCCGGAAGGATCGTATGGCTTGGCGGCATCCGCGAAAACCTCCAGGTCGACCAGATGCTTCAAATGTTCGACCAGGGCCTCGGAATAGTCCGCGATGCCGCTGCGGCATGGCGGCAAGGGAGAGAAAAATGCCACGCGCATTCAGCGCACAAGCTCCATCGACAACGTGCCGACGGGAAGCGGGGCCTTGATGACCAGGGGCGTACGGGCAGAGTCGCGTGCGAAGAAGATTTCCAGCTTGTAATCGGAAGCGGGGCCTTTCAGATACATATTGATGTGATCGGCCTGGTAGCGCTTGCCGGCTACCGTCACATCCTGTACGCCGGCGAATTCCATGCGCGCGGAATAAGCCGCGCCGAATAGCACGTCCTGCTCCTTGGGGACGCCATGCCCCTGGGCCAACTCACGGCGGGCATAAAAGACGTAGTCCAGGCCATCGTGCGCACAGTGACTGATATTGATGTCGGTGTGACCTCCGCCCTCTACCAGGGTAGTGCGCGTGGCTTTGTCTTCGTGGTAGTCGAACACGGTCTTTTCATGGGTTTTGCGGGTGCCGTGGGTGGTCTGCTTCTCCAGCTCCAGCGAACAAAAATCGGCGTTGGCTCGGGAATGATAATGGTCCGAGACGGCAAATCCGGGGACGGAGGCGTCGAGGGAAAAGTCGAACTGCCAGCCGTCGCCGCTTTTGACGGCGCTCAGATGGGCTTCGCCAAGGCTGGCCCCGCCCGGCCATTTCAACGAGTAATTGAGGGCCTCGCCGGTATTCGGGAAGCCTGGGGCGCTGGCGGGCGCCGCGTCTTTCGGCGCAGGAGCCTCATTGGCCGCGACCTGTGCGACCTTCACCTTGGCGGCATCCGCCGGCTTCTGCCACGGGCTGGCGGCCACAGCCCACACTACCAGCAATCCAAGCGCGGCACACAAAAACACTGCACGTCTGGTCATCGGTGCACAAATTCCCTGGTCCTGGCGCGGTGACGCTCGGCAACTTCGCGGTAAACTTCCAGAGTCTGTTGAGCGGTGGCGCGCCAACTGAACCGCGAGGCCCGCTGCAACCCTAGACGTTCCATGCGGGTGCGCAGTTCCGTATCGCGCAGCAGGTCGCGCATGGCGCTCACCATTTCCGGCCGCGAGTTGGGATCGAACATGATGCCAGCACCGTCGGCTACTTCGGGGATAGAAGAGGTGCGCGAACAGGCCACGGCGCGGCCGCATGCCATGGCTTCTAATACCGGCAAACCGAAACCCTCGTAGAAAGACGGAAAAACAAACAAGTCGCAGGCGTTATACAGGTGTAACAAATCTTCATCGGAAACGAAACCCACGAACTGGATACGGTCAGCTACGCCCGATTGGCGGGCAGCTTCCCGTACCTTTGGGCTGAACCACGTATCTTTGCCCGCCAGCACTAAGTGATGTGTCAACTGAGGGTACGCGCGGATTAACTCGGCGAAGGCGGCAATCAGCCCGATGTGGTTCTTACGCGGCTGCAGATCGCCTACCGAAAGAACAAACGGCTTCCCCACACGCAGACGCGACCGTACGCCGGCCGCCGCGCTCTCCCGGGAAACGGGGCGCAGGCCGCTGGCGGCGGCATTAGGTACGACGACGATCTTATGCGCGCAAGATTCGCCGTATGCCTCGATAATGGAATCGCGGGAGAAGTCACTTCCGGTCAGAATCCGCGTGGCCGAGCGAATGGTACGCTCCACGGTCCAGCGAAGCTGCAAGGCCCGCAGCCGCGGAAAATACTCGGGATGCACCAGAAAACTGACGTCGTGTACGCTCACCACCACCGGCACGGGGCAACCTAGCGGGGCGGTGTACTGCACATGCAGCAGGTCCGGGCGATCCTGGCGTAGCTTCATCGCCAGTTCGACTCCCAGCCGCACGAACGGGTTCGGCGAGACCTGACGGGCTTGAAACCGGTCGGCGGTCCACTGCCGGGCATCATCGGCCGAGAAGTAAGTTACGAAGTCGGATTCGTGGTCCAACGCCGCAAAATTCTTCAGCAGGCTGCGAACATACACTTCGTTACCGGTGAGATGGCGGCCGATGGCGTGAGCATCAATCGCGAAGCGCATCAGATCTCTACCATGGTAGCAGGATCTAGGAATTGCAAGCACTTCCAAGCCGCTTCCCAAGTAAATTCACGCTCAAACAGGTACCGGCCCGCACATCCGATACGAGTCCGCAACGCCGCATCGGCCAGCAGGCTGGACACCGCATCCTGGAAGCCTGCAGCGCCCTCCGCGAGTAATAAGTGTTGCCCGTTCTGTATCGGCAAGCCTTCGGCACCGAGCGGCGTCGATACGACCGGGACCCCCGCGGCCCAGGCTTCCAGGATTTTGACTCGCGTACCACTGCCGGCCAGAAGCGGTACTATAGCCACCTTGGCGCGCGCCAGTTCCGGCAGCGCGTCCGCGACCGGACCTACCAGTTCAATGCGCGGATCTCCGCTGATGAATTTTGCAACAGCATGCGGGTTCTTGCCGATCAGCCGCCAGGTCAATCCCGGCCATTGCGTGCGCAGGGAGGGCCAAATCCGATCCCGAAAATAGCGCACGGCGGCGACATTCGGATGATACTCGAGATTCCCGGAGAAGACGATGACATCCTCTTCGCGGCGGACGGGTGGCGGCACGCATGGGAGTGAATTGGGGTAAACCAATACGTTCGAGCCGGGAGAAAGCGTGCGTAACAAGTCCGCATCGGGCTCCGAAGCCGCCAGCAAGTGAGTGAACCGGGGAAGCCATTTCTCTTCCAGCTTGCGACATACGTTTTGAAAGGCGCGGTGCGCAACGGCCTGTGCGCCGCTCCCGGCTTGCGCGCAACGCGCATGCAACACCGATTCGATATTGTGCAGGTCGAGCGACGTGGAATCACTGACGGCGGCCACCTGTTCCCAATAAGGCGCGCACCAGAAGTGCTCGACGATCGCAACTTCGTAGCGCTGGCCGCGGGTGGCCGCTGCGATTTGGGGGCCGAAGCCCGCAAAGCGATCCATCAACGGCGGTACGCGCCGCGCCAGGCGCCCCGCATTACGAGCCGCACGGGCCAAGGGATGGCGCGCGTGCGGCGGCAGATCGATCACGTGCAGTCGCCGCACCAGGCCGGGCGGCAGATGCTCTCGCGGATCGGCCGCGCGCGGCTCGCGGAAGACGATCATATCGACTGCATACCGCCCAGCCAGGAAATTCAGCAGCGAAGCGCTGCGCATGGCGCCGCCGCCGGCCAGCGGATACGGGACCTCGGCGGAGAAGAACAGCGCTCGAGTCACAGGGATTGGCCGCCCCGTGGCGAAACTGCGCGGGCTGTGTCAGAACCGCCGTTGAGCTTGCTCATAGACTTCATGGGTGAGTTCGGCGGTTCGCCGCCAGGAGAATTCCGACGCGCGCCGCAGGCCGCGCTCCTGCCATGGCTGCGCCCACTCGGGATGTGCTGCGATATCCAACATGGTTCTTACCAGCTCGGCTTGTGATCCGGCTTGCAAAACGGCACCCCCGGCCACTTCCGTAATGGCAGGGTCCCGCGACGCGATCACACAGGCGCCGCACTGCATGGCTTCCAGCACTGGCAGTCCAAACCCCTCATACAACGACGGATAGACGAACGCCAACGTTTCCGCGAACAGTACCGCTAAGCGCGAGTCCGGCACTTCACCCATAATGTGCAACCCGGGCTCCGGCGAAAGTTGCGGGAAATCGCATCTGCGCCGCCCGGCCAGTATCAGGTCTACCGGATGCGCGCGCCGCACCTCGCGCCAGGCGGCCAGCAGACCTGGAATGTTCTTGCGCGGCTCCAGGGTTCCGGCATACAGAAAGTAGGGTTGCCCGGCGGAATCCGGGCGGCAGCCGGCGTCAGGCCGCCGGAGACGCGTGGATGCGGCTTCCGGTATGGCGCGGATCCGCTCCGGATGAATCCTGAACATTTCGATGGCCTGCATTCGCACAGCCTCGCTGGGCGTCACAACCATCGTGGCCAGGCCCAAGCCGATCAATAGCGGTGTGCGCCGGCGCACCCGCGCGGCGCCGGAATGCCATGCTTCGTCCATCCACGGCGAAAGGTCGTGCAGCGTCAGAACACTTGGGCGGCGGGGTAGATAGGGCACGGCGAAATCGGTGCCGTGGAAGACATCCGCGTGCAGGCGCTGGAGTTCGCGGTCCAAGCCCCAGAGCCACCAGCGGCGCTCGGCAGCATTCCCCGGTCCGCCGCCCGCGCGCAGATTCGGAGGCGAGTGAAAAGGCATATCGAACCGCTGGTCGGAAACGAGGAAATAATCGTCTTGCGGGAAAGTCTCCGCGAGCGCCAGGCTGAGTTCTTCCGTATAGCGCCGCAAGCCGCCGCTCGAAAGCGTCAGCGGAGTGGCATCAATCGCTACGCGCATCGATCACCGTGCGCAATTCGTCGCGGTTCTCGTAGTTCCGCGCGTAATAGGTGAGATACTCACCGCTCCGCACGCGTGCTACCCAAGCCGAGTGGCGGCGGTACCAATCCACGGTTAGTGCCAGCCCATCGTCGAAAGCCACCTGTGGCTCCCAGCCTGTTTCGCGCTGGAGTTTCTCGCTGGATAAGGCATACCGCCGATCATGGCCCGGACGGTCGGTTACGTACTGGATCAGACTGTCCGGCTTGCCGGTCGCCCGCAGGATGCGCCGGATAACTTCCAGATTCGGCAGCGACAGATTGCCGCCAATGTTGTATATCTCGCCCGCGCGGCCGTGCTCGAGAGCGGCGCGGATGCCGCGGCAATGATCGTCCACGAAGAGCCAGTCGCGCACCTGCATGCCGTCGCCATAGACCGGCAGCGGCCGATCTTCGAGCGCGTTGGAAATCATCAGCGGGATCAACTTCTCCGGAAAGTGATAGGGCCCGTAGTTGTTGGACGCGCGCGTGATGATGACGGGCAGCTTATAAGTAAGGAAGTAGGAGCGCGCCAGCAGATCGGCGCCGGCTTTGGATGCGGAGTACGGACTGCTGGGATTCAGCGGAAAATCCTCGCTGGCTTCGAGCGGCGTTTCCAGGCTGCCGTAGACCTCATCCGTGGAGACTTGCAGGTAGCGCGCGATGCGATGGCGGCGGGCGGCTTCGAGCAGGGTGAAGGTGCCGCGCAAATTGGTCTCGAACACCGGACTGGGAGCGAAGATACTACGGTCCACGTGCGACTCCGCGGCGAAGTGCACAATGGCGTCCGGCCGCTCGTCCTGAAAGACGGCATCCACCAGCGCTTCGTCGCAGACATCTCCGTGGACGAACCGGTAGCGCGCATCGTGCGCGACGGACTCCAGGTTTTCCAGGTTGCCTGCGTAAGTCAGCTTATCCAGGTTGACAATGTAAACGGACTGATCCTCAGCCAGAGTCAGGCGAATAAATGCGGATCCGATGAAGCCGGCCCCGCCGGTGACGAGGAGTTTACTCATGCGCGCGATCTACTTGTACTGTAACTCCCAATCGTAATGGATGGCCGTATCGTTGTACGGAATACGTCCTTCGTCCTTCGGGTTGTAGAACCGGTCGGTCATGTAGATCAACATAGCCGGCGCGGCGCCGATCACTTTATAGCCATGCCCAACTCCCGGTGGAATCAGAATCTGCCAGGGCCGCAGGACACCCGCATAGATGGTGTTGCGCGCGCCGAAAGTGCGGGAGCCGGCGCGCAGATCCACCAGCGCCACCTGTAGCATGCCCATGGCGGGTGTCCAGCAGTCGGTCTGGTGGAGGTGATAGTGAAACGCCTTGATCGTGCCGGGATAATTGAAGGCGGTAGCCGTCTGGGTGCTCTCGGGCGGAAACGCGGCGGCCAGCCCCCGGCCCATGCGCTGCACCTCCAGGAAATAGCCCCGATCGTCAGGCCAGAGCGTCAGGGGTTCGATGCGCACGCCTTCGATCAGATCGGCGGAGGTGGGCGATCCAATGACGGATCCGATGCCTTTCGCGCACTCGGGATAGGTCAGTTCAAGCGAACCGGACGAGGCGATGGGCTGCGGCTCGCGCACCTGCGCACCGGTCATCGCACGGCTCCTTCGACGTCCAGTTTCTCCGCTTCCGCCTGGCGGCGGGCGCTTACCGATTGCGCCACCAGGTTCGCGGCGCGCAGCAGCGAATCGAACGTGCCGGCGTCGGTCCACCAGCCCTCCAGGAAATCGAAAGTCATGGATCCTTCCTGGATATAGGCGTTATTCACGTCCGTGATTTCCAGTTCGCCGCGCCTGGAAGGCACCAGCGTACGTACCTTATCGAAGACCGTGGCATCGTACATATAAACACCGGTGACGGCGTAGTTGGATTTTGGATTGCGCGGCTTCTCTTCGATATTGACGATCCGATCGCCGGCGATCTCGGCCACGCCAAAACGCTCGGCGTCGGGGACCTCCTTCAACAGGATCTTGGCGCCTTGCGATCGCTGGCGGAAATCGTCTGCGGCCTTGCGGATGCTGCCTTCGATGATGTTATCGCCCAGGATGACGCATAGCTGTTGGCCGTCCGCGAAGTGCTCGGCCAACGCCAGCGCATCGGCGATGCCGCCCTCGCCCTCCTGGTAGGTATAATCCATGTGGCTGAGACCGAATTGTTTGCCATTGGCCAGCAGCCGCAGAAAGTCGCCCGCATTCTTTCCGCCGGTGACAATCAGGATATCCTGGATACCCGCATCGACCAGAGTCTCGATGGGGTAATAGATCATCGGCTTCTCGTAAATCGGCAACAGGTGCTTGTTGGTGATCTTGGTCAACGGGAACAGCCGGCTTCCCGTACCTCCCGCCAGAACGACGCCCTTCATAAGGTCTCATGATACAATACCGCGCAATGCAGTATTACAACTGGAACCTGCTGGAAGAGGAGGCGCTCAATCCCTTGCTCGGCCGCAAGATGATCCACGGGCGGGAGGTGACCGTCGCGCGCATCCGTCTGCGCAAGGGCGCGGTGGTTCCCATGCATAGCCATTCCAACGAGCAAATCAGCATGCTGGAGAGCGGCGCTTTGCGTTTTACCATTTCGGGGGAGGAGCGGATTCTGCGCGCGGGCGAGGTCGCCGTGATTCCGCCGGATGCGCCACATAAGGTGGAAGCGCTCGAAGACTCGCTTGCCGTGGACCTCTTTTCGCCGCGCCGCGAGGACTGGATTCGCGGGGATGACGCGTACCTGCGGAATGCCGCGAACCGCTGATCGCGCGGCCATCCGGAAGTTTCTGGAGACCGACCGCCCGTGGGCCATCTACGCGCTGGCGGACCTCGCGCCGGAATACAGCGCGCCCGCCGAATGGCACATGGCCGCGCATGGCCGGCCTGCATTGCTCCTGATCTATCGTGGCTTTCGGCCGCCGGTGTTATTCGCGCACGGAGCCGCCGCGGACCTTGCGCCACTTCTGGCGGAGGTCGCGGAGCCCGAGTTCTATCTTTCCGTTCGACCGGAGGTGGTCGCCCTGCTGCGCGCCGGCCGGTATGAGATTCGCGAGGAAAAGCGGATGTGGCGCATGGTGCTCGAGCCGGCGAGTTTTGTTCCGGCGGCGCATCACGCGATGCGCCTGGGACCTGCCGATTACGAAGACCTGGTGAACCTGCACCAGGACGGAGCCGCGGCGGGCGAGGCGCCGCCTTTCTTCGATGCGGGCATGCTGCAACATGGCGTTTATTACGGAATTCGCGAAGAGGGAGAGTTGGTCTGCGCGGCCGGCACGCATGTATTGGCCCTGGAGGAAAGCGTGGCTGGCATCGGCAACGTTTATACACGCAGAGATCGCCGTGGGCGCGGGCTTGGGTCGCAAGTCAGCGGCGCGGTGGCGGCCGATCTGCTGCGGCTGGGGCTGCGCACGGTGGCGTTGAACGTGGCGGAGAGCAACGCCGCTGCCATGCGCGTGTACGAGCGGTTGGGGTTCAAGAAATACTGCGAATATCGGGAAGGAATTGCGATGGGTCAGTTAGCGCCCAGGTGAGCCCGGCCGGTCAAGCGCGCCCGGCCCTGCAGCGATGTGTTCCAGCCGGCCGCCATCACCGCATACTCTCTGCCGGCGGCCGAGACCAGCGAACCGCCGGCCAATGCCGCGCTCAGGCCTGCCTCGAAAGAGTCGGCGGTGACACAATGATTGCTTGCACTGTTGCCGCTCAGCAGCAAGGCGCTCTCCGTGGGAAATAAAGAAAACAAGGATAGGCCGTTGGCGGACGCCCAAGCGCCGGGTACGGCGCGCGCCCAGGCCTGCCATGTCCCATCCGTGTACCATTCGGTTGCCCCGCAGCCCCAGTACGTATATGCTTCGCCGCCGGCCCCCGCACTATTCTCCCAGCGCATCGCGGATGACTCGTTCGCCACCACCGGAATCCCGATTGCAGTCGCATGTGCCAGCATGGCGGCATACGACGCTAAAGTATCGTTATAGTCGGCGACGGGCACCGAAACTACCGGATATAGATCGATGCCGCCAAAATCCAGCACGCCGGAAGGCATCAGGTTTGTATACCAGTCGCACCAGAAGTTCTGGCTGCCCGGACAAGTCCCCGTCGCGTCGGAGTTTAGCGCGCCCGCGCCTATCCTTATGGATTGGTTTTGGCTGGTCGCGCGCACCGCCGCGGCTGCGTGCTGGATGAATTCGTCCAGATCGGAGACGCTCATTGCGCAGTTCGGGGCCGTCCCCAGGACCAGCGCGAGCACGCCGCATGGCTCATGGATTACGGTGTCGTCGTCCACGTGCCAGCGTTTCACCATAGCCGTCCACAGCGGAAGGACACACCTTTCCACCTGTTGTTCGGTAAAGTTGTTTTGCTGGATGCCGCACGCCATGAGCACATCTCCCGAAAGCATGGGGGCGATACGCACCCTGACTCCGGTCTTGGCCGCCAGATGCGCAAACATCTGATCGTAGGTGGCGAGGCCGTTCAGGTGCCAGGCGACTGCGGCGTCCGTGGCGCCGTAGCAGGTTCCGTATGTTCCGCAGTAATTCAGGCCGCCCGCCACGACGGAAGCCGGATTGTACTCCTTCGACTGAAGCAGCGGACCCACCCAGAGGTTCAGATCCACACTCTTTAACCCCATCCCATTGGGTGGCGCATCCACTAGCGAGTCGATCCAATTGTCGATGACTGCCGGATTGTTATAGAGGCACGTCCCGCTACTCGGGCAGGAGCGCGGGTCGTAAACCATAAAGCTCTGGCTCGCCGGGACGATCTCGCCGGAATACGTGAGTCGCGGTTGCGGCGATCGGGCCGCGCCTGCCCGGGTGGTGGGCAGCGCCGTGGAGAGCCCGTCCACATACCCCTGGAGTGTCGGCGGCCCGGCCAAGGGTCCGGCCGTTCCACAGCCGGAGGGCGCCAGAATGGTACAGGTCTGGCCGCATAGCTCCATCGCGCAGAACAATCCAACGATTCCTATCCGCATGGGTCTCCTGATAAGGGGTCTGTTTACTGCCGCGCCTGGCAGGAGGGTTCGCCGGACGCATCCAGGGCCAGCACGAACTGTTCTCCGCATTCCCTTTGCATGTCTTCTTGCGCCGTTTTCGCGGCCTCCTGCGCCTGTTTGGCCTTAGCGGCCGCGGCGATGGCTTCGGCCTGCGTCCGCCAGAACCGGGCGCGCATCTCTGCCGCGATCTGCGGCGGCTTGGCTGGACTCTTCGGTGGCGGCCCCTGCGCCAATGCCGCCATCCCTAGCAATGCCAGACCGATCAATTGTGTGTGCATAATCCGTTTGTCCATTGTGTGCAAGTTGTGGAAGTCACTCCCGCCGCTCCCGCTGTGCTGAAGCCCGCGGCGTTGACCGCGCCATATCCTCCGGTGCCGTTGGTGATTTTGACGATGCCGGCGGATTCACGCGCAAGTCCGGTATCCGCCGCGCCCGCGAACGCGTTGTTCACCGAGCGCCAGGCCAAGAACGTATCGCTCGACATGGCCAGCGTGGAAGTGTCCATGCTGATCTTGTAATTTGTGCCGTCGCCTTCGGCATACCCGCCGTCCCAGTTGATGAATGCGATATTGTTGCCGGCGTTATTTTTCCAGAGCACGGATGCCGTCCCGGACGAGGCTTGATTGGGGCCATTCTGCACCACGACTTGCGTACTCTGGCCAGCCGCGCTGTTGAGAATCGTGCCGCCAGTGGCGTTCAGTGTCCCGGCGCCGATTTGAGTCAGCGTGTAATCGCCGCTTTGCGCACCTATTGCGCCTGTCCGGCCGAACACGCTGGTTACGGCGGCGCTGTTGCTCGGAGTAGCGGGCGCCCACTGCGTACCATTCCATGCGAGTACCTGGCCGTTGCTGGGAACGGTGCCGGCCACCGCGCGACCCTGAATTTGGGCCACTGTGTTGGCGCCAAAGGCGCCCGTCACGTCGCCCGACAGCGTGGTCGCCAGAAGCGTTCCATTGATCGCCAGGCCCGCCACATCCAGGCTTCCGTACCCCGATCCTCCATTGGTCACTTTCAACGTGCCGGCGGATTCGCGTGCCAGTCCCGTATCCGTCGCGCCTATGAAGGCGTTGTTCACTGCGCGCCATGCCACCAGGCTGTCGCTCGACATGGCTAGCGTGGATGTGTCGATGCTGATTTTGTAGTTCGTGCCGTCGCCCTCGGCGTACCCGCCATCCCAATTGATGAATGCGATATTGCTTCCGGCGTTGTTCTTCCAGAGCACCGATGCGGTCCCGGAGGCCGCCTGGTTGGGGCCGTTCTGCAGCACAACTTGCGTGCTCTGGCCTGCCGCGCCGTTGAAGATTGTGCCGCCCGTAGCGGTCAAGGCCCCGGCGCCGATCTGAGTCAGCGTATAATCGCCGCTCTGTGCGGCCACCGCGCCGGTCCTTCCGAACACCGAACTCACGGCCCCGCCGCTGAGGGTACCCGGCGCCCACTGCGACCCGTTCCACTGTAATACCTGGGCGCTCATCGGCGCGGTGCCGGCCACCGCTCGCCCTTGCAATGCGGTTACCGTAATAGCCAGGCCGCTGTTACTCACATCGCCGCCCAGCGCGGGCATCTGTGCGGAGGTCAAGGTACCTGCAATCCCGCCCAGATTCGACCACTGCAAGCTATTCGCCCCATCGCTGGTCGTCACCTGTCCGGCTGTCCCCGCCGCGTTCCATAGATTCAGCAGGCCGTTAAATCCCGACGCGGGCGCGCACAGGCCCATATCATGCGCGCCATTGTCGTCCGACAAGTGCAGGCATCCGGCAGCGTTGCTTCCGCTATTCGCATAAACGTTGCCGGTGGCCGTCAGCGCGCCGCCCGCGGTGATGTCGCTGGTAGCCGACAGTGAGGTGACCGCGGCTGTCAGGGTTGAGTTGCTCAGCGTAGTCGTGGTTACCGCATCGCCGGGCAAAGCCGCATCCGGAAGTGTCCCGCCGATTTCAGAGTAGGTGTAATCGCCCGGCTGCGCGGCGACCGCTCCGGTCCTTCCGAAAACGCTCGCTACCGCGCCGCCGGCGCTCAGCGTGGCCGGCGCCCACTGCGATCCGCTCCACTGCAGCACCTGGCCGCTGGACGGGACCGCGTTCGATACGGCCTGCCCTTGAATCTTTGCCACGGTGTTCGCGCCAAGCGAGCCCATCGCGTCCCCCGCCAGCGTAGTGGCCAAGGCGGTTCCATTGATCGACAGGGCGCCGGCGTCCAGAGTTCCGTACCCGGATGAGCCATTGGTCACCTTGACGACACCCGCAGATTCGCGTGCCAGGCCGGTGTCCGGCGCGCCGGCAAAGACGTTGTTCATCGAGCGCCATGCCAACAGGCTGTCGCTCGACAGGCCCAGCGTGGAAGTATCCAGGCTGATCTTGTAATTCGTGCCGTCGCCTTCCGCATAGCCGCCGTCCCAATTGACGAAAGCGATATTGCCGCCCGCATTGTTCTTCCACAGGACCGGCGCCGTCGCGGAGGCGGCCTGGTTCGGACCGTTCTGTATGACGATCTGGGTGTTCTGTCCGGCGGCGCTGTTGTAGATTGTGCCGCCAGTCGCGGTCAGGGTACCGGCGCCGATCTGAGTCAGCGTATAATCTCCACTCTGCGCGGTGATCGCGCCGGTACGCCCGAAGACGGAATTCACTGCGCCGCCACCCCCGCCCCCGCCCTCCAGCGTCCAGGTATTCGCGGCCGCGCATCCGAACAGGTTTTGACCGGGCGCGGCATCCGTCGCGAAGTACTGCTCACCCACCGTACAGGTTGAGGGCTTATTGGCGCCGGCTCCCACCTTCGCCGGCAGGGCGTGCGCGCTGCCGCTGAAGTCCACCGTTCCGGTAACGCCGGCGATCCCGCCCGTGCTGAGCGATACCAGATTCCCGGTCGCGCTGTCGATTTTCCAGCGATTCACCAGGCTGTTCCAAACCGATCCGGAACTCTTGCCCGGGGCGGTCCCGAAGATGACGTTGCCGCCGCTCCCGGTGCCCGTCCCGGGACCGCCCGCGAGAATCAAATCCTGGCCCCCTACGTTGCTCCCGCTGGCGCCCGAACTCGACACCAGAACGCCGGCCGGAGCCGCGGCCGTCACCATGCCGTTGCCCAGCCAGATCTGCTGAACAGGCGAGGGATCGCTCCCCACTACCATCTGATACGATCCGTACACCGTCGCATATGCGCCGAGAGCGATGGACTTGCTGGGCGTGCTGCTCTCCTCCGCCCCAAGGGTCGCATCCGGCGTGCTATCCACGAACGTGCTCGTGGTGTTGTCGCCGATTGTGGCTACGTAATACCAGTGCCGCGGCATCTGGTTCGCCGTGATAACCGTGCAGATGGTGGCCGGGCAAACTACGGTCCTATAGATCTTACGGGCTGACGCCGTGAATGGCCCGCTATAAGTCGGCAGCCCGGCAAGAGTGACTTCCTGGTGCGCCGAATCGGTGAGTACCCCCAGATAACTGTTATTCGACAGCGCCGTCTCCTGCCCGTTCAACACGAACGACACCTTGTACCAATACCATCCGACCGAAAGATTTGCCGTGTTGCTCGTCGGCGTCAGCGTCAGCCCGGACATGGTGTTCGGATAATAAAGGTCGGCGTAAGCGCCGAGCCCCGTGAGGTAGTGGCCGGACGTCGTTCCGAACATCGCATTAAAACCGGTTCCGGTGTTGTCGTATCCCGTGGTGAGCGACCAGAGCGTGTTCATCCCCATGCATTGGTTCTCGTACCCGGTCACGTTCCAGGCGCACGAGTCCGTGCCGAAGCCGCTGTTGCGATAACCCGTTGTGTTGATGCCTACCGAATCGATCCCGTAAGCCGCATTGTTGTAGCCCGTGGTGTTCTGGTATAACGCCCGCAATCCGAATGCAAAATTGTCGTACCCGGTAGTGTTGTTTCCCAGCGCATTCTCGCCCACGGCCGTGTTGTAACTGCCGGTGGTGTTCGCCGTCAGGGCCAGGCTGCCGACCGCCACGTTCTGGTTGCCCGTCGTATTGGCCAATAGGGCATTTTGGCCGATGGCAATGTTTTGGTACCCAGTGGTATTGGCTGCCAGGTTCCCGTACCCAACCGCCACGTTGTTGCTTCCATTTCCGGATCCACCGGCGCCGGGTCCGATTGTGAAGTTGCCCAGTGTGCCGCTCCATGCCGCCGCGCCCGGGAGTTGCGCGGGCGCCGCCGCGCCGGAAATCTGCCCGAAGCCGTAGTCGCCGCTGGCCGCGGTCACCGTGCCCGTGCGTCCGAATACGCTGCTTACCGCGCCGCCGCCCGAGTCGTTGGCCGGCGCCCATTGCGTGCCGTTCCACTGCAACACTTGATTCGTCGAAGGCGCCGTGCCGGCCACCGCGCGGCCTTGTATTCTGGTGACCGTCGCCGTCACGCCGGCGGTGGACACATCCCCTGTAAGCGCCGGCATCTGACCGGCCGCCAGGTGAGCGGAAGAATCCAACCCCGCGTAGCCCCCAGCGGCGCCCTTGTTCGCCGGATTCTCCGGCGTGTATCCGAGCGCGTTGACCACATCCGGAGCCGCCGCGATGCTTGGTGCGCCGGTTCCGGCCGCGATTTTGAGGATCCCGCCCGAAAGCCCGGCGAGAGTTACGCCGCCTAACTGGTTCGCGTTGATCTGTCCGCTGCCGGTATAACCCAAGGTACCGCTCACCAGGAGCCCACCCGAATTCGTGCCGGACTCGACGCTCCCAAACGTGACGCTACCTACTGTGCCGCCCGTAACTCCGCACGAAAACGTGTGCGTCAGCGGGCTATAGTTCAGATGGTTCCCGCCCACGTCCGGACATAAGGGCAGAGTTGCCCACCCTCCGATGGCTGGAGCCGTGGTGACTACCGTCTGGTCCGATGCATTGTTAGGGGGTACGCTCGTGCCGTTGATGGTGGTGGCCGCCGTGATCGCCGGCAGATTCGCCGCCGGGACCAGCGCATCTGCGTCCAGCGGCGCGTAGCCGCCCGCCGTGCCTCGATTGCCGAGATTCTCCGCCACGTATCCCAGTTGACGGACCGACGAAACACAGACCGATGGCCATGCTCCATCAGCCTTCGGACCATAGAGGCAATAGCTGCTGGTGTTGAGGTAGTAATCCCCATTTGCCCCGACCGTGCTGAGCGGCGCCGTCGCGCCGTACCAGATGGCAGAGCCTTGCGGTATCCCTATAGGTGTCCCGCCCCCTGCCACGATAATCTGCGCGGGCGCACTGACCGCCGTAAGCGCGCACACGAGTATTGACAAGACGATGCTTCGCATAATGCAAATGGCCTTCCCGAGATTCCGGCTTGATCTGAACTAACGCTGGTAGAGCATGCCCGTGACCACCGCGGCGCCCGAAACGCTGTCCACGGCGAGCCCCGTGGGATCGAGTACGTTGGAATCGCGCTCGTCTCCCACCACCACCGACTGCCCGGCCTGTAGGACCGCGATGACTCCCGCACCGGTGGTCTGATTCAGACCGGTCAGCCCGACAAAGACGCAATCGCTGGAGTTCGCGGTCTTAAAAGCTTGTAACAGAACCTTATTGCAACGCAGCGGAAAGCCGGCCGGCGCCGGTACATTCGCCGTCACACCCGTATTGCTTGCGATGACAAAACCCAGAGGAATCATTTGTGCCACGTGAAATCGCTCCTTTTTCATCCACAGAATAACAGCCGATTTCTCGCAGCCGCCTATATCCGAGTGGCGTGTCGCGCAATACTGCCCGGACCCGTGAGCGCGCTGTCAGCCCGCGGGCATAGAGTCCGGGTTCGGCCGCCGATGCGTGTCAGCATGCCGGAGCGTGCGCCTAAATCCTTCTTTGAGTGACGCTTAGTGATCCCCGGCCGCACTTACGCCGCGATCGGCCCGCGCCGCGTTTGGGTTCGTGAATTCGCCGGACGAATCCAATCCTCCCGTGCGCGCGGCGGTGCCGCGAAGTTTTTGGCGAAACGTGTGACTGGACTGCGCTACTGCACCGAATTCAAGTAGGCGACCAGGTCGGACATCTGTTGGGGATTGTTGAAATGCGGCCATGTCACGTTGGCTTCCCGCATGCGCACCAACATCTGTGGACCGTGTTTCCATAACGCGGAAATGATCGTGATTTCCGAGTATCCACGCCCTTGCCCGGGCAGCGGCGGCGCGCCGTGCGTCCCGCCGGCGTGGCAATCGGCGCAGCGCTTGGCGGCGAACACCTGCTTGCCCCGCCCGGCGTCTCCTTTCCCATACACGAACTGCCGCATCCAAAGATAGCTGAGCAATTGGCGCATTTCAGGTTCGGAAAGCTGCGGGACGGGCTGAATCATCCTCGGCGCGTGATTCCACATATCCACTGCGATCTCGGTCAGGGTCAGACTGTGCAAGCGGTCCTCCAGCGCCAGCTTGCCCACGTGGCATTTCACGCAACCCTTCGATTCGAATATGGCTTCCCCGCCTTCCCCCGAGGTAAACGAGAAGCGCGCGGGGATGCCGCGCGTTTCCGGCAGGCTTCGCAGATAAACAAGGATATCGCTGAGTTCCGGCGCGGTCAGCTTCTGCCAGGCGATCTTCCTGCGCGCGAAGGCTTCCCGCATGCGGCTGCTGTGGTCCCACATTTGTTGCACCAGCATGACGGGTTGCCCCAGCGATTCCCACTTCACCACCGGCGGCGCGCCCTCCGCCCGCGACTGGGTGATCCCATGACAACTCGCGCAGTGTCTGGTAGTGAACGCCTTCTTACCGCGCCCGGCATCGCCTGCTTTGTCGAAGAAACGGGTCGAATACAAGTAGGCGAACAGGTCCGCGGCGTCGGACGGGCTTAGAACGGGCCGCTCGATTCCGGCTCCCTCCATGGCCGCCCACATCACCGGCGCGTGGTTCCAGATGGCGCTGGCCAGAAGCGCGGGTGTAAATCCGCGGTCCACCCTCGCGCCTAAATCCATGCCCATCTTTCCACCCTTGCCATTGACGCTGTGACATTGCACGCAGCGCTGATCTTCAAAGAGCTTGGCCCCCCGCCCGGAATCGCCCGGAATCACGGGAGGCAAGGCGGCGCTCGCGCTCCAAACCGTCAATACGCAAATGCAAAACTGTCGCATCAATGTCCATTGTCCTCGCGCATCGCCGGATACGCAACGTATCGAACGCCGCCGCCGTCGCTGAGTTATGACGTACCGTCCGGCGCCGCGCCCAGCTTCCACAAAATCTGCCGCAGCATCCCCAGCACAACGGGAGCATCGCGGGCGCTCAGGTTCAGCCGCCGCACCAACCGGCGTACCTTGATCTCCGCCGAAGCCGCGGTTAGCGGTTTGATGTAACCGCTGCGTTCGAGTGCCTCCACCAGCATGGCGGTGATCTGCTCGGTATCGTGCGCAGCCGCCGCCTTTACCGCCTTTTCCGGACGCGTAGCCGCCGCACGCGGGTCGCGCGCCAATTCGTAAAGGCATACCGCCACTGCCTGGCCCAGGTTCATCGATCGATCCAAATCCACTGTGGAGATGCGCATCAACCAATGGCAATGGCTCATGTCTTCGTTCGAGAG
Source organism: Bryobacterales bacterium (assembly GCA_963709155.1). Lineage (GTDB taxonomy): Bacteria > Acidobacteriota > Terriglobia > Bryobacterales > Bryobacteraceae > Bog-159. Next base: position 116,172 of record CAVPVD010000005.1, on the reverse strand, counting down.
GCCGAACTTCTCCGATCCGAACAGCAGTGCCACCGGTCCCGCCGCTTTGCGCATCAGACGCGCGCCCGATTCCAGCCGGCGCAGCGGATGTTGCAGCTCGCGATGGCCTACCGAAGTGGTTCCCACCACCAGCGCGCAATCCGCGACGGCCTCCGCGACGGTCTTGTACTCTTCCGCGGAAGCCAATAACGGCGCGGCTCCCACCGCGGAACGCGCTTCGCGGAAAGCAACCTCGTAAGGATTCACCACGCGCAGCCGCGCGCAGCCGAAGTTGGCCATCGCGCGTGCCGCCGCGCCGATGTTCAACGGGTTTCGCGTCGCGACGAGCACCACCCGCAGCTCGTCTCGCAGAAAAAAATTTGCAGTTCGCGCGTCTCGATGCATTTTTCTCTTGACTTTTTTCTTGAACAACCTTATATATGAATCACATTGCGATTTTCGAATCGCAAAATTTGATGTTTAGGGAGAATCAATCGATGAAGAGCGCAACCAAGAAAGCCGCCCCGAAGAAGAAGGCGCCCGCGAAGAAAAAGAAGTAGCATGGGCGCCCACCTTAGGGCGTGATTCAAGTTTGAACCAACAGGCCCCGATTCGTCGGGGCCTTTTTTATTTTGTGGCAAGCGGCCCTCCCGCCTTCTGTAGCAGCGTCCGGAACGTCTCCCCCATCCCGAATAACAGGCTCTTCAACTGCAATCGCCGCTGTAACTCCTCCGCCTCCGTGGAAGCCGCCAGCGCCGCCGCGAATTGATCCGGCTCTCCCGCGGCCAGCAGCGTTTGCGCCAGAGTTTCGAAGCGCACCGTCTCCAAACCAAGACACGCACCGTGCTCCTGCAGCGCCGTGAACGCGACGTGCGCGGTAATGTCCCGCGCCCCTGGATCGTTCAGTACATCTTCATCCGCGCGGTGCCGCCGGTAGCTCATCAGCGAGCCGTGCGGGAACCGCACCGACTCAGCGCGCGTGTACCCGTAGTCGATGGTAAGAATGAATCCGCCCTCCAGCGCACGCGCCATGCGCTCGAGCCAGGCGCACGCGTCCAGGTTCACCTCGAAGCATGCGCCTTCCACCGGCGGCGGAAAGTAGCGGCGCAGATAATCCTCCACTTCATCGCGGACCGGCGGGCCGGCCGCCCACACGAAGCGCTCGTCCCATGCCACATGCACCTCGTGAAAGCCGCCATCCCGAAAAATAACCTCTTCCACCGGCAGGGCGTCGAAAAACTCGTTGGCAAAAACGACTCCGCGGAAATGCTCCGGCATCTCTCCCCCGGCAAGATCTACCGGCACGTAACGCCACTCGGAGAATGCCGGCGCCATCTCGCGTCTGCCCGCGCCTGGCTCGACCACCGTGAAATCCGCCGGCGATCCCATCGCACCGTACAACGCCCTGATGCGCGCCGCCGCCAGGATGCCGAACACCGGTTGCATCTGCTCCGCCGTGTAGAAGTCCCCTTGCTTGCCGAACGGGTCGCAAGAGCGCCGGTAGTATCCATAGACCGGATCGTACAGCGCCGCCTCCATGAACCGGCGGAAGGAAATCGGGCCCGCGTGGCGGATCTCGTCCCGTAGTACTTCGGTCAGTGGGCTCATGGTTCAACGACCCGGGTCTGTGGCGTGCGGATGAACATCTCGATCAGGTAATCGTGCAGACAGTCGTAGAGATACCGCTGCAAAGTCCAGGGGAACTGTGGGTGTTCGATATCCCGCGGATGCAGCGGCGCATAGTACGTATGCAGACCCAGGCCCCGATTCTTCAGCTCGATAACCAGCTCGATGGACCCATTGTGCTCCCGGGCTGAGAAATCCACCAACGCGTGCTCGTAACGCAGCAGTTCGGCTTCGACCTTATGCAAAGGACTCTCGAGTGGGCTCACGCATTTATGCTAGCGTGAAAAAACACGGCATGTCTCTACCTGCCACCGTCCGGGTCAAACTCAGCTCCGACGCCGCCGAAGGCATTTCCATCACGCGCGTCGTAGTGCAGGACTTGCCCGTACGCGATCTGGTCGAGCACATGCTCGGAATCACCGGCAAAGACGAGGCGCGTATTCGCGAGTTGCTGCGGCGCGGCACACTGGTCCGCGGCGCCTCCCGCTTCCGCTGGACAGGATGGGAAGCCGAGGCGGACGCGCTGCGCGAACTGCTGGCGACGTTTCCAAGCGACGATCCCGAGCGGCAGTTTACAGCCGAGCGCTGCGTGCGTGCCGTGTTGCGCGGCGGAAGGCAGGCCATCGAGGTGCCGCGGGAGGCCGCCGCGCGCAAGCCGCTGCTGCGCAAGTTGAGCTTCTGGGATGTTCTGATGGATCTGGCCGCGGCGGGTGAGCTCCGCTACCTTCATTATTCCTATAAGGACCGCGCCGACAGCTATCGCTTCGATATGCCGGTCGCAGTGGCCGAAAAGCTGCGCGCCGCTGGCGAAGCCGTAAAGTATACGAGCCTGCGGGACCAGATCCGCTCGGCCGGCTTTGTGTGGGCGGAGTTGTATGTGGAGCGGTAAGTGCCCCAGTCCGGGCGCATGGTTTGCGCGCTCCGCAAGACTATCGCAAATCCAAGGCCATCAAGCTGTGGCGATCGCGCACATACAACGCCGTTCCCGCCAGCGCCGGTGCAGTCCAGGCGTTGCTATGCAGCAGCGCCACTCGCGAAAGCACCTTCAAGCCGGCGGGCGAGACAGTGGCCAGCGACAGGTTACCGTCTTCGTTGACCGCGATCAGTTTGCCATCGGCATAGAGGAACGTGGCTTTGGGGAAAGAGCGGTCCTGCCAGAGTACATTGCCGTTCTTCACGTCGATCGCCGTCAGCGGCGCCGGCCCGAAATCGCCGCTCGATCCGTAGAGCGTGTCTCCGATGCGCAGCAGGTTCCCGATGTGCACGCGCATCCGGTTAGTCTGCCAGAGTTCCCGCACCTGCGTCTTCCCGTTGGCCACGTGCAGTTGCAGCGCCACGCAGCCACCGTTATAGGCCGAAGAAACGAATAGCATATTGCCGGCGGTCCACAGCGGCAAGGCGATATTGAGATTCCAACTCGTCGCGTGGGGATGCTTCCACAAAAGTTCGCCCGTGTCCGGATGGATGCCCACGATTTCATCGCCCATCGCCGCCACAAGCTGGTCCTGGCCATCCACATTGATCAGGACGGGCGAGGATGGCGAATTCGCGAAGTCCTGCTTCTGCCACACTACCTTGCCGTCTTTCTGGTCGAACGCCATCACCGCATGACCGGCGCCGCCCACCTTCATGATGACGGTGCCTTTCCATGCGATAGGGCTACCCGAATATCCACGGTCCATCGGCGTGCCATGAAACTCGCGCCATAGATCGTGCGACCATGTCACCTTGCCGGTCTTCTTGTCCAGACATACCAGGCGGGCCAGGATGCCTACCGCGAATACCGAGTCGCCGGTGACCAGCGGTGTGGCGTGCGGTCCGGGTCCGTTCTCCATGGCCATGTCGCTTCTGAAGGCGGCGGCCTCCGCGTGCTCCCAGATCGTTTTGCCCGTAGCCGTCGAGGCGGCCAACGTAACCTCGTCGGATCCCCGCCGGTACATGGTGTAAAGGACCGCGCCATCCACGGCGATGCCGGAATAACCGTCGCCCAAATCGCGGCTCCAGAGCTTCTTCGGTCCCGCCGCCGGCCAGGAATTTGCCAACCCCGTCGCATCGGATGTGAAGTTGCGGTGTGGGCCGGCGAACTGCGGCCACTCGAGCGAAGCACCCTGCAACGTCGCGCATACCAGCCACGCGGCGAACCAGCCCATACCGTGTTTCATGACGGATCCCATAGCGCCAGGTTGGTAGCGTCCTTGATCAGAATGCCGCGGCCCATAATCACGGGATGCGCCCAGGTCGGACTATCGGCCACGGAATAAGTGCGCAACGTTTCGAACGCTTTCTCGTTTTGACGGGCCACCGTTAAATTGGCATCGGGGGTGAGCATCAGCCAAACGGAGCTGGCCGCCACAATGGCGGCGCTATCCGCCTGGCGGCCCTCGGATGTCCACAGCGTTGTGCCGTCCGACGGCCTCAGGCAGAAGTACTGTCCATGTTTGCGTTCGGAGAAACCGAACAGCAGATCGCCGTTCAGCACCGGCGAACTCATGTACAGCGAGAAATCCTTGTTCTGCCATGCCGTCTCGGTAGTCCATTGCGCGCCGTGCCGGGAGACTTTGACGCCCATGATCGGATCGCCGGTGCCCGAGACGATCAGCGTGTCCCGATAGAGGACGGGCGTGACGATGTTCTGCTCATACACGGTTTTGAAAGGAATCTCCCAGAGCAGTTCGCCATGCTCCGCCGAGACTCCGATGATGTTACGCCGGCTTTGGGTCACCACCTGGCGGGTGCCTGCAATTTCGACGATGATCGGCGACGCATAGGCCGGGCCGTCGCCTTTCCAACTCCATTTTTCAGCGCCGGTCGCGGCATCGAAAGCCGTGAGCGCACCGTGTGCGTCGTTTCCGACGTAAGCAATCAACAGGCCGTGATCCACCAGGGGCGAAGTGGCCACGCCGTATCCGAATGGGCCGAAGTCCTTGCGCCATTGCGGCTTGCCGGTCTTGGCATCGAAGCAGGAAAGAATACCGCTGATGCCCAGCGTGAAAATACGGCCATCCGCCACCACCGGCGTTGACTTCACCCCCTTGCCATGGCTCGCCGCCGCCGGATTCACCGTGTAGGGCGCGGCGTAGGACTGCTGCCAGATCGTCTGTCCGGTATCGGGGCGTAGGGCGGTCACCATCTCCTGCTCCCCTTGGCGCGTATGGATGTAAATCATCCCGTCCGCCACCACGGGCGAGGAGTGTCCCTCCCCTACCGTGACCTTCCACTTGAGCGTCAGCTTCTCCGGCCAGGCTTTAGGCTCCTGGAAGTCGGCGGCGACACCGTCGCGGTGCGGACCTCGCCATTGCGGCCAGTCTGCGGCCCCGGCGGCCGCCAGGATCACAGCCAGAAACAGGGTCAACCGATAGCGCATGATTTAGGTTACTCCGATCTGAGCGCTGCGAGAAGCGGCGACCGCAGGGCCGCGCGCGTGGCTGCCAACGATGCGCCGATGCCGGTCGCCAACACCGCCGCCAGCAGCAAGATGAGCGATGCTACCGGAAGTTCCCCGCCGCGCTGCGCCACCGCGGGCGCGATCGCCAGCAGTGCGCACACCGTGCCGGTGGCCAGGCCCAACAACAGCAACAGCAGATTCTCCGCCAGCACCATGGCCGCCAGGTGTGACGGACGATAACCGACCGCCCGCAACAGGGCCAGTTCGCGGCGGCGCTCCAGTACGTTGCGCAGCAGGATGGCGGCCAGCCCAACCGTACCCAACACCAGTCCCAGCGCGCCCAGACTGCTGAAAGTCGCAAGGTACGTATTCTCAACTTTGTGGAAGCCGTCGAGGCGCGCCGCGGTGGGCCGTATGTCGAATCCGTAATCGGCCAAGGCTTCCTCCAGCGTTCCGGTCACCTGTTCCGCTCGCTGGGGTGAGACGTCCAAGAGGAAGAAGCGGAAGCCTTCGACCTCCGGAAACAGGCGCAGGAAATTCCTCTCCGAGATCAGCAATTCACTCTGGAAAAGGCTGTCCTGGAGGGCGGCGACGATGCGGAATCGAATCCCGTTTAACACGAAATCTTCGCCCAGCTTCTGGTGCAGCACGTAGGTCATGGAGTTCCCATCGGCGATAGCCGGGATCGCGCCGCCGGGCAGCGTAGCATCCAGCAGCAGCCATGGATTTGCCGCGTGCGAGACCACCTCCTGGAACGGGAAATGCGCGCTGTGCAGAAATGCAGCCGGAGGCGCCAGAATTCGAGGATTGCGCGGCTGGTAGAGATTCAGGCAACTCGTATCGTCCCCCGGACGCAGGCGGAACGGCACGAACGTGACACCCGAGAGCGGCGGAATGTTTAGGGACTCGCGCCCGGCGGCTGTATTAGGGTCGTGGATCAGCGGCAGCACCGACTCGGCCATCAGCGGGTAGCCGCCCGCGCCCGCATTGTCGCCTGTCTGCCGGAAGGCGGCCACCGAAACGATGAGGAACGTGGCGCAGGCGATCTGCGCGATACAGAGGATGCTGCGGCCGGGCCGGTAGGCGGCGTTGCGGAGAGCCAGAGCCTTCAGGCTGCCGATCGATGCCGGCGAACGCCGGTTCAGAAAGGCGGATTCGAAGCTGATCGCGGAGGCCAGCAGCAGCGTGCCGGCTCCGAAGAACGCGGCGGTCTGGTCGACACCGCGCGCCAAGCCTGCCGCCAGCAGGATGCAAGCCAGCAGGCCGGCGACTGCGCCGGTTACCACACGGCGCTTGACGGAGTGCCGCTCTTGTTCCCCCACCAGCAGCCCGCGGGGCGTGACGGGTTCCAGCTTACGCAGCGTCCAGGCGATGGTCGCGAGACCCGTGGCGATTCCTGCCAGCGCGCCGGTGGCTAGGGGCACGATCGAAAGATGCAGCGTGATCAGGCGCGTGCCTACCGCGCCAATCCACCAGCTACGCAAGCCGAACACGATGACCTCGCCGTACGCCAGCGCACCCGCCAATCCCAGCAGGGAACCCGCGATCGCCAGCGCCGCTCCCTCCAACAGGTACACGCCGCGGATTCTCGCGATGGAGAAGCCCAGCGCCCGCAGCACGCCAATCTCGCGCAGCCGCTGCTCGATGCCCAACTTGAAGAAGAGTCCCGTGAGCAGCAACGCCGATACCATCAGGAAAAAGCTGAAGTAGACGAAGTACTCGCCGAAATCCGTGGCGCCTTCCGATGCCGCCAATCCGCGGGCTTTCACGGGCACGACGGTAAGTCCCATTTGCGCGGGATCGAGCGCGGCGCGGAGCGCGCCGGCGAAGGCCGCCGACGGCGGCGAGACGCGGATGGAGGTCAGCCTGCCGAAGCGCGTGCCCCAGAGCTGCTGGCCCCGGTCCAGCGAAATGAAGGCTTTGGGCGTGGTGCGGTACTGGTTCCAATACTGCTCGTCGGCGGGGCGTACCAGGCGGAGATCCAACGGAAAGGGCGGGTCCCAGTCGTGCAAGCTCCTCGATTCGGTGATGCCTGGATATTCCGGCGCGTAATCGCGATCGGAGGCCGCGCCTGCGATCGGGACAATCTGCGAAAGGCGGAATTGCGCGCTCTCGGTGGCCAACCGCCCATCCGTCTTCCATACGTAGTAGACCAGCGAGACGCTATCGCCAGGTTTGGCGTTGAGGTCGTGGGCGGCCCACTGATTGAGCGTGATTCCGCCTGGATCGGCCGGTGCGGGCGGCCCTGCCAGTGCGGTCGCCACAGAGTAAGGAATCTCACGGCCATTGGCGCGGATGCTATTGGCCAGGTAGGTGAGCACGGGTTCGGTCTTCAGCCCAAGGGATTTCGCGGTCGCGCTAACCCGGTCGGCCAGCGCATCGGAAATGAAGGTCGTATCGGTCTCGACGGAGAGAGAATCCGCCAGTGTGCGGATCTTGATGCCCAGATCTTCCAGCGTCACGAAGCTAAGATCGCGCGGCGCCGCTCCCGCCAGCAGTAGCGTATTCACTTTGCCCGCTTCGCCTAGTTCCCGCTGCAATAAAGCCAGCGGCACATAGGCGGCGCGCACATCGCCTTGTTGCGGGTCGAGAGAAAAATCGCGCGGATTAGCGGCCCCCAGGGTCAAACGGATCGTTTTACCGACGTCCTCTTTGCGCCCCTGCAGCGACTCCAACGGAATCGCCGAGGGTTTCTCCACGCGAATTAAGATTACGTCGCCCGGCTTCGCGTCGAGTTCGCCGGCCAGGGCGGCGCTCAGTTGCGGCCCGGATTGGTTTGGGAAGCCGTAGATTTCGACGCCAAACGCCCGCCGCCCGCTCGCCTGGTGAACGATCATGCCATGCGTCTCGATCGTGGGTGTGGGGCCACCCGCAAACGACCGTGCCAGATCTTCCCGGAAGAAGCCGTTGCGGGCGACGACGTAGTCGGTGCCGCCGAGCCGCGCCAGCACTAGGTCGCGCAGGCTGGCGCGCACCGAATCGCCCACCAGCAGCGCACCGCCCAGCACCGCCGCCGCCGCCGCTACGCCCAACAGGACGGCCAGGTTCGTGCGCCAATACCACGCAAGGTTACGCGCCAGCAGGGTGGAGATTCGCATTTCGCAACTCGTACCGCAAGGGGAACCGCGCGGCCAATTCCGCGCTGTGCGTCACCACGATCAGGATCGTCTCCTGCCGCTGATGCAGTTCGAGCAGCAGGGACGCCACCACGTCCGCGGATGCCTGGTCAAGATTGCCGGTAGGCTCGTCGCACAGCAGCAGCAGCGGTTTGCGGATCAGCGCCCGGGCCAGCGCCACGCGCTGCTTCTCGCCGCCGGAAAGCTCCGCCGGGCGGTGATCGAGGCGATCTTTCAACCCCACCTGCGCGAGTAGATCGCGCGCGCGCGGGACGGCATCGGCCGCATCGTTTGCCACCAGCGTAGGCACCAGCACGTTTTCCAGCACGGAACATTGCGGCAGCAGGCAATGATCCTGAAAAATGAAGCCGATCGACTGATTCCGGAATGCGGCCAGTTCCTTCTCGGATAGCGTAAACGGATTGCGTCCGTCGAGCGTCACGGTTCCTGACGTGGGTTGTTCCAAGCCGCCCAGGATGTATAGCAGGGTGCTCTTGCCCGCGCCGGAAGGACCCATAATCGCCGCCGCGTCGCCCCGCCGCAAAGTAAAGGAGACGCCGGATAGGATGGAAAGCGGTCCCCGCGGCGTAGGGTAAGTTTTCTCGATCTGGGAGACGTCCAGCATGGGCAACGCTTTTGGGACCATTGTCGCATGCAGGGGCAGGCCCGGCCTGCTACGTTGAACAGGCATCCCGAATCCGCTACGATGAAACCGAGGTCCCGTATGGCAGTCGAGACGGCACTGGTCACGGTGAAAGAATTCTCGCGGCTTCCGCCGCCGCTGGCGGGCCACTATGAGTTGCATCACGGTGAGATCGTTCATATGACTGCACCGAAATGGGGTCCTCAGCGGATCCAGGATCGGCTTACAGCGCTCCTCCGATCGGCGGTTGGCGACACGGCGTACGTCACAAAAGAGATGTCGTTTCGGCCGGCGCGGGAGTACGAGGTATGGGAAGCCGATGTCGGTCTTGCTCTCACCGAACGCGCCGCTCAAGTTGGAGACGATGAGTACCTCATGGGTGCTCCGGACCTGACCGTCGAGGTTTTGTCGCCAAGCAATACGGTCGATGAAATTGCCGAAAAGATGTCCATCTGCATGGCGAACGGCTGTGTTAGTTTTTGGGTCGTCGATCCAAAGCGTAAACGGGTATCCGTTACCGAAGGCGACGTAACCAAACACTATGGCGCTCAGGCGTCAATCCAGTGTCATTTGCTTAAGGGAAATGTTCGCGTGGAGGAGATTTTCAGGAGCTGAAACCGCCGGATGCCTCCTGGGCTTTTTGCGCGGCGATCCTTCCGTACACTTCAAGCGCGCGCGCGGCCATACGTGCTGCGCTGTAATGCTCCCGGACCCCTTCCACGCCTCTCTTCCCGAGGTTCTCCAGGAGCGCTGTATCCTTCCACAGCGAGTAGATTCCCTGCGCCAGTGCGGCCGGGTCGTCCGGTTCCACCAGAATTCCGCCGCCGGTCTTCTCCACGATCTCGGTCAGTCCGCCCCGGCGCGGTTCCACCACCGGCACGCCGTTCGCCATAGCCTCCAGCAGGAACAAACCTTTTGGTTCATCGTAGGTGGCGGGCACGCTCAACACGTCGAGATTGCGCAGAAAATCGATCTTGTGCGGGCGGTCCAGCACCCCGCGATAGCGGAACTCGTGATCCAGGCCGGCCTCCTTCATGCGCCGCTCGATGCCATGCAGATAAATGCGGTGCTCCGGCGCCAGGTATCCGGCGACTTCGAGGGTACTGCCCCCGAAGTCGGTCTCCCGCCGCAGCTTCACGTATGCGTCCGCCAGCACATGCAGGCCCTTCTCCGGCGCAACGCGCGCGAAGTAGCCCACCGTGAAGCAATTGCTATGTAGCTTGAGCGTGGCGTTGTAGCCCTTCAGATTCACGCCCAGCGGGATCACGTGCATCTTGCGTTCAGGGATGCCCAGGTATCGGCACATGTGTTCCGCATAGTATTCGCTGATGGCGGCGAAACCGTCCACGTGCTGGATGTTGCCCCGGATCAGTTCCAGCGACTGCGCGCGGTACGGCTCCGGAAGTTGGCTGAGGAACAGGTCTTCGCCTTGCAGCGTGCAACAGACCGGGCGCTTCACGGCTTCCCGGATGGCGACCGCCAGCCCGATCAGCAGCGAATTCGGCAGCGTCACGATATCGGGCGCCGGTTCGCTGCGCAGCCAGGCCGCCAGCTTGTGGATTTCCTTGCTCTGCCGCCCGTCTTCACCGCGCAGCATGGATACCGTCATTTCACCGAGCAGCCGCGGGTTCACCGGAATCGAGCGGCGCGCGGCGAGCTTCAGCGCCCATTCGGAATCCCAGAGGCGATCGACCAGCCAGGGCGTGTTGCGAAACAGGCCCGAGTGCTGTTCCAGGTACACGCTGATGCCGCCGAAGAACACTTTGTGCGCAGCCACGTTGGCTTCATCGGTAAGGGTCGGTGTATAAATCGGAAGCAGCACGATGTCGTGCCCCTGGTCCTTCAGCTCGGCCGCCAGTGCGTTGTCGCGGATGCAGCTTCCGCAGTACATTTGCGCGGCGCCGGCGGTGAGTGCCAGGATCTTCATAGGTTCTTCACACCGCGCACTGAAACGCCCGGCGGGCGTACAGGTGATCGAATAGGTTGCCTTCGTGCGGCTGGTCCCAACTGATGCGCTGCGTGGGAATCGCGCCCAGGTTCAGGCGCCCCACGTCGGGCGAGGCCAGCAGGCGTGCGATCAGCTTGCGGTCACGGGTGATGGCGGTAACCACCAGGCTTGGACCGAGCGCGCTCGGGATACGCTCCTGGCTCACCGGAACGACGCTGGCGAATGGAAACAGGAATTCCCGGTTGGCCAGCGGATGCGCGGGCGAGTTGCACAACACGATGGTGGGCAGCAGGTATGTGCAGCCTTGGAATCGAGACACGCGCGGGCCCGGCCGGTACGCGGCGGTAACGTCGCACGCGGTCTCGCCCTCCAGTTCGCCGTCGATCGTCTGCGAGATCCGCTCCGCCAGCGCGGCGTTGGCAAAAGGCGCGATCTCCGCCCCATCGTCGGCGGCGTCCCGCGGCGTCACGGCCGCCAGACGCGCGGCTAGAGCCTCCGCAATCTCCGCCGCGTGCGACGGCACCCATACGCCCGAGGCATTGATGCACGACCGGCCGGAGTTTTCCAGGATGGAAGAGACCATCACGTCCAGGTATTGCTCCCAATCCCCGATACAGTCTTCGCCGATCACGATCTTGCTATATCCCGGACCATGGACTTCTATGCGCGGATCGCCCTGCCACGGCCGCGTCGAAGATACGTCGCCGAATACCATCCCACGCCCGCAGCGCCGCAGGATCTCGGCCGCGCCCGCGTGATCCGCCGGGTAGTATCCGAAAACATCCGCCGGCGCGCCCGCCTGGATCAGGGCCTGGATCATGCGGTAGGGCGTCCACGGCTCGGCCGCTCCCGGCTTCAGCACCAGCGGCGTCTTCAGCGCGAAGGCCGGCGCCCACAACGAATGCACGCCGGGCGAATTGCTGGGCAGCACCACGCCGAGCGACTCGCCGCGCGGGAAATAGCTCAAGCCCTCGGCATGGCCCCTGTCGAGCACGCCTAGATCCAGACGCCGCGTAAGCCCGTTGACCACCGCTTCCATCTCCGCCAGCACGGTGCGGATCTTGTGCATGTTGCGGCGAACCATGACGTGCGGCAGGCCGGTGGTGGCGGAGACCTGCAGCACGTAGTCCGCGGGCGTTTGCGTGGCATCGCCCAGCGGTAGCGGGGACTCCGCGAACAAATCGGCCGCCTTCGCACACATGCCGAATAGTTCCTCGGTGCTGAAACCTGCCAGTAGCCCGCGCGGCATCGTCTGGTCGAGCATGTCGCGCCGGATCAGGCCCACGTTCGCCTGGCTGATCTCCACAAACGGTTCGCCGGTGCGGTGGTGCGGCGTGCGCACGGTATCGAGGCTACGGTAAGGCCGGCCGCGGCGCAATAGCGGGATGTGCACTACCTCGTCCATTAGTAGACGCCCTCGACTACCGTCTTCTGGAATCGGGAAAACGGCCGCACGTTGCGTACGCCGTCCCAAGGGTACTCCGTATATGACGGTTCCCGCTCCGCCTCGTCCCGTTCTAAAAAGCGGGGCATAAAGAATTCGCGCGTCAGCGTGGTCAGGCGCACGCGGCCGGTTTCGCCGTAGCCGACCACCCGCGCCGGGTTGTCCGGATCCACAACTTCGATCATGGCGCGCGGCGCAGGCGGGTAATAGATGATATCGAAGCTGTCTTCGGTGTGGCGCGGTTTGTGCACCGCCAGTCCCATCAGCGTATTGCCGTAAGTCGGCGCAAAATAAACGCCGTCCAGCAATTCCTCCACCGCGAAACGGTGAAACTGCGGCGTCATTTCCGTGCCGCCGCAGAAGACGCCGCGGATGCCCATCTTCTTCAGCGACACCTTCTCGCACAACGCTTCGAGCAGTTTCGGCGTGGTGAACATGCAGCGGATATTGTCGTGTGCGCGCAATAGCGTGAGCCCTTGCTCCACCACGTGCTGCTTATAAGCCTCGGCTTCCTCGATTTTGCCGCGCTTGATCAGCTTGATCACCCAGCGCGGATCCAGATCCGTCATGAAGCAGATGCCCCCCCGGAATTGTGCCAGATGCTCCACCGCCAGGCGCAAACGCCGCGGGCCGCTGGGACCCAGCATCAGCCAGTCGGACCCGGGCGGAAAGGCCTCGTCCGGCAGCGTGGTGCTGAAGGCTTCGTAATCGATACGGAAATCGTCGATGCTGATGCGCGACTTGGGCACGCCGGTGCTGCCGCCCGTTTCAAAAACGTAAACCGGCCGGTTGGCGTAGGCCTGCGGCACCCAACGGCGGACCGGTCCGCCGCGTAGCCACTCATCCTGAAAAAAGCCGAAGCGGTCCAGGTCATCGTAACGGCGGACTTCGGTGCGCGGGTCCCAGTCCAGCTTCGTGGCGTAATCCAGCCAGAACGGGCAACCGGTTTCGGGATTGAAATGCCACTCCACCATCTTGCGCGTCCAGTCGTCCAGGGCGGCGCGCGCGGCTTTGGTCTTGGCCAACAGGCCGGTTTCGATAAGCGTGTCCACGGTTTCTTTAGTTTAGTATGACGAGCCGTACAGTTTTTGGTGACGGGCCGTGCCCGGGTTCAGGCTATAGTGGCATCATGATGCTGTCGCGGGCCGAGACCAAGGCGCTGTACGACAAGATCAGCAAAGTTTACGACCTTCTGTCTGAAAGTACCGAAGGGCCCGTGCGTGAGGCCGGCTTGCAGATGCTTGCCCCTCAACCAGGCGAAACCGTCCTCGAGATCGGATACGGTACCGGCCACGCCCTGGTGTGGCTGGCGCGCGCCGTGGGACCCTCCGGCAAAGTTCATGGAATCGATCTCTCCGACGGAATGCGCGGCGTTGCGGACAGCCTGGTCCGGCAGGAAGGGGTCGCCGGCCTCGTCGAGTTGCGCACCGGAGACGCTACCGCCTTGCCCTATCCGCCGGATAGTTTCGACGCGATATTCATGAGCTTCACCCTGGAACTTTTCGATACGCTGGAAATTCCGGTGGTGCTCCAGCAATGCCTGCGCGTCCTGAAGACCAGCGGCCGGATCGTAGTCGTGGGCATGTCGCAAGAAGGAAAGCATGGCCTGATTTACGAAGCGTACGAATGGACCCACCAGCACTTCCCCAACTTCGTCGATTGCCGCCCGATCTTCGTAAGCCGCGTAATAGCGGACGCCGGCTTTCAGGTGATTGAAAAAAGGAACTTGCAGATCTGGGTGCCTATGGAGATCGTGCGCGCCGGGAAGCGCTGAGACTCCATGGGCGGCACAAAGGACCTGTTATCATCGTTCGATAGTGACGCGGACCCGGGACAACCTGCCGTTGATCTTGACGGCAGCCTTCGTGCTCCTGGTGCTCTCCCTGAATCTCCAGCTTTTCACCCAACCCACAGTCGAAACCACGGATTTCGCGGCCAATTCCCTGCTCGTGCAGCAGGCGAAGCATTTCACTTTATTAACGGGCCACTACTCCCGCTGGCACTTCCATCATCCCGGCCCCGCCTTCCTATACCTGTTCGCCCTGGGCGAGTTCCTTTTCCACGATCTGCTGCATGTTGTCCCCGCTCCGTATAACGCTCAAGTCCTGATCGTGATCCTTTTCAACGCGGCTCTGCTGTGCATCTCGCTCTACATCTTTGAGCGGCATGCCAGGATATCTGTGCCCCTGGCGCTGCTCGCGACCGCCGTGGTCACCGTAATGGTCAACGTCAATCCGGAAGGGTATCCGTCCATGCTGATTTCGAACTGGATGCCCGACGTCCTGCTCTTCCCCTTCCTGCTCTTCGCCGTGTCTGCCGCTTCCGTCTTGTCAGGCGCTACCAGAGACCTGCCGTGGATGGCTGCTTCCGGAATGCTTCTGATCCACGCCCATGTCGCGCAGTTGCTTTTCGTAGGCGTCATTGGCGGGGCCGTGGTGGCGCATATCCTGTGGCATGCGCACCGTCGTGGCGGTCTGCAAAAGCTGCTTTCCGAAAGGCGCCGCGATTTCGCGCTGGCCGCCGTCATCGTCGCCGTCTTTGCTCTGCCGATCCTCCTCGAAACCGTCCTGGATAAACCGAATACTCTGCAGGATGTCCTGGCATATCTGCATCGTTCCGCGCATCAACGCAATAGCCTACGGATCGCGCTGGGCTATGCCGCCTGCTTCGTGCTCTTCATCGGCTCGCCCGCCACAGCGATGCTGAAGGGTCCTGCCGGCCTTCTGGTCATGGGGCTGTCTCGCGCGTATGTCATCGTCTACTGGTTGGCCCTCGTATCGCTCTTTGTCTTCGCCGTCGTGGCACGCCACAGAGCGGCCAAAAGCCAGCCGCGCGCGCCGTTCCTCAAATACCTCACGTGGATCTGTGCGCTAAGTGGAGTTCTGTTCCTATACTGGGCTACCCGCATCACCGGCGGATTCTTTGCCTTCAATGCCGAATTTGTCTACGCCCTTCATCTGCTTGCCTGGTTTCTGCTGCTTGCCGAATTGGAACCCCATCTGCGTGGCCGCACACGCGCCATCCTGAACGCCGTGGCATTGGCCGCTGTGCTGGTCTTATGCGTTGCGGAACGCAAAACTCTGCGTTCGGCCATCCTTAGCGATCCGGATGCCGTGAAAGCGGCCGCGGCTATGCCCACCGCCCCTTTTGGGACGCTTGCCATCGTCTTCGCTCACGTCGACTGGGGCCGCGCAGTCGATCTGGCAAACTCCATGCAGCGAATCGCCAAACCATTTTGCGTAAGCCCCGACTGGGGCTTCATGTTTTCGACGCGAAACGTTTGCCCCGACCTTCCCGCCGCCGATAAGCTGTGGGTTGCAACCGGAGAAGCCCGTTGCCAGCCGCCATGCCGCGATATCTTCCGTAGCGCAGCTCTCTCGGTCGCGCGCAGTCCGGCGCAACGGCTGAGTCTGCCCGTGCAGGTGGGGCCTAACGGTTCTCCAGGGCTCGATATCACCGGCTTCAACGATCCCGGCGGACCGGAATATTCGTTGACGCAGAAGCACGCATCCATCCTGTTCCACCTGTCGCCGCAAGCCCTGCCGGCAGCGTGTTTGCAGGTTGTTATCACCGGCTTCGCCTTGCCGGGACGGCCCACCGAACTCAGCCTGAACGGGCGGAGACTGGGAACTCTGTCAAACTACGCCCTGCAGACCGTCGTGTTCGCGGTTCCGCAGGACGCCATACGTCCGGAAGGGCTTAACGACATCTCCCTGGACACCGAAAAGGCCGGGCCCGTCGGGGCCGACGCGCGGGAGATGGGCTACGCTTTCGCCGGCTTGCAACTTCGTGCGTCGCACTCGGACGAAAGTTGTACCGGGCAGCCGGCCGCACCTAATATTCAACGCTGACCAGAAAAAGTCCCTTAGCCGGAACGGTCGGGCCGGCTTTGCGCAGGCAGCCTGGCGAAAGCAGCGCGCGCATGCCGGACTCGTCCAGATTGCCGCGGCCCGCTTCCAGTAGCGATCCCACGATGTTGCGCACCATGTGCTTCAGAAACCCGCTGCCCCGCACGCGATAGATCAGGCGGTCCGCGCCGATGTCGAGCCGCGAACTGAAGATGCTGCGCACCTTGGTCTTGCCTTCGTCGTCGCGGTCGTCGGAAGCCGCGAAAGCCGTGAAATCGTGCTCGCCCTCTAGGATGGCCGCCGCAGCCAGCATGCCGTCGAGCGAAAGCGGATAGGGATGATGCTGCACGTAGCGCCATTCCCACGGCGCGCAGACTTCCGCGCGCACGATTCTGTATTCATACGTTTTGGCCACGGCCTGAAAGCGCGGATGGAAATCGGGCGCGGCTTCCTCTGTGCCGAGCACCCGGATCGAGGCCGGCAGCAGGCGGTTCATGGCTCTCCGCAGATTCGGCAGCGGGATGGGGTTCTCGATGCTGAACGCGGCCACCTGCGCCAACGCGTGTACGCCTGCATCCGTGCGCCCGGAGCCGGCCACATGCACCGGCCGTCCCGCGATCTCAGCCACGACTGATTCCAATGTGCCTTGTATCGTAAGCAGACCGGGCTGCACTTGCCAGCCATGAAAATCGGTACCATCGTAAGCGAGTTGGATACGGATGCGGCGCATGGTGCCGTGGCGCACGCTTCAGCGTGCCGGCGGGACTTTTAAGTCCCGCTCTTCTTCGTTCAAACCGGCCGCGACCCCGGCTTCACAGCCGGAATACCTTCGGCGCAAAGTGGACACTGCGCCGGATCGTAAGCCACCACTTCAAGCGTCACCAACGCCACCCGCGGCGCGCCCACGTCCGCCCGCCCGCCGCTGCGGTCCACGATGGAACCGGCTGCCAGCGGGCGTGCTCCGGCCGCTTTCAGCACTTCCACCACATCCCGCGTGCTGCCGCCGGTAGTCACCACATCTTCCACCACCAGCGCCGCTTCCCCAGGCGCTACGCTGAAGCCCCTGCGCAGGGTCATCCTTTTATTCTCGTCGCGCTCGGTGAAGATAAACCGGGCGCCCAGTGCGCGCGCGACTTCATGGCCGATAATCAACCCGCCCAGCGCGGGCGAAACTACCAATGACACGGGTTCGGGCGCCAGTTTCCGCAACTCCTCCGCCAGCAGACGGCCCAGTTCGGCCGCATGCCGCGGATGCTGTAGCACCAGCGCGCACTGCATATAGGTTGGGCTGTGCAGTCCGCTGGTAAGCCGGAAGTGGCCGCTAAGATAAGCTCCCGTATCGCGGAACAGTTCCAGAATGGATTCGGCTTGCGGCGTCACAAACGCCTACTATACCATTGAGAAAACCAATACTATTTAAAGGCTATGCATGCACCGTTCTCAAACCGTCATTTCCATTTTCTGCATCCGGTTGTTGATCGCACCCGCCTTCGCCCAGCAAGCGCATGACATCGTGCAGCCGGACGGCGCTTTCGGCTGGTTGACCGCCAAATACCGGATGCCCCAAGTTCCCCCGATCGACATGGCGAATTCCGGCCGCCTCGAACTGCTGCTGCGCGCCGGAAGGCTGTACCTCTCCATGCAGGACACCATCGCCCTGGCGCTCGAAAACAATCTGGATATCGAAATCCAGCGTTATGGACCGCAGATCGCCGACACCCAGGTTTTGCGTGCGCGGGCGGGCGCATTCGCGCAAGGTGTTTCCACGTCGGTGACGGCCGGACCCACCAGTGCGCAGCCCGGCGGCGTGGGCCAGACCGGAGTCACGGGGAATCCCTCCACCCAGGCCAGTTCGGCCAGTGCCACCGCCGTGGGCAATACCGTCATTACCCAATCCGGTCCGCCCATTCCCGTTTTCGATCCGGCCCTGGTCGGTAATGCGAGTTGGGCGCATCAAACGGTCCCCGAAAGCAGCGTATTCATCGCCGGCGTCGATCAATTGGTTCAACGGCAGGACCTTTCCGGCCTCACCTACCAGCAAGGCTTTGCCAGCGGTACTTCGGTCAGCCTGGGATTGAATAACTCCACCGCTATCGGCAATAGCTCCACCACGCTCTTCAATCCCGTGACCAGTTCGTCCCTGGGTCTCACCGTGACCCAACATTTGCTGCAAGGCTTCAGCCTGGCCGTGAATCAACGCCAGATCCGGATCGCCAAAAACAACCGGGAGCTGGCTGACTTAACCTTCAAGCTGCAGGTAATCACCACGGTGGCCGCGGTGATGGATCTTTATTGGGATCTGGTGACGTTTAACGAAAACGTGCGCGTTCAACAACAAGCCGTAGCCACCAGCACCAAGCTCTTCGAAGACAACCAGAAGCAGGTGGAAGCCGGTATGATGGCGCCCATTGAAGTGGTGCGGGCCGAGGCGCAATTGGCTACCGACCAGCAGAACCTGACGCTCGCGGAAACCCAGGTCCTGCAGCAGGAAACCATTCTGAAGAACGCGCTCAGCCGCAACGGCGTGGCCAGCCCGGCGGTGGCCGAAGCACGCATTGTCCCCACCGACCGTATCCGCGTGCCCGACATGGAGCCGGTCTCGCCGATGCAGGACCTGGTCGCCATGGCCCTTTCCGCGCGCCCCGAACTTTCCCAAAACCGCATCCAGGTCACCAACCAGGAAATTACCCTGCATGGTTCGAAAAACGGGCTGCTGCCCACGCTCGATCTGGTAGCGGGCATGTCGAATAATGGTCTCGCCGGACAGGTGAACACCGCCGTGTCTACCTTCCCGTTTAATTTCGGCGCGCCCAGCCCGGCCTTCGTCGGCGGATACAGCACGGTATTGAAGCAGCTTTTCGCGCGCGACTATCCAAACTACTCGGCCGGATTCAACCTGACCATCCCCCTACGCAACCGTGCCGCGCAGGCCCAGGCCATCAACGACGAGCTCACCCTGCGCCAACTGCAACTCGGCGTGCAACGCTTGGAGAACCAGGTGCGCGTGGACGTGCAGAACGCCGTAATCGGGATACAAAATGCGCGCGCGCAGTATCGTGCCGCCACCAAGGCGCGCATCTTGCAGGAGCGCACCCTGGATGCCGAGCAGAAAAAGTACGCGGCGGGTGCTTCCGTTATCTACAACGTAATCCTCACCCAGCGGGATCTCGCCACCTCGCGCCAAAGTGAACTTGCCGCCGAAGCCGCGTATGCCAAATCCAAGGTGGAACTGGAGCGGGTCACCGGGCAGACGCTGAATCACAACGGAATTTCGCTCCGCGAAGCGTTCCAGGGGGTGGTATCGCGTCCCGCCAGTCCGCTGCCGGCCGCGGATCAGCCAGGCGAATAACCACCGTCCGTGACGACGAAGCGTCGCGCCCTGTTCGGAAATTGGACAAATCTTGTCCGCGAGTGCCAATATTGCACGCGTGGCGTCTGTAATTTCGTTTAGTTTATTGGGAATAAATGGCTTGAAGTTTGGCGAGCCGATTGCTCTAGCAAATGCGTGACAAACATAGAGCAGGCCCAGCGAGAAACGATTGCTTTCCCCGTTTGGTTCCTTCCAACCAGTCACCTTGCCAGAACCCTCTGATTCCCTCTAAATCCTCACAATTGCTCTCGCTGGGCTTGTAGCATGTAGTCCTGTGATTCATGCAGGTGCTACGATGGGCACTATGTCGCAAGTTCTGTTTGAGGTCCAGTGCCCCTGCTGCAGCGCGGTTCTAAAGGTCGATCCCGAAACACAGGCCGTCATTGCGCACGTGGTGCCTGAAAAACCTCCTGCGATCGAAGATTTGGCGGCGGCCGTCGCCAAGCTGAAAGGCGAGGCCGGACGGCGCGACGAGGTTTTCCGCAAGCAATTCGAAGCCGAGAAATCGCACGGCAAGGTTCTTGAGAAGAAATTCGACGAGCTGCTGAAACAAGCCAAAGAGAATCCGGACACGACGCCGCCGCGGCGCGACATCGACCTGGATTAGCGGGTAGGCGGGCGCTCCGCCTGGGGCGGCCTTATTTCTCCGGAAGCCCAAACGTAATTTGCACAAGCTGCAAAGCCTGCGTCTGCAGCCCGGTGTCCCGAACATACGTGACATATTCGACCTGCCCGTTTGCCTGCGCAAATTCCGGATGCGCCAACGCACTGAAATCCGCATTGCGCAAATATCCTAACAAGCCCGTGAAAACCAGGGTTTGGTTTGACCATGGACCCCATGGCGTGTACGACACGCGATAAAGCACATCATTGCTTAGTACCCCGCTATAAATCGCCACGTACACGCCCAGATAATCGTCATAGAAAACAGAATTGCTCACGCCCCCCTGGAAAATAGTGGACGCATCCGTCGGATTAGCGCTCCACGTGCCCGATGCGGTGTAATAGCTCCAATCCGCCGGCACCGTGGCATTTTCCAACGCCACGCTCGCCACTCCGCAATCCTGCACCAGGAAGCCCGCTACGCATCCATAGGTATAAAGAGTATCCTCCGAGGTCACCCATCCGTCCGCATAACCGGTTTGGCTTCCGGCCCAAAGAAGTGTCGGGTAGCGCGTTCCGGGATTCACTACCGGCCGCGTGATCTTGCCGTTCTGCCAGATTGCGATGCCCGTGCCGATCGGCGTGTATTTGGACTGGCCCGCGATCCGCCAGATCTCGTTGTAAAAGATCAAAGTGCGGCTGCGGGCAGGATCTGGAACCACAGGCCCCGGCCACAACGCGAACTCCGCGCCGCACGGGCTGGCGGTACAACTCTTGGTGCTATGCACGAAGTTGTACTGCTCTTCCCATGGCAGATACGGAATAAACTCCGCGGGTACGCCTGTCGAATCCACATAATTGCCGCTGAGCGTGATGCCCTTCGAAGCATCCAGGTCGCCGGTCCACGCCATGCTGTTGTCGATCGAGCTGTCGCCCGAGGCATTCGCCTCCGTCAGGTTCGTGTCGTCGAACAGCCAATAGGATTTGCCGTTGAACAACGCGCTGTAGGCGCCGCTCCGGCCCTGGATCAGCGGACTCTGCGAGACCGTTCCGATATCGGTCAACGACTGAATCGGCGGAATGGGCGGTGCTCCCGTCTGTGCAATGGAGGAAACGCAAGAAATCCACAAAATCGAGACAAGGGTACCTACCCGGGGCAAAAGCTGCATGATCTATTTTAGAACGATCTCTCGCCCTTTTCCCGGTCGGGAGTACTCGCCCGGGCAGTACCCGCTACTGGCCTTCCACCCGCAAATTGTTGGTCACCGAAAATACATTCGGCACCGCGTTCGCGCGCGTGTAGCAAAGCGTTTTGTCCATTTCGTTGGCCACCACCCCCTCTAAGGTGACATGGCCGCCCTCCACAATGATGTGGATCGAGGGCACGGCGCGGTATCCGTAGCGCGTGGATAACGCCGGATCGCCATAAATCGCGCGGTATTCTGCACGGCGGATCTGATCGTCCATCGGCGACGGGGGCAGCACCTTGATCTCGTTAATTACTTGTGTCACACCCTCGATCCGCTTCACGACATTTTCCGCGTCCGATTTCAAAACCGGCCGTACCACCGCCCCCATAAGCGTGACGGTGCCGCCTTCCACCTTAAACGCCAAATCGTCAAAAACGCCATAGTACGGCAACATGATTAGCTGATGACGTACCTCCTGTGCGATCCGACTCTCGTCGGGGCTGCCCGCCACAAAAGCATCGTTGTGATCCTTCTTCGCGGCGATCCCCATCGAGGCCAGTAAGTATCCCGAAATTACCAGACGGAGCAAACCAGACGACATAGCCATCCTCCTCGACTAAGAGTGTAAGTCAGACGTGTAGCCCGCCGCCAGCGGTTCACATCGCCCGGTGTAGCCTTCCTCACTGAATGCCGGACAACCACTCCCGGGCCACCGCGGCAACCGGCCGGTGCTTTCCATCCACCTGGTGGTTCAACTCGCGCATGCTGGCGGCGGATAGCTTGCCCGATAGTTGATCGAGCGCCGCGCGTAGCCCCGGGTGGGCCGCCAGACTCCCTTCTCTTACGACCAACGCCGCCTGATAGGGCGGAAAGTAGTGCCGGTCATCACGCAGTACCTGCACGTCCAGCACGGATAACATGCCGTCCGTCTCATTAGCCGCCGCCATGTCCACCTGCTTCTGTTCGAGGGCCCGATAGAGCAGCCCCAGATCCATGCTCTTGGGCTGGCCCGCCAGCGGCAGGTGATACGTTGCCAGCAAGCCGGCCAGGCCGTCCGGACGCTGCAGAAATTCATAACCCACCCCCAGCGTCCAACCCTGTTTGCGGCGCGCGGCATCCGACAGGCTTTCGATCCTTTCGGCCCGCGCCTGGGGGCCTCGCACCACCATGGCAAAAGTGTTGTCGAAGCCCAGCGGATCGAGCCACTCCAGCCGCCAGCGCTTGCGATACTCGGCCCGCACCCGCTGCAGTACCGCCGCCGGATCCGAGGACGGAGCTAGCTTCAGGACTGCGGTGAGGGCTGTCCCGGTATATTCGGGATACAAGTCGATTTCGCCCTCGCGCAGCGCCTGTTGCGCCAGCAGCGTGCCACCCAGGTCCAGCTTCCGTTCGACTTTCCCGCCCAGCCGCCGCTCGAGTTGCTGCGCCACGATCTCGCCCAGAATGATCTGCTCGGTGAAGTTCTTCGAGCCCACCGTCAGCGGCCGCGTACGCGAACAACCCAGCGCCGTAGCCAGCAGGACGCATATCGCAATAGCCTTCAAATCCCCCATCTCCGCTATCTTACGGGATTTGCCGCCGCTCGCCCGGCCGCCGCCCGGCGCTGCCTCCCGCCGTAGCTTACGTGATAACTTGGGACCGATGAAACAAAAAGAGATTCTGGCCGAAATCACGGGTATCGGCATCGTGCCCGTGGTGCGCACTGTGAGCGCCGAGGCCGCTATTCTGGCCATCGAAGCCATTTACCGCGGGGGCATCCGCGTAGCGGAGATTACCATGACCGTTCCCGGCGCCGTGCACGCCCTGGAAAAGATTGCCGATCAGTTCGGCGACCGCATCGTGCTGGGCGCCGGCACGGTGCTCGACCCCGAGACCGCCCGCATCTGCATGCTGGCCGGCGCCGAATTCTTTGTCACCCCCAGCCTGAAGCTATCTACCATCGAGATGGTCAAGAGGTACGGCAAAGTGATCTGCCCCGGCGCGCTGACGCCGAGCGAAGTCCTCACCGCGTGGGAAGCGGGCGCGGATGTGGTCAAGATTTTTCCCTGCGGCAACGTGGGCGGCCCAAAGTACATCAAGGCTCTGAAAGGTCCCTTCCCGCAAATCGAGATGATCCCCACCGGCGGCGTGAACCTGGATACCGCCGGCGAGTTCCTGAAGGCCGGCGCCTGCGCCGTCGCGGTGGGCGGGGAACTGGTGGATGCCAAACTCATCCGGGATGCCCGCTACGACCTGATCGAGGAGAAAGCGCGCCAATATCTGGCCGCCATCGCGAAGGCGCGCGAGCCCTAGCCAAGCCTGTCTGCCGGCTTCCGCCTTCTGCTAACATGAAGTCGAAATGGAACGCCGGGATTTTCTCAAAACGACGGCTACGGCAGCGGTGCTGGCCGGGCCTGCTATTATCGGCGCGCGCGGCGCCAACGACAAGGTCAACATCGGCTGGATCGGCGTCGGCACGCGCGGTAACGCCGGCATCGAGTGGTTGAAGAAGGCCGCCCCGGAAACGGTCACCATCACCGCCATCTGCGATACGTTTCAGGGCTATCTGGCGCGCGGCAAAGACCGCGTGCAGACCATCTGGGGAAACACCCCGGCCACCTATGAGGATTACCACGATCTGCTGGCCAACCGTTCGATCGATGCCGTCTTCATCATGACGCCGGAGCATCTGCATCACGACATGGCCATCGCCGCCCTGCGCGCAGGCAAGCACGTTTATCTGGAAAAACCGCTGGCCCACACCATCGAAGAGGGCTTCGACATCGTGGCGGAGTGGAAGAAGTCCGGCAAGATCGTGCAGGTGGGGACCCAGAACCGCAGTTCATCGCTCTACAAGAAGGCCCGCGAAATGGTGAAGCAGGGGATGATCGGCGACGTCCATTTCGTGCGCGCCTTCTGGTACCGCAATTCCACTGAAGACAATCCCGCCTGGCGCTACGACATTCCCAAAGACGCCACCGAGCAGAACACCGACTGGGCCAAGTTTCTGGGCCCCGCACCCAAGCGCCCCTGGGATCCGCACCGCTATTACCAGTGGCGCCTCTATTGGGATTATTCAGGCGGCATCTCTACCGACCTGCTCGTCCACCAGACCGATATCGTCAACTTCATGCTGGATCGCACCCTCCCGCACTCCTGTATGGCCTCGGGCGGCATCTACCGCTGGACCGGCGCGGGCGATGACCGCGATACGCCCGACACCTTCAGCGCCATCTACGAATACCCCGACAAGCTCCAGATCAACTATTCCAGCTATTTCGGCAACGAACAATACGGTTACGGCGAGCAGTTGTGCGGAAATGAAGGCACCCTCGAAGTGCTCAACCGCATGGACCTTTACTTCACGCCGCAGTTGCTGAAAGGCAAGGCGCCCGACCGCGTGAAGGCCCGCCAGCCCATCCACCTGAACGGCCCCGCGGATTTTGGCGAGCGCGATGGCGCCATCAACCATTTCCGCAACTGGGTGGAAGCCATCCGCGGCAACGAGCAGGTGATCGCCTCCCCGGAAGTCGGCCAGCAGGCGGCCATCTCCGGCCACATGGCCACCCTCTCGTTCAAGAATAACCGCAAGATTCTCTGGGACGACCAGGGGCAGAAATATCAGTTCGTCTAAAGTCCGCCCGCTATCGCGGTAGCGGCTTGTCGAGCGAATCCCAGTTGTAGGCGGCGGCCACGCGCGCTTCGATCTCGTTGATCAGCGCGCTGCCGTTGTCCCCGTTCGTCAGAATCGCCAGGCCATAACCCTTCCGGACGTGCGCGAGAATATCGCCCCGGAATCCCCAGTTCGATCCGCCGTGGCTGAAATACCATCCCTCGCCGCGCTTCTCGATGCTCAGGCCGATGGCGAACGGTCCCACACCCACAGGGGAAACCATGGCGCTAGCACCCGCCTGCGTCAACACATCCCCCTTGGGCCCGCGCACCGCGCGCTGCACCTCGATCATGAAACGCGCCAGATCGCCCGGCGTAGTCCACAGCCCCGCCGCGGCCTGCTCGGGATAGACGTGCCATGGCGGACCCATCGGTTTTCCGTCGCCGTCATGGGCTCTGGCCGCGTGGCTGGCGCGTGCCGCCGGCAGTGGCTGTTCATACGAGCTGTCCGTCATCCCCAACGGATCGAGCACCGTCGATCGCATGAATTCGGCGAAGGGTTTCCCCGTCAGATCCATCAGCGCCTGCTGCATCACCGTTACGCCGCCGCCCGAGTATTTGTACGCTTGATATGCCGGCCGCGTAAACAGCACCGGCCCCACGTTCGATGGCGGCTTCCCGTCCAGAATCTGAACCACCGTGGGCCGCGCTGCGCTTGGATCGTATCCAGGGAAACCGAAACCATCGTCCGCACCCGAGGTGTGGCTCATTAAGGAACGCGGCGTCACCGAAGAGCCCGGCACGTGCCAGGATTTCAGGATCGTGTTGATATCCGCATCGAGCGATAGCCGGTGCTCGTCCACCAACCGCATCGCGGCCATCGCCGTCACCGGCTTGCTGATCGAAGCTGCCTGAAACAGCGTATCCGTCTCCACGGGACGCCC
Organism: Bryobacterales bacterium; assembly: GCA_963709155.1. Lineage (GTDB taxonomy): Bacteria > Acidobacteriota > Terriglobia > Bryobacterales > Bryobacteraceae > Bog-159. The sequence goes on along the minus strand of CAVPVD010000005.1, from coordinate 90,485 downwards.
GGTTTCCACGTCCGCGATCCCATAAGCCTTCACCCAGTGAATCTTGAAATCCCGAATCACGGCGACGCTCAATCCCGGTACGTGGAAATGCTGCATCAGTTGAGCCAGCGGAAAGCCGTCGAACCCCTGGCGATTCGGCGTTTGGGCGGCTTCGATGCGCGCCGTCAACGCAGCGGCATCGTCCTGAGCGCCGAGCGGGAACATTGTCAGTCCGGCGGTGAGCATCGCCAGCGGAATTCTACGAAAATTAGCTCTCATATGGATAAAGGAAGGACGGAAACAGCCATCTCGCTACCGCACGCCCAACTGCGTGAGGCGTCGCCGGGCCTCCGCGTTGCCCATCCGGGCCGCCCGTTCATAAAGCTCGCGGGCCTTCGCCGGATCGTACGGAACACCTCGCCCATTCTCGTACATCTTGCCGAGATCGTAGGTCGCTGCGGCGCTGCCGCTATCGGCCGCTCTGCGGTACCACAGAGCCGCTAATTGGTCGTTCTCCGGAACGCCGCTGCCTAAGTCATAACAGGCTCCCAGCCGAAGCATACCTTCCCAGTCGCCGGCCTCGGCCGCCTTACGGAACCAAAGCACGGCCTGCTTCTCATCCTGCTTATGACCGTCGCCCTCCGTCATGAAAATCTCACCCAGTTCAATCATGGCGCGCGTCTCGCCCGCTTCGGCGGCCTGGCGCAGCAGGGCCAGCCCCTCCGCGAATTGCCGGGCACGGAGTTTGGCCTCGCCGTCCAGGTAGAGTTGCCGGGCGCGCCCGACGGGCGCATCCGAGTTTTTCAGCTTCACCTCGACAAACGCCTCCCCGGAAACAGTCCCGCCCGCGTTGGTCGCGGTCAATACATAGGTAGTGGATTTCTGTGGCTTCACCGGTGCGCGATCCGCCGGAGGCCGTTTGCCGATGCCCGGCTCGATGGCTACTTCGGTGGCGCCCGAAACTTCCCAATTCAGCATCGCTTGCGCGCCGGCCTCCACGGACTTCGGCTCCGCCAGAAACCGGGCGATCACCGGCGCGGCGGGCACCGCGGGCACAACGGTCGCGGCCGCCGGAGGCGTGCTGATGGCCACTCGCGGCGGCGAAACAGGGCCCGCCCCGGGATTGCGAGTCACCCATACGTAACCCAATCCGGCAGCCGCCAAAAGTATCGCGGCAATCGCGCCGCCGGCTATATAGATGTTGCGACGAGGCTTTTTCTTCAGGATCGGGGCTTCGCGCGTCACCGCGATCGGCGCGATGGTTTTGCGCGTGCCGTCGTTGACCGCCGGCGCCGGCGCCGTTAACGCATGTTTCAACGCCTCCACAAACTCCCGGCAGTTCCCGTAGCGTTCTTCCGGAAGATTAGCCAACCCCCGATAAATCACCTGGTCGACAGCCGCGGGCAGATCCGGGTTTGCCGCGCTGGCCGACGGGCGCGGCCCGTAGACGATCATATGCGCCAGCGCCGTGAACGAATCCGCCCGAAACGGCTTCACCCCGGTCAGCAGCTCGAACGCCACCACCGCCAGGGAAAATTGATCCGACTTCCCGTCCAATGGCTTGGCATCCACCTGCTCCGGCGACATGTAGCTGGGCGTGCCCATCGAGACGCCCGTCCGGGTGTACTGTTGCGAGGTGATCTTGGCGATGCCGAAGTCGGCCACCTTTACAGTCACGCCCTTTTCGAGCATGATGTTGGCCGGCTTGATATCCCGGTGCACTACGTCATGGCTATGCGCGAAGTCCAGCGCCGCTGCCGTCTGCGACAGGATACTGACGGCTTCCGTGCGGTCCATCTTGGGGCGCTCCGAGAGCACCTGAAACAGGGATGGCCCCTCCACGTACTCCATCGCGATGTAAGCCACATCGCCTTCCTGTCCCACGTCCAGGATCACCACGATACCGGGATGGAACAGGCCGCCGGCCGAGCGCGCTTCGCGGAACAGGCGCTCCCGCAGGAAAGCCGCTTCCGCGCCGTCGGCCAGGGCTTGCAGCCGGATCACTTTAACAGCCACCTTACGCCCGATGAGCGGATCGACGGCTGCGTAGACGATGCCCATCGCCCCGCGGCCCAACTCGCCGCTAACCATATAGCGGCCGATGCGCGGCGGCTGCGCGGGCGCCTCCTCCAGAAACTGGCCGGCCTCTCCCTGTGCGGCAAGCAGCTCCGTCACCTGCCGGAAGACTTCCGCATCTCCGGCGCAGGCGGCTTCCAGAAACGGCATGCGCTCGGGCTCCGGATGCTCCAGAGTTTCGTCAAAGAGCTGCCGCACACGCTGATGGATCTCAGGGGACATAGCTCAACTTCACTTTTGCGCCGGCGGCTGGCTCGAATTCCCCTGCATCCGCCGGAATAGCCAGGATCGCGCGAATTCCCAATCGCGGCGCACCGTTGCTAGCGAAACCCCCAACACTTCGGTCACCTCTTTATCGGTATGGCCGCCAAAATACCTGAGTTCCACGACCTTGGCCGCGCGCGGTTCCAGGCGTTCCAGTTCCGCCAGCGACTCGTCCAGCGAAAGCAGATCCACGCTGCGTCCTTCCGCTCCGGCGCGGACTTCTTCCAGATCCACCGGCACGGCGCCCCCGCCACGCCGTTGCGCTCCCGCGGATCGCGCGTAATCTACCAGGATGCGCCGCATCTGCTGGCTGGCGATGGCAAAAAAATGGCTGCGGCTCTGCACTTCAAGAGATCCGCCGGCCGCCAGCCGCAGGTAAGCTTCATTCACCAACGCGGTGGCCTGCAGATTGTGTCCCGGCCGCTCCCGCCGCATTTCGCGCGACGCGATGCGATGCAGTTCGCTGTAAACCCGCGCCGCTGCCTCATCGGCCGCCGCCCGGTCCCCTTTTTGCATCCGGTTCAACAGCACGGTCAGGTCGCCCGTATCCCCATCCCCGGTCTGTGGGTCGCCAGTCACTTTGGATCAAGTATATAATGCGGCCTTGCGGGTCGGGAAGGGAAACGTCGCCGCCGCGGTTTTTTCCCGCCAATGAGTATTTCTCCCTGGATTCCGCGCCATATATATTGAGGGCAACAGAATTGCCAAAGTCCGGTAACGAGTTGACCGATAGAGTCCGTCCAAGAATGGAGAAAGCCATGAATAACGTCCAGTTTCGCAAGACTTCCTTAGTCCTGGCCACCCTGCTGTCGATGCCGCTGGCAGTCTTAAGCGCCAAGCCTTCGGCGCCCAAGCCCGCATCCAAGCCCGCGGCGCCTTCTAGACCCGCCAGTTCCGGGTCAAGGCCCGCCGCCGCGCCCAGGACCACCGCACCCAGGACCACCACCGCGCCCCGGACCAATACCGCACCCAGGGCCACTACGCCCGCGTCCCACTCTACAACAACCACCGCGCACTCGGTCACCTCGACCCCAAGTAGCACAACCAGGACTTCGACCACCACCACCAGGACCCCCGCGGCCACCACCCGGAGTTCGACATCGGTTACCCACACCCCGACCTCCACTACCCGGACCACCGCGACCACCACCCGGACGTCCGGCGGTACCACCAGGTCAACCGATCGCGTCACCACCACCAGGAGCGGCGCCCAAGTTCACACGGGACCTGGAGGCCACGTGACCGTGGTCCACGCGCACGGCATGGACATCCACCACGGGCCGGGCGGCTCCCGCACCATCGTTCGCACGCGCGCCGGCGGCGTCACCGTGGTCAGCAATCGTTACGGGCACGGCTACATCGGCCATCCCTATAGCTATCGGGGCTACTCTTTCGAGCGCCGCACTTACTTTTACAACGGCAGGGTTTACGGCCGCTTCTACCGTCCATACGGTTTCTGGGGAGTCCATTTCGGCGTCTACGCACCCGGCTTCTATTTCGCACCCGCTTTCTACGGTTGGGCATATTATCCCTGGGCCGCGCCTATCGCCTACCCGTGGGGCTGGGCCGGGAACCCCTGGTTCGGTTACTACGGAGCCTACTTTACTCCATACCCGCTCTATGCCAGCCCCGCGCTGTGGTTGACTGACTACTACGTCTCCCAGACGCTCCAGGCGGCTTATGCCGAGCGCTCCGCCGAATTGGCGAACGCCCAATTGCAAGCCCCCGCCCCGATCGCCCCGGAAGTGAAAGACGCCATCGCGGAGGAAGTCCGCCGCCAGATCGCCCTGGAGAGGACCGAAGCGGTCGCTGGAGTACAGGCTGCTCCCGATCCGGGCTCCAGTGGCATCGCCCGTATACTCACCGACGGCACCACGCATGTCTTCGTAGTCTCCGCACCCCTCGATGTGCCCTCCAGCATGGGCGGCACTTGCGGCGTCACCGAAGGCGATGTCCTGCAGCTCACGCCGGGCACCCCCGCCAACTCCACGGCGGCTAACATGGTCGTGCTGGCCAGCAAAGGGCCGGATTGTCAGAAGGGTGTCAGCGTCCAGGTCGGGCTGGCCGACCTTCAGGATATGCAGAATCACATGCGCGAAACCATCGACCAGGGTTTGGGCGATCTCCGCGCCAAGCAAGGCCAGGCTGGAATTCCGGCTGCGCCCGCCGGAGCCGCCGCGCCACCCGTTCAAACGGCATTCGCGCAGATCGCGCCGCCTCCCGATCCGAACGTCAAGTCCGAGTTGACCGATACGGCCAAGGAGGGCGACCAGGCCGATCGCGAAGCGCTCAGCAGTTCCGCTCCCACTGCCCAGAGTATCGATATCGGGCAGACGGTCGACCAGGTGATCGCCAGCATGGGACAACCGAAGAATGTGGTCGATATGGGCAGCAAAAAAATCTACGTCTATCAGGATCTGAAGATCACTTTCACCAACGGAAAAGTCACTTCAGCCGAGTGAGTGGGGCAGGCGTCTACGCCTGCAGCGGGTCTCCAGACCCGCTTCCGGAAGCCTGTTGGGATTCCCAACCGGCTTCCGGTTTTCTTGTTTGAAAGCCCGAAAATCTCCCCGATCCCTTCAAACATACCTTCAAAATATATACAAATACTTGATATACAAAGGTTTACAAGGATTTCAGTGAAGTTACAGCTATACTATGGGGCGCACCCTGTGCGATACTGATTATAGATCATTTCACGGTTGCGAATGTCCCAGTTAGACGACGCCATATCCCGGTATAACAGGCTACTGGAGAACGGCCCTTGCCGCGATCTCGCCTGGGTCGAACGATCTGCACAAGCGGATGGAGGCGGAGCATCTCTCCGCGGGCGGCCGATTGATCTGCCCGTTTCTTCGTCCCAACTTCATCACCCGGCGCCAGTACGACACGCTCGTAAAAGCCGGCGAAGCCCTCATCAGCGCCATCGACCGCATGCAGCGCATGGTCCTCGATAGTCCCAGCCTCCTGGCCCGCATGGAATTGCTGCCCGCCGAGAAGATGCTCGCCGCTATCGATCCCGGCTATCAGGTGCCCGAAGTCGCCGCCCGCCTGGATTCGCACCTCACCAACGGCACGCTCCACGTCGTCCAGTACAACGCCGACTCGCCCACCGGCTCGGCATACACCGAGGTCCTTGCCGATCTGTTCTACGATTCGCCGCCCGTAAAGGAATTCCGCAAGCGTTATCACTTGAGCCGCGTCGGCGGCAAGAAGAACCTGCTCGGCGCGCTGCTCAAAGCTTACAAACAGTTCGGCGGCCACAAGAAACCCAACATCGCGATTCTCGAGTTCCGGCCCGCCTATCAGTCCGGCCAGAGCGAGTTCCAGCTTTTTCGCGACTTCTTCCGCGAAGAAGGCTATTCCGTCGAAATTGTCTCCCCGGACCAATTGGAATACCGCAATAAAGTGCTGCGCAAAGGGCCGTTCGAGATCGACCTGATCTATCGGCGCATCAGCGTGCAGGAGTTCCTGATGCGCTTCGACCTGACGCATCCCCTGGTGCGCGCATATCGCGAGCACAGCGTTTGCGTGGTGAATAGTTTCCGCTCCGAATTGGCCCACAAGAAGGCCATGTTCGGATTGCTGACCGACGAATCTCTGACCGCCAAGTTTCCCCCCGCCGAGCGCAAGGCCATTCACGATCACGTGCCCTGGACCCGCCTCGTGGCCGCCGGCAAAACCACCTACGGCGAGGAAACGGTCGATCTGCCCGAGTTCATCGCCCAGAACCGCGAGAAGCTGGTCCTGAAGCCCAACGATGACTACAGCGACCAGCACAGCTTCTTTGGTTGGGAGATGGACGATCCGGCTTGGGATCGCGCCCTGAAGCAGGCCATGCGTTCGCCCTACGTCGTGCAGGAGAAGGTGATCGCCGTCCGCTCCGTGTTCCCCATGGTGACCTACGGGAACCTGGAGTTCAAAGAGATGCAAGTGGACGTACACCCGCTCGCCTACCTCGGCAAAGTGCTGAGCTGCTCCAGTTGGCTCTCCACCGGCAACGGCGGATTCTCCTCCGTGGGCGGCCTGGTACCCACCTTCATTCTGGATAGCAAGTCGTAAGTTTTGTGGGGCGGGCAATTCTGCCCGCAGCCGGCTTTGGTCGCCGTCCACCTGCGATACTGTGCTGTGGTCCCCCAGAATCGCGATAACCGCGCGGCGTCCGCCTGGCTGGAACTTTTTTTGCTGCTGCTCTGCGCCGCCATCCTGACCTGGCAACTGCTCCTGCCCGGATTCATCGGCATGGCCAACAACGGGGACTTTCCAAAAGTGGCGGGTCCTTTGTGTCTGCTCGGCGCGGATCACGAGACCGAGAAGTTCATCTACTTTCAGCCCGACTATGAACGCGGGCCGGCTTCCTGCTACAACCCGCATATCCCGTCATCCGAGATCGTACCGGCCTGGCTGGCATCCTCGCTGGAGCGTGCGCTCGGCGACAAGAAGCACTTCGATATCCGCTGGCTCGGCGCGCTGCACGCTCTGATCTTCCTGGCGGTCTACTATCTGCTGCTCGTAATGCTTCGGCCGCTGCCCTTAGCCGCCCGGCTCGTCTTGTCGCTGGCCGCGCTGTGGATCTTCGCGGACGTGGCCTTCGTCGCCTATCTCAATACCTTCTATTCCGATGTGCCCGCCATGCTCGGCGGGCTGGCCGCTATCTTCCTCGCCGTTCTGCTGGCGCGCCGCGAAACCACCAGCCCTGTTCTCCTCGCCCTGTTCGGCCTGGCGGCTCTCTTCTTTGTCACTTCGAAGGCCCAGCATGGCATCTACGGCGTGATTCCCCTGGCTGCCGCGGCCTGGTTTGGCTGGCGTTCCCGCTCGCCGCGCGTCCGCTGGGTCGCGGCACTGGTCGTGGTGGCTATCGCCGCCGGCATGGTCTGGGTGGTCGGACGCACGCCCGGTTGGTATACCGCGCAATCCAGGTTCAATCTGATCTTCGCCAAGATCGCTTATACCTCGCCTACCCCCGCCCAGGATGTGCGCGAGTTGGGACTCACCGAAAGCGATGCCCGATACGCCGGCATGCACGCTTTCATGGCGGGAAATCCGCTCGAAGACGAAATCTTCCGTCAGCGGTTTTACGCCGGTACCAGCTACTGGAAAGCCGCCGCATTCTACGTGCGTCACCCCGGCCGGGCGCTTGAAATCCTGGAATCCGACTTGAAGTTCCAAGCGCCCGGACGGCGTCTCTATTCCAACTTCCCCAAAAGTTATGGCCTGCCGCCGGACTCCAAAAGCAACCGCTTCAGCACCTGGAGCTTCCTGCGGACCCGGTTGTTCGTCTGGTGGCCCGCCCACATCGTGGTTTGGTATGCGCTGCTGCTCTTGTGCGCGCCATGGCTGGCAATCTACGCAAAGTCGAGATTCGCCAGGTCCGTTTTATGGACCGCTTTCGCCGTAGCCCTGGTGGGCGCCGGTGAATTCGGCGTGGCGTCGCTGGCCGACGGCGCCGAAACCGCGCGCCATTTGTGGATGTTCCACGTGTTCACGGATGTCACCATTTTCCTGGCCCTGGTCTTTGCGATACTGGCGGTATGCAAGCAACCGCGCTAGCCATCTCCGCTCCCGAATCTTCCGAGTATGCCCCGTATTATGGCAAGTACATTTCTCTGGTCGGTGGGCACGACGTAGTCGCCGCGCTCGAAGATCAGCCGCGCGAAACCCTGGCGCTGCTCTCTACGCTAAGCGAGGAGCAGGGCGATTACCGCTACGCTCCCACCAAGTGGAGCATCAAGGAGATGCTCGGTCACCTCATCGACACGGAGCGGGTCTTCTGCTACCGCGCGCTGCGTTTCGCCCGCCACGATCGCACCCCGCTGGCCTCCTTCGAGCAGGATGAATACGTCCGCTCAGGCAATTTCGGAGATTGCCGGCTGTCGGACCTGATCGAGGAATTTGTAGCGGTTCGCCGCGCCACCGTATGGCTCTTTCGCCACTTGAGCGCGGACGCCTGGATGCGCATGGGCATCGCCAGCGACAACCCTGTTTCGGTGCGCGCCCTGGCCTACATCGTAGCCGGCCATGAGCTGCACCACCGCCGCATCCTGCAAGAAAAATACGCCCGGTAGACTCGTGGCGCACGCTTCAGCGTGCCGGCGGGACTTTTAAGTCCCGCTCTTGCCAGGCAGCGGTGACAGCTCAGCCAAATATTTCTTCCCCAGTCCTTTCAACCGCTTGCGCGAATCATATCCCTTTATCCCAAATCCTCCCAGCTAACCTGTAGTCGAAAGGAAGGGCACGCACCCGCGCCCCAAAATCAATGAAAAGCTATCACGACCGTAAACCGTCCCAAAATCAGGCGGATTCCAACCGCCAAAACGCCCAGAAATCCACCGGCCCCCGCACCCCCGAAGGCAAAGCCGCCTCCAGCCGCAACGGCCTCACCCACGGCCTCTCCGGCGACAAGCACTTCATCCTCGAAGGCGAGGATCCCGAAGCCTTCCTCCGCCTCCTCCAGGATCTCCACGACCACCTCCGCCCCATCGGCGACAGCGAAGACCTGGTCGTCCAACGCATCGCCGCCGCCCAATGGCGTCTCGACCGCGCCTTTGCCCTCGAAACCGGCATCTACCGCGAAGAATCCGTAATTCTGACCCGCATGGACCTAAAAAGACAGACGGATCACGAATTCTACATGAACCGCGACGGCAAACACACCCCGCCCGATCCCCACGAACCGGACGACCTCCTCGCCCGCGCCTTCATGGAAGGTGGCAAGGGCCCCGACAACTTCACCCGCCTCGCCCGCTACGAAACCGCCATCGAACGCTCCATCGAACGCGGCATGAAGCACCTCAAAGCCCTCCAGGCCGCCCGCAACGCGCAGTGTCCCGCGGCCCCGGAAGCCCCTACCGCCCCCGAAACCCCCGCTCCCGAGCCGCCAAATCCGCCCTCAACGCCACCGGATTCAACGAATTACGGAGCGAACCCAGAAGACCCTACAATGGCGCAATCTTCCCCCACTCCGCCCCCCTCAGTCCCCCCGCCAGGCGCCCCGAACGACAAATAACGATGAATATTGATGAATAAAGACGCATATTAATCCGGCTTTCTGTCCGCTTACGAACACCGCTTCCCAAGCTTGGGCAGCCGCCGCACCGGACCCCTGCTTTTGCGCCAGCCGCCTCCGGCAGCCCAATTGCTCTTGCCCCGGTGGGAGCCCTCCATGCTCAACAGCTCGCAGATTCTTCGTCAGGACATCCAATTTGCCCTGCGGCAGCTCCGCCGGCGCCCCGGCTTCGCCCTTGTCGCGATCCTGGTCCTGTCCCTGGGGCTGGGCGGCAACGCCGCCATGTTCAGCGTAGTCAATGCTGTATTGCTCCAGCCGCTCCCCTACGCCAACCCGCAGCGCCTGGTGGCCCTCTTCGAGCGCGACGTCGTCGGCGAACAGCCCTTCAACATCGTGTCGCCGGGCAGTTTTCTGGACTGGCAAAAGCAGGCCCACAGCTTCGAGGAGATGGCCGCCACGGGTGAAACGGCCTTCAACCTCGCCAGCGCCACCGGCTCGTTCACTCCGGAACGCATCGACGGCTCATACTGCTCCGCCAACCTGTTCGCCACGTTGGGAGTGGCGCCTGTACTGGGGCGCCCGTTCCGGCCGGATGAAGATCGCCCGGGTGCCGCGCACGTGGCTATTATCAGCTACGATCTTTGGCAGCGTCATTTCGCCGGCGCGCGCGACGTGATTCACCGGCAAATCCGCCTGGACAGTGAACAGTACGCCATCGTCGGCGTGATGCCGCCTCACTTCGCATACCCCTACCGTAGCGTCAAGGCATGGGTGCCGCTCCAGCGGTATTTAACCGCGGAGGATTTGGAAAGCCACGACAATCACATGCTCACCCTGGTTGCCCGGTTGCGGCCAGGCGTCAGCGTCGCGCACGCCCGCGCCGAAATTGACGGCATCGCCCGGCGCTACAAACAACAGCATCCCGAGGAATGGGCCGGCAAGGGTGGTAACGTCGTATCGCTTTACGACTACAGCGTGCGTAAGGTGCGCGCGTCGCTCCTGGTGCTGTTTGGAGCGGTGGGCTGCGTGTTGATCATCGCTTGCGTGAACGTCGCCAACCTGTTGCTCACCCGCGCGCTCGGCCGCCGGCGCGAAGTCGCCATCCGCGCAGCCGTGGGCGCCACCCGCTCCCGCATCGTCCGCCAGCTCCTGACCGAAAGCGTCATCCTGTCGCTGCTGGGCGCCGTCGGAGGTCTCATCCTGGCGTCTTTCGCCACCGATGCACTGGCCGCGCGCGCTCCCAACGCCGACTATCTCCCGGGTGTGGACCGCATCGCCGTCAATGGCTCGGTTTTCCTATTCACGTTCTGCGCCGCACTGGTCAGCGGCATCGCCGCTGGATTGTTTCCCGCTTTCCAGGGATCGCGCTCCGGTATCGTCGAAAACCTCAAGGGCCGCGCGGTGAGCACGGGACGGTCAAACGCCCGCTTCCGCGACGGGCTGGTGGCGGCCGAAGTGGCGCTGTCATTGGTTCTCCTGGCAGGCGCCGGCCTGCTACTGCGCAGCTTCAGCCGGTTGCAGAGCGTCCACACCGGTGTGCGTCCCGATCACACGCTCACCATGGCCATAGATCTGCCCGAGGCCGGTTACAAAACTCGCGCCCAGGTATCCGCTTTCTTCCAGCAGGTCGTTAACCGGGTACAAACGATTCCCGGCGTGCTGTCGGCCGGTGAGGTGACCTGCGCGCCGGTAGACGGTCATTGCGGCGACACCATCATCGAGATTGCGGGCCGCCCCCAGCCTCCCGGCAAAGGCATGGACTCCCTCTACCGCCGCGCCGATCCCGGCTATTTCCAGGCTGCCGGAATTCCGCTGCTTGCCGGCCGCGCCTTCACCCCGCGCGATTCCGTGGGCTTCGACGATTTGAACCCGCGCCCGGGTTCGGCAGTGGTCAGCGATTCCTGGGCCAGGAGGTTCCTGCCCGGAGAAGATCCCATCGGCAAGCGCATCCACCTGGCTTGGGATTCGCCGGCGCGCAAATACCCCGACTTCGAGATCGTGGGTGTAGTGGGCGACGTGGTCTACCATCTGGATACGCCGGTCGAGCCCACCATGTACCTCCCTCTGCTGGATGGCGACGCGCGCGAAGCCTTCATCGTCATACATACCTCGGGCGATCCCCATACTTACGCCGCCGCCGCCGGGCATCGCATCCATGCGCTCGACCACGCGCTTCCGGTCTTCGAAATCCGTACTATGGACGAAATTATCGGCCAGTCCGCGCAGATTCGCGAATTCAGCGTTTTGCTGCTGGGATTGTTCGCGGCACTGGCCGTGGTGCTGGCCGCGATTGGGCTATACGGAGTTCTGTCGTACGTCGTCTCCGAGCGCTCCGCCGAGATTGGAATTCGCATGGCATTGGGCGCGCCTTCGGCCGGCGTACGCCGCCTCATTCTATGGCAAGGCATGAGATCCGCGCTGGCTGGGATTGCTGCCGGATTGATCGGCGCCGCGTTCGGTACCCGCCTGCTCGGCGGCTTGCTGTTCGATGTCGGCGCCGGCGATCCGGCAACTTTTGTATCAGTCCCCCTATTCTTGCTGGCAGTCGCGGCGCTGGCCTGCCTGATTCCAGCCCTGCGCGCCACGCGCATCGACCCCACCCTCGCCTTGCGCCGGGAATAAGTGATAGCGTGAGGGAATGAAGTACCGATGGGTCGCGATGATGATCGCCTCCGCCATGAGCTTGCGCGCCGCTGAAATCGCCGAAATTCGCTCCATCATGGCCAACCGCGTGGAGAGCGGAAGGGCGGTGGGCATCGTCACAGGCGTTATCGATGCCACGGGGAGCCAGGTCATCTCCAGCGGCAAAGTATCGCTCGACGCCGCACAACAACCCGACGGCGCCACGGTTTACGAAATCGGTTCGATCACTAAGGTTTTTACCTCCCTGATCCTCGCCGACATGATCGAAAGGGGCGAAGTCCAGGCGGACGATCCGGTTTCCAAGTTTCTCCCCGCTTCCGTCACCGTGCCTAGCCGCGGAGGGCGCCAAATCACCCTGCTGGATCTCTCGATGCAAATGTCCGGCCTGCCGCGTCTCCCGGATAACCTCAAGCCCGCCGATCCGGCGAATCCATACGCCGATTACGACGCTCCCAAGCTGTACGATTTCCTTTCCCGCTATACCCTGACGCGCTATCCAGGCGAGCAATATGAGTATTCCAACCTCGGCGCCGGTCTGCTGGGCCACGCGTTGGCTCTCAAGGCGGGCATGAGCTACGAAGATTTGCTGCGCACCCGGATCTTCGAGCCGTTAGGCATGCGCAGCACCTCCATCACCCTCTCGGAATCGCAGAAAAGGCGTCTCGCCCCTGGATACGATGCATCGCTGGCCCCCGCTAAGAACTGGGATTTCGGCGTGCTCGCCGGATGCGGCGCGGTGCGCTCCACGGTGAACGACATGCTGAAGTTCCTCGCCGCCAACCTGGAGTTGACCGACTCCCCACTCAAGGCCGCCATGCGCCGCATGCGCTCCTTGAAAAAGGAAACCGGCATGCCTGACGTGGAAATCGGTATGGCATGGCATCTCGTCACTAAGCTCGATACGCGCATCTGGTGGCACAACGGCGGCACTTTCGGCTATCGCTCGTTCGTCGGTTTCAATCCCGTGAAGAAGGAAGGGGTCGTGGTGCTGTGCAACACTTTCCTCGATAACGACGACCTCGGCAACCATATTCTGGACAGCCGTTTTCCGGCCGCCACCTTCCAGAAAGAGCAGCAGGTCGATGCGGCCGTCCTGCAGCGTTATGTCGGCGAATATGAGCTGAACTCCGCCTTCAAAATCGCGGTGACGCGCCAGGGGGAACGTCTTTTCATCCAGGCCACCGGCCAGCCTCGGCTTGAGGTCTTCGCCCAGTCCGAAACGGAGTTCTTCCTGAAGGTCGTGGATGCCCGCGTTTCGTTCCTGAAGGACGCTCTGATCCTGCACCAGGGGGGCGCCGATCAGAAAGCCAAGAAGGTGAAGTAGCTTTGGCCATCCTTCGCGCCTTACGCCTGCTTCGGCTTCACCCGCCAATAAACGCCATACCGTTGATCGATAATCCGGCTCAGCGGCACCATGGTGATATCCCGGCTCTGTTCCTTGGTCCGGAACGTGATGGGCATTTTGCCGGCCGGCTCGATCCATGACCGCGGATCGCGCGACCCGGCCACGAATTCCGGCGCCGCCGGCGGCGCCGCCATTTCCGGAGGGTTGTCACCCCCGCGCCGCATCCCCTCGGTCAGGCCCTCGCGGCCCAGGTCCCCCGCCAGCACAAATGGACCGTACATGATGGCCTGCAGCGTGTCGTCGTCGGGCATCGCATGCGCATGCAGAGCCATCGGCAGCGTGGCCCGCAGTTCGTCTCCGTTTTCCCATATGCGGTCCACCGCGAAGTAGCCGCCCGCGCGCACCGCCGCCGCCGGTTGCCCATTCACCGAAACGGTCATCTTGCCGTCCGTCCAATAAGGCTCGCGAATGCGCACAATCAGCTTCGCCGGTTTAGCCGTCAACACCCGCACCCGCGTTTCGTGGCGGCTCGCGAGCCCCGATTCCTGGCGGATGCGCAGGCCCTTCTCCTCCCAATCCAGATCGGAGGAAACGAACAGGTTCACATATACGCCGTCTTTATCGTGGAAATAGATGCTGTCGGCCAGCTTCGAAAACGACTCGACACCCGTCCCGGTGCAGCACCAGAACGATCCGCGCGGACTCGCGAACACCTTCCAATATCCCGTGGCCAACGGCACATAGTACATGGTCAGCCCGTCTTTCGGATTCATGGTTCCCAGAATGCCGTTGAATAGCGCGCGTTCGTAATAGTCGAAATAGCGTGCCTCCGGCGACCACCCGAACAAGTGCCGCGTCAGCTTCAGCATGTTGTAGGTGCAGCAACACTCCTCGGTCGAGTAACCCAGCTCGGACGCCAGTTTGTCCGGATCGCTGCGCCAGTGCTCGTCGTTGCTGGTGCCGCCGGTGGCGTAGGCGCGGTGCTGGGTCACCTGTGTCCAGAAGAATTCCGCAATGCGCCGGTAGCGCGGGTCGCCCGTCAGCTCATAGCGCCGCGCTGCCCCGATGATTTTGGGGATCTGCGTATTCACGTGCAGTCCCTTCAATTCGTCGCGCCCCTCCGCCAGCGGACCGAAGATACGCTCGTGGTCGAAGCGGTGGGCGGTGTCGGCATGCTCCTTCGCGCCCGTGATCCCGTACAGATTATAGAGCACCTCGTTCATGCCGCCGAATTCGACGTTGAGCACCCGGGCCATGGCTGCGTCGTCCAGCCCGTCGGTCCATCGTTTGGTCCATCCCGCCATGCCGCTCAGCACATCGAGCGCCTGTTCGTCGCGCGCCAGGACGTACATGTCCAGCAGGCCGGCCATGATCTTGTGCAACGTGTACCAGGGCGCCCATACCTTCTCGCCGGCCTTCAGCCGATCGAAAAATGAGGGCGGAAATGCGCTCAGGTAGCCATTACCGTTGGCCTTCTGGCACTTCGCCAGTTCCGCGACCATCAGGCTGCCCCGGCCCCGCAGCATGGTATCGCCCGAGCCCGCCGCCATCAGCGCGCACGCCGACAGAAAATGTCCGGTGAAATGTCCCCGCAATTCGACATTCGGCTTCTCCCAGCCGCCCAGCGGGTCCGCCGAGGTGGGCAACCCCGCCGTCAGCCGGAACGTGTGCAGCAGCCGGTCGGTCTCCAGCCCCTGCAGAAACTCGCGGTTGCGCTCCGTCAGTTCGGCCAGCGCCCGGTCGATCAGATGTACGCTGCCGGGGTCGAAAGGCCGCGCTTGCGCTTCGACGGAGTCCTTCACGGACCCGGCTTTGCCCGTCACGGCCAGCGGAGCCATGGCGGAAGCCGCCACAAACTGTCTGCGAGTGAGCTTCATAGCGATACCGTTTTCATTATGAACCGATCCGCAAACGTGGCGCACGCTTCAGCGTGCTGGCGGGACTTTCAAGTCCCGCTTGCGGCGTATGCTCTAATGCAACATATGCGTGCAACAATCCCTCTCTCGGCCTGCCTTTTGCTCATCCCGGCGTTCTCCGCCGCCAAACGCCCTATCACGGAAACCGACCTCTACGCCTTCCGTTGGATCGCCGCCCCGCAAATCTCCCCGGATGGCGCAAGAATCGTCTACACCCGCGTCGTCGTGAATGCCAAACACGATAGCTACGAAACCTCGCTGTGGATCGTCGCGGCGAACGGCAGTGCTGCGGGCGGGTCCGCGCGGCCGCTGACCGCCGGCACTCACGACGCCAACCCGCGCTGGTCGCCCGACGGCCGCACCCTCGCCTTCCTGCGCGCACCCGACCAAAAGGACAAAGACGGCAAGCCCCAACCCGCGCAAATCTATCTGCTCTCCCTCGATGGCGGCGAAGCCCGCCCCCTCACCGAGATGCCCAAAGGCGCCAGCGGCTTGGCCTGGGCTCCCAACGGCCAGTCCATCGCTTTCCTCTCCACCACCCGCGCCAAGGATTTCGACAAGAAAAAGGACGCCAAAGATGAAGGCAAAGACGAAGCCGAAAGCGATGTCCGCGTCATCGTCAAAGCCGCCTACCGCATGAATGGCGAAGGCTACGAAGAGCCCGATCGCCCCGCGCACATCTGGACCGTGCCCGTGCCCGCATCCCTGGCGGCCGCACAGAAGGCCGTCCAAATCACCACCGGCGAGTTCAGCGAGTCGGAAATCGTCTGGTCGCGCGATGGCTCGAAAATCTATTTCACATCCAACCGCGTGCGCGAGCCGTATTACGAGCCGCCACACGATGAAATCTATACCGTCAACGCCGCCGGCGGCGGCCTCGCCAAAATCGCCGCCATCGATGGGCCCATCCACGCCCTCTCGCTCAGCCCCGACGGCAGCCGGATCGCCTTCGTCGGTTCGATCAACCATGCCGCTGGAGTTCCGCAGCGTTCTTACAGCCAGCCGGACCTCTTCATCACATCCACTGAACCCGGAGATCCGCCCCGCAATCTCACCGCGGACTATGATTTCGATATCGGCGGCGGCGTGGGTGGCGATCAAGCGCCGCCGCGCGGCTCCGCCCCGTCCAAACCTTACTGGAGCGCCGATGGCCGCACGATCTTTGTCGACTCCGCCGAAGAAGGCCGCGCGAATCTTAAACGCATCGACGCCGGGACCGGCAAAGTCTCGCCCCTCACCACCGGCGATCACGATCTCTTTTCCTATAGCGCCACGCCCGATGGATCGAAAGCCGCCGTCCTCATTTCGACGCCCACGAACATCGGCGATCTTTACCTGCTCGACGTCCCATCCGGTCGGCTCGATCGCCTCACCCACATCAATGACGATTTGTTTTCCGGCCTCGATCTATCCGAACCCGAAATGATCTGGTACAAGAGCTTCGATGGACGCCGCATTCAAGCCTGGGTGCAGCGCCCGCCCGATTTCAAACCCGGCACTAAATACCCGCTGATCCTCGATATCCATGGCGGCCCGCACGCCGCTTACGGCTACACCTTCGACCATGAATTTCAGTGGATGGCCGCCAAAGGCTACATCGTGCTCTACCCGAATCCCCGCGGTAGCACCAGTTACGGCCAGGATTTCGGCAACGTCATCCAATACGCCTATCCCGGCGACGATTTCAAAGATCTGATGGCGGGCGTTGACGAGCTGATCGCGCGCGGCTGGGTGGACCCCGCCAAGCTCGGCGTCACCGGCGGCAGCGGCGGTGGCGTCCTCACCAACTGGACCATCGGCCATACCACCCGCTTCAAAGCCGCCGTCTCGCAGCGCTCTATCGCCGACTGGCGCGACTTCTGGTACACCGCCGATTTCACGCTGTTCACGCCCTTCTGGTTCCGTGGCGCGCCTTGGGAACAGGAAGCCGACTTCAAAGCCCGCTCGCCGATCACTTACGTCGACAAAATCACGACGCCGCTGATGCTGATCGAGGGCGAGTCCGATTTTCGGACGCCTCCCGGCGCGGGCGGCGAGCAGATGTTCCGTGCCCTGAAATACCTGAAGAAGCCCGTGGTGATGGTGCGCTTCCCGGGCGAGTCGCACGAATTGTCCCGCTCCGGCAAACCCGTCCACCGCGTCGAGCGCTTACAGCACATCGTGGCCTGGTTCGACAAATACCTGGAGGGCCAGGACATCCACACCTACGACATCGACTAGCCGCCTTTTTGGAGGACTCGTGGCGCACGCTTCAGCGTGCCGGCGGGACTTTTTTAAGTCCCGCTCAGCCGGCTTATTCCGATTTAAGAGAAGCCATATCAATCGAAAAGCGGTACTTCACATCGGCCTTAACCAGTCTCTCGTAAGCTTCGTTGACCTTCTGGATCGGGATCACTTCGACATCCGCGGTGATGTTGTGTGTGCCGCAGAAATTGAGCATCTCCTGCGTCTCGGGAATGCCGCCAATCGGCGACCCGGAAAGGCTGCGGCGTTTCATGATCAGCCCGAATACAGGAATGCTCAGCGGCTTCTCCGGCGCCCCCACGAGCGTAATGTTGCCGTCTCGCCGCAGCAGTTGAATGTAAGCGTTGACGTCGTGGGCCGCGGAGACGGCGTCCAGGATGAAATCGAAGCTGCCGGCGTGCTTTTGCATCTCGTCCGCATTGCGGGAGATCACCACTTCATCGGCCCCCAGCCGCAGCGCGTCTTCCTTCTTCCCGGGCGAAGTCGTGAAAACAACCACGTGCGCTCCTAGTGCATGCGCGAATTTCACGCCCATGTGGCCCAGCCCGCCGAGCCCCACCACGCCGGCCTTTTTGCCTTTGCCGACGCCCCAGTGGCGCATGGGTGAGTAGGTGGTGATTCCGGCGCAGAGCAGTGGCGCGGCTCCGGCCAGATCCAGGTTGGATGGGACATGCAGAACGAACCGTTCATCGACCACGATGCTATCGGAATAGCCGCCATACGTGACGCCTCCCAGGTGCCTGTCCGGCGCATTGTAGGTGAGGGTCGCGTTCGCGCAGAACTGCTCGAGGCCGGCCTGGCACTCCGGGCAGGTGCCATCGGAATCGACCAGGCACCCCACCGACGCCAGGTCTCCCGGCTTGAACTTGTTGACCGCCGCGCCGACCTTGCTGACGCGGCCCACGATCTCGTGACCCGGAACACATGGGTAAACCGTCGGCATCACGCTCTTCCACTCGTTCCTCACCTGGTGCAGGTCCGAGTGGCAGATACCGCAGAATAAAATCTCGATCTGTACGTCATGTTCGTTTGCCTCGCGACGCTCAACCGTCGTCGAGGCCAGCCCCGATGCCGCGCTGCGCGCGGAGTAAGCCTTTGCGTTGTACATGGATAAATGCTCCTATGACTGTCGTCAGGCCGCCGCTCGGCCCTGGTATTGTGCGTCGCTGACCTGTTCCATCCAGTCGACTACTTTACCGTTGAGTTTTTCCTGAATCGCGACATGCGTCATGGCCGTGGTGGGCGCGGCCCCGTGCCAGTGCCGCTCGCCCGGCGCGAACCAGACCACGTCGCCCGGCCGGATCTCCTCGACCGGTCCGCCCTCGCGCTGTGCCCGGCCGCAGCCGGCGGTGACGATCAGAGTCTGCCCGAGCGGATGTGTATGCCATGCCGTCCGCGCGCCCGGCTCGAAGGTCACGCTGGCGCCCTGCACCATGGCCGGCTCGGGCGCCTGAAAAAGCGGATCGACCCGCACGGTGCCGGTGAACCACTCCGGCGGTCCCTTCGCGGAAGGTTGTGACCCTACTCTTTTGATCTCCATTTCCTGCACTCCTTCCCTTCGGCTGCCCATGCTTCAGCGGCCGGTCATCCGTTCCAGCTTTTCCGGATACCGCGCCCCTTCGACCGTGATCTTCGCGGCCGCGTCCTCAATGTCGCGCAAATCGTCCGGCGAGAGTTCGACTGCCAGGGCCCCGATATTCTCGTCCAACCGGGCCAGCTTCGTAGTGCCCGGGATCGGGACCATCCACGGCTTTTGCGCCAGTAGCCAGGCGAGTGCGATCTGCGCGGGCGTCGCCTTCTTCCGTCCCGCGATGCTGTCGAGCAGATGAATCAGGGCCTGGTTCGCCTTCAGGGCCTCCGGCGTGAAGCGCGGCAGGGTGCTGCGGAAGTCGGAGCTGTCGAGCTTGGTGTTCTCGTCCATTTTTCCTGTGAGGAAGCCTTTGCCCAATGGGCTGTAAGGCACCATGCCGATTCCAAGTTCCTCCAGCGTCGGGATGACTTCCTTCTCCGGAGTCCTGGTCCACAGCGAGTATTCGCTCTGCAAAGCCGTCACCGGCTGCACGGCGTGGGCGCGCCGGATCGTTTTCACCCCGGCTTCGGATAGCCCGAAGTGCTTCACTTTGCCCGCCTGAATCAAGTCCTTCACCGCTCCCGCCACGTCTTCGATGGGCACGTCCGGGTCAACCCGGTGCTGATAGAGCAAGTCGATGACATCTGTCTTGAGCCGTTTGAGCGAGCCCTCGACCGCCTGCTTGATGTGTTCCGGCTTGCTGTTCAATCCGCTCGTACCGGGCTTGTCGCCGGCTTGCACCTGGAAGCCGAATTTGGTGGCGATCACCAATTGGTCGCGAACGGGAGCCAGAGCTTCTCCCAACAGTTCCTCGTTTAAGAATGGCCCGTAGACCTCTGCCGTGTCGAAGAATGTGATACCGCGTTCCACGGCTGCCCTTAGCAGAGTGGTCATCTCCCGCTTGTCTTTGGGCGGACCGTACGAAAAGCTCATTCCCATGCAGCCGAGCCCGAGAGCCGAGACTTCCAGGCCGCTATTTCCCAGTTTGCGTTTCTGCATTGTTTCTCCTTCCGAAGTGTTGTTCTAATCTCCAGGTTAGAGTCGGGCGTCCGGGAAGCGGTAGCCCGATCCTTCCGATTTCTTGCCTATTTCTCTTGCGCTGTTGATTTGCGCACAGAGGCGGTAGCTATCATAAGGTGTAGGAAGCGAGACTGCATCATGAAAACCGCACACGAGTTACGGAGCGAACTGGCCCGCCAGATTGCCTTGTTCGTTGGCACCGCAGAGCGCCGGGCAACGGACATTCCCGGGTTGTCGCTCCACCGCCGTACCGCCCCGACAGCCCCGTGCCCCATGACCTACGAGCCCAGCCTGACCGTGATGGCCCAAGGGC
Organism: Bryobacterales bacterium; assembly: GCA_963709155.1. GTDB lineage: Bacteria > Acidobacteriota > Terriglobia > Bryobacterales > Bryobacteraceae > Bog-159. Next base: position 70,109 of record CAVPVD010000005.1, on the reverse strand, counting down.
GGAAGCGCGTGGAACTCGGGCGTAGCGTTTTCATTTACGACGCGTCGCGATTCCTGCTTACGTCGCTGGACCTGCCGGTAGTCAGCCGGGTGATCGAGGCAAGCGAGCAGGTGCCCTGCCTGGCAATGTCGCTCAAACTCGAAATGCCCATGGTCCGGGAAGTTCTCAGCCGGGAGGAGATTCAGGTGGCTGAGCCGGCGTCGGGCAGTCCCGGCATGGCCACCGGCGAGACCACGGTGGAATTCCTGAGCGCCTGCTGCCGGCTGGTGGGGCTGCTCGACACGCCGCAGGATATTCCCTTTCTCGGCGGCTTGATTCAACGCGAGATCATCTACCGGATCCTGCAAAGCGCGGAAGGCGCGCGCCTGCGCGCGATCGCCACGCTCGGAGAGCAGAGCCATCGCACGGCGAAAGCGATCGCCTGGATCGCCGCGAACTATGCGAAGCCGCTGCGCGTGGAGGATCTCGCCGAAATCGCAGGCATGGGCGTGTCCACACTGCATCATCATTTCCGCGTGCTGACCGCTATGAGTCCGCTTCAGTATCAGAAGCAACTTCGATTGCAAGCCGCGCGCGGGCGCATGCTCATGGAGGGTCTGGACGCCGCCAGCGCGGCCTTCGAGGTCGGATACGAGAGCGCCAGCCAGTTCAATCGCGAATACAGCCGCTTTTTCGGCCAACCCCCGATGCGCGATGTCCGGACCCTGCGTTTGCCCAGCGCTCCGCCGTTGGAATCGGTCAGCACCCAATAGGCCTTGTAGGCCGCTGTGTGACGCATCACACCAGCGCGCGCCGCGGTACAATCGAGATGCCTCAGACGGCCCCATACGTGCCAGTACGATCGGCATGCGCGAATCGCAACAGATAGCCGCCGAACTCCACGACCCCGCCGCACATGCCCACCGTGCCGGCGCCGAGCATCACGGAAAAGAAGTTCACCTGACCGGGCATGAAAGTTCCCGCCAGGCGCATGAACACTCCGCGCAGGCTTTCCTGCATACACAGCAAGAGCACCAGGAACCCAAAACCGGCGATAGCGGCCACGCTGCCGCCCACGCCGCCGGCGAAGACGACATCGCCATGCTGGCTTACACCTACTGGGAAGCCCGGGGCCGCCCGCCGGGATCACCGGAAGAAGATTGGTTTCGCGCCGTCGAAGAACTGCGGTCCCAGCGTTGACCCAGCCGCGCGGGCCCATGACCCAGATCCCTCCGGAGGCCAAAGCGTCCAGGCGCGCCTTCGTGCTGCGCGGCCGCTTCCGCAGGTTTTTCGCGAACCTCGGCCCCGGATTGATTACCGGCGCTGCGGACGACGACCCCTCCGGCATCTCGACCTATTCGGTCACCGGTGCAGGGTTCGGCTACGCGCCATTGTGGACCGCGGTCGTCTCCTTCCCGCTGATGGCGGCCGTCCAGATCATGTGCGCCCGCCTGGGTATGGTCACCGGGCTGGGCCTCGCCGGCGTGATTCGCAGGCATTATCCACGATGGATCCTCTGGGGCGCCTGCCTGCTGCTGGTAGTAGCCAACATCGTCAACATCGCCGCGGACCTCGGCGGCATGGGCGAGGTCACTGCGCTGCTGACCGGTGTCAGGCCATACTATTGGACTCCGCTATACGCAGGCACCCTGGTGGCTCTGCTCTACTGGACCAGTTATCGCCTCATCGCGCGCATCTTTAAATGGCTCACCCTGGCCTTATTTGCCTACATCGCCGCTGCATTTTTGGCGCACCCGGATTGGCGCGCAGTGCTGCATGCGACATTCGTTCCAACTGTCGAATGGACCGGCGCTTACTGGGCCACGCTCGTCGGCATCCTGGGAACCACCATCTCGCCCTATTTGTTCTTCTGGCAGGCCGCGCAAGAGGTGGAGGAAGAGATCGCTGATGGCAAGGAGACGGTAGCGGAACGCGAAGGCGCGTCCAACCGGGAATTGCGGCGCTCGCGGAACGACGTGCTCACCGGCATGTTCTTTTCGAACCTGGTGATGTACTTCATTATCCTGACCGCCGCCGCCACGCTGCACGCCCACGGCAAGACGACCATCTCCACCGCGCGCGATGCCGCCGAGGCGCTGCGCCCACTGGCGGGAGCCGGGGCCTACTGGCTCTTCAGCCTCGGTCTGATCGGAGCCGGCATGCTGGGAGTCCCGGTATTAGCCGGATCTTGCGCCTACGCGGTGGCGGAAGCCGCCGGCTGGGTGGGCTCCCTTGAGCTGCACCCGCCCCTGGCGCAGGGCTTCTATGCGGTGATCGCGGTGGCCATGGCGATCGGCCTCGGCTTGAATTATGCGGGCCTGAACGCCGTCAAGATGCTCTTCTGGTCGGCGGTGCTCAACGGAGCGCTGGCGCCGCCCCTGCTGGTCCTGGTAGTGCTGCTCACCAGCCGCGCCGACGTCATGGGCGAGCGCCGGAACGGACCGCTGCTCCGCTCGCTCGGGTGGATATGTGCCGGGGTCATGCTGGCCGCCACCATCATTATGTTCGCCACCGTATAATCGGGGCCGAAATCAGTCTGATACAATCGTCAAAGCGATATGCGAAGGATCTGGCTGCTGGCGCTCGCGGGCGCGCTGGCGGTAACGCTCTCGTCCTGGGGTAAGAAGAAAAAAGAGGAAGAGACGCAGGTCTTGCAGCTTCCCAAAGAGCCGCCCAGCGCGCTGACCGTGGAAACCCGCCGCCTGGTGTTCTACGTCACCCCGCTTTCCGCTAAGGGTCTCCTTTCCCAACAGACACGCGACGCGTTGAAGTGGCTGGTGCACTCCACCAATGGAGCCGCGGTGGTGAAGCTGCGCGCGTTCGTGGCCGGCAGCGGGGACCTCCGGCGCGTGCGCGAGCTGGTGAGCGAAGTATTCACCGAACACCGCCTGGCTCTGCCCGTGCTGAGCGTAGTGCAGGTGGGCGCCCTGCCCCTCGAAGCTGCCCAGGTGGTGATCGAAGCTACCGCCGTGGCCCGCAAGGAAGTGAACGACTACGGGCTGGTCTACGTGTCGGGGCAAGGTGCCTCCTCCGCCGCGCCGCTCGATCCGGTACTGCCGCTGGCGCAACAATCGTTGACCCATCTCGCCACGGCCGTGAAGGCGGCCGGTTCCGAGCCGGGCGATGTGCAGCGGGTCACCTGCTTTTTAAGCTCTCTCGATCGGTATGCGGACGTCCGCCGCCTGGTGGAATCGAACTATGCCGGAGCGGCCTTGAATTTCGTGCAACTGCAGCGGGCTCCGGCGCGCGCCGTGGCGGAATGCGAAGCGGTGGCCAGGCTGCGCTGGAATACCGGCGCCGCCGTGCACATGCTGAATCCCGAAGGCCTGACGCAATCGCCGCAGCTTTCCCAAATCGCCCTCATCGGCGCGCCGAAGATTATTCTGACCGGCAGCCAGGAAGCCTTCGGATTCCAGGATGCGGATGCCCGGCTGGCTTTTGAGCGCCTTCAGAAATCTCTCTCGCAGGAGGGCGGCTCGCTGCGGGAAGCCGCGTTCACCAGCCTGTATCCCCTGTCGTCGGGCATTTCGGAGCAGGTGCGCAAGATTCGCAGCGAGTTCTACGACCGCGCGCGCCCCCCGGCCGGCACCATGCTGCCGTTTCAAGGCCTGCCTTCGATGGATGCCGGATTCGCAGTGGACGTTGTAGCGGTTAAAGAATAGATACCTGATGCCTAAGACTACGGTTGCGTTTGGCGAGATCATGCTGCGGCTTGCGCCGCCCGGTTTTGAGAGGTTCCTCCAGTCGCCGCGGTTCGTCGCGACCTTTGGCGGCGGCGAGGCTAATGTGGCGGTGGCGGTGTCCACCTTCGGGCTGCCGGCCAGATATGTGACGCTGCTGCCGCCCAATCATCCCATCGCCGATGCGGTCGTCGGTGAACTGCGGCGCTTCGGTGTGGACACCTCCGGCATCCTGCGCGCGCCCGGACGGATGCCGGTCTACTATGTCGAGACCGGCGCGAATCAACGCCCTTCGAAAGTGGTCTACGACCGCGATTACAGCTCGATCGCGCTGGCCAAGCCGGGCGATGTCGAGTGGAACGCCGCGTTCGTGGACGCGGGCTGGTTTCACGTCACCGGGATCACTCCGGCCATCAGCGCCAGCGCCGCCGGTCTGGCGCTCGAAGCGGTGCAAGCGGCGCGCGCCAAAGGGCTCACCGTATCCTGCGACCTCAACTACCGCAAGAACCTGTGGAAGTGGGGCAAGCCCGCCGCCGAAGTGATGCGCGAGTTGATGCGCTTCGTGGACGTGGCCATCGCCAACGAGGAAGATTGCCAGATGGCGCTGGGCATTGTCGCCGAAGCGGACGTCAACGCGGGCACGCTGAACCCTGCGCATTATGCCGCGCTCACCGCCCAGGTGCTCGCCGAATTCCCCAACCTGAAGACCATCGCGGTCACTCTGCGGGAATCCCGCAGCGCCTCGCACAACGGCTGGTCGGCGTGCCTCAACGACAGGCAGACCTTCCGCGTGAGCCGCCATTATGAGATCACCCACATCGTCAACCGCGTCGGCGGTGGAGACGCGTTTGCGGGCGGCCTGATCTATGGGTTGCAGGCCTTGGAAGGCCCCCAGGAGGCTCTCGAATTCGCCGTCGCCGCGAGTTGCCTGAAGCACTCCATCCCCGGCGATTTCAACCGGTTCAGCGTGGCAGAAGTGAAGCAGTTGCTCAAAGGCGGCGGGTCCGGCCGCGTGCAGCGCTGACTAGTTTTTGGAGGGCGGGCAATTCTGCCCGCAGCCGCCTATTAGGCGGCCGAAGCGGGACCCGCGATCCGTCCCGTTGCTGCGCGACAATAGGTCCAGTGATGACCCAGATCGAGGTTCCCGAGGACCTGTCCGGCCTCGATGAAGCCATTGCGCAGGTTCCCAATAATCCCGCCGTCTTCCTGCTTTGGCCGCGGGAAGGTGATCCCTATCTGGCCAAGACCGCGCTGCTGCGCCGCCGTCTTCTCCGCTTGCTGAAAGAACGCGAAAAACCGTCGCGTCTGCTGAATCTCCGCCACACCGTACGTCGCATCGAGTACACCCTCACCGGATCGGCTTTCGAGTCCGCCATCCTGATGTACGAGCTGGCGCGGCGCCATTTTCCCAAGACCTACCTCGATCTTTTGAAACTGCGCATGCCCACTTACGTGAAGTTGGTGCTCAGCAACGAGTTTCCGCGCAGCCAGCTCACCACCCATCTCGGCCGCGCGCCCGCGCTCTATTGTGGTCCTTTCCGCAGCCGCGCTTCCGCCGAGAAGTTCGAATCGCAGTTTCTGGACCTCTTTCAGATGCGCCGCTGCCAGGAAGACCTGGTAACGTCCCCCGAGCACCCCGGCTGCATCTATGGCGAGATGGGCATGTGCCTGCGCCCCTGCCAGCAGGTGGTGGGGCGCGACGAGTATCTGCATGAGGTGGCCCGCGTGGAAGAGTTTCTTAAGAGCGGCGGCCACTCTCTGCTCGACACCATCGAGAGCGCGCGCGACCGTTACAGCTCCGAGATGATGTTCGAAGAAGCCGCCCGCCAGCACAAGCGGTTCGAGAAGGTGCAGGAAGTCCTGAAGCTGCGCGACGATCTGGCGCGCGAAATCGGCGGCTTCGACGGCGTCGCCATTACTCCTTCCGCCGCGGCTGACGCCGTGGAACTGTGGATCGTGCGCGCCGGACACTGGCAAGCGCCGCGGCGGCTCAGCTTCGAGATCCAGGAAGGCAAGCCCGTCTCGCTCGATAGCAAGCTACGGGACGTCTTCGCCGCGCTGCCCATGCGTCAACTCGCCATGCGCGAGCGCCAGGAGTATCTGGCTCTACTGGCGCGCTGGTATTATTCGAGCTGGCGGGACGGCGAATGGCTTCCAATCGAGGACTTCGAAAGTCTCCCCTACCGCAAACTGGTGCACGCCATTTCGCGCGTTGCGCAGCCTTCCCGGCCGTCGTAAATATCCACAGCGCCCTTCCGTTGGGGTGGGATTTGACATATCATATAGCCATGAAATCCCTAAGCGCATCCGTAACTCTTATTTTGACCCTGCTGCCGATAGGCTTCTCCTGTAGTACCGCAAAGGCGCAGCCTGCGCCGGCCTCCGTGAAAATGGTGCCCGTACGCCCCACTCAGTCCCTGTTGGGCAAGGATGTGTATCGGGAATACTGTGCGGTCTGCCATGGAATAGCCGGAAAAGGCGATGGCCCGGCCGCCGGCGCGTTCAAAGTGCAGCCCGCCGATTTAACTCAGATTGCCAAAAGAAACGGCGGCAAATATCCCGAACTGAGAGTGCAGCACATCATCAAAGGCGATGCCGACCAGCCCATCGCGCATGGCAGCCAGGAAATGCCGGTCTGGGGTTACCTGTTCCAGCACATGACGGCGAACCAGGACCCCGGCCTCCGCGTGTACAATCTGGTCAAGTACATCGAAGAAATGCAGGCCAAGTGACTTGTGGGCAGGATTGCCCGCCCCACAAGGCGAAGCGCTCCGGGTCTCGCCGCTGTTTCACCCGCATCCTCGGAGGCTCCCGCTAAAGCGTGCGCCACGAGTCCCGCTCTAACTACCAGACCCGGCAGGGATCCGGCGAAACCATCGGATCCCCCACCTTGCAGGAGAACGCTTCCTGAAACTCCGGCATGTTCCGCACTACGCCGTTGGCCCGGAACTCGCCCGGTGAATGCGGGTTGGTCGCCACCTGCATCCGCACCGCCTGCTCTGTATCGTTCTCGCACCACACCTGTCCAAAGCCCAAAAAGAACTGTTGCTGCGGCGTGAAACCGTCCTGCTTTCCGGCCATGTGATTCGCCAGGCTGTCCATCAGCGCCATGTATGCCAGATGAACACCGCCGTTATCCGCGGCGTTTTCGCCCAGCGTCAGCTTGCCATTCACGTTCGCGCCCGGCGCCACGTTGAATCCGTCGTATTCCTTCGCAATGCAATCGGCGCGCGATTCGAATGCCTTGGCATCATCCGCCGTCCACCAGTCGCGCAGGTTGCCCGCGCCGTCGTACTTGCGCCCCTGGTCGTCGAATCCGTGTGTCAGCTCGTGGCCGATCACCGCGCCAATGCCACCATAATTCACCGCATCGCTAGCCTTCGGATTGTAGAAAGGCGGCTGCAGAATACCCGCCGGAAAGTTGATGTTATTCATGTTCGGCGAATAGTACGCGTTTACCGTCGGCGGCGTCATCCCCCATTCCGACTTGTCCACCGGCTTGCCGATCTTGCCGAAGTTGCGATGCTGTTCGAACGCGTAGGCCCGCAGCACATTGCCAAAATAATCGCCGGGCGTCACCTTGATGCTGCTGTAGTCCCGCCATTTCTCCGGATAGCCAATCTTGTTGGCCACCTCCTGCAGCTTGGACATCGCCTGGTCCTTGGTGGCCGGCGTCATCCAGGCTGCATGCTCGATGTCCTTCCGCATCTCCCCCTCGATCTCGCCCACCAGTTGCAGGGCTTTCTCCTTGCTGGCGCCTTTGAACGCGACCTTCACGAACTCCTGGCCCAGTTCCTCGCCCAGCCCGCGATCGGTGGCGCGCACGCACCGCTTCCAGCGCGGTGGCATCTCCTGGGCACCGCGCAAGATGTGTTCGTTGAAGCGGAAGTCCTCCTCGTCGAAAGCGCGCGGCAGCATGTCGGCGTGGGCCGTCAGCACCTGCCATTTCAGGTAGGTCTTCAAATCCGCCATGCTGTTGTTGGCGATAATCGCATCCAGCCCTTTCACGAAATCGGGCCACTCCACGTCCAGCGATTCCACCGGCGGAATGCCGATCGTGGAGACGTACTGCTTCCATTCGAAATCCGGAGTCAAGAGCGCCAGCGCGTCCACACTCATCTTGTGATAAGTTTTGTCGGGATCCCGCCGCGCCACGCGATCGAGCGAAGCTTCGGCCAGCGCCGTTTCTATCTTCATCACGGCCTGGGTTTCCGCCGCGGGATCGGTGCCGCTGGCGCCTTGCGCCTTCGCCAGCAGCGTGAACATGGCCTGAATATGCTCTTCGTACTGCTTGCGCAGTTCCACCGAGCGCGCGTCCGTCTTCAGATAATAGTCGCGATCCGGCAGGCCCAGCCCGCCTTGGCTCACGTGCGCGATCTCCTGGTCCGATTTCTTGTCGTCGGGGCTCACCCGGAAACTGAATAGCGCGCGCACGCCGCTCTGGTGCAGGCGCACAATCTCGCCCGCCAGTTCGGGCCGCGAGCTGAGCGCGTCGATCTGCTTCAGCAGCGGCTCGATCGGCTCGACGCCCTTCTTCTCGATGGCCGGCTCGTCCATGCAAGCTGCGTAGAATTCACCGATTTGCGAGTTGCCGGCCTTCTCCAGAATGCCGCGCTCGATCGCCAGATTGCGTTCCGCCAATTCGTTGAAGCGTGCCCAGCGCGACTGGTCCGGCGGAATCGGATTGTTCTTCCGCCACCCGCCGCAGGCGTATTGATAGAAATTCTGGCATGGATTGACGGAGGGATCCATAGCCTTCAGATCGACGCCGGATGCGGAGGGTCCATCGGCGGCCGGTAAACAGGCGGCCGCGAAGGCCGCGGCCAGCAGGCAACGAAACGTGTACATGCTCCGATTGTATGCCAAGGCAAGCCGCCACTGGCCGGCCGGCACTCCGTTTTAGCGCGGCGGCGCTTCATGCCATGTGCTAACGTGAACACGACATCTGAAATTCGTACCCCTTTCCAGAACCGTCAGCCCGGCAAAATCGGCCAGGCCCCGCTCCGGTAAAGTCGCGACACGGCTTTTCGATGGTCGCGTGGGCGGCAGTGCCCCACGATGTACCACAGGAGCAACCATGACGAAGCAGACCTCGCAAGGGGAGGAGTGCGGCCCCCGAACCAATCGCGTGCTCGCCTCTCTGGAACTGCCGGATTATGACGCTTTAATGCTCGCGGCCGAAATCGTTCCCTTGAAATTCCGCAAGCAGTTATATGCTCAGGACCAGCGCATCGATGCCGTTTATTTCCCTTTGTCTTGCATGGTCTCGCTGCTGGTCACGACCAATAGCTCGCCTGCCATGGAGATGGCCACCATCGGCAACGAGGGAGTTGCCGGCGCTTCTGAAGTGCTTCAAATGCAGCCGGCCATGGGCCTGAACCTGATTCAAATACCCGGCGCGGCAGTGCGCGTCAAGGCGGATGACTTCCGCACAATCATCGCAGGCCGGCCCGGCATGCAGAAAGTGATCAATCAGCATCTCTATGCCCTCATGCGGCAGATTCTGTACGGAGCGGCCTGCAACCGGTTGCACTGCATGGAAGAACGCTGCGCCCGCTGGCTGTTGATGACCCACGATCGCGCCAACGGAGATACCTTTCCACTCACGCAGGAGTTTCTTTCGCATATGCTCGGCGTGCGCAGGGCCACCGTGAATGTCGCCACCGGCATGTTGAAGAAGGCGGGATTCATCCGCTACGTGCGCGGGAAAATGACGGTCACCGATCGTGCCGGCCTGGAATCGGCCGCCTGCGATTGTTATCCGGCCATCATCGCGGTGTACGATTCCTTGTTCCCCCGCGTGCCTCTACAGACGCGCTGACTGCTTGTCCTATGTTCGCTACCGTTCAGTGGAAATGAGCGGCTCCGTTCCTATAATCTGAGTTTTCAAGCCTGCGCAGTATTGACGGAAGTTAAGAGCACCCCAAATAATGAAATGAAGCGAACATTTTCTGAGGGGCAGGGCCTTTAGTTCCCCCCGGCCACGGCGGGCTGCGTTTCGGCAGCCCCGAAAATTGTACGGCAAGCATATGAAACCGAGCCTCACGATCCGGCAAGAAGCCGAGCGTTTCTCCCTGCTCATTGCCCTTCTGCTGGTCATGCTCACAGCCGTTTTTACATATCGCACGTGGGCAACCTTCGAACGCGTCCGGGAAGACGCCCTCATCACGCGGCGTTTTGTGGATGGGATCATCGCGCTCCAGGCCTCCCTGGCGGATGCGGAAACGGGGCAGCGTGGATTTCTGCTGACCGGAAACGATCGTTATCTGGATCCTTACCGGCAGGCCGTCACGGCCATTCCCGCCAACCTGGATGCGCTCGCCCGCATCGACGCCAGCCGCCGCCATCCCCTGCAGACCCAACGCATCGACAAATTGAAACCGCTGGTGCGGGCCAAGATGGATGAACTCGCGCAGTCGATTGAACTCCGCCGCAGCCAAGGGCTCGATGCGGCTCTCTCCATCGTCCGCAACGATCGCGGCAAAGCCGATATGGATCAGATTCGCGCCATCTGTGCTGAGATCCAAACCGCCAGCGATAATCTGTTGGCACGGCAGCGGGAGGAGGTCCGCGCCACCGCCTATCAGACGGGCCTCTTCGGCACGGTTGGCAGCTCGGCTGTCTTCGTGCTGCTGGTCCTCGCCACCATCACGATTCGCAGGGGAACCGAGCATCGTCAACACCTGATCCAAGATCTTCAGCGTAGCGAAGAGACGGCCAAAGAAGCCCGCGATCTGCTGCAGACGACTATCTCCAGCATCGGCGACGGCGTGATTACCGCCGGCCAGGAAGGGAAAGTGATCTTCTTGAACCCGATCGCTCAATCCTTAACCGGATGGAGCCAGGCAGACGCTGTGGACCGGCCGCTGCAAGAGGTTTTCAATATCAGGGACGAAGATACCGGGTCGGTTGCCGGCAGCCCGGTCCGCAACGTCTTGCGCGAGGGAATCGCGGCCGGCACTACCAGTCGCGCCTTGCTTATCGCTCGGGACGGCCGTCAAATTCCAATCGAAGACAGCGCCGCTCCTATCCCTGGGGCCCAGGGCCACGTCACCGGTGTGGTGCTGGTCTTTCGCGATATTACCCAAAGACGGGAAGCCGAACTCATAGAAAAGAAGGCGGCCGCGGCGCTGGCCCGGCATTCCGAATTGCTGGCGCGAACCAATACCGAGCTGCAGCACTTCGCGTACGCCGCCTCTCACGATCTCCGGGAGCCCTTGCGCACCATCACTGCCTATACTCAACTGGTACAACTCCGTGGGGCATCCCAACTCGACAAGAAGAGCGCCGAGTGTTTGCAATTCATCGTGGAGGCGGCCGACCGCATGGGTCTGCTCATCGACAACCTGCTGGACTACTCTAAAGCCGGCGAAGTTACGAATCGGCCGATTCACTCCATTCCCATGGAGGAAGTTCTGGTGAGTGTGATTGGAAACCTGAATGGGTCGATAGAACATAACCACGCCGTGATCACGCATGACCCGCTTCCCGTGATTATGGGTGACAAAACCCATCTCGAACAGTTACTCCAGAACCTGATTGCCAATGCCCTGAAATATCGCAGCGAGGATCCTCCCCGGGTGCACGTTGCGGCGCGGGAATCGGGGGCCGACTGGCTGTTTTCGGTGGCCGACAACGGTCAGGGCATCGACCCCCAGTATCAGGTGCAAATCTTTCAGCTCTTCAAACGGCTCCACGGCCACCAGTACCCCGGCGCCGGGATCGGCTTGGCCACCTGCAAGCGGCTCGTTGAGCGTTACGGCGGCCGCATCTGGGTCGAGTCGGAAGCCGGCCAGGGGGCGACCTTCTTCTTCACCTTGCCCGCCACCTCGGAGATTATTTCATGACTTTCTTCACTTCGCCAGCCGTGGCGCACGCTTCAGCGTGCCGGCGGGACTTTTAAGTCCCGCAACCGCCGGCTTTTGATCAGGCTGCCCGCTTTCGGCCGCCTGTCCTCTTTGTCCCCCGTGCATGTGCGGACTTCAGACTGCGCTTGAGCGCTTCCATCAAGTCGACCACCGGCGCCTTGGCCGGCTGTTTGACCACCGTTACCTTCTGCCCTTTCCTCTTTTGCTCGATCAGCCGCTCCACATTGGCGCGGTACGCATCCGTGAATTCCTGCAGCTTGAACGGCGCCGTGAGCTGGTTCACCAGGCTCTTAGCCAGGTCCAGTTCCTTGGCGGTGTACTTGGCTTTGGGAATTTCGCCGCGGTTGGCTCGATGCAATTCATTCGCATAGTAAAGGGTATGCAGCACCAGCCCGCCGCCGGACGGCCGGATCAGCACCACGTGTTCCCGGTTATGCATGGCCACCTTGGCGATGGCGTCCTGCTTGCTTTCCGCCAGAGCCGCCATGAACAAGACGTAGGGCTTGGCGGTCTTGTCTTCGGGAGCCACGTAGTAAGAGCTCTCGAACAGGATCGGATCGACCTCGTCCTTGTCCACGAATTGCAGAATCTCCATCGTCGTGGCCGTCGCGGGCGCGATCTTCTTCAATTCTTCATCGTCGACCACCACATATTCGCCCTTCCTCACTTCGTACCCCTTCTCGATCTCGCCGCGGTCGATGGGCTTATCCTCCTCGATGCAATACCAAACTTCCTTCACGCGGGACTGGTCCTTCTTATGCAGCATGTGAAAATGCACCGCTTCCGCACGCGCTGCGGCAAAGAGCCGCACCGGAAACGTAACGAGCCCAAAACTGATGAATCCCTTCCAGACTGTGGCCGCCATCGTAAACCTTCCTCCCGGCCTTTCGGCCATCGGTGTCTCTTAAAGCACGTCATCTTCTAACGTACTTCGTGAGCCCATGGCCCGTGGAATGCTACGGAGTGTGAGGAGGAAACTATGGCCAAGAAATCTTCGTCCACCGGCTCCAAAGGCAGAAGCAAGGTACACAAAGTCATGCAGGAGCATAAGGAAGGCAAACTGAAATCCGGCAGCGGAAAGAAGGTCAAAAGCCGCAAGCAAGCCGTGGCGATCGCTCTGAGTGAAGCCCGTAAATCGGGTGCGAAGATTCCCAAGAAAGCCAAGAAGTCCTAGCGCCGGGAGAATCATGGCTGACTTAGCATCCCTCTCCGCACAGCTTGATATCAAAAAGTGCATCTGCCGGACAATTATAGAAACCCCCAAAGGTTCCCGCAATAAGTTCGATTACGATCCGGATTCCGGCCTGTTCAAACTCGGCGGCCTGCTGCCTGAAGGCATGATGTTTCCTTTCGACTTCGGCTTTATCCCCTCCACGCTCGGAGACGACGGCGATCCGCTCGACATCATGGTCCTGATGGATGCGCCGGCGCATGTCGGCTGCCTGATCGAAGCGCGCATCATCGGCGTCATCGCTGCCGAGCAGGAGCAGGACGGAAAAACGGAAACGAATGACCGCCTCCTGGGGGTCGCCGTCCACTCCTATAACCACGAGAATCTGGAATCCATCGGCGATGTGAGCAAGACGCTGCTCTCGCAGGTGGAGGCCTTCTTCGTTTCCTACAATAAACAACGCGGCAAGAAATTCAGGGTCACCGGAACCGGCGGACCGAAAAAAGCCATCAGGTTCCTGAAGAACGGCATCGCGGCTTACCAGAAAGCCAGGACGAGCTAGAGTGGAGCCTGGTGGGGCGGGCGCCCACGCCTGCAGAGGGTCTCCAGACCCGATCTTTAGCGATCCCGCGCAGCCGCATCGGCCAGGGGCCGTATCAATCGCAGCGCCGGGCGCGTATTGTATTCCTCGATATATTGCCGGTGCGCGCGATCGTCCGGAAAATGTTCGCCATCCTTATACGGGTATTGCGACATTGCATGGAACGGCAGCGGCTCCACGGTCTGGCCATAAGCCGTATTCGCATCGGCATCTTTGGCCCAGCCATCTACGAAAAGCAGGAAGTCGCGCTTCCAGCCCGCCGGCAGCGGCGGCGCGGCGCCCTCCGGGAACCGCAGCCGCAATTCGTCGCCCGATCCCATAATCGCCAGTCGGTCGTCGATCGCCCCGATCAGCGGCAGCACGTCGCCGTAGCGCGTATAAAGTCCCCGGGTAGGATTCCACATCGAGACCGGCAACCATTCCGCATAGTCGAAAGCTTCCGGCTGCTTGCGCCCGGGATCGATCGCCGGCGTGGAGAAGCCGCGGAAATCGAGGTCCGCCGCGTCTGCCTGGATATTGGTCAGCCGCACAGGCGGCGCGGCCGTCTCCTCGCTTAGGAAGATCTCGTCCCAATACACGCAAAGGTTGGTGACGATGCGCACCTCCCGCGAGTCCGAAAGAAACTTGCCGGTAAGATCCACCGAAATCGTCTTCGGCTTGCCCGCCGGGATTCCCATATCTTCAATCACGGTCTTCCACTGTCCGGCGGCATCCTTCACCTGCAGATAGGGCAGCACCAGGTCCTTCTTGGCCTGCGATGCCGCCATGAAGGTGCTGCCGTCGGCCCAATCCACCCAGCCGTTCAGGATGAGCACCGCCCGGTTCGCCGCCGCGGCTTTGCCGAAATCCAGATCCAGGTGATGTAATTCGGCCACATCCAGATAATTGCGCCGGAAGCCGTCCGGGTACTTACGATCCCGGTGCAGCAGGCGCGCCAGCACGTCTCGGCCTTCGTCGTCGCGCGCGCGCACCGGATAAATGCGGCGTTGCACGCCAAAAAGCCGGAACTCGGGAAAAGGCGGCGATTTGAACTTGTCGTTCGTAAAAATCTCGACGGAGGCCGGATGATCCACCGCGATCAGTTTCACTTGATCCAGGTACGATACTTCACGCAGTTCTTCGGTAATCCGGATTTCATAGCTTCCGTTCACCGGCCGCAGCGCCTCGCCCGGAATCTGCACGTATTCATCGTGGTCCACCGGGAAGTAACTGCCATCGCCCGAAGCCGCCCCCAGCGGCGCCACGCCCAGCACGTCCGTGATGAACCGGAACTTCCCGCCATCCCACGTGAAGATCATCGGGCAGGAGCCGGAGAGCCGCTGCGCCTCTTGGAACTCAATAGTTTTATCGACAGGCTGCTCCGGCTCGTTCTGGATCAGGCCGTTGGGCCACGTGATGCGCACCGCATCGGCGATCTTGTACGAATCCACTCCGAACACCAGCGGGACCCCTTGATAAGTACGTTTCTGGTAGCTGGAGCCGGTCTTGATCTCGATTCTTGCGCCCGGCGCCAGCTTCAGATTCTTGACGCCATTGAGCCCCGCCCGCAGCCAGTGATTATGCGTCTCGGTGACATTGCGTAGCAGGTGCAGGGAGCCGTCCCCCGCGATCACGGCCACATCGGTCCGCCCATCGCCATCGAAATCGGACTCCACGCCGGCCACCGCCACGGGGATCGCGGTGGAGACCTTCTCGAAACGATTCAGGCCGAGGTTGCGAAAAACACCATTCCCCGCCAGCATGTCGCCGATGCCGCGATTGTCCAGGTCCGCGAATGTGAGCGGTCCCTTGGCTTCCAGGTCTGCAAGCGGTTCGAGTTTGCCCTCATGGTTCAGCAGCAGCAGGCCATCCGCCGCCAGGTCCGTCCAGCTATCGTTGTTCGCGTCGATCGCCCGCAGCCCCTTCGCGCCCGCCGGCAGCGTATCGAGCGGCACAGCTTCATACTTCCCTAACAGGCGGTCGCGATAGAGAACGCCCGCATGGTCGCGATACGAGACGGCCAGATCCACGCCGTTGGTGTCCGCGATCAGATCGATGGCCGCGGCGTCGATGGCGGCGCCTTTTGCAAACGGGAATGCGGCCGTGTCGTCGCTGAAGCCCGCCTCGCCGTTATTGCGCGCCAGCGCCGCGTCTTCGCCCAGCAGAATCAGGTCGAGATCGTAATCGTGATCGAAATCGATCCAGACGGCTTTCGAGAAATGGCCGGCCGGCAGTTTCAGCGGCGACTTTTCGAATTTGCCCTTCTGGTTGTGATAAAGCGCTGCGCCCGAGGCGGTGATCACACATAGGTCGGGCAGCCCGTCGTTATCGTAGTCCCCCGCCGCGATGGAAACGATATCCTTCAGTCCTGCCAGGCCGGAATCGGCAACCGGCGTGGTTCCGTTCTTATAAAGCTGCGCCCCGCGCGACGACCAGACCAGCAGATCGGGCCGGCGTTCGCCGAAGGCGTCCAAAACCAGCAAGCCGGCGCTGCCCGCATCCAAGCCGTCCGCCACCTTGCGGTCTTCGAATTTCGGAAGCGCCGCCGGTTCGCTTTCCGGTCGCGCCGCGATGGGATCGTAGATTTCCGCGTAGTAGCTCCACTCCATGTCTTCCGGAATGACCGCGCCTTCGGTAAGCGCTTTCAACTTCTGGAAAATCGCGAGCTCGCGGGCGGCATCGGCTGCGCGCCCCGATTGGCGATAGAGGTTATAAAGCTGAAAATGCGGCGCGGCGAGATTAGGATTCAGCCGCTCGGCGGTCTCAAATTCGCGCACGGCCTCGTCGCGCTTATCCGCGAGTTTATGCAGCACGCCCAGGTTGTAGTGCGAGACGGGCTCGTCCGGAACCAGCCGCAGCAGGCCTTCGAACTGGGCCACGGCCGGCGCATATTCGCCTTCCTTCTTGAAAACGATGCCCAGGTTGAACCAGGTGTGCGGGATCTTGGGGTCCAGTTTCTGCGCACGTTCCAGTTCCGCCACGCCTTCTTTGGTCTTTCCCGCTCTCAGCAGCGCCAGACCGTAGTTGACGTGTTCGCGCGCCGAATTCGGCGCCAGGTCCAGCGCCTTTTTGAACTCATCGACGGCCTGCGGCTGCGTGGTGGGGTTTTCGTAAAATGCTTTGCCCAGATTGCGGTAGCGCCCTATGCGGTCCTGCTCGATGCGCGACGCTTCGGCCCCGAACAGCAGCACCAGCGCCGCAACCGGCAAAATGACAACACCTATCCAGGCGGGAATTCGCTTCATCCATGACCCCACTTTCACGCGTTCACTTCATTATGCAACAGGGGTCCTACGCCGCGGCGCGATCCATGAGGGAACAGCCCCACAAATGTCGCTTCTCTCGTTGAAGCGACTCTATGCAGCATTCCACCTCTCTAAACAAACACGCGAACGTCAAGATTAGCGCGCTTGGCTGCTACACCCCGCCTCGCCTGCTGACCAACCCTGACCTCGAACGAATGGTCGGCACTACCAGCCAATGGATCATGGAACGGACAGGAATTTGCCGCCGCCACATCGCGGACCCCGGGATGGCGACCTCCGATCTGGCGATTCAGGCGGCCAAGGCGGCCCTGGCATCCCGGGGTATCGACGCGCGCGGTCTGGATGCCGTGGTTACCTGCACGGTCACACCCGATACCATATTCCCCACCACCGCCAGCATCGTACAAGAAGCGCTGGGAGCGCGCCGTGCGTTGGGGTTCGACTTGAGCGCGGCCTGCTGCGGTTTCGTCTACGGTCTGGCGGCCGCTGTACCGATGGTCGCTACCGGCATGTGCCGCAAAGTACTGATGATCGGCGCCGACACCATGAGCCGCATCGTCGACTATCGCGACCGCGCCACCTGCGTGCTGTTCGGCGATGGCGCCGGCGCCATGCTGCTCGAAGCCGGCGATGCCGGCGCGGACGGCGGCTTCATCGACTTCCTGGCGGAGATGGATGGTTCCGGCGCTGCGTGTATCGCCTTGCCCGCCGGCGGCAGCCGCTTGCCTGCCTCCCAGGAGACGATCGACAAGCGCCGGCACTACATTCAATTGCAAGGGCAGCCCGTCTTCAGGTATGCCGTGCAAGCTTTCACGGATATCACCTTTGCGTTGCTGGCCCGCAACGGCTTAAAGCCATCCGACCTCGATCTATGGATCCCGCACCAGGCCAACCGGCGCATTCTGTGCGCGGCGGCCGAGCGCATCGGGCTGCGGCCGGAGCAGGTAATGATCAACCTGGAGCGGTATGGCAACACCACCACCGCCACTATTCCGCTGGCGGCTCGGGACGCCGTAGCCGATGGCCGCCTGCGCAAAGGCGACCTGGCAATGTTTGCGTCCGTGGGCGCCGGCTACACCGCGGGCGCCATGCTCTGGCAGTGGGCTTTTTGAATTCGCATCACGTGAGGGAATTGACCGCGGAATGTCGCTTTTCTAATCGAAGCCCTCCATGAGGCAAATCGATTTCAATTAAGAGGTGACCGAATGCAACCAACGAAATTCGAAGCCAGCTATATGAAGTTGTTGTCCGCGGAAGCGCGTAAGATTCTGCCGCGGATTCAGACCATGCAAGAATGCCCGACCGATCCAGGTGTGCGGATCGGCGGCCGCCACGTGGTGCTCATGTGTTCGCCGAATTACCTCGGCCTCTCCAACGATCCCGGTGTGGTTCGGGCCTTCCGCGACGCCACGACCAAATACGGCGCCGGAACCGCCGGATCGGGGATTCTATCGGGGTACACCGAAGCCCATCGCCAGGTGGAACAAGACCTCGCATGGTTCATGCACGAGGAATCCGCCGTCTTCTACAATGCCGTCTCGGATGCTTCCGCGGGCGTCGTCGCGGCCGTCGTAAATCCGCCTTTGTTGCCGATTCTGGAAGGCATATCCAGCCGGGACCTGGGTGCCTGTGCCGTCTTCTTCGATCGCCAGAACCACGCGTCGCTGCTCGATGCGGTCCGTCTGGCCAAGCCGGACAAAGTCTACGTGTATCGCCATTGCGATGCCGGCCATCTCCAGCACTTGATGCGCCGCAGCCGCCATCCGCGCAAGTTGGTGGTCACCGACGGATACTTCTCCATGAGCGCGCGCGTGGCGCCGCTGCGCCAAATTGCCGACGTCTGCGAAGAATCCGGCGCAATGCTGATGGTGGACGATGCCCACGGGACGGGAGTCTTCGGCGAAACCGGCCGCGGCACGCCCGAGATGTTGGGCGTCGAGCACCGCGTCGATTTCTGGATCGGCTCGACCGCCAAGGCTCTCGGCGTGCGGGGCGGCTACATTGCAGGCCAAAAGGAGTTGATGGATTATTTTCGCGCATCGTCGCGCAGATACGTGTTCAGCGGCACGTTGCCCGCGGCCATACCGGCGGCCGTTTCGGAGGCGCTGTGGACTGCCCGGCGGCAGCCCTGGCGGCGCCAGAGAGTGCAATCCCACGCCGCCATGCTGCGCAAGGGTCTGGCGGCGCTGGGGTGCGAAGTCATGGGTGAGGGGCATATTGTTCCCTGGTATGTCGGCGACGATGCCAAGGTGGATCGCATTTCCCACATTCTCCTGGGACACGGGATCTTCGCGTCTCCCATCCGGTTTCCTGCTGTCGCCAGGGGCGAAGCTCGCATCCGCTTCATGCCCATGGCCAGCCACACTGAAGAACATATCGAGCAGGCTCTCGAAGCCTGCCGGAAGGTGTGTATGGCGGAGAGTTTTCAGCCGTCCCAAGCCGCCTGACGGAGCGGCGAGCGCGCCAGCTTTCCGAAATAACCGAACGGATGCAGCAGGCACACCGAGAGGATCCTGGGCGAACTTTAGTTCGCCCAAGCGGGACTTAGAAGTCCCGCCGGCACGCTCATCTGTGACCCCATTGCCGCTCATAAGCTAGCGACTGTTTTTCGGAGCCGCAAAGATGATCAAAACCAAACTAGTGGGGCGGCCAATCTTGGCCGCAGCCGGCTTTCCAGCCGGCTTAGCCGCCTGAAAAGGCGGCTGCGGGCATGATTGCCCGCCCCACGGTGAGTTTTCGACGGTGCCCCAAGCGAAGTCACACGATAGTTCAAACCGGCTCGGCCGGCGGCCCTGCTGAAGCGTGCGCCACGAGGCGCCGGCGAATTCATTCAAGACTCCGGTTGACCGGTTATACGTGCATTGGCCGCACGCCGGAATGCCGGTCGCGGATCGCTCTCCAGGGCTTTCTCGCTCTCGCGCAGCAACTTCGCCCCTTCTTCGGACGATGGATTCAAAGCAACCAGACAGGCGCCGAGCGCGCTTTCAGCTTCTGCCACCTGCCACGATTGCAAAGCAAAGCTCCCGCTCTTTGCGGCCCTCAACGCCTGCCGCAGCAGCGGCTCGGCCTCGCTGGCTTTGCCCTCCAAAGTCAGGTCCTCGCCCAACCTGACCTCGGTAGCCACAGTCGCCGGATGGCCCGGCTGGAGCTTCTTCTGTTGAATGGCGAGCGCCCGCCGCAGCAACGGCTCCGCGCCTTGCGGATCGTTTTGAAAAACCCGGTCCTCGGCGATATCGGCCAGGGCGGTAGCCACGTCGGCGCTTTCGCTGCCGCCCAGTTTGGCGCTCAAGTCGAGCGCTTGCCGGCTGTACTTTTCGGCCGCCGCAAATTGTTTGCGATCGAATTCCAGTTCGCCGAATCCCAGCGTCACCCGCGCCACGTACCAACTCTGCTCACCGGCGATTTTGCGGGCCGTATCGAGCGCCACCTGAAAGCTCTGCTGGGCGTGCGCGTAGTCTCCGCGCTCCTGTTCGAGCAAGCCCCAATTCTTCCGGGCCCCGACCATCTTCGTGCTGTTCTCGCCGAAAGACTTGCGCACCAACTCCAGACTCTCTCGCAGGAACGGCTCCGCGGATTTCCAGTTTCCCTCCTGCAGCAGGATCCAGCCGAGATTGTTCAGCGAATAATACAGATCAGGATGATCGCTTCCTAATATCCTGCGCCGCAAGGCGAGTTCGTCGCGCGCGGCGGCTTCCGCACCGGAAAGATCGCCCTCGCCGTCCAGCAGGCCGGCCAGGTTATGCAGGTTAATGGCATACTTCGTCCCGTCCGGGCCTTCCGTCCGGCGATTCTTGTCCGCGGCTTCGTGCAATAGTTGCGCGGCTTCAGCGTAGTTGCCTTCGCGCTCCAGCACCAGGGCCAGAAAATCCCAAGTATTGTTGGCTTGGTCGGGATTCAAGCTGCGCTGTATTGCGATGGACCGGCGCAGCAGCGGCTCGGCTTCCTTCCACCGGCTCTCCCAATACAGGCACTGCCCCAGGCCGTTCAGGTCTTCGGCTATCGGCTGTCCACCGCTCGCGAGTTTTTGGCGGATCGCCAAGGCTTGCCGGAACCGCGGCTCCGCATCCTTATGTTTCTCTGCCAGTTCGAGGGCCAGCGCCCAACCCTCCAGGCTGGTTACCGTATCCAGGTTGTCCGCGCCGAAATACCCTTTGCGCAGATCATAAGCGCTTTGCAACACGGCTTGCGCCCGGTCGTACACGCCCAGTTCGATGTAGTCGTGGCCGATGTCATCGAGCATGTCGGCCTCCAGGGCGGGCTGATCCGCCAAATCGGCGCTAATCCGTTTGGCGCCGGCATCCAGCAACTGGCGCGCGGAGACTTCCTTCCCCCGGGCCACTTCCGGCGTGGACGCTTCGAAAATGCTTTTGAGGAACTGCGATTCGCGCTGTGCGGCGATGCGCTCGTCCGTCGCCCGCTTGGCCAGCCACGCCATGCCCGCCGCGAAGCAGACCAGCATCACCGCCACGCTGGCCGCGGCCGCCACCGCTGCCTTGTGCCGCCGCACGAATTTTCCCGACCGATAGCTCCACGCGTCCGTGCGCGCGTTCACCGGATAGCCTTCCAGATACGCCTGCACGTCCGCGGAGAGCGCCGCCGCCGACCCATACCGGCGGCCCGGCTCCTTCCGCATCGCGGTTGATATGATGTTGTCCAGATCGCCTGCCAGTTGCTTCGCCAGTTCACGAGCGCCCGCATTCGCACTGCGGCGTAAGAACGCACTCGGTAATTCCGGATCCTGCCGGCAAACGACCTGCGCCACCTCGAGTGGACTCGTGGATGCCAACCGGAAAGGACGCTGGCCGGTCAGCAGTTCATAGAGCAGAACGCCCAAAGCATATACATCGGTCGCGGTGGTCACCGGCTCCCCGCGTACCTGTTCGGGACTGGCGTAGTCCGGCGTCATCAATCGCTCCGTGGGACGCGTCAACGCCGCACCGCCGGGCTCCGCCGCCAGCAGCTTGGCAATCCCAAAATCGAGAAGCTTGGGCACCCCTTCACGCGTTACCAGAATATTAGCGGGCTTGATGTCCCGGTGCACGACCAGGTTCTTATGGGCATCCTCCACTGCCCCGCAGACCGTGCGGAACAACTCCAGACGCTCCCGCAGTGCCAGGTTGTGCGTGCGGCAATAGGCGTCAATCGGCACTCCGTCTACGTACTCCATCACCAGGTATGGAGCGCCTTCCGCCGTGAGGCCGGCATCCAGCAGCCGCGCGATGTTGGGATGATTCAAATTCGCCAGGATCTGCCGTTCGGCGCGAAAGCGCGGCAGCATCGCGCGCGCCTCCCGCAGCCCTGCGTGCATCAGCTTGATGGCCACCTGTTGCTCGTAGAGTTCGTCGGCGCGCGAGGCCAGGTAGACCTTCCCCATCCCGCCTTCGCCCAGAACACCGGTGAACTGGTAGGGCCCGGCGCGCTGCCCCACTTCCTTGATCGTGTACTGGCGGGCGGCTGCATCCACCATGTCCTCGACGAATCCGCCCGTCTCCTGCGCGGATTCCAAAAGCGATTCCAACTCTTGCCGTAATCCGGCGTCGCCGGCGCAAACCTGGTCCAGAAACGCGATGCGTGCCGCGCGTTCGAGGTCGAGAGCCTGGTAGAACAGCTTCTCGATCAAGCTCCAATGCTCCCCGCTGCTTGCCGGTGCCACGCGTGCGTCTCTTAGCTTGGTGTACGGCTCAATTCGCGACGCAGCCAGGCCTTTGCCAGCGTCAATTCGCGATGTACCGTGGCTGGAGAAATCTTCAGGGCGGCCGCGGTTTCATCGTAAGTCAGACCGCCGAAATATAGCAGCTCCACGATTTCGCTCTTGCGTACATCGTGGCTGGCCAGGCTCTCGATAGCGTCATCCAGTTCCACAATGCCCGGTGGGCCGGAAGGTCCGATCAGCACCGCTTCGTCGAGCGAAATCTTGTCCGCGCCGCCGCCGCGCTTTTCGCGGTTTTGGGTGCGCGCATGATCCACCAGGATGCGCCGCAGCAGCCGCGCGGCCACCGCGTAAAAGTGCACCCGGTCCTGCCAGTCTATGTCCGCATCCACCAGCCGCACGTAGGCTTCGTGCACCAGCGCCGTGGCGCGCAGCGTGTGATCGGGACGCTCGCCCCGCAGGCAATGGGAGGCCAGCTTATGCAGTTGTTCGTAGACCAACGGCATCAGCTCGTCGAGCGCTTCTTTGTGGCCGCTGCTCCACCGCCGCAGGAGTTGCGTTACCGGCTGTGGTTGGGGAGACATCCCGCCTCCTTTCTGACAAGATTATCACACCGTTTTCGGAAATTCGCTAACTCTTGCCTGTGCGTGAGGGAATCCGGCTTTTCGTATCGCTTTACAGTGTGAGCGGGAAGAAAAAGGCACGAGCCAACCTCCCGGCTCAAATCTAAAACTCAAGAGGAGAAACGAATATGAAACGCTACAACTTCGCGCTCGCCGCAATTCTGGCTGTTATGGCTATGCTTCCGGCGGTCGCCAGCGCCACGCCGGTCATCGTCGGCGCGGTGCCCAACTTCACAACCAACAAACTCACCATCACCGGGACAGGTTTCGGATCGGCCGTCCCAACCCTCAAGATCGATGCCATGGCCGCCACTGTGGTTTCGCATACCGCCACCACTGTAGTGGCCGATCTGCCCGCCGGCATCGGGAGCGGCACTTACCAGTTGATCGTAACCACCCCGGCGGGAATGGGATCGTTCGATCTTACCCTGGGAACAGTAGGGCCGCAAGGCCCGGCCGGTCCGCAAGGACCGACAGGCGGGCAAGGTTCTTCTGGACCGCAAGGTCCCCAGGGACCCCAAGGACCGCAAGGTCCCCAGGGACCTCAAGGCCCCGCCGGACCCATCAGCTCAACCGTTGGCTACAACGGGTATAACCTTACCGAGTTTTATCTGCAGGGCCCCGTGATTCTGGCGCATACCCCGCCGGTCTCCACCAGCGGAATTTACTATGTGAGCGGCGTGGCAAACGTGTCTGTCGGCAGCGGCGATACGGTCAGCTGTTTTATCGCCAGCGTCCAGGACGGCAATATCTCCACGCCCGCCTCTGGCTCGTACTTCGGCGCACAGTCGCTCAGCATCAGCGCCGCGCCCTATTTGAACGCGGGCGACGAGTTGGAGTTGTTCTGCACGAGCCAGTTGGAGAATCAATCGTCTATATTCTTAAACGGCGGATTCACGGCTATGCTCACCAATAGTTCGAACAACAACACCTATCCGGCCGCGCCCCGCAATCAACGGTAGCCGGCAGCCTCGCTCCGCACGCACAAAAAAGCCCCATCCGCCAAGATGGGGCTTCTTGCTTTTTTGGATTGCGCTCGCGCGGCGGATCTTTATGCCGCCGTCAGGGTTCGGGGCCGCGGCACCAGGCGCGCTCCCTGGGCGGTGACCACCAGCCTGTGCGTCTCGTGCAGCGACGCCAAGGATCGCAGATGCGCCAGTTCCTCCGGCAACACCACGTTGTGGACCTTCTGCCCCGCGCCCACGCGCATGTGCACGTCAGTCGGGCCCCTGCCTGCGTCTTCGGCCGGCCGCAGAGTGGCGACAATCCTCCCGCTTTCATCCGCGAGTACCGAGATTCTCATGGCTTTGACCTTCGTAGCTTGTCTGATGAGTAGTGACGCGAGCCGCGAAATCGTTTCACGGGCCGGTTCTACGCCCGGCGCCCTAAGCGGCAGCCGCTATGTGAATAGCCGTGCGAAGCGCGAATCCGGCTTCACAATGGTCTGGTTCCGTTCCGGCCCGGTGGAGATGCAGCCCACTTCCACGCCGCTTTTTGTCTCCAGGAAATCGAGGTAATCCCGCGCCCGGGCGGGCAGTTCCGCGTACTCCGAAACACCAAACGTGGAAGTCCGCCACCCCGGCAGGCACTCATAGACCGGCTCCAGCGCGGCCATCCCTTTCACCGTGGCGGGCATCTCCTCCACCTCCTGCCCGCCCGACTTGTAAGCCACGCAAACCGGGATCTTCTCCATCTCGTCCAGCACATCGAGCTTGGTCACCACCAGGCTGTCGAAGCCGTTGATCATCACCGCGTATCGCATCAGCGGGATGTCGTACCATCCGCACCGCCGCGGGCGTCCGGTCACCGAGCCGAACTCATTGCCGCGATTGCGGATCTGGTCGCCCCAGGAATCCAGCGCCTCCGTGGGAAACGGCCCGCCGCCCACCCGCGTGATGTACGCCTTCGCCACTCCGATCACGCTGTGGATGCGCGTGGGAGGCACGCCCGTGCCCGTACACGCGCCACCCGCCGATGCGCTCGACGACGTCACGAACGGGTACGTGCCGTGATCGATATCCAGCATGGTGCCCTGCGCGCCTTCGAACATTATGCTCTGGCCCGCGGCAATCGCATCGTGCAGCAACCGCGCCGTATCGCAGACCATGGGCCGGATGCGCTCCGCCAATTGCTCGTATTCGGCGCGAATGCTCTTGGGGTCCAGCCCGTCCTCGATCCCCAGTGCGTGCGCGGCCGCCCGATGCTCAGCTACCAGCGTGTCGAATAGCGGTTCGAAAACTTCGCGATCCATCAGGTCGCCCATGCGCATGCCGCGCCGCGCGATCTTGTCTTCGTAGCAGGGGCCGATGCCGCGCGAAGTGGTGCCGATCGAAACCCGGCCCGGCCGCGCGTCACCCAACTTCTCCATCAAGCGGTGCGTGGGCAGCAGCACTTGCGCGCGGTTGCTGATGAACAGATTGCCATCCACCTGCAGGCCCGCCGCTTCCAGCATCCGGATTTCTTCCAGCAGCGCCGCCGGATCCACCACCAGCCCGTTGCCGATCACCGCTTTCTTGCCGGGCCGCAGGATGCCGCTCGGAATCAGCTTCAGCACGAACTTCAAGTCGCCGATGCGTACGGTGTGCCCGGCGTTGTGTCCGCCCTGATAACGGGCAACTACATCGAAGCGCTCCGAGAAAAGATCGACGACTTTTCCCTTGCCTTCATCGCCCCACTGCGCGCCTAGTATGATTACGTTGCTTCGGTTGCTCATGATGGCCAAACGCATTCATTCTACCGCATGTGATAACCTGACCTTAAATGCAGCTTTCGGAAGTCTACCTGAAGCTCGGCGAAACCGGCTTTGGACAATTGATTCGATCCATCTCCATTGGCAAGCTCAAAACCTACCAGCTCTACGATGCGTTCAAGGCCAGCGCGCACCTGACCAAGCTCAATACGGAGTCCCTGCACAAGCACGTTCCGCAGTTCTGGGCGCGCCTTGCCGGGCACGACGAGGAGTTTGCCAAAGATCTCGCCCAGACTGTGTTAGTATCACACCTGGATATGATCGTCGCGGTCCTCGATTTCCTCGGCGTACCCCACGAGAGCGGGTTCTTCAACAAGGACCTTAACGCCAAAAGCTACTTGACCGAGGGCTGGGCGGAACGGGTGTTCGAGAAATTTCAGGCCGTTTATTCCGAGCCGGTTCTGCTATTTTATATAAATCACC
This sequence comes from Bryobacterales bacterium, assembly GCA_963709155.1. Lineage (GTDB taxonomy): Bacteria > Acidobacteriota > Terriglobia > Bryobacterales > Bryobacteraceae > Bog-159. The sequence continues at coordinate 44,120 of CAVPVD010000005.1, read as the reverse complement.
TGTCATGGGAATTAACCGATCGGGCCGAGCCGTTTGCGCCGGCTTCCGCGGCATGACGCGCCGGGAAAATTTTTCGGTTGCAAGAGTGCATGAGAAACTGTACAATCATGAGTCCGTCAGGAGCTTGAACGAGTGGGTCCCGAGCAATGCCGTTGCGTCGAGGAGCTCGTGGGGAGAGGCTCACGGAAGACGGAGTGACAGCAACTCCTTGCGGTACAACTATATGGGCCCAGTCTTCGGCTCCACCGGAGGCCCTGGGAAGGTCAAAAGTTGCACGGCTTGAATGCGGCTTGAATGAAAGCGGACTTTCGGGTCTGCGTAAAGTTGGGTGCGTGATTTCGCCCAGTGCGGCACTGGGATAGGTGCTTGCTTATGAGTCATTGCGAATTTCATTATTCTTATTTACTGCCTCAAAAACCGGGAATCCTTCCGTTCGATGAGACGATCACGAAGGCCTGCCGGCGATGCGGGGCTACGTTTACCACGAAATCGCGCATCCGGAAGCGCTGCGACGCCTGCCAGGAGGTCGTAGCCTACGAGAAACAGCAGAAGGCCAATGCCCGCCTGAAGGCGCGGCGCGCGGCCAAGCGAGCCCTGTTGCGCGGGTGATCGACCCGTGCGGCTTCGACCGCGACGAGCTCGCCATCCTGCGTCGTCTGAAGACGCCCGAGAGGATCCAGCACTTCCTCGATAGCGAGATCGGCTACAACAAGGAACCCCAGGGCGCTACGTGTCGCTCACCACGCGGCGTTCTGAGGGACCGGCGTGCGCATTGTATGGAAGGCGCACTTTTCGGGGCCGCCGCTCTATGCGTGCATGGCTTCCCTCCCTTGTTGCTGGATTTGGAAGCGGTGCGCGACGACGATCACGTGCTGGCGATCTTCCGGCAGCGCGGGCACTGGGGCGCGATCGCCAAATCCAACTATTCGGGTCTGCGTTTCCGCGAACCCGTTTATCGCACGCTCCGCGAGCTGGCGTTATCTTATTTTGAACACTACTTTAACCTGGCCGGCGAAAAGACCCTCCGCGCTTATTCGCGCCCGGTAAACTTGCACCGATTCGATGCGTCCGGCTGGATGACCGCCGAAACCGATGTGTGGCCCATCCCGGAGTATCTGACCCGCATTTCCCATACTCCCTTATTACCTCCGGACCTAACGCGCGGGCTGAATCGCGTGGACGCGCGCCTACAAGCCGCCGGACGCCTGTGGCGCACGCTTTAGCGTCGCTTTAGCGTGCCGGCCGCCGATACTCGCCGCTCTTGCCGCCCGTCTTCTCCAGCAAATATAAATCCTGAATCTCGATCGATTTGTCCAGCGCCTTGATCATGTCGTAGACCGTTAGCGCGGCCACGGCGGCGGCCGTGAGCGCCTCCATCTCGACGCCGGTTTGCGCCGTCGTAGCCGCGCTGGCCACGATGCGCACGCCCCCTTTTTCCACCCGCACCTCCACATCCGCGTGCGTCAGCATCAGGGGATGGCACAGCGGGATCAGGTCCGCGCATTTCTTGGCGGCCGAAATGCCCGCGATGCGCGCGATCTCCAAAGGGTTGCCCTTGGGATTCCCGGGCAGGCTGCGCAGCACCGCGGGCCGCATGCGCACAAAAGCGTGGGCGCGCGCCGTGCGGCGGGTCTCCGGCTTGCTCGAAACGTCCACCATTTGCGGGCTGCCCGCGTCGTCGAAATGCGAGAGTTTTTTCATCCGGTTCACTTGCGCAGTACCCTGATCCAATCGCCCGCCTGCCATGCGGGCCGATCCGCATCCACCACCATATAGGCATTCGCGCGCGTAAGCGCCGGCACATCGCTCGATCCGCGCCAGGCCAGGGGCGTCACCGCCGCACCGTCCGGGCTCAAACGCGCCGGCAGGAAACGCGTCAGCCCCGCGCGGTGGTGGAAACTCTCCGTCAGCCGCGCAAACGGCATGTGCAGCGCCACCTCCTCCTCGCCGCCCAACAATTCAACCGCCGCGCGCGCGAAGATCTCGAACGTCACCATAGTGGACGACGGATTACCCGGCAAACCGAAGAAGAACTTGCCGCGCGCCCGGCCGAAAACCAGCGGCTGGCCCGGTTGAATCAGGACCCGGTCAAAAAAGAATTCCGCGCCCAACTCCGCCAGCACACGCTCCACGATATCGTATTTGCCCGCCGACACGCCGCCCGAGAGCAGCAGCAGATCGGCCGCTAGCCCGCGCTCGATCGACGCCCGTGTGTGCGCCATCTCGTCGCGTGCCACGGGCAGAATCTGCGGCGCTCCGCCGGCCCGTAAGACCTGTGCCGCCAGCGAGTATACATTCGAATTGCGGATCTGGAAATCGCGCGGCGTCGCGGACACCGGCACAAGCTCATCGCCTGTCGCGATAATCGCCACCCGCGGTGCCGCGTATACCGGCACGCTTTCCCGTCCGGCCGCCGCCAGCATGGCTACATCGGTATAGTCCAGACGCTTCCCGGCGTGCAGCAGCACCTCGCCCGCGCGCGCCTCCGCTCCCCGCGGATTGATGAACAGTCCGGCCGCCGCGGCATCGTCGATCCGCACACGCCCGCCCTCGCGGTGGACGTGTTCGACCATCACTACGGCATCCGCGCCGCGCGGCACCGGCGCGCCGGTCATGATCTCGACCGCCTGCCGCGCCCCTACCTCGCCGCCAAAACTCTCGCCGGCGCGCACCTCGCCGACCACCTCCAGTTCGCCCGGCAAATCCGTCGCCCGCACGGCATATCCATCGCGCACCGAGCGCGCCACGGCTGGATAGTCGCGATCCGCCGCCACGGGGTCGGCCAGCACCCGCCCCGCGGCTGCTTCCAGCACGACGCTCTCCTCCGGCGGGATTGGGCGCGCGCTCCGCACCCTTTCCAAGACGCAACGGCGGGCTTCCTCGAACGTGAACGCGGGCACAGGTTTATTCTATTATCTTGCCCATCATTTCAGCCGAAGACCTCACGTCCTGGGCGGCTGGCCTGCTCGAAGCCGCCGCCTTCCCGCGCCCCATCGCCCACCTCGTTTCGGAATCTCTGGTCGCCGCCAACCTGCGCGGCGTGGATTCGCACGGCGTGCAATTGCTGCCCTATTACGTAGAACAGGTGGAACGCGGCGATCTCGACGCTTCCGCGGAAGGCCGCATCGTTTCGGAATCCGGAGCCTGCCTTCTCTACGATGGAAACAACGGCGCCGGTCAGCAGATTGCGAACGTGTGCTGCGCACATGCCGTGCGCCTGGCGCATAAGCACGGCGTCGCCATGGTCGTCGCGCGCGAATCCAACCACTTCGGCGCCGCCGCCTATTGGGGCCAAAAGATCTCCGCGGCCGGCATGATCGGCATCGTCATGTGCAATGCCTCGCCCATCGTCGCGCCCTGGCAGGGTCGTCAGCCGCGCCTCGGCACCAATCCCATCTGTATGTCCGTGCCGGGCCCCTGGCTGCTCGATATGGCCACCACCACCGTCGCCAACAACCGCATCTTCAAGGCCCTGACGAACGGCGAGGAAACCATTCCCGCCGGTTGGGCCGTCGATTCGGACGGCGTTCCAACCACTAACACCGACGCGGCCATCCGCGGCATGCCCATGCCCCTGGGCGGCTACAAGGGCAGCGGACTCGCCATGCTGGTCGAGATCCTCTGCGGCCTGCTCGGCGGCGGCGCCATGAGCGTGGATGTTGGCGGTATCCGTATCCAGGGCAAGCCCACGCGCACCAGCCAGACCTTCCTGGCCATCGACGCCGCCCGCTTCATGCCTATCGAAGAATTTCAGGCGCGCATCGAGTCGTTGGTGAATACCGTGAAATCCGCCGCGCCCGCTAAAGGCTACAGCGAGGTCCTGGTGGCGGGCGATCCTGAATGGCGTGCGGAGGCCAAAAGGCGCCAGGACGGAATCCCGTTGGGCGACGGCACGTGGCAATGTCTGGTCGAAACCGCCGCGCGTTTGGGCGTTGCGCCGCCACCTGCTAAACTGATGGAACCTTTTAAGGAGGCATGATCTTGAAACATTCGTTCTTTATGGCCGCAGCCGTCGCGGCCCTCGCATTGGCGGCCGGAAACATGAAAGCCGCGGATCCCGAAACGGGCGACGCATCCGCTTACTGTGAGGCAAACGGCGGCAAGGTGATCGTCCGCGAGCCGGTTTATAACACCAATGGGCCCGAGTCCAGTTGGCTCGTGCTGACCGGCAAACGTAAGTTCTGCCAGTTCACTTCGAAGAAGGATGGCTCGCGCATTCACGTCCTGCTCCAGACCTTGTGGGCCACCACTCCCACACTGGCCGCGCTGGCCTACTACGCCAAAGAGACGCCGAACTCGCCCGGTCCCGGCAACCCCGCCTCCTACTATTGCACCCAACTGGGCGGCACGGATCTGTTTGGCGGCCCGACCGCCGCAGGTGGCGGCTGGGTAGGCAAAGGTTCCGAAGACGCGGTGCTGGAAGCCTGCATCTTCCCCGATATGTCGACAATCGATTCCTGGGGATTGACGTACAACGCTAACAACATCATCCGCGGCATCGACTTGACCACGGTTCTGCGATATGCGCCGCCATCCGGCGCCGCTGCCCACTAGGCAACTTCGTTCTAGAAAGAAAGATCCCCATGATACTGCCGCTGTATCGTGAAAATCGAAAATGGCGTGAATTGTGTAACCCTGATTCCCTAGACGGCTGATCTGCGTATCCTTCCCGTTCACGACGCCGATCAGCTGGCTCATAGGGTAAGTAAACTCCTGCACGCCGCCCGGTTCCAGCACCGCAAACTTTGCCGGACCCGGACCGATATCCGACGGTGCGCGCTTTAGAGCATTCAAATCGAATACGTCAACCTTCTTGCCGTGGCGATCGACCGCGACGAACCGGACGCTATAAAACATGTCGTGATCCTGGTGTCCGATTGCCACTTCCTGGGTCACCGGGCTGGTGTTCTTCAATACCACGCGCCATCCGGGTTCCGCGTTCGATGTAGCCTCAATGCCCAGCCGTAAACCGTTCTCGGCCGTCCCCCACTGAATGGCGTCGGCGCCGAACAAGCCGGCCGCCGCGCCCACCACCAGAACGCCCACTCGCACGACTATCGAAAAGGTCATCGAACATGCCATGACCTTATTATCGCCTCCTTGGTAAGGCGTATTACGTCTAAACTTAAAATCATGACCTCGACGCGTCTTGTCTTCTTGCTCGGCCTTACAGTCGCCGCCGCCTGGCCGGCGAGCACGCCCCGCGAAGCATTATTAGTCCTCTCGAAGGGCGATCATACGCTTGCCATCGTGGATCCCTCCACGCTAACGGTAGTCGCCAAGGCCCCGGTCGGCGAAGATCCTCACGAGGTGGTCGCCTCCGCCGACGGAAAATTCGCTTACGTCTCGAACTACGGGGGCGGCGCCTACAACACCCTCACCCTGATCGACCTGATTGGCCAGAAAAGGGTCACAGCCATCGATCTCGGTCCCTTGCGCGGCCCCCATGGCCTGACGTTCGTGGGCGGAAAAACCTGGTTTACCGCCGAAGCCGCCAAAGCCATCGGACGCTACGATCCCGAGAAAAAAGCCGTCGATTGGATCCTTGGGACCGGGCAGAATCGCACCCACATGATCTTCGTTACCCAGGACATGAAGCGGATCTATACCACGAACGTCAGTTCCGCGACCGTCAGCATCATCGAGAAGGGCGCGCCGCAAACGAACTCCCCACCCGGCCCGCCGCCCGGATCGGGGCCCAGCGGCCCGCCCCCCGGCGGCCCGCCACCTGGCGGCCCCAGAGGTCCAATGGGACCGCCCGGCGGCGACTGGAACGAGACCGTTGTACCGGTCGGCCGGGGTTCCGAAGGGTTCGACGTAACGCCCGACGGCGCGCAACTCTGGACCGCCAATGCCCAGGATGGCACCATCTCGATCATCGATTTATCGGCCAGGAAAGTGATCGAAACTCTGCCGGCGAATGTGCGCAGTGCGAACCGGCTCAAGTTTACTTTGGATGGCAAGCTCGTGCTAGTCAGCTTACTCGGTGGGTCGTCCCTGGTAGTCCTGGATTCAGCCACTCACAAAGAAGTGAAACGGATCGAACTGGGACATGGCGCTGCCGGTATCGAGATGCAGCCCGACGGTTCCCGCGCTTTCGTGGCATGTACCGGCGGCAATTATGTCGCCGTGATCGATCTGAAAAGCCTCGAAATTACTGCTCGGATCGACGCCGGTCCCGGACCCGACGGACTGGCCTGGGCGATCCGGCCATAGCGTTTCACACGGCCCGCAGTTGCGATTTCTCGATCGCCGCGCGGTAATGCTCCAGGTCCGGCACGCGCATCCTGGGGACCTTCGCCAGATCGTCCCAGCGCCGCAGCCGCACCGCTTCCCGCGCGAACGGCTTCTGCTTCGAACGCGCGGGCTTCGGCCTCGCTGAAAGGTCCGCCTTGCAATCGCAAACTCTGCACGGAGGCTGGCGAAAGCAGACTCAGATACTCGGAATCCGTCGCGCACAGATAACGTTTGGCATCCACGTGCATGCGCACCGGCGCGGTCACTTCCGGACCGAAATATTGCGCCAGCCAGCCGTGCCCAAGGTCTTCGTGCCGCGCGTCGATGCCTAGATCCGCTATCTGCTCCGGCAGATCGTGCAGCAGGTGGCCGATATCGTGCAAAAGCGCCGCCACTACCAGCCACTCCGGCGCGCCTTCCGTCTCGGCGTGATACGCGGCCTGCAACGCGTGTTCCAGTTGCGAAACCGGCTCGCCGAAATACGCCGCGCCGCCTTTGGCCTCAAAGATCTCGATCACTCGTTCGCTAACCCGCATAAACATTCCGCCGTTGGCCCATAAACAGCATCGCCGCCGCCGCGCTCGAAAGCAGCGCCACGCCGGCCAGTGCCAGGAAAGCTCCGGTCCAGCCGAAGCTCACCGAAATACGCGCCACCGTGTCGCCCGCCAGGATCCCGCCCAGATATCCGACGCCGTCGATGATCCCGGAAGAAGTCGCGCTGCCGTGCCTGCCGCCAAAGTCCAGCGCGATGGCGCCCGCCAGATACGCATACGGTCCGATCACCAGGAAGCCGACCAGGCCGACCAGAACCGTGGGCAGTCCCCGCCCGCCGCCCGCGCGCAGCGATCCCAGCGCGAACAGGGCCACCGAGCTCAGCAGCAGGCTATAGAACATGATCGCCGATCGTCCGCCGCGCCCCAGCCGATCGCTCCAGAAACCCGAGAGCAGTACCGCAACACCGCCAAACAGCGGGAAAACCGCGCTCATTCCCGCCGCCTCGGCCTTGCTGTATCCCACCACCTGGTTGAAGTACGTGGGTGTCCAGGTGTTGAAGGTTTCGCGCACCAGCGTGGTTCCCAGCGAGAGCGCGCATACGATCCAGAATGCCGGGCTGCGGTAGATCGGCGCCAGCAAATCGCGCAGGCTGGATGGCTTCGGATCGCTGCCCTCGGCGCCAAACAGGTTCAGCGGATTCACTGCCGGCTCCGCCAAGCCGATCTCCGCGCGCGATTCCTTTAGCAGCAGCAGATTCGCCACGAAGATGACGAAAAGCGTCCCCGCCGCCACTTGAAACACCGCCCGCCAGCCGAACCCGTGGCCGATCAGGAAGCCCATAAATTGGCGAGCCGCGGCGTCGCCGAACAAGTAACTCAAGCTGATTATGCCCATGGCCGCGCCATATGAGGAATAAGAAAACCAGCGCGACGTGATCTTAACCATCCCCGCCCAGCCGGTCGATTGCACCAGCCGGTTGCCGATCCACGCCAGCGTGAAAATCGGAATTCCGCCGCCCAGCGAAAACAGCAAAGTGAACAGGATCGAGCCGCCCATCCCAATCAGGAAATTCCGCTTTCCTCCCAGAAAATCGGCGCTGCCGGCAAGGAGAAACTTGCCCATCGCATAAGCCAGCACCGATACCGACGTGATCGCGCCCAGCCGGATCCTGGCCTGGTCGGGTGTCATGCCATGCGCTGCGAGTTCGTCGATAATCAACGGCAGGCTCACCGAAAAATCCGAGCGGCAGAGATAGTAGCCGGCGTAGCCCACGAAAAGCAGCGCAATGGTGGTCCCTTGCCACACCGCCAGCCGCCGGCTCATGGACGCTCGCCCTTCGCCAGCCGCGCCTCAATCGCGTCGATCGACGGCATGCAATCGCCCACTGCATCCGCCACGTAGTGCGCGCCGGCCTCGCTCAGCTTACGCCGCGCGGCTTCCAGGCGCATAGTCTGTTCGCCCGCCGGCAGCCCCGCGAATTTTTCCGCCGTGAGCCCGATCATGTTTCCCGTGCGCGCGATCCCCACCGTCCACATGCCCGCGTTCAATCCCTCTTCGATGTCGCTTAGCGTATCGCCGATCTTCACCATGGTGTGCATCGGGTAAGCCCGCAGCCGGATCGCGCTAAGGTAGCACATCCACGGCCAGGGACGGCCCGCCACGGTGTCGTCTGGACACAGCGCGCAATCGGGCTGATAACCCTGCGCCGCGGCGGTCTCGAGCAGCAGCTCGAGCATGGGCCGCGTATACCCGGTTGTGCTGCCGATCTTCACCCCGCGCGCACGCAGTGCGTCAACCGTGGCCGCCACACCCGGAATCACGCCGGAGTACGCCGCCAGGCAATCCATCTGCATCGGGATGAAGGCGGCGAATAAAGCGTCCACCTCCGCTTCCCCGGGGGCCGCGCCCCTCGTCGCGCGCAGCAGCGCGCGGATATGATCCTTCTTGTGCACGCCCATATCCCGGCGCGCCTCTTCCTCGGTCACGGCCATGCCGTGGCTCGCAAAGAGCTTCTGGAGCGTGCGCACCGGCGCCAGGCTGCCATGATCCACGGTGGTGCCCGCCCAGTCGAAGATGACTGCTGTCACGCGCCCCATCAATAGCCCATCCCGGCCACCGTCTGCTCGGCGAGCCCGAACGAAAGTGTCATGCCCGAGCCGCCCGTGGCCGTCACCACCCGCACGTTCGGCGCCGGCGATAGCGACACGAACGGCTGCGCGGGGTGTTTCGCATAGACGCCATGCCAGTGCTGTGCGATCTCCATCGCCGGCGCCCGCAGAAATGCGCGCGCGTAGCCTAGAATCAGCTCGTCGATCTCGGCGCGGTCGAAAGGATCGACGGCCATGCCGTATTCGTGCGAATCGCCCAGGGTCAGTTCGCCGCCGGCGGTCTGCGATACGAGTACGTGAACGCCCCAGCGATCGAACTCCGGCGTTTCCGCCGCGATGCGCTGCCGCAGCGCCGCCAGCGTCCGGCACACCTGGAACGATTCATAGAAACGTAACGTGAGTCCGGCCGCCAAAGCCGGGCCGAGTTGCCATCCGTCCGGCTGGCGGTGCGTGCGCATCATCTGCAGCTTGCAGCGCGTGACGCCGCTGTCCGCGAAAGCCTCGGGATACAGCGTTTCGAAATCGTGGCCGCTGCATACGATGGCGGCATCGTACGAAGCCAGATCCGCGGCGCTCGCCGCCGTGCTCCAGCGGAACTGCACGCCGAATCGTTCGGCCAGGAAGCGCGGCACTTGCGCCAGCGTCACGCGCGGGTCCACCGTGATTTCGGCCGGACTCCAGATCGCGCCGCGCAGTCCGTCGGGCCGGACCGCCTGGCTCCTCGCCGCCACCCCCGAGGCGCCCAACCACTCGCAGGCATAGCCCAGCCCGGGAGCCACTTCGCAGAACTCGCGCGCCACCGCCGCCTCGTCTTCGCGGTAGACCACGTGCAGCGATCCGGTTGGAAAGTACGGCAGACGCGCCGCCTGCAGCACTTCCACCCACAAATCGCGGCTGCGCAAAGCCATTTCGTGCATGTGCCCCACCGGCTGCCCGATAGGCCAGATCATGCCGAAGTTGCGCACCGAGGCGCCCGCCGCCCGCGGACTGCGTTCGTAGACCACCACCGGCCGTCCCCGCCGGGCGAGCGCATAGGCGTGCGCCAGCCCCAGAATGCCCGCTCCAACGATCGCGACATCCGCGCTGCGTGTGGCCATTGAAGGAGGCTATCGTATTTGAAAGAGCCGGCGCAAGGATAGCCAGAGCCACCGGATGCGCTATCTTCAAAGAAGGAGGAACACCGCATGCCGATGATGCCGCCAGCCGTGGCCAATGAGGCCGAGATCGACCGCCGCGTCAAGGCCGCAGCCCGTAGACTGGCACCCGATGTGCTTCGCATCCGGTACGCGCTCACCTTGAACTCCACCGGCGAGGAATCCATTTTCTTTCGCGTCGTGCTGTCCGACGAAGCCAGCTCTGAAAAGAACCTCCCGCTAGTCACCAGACGCGCTCGAACCGAATTAAGAAAGGAACTTGATTTCGCCCAATTCGGCCTTTACACCTATTTCAACTTTCGCAGCCGATCAGAGCAGGCCAAGCTCAAAGAGCCGTCGTGGTCCTAAGCAATGGCACTCGCCGAAGACCTGCTTGAGCAGGCCTATCATCTTGCCAAACGCGAAAGAACAAAACCCAAACAGGCTAGCTTGCGGCGAGCCGTTTCGACAGCATACTATGCTTTGTTTCACCTGCTGGTTGGGGAAGCGGTAAGTAATTGGAAGAGACCTGACCAACGTGCGAAGTTGGCACGGACTTTCGATCATGGGCCAATGCGAAAAGCTTCCCAGCAATTTGCCAACCGCAAGATTGCCGGCCAGGTGCCACAAGCTGCCGCACACGTTAAGAGCGTTGCCAGCGCCTTCGATGAACTCCAGGAGCTCAGGCACCTGGCTGATTATGACGAATCCGAGAAATGGACCCGAGCCCGGGCTCTCGACGTCGTCAATCTTGCGCGAACGGCGTTTCGCGATTGGCGGGCGGTCAGGACGGACAAGATCGGCCAAGACTACCTCCTACAGCTTTTGATCCAGCGCCGCTGAACCCACCCGTATCAAACCGTACCCTCCCGCTCACACCCCATATCCACCATTCCTGATGGAAAACCCACCATTCAATGCGGCCCTCTTTATTTCCAATGGCTTAACAGGCGAAGATGCACTCCATAGGGAGAGGTGTCCTTGAACTCTCCAAACTCAGAGGAGCATAATGAGCACTCAGCCGTTTGAACCGAAGCCCGTATCATCTGCCGGTCTGGTCCAGATCAACTCCGGAATCGAAGACGTCATCCAAAAGCGCCTGGCCGAAGAACGTGCCCGCCTCGAGCGCGAAGCCGGCGTAGTCAAACGCGAGACGCATCAATTCAAAAAGCCCGTCGAGCACCCCTTCACCAAGGAACAGCGCAGCCGGACCACCCTACTCTTCGGCGGCCTTACCTGGAAACATGAAAAGCTCGTCCATGGCGCGCTCGAAGGCCTCGGCTATCTCGCCGAAGCCGTACCTACCCCCAACGTGCGCGCATTTCAAACCGGCAAGGAATACGGCAACAACGGCCAATGCAACCCGACTTACTTCACCGTCGGTAACTTAGTCCAGTATCTGCAAAGCCTGGAAGAGCAAGGACTCACCAAGCAGGAAATCATCGACCGCTACGTCTTCTTCACCGCCGGCGCCTGCGGACCTTGCCGCTTCGGCATGTACGAAGCCGAGTATCGCCTGGCCCTCCGCAACGCCGGTTTCGACGGCTTCCGCGTGCTGCTGTTCCAGCAATCCGGTGGCCTCAGCCAATCCGACGCCGAAGCTGGCCTCGAAATGAACCTGGATTTCTTCCTGGGCATCCTCAACGCGCTGAATTGCGGCGACGTCCTGAACGAAGTCGCTTACGCCGTCCGCCCTTACGAAGTCAATCCCGGTGAAACCGACCGGAAGCTCGACGATGCCATGGACTACATGCATGAAGTCTTCCGCAAGAAGCAGCCCTGGCAGCTCGGCGATAGCCTGACCAAATACCTGGGCGGCTTCAAAGACACCGCCGAATACATCGGCAAGTTCGTCAATCAGTTGAAGGGCGACGAGTACATCCCGGCCCTGCATCGCTGCCGCGACGCCTTCAACGAGATCGAAATCGACCGCCTGCGCGTAAAGCCCATCGTCAAAATCACCGGCGAGTTCTGGGCGCAGACCACCGAAGGCGACGGCAATTTCAATATGTTTAACTTCCTGCAGCGCGAGGGCGCGCAGGTGCTGGTGGAGCCCATCGGCACGTGGATCATGTACATGATCCACCAGGTTGTCCAGAAGTACAAGGACTTCAAGGGCCTCGAAGAAGGCGCCGTGCTCCCGCCCCTCTGGCGTCTCGATAAGCGCGCCAAAATCGAATGGAGTTTCCGCAACAAAGTCGCCAAGCTGAAGCTGGCCGAAGCCATCTTCAAGAACGAATATCACAAGATCGTCGGCGCGCTCGGCGATATCGCCCATCACTTGGCCGATCAATACGAATTGCAGCGCCTGGGCCATCCCTTCTATAACTCCCGCGCCGGCGGCGGCGAAGGCCACCTGGAAGTGGCTAAGAATATCTACTATTCGAACAAAGACCTGGCGCATATGGTGTTGTCCGTGAAGCCTTTCGGCTGTATGCCCTCCACGCAATCCGATGGCGCGCAATCGGCCGTGGTCTCGAATTACAAAGACATGATCTACCTTCCGGTCGAAACCTCCGGCGAAGGCGAGATCAATGCTCATTCGCGCGTGCAGATGGCGCTTGGCGAAGCCAAGAACAAGGCCAAGAAGGAAATGGCCGAAGTCCTGGAGCGTACCGGCCTGTCCCTGGACGAGTGCCGCGCATGGGTGGATGCCCATCCCGAATCGAAGCGCCCGATCTATCACGTGCCGCATAGCAAGGGTGTCGTCGGTCTGGCCGCCAATTTCGTCATGCACATCGCCGAAGAGATGAAAAAAGAAGGCGCCGCGCCCGTGCGCGAAGAAGCACTGGCGGTCCAATAGCCCGAGGCCTCCATGGACAAACAATTTTTCATCGGAATGGATGTAGGTTCCACCACCGTTAAGGCGGTGGTCGTCGATCAAGCCACCGACAAAATCCTCTGGTCGGACTACCAGCGCCATGACACCAAGCAACCCGAAAAGGTGCTCGAGTTCCTGAAGCGCTTCGAGACCGAAATCGACGGCTTCCAGGCCAATCGGTCGCGTATCTTCATCACCGGCTCGGGCGGCAATGGCATGTCGAAGTACCTGGGCGCCAAATTCGTCCAGGAAGTCAACGCCGTTTCACTCGCGGTCGAGAAGCTGTACCCGGAATGCGGCTCGGTCATCGAGCTCGGCGGCCAGGACGCCAAAATCATCATCTTCAAGAAAGACCCCGAAACCGGCCGCAAGAAGAAAATGCCCTCGATGAACGACAAGTGCGCGGGCGGCACCGGCGCGGTCATCGACAAGATCAACGCCAAGCTGCGCATTCCCACTGAGCAGCTTTGCGAAATGGGCTATAAAGGCCTGAAGTTGCACCCCGTCGCCGGCAAGTGTGGCGTCTTCGCGGAAACCGATATCAACGGCCTGCAGAAGATGGGCGTGCCCCCCGACCAGTTGATGGCTTCGCTTTTCGAAGCCATCGTCATGCAGAATCTCTCCGTGCTCACGCGCGGCAACACCCTGCTGCCTGTCGTCCTGCTGCTCGGCGGTCCAAATTGCTACATCAAGGGCATGCGCGATTGCTGGAAGCACAACATCCCGAAAATCTGGGAAGAGCGCGGTACCGAGCTGCCTGCCGGCGTTCCGCCCGAGGACCTCATCCGCACCCCCGATAATGCCCAGTATTTCGCCGCAATCGGATCCGTAGAATTCGGCAAAACCGAAGACGCCGCCGTCGGCCAGTACACCGGTTGGGACAAGCTTGAATGGTATGTCACCGTGGGCCGCGAAGAAGAAAAAGCCAAGCGCGGCGGCACCGGCGGTCTGGCTAAGGACGCCGGCGATCTGGCCCGCTTCAAAGAGAAGTACCGCACCAAAAAGTTCGTCGCGGCTACGTTCCAGCCGGGCGACGTCGTGGAAGGCTTCGTCGGCATCGATGGCGGTTCCACCTCCACCAAGGCCGTGCTGCTCTCGAAGGACAAAGAGCGCCGCATCCTGGCCAAGACTTACCAGCTCTCCAAGGGCAATCCCATCGAAGACACCATCGAGGTGATGGGCAAGCTCGAAAAACAGATCGCCGAACAGGGCGCCACGCTCAAGGTGCTCGGCGTGGGCACCACCGGCTATGCCAAAGACATCCTGAAGGACGTCATCGGTGCGGATGCCGCGCTCGTCGAAACCGTGGCCCACACCCAGGCCGGCCTGCATTTCTATGACGACGTGGACGTCATCTGCGACGTCGGCGGCCAGGACATCAAGATCATCATCCTGAAAGACGGGCGCGTCAAAGACTTCAAGCTGAACACGCAGTGCTCGGCCGGCAACGGCTACTTCCTGCAATCCACCGCGCAGGGCTTCAACGTGCCCGTCGAGCAGTACGCCGATACTGCCTTCGCCGCCAACGGCTATCCGAGTTTCGGCTACGGCTGCGCCGTCTTCATGCAGTCCGATATCGTGGATTTCCAGCGCCAGGGCTGGAAGCCCGAAGAAATTATGGCCGGTCTCTGTAACGTCCTGCCCAAAAACATCTGGCTATACGTTTCGCAGATTCCAAACCTTTCCGCCATCGGCCGCCGCTTCCTGCTGCAGGGCGGTACCCAATACAATCTGGCCGCGGTGAAAGCCCAGGTCGATTTCATCGAATCCCGATTTAAGGGCAAAGACCAGAAAGCCGACGTGATCGTCCACGAGCATTGCGGCGAAGCCGGCGCCATCGGTTCGGCCCTCGAAGCCGGCCGCCTCTGGGACCACGGCCGCGTCTCCACCTTCATCGGGATGGATGCCATCTCCAAGATCAGCTACAAGACCACCCGCGAGGAAGCCACCCGCTGCTACTTCTGCAAGAATAAGTGCCTGCGCACGTTTATCGACGTGAAAACCACGGTGATGAACGCGGATTACAAGCCTCCCGTGAAAACCAAGGTGCCGCTCGAAGCCGGATCGCAGCGCCTGATCATCGCCACCTGCGAGAAGGGCACCGTCGAGAGCGTCGACGACATGCGCCAGATCAAGGGCAGCCTCGACAAGATCAAAAAGGCCAATCCCAACTTCGTCGAGATATCGGCGAAGGCTGTTTTCCGCGTGCCGGACGCGCCGCTCGTTGCCGATCCTCAGCCGAAGTTCGTCTTCACCTCGTCCGCCAAAAAACGCGTCGAGCTGATGAAGAAGCGCGCCGAAATCCGCATCGGCATGCCGCGCGTGCTCAACATGTACTCGATGACGCCTGTCTTCACGGGCTACTTCGCGTCTCTCGGCATCCAGGCCGAGAACATCGTCTACTCCGACTTCACCAGCGAGCAGCTTTATAAGGAAGGCGCCAAGCGCGGCGCCATCGACCCGTGCTTCCCATCGAAGCTGGGGATTCCGCACGTACACAACCTGCTATTCGTGGTGCACGCCAAGAAGCCGCTCGATATCATTTTCTTCCCGATGATCGACTGCCTCACCAGCGATCTGCATGGCGTGCAGGCCAGCCGTTCGTGCCCCACCGTCGCCGCTACCCCGGCCGCCGTAAAAGCCGCATTCACCAAGGAAGGCGACCTGTTTAAGGAGAAGGGCGTCCGCTTCCTCGACACTTTCGTCAATCTCTCGAAGCCCGATGTCTTCGAACGGCAGATGTTCGAGGAGTTCAAAGACATTCTCGGCCTTTCCGCCGAAGAAAACGCGCGCGCAATTCAGCAAGGCTATCGCGCGCTCGATTACTACAACAACGTGACCATCCGCGGCGAAGCCCGCCAGGTGCTCGAGCAACTCGAGCGCGAGGACCGGCTGGGTGTGGTCGTCCTGGGCCGCCCCTATCACAACGATCCCGGCGTCAACCACGAAATCCTGGAGGAGTTCCAGAAGCTCGGCTATCCCGTCTTCACCCAGGATTCCCTGCCCATCGACGAAGACATGGTCTGGCGTCTCTTCGGACCGGAAGTTGAATCCGGCGAGATTCCGCACCCCATGAACATCGATGACGTGTGGAAGAATTCCTATAGCGAGAATACCTCGCGCAAAGTGTGGGCCGCTAAGTATACCGGCCGGCATCCTAACTTAGTCGCGCTGGAATTATCCAGCTTCAAGTGCGGCCACGACGCGCCCATTTACTCGGTCGTGGAAGAGGTCGTCGAGCATTCCGGAACGCCGTATTTCTGCTTCAAGGATATCGACGAGAACAAGCCCACCGGCTCAATCCGGATCCGCGTGGAAACCATCGGCTACTTCCTGAAACGCTATCGCGAAGACATGGTGGCGAACAAGAACAAGGTGAAGACCATCGAGGAGCAGATGGCCGAATTCGAGGCCCGTCTGCGCCGCCAGCTCGCGCGCGAAAAACAGCAAGACGAAGGCAAGGTGCGCGAATCCTTCGATACCGGCGCCATGCCCACCATTCACGTCACCCTCGGCGCGCTGGCCGCCTCGAAGCCCGCTCCTGTCCGCGAATACGAGACAGTTTCCGGCGATTGATCATGTGGGGCAGGCGTCAACGCCTTGCAGCGGGTCTCCAGACCCGCTCCGGCCCAAGCCAGCGCGGAAGCGCTAAAATGTAGAGCATGGAGCGCGTACCACAACAGGCCGACAACCATCCGCCCAACTTGGTGCGTAGCGGCGCGTTTAGCCTGGATCGGCTTTTGAGCCATATCGATCCTGGACCCGCGGAAGAATCCGAGGCTTTCGTCCGCTTCATTTATGAGCAGCGCCGTCTTGATTTCTCCACCGAGCTCAACGGCAAGATTGGTCGTTGACACGGATGTTGCCAGCTTTATTTTCAAGTGGCACCCTGAATTCGCGCCCCGCTATGTAAGTATCGTCCGCGGCTCTGATTTGATCCTCTCGTTCATGACCGTGGCAGAGATGCGCTATGTTGCGCTGAACGCGAATTGGGGCCAGAGAAGGCGCGACCTGCTGGAAGAGTATCTGGGCGACTTCTCCGTACTTCACTCCGACAGCGATTTGTGTTCTACCTGGGCTGCGATTCGGAACGAGAGCGCGCGCAAAGGCCGGCCGATCGGCTCAGCTGACGCCTGGATCGCTGCCACCGCGTTGGCGCTGCCGGCTCCGCTTGTCACCAATAATCCCAAGGACTACCGCCATCTGGACAACCTGCAACTTGTCTCGGGTGCTGCGCCATAGCGCCGATTCTAAGGACGACGCTGTGATCTGCATTGTTCAGCCAGGTCGCACTAATCGATGAGGACATGATGTGGAGACCATCGGCTACTTCCTGGTGAGGTTCATCGAGGAACAGATCGCCGAATTCGAGGCCCGTCTGCGCCGCCAGCTCGCGCGCGGCGCGAATCCTTCGATACCGTCACCCTTGGCGCGCTGGCCGCCTCGAAGCCCGCCCCTATCCGCGAATACGAGACCGTCTCCGGCGATTGATTCTTGCATTACTGTCCGAGGAATTGTGGGGCGGGCAATCGTGCCCGCAGCCGGCTTTTAGCCGGCTCCGCTCTTACGCTACAATAGCGCACAGCATGGTCGAGATTCAGCCGATCCACGTTGAACTGGAACGGGAGGACGACGGTCGAATCTTGGCCGCTGTGCCTGACTTTCCAGGCGTGATGGCCTACGGTGCCAGCGAAGAAGAGGCGACCCGAAAAGTAAAGTCGATAGCCCTCCAGGTGTTGGCCGACATGATCGAAAGCGGCGAGGATGTCCCCGAGCCGCCGGACTCTCTCCCGAAGATCTCTAATCCAGCCAAATCCTCCCCGGCCCGCCCCTACCCGCACACCCCAACGCCATAAATGTAATTCAAATAAGTCGCCTGTGCGTCCGCCAGCGCCTGGCTCAGCGGCTTGCCATCCGTGCCCGTGCCAACCAGCGGCGCCGCCAACTCGCTGCCGATCAGCCCGCTCGCCGGTGGTCCCCAACCGCCCAGCACTGCCGCATATTGCGCGATCTTGCCCTGCACCGCCCCGATCTTACTGTAATAATCGTTCCCCAGTTCGCTGGTGTTGTCAGTCGTCTGCGGATCGTAGTCGTAGAACTCCGGGTCCGGCGGCGTCGCATCCGGCAGCGTTGAGCACATCCCCCATTCCCAATAAAATGCCAGCTTCCCGCCGATCTGGCCGGCACTCAGATCCAGCTTGGTCCGCAGTCCCACGATGTGGCACTTTCCCTGGCTCGCCGGCAGCGGACTGCTCTCATCGAACGTATGCAGTATGTACGGCAACCCGACCGGCGCCCGCGCCACCCGCGTCTCGCCCCGGTTGGCGCGCAGAAATCCCCACATGGACTGCCGGTTTGCCAGGTCCGGATAAACCTGCCTCCATTGGCCTTTCACGTTCGCGGCCAGATCGCAAATCAGCCCGAAGAAATCCACCCCCGAACACATCTGGTTCATCGCAATCGCGGCCGTCTGCCCTGGATATTGCACATACAAGGGCACGCGCAACGATTCGTCGTAAACCGCCGAGCCTTTGTCGTGCAAGCCGTGCGATCCCGCATATTCGCCGTGATCGGCCAGAAACACCACCACCGTATTCGCCGCAAACGGGGAATCGGCCAGCGCATCCAGTACCAGCCCCACCTGCCGATCCACCAAGTGTTGTAGCCAGAAGTAATCGTTGAGGAAGAGCACCCAGTCCGTCACCGGCCCCGCGCTCTTGTTCAGCGATGCCTGAAACGAGTACTGCAGGCTGGGCTTGGTCGTTACGGTCTGGAGGTCTTCGTAATTCCATGGAGACGGTATGTTTCCGTAAAGCGCGGGCGGATTCCCGGCCGGCGGCGGAAAGTAAGAACAGGGTACCGGAACACCCGCCGGCGGAAATGGACCCTTCGCCAGCCAGGCCGGCGCTTGCGCGATATCGTGCGGATTGATCAGGCTCACCGTCGCGCACCACGGCGTCGCGGGCTGCCCCGAAGTCGGCGCCGCACCCTGCAGCCAGCCGATAAAATCAGCCGCGATTTGCGCGTCGCTGGCCAATGTCGTGCCCTCGAAATCGCCGCCATCGCTTCCCTCGTTCGGGTACCCGTTAGGCGAAGGATTGTATGGCGCCGGTCCTCCCGGGTAAGTCCTCGTTCTAAAGCCGTACGGCTGCAATGGCGCCGCATTCAGATGCGTCGAGAGATGCCATTTGCCGAACCACCAGACGTTCCCGCGGTACGCCGGATTCAGCCGCGCCACCGCTTCGCCCCACGTCGGGAAAGCAGGATTCAAGGCCGGCGGCACCAGCGCGCAGTCCGCTCCCAGGTTATCGGCCGTGATGTACATCGCGGTCTGCGGCACATATAATCCGGTCAGTAGCGCCGACCGCGCCGAGCTGCAGTTGGTGGCCGAGCAATAATGCTGCCCAAACTGATAGGAATGAGCCTGAATCCGGCCCAGAATATTCGGCAGGATCGAGATGGGCAGCGCGTTCGTCTGCGCGCGGCTCAACCACACCGGAACGCGCATCTGGTCCACCATCACAATCAGGATGTTTGGATTCTTCAGCACCGGCGCCGGCATGAAACCCGCCGTGGCGTGTCCGCGCGTGGCGCCCCACAGCGCGCCCGTGCCCAAGCTTCCCAGAAAACCCCGGCGGCTTAAGCTTAAGTCGTCCAGCATTGTACCCTCTGTCGGAGCATCGCACATTCCCGCCCCGCGCGCGGTAAATCTTTGTAAAACGCGGCCGCCGCCCCATGCTACATTCGTGGCTGAAAGCCGCCCTCGATGAAGTATATCTTCGCTTGTGCGGTGGCGATCGGGGCCATGGCGCAAACGCCGCCATCGGAACCCGCGGCAGGCTCGTTAAGCGGCGTAGTCAGAGAGGCTGGCGCCCGCGTCCCGCTCGAAGGCGTACGGGTGTGGGCCGGCGGGTCCGACGCCACCACGGGTTCGCAAGGCCAATTCACCATCCCAAAACTGGAAGCTGGCCGCCATTGGGTCTCGGTCTACGACAAGGCCCGCGCTGCGTCCGGCGGCGTTTACGTCTTAATCAACCCCGGAGAGAATCTCACCGGAGTTGAGGTCTACCTCAAAACTGGAGGATCGATTTCCGGCCGGGCCGTCGATGAAGAACGCCATGCCGTAAGCGGCGCCACCGTAGTGCTGCTCGAAGCCGTCTTCGAATTTGGCCGCCCGGCATACCGCCCCGAGTTGACCGCGCAAACCGATCGCCATGGAAACTACCGTCTGGCGCCCGTCCCCGCCGAGCGCGCCTTTCTGATCCTGGTCAAGAAACCGCTTCAGCCGATCGCGCCCGACGACTCCATGCCGGCCGATCCCGAGAAACGCCCACGGCTGCCCATGCCCGCATTCTATCCGGGTTCGCCCGATCTCGACGGCGCGCAATCCGTCACGCTGGCATCCTCCGAGGACCGTCGCGGCGTGGACATTCAGATGACCTCCGCGCCGCTCTACTGCATCGGGGGCGAGATTCTGGCGCGCGATGGCACGGCTGTGGGCGGCGCTGTGGGCGCCGCCGTGCCGGAGGTAAACATCGCGGAGCAAATGCCTCTCGTCTCCCAGTCCTCGTTCAAGCCGGTTTCGGTGCACGTATCCGAAAACAAATTTCGCGCCTGCGGTTTCCATCCGGGTGAGTACCGCATCGCCGCCGCCAACAGCGCGGCTAACAGAGAAGTCCCCCGCAGCCAGCGCTGGTCGGCATCCGCGTCGGCGATCGTCACGGCCGCCGATCCCCAGGACGTGCAACTATCGCCCGCTCCCGCCGTGACCGTCTCCGGTGATGCGGTGTGGGATTCGGAGCCGATCGGCAAACCCGCCGAAGTGCGCATCCGCATCGGCTTGTCCAAGTCCCGCAACGTGACCTACGCCGATGAGGCCGAATCGCCCGGTCTTATGAGGGCCGGCTTTAGTTACGGCGATCGCGTCAAGGTGCCGGGTCAGTTCACGTTGGAGAGCACACCGGTCGACGATTATACGCTCGACCTGCGCGAAATCCCGGACGGCTGCTATGTGAAGGACGCTACTTTCGACGGCGCCGCCGTCCTGCACGAACCGGTTCATTTGACCCAGTCGGCGGGCGGGCGTCTGCACATCGTCCTGGCCTGCGACGCCGGATCGCTCACCGCCCGCGTTACCGATCGCGATGGCAATCCGGTTTCGCACGTGCACCTCTACGTCATGCCCGAGGAGGCCCCCTCCGCCGCCGCGCTCCACGAAGTGCTGAAACTGGCGGACGTGGAGAACGGCTGGAGCGAAGCCGTAAAGCTTCTGCCGCCGGGCAAATACCTGGCGCTGGCATGCGATCTGGAAATGGACGGCACCGCCGAGCCGGTCCTGAAGCTCTGGCGCGCGCGGTCGAAGGCCACCGAGGTCGAGATCGGCGCCGGTGCGACGGTGCAACTTACCTTGCAAATCGCCGATTTCCCCTAATCCTGCCTGAGCGCCCGCATCGGATCCACTCTGCTGGCCCGCCGTGCCGGCACGAAGCTCGCGCATAGTGCCGCCGCCATCAGTACGGCGATCATCATCGCCAAGGTTCCCGGTTCTGTCGGCTGCATCCCCGTCACCAGGCGCTCCAACACCCGCATCCCGGCTAACGCCACTACAATCCCTACGCCCGCGCCCGCCACGATCATGGAAAGGCTCTGTCGGAGCACCAGCCACATCACATCGCCGGCCTTGGCTCCCAGCGCCATCCGCATGCCCATTTCCGGTACACGTTGCCCGGTCAGATAGGCCAGCACACCATAGATCCCGATACACGCCAACAACAACGCCAGCCCCGCGAACACGCCAAACACCAGCAGCAGAAAGCGCTGTTGGGCGAGCGCGCCGCCCGCCAGTTGTTCCATGGTGCGCACCTCGTAAAGCACCTGGTCACCGGTAGCTCCACGGACCGCCTGTCTTAGCGATGCAGCTACGTTCAATGGCGGCACGCGGGTGCGCACCGCGATCGACATCAGCTCCGACCACCTGCGCAGCAGCGGGTCCGGCACCTGCGCAAAAGGATAATAGATCTGCGCCCGCACATGCGCCGTATCGTCGCCCGCCGGCCCCCAATAGCGCACGTGCCCCACGATGCCCACTATCCGCAGCGGGTCGGTGCCCATCCCGATCCACAGGTGCTTGCCCAGTGGATCCTGGCCGCCGAAAGCCTCGCGCGCCATCACGCCGTCGATCACCGCCACCGGTTCGCTTCCCATGCGGTCGTGCGCATCGAAGAATCGCCCGCGCACCAACCGCATGCCCATCACCTTTAAATAATCCGGTGTCACGCTGGTTGCCAGCGCCATCGGTTTTTGATTCTCCGGCGGCTCGGCCGCGGTCGTCCAGTAGCCGACCTGGTTATTCCCTTCGCGCAAGGGCACCGTATCCACCATGGCGATGGATTCCACTCCCGGTACTTTCCGCGCCCGCTCCAAAACGTCATCCCAGGCCGCTCTGATCTTCGCCGGGTTCTCCAATGTGCCGCGCGACAGCGCCATCCGGGTCACCAGTACATCCCGGATGTTCACGCCCGTGTCGAGCGACGCCAGATGCAGCAGCGTGCGCCCCAGCATCCCGGCCGAGACCAGCAGCACCACCGCCAGCGCGATCTCGGAAACCACAAATCCGCTGTGCAATCGGCGTGACTGTCCTGCCACCGTGCGCGATCCCGCGCGCAGCGCCTGTTCCAGTCCCCGCGACGGCACGCGCAGGGCCGGCGCCAGGCCAAACAAGAGACCGCTGGCCAACGAAACGGCCAACGCAAATAACAGCACGCGCCCATCCAATTGCACATCTTCGGCGCGCGGCAGGCTGCCCGGCCAAAACGCCACGAACGGGCGGACGCCGAACCACGCCAGCAGGATGCCGAGCGCGCCTCCGCCCACCGCCAGCACGCCACTTTCCGTCAGGCATTGGCGCGCCAGCCGGCCGCGCCCCGCTCCCAGGGCCGCCCGCATAGCCAGTTCGCGTCCGCGCGAAACGGCCCGCGCCAGCAGCAGGCTGGCGATGTTCACGCACGCAATCAACAGCACCACCGTTACCGCGCCCAGCAGCAGCCAGAGCGTGGCGCGCGCATCGCCCACATCCCAGCGCAGCGGCTCTGCGGTGAACCGGCGGTCTTTATTGGTGTCCGGATACTGTGCCGCTAATTGCCGGCCGATACTCGTCAGTTCCGCCTGCGCCTGCCCCAGTGTGGCGCCGGGCCGCAGCCGCGCAATCCCGCCCACCGGATGCGGGCCGCGGCTCCGCATATACCCGCCTGCATTCTGACCCATCGGCGTGTAGACATCGCCTTCAGATCCATCCAGCCGCAAGCCCGCCGGCGCGATGCCCACCACGGTATAGTGCTTGCCGTCCAGCACCACCACCGATCCCAGCGCTGCCGGACTTCCGCCGAATTGCCGCTGCCACAAGCTGTACCCCAGGATGGCTACCGGCGCCCCGCCTTGCCGGTCTTCTTCAGGCAGAAACGCGCGCCCCTTGAACAGCGCCACGCGCAGCACCGCAAACAAATTCGACGAAGCTTCGAATTCCTCCACATGTTCGGCGTCCCCCACTCCGCTCAAGGTGCCGGCATCGTATAACCAACCTGCCACATCCAGCGAAAGGCTCTCCCGCCGGCAGTCCAGAAAATCCAGGTATGCCAGATTCTGCTGCCCGTACACCGCGGTGTTCCACGCTGCGCTGTCGCCATGCACCGTAACCAACCGGCTCGGCTCCGGATAAGGCAGCGGCTTCAACAGAACTCCGTTGACCACCGTGAACATCACCGTGGTCGCGCCGATCCCGAGAGCCAGCGTGAATAAGGCCACCGCCGCGAATCCCGGCTGTTTCCGTAGCGTCCGGACGGCATAGCGGAAGTCCTGCCACAGATCCTCCAGCCAGCGCGTGCCGCGGACGTCCCGGCACTCCTCCTTAACCCGCTCCGGACCGTCCAGCGCCAGCCGGGCCAGCCGTCGTGCTTCCTGGGGAGCGTGGCCCTCCGCCACCAGATCGGCCGCCAGTTGGTCCAGATGGAAGCGCATTTCCTTCTCGAGTTGCTCCTCCATCTGCCTTCTGTGAAATAAACGATGCCACCAGCTCATTGCGCGCCTCCCTCAGACAGTTTCAGGATCAGGCCCACGGCTTCGGTCAATCGCTGCCAGCTTGCCGCCTCGGCTTCGAGTTGCGCCCGCCCTTTGCGGGTCAGGCGATAGAACTTGGCTTCCCGGCCGCTCTCTGTATCCTTCCAGTCCGCCGCCAGCAGGCCGCGGTTTTCCAGCCGATGCAACGCCGGATACAGCGAGCCCTGCGGAACCTGCACCACATCCCGTGAAACCTGTTGCAGGCGTTGCGCGATGGCGTACCCGTGTACGGGACCGAGCGCCACCACTTTCAGAATCAACAGGTCGAGAGTGCCTTGCGGCAAGTCCGATTTAGCAGCCATCGCCACACCTCCGTCTTCTACACATTATACGTCCCACATGTAGAAACGATAGGTGTCCTGCCCGTGGCGCACGCTTCGCCTTGTGGGGCGGGCAATCCTGCCCGCAGCCGGCGTTCAGCCGGCTAGCCGCCTGAAAAGGCGGCTGCGGCCATGATTGCCCGCCCCACGTCTGGTTTTCATCATCTTTGCGGCTCCGAAAAACAACCGCTAACCCATTGAGCGGCACGGCGGGACTTTTAAGTCCCGCTTCAGTTCGCCTTTCAGCCTGCCCTACAAAGCTTCGCTGATCACCCAACCGTTGCCGTCCGGATCGCTGAAACTCAGGTATCTTCCCCAAGGCGCCGTCTGCACCGCCGACGTTTCCAATCCACGCCCCCGCAGCGTCTCGAACGTCCCATCGATATTTCCGCTCCGCAGCACGAGACCCGTCACACCGCCTGCCTGCATCCTCTCGAACCATGTCACCAGCGCGATGTTCGTCTGCGTCCCCGGGACGCTCAATTCGATCCACCGCGCCCCAGGCCGGAAATCGGCTTCCCGCGCGATGGGAAAGCCCAGCACCTCGTGATAGAAACGCTTCGATTTCTCCTGATCCTGCACTGGAATGGATACCATCGCCAGGCCATTGCTGACCGCTTCGTTATTCGTGTCCATAGAGCATATCCTCCGACGGGGTCAGTTGCCCTTCCGCTCCGTAAGGCTGAACCAATTCCCCGAATTGTCTTTCATCACCGCTTCGATGCCATAGAACCGTTCCACCGGCGGCGAGCTGAACTCCACCCCCTTGGCTTTCAAATCTTCATAGTCCTGCCGGCAAGCCCCTCTCCAGTAGCCCGCGCAAAGTGGCGCCCGTGTCCGAATCCAGATTCGGGCCGTCGATCTTCATCAAAATGATTTGCAAATCGGGCTGGCTCTTGGGACCCACCGTAAGCCACCGGAAACCGCTCTCCATGCGGGCATCCGTGCGCACCTCGAATCCCAGCTTGTCAACATAAAAATCGCGCGACGCATCCTGGTCGACGACATAAAGCTGCATGTAACTGAGTTTTTGAATCATCGTTGTATTCCTCGCAGTTTCCAGAATACAAAGTGCGGCGCGCGGCACGCTTCTCGATTCTTGCGCTTTCTCCGCGGCAGCCCCTAACTAAACTAACGCTCTGCCAGAAAGAAGCGTTGGAAGCAGCCCGGAATGTAGTACAGCGGCCAGCGCGCGCCGAATCCGCCGAACGTGCGGCGTGCCTCGCCCCGGAAGGCCGCCGGCGACAGACCCGTCAAAGAGTGGAACCGCGTGCTGAACGAGCCCAGGCTCTCGTATCCCACTTCGAAGCAGATCTCGGTGGCGCTGTGATTGCCCGCCAGCAGCAGTTTCTTGGCCTGCTCGATACGCCGGCGCGTGATGAATTCGTGCGGCGTCTCGCAAAAGGCCTGCGTGAACAGGCGGTTGAAATAGAATGGCGAAAGGCAGGCCTGCCGCGCGGCATCCTCCAGAAACACGGGACGTGCGAAGTGCGCGGCCAGGTAGTCGCGCGCGCGGCAAAGGCGGGCGAACGTCCCTGCATCGAATGGCCGCCCTCCAGCCCCTCGAGCGGCTTGTGCTAAGCGGCGGGATCGCATGGCAACTTATCAATTCTTACATGAAACCCGCGCCCCGCCGCACCTAAGCATGTTAAACTTCGAAGCACAGTTACTCGCTGGAGAAACCTGGCATGTCCCCTAAGATAACTACTACTTTTACACTCTTAGCATTCGTTACTTTCCAAGCGGCCTGGGCGCAGGTAAGCGTCACCACCTATCACAACGATAATGCGCGCACCGGCCAGAACCTGCACGAAACCATCTTGACGCCCGCCAACGTCAACGCCAACGATTTCGGACGCCTGTTCGTGCAGCCCGTCAACGGATACATTTACGCGCAGCCTCTCTATGTGCCCGGTGTTTCCATCGGCGGCCAAAGCCACAACGTGGTTTACGTGGCCACCGAAAACGACAGCGTATACGCCTTCGACGCGGATAGCCCGGCAGGCGCCAACGCCAGCCCCCTATGGTACGTCAGCTTCATCAACCCGCCGTCCGTGACCACGGTGAACAGCTCCACCGACGCCGGATGCGGTGACCTCGTCCCGCAAATCGGCATCTCCGGTACCCCGGTCATCGATACCTCTACCGGCACGCTCTACGTGGTGGCCAATACCAAAGAAAACGGAGCGTTCTTCCAGCGGCTGCATGCCCTTGATATCACCACGGGTAACGAGAAGTTCGGCGGCCCGGTGGCCCTCGAGGCCACCGTAGCCGGGACCGGCGACGGCAGTTCCGGCGGCAAAGTCACCTTCGATCCCTTGAAACAGAACCAGCGGCCCGGCCTGCTGCTGCGGGGCGGAGCCGTCTACATCACTTCCGCGTCGCATTGCGATATCGGGCCCTATCACGCATGGGTCTTCGCCTATGACGCAGCCACGCTACGCCTGCTCGCCGTCTGGAACTCCACGCCGAACGGCAGCGACGGCGGGATATGGCAGGGAGGCGGCGGCCCGGCGGCGGATTCGGCTGGAGTCTACTTCGCCACCGGAAATGGCACCTTCGACGTGAATACCGGCGGCGTGGATATGGGCGACACGATTCTGAAAATGGCCGGCCCTGCAGGCGGAAAGCTTTCCGTGCTCACGTACTTCACGCCCTTCAATCAGGACGTGCTGGCCGACGACGATATCGACCTGGGCTCGGGTGGCGTGGTCCTGCTGCCCGATCTGCCGGCCGGCTCGGCGCACCAGCATCTATTGGTGGAATGCGGGAAGGAAGGCAGCGTCTACCTGGTCGATCGCGACAACATGGGCGGCTACAACTCCACCACCGACCAGGTCGTGCAAGAACTTGCCGGGGCCACCGGCGGCATCTGGGGAATGCCGGCCTACTGGAATAACACGGTTTATTTCGGCGCCCAGTACGACAATCTGAAGGCGTTTTCGTTTAACGCCAACGGCAGCGGCCTGCTGTCGGATTCGGCGGTTTCGTATTCGCCGGAAAGCTTTGCCTTTCCCGGACCCACTCCTTCAATTTCCGCGAACGGATCTGCGAACGGCATCCTGTGGGCCATCCAGACTGACTCCTATGGCTCGGGTGGGTCCGCCGTCCTCCACGCCTACGACGCCACCAACCTGGCGAACGAATTGTACAACAGCACCCAAAATGGAACGCGCGACACGCCTGGCCCGGCGGTGAAGTTCGCTGCTGCGACCGTGGCGCACGGGAAAGTCTACGTCGGCACAGCCACGCAACTGGCCGTCTTCGGGCTGAAGAAACCGTCGGCCGCGACGCCGTCGTTCTCGCCCGCGGGTGGAGTTTACACCTCGGCACAGAGCGTCACCATCGCTAGCTCGCCCGGAGCCACGATCTACTATACGAACGACGGCACCCCTCCCAGCATCCACTCGCTGCATTACACCGTGCCCGTCGCCGTCGGCAAAACCGGAACGCTCAGAGCCGTCGCCGTCGCGGCCGGAATGTCGCAGAGCCTCGTGAGCACCGCGCTCTACACCATCCCCGCGGCGTCCAGCACCGGACCCGACTATCCGAACGGTTTCACCGGGACGGATCTGACCTTCAACGGCACCACCACCCTGAACGGCACGCGCCTGCGTCTCACGGATGGCAACGGCGGCGAGGCCGGCAGCGCTTTCTTTAATACGCCCGTCAACGCCCAGTTCTTCACCAGCGATTTCACTTTTCAACTGACCGATCCCGCGGCAGACGGGATCACCATTTGCATTCAAAACCAGGGCCCCACCGCCTTGGGATCCACCGGCGGAGACTTGGGCTACGGCGGCTCGCCCGGCATCGGCAACAGTGTCGCCATCAAGTTCGACCTCTACGACAATGCCGGCGAGGGCGACAACTCGACGGGCATCTACACCGGCGGCGAGGATCCCTTCGTTCCGGCCATCGACCTCACGCCTTCCGGCATCAACCTGCATAGCGGCGATATCCTGCGCGCGCGGCTCATCTACTACAATCCCAACCTGACATTGCAGATTGTGGATACCGCGAACAGCACCGAGTACTTCGCCACCGAGTTCAGCATCGACATCCCCGCCACTACCGGCGGCGATACGGCGTACGTCGGCTTTACCGGCGGCACCGGGGGCCTGGCCGCCATCCAGGAGATTCTGGCTTGGAACCATGGGTCGTCCCCGGGCAACGTGGCGGCTCTGCCCCTGTTCAGTCTGCCTGCCGGAACATACACCGGTCCGCAACAGGTGACCATCACGGACTCCACGCCCCAGTCCGCCATTTACTACACCACGGATGGCTCCACGCCCACCAAAGCCTCGACGCTTTATAAGCAGGCCATCACGATTTCCGCCACCAGCACGCTGAAGGCGGTGGCCATCGCCCCTGGCTATCTGAACAGCAGTGTGGCCAGCGCCATGTACACCATCCAATAGCACCGGGGGACGGCTCTCCAGCCTCCCCGGGATAATTTCGCAACTGTTTCACCTGTTCGACACCGGGTATTCACCGAACCGTGTCATTCTGCGTGAGTGAAGCCGCTGCACGCCCAAACTTGGCTATTGCTGGTCGCCTCGGCTTGCCTCGCGCAGGCGCCCACGCCCGAAAAGTTGATTGAAGAGGGACACTGGAAGCGCGCCCGCGCGCTGGTAGAGCCGCGCCTAAAAGAAGCGCCGGCCGATGCCCACGCGACCTTTCTTGGGTCGCAGATTCGCAACGCATTCGGCGATCGTGAAGCCAGCCTCGCGCTGGCCCAGAAAGCTGTTCACTTGGACCGGGCGGTGGGACGGTACCACCGGCAGCTCGCCGAAGCTTACGGCGTGATGGCGCTGCGCGCCAACATCTTCCAGCAAGTCCTGTTGGCCCGCAGCTTTCGTAAAGAGATTGACCTCGCCATGCAACTGGATGGGCACGACGTGCAGGCGCGGCGCGACTTGCTGGAGTTCTACCTGCTGGCCCCGGGCGTGGTCGGCGGCGATGCGGAGAAGGCCGGGACGGTTGCCCGCCAGATCGCCGCGATGGATGCTCCCGAAGGATTTCTGGCGCAGGCGCGCATTGCGGAGTTTCACAAAGACCGGGCCCAAACCGAGGCTATGCTGCGCCTCGCGGCCGCAGCGTCGCCACCTTCCTACAAGGCGCGGATTGCCCTGGCGCAGTTCTATCTAGCCGACGGCCATCGCGACGAAGCGGCCGCTGAAGCGCACGCTAAAGCCGCTCTGGCTCTCGACAGCGATCGCGCCGGCGCCTATGCCATTCTGGCTGGCATTTGCGCCGGACAAGCCAACTGGAGTGCTTTGGAGGCCATCTTGTCCAGCGCAGCCAAGGCCGTGCCCGACGATGCCGCGCCATACTATTCCGCAGCCGAACGGCTGCTCGCCGATCGTCGCGATCCACTCCGCGCCGCGCAATACCTCGCCATCTACCTTGCGCAGGAGCCCGAAGGAAACGAGCCCACGGCTTCGCAGGCCCACTGGAAGCTCGGCCTGGCTCTGCGCGCGCAAGCCCAGCCGGCGAAACCCTCTCCGTCCTAACCCTTCGTTCCACCATCCGTCTACGATGGTAGAATATCTACCATCGATGCCCTGGAACCGCCCCAACCGCGACGATGACCTCGAGCGCGAATTGCGCGCCCACCTGGCCCTCGAAGCCGAAGAGCGCGGCGATCCGCACGCCGCCCGCCGTTCCTTCGGCAACGTCACGGTGGTCAAGGAGGCTATACACGAAATGTCCAACTGGAAGACGGTCGAACAACTCAGCCAGGATCTGCGATACGGCGCGCGCCTGCTCCGCCGCAGCCCCAGCTTCACCCTCGTCGCGGTGCTTACGCTGGCCCTGGGAATCGGGGCGAATACGGCCATTTTCAGCGTCGTCAATGCCGTCTTGCTGCGCCCGCTTCCCTTTCCCGAACCCGGCCGCCTGATCCGCATCTGGGAGTCCAGCCCCACGGGCAACGACCGCAATGTGGTCGATCCCTTCAACTTCCTCACCTGGCGCGAACGCGCCCGCAGCTTTGAGCAGATCGCCTGCATCGACAATTGGACTTCGAACATCACCGGCGGCGGCGAGCCTCTGGCGGTGCAAGGGCTGCGTGTCTCTCCCGAGTTCTTCTCTATCCTGCGGGTATCCCCCTTGATCGGCCGCGCGTTCATTCCGGATGAAGCCATCCCCGGCCGCGATCGCAGCGTCATCTTCAGTTATGCCTTCTGGCAAACCCATTACGGCGGCGACCGGAACATTCTCGGACGGAAGATCGTGCTGAACGGCGATCCCTCAACCGTAGTCGGTATTCTGGCGCCCGATTTTCGCTTCCCCGGTTCGCATGCGGATCTTTTTGTCCCCATGGCTCTCGACCGCGAGGAGGCCCGCAAGGGCGGCCGATGGCTTTCCACCATCGCGCGTCTCAAGCCGGGCGTTAGCATGGCGCAAGCCCAGCAGGACATCGCCGCCGTCGCCGCGCAGTTAGCCCATGAGCGCCCCGGCATGGATAAGGGCTGGAGCGCCGCCGTAGTCCCTTTCCTCGAAGACTTGACGGAGAATATCCGGCTGCCTCTGCTGATCCTCCTGGCTGCCGTGGGAATGGTGCTGCTGATCGCCTGCGCCAACGTGGCGAACTTGCTGCTGATGCGCGCCACCGGCAGGTCGCGCGAGATCGCCTTGCGCGCGGCGTTGGGCGCGGGCCGCCGGCGCATCCTGCAACAACTGCTCTCCGAGAGCCTGCTCCTGGCACTGGCTGGTTGCGCCGGCGGCCTGGCGGTGGGCTACGCCGGTTTACAAGGGTTGCGCGCGCTCATCCCCACCAGCGTGGCGCTGCCTCGCATGGAATCCGTGCGCCTCGATTCCGGTGTCTTCCTCTTTGCCCTCGGCATTTCGCTCGCGACCGCCATTTTGTTTGGACTGGTGCCCGCCCTCCAGATCTCGCGCCCCCAGCTTCAAAACGCGCTGCGGCAAGGCTCGCAGCGTACCGGCGTCGGAGCCGGCCGCGTCTTCCGCCGCGCATTTGTCGTCGCCGAGATTGCCTTGGCGCTCCTCTTGCTGGTAGGCGCCGGCCTGCTGCTGCGTAGCTTCGCGCGGCTGACCTCGGTGAACCCTGGCTTCCAGGCCGAACATTTGCTGACCATGCAAATGTTCACGTCGCCCGCCAGGTACTTTGACGATCAAAAACGTTCCCAGTATATGGAGCGCGTGCTCGATGAAGTGCGCCGCGTACCTGGCGTGGCCGCCGCCGGCTCCATTGATTTCCTGCCCCTCACCGGATCCGTTTCGGGCTCCTGCTTTGCGCCCGCTCCCGGCCCGCAGCCGGATACTTCATCGCCCATGTCCGACTTCCTGGTGGTCACCCCGGGCTACTTCCAAACTATGCGCACCCCCATGCTCAGCGGCCGCGATTTCAGCCCACAGGATCGCTTTGGCACACCCAGCGTGCTGGTCGTCAACCGCGCATTTGCCGACCGATTCCTCGCGGGACGAAATCCAATCGGCCGGAAGCTGAATGTCTGCTGGACGCTTCCGAACCCGGTTGAAATTGTAGGCGTGGTGGCGGATGCCCGGCAAACCGAGCTCAAGTCCGCTCCCAATCCGACCATCTTCCTGGCGAATACGCAGGCCCCCATGTATTTTGCCCACCTGGTGGTGCGCACCCGCAACGATCCACGCGGCATGGCCCGCGCAGTCGCGGCGGCCATTCACCGCGTGGATCCCGACCAGGCCATGTCGGATGTCAAAACCATGGACGATGTCTTCTCCGATTCCGTGTCCCGGCCCAAATTTCAAATGGCGCTGCTCCTGGTGTTTGCGGGTATCGCGGTGCTGTTGGCCACCATCGGCGTATACGGCGTGGTGTCGTACGCCGTCAGCCAGCGCACTCAAGAGATCGGCATTCGCATGGCGCTCGGCGCGCGCTCCGCGGATGTTTCGCAGCTTGTGCTCCGCGAGGGGCTATGGGTCGGTGGACTGGGCGTCGCCGTAGGGCTACTCGGCGCGGTCGCCTCCACGCGCGTGCTGCGCAGCTTGTTGTTCGAAGTGGAGCCTACCGACGCGGTCACGCTCTGCGCAGTGGCAGGTTTGCTGCTGGCCGTGGCGCTGGCGGCCACCGTATTCCCGGCGCGCCGCGCCAGTAAAGTCGATCCCATGGTGGCGCTGCGGTACGAATAGTCGTGGCGCACGCTTCAGCGTGCCGGCGGGACTTTTAAGTCCCGCTGCCCTCCCAATCGTTCTGCTAAGTTGGGATGCATGTCATCCAGCTTGCGTGCCTTCGTCCTGTTTGCTTTCACCCTGCCGGCGGCTGCCCAGTTGCCGCCCGCTACGACCGCCAAAATCGACGCCATCGCAGACAAAGAGCTGGCCGCGACCGGCGCCCCCAGTGTTTCCATCGCCGTGGTCGCGGATGGCCGCATTGCCTACCTAAAAGCCTATGGAAAGGGCCGCTTGCAGCCCGCCCTGGCCGCGGTTCCGGAGATGCGCTACAGCATCGGCTCGGTGAGCAAGCAGTTCATGGCGGCCGCCATCCTCATGCTCGCCGAGGACGGCAAGCTTTCGCTCGACGATAAGGTCGGCCGCTTCCTCCCGGACCTCACCCGCGCCAACGAAATCACCATCCGGCAGCTCCTCACGCACACATCCGGATACCAGGATTACTATCCGCTTGACTATGTCGCCCCGTTCATGCAAAAGCCCGCGACCGCCGCGGAAATCCTGAAGACCTTCGCCGGCAAGCCGCTGGATTTCGACCCGGGCACCCGCTGGCAGTACAGCAATACGAACTATGTGGCGGCCGGCCGCATCCTGGAGCGCGTCACCGGCCAGCCTCTCACGGCTTTTCTCGAAGCGCGCATTTTTCGCCCTCTCGGCATGACCACCGTCATCGATCTCGACAACCAGTCTCTCACCGATGCCGACGCGGCAGGCTACACCCGCTTCGGGCTGGCCGCGCCGCGTCCGGTTGCGCCCGAAGGCCGCGGCTGGCTCTTCGCCGCAGGCGAACTGGCGATGACCGCGCAGGATCTGGCCCGCTGGGATATCTCGTTGATCGATCACAAACTGCTCAACGCGCGCTCGTTCGATGCCATGATCACGCCCGTCCGTCTGCGCAATGGCACGCCAACGGGCTATGCGCTGGGGGTGGGCGTATCCGACGCCAATGGCCATCCCATGCTCCGCCATGGCGGGGCGGTGTCCGGCTTCGTCAGTTTGAATACGGTGTGGCCGGATGCCCGGGCCGCGGTGGTCGTCTTCGCGAATATGGATGGGTCGCGCGCGCCCGGCTCCATCACCGGCCAGATCGCGCCCCTGCTGCTGGCCGAAGCCGAAGATGCGCAAGCCGCCCACCGGCTCGAACAGGCCCGCCGCATCTTCGCTTCGCTACAGGAAGGCCGCATCGACCGTTCGCTGCTCACTTCGGATGCCGACGCCTATTTCACGCCCCAGGTCCTAAGCGACGCTGCGGCGAGCCTAGGCCCCTTGGGCTCTCCGGAGAGTTTCAAACAGGTCTCGGCCGGTCTGCGCGGCGGCATGCAGTCCCGCAGCTTCCTGATCGAATTCAAAGGGAAGTCGCTGCATTTGAGTACATTTCGAGCGGCGGATGGAAAACTGGCGCAGTACCTGATTCAGTAGAGGCTACCGCGCGCAGCAAATCTGCGTGGAAATCAGCGCCGGGGGCGTCAGTGTGCGCTTGCTGGCGAAGTAGTTCTTCTGCGCCAGGCTGCGGTAGACTTCCCCGGCAACACCCGCCGCAAGGGGCCCGATCGCGGGCCGTCCGCCGGTGAGCAGAACCACCACCACCAGCTTGTTGTCGCCCACCTCGTTAAATGAGCCGAACCAACCCAAATGCGTGTGACCGTCGGTGCAGGTGCCGGTCTTTCCGGCGATCGGCCCATCCTGCTGCGCGCGATGCGCCGTCCCGTATTCGACGGCCCCTCGCATGCCAGGCTTCACTTCCGGTATCACGCTCCCGATTTCCAGTTGGCGCTTCACCCGCGGTACGATCTGCCCGGCTTCCTGCGCCGTGCGCGGGTATTGCAGATAGTAAAGCGTGCCGCCGTTAGCCAGCGCGGACATCAACGCGGCAAGCTGCAGCGGCGTCTGCGAGATTTCCTCACCGAAGCTGGAGAGCATGCCCACGCCGCCGTTGCTGGGCGGTTGGGCGGGGAATCGGCCCGCGCTTTCACCCTCGATGTTTAGGCCGGCCTTCTCGCCGTAGCCGAACAAGTGCGCGTAGTAGCTGACTTTATCGAAGCCCAGTTTCGTGCCCAGCGTGGCGAAGTAGTAGTTATTCGAATGCGCCAGTGCCTGCGTCAGGTTGTACCCGCCGTGCCGGAAGAGCTTGCCGTCGCCCCCTACTATCTTTTCACTAAGGGCCGCTAGCGCGACCGAAACCTTGATTGTGGAGCAAGGCTGAAAGCCGCCGCCTAAGGCCAGTTTCTGGTTGACGATAGTCAAAATACGGCCAGTGCTCGGATCCACAACCACAATCGATCCGTTGTACCCACCGAGCGCGTCCACCGCCGCGCGCCGCACCGCCAAATCTTCCCCGTCGGCATTGTCGCCCATGGTCGAATCGGCATAAGTCGGCTCAGTCCAGGGTCCGCCCCGCACCACTACGGGAGGCGGCCCGGGCACGTGGTAAGAAGCCCGCCGCACTACCGCGTGCGTAACGGCTGCGGCGTGATGCACCGCACGATGCCGCCGGTGGACGGGCGCGGCTGAGATAGCTTGCGATATCAGGGAAAAAACGATGACAAACAGCAGAAGCCGGGGGAGGCTGAATGAAAACTTCATCATACGTCCAGACACGAGCGCGTCAGAGCCCTACGGAGAGAACGCCGGCCGGAGCAACCGGATACTTTGATTGTGAATGGTAAAGACCATTCCCGTCAAGTTCTAATCCAATTAAATCAAATTAAACTTTTCGTGGCGTACGCTTCAGCGTGCCGGCGAGACCCGCAGCGCTTCGCCTTGCGGGGCGGGCAATCCTGCCCGCAGCCGGCTTTCAGCCGGCTAGCCGCCTGAAAAGGCGGCTGCGGCCACGATTGGCCGCCCCACACCTGGTTTTTCGAGGGTCTCAGATGAGCACGCCGGCGGACTTTTAAGTCCCGCTGCTTCTTCAAGCCGCCGTCCACCCGCCATCAATCGTCACCACGGATCCAGTCACGAATTCGGCCTCCGGTGAACAAAGATACACCACCAGGTTCGCGACTTCCTCCGGCCGCCCGAGCCGCCCCACCGGTTGCCGCTGGTTCAACTCCGCGCGGACCTTTTCCTTCTCGTGCCGGTGATATTTCTCCAGATAACCCTCCACAAATGGCGTATCCACTGTGCCTGGACAAATACAGTTCGCGCGCAATTCGGTGGGATAGTCCACCGCCACCTGCCGCGTCATGGCGATCACCGCGCCCTTCGTGGCGCAATAAGCAAAGCGCTTCTTGATCCCCACCAGCCCTGCCACCGATCCGATATTCACGATCGCGCCGCGCGACGCCAGCAATAGCGGCATCGCCGCCCGCGTCACCAGAAACGTGCCGCTCACGTTCACCCGGAACAACCGCTCGAAATCCGCCAGATCGGTTTGTTGTACGCCGCCCACCATGCCGATCCCGGCATTGTTCACCAGAATATCCAGCGCCGCGATCCGCGCGAAGGCCGCCTCGACGGCCTTTTCATCGGTAATATCAAGTATGAGCACCGACGCGCCGTCTAATTCCCGAGCCAGGGCTTCGGCCCCCGCCTGGTCGATATCGGCGATCGTAACCTGCGCCCCCGCCCCGGTCAGCGCCCGGCAGGTGGCCGCCCCGATCCCGCTGGCGCCACCGGTCACCAGCGCTTTGCGCCCGTCCACTCGAAAAGGAAGATGCATCGTTTGAATTCTAACGCCATGCAGGTTCTGCGGGACGAAATCGTCCAATGCGACCGCTGCCCGCGCCTGATCGCGCATTGCCGCGAAGTCGCGCGCGTGAAGCGCCGCGCCTATCGCGATTGCGATTACTGGGGCAAGCCGGTTCCCTCCTTCGGCGATCCGCGCGCCCGTCTCTTGATCGTCGGCCTGGCCCCCGGCGCGCATGGCTCCAACCGCACCGGACGCATGTTCACCGGCGACATGTCCGGCCACGTGCTGTATCGCGTGCTCCACCAGACCGGCTTCGCCAGCCAGCCCGGCTCCGTCTCCGCGGACGACGGCCAGCGCTTGATCGACGCTTATATCACCGCCATCGCGCACTGCGCCCCGCCCGGCAACAAGCCCACCCGCGAGGAGATCGCCAACTGCCGGCCCTACCTCGAGCGCGAGCTGGATTTACTGCCGAACGTGAAGGCCGTAGTGGCGCTGGGGCGCGTGGCTTTCGACAATTACCTGGCCATCTTGCAGCGCCGCGGCCTGATCCGCAGCCGCGCGCCTTTCGCCTTCTCGCACAATTGCGCCTTTGAAACCGCGCCCGGCCAACCCATATTGATCGGCTCTTACCATCCCAGCCAGCAGAATACCTCCACCGGTAAGTTGACCGAAGAAATGCTCGCGGCAGTGTTCCTGCGCGCCCGGAAAATCGTAGAGGGAAAGTGAGAATGCGCGCCTAATGGTGGCCGCCGTTGCCGCCCTGATCGCCGCCCGACGATGGACTCTGCCCGTCCGCCGCCGCCGTCAGCACGCTGTTCGACGTGGACCAGATCTGCGCCACGCTCGCCCCGCTGCTCAGAAACAGGCCCACACTGCTCAAAGCCACGAACGCCACCAGCAGCGTGTATTCGATCAGGTCCTGCCCGCTGTCCTCGCTTCGAAAGAGCCTCAACCAGCGCCGCATAATCCGCCTCAAACGGATGTTGGCACACTTTAGACAACCACACTATACTGGCTTTGGTTAGTTCGGGCTGTACAGGCTGGGCATGCGCCACCCGCGGTATCCTTCCGGACCCTCCACTTCGCTGCCGTTGATCTCGATGGCATACCCCGCCGCGCCATTATCCAGGGTCAACACCAGCGGAGCCTGGAAAAAATAACCGCCGTTCGAAAGCGTTTGGGCGCTGCCGTCCGAGCCGGAGTAGACCCCCAGATTCGCGCTGAGCTGCGGCGTCACCGTCATGCTGCTTTCGCTGAACGCGAGTGCCATGCCGCGGCTGTTGCAGTCGTTCGGCTGGCAGCCGGTTCCCAGGCCCAGCGGCGGCGCGGAAACCCGCGTATCGCCGTTGTCGAAGAGCAGCACCACCCCCGCATTGTCGATCAGCGAGACATCGTGCTGGTGCGAGAACCACGGCCACGGATCGAACGGGACATTATTGAAACTGAAATCGCCTTCGTTGCCCATGCGCCAGAGTATGTTCCCGCTCCCCGACCCGTTGCCGTAGGCCACCTTCATCACCCAATCCTGATCCTTGGAAGACCAGAGCAAATCGCCGGTTTGCTGCCAGTAATAAATGCTGTTGGCGTGTAGCCAGTCCTTCGCCAGCGGCGCGATGCCAGTCCCCAGAAGCAGGATGGGTGGGCAGCCCGGTTCCGCCACGCCGCAGGTTTCTCCCAACACCGCGGGACGCGTTATATCGAGTTGCGGCGCGCCGCTCGCGTGCTCGAAGGCATCGAAGTACCACGCCACCTGCCAATCCGCATTCAGCACGATGATCATGTCGCCCACGATATCGACCGGAAGTCCGCTGGTATCGCCCTGTGTGCCCGGCTCAAAGATCTTCTCGATGTCTGCCAGCAGGGCCACGCCCCCATTGGACATCAACCTGGCTTCGTGATGGAAGCCGCCCAGGCAGGCCGCGCCCACCGGCGCCGGGCTCGCGATCCCGCTGCAAGGGCCCCCATCGAGCGCCCCCATGGCCAGCAGTTGCTGCTGGATTACGCCGGTGTTGGTCTCGCGCGTCACATTCCCGGCCAGGTCGATCTGGCGCAGAAGCTGGCCATCCTGCGTCGCCGGATTCCAGGCGGCCGCGTCTTGTATGGTCAGCATCCCGCCGCCCGTCA
The DNA here is from genome assembly GCA_963709155.1 of Bryobacterales bacterium. Lineage (GTDB taxonomy): Bacteria > Acidobacteriota > Terriglobia > Bryobacterales > Bryobacteraceae > Bog-159. The sequence goes on along the minus strand of CAVPVD010000005.1, from coordinate 5,964 downwards.
GCGGCCGCGTCAGAAGGTCGGGATTCTGCGTCGGCGTGGCATAGTACCAGATGACGTTGCCGTTCAGGTCCGTGGCTACGTCCCGCCACTTGGTTTGCATCCCGAGCTGGCTGAGCCCCCAGAGAATCACCGGTTCCGCCGTGTCCGTTTCGTTCGGCGGCACCACCACCGTGAACGTGGGGAAGGGAACGCTGCCGGGCAGCGCACCGGTGGTGAACGTGACGCTGGGTCCGTTGCTAACCTTGCCGTTGGTCTCCGTCTGGGCGTGCATCGCGTAGGCCGTGCTGGGGTACATGCCGGCGACTTCGAAGGTCATCGTAGTGGCCGCGTTGCACGCGCTCCAACCGGTAGTGGTTCCCGTGCTGTTCGCTTTCTGCTGCGCGAAGAAAACCCGCATCGAGCTGCCCACCGCGCAGGCCGGCGCGCTGAACAGCGCCACCAGCGCGTTCGCCGTGGCTTTTACCACGGGACTGCTGCCCGTGACCAAAGGCGTCAGCGTGAACTGCACCGTTCCGGTAGCCGTCATGCCGGTGCTGAAATCCTTGGCCACCACCTGGATCTGATAGGTGCCCTCGGGACCGCTCGGGACCCACACGAACGGCTGCGACGTCCACGTGCCGCCGCTCAGCGTGCCGGCGTTGAAGTCTTTTACCATCGCCAGCGCGTGGTTGGGCGTGGCGACATTGAACTGAAACGTCAGCGGCCCCGCTGCGCTGTCGGTAGCGGTAGCGGTGAACATCACCTGCGTGCCGATGGGTTGCGGCGTCTGGCGCGACGGCTTCAGCGCGGTCACCCGCACGGAGGCGAAAGCCGGACTGGCCAGCGCCGCCAGCAGCAGGCCCCAGCCCACCCATTTCTTCGATGGCGCGTTCATACAATTCCTGCGAACCAGTGTACCCCACCGCGCGGAAATGCTTCAGCTAAACTTGAGAAAAGAGCATGACCATCGAAGAACGCCTGAACCGAATCGAACATTTCAGCGTCGCAGCCGACGAACAACGCCGCAAAGACCGCGAGACAGACCGCGCCCTCTGGCGCGATACTCAACGCCAGCTAAACGATCTCACCCTCAAGCTCGCCGACCTCGGCGACCGCGTAGCCGAAATCGCCGAGGAATCCCGCGCCGAAGACCGCCGCCTGGCCGGACGCATGGAAGAAGCGGACCGGCAATCCCGCGCACGCGACCAGGAGCTACGAGACCGCATCGAAGCCATGATCTCAGCCATGGGCGGATACATCCGCGAGCACCCGCCCACGGAATAAAATAGTATCCCGCAAGGTGCGCCAACCGCCGCCGACGGTTGCTCGGCTCCCTGTCGTTGCTGCTGTAGTCGATAATACTCGATTGATCCACACTGCCGAAAGTAGTCGAAACATCGACGCGGGCGCGCGCTCGGGGCTGAATGCCTCTACAGCTATACTGGAGAAAAGATGAACATAGACGAACGCCTCGAACGGCTCGCCGACCGGCATGAAGCCCTCGCGGAAAGCTTGGAACTGATGCGCGCTGAAAGCGAACGCACCGGCGAGAAGATCCGCGCTGTGGCCATCATCGCCGAACAGAACGAAGTCCGAGCCGCGCTGATGATGCAGGCCGTAACCAGCCTGGCCGGAACAGTCGAAGAGCATTCAGCCGCGCCACCATCAAGCTAGCGAATCTCAGAGGAAACCCGAAAAGTACACTCCCACCCCGCAAAGCAAGACACCAGCCAGGAGCGCGCTCGCGGAAATATTGGTTGGGTTGACCATTTGCTTTCGGCCAGTAGGGCTTCAATGAGGCCGCGAGCGCGCGCTCGCGGAAATGCGAGCGACTTCACAGATCCGAGCGCATCGTTTCGCGCTTCAATGAGGCCGCGAGCGCGCGCTCGCGGAAATAGCGTAGTCTGGCCGTCAGACCGGCGCGCTGCTTCAATGAGGCCGCGAGCGCGCGCTCGCGGAAATGCACGGCTCGCGGTGTCATCGCGGCCACGCTGGCTTCAATGAGGCCGCGAGCGCGCGCTCGCGGAAATGCGACATCGCCAGCTCGCGATGCGCCATCGCATGGCTTCAATGAGGCCGCGAGCGCGCGCTCGCGGAAATTGCGATCGGCGAGTTCTACAACGTGCGGACAGAACTGGCTTCAATGAGGCCGCGAGCGCGCGCTCGCGGAAATGCCGACGCCGACTCGTCGACGCGATCAGCTTTATGTGCTTCAATGAGGCCGCGAGCGCGCGCTCGCGGAAATGATAAGCGCGGCCAGTTAACTGCGGCTATACGCTGGCTTCAATGAGGCCGCGAGCGCGCGCTCGCGGAAATGCAGAATGCGCACGGTCGCTAATGCCGAGCGCGCGCGCGATGCGGCTGACGCATTGCGCAACTCGCTTCAATGAGGCCGCGAGCGCGCGCTCGCGGAAATGCTGTGGTACCGTTGCCGACGACATCGGCTGCAGCTGGGCTTCAATGAGGCCGCGAGCGCGCGCTCGCGGAAATGTAGATGCCGGTGGCGATCCGGCACGCGTCAGCGCGGCTTCAATGAGGCCGCGAGCGCGCGCTCGCGGAAATCAGCCGGCGCACTGCAGCGTGCTGCGAGACCTGTCGGCTGCTTCAATGAGGCCGCGAGCGCGCGCTCGCGGAAATCTGGTGAGCCAGCACGGCGTCGGACGGCGATCTCGCGCTTCAATGAGGCCGCGAGCGCGCGCTCGCGGAAATGCAGTGCTTACGAGTCGCATCGGCCGGATGCCTGCCGGCTTCAATGAGGCCGCGAGCGCGCGCTCGCGGAAATCGGGCCGCAGCGTCCGCACGCATGGCCTGATCGACGCTTCAATGAGGCCGCGAGCGCGCGCTCGCGGAAATACTGCGATCGCTGGCATCGCGCAGCGTCATCGTCGGCTTCAATGAGGCCGCGAGCGCGCGCTCGCGGAAATGCGGCAGTACCCGCCGCGAGCGCAGCGCACTGTCGATGCTTCAATGAGGCCGCGAGCGCGCGCTCGCGGAAATGCTGCGGCACGTGCTACGGCAGCTGCGTCACGGCTCATGGCTTCAATGAGGCCGCGAGCGCGCGCTCGCGGAAATGCGATGCCGTCGGCGATCGCGATCGGCATCGCGGACTGCGCTTCAATGAGGCCGCGAGCGCGCGCTCGCGGAAATGCATCGGCAGCGATGCAGCAAGTGCGCACGACGCTGTCGGCTTCAATGAGGCCGCGAGCGCGCGCTCGCGGAAATGACGCGCGCCACGTCGACGGCCGCGATCTGCCTGCGCTTCAATGAGGCCGCGAGCGCGCGCTCGCGGAAATGCGCGCAGTCCGCGATGCAGGCGCCGATCGACTGGCGCTTCAATGAGGCCGCGAGCGCGCGCTCGCGGAAATGCGGCATTCGCCGGCGACTCGCCGGCGCTGATGCGCTGGCTTCAATGAGGCCGCGAGCGCGCGCTCGCGGAAATGCTGCACGCGTAGCCGGCGCTGGCCGCAGTCGTCGGCTTCAATGAGGCCGCGAGCGCGCGCTCGCGGAAATGCGGCAGTGCCGCACATGCGCTGCGACTGCGCGGCTTCAATGAGGCCGCGAGCGCGCGCTCGCGGAAATCGCAGAGCCGCTGAGCGCGCAGCTCGCGGTCGTGCTTCAATGAGGCCGCGAGCGCGCGCTCGCGGAAATGCAGTCGAGTCGGCGCATCGACGCGCATCGTGCCGGCTTCAATGAGGCCGCGAGCGCGCGCTCGCGGAAATGAGTGCGCGAGATCGCACGCGCACTGCAGGCCGCGGCTTCAATGAGGCCGCGAGCGCGCGCTCGCGGAAATTGCGATGGTCGCAAGCATGGCGCGATGCTCGACACGTGCTTCAATGAGGCCGCGAGCGCGCGCTCGCGGAAATTGACGCCGCGAGCGACAAGGCGCTCAGCGACTGCTGGCTTCAATGAGGCCGCGAGCGCGCGCTCGCGGAAATGCAGCTGCGCATCTGCCGATCACTGCGGCCTGCAGTCGGCTTCAATGAGGCCGCGAGCGCGCGCTCGCGGAAATGTCGGCAGTCGGCATGCGACGCATGCGATGGCCGCTGGCTTCAATGAGGCCGCGAGCGCGCGCTCGCGGAAATGAGAGCCGATCGCCGGCCAGCGCACGATCGCTGACGGCTTCAATGAGGCCGCGAGCGCGCGCTCGCGGAAATGTGGACGCGCCAGAGTCAGCGACGCCATGCGACTGGCTTCAATGAGGCCGCGAGCGCGCGCTCGCGGAAATGGATGCAGCCGGCGATCGGTCGCAGCTCGTGCGTCGGCTTCAATGAGGCCGCGAGCGCGCGCTCGCGGAAATGCGTGCAGCGCAAGCCTGGCAGCACCGTGTCAGCTGCTTCAATGAGGCCGCGAGCGCGCGCTCGCGGAAATCGTCGGAACGCAGCTCGTGGACGCGCGGCATTCGCGGCTTCAATGAGGCCGCGAGCGCGCGCTCGCGGAAATGCGGTAGCCGGCAGCTGGCGACGCGGTCATCTATGCGCTTCAATGAGGCCGCGAGCGCGCGCTCGCGGAAATGCTGATGGCTGCCGGATGCCGCTGCACGATCGCTGCCGCAGCTTCAATGAGGCCGCGAGCGCGCGCTCGCGGAAATGCGGATGCAGCCGTGCAGTCGTGCCGGCTCGTACGCGCTTCAATGAGGCCGCGAGCGCGCGCTCGCGGAAATGCGTGCCGCGGACGTAGCGCCGAGCTGACGTGCCGGGCTTCAATGAGGCCGCGAGCGCGCGCTCGCGGAAATGCGGATGTCACGCAGTGCATCGGCTGACTACGCTGCTTCAATGAGGCCGCGAGCGCGCGCTCGCGGAAATCGAGCGACGACCGCATCGACGAGCATCGATGCGCGACGCTTCAATGAGGCCGCGAGCGCGCGCTCGCGGAAATGCGATCGACCGCGACTGCATCCTGCAGCATGGCGATCGGCTTCAATGAGGCCGCGAGCGCGCGCTCGCGGAAATGTCACGCTACGCGTCATCGAGCTCGCGTCGCGTATCGCTTCAATGAGGCCGCGAGCGCGCGCTCGCGGAAATCGGCATCTGCGACGCTGGCCGAGCGCGTGCGATCGCTTCAATGAGGCCGCGAGCGCGCGCTCGCGGAAATGCAGATCGCGGCATGCCGCTCAGTCGATCGCGAGCTTCAATGAGGCCGCGAGCGCGCGCTCGCGGAAATGCCGGGTCGCGGTATCGCGAGCGGCACGGCGGCTTCAATGAGGCCGCGAGCGCGCGCTCGCGGAAATCGCGGCACAGCTGCGTGACAGCGTACGGCATGCCGCGCTTCAATGAGGCCGCGAGCGCGCGCTCGCGGAAATGCGCCGACTGCGGCATCGTCGACTGACGCGCTGCGGCTTCAATGAGGCCGCGAGCGCGCGCTCGCGGAAATGCTCGCATGGCGGCATGGCAGCGCGGACTCGTCGGCTTCAATGAGGCCGCGAGCGCGCGCTCGCGGAAATAGCCCCCTCCCTATCTTATTCAATTGTCAAGGATCTTTCAGCGCCTCCGCGACCACCCGGCGCCTCGCCACCAACAGATCCCACTCTGCCACCCCAGCCAATCATATAAGTCAATCCACTCCTGCAACTTAGCACCCCGCGAGCGCCCCCGCCATTTCCGCCGCCAACCCGCCGCTCGCGCCGCCCCTAACGCGTCGGAAACACCGGATATTCCCCAATCTCCCCGTCCAGCACCCGCGCCAGCAAACGCGCCTGTATCTCCAGCAGCCGCCGATAGCTCACCCGGTACTCGAACAGCGGATGCGTCACCAGCGTGTCCATCCTCAACTCATACGCCCGGAAAAATGCCTTCCTCCCCCCAGCCGTCAGCGCCACCGACCCGCCCACCCGCACGAAATCCCGCTCCGTCACCATCCCCGTATTGATCCCCGTCAGCACCGCCGAGTCCACAATCAGCGGCCGGAACGGCTCCATCAAATCCAGCGCCAGCGCCGGACGCCCATACCGCGGCTGATGGTAAAAACCAATATAAAGGATCGAACCCC
>CAVPVD010000004.1:0-40842 GCA_963709155.1 Bryobacterales bacterium | reverse complement strand
GGCGAATGCCTATGTAGTTGTGTTTTCAGTGGGAGGCTTAGTGAAATTAGCGGAGATAGCGGAACGTTCGGCGCTATCTGCACACAAATTGCACACAAGTTCCCTGCGCTCAGCTAGTTAGTAGACCGTAGCGCACGGTTGCTGCCGGTGCCAGCGCACGGGCCCAAAACCTGCCCCGCTTCTCGATCCGATGATTGGGTGAGCCGGCTTGGCGGATTGGGAACCTGGCCAAGGTAGAACAGCGATTCACATTTCGATGCAAAAGGGCGCCGTTGCCAGCGGCGCCCTTTTGCTTTCCAGGGGACACGAAGATGAAATCCCACAGTGAGGTGAAGTAAATGAACGCCGCAGAAATAGCGCGCCACCTCCACGGTCGCAAACAGCCGTCGGGGTGGGTGGCGCGCTGTCCAGCCCACGACGACCATAACCCGTCGCTCAGCCTGAAGGACGCGGACGACGGCCGGGTCCTGGTGAAGTGCCACGCGGGCTGTCCGCAAGACGCGGTCATCGGTGCGCTCAAAGCGAAAGGACTCTGGCCGGAGCACGAACGGGGGCATGACCGCGTGATTATCGCAACCTACGACTATCGGGACGAAATCGGGCGGCTGCTCTATCAGGTGGTTCGTACCGAGCCGAAAGGTTTCTTTCAACGGCGGCCAGACGGGTATGGCGGCTGGATTAAGCGAAAAGGTCCGCGCCAGGTCCTGTACCGTCTGACGGAAGTCCTCGAAGCGCCCATCGTCTTCTGCGTCGAGGGAGAACGAGATGTTGAAACCCTGCGTGACTATGGCTTTGTCGCTACCACGAACGCCGGAGGAGCCGAGGCGCCGTGGCTACCGCAGTACACGGAGGCGCTTCGCGGTCGTGAGGTAATCCTGATTCCCGACAACGATATGCCTGGACGCAAACGGGTAGCCCGCATTGCTCGCGCCTTACTGGGCAACGTAGAGCGCCTGGTAATTCTTGAACTAGACGATGGAAAGGATGTCACGGAGTGGTTCGCGCACGGCCATGGCGAGTTGCAACTCATTGCACAACTTGATGGCGAAGGGGTGTCTCAGTGAAACGCGAAATCGTGGCGGAGCCGGAGATTGACGCGTTCGCTCAGGAACATGTGGATGACAACAACGACAATCCAAATTCCATGGCGAAGCGGCACTCGGCGAAAACCCGAACGTCCACTGAGACCGCTGGCCTAACGGATCACCTGTATAACGATCATGGCAACGCCTGCCGCTTGATCGCCATGTATGGAGAGGATCTCCGGTATTGTCACGCGTTCAAGAAGTGGCTGGTGTGGGACGGCACGCGATGGGCCGTTGATGATACCGATCAGGCGCGACGGCTCGCCAAGCAGGCCATGCTCGAATTCCTCCGGCAGACGATAGATAAGGGCGCTGGCGAGAAAGCCGAAAAGTTTGCCCGCAGTTCTCTCGATGTACGTCGCATCACCAGCATGCTCTCCATGGCAGAGTCCGAAATCTACGTGCGTCCGGCAGAACTTGACACTGATCCTTACCTGCTGAATTTCCTGCATGGCACCGTGGATCTCCGCGCTTCCGTGCTGCGGCCGCATCAACGGCAAGACCTGATTACCAAACTGATTCACTACGAATATCGCCCGGACGCGCCGTGTGACCTATGGCGTGCCTTCCTTGACCAAATCATGGGAGGTGGCCCGGACGCCAGCGTGGGCGAACTGGCACGCGCGGGGCGGCTCACGGACTATCTGCAGCGAGCCCTCGGCTACTCACTCACCGGATGCACCATCGAAAAGGCCGTGTTCGTCCTCTTCGGCGCCGGCGACAACGGCAAGAGCACCATGCTCAGCACGTTTCGCCAACTGGTGGAGGAGTACGCTGTGCTCCTTCAGGTCGACACCCTGATGGTGCGCCAGGAGTCCAACAACACGCAGGCGGACCTTGCCGATCTCCGCGGCGCCCGTTTTGTTCAGACATCCGAAACCGAAGAGGGACAACGCCTCGCACAGGGCAAGCTCAAGCGCATCACGCAGGGCATGGGCAAGATCAAGGCGGTGCGTAAGTACGAAAATCCCATCGAGTTTCCGGAGACGCACAAGTTGTGGATCGACACCAACAGGAAACCGACCATCCGCGACGCGGACGACCGCGCGATGTTCAACCGGCTGCATCCCATTCCGTTCTTGGTGAAGATCACCAAGATCGACCGCGACATGCCGGCGAAACTGCTCCGCGAGGCGGAGGGCATACTTGCTTGGGCCGTCGCCGGGGCGCAACTGTGGCACGAGTCCGGGCTGTGTAGGCCTGCAGAGGTGGATGCTGCTCGCGACCAATGGCGCTCGGAAGTCGATCAGATCGGTCGTTTTGTTGAGGATCGTTGCGTCCAGGCTGAGAATTGCCGCGCCCAAGCATCAGCACTTTACGCGGAGTATAAAGGCTGGGCGGAAGCCAGCGGAGAAAGGGTAGTCATGACAGCGACTGCATTCGGTCTGAAACTGGGTGGCAGCGGCTTCCAGAAAGAGGACACGAAGCGTGGGATTGTCTACCTGGGCCTGGGGCTGAAAACCTCGGATGAGGGCCACGGTGGATAGTTGTGGAGGGTTTTCTTCAAAACTTCCTATACGTACGCGTATGAAGAAAGTTTTGAAAAAAACCCTCCACAACCCTTCACCACCTGCCCCGATCCCTCCCGCTCGCTGCGTTTTGTCGGGGCCACAAAAAAGCCGCCGCTCGCCCGCCGGCAGCCGACGCCGGGCTGGTCGGATTAATGCGGAAGGGCGCCGGTGCGGTGCGCTTAGACGGCGCAAGACGGGAGCCGCGCCCCTTAGAACGGCGGCGAATGGGGCAGTAGGTTATGACGTTAGAGCTGGCTCGTTGGGCACGCTGAGGAAGAGCAGGGAATCCCGAGCGGCGCGACGGCGGCCGGCAATGAAACGACACATTTAGGCGACCAGCCCTGACCAGCGGATTGCTTCAAGACGCGATTCTCCGGCAATGGTCGAAATGCGGCGCGGAAACGGCGCGCCTCCACGTCCCCACTCGGCTTGTACCGGGTAAGTTTTGTGAGGGCTGCTGTCCGCCTTGCAATGCTCCTGTAGCGCGGCCGAGCGAGGCGTCCTAGAGCAGCCCAGATCGACGCGAGGAACCAGATGACAACCAAGCTCTTGCGATTTTCGGAGCTCTCACCGCCACGGCAGAAGCTCGTCCGAATGTGCCAAACGGTGAACTACGGCCAAATCCAAGGGGTCGTTGTGCGGGATGGCGATCCAATCTTCGAACTGGCCCCCGTGGTGGTGATTGATGCGAAGCTCTATCGAGATGATGGACCCAGGCCGGAGTTGGGGCTGGCCGATTTCGAGCTCCGCGATGACGTCCGTAGGCTCATGGCCCGGCTCGATCAGGTTAGGAACGGAATGATCCAGATTATTGAGGTCCGGGCTGGCCTGCCGCGCAGAGTTGTCCTGGAGTCGCAGTTGACGGGATCACCGTGATCGGAAATCAGGCAATTGGTACTGCAAGAAGCTGTAGAATCACCTGGCCGCGCGATCGCGCTGCACTGCGCGTGGTACAACTTTTGCAAGTACCGCAGCGCCTTGGGTCACGCCAGCGATGGAGCGGGGATTACTGATCACGTTTGGAGTGTGCAGGAACGCGTAAATATCGAAGGATAGGGGCCTTGCGCTCGGCATATGGTTGCGGACGTCATGGGTATGCAGAGGACGCTTGGGAAAGTGGAACAAGCCGTCGATACCCTAACGACGGAGTCCCGTGAAACCTGTAAAAAGGTCAGCCGCCTCAGCCACATTATCTACGCCGCCGGCGTCGTGGGAACCATCGCCGTGGCTATGCTAATCTTCATGGCGAACAAGCTGGCCGATGCAATCATCGCAGCCGCCACGAAGAAGTGAATATTTATTCCACACAACCCTTCCTCCACTGCCGGTCGCCCAAGCGGTCTGGACAAACTAGTTTGAACCGTTTATCATCGCATTAGAAGGCTCGGTTCGCCAGGCCGGCGCCACGGGCGCAACTTGCGGAAGATCCCTCACACCCAATCAGGGAGGCTGAGGTATGTTTTCGCAGGCAGCGGCGCAGCGCATCAAGCACCGAAACAATCCCGGACGGCGCTACAACGGTCAGGTATCCGCGAGAGTGCTCTTTGTTTTCGCCTTCGCCGCCTCGCCGTTGGCCGGCCAGACGGTCCGATCATATCCTGTAGTAGGTCAAGCATTCGGAAACGCGCCAGCCAGTTCCACGCCGGCGACGACTTCAACCCCGTCGTTCCGCATCCAGTGCCTTGCGAACACGTTCGGCTCTTCCCTGACAGTGCCGTTGGCGGTCCCGCGAGCGTATCTTCGACCTGACCAAAAATCTTGCACCGCCACCGACATCATCTGCGCGCCCGTGTCCCCTGTCTCGTTCACTGGCCATTCAACTTCAATCGCACATGGTAGAGGAGGTCAATATGACGTTTACCGAAGAGATGGCGCAGCGGATCGAGTTTCCGCCGCGCGATCAGCTTACACCACAGTCCAAGATTCCCATTCTGGGGGGAGGGCGCGGATGACCGACTCCCCCACCCCGCAAATTCAAATCTGGCACATCGACCGCTTCGTTTTTTACATCCGCAACCCCCGCAAGAACGATCCCGCGGTTGATCGCATGTGTGGCAGCATCAGGGAGTTCGGCTGCAAAATCCCGGTGCTCGCCCGCAGCGACGGGACCGTAGTGGACGGGCATTTGCGTTTGAAAGCCATGCGCAAGTTGGGATCATGGCCCGGCGGCGACATCACCGGCATCCCGGTAATACTCTGCGATGAGTGGACCGACGCCCAAGTGAAGGCGTTCCGCATTCTCGTGAACCGGTCGGCTACCTGGGCGGAGTTCGACGATGAACTGCTCTCGTTGGAGCTACAGGAACTCGCGGCGGCCGATTTCAATCTGGAACTGACTGGATTCGATCCGAAAGAACTAGAAGATCTCCTGACGCTTCCGGACAACGACGAACAAGCCGACATGGCGCCGCCGGTGCCAGAGAATCCGGTGTCCCGGCCGAACGACCTCTGGCTCTGCGGCAACCGCCGTAACCAACACAGTCGAAGAGACGAAGAACGCAAAGTGAAATGGAGGTCCCATGCATAAGCTGATTCCACTTCTGGTCTTGTTGGCAACCGCCGAATGGGCGCAGACGCAGGATAATCGCAACTACTCTCAGACGTTCCCGATCCGCGTGGATCAACAGACGCCCGGAACGTGCCAAATGTGGGAGTTCTTTATCGCCAGCACAGACGGCCATGTTTATGAATGCTGGTCACCGAACAAGTGGGGGAACCTCATTACTTTGAACTTCCCGCGTGGTGCGACGGCCAGCTTGCCGGCGACGTGCAATGTCGGTGATCCGTTTATCGCTACGGACGCCACCAGCACCGAGCAGTTGTATATCTGCACATCGGCCAATACGTGGACGCAGCAGACGGGGAGCGGAGGCGGCGTGTCATCCTGCTCGGCGACCGGCGCCAACTGGTTGTCGTGCGCGATCACGACCGGCAATCTGAACCTCACAGCCACGACCGGGCAGGCCTCCCACCAGGTCATCGGCACGTGCGGGTTCACCGCCTCCTTCGCGCCGTGCTCTCTGACCTCAGCAGAACTGCCGTTGTCTTCGATGGGGACCATAACGGGCGGCACTTGGAGCGGTTCGGTGGTCGCTGGCGCCTATGGCGGGACCGGCGTCAACAACGGATCCTTCACGGCAACGCTCAGCGGAAACCTGACCTTTACCGGAGCCTTCAACCCAACGTTCGCCATCCCATCCTCGTCAACTTGGAACTTTCCCATCGGTGGCGGCACACTGGCGCTCATCGGCACAGATATCAACAGTCTCAACCAAGTGACATCCACGCACTTAAGCGCCGCACTGCCCTTCAATCAGGGGGGCCTTGGCACCAGCACGAACTTTGCTGCCCACACTTGGTTTGGAAACAACACCGGGTCCACGGCGGCACCATCGCCCCAGCAACCGGCGTGCGCGGACTTAAGTAATGCTGCCAACTCCTGCTCGACTGATGCGACAAACGCTTCGAACATCACTGCGGGCTCGTTGGGCTACGGCCGCCTGCCAACGCCGGCCGCTGGCGGACCCGCTGGAGTGGTGGCGGTTTTGACTGCGGCTACCGGGGCAATCTCCAACACTGCCACGCAGGTTATCGGGTACTCTGTCCCGAGCGGAACGTTCGCGACCGGGACCACGTACACCATCGAAGCGTGGGGCTCCGAAACGACGAGTACCAGTCCGGGCAACGACACTTTCTCCATCGAGATCGGCGCTGGCTCGTTGTCCGGCAACACGATTGTCTCGAATGCGCCAGCCGCGGCTGCCAGCGTTTCCGGAAGTCCTCTATGGGTCAGAGGCACGATAACCGTGTTCCCAAGCGTTGTGTCGGGCGCCCTGACGGTTTGCGCCACGACGTCCGGCGCGTTGTCGGGCACGTGCAAGGTTGCGATACTCAACTCGGCCACAATAACTGCCGGTCAGAGCAACGTGATCGAGCTCGTATACCAGTCAGGCGCAAGCACCAGCAGCATAGCGTTTTCCGCGGCCAAGATTACCTTGGAAAAGCCGTGATAGTGGACGGGGCTGATGTCCTGCCACCCAGGTTGAGATGAAACGCCAACTCTTGACACGACTCGACAGGCTGGAGACGATCCTGGCAGTCAAGCAGGTGGGTGTGATTTCCTATGGCTGGCTGAATACGCTTCGCAATTACGAAGGGGAGCGGCACATCGTACTATTGAGTCGAGAGCCAACCATATCGCCCCGCTTAGAATGGTGCGAATGGGAGGAGAGGCCGGGGCCCGCACCATCCGGCGCGGAGGACGTTGTCCCCAACGATGCATTTCCCGAGGACGACAGGCTGCCATGACCTCTTTGAGCAGACGATTGGAACGTCTGGAGGCCGGCTGCCAACAGACCAAACGGTTTAGTGACGACCGGCGCCGGCTCATCCGGCAAGATGCGTTGCGGCATCTGTCCGCCGATCAACTGCAGTGCCTAATAGAGGCCAGAAGAGCAGTGCTTGAAGGGCGGAGCCTGACAAGTTCGGAACTTGCGGCTGTGAAAGCACTCAACACCGCAACGGAGGCTGCGTGCCAGAGAGCCGGGCTGGCACTTGCAGAATTGAAAACGATATCGCCGCCAAGCCTGACCAGGCCGCGGAGGTATCAAAGCTCGCGGACGAATTATGAAAGGGAGGCAACTTGAACCTACGTTGACGACTCGCGGCACTTGAGAGGCGGTTTATCGTCGTGCCCACGTTTCTAATCATGCCAGACGGCAGCACCGCGAGCATCCCCGGCCGCAGCGATCTGCTCAATTTACTTGTCGTCGCGGCCCGCGGTGTGAACATCAGCCCCGAGCAGGCGACGCAACTGGATCTGATTCGGCGATCCACCAGTGCGATTCAGCCGGACGGGGGCCGACTGGTTGAATTGATTCGCTGCTGCTTGCTTGGTCCCCACGCCGGCGCGGGAATCCCGGAGATCCCCGTCGCCGGCAGCGATCAGGCGGTGGACATGTAGACTCGATTCTCCGAAAATGCCCTATTTCGCGAACCGGGCTGTCAGCCCGTTTCCGCCAACTCTATGCCGACCTTGCTAGCAGATGGCTCGCGCGCAAATGCAGCACTTTCCTGGCAGCGCCAGCCAAGATCCGCCGCACCAGCAGCACCTGGCGTGCTGTATCTCTGCTCGCCAATAGCCCTCGTTCCCACAGCCTGCGCCGCAGGGCCGCCTCGCTCACCGCTAGGCTCTCCGTACCAGCTATCTCCTGCACGACTTGATAGCTGGCGCTGGGCTCCAGGTATAAGTCACCGTTCACCACCCAACCGATGCAGCGGCCCCGTGGCTTCCACCCACGGCCAGAACCGGTTCGCTGCCAGCCCCAGCCGGCGGCCTCGGTTGGCGCCTTGCCTTGCCGGTCCGCCACATACGCCTGGCCGGTTGCCAGGGCGGTCTTCAACAGGCCCGTAAACCGCACTGTCGGATCGCCAGCCGTCTGATATTTTGCTTGCCGCTCGGCAAGTTCGACCAGCGCCTGTCTGGCGCGCTCCTCCAACTCCGCTCTTTCAAGCCCCCCGATGGCCCCCTTTTCCTCGGCGAAGTCCAGGAAGATCCCCCAGCCAGCCCGCAGTTCCGCTATCGCTGCCGGTGTCCGTGCATGTCCCGCCATCCCGTGCCCCTGACTGCGCAGATCCTGCACGCGCTGCTGCAGTTGGTTCTGCATGGCCTCATAGGAACCCGCGAGCCACACCACGAAGGCCCCCATCGCTGCTGCCAGGAGACCTTCACGCCCGGCACTCTGGCCGGCGTTCAATGCCGTCCGTCGAACCGCGCCGGCGTCGATCTCAACAATCAGCAGCCGGGCGCGGATACTTTGTCCCGGCGGCACCGCTTCTCCGGTTCCCAGCACCAGCCCGCGCGGGGCTTGCTGCGTCTGGAGTCGTCCGTCTCCTCCCAGACGGCTGCGTGCCTGTGCATTTCCCACGCCGCGGAACAAGCGTTCCGTAACGCTCTCTAACAGTCCGTCACCCACGCCGCCGGCGGGAGCGAAGTCGTCCACCACCAGCAACGCATCTTTGGCGGCGTAAGCCAGCCGTTCCAAGGCATTCGCCGTGGAGGCGAAGTTGGCTGGCAGACCGCTGGCATCCATGGCTGCGCCGAAGTGTTGCTGTGCCAGCGCCGCGAGGGCGGTCTTAAAGACCCCGCTGGGACCGCTTAAGAACAGACTGAAACGTGACGCGCCCAGGGCTGCCCGATACACGCTCGCCAGCAGGGGAAAGCTGATCCGGTCGGGCGCGGCCAAGAGTATCTGCAAGCTGGCTCGCACGGCTGTCGTCAACTGCTCATGATTGGCGGGCACACGCAACTGGTAATGCTGCAGAGCGGCCGGCGGTTGTACTTGCAATCCATTGACCGGTCCGCCGACTCCCAGCGCGCCTCCGGCATGCAGGTACACCCATTGTGAGCCGTGTCGGCGCCAGCCCAGATGCGCGTAGATGTGTTCCTGATGAATCGCCCCGGATAAGGACTGCATGGCAGCGCGCACATGCTGTTGCTGTCCCGGATAGATGATGGCCCGTGGTCCCAGCCTTTCGAGCACCCAGCCCATCCGGCCGAACTCCGCTGCCGGCAGGGCAAAGACTTGGCGGCTCCCCCCCAATTCGGCTTCCACACCAAATTCGCGTTGCTGTTGGGCGCCATCGTCGCGGATGATATCACTCACGATCCGGGCCCTGAAGTTAGCCACCGGAGTGCGCCTCACCCGGCCGTTGGCCAACTGATCCCGGCGGACCATGTGCGTCCCGCTGTACTCGTAGCAGCGCAACGATGATTCGTTGACGGGTATGTCAGCGTCCAACTCTGGCACCGTCCCGCCATCTGGATCCTGCTCGGCGCCCAAAAAGATCATTCTGAATTTCATCACGTCTCCTGTGCGCAGCAGCGTTCGCCTGACGGAACCGGCATTATGGTGCGCGCTGAGACATGCATGGCTCAGGAAGGGCCGGACAGTCAACTTGGCCGGAGAGCATCAGTTGTCGGGTTTGTCAGGTTTGTCGGGTTTCGAGGGAGGGTGGTAACCGCGGTCGAGAGAGGGTAAGCGTGGTGCCGCGCAGATGCAAGGCCATTAAATACGGTCGAACGCGCTAAAGCCAGCTAACCGATTGATACAGATAGGCTTGCAGATAATCGCCGGGGGCCTGATAATTTCAATTCACGTGCACCTGCGTGCATCTGCGGATCCTGCGCGGACTTCACCCCAGCGTTCTCCCACGTCGAATCGCCTGGATGGTAGCGTTCCTCTTCGAACGCGGCGGACTTCACAAGCGCGGCGTGTAGGCCCGCTCTGGCAAAGGCGGTGGCCATCTCATCCAGTTCGCGTGGCCGCACCGGAAGATGCGCCAGGGCCGCGACCTTTCTGTTTCGTCCATCTGCGGTTCCTGCGCGGACCTCACCCCAGCGTTCTCCCACGTCGAATCGCCTGGATGGTAGCGTTCCTCTTCGAACGCGGCGGACTTCACAAGCGCGGCGTGTAGGCCCGCTCTGGCAAAGGCGGTGGCCATCTCATCCAGTTCGCGTGGCCGCACCGGAAGATGCGCCAGGGCCGCGACCTTTCTGTCTTCGTCCAGGGCTTCCGCTCGGCGCCCAAAAAAGATCATTCTGAATTTCATCACGTCTCCTGTGCGCAGCAGCGTTCGCCTGACGGAACCGGCATTTATGGTGCGCGCTGAGACATGCATGGCTCAGGAAGGGCCGGACAGTCAACTTTGGCCGGGGAGCATCAGTTGTCGGTTGGCTCCAGCGCCAGCGCCTTCCGGGCGTACCGCTCCGCTACGGGTATGTTCGGTTTGGCCCACCAGCCCACTCCATAGCAGTCGGCAAGGCCGGAATAGGCGAGCGCGACATGCGGATCTTCGCGCAGCGCCTCAGATAATCGCCGGGGGCCTGATAATTTCAATTTACGTGCACCTGCGTGCATCTGCGGATTCCGGGGGGCCGAAGAAACAGCAACGCGTGGGGCGCCCACGATCTGAGCCACAATGAAACAGGAGGGGCGCGCCAATGGCCCGGAAGTTTGAGTGATCACCGCGGACACGTTGCGGCGCATTGGAGAAAAAAATGCGCTCGTCGAGAAGGAAACAGAGAAATGGCGGTTCTTATCCGCTTCTACGGATTACGAATGCTAAAAAAGTTGGTGGTTGGGGGAGCGGTTGTTTTCGCATTGCTGCAGGTGGTTCGGCCCACCATACCGGCCAGCCCGGCGGCTGCCGAGGTACAAGCCTCTGCCGACTTGAAAAACATCCTTGACCGCGATTGCTACAGTTGCCACTCGGATGAGCGGCGGCTTTCCTGGTTCGATCAGATCGTGCCCGCATACTGGCTCGTCCGATACGACATTCTGACCGCGCGCGAGCACCTGAATTTTTCGAGACTGGGAGCGAAGCCCGAGGCGGCCCAGAAAGCAGCCCTTTACGAAGCTGTAAATATGATCCAGCTGGGAGCGATGCCGCTTCCGGACTTCCTCAAGCTGCATCCCGAAGCGCGGGTGAAGCCGGAGGAATTGTCGAGAATGAAAGCCCAGCTCGCGCCATGGTCCTCGCCCCCGAACCCTACGCCCGGCGCGCCCTCAGGCAGCGATCCCATTCCTGCGCCAGTTCCTCTCTCGAGGGTTCCACCGGAGTTCAACGGGTTTCCGTTCGATCAGAACTTCGTAAGCTGGAGACTACTCAGCACAACCGATCGCGGCGACAACAATACCTTCCGATTCGTCTTCGGCAACGACATTGCCGTGAAGGCGGCCGAGTCGGGAGCCATTTCGCCCTGGCCGGATGGCACCCGCTTCGCGAAAGTCGCGTGGCAACAGGAATCCGGCTCCGATGGGTTGGTGCATCCTGGAAAATTCGTACAGGTCGAGCTGATGGTGAAAGACGCCAGTCGCTACAAAGGCGCGGAAGGCTGGGGCTGGGGCCGCTGGCGCGGTCTGGATTTGAAGCCCTACGGCAGCGACTCGGCCTTCGTAGACGAATGCACGGGCTGTCACCAGCCCATGCGGGGCAATGACTATGTGTACACGCTGCCCATCACCGGCGCCAAAATCGCCCACGAAGACGCGGTAAACAATAAAGCCGCCGCATTGCCGACAAGCCTGCCTCATCAGCCGCTCGCCTGGCGAGCAATGACAATGTACGTAGATCCCCAAAACTTCACGACTGCAACGCTTTATGGCAATGACGTGGCGAAGGCGCCCCCATATCGCGCAGGAGCGGTGTTGGCGCTGGTTACCTGGAACCAACGCGACGATCCTCATTGGTTCGGAGGCCGCATACCCGATGCGCCGGTTTCGGTTGAATTCGTGCGGATCGCCGGCGCGGGAGAGCCAAATGAGTACAGACGCTTCGCGGGCCAGGGTCTTCACGAAGAGCGCCCGGAGGCCGGTGTGGCCGAGTTGCGAAGTTCTGTTATACTGAGTCTCACTCCCGCGCGACTGCCGGAATGATTCAAACGGTGGTGTGAATCGCGAATTTCAACCATCTTGCTACAATTGGTTTCACAAGCGCGCCATGTTTGAAAATCCGTCGATTCCGGTTACCTCCATTCATCGCATCGTAGCGGACGGAGTCACGGTTTTTTATCGCCAGGCAGGACCTCCGGACGCCCAGGTCGTCCTGCTGTTGCATGGGTTCCCGACATCTTCGTTTCAGTACAGAGAGCTGATCCCCCGCCTCGCCGATAGATACCGCGTCATTGCGCCCGATTTCCCCGGCTTTGGGTTCACCGCCGTTCCCGACGGGCGCGCATATAACTACACCTTCGATTCGCTCGCAAAAACGCTGCTGGCGTTCACCGATGCGCTCAATCTCACCAGCTACGCCATGTACATTTTCGATTACGGGGCGCCCGTCGGTCTGCGCGTGGCCATGCAGCGTCCCGAGCGAGTGACGGCGATCGTTTCGCAAAACGGCAACGCATATGAGGAGGGCCTCGGCAACGCGTGGCAACCCATCCAGCGCTACTGGCGCGAACCTACCCTGGAGCATCGGAATGCTATTCGCGCCGGCCTGAACCTCGAAGGACTGCGCCATGAATATTCCGTCGGAATTCCCGATCCGGAACTCATCAAACCCGAGGGCTACACCCTCGACGCCGCCTTGCTGGCGCGTCCCGGCAACGTCGACATACAGCTCGATCTTTTTCTCGATTACGCCAAGAACGTGAAGTTGTACGCGAAGTTTCATGAGTACTTTCAATCGGTGCAGCCGCCGCTGATGGCCATCTGGGGCAAGTTTGATCCGTACTTCATTCCTCCCGGCGCGGAGGCATTCCTGAGAGACAACCCCAACGCGACGGTTCAATTCCTGGAAACCGGACATTTCGCGCTCGAAACACACCTGGAAGAGGTCGCTTCCGCCATGCGGGAGTTTCTTCAGAAAGCGCTCGGTCAGGGTTCGTAAGCCCAAATCGCGGAAATGGAAAAACAACAGTACGAAATCGTGATTATAGGCACGGGCGAGGGTTCGAAGTTCCTCGCCTGGACACTTGCCCGGCAGGGCAAGAGAGTTGCCGCGATCGAACAGAAGTATATCGGCGGCTCGTGCCCCAATATCGCCTGCCTGCCCAGCAAGAACGTCATCCACAGCGCGAAGGTGGCTTCTTATTTCCAAAGAAGCGAAGAGTTCGGAATTACCAAAGAAGGGTTTCGAATCGATATGTCCGCAGTGCGCGAGCGCAAGCGCAAGATGGTCGCGGGTCTTGTCGACATCCACGTCGCCAACTTCAAAAATAGCGGCACGGAACTGATTATGGGCTCCGCGAGATTCACCGGACCTAAGACGCTTGAGGTGTCCTTGAACGAAGGAGGTACATGCGTCATTCAGGGCGACAAAATCGTGATCGGCGCCGGCACTCGCGCCACGATCCCGGACATTCCCGGCCTCCGCCAGTCGAACCCTTTAACCCACGTTGAAGCGCTCGAACTCGACTACCTGCCGAAGCATCTCATCGTCCTCGGGGGTGGCTATATCGGTCTGGAACTTGCACAGGCGATGCGCCGATTCGGCAGTTCCGTAACAGTTATCGATCGGAACGAACGGCTGGCGAATCACGAAGACGAAGATGTATCCGCAGGTCTGAGGCAACTCTGCGATGATGAAGGCATCGAGCTTGTCATGAATGCCAGGGTCTCGCGTGTGGAAGGAATTTCCGGGCGATCGGTGAAGCTTAACGTCGCGCAGGGCGATTCGAACAGCGTTATCGAAGGCACGGATATCCTCGTGGCCACTGGACGCACTCCGAATACGGGCGGCATAGGTCTCGATCTCGCGGGGGTCGAGCTTACAGAGTCGGGATATATCAGGGTCAACGAACGCCTCGAAACGACCGCGCCTGATGTTTGGGCCGTCGGCGAATGCGCGGGCAGTCCGCAATTCACGCACATCGCCTTCGACGACTTCCGAATCATCAGAGACAATCTCGCGGGAGTCAATCGCGTTACCACGGGGCGCCAGGTTCCTTTTTGCTTATTCACGGACCCCGAACTGGCGCGCATCGGGTTGAGCGAGACCGAAGCCAAAGCGAGTGGAACGCCCTATCGGCTGGCCAAAATTCCGATGGCCGCCGATCTGCGAACGCGCACCCTGTCCGAAACACGCGGGTTTATGAAAGCGCTGATCGATACCACCAGCGATCGGATTTTGGGGTTCACAGTCTTCGGTGTGGATGGCGGAGAAATTATGGGCGCGATTCAGATTGCGATGATTGCAGGTCTTCCGTATACGGCCGTGCGCGACGCCGTTCTTACGCATCCCACTCTCCTCGAAGGCCTGGTGGTTCTGTTCTCATCGGTGCCGCCCAAATGAAGAAGGTCGCCGAAGAAATCAGCGGATACACGTATGGAGCCGCCGGCGCGTCCCCCGTCTCTTTGCGGGACCTGGAAAACCTCAAGATCAGTGTCGGCTGGACCGAGCGAAGACGAACGCTATCGCCACATGGCGGGTGAGGTGCTTGCGGATCAGACGAGGCCGCTGGTCGATCACTGGCGCCGCGAAATCGTCGGAAGTATCCCGAACCTCATTCGCCACAGCCGCACTCCCGGCGGCGCGCTGATTCCCGACTACCAGACGAAAAGCGGCCTGCGTTTCGAGCAGTGGGTTCTCGATACATGCTTTCGTCCCTACGATCAGGATTGGCTCAATTACCAGCACGAAATAGCGTTGCGGCACACGAGCGTGAAAAAGAATGCGACCGATGGAGTCGACTCCACTCCGTATATTCCCTTGCGCGACATTATCGCCTTCATTGCGGTGATGAACGAAACCGTCAAACCCTATCTCTCCGCCAGGGGCCACATGGCGGAAGACGTGGAAAAAATGCACCGAGCCTGGACGAAGTCTCTCCAGTTACAGATTGCGCTGTGGACTCAGCCTTACCCGAAAAGCGAATGGTAGAGATGCACGCGCTGATTCTCAATCGCTACAACGGCCCGCTAGAACTTTCCGAGGTCCCCCGTCCGAAGCCGGCAGCGGGAGAGTTGCTGGTGCGTATCGCGGCGTGCGGCCTGAATCCACTGGACACGAAAATCCGGGCGGGAAACGCCGAGCATGCAAAGCATCCGCTGCCGCTTGTTTTGGGAATCGACATGGCCGGTGTTATCGAGGAGATCGGACCGGGAGTTTCGGCCTTCAACGTGTCCGACGAAGTCTACGGAATGACGGGCGGCGTAGGTGGAATTCAGGGGTCGCTCGCCCAATACGCGGCGGTCGACGCCGATTTGCTCGCGCTGAAACCATCGAATCTTACGATGCGGGAAGCGGCCGCGCTCCCGCTCGCCTTCATCACCTCGTATCTGGGAATTGTGGATCGCGCGCATCTCAGCGCTGGCCAGACTGTGCTGGTGCAGGGCGGAGCCGGCGGGGTGGGTCATGTTTCCGTTCAACTGGCGCTTGCGCTGGGCGGAGTGGTCTGGGCAACGGCCAGCGAGCGCGATAAGGATTTCGTCTCCGGTTTGGGCGCTACGCCGATCGACTACCGCACGCAGACTGCCGAGCAGTATGTCGAATCCGGCAGGCGTGGCGAGGGGTTCGATCTCGTCGTCGACACCGTAGGAGGCGCGACGCTGGATGCCTCCTTCGCGGCAGTGAAGCATTTCGGCCATGTTGTGAGCGCCCTGGGATGGGGCACCCATTCGCTCGCGCCACTGTCTTTTCGCGAAGCTACCTACTCCGGCGTGTTCACCCTTCACCCGTTGCTCACCGGAACGCAGCGCGCGCATTACGGCGAGATTCTACGCGAAGCGACGCGATTGGCGGAAGTCGGCCAGCTTACGCCGAGGATGGACCCTCGCCAATTCGACCTGAATTCGGCGGAACTCGCCTATGAGGCGCTGACGAACGGTACAGCGGCGGGAAAACTCGTGGTGGAGATAAAATCATGACGCCAAGCCGCCGCCAACTTCTTTCCCGGATGGCCGCTTCCGGATTAGCGCTTCAGAGTTTCGCGGATCAGGCTGCCGGATTTCGCGGCAACATCAAGGCCGTTGCCTTCGACGGCTTTCCCATTCTCGATCCGCGGCCTGTTTTCGCTCTGGTAAACGAGCTCTATCCCGAGAAAGGTGTTGAACTCGGCAACCTCTGGCGCGACAGGCAGTTTGAATACACATGGCTCCGGACACTTTCGAAACGCTACCTCGATTTTCGGCAGGTCACCGATGACGCCCTGATATTCGCCGCTAAAGCGCTCAGCCTGGAACTTACACCCGAGAAACATACCCGTCTGATGCAGGCTTACCTCAACCTTCGCTGCTGGCCGGATGTTCCGGACGCGCTCCGCTCCCTGAAAAAGGCCGGCATCCGCATTGCGTTTCTTTCAAACCTCACTCCGGGCATGCTGGAAGCCGGAATTCGAAACTCCCGACTTGAGAATTTGTTCGATCATGTGTTGAGCACTGATCAAGTAAGGGCCTACAAGCCCGATCCACGGGCCTACCAGCTGGGTCCCGACGTTTTTGGATTGAAAACCGATCAAATTCTCTTCGCCGCATACGCAGGATGGGATGCAGCAGGGGCGAAGACTTTCGGTTATCCGACGTTTTGGGTCAACCGACAGAATCAGCCCCCTGAAGAACTCGGTGTGATTCCCGACGCAATCAGCGGAAATCTGAACGATCTGGTCGCTCTCGTTGTTGGGTGATGCAATCCCGATTTACGGAAAGACCTGTCGGTTCAACGTTGCACGTCCCACATCTCTCCGTTCGATCAATCGATAGTGGTACGCGGGCACCAATGGGCTTTCACCGCGCTGAATAGCTTTCAGAAGAATAAGAATATCCCGCCGAGGGCAGATAGAAATCCCAAAAAGAGGATCTGTTCCAACGTGTTGCGAGCGCGCGAAAAGACACCGAACACACGGGAATGTCCAGCCATGGTCCCCAGAGGCGATCAGATTCCGAGGACGAGAAGCGTGCCACCATATCGATATTCTTCGGCACAGCGCTACCCGAAACCAGCTTCGGCGCTCAGCCCGCTACTAACGGCGTAGCGTTTACCAGAGAGGGTAAATTGGGGGCGCCCACCAGGGTGGGGCGGCTCCCGCTCTCCGTTTGTCTCGTTACGGACAACCCATTGGTTAACAGGTGGCCGGATCATTGAGCCCGGCGGCTGGTGTTATGATTTCGGCATGATCATACTGGACGAACTCGCCAAGATTATGGCCGCGCCAATTAAGCGCAGGAACGCACTGAGGCTCGCGGCCAAGGTTCTTACAGGAGGCGTACTCGCAAGCCTTCTGGTGGGGCAGACGTACGATGTAACCTGCAAGAACGGGACCTTTCGATGTAAGGGGCAGGGTTTCGACACGTGCACACATG
Source organism: Bryobacterales bacterium (assembly GCA_963709155.1). GTDB lineage: Bacteria > Acidobacteriota > Terriglobia > Bryobacterales > Bryobacteraceae > Bog-159. Next base: position 23,445 of record CAVPVD010000004.1, on the reverse strand, counting down.
GAAAATGGGTCTTCTTCAAATGTCCACCTGGAACCACATGCCGTCACATGGCTGGGGGGACGATTGTGTGCGAACCCGCTCGCGAGAATTGACGACTTACGGTTTCACCGTCGCCCAGTGAATTTGGCCAGCCGATCGCCCGTCGGAGACCAATGCCGGCGTAGCTTCGCCGAAAGCCTGCCGGCCGGTGGCCATTTCAAAAAGCACAGCGCCCAGGCTGAACAGGTCAGTGCGCGCGTCCACTTCCTCGGCGCGCGAGTTTCCCCCGTCAAACGCTGGCCGGTACATGGTCTGCTTTGGCGATTCACCTGCCCTGAACGCTAGCACCGGCGCCAAGCTGTGGCAGCTCGCCACGGGGAACATCGTGGTGTCTGCCCCGGCGGTGGATAATGGGCAAGCCCGCGCGCGCCGAAGCCGGTCTCCTGCCGTGGTTCAAAGCATGGCTCCAGGACAACATGCATCGCCCCGCCTTCCCCATGATCACGCCGGAGGAACGCTGCCTCCACTTCGCCTCCACTCTGGAACTCACCTCCGCGCCTCAGGGCCATTCGCACCGCCCCGGCCGGGGACGTCGGTGGTAGACTGTAATCCGTCGTCAGGATTGCCCATGTTTCCCCAATCTCAACCGCCGGCGCGGCTGGCATTCGGACCCTTTGAGGTTGACCTGGACTGGATGCAGGGTTAAGCGTCGTCGGTTCACCTGCTCCGCAAATTTCCTCCCCGCCTGCGCCGCCCGCGACGAAACGGGATCGTTGTGCGGCGATATCGGACAAGAACCGCGCGGCGGCCAACGGGGCAATCGTCAACGATGGCGACGCTATCGAACAACCAGCCGACGGCATATGCGCTCGACCACTTATTGCGGGATGCGGAGCGTAGTATAGCCGCACGCGTCCTGATCTGAGACAATACAGATTATGCCGCTTTCGACACCGCAGCCGGCGCTTAATGCCGGGTGCCTCACCCACTCAACATACGAAGGAGCATTCTATGAAAAACAACGCGAACATTCTTTTAGTCCACGGCGCGTGGGCCGACGGCTCATGCTGGAGTAAGGTCCTACTGCTTCTTAGGGCCAAGGGCTACAACGTCGCAGCGGCTCAGATCCCGTTGACCTCGCTGGCGGACGACATTGCCGTCACGCAACGGCTACTATCCGCACAGAGGGGACCGACCATTCTCGTTGGCCACTCCTATGGTGGCGCCGTCGTCACGGGCGCGGCGACCGGCATGTCCCACGTGAAAGGGCTTGTCTATATCACAGCCTTCGGGCTCGACGCGGGCGAAAGTCTCGCTTCGCTGAGCAAACAGGGGCCGCCCTCTCCCGGTTCGGCCGCGATTGAGGCTGACGACAAAGGCTACCTGTGGATCAATCGCGAGAAGTTTCGCAGCTTCTTTGCGGCAGACGCAACCGACGACGAGGCGTACTTGATGGCTGCCGTTCAGAAACCGCTCAGTCTGGCCGGCTTCACTGGCGAGGAAACAATGCCTGCCTGGAAAACGATTCCTTCCTGGTATCTGGTCTGCACCGACGATCGGATGATTCCGCCGCCCGCCCAGGAATTCATGGCGAAGCGAATGGGCGCGACGGTCCGATCGGTGGCTTCAAGCCACGCGGCCTTCATGTCTAAGCCCCAGGCCGTGGCGGATCTCATCGCGCTCGCAGCCGAATCGGTTGTGGCAGCGCCTGCCGAAATCGCCGCCCGATAGGGCATGGGAGTCACTAGCAACAAGCCGCGAGAACGTTGGTCATGGAGCGACGGGACGCGCCGGCGGTTCCATCGTTTCGCACCTGCCCCGAAACCTGCGACTTAATGCCATTGCGGACGCGCCGGAGTCTACTGCTCGTCCGCAATCGCTTCCGATTCGCGACGGACTTATCATCGTCATTAAATCTCAATAGGATAAGGAGAGCACTACGATGAAGGATCTTCTGCAAAGCGCCGTGTCGGCGCTGCGGCGGACTCAAGCGTTAGCATCGGCGTCGAACGCCGCGTACTGCGCCAGCGAGTCTCGAATTCCGCCAACGCCGCCCGTCATTCCGTAGACTCCGCCGGATACCTGGAAATGCTGCGACTCCCGGTCCGATCTCTTCAAGCCGTGACAACCGGGTTAGCCAGCGGATTCGAATTTCAGTCCCCTTCTCATAGGGGCCGCGCGCGCGGCGGGTGGAGTACGGCGGCGGCTCCCCGGCATACCAGTCATTTCAGTCCCTTTCCCAACATTTTGGCATAGCTGGTACTGCCATGCGTGGTCGGCGCTAGCTTGGCACGCATGGATAGCACTACGACACCCCCGGAGCCCTGTCATCATTGGCGTTCGCGCCGGACGCCGACTTCTGAGATTTCCAAAAAGTAGGGCCCAAGAAGGCATGCAGCCTGGCACCGCTGAAGCCGCCATCGTCATATGCTTCGGGCAGCACCGTCCATCCCTGCTGCCGCTGGCTGTGGATGTAGGCCTGCGCGCACTCCCCGTCAAGATTCTGGGAAGCAATCTGACCGGCGAGACCAGCGTCGCCTTTAACGGCACGGCGGCTGCGTTCACAGTGGTATCGAGATACTTGGTCACGACTACAGTACCGGTCGGTGCAACCACTGGTACGGTCGAGGTGGTAACACCGGGCGGAACGCTCTCAAGCAACGTCCCTTTCCGGGTTCCATAAGGGGCACACCCGGGTCTCTCTCGCCGGCGTAGACCTTTCCTTTATGGCGCACCTCGCCGCAATACAACACGTTCGTCAACAACCCCAGCAAGGGCATCGGCCAGGAGGCGTTTTACCTCCTGCCATCGCTGTGGCGTCATACCCGCGAAGTCCGCTGCATCTCCTGGTACAACCAGGCACGGGCCGTAGCCCATTCGCGTTTGACGGTGGCGGAAGAAATCCCCATGGCCGCCGAAGTCTCCTCGATCGATAAGCCGCCGAAGTAGCGCAACTCCACCAATTGGCTCTGCCGGGAATCGAGCGTGGCCAGGCTGTTAACGCATCGTCCAAGGCGATGAGATCACTTCGCACGGCTTCCCCAAAAATTCTGTTTAACAGGGCCATCAAACCCACGAAAAACGCCCATACCACCTGGAACTACCCCGACCTCACGCCGTTCAACCGTGCAAACAGATAGCACACAGTGTGCCCAGGATGGCAACTCCAACAGTGAACCACGTTACGTAATCGGGGATTACTCCGCTGTGCAGCCTCAGCTGATCGATCTCTTCAGCAGATAGATCTGGCTTGGCGCTCGTAACCGGGGTTTTTGCTGCGCTGGTTGGCGGAAATGTGCTTCACTCTCCACGTGATGTGCGTGCTGCCATCGCCGTGGAAGGCAGAAGTCCACGAGACGGGTTTCGAGCGAACGGTGGGTTGCCCGTGCGCTCGTGCGGCATCGGGCGGCAGCGGCGAATATCAGGCAGGACCGTCATCCGGGCCGGTGAATGGCGCTACGGGGCTTTCCGGTGTGGCGTTTCGTGCGGCTGCGGCGCGCCCCGCGCGACGCGATGACCACGCTCGTGCCACTGGCGCTGGAGGTGTGGGAGCTGCAGGCCGCGCGCGGTACGCCGTTCGTCCAGCGGCCGGTTCCGGTGCCACACCCGTCGTCCGCCGCCGCGACCACCACGGGCGGATGGGGATGCGCGCCGCGCGGAGGCCGTAGCACTTCCCCACCATCGTCGAACCGCGCCCGTCTTCACGGCCAACGGCACGACCGGTGGTTACGCCGTAACTGCGAAGGTGGGGGCGATCACCACCAGCCCTGGCTTCTCGCTGATCAACACGAACTGATCAAACAGAGTTACGACCCGGGGGCCTGATGCCCAGCGGCCCGTTCGGCACCAAGCCGTCGCTCGTCCGTCGCCCCGACCGCCGGCGGGCGGATGGGCGATGCGATCGGCGGCGAGATGCCGTCCAAAGAGCAAGCCTTCATGCGCTTTACGCCGCTCGCCGCGATGACCACGCCGGCGCGCCTGCGCTGGAGGCGTGCGAGCCGTGGTCGCGCGTGGCGCTCGCGCCACCGGCGGTCGTGCCCGGTTGAACGATTCACCGCCCGCCGTCCCGCTGCTCGATGCGGCCATCGCGATGGGCGCGGCACGCAGCGCAGGAACGCGGGCTGGCGCTTCGCGCAACGAGATGCCGGCGGCCGGCGAAAGGGCAAAACATGAAATCCGGCGTTCAGTGCCAGGAACGCCAAAGCTTTACGGCAACCTCTTGCCGCCGGGCAAGAGGCGCGACCTTTTATGGCACCCGGAAGGGCACGTTGCTCGAAAGCGTGCCGTTTGGCGTGACCACCTGGACAGTGCCGGTGGTGGCGGCCGGGGGCACCGTGGTAGTGATCAGTGTCGGCGAGACGACCGTGAAGGCGGCCTCAGTGCCGTTAAAACTCACGCTGGTCGCGCCGGTCAGATCCGTCCCCAGGATCTTGGTGGCCGCTCCCACCTTGCCGGAGGCAGGGTGTGTTTCCACAAACGGCCCCAGACCCATAGAAAGGCTGAAGACCGTGCCTCCAGCATACGCACCGCCCTCAGCGGTCGTCCCATAAAACTTTCCATTGGTCCCTTGGAGGATTGCTCCGGCGGCGTAGGAACCCTCCGTTGGGTAGCCCGCGAAGTTGTGAAGCGTACTGAGCGCGCCCCGTTCGGTGATGCTGTAGACTGTGCCATAGTTTGCGCCGGCGCCCGCGGTTGTCCCGTAGAAGTTTCCATCGGTACCCTGGGTCAGGCCAGCTTCGGGATACTCGCCGTCCGTGCAGCCGGTCTTAGAGCAGAAGCTGTAAAGCGTCGTCAGCACGCCGTCGGTTGTTATGCTGAACACCGTCCCGGCACCTTTGGCCCCACCACGGTCAGTGGTCCCGTAGAACTTCCCATTGGTGCCCTCGACCAGCCCCGCCTGCGGGGCAGACCCGTCTGTGCCGCGGAACGCGTGCAGAGTTACTAGCGCGCCGCCAGTTGTGATGCTGAAGACCGTGCCATCGGCGTGAGCCCCGCCGCTGTCCGTCGTCCCGTAGAATTTCCCATCGCTGCCCTGGACCAGTCCCGCGACGGGATTAGCGCCGTCCGCGCAATTGGTTTGCGAGCAGAAGCTGTAAAGCGTCGTCAGAGTGCCGCCGGCCGTGATGCTGAAGAAGGTGCCCATGCCGTTGGCTCCGCCACCGGATGCAGTCCCGTAGAATTTTCCAGTGGTCCCTTGGACGAGGCCCGCTTGCGGGTAGGAACCGTCTGCGCCGTCGAAGCTGAGCAGAGTCGCCAACGCGCCAGCAGCGGTGATGCTGAAGACCGTGCCAACGCTATTGGCCCCGCCCTGGAAAGTTGTGCCATAGAAGTCCCCGTTGGAGCCCTGGATCAGCCCAGCCGCAGGACTGTTTCCGTCCGTGTCGTCAAAGCTATGCAACGTTGTCAGCGTGCCGCCCGAAGTGATGCTGAAGTCCGTGCCTAAGCCGCTGGTTCCGCCACGGGACGTCGTTCCGTAGAATTTGCCATCGGTCCCTTGGACCAACCCAGCGTAGGGCGCGCTGCCGACCGTGACATTCTGGTCAAAGCTGTAAATCGTGGTGAAAGTCTGCGCAGGCAGGGCAGTCGTCGCCATGCCGCACAACGAAACCATAGCGAACGCCGTGCTTTCCCATCCTAGTCTCCGCAACGCATTGACGATTCGCTTCATCGATCCGCTCCTTTGTGGACGGGACGGCTTCCGCCACGCTTCACAACGGTAATTATATCGTCCTCGAAGGTATGTCGGTCGCGGAACGCCTCTCGACGATAATACCTAACATCGCCGAGTGCCGGGACGGAAATGGAATTGCGATCATGCGCGAAGTGTTTCAACAGGGGGTGATGTGGTCCAGCGAGTACGGGCGGCGCGCTGCCGAGATGCGGGAACGTAACGAACGCGAGCATTTGGCTACACGTCTCGGACATGACCACCTGTGGATTGCTGAGGTGACCGCGCCGACGACGGGTGCGATTGAGCGCCATTATTCCGTGAAGGAGATCGGGCTCTTTGGAAACTGAGCACCACAACAGTAGCCCGCCTGTTCCGCGATGAAATACAACAATTATCGAAGCAGCAATCCTCGGATTTGAACACAAAAAGTCTCAGATCGACGCACAGATCGCCGAACTCCGTGCCATGTTGTCCAGTGGCCCCGCTGAACCAACCGCCGTCGCACCGAAGGCCGGTCCAAAGAAGCGCAAAGGATCCTCTGCGGCCTCCAAGAAAAGGATGGCGCTGGCTCAAAAGGCAAGATGGGCCAGAATCAAGGGCGAATCTGAACCGGCAGCGCCAGCCCCGGCACCGAAGGCAAAACGCAAGATTAGCCCGGAGGGAATGAAGCGAATCATTGCGGCGCAGAAGAAGCGGTGGGCTGCGAAACGGGCTGCTGCAAAACCGGCATAAGTCACCGACAAAGAAAGCGGCAACGGCCCGAAACGAGGGCGCTGTAAGGTCGGGCCGCAGCGACGAACGAGACGGATAGAGTGCTGGCACTGTTCACGACTGCCAGTGACACCAACTCCCTCGGTACTCTGAATCATCGGCCCAACGACCGTTCTTTCTGACAAGGAAATGATACCGCCCCGAACCACACAGGCTCCCGCAGACGACACCAACATAGACCAAGGCCCGTGTACGATCTGGGTTGAAGCCGATTGCAGAGAGGTAAAACATCGCACTGCTATTTCCGTTGGCATTCCGAGGAGCGGCAACGGGTCCACGCACTTCGTATGAAGGCAGATCAAACTTGCGGGCCAAGCGAAACTTCTTCCTATTCCTCGTCGTGTAGTCGTTGATTATCGGCAAATAGACGGCCTCTTGCTCCTTTATCGGCATCACGCAGACCATGCCTTCGTCACCCGGCATCGTAGTCGTTTGAGGACTAATCACCCAGGTGTGATTCCAATCCGTTTGCACTTCCGCTTTCAGTAACAGCGAGTAGATGTCGTAGGAATCCTTCTCCTCGCCTGCTGTTAGCATCAGTTCGTTTGTGTCAGTCGTCGATTTTCGTGTGTCCTGCGCTTGGTATGCTAGGCTGTCAAATGTAAAGAGCACGAGGATCACAAAGGCCAGTGTCGTGAACTTACATCGCAAACGGGCAGAGTGTCGTGACATGCAGATATTCTGGCACTTAACAGCCTCGACCGCAACTTGGCTGGCATTTCCAACGGAACATCACGCTGAAAAACCGGACGACGATTGCGGTAGCGGAGACCCACGGGACGGGCAAGACGTGGGGCGGCGAAGACGAAACTCGAATGGTGTTACCCTCAGTTTTCGAGAGGGAGCGCCGTGCTGACCAAAACGATTCGTTCGCAATTCGTTCACGAGGTTGGCGAAATGGTCGAAGGCTACGTCATCCTGGAGAAGCACACTGTCATTCCACCGACCCCGCCTGCACGACGGCACGGAGTCTACGACTACCAGTCCGCAGCGTCCGAAAGCCACCCTTTCACGAGGAAATTGAGGTCGCTAGCAATTTGCCGGCCGATTCTCCCGAATTCCGTACCTTTGTCACGGAGGTGGTGGGCATGCCCGAGCACATGGCTTCCAGCGTTGCCGCCGCCATCCGTCAGCAGAAATGGAAGATTTCGCCGAATCCGCTAGCGTCGATTAGAACGGCCGCACACCAGGAAGCCCGAAGGAACTACCCACGTGACCAAACGATAGAGCGAGATGAGCGCGGCTGAGAGACTATGCCTTCCATCATCACACTCCATGACATCTCGTCACAACACCTTCCCGCGCCGGTTTCCTATGCCGTCCTCCGGCCAGGCAGGGAGGAACCGTTGCCGCTCTGTATTCTGCTCTTGGGCGCCGGTGGCACGCGCGATTCCCTCTACGACATCCAAGAGCTATTGGACAACTGTTGGGCCGAGGGTTCCGTCCCCCATATGGTCGTCGCCACGCCCACACCGGGACTCGATTATTATCTGGAGGACCCGGCCGGGCCCATTCGCTGGGACTCCTTTCTGGCAGACGGCTTCGTTCCCTATCTCCGCTCGGCGTATAACATCGGCGACGCCGCCGTCATCGCTGGAATCTCCGGCGGTGGGTACGGCGCGCTTAAATTGGCTTTCGCGCATCCCCACCTTTTCGCGGGAGTCGCGGCCATGCAGCCGATGCTCGAGCCTGGCCTTAGCGAATCTGATGTCGGCCCGCGCAACCGCCTCCATCATTCGTCCGGCGGGCCCCTCCAGTTGGTCGGTCCGTTGCGGGACCCTGGGCTCTGGGAGTCGAACAATCCCGCGAACCTGGCGCGCACCAATGCACACCGACTGCGGGACGCCCGCCTGGCAATTTACATTGATGCCGCCGACCGGGATTTCCTCAACGCCCACGATGGCGCAGAATTCCTACATCGTGTCCTCTGGGATCTGGATCTGTCGCACGAGTATCATCTGGTCCGCGACGCGGACCACGGCGGCCCTACCATGCGTCCCCGTCTGCGCGCCATGCTGCGATGGTTCGGGACCATCTTGCATCCAACGCCACCCGATCCCGTAGCAGAACAGTCCGCCACCGGCTGGCTGCAGTCCGGGATGCAGGGAAGGCCCCCTGCGGGTGCCACCGCCACTGAGGCATTTCTGGCGTTCCTGCGCGCCCGTTTCGAACCCATCCGCGCAGCGGCCGCGAAAGAAGATCCCACCACTTATCGCCGGTTTGGTTCGTTTGGCCACTAACACTTAGTGTCTCCGTAATAACCGCTACACGCTTGTGCCAAGCCAGCGCTGCCTGAAACTATGCGGGTGTACCTGCGCTTCGTAACGCGGGCCACACTTCGCTGTCTTGGCGGATGCCTATTGTGGGATGGCCGTACAAGACCCGATTCGAATCAATCGCCAGGCCGGATATCGGGCCGGCTGCGTCCGGCCTGCGGATTCCGGCGAAGGAAATCGCTCATTCCGATCTGATGTCGATCAAGATTGAAGCATCGTTTCGCTGGACAGTTATATGTTGACTGATTGATCGCCTTGAGTCAAGTAAAGGTGTCCTGGCGGCGACCGGGCCGTCGCAGGGCCGACCAACGGGAGGCTGGACCGCGCCTCGGGCGGGGGCGTTTTTTGGTTTTCCTTTCATAGGAGGTTTTTTTGTTTTGAAAATCGGCTCCTTATGAGCGCGGAATGTGGATTAGCGCAGCGACGATCCGCAAGGTTTGCGGTCGCTGGTAGCCTGATGACTCTGATGGCTGGCGGACAGAGCGATCCCATAGCGGCTAGAACCGTCGTCGAGCAAACCTCGTATTTCGCGTTACCCGGCAAGGCGGAAGACGTTAACCGGGTAAGACTTCGCGCCTCTGATGTTCTGGAAACACTCGGTCTCCCGAAAGGCCATGTTCTTCGCCGCCAGGGAAAACTCCGAAACGCTTTCCGACACACGAAGGAACGCAACTTGCAGTAACCCTAGGGATAGTTGCCGCTGGGAGGTCCCATGAATTTATGGCAGGACGTCCGCTTCGCATTGAGAACCATGTGGCAGTCGCCGCGCATCACCGCGACGGTGTTGCTCACCTTGGCGCTCGGGATCGGCGCCAATACCGCGATCTTCAGTGTCGTGAACGCGACACTTTTGCGGCCCCTCCCGTTTCATGATCCGGAGCAATTGGTCGTATTGCACGCCGATCTGCGGGGGCTGGGCGCAAATAGCGTCGGCTTTTCCGTTCCGGAGCTCGACGACCTGCGGGATCGCGCCGGCGTTTTCTCGGCGGTCTCGGCTGTATATCAAGGCCCGGCCAACTTGACCGGTGGTGAGCATCCCGAGCGACTGGAGAGTGGGGTGGTCAGTCCCAATTATTTCAGTATTCTCGGGGCGCGCCCGCAACTCGGCCGCCTGTTCGACCCCGGCGACACCGCGCCAGGATTTGCCGATGCCGTGGTGATCAGCGTTCGGCGTGCCGATCGATGTGCTGCTAGGGTGCGTTCTGCCGCGTTGTAAAGATTGGCCGGTCAGCACGGGCACGCTGCGGAATGCTCAACGCGACAGCCTCCTCCGGTCTGACGGTGAAGGCCAAAGTCCAAAACTACGTTTTCGGATGATCGCTAACAGCCAGAAAGCCTCCACCCGCCGGACGCGGCGCCGTCGTGCAAAATACGGTATTCATTTCCCGCATTCCTTTACCGTCCTGCGGGTCTACGTGGCCTGTAAGGTGCGCGCACCGTGTCGCAGGGGGAGCGGGCGCGGGCGTCTCGTTCTCGTGAAGGTGGCGCCGGCGCCGCCGGTGGGAGGCGTATAGTCGACCGTGACGCCGGGGAGTGGCGCGTTCGAGACGTTCTCCGACGCCGTCACCTGCAACGGCACGGCGAACGCCTGGTTGCTCTGCGCCGTTTGCGGCGTGCCGACATCCGCATACTGCGAGCCCTCGCTTTCTACGTCGCGTACGGCGGTGAATCCGGCGGTCAGCGTCAGGCGGGCGGCGGCGGCACCTTCGAGGAGGGCTTGAGCACAACGAGCGCACGGACTGGAGTGGTGGCATAATTAGGGCAGTACTTAGCCAGCGCATACGACATGGGCAACTCACAGGAACCCTTTACGCAAGAGGAACTCGCCGCGTTGTGGCAAGGGCATCTCACCGAGGGAGAACTCGCCGCGATCAAGGAGGAGTCGGATGAGCGCTTCAACAGCTGGATGGAAAATCTATCACCCGAGGAGTTTGCCGCGTGGATTGAGGCGCACGCTGAGGATCTTGAAAGGAAACTCCGGCAGTTGCTGGGATTGTGAGTCCGTCGCACCGTCAAGTGAGGACTGGCTCATGCGGCAGCTCAAATTGGATCCGAATGGCCATCAGACCGTTCTGCATGCGTTCACGGATCAGCCGGACGGGGCTGGATGGCCCGCGCCCGCTACGCCAACGGATCGACACTCTAACGATGCGCGCGGTGACCATACCAGGACTTCGGCTTGGATTCCGGCAACGATCAGAACTTGCACCTCCAAACTGCTGAGCATTCCCAGCACACAACGAAGCCGCTGGCGCGGCGGACGCTACGCGTGGGTGATGGCGGCGGCAGTTAGCTGTCGGGGGGCTATGGCGTCCTGGCGAATGCTACGGCGGGAGGCACGGCCTCTGTATGCGGCCGCACCGCCCACGAAGGCGTGCCGAAGACCAAGAAGCGGGGCGTAACGTGCTTTTTGGGTTGAACCGTCGTCAGGGGCCAGCGGCGCGGATTCCAACACGGGATCCATCGCCTTGTCCGGTGGCACCCTGAGCGTCCAGGCCGGCACATTCACCAATTCCGGCGCGCTGGATGCGGAGCAGGGCGGCAAACTCACAGTGACCGGCAAGCTGACCAACAACGCCGGCGCTACGGTGACCATCGGCGATAACAACGATACGGCGGATACCGCCAGCTTGGGCACACTCTCAAACTCGGGCACCCTCACCGTGGGTACGGGCGCCTCCGTCACGTTGTCCGCCGGAGGCGCCGATACGAACTCCGGAACGATCGCCGTCAATGGCACTCTGGATCTGAAGAAGGCTACCACCCTCGGCGGAAAAGGAATCCTGACGCTTACCGCCGGCAGCATTGCGGGCGTGGGCTCTGGCGTGACCCTGAATAACACCAGCACGATTCAGGGTTCCGGCACGATTTCGAACGTGGGCATGACCAACGCCGGCACCCTTTCGGCGAATCAAAGCGCCGCCCTGGCGATTCTGCCTTCCGCCGCCGGACTGGATAATACGGGCACCCTCAAAGTGAGCGGCGGTGACACCATGCAGATCGGCACATCGGTGGGCGGCGCGCTCGCGAATTTTTCAGGCAACACCCTGACCAGCGGAACCTACAATCTCACCGGTACGATGCAGTTCGGCGCAAGCGGGACGACCATTGCCACCAATGCGGCCAACATCACGCTGAACGGCGCCGGCCGGATGGTCGATTTCGGCAACAACAACATTCTGGCTGGGTTCAATAACAATGCCGCGGCCGGTGTATTCAAGCTCGCGTCTGGTGCGTCCCTCACTACGGCCGGTGGCGGTTTCACCAACGCTGGAACATTCACGATTTCCGCGGGCACTACATTTACGGTGGGCGGCGCCGGTTTCAACTTCACGCAATCCGGCGGATCTACGACCGTGGATGGCACCTTGGCTTCTTCCTCGCCCGCCACGTTAGCCCTAAACGGCGGATCGCTCGACGGAGCAGGCACTCTGGGCTATAACGTGGTGGATGACAGCACGCTCACTCCGGGCGATTCCGCCGCCAAGACGGGCAAGCTGACGGTTTCCGATACCTATACGCAAGGCTCTACGGGAACGCTCGACATCCAGATCAACGGCGCGACCCCGGTCACCAGGTATGACCAACTCAAAGTGACCCAGGCAGCCACGCTCGGCGGCACGTTGACCATTTCCCTCGCCAGCGGATTCACGCCCACGGTGGGACAGAGCTTCACCATCCTGACTGCTTCGACGGTGACCGACCAATTCAGCACGGTGAACGGACTGGCGATTAATGGTAGCGAACACTTCACCATCACTTACAATGCGGGCAGCGTCGTGCTGACGGTGGTCAGCGGTGCGCTGCCCGCGTCGTACTCCTACCAGGCATTGGCTCCGCATCGCGAAAGGCACTATACAATAGCCGCGGTCGCCGCAGCGCGCACAAACCAGATTTTCGCTCCTGGCCCGGCGTGGAAAGCCCCGACTTCGATTTCGCGAGCGTTGCGGCCGAGGGAGGACTTCGGCGCTCCCGCCTCCGCGCCCACGGCCGCCCCATCGGGTCTCGCGACGATGGCGGCATCCGCGTATAACAGCATGGCCGCCATGAATCACATGCGCTTCGAATGCGGCGTGGATCTGAAGGCATTGCTGAAAACCGGCCGTAAGCGGCTGATGAAAGGATTATGGGCCGCGCCGGATTCGGCGGGTGCCCTGTACCTCGGGTACATGGCTTACAGCGCCAGCCACTAAGCGGGTCATCGGCATGCCGGTGATTCTGGAGCTAAAGGCGGGGCAATAATCCCGACGTTCCAATTCCATGGCGTTTTACCCTCCGCGCGGCGCCGGCACATCACCTCTTCGAATGCGGCCTCGGGCCCATTGTCAGTCTCCGGTTCAATCGTAACAAGCTGCCGTCCGAAAGTTGCACCGTGCTGGCCTCAGTAAATCAGAAATCGCCCCGGCGGCTGAAGACCGTGCTAGCGGCCGTCCTTCACGACGGCGCCTCCCTTCATAACGAATTTCACGCTTTTCAGCACGGTAATATCTGCGAGCGGGTCGCCCTCCACCGCGATCAGGTCCGCGAATTTTCCCGGTTCCACGGCGCCCACTCTATCTTGCCAGCCCAGCAATTCAGCGGCATTAGTAGTGGCGGCGCGGATGGCTTCTATGGGGGTGAGACCGTGCTTCACTAACGCCACCAGTTCGTCGGCATTCTTCCCCTGACCCTTGGCCTCGCTTGCATCGAAGCCGGATGCAATTTTAACGCCGAGCGTCTTAGCCGTTCTCAACGCCTCGTCGATGTGTGCCATGAAATCCGCGAACCGCTTGTGAATCATCTCGTCGTTTGGCAGATCTGCTGCGCTTGCATCGATAACGCCAACCGTGGGAACCAGGAACACGCCCTGCGCCTTCATCAATTCCAGGTTGGCCCTGTCGATCCGATGGCCATGTTCGATGGAATCGACGCCGGCGGTGAGCGCGTTGTGAATGCCTTCCGGAGTGTTCGCGTGGGCCGCGACTTTCCGCTTGTGCTTGTGCGCCTCCTCCACGATTACCTTCATTTCTTCCACGGTGAGCGTGGGCTCCGACCAATCCGCGTAGACCTTAATCCAATTCGCGCCATTCCCTAGCTGCTCACGCACGGCCCGGCGCGCCTCTTCTGCGCCGCTGATCATCTGCGCGCCCGTGGGAAATCCAATCAGGTCGGGCGATACACCGAATGGCTCGTATTGGCCGACCGCGGCAATGCCTCGCGTCGAGACCAACATGCGCGGCCCGGCTACCAGTCCCTGGTTTATTGCGTCGCGTAGCGCCACATCCGCATACTGCGAGCCCTCGCTTTCTACGTCGCGTACGGTGGTGAATCCGGCGGTCAGCGTCAGGCGGGCGTCGGCGGCGCCTTCGAGCGCGCGGAATGCTTCGGATTTAGTCGCAAGGCTGAGCACGTATCCGTCGTTGCCGTCGCCCATGCGCGCCATCAGGTGCGTGTGGCAGTCGATCAAACCCGGAAGCACCGTGGCGCGGTGCCAGTCGATCACCCGGGCTTCAGGTGCGCGCATGGCGAGATCCGCGGCGGAGCCGACTTCTTTAACGCGCTCGCCATCGATCAGCACGGCAGCGTCTTCCACGTAGCGTCCGGCTTCGATATCGAGCAGCCGGCCTGCTTTCAAGAGAATCTGAGTGCCGGGTTCGCGCTGGCCAACGGCTGGATGAGGGTAAACCCCGCAAAATATGACCAGAGTCACGACAAGAGTCCGAGCGCGCATCATTAGATTATATACGGCACGGGCTCCGGTTTGTGAGAAACGGAAAGCTGAAAAACACTATCCGCACTAGCCCAAACCTCTGGTACGTGCGGGTCGGCCGGTATCGCGCCGGCCCCCAAATCCGCGCGCTGGCCGCCGGAACCACCGAACTGAGCATCGCAGCCGGCGCGCGTTGGCTCGCTGTGGGGGATGCCGCCGGTGCCCTCGACCCACTCACCGCGCACGGCATCGTGGCCGCTCTTGGCTCGGCTTGGGGAAGCGTGCGGCGGAACATTTCGAGAATGTGCCGTGCAACGCGAAAGGCATCGAGCAGACTAGCGAGACTGGCTTGGGGAGAAGTGATTGAGGCCGGGAGCTGTGAGGTGGGCACCAGATGGCGGGGCTGGGAACGAGCCAGATGGAACTCGCGCTCTAGTTCGAGGACGGAGACTTCCACATAGCGGAGAGTCATGTCAGGTTTGATGTGCCCGAGCATCTTCATGACAGCGGGTAAGCTGACTCCAGCGCGGACCATCTCCGTGCCGAACGAATGACGCATTTGGTGCGGGACGATTCGGATGGTGATACCCACCGCTGCAGTAATATCCCGGCAGAAACGACGCAGGCTGCGAAGGAGCGCGTCTCGGCTACTGGGGCGGGCCAGGAGGAAACCGTCCGCCGGGAGGGTATCGTTGGAACGTGAGAGGCGGAGGCGCTCCACCGGCAGAACCTGCACCCGGCTCCCGCCAGAAGGGGCCGCACCAGCCCGGCTCGAACGTCCGGCTTTTCGACACCGCGCTGTTAACCAGTGGGTTGTTCGTTACGAGACAAACGGAGAGCGGGAGCCGCCCAACCCGGTTGGCGCCCCTAAAAAGCGACAACCCGGCCGATGCTGCCTGGTCTCGCCATTTCAAGAAACCCCGTTTTATGGGCGTTTTCTGGTTTTTTTGGGGGCCTGTTAACCGGTTAACAGCTTTCCGTAGCGCATACTTGCCTCGTCAGGAACTGCGACGTTCGGAACCGTCTCTGGATGGGGTGTCTCCGTTGTTGATTTTGGTGAAGCCCGTTTGCGTTAAAATAACGCTAAATAACGCTAATCAGAGGACATTGACATCCTAAATGAATTGTCCTTCTCGAAAAATGTCGCTGGTTGTGCTCCACCCCTCCGGCTTCATGCTTGCTCCTTGCTCCGCTGCTCTTCGACCTTCCGCATGCGCCGGTCGAAATCTGCGGTTTCGAGATTGTCCCGGAAGCCTACCAACACAGCCGTCATCTGTTGACCCTCGCCCGCGGTAATCTCGCCGGCGGAAATTGCTTTTATTACGGCAATGTTCGCCGCTGGCAAATCGGCCAGCGTCTGGATGTCCGGCATGTCGAATTGCGCACACGGGCTCTTGCAGGCAGGCAATAAACGTTCTATCGTCAACTGCATTGCCGTCCGGTCGCCGTTGATCGCCATCAGAATACACTTCTTGGCGACCGGCATGGCATGCTGGTCGAACAGTTCTTGGGTGGCTTCCATCACCCGGTTACGACTGCCGCGGGGTCGGCCTTGGCCGGCGGTGTTGCCGATCGGAAATGGTTTTCCACGTGGTTTGGCCATATACTATGTCTCCTCTGTGCGATCCATATCGCTTCCAACAAAACTGTTTTCGCGGCGGCGCCGCGGCACGCCGCCACCTTTCGCCCTGCTCGTGCGATGGGCTCAAAATCCGTGTCCATCGCCGGCCCGCATCACCGCCTGGCCGCTGAAGCTCTGCCCTCGTGGGCAGATCCCATCGGCAGGGCGGGGAGCGATCTCCACCCGCCGCGGATGGGGTCCGATGTGCGTCAGCAAAACTCGCCTCGCGGACGGGGTGGCATGCCCACCGAGCGGCGCAACAGGTCGTCCAGCAGCAGGAAGCCTTCCATGGTAATTGCGCCACGGGGGCTCAGGTGCCGGTCCAGCTCCCGCTCATAGCCTTTGACCGCCCGCAGGTACCATTCCTCGTCTTCTCCAAGCAGGCGCGCCAAGAAGCGCAGCTTGTTCGGGAACCCCGACTCGTGGCTCTGTTCCAGACTCTTGATTCTTCGTTCCAGATCCCGCCGCATAAATCCTCCTCCTCGCTACATAGCGGCGCCGATTCTCGGCACCGCGACACCTCCGGACGGACTGCCCCACCGGCCCGCAGTGGATTTGCATCCACGGCGAGTCCGGTGGCGTCATGCCGCGGCTGGGCACCGTTGCCTGGCGATCTGTTCAAATCCGCGGCCATCGCCTGCCAGCACCGCCGCCTGGCCGCTGAAGCTCTGCCATCGTTGGCAGATCACATCGGCGTACCGGGGATCCATCTCCACCAGCCGCGCCCGCCGCCCCCGCCGCTGGCAGGCAATCAGCGTGCTGCCGGAACCCCCGAACGGGTCCAGCACCGTGTCCCCGTGGCGACTGCTGTTGTCCAGCGCACGTTCCACCAACTCCACCGGCTTGGCGGTGGGGTGTTCCCGATTGGCCGTGGGGCGCGCGATGGGCCACACGTCCCCCTGGTTCCGGGCGCCGCACCAGAAGTGCGCGGCGCCTTCGGCCCAGCCGTATAGAATCGGCTCGTATTGGCGCTGGTAATCGGCGCGGCCCAGGGTGAAGTGGTGCTTGGCCCAGATGATAAAGGTAGACCAATGGCCGCCGGCGTCGGTGAAGGCCCGGTACAGGGTGTGCAACTCCGACGAGGACATGCAGATGTAGAGGGGGCCGCGGCACACGGCCAGCAAATGCACGCAGGTCTGGCGCAGAAAGTCATAGAATTTCTCCCCCAAGGCATCGTTGTGAATCTTGAGTTTGCGGGCCGTCTTGCCCTGATAAGCCACGTTGTATGGCGGATCGGTGAACACCATGTCCGCCGTTTCCCCGGCTAAAACGGTGTCGAGAGATTCGCGGTGGGTGGCGTCGCCGCAGAGCAAGCGATGCGCTCCCAGGATCCAGAGATCGCCGGGCAGCGTTACGGGCTGGCGCGGCGGGGGCGGGACGGCATCCGGGTCCGTGAGTTCCGGGTCGCCGTTGGCATCGGCCAACAAGCGGGCCAACTCCGCGGCGTCGAAGGCGAGTAGGGCCAAGTCGAAATCTTCGGCCTGCAGGAGGGCCAGTTCGCTGCGCAGCAGGCCTTCGTCCCAGCCCGCATTCAAGGCCAACTGGTTGTCGGCGATGGCCAGCGCGCGACACTGTGGGACGGACAGGTGCGCCAGAACGATGACCGGTATGGCGGTCAGACCCAAGTGGCAGGCCGCCTGCAGGCGGGCGTGTCCGGCGATGACGGTGTAGTCGGCGCGGATCAAGAGCGGATTGACGAATCCAAACTCTGCGATGCTGGCGGCCACCTGCTGGATTTGCCTGGCGGAATGCGTCCTGGCGTTCTGGGGGAAGGGGATGAGCCGCGCGATCGGGCACTGCTGGATGGGCCCCACGATGAGCGGGGCAGGGCTCTGCGGGGGCCCGGGGGATGCGGTCCTTGCCCGGGTCTGGCCCGCGGTTCCTGGAAGGGCACGCCGCTCTGGACTGCTCGCGCGCGACGGCGTCTGGTTCGTTGCCGATTTCGTATGGGTTAGTTTCAAAGTGTTATGCATTAACGCTCCTGCCCCGGTACTCGACGTTTCCGCGCGCGACGTTTTTTTGCGCATCTTCGGCCGCCAGAAGTCGCGCCAGATCTTCGTCGATTTCGATTCATGAAAGTCCTCCCACCCAGGTATTCGACGCTCCGCGCGCAACAGTTTTTTTGTGCTGGGAGACGGCGCACGCGGGTGCTGCGGAGGATGCTCCGTGGGGAGGCTGGCGCGAAATCGAGATTCCGGGTATCCCGGATATCTACTAGAAGCACGCGGAGAATGGGTATTACTGGGCGCCCGGAGCGGAAGCTGGCACGCCTCGGGCTGACCGCCTATGCAAATGCGCGCGGCCGCTGAGCGGGGAAGCCGAACTCCACGCCCCGCCGGGCGCGCGGTCGTTGCCGGAATCCAAGCCGAAGTCCTGGTCTGGTCACCGCGCGCATCGTTATAGTGTCGATCCGCTGGCGTAGCGGGCGCGGGCCATCCCGGTTCCGGGAGGGTTACCTTTCCACGCCGCGCAGCCAGGGAAACTGGAGGTCCAGGAGGTGGATGGCGGCGGCGGTGGTTTGCGGGGGCGGCGGGGGTGGCGGCGGGCCTTCTGGCAGTGTGGCTAGGACGGCGCGGCGAGCACGCTGGTTGCGGCTGTTGGCCCTGCCGCCGCGGGCACCCAGTTGGCGCATCTGCTCGGGTGATTTGTTGAACAGGATAAATGGATATTCGGTCATGGTATGTTCTCCGCACCACATTCATTGCTCAGGTGGCGGGGACCAGGCAAGCCGAAAGTGGGGGCTCAGGGCGACTTTTTCAAACGCGGCTGCCGGCGGTGCCGCCTGGCGGAGATGGAGGCCCGCGCCATGGGTCGGCTGGAGGGGCGCGCCCTTGCGCCGCAACGGCAGTAGGTAATGGCGCGGCGGAACGTGCGTCAGGGCGGAACGTGGGCCAAGTGCGCCCCAACAGTGCGGCACCGAGCCCCGTCGGCCCTAACCCATCCACTTGTTAACCAATGGGTGATGCCCAAAAACGCGCCTGGGGAGGCAAGTATGCGCTACGGAAAGCTGTTAACCGGTTAACAGGCCCCCAAAAAAACCAGAAAACGCCCATAAAACGGGGTTTCTTGAAATGGCGAGACCATGCAGCATCGGCCGGGTTGTCGCTTTTTAGGGGCGCCAACCGGGTTGGGCGGCTCCCGCTCTCCGTTTGTCTCGTAACGAACAACCCACTGGTTAACAGCGCGGTGTCGAAAAGCCGGACGTTCGAGGGTGCGTGATTTTGTGAATCAGATGGCCTGCGATCCATCCCTGAGCCGGGCGGTCCAGGGGACGCCACCCACCGGGAAACTCTCGACACGGTTGTAGCCGGGGAGGTAATTGCGTGCTGAACCGGAAGAGGACTTCCGGGCGCATTGGTGGGACTTGCTTTCGAGCCCCAACAGAGCGTCCATGGGACTGGGTCACACCCCGCGAAGGGGAGACCGAGAGAGACAGCCAAGTCATGGACGAATGGATATACACGGAAATCGAGCGACTGAGGAGCCTGCGCATGCAGGAGTTGCGGGCGCGGTACCGCGCCGTGTTTGGGGAAGATTCGCGCACGGCGCATAAACAGCATTTGGTCCGGCAGATCGCCTGGCGGCTGCAGGTACAAGCCCAGGGTGACCTCTCCCAGCGAGCCCGCCAACGCGCGCTCGAAATCGCCACGGTTGCAGTTTCCGTAATGACCGGGATGGCATCAGGCTGGCGCGAAAAGTGGCCGCAAACCTTTGCGGAGCTCGATTTCGTTAAGGGCATTGAGCTCTCGGCGGGTACATGCAACGGAATCAATGTTGACAAGGTAAGCCTCTACACCAACGGTATTGCGGTTGATACGCGATCGTCTACGGACGACTGTGAGGGCATACTAAATGATCTCTTCGGTGCGGCGACCGAATTACTTGGCGCAAGGATTAAAACGTACCGGCGTATGTTCGTCAGCCAACTGGTATTCCAGAGTGAGATGCGGCTAACTGCACTGAACCCGGTGTTACAGAAGATCGTTGATCGCCTCAACACGTATGTTTCGGCAGACCTGGAACAACCGTTCGTCTTCGATTCCAACGTTGTAATGAGCCCCGACGTTTCTCAAACTAAATTGACACCAGGCGCGTTCACGATCGAGCGGCGCGCTGATGCCCCATTTAAAGCAAAGACCTATTTTTCAAGCGCACCGCTTCGTACCTCCGTTCACCTGGAACTACTCCAGGAATTCGAAGATGCGCTCAAAGGTATACTGTTCGAAGCCGCCCAAGCTTCTGAACCTTCGACTCAGGCAATCGCGGCGCTAAGAACTGCGCTTGGCGATGAGAGAAGCCATGCCTTCTCTCGAAACCGGATGGCGCCGGCGGGGGATTTCAGGAGCGGTCGCCGTCCGTGCTGGCGTGAACACCGGTTATTGCACGGTTGGAATGTTCGGCAGTGAGTATTTCTGCAGCTACACCGCCGTTGGGACGCCGAGTCATATCGCGGCCGGGCTCCGTGTCGCGGCACAGGGCGGGCAAATCCTCTGCGGACAATCAACGTTCGCACTCGCGGAGGGTCATGCGGTGGGATGCGCGTTCGGTCCGATCACGATAGACGGAATCCCCCGGCCAATCGAAGCATTCGAGATCAAATCGCTGAGTGAGGGGAAGGGAGCATATTCTGGAGAGTCGTCTCACCCACAGGAGACACCGTTTGTCGCTGCCACGAATACCGAGCGGCCCATGATGGACCTCACTCCGGAACAATTTGCGCGCTTGAACCGGTGGTTTAACGAGGCCGTAGATCTAGCCATCACTGAGCGGGCAGCCCTGATCGAAGAGGTGCGTCTTGGCGAGGGCGGCGAGATAGCGGACAAACTGGCGGGGCTCCTGGCAGCCAACGGCCGGACAACCGGGACGATGGGTGAATCGCAGATCCAACTCCCGCAGCTGGCGGCAGCAGGGGAGACGGGCGCCTTCGGGGAAGGCGAAGTGATTCTGGATCGTTTCCGGATCGTGCGCGTGTTGGGCCGCGGCGGAATGGGGGAAGTCTACGAGGCCCAAGATCGAGAACTCGGGCCGGTGGCATTGAAAACCATGCGCCGCGACTTGTTAGGCGATCGCGCGGTGCTGCGCCGGTTCAAGCAGGAAGTGCACCTGGCGCGCCAGGCGACCAGTCCGTATGTCTGCCGGATTCACGAACTATTCATGCTCCCCGACGATGGGCAACAGCGAGTGGCGGCGTTTCTGACGATGGAACTGCTCGATGGTGTGACACTAGCCAGTCGCATTGAGCAAGGCCCCCTGCCGTGGAGCGAGGCGGAGCCCGTCGCGCTTGAATTATGCCAAGGTCTGGAAGCGCTCCATATGGTGGGACTAGTGCACCGTGACTTCAAGCCGGCCAACGCTATGCTGACCAGACGTGGCGGCATGACGCAGGCCGTGGTGATGGATCTGGGACTGGCGCTACGGCCAGAGGAGTCTGCGCACGGCCAGTCGAGGCTGACGCTGGCGGGGAGTATTGTGGGCACGCCCCTATACATGGCACCGGAGCAGTTTGAAGGCGGGAAGGTCAGCGCGGCCACCGATATCTACGCGCTGGGACTGGTGCTGTACGAGATGACGACCGGCAAGCGGCCGTTCGAAGGGTCAACCCCATTGGCGGCGGCAGTGAGGCGAGCCAAGCGGCCCCCTACTGTCTCCTCGATACAACCGGGAGCGCCGCGGCGGCTGGACTGGATCATCGAAAAATGCCTGCAGTTCGAGCCAGCCGACCGCTTTCATAATGCCGCGGCGGTAGCCAAGGCGCTCAAAGGAAGCAGAATCCGTCGTTCTACGCCTGCCTAAGGGGGCGAAGAGCCCCACCGCGCAACCCAATGGCCCGCGCGACTGGCGCCAGAAGCGTACGATCTGGAAGGTCATGCACGACATGCCGCCCGCAGCCCAGGAGCCCGGCTGCCGCGTCGCACAAACGGATGCCGGCGGCCAGTTCCGGCGCGCCACAGCGCGCTCTCCGTCGCGGTGGCCGCCGGCGGGCGGAATGGGCGGCGCGGTCCGCGATGAGGCCCTATACAACTGACGAATATGGGCCGTAACCCGGCTGCACTCTTCACGCACGCTGCGGCGTGGACTGCAAAGAGCAGTCCAACGGTGTCCGGTTGCGGTGCCCGAGCCGGCCCCACCCCCGGATCCGCTCGCTCGGCACGCGCCCTTAGTCCGGATGAACGCGCCAGTGTGCTGGCCATCTTACACTCAGAACGATTCCAGGACCGCTCCCCGGCGGCCGTCCAGGCCACTTTGCTGGACGAAGGCCATTACCATTGCTCCACCCGCACCATGTACCGCATCCTGGAACAGGAGGGCGAATCCGGCGAGCGCCGCGATCAACTCGTGCATCCGTCTTATCAAAGCCCGAGCTGCTGGCCACCGCGCCCAACCAACTCTGGAGCTGGGACATCACCAAACTGCTGGGCCCGGCTAAGTGGACCTACTTCTACCTCTATGTCATCCTCGACGTCTTCAGCCGCTACGTCGTCGGCTGGATGGTCGCCCATCGGGAAGCGCCGAACTGGCCAAGCAGCTCATCGAGGAAACCATCGCAAGCACCAGGTCCCCGCCGGCCAGCTCACCATTCACGCCGACCGCGGCCGGGTCATGACTTCCAAGCCGGTCGCCTTTTTGATGGCCGATCTGGGCGTCACCAAGACCCACAGCCGCCCTTATGTTTCCGACGACAACCCCTATTCGGAAAGCCACTTCCGCACCCTGAAGTACCGTCCGGAGTTCCCGGATCGCTTCGGCTGCATCCAGGACAGCCGCGCTTTCTGCCAGCAGTTTTTCCAGTGGTATAACGAAGAGCATCGTCATTCCGGCATCGGCTTGCTCACCCCGGCCATGGTTCACTTCGGTCTGGCCCAGGCCGTGCGGTATGCGCGTGCGCGGGTGGATTTGCCCGGTCGGCGTCTCCGTGCGCGGGGCGGCTCGGGCTTCGCCGGATGAGTAGCTGGACGTTGCTGCGCCTGGACTGGGGGCGCTTCTCTCGCGGGCGCCGGTTGATGGGCAGCAGGGTGTTGCTGTGCCTGGACTGGGGGCGTCTCCCTCGCGGGCGCCGGTTGATGGGCAGCCGGATGCTGCTGTGCCTGGACGGGCGGCGTTTCTCTCGCGGGCGCCGGTTGATGGGCAGCAGGGTGTTGCTGTGCCTGGACTGGGGGCGTCTCCCTCGCGGGCGCCGGTTGATGGGCAGCCGGATGCTGCTGTGCCTGGACGGGCGGCGTTTCTCTCGCGGGCGCCGGTTGATGGGCAGCCGGATGCTGCTGTGCCTGCACTGGAGGCATTTCTTTCGCGGGCTGCTTCGTGGGCGGAACAGGTTGATTGGCCGGCGGATGTTGGGCAGCGCGCTGCTGCGCGGCGGGTGGCTCAAAGGACCGCGCCGGCGGTTGCGGGGCGCGCTGCGGCTGAGCTGGTGAAACATTATGAGCCGCAGGCGCGGCGG
>CAVPVD010000003.1:0-703260 GCA_963709155.1 Bryobacterales bacterium | reverse complement strand
AATATGACCATGGGGCCACCGGTTGTGCCATTTGAGAACATGACCGAAAGCGCGAGTGCAACACGGCCAGTTTTGGCAGACGGATGGACATGCACTCACGAGAGCAATACCTGGAGCGCGTTCGGGAGGAGTATCGGAACGCAGATAAGAAGAACAAGACGCGGCTGCTGAATGAAGCGCGCAAGCGCACGCGGCTGAATCGGAAAGTGCTGATCGGCAAGCTGGCGCATCCCGCCGCGATGCGCCAGCACCGGAAGCGAGGGACCCGGCAACCGGTCTACAACCGAGAGGTACAGACGGTATTGATCCAAGTTTGGGAGTTGTTCGGTTACCCCTGCGGGCAGCGTCTGGCCCCGGCGCTACGCAAGGAAGTGGCACGGCTGCGGCGCGCCAAGGAAGTGGTTTGCAGTGATGGGGTGGCGGGGAAACTGGAGGCGATCTCGGCGCGCAGCAGCGACCGGCTGTTGGAGCGGGAGAAGCGGGTGCGGGGGTGCGGCAGAACCGGAATCCGGGTGTGCATGCGCTGCTGTACCAGAAGGTGCCGGTGAAGGTGGCGGCGGAGTGGGACACCACGGAGGTGGGCAATCTGCAACTGGATTATGTGTTCCACTGCGGCCGGTAACGGCGGGTGAGTATGTGCATACGCTGTCGGCGGCGGATATAGGCAGCGGGTGGTGGGAAGGGGAGGCGATCATGGGGCGCTCGCAGGCAGCCACGAAAGCGGGGATGGAGGGCCTAAGGCAACGGCTGCCGCTTCGGATTCGGGAGATCCACCCGGACAACGACAGCGGCATGATCAACGATCTGCTGTGGGGGTACTGCCAAGAAGCGCAGATCAAGATGTCGCGTTCGCGGCCGTACCGAAAGAACGACAACTGCTGGGTGGAGCAGCGGCACTGGACTCACGTACGGAAGGTGGCGGGGTACCGGCGGCTGGACACGGCCGGCGAGTTGGCGATTCTGCGTGAGCTGTATGAGGCGGTGAGGTTGTACAGGAACTTCTTCCAGCCGACCATCAAGCTGGCAGAGAAGATCCGGGTGGGAGGCAAGATCCATCGCCAGTACGACGAACCGCGGACTCCCTTCCAACGGGTGATGGAGTCGGGACAGATCTCGCCAGCGGCGCGAAAGCGTCTCGAAGCGCAGTACGAATCGCTGAATGTGGCGGCACTTCACCGACGGCATTGAGGGGTTAAGAGATCGGCTCTTGGCGGCCACCGAGGCGAAGAACTCACCGGAGCCGGCCGGCCGGAGCCAGGCGCCGGGGCCGCGGCATCCAAGTAGTCGGAGCCGCGCAACGGATGGTACAGCGGAGGAACGGAACAGGGAGTCAATAAGGAAGTGGAACATTTTTTTAAGATGGGGCTCCGCCCCATACCCCGTGCCGGACGGACCGCCGCCTACGGCGTCGTTCCGTCCGGTGGTCGGTATTGGTTTGGTGCAGACAATGAGAAAAGGACTCGCGTGTCTGGTCAGGTTCTCAAATGGCCCAGCCGACACCCATTTCGGTCATGTAGATAAATGGCTTGACAGGGGTATGGAACTTGTATGGAACTTGTCCGATGCAAACGTTGCCGCATGAGCTTGGAGCCAGGAAATCGTTTCCAGTGCGTGGTGACAGATACGCCACAACAAACTAATTGCGGTGATGCGCGGGAGCCCTATCGTAACGCTGGTCGAGTTGAATCGCCGGCCGGGCACGCGTGCGACCCAGGCCCGAGACCGCATGCTTGCAGTGCCTGGAGATTACCCAACTTTCAAGATGAATTAGCCAACCAGAATATTCGCGAGCGTCACGGACGTCCCAGACCGCACCGGTTTACGCCATATGGGCGGGGTCGCACGCCAGCCCGTTCACACCGCGGGTTACCGCCGCGATGATACAGGTACTGCGACGGATACGGACTTTGGCGCGAAAGCCAACGTTCCAGGACACCATCTACGTTGGACCTGCCGATAATGACTCTGTAGACCGCGATATCATATTAGGGCGCCGGCCTTGTCCGGAGTACCTCTTGTTTGCTCGGCGCAATGGCGGCAGGCTTCTCCCGTATGACATCTTTGCAGACGGACTGGACGCGGCGCCTGGTAGCCGCACGACCAACAACGTCCAGGCGCTTCTCGGAGCGCTAAACACATCGCCTGGCCCTCTCGCAGTCGTTACGACGACGGAACACATCGGCCACGCCGTAGCCGGGTACGCCGCTTCGTTGGGACTCTCCATGCCTCTCAACGTCATCACGCACGGATTTCTATTCAGAGATCGGGCACGCATGCTTTCCTTGGCGGCTTTTGGCAACGTGCGCTTTCTTTGCCTGTCGGAAAAGATTCGCCGGCGATGCGTGGAGGCATTCGGGGTTCCTGAGGCCCGCGCGCTCAATACAGGCTTCGGTGTGGACGTTCAATTTTTTCGTCCATCATCCACCTTTGAATTCGAACCGACAATCGTCAGCGCTGGTGCTGCGCAAAGGGACTACGGAACCCTTCTAAACGCAGTGGCTGGGATTAGCGCGAAGGTGGTGATCGCCGCCGACAGCGCATGGTCCAACCACGTTTCGGCCGTGCGCCCAGATTCCTTACCGAGCAATGTCAGCTTCGGCTCTTGCGGAAATTACATCAACCTCAGAAGCCTGTACGATGCTGCCACATGCGTGGTGGTGCCGCTCTACGATGTACCCCGTGCTTGCGGATATGCTGTCATTAGTGAGGCAATGGCGATGGGCAGAGCGGTCATTGCTACCAAAACACAATGTCATAGCGACATGGTGGTAGACGGGGTTACCGGATTCTATGTTGACCCCGGCGATGCCGAACAACTGCGCAAACGCATTACGTCGTTGCTGCAGAACCGGCAGTTAGCGGAGAAAATGGGTACCGCGGGGAGATCCCGGGTTTGTGAGCTGTTCTCTGTAGACAGGTATTGCGACCGGCTTGCGGCATCAGTTTACGACTTGCCGCAGTCCCTATGAAGATTACCTTCATCAGCGGATAAGACCGGCGCAAGATGTGCGGGCCACCCCACGTCCCCACCGCAACGAATAATACAGCCCTTCGGCCTGCAAGTGGCCAACATGTCTCGAGACCATGCCGCCGGGCCGGGTGGCGCTATCGCCAAATCGACTCCGCCACACGTGAATCCTTGATAATGTTCACCATCTCTGGCCACCACCAGAGAAGATTGCCGAACTGGACAATCACTTGCTGGCAGACGGCCCAACTGCAAAGCCGACCGCTCCCGAGCTCCCGCGGTACCCAATAATCCGCGCGGATACTCGCTTCACGTCGCATCGCAATCCACGCTTTTATGCCCGCCTTCAGCGAATGCGCACGCCAAGTGTCTATGCGCCTTTCGATCTCGCCCAATTGCCGATATTCCTTCTCCCAAAGCCTCCTGTTGGCCTCCCTTGCAAAGGCGTCTGGCGGCAACTTGCCGAGTTCCCTCAGGAACGTTCCGATTTCTCGCATGCGGATACGGGGATCAAACCGCAAGTAGTCGCGACACATTGACGCGATGCAGGCAACGATCACTTCGGACAACCGCGGACCCGACCACTCGGCTTGAGGAATCCCAATAGCGGTCCGTGGGTGTAGCCCGACGAACGGCGCTCGCCCGCTATACCCCTCCGGAAAGCATGTATTTAGCAGATGGCTAAAGACTTCACCCTCCGGATCCCCATTCGTTGGAAGGAATGGCGGTAACATATCGCGCGCATCCAGGACGACCGTGTCCGATCCCAAGGTATACTCATGGCACAAGACGTTCGCGTCGGTGGTGTCAAATAGACGCACACCATTTGCGAAGATCTCCGTCGCCTTCTCATCCAGGAGCGGGGCCATGCACCTCACCGCTCCTAAGACTCCGGAAACAGTGTCTGAACTAATATCGCATTCAGCACCACCCGATACTTGAATGACCTTTCCATCGCAGCGAAGAATGCTCTCGACGATATGCGGGCAGATGCTGCGAAACTCAACCGTGGAAGTCGCCGCAAAATCTTCGAGGATGGCCGACGGCGTTCTGCCAATCATCGCGTTGCTGATATCCAGGAGGCTGGGCCGAGCATCCTCCGCTGGGCGCGGAACATAGTTCGCGGGTAGCAGAAGGGGCTTGCCTGGAGCGTTATCGAGGGCCAGAACTGCCTGCGGGTTGGGGCATGTCAACACAAAGCTGTCGTCGACAGACCTGGTTAACATAACGGTCGTCCCAGCAGCATACAAGAGCAACGCATTCTTGCGAGAACCGCTTTGGCCGAAACGACGGGAGCCGAGTATAGCGAACGCAGCCACATCACGAGGAACGCCGGCGCGTGCTAAGCCATCGGTCATTCGCAACCGCGCAGATCGATCGAGATAGGTGCGGTGGCCTCCTTTGAGAAAGGAACCGACATTAGCCGGCTCATCTCCGCCAACGAAGCACAATTCGACCTCATCGAAACCGGGGGGCACAGCGCGACCGGCTTGAATGGTGGGAACACGAGATCGAGAGTCGATGTCGCCGGACAGAATTCCAACGATTCCGATGGCACAGCGTTCTTCGCTGGCCGTGCTATTCCGGCACCTCTGAAGCAAGCCCGCCTCGGAAACCAGTAATCCGTGTTTTGCCAGTTCTTCAAGTACCACCCGCGCATGAAGGAACTGTGCTGTTTTGAGCGTACAGCCGCTGAAATAGGAGCGCATCAAACGAAGAATTGTCGCGCGGGCTCCCCTTCTCGACAAGAGGGGAGCATTCAACGTCACTAGCTGCGCGAGAAATCCATCGGCAACACTTTTGAGAGCAATGTCGTCCAGCGACGTGAACGTGGTCCAGTTCTGGACAGCCTCTGCCGCCCACGGTTCACAAGGACACTCTACGACGTCGCCCGTTTCGAGGAGACACGCCAAGTTCGGCGTTCTCCACGCAACAGCTCGGGCGATGTAGCGTTTCGAATTGAGGCTGGCAAAAGAAGGGCTGATCGCTTTATGACGAAGCATGAAAGGCTCCTTTTGCTCGTTGACCGGCCACTAGCCTCGCGATCCGCCCTCGATGGCAAAACTCCCGCAAGGCAATTACTCAGGGACAAACCCGATACTGGAAGAGGAAATCTCGCCGGCAGCAGAACCTAAACCGCTCTCACGATGACCGGATTTTTGGGGCAAATTGGGCCTAAGACGGCAGATGCACGGCGAAGAACTGCTCGATTTCGTCCTTTGTAGTCCCTTGATAGGCACCGTACCAGTTCCGCAAGATCTTCCCGTTTTTCGAAACAACTATAGTTTCGGGTGTAGCACCCAAGCCGTAAGCCGCGGCGTCTCCATTCCGTTCGGCGCTATAAACGGAGTATCCGGGAGCATACTCAGCAATGTACTCGCGCAATAAACTATCGGATAAGCTTATCCCGATGACGCGATACTTTCCTGCGATCTGGCTCTTGAGCGACCCGATCTTTGAGGCATTGGACCGACACCACGTACAGGTGGGCGAGAATACGTACAGTACCGTGGGAACACTACTGGACCCATATTCGATAATGTGTCGCTGGCCTTGAAGATCACGAACCGACAATCGGGGGAAAGTCGTGCCCTCCGCGAGCGCCGTATTGGGTCCAGCCGTAAGCTGAAGAATACGCCGGCCCTGAACTCCATTGAGCACCACGGAGACGGCCAGCGCAAACCACAAGAGCTTTCTACGCATTCGCGAAATACTGAATGTTGCAGTCATTTGAAGGAAGCATACTGCACGGTGTGTTTTTGCGCGTCATGTGGCCGCGCTACACACTCACCTTGAAACGGGGAAGATCAATGCTCTACTTAATCTCAGCGAATCCAAAATCGATTCGGTTCTTTGACTGAAGAACTAATCTGTCGCCGGATTGACCTAGGAATCGAAGGACATCAACATCCCCTATACCTCGGATCTCGTGCCATGAAGCCGACGAACGGTCTAGACGATAGAGGCGAACTCCTGGGTAGTGGTTCGTGACGGAGGCAATAGCCTCGCCGGATTGAAGAACCGCAAGGCCATCGACGAACTCATGATCGCCAAGCGGAACCCCTGGATACTCGTGCACATGGCCACCCGTAACCTCAATGTAGATCTGCGCGTGGGCCCCGCACCACGCGGCAGTGCCAGAAGACGACAATGCAAAAGAGTCCTCCCCTGTCCCAGGTAGTTCAATGCCTCGGTCCTTAAGGCTGGCCTGCTTAACGAATCCCTCTAGCAGCCGACCCGATGCGTCGAAGTGCCTGATAATCGTTGTATCTTTGTCCCTCAAGGCGTACGGATTCGCGTCATAACCAGCAGTCCAAAGCGAATCGTCCGATGCGATAACTACCTTCGCCGGAACGTACGGCGCAGTCCTAACGATTCTCGGCTCGGTCCGGTCGGGTCGGATAAAGTAAAGAAAGCCCCCGAGGCGCCCATCGCGATCCTTGGCCTTGCCGCACGCAACCAAACCGCCATCTGCCTCTGCGGCGGCATCGAACACCCACACATAGCTGGATTCGGGGATCTGAACAGTGGCGACCAGAAGTTGTCTCCCATCCTCGGCCCAGGAGGAAATGGCGCTATCGTCAATCTTGATCATGGCGGCGCCGTTCCAGATCGGTATCCTTCCTTGAAACATGTACGATTCAGTATGCCCATGCCCCACATACGAAAGTACTTGCGCAGAAGAACCAAAAATCGATAGTGAAAGTAGAGTGAAGCAGGCAATCGCTTGGCGTCTTAACACAATGAACCTCCAAACTTAGCTCGGGCAGTTACTCGGACTGTTTGTA
The DNA here is from genome assembly GCA_963709155.1 of Bryobacterales bacterium. Lineage (GTDB taxonomy): Bacteria > Acidobacteriota > Terriglobia > Bryobacterales > Bryobacteraceae > Bog-159. Next base: position 696,504 of record CAVPVD010000003.1, on the reverse strand, counting down.
CAGGTGGTCCAATCGTAAATTCCACAGCCGCATCCAGTGGTGTTACCGACATCCACACCTTGGTTGTTTGACCCGTCGCACCAGCTGGGAGTACTAAACGTTCCTCCGTCACAATGTTGACCAGTACAATCCATGTGAGCTAAAACACAGCCACACCCGCTGCAGTTGGTTTGCGCATAAACCGTTGAAGAGAACCCGAAAAATCGTGCGAACAGTGATCCCCACCTGCGAAACAAACTCTCCGAATCTGGTTCGCTGGGCCTAAGTTGTGACGCCGAAGGAAAGGCGCTGTTTTGGTCGGAAACGCGCCTGACTGGCAGGCCTTCAAAAAAATGTGCCAAGGGCCTTCCCTTAGCGTCCATCAACGCGTACTTCGCAGGTGGGTCGTGCCTGAAGTGCGGCGTAAAGTACCATTCCAGAACCGCTCCAGCGCAGAGGAACAGGACGGCTACGGCGAACCCAACAATCCGCCGAACCTCCCAGCAACCAAAAAGGAACCCACGGGCCTTTTGACCCAACGCAGTTTCCCACGCCCCACCGCCAGTTGCCGGGTTTATCGCATGCCCAAACATGCCGAAAACATATCACATCCAATCGCTGGATGCAAGGGGTACTGACAAACTTTTTGCAAAACATTTGGGCGTGTCTACTTTAGATTTGGGTGCGGCTACTTTAGAACGACGGCTAACCACCTGTAAAAACAGCTAGTTGGGGCGATTGACGCTGTTTCAGACAGTGGCTTAGAGCCGGGATATCGAGATAACCCCGGTTTTTGCGATCAATTGCGGTCCTGGGATTGGAGCAGTTTGGCCTGGTGCCGCAGTATGGTTTGCGAGAGCTTTTCGAGGCGGATGAACAGTTTCTTCAGCTTTCGATACTGCTGGGATGCGGCCTGATAGAGTTGGCGCCGCTTCCGGCGAGATCTTCACATTGACGGTTATTCCGTTGGCTTTGTAGGTGAGTTCGTAGTAGGGCCCATGACGTTTAGTCGGGTCTGAAGCGCAAGCACACCAAGCCTTCCCGCACTTCATCATCCGCTTCAGCACCGTCCCTTTGCAGAAATACTCCAAGTGTTTGAGGTCGCGCTTGAGTTCGTGGAAGCGCTACGCGTGGCGCTCCAGGGCGGTGCTCTGTGCAGGGCGCCGGATTCCGCTCATGGATGAACGAGTGTGTGACATTATGCTTACTGTGATAGTACCGTAAGCATATGACAACTGCAAATTCCAGCTCCGCCGACACCACTGCGGCGTCTATCGAGTTCGCTTTGCTCCAGTCCTGGTTGGCTTCCGGCAGCGCCCTCGAACTCCCCCTCCACCGGAACCGTCGAACTGGTTCGCATGAGCTGTAGTGCGTCGGAAGTTCCATAACATGGCGGCGCTTCGGGCAGTGGGCCCGGTTCGGTTCCCGACCTCCGGGATTTGATCTGGTGCTGACGGTGGTACAGATGGCAAAACCTGGGTGATGTTGGTGTAGTTGGTGTAGATGCTGATTTGCGGCAGATACCGTGTTGCTATACCCAGGCCAGATGCGGTCTCAGTTTTCGTGGTGGGGACGATGGCCGGCGACGCAGAAGCCGGACGGATTCGCTTATGCGGGGTTTTCTGCCTCCTCGGATTCAGCCGAAAGATATTGCTCAATACTTTGCAGCGCGCGCGATGCTTTGGTGAGGCCGCCGCACGCTCTGAGTGCGTACCAGGCGCGCTTCACCTTTTCCAAAATGTCGCAGGCTTTGGCGGTCCAAATATACGGCTGGGGCTGGCGGTTGTGTTGGCCGATGTGGTTCTGGATGGATTGCTCCAGTTCCCGCACATTGTGAAAGACGCCGCGGCGCACGCACTTGTCGGTGAGATCGCGGAAGAAGCGCTCTACCTGGTTGAGCCAGGAGGAACTGGTGGGAGTGAAATGCAGGTGGAAGCGCGGATGCTTGTTGAGCCAAGCCCTTACCTCGGGGGTCTTATGCGCTGAGTAGTTGTCCAGGATCAAGTGGATGTCCTGGGCACCAGGTGTCTGCTTGTGGATCAGCCCCAAAAATCGAATCCAGTCCTGATGGGTGTGCGTGGGCATGAAGGTGCTGATGAGGCGGCCATCCGCCACGTTCATACCGGCAAAAAGCGTGGTGGTGCCGTGACGTTTATAATCGTGCGTCATGGTGCCACAACGACCTTTCTTCCAAGGCAACCCGGGTTGCGTACGATCCAAGGCTTGGATCTGACACTTTTCATCCGCCGAAATCACCACCGCGCCCGCGGGCGGATGCAGATACAAGGAGACCACGTCTTCCAGTTTTTCGGCAAAGCGCGGGTCGTTGCTCAGCTTAAAATCTGCGTGAATATGCGCGTAACCTACGCGGCCCGCCTGTCGGTGTGCCGAACGCCGTTTGCGATCTGTATCGCCAGATCCATGACGCCGTCACACGGCAATTCCCGCCTTTCGATCAGTTGCGCGAGCGTCGCCCCTTCCAGCAACTCCATCACGATGAACAGGCGCCCTTCGCTCTCCTCGATCTCGTAAATCGTGCAGATGTTCGGATGATTGAGCGCACTCGCGGCGCGGGCCTCGCGTTGGAAGCGCTGCCGTGCCTGCTCGTTTTCGCATAGATCTGCCCGTAGCACCTTGATCGCTACCATGCGATGGAGACGGGTATCGCGCGCCTGATACACTACGCCCATTCCACCGGCACCCAATGAGTACTGGATCTCATAGGGCCCCAGCATGTCGCCGATCCGGATCAGGGGCATTAGCAAATCAGAAGTTTACTACAAGCGCCCCTCCGCGTATAAGTTCTCCATTGTCAATGAATTGCAGAGCCAGGAAAATTCCAGCTTTTTCCCATCCGCATTCCATTTCCCAGCGCTCCCACGCGGGCTAGATTGGCACCAGAAAATCATCGCCTGTCTTTCTCGGAGGAACGGAGATCATGAAATCGAAACAGTGCTGCCGATTGCTGGCCCTCGGCGTGGCATTTCTGGGAGCCTTCGCCAGCCGCGCGCAGACTCCGGCGTCTTTGGCTAGGACCGCTACCGCTGTGCCCAGACTGGTGCAGTTCAATGGAGTTGTCAACGAAGCCGTTGGAAAACCGGTGGCGGGTGTGACCTTCGCGCTTTATAACGATCAGGAAGGCGGCGTTGCAATCTGGACGGAAACGCAAAATGTTCCGCTGGACGAGACGGGCCATTACACCGCCATGTTGGGCGCCATGACCAACGGCGGCCTGCCGATGGACCTGTTCGCCAAAGGCCAAGCCCTGTGGCTGGGGGTTCGGCCCGAGATGCTGCCGGAACAGCCGCGCGTGATGCTGCTGAGCGTGCCCTATGCGTTGAAAGCTGCCGACTCGGATACTGTCGGGGGCCTTCCCGCATCGGCCTTTGTGCGGGCCCTGCCATCGGGCGCGCCGGCGTCCGCCGCGGCCGCGGCTGCAACGCCGGACGTCACCGGATCGGGCACGAAATCCTACGTACCTTTATGGAGTACCGCCACGAAGTTGGGCAGTTCGGTGCTCTACCAGTCCGGCACTGGCGGAACGGCGAAGGTCGGCATCAACACCACCGCACCGACATCGACGTTGGACGTGAACGGCAACCTGGTGGCGACCTCAGTCAGCGCACCCACCGTTACGGTCACGCCTCGGGCGATGGTATCCCGGATCAGATCGCCGTTCAGCAGCCGCGGGAACAGGGGCGATGCAAAGACGGCGTCCTTCACGGCCTTGGTGCTCCATTCCTTATGGGCGCCCGACCAGTTCCGCACCAGGAACTTCGGGCTGATGCCTTCGGAGATGTCGCCGTCTTGTGTCAGCCGGTGGACAATGAAACCGACGAGCGAGGCGTCGGCGCTGGAGTGGACCAGGCCAAGGTCAATGCTGCGGATCGAATTGTCCTTCGCGAGTAGCATCACCGTCTTGTAGGTGCGCCAGACGGCCTCCCGCAAGTCCCGCTTCGATTTGCCTTGATTCTCGGCGAGTTGCTTTCGTTGCAGTTCTTCCAACTTGAGTTCGGACGCCTCCTCCTGGATGTCCTCCCATGCCAGCAACTTCCGGGCTTCATCGCAAAGCTGCCGTCCAGAATCCGGCACACACCAAATCAGAGCGCTCTTGAACGTGCGATCTGACGTCCCGCTCTGCTTGGTCATCGAGTCGACCATTTGAAGTGTCTTGGCTTCGTCAATGTCGCTGTTCTCCGGAGGGAGCACCACGATAGTGAGAGCCGCCCGATTCGGAATCTGTGAACTCTTCGCCGGGAAGTAAATGCGGTCGATGGGGAGGCCCTGGGAGAAAACCGATTGCACCTCGACGCGCACACGATCCTCAATCCGGGGTTGCTGGATGCTGGCGCGCTTGTCGGCGAGCAGTTTGTTCAGGTTCGCGCTCAGTCCGAATCGATAACGGTTCCGGTCTACCGACAGAAAGTAGCAGGCATTCTCCAACGCATCGACCACCGTCTCGACGTTGCCGATGTCGAGTGACGGTTCAGCCACAGCCAATCGGATCTCCGGGATCGTGGCCTCGGCGCGCGCCTGGCCGCCGTTCGATTCGAAGAAGATCGACGTTGCCACCTTTCGGTTCAGGCGAGCCTTTCGGATCGTGTCCACTGCCTCGGCATCCAGGCGAATGGCGTGGGAGTCCTTCTTCCCGCAAATGTCCGTGGTAACGGCGCCTTCGAGCTTGTTCTCCCCCAACTGTTCAAAGAGCGCGGATCGGAACATCGGGTCATCCAGCGGAGCCGTTCCCAGCCCGATGAGCGGGTCCTTATGAGCGCCCTGGAATCCCTCCTGGTATGCGCGAGAGACCCACAGGGCCAACAATCGCAGCACGCCTCGGGTCCGCTGGAAGCGTGGCAAGGTCTGCCATTTTCGTTCAAAGACCGAGAGGACGCTGGGGTGCAGCGGATAGGTGGCGGCGAAAGCCTCGCGCGCGGTGTCGATCGGGAACCAATTTGGGATCTGCTGCCGGTGCTCAATGATCCAGTCGGAATACTCCGCGATGGTTCGCTTGGCATCGTCGTTCAGCCCTTGCCATTCAAACAGGCGACGCCGGATGATCTCGGCGGTTTCCGACTCCGCGGCCATCATGATCGGCTTGCCGACCCGGTCGAGCATCTTCTTGAACCACTGCTCGTCCGCTTCGTCGTCGGAACTGTACGGCATTTCCGACGCCGGAATGGATACCAGCAGGACGACCTTGTCCGATCCGCGAGCTTGCTCCGAGAGGGACTGAATGAAGTTATACAGAGCGCGATGGTAGCCCTTGTGACGATACGTGCTGGTGTAGTTGATCACCTCGTCCATCAGGATGAGGCAGGGCTTGTCCTTTGGCAGGAAAGCCTGAATCACGTCACCCTTCGGCTCGACAAACTGGCGGTCGTGCTCAGCCACTGCGGCAAAACCGGCTTCGCCACCCAATTGCCAGGCAATTTCGCCCCACGGGGTCTTGCGGAGCGGCGTACCGTCGTCGCCGCCACGGCCGGTAGATGGAATCGAACTCGGTGCCGACGAAGACCGCAACTGCCGCCTCCGGAATGGAGGACACTTTGGCCGCGTCGAGGATACTGCGGACTCCCGTCCAGCTATGAGATTTCGGGCCGTTCTTCGCCAGGTGGTACAGCAGAGTCAGCGCGTGGGTTTTCCCGCCTCCGAATTGAGTGGCCAGGTTGAACACCGCTGACGTTTCGGTCTTCTCGCCAGAAAGCCGCCGGACGACCTGTCCAGCGAGTTCCAGAAGCGAACGAGTCAAATAGGTGCGATCCAGAAACTCGTCGGCATTGCGGTAGACCGCCGGCGCTCGCCCGTCCCGGACCTGGTCCAGATGAACCGCGAACTCGGACGCATCGAGAGGCTTTGACTCGCGCAGGTCCTCGCGCGGTGTAACGACCTTGTACCACGGTTTCAAATTCGCCATAAGCGCTTCCTACAGTCCCAATCCCTTCTTCCGTGCGAGCACGCCTTCTGACCAGCGCCGCTCGTCCGTGCCGCTCGGATACAGCGCGCAGAGCGATTGGGCCAGGCTCCAAAACTTCTGGTCCTTTCCCACGCCATCATCAACCAGAAAACGTCGCAAACCCTCGCCGCGACCCGCAGCGAATAGAATCATCGCCTGGTGCAAGCGATCCAAGGTCGTAGAATGTTAGCGCCGACTTAAAACAACCGCAATACCGCCGATTTTGACGCCGTTGGGAGGCTCATTTCGGGTGGCGGCACGCACTCCGGCACCGGCCGCCGGCGGGAAACTCGGCAGTCAGGGAGGTCGTATTCGAGGGCAGGACCGGATCAGCGCAAGGTGGACCCTCCCGCGCCGTCAACAGGAATAGGAGCTATGGAAACCCGGCGGTGTTTCGTGTCCAGGCGGACCGACTCGACGACGAGATAGAGTTTATCGGCGCTGTTGACCTTGCCCGCTACGCAGTAGGCCACATCGGGCCGGATGAGCTGGGCTTTGGAGAAGTCATAGAGCTGGTAAACCCGCTGCGTGTCGCGGTCCTGCATGAGGAGCACGGCATACGACGAATATTCCGTCCGCGAGATCAGGACGAGGTGATTGGCGCTGAAGTTAAACATGCGGAACAGAAGGGGCGGGAGCCGGAACTCCCACCCGCCTCGGCAGCGCCGTTGTGGGGTTAGCCGGCGGACTCCTCCGTCCGGGTTATCGTCACAGCGCGGCGCGTCATCGGAGCCGGCTTCTACTCCTCGGCCGGCGGATTGGGATTCTTGGGCTTACGCAAGCTGTCGCCGCCCAGGAGGAAGATCTCGGAGTTTTCCACCAAGCGGTCGGCGATCGCGGTCGCAATGGTCGTATTGAAGAGGATGTTCCCCCAGTCGGAGAACGGTGTGTTCGTGGTGATGATCGAGGAACGCTTCTGGCTGTGACGTGTGGAGATCACCTGATAGAAGAGATTGGAAGTTTGCTGATCCAGAGCCAAATATCCTAATTCGTCACAGACCAGGAGCGTGGGCTCGGTGTAGGTCTTCAGCTTGCGCACCAGGGAGTGATCGACCTGGGAAGCAAGCAGGTGATTGAGCATATCCATGGCGGTGGTGAATAGCACGCGCTGATTGGCCTGACAAGCGCGCCAAGCGATGAGTTTCGCCAGAAAAGTCTTGCCCACACCGGGGTTGCCGATCAATACGAGATTGGTGCCTTTGTCGAGGAACGACAGATCGAGCAGACGCAAGATGCGCGGCTTGGCCTGCTGGCGGGTCTTGTGATGGAGGAAGTGAAAGGCATCGATGCTGGGCTGCGCCTGCAGACGTGAGCACTTGAAGCGGCGGTCGATGGCGCGCTGCTTGCGACCTTCCAGTTCCAGGTCGGCGAGCCACTCCAGGGTGGCCGCGGCACTGAGATTCTTGGCGGCAGCTTCATTCAGAGTCGTCTCCAGTTGGCGGCTCATGGTGGACAGGCTTAGTTGATTCAGTTTCGCTTCGAGAGGAGTCATCGGGTTCCTTTCCGGGATCAAGGATGAAAGCGTCGTATGCCAGCAGGGACAACGGATCGGTGACCAGCTCGTTCAGCAACGGGTTGCGCAGGCGAAGGGGCGGTTGCGTCTGCCGCGGGGACTGCTGCTGGCGCAGGATGTTGGCCACGTAATCGGCGCCGAATGCGCGGGCCGCGGAAGCTTTTGCGATGGCATCGGCCACCGGTTCGGGTCCGTACTGACGGATGAGTTCCAGCAGTTCGGCCAGTTGGCGCGAGAGTGCGCGATCGCTATCGGCGATGTCGCGCAGATAAGCTTCCAGCATGGCTTGGGAGCAAAGGCCATCCAGAACCGCAAAGAGACGTTGCTGTGCCCGCGACCGCTTGGCTGCGGGACGGAGGTCGGCCAGTTCGGCTTCGAATCGATCGGCGCCCAGGGTCTGGCCCCGGCGCCAACAGCGGGGATAAGAGACGATTTCGTGGGTCCGGTCATAGATGTTGACTGAACTGGAATCCGCCTTGAGGGTAAGGCGGCGGCCGACAAGGCGGTGAGGCACACAGTAGCGGTTGCCATCGAACTGCAGGCGAAGGTCTTTGTGAACGAGAGCCTCGACCGTGTCGCGATGGTCGTACGGGATGACGGACAAAGGACGCAGAGTGGCGGCCTTAAATCGGTCGATGGGGCGCTCGCGGGTTTCCCGGTGCTGCCGCTGATTGGCGATTTCGGAGAGCCATTGCCGGGCTTGGCGGTTCACATCGTGCAGATCGGCGAACTCCCGGAGGGGCCAGAAGTTCTGCCGCGCATACCCGATGGCACGCTCCACTTTTCCTTTTTCCCAACCCGCCGCCACATTGCAGGCTTTCGGATAAAAGCCGTACTCACGGGCGAAAGCGAGAAAACGCGGGAGGAAGCGGACCAGGCGGCCGTCGTGTTCGGCAACCGCGGTGGCCAGGTTGTCATAGGCGATTTCGCGCGCGACGCCGCCCAACGCCGTGAACGCATGCACGTGACAGCGGACGAAGGTTTCAAAGCTTTGGCTATGGGTAAACTCCAGGTACAGCATGCGGCTATGCGCTTCCACCAGGGCAAAGGCGTAGAGCTTGCGCTTGTCCGTGGCATAGTCCATTACGCCGAAGTGTCCCCAATCGACTTCGAAGCGCTCGCCGGGTGGAGGCTCCATCCGCAGAAAGGCACGGCTGGGTTTCAACTGCGGACGAACGGTATGTACATACGCGCGCAGCACGCTGTGCCCACCCTTGTAGCCCAGCGGCCGCAACCGTTGTTCCACTACGGCCGCCGTAGCGGTGGGGTCTTTTTCCAACCAATCGGCGATAGTGGCTTTAAAGGGGTCGAGCTTGCTTTCGCGCCGCCGCTGCGCAGGCCCTTGTACCGGCGCCTCCAGATACTTCTTGATGGTGTGCCAGCCCATGCGCAGGTGCCGTTCGATTTTGCGGATCGGCCAGCGCTCGGACCAGTATAGGCGGTGCAGGTCGTTGATCTGATCGGTCGTAAGCATGGTGCAAGCTCTGTTATCCGCCAGAAGCCGCCTGGATACCAGGACGTTGTTGTTTGCAAGATTCCGAAGCCGGCGGCTTGCGCGGCGGAAGTGCTTCTAGAATCCAGACTTGCGCCGGAACTGAGTTGTTGTTTGCAAGATTCTGGAGGCCGGCACCCAGGAGCCAGATCTCGGCGGTGGAATGCTTTAGGTCGAAAGCTGAGTTGTTGTTTGCAAGATCGCGCAGACGCTGTTTCTGATCCCGAACGTGCTGCTGTTGGCGGTTGCGCTCGACCGCGGCTGGGTGTTGCTCACGGTACCGCCGCCAGTAATCGGGGTTGTGGGACCGCCATTTCTGCGGGCTGTCCAGGCATACCTGGCGGTATTCCGGATCCGCCGCGACTTTCCGGCGGTGATAATCGGCGCGACGCCGCCGCTGGCACGCAGATTCGCCGCATACCAACTGGGCTGGTTGATATTTCGATGGCTGGAAGGATCGTTCACAGTAGCGGCAATGCCGTTCGACCATACCGACGGTTGTCGCATCTGGGCGACGCAACTTTCACGTTGGGAGATTTAGAAACTGCTGTAGAGTGGTACCGCATCCTGGCCGATGGCTGGTTTTCTTTGACTACAAACCGGCGGAATTGCGGTCGTTTTATCCCGGCGCTAACAGTAGAACCCGGCTTCGCCGCATCCTGAAGTGTCCAGCCGCTCTCTTCCCGTTCGAGTTCCTCCAGCAACCCTGGCAACGAGAGTTGTGCGGACTTCTTTCGCTTCGCCAGTGGTGATTCAGTGCCCTCCTTGCCGAACAACGATTTCGTTCGTTCCGCAACGGGCAGCAGTCGGGCCGTCTCGCCCTTTACCTCGACGAGGTTCACCAGGAGTTCCAGGTGAGCGCCCAATCCTTGAGCGATCTTACGGGCAGCGTCGTACTCGAGCGTGAACCCAGTCAAGGTCGCTGCCTTAGCCGATGTTTCATCGGAGTCCTCTGCGATTTCTTCACTCTCACCCGCCTCAGAGGCCTCACCGTTGGAAGGCCCAGATGACAGTGTCCAAAGCCACATGGCCGTAAGCCGGGCGTCTTCCTCGAAACCGGTCGTGTCCGCACCCTCGAAGATCATCGAAATGGCTTCTCTGGAGACAGCCGCCCAAACATATTCGAGATACTCCTTCAACTTGACCTGATCGCCGTTGGGCTTCTCAACGCGCGAATAGCGGGAGAAGATCTCAAGTGCGGGACCCAGACAAGCGAAAATCGCGTCGGCGCCGACAACCCCCTCGCCTTGTAAGCGAGGCATCCAGTCGTGAATCCGCTTGGGGAGTTCAGCCAGTACGTCTCGCCAATCGCCTATGTCGGATTCACCGTGTGAGCCATCAGGAGTCTCGCGGGGACGGCAGACCAAGTGCACTGACGAGCTTAGTGTCGCGGAATTCATCGCCCTCAATCGCGTCCCCATCTCGGTGTCGATCGGCCAAGACGCGACAATGGTCCAGCCAGCGGCGACGACCGCCTGCAGCATTACTTCCCAGGCGCTGGTAGTCTTGTGGGCGAAAACCACCACGCCAATTCCTTCGGGCTGTGTGACGCGCCTACCTTCAGTCAATGCTCGGCACATCAGTAGCTCGAAATTCTCTTTGGTCTTGTAGGCATAAATCGGATTCCGCTCAGCAAGCTGCACAACTTCCTTTTCTTTGGGAGTCAGATCAGTCGAGAAGAGAGAGGGGTGAACCGCCTTGAGAGAGCGTTTCAGCCATACATAAAAAAAGTCGGATAGGTCCGCATACGGTACCGCATCGTAGTAAGGAGGGTCAGTCACGAAGGCGCTAGCCGAATCGTCGGGGAGAGGATGATCAGTGGCAGACGCCAGTTCTGCGTGCCCAGCCTTCAGGCGGGATTGCCCGCCCCGCTCGCAAACGGTAGCAACCCAATTAATGGCGCCTTCGAAATTTCCGCTACCGCTCGCAAACGGGCAAACCTCCGCAAAGTCCCAAATAATACCAAGCGCCTGGCGTCCATATGTGTGGTTGATTTTTTCACCTGTAAGGTGCCAACTACACAGTGAAGTGCTGTAGTCGGCCTGTCTGCCGACAATCAGTGCCAGGCACGTAGCGAGGGCCTCGCTCAAGCCGGGACTTAGCGTAGAGCGCGCGGCCGAGGAAGCTTCTACCACCAGGCCGGTCAACTTCGATATCGTGAGAAGCTGACGCGGTGAGAATAGGTCGCTCCACCGATTGACGTCCAAGAGGTTGATGTTGAAGATGCTTCGCAAGTACGGGAGCGGCTCCTGCGGAAAATCACCAGTCGCGTTCGGAGCAGAAACTGCCAGTCGCAGTCTCTCTTCCGCGAGGCGGGCTACACGGCGATCCGACTCATCTGCGAGCCGATAGAATCTTTTCTTTTCGATTGGATTGCTGAGTATGACAGCAAGGAGCCGAGCGTCAGCGGAGCCGCCAAATCGGCCCCTGAACTGTGCGCGGACATTCTCGGCCGATGTCGTGTAGCCACAGCACGGACATGTCGCCGAGCTCCGCTTGACTGTCCCAGGTCCAATATCGCGGGGCGCTGCGTTTTGAAGGAGTTCGAATCGAACTGTCTTCTTTTCCCGGTCACCGATGATCTTTAAAGCCACCGAGCCATGATCCCGTTTCGCTAGCCACAGGGATCGGATCAGCGGAATCTCTGCACCACAGCCGGGACCTTCACACTTGACGGTTCTTGCCCAAAAATAGGCTAGTGGAATTGAACCATTCGGGTCCGCTGGATACAGTTCTCTAAGGTCCTTCTCGGCATGATCTTTGATCCACTGGCCCCATTTTCGGACTTCGTCAGCCAATTGCTCGCCGTACTTCGGGATGTATTCCAGCACTACTTTGTTCAGAAGGACAGCCACGGGATTCAGGTCACTAGCAAAGCTGTCCGCGCCAATCCGAAGTGCCTCTAGTGGAATTGACCCACCCCCGGCGAAAGGGTCAACAACGAGCGGGTGTGTGCCCCGGGCTCCGCCCAGTCCTTCGTGGGCGGACTGCGTCAATGCTCTGCTGGCTTCGAGATATTCCGGAACCGTTGAATTCTCCCAATCTGAGAAATCTGCTATGAAGTCCAGGAGAGCAAATCGTAGGACGTTCCAATGGGCTTCTTTCTGGGAATCGAGGCCTCCCTGTCCGAGCTTAGACAGTGTCTGCCACTTCTTCCATGCCTCGTGCGAACAGCGCTGCGCAAGTGTCTTATTCGAAGCCGCCTTGCCGGCAAAGTCGTTGATTATGCGGCAAGCATCCTCACGAAACTGCTGCGGACACAGAGGGTCCGCAGGGTCGGGCCAAAGGGCAGCACACAACACGGCTCGACATGCGGCCAGTGGGCGCCTAGCCCACCAGATGTGCATCGTCGAGATGTGCCCGTGCCGTATCGACTTCTCGCGTCGTGCATGCGCGGAGATCTTCTTGATAGGCAGGTCGACTTCTATAAGCCGTTTCGGGTAGTTCATCGGCTTAAGGCCTCGCCTTTGCCGCATCGTACTCGACATGTAGCCGGACTGCGGACTTAACGTGTTTGTGAGCAGTTTCGACAAACTGCTTGTCGCTCAGCAGTTCATATGTGATGCCCTTGAAAATGACTGAGCAACTCATTTTCTGAAAGTGATCTGACGGAGCGCCAAAAGCACGCGCCAGTTCATCGAAAAGTAGGTCCCGGAGGTCGGCATCAGCAGGGGGCCCAGTGAAGTACTTCCGCCAGTCCGAGGGTACATTTTGGCGAACCAACGGAAACAACATCTTGGCCACCGTATCCTGATTCTTCTTCATCTCGTCGGCCAGCAGCTTCTCGACCTTTTTCTGATACCTCCCGATGAAGTGCCTCAGTAGTCGCACAGACCGTTCGAATCGCGGCTTCTGGGTTCGGAGGATCACGTTTCCGTACTTTGGCAGCCCTATCAGATACCGGTCGATTAGGCGCTGCTTCAGCTTCACCACCACGTCCGAGGAGAGTTCGGTGTCGTCGCCGATCAGCCTGAAATTGCTCTGGAGCAGGTTCTGGGTCTTCGGGTCCCTTGATAGCCCCATGAGAAAAGACGGAAGGGGGACCTTTTTACGCGAGAGGGCAAGGCCCTTCAGCTCAAATTTGACGAAGTCGAACTGGGCGTTGAAGACATGCACCTTCTGGGAAAGGTCGAAAGGCAGCGGAGGGTTCTCCTGGAGATCCTGCTTCAGCACCTGGATGTTGTCGGGTGTTGCCGGGGCAGAGGATACGTTGTGATGAACCTGTTGGCCTATCGAGGCAGGTTCACCCTCTGGTAACGAAACCGAAACTGAGATTGCGGCCGGGACCTCGGGGGGAGACTCGACCAGGCGGGGGACTGGAGGAAATACTATCGTGTTGCTGTCAACGGTTAGCGCACACAGCCGGATTCCACTCTGCCGTCTCAGGATGCCGGGTCTCTGCGCGGCGAGCGCCTGAAGGAGTTCGACCGCGGCGAGTTCTCCGAAACCCAATCGACAGACTTCGGGGTCGAGGTCGACGGTCAGCGTGAGTTCGATGTCCTGCCGCTGCTTCAGCGTGTCCTGAATGGCACTGGCAAGCCCAGCGGTCATTCCGGGTCCCACAAATGTGATGGTGCCTCGTGCCCCTCGAATCATGTCTGTCAGGGACTGCTCGCTGGGGTAGCCAAAGCTGACAGAGAAGGCACCTCCTGTTGGCTTGTGAAGTTCCGGACCTAGCACTGGCTCGCCTCCAGAATCGCCTTCGCTGCGACATGGTAATGCTCGACTATTACGAGCGGCTCCCAACCGAGCCGGGCAGGATCTTGCACGATCCGAACCTGCGGCGTAGATCCGCAGTTGAACACGACGTAGAGCCAGAAATCCTTCTTGAGCCGCTCTGCCGTCTTAAACTCGTTGGTCGTGAGAGCCACCTCACCGATGCCGGCCCTTCCCTTGACCTCAATGAATCGGACCTCGATTGCGGTCTCCGGGTCCTCCGGGTGAGGCCGACGCGAAATCAAGTCGAATCCCCGGTTCTCCGCTTCCACGCTGGTGACTCGCCAGCCCACGAGACTCTTCGTGGGCGATCACTGCCTGGATGGCGATCCTCTCGATCTCGTCATCCCTCACCATCGCGGCAAACTTCGGTGCCGCCCGGTCTGGATGAGGCAACACCCACGCACGGCCATGGTGCTGGATATCCGCAATGGTGCAGAACCGTTCGCGCTCAATCTCGTTCCGCCGCTTTTCAAGGCGGTTGTTGAGTTCGTCGATCTTATCTTCGACCTGCTTGATGTTGGCGGCGAGCAGAGGATTTGCTTCGCGTGAGTGATCACCGCTCATGAGTTCGGCCATTCGAAGGTTCTGGCGATGGATCAACTCGTTCAGGCTGATCTCCATGTGGGTGGAAATCGTATCGATCTCTTTGAGGCGTGTCTGCTGAATCTCTTCGAGGAAGGGCTCAAGAGCCTTCTCGATCAAGGACTGCTCGACAACGTCGCCGCCCGGCAACCCATCGTCGATGCCCGGTTCCGTACCGGCGGGCGCCGGAACCACATCGAGGAAGAGTGTCGGCTGCCGAACGGCGAGAGAACCGTCCATCGACGTCTCAACCACAAACAGCCGCCGGTGGAGAATGTTCCCCAGGCCATCGCGGATCGTCGCCGAATACACGTCGAGGCGCGCCGGTTGCTGTTCGCGCGACGTCATAGAATACCGAGCCGCGTTCCAGGTCCGGACCGACGGACTGGAGCAGGTCCTCCCGAACGACCTCGAAAAGAGGATGGCCCGGGCGTTACCCAGTCCACCGTCGGGTCCTCCGACAGATAACCCTTGTCGAAGACGATCTGCTTGTATTCTTTGCCCAGCTTGCCGAAGCGCGGTTCCAGCAGGTCGCCAGTGGTCCAAAGGTTCTTCGGAACCCGGCCCACTCGGTAACAGTGCTTCCCTTTGGCGATCTCCTTGGGATGCACCCCAAGCATCGGCCCAGCCAGCAGGAAGAAGTCCTCCACCACCTCGGGCACCAGCCGACGCTCCTTCGCTTCGGCTGACTTGCCGACGATGGCCGAGAGGTTGAGCGAGCGCTTGGCCAGCCCTTCCAGCGTGGAGTTCGTGATCTTGCGGAACCGCTCGCCGTCGACCTGCTCGACGATCCGGCTCTTGATGACATCCTCGGAGAGGTTCCCGGTGTACATCTCGCGGAGCATTCGCTCAATCTGATTCGCGGCGAAGACATCGCCGAGGACATTGAAGATCTTGCCGGTCTGTTGGGGGTCCAGATCGGACTCGATGTTCTGGAGGCGTTCGAAGAGCTTATGCAGGACGCGTCCTTCGCGGGTGTTCGTCGCCACGAAGTTGAGGATTAAGCAGTCCTTCTCCTGGAGGTAGCGGTGGATGCGCCCCATGCGCTGTTCCAGACGCACCGGATTCCAGGGAATGTCGTAGTTGATCATGAACCAGCAGAACTGGAGGTTGATTCCTTCGCCCGCTGCCTCTGTTGCCGCCATGACCTGGCAGCTTTCACGGAACTCGCGCTCCGCATAGATGCGGCTGCCCGGTGTGTCGCGGTCGCCGATCTTCATGCCGCCATGAATCTGGGTTACGGAGAGGTGCCATTCGTCCCGCATCTTCTCGACGAGGTAATCGAGCGTGTCCTTATGCTCCGTGAAGATCAGGAGCTTCATCTTCGGATCTTCGAAGATGCCCTGCTGCGTGAGCACTTCACGCAGTTTTCGGAGCTTGGATTCGACTTCGCGCTTTTCGAGCAGAAGAGCCTGCGCGACGAGCTTATCCAGTTGGCCGATCTCCTCTTTCAACGCAATTGGATCTACCGAGACGACCGCATCCTCGAGCGCGGCCATGATTTCCTGTTGCTCTTCTTCCGGGAGATCGTCGAAATCGTCGGGAACGCGCGCGTCGATCTGCTGCTGACGGTAGGCCGCGGGATTACCCAATATCCGCTGCCGCTTGTCCCGCATTCGCTCCAGGCTTCGCCGGGCGGCCCGGATGCTGGAGGCGAACCGGCGTTGCAGCATCGCCATCGTGAACCCGACGGCGCGGCCGCGTGCGGAATTGTCGGCTGCCGCCTTGATGGATTGGTCCTCGACGTAACGAGTGAGCGCATCGTAGAGTTCCCACTCTTCGTCGTCGATGGCAAAGCCGATGGTCTCTACCTTCCTCTTTGTGAAGAGAGTCCGGACCTCGCCGGTATCCGGGTCGGGAAAATGGACAAGGGCTTCCTTTACGCGGCGCAGGTAAAACGGAGCCTCGTGCCTGCGAATGGCCTCGTCGATGCTGGCGACGTCCCCGTAGACATCCCGGTCCAGAAGTTGCAGAAACAGGCGGAAGTTCTCCGGATCGCCCTTGTGTGGCGTTGCGGTCATGAGGAGGTAGTGATCCGTCATCTCCGACAGCTTTTCGCCGAGTTCGTAGGCGAGCGTCTTTTTGTCGGAACTGTAGGCGCTCATCTTGTGCGCCTCATCGACGATGATCAGGTCCCAATGGCTGCGGAGAAGGCTCTCCTTGGCATCTTCGATTCGAGAAACCCAGGAAATCGACGTCACCACCTGGTTCTTCTCCTGCCAGGGATTGGAGCCGTAATTGGCGCGCAGGACGTCGCTGCGAACGACCTCGAACTTCTCCTGGAACTTGTCCTTGAGCTCACGCTGCCACTGAAAGCTGAGGTTGGCCGGCGTCACGATGAGAATTCTCTTCACCAGCCCGCGAACCTTTAGTTCTTTGATGAGCAGGCCCGCCATGATCGTCTTGCCGGCGCCGGGATCGTCGGCGAGCAGGAAGCGGATTCGAGGAAGGCGCAAGAAATAGTCGTAAACGGCTTCGAGCTGGTGCGGCAGCGGATCCACCCGGGCGATCGAAAGGGAGAAGTAAGGGTCGTACTCGTAGGCGATCCCCAGCCTGAGAGCTTCGACGCCGAGTTTGAACTTCGTCGCATCGCCGTCGAATGGTTGCTGTTCCGGCGAGCCCACGAGATTCGCGAGCTGGGCCGGCGTGAGGATCGGCTGATGCACTAGACCAGTGTTCATGCCTTGGCCGACGAGTTTGATCGAGCCACCCATCGGGACCACCCGGATGACCTTCACGGGTTCCGGGAACATGGGGCCGCGAACAATGACGTTGGTCCTGAGTTCGGATATTTGCATGATCGTCGGGCGAGCCGTCCGCCTTTCCAAAGCCGACCTTGGTTCCGGCCTATTGTATCAGCGGTCAGATCCAGCTTCGCGGGCACCGTCTCGATGAATTGCCGGTGGGGTCGAAATTGCGCCATGATATTCAGTATTATCGCCATGGGATTCGTCATCCGTTGGTCGCCCAAGCGGCGCAAATGAATGCGCTCGTCATCGATTTCGGCGGAGGAACCTGCGACGTTTGCATCATTGAGACCACGCGCCAAGGAGAAATCAGTGGCGGTGGTCGCAATATGCGTCCACTCGCAGGCAAATCGTTGCCCTTGGGTGGATTCAGCATCAATCGGGAGATTGCGGAGTATCTGCTTTTTAAGACCTTTCCTGGGCAAAAGAGCCAGATCAGAACAGGCATCCAAGAATACAAGACCTGGCAAGAGGGAAAGAGATCGCTCCATGCCCTTGACCCAAAATACCAGGCCTTCATCGAGAATTTTCATCGATTGATCCACCGCGCTGAAGCGCTTAAGCTAGCTCTGTGTAGAGCTGTAACGGACTGGTCTCTGACTGCAGATCAGCGCTTTCCTGTTGCGACGACAGTACCTCAAGACCCATTCGAGCCGTCCGGTAAAGCACTCCCGGCCACACTCTCGATTGCGGACCTTCGTGACATCTTCGTCCAAAAAGTCTATAACCCATCGCTCAAGCCATTTTTAACCGAGAGGCTAAAGATAGGACGCGATATATTGGAACACAGGCCCATTCATGTCACTTTGTTGTCAGGCGGGTCCGCCAACATCAGATGGCTCCGCGAGCTTCTCAAGAGAGATTACGCGGGCGAACTGTCAAACGCCCCTATCGTCCAAATCCCGGATTACCAGCAGGTCGTCGCGCAAGGGCTTGCGGTTGACTGTGCGCGCGAATTCTCAACCGGGACAAGCGATTTCAAAGGCGTGACGTACAACCCTCTTTACTTGCTGCTCTCTCCCGATGATTCCGGTTGCGAACCTCGACCATTCTTTAAGAAGACTGTCGGGTTACCGGACGTTAAGGACCGTCCTGGCTTACTAGTTCCTACGGCTAGCGTGTTGGCGTCGTTCGTAGATCATCCGATGCTGTGGCGTGTGAAGATGAGTCGCCCGCCACGCCGGAAACTGGACTACTATTTCCTGCAAGGCACGATGGATCCGAGTGATATATCGAGTCTTCAGAATGTCGAAGAACACACGATTCACACACCGCCGAATTGTGATTTCGACGGTTCATCCCACATTCAACTGACGATAAAGTCCGATGGAACCGCCGTCCCCAGAGTCGTATACAGGGCTGGCACATCGGTTGCAAAGGAAATTGGGAAAGACGGCCGCAAGTTCTTTGTTGATATGACGGATGCTGGCGGGACTGCAGGCGAGGCATATCTGGGCTTGGACTTTGGCACCAGCAATTCGGCTGTTTCCTACGTTGATAGATCATGGGTTGAACTGATTGAATCACGAAGTAAGGAAGAGGAGTGGAGAGAATTAACTGAACTGGTCGAACTTCTGCCGATGCCCATGGCAGTACCGCTTGCCCGATATATTGGCGATGTCATGGAGAATTCACCTGTTCCTCCTGGCCCAAGCTTCTTGGAGGCCGCACTGTGCCTGGCTGCATATACCAGCTATATGGAGTTCTGCAGCTTGGATCGCCGGAAGGAAACGAAACTTTTCAAGGGCTTCCCGCATCGGTCGTCTGGCTACTTATGGCATTTGTTGAAGGTGGTTCAGGAACAACTAGGGAAGGGTGCCACATTTACACGTCCCTTCGAACGACTGCTGGAGCCCAAGAATAGGGCGCTCATCGATACTGTTGTTACGGGTTGGACAGCCGCGCGCCACGAGATATCTATTCAGGACAAAGGACAGTTGCTTTCCGCCGTGCGGCTATTGGCGAATACCTGCAATCTAGTGTTTAGCCCTAACACTTTTGGATATTTCGAGGGCGTCCAGAAGGAACGGTTTTCGTCGCGCCACACTGGTCGATTCCGGTTTGCCGTTGGTAAGCCTCCATTTTCGCGGTTTGCAGTTTACAAAGGTCCAACATCATTTTCAGAATCAGAATCCTACGTGGTGAATTGTGACAAAGGAGTGTCTCTTCTGCTCAGCCCGCTGGTGTTTTGGTACCCGTGCCTTACACATCGTGACACGGAGAATGGCCATTGCTATCTCTTCGACAAAGTCATCGGCGAAGGCGCAAAAGCCGCGGCTCGATTCAAGGCGGCAGGCTTTTCCTGTACTCTTGAAGTGGATCGCTCAAACGTTGATATGAGCGCGCTTCTAGACCAGATCCTTCAAATCAAGGACAATGATCCGAAGCTTGAACGTCTTGAGGGGATCACCTGTACGGCGGCGCCCTCAGCATGACTTCGAATCGGCGGACGACGGGCGGCGGGCACGGGGACTGGCCGCGAGCGTCGGGGTGCGCTACGGAGGTGGAATGCCAGCGTGCCGGAATGACCCTTGCAAGAGTTCAGCCGAAATCTCGCCGCGACTAGTGCTCACCGAAGCCAGACCGGAAAGGAAGAACGATGAGGCTTGAGAAACGCGTCCGGGCGCTGGAAGCCAGAATGCTGGCGGACCCGGTGATTCTTTACTTCGCCGATGGCAGCACACGGGAGATTTGCGGCCGGGCCGACTATCTGCTGAGGCTGTGCTGTGCCGCATGCTACGGAGGGGAGCTCAGTCCCAGGCAGACTGCGGAAGTCGATCTGATCCGCGACTCCGTGGGCGAGGGAGGAGCGAGTTGCGCCCACATGACTCAACTCATTCGGTGTTTCTTGCGCGGACCGGCCGAAGAACCCAGTAGCGTCACGCAGGTGAGTTCATAGCCAAGATGTTTTGGGCCGCCCAGCAGTGGGAGCCTTCGGCCCTTGGCGCGCGCTGTGGCACGACTTCGACCGCGCCGTCTATGCGTTCCTCCACCCAATCCGAAGCGGCGGATTTCCATGCGCCGTTCTCATATTCCGCGAGGAACATGAGCAGCAGCGGACGCTCGCGCGGTGGCGACTTGACGGGCATGCTCACTTATTGTCCCGCAGTAAGATTGCGATTATGGCGAATTGCGCCGGACGGCTCAAAATACGCGAATCCGACAGATGTCGTGCAGATCGCCAAGATCGAGCGTTTCATGAAAATGCTCATCTGGCTTTGGAGCCGGTCTCGCCTTGCGATCAACTAGCTGAACCTCCACATTTTCGAACTTGAACGCGTCTGTTTTGGTGTACGCGAAGCGGTATTCCTCTTGGTAGGCGAACTTCTTGAGCTTCGTGGTCGTGATGAGATCGGGGATTGCCCATACGTTGCCCGGTAGATCATGGCCGTGGTAGTAGCGGACCATTCGACAGACGTATTTCTGATAGTCGCCAACGGCACCGGAGGTCACGAGAGCCTCGGGCGGCAAGGCTCTTTGCCAGCGTTGGATGAATTTAAGCGGGTCACAGATTTCGACGCACGCCTCGGCATCGAACTCGTTCTTCAGAGCGTCGTTGAATGACAGGCTGACGCAGTAAACGAAGATTTCGTGCGCCTTCGTGATGAACTCCGCGCCGAGTTGTAGATTTCCTTGGGTATGCTGCGTGAGGTTGGTTATCTCAAGGCCGTTCAAAGGGCGGTATAGTCGCGTTGCGGGGAGGGCGGCAACAGGAGTTCGCGGTAGCGGGCAGCCCGAGCGCGTTATACTGGTCCTCAAATCGCACATTTACACCTTGCGCAAAGGATAAGGAGCGGATCGGGCCTCGGGTGGACTTTCGCGGGCGCGAGTCCGCGAGCCCATCCTCGTGTTTTCGCGGACCCGCTTGCCTGCGGAATGAAAATCAGACCACCAGATTTTTGATCCGTGAGGTTTGAACAGGCTCATGGTTTCGCTTCCTTCCTTTCCTGATGGGCAATTCTTGTTTGTGGATCGCTCGGGTTAGAAACTTTTTGGTGAGGGTCGGATAACGCTTCTCAGCCCAGTCCTGAAATGCCTCCGTGGTTTTCAACCGGGACCATTTGCGCATGGCTTTGTCGGCCTGCTTTAGCCGTTCTCCCCGCTCTTCGTCCCACTTCTTGCGCGTCCGAACGACCGCTGTGGCCGCATTCCCGCAGGTTCGCGAGCAATAGACCTTCTGTGACACGCGTCTCTTGATGTAGTACTTGCCGCAACGCGCGCAGGGGCCGCCAAATTTATCGCGCACGTCATCGGCGAGCATGAGCAGTTCGAAGAATGTATGCAGGGCAACGTCCCAGGCTGACCATGGTGGTTTGCCGACGTACACGACACTGGCATATACTCCCGTGCCCGATGGCCCCAGGAGCGGCCGAAAGCGTTTCTCGATCTCAACCCAATTGGGGCAACCGGGCGGAAACTTCATCTTGAGCAGGACAGGTACCGATGCCTTAGGCGGCAGGTATTGTTGTTCGTAGGGAGTCCGTGGCGCGACTTGCGCGTCTTGCCGCGCTTTAACGAGTTGGATCAGATTCGCGTGGGCTTCAGCGCGAAGCGGATACTCTTTATCAAAACCCTCGTTCACGATGCGGACGATTTTCTGTAGCGCGATTTTCGGTATTTGCTGCACTGGCTTATCGGCCATGATTATTCGTAGCACAGAAGAGAACTCTAAAGCCACTGAAACATGTTGACGGCGATTAGCGAACATCTGTAGTGTGGAAGATATATGCAGAGCGAAGTGAAATCACAGGGCCGCCTCAGCATCCCGGAGGCAGCCGAGTATCTTGGGGTCAAGCCCGCCACCATCCGCCAATGGGTCTGGCTGCGCAAGATCGATGTAGTGCGAGTCGGGAGATGCGTCCGTATCCCCAGGGAGGCGTGCGACCGTATCATCGAGCGCGGGACTGTGCCGGCGCTGGAGGAACATTGACCGGCCCCCCGGCCCCCCGGCCGCATCCCGACACGGTTTCCCGTGGTTCCCGCGACAAGCAACCACGAGCGTTCGAGGCAGGGAGAAGTGTGCGCGTTGTCGGCGAGGATGACATCCTGCGGGAAGTCTGTGCTCCTGATCTTCTGATGCGCTACCTGGCTGCACCGAACGCCGAGGTGAAGCGCAGGAAAGATGGCTCAATCCGCTTGGTTCGGCTTCGCTCCGCTGGTGATGATCGAGGGCACCTCGGCGATTGCCACGGGCGATCTACGATAACCACGGAGCGAGTCCGCAATGACTGGGGCGGGCTTGTCGGCAGTAGTTTCAGCCTCAAACACAAAGAGACCTGCGGCACCTGGGGGAACCCGGCAGTTGAAGTCCGCTCGGAGGCGGCCAGCGACAGCGGGGGGCGCACAAGCACCGAAGCCCGACTCGCCAGTGAGACGAAACGACCAAGACTTGAAAATGATGACAGATGACCTCAGGCATCACCTACGGGTCAAGCTCCCTTCCGAAAGCCGCGCAAGAGAAGCCCGGTAGCGGCTGGGAAGTGGTTTCGGGACAACTCCCGACGTCGGGCAAGCCCGCGAGTCGGGGCCAGCGATTCACCGGCCACTTTGAAGGTAAGTAGGATATTAGATGCTTGACCAGTCTAAAGCAGCAACGCCTCGACATTTGGCAGTACCGACGAGAGTTCTTCGAAGCTGCCCAACGGAAAGTCCCGGAATTAGGGCGCTACCTCCGACGATATGGAACGCGTTGCCAGGATGCGGGACCGCGGCGCGAAGTCATCAGGGCATGGCAGGAGCGCTTCAACCTGCCCTATGAGTGGGCTTTTGAATGCGCCTGGTCCACGCTCGCCATGTGGGACCGATATCCAGATTGGCGACGCTCTCTTAAGTGGTTTGCGGCGTCTCCTTCCCGCGTCATCGGGGAGGAGAGATTCGATCAGTTCAAATTCCAGTTGGAGAGGCAATTTTCCCCTGGATTAGACTTTGGCTGGTTTAAGGAAAGTATCCACGGTGTCCTGGAAGCGGAGCTGGAAAGGTTCCGTGAACAGGTTAGCGCCACGGATCTCGGAATCCGACGACGCCCCAAGTATCTGGGCAGAGCCTTCGAGTGCTTGGCGCTACGAGTCTGCAAAGGTCTCAGTCCGGTCGAGATTTCCAAGCGGCCAGGGTATCACAGCGATTGGACAACGCTCTCACGGGACATCAAGGCATCGGCCAGGTTGATCGGCTTGCAGGCACCCCGGCCAGGCCGCCCAAGCAGAAACCTTGCAAGATAAGTTTGCAATTTAATAGGTCGTCGGCTTGTGGCATAAAGAACTACAGGGGCCACAAGCCGCCACAGTCCTACGCAGGTGGCTTTGAGCCGTCCGGAGATGCCACTCCGAATCAAAGGCATCGCCCGCGAGCGTTACGAGCCACAGACATGTCCAGAATCCGACAGAACACAGTGGAGATCCTGAATCCGCTGCCCGGCGGCGCCAGTTACACCACCCGTCGGTCCGCGCTTCAGTTCGTGCGGCGCGGGTTGGCGGCTTTCGAGGGCGACCGCGCTATTCGTTTTCTAGATCAGGAGCGCCGGATCGAACGCGCGAATGGCAGTGATGGCATCGGCGGCGAGTTTTGGTGGCGTCGAGGCAAGACGGGCAGGATGGTTCAGCAGATCGGTTCGATCATTTTTCCAACGGCGCCGAAGCGTCATGAGGCGGACAAAACAAATGAGCAATAGGTTCTTACAGATTTCACAGGTTTCCGATCTCCTGGAGATTTCGGAAACGACCGCCCGGCGACTGGTGAAGAAGGGCGTGCTGCCGGCGATCCGCGTCGGGCGCCAGATTCGAATTGACGAGCGTCGGTTTCAGGAGTGGCTTGATGGCGGGGGAGGCGGACATGTTACGCGGAGCAGTTAGGATATCGATCCTGTCTGTCAACAAAGCTATGGAAGAATCGAAGAGTGGCGCTCCAGGCGGAACGCTGCTTACTCCCCAGGACGTCGCACGGCGGCTTCAGGTCTCGGTAGCGTGGGTGCGCGACCACAGTACACGTAAGCACCCGCGTTTGCCGGTCGTGCGCGTCGGCGGGTTACTCCGATACCATCCGACAGATCTCGACCACTGGATTCAGGATCTTCGAGCGACCGGCATCAGAGGGGCGTTGTGATCCGCACTTCCAACGAACCGACCCATGAGGTATGTTCACCTCGGGAGCCGAGAGTGCCACGCGACAAACACCAGAACGGTTGGGTTGTAGAGTCCGGCAAGCGGACTAAGAAGTGGATCGGTCATTGGTGCCCGTACCGCCAGGACGGAAGCCGTAGCCACTCGACAGTGGTCCTTGGTCTCAAATCGAAGATGCGCAAGTGGGAGGCGGAAGACGCACTCCGTAAGCACATCGAAAAGGAGACAGGACAGCGAGCGAAATGTGACGGCAAACCTACGCTGCAGTGGTTCTGGGAGAACGCTTATCTGCCGTCGCGTACATGGGGCCCCGCCATGATCTCCACGATCACATCGATTGTCGTTCGACATATGCTTCCCCGGTTCGGCCAAACGCGCATAATCGACCTGGACAAGCTCGAACTCCAAAAGCACCTGACCGCGCTTGCGGAATCTTTCAGCCGGTCGCTGGTAAAGAAGATTCTGGTGCAGTACCGCGCCATCCTGGAGGAGGCCATCGAACAGGAGTTGATTGAGAAGAACCCGGCGCGCAAGCTGGCGATGCCGCCTACGCGGAAGCCATGTGGACGGTTCCTGACCATGGACGAGTTCGATGCACTTTTGGCTCAACTGCGATTCCGTGACCGTCTCATCACGCGTATGTTCTGCACCATGGGCTTCCGGCCCGGTGAGTTGTTCGCTCTCCGTTGGGACGACGTAGAGACGGGGCGGGTTAGAGTTGATGAATCGACGTCCCGTTGGGGGCTGAAGGAACCCAAGACGGAGGGATCAGACGCCTACCTCCCCATGCCGGCGGGCGTCCAGATGGAGATGGATCTGTGGCGCGGCATGCATCGTACCATCTCTCCGTCATTGCTCGTATTCCCGACGGAACTCGGCACTGCAATGTCTGCCCACAACTACGAGCGGGACGTTATAGTGCCGGCGGCGATCCGGGCCGGCATCATGACCAAGCCCGCGAAGGAACGGCAGAAGGGCGACCCAAAGCGCAACAAGGCGACCGCCGTGAACTTCCAGGCCTTCCGCCGGACCTTCGCCACCTGGATGCAGCGCACCGGCGCCACCGTCAAAGACGTGCAGGGCGCGATGCGGCACAGCAGTCCCGACCAGACGTTGAAAGCTTATATGCGCGAGATTCCGGATGGCGTGCGCGCGGCGGTGGATGCGCTGGACCGGATGTTCACGGCGCACGGTGCACTGGCAGAAAAGGGGCCGGAGGGACCGGTCCAATGAAATTCTGCTACACAACTGCACACAAGTTTTTCAGGTGGGTGTCTGTAAGTCTATGAAAAATTGGTACGCCCGAGTGGATTCGAACCACCGACCTTTTGCTCCGGAGGCAAACGCTCTATCCAGCTGAGCTACGGGCGCACACCCAACGCTGATCCCCATTGTATCCGAATTCGCGCGCACGGAACTATAATGATCGTCGTGGCATCCGCCACAGTAAGGAGACTCCGATGGATCAATCCGGAGATGGCCGCCTTTCCCGGCGCGCCTTCGCGGGAGTTGCGGGAACAGCTGCGACCTTCATGATCGTGCCGAGACACGTGTTGGGAGCGCCTTTCGTGCCGCCCAGCGATAAGATCACGCTGGCCAGCATCGGCCTGGGCCGCCAAGGTCAGGCGGTCACCATGGAACTGCTCGAGCGCCCGGACGTGCAAGTCGTGTCGGTCTGCGATTGCAACCGCTTTAGCAAAGACTACGTTGAATATGGCGAGAACGATTTGCTGAAATCCGCGCGCCGCCTCTTGGGCCCGGGCTATGAAAGCTGGGGCGCGGATCTGGCGTCGCCCGGCTTCACGCAATTCACTCAGGAATTCCGGACCAGCCTCGGCATGGGCGGCCGCGAGCCTGCCAAGCGGCTGATCGAAGCTTATTACGGCTCGCGCAAGGGCTCCGGCTCCGGTTCCTACAATGGCTGCGCGGCTTACAACGATTACCGCGAACTTCTGCAAAAAGAGAAGGATCTGGATGCCGTTTACGTGGCGACACCCGATCACTGGCACGCTCCCATCTCGCTTGCGGCCATGAAGCAGAGAAAGCACGTGCTGTGTCAGAAGCCCATGACCCATACCATCGGCGATGCACGGCGCATGGCGCAGATGGCGCGCGAAATGAAAGTGGCAACCTCGCTGCCAGTCAACAACCCGTCGAGCGAACCCACCAAGCTCATCACGGAGTGGCTGGCGGATGGCGCAATCGGCCACGTCAGCGAGGTCCACAACTGGTCCAGCCGTCCATTCTGGCCGCAGGGCATCGCCCGGCCGCTGGAAGCGCAACCGATTCCCGAAGGCCTCGACTGGAATCTCTGGCTGGGCCCCGCCCCCGAGCGTCCATTCAATCATGCCTATCTGCCGTTTGTCTGGCGTGGCTGGCACGATTTTGGGTGCGGATCGTTTGGCGACATGGGCTGCTACAGCTTCGCCGGCGTGTTCAAAATCCTGGGGCTGACGCCGCCCGTTGGCGTGGAGGCTTGCTCCAGCGAGTCGTTTGTCGAAAGCTTCCCGAAGGCTTCCATCGTGCACCTGGATTATCCAGCCGCGGGCGATCGTCCCGCGGTCCGAATGTCGTGGTACGACGGCGGTCTCCGGCCCAAGCGGCCGGCGGGCTTGCGGGCGGAGGATCAGCACTACTTCCAGGCCGGCGAGGACAATGAAGGCATCCTGTACGTGGGCGATAAAGGGATCATCCTGGCGGGGTTCAACGGAAACAACCCGCGCGTCTATCCGGAATCGAAGAAGTATCAACCGCCGGCGCGGCAGCCGCGCGGGGACCGGCCGCGAGATGTGGCCATCGATCAGTGGGTGTCGGCATGCAAGGGCAGCGGCCAGGCTCCCCTGGCAAACTTCGAAATACAGAGTCCGGTGACCGAGGCGTTCCTGCTCGGGTGCATCGCGCAGCGGTTCCCAGGCGAGCGGATCGAATGGGACACGGCCACGATGCGGATTACCAATTCGGAGAAGCTTAACGGGTATGTGGACCCGGCGGGCCGGGATTTGCCCGCCGTGGCTGCCGGGTGATCGTGGCGCCTGGCCGTTAGCTGTTCAGCCTGCTCGTGATTCTGGCGAGCATGGCACGTGGCGCCAGGCGCGTCGAAAATACCGTGAGCTTGTTACTCGCGCCGGCGATGGCGACACGCTTGCCGGCCATCAGGCCGTCGAATCCTACCCGCGCCACGGCGGCGGCGCTCATCACGGCCCCGCTGCGAAACAACGG
Organism: Bryobacterales bacterium; assembly: GCA_963709155.1. Lineage (GTDB taxonomy): Bacteria > Acidobacteriota > Terriglobia > Bryobacterales > Bryobacteraceae > Bog-159. The sequence continues at coordinate 669,185 of CAVPVD010000003.1, read as the reverse complement.
CGTATCCTGATTGCCCGCGGTAGCCGCAAAACCGGTTTGAGTCGGTCCTGGAATCAGGGCGGTCACGGTCACGCCGGACGAGTGAACCTCCTCGGCGAGAGCCTCCGAAAACGAAAGGACAAAGGCCTTGGATGCGTAGTAGACGGCCATGAACGGTCCGGGTACATAGGCCGCGGTGGACGCCACATTCAGGATCTTGCCGTTCCGCCGCGCCAGCATGCCGGGCAGAAGCAGGCGCGTCAGGTGCGCGAGGGCCACGATATTAACCTGGATCATGCGCGCCTCAACTTCGTAGTCCAGTTCGGCATACGCGCCGCGAGCGCCGAAGCCCGCGTTATTCACCAGCACGTCGATGGCGACGGCCTGTTGCCCCAGCATATCGAAGATGCGCGGGGGAGCGCTGGGGTCGGACAGGTCGGCGGCGAAGACGCGGCATTGAACACCATGCGCGCGAGCGAGTTCGGCGCTTAGAGTTTGCAGCTTGAGCTCGGTGCGGGCGACCAGCACCAGATCGTGCCCCTGCGCGGCGAAAAGACGCGCTAATTGTTCGCCAATTCCGCCGGACGCGCCTGTGATCAGCACGGTAGGATTCATATATCGAATAGGCTAACAGGGTTGCGAAAACGGCACGCTCATCCGGCGCCCATCGTCCGCTCCCAGGGTGAATGCGCAGAAGCGCAAAACTTCGGCCTTCGATCGCCAGGGGAACTGGCCGGCATTGGCCAGCTTGGCAATGCCGTGAACCAGGGACCAGGCCTGGTAAGCCAGTCGCTCCGCTTCGCCGGCCGGCAGTTGGTTGGCGGCCTGGCACTCGCGCACGAAGCCGAGCAGCGTCTGGAAGCATCGGTCGGCAGCGGCGGCGCAGGCGGGATAGTCGGGCTCGCCCCACGGCGCGTCGAACATAGCGGCGAAGTGCTGCGGCCAGCGTAGCGCGAAGTCCACGTATGCCAGTCCGCTGCGGCGCAGGCGGTTCAGGGGCGCCGCTTTCACGCTGCCGCGGGACATGGCTCGGGTCAGGCGGTCGAAGCCATCCGCCGCAACGGCAGCCAGCAAATCGTCGCGGTCGCGAAAATGCCGGTAGGGCGCGTTGTGTGAGACTCCGGCGCGGCGGGCCGCCTCGCGCAGGGTGAAGCCGCGCGGGCCGGTCTCGGCGATCAACTCCACAGCCGCCTCCAGTAGGGCCTGCTTCAGACTGCCGTGATGGTAGGGGTGCGCAGCGGGCACGTTCATATGTTACCAGAGCCATGTTGACAGCAGCAACTTTCCGGATGTAGAATGTTGCTGATGTCAACATTAACCCTGGAGCGCGATACCGTAGCTGGAAACGCGGGCGTTTCCTACCGGCAGCATCCGCCTTCCGGCGAGTGGGACGCCATCGTCATCGGTTCGGGCATCGGCGGACTCACTTCCGCCGCCCTGCTGGCCCGGCACGCCGGAAAACGCGTGCTGGTGCTGGAACGCCACTACACCGCGGGCGGATTCACGCACGTGTTTCACCGGCCCGGATATGAGTGGGACGTGGGCGTGCACTATATCGGAGAAATGCGCCCGGACCAGCCGATGCGCGCGCTGTTCGATGAGATCACTGGGGGACGCCTCAAATGGAACGCCATGCCTGAGGTTTACGACCGCATCCGCATCGCGGACCGTTCTTATGATTTCGCCAGCGGGGCAGACCGCTTCACCGAACGCTTGCGCGAATACTTTCCGCGGGAAGGCGCAGCCATCGGCCGGTATGTGGCGCAGGTGCGCGACGCGGCGAAGGCCAGCCGATTGTTCTTCGCCCAGAAGGCCTTGCCTGCGCCGCTGGCCCGCCTCGCGGGACCACTGCTGCGCCGCCGGTTCCTGGGCTACGCGCGGCGCACCACCGGGGACACCCTGGCGCAACTCACCGGCGATCGCGAACTCAGGGCAGTACTTACGGGACACTGGGGCAATTACGGCCTGCCTCCGGGCCAAAGCAGCTTCGGCATGCATGCGGTGATCGCCGAACATTATCTGGAGGGGGCGTTTTATCCGGTGGGCGGCGCATCGCGCATCGCGGCTGAAATCGCGCCGCTGATCGAGCGGGCGGGCGGCCAGGTCCTGGTAGGCGCCGCAGTGGAGCAAATCCTGCTGGACGGGCGCAATCGGGCCACAGGAGTCCGCATGGCGGACCGCCGGGAACTGCGGGCGCCCTTGATTCTCAGCGGCGCGGGAGCCTGGAACACTTACGCGCGGCTGCTGCCGCCGGAAGCTCCCGGACGCGCCGAATCACTGGCGGAAATCGAACGTATTCCGAATTCGATGGCGCATGTATGTCTCTACGTGGGGCTGCGCCGCGAGCCCGGCGAGCCTGAGTTCGGAAACACCAACCTGTGGATTTATCCCGGCGCCGACCACGACGCCAACGTGTCGCGTTATCTGGCCGATCCCGAGCAGCCTTTTCCGGGCCTCTTCATTTCGTTCCCCTCGGCAAAGGATCCTGAATTTGAGCAGCGCCACCCTGGACACGCCACCATCCAGGTGGCGGCACTGGCGCCTTATAGTTGGTTTGAGTGCTGGGCGGAAACCCGATGGAAACGGCGCGGCGAAGAGTACGATGCGTTCAAAGAAAGGCTCACGGCGCGCCTGCGGAGTGAACTGGAGCGGCACGTTCCAGCCGTCCGTGGGAAGATCGACTATTGTGAGCTTTCAACGCCGCTTTCGACCGGTCATTTCGCCAACGTGCCGCGCGGCCAGATTTACGGGCCTGCCGCCACGCCGGCCCGCTTTGAAGTGCGTACCCTGAGTCCGCGGACGCCGGTCCCCGGCCTCTATTTAACCGGCGCGGATGCGGCCACGATGGGGGTGGTCGGCGCGATGGCCGGCGGAGCTCTTGCCGCATCCGCTGTCTTGCGGCGGAACGTGGTTCGATCGAGATAGCGGGGCGCGTTGCGCGAAAGGATAAACTGGTGAGGTGCTCACCCTTCTGCACCCCGATGTCCGCGGCCACGTCGCGGATCTCGCCTCCCAGTTCAGCGCTGCGCAGCCCTTCCGCCACGTTGTGATCGATGGGTTCCTCGATCCGCAATTGTGCGCGGAACTGATCGCGCAATTCCCGCCTTTTGAAGCCGGCGATGCCCGCAACGAACGCGGTGAAGCAGCGGGCAAGGCCGTAATCGCGGAGATCGCACGGCTGGGCCCCGCGTTCGACAGGTTCGACCGCCTGATGCGCGATCGTGAATTCCTTTCGTTGATGGGCCGCATCACGAACATTCCGGGACTTCTCTACGACGAAGATTACATCGGCGGCGGCACGCACGAGAACCGCGACGGACAGGAACTCGACTCGCACGTGGACTTCAACTTTCACCCACGGCTGGGCTGGCATCGCCGCCTGAACCTGATCGTCTTCCTGAACCCGCGCTGGGAGGAAGCCTGGGGCGGCTGCCTGGAACTGCTGCGCGAGCCGTCCGCCGGCGCCAGCCGGATGGTCACACCCCTGGCGAATCGGGCCGTCATTTTCGAAACCACCGAATCGTCGTGGCATGGATTCCGCGTCGTCCGGACGCCGCCGGGCCAGGGGATCACGCGCAGGTCGCTGGCCGTCTACTTCTACAGCCACGACCGGCCGGCCGCGGAGATCGCACCTTCGCACGGGACCTATTATTATCAGCGGCCGCTTCCGGAACATATCCAGCCGGGTTACACGCTGTGCGAAGAAGATGTGTCCGAGATCCGGAAGCTCTTTGCCCGGCGCGACGACCAAATCCGGTTTCTGTATGAGCGGGAGCAGGAATTTACGGTTTTGATGGAGGGGATTAATAAGTGGCGCGCTTTCCGGCTGGCGCGGGCGCTAACCTGGCCGGCACGAGCTTTGAAGCGGGCGGTGGGCAAGTAAGTGGGACGGTAAGATGGCTGAGATCGACAAATTCCGGTTTGTATCCTCCGATTACGGCGCGGAGGTGGCCGCCATCCTGGCTCTGGATGGCGATGGCGAACGGCTGCTGCCGCTCCTGATGGATCGGTGTTCATCGGAAGCCGCCCGCGAGCGTCTGCGGGCGTCTTCCCCGCCCCGCCTGTTCGCCGCATCCCGCGCGCCTGAAGCGGCCATGAGCGCACTCTATGTGTATTTCTCGTGCTTCGACGAGGCACACGGGATTGCGCAGGACATCCAAACGGCGGAAGGCAGCTACTGGCATGCCATCGTGCACCGGCAGGAGCCCGATGCGGGAAACGCCGCGTATTGGTTCCGGCGGGTGGGGCGGCATCCGATCTTTCCGGCCCTGGCGCGCGCCGCCGGCCAGCAGGGGACCTGGGATCCGTTTGTGTTCATCGATCTGTGCGAGCAGGCGCGGCTGCAGCCTGGATCGGAGATGGAGTCCCACGCGCGACGCATCCAGCGCGCCGAGTGGCAGCTTCTATTCGATTACTGCGCGCGGCCGGCGGGGGCGTAAGGGCCTCTCAAAATGGCCGCGCCAAAGCGCGCGCCGCAAGGTAGAATCGTCCCTATGTTGCGACGCATCGTTCCGTTTCTACTGCTGGGATTCGCTTCACTTCCGGGCGCCGAACCTACCCTGCCCGTCCCGTCCAATCTCACGGCCGACGAGGTTCCCGCCATTCCGGCGAGCCTGATGGAGGACCTGGCTCCGTACACGGAATTCCGCACGGCCACGCTGATCGACTGGCACCCCACCCGGCGCGAGATGCTCATCGCCACGCGCTTCGGACAATCGCCGCAAATCCATCGCGTGACGCATCCGGGCGGCGCGCGCACCCAGCTCACGTTCTATGCCGATCGGGTGCAAGGCTTGCGTTACCGGCCCGATGGCAATTCGTTCCTGTTTTCGAAAGACATCGGCGGCGGCGAGTGGTACCAAATATACAATTACGACACGCGCTCCGGCCACGCCACCTTGCTTACCGATGGCAAGTCGCGCAATGTGGGCGGACTCTGGTCGCGCGATGGCACGCACTTCGCTTACGCCTCCACGCGGCGTAATGGCCGCGACACAGACATCTATATCGGGGTGCCCGAGCATCCCGAGGAAGCGCGCCGCGTGGTGGAGGCCGATAGCGGCGGCTGGGAGGCGGAGGATTTTTCGCCCGACGGCAAGTGGCTGGTAGTGGTGCGCGGTGTATCGGCCTATGAGTCGGCGCTGATGCTGGTCGATACGGCGACGGACCGCCAGACGCCGCTGACTCCGCGCACCGCGGGCGTTTCCTACCGGCATGCGCGCTTCGCGCCCGACGGCAAGACCGTGTACCTCATCACCAACCAGGACGCGGACTTCGCGCAACTTGCCGCGCTGGATCTTGCCACGCACCACCTGACTCTTCTGCGGCCCGGCTTGAAGTGGGACGTGGCCTCGTTCGATCTGACCCGCGACGGCCGGCGCATGGCTTACATCGTGAACGAAAATGGATCGGATACATTGCACGTAATGGATACGGCAACGCGCAAAGATCTGGTCTTGCCGAAGCTTCCTTTCGGCAGTATCGGCGATGTGCGGTGGCACGCAAACGGACACGACCTGGGCTTTACGATTACATCGGCGCGCACGCCCTCCGACGTCTATTCAATCGATACCGCGGCCGGAAAACTGGAACGCTGGACATACAGCGAAACCGGAGGACTCGACGCCTCGCAGTTCTCCGAGCCGGAGTTGATTTCCTGGAAATCTTTCGATGGCCTGACCATCTCGGGATTTCTATACCGCCCTCCCAAGCGCTTCGAAGGGCCGCGCCCTGTGATCGTCAATATCCACGGCGGCCCGGAGGGGCAGTTTCAGCCCGGCTATCTGGGATCGGTAAATTATCTGCTGAACGAGTTGGGCGTGGCCGTGATCTTCCCGAACGTGCGCGGCTCAACCGGCTATGGGAAGACGTTTCTGAACCTCGACAATGGGCGCCGGCGAGAGGATTCGGTGAAGGACATTGGGGCGCTGCTGGACTGGATTGGCGGCCGCCCCGACTTGGATGCGCGGCGCGTCATGGTGACCGGCGGCAGCTATGGCGGGTACATGACCCTGGCCAGCATGACGCACTACAACGATCGCTTCCGCTGCGCGGTTGACGTAGTGGGGATTTCAAACTGGATCACATTCCTGGAGCACACGGAAGCGTACAGGCGCGATCTGCGGCGCGTGGAATACGGCGACGAGCGGGATCCCGATATGCGCGCGTTTCTTGAGTCCATTTCTCCTATCGCGCACGTAGCCAATATTACCAAGCCAATGTTCATTGTGGCGGGGCGCAACGATCCGCGGGTGCCGTATACCGAGGGGCAACAGATGACGGCAGCGATCCGCGCGCACGGCTCGCCGGTGTGGTATCTGCTCGCCGCCGACGAAGGACACGGGTTCGCCAAGAAGGGAAATCGCGATTTTCAATTCGCGGCGACGGTACTCTTCATCAGGAAGTACCTGCTGGATTAGAGATCCGTGAAGTTTTATGAGACCGGCGGATTGTTAAATCTGGCGGCGCGCCCGCTTGAGGTCGTCAAAACTCCCGGTACCGTTCAGCATAATCCGGCAACTATCCTGGCTGATCCTTGGAACCCATCGGGTGCGCCTTAGAAAGCAGAGGCGCATGTCCGCTTCGCGAACCGCGGCGAACCGGATGGATTTACCGGGGCCGTCCCGCAAGCCGTGATTGAACAGGCCTTTTCCGGGTTCGGAGAATTCCTTTCATGTCCCGGCATTTCCTGAAATCAAGGGCCGGTTCGCCCGTGGAGACGGGCTTTGCGCCGCGAGTTAACCAGTTAGTTCTACGGCGCCTATTAGTACTTCAAGGCGGTCTCGAATTCAAATTCCGGCTGCTCGATACCACAGTCCGGAACGAAATCCCAAAAAACCTCAAACTATCCATTACTGTGGGGCTGATGGTGCCTACAGGACACACTCGTACTAGGCACCCAAACTATAGGAGGCAGGGTACTTGGCAACTCCGCGCCGAGCATTGACAACTGTAATAATCTCGGCGATGATACAGATTCAGCCACCGACCCGCGACTGCACGCGGAGCTCAGAAAAACACAGTTGATGTGACAGAAGGGGCCGAAGGCTGCCTTGATCCTCCTAACCAGGTCTCCAGGAATAACTAGGGTGAAAGTGACATTGAATATAAGAAATCACCAGTCGCTTGAAAGTATCTTACGAATCCAACAGCCACGCTGTGCGGAGCCTGTTATCCCACCAACTCTACTTACGGGGCGGCAATGGCTTTAATTCGGACCAGGACTAAGGTCGTCTACTTTCGCGTCAGCGAAGCGGAATTTGAACGGTACATGGCTTTTTGCCGGGCGCAAGGAGTGCGCAGCATCTCCGATCTGGCGCGAGCGGGATTGGAGATCCTGGTCGCGGAAGAACGCGGCTACACCCTCTCCGGCTTGACCGAGCGCGTGACCACGTTGAGCGGACTGATTGCGGGACTGTCCGGAACCATCCAGGGACTCACCGAAGTGGTGGGCACCAGGAAGCCCGGCGGCGCCCTCGAAGAGGAAGGTTAAGGAAAGCCGATGCTGGATACGCGATGGTATGCAGTGGCCGTGCGAAGCAACTTCGAACGGATCGTGGCGCAGAGCCTGCGCCAGAAAGACTACGAGATTTTCTTGCCGGCCTACACCGCGAAACGCCGCTGGTCGGACCGTACCAAGGTTGTCGAGTGCGCCCTGTTCCCCGGATATTTGTTCTGCCGCATGGATTTGCGGGAGCGCGTGCCCTTGTTGAACACGGTGGGCGTAGCGTCGATCGTGGGTGTCGGCAAATGCGCCGCTTCGGTGCCCGATAGCGAGGTGGCGGCGATCCAAAGAATCGTGGCGTCGGGCCTGCCTGTAGCGCCCGCGCCGTTCCTTAAGGCGGGTCAACCGGTTTACATTACTCATGGGCCGCTAGCCGGCTTGGAGGGAATTGTCATTACTTCGAAGAACGGCAGTCGGCTGGTGGTATCGGTGGAGATGCTGCAGCGCTCCGTGACGGTTGAAATTGAAAGCGAATGGGCCGAGCCTGGCAAGCCGGCTTACTCCACAGTCAGGGCACGGACGGCGGCATGAAAACCACCGGATGGAACTTACACGGTTGCGAGGGTGAATCTTTGTGAGCGGTCTTCAGTTACAACTTACGAATCCGGCGATGTCGCCGCGCTCAGTCATACGGGCGTTGTGGAAGTGGAAGGCGCTCATTGGGCTGCTGTGGGTGGCGGGCATCGTGGCGAGTACCGCGGTGCTTCTCAGCCTGCCGCGGGTGTACACGTCCGACGCGCTGGTTCTGGTCGAATCGCAGAAGATTCCCGAGAACTTCGTCACCTCCACCGTTCAGACAGGCCTCGAAGCGCGGCTCGATGAACTCAAACAGCAGGTGCTCAGCCGCGAGCGTTTGTGGAGCCTGATCCAGGAGTTAAACCTTTATCCCGGCCTGCGCAAGACGAAAACCCGCGAAGAAGTTCTGGAAGCGATGCGCCACGACATTACCATCGGCCTGGAACGGGGCTGGAGCGCTAACCGGCCGGGCGCGTTCCGCGTGTCGTACAAGGCCTTTTCGCCGAAAGTCGCCGCCGAGGTGGCCAACCGGGTCGGCAATTTCTTTATTACCGAGAACCTTCGCGAGCGGGAGCAGGAGGCCAACGGCACTTCGCAATTCCTCGAGAGCCAGTTGGAGGCCGCCAAGACGAACCTACAGGAGCAGGAAGGCAAGCTCCGTGAATTCAAGATGACTTACAACGGCGAGTTACCGGAGCAAGAGATTGGTATGCTGGCCGCGAACGGGCAGAACAAAGCAGAGCTATTAGGCATTCAGGATTCGATCAGCCGCGCACAACAGAACAAGCTGATACTGGCAGGCTCGCTGACCATGGCAGAAGATAGCGTCAGCCGGCTGCAGGATTTGTACCGGAGGCGGGCAACCCAGGATTCATCCGCCGGTCCATTAGCTGAAACCGGGCAAGCGCTCCCCTTGCAGGGACCGCGCGCCGAATTGGAACGCGTTCGTGCCAAGCTTCGCGAGCTCCGCATGCGGTATCGCGATACTTATCCGGATGTGCAGGCGCTGCTGCAGCAACAGACGGCGCTGGAGGCGGCGGTGCGGGAAGATGCGGCAGCAAATGCCGGCCCGGCTCCGGCAGCCGGCGACAAGAAGGGTGCCAGGGCAATTCCGGTAAACAGCGATCCGATGCTGGTAACGGAAAAGGAGAAGGTCGCCAGCCTGAAATCACAGATCGCCTTGACGGACCGCGAAATCGCGGACCTCGAGAAAAGGCGGGAAAGAGTGCTGAGCGATGTGGGCTCCGTCCAGAGCCGCATGGACAAGCTCCCCATGCGCGAGCAGCAACTGGCCAGCCTGACCCGCGATTACGAGGCCAGCAAGGCCAACTACAAGTCGCTCCTCGACAAGAAACTGGCGGCCGAAATGGCGGCGAACATGGAACGCTGGCAAAAGGCCGAGCGCTTCGTCATGCTGGACATGGCCCGCGTACCCGAGAAGCCGACATCGCCGAACCGGCCGGTATTTATGACCGGCGGCGTACTGGTGTCGCTGCTGTTCGCCGCGGGGATTGCGTTCTTACTGGAAACCCGGCGCAACGTATTCCTGGGCGAATGGGAACTGCCTCCCGGGACGGTAGTCGTCGGCAGGGTGCCAAAGATGTTGATCGAGAACCCGCAGGTCTGAGCCATTATGTATCTTGAGTCATTCGGTCTAAAGAAGAAGCCGTTCAGCCTGACGTCGGATCCGACGATGCTGTATTTCACGGACTCCCATCGCGAGGCGCTGGCTGTGCTCTGCTACGGGCTTCTGGAACGTAAAGGGCTGATCCTGCTGCTGGGACACGCGGGAACGGGTAAGACCACGCTGCTCGCCCGTGCGGTTCTGGGGCTACCTCCAAGCCGGGTCCAGTTTGCTTCCATCGTAAATCCCACCGTCACCTCGGCGGAGTTCATGGAGACCGTGCTGCTGGGATTCGGCATTCGGGATATTCCGGCCAGCAAGCCGCAGCGGCTCGCACGCCTGGAAAAGCACCTCCTGCAAACGCAGACGGAAGGCAAGATCGCCACCCTGATCGTGGACGAAGCCCATAAGTTGACCACGGACGCTCTCGAAGAAATCAGGCTCTTGGGCAACCTCGAGAAAAGGTCGGAGAAGCTTCTGCAAATTATTCTCGCCGGCCAGAATGAGCTCGGCGCGACCATGAACCGTGAGGACTGCGTGCAGTTGAAACAGCGCGTCTCGCTACGCGTGGCGCTGCGGCCGCTGGCGGATGCGGACGTGGGCAAATATATCGCTTGCAGATGGGCCCGCGCCGGCGGCCGGCAGCGCGCGCCGTTCTCACCGCAGGCCGTGGAGCTGACGGCACGTGTGTCGCAGGGTATCCCCCGGCTGATTAATGTAGTTTGCGATAACGCGCTACTCGCCGCCTTCGGAGAGCAAAGTCAGATGGTGGAGGCCAGTCACGTGAGTCAGAGTTGCGTGGAACTCGATCTGCTTGACGGCGACTCGGCGGATGGCCTGGATGGGGAACTTCTGGCGCCGCCGGCCGGCGAGTCAAGTAAGTGGGGTATGTCCGACATCGCCGCGCGTACCCGGAACAAAATGAGCGCGGCCGGCCGTTAACCGGAGAGTCACACCATGGGCAAGATTCTAAATGCATTGAAGACCGCTAACGGCGACATCCCGGAGTTGGTGCTGCAGTGCCTGGACGATGAGCGTGAGGCGCCGCAGGCGCGTCCGGCGGAGACGCGGCAAGCTGGCGGCCGGCGCGTGGGGATTGCGCCGGTGCTGGAACCGATCTTCGAGAAACCACCCGTCGTCCGGCTGCCGCAACGGGAGCCATCTTACGATAGACTGGCACCCGCCGAGGAGGCTTGGCCGGATTCGTTTGAGACGCCGCCGGTCCCGGGTCTTACCGACGCGCAGCCCGTGGCCGCAAGGCAAGTTTCCTTCCGGCTATCGGATTCGAGTCCCCTCTTGTCGCCCAAGCGCGAAGACCGGCGGGCCGCCGAGCAATACAGAATCATTCGCACCAGAATTTTTCACCACCTTCCGGGATCGTCGATCACGGTGATTTCCAGTCCCGGAATGGGCGATGGCAAGACAGTCACCTCGGTGAACCTTGCGGCCGCATTGGCGCACAAGAGCGAAGACAAGGTGATTCTGATCGACGCGGACTTGCGGCTTTCGAAAGTCCACGAGCGCCTGGGTATTCCGAAGACCCCCGGGCTGGCGGAAGTGCTGGCCGGCACGTGCACGCTTGAAGACGCCATGCTGCGCGTGGAGCAATTGCCCAATTTTTACGTTCTGCCGGCAGGCCAGGCGGAAGTGAACCCGACGGAATTGCTGGACTCATCCAGTTGGCGCGCGCTGCTCGCCCGCCTGCGGGCAGAGTTTCAGCGCACCATTGTGGACTCTCCACCCGTTGAGGCCGTGGCGGACTTCGACCTGATTGCGGCCACCTGCGATGGAGTCGTCCTGGTGGTGCGCCCCGATCACACCAGCCGGCCTGTGCTCGCGAGCGCGCTCGCCAAAGTGAAGGGCAAGTTGACCGGCGTACTCATCAACGACGTGGCGGACTGGTTCCTCTGGAAGCGTGAATCGCCGAGTTACCGTTACTATCAGGGTGGCTCGCGGACCCAGCCGGCGTCAAAGGCGGCCAAGTGAATCGACGAGTCTGGCGGCCCCGCGCAACTCTGCAACAAGTCTGGGCTCGTTTCCTGCAAGCCACCGGTTGCTTGTGGTGGGCGAAGCACCAATTGCATCGCCGGGGCGCCGTCATCGTGTTGACATTCCATCGCGTGCTAAACGATGCGGAGTGCCAACGTACCTGCAGTTTGGCCGGCATCGTAATTCGCCGGCGCACATTCGAAAGCCTCGCCGGCTTCGTGGCCGGCGAGTGCCAGGCCGTGGACTTCGCGCAGGCCGGTGCGGCGTCTACAGGCAAGATGCGCATCATGTTCACCTTCGACGACGGCTGGAAGGACAATTACACGAATGCTCTGCCCATCATGCGCGCACATGGCATTCCCGCAACCGTTTTTGTTTGCCCTGGATTGGTCGGGCGTACATTGCCTTTCTGGCCAGAGTTAGTCACTTCGCTGCTGACCAAGGCATCGCCGCCGGTTGCCGCCCGCGAAATCGAGTCCCTGATAGAGAATCTGAAGACCTACTCCGCGGAGCGCCGCGAACAGTTCATCTCCCGCCTGTGTAGACTGCATGCCCAGGACGGCGGCGCGGATACATACGACGGCGACCAGACGGTCTCATGGGAAGACATCCGGCAGATGGATACGGAAGGCGTAAGGTTTGGGTGTCACACCCATACGCATCAGATTCTGACCGCCGTGCCCGCGCGGACCGCGCGCCAGGAAATCCGGGAATCGAAAAAGGCAATTGAGGCGGCATTGCACAGGCCCTGCGACTTATTCGCCTATCCCAATGGCAACACCTCGGCTGCCACACGACGGATTCTGGCTGAAGAGGGATTTACCGCCGCATTCACCACCCAGCGAGGCGCCTGGACAAATGGCTGCGATCGCCTGGCCATCCCGCGCGTGAATGTTTGCGAGGCTACCGTAGCCGGACTGTCGGGCCGGTTTTCTCCAGCGATGTTTCAATACAACGTGTTTTGGAAAGCCTGGCGCGCCAGGCATGCCGCCGAGAGTGTTCCGGCGAAACCGCGGCCCGAGCCGGTCCTTAGCCAGGCATAGCCCGCAACTACCGTGACCATTCTACAGTTAATCAGCAGCCAGGGATACTATGGCGCCGAAAGCATGCTGCTGGCGCTCGCGCGGGCGTTGCCCACGCTCGGTTGCCGGAGTATTGTCGGCGTCTTCCGCGATGCGCGCTCGCCAAATGGGGAACTGGAAAAACGGGCGGCGCGGGCCGGCCTGCAGGTGGAAGCGGTGCCCTGCTCCGGACGATGGGATTGGAAAACGGTGACTCACATCCGCGAGTTAGTGAAAGCGCATGGCGTGGATGTGCTGCATACCCACGGTTACAAGGCGGACATCTTTGGTTTAGCGGCGGCCTGGCCAAATCGCCTGGCCCTGGTCGCGACTTGTCATAACTGGCCCAGCCGCCTGCCCAGCATGCGCGCCTATGCCGCCATTGACCGCCTGGCCCTACGGCACTTTGACCGGGTGGCCACCGCGTCCGGGCCGGTAGCGGAGATCCTGGGCCGCTGGAAGGTTCCGTCCGGCAAGTTGAAGGCCATTCCCAACGGCGTCGACATGCAGCCATTGCGCGAAGCGGAACCGGCGCCGCGCACGGAGTTCGGCGGAGGCTCTGAGCGCCTGGTGGGCTTCGTGGGACGGCTGGTGCACGATAAGGGCGGCGAAGTGCTGTTGCGCGCGGCGCAGTCTGTGTTCGCCGTGTTTCCCAACGCGAAGCTTGTTTTTGCCGGCGAAGGTCCGGCCCGCGGCGAATGGGAAGCGCTAGCCGTAAAGCTGGGTATCGCCGCAAAGGTGGCTTTCGCCGGCAGGCGGGAAGACATGCCGGCGGTCTATCGGGCGCTCGACATCGTCGTGCTGCCGTCTTTCCAGGAATGCATGCCGATGTGCCTGCTCGAAGCGCTTGCCGCCGCTAAGCCAACCGTCGCCACAGCCGTAGGCGCGATCCCCATAGTGGTGATTCCGGGCGCGACGGGATTGCTTTGCGAGCCTGGAGACGTTGACGGTCTATCGAAGGCCATACTCCGGCTCCTGCGGGATCCGGAACTTGCGCGCACCTTGGGCACTAACGGACGCGCACACGTCGCGCGGCATTTCGCCGCAGAGGTAGTCGCGCAGAATTATATCGATTTATATCAGGACGCCTTGCGTGATCGTCTCGGCCTGGTGGACCTTCCGACTGCATGGCAACGGAGCCGTTCATGACCGCCGCGAACGCCGTACAGGTTACGATCATCGTGGCCTGCCGCAACGAGCAACGGCACATTCGCGAGTTCCTGGATTCGCTCCTCGCGCAAGATATGGGCGGCATGACCTGGGAAGCGATTATCGCCGATGGCATGAGCGACGACGGCACGCGGGAGATCTTAGCCGAATACCAGGCGCACCATCCGCAGTTGCGTACCATCGACAATCCGCGCCGGGTAGTGTCGCCCGGGTTGAATTCCGCCATTCGCGCGGCGCGCGGCGCCATCGTGATTCGCATGGACGCGCACACCTTCTACGCGCCCGATTATTGCCGGCGCTCGGTCACGGAGTTGCAGCGCACCGGCGCGGACAACGTGGGCGGTCCGGCCCGCACCCGCACAGAAGGGATCCGGGCGCGCGCCTTTGCCGCGGCGTACCATTCCCCGTTTTCGACCGGAGCCAGGTTCCACGACGAGAACTACGAAGGTTGGATCGATACGGTGCCATACGGCTGCTGGCGCAAGGAAACGCTGGAGCGCATCGGACTTTTCGACGAAGCGCTGGTGCGCAATCAGGATGATGAGTTGAACTTGCGGTTGATCCGGAGCGGCGGGAAAATCTGGCAGAGTCCCGCGATCCTGTCGTGGTATGCTCCGCGAGCGACTCTTACAGCCTTGTTCCTTCAATATTTTCAGTACGGTTTCTGGAAGGCGGCGGTGGTTCGCAAACACCGGATTCCGGGATCGTGGCGGCACCTGGTGCCCGTGGCGTTTGTCCTGACCCATATCCTGCTGTGCGCGGCGTGTATCCTCACGGCGGCCGCCTCTTCGCGCGAATTCACGCTAGTCAGCCGTCTGTGGTTGGCGCTGGTTCTGGCTTACATGGCTGCGAATGTGGCTGCGTCATTAGCCGCCGCGCGGAAGTCGGGCTGGGCCACGCTCCCCTATCTGCCGGCCGTGTTCACGGTATATCACTTCTCCTGGGGTCTGGGGTTTCTCGCCGGTTTCCGCTGGTTCTTTGCGCCCACTGCCCAACCACTGGCGAACAAATCATTCTTCACGCGAATTTCACGCTAGCCCTATCGGCAACATTTATGCGCAGGTTTGTTGACATCGTCGTCGCCTTCGTGGCGCTGGTCGTTTTGAGTCCGGTTCTGGTAGCGGTCGCACTGGCAGTCTGCATTTCGTCCCCCGGCAACCCCTTCTACGGCGGTTGGAGAGCCGGTCAGGATGGCCGCAACTTCAGGATGTGGAAATTCCGCACCATGGTCAACGATGCGGCGAAGATGGGTCCGATCACGGGCAAGAATGATCCGCGGGTTACCCCCATCGGACGCATCCTGCGCAAGACCAAGCTGGACGAGCTGCCGCAGTTTTTCAATCTGTTATTGGGCGATATGACCCTGGTCGGCCCGCGTCCGGAATCGCCCGACATCGTCGCGCTGTACACACCCAGCCAGCGCGTCGTTCTGGCCGTGAAACCAGGCGTTACCGGAAAGGTGCAACTGGATAGCGACGATGAATCCGAAATCCTACCGGAAGGCCCGCAGGCGTACGACTATTACCTGGCCCACGTCATGGATCGCAAACTGCGCATGGATCTCGAATACTTGCGCGCTCGCACGTTCTTCACGGACGCAAGGATCGTTCTAGCCACGGCGGGCCTCGTGTTTCGTGCCGCTGCCCGGCGTTAGTGGACAGTTATTTTATCAACTTCATCGGAGGAGCTTGTTATGCAATCAGATGTTCAAGTACCTTATCACCGTCCCAGCATTGGAGACGAAGAAATTAACGAAGTCGTTCGCACGCTTAGGTCCGGCTGGCTCACAACCGGTCCCCGGACCGCTCAATTCGAAGAGGAATTCAGCGCCTACGCCGATGTTCCACACGCGCTGGCGGTCAATTCGTGCACGTCTGGATTGCATGTCGCGTTAGCCGCGCTCAACATCGGTCCGGGAATGGAAGTGATCACCACTCCGCTGACGTTCTGCGCCACCGTAAATACGATCATCCACACCGGCGCGACTCCCGTGCTCGCGGACGTGGGACCGGACGGCAACATCGACCCCGCATCCATTGCATCCCGCATCACCGACAAAACGCGCGCCATCGTCCCGGTGCATTTCGCCGGCCTGCCGTGCGATATGGAAGCCATCTGGTTCCTGGCCAGGCGCCACGGGCTGGATGTGATCGAAGACTGTGCCCACGCGGCGGGTTCCCTCTACCAGGGGCGGCATGCCGGCGCGGCTCATCGACTCACCGGCGAACACAGCGCCGCCGCGGTCTTTAGCTTCTACGCCGTCAAGAACCTGACCACCGGCGAGGGCGGCATGGTGCTGACCCACGACCCGGAGCTGGCCTCCAGGATGAAGATCCTGTCTCTACACGGAATCAGCAAGAACGCGTGGAACCGGTATTCCGATCGCGGTCACTGGGGCTATGAGGTTCTGGAGTCCGGCTTTAAGTACAACATGAGCGACATCCAGGCTTCCATCGGCATTCACCAACTGAGGAAGCTGGAGGGCTTCATCGAAGCCCGCACCCGATTTGCCGAGTTGTACAACAACCTGTTAGGCGAAGTCGAAGAAGTGGAAGTGCCTGCCGACAAGGCGGACTGCCGTCATGCATGGCACCTTTATACGCTGCGTTTGAACCTGGACCGGCTGGCCATAGGGCGCGATGAATTCATCGAGCAACTCAAAGAACACGGCGTAGGCACGAGCGTCCATTTCATCCCGATTCCGCTGCATCCGTTCTTCGCCGCCCGCGCCAAACTGCGCCAGAACCAGTGTCCCGCCGCCCTCGAACTCTTCCCCCGCTTGATTTCCCTGCCCCTTTTCCCGGCCATGACCGAGGCGCAAGTGGAGCACGTGGCCAAAGCGGTCCGGCAGATCGCGCGCAAGTCGCGCAAAAAGAATTGGGCCGCGATGGCCGTGGCTGGCGATTGATCGCGCATTACTAGAAATGGTGGATTACTGAAATGAAACCGGCAGGCATCGTCTCAAGTTCTCTCCGGATCACGCTGCGCGTGATTGCCGACTTCCTCATCGTCCACACAGCCATGTTGGCTGCGTTGATGGTCGTCGCTTTGCAGTTTCAGGCTGGCCCTGAACAATCCGTTCGCATGGGCCTGGCCGAACTGCGTCACTACTACATCACCTTGTTTCTGCCTCTGTCGGTCCTGTTTCCCGGCTTTTACGCCCTGAGCGGCCTGTATACAACCTCCCGCACCTACAGTAAGGCACTGGCGTTGCGCCGCGCGGCATCGAGCGCCGGCATCGCCGCCCTGGGCATGTTGGCCGCCAGCTTTCTACTGCCTAACTCGCAGACCCTCCCACGCATGGCGGCGCTGGTCTTTGCGACATTAGTGATCATCGGCACGCCAGGAATCCGCTGGCTCAAGCACACCCTGTTTGAGCACGAGAAAGCGGAACGGCCGGCGACAGTCGCGCGCGGCGAACTGGTACTGGTCGTGGGCGGGGCCGGCTATATCGGATCGATCGTCGTGCGTACGCTCCTTAAGCGGGGATTTCGCGTGCGCGTGCTGGATAGCCTGGTCTATGGCGCGTCCGCCATCGAAGAGGTGCTCGGTCATCCACGCCTGGAGTTCATGCGCGGAGACTGCCGCAACATCCAGGATGTAGTCAGCGCCATGCGCGGCGCGGGCGCCGTCATTCACCTGGCCGCCATCGTGGGCGATCCGGCTTGCGATCAGGATCATAAGACTGCCCAGGAGATCAACTTTGCCGCCACGCGCATGATGATCGAAATCGCCAAGGGGGAACAGTGCCAGCGCTTCATCTTTGCGTCCAGTTGCAGCGTGTACGGCGCCTCGGAGCAAGTGATGGACGAGAACTCCCAAGTCCAGCCGATCTCACTGTACGCGGATACTAAGGTGGATTCCGAACAAGTGCTGCTGGCCGCGGCCAACGGCACGTTCCATCCCACGATCTTGCGCTTCGCCACCATCTTCGGGTTGTCGCCCCGGCCGCGATTCGACCTGGTGGTCAACTTACTCACCGCAAAAGCCCTGAAAGAGCGGGTCATTACCATCTTCAACGGCGAGCAATGGAGACCGTTCCTGCACGTGGCCGATGCCGCGGCGGCCATTGTACGGGTGCTCGAAGCTCCGGTGGCACTGGTCGGGGGGCAGATCTACAATGTGGGCGACAGCCGCCTGAACTACACTCTGACCGATGTGGCAGCCAAGCTCGTCCAGTTCTTCCCCAACACGCGGGTCGAACACATCGAGAATTCCGACCGCCGCAGTTATCGCGTCTCTTTCGACAAAATCAAGGGTCACCTCGGCTTCGCCTGTTCGCGCACGCTGGAGGATGGCATCCACGAAATCAAAGCCGCGTTCGAGAATGGGCAGATATCCGATTACGGCGCGGCCCTCTACAGCAATGTAAAGTATCTGAAGCAGCATGGCAGCCCGTTACAGACCGATGTGTTGGGATCTCAGGTGATGGCGGCGCTGGCGCAAAAGGCATAAGATCCATGCAACCGCTTCTATCTGTTATCGTCCCGGCGTTGAATGAGGAAAGCGTCCTGGCCCAGTGTCTGGCTTCATTGACCCGGCAGACCATGCCCCCCGGCTCTTTTGAAGTCTTCGTGGTAGACAACGGATCCACGGACCGGACCCGAGACATCGCGCGGAGTTTTAGCGGATCGTTGCTTATCACCGTGCTGGAGCGATCCGGCGTCCGTATCTCGGCATTGCGCAACTTCGGAGCCGCTATGGCCAGGGGCCATTATCTGGCCTTTCTGGACGCGGATTGCACGGCGCCGCATCACTGGCTGCAACAAATCGCCGATTTGCTGCACGCGGACGACTCTCGTATCATCG
The DNA here is from genome assembly GCA_963709155.1 of Bryobacterales bacterium. Lineage (GTDB taxonomy): Bacteria > Acidobacteriota > Terriglobia > Bryobacterales > Bryobacteraceae > Bog-159. Next base: position 650,533 of record CAVPVD010000003.1, on the reverse strand, counting down.
GCGCGCAATATCGCATTCCTTCCGATTCGTCGTGGGTCGCCAAAGCATGGTACGGCGATTTGTGGCGGATGAAAGATGGGGCCGTATCTTATGTCCCCGGCGGCGATATGGCACTCGGCCGCGAGTTATTCCTGAACATCGGCGGCTTCGATGAATCCATCGTCACCAGCGAAGACACGGAATTCTGCGAACGGGCTGCCGCATCCGGGGTGCCGGTTCTGGCGGTGCCATCGTTGAGCGTCGTGCACTTAGGCACACCCCAGACGCTCGAAAACTTCTATAGAAAGCAATCCTGGCACGGAATCAACGTGCACCGCGTGTTCCTGCGCGATGTCATGCACTCGAAGTCCCGCAAAGCCATGCTTTTCGCCGTTTATACGCTGTTATCAATCGCGTTGTCCATCGCCGGCGTGGGCGCGGGGGCCCTCTACGGTAACGCCGCGGCGGTACTCGCCAGCATCGCGATCCTGCTGATGGGGCCGATGGCGCTCGCCTTCGAAGCCAGCATGGCGCGCAAGAAGTGGAGCTACCTGCTCCCGCTGATCGTGTTGTACGCAGCCTATGGCGTGGCCCGCGCTTTGTGCTTGTTAGGCGCCGGTGGCGCGCGTAAGCCGCGCGGCCAGGCGGACGTGGCGCCGCATTCCGGACCGGCGACCGAACTTCTCGGCTAAGTCACAATTTCCTATGTCTCTCCACTTCGGCGCCGAAGGCTCGCTTGGCTCGCTCCTCTATATTGGTGCGATCCTTGCTGTTTTCGCGAGTATCTTCTGGAGACCGGTTGTCGGGATTTTGTATCTCGCGCCGCTGATTCCGCTGCAGACCATGCGCTACCGGCTGAATACCTTCCCCCTGGGCGCTAGCGTAGTCACCCTGGTCCTGCTGGCGGTGGCCATCGGTGTCTTGCGGCGTAAGAAGCCGGTCGTACCGAAGACACCGTGGACCACTCTCATCGGTATTTATACGGTCTTCACATTCCTGTCGTTGATCCTCGGATCGTTCTACCTGGGTGCGCCGCTTCCCTTCCCCGGCAGCGAGAGGTTCTCGGTCTGGGCGGATTACATGATGATGCCCGCCCTGCTCCTCCTGGTAGCTGCCGTCGAACCAACCCGGCTCCAGATGAAGGGTATCATCCTCATGATGTGCCTGTCGGTGCTGGCGCTCGACCGCAACTTCTTGAGCACCGTGGCGGGACGCGACTTCTCCGCTTTCTCCTACGATCTGCGGGACGCCGGCAGCATGGGCTATGCCGGCATCAACGGCATGGCGGCGTTCGAGGCCCAAATGGTCATGTTCCTGCTGGCACTCGCCGCTTTCGAAAAGAACTTCTTTATCCGGCTGGCTTATTGGGCGCTGAGCGGATTATCCGTCGTTTGCTTGATGTACAGCCTTTCGCGGGGCGGCTATGTGGCGCTCCTGGCAGGCTGGCTTTTTCTGGGGCTGGCAAAAAAGCGCTGGATGCTGGTGGCCCTGATCGCTTTCGTTTTCACCTGGACCACCCTGGTGCCGAACGCCGTTCGAGAACGCGTCACTATGACGTATGAAACCGGCGGCCTGGATCACTCGTCCGAGACCCGCATTACCCTGTGGGAAGACGCGATGCAGGTATTTGACGCCAATGTCATCTTGGGTTCGGGCTTCAACACTTATGCCTATATGCACCGCGTGGGAAATTACGAGGATACGCACAACTTCTTTCTGAAACTTCTCGTGGAGACCGGGGTCTTCGGGCTCGCGCTATTCCTATGGCTGCTAGGCAAGACCTTCCGCGTCGGACTGTCGTTCTCCCGTAAGGCGAAAGATCCCTTTTATGCTTCCCTGGGCCTCGGCCTGGCGGCATGGTTAGTGACGGCTTTTGTTGCCAACCTCTTCGGAGACCGCTGGAACTTTCTTCAGGTTTGCGGTTACTTGTGGGTAATCGCCGGCATGGTCGCTCATGCCATGAAGGTGGAGCAATCCCAGCCACCGGAAGAGGACGCGGCGGAAGAAGTCCAAGCCGTCCTGCCCGAAGACGCGGTGATGGCGTAGTGGCGCGGACAAATACGAATATCCGAATGAATCTATCAACTTCAGTCGCTGGTGAAATGAAGAAGCTGATCCAGCACTCGTCCCACTATCTGGCGGGATTGTTCGGCGGCCTGGCGATCGGTTTCATCTCATTCCCGATCTTTACCCGGATATTCTCGGTCGCCGACTACGGCATGATCGATTTCATCCAGAAGATCCTGCTATTGCCCACCGCGCTGTCCAAAGCCGGAATGCAAAACTCGGTCCTCCGGTTCTATAACGAAAAGGAATTCGCTTCGAACCCCCGATCCGCACGCACTTATTATTCGACCATGCTCTTCGGCGTCGCGGCCATGGCGGTGGTCATTACGCTGATCTTCCTGCTCGCCGTCAAGTTCGTACTCAGGCGTTTCATCGATGGCCCGCTGGCGACCCTGCTCTGCTTTGCGTCCGCCCTGATCCTTTTGCGCGCGATTGAAAGTATTCTGTTGTCTTTCCTGCGCATCGAGGAACGTACCGCCGCATACAACGCCGCGCAGGTGCTGATGAAAGCGGCCATGGTCGGCACGGTATGCGCGTTTCTGCCGTGGATCGGGCGGTCCGTCCGCACCTACCTGTCGGGCACCATGGCCGCGGAAGTGGTCTTCGTAACGGTGCTGGTATTGTGGCTCTTCCGCCGCCGGATGTTGAGCGCCATTCAGTTCGACCGCGCCCTGTTCCGTTCGGCGGTGGGATTCGGCCTGCCGCTGGTGTTCTACGAATTAGCGGGAGTCATCCTGCTGACGGCCGACCGCGCCCTGGTGCGCTATTATCTGGGGGCCGAAGCTCTCGGTTACTACTCGGTGGCGTATGGCTTGTCTCAGTACGTCAATGACCTGATGACCGTGCCGCTGGGTTTGGCGATTCTCCCCATTTACCTCCGGCTATGGACCGCGGAAGGCCGCGAGAGAACCACGGAGTTTCTGCATATCTCGCTCGATTTTTATCTGATGGCGGCAGCCGCCATCTACATGCTGGTGACGCTGGGATCGCACGATGCCCTGATGTTGCTGGCCTCGCCGAAATACCTCGGCGCGGACCGGCTCATTCCATTCCTGGTGGGCGGCCTGCTGATCTACACGACCCACGTGTTTCTGTGCGCCGGCCTCCTCATTCAGAAGAAAACGGGCATCATGGCTCTGGCGCTGGTCTGCTCGACAGCGCTGAATATCGTGTTGAATTGCCTGCTATTACCGCGCTTTGGCCTGCAGGGAGCGGCTGTGGCGCTTTTGATCACACACATCGTCACTATTCTGTTGCTATGGCTGGCGTCGTCGCGCATTCTGCCCATCGGTGTGCGCGTCACGGCTCTCGCCAAGTACGGGACGGCTGGACTGGCGGGCTGGGCGGCAGGCTCGCAAATCGCTCTCCATTCGCACTTGCTCGACGCGATCTCCCGGTGTTCGCTCGCCATCACGGTCTACGTTGCCGTACTCTACGCGCTGGACTCGCGTGTGCGCGCCTTGCCCGCTTATCTGCTGCGCAGCCGGCGAAGACAGCCCATTGAGCCTGTCCTCGACGAAAGCCCGATCCTCAGCGAAATCGCCGAGGAGGAAGAGGTCTGCAAATGATGCCGCGCGTGAGTGTCATCATCCCCGCCTATAATGCGGCCCTCTATCTGCCTTATGCGATCGACAGCGTCATCGCCCAGCGCTATCCGGACTGGGAAATCGTAATTGTGGACGATGGCAGCACCGATGGTACGCGCGCCGTGGTGGATCGTTACCGGCCCGTCTTACGCGATAAGCTGCAATATATCTATCAGGAGAACCGGGGGCTGCCGGCGGCCCGCAACACGGGCATACGAGCGGCGCGCGGCGAATTCATGGCCCTGTTGGATGCCGACGACGTGTGGCTGCCGCAGCGCCTGGAACGCGGCGTTCCGGTACTCGATGCCGACGCCTCTATCGGCCTGGTACACGCCAGAGTCGCTCGCATAGATACGCAGGGTTCGGTAACCGGACAACTGAAAGTCGAGCCGCAATACCTATCCGGGAGAATAGCTGGGAATATCTATACGCGCCGCGCCCACATCGTCTGTCCCACGGTGATGTTCCGCAAGGCCTGCCTGGAGAAGGCCGGCTGGTTCGACGAACGGATGCAAGCCACCGAGGACCGCGACTTGTGGTTCCGGATTGCCTTGCACTACCAGGTTGCATACATCGACGAAGTGTTGGCTTATTACCGTATCTCGCCCTCTTCGATGACGTCTAACCTGGACCGGCTGCTGCAGGGCCAATTGTATTTCGTCGCCAAGCACCATGGCTCCGGCGCGGCGACGCGCATACAGCAACTGCAGGCGCTTGGAGAAATCTATCGGGAACTGGGCGATTCGTTGTTTCGGGGCGGCGCGGTAAGGAAGGCCATCGGGAATTATCTTCGGGCCGTCGGCTACAATCCACTGAGCGTCCCGAACGTCTACATGCTTTTCCGGGCGATCATGGACCCGTTAGTGAGAATTTGCGTTCCCTCAAACCGGTTGCGAAGGGCGGGCGTTTGAAATGAAGAGACTGCTGCAATCCTTGGCGGCCCTGCTCAGTGCGGGAATGTCCTTGGGCGCGGTGCCGCATTTGTTCTACACGGACCTGACCAGTGGTCCGAAGTCCGGAGGGCAGAACAATGCCGGCGCGTTCGTCACTCTCTACGGCGCGAATTTCGGCGCCGCACGCGGCAGTTCTTCGGTCACCATCGGCGGCGCACCCGCGTCCTCTTACCCCACCTGGACCGATGCCAAAATCACCATTCAATTGGGCCCGGCCGCGGTCACGGGCAACATCCTGGTGAGCACTCCGGCGGGTTCTTCCAATGGGGCTGCCTTTACCGTGCGCTCGGGCAATATTTATTTCGTGGCCACCAACGGCAGCGACAGTAAGAGCGGAAAATATGGCTCGCCATGGCGCACCCTGATGCGCGCGCGCGATGCCATGCATCCCGGCGATATTACTTATGTGATGAACGGCGTGGCGCAGTCGGACGACGACGGCTCCGGCTGGCAGACCTCTCTTTTGTTGAGCAGCGGCGGGACAGCCGCGGCACCCGAGGCCTTCGTGGTATATCCGCAAGCCACCGCGACCATAGGCAGTATCACAGGCCCTCCCATGGGGGTCAGGTCGGCGCCCCGCGGCGGCGCGTATCCCAATTATTGGGTATTCGCCGGCTTCACCATGCGCGGACAAGGCGCGGCCATGGCGTTATGGGGCAGCACGGGATGGCGGATCGTGGCCAACGATTTCTCATGCCCTAACGGAAACGGCAGCGGCGCTTGCGTGGATACGGTGGAATCCTCCGGTCTGGCATTTCTCGGAAACATCGTGCACGACACAGGTGCCGCAAACGCCTCGGCGCTCTATCATGGCGTCTACTTCGGTACCGACAGCAACCACCTGGATATCGGTTGGAACACGATTGCCGACGTACACGGCTGCCGGGGCATCCAAGTTCATTCAACGCCGCAAAGTGGCGAGCCCGCTTCCGGCCAGAATCAGTATGACATCAGGCTGCACGACAATACCATTCACGACACGCAGTGCGACGCCCTCATACTCGACACGATCGATCCCTCCAAAGGTCAGATCTCCGTTTACAACAATGTCATTTACAACGCCGGTAAAGGTCCGAACAATCCCGAGCAGACCGGCGGCTGGTCTTGTATCTATGTACCGGCCTCCACCGAACGAGGTACAAAGGGCTCCGGTGTGGTCGAGATCTACAACAACACGTTGTATGGCTGCGGCACTTTCTCCAGCCCGCCGTACGGCAACGCAAACGCCGGGATCGTGTACGGTGGCGGCAGCGCGGAAATCTCTTTGCGGGTCCGCAATAACATCATCTACCAGACCAAGACCAGCCGGTTTCCTTCGGGCGTCCCTTATCTGGTGGTTTGGAATCCCTCCACACATGCTGTATGCGCGGATAGTGCGGCTTGCTCCTGGATTCAGGGAGCGAACAATCTCTTTTACGGCAGCGGCCCCGCGCCCCGCAATAAGAGTATAGCCGGCTCGCTGAATGCCGATCCACAGTTTTCGGGTTTGGCACAAGGCAGCTTTCGCTTAGAGCCCAACAGCCCGGCGCGGAACAACATCGGCGCTTTTTGAGTCGCGCAGGCTGGCGCTCGCTATTCTATAAGGAACGTGTCACGTATGCACGCTCAACCTGTCACGTTCAAGCTGATCTGCGTCTTGGTCCTCGCCGCCACCGGCGCATGGGCGCAGGCGCCCGTCCTGTTCTTCAGCGATATCGCCAGCGGACCGAATACAGGCGGAGAGAACGGGAACGGCGCGTATGTCACGATTTACGGCAACTATTTTGGTGCCTCCCAGGGTAGCTCTGCAGCCACTGCCGGCGGCGGTGTGATGGTTAACTGCAAGGTTTGGGGCGCCTCCTGGCTCTGGTATCAAAAGATAAGCTGCCAGCTTGGGCCGGCCGCCGCCACCGGCAGCCTCGTCGTCACCGTAAATGGCCTGTCCTCGAACGCACTTCCGTTCACTGTGACCACCGGTGGCATCTACTTCGTCTCGACTTCCGGCAGCGACAACAATCCCGGCAGTTTCGCGGCGCCATGGGCCACCTTGTTGAACGCACGCAACGCGATGCAGCCCGGCGATATCACTTACGTCATGGATGGTGTTTCGCAATCGAGCGACGATGGCACCGGTTGGGATTCCGCGCTCTTGCTTTCGGGCGGCGGACAAGGCAACTGGTGTTCCGCTTCCGGGCCGCCGCGGGCGATGGTAGCTTATCCCGGCGCCAGCGTGACTATCGGTAATGCCACCGGTGGATCGCCGGATTTCGGCCTGCGCACCAGCGATTGCCAGGGCAATTATGTTTTCGCCGGAATTGCTTTCCGCGGCCAGGCTCCCGCCCAGCCGGGCAGCGGCACAAACTATCGTTTTGTCGCCAGCGACATCACCTGCCCCTCCACACAGGGCGGCGGCGGCGGCGCCTGTTTCGGCACCTCGCAGGCGAGCGGAATTTATTTCTACGGCAACCATGTTTACAACGCCGGCGCCGCCAATGCCTCCGCTCTATTCCAGGGCGTCTACTTCTCGACCGACAGCAATGATGTGGACATGGGCTGGAACCTGGTGGAAAATGTGCACGGCTGCCGCGGCGTGCAGGTGCATTCTTCACCTCTCGGCAGCGGGGGCCCCTCCGATCCGACCGGACACGATCAGTACTCCATCTCGATTCACGACAACACCATCCATGACACCCAATGCGATGGCATCATCGTCAACACGGTGGATCCTGCGCAAGGTCCGGTCACTATTTACAACAACCTCATCTATAATGCCGGCGAAGGGCCCAATAACCCGGAGCAGAGCGGCGGATGGAACTGCATCAATATACCGGGCAGTACGGAGAACGGCCCAAACGGCAGCGGCACCGTGGAAATCTTCAATAACACGCTGTTCGCATGCGGTACATTCACAAGTCCTCCTTACAGCAGCGATAACAATGGAATTGCGGAGAATGGCAACGAGTCGGAGGGCGCGCCGGCTATCTATGTCCATAGCCGCAACAATCTGATCTACTCGGTGTCCACGGCGCTCTATCCGTCTGGAGTCCCGTACTTCGTCATCTGGAACCCGGTCACCGGGGGGCTCTGCGCGGATACGGACGTTTGTCCATGGCTCTATGGAACCAACAATCTGCTGTACGGGGGCGGTTCGCCAGTCACTAATCTGACGGAAATCACCGGCTCGGTGAACGAGAATCCGCTGGTGGCCAGCACCACGATCCCCGATTTGCACCTGACATCCGGGAGTCCGGCTAGCCAGGCGGGAACCGTCATCGGCGGCCTCGGAGTCTTCGGCATCGACAACACAAGCCGCGACCACGATGGGCTTCCGCGGCCCGCGATTCCGGCCATCGGAGCCTATGAGTTGTTGTCGAGCACCGTCGCCACACCTCTGACTGTGAAATCGGCCACCGCGGGACAGATCGAGCCATTCGCGCCCGATTCGATCGTCTCGGCGTACGGCGCCACTCTGGCCGCGGGTACCGCGCAGGCTACCCTGCCGCTGGGAACCGCGCTGGACGGCACTACGGTGACCCTGACCGATGCGCAAGGAACGGCACGCGCGGCGTTGCTGTTCTACGTATCGCCGGCGCAAATTAACTGGGAGATCCCGGATGGCACCTCGTCCGGCGCCGCCACCGTCACGGTCGCGAATGCGAACGGAACGAAGCAGACCGGCAAGCTCCAGATCGGCGCTGTTTCGCCGGGTCTATTTGAGTTGAACAACTCGGGGCTGGCGGCCGCATGGGTCTTGCCGGTTATTTCCGGCGCCGCCCAGAATCTGCAATCGGTATACACATTGAATCCCGCGGGCGCGCTGGTATCCCAGCCAATCGCGCTCGGCCCTTCCACCGAACAGGTCTACCTGGAACTGTATGGAACGGGTATCCGTCATGCGAAACAGGTAATCGCCTCGGTGGGCGGAGCGAGCGTGCCCGTACTGTATGCCGGAGCGGCGCCTGGATTTACAGGCGAGGACCAGGTGAATATTGGACCGCTGCCCCGCTCGCTGGCGGGACAAGGCAGCGTGAACATCCTGTTGACGGCGGACGGGCTATCCGCTAACACCGTGAATGTCACCGTGCAATAGGCATCGCGACGGCCAGAAGGCACATGCGTACCAGGGCGGCCGCATAGGAGACAAAGTACCCGGCGAATCCCGGCCACGCATTGACAACTGTAATAAACTCGGCGATGATACAGGTTCAGCCACCATTCCGCGTCCGCAAGCGGAACCCCGGAACACCACTTCATGTGACAGAAAGGGCCGAAGGCTGCGCGGCCGCAACCCTCCTGACCCGCCCGCCGGAATCCATATGAAAGCTATCTCCCTCGGTTATCACGACATACTCGACGAACGGCAGCACGCGCGAAACGATGGCGCGCGCCATTCCGGACGTTATAAGCTGGATCGGGACCACTTCCGCGCACATATGGACTCGATCTGGCGGAGTGCCGACCATGCGGCGGTGCACGTCATCGATCGGGCGCGGAAATGGCAGTCGGAAGTCCCTTTATTCCTTACGTTCGACGATGGCGCCGAGAGCTCTTACACCATTGTGGCCGGCGAACTGGAAAGGCGCGGCTGGCGCGGACACTTTTTCGTAACCACCGACTGGACGGGCAGCCCCGGGTTCCTCGATCCGCCACGGATCCGTGAGTTGCATGCCCGCGGGCATGTGATCGGCAGCCATTCCTGTTCTCATCCGGCGCGTATGTCCAAGCTGAGCTGGCCGGACTTACTCAGAGAATGGGCGGATAGCCGCGCGAAACTGAGCGACATACTCCAGGAGCCGGTAGTGACCGCCTCGGTAGCCGACGGCTATTACTCGCGCAAGGTCGGAAAGGCCGCCGCCGCGGCCGGCATCCAGGTGCTGTTCACGTCCGAGCCCAGTGCCAGGATAGCGACGGTGGACGGCTGCATGATCCTCGGCCGCTACTCCATCCAAAGCCAGACGCCGGCCGCCGTCTCCGGAGCCATCGCCGCACACAATCGATGGCCGCGCTTGCAGCAGGCCATACTCTGGCAGGCCAAGAAGCCGGTTAAGGCGCTGGCCGGTGAATCGTATTTCACTTTACGGCGGTTCCTGCTTTCGCGCGGCATTCAGCCGGGCACCAACTAAGATCATGACGTATTTGCAGCCGGTCTTTCCGTTCGTGCTTCTACTGGCACTGGTGCAGGTCATCCGTTACCGCCGGTCACTCACGCCGCAGGCCTTTCGCGGGGTGGCTATGGCCCTGGTGGTGATCTTTCTGGCCTCCTGGGAGCCGGCGGCATGGTTAGTGTCGCGATGCCTGGAGGGGCGCTATCCACCACGCGAGTATCCCACGGGCGACGCGCAGGCCATCGTGGTGCTGGCTTCGGCAGTTTATCCGCCCTGCCCGCCGATGCCTACTCCGCGCGCGGGAGCCGACACTTACGAGCGTTGCCAGTACGCGGCATGGCTGTACAAGCACTGGAAGGCGCTGCCGATTCTAGCCAGCGGGGGCGGAGGTTTCGTGGATAGCCCGCCGTACGCCTTCGCCATGCGGGAGGCGCTCGAGCGCGAGGGCGTGCCGGCCTCCGCCATCTGGCTGGAAGACCGTTCTCGCACCACGCATGAAAACGCCGAATATACCGCGGCCATCCTGCAAAAGAAAGGCATTCGCCGCATCGTGCTGGTGACGGACGCCTATCACATGCTGCGCGCCGACGCCTGTTTCCGCAAGCAATCGTTCTCTGTAATACCCGCCGCGTGCGGTTATCGCACTTACCACGACTTTCAATTCAGCGACTGGCTGCCGGGTTGGGAACCGATCGCCTGGAACGAGGATGCCGTACACGAATCCGTCGGGCTCGTCTGGTACCGCCTGCATGGATGGATCTAGCAGGTTGCGGAAAAAGGCCTGTCGGGACGCTCCCTTACGGTCGCGGCTCGGTAAGTCGCGGCTCGGTAAGCCGCAGCTCGGTAAGCCGCGGCTCGGTAAGTCGCGGCTCGGTAAGCCGCAGCTCGATAAGCCGCGGCTCGGTAAGCCGCTGCAAATACAGGGCAACACTTCTGAGCCGCGCGCGTAAGCAAGCGGTTTTTGGCATTGCCGCCCATTCACAATGACACAGTTGATTTCACGTCCCGAGCCCGCCGAAATGAGTACCGTGCCGCCCGGCAGCCCCATCCACATCCTCTACCTGATTGATGTGCTGTGGGGACTCGGCGGAGCGGAAGGTGTGTTGCTCCGTATCCCCAGGCTTCTGCCGAAAGACCGCTATCGCTGCACCATCGGCACGTTCCGCCTGCGGCCTTCGTCTCCGGTATTCGACGATATTCCCTGCCCGGTGCGGGAGTTTCCGGTTTCGCGGGTCTTCGGCATGGGCGCCATTCGAACGGCGCTCGATCTGCGACAGTTCATCAGATCCGAGAACGTGCAGATTGTCCATACGTTTTTCGAATCCGCGGACCTGTTGGGTGGCCTGGTGGCCAAGCTGAGCGGCGTTCCCGTATTAATCTCCAGCCGCCGCGATATGGGTATTTTACGCTCCACCCGGCATCGCGTCGCGTACCGTTTATTCAGCCCGCTCTTCAACCAGGTGCAGGCCGTTTCGGATGCGGTGCGAGAGGAAACTATCCGCGCCGACCGCATCGATCCCAATAAGGTCGTCACCATTCCTAATGGAATCGAAATCGACAAATTGACAGCCGCCAAGGGATCCGGCTCCCTGCGCCAGTCGCTCGGGCTGGACGATGCCTTCCCGCTCATCGTGACCGTGGGTCACATCCGGCGCGTGAAGGGATACGATATGCTGCTACGCGCGGCAGCCGAGGTTTGCCGGATCCATCCCAACGCCACATTTCTGATTGTGGGCTCCGTGCAGGAGCCGGAGTGCGAACGCGACTTGCACGATCTGGTCCGCCAATTCCACCTGGAAAGGAATGTGCGCTTTCTGGGCAAGATGGAAAACGAGAATGTGTGGTCGCTCTTGAAAGTGTGCGACGTGTTCTGCCAGCCTTCGCGCAGCGAAGGGATGTCCAATGCGCTGCTCGAAGCCATGGCCTGCGAACTGCCTTGTGTGGCCACCGCGGTGGGAGGCACTCCCGAAGTTCTCGAAGACGGGCGAACCGGTTATACCGTGGCCAGCGAAGACCACCAGGCCGCCGCCAATCGGATCCTGAGGCTCCTCGCGGATCCCGAAAGCGCGCGCACCATGGGCCGGATGGCGCGCCGCGTGGTCGAGGAGCGATTCTCGGCCCAAAGCATGATTCGCAGCATGGCCGGCATGTACGATCAGCTTCTGGAGGCGCACCGCTAATGTCAAGCGTGGTTTCAGAGATGGACATGGCGATCGCCCCCGGCGCCGAGAGGCGCACGGACCGCGGAGTGCAAGTCATCCGCACCCTGGCGGACCTCGATGGCGTGGCATCCACGTGGGAGGAATTAGCCGTAGGCCGCAACCCGGTGTCGGGCTTCGCTTACGCCCGCGCGTGGGCGGCGGGGCTGGACAGCGCTCAACGTCTGGCCGTGTTGTCGGCCGGCGGCCGGGAAAGGCCGGCGATCGCGCCCCTGGTGATGAATCGCGGCGGCGCAGGCTGGCTCACGCTGCTGGCCGCCGAGATGTACGAAATCATGGATTTCCTGTATGGGGATGAAACTGCCTTGGGCGAGCTGGCGCGCGCCATCGCGCGCACCGGCCGTCCGCTCGAGTTGAAACGCGTTCCTGCCGATTCGCCCGCGGCGGCGGCCCTTGAGGCGGCCTATCGCGGACGCGGCGTCGTGCGACGCCAAGCGGCCGGTGGATCGCCCTGGATTCCGCTCGACGAATCATGGCACGAACCCGAGATGCGTCTGGAAGCCGGGCGGCGCTCCGATCTGCGGCGTGCGCGCCGCCAGGCGGAGAAGATGGGCGCGGTGGAAGCCGTGGTCATCGCTCCCAGGCGTGACGAGTTGCCGCAACTGCTTGCGGAGGCTTTTCAAGTGGAAGCCGCCGGATGGAAAGGCGCACATGGCACAGCCCTGGCGAGCGATCCCGTGCGCGGGGATTTCTTCCGGCGCTATACCGAGCAAGCCTGCGCCGATGGCATTCTGCGGATGTGTATGCTGCGCATCGGCGGACGCCCGGCCGCCGCCCAGATCGCGATTGAGAGCGGCACCCGATTCGATCTGTTGCGGGCGGGCTACGACGAACAATTCGCGCGCTGCTCGCCGGGCATGCTGCTTACCGTGGAGAGCATCCGCTATGCCGCGCGCCGTGGCTTGCGCTCCTACGAATTCAATGGCGATGTGGAACCATGGACCAAGGTCTGGACCCAGCACGAACACGCCTGCTGTTCGCTGCGCGCCTATCCGTTCAGCCCGCGCGGCGCTTGGGCGCTGTTCATCGACGGCCGGCAGGCGGCGGTAAGAAAGCTGCGTGAGAGGTTCAAAGCATGATCGCCGCGCCCTGGCTGCCGCTACTCAGGAGGGCGGCGCGAAGCTACGTTGCCGGACCTGAATTGCCCGATGCTCTGCGGCTGGCGCAGAAGTTCGCGGCGAGCGGCGTGCCCGCTACCACGCTGTGTTTCTGGGATGCACAGGACGATATCCCACGGCATGTCGCGGACATGTATCTGGCGACCGTACAGGCTATTCAAGCCGCGCGCCTGGATTCGTATGTCTCGATCAAGGCGCCCTCGCTGGCGTTCAGCTATGGCCTGGTCGCGGAAATCGCGGAAGCCGCCGGCGCGGCGGGCATTCGGGTACACTTCGACTCGCTCGGTGTGGATGCCGCCGATCGCACCTTCGAATTGATCGCGCAGGCCCGCACGCATGGCGCGCAGGCCGGGTGTACCATTCCGGGGCGCTGGCGCCGCAGTCCCGCCGACGCCGGGAAAGCCGCTCAAATGGGCCTGAGGGTACGCGTGGTCAAAGGACAGTGGCCCGATCCGACGGCGAACACCGATCCGCACGCCGGTTTTCTGAACGTGATCGGCGCCCTGGCAGGCAGTGCGACTCCCGTAGCAGTGGCCACGCACCACCCTGGACTGGCAGCAGCGGCAATCCGAAAACTCGCGGCCTCCGGGACCCCTTGCGAATTGGAATTGCTCTATGGGCTGCCCAGCCGGGCTGTGTTGAAGGTGGCCCGCGAACTCGGCGCGGCGGTCCGGTATTACCTACCCTACGGGCACGCCTGGCTGCCTTACGCATTGCGCCAGGCCCGCCGCGATCCGCGGATCCTGTGGTGGTTGTTACGCGACGCGTCCAGAAACTCGAGTGCGGCATGAGCCAGGCAAGTGTCATCGTGGCGACTGAAATTCTACAAGCCGGCGCAGAGAACGGATGGGCCGCGGAAGATCGTTTTTACGCGCGCTATGCGTGGTGCTTGAATCCCATGCTGAGCCTGCGGGATCTCTTGCAGCACCTCGGCGAGGAGATCGAGAGTTATCAGGCGGACGGCGAGGCGGGTTGGCAAGGCGAAGAGCGGCGCATCAATCTGTATCTGTTCGCTTGCGCCATCGCGTGCACGTTCGACGATCACTCCGCCGCGCGTCCGCGCAGCCTGGCGGCGGTGGCGAAGCGGTTTCCGCCGGCCCGGTTGGCCCTGCGAATTCGGGGAAGGCGTGACGGCATCGCCGCGCGCGGCCGCCTGGCGGCGCGACTGGACCGAATGCGTGGACGCCGCTTGCAAACTCCTGCTCGACGGCGAGAAGGAGGGATTCTGCGCAGCCGCGCGCCAGTTGTTGGCCACCGCGCCCGGCGCCCTCGGCGAAGCCGCACTGGGCCAGCGCATGCGGATTCCGGAGGCATTCCGCTGCCAGGATCTCACGCACCAGGACGTCTGCCGGATGGTCGACCTGTGCCTGCCCGCGCTCGCGCAAAAGGATCGGCCGATCCGCATCATTGGCCCACGCACGGCTGGGGCATACTTCGCGCCGCTGGCCGCCGCGCGGCTGCGCGCGCTGGGCTACGCGCAAGTGACGTGGACCACGGTGCGGCCTAAGAACGGCCTGACGCGCGCCGAGTCCCGTGCCATCCGCGCGGCGATTGGCGAACACGCGCAAGTGCTCATCATCGACGATCATCCGAATTCCGGCCACACCTTGCGGCTGCTGCTGGGGGCGCTGCGCGAACTGGGATCGGCTTCGGCCGGCACTATCGTCGCCCTTCCCGGCCACCCTTCGATTCCCGATTTCACGGTCGCCGACGAGATCGCCCGCGGCGTACGGCTCTACCTGCTTCCCCCCGAGGACCGGCACAAGGCGCGACTGTTGGACGCCGCGGAGAATATGCCAAACGAAGCCACGGCCGCGCGCAACCAGGAACTCGCCGCGCATTATGCCGACGGTTTCCAGGTACGCCTCAAGCGGGTGCTCGAAACGGGCCGCGGACGGGTGATGGCGAAGAGCGTCGGCTGGGGCTGGCTCGGATACCATGCATGGCTGGCGGGCGCCGCGTTGGAGGGCTTTGTCCCGCGCACGATTTCTTTGCGGCACGGGATACTTTATGCGGAGTATGCAGAGTCGCCGGCGGAAGCTTCCGCTGCCGAACAGGCGGAAGCTTGTGGCGCCTATATCGCGCGGCGCGTCAACACGCTGGCTCTGGGCGAAGACCCGGCGTCTTCCAGCCCCGGATATCGCTGGTGCGGATGGGACGATCTGGCAGCCACCCTCAGCCGCGTCTACGGACCTTACCTCGGGCGTCTTAAGAAAAACGCGATACGGCAACGCCTGCGTGGCTACGCCGCGCCCAACCCGACGCTGATCGATGGCCGGATGAAACCCGCGGATTGGGTAGGCTCCGGAGGCAGACTGCTGAAGACCGATTTCGAGCATCACAACTTCGGCGGCGGCGAGCCGGACATCGTGGACCCCGCCTGGGATATAGCTTCCGCCATCTTCGAATTCAAGTTGTCTCCGGCCGACGAGCGGATCCTGCTCGATACCTACGTCGCGGAAACCGCCGATGCCGGCGTCGCGGAGCGCCTGCCGCTCTACAAGGTTCTGTATGCCATGACCGCGCTGCGCGCCGCGAAATACTGGCTCGCCCGCAAACCGGACAGCGATCGCCGCCAAGAATGGAACCAGCAGTTCATCGCCACACGTAGTTTTGCAGCTTTCCATCTGGCGCGCTACTGCGGCCGGACGTTGGGAACCTCGCCGGCCACCTGGGAACGGCACCTGTGTTTTATGGATCTGGACGGCGTGTTCGATTGGGGGCTGCTGGGGTTTCCGCACACTTCGCCATGCGGCGTGCATGCGCTGCGGCTGTTCCGGCGCAACCGCTTCTCGGTGGTGCTGAATACGGCGCGCAGCCTGGAGCACGTGCGCGAGTATTGCGCAGCCTACGGCTTGCCGGGCGGCGTGGCCGAACTGGGCAGTGTCTTCTGGGATGCGGTTCGGGATTGGGAAGTGCCGCTGATCGATGCGGAATCCGCCGCGCAAATCGAAGGCCTGCGCGAACATATACAACGATTGCCGGGCGTGTTCATCGACCCGGAGAACCGCTATTCGATACGCGCTTATCGCTTCCAGGATGGATACATGAAGCCACTGGCGGACGCGGAAATGCGGGCGGTGCTCGACCGCGCGGGTTGCGGCCGGCTGACCTGGGTGCAAAGCACGGCGGACACTTACATCGTGCAGAAAGGCACAGGCAAAGGGCAGGCGCTGGCGAGCGTACAGGCCTATCTCGGTGGCTCGGGTGAACCGGTGGCGGCCATCGGCGACTCCGCGCCCGACGTGGAAATGCTGCGCGCCGCGGATATCGCGTATGCGCCGGCAAACGCCTCAAAGGAAGTCCGCGAGTTGATCGCGCGAGGTGAGTGCCGCCGAACCAGCCGTCGCCTTCAGGCCGGCCTGCTGGAAGCCGCCATGGAGTTATGCCTCGCCGCGGGCCACCGTCCGGATGATAGCGCTCCGGCCGGCGTCGAGGAGCCCGGGTCGCTGCTGGATGAGCTATTGCAAGTGGTGGACCGGCATCCAGCCGGCCGGATCCTGAGCGCGCTGCGCTGGCGGGGACTTTAGATGACAACGCCGTCCATTTGCGAGGAATCTGTGGCAGCGCCGTCGGAGGCCCGCGGATCCCTCAGCGGTACATGGATCTCGACCCCGGCGGATCTCGCCCGGCTGGGTGCGGAATGGGACGCCCTGTTCCAGCGCGTGAATCCGGAAAACATCTTCCTGAGCCACGGCTGGATGGCAACGTGGTGGAAGCACTTCGGCCAGGGTCAACTGGCGGTGATTGCCGTACGCGATGCGGCGGGCCGGCTGGTTGCGGTCGCGCCGTTTTATATTTCCCGTTCAACCGTCGCCCTGGGCGCGCGCCGTCTCGGCTTCCTGGCGGACGCACGTGTCGGATCGGACTATCTGGATATTCTAGCCGATGCTTCACGGGGAACCGCGGCAGTGGAAGAGATCGCCCGGGTGCTGTTTTCACGCCACCGTCTTTGGGATTACATCGAGCTGTGCGACACCGCGGATTCGCCCTGGATGACCGCCTTACTGGCCGAGTTGGCCAGCCGCGGCATGCGCGCCGTGGAGACTACCCGGCGGGTCTGCCGCTATATCCCGCTGCCTGCCACCTTCGAGAAATATCTGGCTGGTCTGGGCACCAGCTTGCGCGCCAATTACCGCCGCCGATGGCGCCTGCTGGAGCGCGAACATCAGGCGGAATGCCTGGCATTCTCGAGCGCCGCCGAACTGGAGCGGCACTTTCCTTCCCTGCTCGCGCTGCACCGCATGCGGTTCGAACAACGCGCGGCGGACAGCGCATTTCTGGCGCCGCATGTACCCGAGTTTCACGCCGAAGCAATGCGGGTCCTGGCGGACCAGGGATTCGCCAGACTATTCCTGCTGAAGGCCGGCGGCGAAGACGTGGCGGCGCTCTACGGCTTCTCCGTTGGCCGTACTTTTCAGTTTTATCAGTGCGGCATGCATCCGGGCTGGGTGCGTTACGGGCTGGGCCAGGTCCTGATCGGCAACGCCATCGGGCACGCCATCGGCGCGGGACATGCGACTTTCGATTTCCTGCGCGGCGACGAATCCTACAAGACGCAGTGGGCCGATCAGGCGCGCGAGAACGTCACGCGGCGCTTCTTCGACGCGCGGCCGTCGAGCGTGGTGGCACGGTGGAGCTTGGAAGTCACCGCGGCCGCGCGGAGCGCCGCCCGCACATGTGTGGAGCGGGTTCGCAGCGTGGCTGGCAACCTGCGCGGGACTCGCAGGCCCGCTGTGTAGCGCTCCCTTGCTTTTGCGGGCAATTACTGGGAAACTCAGCGCATGATCCGGTCATTGGCCGAATACTATCATTGGGAGGAAACCGGCAGAGGCATCCGGATCTACATGCATGCCGCGATGGTGGACCGCCTGCAAGCGGAAGTCTCGCGCGGGGCCGCGGCCGGCCCGGACCACGGCAAGGAAACAGGCGGGATTCTGCTCGGCCGCGCGGAAACCGGCCGTGGCAAAACCAGCCTCTTCATCGACGATTTCGTCGCGGTCCCCTGCGCTCACCGCGACGGCCCTCAATACAACCTGTCCGGCGCGGAGACCGTCCAGTTGGAGGCCGCGCTGCTGCGGGCCGCACTGGCAGAATGCGAATCGCCGGCCGCGCCCGCCGTGCTTGGTTATTACCGCAGCCATACCCGGGAGGGCCTGGCGCTATCGCCCGCCGACCTGTTGCTGATCGACAGCTACTTCCAGGCGCCCGATAGCGTGTTTTTGCTGGTCAAGGCGGCGCCCCACACCAGCGCCTGCACCGCTGGTTTCTTCTTCTGGGAAGATGGCCACCTCCAATCCGAATTCAGTTCCCTGGAAGTCGCTTTGGGCCGTACCGGCAATCTGCCCGGCCTGCCCGGACCCTCGGACCTGGATCTGGCTGACGACTTGCCAGCCGACCTGACGGAACTGTTCGCCAAGCAGGCGCTGCCCGAACTTCCCCCGGTCGCCCAATCGAAACCCCCAGCATCCCCGACGCCGCCCGCGGCGATCCCGGTATCCATGCAGATGGCTCCTGTGCAGCCGCTCGCAAACGCGGCACAGCCCGCTGCGCCCGCGCCAGCCTCCGGTACGCCCCGTGTCTGGCCGGGCGTTCTCCTCCGGGCGGCCACCATCGTGCTGGCCACCGTCGCGCTGGTCATCTCGGTCGTCACTTACCTCGGTGCGCCCCGGCCTCCGCACGGAGAGACGACTGCCTCCGCCGGCACGGCA
Organism: Bryobacterales bacterium; assembly: GCA_963709155.1. GTDB lineage: Bacteria > Acidobacteriota > Terriglobia > Bryobacterales > Bryobacteraceae > Bog-159. Next base: position 631,816 of record CAVPVD010000003.1, on the reverse strand, counting down.
TCGATGCTGGGATTGCAGGTCGAGCGCAACGCTCCGGACCTGTTGCTCACCTGGAACCGGAACTCCGCCGATATCGTCACCGCGCGGCGCGCCACGCTGACCATCCGCGACGGGAGAGTTCAGAAGATCATCGACCTGGACAAGGCCCAACTCGCGGACGGCAGCTTCCTGTATACGCCGGCCGGCGACGACATTCAGTTCCGGCTTGAGGCTTACGGCGCAGACGACGGGAGCGTGGCACAGTCCATTCGGGTGGTGATGCCGAATGGCGCGGCGGGCCGGGGCTCAAGGGAACGATCAAACCCCAAGTGATTGATTATAAATAGATTAGCTTGTGCGGCCCCGGGCCACACCCGGCCGGAGGCCTGTTAGAATGGTGGCGTAATGACCCTATCTTGGCGTTTGTGGGCGCTTGCCGCCGCAGTTGCGTGCAGCCCAGTTGCGGGCAGATTGACCGCACAGACCGATCCTTTTGCGCAAGTCGAGAAAATGCGCCGGGGAGTGAATATCATTGGCTATGATCCGCTGTGGGACGACTTTGCGAAGGGGCGCTTCCACGAGCGCCATTTCCAACTCATTCACGACGCCGGGTTCCAGACCGTGCGCGTCAATTTGCAGGCTTTCAGCCACATGGATGCGCAGAACAAGCTCGACCCGGCTTGGGTGAAGACTCTGAACTGGGTGGTTAAGAACGCCCTGGCAAACGATCTCACGGTGATTCTCGACGAACACGATTTCACATTCTGCGCCGCGCAGGCCGACGCGTGCCGGACGAAATTACTGGCCTTCTGGCAACAAATCGCGGAGGCGTACCAGGATGCACCAGCGGGGGTCGTCTTTGAAATTCTGAACGAGCCAAACGGGGCGCTGACCGGCGATCGTTGGAACGCGCTGCTGCGGGAGGTCCTCGCGGTAATTCGCAAGACCAATCCCACCCGCAACGTCGTCATCGGACCCGCTTCATGGAATAGCATCCTGGGGCTGAACAAACTGGAACTGCCGGAGGACGACCGCCATATTATCGTCACCGTGCACTACTATCTGCCGATGACATTCACGCACCAGGGCGCGAGTTGGAGCAAGCAGACGGCAAACCTATCCGGCGTGACCTGGGGCAGCGATAAGGAAAAACAGCGGGTGGTGGACGATTTCGCCGGCGTGCAAAAGTGGTCGAAGGCGCATAACAGGCCGATCCTGCTGGGAGAATTCGGAGCTTACGATAAAGGCCCGCTGGACTCTCGTGTGCTTTACACAGCATGGGTGGCGCGGACCGCGGAGTCTCTGGGATGGGCCTGGGCCTATTGGCAGTTCGACTCCGATTTTATCGTGTGGGACATGGCCCGGGACGCCTGGGTCGAGCCCATCCGAAAAGCCCTGATTCCGTGACATTGTGGCGCACGCTTGAGCGTGCCGGCGGGACTTTTAGGTCCCGCTTGGCAGCCTGAAAGGCGGCTGCGGGCAGGATTGCCCGCCCTTCAAAACGTTATTCGTCATCGTTATTCGTCGTTGGGGGCTCGTGGTGGATGACGGGGCTGGGTGCGGTAGGGGAAGATTGGGGAAATACGCCGGGTTCTGGGTTCGCTTCGTAATTCTTTGAATCCAAAGGGGTTGAGGGCGGATTTGGCGGTTCGGGGGCGGGGGGTTCGGGGGCGTGCAGGGCTTCGGGGGCGGCGGGACACTGCGCGTTGCGGGCGGCCTGGAGGGCTTTGAGGTGCTTCATGCCGCGTTCGATGGAGCGCTCGATGGCGGTTTCGTAGCGGGCGAGGCGGGTGAAGTTGTCGGGGCCCTTGCCACCCTGCATGAAGGCGCGGGCGAGGAGGTCGTCCGGTTCGTGCGGGTCGGCCGGGAACGACTCTTTCTCGCCCTTGCTTATGCACAATTCGTGATGCTCCCGCTTGTTCCGGTCGATGCGGTTCAGGATGGTGGATTCTTCGCGGTAGATGCCGGTTTCGAGGGCAAAGGCACGGTCGAGACGCCATTGGGCGGCGGCAATGCGTTGGACGACCAGTTCTTCGCTGTCGCCGACGGGGCGGAGGTGGTCGTGGAGGTCCTGAAGGAGGCGGAGGAAGGCTTCCGGGTCCTCACCTTCGAGGATGAAGTGTTTGTCGCCGGAGAGGCCGTGGGTGAGGCCGTTGCGGCTGGAGGCGGCTTTGCCTTCGGGGGTGCGAGGGCCCGTCGATTTCATAGCGTTGCGGCGGTTGGCTTCCGCCTGCTGTTGGGACAGTTTCCGATCATGATAACTTTTCATTGATTTTGGGGCGCGGGTATGGCCCTTCCTTTCGACTTCAGGCTAGCTCGGAGGATTTAGGATAAAGGGATACGATTCTTGCAAGTGGTTGAAACGACGGGGGAAGAAATGTTTGGCTGGGCTGTCACCGCTGCCTGGCAAGAGCGGGACTTAAAAGTCCCGCCGGCACGCTGAAGCGTGCGCCACGGGTAAGCGGCCAGTCATCACCAGATAAGTCCCACATCGACGCTACTTGGCCTACCACTGCAAGGTTGTCACGCTGTACGGACCAACGATCATGGGGTTAGACCAACCGGTACTTACCAGTTGCACGGTATCTTGCGCCGTAGCCGTATTTTGGGCAATATCGCTAGGGCTCGAGATGTAAGTGGCCGTGACGTTGGCCGGCCCTAACGCGCCATTCACTTCGACGCCCAACGGGACAGGTACGCCGGACTTATTGGTAATTACGAGAAAGTGAGTGCCGTCCGCGCCCTGGTACCCCTGGGCGAAAATGGCCGGCACCGGTTTCCCGTCGTATCCCATAACAGGAACGGTGGGACCGCCAGATACCGTCGTGGCCCAGGTAAAAGTACTGCTATTGACCGCCTGATTGACCACCTGCAGCGCCAGCGCATTCGCCGACGGATAAAAAACAAACTGGGTATTGGGATCGGTGGCGGTGTTGGTGGAGTAGTTCGGGTTCAACGCAAGCTGCGTCAGCAGGTAAGTCTGGAAATCGTTCACCGCGCGGATCACGCCCTGGCTATAGCTGTTTCCCAGAAACAGCGGGTGAACGGCGATCCCCTTCACATTGGAAGCGGTGGACATGCGCGCGATATATTCCGCGAGAAAAATTCCGTTGTAGATATAAGCCGGGAAACCCGGGCTCCCCAACTCGCCCGAATTCATCTCGGTGATGAAGACGGGCGTATCCGCGCCGATCGACGGCAGCACGTATGAATTGATATATTCATTCGTGCCATGCGCCAGCACCCCGTTTAGTATCTGCTCCTCCTGAGTGACAGTCCAGGCGGTGTTGTTCATGGGATAGACGTGCATGGATACGGCATTCCAATAAGGTTGAGGGGAGGCAGCCATTCCGGTATCCCACGCCTTATAATTCGAGCCGTAGAAATTCATAAACTCTCCCTGGTAGAAGACTCCAACGGGAGCGGACGGGTTTGCGGAAAAGATACTTTGCGCGTAAGGCGCCTGTGAGGCGGCATAGGACGAGGCAGTTGGAAAGATATCGGGGAACAGGTAAGGCTCATTTGACAGTTCCCATTCGATGACGTTCAAACCGGCGGCCTGTGCCGCGGCTACCATGTTGGCGGCCGATCCCGGGTTGTTGTCGGTCCATCCATTAAAGTCCACAAGCGTCGCGGCTCCCAGCGAATTCACCAGATCCGCATAGTTCGCATAACAGCCGCCGGCGGTCGTGCTGGTGAAACAGGCCCCGCCTTTCGCCTGCGTCATCTTTTGGGCAAGCTGCAATTCCCCTAAGTCGAACGCGGATATATTTGGCGCCAACTCGTTCATCCAGGCTTGATTCTGGTGTCCAGCCTGCCAGTCGAAGGCCATCGACTGCGTGCCTCCCGGAAAGCGAATGAAGCCCGGCTTCATAGGCCGTATCATGGCGATGTATTTCGGGTCGGTATATTCGACGCCGGTGACCAGGGATGGGTCGTTGAAGCCGGAAAAACGCGGCACCAGAGGCGTAGCGGCGGTGGTGGTGACCTTGACCACGGCAACCGCGGCATCGATGGTGAAGGCGCCGGCCAGCAAGACACTGCGGCTGCCGGTTACGACGGTCACCGTAACCGGACCGGCGACAGCCGACGGGTTAATCGTGATCTGCGCTGTTGCACTGGTGGGACTGGTGACGGTAACCGGTCCGGCCTGGCCCTCGGGGGCGCCTCCCACGGACACGTAGGGTCCGAAGCTGGCGACCGTAGCGCCCTGGATGAAGTCAGTGTATTGAGCCGCAATCGCGACCGGGAGGGTCAGTGCGGCGTTGGCGGAATTCGGGGACACGGAGGCAATGCTGGCTGGCGGATCGATGGTCACGGCCGAGCTATTCCGGCTGATGAACTGGGCTCCCGTGGACGTGGATCCGGCGATCGTGACCTGGTAGGCCGTGGGTATGGATACGGCGATCGACGCAGGGATCTGAAAGACCACCCTCAGATTGGTTCCCGAGGCGGGAGCGATCGAGGTCGCCTGCGCAGTTCCGGTGGGACCCCCTCCGGCGACGGCCGGAGATAGCGTCACCGTGACATTGGCGGGCGGAACGGTGCCACTGGGGAAACCCTGTCCGGTCACGCTGACGAACCCGACCAATGCCTGGCCCGCGTTGGGCTGGGCCAGTTTGGACAACGTTACCTGGGTTACCATCGACGCGGCGGACAGGATGGCAGCGGCTAGGAGACACATGTGTTAATTCTAGCTCGCGGACGTACGAAAACATACGGGCCGGCTGAAAGCCGGCTGCGGGCATGATTGCCCGCCCTCCAAGCGCTCAAAAGAGTGCCAAAACGCGCGCGTACAGGGCCTCTACTTCGGCCTCCGAGCGGGCCTCGGCGGCCATGCGCAGGAGCGGCTCCGTATTCGACGCCCGAACATGGATCCACGCGTCCGGCAAGATCAGTTTCAGCCCGTCGGACCGATCGGTTTCGACACCCGGGAAGCTCTCTTCGAGCGCCTGCATCAGCGAGCCAAGGCGGCCGTGCTCGTAGGCCACCTTTCCGAACTTGCGATAAAAGCGGGGCAGGCGCGCGGCTAGCGACGAGATCTTCTCACCCGTTTCGGCCATGCGTTCGAGCAGAAAAGCCATCCCGGTATAGCTGTCGCGGCACAGGTGCACGGCGGGAAAAATAATGCCGCCATTGGAACCCTCGCCACCGATCACGGCCTTGACGGCCTGCATCATCTCGACCACATTGGCTTCGCCGACCGGTGTGCGGAAGACGCGGCGGCCGTGCGCCGCGGCCACGTCGTCGATCACCGAAGAGGTCATCAGGTTCACCACCACGTCTCCGGGCAGGCGGCGCAGCGCGGCGTCCACGGCCAGGGCCAGCACATCGTCGTTATCGAGAACCCGGCCGGTTTCGTCGGCGACAGCCAGGCGATCGCCATCGGGGTCCTGGGCGAAACCGATCTCGGCGCCGGAGGATCGCACCAGGTTCGACAAATCGCCGAGCGTATCGGGGCGCGGCTCGGCGATGCGCGGGAAGGGCTTCGTTGGATCGACGGAGATGGCGTGCAATTCGCAGCCGAGCGTGTCGCGCAGGAAGCCGGCGGTCATAATGGAGCCGGCGCCGTTTACCGCGTCGAGCGCCACCCGGAAGCGGCGCTGCCGGATGCGCGCGGCGTCCACATGGCGCAGCACGCGCTCGATATGCAGGCGCGGGGCGGAGACATAGTCGCTGGCAGCCCGGCGGATTTCCGCATTGGTGGCGCGGTGAAATTCACTCTGATGATAGAGGTCCAGCAGCTCGCCGCGTTCGTAGCTGTTGAAGAAGAGGCCTTCGGAGTTGAACAGCTTCAGCGCATTGTATTCCGGCGGATTGTGCGAGGCCGTGATGGCGATGCCGCCGCGCGCCCGGGTGGCGCCCACATAGATCTGGATGGTGGGGGTGGGCAGGACGCCGATATCCACCACTTCGCAGCCGGCCGCCAGCAAGCCGCAAGCCACCGCGTGATGCAGCATTTCGCCGCTGGAGCGCGTGTCGCGGCCGACGACTACACGTCCGGCGCCGACGTACGTGCCAAAAGCCTGGGCGAAGGCGCAGGCCAAGCCGGGCGTGAGAAAATCGCCGACCACACCGCGGATGCCGGAGACGCCGATTTTTAGAAGATGTTCGCGGGGCATTTTCGTAGGCTAAGCTTCAGGCGAAGCTCCTGACTTCTTCGAGGAGTGCATCGAATAATTCTTTCGGCGGGTCGCCCCGCTGCTCGCAGATCACGCGGACGATGGGCTCGGTCTGGCTGACGCGCACGTGGAACCAACGGCCCGGCCAGTCGACGCGCAGGCCATCGAGGACGCTCACGCGGCCATCGCTGTAACGCTCGCGCAGATCCATCAGCAAGGCCGGAATGCGCTGCGTGACCAGCGGCACCTGGCCTTTCAGAATCGAGTACCTGGGATAAGATGCCAGCACCTGGCTCAACGTGCGGCCGCTTTCGTGCAACATCGAGAGTATGGCGAGCATGGAGGCGATGCCGTCGTAGACGAATCGGAACTGCGGCATCATTACGGCGCCGGTGCCCTCGCCAGCCAGCGCAATCTGTTCCGGGCGGTAAGTCGAGAGGGCGTCGATGGCGGCCTGGCGGCCTACCGGCACGCGCACGACTTTGCCACCGTGGCGCGCGGCGATTTCCTCCAGCAGGGCCGTGCTGGATATATTGGCGATAATCAGCTTGCCTGGCGCGCGCGGCAGCAGGTAGTCGGCGAGCAGGGGGAGGACAAGCTCTTCGGAGACGGGGGTGCCGTCTTCGGCGGCCAGCGCCACGCGGTCGGAATCCACATCGAAGAGAAAGCCGGCGTCCGCGCGCAATGGCTGCATGAGCGGCGCCAACTGCAGAGCCACGGCGTCGCGTGTGGTGGAGGGCTCGTGGGCGAAGCTGACGCCTTCGATTTTCTCGTTGATGAGAATGAATTCGGTGCCAAAGCGCTGGTTGACGCGGCGCAGGATCAGCGACGACGTGCCATTGCAGCAATCCACCAGGACGCGAAATTTGCGCAAGGCGGCGATGTCGTAGTGGGACGCCAAATCGTCCAGATAGCGGTCGATGCCGCGGTCTTCCGGAGTGACGTGGCCAATGCTGGTCCAATCGACGAAGGCGAATTTCTTGAGGTGATAAATGTCGAGCAGTTCGCCGGCTTCGGCGGTGGAGAGGTAGGTGCCGCCGCGGCCGAAGAACTTGAGCGCGTTCCATTCGGCGCTGTTATGGCTGGCGCCGATCGAAACCCCGCCGGCGGCGTCGCGGCGGCGGATCGAATGCTGAATCACGGGGGTGGGGGCGATGCCCAGATCGATGACGTCGTGTCCGCAGGCGAGCAGGCCGGCCAGCAGGCCTTCGCGGATCATGATGCCGCTCGCGCGCGGGTCGCGGCCGATCACCACGGCGCCGCCTGGTTCGAGGAATGTGCCGAAGGCGGCGGCGAAATCGAGGACGTGCGAAGCGGTGAGCGCGGAGCCGACCACGCCCCGCAGGCCCACGTGGGAAATACGCAGCGAATTGGCAGCTTGGGGTGAGATCATGCTTGTATTATTGAACCAGTTCGAGCAGGCCGAACGCTTGCGGCACGTGGAAGCTGGCTTCGCCGGTGGGCTGCCAGGCTATGAATTTACGGCCTGGCTCCGATCCCTGGCAGCGGTAGAAATTGATCCGCATGCGGAGGCCGGCGGCCGGTGTGCGGTTGTCGATCGAAGAGAGGGGGATGCGCATCTCGCCGTACCAAATCTTCTTACGCGCATCGATGCGAGCTTTTACCGCGAAGCCGGAATTCCATAGCCAGCCGCCTTCCGGGAGAGGGTTCAGGCGATCGATGTCCAGGTCCACCCATTCACCTTGTGGAGAGAGTTCGAACTCCTTGTAGCGGGTGATGTGGGCGAAGTCGCTGCCCACGAAAACTTCGGCCACATCCCAGTTCCAGAGCTGATTGGTCTCGACGGTTCGCGAGGGGTGCGGCTTAAGATGCAGTTGCTGGTATGGGCAAACGAACAGGAAGTAGACGTTGTGGGACGTCCAGCGGGAGCGGATTTCGGTGCGGTGACCAGGAACGGGATCGCCGCGCGGCCCGTTTTCGGCGAAGACCGCGGGCGCGTCCTTCCATTGCGGCGCGCGTGGATTCGCCGTCAAGGGGAAATCCGAGGCGGCATAGCGGCTTGTCGCCACGGCCGGCCCGCTCTCCGCCAGGGCGCACGCAGCCCACAGCCAAACGAGAGAAACACAGACAGACACCCGGGCGGTTTTAGCGACGCGCATCATGCTCCATCCGTGGCCGGTCCAGGTGACTCGGATTAGTGAATCGTCTCCAGGTATAATCCGGTGCTGGCGTCTACGTAGATCGAGAAATTGCTGGTGCCCGCCGACTCGCCCCAGATCACCCGCCAACTGACGTCCGGGAATTTATTGTTGGCTTCCAGCAGGAAAACGATGGGCTTGCCTGGATTCTTCTTGTCGTAGTCGGCGCCCTTCTTCAGCGCGGTTTGGTATACATCGTCGGAGTCGACCTTGATGGCGGCCATGGGAAAAGGCTTGACCGCTCCCGAAGAGCCGGACCAGCTTTGGTCGGTGCCCGCGAACACGCCTTGATGAAGATTGCCTTCGGACTCCACCACCGAGTAGGTATAACTTTTGGCCTTGCCCTGGCTGGCCGAAACGAAGAGAGCCTGCCACGCGGCGGCTTTGCCGGGCGCGGTCTTCACTTCCGGAAGCAGGATGCTGGTGAGCCGGATGGGCTGGATATCGGGAGCCCAACCGCGGGCGGCGATATACATCTGCTGGAGGGCGTAACGGCCCGTAACAGGCTCGGCGGGTTTTGCTTCAGCCTTCTTTTGCGGAGCGGGTGTGTCGGTCGAGCACCCGGATAGCCCTAGCATCGCGGCGGCAGTGGCGAAGAGTATGAACGTTTTCATTGGTTACCTTCTTGCGAAGCCATATTCTAGCAAGGCGTGGAGCGCATCGCTCCGGATCGCGCCATGCGTAATGTGACATACGAAAGGGGGTGCTCCCATGCGGACGAGCATCCAGGCGAGGCATCGCGCGGTACGCGCGGCGGGGATCGCACTCTCTCTCCACGGCGTCATCTGCATGGCGGGTGGAAACGGCGCGGCGGCTGGGACAGGGCTCGGCCGCCTCACGCAAATCCCAGGGGGACAAGCGGACGGGTCGATGCCCGCCGGCGACCGGACTGTTTATCTATTCGGAAAGGTCCTGCTGGACGACGGGACTCCGCCGCCCGACCCTGTAGTTATTGAAAGCGTATGCGGCGGGTCCGTGCGCGCGCAAGCCTACACCGACTTAAAAGGACGTTTTAGTTTTCAGATCGGCCAGACCGCCGGGGTGCTCCAGGACGCCAGCGAGGCTGGGACCGGTTTAAGGGATCCCGGCCGGCCCATGAACGCGATTGGTATGGAGGCGCCTTACGCCGACCAACAATCCACTAATTGCGAGTTGCGGGCAGTGCTGTCCGGTTATCGCTCAGACATGATTTCGTTGGTGGGGCGGCACTCCGTCGATGACGGGAATGTCGGTACGATCGTCCTGCACCGGTTGTCGGATGTGGAAGGATCGGCGATCAGTCTGAATAGTCTGCAGGCGCCGGCTAAGGCCCGGCATGCTTACGAGAAGGCGCTGTTGGACATGCAGCGCGATAAACTAGCCGCGGCCGCCAAAGAACTCCAGAAGGCGGTGTATATCTATCCAAACTATGCCGCGGCGTGGTTTGAGCTCGGCAGAATTCAGCAACACGACGGTGACATAGCGCAGGCGCGGATTTCCTTCAAGACAGCGATCGCCACCGATCCGAAGTACATCAGCCCGTATTTATACCTGATCGAATTGGAAGCCACGGCGGAGGAATGGACTGAGTTGGCGTCAACGACAGACTTATTGCTGAAATTGGACGAGACAGACTATCCGGTAGCGTACTTTTGCAGCGCAATAGCGAACCTGCGGCTCGGTCAACTGGATGGGGCCGAAAAGAGCGCGCGCGCCGGAGAAAGGCTGGATACGGCGCACCGTTATCCGCAATTCGAAGAGGTACTGGCTAACATACTGGCGATGAAGAAGGATTATGCCGGGGCGGCCGGTCATCTGCGCAGTTACCTGGCGCTGGCGCCGGATGCGAAGGACGCCCCACAGATGAAAGAGGAACTTGCCGAACTGGAAACCTACAAACCAGTAAAGGCGGGACCGGCCCACGAATAATGTGTGAAAACTCCCGGACGCAAACGGGTGCGACGTAAATGTGGAAGGGGAGAACGCATGGACAGCCTCCATACGACATGGGCACGCCATGGCAGGACACGATGGCTTTGGGAGCTGCGGTGGCAACGCCTTGCGTGTGTTTGAGGCTGAAGAATTCGTCGGAGACGAGTTGGTGGGACGCTCCCTCACGGTCGCGGCTCGGTCGATTGGCGGTTCGGTCGATTGGCGGTTCGGTCGATTGGCGGCTCGGTCGATTGGCGGCTCGGTCGATTGGCGGTTCGTTCGATTGGCGGCTCGGTCGATTGGCGGTTCGGTCGATTGGCGGTTCGGTCGATTGGCGGTTCGGTCGATTGGCGGTTCGGTCGATTGGCGGGACGCTCCCTCACGGTCGCGGCTCGGTCGATTGGCGGCTCAGCCGATTGGGATCAACTTCTCCAACACTCGCGCTGCCACAATTGTATAATGTGACTACGAAAGGGGGTGCTCCCATGCGAATACGCATCCGGGTGCCAAGCATCGCGGGACTGGCGATCGGGTTGGCGATCCCTCTCCAAGTGGTATGGGCGCAAAGGGCCGGTGGACCGCCAGGCGGGAGCATCGGTGGCACGGGGTCAGGCCACCTTCCGCCTTCGACCATGAACGGGCAACCGCAGGGCCCAGCGCCGGCTTCGCTGAACGGGAACATCTATCTCACCGGCAACGTCCTCCTGGACGATGGAACGCCGCCGCCGGATCCTGTAACCATCGAACGGGTTTGCACCGGGACGCCGCGGGCGCAAGCCTATACGGATCGAAAAGGGCGCTTCAGTTTTCAGATCGGGCAGAACACCGGCGTGATGCAGGACGCCAGCGAGGCGGCCGGCGTGCCGGGCGTTTCACACGCGTCGTCGAGCCTCGGCACCGGCGTAGGCCCGCAGCAGACACAGCAACCCGACGCGCCCGACCTGCAACTTGCGAACTGCGACTTGCGCGCCGTGCTCTCGGGTTTTCGATCGGATAGCGTGCCGCTGGGCGCGCGGCGCCTGTTGGACGATCCCAATGTAGGCACCATCGTATTGCACCGCCTGGCCGGCGTGGAAGGCACGGCCATCAGTGTAACCAGTCTGCAGGCACCCAAGGAAGCCCGGCGGTCCTACGAAAAAGCCTTGCAGGATATGCGCAAGGATAAACCGGCGGAGGCCGCTAAGGAACTCCAAAAAGCCGTGGAAATCTATCCTAATTATGCGGCGGCCTGGTATGCGCTGGGGCAGATTCAAGAGCAGGACAAAGACCTCGCTCAAGCGCGCCAGTCCCTGCAAAAGGCGATGGCCGCGGATCCCAAGTTCATCAGCCCGTATATCCGACTCTCCGAACTGGAAGCCAGAGCTGAAAACTGGGGCGAACTGGTATCCGCCACAGACAAATTGCTGAAACTGGACGCGGTGGACTATCCGAAGGCGTACTTCTACAATGCCACCGGAAACCTGAATCTGGGCCATTTGGACGACGCCGACAAGAGCGCGCTCGCAGGAGAGAAGCTGGATACGGCACATCGGTTCCCGAGGCTGGAGCAGGTGCTGGCTACCATCCGGGCGCGGGAAAAGGACTACGCGGGCGCGGTGGCGCATCTTCGCAGCTACCTGGTTTTGGCTCCCGATGCGGAGGATGCCGCGCGGATGAAGAAGGAACTAGCTGAACTGGAGCGGCTGGCGGGGACCAATCAGCAGGCCAAGGCGACGGGTGGTTCTTGACTTTCAACGCTCCGGTAATTTATTCTAGCCCTTCGATTTGACCATGCGCCGTGGCGCCTTGACTATGGGAAAAAATTCGCGCGCGGTTACGGAAACCATTGAACGGTTTCTGGACTCGACTCTTGAAAGCGTAGATGACGCGGAAGAACTGGCGTTGCAGGAGGCCGAGAAGGCCGGCGTCCCCGAAGACGACTTGCACAAGATCGCCATGGCCGTGCGGGAATCCATGGTCAACGCGGTGGTGCATGGAAACCGCTATAACGCGCACAAGAAAGTCCATCTTTCGGTTACCAAGAGCCCAGGGGAATTTGTGGTGACCATCGCGGACCAGGGTGAAGGCTTCGATTACGAGCATTTGCCCGATCCACTGGCGCAGGAGAACCTGCTGCGGCATTCCGGCCGCGGCATTTTTCTGATCAAGGCTTTCATGGACGATTTTCAGGTGCGCCGTCTGGAACCGACGGGTACCGAAGTAACTTTGGTGAAGCACCTGGTGTCGAAATAAGAGACGATAAGGACAGGCTCGTTTGCGAGCGAGGAGGCATATTCGGTGAGTGTAAAGCTAAGCACGAGACAAGTTGGTGACGTAAACGTCGTGGACGTGGCCGGCCGGATCACGTTAGGAGAAGGATCCAGCGCACTGCGCGACTTGCTGCGCGACATGGTTGGCAAGAATCAGAAGAAGATCCTGTTGAACCTTGGCGATGTCTCCTACATCGACAGCTCGGGGATTGGCGAGTTAGTTTCCGGTTTCACTACGGTGACGAACCAGGGCGGCCAGCTTAAGCTGCTCAATCTGACCAAGCGCGTGAAGGATTTGCTGCAGATCACCAAGCTGTACACCGTCTTCGACGTGCACGACGACGAAGCCGCGGCCGTGCGAAGCTTCGCATAGGGAGACAGGCGGCCGCGGAGCTTTTCTGCTCAGGCGGTCTGCCACGGGGATAACTGGTCGGCGATTTCGGCTTTGTCGCCGACCACCACGATGGTCATTTTGGACGCATCGAGGTAGGTTGCCGCCATTCGCCGAACATCGGCGGGTTCCACTTCCATCACTTTTTGCACATAGGTGGAAAGATATGAACGGTCGAGCCCCTGCGAATCCACGAAATGCAGTTGCCCGATGATGGCGTCCGGGCTGATGGTATTGCGCAGAACGAAAATGCCGGCCAGGTAGTTTTGTATGCCTTCCAGTTCCGCCGCGGATGGCGGATCCTGCCGCAAGCGGTCAATCTCATAAAAGATTTCGCGCAACGACGGTCCGGTGACCGCCGTGGTCACATCCGCCGATTGCAGCCAGTAGGCCAGATTCCGGCGGGTGCCGATCTGGCTATGTGGCGAATACGTATAGCCTTTTTGCTCCCGGATATTGCTGGTGATACGCGAGGCGAAAGAGCCGCCCAGCAAGGAATTCATGACATCGAGCGCGATGTAATCCGGACTGGATGGCGGCGCCACCGGAAGTCCCATGAGCAGGTTCGACTGGGGGGCGCCGGGCCGGTCAATCAGGTGCAAGGAGCGCGCCTCGGCCGGATGCGCCGGAAGATCCGGTGCGGCTTCGCCCGCGTGCCAACCGCCGAGAGTCTCTTCGATCGCCCGGCGAAGATCCCCTTCGAGCTTACCCGCGACATAGAGATGCGTACGCGCGGCATCGAAATTCCGGGCGTAAAACGTGCGCACGTCCTCGATGGTTAGGCCCTTCAAGTCGGCTTCGGACGGAAACATACGGCCGTAGGGATGATCGGGAAAGAGAGTCTTGAGGAAACGCTCGCGGGCGAGTGCGCCGGGCTCGGATCGCTCGATGGAGAGTTCCCGCAGCAAGTCGGCTTTCAGCCGGGATAATTCCGAGGCGGGGAGGGCCGGTGCGGTCAGGACATCCGCCAGCAGCGCCACGAATTGCGGTCCGAAATCCGAGAGTGCCACGCCGCCCACGGAGGTGAAGTCTGAACCGGACTCGATTTCGACCTGCCCGCCCATCTCCGCGGCTTCGCGGGCCACCTGCTCGGCGGACCGTGTGTGCGTGCCTTCCTTCATGAGCGCGGCGTTCAGCGTCGAAAGCCAAACCTGCCCGGCGGCTTCGTTAATCCCACCCGCGGCCACAAAGACGCGCACGGAGACTTTCGGCACAATCCCGTAAGGAACCACGGTCACCCGGATGCCGTTGGGCAAGGTGAAATCGTCCGTCGCAGCCAGGCGGAAGGGTTTAGGGGGCGGACCTTGCGGCGGAGTTTGCCGCGTTCCAAGGGAGATTTCTGCGGGGTTCAATTGGATTCCTCCTGGTCCGCATCCGCCGAATCGGCGCCCGGCTCGATCAGCAGCACAGTGCGATTGGATTTGCGCAGATACTCGCGCGCGGTACGTTCCACCAGTTCCGGCGTCACCTTGCGGAACTCGGCTTCGAGGGAATCGATCCTGGAGGGGTCGTCGTCGAACAGCGCGGAGCAGGCCAGCAGGTCGGCCCGTCCGAATCCGCCGAACTCGGTCATGATGTCGTAAAGGCTCGAGCGCATCTTGGTGACGCTGCGATCCAGAAGTCTTTGGGCGACGGGCGTCGATTGCAAGTCTTCGACGACGGCGTCGATGGACGACAGGATCTGGGCGGGAGTCACGGCGGAGTCATGGAACAGGGCGGTGGTCCAGAGCATGGGCCCATCGTAATCGAACATATTGCCCAACTCGTTGATCGCGCCGGATACCGCGCCGGTATAGCCGTGCTTCTTGACGAGTTCCTGGTACAGCAGGCTGTCGTCGCCTTGCACCAGCATCTGGTCGAGCAGGCCCATCGCGAAATATTCCGGTGAATTGCGCGGCGGCATGTGATAGGCAAAGGCCAAAGCCGGGCGGTTCGCCAGCGGATCGGGACGCACCGCGGTCCTTTCGCTTTCCTGGCGCGGCTCGGTCAGATCCGGAGGAGACGGCAGTTCGGCGGGCGGGATGCCAGCAAAATATTGCCCGACCATCTGCGTGGCCTGCGCCGGGTCGAAATCGCCCACGATGGCGAGGGCGGCGTTATTGGGCGCGTAGTAGGTCTTGAAGAAGGATTGCACATCGGCCAGGGTGGCGGCTTCGATGTCTTTCAACTCACCGTAAAAATTGTGGGAGTTGTACCAGTTTGTGTTGGCGTATTGCGGCATCCAGAGCCAGGGGAATCCGCCGTACGGCTCGTTGTGAATCGCGGACTTCACTTCGTTGATGACCACGCCCTGCTGGTTCTCCAGATTTTCCTGGGTGATGGCGAGACCCTGCATGCGGTCGGCCTCGGCCCAGAGGGCGGTTTCCAGCTTGTTCGATGGGAGCAACTCGAAATAGTTCGTGAAATCGAAGCGGGTGGAACCATTGAGAACGCCTCCGTTGGCCTGTACCAGGCGTATGAACTCCATTTTGCCGAGGTTCCGGGAGCCTTGAAACATCATGTGCTCGAACAAGTGCGCGAAGCCGGTGCGATCCTGCGGCTCGACGCGGAATCCGATGCGGTAATAGACGGCGGTAACCACCGTCGGCGCGGTGGAATCGGGATACAGGATCACGCGCAGGCCATTGGGCAATTTGTAGTAAGTGATGGGCACGGTGCAGCCTCTGGGACGCTCCTCTTCGCCCTTACGTTAGCATGCGGGCGTGCGCCGCCGGGGCGATCCGATGGCGATGTTATTTTGTCAGCATCGGCGAGCAGCAGGGCTTCTCGACGGGCTTCGGTTCCATCAGTTCCGCGCGCGTGCCATTCGGATCGTAAAGGTTAAGCTGCCACTTGCCGTCGCGTCCGATTTTGGGTTTCTCGGGATTGATACCGCGTGCGACCACGGTCTTGTAGCCGGCTTCCACGCTTGGCACACCCAAGGCCAGGTGATGCATCACACCCAGCGAGCGCGGAGAGGGATTGTGCACGTTTAGCATGTACTCCAGCCAATCCGTGCCTTCGGGCACCCGCATATCGACCCAGTCGGTGCGGTCATCCTGCATGCCGCCGTGCCAGAACTCCTGGAAACCGAGAATATCTTTGTAAAAACGATCGGCGGCGGATTGATCCGCGACTGTAATCCCGACGTGAATGATGTGATCGGAAATGCGCGTGTCCGGCAGGAACTTGCCGAAGTTTTTGGTATGCAGCGATCCTGGTCGATATTCGACAAACTCCACGTTGTGGCCGTCCGGATCCTTCAGCATCATGCTGATATTGCCGTCCAGGCCGGGGTGCAGGGTGTCCGGCACTTTCACGCCTTTGGTGGCCAGATAATCCCGCAATTGTTGAATATTCGTGGTCTCGAAGGCGATGTGCGAGAGGCGGTCTTCGGCCGCGCTCTTCAGTTCGGGGAAGACTTCGATGTACTGGTGATCGTTGACCTTGAAATAAGTGAGCATCAACCCGCCGGAGGGCTTGTCGAGAGTAAAAGGCTCCTGAAACCCAAGCACGTGGCCGTAGAACTGGCGGGCCGCGGCCAGGTCGTCGGTCTTAAGACCGATGTGGGCGACTCCGACGATGGGCGGGCGCTGCTGCGCGCCGGCCGGCGGAGCCGCAACGATCGCCAGCGCGGCGGCAAAGGGAAGGAAGTTACGCATAAAGCCACCCGTATCACCTTTCGCGCGTGTATGCAGCCCCGTGGCGCACGCTTTAGCGCGCCGGCGGGACTTTCGAGTCCCGCTCCGGCCGCCTTTTCAGGCGGCCAACGGCGAACTGAAGTTCGCCGCTGCATGCTGAAGCGTGCGCCACGGACCACTTACCTAGCCGCCGCCCACGAATTGCACGATTTCCAATTGCGCGCCGCCGGCGACCGGCGTGGCATCCCAATCGCGCGGCTTCACGATGCGGCGATCGAGTTCCACGGCTACGCGGGCGGGATCGAGGTCCAGCAGCTCCAGCAATTGGCGGATGGTCCGGCCATCCGGAATGGAGCGGATCTCGCCGTTGATGGCCACTTGAACCTGTTCGTTGGTTGACACTGTTCTTCGGCAACCATTATAGTCAAATTTAAGCCCATGCCCCACACGTACGCGGAAACCTACTGGCCCGTGCTGCTGCAGGCGCTCATCGCCATGGCGGTGGCCGCGGGCATGATCGGTATTTCATACATTCTGGGCCACAAAATCCGGAATCGGGTGAAAGACATGCCCTATGAGTGCGGCATCACCCCGACCGGCAGCGCGCGCGAGCGATTCAGCGTGAAGTTCTACCTGGTGGGCATGCTGTTCATCCTTTTCGATATAGAAGCTATTTTCCTCTATCCGTGGGCGGTGGTTTACCGGGAACTGAAGATGTTCGCCTTTTTTGAGATGTTGGTCTTCATCGCCCTGGTTCTGGCGGGCTTTTTCTACATCTGGAAAAAGGGCGCGCTGGATTGGTCCGGCGCGGGCCAGCCGCCCAAGCGGTAACCGAATCGCATGCTTCCTGAAAACTTGAAAGAACACGCCACCGCGGCCGCTGTAGAAGCGTTCGACCCCAGCGCGCTGCTGTCGGGCAAGCTCGACCGGGGCGAACTGACGATTGAGATCGCTCCCGAAAAGATTGTAAGCGTTTGCGGTTTCTTGAAATACGATTTGAAATTTGTGCGCTTGAGCACGGTCACCGGCGTGGATTGGTATCCCGCCGAGCCGCGTTTCGAAGTCGTTTATCATCTACACTCTTTGGACCGGAATGAGCGGCTGCGCGTGAAGTGCCGTTTGCCGGGCGGCAATCCGGAGATCGACTCGGTGACGGAAGTGTGGCGCGGCGCGAATTGGTACGAGCGGGAGACTTTCGACCTATTCGGCGTACGATTCCGGAACCATCCGGACCTGCGGCGGATCATGCTGCCGGACGATTGGGAAGGCTATCCGCTGCGCAAGGATTACTGCATAACGGGCGATCGGGTTTAAAACAGGAACGAACGTGAGCGACTTACTGACCACACCCATTCCCGAATCTGATGCCGTGGAGGCGAGCGGCGCGAAGCCGCGCAGCCTGACCCTGAACATGGGTCCGCAGCATCCTTCGACGCACGGCGTGCTGCGGCTGCAGCTTGAACTGGACGGCGAGACGATCGTGAAGTGCCAGCCGGACATCGGCTATCTGCACACCGGCATCGAGAAGGAATTCGAGGTCAAAACCTATCAGCAGGCAGTCACGCTGACCGACCGCATCGATTACCTGGCGCCGCTCTCGAACAATCTTTGCTATTGCCTGGCGGTGGAGAAGTTGCTGGGGTTGGAAATCCCGCCGCTGGCGCAATGGACGCGGGTGATGCTGACGGAACTCACGCGCCTGAACAGCCATCTGGTGTGGCTGGGCACGCACGCCATCGATATCGGGGCCATGAGCGTGTTCCTGTACTGCTTCCGGGAGCGCGAAGACATCCTGCGCATTTTCGAGATGTATTCGGGCCAGCGCATGATGACCAGCTATTTCCGCATCGGCGGGCTGGCATTGGAGCCGCCGCGCGGATGGCAGGAACGCGTGCGCACGTTTATCGAAGCGTTTCCAAGCAAAGTGGACGAATACGAAGAGCTGCTGACGAACAACCGCATCTGGATAGGGCGCACGCGCGGCGTAGGCATCATGTCGATGGAGGACATGCTGGACCTGGGCGTGACCGGGCCTATGTTACGGGCCGCCGGCTTGAAGTACGATGCGCGCAAGAACGAGCCGTATTCGAGCTACGACAAATTCGATTTCGAAATTCCGACGCGCACGGAAGGCGATGTGTATGCGCGCTACCTGGTGCGCATCGAGGAGATGCGGCAGAGCGCGCGCATCGTCAAACAAGCGCTCGAAGGTATGCCCGGCGGCCGTTGGACGGCCGACGCTCCGCACGTGGTGCTGCCCGACCGGGAGAAGATGAAGACGCAGATGGAGGCGCTCATCTACCATTTCAAGATTGTGACGGAAGGCTTCCGCGTGCCGGCGGGCGAGGTGTACCAGGTCATCGAATCGCCGCGCGGCGAGGTGGGATATTACGTGATCGGCGACGGCACGACGCATCCTTACCGGGTACACGTGCGCGGCCCGAGTTTCGGCAACCTGCAGGCGGTGCCCAGGATGGTGGTCGGCACGCTGATCGCGGACGTGATCGCGTCGATCGGCAGTATGGATTTCGTGTTAGGGGACTGCGATAGGTGACCCACGTCCTTTTCTTATGACTTTTTCTACCGAGTTGGAAAACAGGTTCGCCAAGCTGTTGAACAGCTACCCACCGGGGCGGCAGCGCTCGGCGGTGATTCCCATGCTGCTTTATGCGCAGGATGAGATTGGCTCGGTCACCCCGGAGTTGATCGAAGAAGTGGCGCGGCGGACGGGAGTGACTCCCCTGCAGGTGGACGAAGTCGTAGGCTATTACTCCATGCTGCACAAGAAGCCGCAGGGGAAATATCACGTGCAGATCTGCACCAACATCAGTTGCCTGCTGCGGGGCGGCATGGAGCTATGGGAGCATGCCTGCCAGAAGGTCGGCGTGGGCCACAAGGAAGTGACGGCCGATGGGCAGATCTCGCTCGAAGAAGTGGAATGTATCGGGGCTTGCTCCTGGGCGCCGGCCGTGCAGGTGAATTACGATTTCCATCATTTCGTGACGCCTGAGAAACTCGACCGGCTGCTCGATGGCCTGAGGAAGATTCACTAATCCGATGCTTTATAACGAACCGCATCCGCTCGAAACCAGGGTATTGACCCGCCGCTTTGGCCTGGAGAATTCGGCGTCCATCGATACCTACCTGGCAACGGAAGGGTACCAGGCGTTCGCCAAAGCCGCGAGCATGAAGCCCGAACAGATCATCGAGGAAGTGAAAATCTCGAACCTGCGGGGGCGCGGCGGCGCGGGGTTTCCCACGGGCATGAAGTGGAGTTTCGTGCCGCGCACGTCGCCCAAACCGAAGTACATCGTGGTGAACGCGGACGAGAGCGAGCCGGGCACCTGCAAAGACCGGCTGCTGATGGAGAACGATCCGCACCAGTTGATCGAAGGCACGCTGATCGCCGGATTGTCGGTGGATGCGCACGCGGGCTACATCTACATCCGCGGCGAGTATCGCTACCTGATCGAGATCATGGACAAGGCCATCGCGGAGGCCTATGCGCGTGGCTATCTGGGCAAGAACATCCGGGGCACGGGCTTCGATTTCGATCTGTACACGCATACCGGCGCGGGCGCTTACGAATGCGGCGAGGAGTCCGCGCTACTCGAATCGCTGGAGGGCAAGCGCGGGATTCCACGTATCCGGCCGCCGTTTCCAGCCGTTTCGGGGGCCTTTCAATGCCCCACGATCCTGAATAACGTGGAAACTTATTGTGCGGTGCCGCCGATCATCCGGGATGGCGGCGCGGCATTCGCGGCGCTGGGCATCCCGAAGGCGGGTGGCACGAAGTTGACCTGCCTGACGGGACATGTGAATCGTCCGGGTGTTTACGAATTGAAGCTGGGATTTCCGGTGAAGACCATGATCGAGGAAATCGGCGGCGGCATTCTGGGCGGCAAGAAATTGAAAGCCTTCATTCCGGGCGGATCGTCGTGTCCGGTACTGACGGCGGCGGAGTGCGAGGGGTTGACCATGGATTACGACGCCATGGCCAAAGCCAAGAGCATGTTGGGATCGGGCGGCGTGGTGATCATGCACGAAGACACCTGCATGGTGAAGGCGGCGCTGCGGATTATGAGGTTTTACGCGCATGAAAGTTGCGGATGGTGCATCCCGTGCCGCGAGGGCACTACCTGGATTCGCAAGCTGTTGCAGCGGTTTCACGACGGGATGGGACAGCGCAGCGATATCGCGCTGATCGGCGATTTAGCGAAGAACATGCTGGGAAAAACATTCTGCCCGTTGGGGGATGCGGCGGCGCTCCCGACCATCTCGATCGTGGAGAAGTTCTATCACGAGTTTGAAGATCATTTGAATGGGAAACCGTGCCCGTATGAAGAGGCCGGGCGATTGGTAACGGCGTAAAGATGGCTGACCTGGTAAATCTCACGATCGACGGGAGGGCCATCCAGGCCGCGCCCGGGACGCTGGTCATCGACGCCGCCAAACGCTCGGGCATCGAAGTGCCGGCCTTCTGCTATTACGAAGGGCTGACCCTGCAGGCCGCCTGCCGCATGTGCCTGGTGGAAGTGGAGAAGATGCCGAAGCTGATGACGGCATGCACTCTGCCCGTGGCGGAAGGGATGGTGGTGCGGACCGAGACGCCGCCGGTGGTGGCCGCGCGCAAATCCATGCTGGAGTTTCTGCTGGCCAACCATCCGCTGGATTGCCCGGTCTGCGATAAGGGCGGCGAGTGCGAACTGCAGGACATGACCTTCCGCTACGGCGCCGGCGAGAGCCGCTTCACCGAGATGAAGGTCCACGTGGACGAAAAACAATTTTCGCCCGTGGTGTTCTTCGATAATCCGCGCTGCATCCTGTGCTACCGCTGCGTGCGCATCTGCAACGAAGGCATGGGGGTAGGCGCGCTGGGGGTGATCAATCGCGGCGTGGTTTCGGAGATCGCGCCGAATAAAGGCGATCATCTGGAGTGCGACGAGTGCGGCATGTGTATCGACATCTGCCCCGTGGGCGCGCTGACCAGCGGCATTTACCGCTATCAGACGCGGCCGTGGGAAATGACCCACGTGGGCACGATTTGCACGCACTGCTCGAACGGCTGCAAGACGACCCTGGGCGTGCGCAACGATGAAATCATCCGCGGCAACAATCGCGACCGGTCGGGGATCAACGGCGAGTTCCTGTGCATCAAGGGACGCTATGCTTTCGATTTCTACAATCATCCGGAGCGTGTGCTGGCGCCGCTGGTGCGGGTGAACGGAGAGTTGCAGGAAGTGCCGTGGTCGAAGGCGCTCGAAACCGTGGCGGCGAAGTTCAACGAAGTGCGTGGGCGGGGCGGCAAATTCGGCGTCGTCGGTTCCACCCACACCACCAACGAAGAGAATTACTATTTGCAGAAATTCGCGCGCAAGGTGCTGGGAACGGGAAATATCGATCATCATCGCTCGGGCGATGTGCCGGCGCTGCTCGACGCCTTGAGCGGCAAAACGGGGAAACTGGCTACGGCGGCGGATCTGTACCAGAAGAAGGCGGTGCTGGCGATCGGCGCGGACCTGGCGCTGGAGCAGCCGTTCCTGTCGTTCCAGATTCGCGCCAATTACCGGCATCACCAGGCGCGCGTTTACGTGGTGACCGCGGGGCCGGTGCGCGAGGATCAGTATGCGGCGGCCAGCCTGCGCGTAGCGGCGGGCGGCGAATTGGACGCGGTGGAATCGCTGCGCGACCGCCTGAAAGCCGAGCCGGAACTGGTCATCGTCTTCAGCGATGCCATCAAGGGCGAGGGCGTGCGACGGTTGGTGGATTTTGGCGAATCGCTGGGTATTCCGGTGCAGTATTGCTGCCTCGTGGATGATTCGAATTCCCGCGGCGCGGTGGATATGGGTCTGCTGCCCGACGCCGGCGGCATGGCGCTGCCTGAGATCGTGGCGGCGGCAGATCTGGATGTGCTGTGGGTGGTGGGAGCCAATCCACTTCGTGAAACGGGCCTGGGTGCGATGGCCGGGGGCCGGTTCGTGGTGGTCCAGGATCTGTTTTTGACCGAGACCGCCCGCCTGGCGGACGTGATTCTTCCGGCTGCGTCGGCTTACGAAAAGAACGGCACCGTGACCAATGTCTGCGGCGAAGTGCAAAGGCTGGCGAAAGCCGTAGGGGCGATGGGCGCCAAGCCCGACCTTGAGATTATGGGCCTGTTGGCCCGCGAAATGGGCGTAGCCGCCGAGCTGGGCCCCTGGGTTCCGGATGTCGTTTTCGCCGAGATCCGGAAGAATGTGCGTGGATACGACGTCCCGCTGCCGGTGCTGGAGATGGGCGGCGCGGCGCAAACCGCGGCTTTGGACGGCCGCGTACCGCTCGATGGGCGGCCCGAATTAATTCGTTCCGCGCACGATAATCTTTTCACTTCCGGCACGCTAGGGCGCTATTCTAAAATACTGAACTCCGTGGTGGAGAGCCACGGCACTCGATAAATGAACTTCTTCCTGCTGAGCCTGATCAAGGCTGCGGTGGTGGCGTTTGTTCTACTCACCACCCTGGCGTACCTGCAATGGGTTGAACGCAAGGTCATCGCACACATCCAAGTGCGCATGGGGCCTTCGCGTGTGGGTCCGCACGGGCTTTTGCAGCCGCTGGCGGACGTGATCAAGCTGATCACGAAGGAAGATCTGATCCCGCCTTATGTGAATAAGCTGCTGTACCTGGCGGCGCCGTTTTTCGCGGTCACCATGGCGCTTCTGTCGATTTCAGTGATTCCCTTTGGCGGCGAGATTCACCTGTTCGGCGGCAGTACCTGGATGCAGTTGGCGGACTTGAATATCGGCATCCTGTTTGTGCTGGCGGTTTCGTCGGTGAGCGTTTACGGCATCGCGCTGGCCGGGTGGGCTTCGAATAACAAATACTCCCTGATGGGCGGTCTGCGCAGCTCGGCGCAGATGATCAGCTACGAACTGCCGCTGAGCATGGCGGTGGCGGCGCCGCTCTTGCTGGCGAACACTCTTAGCCTGCGCCACATCGTGGAAGGGCAGGCGGGCTATTATCTGGGATTCATCCCGCGCTGGAGCATCTTCCAGACGCCCATGCCGCAGATCTTCAGTTTCATCATTTTCCTGATCGCGGCTTTCGCCGAAACCAACCGCGTGCCGTTCGATCTGCCGGAAGCCGAGAACGAGCTGGTGGCCGGATTTCATACCGAATACAGCAGTATGAAGTTTGCGGCCTTCTTCATGGCCGAATATTCGAACATGGTGACGGTCTGCTCGATCACCACCACCCTGTTCCTGGGCGGATGGCTGCCGCTCTGGCCGGCATCGGCGGGATCCAATTTCGTGCCGGCCATCGTGTTCATTCTGGCCGGCGCCATCGCCTTGTATCACGGGCTGAATCCGGCGCGTAGAATGGACCGGCTGACGCTGCCGGTGGTCGCCGTAGTCTTCTTCCTGTTGGCCGTGATTTTTCTGATTCCGGCGTTGCAGGGAGCCTTGCTGCCGCTGTTCTGGTTCGCGGCCAAGACGGGCGCGCTGCTGTTTCTATTCATCTGGATTCGCGGGACGCTGCCGCGTTTCCGGTACGATCAACTGATGGCCTTCGCGTGGAAGTTCATGTTCCCGGTGGCCGTCCTTAACCTGCTGGTCACCGGACTCATGGTGGCGCTGTTCTCCTGAGCGGGCACTGAAAATGGACGTCATCCTCTTCCTCATCTTCGCGGCGATTGCAGTCATCTGCGGCTTCAACGTGGTGGTGCAGTCGCATCCGATTTCGAGCGCTATCTCGCTGATCGGCGTGATGGGATCGCTGGCCGTGCTGTACCTGCTGCTGGGAGCCGAATTCCTGGCCGCGGCGCAGGTGATCGTGTACGCCGGCGCCATCATGGTGCTGTTCGTTTTCGTGATCATGCTGCTGAATGCCGGCGCGGAGATTCGCAAAGGCCGTTCGCTGCTGGCGCAGGTGCTCGGGATTCCGATGCTGTTCACTTTCCTGGGGTTGATGGCGTTTTTCACCAGGAACATGTTTCCCGGCGCCCCCGATGTGCATTTCGGCGGATTCCGGCACGGCACGGCCCTGGACGTCGGACGCGCCTTGTTCACCCAATATCTATTGCCCTTCGAAGTGGTTTCGGTGCTGATCCTGATCGCCATTGTGGGCGCCGTGGTGCTGGCGCAAAAGGAGATGGAGTAACATGTCCGCCGGCGTGCCGATTTCCTGGTACCTGATCCTCAGCGCGGTATTGTTTACGTTGGGCGTGGCCGGATTCCTGCTGCGCCGCAACGTGATCACGGTGTTCATGTCGATCGAGCTGATGCTGAATGCCGTGAACCTGAGCTTCATTACGTTCTCTTATCAGTTGAAACAGGTGAATGGGCATATTTTCAGCTTTTTCGTGATGGTGGTGGCAGCGGCTGAAGCGGCTGTGGGGCTGGCGATTATCCTGACGGTGTTCAAGAATCGCTCGACCTTGAATATCGATGACGTCAGTTCGATGAAAAACTAATGCAACTCTGGCTCATTCCCGTCTTCCCTCTGGCCGGGTTCCTGCTCAACGGGATCTTTGGGCGGCGCTTCTCGAAGGCCATGGTAAATGCGATTGCCATTGGCTCGGTGCTGCTCTCGTTCTGCTGGGTGGTGAAGACTTTACTGGGGCTCGGCGATTTGAATGCCGCGCACACCGAGCAATATTTCACCTGGATCCAAAGCGGCAGCCTGAATATCGGATGGGATTTCACCGTGGACCGGCTGACCGCCGTGATGCTGCTGGTGGTCACCGGCGTCGGCTCCCTGATTCACGTTTACTCCATCGGCTACATGGCGCACGAGGGCGGATATTACCGCTTCTTCGCCTATCTGAACCTGTTCATGTTCTTCATGCTCACGCTGGTGTTGGCCGCCAACTACCTGGTGATGTTCGTGGGCTGGGAAGGCGTGGGATTGTGCAGCTATTTACTGATCGGATTCTACTTCGACAAGAAGTTCGCCACCAACGCCGGCAACAAGGCGTTCATCGTGAACCGGATCGGCGATTTCGGTTTTTCGCTGGCGATGTTCCTGATCGTCGTGAACTTCGGATCGCTGGATTTCGGCACCGTATTCACTTCGGTGACGGGTAAATCCGAAGCCACCCTGACCGCCATCGCGTTTCTTTTGCTGGTGGGCGCTTGCGGCAAGTCCGCGCAGATTCCCCTGTACGTATGGCTGCCGGACGCCATGGCCGGCCCCACGCCCGTGTCCGCGCTGATTCACGCCGCCACCATGGTGACGGCGGGCGTGTACATGGTGGCGCGCTCGGCCGCGATTTACACGCACGCACCGGCGGCCATGGAAGCGGTGGCGATTATCGGACTGGCCACGGCGTTCTTCGCGGCCACCATCGGACTGGCGCAGAACGATATCAAGAAAGTGTTCGCTTATTCCACCGTTTCGCAGCTTGGCTATATGTTCCTGGGCGCGGGGGTGGGCGCGTTTTCGGCGGGCATCTATCATCTGGTGACGCACGCATTCTTCAAAGCGCTGCTCTTCCTGGGCGCGGGCAGCGTGATTCACGCGTTGGGCGGCGAGCAGGATGTGCGCAACATGGGCGGGCTGCGCAAGAAGATTCCGTGGACATTCTGGACCATGATCTGCGCCAGCGTCGCCATCGCGGGAGTGCCGCCGTTTGCGGGATTTTATAGCAAGGACGCCATTCTGGCCGCGGCCGACCAGCATGCCCCGTGGATGTACTGGGTGGGCGTGATCACGGCGGGCATGACCGCCTTCTACGTTTTCCGCGCGATTTTCCTGGCATTCTTTGGCGAGTATCGAGGCAAGGCCCATCCGCATGAATCGCCCTTCGTGATGATCGGCCCGCTGGCCGTGCTGGCGGCGTTGTCACTGGCAGGCGGCAAGCTATTCAACATCCCCGAGTTCCTGGCGCCGCTGTTTCCGCTGGCCAAGGAGACGGGCGACATCGGCCCGGTGATTATCTCGGTGGCTTTCGGCTTCGCCGGGATTGGCCTGGCGGCGCTCTTTTATATCTTCAAGCCGGGTTTGCCGGACCAGATCGTGGCCACCTTCGGCGGCCTCTACAAGCTGGTTTACAACAAATATTTCGTGGATGAGATTTACGATGCGGTGGTGGTGAATCCGGTGGTCGGCGGATCGCGCGAAGTGTTGTGGAAAGGCGTGGACGTCACCATTATCGACGGCGCGGTCAATGGTGTGGGCAGCCAGGCGCGCGGGATTGGCAACGTGCTGAAGCGGCTGCAATCCGGCAATATCCGGAGCTACGCGGCCTGGGTATTGCTTGGCAGCGTGGCGCTGCTGCTGGTGATGGGCGTGATGGGAGGCCTGCGATGAACCTGCTCGACATCGTTTTAGCCATCCCGCTGTTGGGCTTCCTGGCCGTACTGATGGTGCCGCGCGCGGCGGAAGGCGCCATCCGCGCAACTGCGCTGGCTTTTTCGCTGGTGGCCTTCGCCGCTTCGCTGGGCCTGGCCTTCCAATACGAGACCATCCGTCCGGGTGAGCAATTCGTCACCGACTTCGTTTGGGTGACGTCGCCCAACATCCACTACCACGTTTCGCTCGATGGACTCAGCCTCTGGCTGCTGATCCTGGCCACTTTCCTGACTCCCATCTGTATCGCGATCTCCTGGAAGTCGATTCAGAGCCGGAGCAAAGAATTCTTCGCTTTCATGCTGCTGCTGGAATTCGGGCTGACCGGCGTATTCGCGGCGCAGGACCTGTTCCTGTTCTACGTGTTTTGGGAAGTCTCGCTGGTTCCCATGTATTTCCTGATCGGCATCTGGGGCCACGAACGGCGCATTTATGCGGCGGTCAAATTCTTCCTGTACACCATGGCCGCCTCGGTGCTGATGCTGACCGCCATCATCTACGTTTATAACCACACCGGCACTTTCAACTATCCGGACATCCTGGCGATGCTGGCGAGCGGCAAGGTGGAATTTAGCCCGTACCAGCAGATGCTGCTGTTCCTGGCGTTCTTCCTGGCTTTCGCCGTAAAGGTGCCGATCTTTCCGCTGCACACCTGGCTGCCGGACGCACACGTGGAAGCTCCCACGGCCGGCTCGGTGATGCTGGCGTCCGTGATGCTGAAAATGGGCACGTATGGGCTGGTGCGATTCTGCCTGCCCATGTTTCCGAGCGCGGCGCGCGCCTGCGCACCGTGGATCGTGGTGCTGGCCATTATCGGGATCGTTTACGGCGCGCTGGTCGCCATGGTGCAGCCGAACATGAAGAAGCTGGTGGCCTATTCGTCGGTCAGCCACCTGGGATTCGTGGTCCTGGGCATTTTCTCGTTCACGCAGATCGGCATGGATGGCGCGGTGTA
The DNA here is from genome assembly GCA_963709155.1 of Bryobacterales bacterium. Lineage (GTDB taxonomy): Bacteria > Acidobacteriota > Terriglobia > Bryobacterales > Bryobacteraceae > Bog-159. Next base: position 604,104 of record CAVPVD010000003.1, on the reverse strand, counting down.
CCAGATGCTGAATCACGGGATCTCGACGGGCGCGCTCTTCGTGTTGGTGGGCTACCTTTACGAACGGAGGCATTCGCTCGAGATCGCGGACTACGGCGGCGTAGCCACCGTGGCGCCGTGGCTTTCGACGGCCTTCATGATTACCATGCTGGCCAGCATCGGATTGCCGACGCTGAACAACTTCGTAGGCGAATTTCTGGTGCTGCAAGGCTCGGCGCAAGCCAATTTCCGCTGGACCATATTCGCCTCCATCGGCGTGATCCTGTCGGCGTGTTACATGCTGTGGCTTTACCAGCGCGTGTTTTATGGCGAGACGCCCGATGAGGTACGGCATCATATCTTCGACCTGACGCGGCGCGAGTGGGCCGCCATCGTACCGCTGATCGCCATGATGGTCTGGATGGGCATGTATTCGCAATCGTTCCTGCCGGCCGTGCGGAAGACGACGGCGCGGATTCTCGATCAGACCCACGTGAATGTTCAGATCCGGGTGCAGGCGCCCCCGGTTCGCGCGATCTCCGCCGAGGTGGCCCATGCCCGTTAGCATCGCACCCGCCGGCATCGAGTATCTCCGGTTCCTGCCGGAGATCATCCTGGTCGTGGCCGGCACCCTGCTGATGGTGCTGGATGTGATCCTGCGCAAGCAAACGCGGGAGATCTATGGGCACATCTCGATTCTGGCTCTGTTGGCCGCCATGGCCGCGGCGGTGTTCGCCTACTCGTCGCCCGGGCCGGCTTTCTCCGGCATGCTGATGGTGGATGGATTCGCCACCTTCTTCCGGGTGCTGGTGATCGGCGTCGGCATCCTGACCGTGCTTGCCTCTTACCGCTTCCTGCAACGTGAAGGCGCGGAGCCCGGCGAATATCACGCGCTGCTGTTGTTTTCGATCGCCGGCCAGTCTGTCATGGTTTCCGCCAATGAACTGATCATGATCTTCATTGGCCTGGAAATCTCTTCCATCGCGAGCTACGTGCTGGCCGGTTATCTGCGCGACGATAAGCGCGCCAACGAGGCGGCGCTGAAGTACTTCCTGCTGGGATCGTTCGCCACCGCATTTTTTCTGTATGGCGTCGCGGTGGTCTATGGCATGACCGGATCGACCTACCTGAACGCGATCCGCATGGCGCTCGTCGGCGGTCCCACGGCGCCCGCACCGGTCTTCATCGGGGTCGCGGTGGCGTTGATGTTCGTGGGCCTGGGCTTCAAGGTTTCCGGCGCCCCGTTCCAGGTCTGGGCGCCGGACGTTTACCAGGGCGCTCCCACGCCCGTCTCCGCGTTCCTGACGACGGGCCCGAAAGCGGCGGCATTCGCCATATTTCTGCGTATCTTCATGACCGCTTTCGAGCCGATCGCGCGCGATTGGTATCCACTGTTCTGGGGATCGGCGCTATTGTCGATGACCATCGGCAACTTCGCCGCGCTCACACAGTCGAACGTGAAACGGCTGCTGGGCTATAGCTCGATCGCACATGCTGGATACGTGCTGGTGGCGCTGGCCGCCCGCTCCAACGGGGGCACCGCCGCGGCCATGTTCTACCTGGCCGCGTATGCCTTCATGAACATCGGCGCCTTCGCCGTGGTCTCGCATCTTTCAGGCAAGGGCGAACGTTTCCTCAGCGTGGACGATTTCGCGGGCCTGGCGGTGAAAGAACCCGGTACAGCCGCTCTGCTGACCATCTTCCTGCTGTCGCTGATCGGCGTGCCGCTCACCGGCGGCTTCTTCGGCAAGTTTTATATTTTCAAAGCCGCTCTGAGCGCACACCTGGTTTGGTTGACCGTGCTGGGACTCTTGAACAGCGCCGTGGCAGCGTATTACTATTTACGCATCCTGGTGGCCATGTATATGCGCGAGCCTTCCGAAGCTACCGCTGAATTGGAGCCGCTGTCACTGGGCCTACGGGCGGCGCTGGTCATTCCGGCGTTAGGCACGCTGTTCCTAGGCATATTCCCGACCTGGGTGCTGGACTTCGCCGGCAAGTCGTCCGCGCTGGTGAAATAGAAGCGCCGGCGGCCTTACTCGTAGTGCAGCGCCACGATGGGATCGAGACGCGCCGCCTTCAATGCCGGCCACATGCCGAAGAAGAGGCCCGTACCGGTCGCTACCACGAAACCCACCACCACCGACCATAGCGGCACCGTGGAGGGCAGGCTGGGCACAAAGGTGCGGATGGCCAGGCTGAGCAGCCATCCGACGACGATGCCGATGATGCCGCCGGAAGCCGTCAGGGTCATGGCCTCCAGCAGAAACTGCCAGACGATATCGCTGCGGCGGGCGCCGATGGCTTTGCGCACGCCGATTTCGCGGGTCCGTTCAGTGACCGACACCAGCATGATGTTCATGACGCCGATACCGCCCACCAGTAAGCCGATCGAGGAAATCACCACCATCACCAGGGCCACCGTGCCGATAACCTGGCGGAACTGCTCGATCAGCGATTCGGCGCTCGAGATCCCGAAGTTGTCGGGATCCGCGGGCTTCACATGGCGCCGGCGGCGGAGCAGTTCGGTCACCTCGCCCTTGGCCTGCTCCATCTTTCCCTGCTGCACCAGCACGCAGAGGAAGTTGTCCTTGGCTTCCGGGTAACTCTTCTTGAAGGTGCCGTAAGGGGCCATGATGGCCTTGTCGTTCTGGTCGTCGCCCAGGAAGGACTTGAATTTGGTCAGCGTGCCGATGACTTCCAAGCTATGCCCGTCGACCAGGATCGTCTTGCCGAGGGGATCTCCGTTGGCGAAGAACCTCTCGCGCACGCCGTTCCCGATTACGGCTACGTCGCGGCGGTGGCGGTCGTCGACCTCGCTGAAGAAGCGGCCCTCGTGCAGCGTGGCGTTGAGAATCTGCAGGTGATCCGCGGTGACGCCCACGAAGAGGGCATCGTTCATATCCTGGCCTTTGTATCGCGCGGTGACCGGAGGCAGGCCGAATTCGCCCATATCGCGAAGCAACTCCGCGGAGACGGCCTCGGTGGAAGGGCACTGCTCCTTGATGGCCATGGCATCCTCGTAGCTCAGCGGCTTGCGCAGGCGTTCGTCGCGAGTCAGTTGATGCGGGGCGCCCATTTGCAGCTTGTAGACCCATAAAGTGCGGGTGCCGAACTGCTGGGCCACATCCACCAGTTGCTTATCTAACCCGGCGATGATGGAAGTTACAGCAATCACCGTGGTGGTGCCAATGAGTACTCCGAGGACCGTGAGGAACGACCTGAACTTGTGAGTGCGCAGCGTATCGAAGGCCAGCAGCAGGTTCTCGCGCACATGTTGACGGTAGGCTCGCATAGTTTTCCTGGCCGCTCAATTCTCCGTTCTGAGCGCCTCGATGGGGTCGAGACGGGCGGCCTTGGTGGCCGGATAGATGCCAAAAAACAGGCCCACGGTGGTCGACAGCGTGACCCCCACGATGACCGCGCTGATCGGTACCGACGCGGTGAAGATTATGTTCACCAGCCGTGCGATGAGCGTCGCCAGCAACACGCCCGTAATGCCGCCCATCGCGGCCATCACCCCGGATTCGATGACGAACTGCCAAAGGATATCGCGGCGGCGGGCGCCCATCGACTTCCGGATGCCGATCTCGTGCGTGCGCTCGGTGACGCTGGCCAGCATGATATTCATGATCACGATTCCGCCCACCACCATGAATACGGCCACCAGGCCGATGGTGACGGCGAAGATGGTGCCCGTCAGATTCTGCCAGACGCTCATCAGGGTGTCGGAGGCATTGATGCCGAAGGTGTCTTCGCCGGCGTAGGGAACGTGCCGGCGGACGCGCATCAGGGCTCGCACTTCGTCTTCCAGCTCCAGCATGTGCCGGGCGTCGGGCGCCTTGATGAAAACCATGAGCTCCGGGCGCGTGGCGCTCATCCCGCGGAAGGTGGTCAGAGGTATGACCGCGAAGTTATCCTGGCTTTGCCCAAAAGTGCTGCCGACCTTCTCCATCACGCCGATCACGCGGTATGGAATGCCGGCCAGCGACACTTCCTTATCGAGCGGATCGGTCTGCGCGAACAGTTTATCGACCAGGTCCTGGCCGATCACGCAGACTCGTGCGTTATGGTGGTACTCGGCATCGTTGATGTAGCGCCCGCTGGATACCTTCTCGCGGCCGATGTCCACGAAGGTGGGGGTTACGCCGGTCAGGGTGATTTCATCGTCCACCTGCGTCTGGTATCTTGCGATGGGATTCGTTGCGAGCTGGGACATCGCGCCAATCTGTTGAAATCCGTGCAGCGTGTCCGCCAGAAACTCGTAATCCTCCATGCGGATGGGCTTATTGCGGCGGCGGGCATTCAGGAATGCGTCGAAACCCTGGGCCCATTTGAACTGGTGCAGAACGAAGGTATTAGCGCCCAGATTCGCGATATGTTCCGCGATGTAGAGGTTCATGCCGTTCACCACGGACATGACTACGATCAGGGTGGTAGTGGCAATTACTACGCCCAGAAGAGTCAGGAACGAGCGCAGTTTGTGGGTACGGAGCGCTTCCAGGGCAACCCAGAAGGCTTCGCGCGCCGTGGTCCACAGCGTGATGCGCGGCTCCTTCGCGACCCGGTCTGGCGGTGCGGATAGTGGCACGTATTCACCCGCTTATTTGAATTATATGTCACGACTCGCAAGCAAAGAAGCGATGTCGCGGGTGTATATGATGCGCTCGGCTAGGAGAAGCGTACCCATCTTGCGCGTGCCGCTACATGGACTGCCGCCATGGCAGCACACGATGGCTTTGGAAGCTGCGGCGGCAGCGCCATGCTTGTGTTTGAGGGTCTAGACTTCTGATCGGAGACGGCGCTGGGACGCTCCCTCACGGTCGCGGCTCGGCCGCTTGGCGGGTCGGCCGATTGGCGGGTCGGCCGATTGGCGGGTCGGCCGATTGGCGGGTCGGCCGATTGGCGGGTCGGCCGATTGGCGGCTCGGCCGCTTGGCGGGTCGGCCGATTGGCGGGTCGGCCGATTGGCGGGTCGGCCCATTGGCGGCTCGGCCCATTGGCGGGTCGGCCGATTGGCGGCTCGGCCGCTTGGGATCAACTCCTCCACTTTCAAGCTTAAGCCACCTTGCGGAGCCGGCTCACCCTGCCCACTTCCACCCACTCGACCACGAAGATGTTGCCTTCGTGATCGAAGCACGCGCCGTGCGGACACACGAACTTGCCAGGGGTAAAGTGGTCGCGGCTTTGCTTGCGCAGATCGGACCACGTCTTGGCCGCGCTATCGTCGCCCAGGTGTTCGATCACTTTGTTTTCGCGGTCGATGAGGGTCACGCGCGCGCCCAGGTCCGGGATCACGAACTCGCCGTGCCGCTCGCTGAAGTAGCAGGGCAGGTTCACGCCACCCACGAAGCTCACATGTTTGCCGTCGAGGGTGAAGTATTGCAGCCGGGCGTTGGCGCGGTCGGCCACCAGTAGCAGCGGCTGCGGCCCGCGCAGGTCCACGGTGATGCCGTGGGGGCAATCCAACTGGCCGGGCTCCTTGCCCTTGCCGCCGAACGTGCGGATAAACTCGCCCTTGCTGTTGTACTGGTTAATGTAGCTGGAGCCGTAGCCGTCGCCCACGTAGATATCGCCGTTGGGCGCGATGGCCAGATTGGTGGGGCTATACTTAGTGGCCGGCTTGCCGTCCTTATCGAGCTTGTAGAACTCGGATTCCTTGGGGTAGCCCAGGGTGAAGACTTCCTCGCCATCGAGGGTCGTCTTTACCACGATCGCGCGCTTGGTGTCGCACAGATAGAGAAACTCCTGGCTGCCTTCGCGGCGGATATGCAGCCCGTGCGCGCCGCCCTGGAACTGCTTGCCCCACGACTTCACGAACTTGCCCCGATGGTCGAAGACCACCATGGAATCGTGGCTCTCGCTCACATCGTTGACCGTGTGGTGTACGTAGATGCGCGTCTGGGAATCTTCGCAGACTCCGTGCGTGTTGCCATACTTGATGTTGGCCGGCAACTCGCCCCAATCGTGCGTGCACTCGTACTGGTGATCGCCCTCGCCCAGGACCGGCTTGGCGCTACCGGATTTGTTTTGCGCTCCGAGAATGATCGGGCCGCAGCCGGCCAGCGCGCCGGCGCCGATTCCGCGGATAAACCCGCGGCGGGATGTTTCTGCCATATACCCTCCGTGCTTCTGCGTGCGTTATTTTAGCAGAATGTGTTTTCATGGTGATGTGACTGTCTCCACGTTCAGCTTTCCCACCACCATCCTGTTCGGCGCGGGCGCCGCCGGCCGGTTGCCGGAGGAATTGAGCAAGCGCGGCATTACGCGTCCCTTGTTGGTTACCGACGCCGGGCTGGCGCGCACTCCGGTGTTCGCGCGAGTCGCCAGCCTGGCGCCCGGCGCGGCGGTCTTCTCTTCGGTGGATCCGAATCCTACCGAAAGCAACGTACTCGCGGGCCTGGCGCTCTATCAGCAGAATCGCTGCAACGGCATTGTGGGAGTGGGCGGCGGGTCGCCCCTGGATGCGGCGAAGGCCATCCGGCTCAAAGTCAGCCACGAGCTCCCGCTGGCCGAATACGACGATCTGCTGGACGGCGCGGATCGCATTTCGGCGAACGTGCCGCCCTTTATCGCCATCGCCACTACGGCGGGCACCGGCAGCGAAGTGTCCCGGTCCACCGTGATTACGATTACGGCCACCAACCGCAAGACCGTGGTCTTCAGCCCGCATCTGATTCCCACGCTGGCCATCGCCGATCCCGAGTTGACCTTGGATCTGCCGCCGCGCCTGACCGCGGGCACCGGCATGGACGCGTTCACGCACAACGTGGAAGCTTACATTTCGAAGGGCTACCATCCGATCTGCGACGCCATCGCGCTGTCTGGCGCGCGCATGGTTTGGGAGAATCTCCCGCGGGCGATGGCCGATGCGCGGGATCTGGAGGCACGCTCCCAGATGATGATGGCATCCATCATGGGGGCCATCGCGTTTCAGAAGGGGTTAGGCGCCGTGCATTCGCTGGCGCACCCGCTCTCGTCGGATTGCGGTATGCATCACGGCACGGCCAATGCGGTGCTGCTGCCTTTCGTGCTGGAGTTCAATCGTCCGGCGGTCGAGCCGCGCCTGCGGGATCTGGAAGCGCAGTTCGGCGTCGGCGAGATCGTCGCGGAGGTCCGCGATTTGAACCGGCGCGTGGGCATCGCGCCCCATCTGCGGGATTATGGTGTGACTGAAGCCGTGCTGCCGGCGCTGGCCGATAAGGCGATTCAGGATGGCTGTCATCAGCTAAACCCGCGCCCTTGCACGCGCGAGGATCTGCTGGCGCTGTACCGCGCGGCTTTGTGATAGTTTCCCGCGGGGGGCGGCCTGCGAGACCCCCGCTGCGGAGTACCCGCCCCGCCACAGCGAAACCCGCTACACTAGCAGTTGTCGGATGCAAGTCTTGCAAGCGGGACAACATAAGTTGATCTTCCTGGAATTGGAACCGGAGTTGGTGGCCAACATCGCCAAGCAAGCCGGATTCGATACCAAGCTGAAGGACACCCAACGAAGCATCACGCTGGATCTTACGGCGGCGGGCCGGCAAGCGCCCCTGCTGCTGTTCGACGCGGCCGATCCCGCCAACCTCGGCTGGTTCTCGCGCTGCCAGTTTTATATCGATGGGCGCAGCGGCGGCGTCATGCAGACGCCCATCAGCCTGGCCAACAAGCGCGACCGCGGCGGTAAGGCGCAGCCCAATTCCGTGCGCGTGAATATCGCCAAGGAACTGCCGGCCAGTTTCCGGCTGCCCGGCAAACAGCCGCTCACCGAGCAAGTTCTCTATGCGCTCCTGTTCAACTTCCTGAACGCGCTGATGAAGACCGGCGTGGCGGTCTGCGGTGGAAACGCCGTGCAGGCGCTGGCCGGCCGTACCGAAGGCATCGGGCCGCGCAACTGACCGTCATTTCTGCAGCGTGAAAGTCACATCGATCGTGGTGGCCACTTCTACCGGATCGCCGTTCAAGAACGTGGGCCGGAAGGTCCACTGTTCGACCGCGGCCAAGGCCGCCGGAATCAATAGCGGATGCCCGCTGACCGCGCGCAGGTTCAGGATGGCGCCTTCGCGCGAGATGACCGCTTCCAGGCGCACGGTTCCTTCGATGCGGGCCGCTCTGGCGAGTTGGGGATAAACGGGCCGCGGTCCGGAAAGCAGCTTGCCTTGCTGCACCGATCCGCCCACCTTGATGCGCGGCGGCGTGGCCGGCGGTGACGGCTGCTTTTTCACGACGGGTTGGGGCGGCGGGGGCGTGGCCATCGTGGACCCGACCAGGCTGTCGATGACGCCGTTGCCCGATCCATTCGAGAAGCCAATGCCGCCGGGCAAACCTACACCATTGTCCGCGGACAACACGGGTTCCGAATCCTGCAGGATGACGGCCTTATCGGGAATCTTCGTTGGCAATACCAACCCTTTAGCCGTAAACTGCGGCGGGACAACATTGGCCGGCTTCGCCTGCGCCTGGGCCTGCGCGGCGTGGTGATGCATGGCCGGAGGCGGCTCCGGCAGACTGATCCAGGAAAGGCGGTGGGGCAACGCGTCGGTGCCCACCAGGGGAACCAGGATGGCTACCCCGATCATCGCCAGTTGCCCTATGAACGAAACCACCACCGTCCACGGCTTACGCGTGCGTTCAGAGACACCAATAGCCTCAAACATTTCATCCTCCTTTTGACTGATTCGATTTCCGGCCGGTCTGACTGATTCGACACCCGCGGGCGAGAGTAAGTTCCAGGCGGACTTATGGAATCCTCACATCGCCCTAACGACTTCTTTATCGGACGAAACCTATGCTGATTCAATGAGCGCACGCATACTCGTGGTGGACGACGAGCCCCAGATCCGGCGCGTGATGCGCGTAACTCTGGGCGGCGCGGGTTACGTAGTGGCGGACGCGCGCAGCGGCGAAGAGGGGATCCAAAAGCTGCGCGAGGAGCGTTTCGACCTGGTGTTGCTGGATGTCAATCTGCCCGGTATTGGCGGCATTGAAACCTGCCGGCAGATTCGCGCGCGATCCGATGTACGGGTGATGATCCTGACCGTCCGCAACAGTAATGAAGACGCCGTGGCGGCGCTGGACGCGGGCGCCGACGATTTCGTGACCAAGCCTTTCAGTATGGACGTTCTGCTGGCGCGCGTGCGGGCCACGCTGCGGCGCTCCGCGCCGGTGACGGAGCCGGGGGCCGATATTGTCAGGTTCGGCAACGTTGAGATTCGCGTGACGGCCCGGCGCGTGACGGTGGATGCCAAGGAAGTCCGGCTGACACCGAAGGAATTCGACCTGCTGCGTTTCCTGGTCTCCAACGACGATGTGGCCCTGCCGCACGAACGCATCCTGCAAGCGGTATGGGGACCCGACTACGGCAATGAGGTCCAATATCTGCGCGTCTTCATCAAACAACTGCGCAAGAAGCTGGAGCCGGATCCAGGCCGGCCGCGATATATCCTGACCGAACCGTGGCTGGGGTACCGGTTCCGCATGCCGGAGCCGGTTGCTACTGAATAAAGCCGATCTTCTTCAAAGTACCCACCGGCTCCGGTTCTTCGAACTGGGTGAGGGCCATCTTCTCGCGGCCATTGACCAGGGCCACTCCGGCTGGCGCACTGACGAACGGAAAAATCTTCTTCAACTTCGGCAGATCGTTGGATACGACCGCCTTCAGATGCGTATCGTCGAGGAAACCCTGCGCAAACTGCGGCACGTTGATCGGTACGGCCACGATGCGGGTATCGCCCCAGTTCAGTTTCGCCATGCGCTTGGCGGCGTCCAGACAATGCAGGCATTCGGGGTCGAAATAGAAGATCAGAATCTTGCCCTGCTGCAGCGAATAGGGCTGGCCGTTTACGGTGACTGTGTCGGGCGCCTTGGTGCCGGTCTGGCGCATGGAGACCACGCCATACGAGGCCGCCGCGAAGACTGCGATCGCACCCAGGATGGTCAACGCGGAGCGCACGCCGCGCGCCGGCCTGGCCCATGCGCCGGCCACCACCGCCAGCAGAAGCATGATCCCATCGCCGATAAAGAAGTTCGGACCCACGGCGCGCTTCACCCACGGAAAGCAACTGCATTCGGCGCCGACCAAGTGGTTGTACTCGATGCCGATGAAAATCATGAAAGCGATCAACAGTGCGCCGCCCAGCCACGCCCCCCAGCGCCGGAAACGCGGGACGAGCAATAGGACCGCGGTAAAGGTTTCGGCGATACCGAAGCCCAGCGCCCCCGCCAAACTCAGCGATTGCGGCACGCGCGCCTGCGCCATACGCACGGCCGCGCCGGGCGCGTCGGTCAACTTCCAAAGGCCCGAGACGGTAAATAGTACCGCGAGCAAGATCGCGGACACCCAACTCAACGTCGTCTTCCAACCTGGCAACTCGAACTCGGCCAGGCGCTGATGCGTCTGTGCCATACTGTGGTCCATGGCCTCCATTTTAACGAAATGATCGCCGCGCTGCTGTTTCTGCTGGCGGCATTTCCGCGCGCGCAGCCGATCGACGAGAACTTCGAGATTCCCGCGCACGACTGGCGGTACGTACCGGGTCCGCTGACGCAACAACCGGCCATGGTGGATTGCCTCTTTCAAGCCGACCGGCAGGATGCCCAGGTGCGGCTGGTGCTGCTGAGCGAAGCGGATTTGAACCTTTGGCGCGCGGGCCGCGACTATGAGGAGATCGCCGCCACGCCCCCCGGCCCGCACGGTATGCTGCGCACGCCGGTACACGATACGGACACTTTCGTGGCGATCGAGAATCGCGGGCCGCGCGCGGTGCGGGTCCGATTGCGCGTGTTTCTGGAACAGCCGCGGGTCCGCTATCTCTCGCGCGGCCGCCAACTGGCGGTGATCCTGATCAGCTTCAGCGTCTTCTTTGCGATTGTGAGCCTGTCGGCGCGCAAACTGATGCGCTCAATCAAGCGCTAATATCGAAGGCGCTTTTCGCGGCTTCTACGGTCCTGGCGATATCTTCCGCGGTATGCGCAGCCGATACAAAAGCCGCTTCGAATTGCGAGGGTGGCAGGTAGATACCTAGCTCCAGCATGCGCCGATGGAATCGCGCGAATCGGGCGGTGTCGGCACGCTTGGCCGAATCCCAGTCCGTTACAGGCTGGTCCGTGAAAAACCATGTGAACATGGCGCCCACGCGATTCACCGTAATTCCCGCGGGCGCGGCGCCGGCGATGGCTGCCGATGTGGTTTCCAACTCGCGATAAACTTCCGGATGCGCCTTCAAATAGCGCAGCATGGCCAAACCCGCGGCCACTGCCAGCGGATTGCCCGATAGCGTACCGGCCTGATACACCGGGCCGACGGGAGCCACCGAGCGCATGATATCGGCACGGCCGCCATAGGCGCCGATGGGTAAACCGCCGCCGATGACTTTGCCGAGCGTGGTCATGTCGGGCCGGATGCCGAAACGCGCCTGCGCGCCGCCATAGGCTACGCGGAAGCCGGTCATCACTTCGTCCAGGATCAGGAGGGCCCCATGGCGCGCGGTGATCTCGCGCAGCGCTTCGAGGAAGCCCGACTGCGGCGGCACACATCCCATATTGCCCACCACCGGCTCCACGATCACGGAGGCGATCCGGCCGCCATGCGCGCGGAAAGCGGCTTCCACGGCATCCACCGAATTGAAAGGCAGCGGCAGCGTAGTATCGGTAAAGCCCTTGGGCACGCCTTGCGTATCGGCGATACCCAGCGTGGCCAGACCGGAGCCGGCCTTCACCAGCAGCGAATCCACGTGGCCGTGATAGCAGCCTTCGAACTTCACCGTAAGGTCGCGGCCGGTGAAACCGCGCGCCACGCGGATGGCCGACATGGTGGCTTCCGTGCCGGAGTTGACCAGCCGCACCATTTCCATAGACGGCACGGCATCGCGGATCGCCTCGGCGAGATCGATTTCGCGCTCGGTAGGCGCCCCGAAGCTGGTACCCGTGTCGAGCGCCTGGCGCACCGCGTCGATAATCGCGGGATGGCAGTGACCGAGCAGCAGGGGTCCCCAGGAGCCCACGTAATCGATGTATTCATTGCCGTCGATGTCGAAGATATGGGATCCCTGGCCGCGCGCGATGAAGGGCGGGTTGCCGCCCACGCCGCGGTAGGCGCGCACGGGAGAGTTGACGCCTCCCGGAATCACTTGCTGCGCGCGTTCAAAGGCCGCTTCGGATTTGGTGCGAATCATGTTCTGTGTCTAAGGCTGGGCTTTGCCGGGCAGCAGGCGGCTGAGGCCGAGGCTCATGGCGATCTCGTAGAGGCTGCCATTGAGATTGCGCATAAGGCGGTTCTTCAATCCCAGGTAAGGCTGCGTGCCGGCGAATAAATCCTGCATGACGCCGTTGAATCGGCTGCTGCGGCGGGTGAATTGCACCATGCGCTCCGGGACCGACCCGAACAGGAAGCGCCCCAGGAAGACGCGCTTGGCCAGGCGCGAGCCGAACTCCAGGTCGGCGGCGAAATCCCGCCGCAGGCTGCGCCGGTAAGATTGCAGTTTCTCCGCCAGGCCGCCGAGCTCGGAGAGCAGTGCTTTGGCGGCCAGATCGGCCGAGCGCAGGGCGTAATAGATGCCTTCGCCGGTGACGGGATCGACCAGGCCGGCCGCATCGCCGACCGCCAGCCAACCGTCGCCCGCCACGCGATTCTTCTTCCACGCCGGCGTCTCCAGCGACGGCAGCAGGTGGCTATAAAACGCCGCTCCCTTCCAGCAGATGCCGCGCTGCGCCATGTAGTTCTCCAGGCGCTTGCGCAGCGAGGCGGCCGGCTCGCCCTTGCCGCAAATACCAATGGAGAGATGGCCGCAGCGCGGGAAGATCCAGATGTAGCCTTCCAATTGGGGCAGAAACTGAATATCGATTTGGGATTGATCCCCGGGCACGTAGTAGCCCAAGGCGGACATGGAATCGCGGGAGGTCAGTTGGGTGCCGAAATCGCGCAGCGGATTGCGCGCGCCGGTGGCGATCACGCAGAAGTCCGCGTCGAGGGCGCCGCTATTGGTGCGCAGGCGCCAGCCCAGGCCCGCGCGTTGGATTTCGAGCACCCGGGCTTTCTCAATGCGCGCGCCGGCGCGCTCGGCGCGTTCGAGCATCATCCGGTTCAAGTCCATGCGCGAGTAGATCAGCAGCGGCTCGCTCAGGCGCAGCGTGGCGGCCTTAGCGCGCGGCGCCGCCAGGACCGTTTCCGTAACGATCTTTTTGGGCGTGTTGTTTTCAATCAGGAACGGATACGTGTGGTAGGCCTTGTAAGTGAGGCCGCCGCCGCAAGGCTTCTCCCACGCCAGTTTCTCGTCGAAAACGACAGTGTCCAGGCCCGCGGAGGCCAGCCGTTCTGCCGCGAAGGCCCCGGCCGGACCGCCGCCCAATATGGCGATTCGTTTCATTGCGGGCCGCTCGGCGGGGGCACCGTGGGATGTCCGGGCGGCAGCGCGCCGGGATTGCCCTCACCTTCGGGCATACCGCCCCCGTGCGGGTTGGCGCTGCCCATGCCGCCATGCGGATTCTGGCCGCCATTCGCGCGCGGCTTCACCACCCAGCGGTCGCCCTTCTTTTCGAGTGTGTAGCGGATCGACATGGGCTGAGCCGCTGAGGAGTCCTTCGGCGAGAATGTGACCGTGGCGTCCACCTCGTTCTGGCGGAAGACCATCGACGCGACGGTCACGTTCATGGACGAGACGTTGAGACCCTGGCGCGTCGAAAGGTAGTCCAGGACGCCTTGCTTGACGGCATCTTCATTTCCGATATCGCGGTGGCAGCCGGCCAAAGCGACGCAGAGCAGCACGGGAACTAGCATTCTCACGATCTTGATTATACCTGTGCGCGGTGCGCCAGGTGGCGCGGTGTTTGGAATTGGGTTCACGGCGACATAAATGTGGAAGGGATGCGGTTTTTCGTTTTTGTCCCCATTTACCGCGCGTATATGATGCGCTCGGTTAGGAGAAGCGTACCCGTGTCTGAACCCCGATTGTGGAGGAACGCATGGCGGCACACGATGGCTTTGGAAGCTGCGGCGGCAATGCCATGCGTGTGTTTGAGGCGCAGGACTTCTAATCGGAGACCAGCGGGACGCTCCCTGACGGTCGCGGCTCAGCCAGCCGCGGCTCAGCCAGTCGCGGCTCAGCCAGTCGCGGCTCAGCCAGCCGCGGCTCAGCCGATTGGGATCAACTTCTCCACTTTCAAACCACGCCGGTCGCACGATCCTACCTGCGTTGTGACTCGTTCACCGGGACCTGGAGTATCAATGAAAAGGGTCAGATAGCCGGGGGCGCCTACAATGCGGCAACGGGTTACTTGCCGTCATTTTTGGCCCTACCGGAAAGACGCAATCACTCCGGCACCCACGATTGACATCCGCCCGGCATGGACATATTCTGAACGCATGACTTGCCGCTACGCGTTGCTCGCATGTATCTTTGGGCTATCTCAGTTATGGGGAGCCATCGGTGAAGAATTTCACAAGTTACCGCTAGCTTTCGAAAAGAATCAAGGTCAGGCTGGGCCGTCCGTCGATTATCTGGCTCGTGGCGGCGGATACTCCGTTTTCCTCTCGGGCGGCAGTGCTCGTCTCACTGTGCGGCAAAGTAAATCGGCTGCGCCGGCCGCCGTAGATCTGAAGCTGGCCGGCGCGCGCCGCAATCCCAAGGTGGCCACGCGCAACTCTTTGCCAGGCAAAGTGAACTACTTCATCGGGAACGATCCCGCGCGCTGGCGGACCGAGATTCCGACCTTCGGACGCGTGGAGTATGCGGCGGTCTATCGAGGCATCGACCTGGCATACTACGGCAACCAGGGCCGGCTTGAATACGACTTCATTTTGGCGCCAGGCGCCGATCCGCATGCCATCCGGCTGGCGGTGGACGGCGCGCGGAACATCCGCGTGGACGAGCGCGGCGACCTGGTGCTCGAAACCGCCGCGGGCGCGGTGAGTTTCCAGAAGCCGGCCGCCTATCAGGAGATAGCCGGCACGCGGCGCACGGTAGAGAGCCACTATGTTCTGGTAGCCGGTGACGAGGTGCGCTTCGCGGTGGGGGCATACGACTCGAACGAGCCGCTGGTGATCGATCCCTCGCTGGTCTTTTCCACCTATCTCGGCGGATCGAATTACGATTCCGGTACGGCCATCGCATCCGATTCTCAAGGCAATGCTTACATCACCGGATCGACCGACTCGATGGATTTTCCGCTGGTCAGCGCGGAACAGTCCTTCTTTACCGGCATTAATCCGATTTTCGTTGCCAAGCTTTCGGCCGACGGATCAAGCCTGCTTTACTCGACCTATTTGGGGGGCCTGACCAGCGGGACCTTTACCGATCAGGTCTATTCGATTGCGGTTGACAGTAACGGCAGCGCCTATGTGGTCGGGTCAACATCCTCCGCGAGCTTTCCGGTCAAGAATGCGCTGTATCCCACCTTGAACGGCAGTGAGGACGCGTTTGTCACTAAGTTCAGCCCGGCGGGAAGCGCGCTGGTCTATTCGACTTATCTGGGCGGTTCCGGCGGCGACGGCGCCTATGGCGTGGCGCTGGACGCGGGGCGCAACGTGTACATCACGGGATCGACCGGTTCTTCCGACTTTCCGGTGACGACGGGAGCGTACCAGACGACCTCGAACGAGTCCTGTTCCTTTGTGAGCAAGCTGAACGCGGCCGGCACGGCTCTGAGTTGGTCCACGTATTTCGGAGACAATTGCGCGGCGCAGGCGCGGGCCATCGCGGTGGATTCGCAGGGCGGCGTGTATCTGGGCGGGTCCGCCTTTTCGAATCTCCCCGTTACCACCGGTGCGCCACAGCAGACCTTCGGCGGAGATGTAGACGCATTCCTGGCCAAGCTCAGTCACACCGGCGCCGCGCTGGTCTATTGCACGTACCTGGGGGGCGCCGCGAACGATTACGGCGAAGCCATCGCGATCGATTCGGCAGGCAATGCGTATACGGCGGGCTATACGAACTCGACGAATCTTCCGGTGACCGCATCCGCCGTCCAGGCGACGAATGGCGGTGGTTACGACGCATTCGTGGCCAAGCTGAACAGCGCCGGCACGAAGTGGCAATACGTGACGTACCTGGGAGGCAAGCGGGACGATTACGCTTATGGGATCGTGGTGGATTCCGCCGGGCACGCGATTGTGGCCGGCAGCACCGATTCGGTCAACTTTCCGCGTTCCGCCGTATTGCAACCCAGCCTGGCCGGTAATCAAATCTCAATTTCCCGCACAACGAACAGCGGATCATCCTGGGCGGCTGCCGATGCGGGATTTCCCGGCCCTATCGATAACTTTGGAGACCTGGTGATCGATCCGGCCGCCACCACGCATTTGCTGGCGGTTAGCGCCGACGGCGGATTGTACCAGAGTGTTGACAGCGGAGGGCACTGGACGCCCAACAGTTTCTTCACGGGGAACGCGCTCGCCCAGACTCTGGGTTTCAGCTCGACCGGCAGTATCGTGTATGCCGCCGACTTCAGCACCATCTACTCCAGCGCGGACGGCGGCACCACATGGATTACGGCGGGTTTCCTGCCATTCAACCCGTTCATAGCGGCTTTGAACCTCACCGTAGATCCCACCAGCGCGAGTACGGTCTACGCGGGCGGCGGCAACATTTACTACGGCTTCCAGGGGTCGGCCAAGAGCACCGACAGCGGCGCAAGCTGGGCCGCTTTGGGCAGCCTTCTTACGGATGTTGTAGTCACAGGCTTCGCCGTGAATCCGCAATCGCCGAAGACGGTTTATGCCGCCGGCTACACCGGCCTTTTCAAGAGTACCGACGGCGGCGAGAACTGGACCGCGCTGAATATTGCCGGCCTACAGAGCCCTTACGTCTTTGCTGTCGTGATCGACCCAACTCAGCCGGAGGTGCTGTACGCCGCCGCGGCCGGCAATGTTTACCGGAGCAGCAACGCGGGAGGTTCCTGGACGCTCATGTCCACCGGTTTGACGAGCTACGTGTATTATCTGGCGATGGCGCCATCCAAACCGGCCGTACTTTACGCGGGCACTACGTCCGGCATGTTCGTGACATCGAATCGGGCTACTACCTGGGAGCCCGCCGGGCTGGCGCAGGATCAGATTTGGGGCATCGCGGTGAATCCCACGGCGCCGGGCGTAGTGTATGCCATGCTCGATGTGAACGCGGATGCCTTCCTGGCGAAGCTGGATCCTGCCGGGACCGAACTGGTGTATTCAACTTACCTCGGCGGCAGCAGCTACGATACGGCCTACGGCGTCGCATTGACTTCCACGGGCGACGCTTTGGTGACAGGGCTGACCGGTTCGCGTGACTTTCCAATCGTTCCGGGAGCGTTCCAGGCGTCCACGGCCGCCGCGAGCACGGCGTTCGTGACCAAAGTGAGCGCGGCGACGCCGGCCTGTACATACACTACGTCGCCAGCCGCTGGTTTCTTCTATCCGGCGGGCGGCTTGGCCGGATTCAGCGTGGTTTCTCCCAGTGGCTGCGCCTGGACACCGGCATCCAGCGCTTCGTGGATTACCGTGACCGGCGGCACAGGTCCGGGCGTTGCACCTTTGGCCGTCAGCGTGGCGGCCAATACCGGCGCGGCCCGTACCAGCATGGTCACGGTCGGCACTGTCGGCATACCGATATCACAGGCGGCGGGCGGCTGCACTTATTCGATCTCTCCGAATGTTCTGACGTTCCCGCAGGCAGGCGGATCGCTGAGCGTCGATGTTACGGCGAGCGAGAGCTGCCACTGGAACATCACGGGACTTCCGCGGTGGCTCACCGTCACGTCGGGCGCCAGCAACGGCAGCGGAACGGCGACATTCGAAGCCGCTGCGAACCCGTTCCCCGGAACGCGGCCGGACTATACCTTTACGATTAGTGTGGCGGATAACCCGGTCACGGTAAGCCAGACAGGTACTTCGGGGCAAGTGGCTCCGGCGCGGCCGGCGCCGCCGCCGGTGGTGCCTGTGGTGCGGCACTGAGAAGGCGAATCCGAGAAATTGATGGCCCACGCGGGACTTAAAAGTCCCGCCGGCACGCTGAAGCGTGCGCCACGGGGGGATAATTGGCTCCGCACATTACTTGACGCAGCGGAAGCCGATGTCCTTGTCGTGCCAACGAGCCGGCACGGCAGTATAATCCCAAGCCCCTCCGTAATCGAACTTTGCCGGATCGGTCTTCCCCGCAAGTTTGAACCGGTAAGATACGCCACGAATGCTATACCAGGGTTCGTCGCGAGTTGGCGGCGGCTTCAGGAGCTTCTTGAAAGTCGCCCGATCCCCCTCAAGCGGTTCGACCTTTTCATCGACAAGCTCAAAGACGTTGCCCACCATGTTCAGCGCTCCGTAGGGGCTCGCTCCCTGCGGGAAACTTTCGGCAGGCATGAGTTGGTGCTGTCCTTGCGTAGGATTATCAGCCACGTTCGCGAGTCCGGCGTCTCTCTTGTTGCCCCAGGGAAATAGCCGGCCGTCTTCCCCTCGCGCCGCTTTTTCCCACTCCTGCGCGCTCGGCAAGCGCTTATGCGCCCATGCCGCGAAGGCGCGCGCATCCCCGATGGTTACGTTCACCACGGGATAGTCCGGTTTATCCGCCGGGAAGTCCTTGGGCCGCTCGTGGTTCGTCTCTTGACAGAACTTCTCGTATTCCGCATTGGTCACCGTGGTCTTGTCGATGTAGTATGCGTCCAAGGTCTTCGGCTCGTTGTGCTCTCCGTACTGAAACGGGCCGGCCGGCACCAGGACCATACCAGCGGGCGCCACCGCCGCGGGCCCGGGATTCGCCGGCGTAGTGCCGGAAGTGGACGTCGGCGTGGGCGGGGGCTCTGTGCGATGAGCGGGGGCCAGCATCATCTTGACTAACACGCCAATGGCGATCAGTAACGCAACACCCAGCACCACTGCCATCCAGGCTTTCGGGGCAAACGGCTTGGCTGCCGGTTGCGCGGCGGACGGCAGGGGCGCGGGCGTCTGTTGAACGGAAGGCTGCGGTACGGAAGGCGGCTGTACGGCAGTGGCGACATTCGTTCCGAGTCCGGCGGGCGCTTCGAGATCCGCCAGGATGCGCTCGATTTCCGCGGTTACCACTTCGAAATTGGCAGGTCTATCCGCCGCTTTCTTCGCCGTGCAGCGCGCGACCAGATCGCAAACTGGCTGTGGCACGCTGCCGCGCAGTGGCTCCAGGTTCAGCGGCTCGTTCAAGATGGCGTAAAAAATGCGCTCGATGGCGTCGCCGGTGATGGGCCGGACGCCGGCCAGCAATTCAAAGAAGAGAACTCCGAACGCATAAATATCTACCGCGGGCCCGATATTTTCGCCCAGCACCTGCTCCGGCGCCATGTAGTAAGGCGTGCCCATCACGTAGCCGGTGCGCGTCATGGACATGCCCTGAGTCTTGGCGATCCCGAAATCCATCAGCTTCACCACGCCGCTGGTGGTGAGGTGGATGTTCTCGGGCTTGATGTCCCGGTGAACAATCCCGAGGGTGTGGATGTATCCCAGGGAGCGCGCCACCTGCAGCGCGATGCGCAGCTTGGCGCAAAGATCGCCCAGCTTTCCGTCGCGGATGGCGTGGCGCAGGTTGACCCCGCGCAGAAACTCCATCACCATGAAGGGCCGCTTCCGGTCGTCCTCCCCGAAGTCGTAAATGCTGATGACGTTGTCGTGCTGGATATTGCCCGCCAGACGGGCTTCTTGCAGGAAACGCGCCTTGGTGTCCGTATCGGCGCATCCCGCGTCGGTCAGAATCTTGATGGCTACGATGCGGCCAATCACGGTGTCGCGCGCGCGGTAGACTTCCGACATGCCGCCGCCCAGATATTCCTGGAGCTCGTATTTTCCGATGAGCGAGGGAAGCGGTAAAGCCAGTGGGGTCTCCTTGTCTCTTAGCGAGGATACCATGCCTGACTTCCCGTACAATGGTGTTGTGGGACGCACCGTGATCGCCGCGGGATCGGACGCCGTGCGGCAGGCTTTCGCAGTTCTGTCGGCGGGCGCGATGGGCCGGGCGCCAGGCGTGGCGCTGGAACCCGGAGTCCAGTGGGCCGCCGACCGGATGCTCTTGTCGGTGGATGGCGGCCACGTCCAATTCACAGCGGGGAAGATACTTTACAAGCAGGATTTCGCCGGGTTTCTGCTCGCGGAATTTCCGGCCGGCGGCGCTTCGGCGAGGAAGGCTTCCTGGATGCGGGACCTGTCGCCCTACGAGATGCCCTTCTGCATGGGGCTGGGTGGCGAACTGGCTGTCTCCTGGCCGGCCACCTCTTCCGTGCGGACGTTGCTCGAGCGCTTCAGCGAATTCTACCGGAATCATCGCAGCGCGATCGATCTGGCAGCGCGCGAACTGCACTATATCTCGGAGGCTCTGCTGGCGCTTCAGCATTGGACGGCGCTCTTTGAAGCGGTCATGGACTCCATGGGCGAACGGGCGCGCGCGAGTCTCCCCAATGGAGTGTCGCCCCCAGAGCTAGGCGCGTTCCTCGGGCGGATTCTGGTCGGGACGCAAAGCGGGCGGCTCACGCTGGCGCGGGTGCCGGAATGCTTGCGCGCACAGAGGGAAGCGCCGGCGGCCGAAGAGGAAGACTGGCTGCGAATTCCTCAATATCGCCGGATGTTCGGGAAGTTGGAGAGGTCCGCGGAGTCCATCGCGCCGGTGGTTGAACAACTGGGCGCAGCCTTATAAAATGGCTGGCTGCAGCCCCGTGGCGCACGCTTCAGCGTGCTGCGGTGGACTTCAGTCCACCGTTCCGCGGGACTTAAAAGTCCCGCCGGCACGCTGAAGCGTGCGCCACGAGGCTACCGCGTCCAGGCGCCGGACAAGGGCGCGGCGGGTTGTGCTATCGATTGAAAGCGCAATAAACGGACGGCATCCTGGTTCTTGATCGAGACCAGCGGCATAAAGTTTTGCTCTAGGATCCAATCGGCATCCGCCTCGGTCATCAGCACTTCCGCGCAGGGTTTGATCTCTGTTTCTCCCTCTGCTTCGTAGGTATGCAGAGGCAAACCCGAAATCACCGAATGCGTGCCCGGGCGCATGTCCCAACCGTCGGTAGTGAAGGCTTGCGCCAACAGGTAGGCGCAGGCGAAGGCCGGATTAGCCCACAGATATTTGTGGTGATCGGGCTTACCGGGCATTTCCTCGAAAGCGAAACTCTCGACGGTGCTGGTCTTTGCGCCATAGGGCAGGCGCAGCAGGAAGCGCGGGAGGGCCAACCCGATCGAGGTCGCCGCGGCCGAATGCTGCAGCGTGCGCCAAAGTCCGGCAGCCTCCGGGGAATCGGCATCGTTTAGATCGGCTTCCGCCAGA
Source organism: Bryobacterales bacterium (assembly GCA_963709155.1). Taxonomy (GTDB): domain Bacteria; phylum Acidobacteriota; class Terriglobia; order Bryobacterales; family Bryobacteraceae; genus Bog-159. The sequence goes on along the minus strand of CAVPVD010000003.1, from coordinate 582,902 downwards.
AAGACCGCGCCGGCGGCGTGCACGATACCGCCCAACGCGGTCAGCAAGCGGATATCGTCTTCGGTCCGCGCGAACGTGAAATTGCCGGCGACCAGCGCCCAGGGCTCGCCGCCCGGCGTGCCCACCGCCTCGTCCACCAAAATGCGGCGCAACTCATGCAGGCTGCCCGCCAGATCGGGCTTGGCGATATCGAGCGCATAGATCTTCAACTGTGGCCCGGTTTCCAGGCCTCGCACCAACCAGTCCAGGGCGCGCCATCCCGCCTCCAGGGCCTGGAAAGCCGAGTGATGCAGAAACGCGCGCATGACTTTGCCGGCTTCCTCGGCCGCCCGGGCGGTCTTGGTAGCCTCGCCCGGATCCTCGCGCGGCGCGGTGTGCGGCGCGACTGCCCGCTGAATAAATTCCCGCAGCGCGTCAGGCTGACGGTGCGCTTGTGAGGGCTCGGCTTCGGTGGTATCGAGGACGCTGTCCAACAGGCTGCCGCCCGTGAGAGCCTGCACATCCGGCTTCGGCTGACGCGGCGCCGGAGCGGGAGCAGCGGCCGGCGGAGTCGCCGCGACCGATGACTGCTGCGCCGCGCGGATTTTCTCGAACACTTCCTGACTATAGATGTGGTCCGGATGAAAGTCGTCCAGTTCGCGGAACCGCAGCACGAGGCCGCGGCCCGGCGCCCCCAACTCCAATAGTGGGCGCATGCGGAACATTACTTCTTCCAACGTGTCGCGGTCCACCAGGTAAGGCTTCAGACGGCCCGGCAACGGCTCGCCGCGATGGGCGCGGCCGCTGAAATCGCCCAGCAGCAGGATGCGGAAGGGATCGTCCTGGCGGGGCTCAACCGGGTGCGGGTGGCTCTCGGGGTCCACGTCCAGGGTCACGGATGCAAACGACGTTTTCGGCATTATTTGGCCACCTCCGCTACGCAGCCCAGGTGCGAGAAGAAATTCTTCTGAAATACCGCGGGCGCGCCCGGCATATCCAACTCCACGCGCACCGTTACCGGTTTGCCATTCAGCATGGAAGGGCTGTTGGATTTGCCCTGGCGCGGAATCCAATCGAAGGTCTCCACACCGCCGGACGGCACATCTTTGTCGGCGTCGCCGAACAGGCGGAAAACAGCCCAAAGCCCACTGGCTTCGTCAAAAGTGACGCCGTCCGTCCCGTAAGTTCCCTTGGCGGAGTGTGCCCCGCTTGGCTGCCAGGTAAATGCTTTGGCGGTGGGAGTGCCGCCGGTGAAGTCCAGCTTCTGCCCGTCGATATCCAGTCCGACCTTCTGCACCGTGTCGGTCGGCAGCGGCTTGAGCGTATAGCTGAAGTGCGGGTCCTGGGATCCGCCCGCGTAAAGGAAGTCGGAAAAAGCCGCCGCCTGGTTGAAGAACTCGACAAAGCGCGAATTCAGCGTTACGGCGCCGCCCTGCACGGCTACGTATTGGCTGCCCTGCTTGGTCAGGAACTTCGTCTTCAGGCTGTCTTCGTAAAACTTCCAGAGCGCGCCGTCTGGTTTCTTCAAGATCGAGTTCACGTCGTCCACGGTGGCGTCCTGCTTGCTCGCCGCGTTAAACGGATATTTGCCCAACGCCGCTTTGAACGATCCGCAGAGCGCCTTGCCGCCGGCGTTCAATTCATCCGCCCCGACGCCGCGCAGTTTGACCTCCACGTTGGTGATCGGCTCCAACAGCAGGTTCTGCACCACTTTTTCGGGATCGGATCCGGGGATAAAGTTATTCGCCACTTTGTTGGCGACGTTCTTGGCATCCCGGGCATCGTTCAGCGCCACCGTGGTGGCGTTACTGTCGGACGGTGAATTCACCACCGCGTCCACATCGGTTTGCAATTTGCCGAGCGCGGCGACATAGTCGCCGTTTTGCGCGTTGATGTACCGGACGTCCGCGGGCGGCGGCTCTATGTATTGCACCGGTTGCAGAGCTTTCGAAATCTCCGGATCGTCCCACGGAATATTCTGCGAGGCCAGCGCAAAAAGGGCCAATAGCGCGGACTGGTTTCCGGAGAGCTCGCTCAGCTTAGCCGCGGCATCTTTAAGGTCTTTGTATTTCACTACGGCGGCGGCTCTCAAGTAAGCGTGCCACTCCTTGATGTATTCGGCCTGATACTTGGCGTGCAGCGGGTTGATCAGGTCGTGCGGATTCGTGTTGACCGCGCCCTGCTCGCCCAACACCCACGTTTCTCCGTGGACATATTTACTGGGATCTCGGATGGCGTCGATCATGAATTTCACGCCGCCGCTGGTGAAGGGACCGGCGACATCGTAGCTATCCACCACGAACTCCCGGGAACCGCCGATCTGGCGGTTGAAGTTCACCGTGGTCTTGGGCGCTTTCGACTTCATGGCCTGATAAACCCGGTCGATATCGCCGAACTTACTCAGATAATTGCGCGCGTTGAGCACGGCTTCCTTGTCGCTCTTTATCGAATACGGGTCCGCAATTTTTAGCTCGTCGCTGTAAAAGTCGAACTGTTTTTGGGCAAGTTGGATCTGATCCGAATCCGGCGTGCCACCGGCACTCCAGGTTCTCATCAATATCGGAGAGAGGAACTGGCGCGAGCTCTTGTCGTGGTTCGAAGTGGTGAAGTAGGTGGTGGTCAGGTAAGCGGCCAGCGCGTCGTAGGTCTGGTCATAAGGAGGCGTCGAAGGCGTCGGCGCAGCGGGGAGCTTGCCTAAGAAAACCAGCAGGCTATTCTGCGTCTGGCCCAAGAGCAGCGCGCGAAAGCGCGTGAAATAAAGGCGGTGAACTTCGGGATACATCTCGTTGCCGGCGTAGAGACCCCAACGATAGCTCAGCGGCGCCCCATCCCGGTTGTAACCCGTCAATGTTTCGAGCGATTGCCGGAGGGCGTCCAGGCGGCGCAGGGAATCGACGGAGGCCAGGCTTCCCGCGGCGGGCGCCACGGTGGTGCCTTTGAGCGCATCGTTCACCTGGTCCTCCAACCCCCGGTTCTGAAAGAACGAGATCGTGAATCCTATGCAGAAAATCAGGCAGATCAATGCGGCGGCGATCAGCAGGATGCGGCGCAGCAGATCGGTCTTGGCGCTGGAGCCGCTGGCGCCCATGGCGGCGCGATCGGCCAACAGAACGCGGTTGAAGAAGTGTGTGAGAAACACCCACTGCGGCACTTTTCGGGACAACGGCACGCGGGCTCGCGGCGCAGCCGCCGCAACCGGGCCGCCGCCGGAGGGCACGCGGAACATGGCGGTGGCGGCGGGGGCATTCAATCCGCCCTGCCCTTCCTGCGCGCGCGCCTCGGGAGCCGGCGCGGCCTCCTGCACGATCACCGGCCGCACTCCGGAAAAATAAAATCCGCGCAAGAACGGGCCCACGGTCAACTGGCTGGGCCGGCAGAGATCCACCAGAAACTGCAGCAGCGATCCGCGCAATTTCCTGAATTCGCGCGGGAATTCGTAAGTGAAGGGGAGCTTCGCGGCATCGTTTTCCCGCGCCAGCAGTTCCGGGCGAGCGTTGCACAAGGCGCGGAAAATCTGGTCGAAAACGCCGCCCAGGCGGGCGGTCTGTTCTTCGGCCCACACCCCGGAAGGCGCCCCCGGAATGGGCAGCGTCACGCCCAGCGGCTGTACGGCTTCCTCGTTGCTCAGGTTGCGCACGAAATCGGCGAAAAACGGCAGCCGGTCCGCCTTCGTGAACAGCACGTAGACCGGCAACTGGATGCCGAATGCCTGGGCGATCTCGCCCAGCCTGGCACGCAGAGTGCGCGCGGTGGCAGCCATGGCCTGGCCGCCCGCGGTAATGCGCTCAATCTCCACACAGACCAGCGCGGCGCGCGGCGCCTGCGCTCCGGAGCCCATGACCGCTCCCAATTGGCGGGGCTGCAGATGCTTGGCCAGGTATCCGCGGGCACGGTCGTCGCCCAGCAGCTTGCCGCCGGCTTCTACAAAGATCGTTTGCTGCGAATACCACACATTGGCGCAGCGCGTGGAGGTGATATTGCCATCCTGATAGATCTGGCCGGCCAGCAACTCCGGCTCCAGGCCGGAGTGCACCATGGTGCTGGTCTTGGTGCTGGAAGTTTCTCCGATGAGAAGGACAGCCGGCAGATTGCCGATCTTCGCGCCCTTAGCCAACTGCGCGCTCGACAGCTTCCTCTCGGCGTCGCGCAGGAGGACGGCAATGTCTTCCCCGCCCGAGGGCGCCTCTTCGCTGGCCGCCGCGGCGCTCTTTTCCTTCTTGTCTTTATCCCAGAAAAACCACATCACCACGGCCGCGGCTACGATTCCGATCAGCCACAGGGCGCCGCGGAAAACCCACAACTTGGCGCCGTGGAGTCCGAAAATACCTCCGCCGAAGAACGTCATCAGCAGATAGGCGAGTAATACGGGCGCGACAATCAGAACAACCTTGCGCATCGCTCAATTTCTCCAGGTTTTATATCGACTACGACACGATGGTCCGCAGGCCGGAGGCCGCCGAGCCAAGCACCAGTTTGTAGACGACGAACAAAAGCAACGCCAGCACCAGGCATCCCACCGCTCCATACAATAAGCGGCTGGCCCAAACGTCCCGGGCTTTCTTGACCTGTTCCGCGGGCGGCGTCCAGGCCGGCGACAACCCCGCGAATTCTCCCCGGATACGTTGGATCTTTTTGGCCGTCAGACCCATAATGGACTGCAACTCGCCGCGGTTGCCCAAGCTATAGCGGCCGGCATATCCCAGCAGCAGGCACAGATAGTGTACTTCCAGCACGTCGGCGAGATCTTCGGAGTCGCCGCGGCCCAACAATTCCTGCAGATTCTGGAAGAATACTTCGCCGGCCATGTGGGTTCCGAAGAGTTCCTCCTGCAATGGCTGCCGCGGCCAATTTGCGAACAGGGGGCTTTGCAAATTCAAAATCGTTTCATCCAGAAAGCCGACGACGGCCAATGTCGCCTTGCGAATATCTTCGGTGACGTATCCGCCCCGGTTCTGGGCTTCCTGCGCGGCGTTCTTGACCGCTTCGCGGATATGATGGCGGAACGATTCGGCATCCGAGACGGTCTGCCGATTGGAGCGCAGGCGCACGATGGCGGTGAACAATTCCTGGAAGATCAGGGCCAAATTTTCGGGCCGGTTGGTGCCGGGTTGCCCGGCGGGCGCTGGTGGCATTTTATGTCTCCAAAACGACTAACAATTCCACTTCCGCATCCGGCAAATCGCCGGGAACATAGATTCCCACGCGCCGGGTCTGCACGATGTGGTCCCAAAAAGGACCGAAACGGTTCACGCTGAAATATTCCATCTCGAGCTTCGCGGGAATGGCGGATGGGGGCACCGGCTGATGCGCGAGAGCCAGTCCGGCGATGGCGCGTTTCACCAGTTCGCCGATGAACTTGGCCGAGCAGATCTTAACCAATTGCGCGGTGCGGGTGATCACTTCGGCTTCCCCCAGGTTCGAGCGGATGCCCAAGAACCAGCGGGCGCGCCCCAGGCAGCGGGTGTCGGTGACATCGCCCTCGTAGAAATAATCGCTCATTTTTTCGAGCGGTATGGAAACGCAATTGGTGGGCACCATGGTTTCCAGATGCGCGCGAATATGGCGGTCGAGGGCATCGAAGCACTCACTGAGGTGGTCGTGGTCGTAGAGCGGCAGCGTCCTGGGGTGGGAATCCAGCTTGAACGTGCATAAAGCGCCGCCTAGCCGCGCGAGTTCCACATACAACTCCTCGGGATGGCCCCGTTTCGAAATCCAGAGATGCCGCAGCGGGGCCAACGCGGAATTGACCGCATGCAGCAGCCAGAAATTGGCAATGTCGCGCGGCGAGAAGTCACCCGCCGAGCCAGACGATCCGCCCACCGACGAGCTTTTCTCTTCCAGAATCCCGATCAGGCGGCCCAACAGCAGCATGAGCCGCTCACTGGCGCTGATCAGCAGGCAGGGCGGAATAAAGTCGGGATCGAAAACGATATGTCCGGAGCCGTCGCGCATGACACTGGCCACCGGGAGCGAAACAAGTCCGTCGGACGGTTCCAGGTCAAGCAGCCAGCGGATGTTCTTGCGGCCCAGTTGCACCGGCCGTTCGTCGCCGCCGGTGGTCTCATCGCGCACCACGCGCGTCTCGGCCAGAAAGCGGGCATTATCGGGGGCCCCCGAAAGTACGGTGTTCAGTCCCTGCGGCTTGCGCGCCGGCACGGCCAGTGAAACAATGAGGCGGTCGCGGGTGGGGGGAAACAGTCCGGCGATAGGTCGTGGCGCCGGTAGCGTGTCACATTCCGGCATCAGAAAGGGCATGCCATCCGGAAAAATTCCGCGCGCATGCACTAAGGCGAGTGTGCCGTTCCGCAGAGCTTCCTCATCGAGGCCGCATCCCAGCAGTCCATAGGGTTGCCCCCGCAGTGAAGCGACGGCAAATTGGATCGAGTCTTCAAAATAGCGGCTCTGGGCCTGGAAATGATGGGGCCCCAGATACATGCCCTCCGACCAGACCACTCCAGAAAGAAACTTCATATACGATGTACTAGCCTCGAATACTGTATCATAAGCGCGAATTGGTTCTGACGGTATTGAAGTCTTCGAGTACGGGTGACATTATGGTTCTGGCGCCCCAGGAGCGCTTTCAGGCAAGGGAACATATATGATTTTCCATGACAGATTCGAACTGCTGGCCCTGCGCGGCGGCGATCGCGAAATCGCCCTGCCGGGGAGGGAGATCTCTTCGGGCCGCGACGTGCTGGTGCATCTGCTTTCCTCTGGGTATTCTCCTGAGAATCGGGAATTATTGGCGATCATCGATGGGCTCTCACCTGAACACCGGCGGCGCGTGCTCGAAAAAGGCGATCACGAAGGCATTCCCTATGTGGTCACGGAGACTTTGCCGGCGAACGTCACGCTCCGGGAGTGGCTGTCCGCGGCCAAGGCCGCTACGCCCTTGCCGCGACAGACCAAGCGCCCTTCGCGCAGCGGGGAGTGGCAGATTCCACCCGAAAAAGAGGCGCCCCCGAAGACCGTCCCGGCCAGCGCTCCGCCGGCCGCGCAGCCTGGAGAATTCACGCGGCTTTTCCAGGCGGTGAAAGAGCCGGCACCTTCCGGTGGCCTGCCAAAAACGCCCGATGAAGAGCCCACGGCGACGTTGACTCTGCCCACGCTCGCCCATGAGGCCCCTGCGGCCCCCGCGGCGCCCGCCCGGCCTGAACCGGGAGAATTCACGCGTATGATGCAGGCGGCAGCCCCGCCAAAGGCCGCAACGCCAGCGGAAAAACCCACCTCCGCGCCGGCTGAGGCGGAGGCAGGAGAACTGACGCGCATGCTCCGCGCCGCCGGCCAACCAGCCGCGGCACCGGCGATACACCACCCCCCGCACCCGCGGCGCCCGTGGCACACGGCCCAGCCCGAGCCCGGAGAACTCACGCGCATGCTGCGCGCCGCCGGCCAACCAGCCGCGACACCCGCAGTACCGCCGCCCCGCCGCGCCCGCCGCACAGGCTGCGTCTGAGCCCGGAGAACTCACCCGCATGCTGCGCGCCGCCGGCCAACCCACCGCTACACCGGCGGAACAGTCCCCAGCCGCCAAGCAGCCCGCCGCGGAGCCCGGAGAACTGACGCGCATGCTGCAAGCGGCGGCTCCTCCGGTGGCGATGCCGACGGCAGCCACGCCCCTCCCGGCCCAGCCGCAGGCGCAGATGCAGGCGCAGATGCAAAGCAGGAACCCAACCCCCGCCTCGCGCGATTCCGGCGAGTTGACGCGCGTGTTTCAAACCGAAAAACCGGCATCGCCGCGATCCGGATCCGGCCAATTCAGCTCCCCCATCCCTCCGCCTGCGCCCGCCCCGCCTTCGCGATCGAGCAGCCCGGGCGACTTTACGCGCATGATGCAGTCGCCCCTGGCGCCCGAACCGGTACGGTCCCACCCTCCGGCTCAGCCGCAAGCGACTCCCAGCGAATTCACCCGCATGATGCGGGCGGACCAGTTCGCGGACGCGCCACCTGCCGCGATGCCTCCCGCGGGTCCCCCGCCTCCTTCCGGCCGGTCGATGCAGCCGCCTGGGGAATTCACGCGCATGTTCTCGATGGATCCCGTGGCATCGGAGGACCTGATAGCTTCCCCGGCGCCGCAGATGCCGCTGCCGCAAGGCGGCCTCGCGACCGGAGCCTTCTCCAGGCGCGCAATCCCTCCGCAGCCGCAGGCCAATGCCGGCCCTAGCGAATTCACGCAGATGTTTTCCGTCCCGGCAACGCCCGCTAAGGCCCCGGCCGCAACGGCGGCCCCGGCGGCGGCGCCCGCGCCGGCCCCCATCGCCCAGAAATCATACCTGCCGCTGGTCTTGATCCTGGCCGGATTGTTTTTGCTGGTGGTGATTGTGATCGTGGTCTTCGCGTTGACGCGCTAGCAAAATGTGGCGTCATGCCTTGCCCGAGACCGAACCTGCGCCGTTTTTCCGGTGCTTGTCCTATCGGCGTTCATCGGCGTTTATCGGCGGCCGTATATGCTTTTCCTTACCGCCAGGCCTAAAATCAAAACCCGATGTTGGCCGCCGATAAACGCCGATAAACGCCGATAAAACACGCGGCCCCTCAGGGCGGCTATTATTCCGCCTGCGGGAGCACGATGATCAATTCCATTAGCGGGTTAGGGAAGTCGCCGGGCACATAGGCGGCCAGATTCCGCGCCCGGACCACCGCTTCCCATGAGCCGCCGCTTTGGCTGAGCCCGAAATACTGACAGTTCAGCTTGATGGGGATGGCGGCCGGCGGTGTCAACACATGCGTCAGCAGGACCCCCGGCAGCGCTCTCTGCACCAGGTGCTCGACGGCGTCGGCCGAACAGATCTTGATCAACTGGGGTGTCTTGGCGATCAGGTCCGCCTGGCTCATGTCCGCGCTGATGGCCAGATACAAACGGGTTTGCTGCAGGTACTTTTCGTTGTCGATCGAGGTTGCGTAGATGGAAGGCTGCACGCGCTTCAGCGGCAGCGAGATGCTGTTGCTGGGGACCACCGTGTCGAGCAGTAGCCTCAGTTTCTCATCCAGGTTCGTAAAGCACGCGCCCAGATCGTCATGATCGTAAGGCGGCAGGTCGCGGGGATGAACCTTGATCGAAAATGTGCTGAGCGAGCCCGCCAGCGAGAGCATGGCCGAGTACAGCGCCTCGGGGTGCCCTTTGCGCGTTTCGAAAAGGTGCCTGAAAACCGGCAAGGCTGCATTGACGGTGTACAAGAGCCAGAAACGCGGGATGTCCGCGGAGGTGAAGTCCGCCAGGCTTTGATTTTTCTGGCGCCGGGACCCAGCCAGGTCGCTGCTCTTGGCCGAAAGGATCTCCACCAGGCGCCGGGCGATGGAAAGAAGATAATCGCTGGCTGCAAAATCGAGCAGCGGCGGGACAAACCGGGGATCCACCTGGAACAGGCCGGCCTCCGTCTTGCGCACCCTGGCGACGCGTAGGGTGGAACTGCCCTCCCGATTCTCCGCTTCGAGCGCCAGCCGCAGATTCTTGCGCGCCACCAGCACCGGCTTCTCCGATTGTCCGGTATTCTCGTCGCGGATCATTTCCACCTCGGCCCGATAGCGGGTTTCAGCTTCCCGCCGCGAGGTGGCCACGTTGAAACCCCGCTCCCGGTAACTGGGGATGGCCAGATAGACATCCACACTTTGCGTTTCGGGATCGAAGTGTTCGGCGAGGGGCTTGGCGGGCGGCGCCGGGTCCGATTCCGGAACGTCGAACAACAATCCGTCCGGGAAAATGCCCGCCGCTTCGGAGACCACCAAGGTGCCGGCGGACAAGGCCGCCTGGTCGATGCGCAGATGCCGGAAACCCCATGGGCGGAACTCCAGCGCCTGCAAGTCGAATTGGAGCGTTTCCTCCAGGAACCGGTCCTGACGCTGCAAGTGTTGGGGATTGAGGAATGTTCCCTTGGTCCAAATCACAGGTTCCAGTCGCGGCATCGCAGTCCAAGGTAGCAGAATCGGCCGCGACGCGCAAAGTGACGCGCAAAGCCGCGCAAAGCTATGTTTGTTGTCATTTATAGAGCGGAGCATCTCCGGCTTTCCCCGGATGCGCCATCCGCCGTCCGCGGCTGTCAAGAGACCCATGGGTGTGCCCGAGTTTAGCTTTCGTACTATGTGGCGGCGGAAGTAGAGACGATAGGACCCAGGTTCCGGCGCCCATTCCGAGCGCCGGACTGAAGTGGTTCAACGGGAAGGAATTGCGGCGGTACCGAGGGTTGCCGGGCTGCGCGGCCAAGCACCGCATGCTTCACCCGGCACAATTTCGAGGATCGATGCCGCGGGTTTGATTATTTGTCACTCCTACTTGACGAAGTCCTCCAGACGCAATATATTAACTGAGCCGGAAGTTTTTTCGGCTGGAGGGTAGATGGCTGGAAGAGAGAGTACTCAACATAAGCTGGACCGGGTACGTGCACCCCGGGTACAAATCACGTATGACGTCGAGATTGGCGGCGCTATCGAGTTAAAGGAACTTCCGTTCGTCGTGGGCGTACTGGGCGACTTGACCGGGCAACCCGAGCAGCCGCTCGCAAAATTGAAGGACCGCAAGTTTGTGGAAGTCAATCCGGACAATTTCGATACCGTTCTGGAAGGCATGAAGCCGCATTTATCGTTCTCCGTGGAAAACAAACTGAGCGAGGAACCAGACGCACCCAATCTGAAGGTGGACCTGCACTTTAAGAGCATGGACGATTTCGAGCCGGAAAACGTGGCGCGCCAGGTAAAACCGCTGAAGGAATTGCTGGACCTGCGCACGCGGCTGGCCGACCTGCGCGGCAGTTTGCAGGGCAACGACAAGCTCGAGGAATTGCTGCTGGATGCGGTAGGCAATACGGAAAAGCTGCAAAAGATCAAGGGAGAAATGGGCAAGGGGGAGGGATCCAATGGCTGATAGTCAAACCGCGGCCGCGCCGGCCACCACTACCGAGCAGGTCCTCGAAAGAGGCCTGTTGGATACGATCGTCGAAGAAGGACGTTTCGGCGTCGAACCGGCTTCTAAAGAACGCGGCAAAAACCTGATCAAGGAATTCGTGGCGCAGGTCCTGGATGGGTCCATGACCATCGCACGCGATGCCGAGATGATGATCAACGCGCGCATCGCGCAAATCGATCACCTCATCTCGCTGCAATTGAATGAAGTGATGCACAATGCTTCATTCCAGAAGCTGGAAGGCACCTGGCGCGGCGTCAAATACCTGATGGACCAGAGTGAAACCGGCGTGATGCTGAAGATCAAGGTTCTGAATGTCAGCAAGAAGGAGTTGCTGAAGGACCTGCAGCGGGCGCCGGAATTCGACCAGAGCGCTCTGTTTAAGAAAGTCTATGAAGAAGAATACGGCGTGTTCGGCGGAGCTCCCTTCGGCGCGCTGGTGGGCGATTACGAATTCGGCAAGCATCCCGAAGACATCGAACTGCTCGAGAAGGTTTCGAATGTGGCCGCGGCGGCCCACGCGCCATTCTGTAGCGCGGCCTCGCCGGATCTGTTCAACCTCCCCAGCTACACCTCGCTGGACGCCCCCCGCGACCTGGCCAAGATCTTCGACACCACCGAATATGCCAAGTGGAAGAGCTTCCGGCAAACCGAGGATTCCCGTTACGTAGCCCTGTGCCTGCCCCGCACGCTGGGCCGGCTGCCGTATGGCAAAGACACCAAGCCGGTGGAAGCTTTCAACTACGAAGAGCACGTAGATGGCAGCGACCACTCCAAATACCTGTGGATGAATGCCGCGTTCGCGCTGGCCAGCCGTATGACCAATTCGTTCTCGCAGTGGGGCATGTGCGTGGCCATGCGCGGCGTGGAAGGCGGCGGCCTGGTTACCGGCCTGCCCGTGCATAACTTCTATACGGATGAAGGCGACGTGGCCATGAAGTGCCCGACCGAAGTTCCCATCACCGATCGCCGGGAAAAGGAGCTTGCGGATCTGGGCTTCGTTCCCCTGGTGCATTGCAAGGGTACCGATTACGCCGCGTTCTTCAGCGTCCAAACCGCCCAAAAGCCCAAACTGTACGATACCGATTCCGCCAATGCCAACGCGCGGCTTTCCGCCCAGTTGCCTTACATTATGGCCGTCTCCCGTTTCGCTCATTATTTAAAGGCTATGATGCGCGACAAGATCGGCAGCTTCATGTCGCGTACCGACGCCGAGATCTTCCTCAATCGCTGGATCACCAAATACGTGGTCCCCGACGACACGGCTTCCCCGGCCATGAAGGCCCGCTGTCCGTTGCGGGATGCCCGCGTGGACGTCGCGGAAGTGCCCGGCAAGCCGGGCGTTTACCGGGCCGTCATGTTCCTGAAGCCGCACTTCCAACTCGACGAGTTGAGCGTTTCTTTGCGGCTGGTGTCTGAATTGCCGGCGCCCGCAAAATAAATAGCCGTCCGCGGTACCAACGGCTGTAACGATTTTTCCCAAGGGGTAACTAACACAGGTACGGAAGGAGAATCAACGTGGCAGTTAACGCATATTTGTACGTAGACGGTGTAACCGGACCCAGCACCAGCAAAACGGGTTACATCGACATTTTGTCGTTCAGTTGGGGTGTAACCCAAACCTCCACTTATGGAACCGGGGCTTCCGGAAAAGAGGCGAAGGCCGGGCGAGCGGATTTTCAGAACCTGAGCATCATGAAGGTTTTGGACAATTCGTCTCCCTTGCTTTGCGAGTGCTGCGCATCCGGCACCATCGTCGACAAGGTGTATATCTTGTACGACAAGCCGGTGGGAAAAGGAGCCACCGTGCAGCAGGATTATTTCCGGATCTATCTCAAGGATGCGCTGGTTACCTCCTTGCAGTTGTCCGGCAGCAGCGAGAACCCGACCGAATCCATCACTTTCGCATTCCAGGCCGTGGAGATCGCTTACAAGGCGGAGCAAGACGACGGTACGCTCGCGGCCGCCGTACCGAAGGGCTGGGACCTGGCGGCCTTGAATGGCGCCTGGGCCGCTGAAGACGCTTTCTAAAACGCGACCCTTTCATGACAGCCAAACAACTGCTCGACGCCGGAAAAGTGCATGAAGCGGAGGTGGCCCTCGGGGCCTACCTCCGCGAACACCCTACCGATGTCGGGAGCCGCACGTTTTTATTTGAACTCCTCTGCTTCTCCGGACAGTACGATCGTGCGGAGAAGCAGTTGGGAGTCCTGTCTCAAGGCGGCAAAGAGGCAGAGTTGGGGGCCGTCCTGTACTACTCGGCGGTGCACGCGGAAAGGACCCGGCACGACATTTTCCGCAAAGAGGAATTTCCCAGCGTACCCGCCGCGCCTTCCCCCGCGGGCAAACTTAACGGCAAGCCGTTCCAGTCTATCCGGGATGCCGACCCGGCCGTGGGTGCGCGCCTGGAAGTTTACGCCGCCGGCGCGTATCTCTGGATTCCCTTCCAGCACATCGCTTCTTTGCACCAGGAAGCTCCCAAACGTTTGCGCGACACCCTCTGGTCTCCGGCTTTTGTCCTGACCGGACCTGATTTTAAGGGCACCGACATCGGCGAAGTTCTAATTCCCGCCGTGTATCCCTTTTCCTGGAAGTCGGAAGACCAGTCAATCTGGCTGGGACGCACCACCGAGTGGGTTTCCGACGGCGAGGGCCATGAATATCCGGTAGGCGGGAAAATGTTCGTCGTAGACGGCGAGGAAGTGCCGCTCCTCGAGATCAGGTCGCTGGAGTTCGCTTCCGATGCCTCTTCGTGAAGATATCCTCAACCCGATTCCGGGCGATAATCCCAGCGGCAAGGACCTCCGGTACGCCCCCATCTACGACAAGATCAAGGAGGCCCGCCGCGAGGACGACGATCTCAATCAGGGCGCCTGGCAGCACGAGCGCAAAGTCGCCGATCACAACGCGGTCATCAAGCTCACGCTGGAAGCCATCGCCACCCAGTCCAAGGACCTGCAGCTAGCCGCGTGGCTTACCGAATCCCTGATCAAGACCCGCGGATTCGTCGGCTTATACGATGGGTTGATCCTTTGCCAGGGTCTGGTGGAACAGTTCTGGGACACCGTCTATCCCGAAAAGGAAGAAGACGATCTGGAGTTGCGGGCCATGCCCCTCGACTGGATCGGCTCGCGGTTGGATGTGCCGCTCAAAGGTGTGGCCCTGACCCGGGACGGTTACAGCTTTTTCCAGCACAAGGATTCCCGCGGCGTTATTTACGAAGATCAGGCCAAAAGCAAGGAGCAGAAAGCCGAGCGGGAAAGCAAGCTGAAAGAAGGCAAACTGGCGCCCGAGATTTTCGACCGCTCGTTTGGGGAAACGCCGAAGGCGTTCTATGCCGAGGCGGAAAAAACTCTGGATGCCTGCCTGGCCACCCTGAAGACGCTGAACGAGCTGTGCGACGAGAAGTTCGGAGACTCTGCGCCTTCGTTCTCTAAACTGCGGACCGGCGCGGAAGACGTCCGGCATACCGTGCATGGCTTGCTGCAGAAAAAGCGCGAGTTCGAGCCGGATCCGGTGGAGGAGGCTCCTGCGCCCGCCGCGGAAGCGGCCGGCGAATCCACCGAGGGAAAGACCGCCGCCGCGGACGGTACGGCCGGTTCCCCGATGGATCTGACCTTCACCATGAAAGGCTCCGCCGAGCCGGCCGACCGCGTGGCGGCTATTGGCAGTGTTGCCGCGGCTGCCCAATTCCTGCGCAAGCGCGAACCCTTCAGCCCGGCGCCCTATCTGATGTTGCGCGGGTTGCGCTGGGGTGAGCTGCGGGCCGCCTCCGACCCGGCGGCATTGGAAGGGCCGCCCACCGAAATCCGCCGCCAGATTAAGGCCCTGGCCATGAATAACCGGTGGTCCGATTTGCTGGAAGTGGCGGAGAACGTCATGGCATTGCCCTGCGGCCGCGCGTGGCTCGATTTGCAGCGATTCGTGGTGGAAGCTTGCGCGGCATTAGGCAGCGATTACAACACCATCGCCATTGCCATCCGCTCGGAGTTACGCACGCTGCTGCGCGATCTTCCCGAGCTGCTGGACGCCGTGCTGACGGACGAAACGCCGGCGGCCAATCCGGAAACACAAACCTGGCTGCGCGAACTGATCGCCGAGCCCGCGGATGCCAGCCCCCGTCCGAACTTTCCCCGCCTACCTGTGATGGATGGTTCGCAATCCCCCGGCTGGCAAAAGAAATTCATCGATCCACATGCCCTGGCCACCGAGGCTATGCGCAAGGGGCAGCCGCAAAAGGCGTTCGAGATTCTGAATAAAGAGATCGAACGGCAGCGCAGCGGGCGGGGCCGCTTCCAACGCAAGCTGCAACTCGCGCAACTCTGCATCGGCGCGGGTAAGGACACCATCGCGCAGCCCTTGCTGGACGATATTGCGGCGGCCGTGGAAACCTACAAACTGGAAGACTGGGAGGATCGCGAAATGGTGGCGGGAGTGCTCGCATTCCTGTTACAGACCAGCAAGAAGATCCAAGCCGACGCCAAGGCCAAGCAAAGCATTTTTGAGCGCATCTGCCGCCTCGATCCGGTACAGGCGTTTTCGGTGTAAACCATGGCCCGCTACGCCGACGATTACACTGCCGCAGTGACGCTTCCGGTGCTCGACCGGCTCCTCGACGCGGAGCCGGATACTTCCGTTGAAGCGATACCCACGCGCACGCAGTCCGTGCGCCAGTTGAAGGAGGGTCTGCGCCGGGACCTGGAGTGGCTGCTGAACACCCGGCGCATCGCCGTGCCGCCCGACGAATCGTTGAAGGAAGTCAATCGTTCGCTGTACGTTTACGGTCTGCCGGACTTCACGCATTACGCGCTCAACTCCCCGAAAGACCACGTGAAACTGACGCGTTTCCTGCAGGGCACGGTCAAGCTCTTCGAGCCGCGCCTGGCCAACGTGAAGATCGTTCCCCTGGAAGGCATCACCGGCGCGACCCGCACCCTGCGCTTCCGCATCGAGGGCATGCTGGTCATGGATCCGGCCCCCGAGCACGTCTCGTTCGACACCGTGCTGGAACTGACCAGCGGCGGTTACGAGGTCCGGAATGCGGGATGATCTGCTGCTGTACTACGAGCGCGAACTGACTTACATGCGCCAACTGGGCGCGCAGTTCGCGGAGAAGTATCCCAAGATCGCCTCGCGCCTGGTATTGGAGCCTACCAAGTGCGACGATCCGCACGTCGAGCGCATGCTTGAAGCGTTCGCCTTTCTGGCGGCCCGCGTCCACCTGAAAATCGACGACGAGTTTCCGGAAATCACCGAGTCACTGTTGGGCATCGTCTATCCGCACTTCATCCGGCCGCTCCCTTCCATGTCGATTGCCCAGTTCCACCTGGATCCGCAAAAGGGCAAGCTCACCACCGGATGTCTGATCCCGCGCGAAACCTTGCTTTATTCGCGCCCCGTGGATGGGGTTCCGTGCAAGTTCCGCACCTGCTACGAAACCACACTCTGGCCGATACACGTTACCTCCGCTACATGGACCACTCCCGAGCGCCTGAAGCCGCCATTGCGCGCCGCCGACGCGGCCGGAGCTTTGCGCATCGAACTGACGTGCAATGCCCCGGACATGGAATTCGCCAAGCTGGAACTCGACCAGATCCGGTTCTTCCTGGACGGCGAGGGCGCCCTGGTGCACACCATTTACGAGATTTTGTGCTGCAATCTGGTGCAAATCGTGGTGCGCGATACCACGCCCGGCTCGCGCGCGCCGGCGGTCACGCTGCCGTCTTCCGCGCTGCGCCCGGTCGGTTTTGAAGAAGACGAGGGCATGCTCCCTTATCCGCGGCGCTCGTTCGTCGGCTATCGGCTATTGCAGGAGTACTTCACGTTCGTGGATAAGTTCTTCTTCATAGACGTGACCGGCCTGCGCCAGGCTTGCGCATCCGGATTCAAGCGCAGTATGGAAATGATCTTTCTGTTCTCGCGCTTTGAGGGCGACGAACGCCGCCAGCGTCTCGAAACCGGCGTGGCGCCGTCCTCCTTTCGCCTGGGATGCAGCCCGGTGGTGAACCTCTTCCAGCAGACCTCCGAGCCCATCCTGCTCGATCAGCAAAAATACGAGTACCCTGTGGTTCCCGACGCGCGGCGCCCCCTGGCGATGGAGATCTTCTCGATCGACCAAGTGGCCAGCCTGAAAGCGCAGGCCCAGGAGGTCGTCGAATACCAGCCGTTCTATTCTTTCCGCCACTCCGTGCAGCGCGAGCGCCAGCAGACGTTCTGGGTCGCCAACCGGCGGCCTTCCGTGCGCCCCAACGATGACGGCACCGAAATCAGCCTGGCGCTGGTGGACCTCTCGTTCAAGCCCACGCGTCCGGCCACCGACGCCCTGACCGTGCGTACCACTTGCACCAACCGGGATCTGCCCTCACGGCTGCCGTTTGGAAACGAGGCCGGGGATTTCGAACTGGAGACGGGCGCGCCGATCAAGCGCATCGTCGCGCTGCGCAAGCCGACTTCGCCGATCCGGCCGCCGCTCGGCAAGGCCATGCAATGGCGCTTGATCTCGCATCTCTCGCTCAACTACCTGTCACTGGTCTCGGAAGGCCGCGAGGCTCTCCAGGAAATCCTGAAGCTCTACGACTTCGCCGCTTCGGCGTACTCCAGCAAAATTGTGGAGGGGATCATCGGCCTGAAAAGTAAACGGCAGTTTTCGCGCGTCATTTCCGAGGAAGGCATCGCTTTTGCCCGCGGCACCTGGGTCGAGTTGGAACTCGACGAAGAACAGTTCGTGGGGGGCGGGGTCTACCTGTTTGCCAGCGTCATCGAATACTTTCTGGCGCTCTATGCGTCGTTGAATAGTTTCAGCCAGTTGTCCGCCCGAGTGCAGCAGAGAAAGGAGGTCTTGCGCGAATGGCCACCGCGAGCAGGTCGCAAGATCTTGATGTAACCCGTTCCTTTCTCGGCGCGGAGCTGCGCGAGCATCCGGGGTGGTTCGATTTCTTCCAGGCCGTACGCCTGATGCACCGGATGATGCCGGATCGCGAGCCGGTCGGCCGCTTCGGTCCGCCCAAACGCGAGGTCCTGCGTTTCGCCGTCAATAACCTGCTGGCTTTTCCGCCCAGCCAGATCCAGACCCTGGACTGGTCTAAAGACGGTCCCGCGCGCATGAAGATCAACTTCATGGGGCTCACCGGACCCATGGGCGTCCTACCTTATTGCTACACGGAACTGATTCGGGATCGCAACCGGCTCAAAGATTATACGGCCGAGGAGTTCTTCGACCTCTTCAATCATCGGATGATCTCCCTCTTTTATCACGCCTGGGAGAAATACCGGTTCTTCGTCACCTACGAGCGCGAGAAGCAGGATCGCTTTTCGCGTTACCTGATGAGTTTCGTGGGGCTGGGCACGCGCGGCCTCGAGAAACGCCAGGCGGTGGCCGACGAATCGCTCTTGTTCTATTGCGGTCTCCTCTCCATGCAAACGCGGTCCGCGGCGGCGCTGGAGCAGGTGCTGTGCGATTATTTCAACGTGCCGGTGAAGGTGGAGCAGTTCATTGGCACGTGGCGCGCGCTCGAGTCCTCCAACCAGTGCCGCATGGAAGGCGGGGTGCGCTACTCGGATCAACTGGGGCTGGGGGCCATCGCCGGGGACGAGATCTGGGAGCAGCAATCGCGCGCGCGGATCAAGCTTGGACCGCTGACGGCGAGTCAATATCTGTCCTTCCTGCCCGTCGGAGACGCCTGGGAGCCATTGCGCGCCATCACGGCATTCTTCAGCGGCGGGGAGATCGAGTTTGAGGTGCAACTGGTGCTGAAGCACGACGACGTGCCGTCCTGCGAATTGCGTGGGGACGGCGCCCGCGCGCCGCTTCTGGGCTGGTTCAGTTGGATCAAGTCCGGGCCTGCCTTCGGGCGCGACCCGGGCGATACGGTTTTGTTGCTAAATTAGAGCGCCGGGGCAGCATTTGCTCCGGAAAAGGAATAACATGGCAGTCAATCTTAGGGCTTTAATCGGAAAATTGAACGACACCACGCGAAATGCGCTGGAGGCCGCGGCCGGCCTGTGCCTCTCGCGTACGCACTACGACGTGGAGGTGGAGCACTACCTGATGAAGCTGCTGGATTCGTCAAGCGACGATCTGGCGGCGATCCTGAAGCACTTCGAAGTGGATAAATCGCGCCTGGCCGCCGAGCTGACCCGCAGTCTGGACAAGCTCAAATCGGGCAACGCCCGCAACCCGGCGCTGAGCCCCACCCTGCGCAATATGCTGCAGGAGGCCTGGACGCTGGGGTCCGTCGATTATGGCGCTACGCAGGTGCGCTCGGGCTTCACCATCCTGGCGCTGGCCGTCGACGAAGACCTGTCGCGCATGATGCGCGAGACCAGCCGCGAATTCCAGAAGATCAACGCCGACAGCCTGCGCAAAGATTTCCTGCAGATCGTCGAATCCTCCAGCGAAGAATCCACGGCTGCCCAGGCCGCCGCGCCGGATAGCGGCGGCGCCCCGCGGCCCGTGGGAGGCAAGACCCCCAATCTCGACCAATTCACCATCAATCTGACCGGGAATGCCCGCGCCGGCAAGATCGATCCGGTGCTGGCGCGCGATTTCGAAATCCGCCAGGTAGTGGACATCCTGACCCGCCGCCGCCAGAATAACCCGATTCTGGTAGGCGAGGCGGGCGTCGGCAAGACCGCCGTGGTCGAAGGATTCGCGATGCGCATCGTGCAGGGAGACGTCCCGCCGGTGCTGAAGAACGTCGAGGTACGTACGTTGGACCTGGCACTGCTACAGGCCGGCGCCGGCGTCAAAGGCGAATTCGAAAACCGCTTGAAAAGCCTGATCGCGGAAGTGAAGAACTCGCCCACCCCAATTATTCTGTTCATCGACGAGGCCCACACCATGATCGGCGCGGGCGGCCAGGCGGGCCAGAACGACGCGGCCAATCTACTGAAGCCGGCTCTGGCGCGCGGCGAGTTGCGGACCATCGCCGCCACCACCTGGTCGGAATACAAAAAGTACTTCGAGAAGGACCCCGCCCTGGCGCGCCGCTTCCAGTTGGTGAAAGTGGAAGAGCCCACCGAGACGGCCTGCCAGTTGATGATGCGCGGCGTGGTGCCGGCGTTGGAGAAGCACCACAACGTGCGCATCCTGGACGAAGGGCTGGCCGCGGCCGTCAAGCTTTCGCACCGCTACCTGCCGGATCGCCAGTTGCCGGACAAGGCGGTCAGCGTGCTCGACACCACCTGCGCGCGCCTGTCGCTCGGCCAGAATGCCACCCCGGGTCCCATCGAGGACGCCATGCGTACTCTGGACGACCTGGAAGTGCAGGAGCGCATTCTGCGGCGGGAGGCGGCCGTGGGCGTGGATCACACCGAGCGCCTCGCCGCCATTGAGACACAGAAGGCTGCCACCCAGGCCAGCCTGACGGAATTGAACGCCCGTTGGGAAAAGGAGCGCGGCCTGGTATCCCGTATCCGCGAAATCCGGACCCAGCTCGAGACGGGCACGGCCACACCTCCACAAGCTGCCGCGGCCACCGCCGCCGCGCCTGCCGCAACGGCCACTGCATCGGCTGCCGCCGCGGCGCCCGCGCCCGCTTTCGATGGCGCCGCCCTGCGCGCGGAACTGGACCAGCTCAATACTGAGCTCGGATCCATCCAGGGTGAGACGCCCTTAATGCGGGTTTGCGTGGATTCGCAGCTCGTCGGAGAAGTGATCTCCGGCTGGACCGGCATTCCCGTCGGCAAGATGCTGAAAGACGAGATCGCCACCGTGCTGAAACTGGAATCCCACCTCGGTGCGCGGGTCATTGGCCAATCGCACGCGCTGGAGGCCATCAGTCACCGTATTCGCACGGCCCGCGCCGGGCTGGACGATCCTATCAAGCCGGTCGGCACGTTCCTCCTGGTCGGCCCCAGCGGCGTCGGCAAGACCGAGACCGCGCTGGCGCTCTCCGATCTCTTATTCGGCGGCGAGCATAACCTGATTACGATTAATATGTCGGAGTTCCAGGAGGCCCATACGGTCTCCACGTTGAAGGGATCGCCCCCCGGCTATGTCGGCTACGGCGAAGGCGGCGTGCTCACCGAAGCCGTGCGCCGCCGCCCTTACGCCGTGGTGCTCCTGGACGAAGTAGAAAAGGCCCATCCCGACGTGCTGGAACTGTTCTTCCAGGTCTTCGACAAAGGCATGATGGAGGATGGCGAAGGCCGCCTGATCGACTTCAAGAACACCATCATTATTCTGACTTCAAACGCCGGCACCGATACGCTCATGAAGCTTTGCGCGGATCCCGAAACGATGCCCGGTTCCACCGGCCTGGTGAACGCCCTCAAGCCGGAATTAAATAAGATCTTCAAGCCCGCCTTCCTGGGCCGCCTGGTGGTCATCCCTTACTTCCCCATCCGGGACGAAAACCTGAAGAAGATCGTGGTGTTGAAACTCGCCAAAATTCAACGCCGTCTGAAGGAAACCCACCGCATCGATCTGACCTACGATCCGGCCATGATCGAGGAAGTGGCCCGCCGCTGCACCGAGGTGGAAAGCGGCGCGCGAAACGTGGATAATATTCTTACGAATACCCTGCTGCCCGACATTTCGCGGCAGTTATTGGGCCGTATCGCCGAAGGGCTGAAGCCGGAGTCGATCCACGTCGGCATCGCCGAAGATGGATCGTTTATTTACTCGTAAACGAGGCGCAACGCGCTATAGGGAGATAACCAGGCATGGCCGCAGCACCTACTCAAATTGAACGGCCATTTCGCGTAAGTACATCGCTCGGCGCCGACACCCTGCTGCTGGATAGCTTTGTGGGCGTCGAGCGGGTGTCGGATCCTTTCCGCTTCCTCCTGCGGGTGCTCAGTCCCGACCCCAACGTGGACATGCAGAGCCTGCTGAACGGTCCGGTGGTGTTGTCGCTGAGTTTGTCGAGCGATGCGGAGCGCGACATCCACGGCAATATCAACAGGGTGAAGCTGCTCGAATTCGGCTCGGATGGGATGGCCGCCTACGAGATCGAAATGGTCCCGTGGTTCTGGTTTCTGAACTTATTCTCAGATTGCCACATCTTCCAGAACCTGAGCGTGCCGGACATCGTCGAACAGGTCTTCCAGAACCGCGGTTTCTCCGATTTCGAGTCGCGCCTGACCGGCACGTATAATCCCCGCGTTTACTGCGTGCAGTACCGCGAGACCGATTTCAACTTTGTCTCCCGGCTGCTCGAAGAGGAAGGCATCTTCTATTTCTTTGAGCACACGCCGGACAAGCACACGCTGGTGCTGGCGGACGATCCCAGCGCCTTCGCCGCGTGTCCCAACCAGTTCAACTGCCGCCTTCATGGCCGCCGGGGGAGCCACTCAGGATAACGATATTGTCTTTTCCATGGAGTCCGAGTGCCGCGTGCAAACCGGCACCGCCACGCTGAACGACTACGATTTCACCAAGCCCAATTTCAGTCTTCTTTCCACGCTCGCCAGCAAGCAGCCCGGTGAGTCTTACGATTATCCCGGAAAGTATTCGACCGCCGACGATGGCAGCCGATACGCCAAGATCCGGCTGGAGGAATTCGAAGTCGGCAACGCCACGGTGCGCGGCGAAAGTAACTGCATGAACTTCCAGAGCGGCTTCACCTTCACCCTCAGCGGTTATTACGCCAGCAGCGCCAACATGGACTACACGCTGCTGTCGGTGGAGCACCACGGGCGCAATACCAGTTACCAATCCAACAAGGTCGTAGATCCCTACGAGTACCGGAATCGCTTCGAGGCCATTCCCAATTCCGTGCCCTTCCGTCCGGCCCGGCGGGCGCGCAAGCCGGTGATCGAGGGCACCCAGACGGCCATGGTCGTCGGGAAGTCCAGCGAAGAAATCTGGACCGATCAGTACGGGCGCGTGATCGTGCAATTTCCCTGGGACCGCATCGGCGTCAGCGACGAGAATAGCTCGTGCTGGATCCGCGTGGCGCAAGGGTGGGCCGGCAACCAGTGGGGTTTTATCTGCATTCCCCGCATCGGCCAGGAAGTAGTCGTCAGCTTTCTCGAAGGCGATCCCGACCAGCCCCTGATCACCGGGTCGGTCTACAACGCCAACCAGATGCCGCCCTATACGCTGCCGGATAACCAGACCCAAAGCACCTGGAAATCGATGAGCAGCAAAGGCGGCGGCGGTTTCAACGAGCTCCGCTTCGAAGACAATAAGGGCAGCGAGCAGATCTTCATCCATGGCCAGAAAGACATGGATATGAAAATCCTGAACGATCGCAGGGAGTGGATCGGCGAGGACCGCCACCTGGTGATCGTGCGCGACAAACTCGAGAAAACAGGCCGCGACAGCCACCTGGATTTGACGCGCGACCACATTGAGAAAATCGGCCGCGATCACCACCTGACCATTAGCGGCAAAGAAGCGATTTCGATTACCGGCTCGCACTCGTTGGCCGTAACCGGCGACGTGATCGAACAGTTTAGCGGCAATCATTCGAGCCAGGTGACCCAGAATCTCTACCTGAAGGCCATGCAGGTGGTGATCGAAGCCTCGACCGGGCTGACCCTCAGTGTCGGAGGCAATTTCATTACGATCGATTCCAGCGGCGTAACCATCTTCGGCACCCTGGTGCAGATCAACAGCGGCGGGGCGGCCCTTTCGGGCAGCCCCGGATCTTTGGTCTCGCCGTTGTCGCCGACCGACGCGACCAATGCGTCGGATACCGGTCCGGGGCAGACCACCACGGTCACGCCCGGCACGGCGGCTACACCCGTCAGCATGTCGCTGACAGACATTAGTCCGGCTTCCGCCCCGGCCGCTGCCTCGCCGGCGGCCGCGGCGGCCCCGCCGCCGCCCCCCCCGGCAACCATGTACAGCGACCCGCCCCCGGCGCAGTCGCCCGCCTCGAATGCACCCGCGCACGATCCCAATTCGCCCGACAATCAGGACAAGACGCATTTCGTCGCCATCCAGCTTTCCGGAGAAGACGGCAGCCCGATTACCGGCGAACCTTACCGGATTGTGCACCCGGACGGTACGGTTTCCGAAGGCACCACGGACGACAAGGGATCCGCCAAAGTGACGAATCTCGATCCGGGTTCCTCCCAAGTGACGTTCCCCAATCGGGACCAGGACGCCTGGGGATAGAAGCCTATGCCGAACTACACTGCGCAGCAGGGAGACTGCATCAACAGCATCGCGATGCAATTCGGATTCGCTCCGGATACCATTTGGAATCACGCGAACAATGCGGCCTTGAAGGCCAAGCGCCAGGACCAGAACGTCCTGTTTCCCGGGGATGTGGTCTTCATTCCCGACAAGACGGTCAAACAGGACAATGCGGCCCACGATCAGACCCACAGTTATACGTTGAAAGGAGTTCCCGCCAAGCTCAAACTGAAGTTGCTGAATAACGGGCAGCCTCGCGCCAATGTGAAGTACATCGTGACGATCGACGGTAAAACCACCCAGGGCATGACCGGCGGCGATGGATCGCTTGAAGTACCTATCTCGCCGGACGCGAAGCAGGGCAATCTGACGCTTCCGGACACGGGCGACCAATATCCCCTGAATCTGGGGTGTCTGGACCCCGTGGACGAGGTCAGCGGAATCCAGGGCCGCTTAAAGAATCTGGGCTTCTACAATGGCGATATCACGGGAAACCTGGACGATGCGACCACCAGGGCGCTGGCGGGATTTCAGAAGAGCAATAACCTGACGCAGAGCGGCCAGGCCGACCAACCGACCAAGGACGCCCTTAAAACCGCGGCCGGGAGCTGACCCGTCCGTACCGTGAGGCCATTTGGAACAGCCGTTATTCAGGTCCGCCGTCGCCTGCCTGTTGCTGTGCGCCGGACTACCCGGCCAGGCGGGCCGGCGATCCGGGCCGCCGCCGCACGCGGAAGAGGAACCCATGCGTATTAGTGTCAACCGATTCAGTTTCGAGGCCCCGCAAGGCTTCGAGGATATAACGAACTACACCTTTAAGGACCGCAAGAGACAGGAATTGCTCACGGTCACTTTCGGCGCGCGGCCGCCCGAGGCCCGCGATCTGCATTCGCTGCTGGCCACCCGGCGGGACAACCTGGAGATGGTTCCGGCTCCCGTGAAAGTGGAAGGCGAACAAGATACGCGTGTGGATGGCCTGCCGGGCCGCATGCTGTGGTTCACGTTCGAGGACGCCGGCGTTTCCTATCGGGAGCGCTGGGCAGTCGCCCTTCCCATGCCCGACACTTATCTGCAGATTTCCTATGCGGCCCTGGCGGACGACGAAAAAGCCGCGGAGCGCTTCGCGCACATTCTGAGCAGCGTGGTGCCCGCGCGCAAAGAGCCGCCGTCTTCTTCGCCTCCCGATTTTGTCAGGCGATGGGCCGAGCGTATGAGTCTGGATGTGCCGGCCGCCCTGGCGCCGCCACCCACCTACCAGTTCGCCGCCAAGGACGGAGCCACCCTGGTGCTGAGCGCATACGCGAACGATCCGGCCAACCGCCCTCCCTCCGAGGCCGCGGAGAAAGCCCAGGATTCCGCGCGTGGAGCCGAACTCGGCGAGACCCAGCAAACCTACTTCCGCAGTGCCACTGCGGAAGGCCCGATTTTGACTTACTCAGTCACATCCCACGATCCCGGCGCCCCGCCGCAGGAAGAGGTCCGCCGCGCGCATCTGACCCTCGCCGGCGGCATCGTCGTACATATAGCCGGGCGCGCCCCGGCGGGATCGACAGAGATGGAAACGGCCTTTCAAAAGCTAATCGAGAGCGTGCAACCTTCCAGGTGAACTATGGCATTGGTCGTCAAGCAAGGCAGCAACATACTCAGTACGCGCAAAGTGCCGATCATCTTTGTGCCCGGCGTGATGGGCAGCCGGCTCCACTTCCCCAATGTTAACGAGGACTGGGACCCGGATAGCTCCTGGGCGATGTTTCACTGGGTGCGCATTTCCGCGGAGAAGGCGCGCCAGGAAATGGGCTTTCGCGCGCCTGCCACCGTGATGACCAGCAACAGCGGCCTGTCCGCCGCGGAGACACAACACGGCTATGCGGGCGTCGCCTCCGGCTTCTACGTGGACTTCTTGCGGCACCTGGTAGGGCTTAGTACTTTATGCGCGACCTGCCCCGTCTACGCCGTCGGTTACGATTGGCGGCAGAGCAACAAGGACTCGGGCAACGCCCTCGATACGCAGATTACGACTATCCTGGCGCAGGAGACCGCCGAGAACTTTATCCTGATCAGCCACAGTATGGGCGGCATCGTGTGCCGCTCATGTCTGCAGTCCTCCGGAAATGCGGGCAAACTGTCGGGTGTGATCCACGTAGTGCAGCCTGCCACGGGCGCCGCGGTATTTTACCGGCGGATGTACACCGGCGCGATTAAGTCCATCGACGGCGGCCAGGCGCTGTCCTGGATTCAAGGCACCAACGCGCGCGACTTCGCCACCGTGCTCAGCGGTCTGCGCGGGCCCTGCGAATTAATCCCGAATAATAATTATCGGGACACCGGCGGCGTGGACTGGTTGTGGGACGATCGCGTGACGCCCGCGACAGCCTGGAACGGCCCCATGTTCCCCTGGTATCTGTCGGCAACGGAGCCTCCCAATGTCTGGTGGTCGGTGGCCGGCGTACTCACCAAAGTCACTCCCACGCCGCTAACGGATCTGAGAGCGCGCATGTCGGAATCCGACACTTTCCACGCCGGGCTGGGCCTTTGGAAGCACGCCAATACTTGGGCGATCTACAGCACCGGCTTGACCACCGATATGGCCGTCCGCTTCAACACCGCAACTGCCGGCGGCGTTGTTCTGGGCGGCGCGGCCAGTGTCCAGATGCAGCGGCGCGCCGAAGGCGACGGCACGGTTCCGGGGACCAGCGCGAGCGCCCTCTTTTCCGCGGCCGAAACATCCACCGACGTGACCGGCCATGAGTTGATCATGGACCGCAGCAAGAAGCAGGTCCAGGTGACCGGCGTAGACCACGCCGCCGCATTCGGTCCGTCAAGCACCGATGTGCGGAACATCATCGAGCAGATGCTGCTCATTAGTTTGGGCTGCGTCAGCGCGCCGGGCGATTTTCCGCCGCCAAGCCAGACTGTCGCGGATAGCTCCGACGGCGGCAGCCAGTCCACGGATTCCAGTACCGCCGACAGCTCAGGCCAGGTGGCATCGGGCGATAGCGGAAACACCGATAGCGGGAATCCGCCCGACCCGTCGGATTGGTCCACCGACAGTCAGGCCACGACCTGAAAGGCCGCCTCTTACGGCACCATTACGGTAAATTCGCCAGGTGTGACAAAGGTGATCACGCCGCCCCAGATACACATGAGTTCGGATGTGTTGTCCAGGGTCGGCATATTTCCCAGCAGCACCGTAGGCGCGCCCGGAACCCATGGCGCCGGAGTATTCGGGATACAGGGCATGGGCGTGAGCACGCCCAGGGCAGCGGCGGTCGCCGAGGCTACCTCCGGGTTTGCGATAGACATGCACACGCCGAATGGCATAATGTTCTCCATCGGCACGTGGTCCATGATGTTGGCGTCCGGCACCTCGCTGGTAAACGTCTTGTTTACCGGCAGCACCACCAGGGAGCTCGGCGCCGCGCCGAATGTGCACATCATCGAGGCTCCCATGCAAACTTGCATTGCCATGCGTTCACCCTCCGATCGACCGTTTATTATTTTATCGAATTACGAAGACAGTGGGAAGACAGGAGGGCGGGCAAGCCGGCTGAAAGCCGGCTGCGGGCTGGATAGCCCGCCCCACAATTTTTCCCTTCCTTACTTCCCCTTCGCCTCTGCATCCCGCCTGCGCAAGGCGGCCCCCGCCGGGTCGGTGATAATGTCCACCCACTGCGGGTCGGGCGCGGCCTCGGCGGCGTAGCTGTCGTGCCAGTTCCACCACTTGTACGGCGGGGTCTGGGGGTAACCCTCCGGCGAGTCCTCCCAAGTCTCCTGACGGCCGAGCGGCGTGATGTCCAGATAGCTCCAGATACTCCCCATGGCCTCGTCGCCGCGACTGTTAATGAAGTACGTGCGGAACACGCGCTCGCCATCGCGGAAGAAGACGTTGTGGCCGTGCCACTCGTCCACGCCGAAGTCTTTGTCGAAGCTGTCGGTCATGGTGTACCAGGGCATCTCCCAGCCCATCCGGGCCTTCAGGCGCGCGATATCCGCCTGCGGCGCGCGTGAGGCGTAGGCCAGCGTGGTATCGCGCGCGTTCAGATGGGACAGGTGGGAGACCTGATCGGCGCCCAGGGAGCAGCCCCGGCAGGCGTGCTCGGGCCAGCCGAACACCCCGGGCTCGAAGAAGGCGCGATACACGATCAACTGACGGCGGCCTTCGAACAAATCACGCAGGCCGACCCTGCCCCGCGGTCCGTCGAACTCGTACTTCTTGTCCACCTCAACCCAAGGCATCCGCCGGCGTTCGGCGGCCAGCGCGTCTCGGGAATGGGTGAAGGCTTTTTCCTTCGCGAGCAGTTGCTGGCGTGCAGCTTCCCAATCCTGCTGCGACACGACCGGCGGCGTTTTCATCGCGAGTTAATCTCCATTCGGGACAGGAATCTAACTTCAAAATACATCGGATCGATACATGTGTCCAACGAATATTCGTGCCGGGAGTACGAGAAGATCCGTCCGCTAGACGTGCCGTGCGCGGTCCACGACCAGTTCCGGATGCTCCCCAACCAGCCGGTTCACGACGTGGCAGTTCCAACATACCGGCTGGTGCGAAGCCAGAACGTCCGGTATCTCGGCCGCCGGCACGTCATGCCATTCGACCGTGCGATGTTCTGAGTTCAGCAGGGCGGGCTCGTTGTCGGCCCAATGTATCTCCTCAAACGCCTTGCCGCAGATGGCGCAATTCTTCCCCTGGTACCACTGGGTCAGGATATTGCGGACCAGGCAGTCTTCGGGAGCCGTTTCGATCTGCCGCAGGCACTCCTGACCGCAATCCCGGCGTTCCGGCCATCGCGAACAGGACCTGAGCCGCAGATCGGTCTTACCTTCCAACGTCTTCAGGAGCACATGTCCGGTATCCACCACCACGCCGGCCGGCCGATGGTTTTCCGGGCAGGTAATCACGCGATCGCCGCGGTACTTCAGGTAAGCGCGGCCGAAAACGAGTGCCAGCACTGCCACCAGCGCCAGCAGGACAAAACTGCTCCATACAAGCACATCCGGGCTGAACGTATGCATACGGGTCTACCTTCCGGCGCGGCAGTTGCACGCCCGTCGCCACGCCGTATGTATAGGCATTCAAAGGCCGCGCAAACCTCCATTGCGTCGTTTTCCACAGCCGGGGTGGGTGCCTTGCCCCGACGCGTAGCACGGCATGGGCAACGAATACCTGGCCTTCGGCGTCAGACTGGTATGGGCCGACGAATCCTGGCGGTACTGGCCGCGCTGGCCGTGCCGCTGCTTCCCAGCGCTTCAACGGACTACCAGGCGGTCGTCCACAAGGTTTCGCTGATCGAGCACGACAGCCTGAAACCCGGCTCGCGCGTCGTGCTGACGCCCGCCGAGCTGAACGCCTATGCCCGGCAGGAAGTCGCGTCCGTGGCGCCCGGCGGAGTCCGCGATCCGCGCCTTGAGTTGGGACCCGGCACCGCTACCGCCACCGCCCTCATCGACTTCGGTAAACTGCGCCGCGCCGAGGGGAAGACGTCCGGGCCCATCATGGCTTATCTGCTGGATGGCGAGCGCCCCGTCACCATCACCGCACGCATCCGGTCGTCGGGCGGCACAGCCACGGTTGACGTGCAGCAGGTGGAGATCTCGGGCGTCACCATCGAGGGCCGTTTGCTCGATTTCCTGATTCACAACTACGTGATGCAGGCCTACCCGAACGCCAAGGTCGGCGAGCCCTTCGAACTGGGCCACCGCATCGAGCGGCTGGATGTGCAGCCCTCCGCCGTGGGGATCGTGATCGGACGCTGAGCGCGCTCGCGCTGCGCGGCTGCAAGCAGGTCCATAATGGCTGTATGACCCTATGGCCGCTGCTGTTGCTCGCCGCCGCACCGCCTGCCCCCGATAAAATCGTCTTCGATACCGACTGCGGCTTCTTCGGTGACGATGGCGCCGCGCTGGCCATGGTGCTGCGCAGTCCCGCGAAGGTGCAGGTATCGGCCATCACGGCGGTTTCAGGCAATGTCTGGGCCGCGGAGAGCGCCGAATTCCTGACGGAGATCCTGGGCCTGCTCGGCCGTTCCGAAATCAAACCGTATGTGGGCGCGCAGATGCCGCTCATCCATTCGGCCGCCATGGCCAAACTTGAAGCGCCCCTGGAGTTCGCGGGCGCATTCGACAGACCGCTCAAAATCGCGCCGCTTTCAAAGCCGCTCGGCGCTCGATGTGCTCGCCGACACCATCGCGCAAAATCCCGGCCAGGTTACCATCCTCGCGCTCGGCCCGATGACCAATGTCGCCATGCTTCTACGGCTGCATCCGGATCTGGAAGGGAAGATCCGGCGCATCGTCTTCATGGGAGGCAACGTGCACGTGCCCGGCAACGCTTCCGCAGCGGCGGAGTTCAACTTCTGGTTCGATCCGGAAGCGGCGCAGGCCGTTTTTCGGTCGCGCATCCCGGAGAAGGTCATGTTCCCGCTGGATATCTGCAATCATGCGGTGCTGAACAAGGCCCGTTTCGACGAGATTATCGCGACCCAAACACCGCTCACCCGGCGTTACGAAGAAGATTACGGCAAGCGCTATCCCGGCTTCCACAAGAATCCGTCGGCCAGTGGCTTCCTTTGGGACGAATTGGCCGCCGCATGGCTGCTCGATACGGGCTGGGTGACCCGCTTCGAGACGTCCTGGCTGGATATCGACACCCACTTTGGCAAGACCTACGGCGCAACCGTTCCGCTGGATCGCAAGCTGGCGCCGGAAGCCACGCCGGTGCGGGTGATGCTGGACCTCGACTACCCGCGTCTTTGGGCGATCTACAAACGGCTGTTGACCGAGTAGCTGCCGATCGGCCGCTCATTTCCGGATGTAAATCACGGTCAGATCGGTGCGGGCCACCTCCCGGTATTGGGCCAGCCATGGGCCCAGATCGGCGTATGCGCCGATCGCCAGGCGCGGATTGATCGGCCCCAGGCCGTCCATGACGATCGCGGGGTGAGAGCGGGCCAGTTCGGCGCGGCGCGCGGCCGTGGCTTCGCCTTCCACCGGCTGCCACTCGGTCAGATGGCGGTCGGCGGGGACGCCCGTCAGCGGTTGCGAATCCAGGTACCTTGTGGCGGCGGGAAGTCCTGTGTAGACATATAACTCCGGCCGAAAGCCCCATACGAAGAGCGTATCGCCGGGCGCACTGAATGGGCGCGCAAACCGGGCGGCGTTACGGCTGTCGCGGTCCATGGCCAGATCCGCCCAGCGCGAGGGTCGCCCTTCCACCAGGTCGCGCGCCAGCAGCGCATAACGCGGTCCGAA
This sequence comes from Bryobacterales bacterium, assembly GCA_963709155.1. Taxonomy (GTDB): domain Bacteria; phylum Acidobacteriota; class Terriglobia; order Bryobacterales; family Bryobacteraceae; genus Bog-159. The sequence goes on along the minus strand of CAVPVD010000003.1, from coordinate 551,685 downwards.
CCGTACCATCGGGACCAGCAGCAGCGCACCGAGGGCCAGCGCGCGGCGGCCGCCCAGCAGCGCGAATCCGCGCGCGCCGGCCAGCGCGGCCAGCGGCAGAAGCTGGAAATAGTAGCGCGGAAAGAATCGCCCGCCGGCGGCCACCGCGACCCCGGCGAGAGCGGCCCAGACCGCCCAACGCAGGCGATCCGCCTTGGGATCGCGCCACCAGAACCACAACCCGGCGATCGCGATAGGCGCATGAAAGCCCAGCCAGTGCGCGGTGCGGAACAGGCCGGCGGCAGGCGTCGCCGCTGCCACGTAACGGCGCCCCCACTGCCAGACTTGCTCGTAGTATGGGCCGAGCGCACCCTGGTTCCATAGCAAGGCTGCCGCCAGCGCGTTGGGAATGGCAAATCCGGCCAGCAGCATGGGCAGCGCGCGCACGTCCCAGATGGCGCAGGCCGCCAGGACGAAGACGCCCTTGGCATTCACCAGAAAAGCGATCCCGGCCAGTATCCCGCTCCAAAAGGCGCGGCCACGCCAGGCTAGCCAGACCGCGGCCATGTGCGGCGCCAGCATCAATAGGTCGGCGGCCAGCGGGGTCACCGCCGAGGGAATATCGAAGATCAGGTAAAAAGCCAGCAGGCCCGCCGCCCAGAACGCCTCCCGGCGGCCCCAAAGCTCGTGTGCGAAGCGCCAGGCCACCCAGCAGGCCAGCAGCGCATAGAGCGCACCCGCCAGCCTCAGCGGGAAGCCGTCGCGCGCGCCCCAAGCGAGGTAGGTCCAAGCCAGCAGCGGCGGCTTGTCGAACCAGATATCGCGATACAGCGCCTTGCCGTGCAACATCTGCCGCGCGGCCGCCAGCGGCAGGGTTTCTTCGGCCCACAAGATATCGAGATGGCAGAGGCGCGCCGCCAGCACCAGCGCGAACAGCGTCAGGAAGAAGAGGCGCGTCCTTTTCACAATTCCAAGCTATGGTACCTTGAACCGCGCGCCGATTGGGTCTATGATAGGCAAATAAAAGGCGAATGGTGGAGGATATTCAGGAACAGCTCGCGGCGCTCCGGCGGCACATCGCGCGCATCGACAGGAAGTGGACCGGCAATGGCCAGGGCGCCAGTCCAAAGACCGCGCCCCTGTACGATCATCCGCAGCCGATCGCCCCTGCCCGCTACTTTGTCGAGGAACTCATCAGCGGTGAGGTAGTGCACACAGCGCTCGGCCAGCACTTCGAGACAGAGAAGCTTTTCGAGCGTCACCGCCGCCATGGGAGCATGGATATCTCGAACCTGCACGAACTGCCGGCGGACCTTCTGGATTCGCTTTCCGATGGCGCCATCGCCTCCTCCCATCCCACCAAGTGGGCGTTTCTCGATACCGAGACCACGGGCCTGGCGGGAGGCACGGGCACTTACGCTTTTCTGATCGGCGTCGGCAACATCGAGCCCGCGGGATTCCGCCTGCGGCAGTTCTTCATGCGCGACTACGGCGAGGAAGCTTCCCTGCTCCGGCGCCTGTCAGAGCATCTCGCGCAGTTCGATGTGCTGATCACTTACAACGGCAAGACCTACGATCAACCCTTGCTGGAGACGCGTTTCCGCATGGCGCGCGCGCGGCATCCTTTTGAGCGGCTGGCGCACCTGGATCTGCTGTTCGGCGCGCGGCGGCTATGGAAACTGCGGCTGGAAAGTTGCCGGCTGGTGGAATTGGAGAACCGGATTCTGGGCGTCGAACGCCAGGGCGACCTGCCAGGCGAGATGATCCCGTATTACTACTTCGAATATCTGCGCACCCAACAGGCTTTCCGGCTGGTGCCCGTGTTCCATCACAATGCCATCGACATTCTGTCGCTGGCGTGCCTGACGGCGATCGTGCCATTCGCCTTTCGCGCGCCGGAGGAGACCGCCTTCCGGCACGGTGCGGACGTGATCGGACTGGCGCGCTGGGTTCTGCAAGCCGGCCGGCAGGCGGAGGCGTTGCGCCTGCTGCGGCGCGCGGTGGATCTGGGCTTGCCGGACGATCTGCTGTTCCGAACGCTTTGGGATATCGGCACGCTGGAAAAACGCATGGGACAATCGGATGCCGCGCTGGCCCTGTTTACGGAACTGGCCACTTGCCGGAACGCATATCGCGCGCGCGCCTTGCGGGAACTCGCGATCCATTACGAACACCGCGAGCGGAATTATGCCATGGCGCTCGAGATGACCCATAGCGCGCTCGAGCTGGAAGATTCCGCCGGCTTGCGGCAGCGCGAGCAGCGTCTGCGGGCCCGCGCCGCCCGCGTTGCGCGGCCGCTGAAACCGAACCGCGGCTAACCGCGAGATCCTTTAACCAGACGCTCCCGAGGCCATTCCAGGCTTTGGCAGGTCGGGGCGGCGCCACTTTCCTCAGCGCCCGCCTCCAAAAGGCGGCAGACCGGGCTGGTGCTGCCGGGTCTCGCGATTGCAATTCGGCGCCAGGTTCGCAATCGTGACGACCTCGACGACTCCCGCCGACGCCCCAACTCATATTCCATAAAGTTCTGCGCGGATGCCGTGGCCGCCGTCAGGCATACGCAATCAACCCAATCGTTTTGGTTTTCATAGTCTGTGTTCACTCCTCAACCATACCTGTGCAAAACGGATGGAATTGGCCTAACGATCTTTTCGGCTTACAGTAGAATGACCATAGCGTGAGGGAAAGCCAACGATAAAAGGAACGATCCGTAGAACCGGGAGCAAAACAGAAGGGCCTTTTTAGGTTTGGGCGAGCCTGTTTGGCGTGGCCGCCTTGCGCCATCGGTTCCCGGCAAGGCTCAGGGCCAAAACGCGTTTCCGCCAAGTTCCTTGACCGTGTACACCGTCGCGGCTGCTCTGCCGGCCATGAGCCGAGGCTTCATCATCCCGGTAGCGGCGCCCGACGGCGTCCATTTCGTGCCGAAGGGCATCGAGTTGCAAGTGTCGTCGTACGCCTGCTGCACCCGCCGGTAAAGAAGCGTCCCCAAAGCCCTGTCCGAGCACACCGCGATGCAGCGGTCCAGCGTTGGAGCGGTGCATCGGGCCCGATCGCAAAGGGCCGTAAATCCCTGGTCGTCTTCACTGCCATGAAACACCCGAACAAAGGAAACACAGGCCATGATTCGGGTGGCCGGCAACTGTTTCACCGCGATTTCGGGGAATTTTTCCTTCTGTTGTTTTCGCGTGTCGAAGCACTCCGAATCGATGATCACCATATAAAGCTGCTGCCGGTCCGCAAAGCGATAGATCGTGTCGCGCCCATCCGCGGATATGCCGATCGCCTTTAGCGGCGCTTCCGCCTTCGAAAGTTGCTGCGCATCCTGGAGGGTAGCCGGAGCGTGTCCGCTCAGGTACTTGAGCTTATGTTCCGCCAGCGGAAAAGTAGCCGCTGTCTGAAATTCGAGCGCGATACTTACCGTCGTGTGCAGGCAGTTGTCGGACTGGCCCTCGCGATACCAGTAGTCGGCGCGAGTCTGTTGGTCGTTAAAAGGATGCCAATCCTCGCGCAGGTTACATCGGGCGGCAAAGCCCTGGTAGTCGGATTCGGCTCTGCACAGGAAGCCTCCGGCCTGGCTGATTTCATGCAGTGTTCGCCGGTCTCCCCGCCAGCCGATATCGAACTTATAAACAGGGCCGTCGGATTGCACCGAATGACTGTTCGCCGCGAAAGTGATGGAACTATCCTGGGGTTTGCCATGCCCCATATTCGCCACCCGGATACGGGTGAATCCGGCATGCAGAAGCGCCGTAAGAATCCTCAACAACGATTCGTTACCGATCGAATTCCAGACCTCGCCCCTCTTGGCTCGAAATCGCGGATGACGGGCGCCTGGGCCGCCCGATTTATAAATCAGAACGTTATCCTCCCGCACCTTCAGTTCGTCGGAATCGAAGGATTGGTCTTCCTGATTCCAGCGTTCCGGAAGAAAGAACGTTTCGTTGAAGAAATCCAGAATCTGGTCCGATTGAGCCCTGAATTCCGACGGCCGGGCAATTGCTTCCTGCCAAAAATACCGGAACCAGAATTGTTTGCTCCATTCCGGGGCGGAGGGCAACACGCCGAGGCGGTCCAAGGGGATCATCCGGATCAGCTCAATGTGTTCTTCGGAAAACCTAGTGGGCATACTGGGCGATCTCGTCCACTAGAAGTCTATCAGATTCTTTCGATCGATTGACCTTAGACAATTTGAGATTTGATTTCTTGGCGTCCTTTGCAGCCCCTTGGCGCCTTTGCGTGAAGCCACCCCCAAGCGTTACCACTCCAGTGTGCCCGCGAGCACACACAGCCTTTGCCGAGTACGCTATCATAAAAGTACCCCCTTGCTTTCCATTCAAAATATATCCATGCGCTTCGGCGCCCGAGTCCTGTTTGAAGACGTCACCTGCACGTTCCTCGCCGGCAGACGCTATGCCATCACCGGTCCCAACGGCGCAGGCAAATCGACCCTGATGAAGATCCTGTCCGGCGAGCTGGAACCCGCCAAAGGAACCGTCTCGCGCCCCAAGAAATTCGGCGTGCTGCGCCAGGACCAGTTCGCCTTCGACGAATTCCGCGTCATCGACACCGTCATCATGGGTAATGCGCCGCTCTGGCGGGCGCTCGCGGAGCGCGACATCCTTTACGCCAAACCACACGACCAGCTCACCGACGAAGACGGCATGCGCCTGGGCGAACTGGAAGGCATCGTCGGCGAAGAAGGCGGCTACACCGCGGAATCCGACGCCGCCGTGCTGCTCGACGGCCTGGGTGTCGAATCCGCGCTGCATGAACGCCGCATGGGCGAATTGCAGGGCGGCCAGAAAGTGCGGGTCCTGCTGGCCCAGGCTCTGTTCGGCAACCCGCCCGCGCTGCTGCTCGACGAACCCACCAACCACCTCGACCTCGAATCCGTCCACTGGCTGCAGGATTATCTCTGCGGCTACGAAGGCGTGCTGATCGTGATTTCGCATGACCGCCATTTCCTGAACAGCGTTTCGACGCATGTCGCCGATATCGATTACGAAACCGTAATCGCCTACACCGGCGGCTATGACGACATGGTGCTGGCCAAGACCCAGATCCGCTCGCGCATCGAGGCTGGCAACGCGCAGCGCGAGAAGAAGATCGCCCAGTTGAACGAATTCATCGCCCGCTTTTCGGCCGGCACGCGCTCCAGCCAGGTGATGTCGCGCAAGAAAGAAGTGGAGCGGCTGCAAACCTCCGAACTCGCCAAATCGAATATCCAGCGGCCTTACATCCGTTTCGAAATGAAGCGTTCCTCGGGCCGCCATCCGCTGGAGATCAAGGGACTCGCCAAGAGCTACGGCGACTTACACGTGATCGACGGCTTCACCGCCAGCATCTCGCGCGGCGAGAAGATCGCGCTGATGGGCCGCAACGGCGTCGGCAAAACTACGCTTTTGAAATCGCTGGTGCGCAGCGCCACCGGCTTCATCGAGGATGGCGACCGGCACTTCGACGTCGATTCCGGAATCGTTGTCTGGGGCCACGAAGTGACCGTCGGATACTTCGCCCAGGACCATTCCGATTCGATCGCGCGCGGCACCACGGCCATCGAGTGGCTCCACGAATTCGATCCCCAGGCCTCGCAGGAGGAACTCCGCGGTTTGCTGGGTCAGATGCTATTCAGCGGCGAGGATGCCCTGAAACCCACCGCTGCGCTCTCCGGCGGCGAGGCGGCGCGCCTGATCTTTTGCCGGCTCATGCTCCAAAAACCGAACTTCCTGGTGCTGGACGAACCCACCAATCACCTGGACCTGGAGTCCATCAACGCCCTGAACATCGCCCTGCAAAAGTACACCGGAACCGTTCTGCTGGTCACTCACGATCACGACCTGATCGAAGAGGTGGCCACCCGCATCTGGCACTTCGAGGGCGGACGCATCGAAGACTTCAAGGGTCCCTACGAGGAATACGCCGTCTATGATCGGGAGAAGGCTTCTTAGGCGAACTTGCATCGGGTGGCTGACGGCAGCCATCTTGCCCATTGCCCTCCGCGCCGCCACGGTTCGCGTAAGCGTCGAGGCCGGGCTTCTGGCCGGATCGTCGGACGGAACCATCCAGACCTTTAAGGGTGTCCCGTACGCCGCCCCGCCCGTGGCCGCTCGCCGTTGGCGTTCGCCGCAGCCGGTTCCGCACTGGACCGGCGCACGCGAAGCCACCGCCTTTGGAGCCGCCTGCCTGCAAGCCGAACTGCCGGAAAACGTCGACGGCGCGCCGGCGCGCATCGCCGAAGATTGCCTCACCCTGAATATCTGGGCGCCCGCGCACGCCTCGAAACCCCTGCCCGTCATGGTCTGGCTGCATGGAGGGGCCAATATTAGCGGCGCGGGGTCTAAGCGCTATTACGATGGAACGTCGTTCGCGCGCGATGGAGTCGTGCTGGTCACCATCAACTATCGCCTGGGCGCTCTCGGCTTTTTCCCGCATCCGGCGCTCACCCGGGAGGCGCCCCGCGACGTGCCCGGCAACTTCGGCCTTCTGGACCAGATCGCCGCGCTAGGATGGGTGCGGCGGAATATCCGCGCCTTCGGCGGCAATCCGGAAAACGTGACGCTCTTCGGCGAATCCGCCGGCGGCGAGGACGCCCTGGTGCTCATGACCTCACCGTTAGCCGCCGGGCTCTTTCAGAAAGCCATCGTGGAGTCGGCCGGCTTTTGGATGCATCTTCCTTCCCGGGCGGAAGCGGAAGAGGCCAGTGCGCGCATCGCGGCCAAAGCCGGTCTGCCGGCCGCGGCTTCGGCCGCGCAACTCCGCGCGATACCGGCGGATACTCTCTCCAAGCTGGGCGACCAGGCTGCGGGGCCCTTCGTGGATGGCCGTGTTCTTCCAGCGCAGCCGGCGGTTACGTTCGCCAAAGGCAAAGCCGCGCACGTTCCGTTCATCATTGGATGGAACACCGATGAATCCTCCTTGATCGAGGGTCCGGAGATGCAGCCGGCGTCCGTGCTCGCGTTCCTTAAGCCGGAGGAACTCGCCCAGGCCCGGACACTATACAATACCGGCTCCGACGATGCCATCCTGGCGCGCGCCGTGTTTCGCGACGCCAACTTCGCCGCTCCCAGCCGTTGGCTGGCGCAGGAGGCCTCCGCGCAAGCGAAAGTCTATCTGTACCGGTTTGGCTATGTGCGCCAAAGACAGGTGGGACGTATGCCCGGTGCGCCACACGGATCGGAGATTCCGTACGTCTTCGATAGCTGGCGTCAATCCCCCACCGGCGGCAGCTTTCTGGCCAAAGGGATCGCGCGGAAGCGGCTACCCTGCATGCGTGCTGGGCGGCTTTCGCCAAAGACGGCCGGCCCGTCTGCCCTGACGTGCCGGTTTGGCCGGCGTACCGGAAACAGAACGACGAACTGCTCGACTTTGGGAGCACCGCCGTGGTCGCGCGCGGGCTGAATTCCCGCGAGTTGAATTTCCTTGAAGACCAGCTCGCCCACTTCTGGCGCGCACCTTAAAATGGAGGGCGGGCAATTCTGCCCGCAGCCGGCTTTCAGCCGGGCCACCGGGAAGCCCCGGATTGAACAATCTGTGGCTTGCCGCCAAAACTTTTGCGCTGAAAACAAAGGTACTTGGCGGCAGCCACAGGCCAGCCGGCTCTGGAGCTTGCACTTTTGGTTGGACCACTAATCCCTGATCACCGCGACCGTTCCAACCGGCGCGACTACGGAGTCCTGCTCGTCTTGGTGTGCAAAGGCCATTCTATGCGGGTGCAGCCGGAGCATCAAGTCGGCTGCCCTCCATCGGATCGAGTTCTTGGACCTTACGGGATTCGTTAGTGCGCGCTGGTGAAGGTCATGTACCCGATGGACAGCGCTTCCGGAGAATCCGGCGAGGCCCAAAGCGCCCGCACCAGTTGCTTGCGGTTGGTCTTCATCAACGCCTTCAGATCCACGCCGCATTCGAAGCGCATGTGATTCATGGAGCCCATGGAGTTGAGAGCTTCCGCTCCCAAAGAGGACATGCCGATCCCGCTGGAGACGCCGGAATCGCCCGCCGCACCCGGAGCCGCCACCGGAGAGCCGAACTCATCCATCGCATGGAATCCGCGCGTGCCCATGACAGCGGGCATCCGCGTAATGGGCACGGTAACCGGCGCCAGCGTCGAGTTAACCGCCGGCACATGCGCCAGACGGGATGCCAGCGTGAGCGGAACCGATTGCGCAGCCGCAACCGTTCCCGTCACCGGAGTCCGCGCTATACGCAGAGTCTCCAACGCCAGCCCGTAGCGCCCGCCCGCCGAACCGCGGCCGACTATCCCGCCGCGATACAGCACCGGCTGAACCGCGTTCGTGATCAGGCTGGCACTCGCGGCCGGCAGCGCCCCACTGACCACTGTCAGCACTACGCTGCCCGCATTGTACGTAATTGTGAAATGCTCGCTGCTGTTGATTGCCAGACCGTCGACCGTGGCAAACTCATCAGCCACCGCGGAAGCCGTCAGAATCGTGAACTTCTGCCCTATCGTCGGCGTAAAGCCGCTGCCCAGCGTGATGTCCAGCGTGCCCCCCAGCGTTGCACCGCCGGTTACCTTGAGCTGATCGTACTTAGTGCCCGCGGTAGCTCCGTTGATATCGATGTTCAGCGTCCCAGCCGGCATCCTGCGTATAGGTATCGGACACAGTCAATTTGCCAGTCTTCGCAGCCGAAGTGCCTGGATCCAGAGTGCTGTCATCCACCAGGTTGTCGCCGATGGTGCCGGCGCCGATGAGTGTTCCGCCATCCAGATTGACGGTGCCCAGGCTGCTGGAAGTCAGCGCGCCGGCCACGGTGGTGCTGCCGCCGGTCTGCGTGTAATTGAAGCTGCTGCCGCCGACAGTGAACGTCGTACCGGTCGAGATCGTGAACGTGCCGGCGTTGGTGAAGCTGCCGCCGTTAGTGGTGAGTGAAGCAGCGGAAGCCAGCTTGAACACGCCTCCGGAGAGGTTGCTATTGAAGCCCGCCAACAGGTTCGTATTGCCGAAGTTGAGCATCTGCCCCGTGCCAGTCAACGTGATGTTCGCCGCGTTGGTGGTGATGGTATCGGTGCTGGCGCCAAACTGGAGCGTGCCTGTCACATTGTAAGTGCCACCGGTCAGCGTGCCGCTGGCGAAGTTCGTCAGAGCGCCGCCCGCGGAGGTCCCGATTTGCATGGTGCTGCCGGCATTCACGGTTAGTGTGCCATTGTTGGTGAGGCCTGCCGAGGAAGGCAGAATTACCAGCGGCGACGACTGATTGGCCAGCAGGGTGCCGCCGTTCGTAATGCCGAGATTGGAGATGGTTCCCGAACCGGCGATCGTGCTGGCGTTGTTGAGCGTGAATCCGGTGCTCAGCCCCGCCAGGGTTCCCGCGTTGAGTGTCAGGGTGCCCGCGCCGCTGAGAGTGATGTTGTTATTGAGGTCGAGCGCGCCGTTAACCGTGATCGTTTTGGTGTTCGAGTCGGTGGCAGCCGAGGTCAAGGTGACGGCCGCGCCGGTTCCCACCGTCATCGTGCCCGAGTTCGAAAAGCTTCCGATGCTGGCAGAGTCCGTCGTATCGTTGTTGTCGCCTATAGTCACCGTTCCGCCGGTCTTGTTGGTCAGCTTGCCGGTCACCGTCAGACTGTTGGCGCTGCCCACGGCATTGTTGCCGTTCGTCGTAACGGCGCCGGAGTTGGTAAGCGAACCGTTAATTTTCAATAGGCCGCCATTTTCCAGGTCCACCGTTCCGTCGTTCGTTAAAGTCTTGTCGGTGTAGCTCGCGCCGTTCTCCACGGTCAGTTTCGCCCCGCTGTCATTCGTCGCAAGGGCGGAAAGCATGCTGACGCCTGCCGAATTGACCACTTTCCAAGTGGCGCCGCTCAGGGTCAAAGTGGCATCGTTGGTGTTAATGCTGCTGCCGCTGGCGCCAAATTGCAGTGTGCCGGCGACAAAGTACGTTCCGCCCGTGAGTGTGGTGCCCGCGAAGTTACTAAAGGGACCGCCGGTGATCTGGAGCGTGTCGCCTTTATTGACCTGCAGGACGCCGTTGTTGGTGAAACCCGTGCTGGAAGGATCGATGATCAGGGGTGTACTTTGGTTGGCGAGGACGGTGCCGTCGTTTATGAAGCCCATTGAGGCAGAGCTGGTGTAGGGGTCAAAGCCGATGTAGCCCGAACCCTGGATAGTTCCCTGGTTGGTGAGGGTATTGGCGGCGGCCGAACCGTAGATGTAGTTCTGGCCGTTGGTCGACATCGTCACTGTGCCGCCGCCGCTCAACGTCACGTTGCTGGACCCAATGACGAGCGCGGTAACGTCGCCCACTGAGTTCAGCGCAATCGTGCCCGCGTTGCCTATGGTGCCGATCAGCGTCGTGCTGTTGCTATCAGGTATCTGGTACGTGCCATTGTTGGTAACGCCGCTTAGCGTAACGCTGCCGGAGGCTTCGATCAAGCCGCCGCTGGCCGTGTTCAGCGTGCCACCGTTTATGGTCGGGCCCGCCAGCGTCACCTGGGAACCGGCTCCCGAAGCCTGAATGGTCCCGCCCGTATTTGCATAGGTTCCCCCGTCCACCACCAACGTGCTGCCGCTCGTGGCCTGGATGGTCCCCGTGTTGGTCACCGCGCCAGTGAACTGGACGTTAAGGGTGCCGCCGCTCGTGGCCTCCAGCGTTCCACTGTTGGTTAGTCCATTGCTGAGGTCCATGGTCAGGTTCGCCGCACTCTGGTTGGCGTTAATCGTCCCCGAGTTGACCAGGCCCATCGAGCCATTGCCGGTGTAGGGGTCAAAGCCGACGTAGCCCGAACCCTGGATAGTTCCCTGGTTGGTGAGGGTATTGGCAGCGGCCGAACCATAGATGTAGTTCTGGCCGTTGGACGACATCGTCACGGTGCCGCCGCCGCTCAACGTCACGTTGCTGGCCCCAATGATGAGTGCGGTAACGTCGCCCACCGAGTTCAGCGCAATCGTGCCCGCGTTGCTGTTCGCCGAACCGGTCAGGGTGAGAGAGCCCCCATCATTGATGTTCACCTGGCCGCCGGCCGGGTTGGTCAGCGCGCCAACCGTATTGCTGCCCGTGACCTCAATACTGCCGGTGGGGCTGTTGGCCAGCGAGGTGTTGAGCGTGGCGCCCTCCAGCAGCATGCTGCCCGCTCCGGTTTGGCTTATCGTGCCGCCGTTGATCACAGCGCTGTTTTCGAAGACCAGCGTGCCGGCATTATCCTGAATCGTTTGCCCCGTATTCGTCCAAGTCCCCCCACTAACCTCCAGGGTGCTGCCGCTGGTGGCCTTGACCGTCCCCGTGTTGGTCGCCGTGCCACCGGCCTCCAGGATCAGCGTGCCACCGTTGGTGGCTTCCAGCGTTCCGCTGTTGTTCAACCCATTGCTGGTCGAAACGGTCAGAGCCGTGACCTGGTTGGCGTTAATCGTCCCCGAGTTGACCAGGCCCATCGAGCCATTGCCGGTGTAGGGGTCAAAGCCGACGTAGCCCGAACCCTGGATAGTTCCCTGGTTGGTGAGGGTATTGGCAGCGGCCGAACCATAGATGTAGTTCTGGCCGTTGGACGACATCGTCACTGTGCCGCCGCTGCCGCTCAAGGTCACGTTGCTGGACCCAATGACGAGCGCGGTAACGTCGCCCACTGAGTTGAGCGCAATCGTGCCCGCGTTGCCTATGGTGCCGATCAGCGTCGTGCTGTTGCTATCAGGTATCTGGTACGTGCCATTGTTGGTAACGCCGCTTAGCGTAACGCTGCCGGAGGCTTGGATCAAGCCGCCGCTGGCCGTGTTCAGCGTGCCACCGTTTATGGTCGGGCCCGCCAGCGTCACCTGGGAACCGGCTCCCGAAGCCTGAATGGTCCCGCCCGTATTTGCATAGGTTCCCCCGTCCACCACCAACGTGCTGCCGCTCGTGGCCTGGATGGTCCCCGTGTTGGTCACCGCGCCAGTGAACTGGACGTTAAGGGTGCCGCCGCTCGTGGCCTCCAGCGTTCCACTGTTGGTTAGTCCATTGCTTAGGTCCATGGTGAGGGGCGCACCACTCTGGTTGGCGTTAATCGTCCCCGAGTTGACCAGGCCCATCGAGCCATTGCCGGTGTAGGGGTCAAAGCCGACGTAGCCCGAACCCTGGATAGTTCCCTGGTTGGTGAGGGTATTGGCAGCGGCCGAACCATAGATGTAGTTCTGGCCGTTGGACGACATCGTCACTGTGCCGCCGCCGCTCAACGTCACGTTGCTGGCCCCAATGATGAGTGCGGTAACGTCGCCCACCGAGTTCAGCGCAATCGTGCCCGCGTTGCTGTTCGCCGAACCGGTCAGGGTGAGAGAGCCCCCATCATTGATGTTCACCTGGCCGCCGGCCGGGTTGGTCAGCGCGCCAACCGTATTGCTGCCCGTGACCTCAATACTGCCGGTGGGGCTGTTGGCCAGCGAGGTGTTGAGCGTGGCGCCCTCCAGCAGCATGCTGCCCGCTCCGGTTTGGCTTATCGTGCCGCCGTTGATCACAGCGCTGTTTTCGAAGACCAGCGTGCCGGCATTATCCTGAATCGTTTGCCCCGTATTCGTCCAAGTCCCCCCACTAACCTCCAGGGTGCTGCCGCTGGTGGCCTTGACCGTCCCCGTGTTGGTCGCCGTGCCACCGGCCTCCAGGATCAGCGTGCCACCGTTGGTGGCTTCCAGCGTTCCGCTGTTGTTCAACCCATTGCTGGTCGAAACGGTGAGAGCCGTGACCTGGTTGGCGTTAATCGTCCCCGAGTTGACCAGGCCCATCGAGCCATTGCCGGTGTAGGGGTCAAAGCCGACGTAGCCCGAACCCTGGATAGTTCCCTGGTTGGTGAGGGTATTGGCAGCGGCCGAACCATAGATGTAGTTCTGGCCGTTGGACGACATCGTCACTGTGCCGCCGCTGCCGCTCAAGGTCACGTTGCTGGACCCAATGACGAGCGCGGTAACGTCGCCCACTGAGTTGAGCGCAATCGTGCCCGCGTTGCCTATGGTGCCGATCAGCGTCGTGCTGTTGCTATCAGGTATCTGGTACGTGCCATTGTTGGTAACGCCGCTTAGCGTAACGCTGCCGGAGGCTTGGATCAAGCCGCCGCTGGCCGTGTTCAGCGTGCCACCGTTTATGGTCGGGCCCGCCAGCGTCACCTGGGAACCGGCTCCCGAAGCCTGAATGGTCCCGCCCGTATTTGCATAGGTTCCCCCGTCCACCACCAACGTGCTGCCGCTCGTGGCCTGGATGGTCCCCGTGTTGGTCACCGCGCCAGTGAACTGGACGTTAAGGGTGCCGCCGCTCGTGGCCTCCAGCGTTCCACTGTTGGTTAGTCCATTGCTTAGGTCAATGGTGAGGGGCGCACCACTCTGGTTGGCGTTAATCGTCCCCGAGTTGACCAGGCCCATCGAGCCATTGCCGGTGTAGGGGTCAAAGCCGACGTAGCCCGAACCCTGGATAGTTCCCTGGTTGGTGAGGGTATTGGCAGCGGCCGAACCATAGATGTAGTTCTGGCCGTTGGACGACATCGTCACTGTGCCGCCGCCGCTCAACGTCACGTTGCTGGCCCCAATGATGAGTGCGGTAACGTCGCCCACCGAGTTCAGCGCAATCGTGCCCGCGTTGCTTATGGTCGTCCCGCCGACGGTGAGCGATGTGCTATCGGCGAAGTTCAATTTGCTCGTGCCGCCGATCGTGAGATTGTTGATGGTGTCGCTCACGTTCAGTTGCACCACGGACGAGGAGGTGGTAATCACGGCATTGTTGGTGGAAGTCGGCGCGCTACCGGTTGACCAGTTCGTCGAGTTCCAGTTGCCGGAGCCGCCCAGCCAATCGTCCGCGGTGATCAAGGGCCTCACAAACGGCCGGAAGCCAAGAGTGCGTTGCGCGAAGCCTTTCCCGAGAATCAGCCGGCTCAGCGCCTTTTGCCCGAGATCGCTAACGGGCTCTATGTCCGCGCGCTCCGGCGGAGCTTGCGCATAAAGGCCTGAAAGGCTGGCTATTACGAACAGACAGGCGAAGAGAGGTCTGCCTACAAACGCGGTATGCGGGGCGCTGCGGCGATGAACTATCATGGTCATCCTTTTCCCCGGAATTTCCATTTTGGCTTCCGGTATCCCAACATCGTACACCCGCACGAGCTGCTCCTGCGCATACATTAACACACGTTAATCTTACTCGCCCCGCCTGGCCGCCTGAAGCGCCGTCCTTGCCCGTCTGGGTAAGCCCAAAACACGGAACGGCCTCTTGTCCCAAGCGATCCATCGCACACCTTTCCGTCCCCCCTCGTTTCTTCGCCAAGATTTTGATCTGCCAGCCGCCAAGCTCTACCCCGCCGGCGCCGGCAGCGCATCGATCCGCCGCACCATGCCGCCAAATAGCCGCCGCGTCAGATGGCTCTCCGCCAACAGCAACCAGTAGTACCGGGCGTGCTTGACCAACCGGCCACCCGTCTTCACCAGCCGTTGCTGCAAACTCGTCAGCGACCAGTTCTCGATCTTCTTCGGCAGCACCAGCCGCCGCCACAGGTTCCCCAAGTTGTAGGCGAGCACGCTCAGCCATAGTCGCACCTCGTTGGACCGGAACCGGTGGCAACTCAGCCGCGTCATCTTCACCGCCTGCTTGCCTTCCTTGATCCACTGTTCCGCCGTGCCCCGCTTGTTGTAGAACCGCACCACCGCCCGGCTGTCGGTCTCCAGGTTCGTCACGATGAATCCCACGCGCGGGAACAGTTCCCCGAAGTGGAACTCCACCTTCGCCACCACCCGCCGCGCCGTCTTCCAACTCGCGGCTTGATAGAGAAAACTCTTGTACCAGAACACCGGCTTGTGGCTCGGTCTTCCCACTGGCCGTGTCAGCAACTCGTCGATGTCCCGCTCCAGGCTGTCGTTGGCCGGAATGCGGATGGCGTACTTCACACCCCGTTCCTCCAGCGCTTCATAGATCTCCGGCTTAGCGAAGGCCGCGTCGGCCCGGAACACGACTTCCTTGCCCAGCTTCTGTTGCCGCTCGATCTCCGGCAGCAGCAGTTCCTCCCAGTCGTCGGCACTGTGGACGTTGCCGGGCCGCAGCTTTGCCGCCAGGCAATCGCCTTCCCGATTGAACAGCAGCAGTGGGTGATAGCAGGTGGACTCGAAGTGGCCGTTGTAGGCGCTCTGCTCCTGCTGGCCGTACACCGGAATCTCGGTGCTGTCCATGTCCAGCACTATCCGCTGCGGAGATTCGATAGTTTCCGCCCTGGCGATCAACTCACGATTGATGGCGGCCAGACCAGCGAGATTCTCCTCTTGGGCAAGCAAGTCGGTCTCGAATGATTGCAGCCGCGAAGTCAGCGCCGCCCCGCGCTCCCAAATCTTCTCCGAACCGATCAGCCGGAACGCCGGATCTTGCGAGAGCCGCTCGGCATCGTTCACATCCTCATAGCCCGCGATACGGCTGTAGACGGACTGCCGCAACAGGTCCGCCAGCGGAAGTTGCGTGTTCTTCCCGCGTCGTCCGTCGGTCAGGTGCTCGGCGATGAGATCGCCGAAGCCCAGACGTTCGTCCAACTCACGCACCAGAATCAGGCCCCCATCGGAGGTGACCCGCGATCCCTGGAAATCCACCTTCAGTGAACTATTGAAGGAGAGCTGAAATGGCCCGTTTTGTCTCTCACCCATTGGGTGTTGACCTCCGGCGTGTCTTCATCACGTTGAAAGCCGCATGAATAAAGGCGTCGGAGGCCATCAAAAGGTTATCGGTAACTGCCTAAAACGGAAATGTGGACTAATGGTGATGATGGGCCGCAGCCCGTGGCGCACGCGCCGGCTCTGGAGCTTGCACTTTTGGTTGGACCACTAATGGTGATGATGGGCCGCAGCCCGTGGCGCACGCTTCAGACGGTGGTGAAAGAGTAAGTTTTCGGAGTTAGGACCTAAATTCGGGGGATGCGAAATCTCCAGACGCCGCCAGGGACGCGTTCTAGGGCATCTGGACGCGATGTTTTTTCGCGGATGTTTCGGCGCGCCCCGAAAACTTACTTTTTCACCACCATCTTCAGCGTGCCGGCGGGACTTTTAAGTCCCGCTTGGCCGCCTGAAAGGCGGCTGCGGGCACTATTGCCCGCCCGCCGATTGCGTTTTTTCACAACCCACCCGGCTGGCGGCCCTGTTCAAGTTTGCGCCACGCGGGAGATGGCGGCGATCACCGCATCGGTAAACTCCGCCGTGCCTGCCGTCCCGCCCACGTCCCGCGTCAGGTGCTTACCCTCCGCGTAAACCCGCTCCACCGCGCCCTGCAGCTTCTCCGCCGCGGCGCGCTCCCCGATGTGCGCCAGCATCAACGCGGCGGATTGCATTAGCGCCGTGGGATTCGCCATCCCTTTTCCGGCGATGTCCGGCGCGCTGCCGTGCACCGCCTCGAATATCGCGTGACGGTCCCCGAGGTTCGCCCCGGGCACAATCCCCAGCCCGCCTACCAGTCCCGCCGCCAGGTCCGAAACGATGTCGCCATACAGGTTCGGCAACACCAGCACATCGAACGTTTCCGGACGCATCACCAGTTGCATACAGGCGTTGTCCACGATCAATTCGGTGTACTCGATTTCGCCGAACTCGCTGGCCACCGACCGGCAGCACTTCAGGAACAGGCCATCGCTCATCTTCATGATGTTGGCCTTGTGGATGGCCGTTACTTTCCGTCGCCGCTCCCGCCGCGCCCACTCGAACGCCGCCCGCGCAATCTTCATGGAGGCCGTCTTGGTGATGATCTTCAGGCTCTCCACCACGTCCGGAATCACTTCGTGTTCCAGGCCGGAGTATAAGTCCTCCGTGTTCTCGCGAAAGATCGCCAGGTCCAGCGCCAGGTCGCTGAAGCGCGTCCGCAAGCCGGGCAGCATGCGCACGGGCCGGAAGTTCACATACAGGCCCAGCTTCTTGCGCAGCGCCACGTTGATACTCGCGTGCCCTCCGCCGATCGGCGTGGCCGTGGGACCTTTCAGACCCACGCGCGTGCATTCGAGCGACGCGAACACGTCGTCGGGCAGCAACTGTCCCAGGTCCTCCAGCGCCTTTGCGCCGGCCTCTACGCGCTCCCATTCCAAGTCCACCCCGGTAGCTTCCACCGCCCGCACGGTGGCTTCGGCAACTTCCGGTCCGATCCCGTCCCCTGGTATCAGGGTGATTTGACGCGCCATGCCCGCTATTATAACGGCGCGCTCCCCATAGCTCGTGGCGCCAAAGGCCGGGCACACCATTTGCCCAGTTCTTTGTGCGGACACAACACTAGCCGATCCCCTCTGCTAATATGCAGGCGATAACCGCGCGACAGCGTTTTCTCGGTAACTCGGTTTGGGAATTGACCGGACCCTTAGCATCATATGATACTATTGGGGTGTGAGGCCGCGTGGCCAAAACGTCAGGGAAAACTGTCTCCCGCCGAAGTGGAGAAGTATTTGCGACTTGCGAGGGAGTATTTCGCAATGTCGGGTTTCGTCGTCGGGAGCCCAGTTCATACTAGCCAGGATTTCCAGGAGCTTGGGCTGTATGGCTACGAGGAGCAAAGAGACGCTATTCGAAAAGCTCTCGAAGAAGTGCGCGCAGAGCACTACTCCGGTCCAGATCCTCCCACTCATATCTCTGGCGAACCAAAATTAAAGGCGAACGGATGGTTCAGTTCTCATGGACCTCGACGTCCTTTGGGGTAAAGTCGGCCCAGATGTACTTAAACTACTGCCTAAAGAATAACCGATTGTATTTGTTACGGATTCACCCGGATTGGAAGGCCGGAAAACGACCATGAAGTGCTTTGTTTGCAATAGAGGCGACTTTGTTCGTCAACAGGTTGATGTTGAGGGAAAATTCAGAGGAAAGACGTACACTGTGAACACCTTGGCGCTTGTTTGCGACAAATGCCGGCACGTTGCCATCGAGGGACAGGACATGCCGGAATACATGCGTAAGGTTGCCGACGCATATCGGCGTGACCGCAAGCTGTGCACCAGCGATGAAATCAGGTCGATCAGAGGGAAGCTGACGCAGCAGCGATTCGCAGACGCTCTCCACGTTGGTGTTGCCAGCGTTAAGCGATGGGAGTTAGGGCTTGTGCAGGACAGAGGAAACGACAGGCTTATCCGGGAGTTCCAACGAAAAGAGAGCGCCAAGTGGAGTTACGAGTTCAAGCAGGGGCAACCCGCAGAGGGTCAGTCCCTCTCGGCGGCTGCTGGCTGGTGGGCGCTTGCGCATGGACCGCCGCTCAATTAGTTGATACCCAAAGCGCTCAAGGTGGCCCAAGCCGCAACTATGGTGTTTCTTTAAATTGCTTCAATGATAATTTCACAAACCCCAGAGGAAATACGCGCAGCCCTCGCACTTCAAGCCAAATGTGAACTGCGCCGCGTAGCTTTGCGCCAGTGCAACGCCTCTGCTGAAAAGACCCAGGAAGCGAAGGGTCCGTTCTCCCTGCGCGTGTCACATAATTCAACATCGAACACAATCGTTGACGGAGTCCTGCGGATTGAGGTCCGATTTCAGATTGAATGCTACGACTCCTCGGAACCTCCGAGTATTGTCTTCGACGTTAATTGCAGCTTCGTTCTGGATTATGGGATCGAAGAATCCTTTCAGCCTTCCGCCGAATCTATCGCCGCTTTCAAGGACGGCAATGCCGTATTTAATTGCTGGTCCTACATGCGAGAGTTTTTCCAGAACATAGCCTCTCGGATGGAGCTTTCGCCACCCCCTCTCCCGCTCCTTAGGATCATCTCAAAGGCGGCGCCGCCAGTTGACGAGGCCGATGTTCGTGCCCACAAAGCACGGAAAAGAACGCTCAAAATCCAGTCTGAATCTTCAGCAACAAGGTAATCTCAAGCGGGTGGCGCGCAAGCCACTTGCGACCGTCCGCAGTTACACCATCACCGCTTCCGTCTCTTCGCTGGCGGTGAAATACGCGCAGTCCGGATGGTGGAACACCAGCGCGCTCACGCTGGCCTCCGGGTCCATCATCATGCCTTCCGTCAATTGCACGCCGATGTCTTCTGGCCGCAGCAGTTTCCACAGCGCCTGCTGATCGTCCAGGTTCGGACACGCCGCATATCCGAAGCTATACCGCTTCCCCCGATAGCGCGACGTGAAACGCTCCTGCATGGTCATAGTGGGCGGATCGGGAAAGCCCCAGTCTTCGCGAATCCGCCGGTGCAGCCACTCCGCGCAGCCTTCCGCCGTCTCGATCGCCAGCGCCTGCAACCCGTGCGATTTGAAATACAGTCCGGCTTGCTTCCACTCCTCCGACTGATCCCGCACCCCCGCGCCCGCCGTCACCACGAACATCGCCAGGTGATCCCGCCTCCCATCTTCCGCGTCCAGGATGTAATCGCTCAGGCACAGGCCTTCGTCGCGATGCTGCCGCCCGAATCGGAATGTGTGCAGCGGCGCGGCTTCCCCAGGCGCGAATAGGTGGATCGCGTTGCCCTCCCGTTCGGCTTCGAAGAACTGCCACACCGCCCGCACCCGCATAAACTGCGCAGCCGCCTGCTTCACTTCCTCCAGCTTGTGAAACAGGTCCAGCGCCTTAGGCTCGTGCTCGGCCAGGTTCTTCTCGAAGTTGCCCTTGTAACCCAAATGCTTGCCGTACAGCATGTGCGGGTTGATGTAGCTCCAGATTTCGGCCAGATGCGGCACGTCGCGCACCTTGCGCTCCAGGTACGGCGCGGCTGGTATCGCAATGTCCGCGCGCACTTTGCGGCTGCGCGCTTCGGTCACCCGCCGGGGAGCCTCTTCCGCGACTGCCACCGGCGCCGGCGCCTCCGTATAAATGTGATCGCGCATGGTGGCCTCCCGCGCCCCGGGATCCATCAGCCGGTTCATCAGGTCCAGCCCCGTCATCGCGTCTTTGGCGTAGCACACCGCTTCGCCGTACGCCGGCGCGATCCGCGTGCGCGTGAAGCGGTCCGAAAGCGCCGCGCCGCCCACCAGCAGCGGCACCCGAATTCCGGCATCCTTCAAATCGCCCGCCGTAACGATCATCTGCTGCGCGCTCTTCACCAGCAGACCGGAAAGCCCGATCGCATCCGGCCCGTGCTCCTGGTAAGCGCGGATCAGCATGTCCGGCGGCACCTTGATTCCCAGGTTGATCACCTGGTAGCCGTTGTTTCCCAAAATGATCTCCACCAGGTTCTTGCCGATGTCGTGTACGTCGCCCTTCACCGTTGCCAGCACGATCTTGCCGCGCATCGCCGAATCCGCCTTCTCCATGAACTGCTCCAAATGCGTGACGGCGGCCTTCATGGCTTCCGCGGATTGCAAAACCTCGGCGACGATCAACTCGTTATTGTTGAACAGCCGCCCCACTTCGGCCATGCCCGTCATCAGCGGGCCGTTGATGATTTCGAGCGGCGCCGCGCCTTCTTCGCGTTTGCGATCCAGGTCCGGGATCAGCCCGTCCCGCGTGCCTTCGATGATGTAGTTGGCCAGGCGCTGGTCGAGCGGCAGATCCTCCGCGCGGACCTTGGTGCGCGCGCCCGTCTTACGGAAATGTTCGGCGATGGCCGCGATGTGAAACTGGTTGATGGCGGCCCGCTGCTCCAAACTCTGCTGCCGCCAGTCTTCCGGCGCCAGGTGCAGAGCCTCCGGACCCTCCGCCGGCGGCGTGTTGAACAACAGGCTCTCCGCCAGCCGCCTCTCGTCTTCCGGAATCGACGCGAAACGCTCCAGCTTTTCGGCGTTCACGATGGCCAGGTCCAGCCCCGCCTTGGTGCAGTAATAAAGGAAGACCGAATTCACCACCTCGCGCGCGGCCGCGGGCAGCCCGAACGACACATTGGAGATCCCCAGCACCGTCTTCACATACGGGATGTGTTCCTTCACCAGCCGCACCGCTTCGATGGTCTCCACGGCCCCGCCGATGTAATTCGCGTCTCCCGTGGCGCACGGAAACACCAGCGGATCGATGATGATATCTTCCGCCGCGATGCCATACTTGCCGGTCAGCAGCTCCACCGACCGCTGCGCCACCGCCAGTTTGCGCTCCCGCGTGAAGGCCTGCGCCTGCTGCTTGTCTTCGTCGATGCAGCCCACGATCAACGCCGCGCCGTAGGCCTTCGCGATCGGACAGGTGCGCTCGAATTTTTCTTCGCCGTCCTCCAGGTTGATCGAGTTGATAATCGACTTACCCTGGCAGTAAGTCAGAGCCAACTCCATGGCGCGCGGATCGGTGGTGTCGATCATCACCGGCGCTTTGATCTTGCGGATCAGCTTCTCGTAAAACGGCGGGATATCCTTGATTTCGTCGCGATCCGTGCTCTGCAGGCACACGTCCACGATATGCGCGCCGTTCTTCACCTGCCGGCGGCCGATCTCGGTGGCTTCTTCCCACTGCTCCCCGGCCATCAGGTTCTTGAACAGCCGCGAGCCGATCACGTTGGTGCGCTCGCCCACGATCAGCGGCCGGTTGCTGTCTTCCGCCTCCACCAGCTCGATGCCCGAGTAATAGGCGCGGTGCGACGGCGCTTTCAGCGCGCGCGGCTTCCTGCCCTCGGCCATCTGCGCCACCATCCGGATATGCGCCGCCGTGGTGCCGCAGCACCCGCCCACCAGGTTCAGCCAGCCATTCTCCACGAACCGCTCCAACTGCTCCGCGAACGATTGCGGCGTTTCGTTGTACTCGCCCTCCACGTTCGGCAGCCCGGCGTTCGGGTAACAGGAGACGCGCGTGGAGGCCATCTCGCTCAGAGTGCGCAGATGGTCGGTCATGAATTCCGGCCCCGTGCCGCAATTTAAGCCTGCGGCCAGCAGATCGGCATGCTCGATGGAGGCGTAAAGTGCATCGGCGGTCTGGCCCGCCAGCATGGTCCCCATGGTTTCGATGGTGCCCGATACCATCACCGGAATGCGCCGCCCGAGTTCCTTCGCCAGCCGCCCGATCGCCAGCAAGCCCGCCTTGATATTCCGCGTATCCTGGCAGGTTTCCAGCAGCAGGATGTCCGCGCCGCCATCCACCAGCGGCTTCGCCAGATCGTAGTAATCCTGCTGCAGGTGATCGAAAGCGATCGTGCGGCTGATGGTGATGCTCTTACGCGTGGGCCCCATCGAACCCGCCACGAAGCGCGGCTTGCGCGCCGTCGAGAATTCGTCCGCCGCCTGCCGTGCCAGCCGCGCCGCCGTCGCCATCAGTTCGTACGACTCGCCATCCACGCCGTAGTCCACCAGGTCGCTCTTGGTGCCGTTGAACGTATTGGTTTCCACGATGTCGGCGCCGGCTTCCAAATACGCGCGATGGATGTCCAGCACCACGTCCGGCCGCGTTCGCACCAGGTTCTCGTTGCAGCCCTCCAGCGCCGGTCCGCCGAAATCCGCGGCCGTAAGCTGCCGCTGTTGCAGCATGGTTCCCATGGCCCCGTCGATCACCAGGATGCGGCTCTCGAGGGCGTCAGTTAGGGCTTGGCGGCGTTCTTCACTGGCAGTCATAAGGGAATAGGTGACGTTACTAACGATTTTAACAGGCTCGGCAAGCCCTGCCGAGCGTCCTGCCGAGCCGCGACCGTCAGGGAGCGTCCCGCCGAGCGTTAAAATCAACGTTGCCGTGACCTATCTGATCACATTTGCATGCTACGGCTGCCGCCTGCACGGCGACGCGGCGGGATCCGTCAACCGCTGGCACAATGCGCCAGGCGCCCCGATTGTGGAGGAGCATCTTGCCCGTGCCGCCCTCGAGGAAGAACGCATGGATCAGCCGCCATACAACCTGGATCTCACCCGCCGTGATCTCGTGTTGCAGGCGATCCAGGTCGTATGTGCGCATCGCAACTGGAAGCTGCTGGCGGCCCACGTACGAAGCAATCATGTGCATACGGTGGTGGGTGCGGAGGCTCCGCCGGAGCGCATCATGAACGATTTTAAGGCTTATGCCAGCCGCCATCTAAATCGGATGGGCTTGGACGAACCAGGCCGGAAACGATGGGCACGCCATGGCAGCACACGATGGCTTTGGAAGCCGCCCCACATCTCGGCGGCAATCCAGTACGTCGTTGCCGAGCAGGGTGACGCCATGACTGTGTTTGAGGCGCAAGACTTCTAACCCGAGCCGCGACCGTAAGGGAGCGTCCCAGCCTGAATCGCCATCCCTGCGTCCCCGGCGGGCGTATACTCATTCAATGATGTTTGGAAGAGGGGGAATGCAAACAAAGCGGACGAATCGCAGGCTGCATAGGTTCTGGCCAGCCGCGCTATGGATTCTGGGGACATCGGGGCTGTTGCCCGCGGCGGATTTCAACGCGCCTCGCGGGTTTCAAGTAGGCTACTCCGCGGCGCTTGCCGTGGCGGACCTGAACGGCGATGGGAACCCCGACCTGGTATCGGCCGACGAGTATTCGAACAACGTCTCCATACTCCTCGGTAAGGGCGATGGCGGTTTCCAGCCGGCTATCGATTATCCCGTCGGGGCGAAGGTCGGGGCCGTCGTCGTGGGTGATTTTAATGGCGATGGAAAACTCGACCTGGCCGTCGCCAGCCTGACTCCCCACACCATCTCGATTCTGTTCGGTAATGGCGACGGGACCTTCCAGCCGGCCATCGTATCCATTCAAGGGCTTAGTGTTTTCGCGGCTTCTTCGCTGGTGGTGGGCGACTTCAACGGAGATGGAAAGTTGGATCTGGCCGCGGGCGCCGTCTTTGCCGGAAACTTCGAGGGCGTAGCCATCTTCCTGGGCAACGGAGACGGCACCTTCAATCGGAAAGCGACCTACGGATTCGAGCAGCCGGCCACCCTTGCTGTGGCGGACTTTAACGGCGACGGCAAGCCGGATCTGGCAGTGGGCTTTGGCAACGGCACCACCGTCCTGCTGGGCAATGGAAACGGCACTTTTCACCCTTCGGCCTCCTTCGATTACGGATACGATTCGCTTGCGGTCGCGGACTTCAACCGCGACGGAAAGCCTGATCTGGTACTGATTGGCTCTGCCATAACCGTCCTGCTCGGTAACGGCAACGGAAGTTTTCAGCCGCCGTTGAACTACCCTTTAGTTGGATATGGCGTCGTGGTCGGCGATTTTAACGGAGACGGAAAGCCGGACCTTGCGGTGAGCAGCACAAATACCGCCGGCAACATTTCCGGGACCCTCTCCATCCTCCTCGGGCTCGGCAACGGCACTTTTCAGCCCCTGGGAACTTACGATGTCTCATCGGCCCTTCCGGTAGTGGCCGACTTCAATCGCGATGGCGCCCTCGATCTGGCAGTGGGAGACGGCGCCGCGGCTCTGATCCTGCTCGGAAACGGCCAGGGCGGTTTCGCGCATCCTGCTAATTACAAGGCAGGCATAAAGAATCCTACCGCCGTGGCAACCGGCGATTTCGATGGCGATGGCAAGCAAGACCTGGCCGTGGTCAACTCCGTCTCCCAGACCGTTTCCATCATATTGGCCAGTGGCCAGACCCATAACTATGCCCTGCCTTTCGTGGCTAGGTCTCTGGCCGTCGGCGATTTCAACCTGGATGGAAAGCTCGACCTTGCGGTAGGCTTCGCCATCCTGCTCGGCAACGGCGACGGCACTTTCCGGTTGACCGCCAACTACGGCCCTGCTACTTCCGTGGTTGTGGGCGATTTCAATGGCGATGGAAAGCCGGACTTGGCGGGCATCGCCGGCGATTCCGGCAAGCTGCTTCTCGGCAACGGGGATGGCACCTTCCAGCCGCCGCGGACCGCCGGCGATTTGGCTGTCTATCAAGCGGTCGGCGATTTCAATGGCGACGGTAAGTCGGACTTGGCCGTGCTGAGTAATTACTATTCCACATACACGCTCTCTATCCTGCTTAGCCATGCGGATGGCACTTTTGAAGTCGGATCTGCGTTCGTCTTCGACGCGCCCATCGCCCCTACCAGCGTGGCGGTCGGGGATTTCAATGGAGACGGAAAGTTGGACTTGGCCGTTTCCATGTGGTCTACCGAAAGCGTCTCGATCTACTTAGGCAACGGCGATGGCACGTTCAATCCGCCGGTTTCCTACGATGCCGGTGGAGGAGAGCCCGAATTGGTGGCCGTCGCGGACTTCAACGCGGATGGAAAACAGGATATAGCCGTATACAGCTATGGTTCCCATTCGGTTTTCATCCTGGCCGGCCGGGGAGACGGCACCTTTACGCCACAGCCAGTCAGCTTCGAGGCCTGCGCCTTTCCCCTTTTGGGTTCGCAACTGACCCCGCAAGGCATGGCCGTGCTCGACTTCAACGGGGATGGCAAGCCCGACTTAGCCCTCGTGAATTACTCCTTGGACAGCGTCATCGTCCTGACGAATACGACCCCTTAGCCGGACCACCCGTGGCGCACGCTTCAGCGTGCCGGCGGGACTTTTAAGTCCCGCTTCAGCGGTCGACCTCCGGAGCCGGACGTTGCGCAGCGTTCGCAGGCTGCACCCGCTTGAAATCCCGTGGCGGCAGGAACAGCGCGGGGTCGAGAGGCCTCTCCGATCCGCTGCGTGCCGCCGGATGCTTCCGAGGCAACTGGACCGGGGCGGGGGCCGGCTGTCCCATGTCGTCGATCGTCACTCCAACAAAGGTCTTGGTCGCGAAATCCAGATCAAACCGGAGCTTCAAATCGCAACCGGCGAACACAGCCCCATGAATTGCGGTTATGATTCAGTCATGACCCGCAGAACCGTGTTCCAACTGGCGGGGGCCGCCGCTGCCCTGCCCTCCCTAAACGCCCAGCCGTCTCCGTTGAAAGGCCGCCTGAAACAATCCGCGGCCCGCTGGTGCTACAGCAAAATAAGCCTCGACGACCTGGCCCGCGAAGGCGCGCGCATCGGACTCCAGGGCATCGACCTGATCGATTACAAAGAGTGGCCCACCGTGCAGAAATATGGCCTCGTGCCGGCCATGACGCCCGGCGCCGGAACCATCGGTGACGGCTTCAACCGCAAGGAAAACCACGACCGCCTGGTGCGCGAAATGGAAGAGAACATCCCCCGCGCGGCCGCCGCCAAGGTGCCCAACGTGATCACGTTTTCCGGCAACCGCCGCGGCCAGCAGGATGCCGAAGGCCTCGACAATTGCACCATCGGCCTCAATCGCGTCAAGAAGCTCGCCGAAGACCAGGGCGTGACCATTTGCGTCGAACTGCTCAACAGCAAGATCGATCACCACGACTACCAGTGCGACCACACCGTCTGGGGCGTCGAGCTCATGAAACGGGTGGATTCACCGCGCGTGAAACTGCTCTATGACATCTATCACATGCAGATCATGGAAGGCGACATCATCCGCACCATCCGCCAGAATATCCAGTACATCGCGCACTTCCACACCGGAGGCGTCCCCGGACGGCACGAACTGGATGGCACGCAGGAGCTACAATGGCGGGCCGTCGCCGAAGCCATCGTCGGCACGGGCTTTAACGGCTATTTCGCGCACGAATTCGTGCCCACCCGCGACCCCATGACCTCCCTGGCGGAAGCCGCCCGCTTGTGCGACGTGTGACCCTCCGCCCATTCTTTGGTCTTGGTATTTCGGTTATGATGACAAAGGCGCACCGCTCGGAAAACGCCTGATGCCAGAAGATGCTCAAACTGGGCCCCCCGGCTTGAAGGTCAGGGTCGTTGACATAGAAGCCGACGAGATCCGCAATTTTCAGGTCCCCGCTTTCGTGAACTATGTCAATGTTTGGCGCCTTGGTAGTGACGTATACGTGGATATGGGCCTTGTGACTGTCGAGGACCTCGGAGCATTGAAACCAGATATCGGACAAGCTACCGTAGCCATCTATGATCGGTTTGTCATGAGTCCCATTCGGAACTGGCTTCTTGGTGAAACCGGCTCCGCTGTCACTCGCCTCATGGACCCTCCCCAGGATAGGGCCTCCGGGAGTGTGCGACCTGCTGAACGGGCACACGTGCAAACGCATCAGATGCTCGTCAGCCTGAAGGGGCTGAATTTCCATGTCGCCGCCACCGACGTTTATTCGGATCCGGACGGCGCAATTCGATTGCTTTGGACCCGCGATGGCAGAAATGTGGAGTTCGTGTTCCCTTCGATCCAAGGCGAGGCGCCCTATCTTTACCATTCAGACGACGACAACTATGGCATCGAGGAACGCCCGAGTCCAGAGTCTGCTTTGAAATGGATCAACTGGGCTCTTGACAATAGGTCGCCCAAGCACGTTCAAGCGGCATGAGCCCGCAATCTGTCGCATGCCAGGGGATAATAGCCAGGGGCGTTGATCCTGAGTGCCTCAGGCGTTCGGCTCCTGTCCAGGTCAGGAAGAGTGCTTTCATCCCGCGTGCCAAGGGTCAAGATAATGACGGCCTGTCGGTCAGTCTGGTAGGTGAGGTACGCTGGCAAAGCTTCGCCGGTTCAGACCGCACAATGAGGGGGTTACTCTTCACGTTGGCCATGTCCGCGAGATATCCGCAAACGGATATCGACTCGACGTGGCTTCTGACCCGATTGAAGAGGATCCCGATCACGCACTGATTGTCGGCTTTCCGCGGCGGCATCAGGGCGAATCGGCGGCGGACAAGGCGATCTGGGAAAGATTGGCCGAACTCCTTGCCCGGCATGCGCGCTGCTGCCTGACCGCGTGATCTGGCATCCCACCCCCGAGGTTTAGCGCGCCCACGCTCTGGAACGCTCCTCCAGCGAAGCGACGTGTGACCTTCCTGGCTGCGCTCTTGCGTCCTTTGCGTTCACCTTTGCGCCTTTGCGAGAAACGCCCGGCCTCATAGCAGCGTCAACGGGTCCACATCGATCACCAGCGCCGTCGCGCTCCACTTACTCTCCCGCGCAAACGTCTGCGCCCGCCGCAGCAGCTCGTTCAGCGCCGTCCGGCTGGCGGCCTTGATCAGAAACTGATACCGGTATTCGCTCTTCAGCCGCGTCACCGGCGCCTCCGCCGGCCCCATGATCTTGATCTTCTCCGGCGCCGGCGTCAGAAAATGCCCCAACTCCGTGCTCAGCCGCATAGCCTGCTCCTGCTGCTCGCTGCGCACCAGGATATTCGCCATCGCGCTGAACGGCGGATAGTGCATCATGCGCCGGAACTGCAATTCCTTCTCATAGAAGGTCTGGTAATCCTGCGCCGCCGCCATACGCACCGCATAGTGGTCCGGATTGATCGTCTGGATCAAAACGATGCCCGGCAAACTGCCGCGCCCCGCCCGCCCCGCCACCTGCGTCAGTAGTTGAAACGTGCGCTCGGCGGCCCGAAAGTCCGGCAGCCCCAGCCCCACATCGGCCGACACCACTCCCACCAGCGTGACGTTTGGAATATCGTGTCCCTTGGCAATCATCTGCGTGCCCACCAAAATGTCGTACGATCCTTCCCGGAAGCCCTGCAGGATGGCCTCGTATTGCCGCTTGGCGCTGGCCGTATCGCGGTCCAGCCGCGCGATCCGTGCCGCCGGGAACTCCCGGTGCAGCTCTTCCTCCACCTTCTCCGATCCCACCCCGATGAAGTAGATGTGCTCGCTCTGGCACTTCGGGCAGTGCGTCGGCACGCGCTCCGCGTAGTTGCAGTAATGGCAAAGCAGGCGCCGGTCGCGGCGGTGGAACGTCAGGGTCACCGAGCAGTTCATGCACTGCACCCGCTCGCCGCACGACCGGCAGGCCACGAAGCTCGAAAAACCGCGGCGGTTCAACAGGATGATGGTCTGCTCCCCGTTCGCCACCCGGTGCGCCACCGCTTCGATCAGCCGCCGCGAGAACGTCGCCTGCTTGCGCGTCTCCAGAAACTCCGTGCGCATGTCCACCAGTTCCACTTGCGGCATCGGCCGCGCCTCCACCCGCCCCGGCAATTCCAGCAGCGTGTATTTGCCGCGCTCCGCGTTATACCGGCTTTCCAGGCTCGGCGTGGCGGACCCCAGCACCACGCAAGCGCGCGCCGCCTGCGCCCGTACGATCGCCACGTCGCGCCCGTTGTACCGCGGCGTTTCTTCCTGCTTATAACTCTGGTCGTGCTCCTCGTCCACCACGATCAGCCCCAGATTGCGCATCGGCGCAAACACCCCTGAGCGCGTCCCTACCACCACCGAAGCCGTGCCCGCCCGT
Source organism: Bryobacterales bacterium (assembly GCA_963709155.1). GTDB lineage: Bacteria > Acidobacteriota > Terriglobia > Bryobacterales > Bryobacteraceae > Bog-159. The sequence goes on along the minus strand of CAVPVD010000003.1, from coordinate 522,781 downwards.
ATCCGCCGCCATTGGTCCGACCGCTCCGAATCGCTGAACGCGCTGTGCAGAATAGCCACCCGATCCCCGAAGCGGCTGAAGAACTGGCCGGCCACGGCGGGCGTCAGGGCGATCTCCGGTACCAGCAGCAGCGCGCTGCGCCCGCATGCCAGCGCCGCATCGATGGCGTTCAGGTAAACTTCCGTCTTGCCCGAACCGGTCACCCCATGCAGCAGGAACGTATGGAATTCGTGCGCCTGGATGGCCGCGCCGATCCGCTCGAACGCACCGGCCTGCGCCGGATTCAGCATGTGCGGCGCGCGCACCGGCGCGGCATTGATGGCCATCGGCTCCGTGCGCAGCCACACCAGTTTCTTGCGCGCCAGCGCGCGCGCCGCCGGACTCGCGTCCCGCACCATCGCTTCCAGATCTTTCAAATTGTGCGAGCCCGGATGCAGTTCCAGGAACGCCAGCAACTCCCGCTCCGGTTTGCCGAGTTTGCCCACCGGCGCCGTGCCGGTAGGCTCCACGCGCAACCGCTCGGAAGGCGCGCGCAGCGGATCGCGCTCCGTCTGCACCTGCTCCACCATCACGAATCGCTTGCGCTCCAGCGCCCGCAGCGCGTTCGCCGCCAACGGCAGCTTGCGCTCCAGATAAGACGCCGAGAGCGGCCGCTGGTCCAGCATGCGCAGGATCTGCACCACGGGATCTTCCGGCGACGAATCGAATAGAAGCTGGCGGGCGGCGTCCCGGCCGGCGTCGGTCAACGAGTAGACTTTACCCCGCCGGATCTCCGAAGCCAGCGGCAGCATGCCGCGCAGCACCTCGCCCAGCGGCGCGCAATAATAGCCCGCGATCCACTTGCCCAGCGCGAGCAACTCCGCATCCAGCACCGGCTCCGTGTCGATCAGCCGCAGCGCCTCGCGCGTGGCCACTTCGGGCGCGTTGTCGTGGCAGGCCAGCACCACGCCGGTCAGCTTGCGGCTGCCGAACGGCACCAGTACGCGGCAGCCCGCCTTCACGCGATGCCGCAGCGTCTCCGGCAGCGCATAAGTGAATGGCTGATCGAGCGGTACCGGCAGGCTGACGTCGCAATAGAGGTAGGAGCCGTCTGGCAAATCTTAGGATAGCGGGTCCGATTGTGGGGCGGCCAATCCTGGCCGCAGCCGGCTTTCAGCCGGCTCTGGTCTCAAGACAGCTCCAACCTCACCAACTGGTCCGCCGGTACCTCTTCGTACCGCAATTCGGCCTGGCTCGGACGCGCCAGCCAGTTATTCCGCAAAACCGCAAAAAGAGCGGCAATCCCCAGGCCCGCCACCAGCCCGGCCGTCGCCGCGGGGCGCACGCTTCAGCGTGCCGGCGGGACTTTTAAGTCCCGCTCCGGTGACCAATCTGCATAATTTAATCCTCCGTCGCATCTAACTGCACCCACACCACTTACTAACTTCCCGTCCTCCACATACCCCCGCCCCCCATCCACCTCGGCCCTAAAATGAAATCGGGTATGGACGCCTCATCCCATCCCCAAATCCAACCCCAAGGAATAACTCATGCTGATTTCCCGCAAACAACACCAGGCCAACCGCCAGAACGCGCAACACTCCACCGGGCCGGTCTCCCCGGAAGGCAAGGCCGCCGTCCGCCTCAACGCCCTCACCTTCGGGCTCCGCGCCCGCGACGTCGTCCTCATCCACGAAGACGCAGCCGCCTACCAGCAGCTCTGGGATGTCCTCGAATCCGAGTGGCAGCCCCAAGCCCCCACCGAAAGAATCCTGCTCGAACGCATGGCCGTCGCCCATTGGCTGCTCATGCGCACCGATCGCATCGAAGAGACGATCTTCACCGCCACCGACACGGGCGCAAAACAGTTCGCCCTGCTCGATCGCGTCTCCGCTCAACGCGCCCGCCTCGAGCGTTCTTTCAGCACCGCCATGCGCGAATTGAAGCAGTTACAAAACGAGCGCCACGCCCGCACCCAGCCGGAGTGCACCCAGCCGGAGCCCGTGCAGCCGGTGAAAAGCGAACCCGCCGTCACAACTCCCGCGCACCGGCCCGCCCCGCCGCCCGCATACGTAATGTCCGGCGCCCCGGACGCCCGGCCGCTCTCGTGCGCGCCCCTCTCCCAGGATACCCGTTAGCTCGCCGCCCCCTGCTCTTTGACAACCTGGCAAACGACCCCAAGCAGTCCGCCCAATCTGTCCCCAAAAACCGTTCCGCCCGGTTCCGTCCCACCACCCATAACCTATCACCGACAACCCATCACCAATAACCCACAACCCATCACCCACATAGGCTTTGATCGTCACGAATTAGTAGTGGGGCAGGCCTCCAGGCCTGCAGAGGGTCTCCAGACCCTCTCTGCGCCGTGCTACATTTCACCCCATGAAGTTCTTCCACTTGCTGGCGTTGCCCCTGCTCCTCGCTCCCCTCGACGCCCAGCTCTTCACCTTCTCGCATGACGAGATGTTGCGCTACACCTCGCACAATCCCTTCGATCGCTTCGACGATGGGCGCCCCAAGGTCCCCGATGCCATTCTGGAAAAAGTGAAAGGCCTCTCCGCCGAAGAAGTCTGGGCCATCCTGCCCGGCGCCGGATTTCGCAATCAATACGAGGGCAACTGGCGCATCCTGCATCCCAATCGCAAGCTGGTAGGCCGCGCCGTCACCGCCCAGTTCATGCCCGCCCGCCCCGATATCGGCGATATCATGGAAGCCGACGCCAAATCCAAAGGCCTCCGCGATAACGGCAATCAGCGCGTCCTCGACCTCCTCAAGCCCGGTGACGTCCTGGTGGTCGATATGTTCGGTAAAGTCGAAGAAGGCACCATCGTGGGCGACAACCTGGCAACCTATATTTATGCCACCACCGGAACCGGCCTCGTCGTGGATGGCGCCATCCGCGATCTCGAAGGCATCCAACCCATCGACATGTCGGTCTATTGCCGTGGCGTCCACCCTACGCCCATCCGAAACGTGATGTTGACCGGCATCAACATTCCCATCCGCATCGGCGGCGCCACTGTCATGCCGGGCGACGTCGTTTTCGGCGATAGCGAGGGCGTCTACTTCATCCCCCCGCAACTGGTGAAGCAGGTGGTCGACAAGGCCGACGAAACCCACATCCACGACGAGTGGACCCAAATGAAATTCAAGACCGGGAAATACAAATCCACCGACATTTATCCCAGCCCCCGCGACCCGGCCCTAAAGAAGGAGTACGAAGACTACCTGAAGCAAAAATTGGGAAAGCCATGACCCCTCGTATTACTGAATTGTGGCAGCCGGCTTTCAGCCGGCTTGTGGGGCAGGCGTCTACGCCTGCAGAGGGTCTCTAGACCCGATCTTTGCCTTTTGACATATATGAAAACGAAAATCGCCCTCGCACTCTCTGTCCCGCTTCTCCTGCTCTCCCATCTCATCGCGGCCAACTGGCTCTCCTACGGCCACGATCCGCAGCGCACCGGCTGGAGCCCCGAAGAAACCGACCTCAACCGCGATACCGCCAAATCCATCACCCTCCTCTGGAAAACGCACCTCGATAACCAGCCGCGTGAATTGAACTCGCTCACCGCGCCAGTCAATGTCGAATGGGTCACCACCGACAAGGGGATGGCCGAAATCGTAATCGTAGGCGGCGCATCCGACAACCTCTTCGCCCTGGATGCCGACTCCGGCAAATTGATATGGAAGAAGTCGTTCGAGCCGGAAGGCAAGCCCCACTCCCAGCCTTTCTGGCTGTGCCCCAACGCGCTCAACGATACGCCGCTCATTCGCAAAGAAGGTCTGAAGGCCACCGTCTTCGTCATCGGCAGCGACGGCAAGCTGCATACGCTCAACGCCATCAACGGTGAGGACCGCACCCCGCCCCAGAAATTCGTGCCCCCGTTTTCCAAGAATTGGAGCCTGAACCTGATAAACAATGTGCTCTATACCAACACCTCCCAGGGTTGCAACGGCGCGCGCTCGGGCGTGTATGCGATGGACCTCGGCGCGCCCGATCACACCGTGCAATTCTTCCAGGCGGCCAACGGCGGCGCCGGCATCTGGGGACGCGCCGGTGTCGCTGTCAGCGAGCACGGCATGGTCTACGCCCAGACCGGCGACGGCTCTTACGATGCCAGCCGCGGCCAGTTCCCGGATACCATCCTGCAGCTATCGGTCAAAGACCTGAAGCTGGTCGACTACTTCACGCCCGCCAATCACAACTACCTCACGCGCAAAGATCTGGATATGGGATCCATGTCGCCCACCGTCTTCTCCATCGGCGGACGGGAAGTTGTAGCGGCCGGCGGCAAGGAAGGCGTGGTGTATCTGCTCGATGCGCAACACATCGGTGGACCGGATCACAAGACGCCGCTCTATCGCAGCCCGGTAATGGCTAATGAGGACGCCGACTTCGCCGGCCGCGGATTCTGGGGCGCCTTCGCCACCGCCCTCGACGATCAGAAAAATCGCTGGCTCTACGTCCCCGCCGAAGGTCCCGCCGCCAGCGGCGCGAAGTTCCCGCTGGCCAATGGCGAAGCGCCCAACGGCAGCATCATGGCTTTTCGCATCGTGGAAACGGATGGCAAGCTCGCGGCCGAGCCCGCCTGGATTTCGCGCGACATGAATCTGCCGGAGCCCCCCATCGTGGCCGGCGGCGTGGTCTTCGCCATCTCGAACGGCGAGTTCGCCCGCCAGTCCAAGGGCACCGAAGGCGGACTGTATAGTTCGGCCGAACGCATTGCCAAGCACACCGGTCACGCCGTGCTCTATGCCTTCGACGCCGCCACCGGCAAGGAACTGTTTTCAAGCGGAGAAACCATGCCCGGCTGGACGCACTTCAGCGGCATCTCCATCTCGGGAGGCAAAGTGTTTGTCACCACCTGGGATTCCAATGTCTACGCCTTCGGCCTGAAGCCGCAGTAGAGCGCGGTAGTCCCTGCAGGCAGTACCCCAGACGCATCCACCCGCGACCGTCTGACGTACAATCGAACAATTGTAGGGCGGGCAATTCTGCCCCGGGGCCCCCCCACCCGAAGGAGGATTCGAATGTCCGGTCTCTTCTCCCGCACCACCGCATGCGCGCTGCTTCTGGCCGGCGCGGCGTCGGCAGTCGCTGCGTCCGCCCAAACCTTCACCGATCTGGTCGATTTCAACTATTCGAACGGCGCCGCCCCGTTGAATGCGCCGCTGGTCCAGGGTACCGATGGCAATCTGTATGGCACCACCGCCTTTGGCGGGTCGTGTACGCTTTACGACCTGGGCTGCGGCAGCGTATTCAAAATGACTCCGGCCGGCGCCCTCACCACCCTGCACTTCTTCAACAGTTCCGACGGCGCCTACCCGTTCGGCGGCTTGCTTCTGGATTCGGACGGCAGCTTCTATGGAACGACCGTCACCGCCGGACCCAACTGCGCCTCCCCGGACGGCTGCGGCACGGTCTTTAAGATCTCCCCCAAGGGAGATTTCTCGACCCTTTACACTTTTTGCGCCCAAGCCGGCCAGTTCACCACGATTTATAGCTTCTGTCCTCAACCCGGATGCGCCGATGGTGAAATCCTTCTCCAGGCTGTCGATGACGACTTCTATGGGACGACCCTTATAGGGGGATTCAACCCAAACTGCAACGGCTGCGGCACGATCTTCAGGATTTCCCCCTCCGGTAATGCCGGCGGGACTTTTAAGTCCCGCTTTTGTCGGGCGGTGATGGCAGTGGAAGTGTGAAAACGGCGAACAGTGCTGTCCGCCGTTCCCTGAATAGATTGCGCCAAAGGGAGCTACTGGATGGTTTCGAGGAGCTGTCCAGTGGTCGTGCTGTACGCTTGGATGTAGTTGCACGAAAGGCAGGAGAAGTACACCCGCTGGTTTACCGGATCCACCGCCGTGCCCGCCGGCCCATAGCTCAATTGCAGGAAGAGAGCCTCGGCGCCGTTCAAGTCATGGTTGACCGATCCATCCAGGTTGCTAATGTAAAAGCCGCCTTGATGATCGGCCGCGATGGAGAGCCCGGAATCGTTCCCAGTGGAGGAGTAGGCTCCCGCGAACGAGCCCCTCTCCAGGGTCACCAGCGCATTGGCGAAGCCTACTTCGAAAGCGGACGGAGCGCCCAGCGCCAGCGTATTCTCCCACACCGAAATGCCATATAGCGGACCGGTGACATTGAAGGTTTGCGCCAATGTCGGTGCGCCTATCCCCAGCACCGGCTGCCTGTACACATCGACATAGGTGTTCGCGTTCTGCACCCAGATGTTTCCGGAGCCATCCGCGGCGATGGCCAGCGGCGAGTCAACGCCTTCGGTAATGGTGCCGCTGCTGACCTGCTGTCCGTTGCTGTACTCGGTGACGCTGCCCGCGCCCTGGATATAGTTCGCCACCCAGACGTTGCCCATCGGATCGATCGCCACGCCCGTGGGATGGGTAACAGCCTGCACGAGGGTTTTGGCGGGCATGTACTGATACTTGGAGTTAAACATCAGAATGTTGTTGCCCCCGCTGTTGGCGACATACAGGTTCCCCTTGCTATCGACGGCCAGGCCGTTCGGTTCATTCAGAGGATTCTTGGCGGCGAAGGCGGTGATGGCGGTGATGGCGATGCCGAGACACAGGGTGGCCGTGGCGGCGCCAGGAACGAGACGATAAGCGAATTGAGTGAGCTTCATTGGTTTTTCTCCGGTTAAATTGTATTTGCAGTTTGGTTTTTCCAAACTGCTTTCAGTAACAGAGCGGCAACGGCGGGCCAATCGCCTCACGCTGCGCAAAGTTTTTCGGAGGGGTTTGATGCGGGCCGGCTACCAATGCTCGATGCGCGTCGCGGATGGCATCGCGCCGCGCCGCGAAATTGAAGATTTCCCCGGTAGTGAAATGGATCAACTGCGTGGAGTCGCCGCCACGACCGGACGTCGCCAAAAGGTGTTCGCCCCAGGTTTCGAAGTCCGCGCCGGGGAGGCGGCGCGCCACTTTGAGCGGGCCGTTTTCGGAGTACTCAACGTAATCCTCGCTGAAGCACTTGCGGTCGCAGACCGCGACAAACTCGGTGTCGGGGCGGTCCATGACTTCCATGGTGATGGCCTGGCCATGGCGTCCGGGACTGATGGTTGGCGATGGTGATGCAGTCGCTGGGGGCAGTGAAGGGTGCGCCAGGCCGTGGCGCGCGGCGATCGCGAAAGTGCCGCCGCCCGCGAAGCTGTGGCGGGAGAGGTTGGCGTTTGTGGCTGGATTCACGGCTCGCTCCTGACGGGCGGGAGGTGATTCGCTCCGAGGATCATTAGAGATCCGTGCGGGGGGGAATTCGGATACAGGAGAGGACAGCCGCTGCAATGTGCGCCCGTGGCTGCTGGAATCTCTGAATCTTTGATAACTTGCTGAAGCGGGACAAACGCATCGTCCCTGGATTTTGAGATGTATCCCTTGAGCGTCGCCATTAGTTTAGGAATATGCTCATCTAAAGGCGGTGCTTGCAGTCTATTTAGTAACGCTAAGCCTTGTATCCATCCGTCGCTATTAAGTTGATAGCCGTTAAATCCTTTTGAGCGAGGTCTTACGATATATCCATCGTCTTCCAAATCGCTCCAAGTAGTCTTGCAGATGTGATCTCCGAATGGTGGTGCATCGATATAAAAATCTGCTTCGAATACATACCTATCGTCCAATTCCGCCAGCATCAACTCGAAGGCAAGTCGTTTATTTAGGTCTCGGTCATCTTTTGATAGGGTCATGGCTCGATTAAACAATGATTAACCCAATATGCACACTCTTGAGAACACAATCCATGAAGTCCTAGACAACGCGCCGCCCGAGCATCTACAGCTTCACCCTGAGCAGCGCTTTTGGAGGCGCGGTTTATTTATCGTGCCGAAAGAATGCTTAGGCCATTGTGGATGGCCTGCAAACCCTCCGCCCCTAAACTCTGCAAGTTTCGCTGCGTCGTCTTAACCGATGTGTGCCGAGGATCTTCGACAAGTAAAACGGCCGAAACCTGCGCCGTCTGGGTGCTTCCGCGCCAAGTTGGTGACGACTAACCGATGCGGTCCGGGGTTGACAGTCGCGGGAAGGGGGCGGATGTGTGAATGTTGACTGTGAGAGTGACTCGGTTCGATGTCACTTAGAACGGCGGACAGAGTGGCTGTCCGCCGTTCCCTGAAGGGGGTGCGCCAAAGTAGTTACTGGATGGTTTCGAGGAGCTGGCCGGTGGTGATGCTGTACGCTTGGACGTAGTTGCACTCAAAGCAGGAGAAGTATATCCGCTCGTTTAACGGATCCACCGCGGTGCCCGCCGGCTCATAGCTCAACTGCACGAAGAGCGAATTGCTGAAGCCAACGGTATGGTTGACCGATCCATCCAGGTTACCCAGGTAGAAGCCGCCTTGATGGTCGGCAGCGATGGATAGCCCGGTATTGTTCGAAGTATTGGTCACGCCCTCGAACACGCCATTCTGTATGGTGGTGAATGCGTTGCCGAAGTCTACGCCGAAAGACGACGCAGTGCCCAGTACGACCGTATTCTCCCACACCGAAATGCCATAAAGCGGACCGCCGGCATTGAACGTTTGCGTAAGGATTGGCGAGCCCAGCCCCAGCACCGGCTGCGAGTAGACATCCACATAACTGTTGTTGTTCTGCACCCAGACGTTTCCCGAGCCATCCACGGCGATGGCCAGCGCCGAATCGACGCCTTCGGTAATGGTGCCGCTGCTGACCTGTTTTCCGTTGGCGTACTCGGTAATACTGCCCTCGCCCGCGAGGTAATTCGCCACCCAGACGTTGCCCATCGGATCGAGCGCCACGCCCGTGGGATGGAAAATACCCTGCGTGATGGTCTTGGCGGGCATGTACTGATACTTGGAGTTGAACATCAGAATGTTGTTGCCTCCGCTGTTGGCGACATACAGGTTCCCCTTGCTATCGACGGCCAGGCCGTTCGGTTCATTCAGAGGGTTTTTTGCGGCGAAGGCGGTGATGGCGATACCGAGACAGAGGGTGGCCGCAGCGGCAGTGCGAACGATGCGGTAAGCGAATTGCGTGAGCGTCATTTTAGTTTTCTCCGGTCAATTTATTTCGCATTTGGGATGTCCAAATTGCGTTCACTCACAAAGCGGCAACGCCGGATCGATCGCCTCATAGTTCGCAAAAAAGTTTTTCTTGGCTTGTGCGCCTCAATGCGCATCACGGATAGACACCACGTCGTTGAGAGTGTGTCCGCGAAGGATCGCCAGCCGGCCATCGCGCCGCACCGCGAAATTGAAGATTTCCTCGGTAGTGAAATGGGTCAACTGCGTGGGGGCGCCGCCACTGACGGGCTGCCGCCAAAGATTGCCGACGCCGTGCTCGGATTTCTGGAAAATCAGGCTGCGTCCGTCGGGCGCCCATTGTACGACCTGCAAGGGAATATCGAAGACGCGCCGCGGCTTCCCGCCCGCAAACGGCCCGATGGCGATGCCGTCGGGCGGGGCGCCCGGGTTGTCCCTCAAGTAGGCGAGCGAGTTGCCGTCCGGAGACACCTGGGGCATCGAACTGGCGTGTTCCACCAGTGGCGCAGCGGCTCCGCCATCGATCGAAACGCGCCAAACTTCGGGCTTGCCGCCGATGGCGGGGGACCATATCGGGAAGGACCCGTAGACCACCGAACGGCTGTCCGGCGAAGCCGACGGATGCACATCCAGGGCGCCATGTGTGATCTGTTTGGGATGGCTGCCATCGGCGTCGACGCGCCAGATTTTTCCGCCGGAGGAATAGAGCAGATAGCGGCCATCCGGGGTAGCCGAGACTTCGTCTTTGAAACCGGGAAAGCGGGTCACCTCACGGGCGGATCCTCCGTCGGGGCTGGCCCGCCAGATGCTTCGCGCGCCCCCGTGGGAGGCCGTATAAAGGATGCCTCCCTGGGCATCCCAGGCCACGTTTCCCATGCCCCGGATATCGGGGGGCGAGGCGGGCGTGGCGCGATCCGGATCGGATAGGGAGGCGACCCAAATTCGCGCGGGCTTTTCGGCATCCACGGCCACGATGGTTCGGGCATCCCGGGTGCAACCCACGGACCGGTAGTTTCCGAGGTCGTTGGTCACCCGCCGCGTCTCGCCGCTGGGATAATCGACGCGCCAGATTTGAAAGCCGTCCTCATACTCCTCGCTGGCGCTCACGATCAGGCCGCGTCCGTCGCCGGGCCAGGAAATGCCGCCATAGGCCTCCCAGGCTTTGGCCGTCAACACCCGTTGACGTCCGCTGGCGGCTTCAATGGTCACGATGCGGAATGCTTCGGGCGTATAGAACGAAGAGTCGCCGCCAAAGCAGGCGATCGAGCGGCTGTCGGGGGACCATGCGATGCCGTGCGGCGCGAAGTAGGCGGGGCGCCGGCGCACGGCAATGGTCCGCGCCGCATTTCCATCCAGACCGGCCACGGTTACGGTGGCCTCGCCGCGTAACGGGTCGACGCGCAGGAAGGCGAACTGTTTACCATCCGGGGCCAGCGCGAATTCTTCGCCCGCGCCCGGATACACCGGCCGCGCCCCGCCGCCTAGAATGGGCAGACGGTAGAGGGTCGCGGGTGAGTCCGCATCGCGGCGCACGTAATAAAGAAAATCTCCATCGGGCGAAAACTGCGGCGAACGATAGGAGGCCGGTTCCGGACCCAGCATGCGCAATTCGGTGTTGGCGATGGGCTGCGACAGCCAGATGCTTCCCTGGTTCTCGTCGTTCACTGTGTATGCGACGAACCTTCCATCCGCCGAGACGGCCGCCGCGGTGACATCGCCGCGGGCGGTCAGACGGGTCATCTTCATGGAATTGAAGTCGGCCGCCGGCGGATTCGAGCGCCGGGCAAAATAGAGGGCCGCGCCGCACGCGAGCGCCAGCAGCAGCGCCGCCAGTGCGATCCTGGCGCCTGAAAGGGAAAGAGCCCGTGGGCGGCCAAGGTCGCGGCCGTTCAGGTAGGCGCGGACGCCATCGGAGAATTCCACCACGGAGCCATAGCGTTCCGTGGGATTGTAGCGCAGCGCCGTTTCGACGATGCGGTCCAGCCCGGGCGGCATTGCCCGGCCTGCCGGGGCCACAGGCGGCGGCTGAGCGTCGCGGATCAGGCCGTCCAACTCAACCGGAGTGCTCGGCCCGCGCGCCACCGGACGGTTCCCCGTAATGAGTTGGTAGAGCACGGTACCGAGGGAGTAGATATCGGTCGCTTGCGTCAGGGGCTCGCCGCGCATCTGCTCGGGGCTGGCGTAGGCGGGCGTCATGAACCGGGCGGTCTGATGCGTAGGCGAGCCGCCTTCAGCGGATTCCGGTTCCCAAAGCTTGGCGATGCCGAAATCCAACAGCTTCGGTGTGCCGTTTGTCGAGACCAGAATGTTGGCGGGTTTCAGGTCGCGATGAATGACATGGTTCAGGTGCGCATATTCGACCGCCGCGCACACCTTCAGAAACAACTGCAACCGGCCGTCGATGGTGAGCGCTTGCGCCGCGCAATATTGATCGATGGGGGAGCCGTCGATAAACTCCATCACCAGGTATGGCCAGCCTTCGGGCGTGGTGCCGCCATCGAGCAGGCGGGCGATGTAGGGATGATTCAGATCGGCCAGGATCTGCCGCTCCGTGCGGAAGCGGCGCAACATCGCGGGATCCTGGCCGAGTCCCGTGCGCATCAGCTTAATGGCCACTTGCTGCGTGTACTCATCGTCCGCGCGTTCCGCCAGATAGACCGCACCCATACCGCCCTCGGAGAGCAGGCGTACCAACCGGAACGGGCCGATGCGCCGGCCTTTCGCCGAAACCTGCCGCATGGCATCGTGCAAGGGCTCCCGGAAGGCGGAAAGCGTGGCGTCGGTGTGGCGCAACAGGTCTTCGAGTTCGTGCCGTAATTCTTCGTCGCCGGCGCAGGCGTGATCCAGGAAGGCGGCGCGTGCGGTCGCGGTGCGTTCGAGCGCCTCGTTGAACAGCGCCTCCAGGCGTTTCCAGCGATCGGCGGCGGGTTGCGGTGTCAAAAGCGCGCCTCGATCACGTCAGTTCGCGGTGCAGCCACGCTTTCGCCAGCCGCAGTTCCCGGTCCACGGTCGCTTTGGAGATGCCCAGCACCTCGCCGACTTCGTCATAAGTCATGCCGCCGAAGAATAAAAGTTCCACGATGTCGCTTTTGCGCGGATCGTGCTCGGCCAGCCGGCTCAGGGCCTCATCCAACTCCAGCAAGGCCCGCGGCTGCGGCGCGCCCACGACCACGGCGGTATCCAGGGTTACCGGCGCGCTTCCGCCCCGTTTCAGGCGGCTTTGGTCGCGCGCATGATCGATCACGATGCGGCGCATGACGCGCGCCGAAACGGCGTAAAAATGCAAACGATCGTTCCAATCCACATCCGCGTTCATCAGCCGGAGATAGGCTTCGTGCACCAGGACAGTGGCGGATAGCGTATTGGGGTCTTCGGAGCGCAGGCACCGGCCCGCAATCGTGCGCAGCGATTCGTAGACGATCGGGACCAGTTGATCCAGAGCGAGTGAGTCACCAGCGCGCCAGTCCTTTAGCAGGCGCGTCACATTTTCCCCTGCGGGCATGGGAGTCATCCTGTATCATAGCCGATCCTGGCCGTGGCGCACGCTTCAGCGAGAGCCCCCGCGGATGCGGGTGAACCAGCGGCGAGACCCGCTTGGGGCACCGTCGAAAACACGGTGGGGCGGGCAATCATGCGCGCAGCCGCCTTTTTCAGGCGGCTAAGCCGGCTGGAAAGCCGGCTGCGGCCACGATTGGCCGCCCTCCAGGCGCAGCCTGCGCGGGGCGGTTTGCCGTTGGGGGCGTCTGGCGAATGTTGGGCTGGGCTGTCACCGAAGACCGCTAGCGGGACTTAAAAGTCCCGCCGGCACGCTCAAGCGTGCGCCACGGGCAAGCGGCCAGCCCCTCTGCTAACATTTGCTTAAGGATGGCCACCGAACTATTCGTATTGCCCCTAAACGAATCCGAATACCTGATATACGCCCCGCTCAGAAAAGCCGCCCTGATAGGCAACGCTGCCCTGGTGAGCTTTCTCCAGAATCGCGCGCTGCCCATCGCCCCCGGCGTCGAGCCGTGGCTGCGGAAAACCGGAATCATCGGCGGCCAGCCTGAACAAACACCCGCGGCACATCTCACCGGACCGCCGCGGCCGCGCGTGGTCACGCTCCTTCTGACCAGTGCCTGCAACCTGCGCTGCGTATACTGCTATGCCGCCTCGGGCGACGCGCCCGCCATGTTTATGCACCCGGAAACCGCCCGCCGCGCCATCGACTTTGCCGCGGCCAACGCGGCGGCTGCCGGCGAATCGTCCTTCGAAGTCGATTATCACGGCGCCGGAGAGCCCACCCGCCACTGGACCTTGCTCCAGGAATCGCATCTTTACGCCCGCGGCGTGGCCCAGCGGAACGGATTGCGGCTGCGCAGTTCGCTGACCACCAATGGCGTCCTGACCGGTGCCCAGCGCCAGTGGCTCGTCTCCCACCTGGATGGCGCGACGGTATCCTGCGACGGTCTGCCCGAAGTGCAGGATGCCAACCGCAGTCTGGCCTCCGGCCGGGGATCGAGCGCCGCGGTCCTCACTACCTTACGCGCTTTCGACCGCGCCGGCTTCCGCTATTCGATCCGCATGACCGCCACCGCGGAATCGCTGCCCCGCCTTCCCCAGTCCGTCGCCTACCTCTGCCGCCGATTCCGCCCGCGCGCCATCCAGGTGGAACCCGTGTACCGCATGGGCCGCGGCCGCGACCAAGCCACCGCCGAGACCGCCGCGTTTGTCGAGGCGTTTCGCGCGGCCCGCCGCACTTCCGCCAAGGCTGCCCGTCTGCTGCGTTTCTCCGGCGCCCGCTTGGGCACGGTCACCAACCGCTTCTGCGGCGTAGCCCACGACAATTTCTGTGTCTCGCCCAGCGGCAATATCAGCGCCTGCCACGAGGTGGCCGACGAGCGCCAGCCATTCGCAGAGCGGTTCTTCTATGGCCGCCCTGCCGCGTCCGCCACTGGCTACGAATTCGACCAGCGGATTTATACGGACCTTCGCGCGCAGACCGTCGACCACCGCGACTATTGCAGCGGATGCTTCGCCCGGTGGAACTGTGCCGGCGACTGCTTCCATAAATCGCTCGACACGTGCGCGGATGAATTCGCGGGCGCGGGCCGCTGCCAAATCATTCGCGAGTTGACCAAAGATCAGATCCTCGAAAAGATCGCCGCGTCGGGCGGAGTCTGGTGGAACGACCCCGGCTTAGTGCGGACCGGCGATCACCCATGAGTTCGCTCCGCTGAGATCCACATAGACCGGGAGAAATGTTTGCGTGAGAACTTCCGCGCTGCCGGAAACCGGATCTTGAAACACCATCTGCGGCTGGCCGCCGCCCGGATTGAATATCGCCAGGGCCGCCACCCGCCACGGATTCACCGCCAGGTTCCCGGTGGACTGCACCCGGCTGCCTTCCGCGCCCACCGTCGTGCCGCCCATATACCAGACCTGCACCGTGCCGCTCACCGGGTCCTGCCACACGACATCCGGAACTCCGTCCCCGTTGAAATCGGCGGCGCCGGCAATCCGCCACGCGTTGCCCACTTCCACGTTGGCCGCTCCCAACAACTGCGTCCCCTGCGCTCCCCCCAGATACCAGATCTGCGCCGCGCCCGACTTGGGGTCCTGCCACAGCAGGTCGGGATATCCGTCGCGGTTGAAATCCGCCACCGAAACCACCTTCCACGTACTGCGCCCCGCAATCGTAGCCGCGGAAACGAACGTATTGCCAAGTGTCCCCCCGAGATACCAGACTTGCAAGGCCCCGCTGACCGGATCCTGCCACAGCAGGTCCGGCGAGCCGTCCCGATTGAAATCGCCGATCCCTGCGATGCGCCACGAGTTCGCCACCACCACGTCCGCCGAACCGGTAACCATCAGGCCGTTATATCCGCCCAAATACCAGATCTGCGCGGCTCCGGTCGTGGGGTCCTGCCACACCACATCCGCATTCCCGCCGTGATTGAAGTCGCTCGCATCCGTGCTGGTGCCCAGGAAGTTGACCGTTTCATTACCGCTCAAATCGTTGAATGCCACGCTGCCGGGGCTGAAGTAGTAACCCGTCCGGTTGGGAGTGACCGTATAGTTGCCGAATGCCGGAACCGATAAGCTATAATTCCCGCCACGATCGGTGACCGTACCGTTCGTGTATGCGGCCGCCTGTACGCCGACGCCGCCCAGCCCGGTACCGCCCGGCCCCAGAATCTGTCCCGAGATCGTATAGTTCAGCGCCGACGCCGCGAAATTTGCGGTCTGGTTCGCGCTCAAGCCGGTGAACGATATGCTGGCAGGCGAAAACGTGAACCCCACCATCGACGGCGTCACCGTGTAGCTGCCGCCCGGCGCCGCGGCCAGCCCATAGTTGCCATTGTTGTCCGTAATCGCCGATCCGGTCGCGGAGCCGCTCAGCGTCATCGTCACCCCGGCGAGGGCCGTTCCATCGGATGCAACCTGGCCCGCGATGGTGAACTGCGGTGCGATCTTGAAAACCACCCCGCCTGAATTCGTTCCGCCGCCATAGGTGGTGCCGTATAAATTCCCGCCCGCATCGCTGACCAGTCCCCCGTACGGCTTACCGCCATCCGCCCCGCCGGTGAAGCTGTAGAGTACGGTCTCGTGGCCGGTCGAATCCACTTTATAAACCACCCCCGCCTGTCCCGTACCGCCGGCGTAGGTCGTCCCATAAAGGTTGCCGGACGAATCCGGAATGACGCCGGCGTAAGGCGTGCCTCCATCGTTTTGCCCCCGGAAGCCGTAAAGTACCGTTTCTTTCCCAGATGGATCCAGCTTGTATACCGTGCCCCACCGGCCCGCGCCATCCTCTAAGGTGGTCCCATATAGATTGCCGGCCGCGTCGAAAATCACGCCCGCCCACGGATTGATGCCGTCATTCGGTCCGCTGCCGAAAGCGTACAGCACCGATTCGTTCCCGGCCGGGTCCAGCTTATAAACGCTGTCGCCGTTGTAAGTCGTCCCGTAAAGGTTGCCTGCCGCATCGAAAATCACTCCCGATGTGGGGCTTTGGAAATCGCTCGATCCGTTCCCTCCGCCGTTGAACAATACGGTTTCGTTTCCGCTTGGGTCCAGCTTAAACACCACGCCCGCACCGCTGGCGCCGCCGCCGGAGTAAGTCGTCCCGTAGAGGTTGCCCGCCGCATCCAGCGTGATGTTCCCATACGGGAAGCCGCCGTCCGCACCCCCGGTGAACGTATAGAGCACTATCTCCGTGCCGCTGGGATCGAGCTTGTAAACCACCCCATTGCCCGAACCGCCCCGAAAAGTGGTCCCGTAAAGATTGCCCGCCGCATCCAGTGTTATCCCCGCATACGGGTTCGCTCCATCCAGTCCTCCCGTGAAACTGTGCAGCACGGTTTCTTGACCGGTCGCATCCAGCTTGAACACCACCCCCGCATTCCCCGTGCCGCCGTACAACGTCGTCCCGTAGAAATTGCCGGCCGGGTCGCTGGTCAAGCCGGCATTCGGATTGTATCCGTCAGCCTCGCTTGAGAAGTTGCAAAGCACGGTCTCATTGCCGTTCGCCACTGCAAATACGGTCCCAGCCGCAGCCGCGCCGCCGCTGTGGGTAGTGCCGTAGATCTGGCCGGCCGGACCCAGCAGCAGCCCTCCACTCGGACCCGCCCCGTTCGCCGCGCTTGTGAAACTGTACAGCACGGTCTCGTGACCGCTCGTGTCCAGCTTGAAGATCAGCCCCGTACTCCCAGTGCCCTGGCCGCCGCCCGCGGTCCCATACAGATTGCCTGCCGCGTCCGCGATCACGCCTCCGTAAGGGCCGCCGCCGTCCGCGCCGCCGCTGAACGTGTATAACACGGTCTCCTGGCCGCTTGGACTGACTCTATACACTACGCCGGAAGCCACTAAGGAACCAATGATGCCGCCAAATGAGGCCGTCCCGTAAAGGTTGCCCGCCGCATCGATGATCAGTCCGCCGCTAGGAAAACCTCCGTGGACTGCGTCCGTGAAACTGTACAGGATAGTCTGGTTGCCGCTCGGATCCACCTTGTATACGATCCCCGAGCAGTTGCACCCGTTGGCGGTGGCCATAGTTCCATAAAGGTTGCCCGCGGGATCCAGAACCAGTCCGCTCATCGGCCCGTATCCGTCGGTGCCGCCTTTGAAGCTGTACAGCGCCGTCTCATGACCGCTGGTGTCAAGCTTATACACGGTGCCTAAACCCATGGCGCCGCCGTAGCGCGTCGTCCCATAGAGGTTGCCCGAAGCGTCGCGGATCACGCCCGCGTAGGGCGCGCTCCCGTCGGCGCCGCCCGTGAAGGCGTAGAGCACGGTCTCGTGCCCGGATGGATCTAATTTGAATACCACGCCCGCGCCCGCCTTACCGCCGCCTGCGCTGGTTGTCCCGTAGATGTTTCCCGCGGAATCCAGAGTCACCCCCGCCTGCGGAGATCCTCCGTCGGCGCCGCCCGTGAAGCTATAAAGCACCGTCTCGCCGCCCGCTGGATTGATTTTGAATACAACACCGGAGTTCCCCGCCCCACCGTCCGGGGTAGTCCCGTAGAGATTGCCCGCCGCGTCGCTCGCCAGGCCCGCGATGGGATCAGCGCCCGTCGCCGGTGGCCCCGCGAAATTGTGCAGCACAACCTCGGTGGCCGCAAACAGAAAAGGTAAAATCCGCATGTCGCGGAAATAATAACACCTTTTAAGTGCCGCTACTCTTCATAGTTCTTTGGGCCATGTGGGGCAGGCGTCTACGCCTGCGACGGGTCTCCAGACCCGTCTCCCGCTTTCTCGTGGGCAGGTATCTTCGCCTGCCCACGATTTGGGGCACCCTGCGGTGGGATACTTACTTCTGAGGAGGAGTGGTGGGGGCGCCAGTCTGTTTCGCACTGGTCTTCTTGCTGTTGTGCTTGTTGCTTTTCTTGGTCTTCTTGGTCGTAGCCGTGCTCTTCTGGTCCGGCGTCGACTGCCCCGGTGTGGCCGGCGTGGTCTGCGCAAAAGTCAGCGGCAGGCTGGCGGCGGCAAAAACGATCGCGAGTAAGCTTTTCTTCATGTTGATCTCTCCTTGTGGGATTTTCTCCCGACAACTCTATCTTCGGTCAACCCGCGCTTGAACACGATAGACTCGAAAGGCTAACTCTCGTACAAAAGAGCACGCCTGAATCGTCCCACCCTAGCCCCAATCCGGCCCGCCGATTAGCCCCGCTTGGGGATATCCTCCGCACCTGCGATAGCCGCATCATAGACTTAGAGAACCGTGAAGGAATATTCACCCACGCCCCGCCGCATCACCCAACGCAGCTTCCTGCGCGTCTTGATCGTCGGATTCAGCCTGGTCATCGCCCTCCTGCTGGCCGGCGCCTTCATCGGCATCGGCAATATCCTCACCATCAAGGAGAACGCCGCCCGCCTGGTCGAGGAGCAGCAGTCCACCAACCGTCTCCTCGAAGAAGTGCATCGCCAGCAGGCCAGCCTCAGCGAGGTCTTCTCCATTCTGGCCCGCGATCCCGACTCCGTCGACTACGCCAGGATCGTGTCCCAGTTGGACGAGGCGGATCGCAGCATCGGCCGCATCGCCGCCGAGGGCGCCCAGACTGCCCAGCGCCGCTTGTACGATCAGCTCCGCAGCACCTCCGCGGCATTCTCCGGCGAGGCGCGCCGATTGCTGGCCGTCGAGGAGCCCGTCACATTTTCCTCGCAGGATCTGTTCCGCGATCACGAAGCCTTCATCTCGGTGGTCGCCAAGCTCATTGAGGCCAGCTACCGCCGGGCCGTCGCCGCCCAGAATCAAATCGACCAGCGCTCCGCGCGCCTGGTGAAACAATCCGCCGCCTTCCTGGGCGCATTCCTCACGCTGGCGTTGCTCTGCACCGTCCTGACCGTGCGTCTCACCGCGCAACTGCTGCGTAAAATGGAGTGGCAGGAAAGCGAATTGAGCCGCGTTTCCTGGCATATGCTGGAGGATCAGGAAACCACCGCGCGCCGCTTCTCCCATGAACTCCACGACGAACTCGGACAGTCGCTGACCGCGGTCAAAGCCAACCTCTCGGCTCTACGCAGCGCTCAGCAGAATGGCGTCGCTCCCGATCCCGCGCGCCTCGACGACTGCCTGCATTTGGTTGACGAATCCATCGGCAACGTGCGCCAGATGTCCCAACTGCTGCGCCCCACGATCCTGGACGACTTCGGCCTGGAAGCCGCGCTGCGCTGGCTCTCGGAGGGCTTCACCCATCGCACCGGTATCCAAACGGAATTTAAATCCAGCGTCTCCGGCCGCCTGCCCGACGAGACCGAGACGCACCTCTTCCGCCTGGCCCAGGAGGCCCTCACCAATGTGGCCCGCCATTCCGGCGCGCACACCGCCATCGTGACCCTGGATTCCCGCAACGCCGAAATCTGCCTTTCCGTTCGCGATGACGGCCGCGGCTTGCCCGCCGCTGGCGCTGGACCCCGCGGCATGGGTATGATCGGGATGCGGGCTCGCGCGCGTAGCGTGGGCGGCGACCTGAGTGTCCGCTCCAGCGCCGGTAAAGGCGTCGAGATTGAAGTCCGCGTGCCGGACCATAGTACAAAACATGAGAGACAAGATCCACATCCTGTTGGCTGACGACCACGCGGTTGTGCGCCAGGGATTCAAGATGATCCTGGCCGCCCAGCCCGATATGGAGATCGTGGGCGAAGCCGGCAATGGCCGCGAAGCCCTCGATCTGGCCGGCCAGTTGCAGCCCGACGTCATTGTCATGGACGTCGCCATGCCCGAATTGAACGGCATCGAAGCCACCCGCCGCGTGGCCGATCTCTCCCCCGCTCGCGCGTCCTGGCGCTCAGCATGCACAAAGATTCCGTCTACGTGCGTGAAATTCTGCGGGCCGGCGCGCGCGGCTACCTCCTCAAGGATTCCATTTCGAGCGACCTGCTGGCCGCCGTACGCGCCATCGCCCGCGGTGAAGGCTATCTGAGCCCCGGCGTTTCCGATGCCGTGCTCAACGATTACCGCCGCCACGTCACCGATCCCATCGACTTGCTCAGCAGCCGCGAACGCGAGGTGCTGCAAATGATCGCCGAAGGCAAGACCAACAAGGAAATCGCCACCGTCTTGAACCTGAGCGTCTACACCGTGGATGCCCATCGCGGCCGCATTATGGAGAAGCTCAACTTACATAGCGTCACCGACCTGGTGCGTTTCGCCGTCCGCTGCGGCCTCGTCGATTGAATCCATTCTTATGCGCCCCTTCGCCCTCCTCCCATTGCTTGCCCTGCCGCTTCTGGCTGGCCCCGCCGACGATCTCGCGGCCCTGGTCGATCCCCAAGTCCCGGCGCTCTTCGCCATCTACCAGGATCTCCATGCGCACCCCGAAATCTCCCAGCATGAGGAGCGCACCGCCGCCCTGCTTGCCGCGCAACTCCGCCGGCTGGGCTACACCGTCACCGAAAACGTCGGCAAATACACCGACGGCCACGCTGCTTTTGGCATCGTCGCCACACTCGTGAACGGCCCCGGTCCCCGCGTCCTGCTGCGCACCGATATGGATGCGCTCCCTGTCCAAGAAAAAACAGGACTGCCGTATGCGAGCACCGTCCATACCACCGACGACGCCGGCCAGACCGTCGCCGTCATGCACGCCTGCGGGCACGACCTCCACATGGCCGCCTTCCTCGGCACGGCGCGCATACTCGCCGCCATGCGCGACCGCTGGCACGGCACCCTGATGCTGGTCGGCCAGCCTGCCGAAGAGCGCGTCACCGGCGCCCGCGCCATGCTCGCCGACCGCCTTTACGAACGCTTCGGCACGCCTGATTTCTGCATCGCGCAGCACGACACTCCGGAGATCCCGGCCGGCCGCGTCGGCGTTGTGTCCGGACCCATTCTATCCGGCGCAAGCACCGTGGACGTTGTCATGCGCGGCGTCGGCGGCCACGGCGCGCGCCCCGAAACTACCCGCGACCCCGTGGTCATGGCCGCGCAGTTCGTGCTCGCGCTCCAGACCATCGTCAGCCGCCAGACTTCTCCCCAGGACCCCGCCGTGGTTACTGTCGGATCCATTCACGGCGGGACTCGCCCTAACATCATTCCCGACGAGGTGAAACTCCAGATCTCCACGCGCGCCTTCAGTGAGGACGTCCGGCGGAACATCCTGGCCGCCATCGCACGCACCGCGCGCGGCGTGGCTATTGCCGCAGGCGTGCCCGAAGATCGCGCCCCGGTCGTCACCGTCAACGCCGCGGAATCCGTGCCCGTCACCTACAACGACCCCGCGCTGGCCGCCCGCCTGAAGACCGCTCTCAGCGCCGCCCTGGGCAGCTCGAATGTCCTGGACGGAAAAGCGGCCATGGTCAGCGAGGACTTCGGTCTATTCGGGCTGGAAGGGCGCCGCATCCCCTGTTTTATGCTCTGGCTGGGCGCCGCCGATCCCGCCCGGCTCAGCGAAAGCCTGCGCACCGGACAGCCCCTGCCGTCCCTGCACTCCAGCCTCTTCGCGCCCCTGCCGGAGCCCGCCATCCGTACCGGCGTGATCGCCATGTCCTCCGCCATTCTCGACCTCATGCGCAACTAGTCGTTCGTGGCGCACGCTTCAGCGTGCCGGCGGGACTTTTAAGTCCCGCTCTTGCATCTAATCTTGAAATACTCTATACTTCAAAGTGCTTGTCGTTGAAGGGAGGCCCGCATGGGCATATTCGATCTGCTTTTCATCCTCGTGTTTCTGGCCGCCGTGGCGACCCTGTTGTCCGCCGCGTCTTTCGCCATTCGCGGCAAAGGCGGGCGCGCTCTCGCGATCCTGCGCAAACTTGGCATTTGCGCCGCGGCGTATTTCGCCGTGATCGTGACCACCTCGCTGTTCTGGCCGCGTACCGTCTTGCACGTAGGCGAGCCGCAATGTTTCGACGATTGGTGTATCGCCGTCCAGCGCGCCACCGCCGGGCGCCATTTTACCGTCGCCCTGCGCGTATTCAGCACCGCCCGCCGGGTGTCCCAGCACGAGTGGAACGTAGTCGTCTACCTCTGCGATCGCCAGGGCCACCGCTACGATCCCGTGCCGAACCCATCGGATGTTCCCTTCGACGTGCAGCTCGGGCCCGGCGAATCCGTCACCGCCACTCGCCTCTTCGACTTACCCGCCGGCGCGTCCGATCCCGGACTGGTCATCACGCACGAAGGCGGATTCCCTATCGGCTGGTTCATCATTGGTTACGAAACCTGGTTCCATAAGCCGGCCATCGTGCGGCTTCCGTGACGGCGTGGCGCGTCGCCGCGGAAATCTGCTACGTTGAGTCCAAATGGCAGACCTGCCCTGGCTCGACTACACCGGACAAACCACTGACGAACTCCTGGCCTGCCGGCACAGCCACAGAATCGACTCGCTCGTCTGTGCCTTCGAACTCGGCATCCAGCGAAAGTCGAAAGCCCACGGCGTGGACGCGCTCACGCCCGAAGAGCATTTGGTACTGGCCCTGAGGGCCCTCGACCGCGAAGTGAACAATGGCGGCTACAGCCAGTTCTTTGTCAACCAGTCCCGCCAGTTCGTCCCCATCGTGGTCGATTCCCTCGAGCGCGTAGGCTGTACCGCCCTGGCGGGTATCACTCGCCGAGCCATCGCCGCGCTGCAATTGCCCGATCCTGGCCGGGACAAAACCCTGCACGCCTGCGACCAGGAATTCTATAGGATCGAAGGCATCGCGGAGAACTTGTTCGGCTTTATCGACACCCACCAGGATCGCATTCAACTGGTGAAGGCATCCCTCCCCCCGCCCCGCAAGCCGCCGAAGCCCAGCAACGCCACCGCCGTGTACACCCAGCTACTTATCTCGAAGGATCCCGCCGACGCCAGCCTCGAACATACCCGCCAACGCGCGCGCGAACTGGCCCTGCTACATTCCATCCCCGCCACCGATACGGAACTCGAAGGCGCCGCGGCTTTATACGCGTTCGGCCGTGCGATCCACACCGCCGATCTGGACGCTTGCGAGCAACTGGCTTCCCGCGCCTTCGCCCTGATGGCCGAAAGCACCATGCATTGTGTGGTGCACCGTAAGTGGGTGGAGCAGTTACTCACTGTGTCTCGGAACGAACAAGCCGATGCCGCAACTCTGCTCTATCTGGAATATCTCGATGACTGCGACCCATCCACGCTAGCCACCCAAAACACGATCTTATTCTGGGCCTCTCTGCTGCAAAAACACCGCGCCGCCCTACCGGACTCGGTGGCGTACTACCTGGCGCATTTTCCGGAGGACAATCTGGACGGACCGCTGCCCCGGCAGCGTTTCCAGCCGCTGGATCGCGAGCGGAAAACAGTGATGCGGGCGGCGGATCCAGCCCGCTGACGCTCTTCCCATCTTGTTGGCGCCCTTGGCGGTCACCTTTGCGTCTTTGTCGAGAAACGTCCCCAAAAACCTCATAATTACCGGCCCCACAGCCGATTTCAGTGATAGACTGTCACAAATGCCGAATCCACTGCATAATCCAAAGATGCTGATCCTCACGACCATGGCTTGCCTGGGGGCCTCGTCCGCCGCCGCGGGCGTTGGCACGATCATGGTCGCCTACTACACCTCACACAATTTCAACAACCTGGGAGTCTTGGATGGCCCCACATTTGCCATTCAGAACACCACCTCTGTCGCGCTCACTAACGGCGTCCTGTACATCGGGGCTAACTCCACCACCCCCGCAGATTCCTTCGCGGTAGGTACCATCCCTCCAAACTCCGCGGTCTATGTCATGCCGGGTGCCTCCAACGATGGCGGCTCCAACCATACTTTCTTCAAGTACACCGGGAGTATCCGCGATACGAGTGATGAGGGACCCGACGAAAACACCGTGCCCTTCGTATTCACCGCCAGTTGGAACGGAACGCCCGTCACCACCGGAACATTCACTCCAGGGCCAAGCGCCGGACCCTCCAATGACGGGACGGTCAAGTTCATTAACTTCCTCGGCGGCCCCAACAACGCCGACGGTCCCTGCAATGACTGTTTCGGGCCGAAACTGGTGGCCACCATCGCCACCGTCCCCAGCGATTTCAACCACGATGGTCATCCCGATGTCATCTGGGAAGCCCCCACTTCCGGTTTTGCCCAACTCTGGTTCTTGAGCGGATCGCAAGGCGTTACCGTCGTGGGAGCCGCGGACTTGACGCAGACCAATCCCTGGCACATTGTGGCTGTCGCCGATTTCAATGGCGATGGCGCGCCCGATGTCGTCTGGCAGGATCCCGTCAGCGGAGCCGTGCAGGTCTGGTTCATGGGTGGCTCCGAGGGCAACACGTTCATCAGCGCCGCCAATATCACCAATAAGAACACTTGGAAGGTCGTATCCGTGGCGGACTTCAACTCCGACGGCCATCCGGATCTCCTCTGGGAAGACCCTGCATCCGGCTTTTCCCAGATCTGGTATATGGGCGGGTCCCAAGGCATCGCCTTCTTAGGCTCCGCCGATCTCACCCAGACCAATCCGTGGCACATCGTCGGCACCGGCGATTTCAACCTGGATGGATTCCCCGACGTACTCTGGCAGGATCCGGTCACGGGCACGGTACAGATCTGGTATATGGGCGGCACCACGGCCGGCCAGCAGGGCAGCCAGTTGCAAACCGCCGTGAACCTTCCGGCCAACAACTGGCACGTCATGGCTATCGCCGATTTCAACCAGGACGGTCATCCGGACATTGTCTATGAAAGTCCCACGACCAACGCGGCCCAGGTGTTCTATTACACCGGCGCGCAAGGCACGACCCCGGCCGGAAGCGCCGTCCTGAGCGGCGCCAATCCCTGGTACCTGGCCGGCCCGCACTAAGAGCCGTGGCGCACGCTTCAGCGGGCCGGCGGGACCCGAAGCGCTTCGCCTTGTGGGGCGGGCAATCCTGCCCGCCCCACATCTGTTACCCATGTTCCAGGTTAAACATCTGGTTTTTCATCATGTCCGGTGCCGGCGGGACTTTTAAGTCCCCCTCTTAGGATTCCCGGTTGACCCGCCCCGACCGCACCAGCCAGTTCCGGAACATCGCCACGAAGTCCCGCGCCACCGGCAGCGTGCGCAATTCCTCCAGCGTGTATTTCATCTTCCGGCTCCAGTTCGGATATTGCCACGTAGTCGCCGGCAGATTCTGCTGCGCGATCTCTTTGGTCAGGTCCTCCTGGTTCACCGCCAGAAGCTGCGAAGGAGTCAGGGCCAGAAAGCCGATCACCGCGTTGTGCAGTTCGCCGGTCATTTCCGGCATCAGCGCCGCCGCCCTCGGCACGAACGCCGGCAGCAGGTTCAGGCTATGCAGCACATCGAGCACCTTCTGTTTCTCCACGCCCCGCTCCTCTACCTGGCGGCGGTACATGGCGTCGTCCGGAAACATGCCCGCGCGGCGCCGCGCTTCGATATCTTCCCCCGTCCAGAATCCCGCCAGCGTGGGAAGATCGTGCGTCGTCGAAGAAACCAGCGCGCGCTCCGGGTACTCGGCGTAGCTCTTGAATCTCCCGTCCGCGCTCTTCTCGAAATAGAACAGGCGGTAGCTCAGAATGCCGAAGCGGTCCAGCGTCTCGCGCACGAACGGTTCCACGGTGCCCAGGTCCTCGCCGATGATCACCACCTTCCGGCGCACGCTCTCCAGCGCCAGGATCCGGATCAGATCGTCGTGGTTCTCCCGCACGTACGCGCCCGCCGTTGCGTCGCTGCCCTCCGGAATCCAGAACAGCCGGAAAAACCGCATCACGTGGTCGATACGCAGCGCCCCGCCGTACCGGCAGTTCTTCCGGATCGATTCCGTGAACAGGCGGTATCCGTTCTCCCGATGCTCGTCCGAACAAGGCGGCGGGAAGCCCCAATCCTGGCCCTTCGGCGCGAAGTCGTCCGGCGGCGATCCCACCCGGCAGCCGCCTACAAAGAAGCGGCGCTGCGCCCATAAGTCCGCGCCGAACCGGTCCGTCGCCAGCGCCAGATCGTGATACAGCCCGATAGACAAGCCGCGGTCCCGTGCGTAAGCCTGGGCCGCCGTCAGTTGCAGCGAGAGCTGCCATTGTACATAGCAATAAAACAGGAAAAGCCGCCAATGTTTTTTCCGGAAAGCCTGCGTCTCCGCCGACTCCGGGTCCTGGTAGGCCGCCGGCCAGTCGGGCCACGTCCACAGATTCGGATTGCGCGCGTGCAGGTATTCGTCCAGCGCGCTGTAAGTGGCGAACCGCCGCAGCAAATCGCCTTCCTCCGCCAGAAACCGGCTGAACTCGTCCGCGCGCGCCGAGCCCGCCCGGTGCTCGCGCAGAAACTCGGCGAAGGCCAGCTTCAGGAATCGCAATTTCCACGCGCTCACCTGCTCGTACTCGACGAATTCGGAATCGCGCAACGCAGCCAGTTGGCGCTGCGTTTCCGCTTGCCCCCACAGCCGCTGCGCGCGCCGCGATTTCTCAAAATCTTCGATCGATTCCACATCCAGATACAGATAATTCGGATAGAAAATGCACTCCGGCAAATAAGGGCTGGTGTTATATGGCCGCCGGTTGTAAATGGCGTGCAGCGGATTCAGCGCGATGAAACTCGCCTTAGCGTCGTCCGCGATCCAGTCCACCATACCGCGCAGGTCGCGCAGGTCGCCGGCTCCCCAATTGTGCGCCGAGCGTACCCCGTACAACGCCAGCGCCACTCCCGCCGCTTTTCCCCCGCCGGCCAGGGAAGGATGCGCGTAGGCCCGCGCCGGCGCCACGATCAGCCGCGTCTCGCCCTTCAGGTCACCCAGTTCAATGTGTACATCGTGATAGCCCAGCGGCAACTCAGCCGGCAGCACGATCTGCTTGCGTACGTACCGGCGTCCGTCCAGGTCAGTCGCGCCGCACTCCGGATAGCTGGCCAGCGCGAACTTCAGCGCGTGAACGGTCCCGCTCTCTTCCCGAATCTCTACGCGCGCGATTTCCTGGCTCAGATCCGCCGGCAAGTGCAGCGGCAGTTCCACCGCGCTCCCCTCGGTCACTACCAGGCATGCAGGCGCCAGCCGCGTCCACTCCTTGTGGCGTCGCGCCTCGATCGAAGCGCGCAGGCTTTCGGCGCTCTCCGCGTGTACCCCCAACCCCCGCAGGATGGCCCGCTTGGTCTCGTCCGATGTAATGTGTTTGCGTCCCCAGATATCCCAATATTCCGGGTCGATACGCCACAGACGAGCGGCGAAATCCAGCAACTGCGCGTAGTTTTCAGATGGCATGAAGGATCTATATACCGATTTTACAGGACGGCTCTAACTGATTGCTCAGCAGGGAATTCCCAGCGTGGCGCGGGTTGTATGGCGCGTCACCAACCCACCCTCCCGCCGGCCTTCCTACGGGTGAAATCCGATCGCCGACACGACTACCCCCAGTTCGCGGTGGTCGCCCGGCACCGAGAAAGTGCGATCCACCGTCAGGGTCGCCGTAGCGGTGCCGCCGGCCGGCGATTGCGGCGCCGATTTCAGGGTGTAAGCTCCCGGCCCCGTATACGTCTCGGACGCCACTACGCGCCCATCCAACAGCAGTTCCACGTGCCGCGCCGGCGCCGCGTCCGGAATTGTAAACACCGCTTCCACCGGCAGTGCCTGCGCGGGACTCTTCAGCAACACCACCGCGCTCCCCGCCATCCAGCGCCACGCGCCGCCTTCCAGTTCGTACAGGCCGCTGACAATCTGGTCGTGCGCTTCCGCCGCGCCCATAGGCAGATCGGCCAGCACCGGATGCCGGTCGAGTACCATCGCCTCGCGCACGATATCGATGGGTGCGCTCGAAATATCGAAAGGCCGCAGTCCCTTGCTGGCGGTGGAATAGCCGGAGCGCGCCTCCAGTCCGATGATTTGCAAGGGCAGCCAGGCGCGTATTTCCCGCTCCGCGAGGGTCGCGGTGGGCGCCGTGAATTCCACCGGATACGCCAACTGGCTCGAAACTACGATATCGCCGGCCCGCAGTACCTGGCCGCGTTCCAGCGGGATGCCTCCATCGGCTTCCAGATAGTAGCCCCACTCGCCATCGATATAAAGGCGGTGGCCCGCCGTCGCCGGCCGGATCTGGCGCGCGAACTGCCGGTAGCCATCCCAATGCTGGTAATTCACCGTGGCCAGCGCCAGGCTCAAGCTCATTTGCGCCGCGAATCCGGCCGCCAGCCAGCGCGGCCGCAGACGCGACACCAGCAGCGCCATGGGTGCGGCCATGGGCAGCAGATAGCGCGCCGATCCCGCGAAGAAAATAACCAGCGCGCCGCCGAAGAACAGCGCGATCCACGCCGCCAGAAAAGCCGTCTCGCGGTCGCGCCGTTTCCAAGCCAGCAGTACAGCGCCCGGCAGCAGCGCCGGAAAAATCATGAAGCAGGCGTGTACGCTGAGTGCCGCCGCGTTGCGCAGTTTGTTTGCGATCGCCTGCCATCCGTAGCTGCTCATGTATCCGGCCGCCACCGCCGCCGGCAGCGCGCCAGACGTCAGCCGCTCGAACAGCTCCCAAGCCAGAATCGTGGCCGGTGGCACCAGCGTCAACAGCCACGCCTTCCGGTCCTTCGGCCGGTACAGCCACACATAAACAGCCAGGATCGGCGTCAGGAAAACGGCCTGAAACGCGGCCATCGATGCCAAAGCCATGGCCATCGCCGCCAGCATCCATCGGCCCGCCGCAAAGCACGCGATGCTCGCCATCCAAAATGCCAGAAATGGCAGATCGGATTCGAGCGAACCGCCATTCACCACGAACGCCGGCACCGCCAGGAACAACAGCGTGGCCCATACCGGATGCGGGGAGAACCGCTTCGCCAGCGACCACATGGCAATTGCCGCAATCAACGAGAACAGGATGTAGGCCGCGTGGAAAGGCACTTCCCGAATATCGCCCACAACAGCCAGGAGCAGCGCCAGGAACCAGGCGTCCAGGGGTGGATGTGAAAATCCCCGGAAATCCACGCGATTGCCCAGAAAGACGAATTCCACGTGGTTGGGATGCAGCGGATCGATCTGCGCGTGCTCGGCTGCGGCCAGGTAATAGATGTCGTCGCCTTGAATCGCCTGGTTCAGAAATGGCAGGCGTAACAGCAGCACCACCGCCAGCACTAGCGCGAGGCGGGTGTCCATTTCAATATCGGCTTGCGCGCGGCCTTCACTTCATCCACGCGGCTGGTACGGGTCAGGTGCGGCGCGCTCTTCACCGTCTCCGGCTCCGTCTCGATCTCCTTGGCAATCGAAATCATGGCGTCGATGAACAGATCCAGTTCCAGCTTGCCTTCCGTCTCGGTGGGCTCGATCATCATGGCGCCGTGTACGATCAGCGGAAAACTGACGGTATAAGGATGGAAGCCGTAATCGATCAACCGCTTGGCGATATCGCCCGTGCGCACGCCCTGGCGCGCCTGCCGCTCGTCGCTGAACACCACTTCGTGCATGTTCGGCAGCGCGTACGGCAGATCGAAGAACGGCTCCAGTTTCTTGCGGATGTAGTTGGCGTTCAGCACCGCATCCATGGTGGCTTGCCCGGAGTCCGTTGCCGCCGTGCGCCAGGATGTAGGCCAGCGCGCGCACCAGCACGCCGAAGTTTCCATAGAACGCCTTCACCTTGCCGATCGAGCGCGGGCGGTCGTAATCGAAGCTCCAGTGGTCCCCGGCCCGCTTCAGCCGCGGCACCGGCAGAAACGGCTCCAAATGCTTTTTCACCGCCACCGGGCCGCCGCCCGGACCGCCCCCGCCATGCGGCGTCGAGAACGTCTTGTGCAGGTTCAGGTGCATCACGTCCACGCCGAAATCGCCCGGGCGCGCCATCCCCACCAGCGCGTTCATGTTGGCGCCATCCATGTAAAGCAGCGCGCCTTTGCGGTGCAGAACCTCCGCGGCTTCCATAATCCGCGATTCGAAAACCCCCAGCGTATTGGGGTTGGTGACCATCAGCCCGGCCACGTCTTCGGTAACGGATTTTTCGAGCGCCCCCAGATCCAGCAGGCCATTCTCGTCCGAGCGGATATTCTCCACCACGTAACCGGCAATCGCCGCCGTCGCCGGATTCGTGCCGTGCGCGGAGTCCGGAATCAGGATCTTCTTGCGCGGATTGCCCTGCTGTTCGAGCAGCGCCCGGATCAGAAGAATCCCGGTCAGTTCGCCTTGCGCGCCGGCCGCCGGCTGCAGCGTAACCGCGTCCATGCCGGTGATTTCGAGCAGCGCCGATTCGAGATGCGCCATCACTTGCATCACGCCCTGCGACAGCGATTCCGGCTGGTAAGGATGTGCCCAGGCCAAGCCTTCCGTACGTGCCACCAGTTCGTTCACCCGCGGGTTGTACTTCATCGTGCAGGAACCTAGCGGATACATGCCGTGGTCGATCGCGTAGTTCCAGGTGGAAAGCCGCGTGAAATGGCGGATGGCTTCCACTTCGCTCACTTCCGGAAAGCCAGCGATTTCGGCGCGCACGTTTTCGGCGCCCAGCGCCGCGTCCGCATCGACCGCGGGCACATCCAACTCGGGCAGTTGATAGGCTTTCTTGCCGGGGGAGCTGCGTTCGAATAACAGCGCTTCATTCGGCGAGATGTGCGTACGGACTTTCTTAATGGACATTCCACACCTCCGCCAGCCGATCCATCTCCGCGCGCCGCGACATTTCCGTGGCGCACAGCAGCATGGCGTCCGCCAGCTCCGGATAGAATCGCCCCAGCGGCAACCCACCGATGATCTTTTTGTCCAGCAGCGCCTTGTTGATTTGGTCCGGCGAGCGTTCTCCGGTCGAAGCCACGAACTCGTTGAAGAACGGCCCGGAGAATCGCGGCTTCAGCTTGCCCGCCAGGTAATGCGCCTTCGCCAGGTTCTGCTCTGCCAGTTCCCGCAGGCCCTGCTTGCCGTAGACGCTCATGTATACCGTCGCCATGAGGGCGATCAGCGCCTGGTTGGTGCAGATGTTGGATGTAGCCTTCTCGCGCCGGATGTGCTGCTCGCGCGTCGCCAGCGTCAGGCAAAACGCGCGATGCCCGTGCGTATCCGTGGTCTCGCCGACCAGCCTGCCAGGCATCTGCCGGGCGAATTTGTCGCGCGTGGCGATGATGCCCGCGAACGGCCCGCCGTAGCTGGGCGAGATGGCGAACGATTGCAATTCACCGGCCACGATATCGGCCGGCGGCGGCTCCAGGATGCCCAGCGAAACCGCCTCGCTGAATCCCATCACCAGCAGCGCCCCGCGCTTGTGCGCGATTTCCGCCGCCCGCTTCACGTCTTCCACTACGCCGAAGAAGTTGGGCGATTGGACGATCACTGCCGCCGTCAGCTCGTTGAGCTTCCGCTCCATGTCGTCCAGATCCGCCGCGCCGGTTTCCGCGTCGTAGTCGAATTCCGTAATCGGCATGCCCTGGTTCTTCGCGTAGGTGTGCAGCACCTCCTGATACTCCGGATGCACGGTCCGCGCCACCAGCAGGCCGCCTTTGCTCGTCAGCCGCGCGGCCATCAATGCCGCCTCGGCCAGCGCGGTCGAGCCGTCGTACATGGAAGCGTTCGCCAAATCCATGCCCGTGAGCTGGCAGATCATGGTTTGAAATTCGAAGATGGTGGTCAGGGTGCCCTGCGAGATCTCCGCCTGGTATGGCGTGTACGATGTTAGAAACTCGCCGCGCGAAACCACCGTGTCCACCAGCACCGGACGGTAATGCGCATAGACGCCCGCGCCCAGAAAGCTGGCATAGCCGTTGGCGTTCTCATCGCCGCGGCGGCGAAAGTAATCGACGATCTCGTATTCGGAAATGCCAGGTGGCAGTTCCAGCGGCTGCTTCAGCCGCACGGCCTCCGGAAGATGCGCGAACAGATCTTCGGGGCTCTCGACGCCGCAGGCTTTAAGCATCTCGCGGCGTTCGGAATCAGACTTCGGAAGATAGCGCAAATCGTTATTTTTCCGCTCCTATATAGGTTTGATACTCGGCCGCGGAAAGTAGATTCGACAACTCGCCGGGATTGCTCAGCCGGATCTTCACCAGCCACGCGTCGCCGTGCGGATCTTCGTTCAACTTCTCCGGCGCGTCCGCCAGCGTATGGTTCAAATCGACGATATCGCCCGAAATCGGCGAATAGATATCCGATACGGCTTTCACCGACTCCACCGAGCCGATGGTTTTCCCCTGGTCCACGCGCTGGCCGGGCTTCAGGGTCTCCCTTCCGTACTTGAAGTCCACGTAGACGATGTCGCCCAACTCGTGCTGCGCGTGATCCGTAATGCCGATGG
Source organism: Bryobacterales bacterium (assembly GCA_963709155.1). Lineage (GTDB taxonomy): Bacteria > Acidobacteriota > Terriglobia > Bryobacterales > Bryobacteraceae > Bog-159. Next base: position 490,685 of record CAVPVD010000003.1, on the reverse strand, counting down.
TGCCCGTATCGCCTTCCACGTGCACCCACTCATGTTCTTTGGTGTAGCGGTAGTCTTCCGGATACATTATTTGGCTCGTTTGTAGAATGGTGTTTCCACGGTGATCGCGGCCACTGGCTGGCTGCGAATGACAATTTCGATGGCTCGGCCCACACGCGCCTCCGCCACCGGTAAATAGCAAAGACCGATGTTCTTGTTCAAAGCCGGCGCCGGCGAGCCGCTGGTCACCCAACCGGCCGCGGCGCCGTCCACCAGCACTTCGTAGCCGTCGCGGCCGATGCCGCGCCCGCACATTTCAAATCCGATCAGCTTGCGCCTTATGCCGTCTTCTTTCTGCTTGGCCAGCGCCGCGCGGCCCACGAAGTCGCCCTTGTCGAGCTTCACCATCCAGCCCAGGTCGGCTTCCCAAGGCGTGATGGAGGCGTGGATTTCGTGGCCGTAAAGGGCCATTTTAGCTTCCAGACGCAGCGTGTTGCGCGCGCCCAGGCCGCAAGCCTTGATGCCGAACTCCTCCCCGGCCGCCAGGATTTCGTTCCACAGGCGCGGCGCTTCCGCCGGCGCCACGTAGATTTCGTAACCGTTCTCGCCGGTATAGCCCGTGCACGCGATGCGCGCCGGCGTGCCCGATACCGTCCCGTCGACGAACCAGTAGTAGCGGATGGCGGCCAGATCGGCCGCGGTCAGTTTCTGCAGCGTCGCGCGCGCATTGGGACCCTGGATGGCGATCTGCGCATAATCCTCGCTCGACAGCCGCACCTGCGCGTCGAACTGGTTATACGCCCGGATGTGTTCGAAATCCTTCTCCTGGTTGGAGGCGTTCACGCACAGGAAATAGTGGTCGTCCGAGACCTTGTGTACCAGCACGTCGTCCACGAATCCGCCGTGCTCGTAAAGCAGCCCCGAATACTGGATTTGCCCCGTCTTCAGGCGCCCGGCGGCGTTGGTGGTGACGAAATCGGTCAGCCGCAGCGCCTCCGGGCCGGTAATGTCGATCTCGCCCATGTGGCTGACATCGAAAACGCCCACGCTGCGGCGCACCGCCAGGTGCTCTTCCACCAGCGATGAATACTGCACGGGCATGTCCCATCCGCCGAAATCCACCATTTTGGCGCTCATCGCGCGATGCGCGGCGTTCAGACACGTAGCTTTCAAAGGAGTGGTGGCGGGCATCAAATTGGTACTGTAGCACGGGTGGTGCGTTGCTTTTGGATGGCGGGCAATTCTGCCCGCAGCCGCCTTTAAGGCGGCCAGAGCCGGCCGAAAGCCGGCTGCGGCCAGGATTGGCCGCCCCACAAGACCAAATGAACCAGTCTGCTTTCCACTCTTAAGCGTCTGATAATACAAACCTTACCTCGTAACCGGAAATAAGCCGCCCCCTCCGGCTATAATAGAAGTGTACTGATCGGAACCTTCCGAGCGGCACCTTGGATTACAACCATGACTCCCCCCAACAGATTTTGGCCTCTATACGACGACCAGGAGGTTGAGATTTACGACAACCCCTTCTGGGATCTACCCGGCCTGACCCGCCCGCCGCGCGACGATCGAAAGCGCCACGTGCGCCCCGTTATTCCTTCGGGAAATTCGGGTTCGCCTTCACCTCGTTAAGCTGTGCCGTATGCCGCTGGGTATGCGCCGAAAGCAATAGGATCCACTGATACCCATCCATGGTTTTCAGGACCGGATGGTCGAAAAAGTGGCCGCGCAAATCGTCCTGCGTATCGCGGATATAGGCGATCGTTCGCTCAGGGCTCTGCTTGAAGTGGTCGACGATTTCCTGCGGCGTCGCAAAACGATGCGTCGGGCGCAGCACTTCGGGCGCCTGGAATTTCTGCGTCCGGATGGCCACCGCCTTCAGAATGAAATCGTCGGTCACCGCGGACTTCTTGTCGGGCGTCGCCGGCCCCTGCACGACCTTGCTGACGCTGCCGAAGATCACATCCTCGCTCACCGCGATGTGCTCCGCGCATTCAGCCACCGACCAGGTCTTCTCGTCGGGCTTAAAGTTCCATTGCGCGGCGGAGAGACCGGCCACGGAATCCAGGAACTGTTGCCGGCTGGCGGTCAGTTCGGCAAGGGCGCGGTCTCTCTCGGCTTGCGTCAGGGATGCCGCGCATAGAGGCACGAGGGTCAGCACAGCTAAGGCGGGAATACCGATCAGCATTTTCATCCTTCCTATACTGACAGATTATTCCCGCCCGCGGTGCCTATGCCTTAGCTTGCTTGTTGACCACTTTCTGCGTCTTGTCGTCCCAATAAAGGACGCGCCCTTCGCGGTAAGATTGCACCGCCATCGAGATGGTCACCTGCGCGTGGAATGCCGTATCTACATCCAGCGTGGGTTTCTCGCGGCTGCGCATACAGTCCAGGAAGTTCGTGATGTGGGCAGTCATCTCGTTCTTCGATTCCACTGGAATCGTGATTTCCGCATCCTGGCCGAACTTGGTCTTGTACGCGTCGTCGATCGTCTGGCGCTCGGGCAACAGCGTGATATGGTCGGTCTTGCGCTCGAACATGCCGTGATCCACCATAATGATGGTGCCTTCATGTCCGCGGATCAGGCCGGGGATGTGCTTCGAGTTCGCCATCGTGGAGCTGAGCACCAGCGAATGGCCCTGCGGAAATTCCGCCATCAGGTGGAAGGTGTCGGGCACCTCGCGCTCGTCCTTAAACACGTAGATGCCACCGCTCGCGGATACTTTGCTGGGGAATTGCGGTTCGGTCCAGCAGATGTTCAACGGCGCCACCACGTGGAAGAAAAGGTCCGTGGCGATGCCGCCGGAGTAATCCCAATACTTCCGGAACCGGAAGAAGCGGTCGGCATCGAAAGCCCGCTTGGGGGCCTTGCCCAGCCACATCTTCCAGTCGATGTAGTTCTCTTCCTTGCCGTCCGGCCCGGCGCCCGCGTCGATGTCCCAGTTCCACTCGCCTTCCTTCGAATTGCGGTGATAGGAACCCTGGCTCATGATCATCTTACCGATGGCGCCGTCGGCGATGTATTTCTTCGCGATGTGCCACTGCAATGCCGACGTGGTCTGGGAGCCGACCTGCAACACCCGCTTGGTCTCTTTAACGGTTTGCGAAAGGTGCTTGGCCTCCTCGATGGTGTGGCACATCGGCTTTTCGAGGTAAACATCCTTGCCGTGGTCCATGGCTTCGAGCGCGATCGGCGCGTGCCAATGGTCGGGCGTGGCCACCACCACCGCGTCGATGTCCGCGCGGTTGATGATCTCCCGGTAATCCAGGTAGCCGTCGCACTTCAGCCTGTCGGCGGCCTTTCTTTTGCGCTTCTCGTAAACGTCCGCCACGGCCACGATCTTGCAAGCGTTGGTGCGCTCGCCGATAGCGGCAAACTGGCCGGTCAAATACGAACCGCGGCCGCCCACGCCGATCACTCCGACGTTGATGCGGTCGTTGGCGCCGATCACCTTACCGGTGGCGGCGGACCGGGCGGGTTTGGCGAATAGTTCCCTGGCGGCCCCGAGCGCGCCGGCGACGACGGCGGTCTTGGCCATGAAATCTCTGCGATTGACGGAGTCTTGATTGTCGGGCATGGACACCTTCCTGGGCTGGCTTAAAGGACCAGTGTACCCGAAATCAACTTGAATCGCGCGGCCGCCAGTTTCGGCCTGCGGGGCTGGTTTGAACTCAAGTGGGAAAACGCACCGTGGGGCGGGCAATCATGCCCGCAGCCGCCTTTTCAGGCGGCTAAGCCGGCTGGAAAGCCGGCTGCGGCCAGGATCGCCCGCGCATTAAGCTTTACAGATCCGTAAGTATATAATGTTGATTGTCAAACCCCTGAAATTTCCGGCAGGAAAAATGGGAGGCAAGAAATGCAAATAACGGCCCCTATCCTCAGCTTAGTGCTGATCGTCAACGCGTTGGGGCAGTTGCGAACCGCCCAAGGCCGGAAAACGGACAGTCACTCGAGGCGAATCGTTAGCCCTAAGTACGGATTCTCCATCGCGGTACCGCCGGGCTGGTTCGTCTTCGGAAACCTCGGGACTGAGGACCCTCCGGTACTGACCAGCTACCCGCCGGCCGAGGCGCTTCCACAGTGGCAACTCCCACCCCGGGGAGCCGTGATCAGAATGCTCTTGTGTCCGGCTGGTGGCCTGCATCCGAATGACCCGACGCTCTATTCTTGCGAGGAACATCAGTTCGCGGTGGAGCACGCGGCAGTCACCGGGGGAGAGCAGGTCCCCGGCCCCCCTGCGCCCGATCCGCCAACGGCGCTGCTGGGCTACGGAGAACAAGTTCCGCTGGGGACCCCCAGCCAGACACTCCGCCTCATAACGGTATTCTGGCGCTACGGCGACAAGATCTCGGCGCGGAGTTGTCCTATATTAAGGGGGACCGGGACCGGCACTACAGCCAGGTCCTCCTAGACCTGATGAGAAGCTTCCAGCCGACCTGATCGACTCCTGCGACCAATGAGTAGCGGCCGTATATCAGCCGCGATTGACAATCGCCGTCCGCGGGCGGTAATCTCCGGTTAAGCCTCGCCATGTTCGGCAATCTTCTCCGCTCCATTCTCTGCGTCTCGCTTCCGTTGGCGGCCCAGATGGCCACCAGTGTTCCGCAGCTTGAGGCCACCGCTCGCGAGCGGCTTGCCGCGCGGGATGCCAACGGCGCGCTGGCGGCATACGAAAAGCTGGCGGAACTGGTTCCCGCATCCGCCGCTTACCAGGATGAAGTCGGTTTTCTGCTGGCGGCCACCAACCGGAATCGGGATGCCATCGCGCATCTCGAGCGAGCCACCCAGATCGACCCCGGCATGGCGCAAGCCTGGTATCACCTGGGCATGGCGCTCTGGCTCACCCAACAGCCCGATCCGGCCATTCACGCTTTGAAAAAAGCCACGACGCTGGCGCCGGATCATGGCGACTATCACTATCAACTGGGCGCCGCCGAAGCGCAAACCGGGCATTACCGGGATGCCATCCCGGAGTTGGTGCACGCAAGCAAGCAGATGCCCGCCAACGCCCTCGTCTGGGAAACGCTCGGCGATGCGTATCAGAAGCTGGCCCGCTACAAAGAGGCGCGCGACGTTTACCGTCAGGCTCTCCGGCTGGACGCGAAGAACGACCTGGTGCGTAACAGTTATGGCAACGCGTTGGTACGCTCTGGCGACCCCGCCGCGGGCTTGCGGGAATTCCGCGCGATCCTGGCCCACGACCCGCATAACTTTCACGTCCAGGTGAACCTGGGCTACGCGTACATCGCCGCCGGCGACTTTAAAGCCGCCATCGCACACCTGTCCACGCTGCTCCGCGAGCATCCGGATGATGCCGGCGCGCACTACGACCTGGGAATCGCCTACAAACAGACCGACGATCTGGCGCATGCCACGGCCGAACTGGAGCGGGCCGTCGCGCTCGACCCGTCCTTCGCCGAAGCGCACTACAGCCTGGGACTCACTTACATCGACGCCGGGCTCCCCGACAAAGCCGTCGCGCAATTACGCGCCGCCGTGGCCCAGCGGCCCGAGTATAACGATGCCTGGTATATCCTGGGCACCACACTGAAAGAGCAGGGCGACGCGGCTGGAGCCATTCAGGCGCTGCGGCGCTCGGTGGCGCTCGACGCTTTGAACGCCGCGGCCTGGAACAATCTGGGATTGCTGCTGCGGCGCAAGGGAGATATGGCGGGGTCCGCGCAGGCCTTCGCCAAGGCGGCTGAGATCCGTAAGGCCGATGACCTGGAGAAGCAGAGGAAACTCAAGCAGGGAACTTAGCGGTTAATTCAGAACAGGATTCCGGCAACCTGTTCCGCCACCTGCCGGGCCTTCTCGCGAAAGCTGTCCGCCTGCGCGGGACCGCCATTGACGCTGATTCCGATCGCGAAAGCCCGCTCGCGCACCCTGCCAATCACCTGCTCGGCGCGCGCACCGCTGCAGGCGAATGCTTCGTTGCCGATGGCCTTCAGCGGGACGCCGGCAGAATGGCAGCGCGCCTTGTATGCCCCGAAATCCTCGGCGGGGGAGCGCATCGTCTCCACCTCGATGCGTAGTTCGAATGTCCGGGATCCGTTTTGCCGGACAAAGCTGCATGTGGCGTCGCCGTCGGTTTTTGACGGCGTCACGGTCATCGCGGCGGGACCGCCCAGAACCCCGCCGGCTGTGGCCGCGTTCAGCCAAGGGCAGTTTTCCGCAGCGGCGGCGATCGACGCCAAGCAAACCGGAAGCAGGAACAGGCTCACCAGTCTGCCGCGCATCAGGCGCCCCGCTTGGCGGCCGGCTTCAGCACTTCGCTCTTCAGGATCTTGCCGCCTTCTTCGATGACATACAGCCGGTTCACGTCCAGGTCCTTCAGTTGATCCACTTGCCCGCTGAGCCACTTGATTTCGACCATGTCCACTTTGGTGGCCTGATCCAGCCCGAAGTGCATGCGCAGATCGTTCTGCGAAAAGTAACTGCCGCCGCTGCGCAGTTCGTCCATTTGGGCCAGCGGTTTGGGCGCATCAGGCTTGGTCTTGGCCACCACTGTGACCCGACTGCCGATGCCGCTGCGATTGGACTTCACGCCGGAAAGCTTGATCTTGATCCAGTTGCGGTTGAGCGTCGAATCGCACCGCAAGAGCTGCGGAATGGCGTTGACGCAGTTTACGGCGACGTCCAGATCGCCATCGTTGTCATAGTCGCCGAAGGCGCACCCGCGCGCCGGAGCGTTCTCCAGGATCCCCGGGCCGCCTTTGTCGGTGACCTCTTCGAAGCGCCCGTTTTGTAAGTTGCGATACAGATACTTATGTTCGGCGTATTTCAAATCCGCGTTGGACTTATCCACCTCCGGATAGACGTGCCCATTCGACATCAGGACGTCGAGCCAGCCGTCGTTATCCATATCGAAGAAGCCCACGCCCCATCCCAGCAGACGCGTGTTCACACCCAGTCCGCTCGGATAAGTGCGGTCCTCGAAGTTCGCGTCTCCCAGGTTCGTATACAGCGAATCGGTGTCGCCCGCGAAATTTGTCTTCACCACGTCCAGGTTGCCGTCGCGATTGTAATCGCCGATCGAGACTCCCATGCCGGCCTGCGGTTTGCCTTCCGGAGAGAGCGCCGCGCCCGATTCAATCGCGATGTCTTTAAACGTGCCGTCCTTCTGATTCTGATACAGTGTCGCCGTGGAGGAATCGTTGGCCACGTAGATGTCGGGCCAGCCGTCGTTATCCAGATCCGACGCCGCCACGCTCAACCCATAAGTGCCCTGCGTCTTCCACATGCCCGCCTTTTCGCTGACGTCGCTAAACGTGCCGTCGCCGTTGTTGTGATACAGGATGTTCTTGCCGCCGCGCAATCCGGGCGGCCCGCAGGCCACCAACAGCCCTTTGTAAGTGCAGGGGCCGGCTTCCGGCGGCGGCGCGGTCTTCAAATCGAAATCGACATAGTTAGCCACGAACAGGTCAAGATGGCCGTCCTTGTCGTAGTCCACGAATGTGCAGCCGGTGTTCCACCGTATTTTGGGACCGGGCTGTTCCAACCCCGCCGCCTTGGTCACATCCGTGAACGTGCCGTTTCCGTTGTTGCGATAGAGCGCGTTCTGGCCGTAGTAAGTGACGAAAAGATCGTCATGGCCGTCGTTATTGTAGTCGCCGACGCAGCACGCCTGTCCCCATCCCGTGCGATGCTCGAGGCCCGACCCTTTGGTCACGTCGGTGAAGGTCCCGTCGCGATTGTTCTTGAACAGATGGCAGCGCGGTTCTTTGCCTTCCGGGAAACCCTCCAGCCGCCAACCGTTTACCAGGAAGACATCCAGCCAGCCATCGTTGTCGTAATCGTAGAAAGCCAGGCCACAGCCGGTGGTCTCCAGAAGATATTTGTTAGTGCCCTCGCCGCCGTAGATAGTCTTCACGGCCAGCCCCGCTTCTTTCACCACGTCTACGAAGCTCAACCCGAGCGGCGTACCCTCAATAGGCGACTTTGGACCCTTAGGCGCCGGCATGGACTTGGCATCGTAACTGCGCTCGATAGGTCCGGGCAGTTTCTGTCCCATCGTCATCAGGTCGGCGAAGGGAAGCACCAGGGCGGAACGGCTCAGCGACTGGATGAAACGCCGTCGCGATGCGCGCATTACTGTCCTCCGTTTGAGACAGCCGCCGCCGGGGGGATGTCCGTGTGAATATGCCAGGGCACGCTTTCGGTCGATATCTCGGGGTGCTTCCGCAGGAACTCAAGCGAGTAAGTCGGGGCGCCGGGATCCACCTGTTTGGTCGCGAATAATGCCGCTTGTTCGGCGGCTTTGTCTTTCATTCCCATACGGCGATATAGAACGGCCAGGTTGTAATGCGCTGCCAGGTCGTCGGGGTCGATCTTCTGTAAGGCTTCGAATTGTTCCACGGCTGCGTCGTAATTGTGTCTCTGGTAGTAGGCGATACCCAGCTCGCGCCGCGGATCGCGGGCCTGCGGATACTGGATCACCACTCTCTCGAAGTCGGCCACTTCCTCGTCGTAATGTCCCTCCCGCCGTTCCACCAGGGCCAGATAGTAGAGCGCGCGCGCGTTGTTCGGGCTCAGCGCCAGCGCTTGTTCGAGATCGCTGCGCGCCGCGGAATACTTTTCCCACTCGATATAAGTCAGTCCGATATTGATATGGCCGTCCGCATAATCCGGCCGCAGCTTCACCACCTGCGCGAAGGCATGCATGGCGTCCGCGTATTGCAGTTGGTCCAGATAGGCGATGCCCAGGTTATTCCAGCGCATCCAGTCGGGGTTATCCTTGGGATCGTGAGGCGCGGCGGGATTGTCGCCGATATTCAGAACGCGCGTGCGGGAGGCCAGTTCGATTACCGGATAGGCGGGATGGTCTTTTCCCAGGACGTTATTCAGATAACTCTGGCGCAGATGGCGATAGTTCACGCGAGCCGTTATCGTGAGTGGACCCTTCGCGCCGGCGGGAATCTGGAACTCATAGCGCACCAGCGCGGAACGTCCCGACTGGATGGTGTTGTCATAAGCCACCGAGTGAATAGTCCAGACCTTATGGTTGTCCACGAATTCGCCGTCCATGTTCACGGGCTTGTTGGTGAAGCTGTGCGCCCGTTCATCGACGGATCCGTCGGGCTTCAGGAAGCCGCTGTGATAGATCTCCTTGCCGCCGGCGTCCTGGGCCACGAACTCCACCCACGGTTCGTACAGGTCGCGCACTTCGGGCACCAGCGAGTGACCGATATTTTTATTCTGAATCACCACCATCACCTGGACGGTATCGTTGGGCGCGAGATCGAGAGCCGCCGAACCGAGCGGCGCCACCATGTCTCCGCGGGCCGTTTTCACTCCGAACAGATCCACGTTCAGATACATTCCCGACTTCAGGAACTCGATAGTCTTTTGTAATTGCTCGTCAAAGCCATAGTAGAAGGGGACTGCCGTGTTGCCTGCCGGCCAGCGATGCGAGGCCAGCGTGCCGTGCTTCGCGCCCTGGTCTTCCAGCTTCAGTTGCGCGCGCGCCATGTGACAATCCTGGCAGGTGGTGAATCCCGTGGTGTAAAACGTCAGCGGATTCCGCTGCGAAAACTTCGAGTTCTGCCACTCGTCGTATGTGGTAAAGGCGCGGATGAACTTATAGTCGTTCAACGTATCCGGAAGGTTGGCCTTATGGCATGCCGCGCAGAATTCCGGGGTCCGGTAGAACTGCTTCATCACCGCCGTCGAGTGCCGCTCCGGATGCTTTCGGATCTCTTCATCGGGCACCATCCCGGGGATCCGGTTGCCGTCTTCATCCACCATGGCGGAGGGCACGCCCATCACGAACCCGCCATTGCCGTTCGTGGACGGCACCTTTAGAATCGAGTGACAAGTCGTGCAAGTGATGCCGTCCTCGTCGAAGCTGCGATCCACCTGGGAATCCTGCGTCAACGCGCCAGAGAGAACGCCGATCGGGTTATGGCAGCTATCGCAGTGCCGTGTGAACTCGATCCCTTTGGTGCGCGGCAGAATGTTCACACTGGTGCGATAAAACGGCGTCCGGAACGAATTGGAGTGCAGCGCCTGGCGCCACTGGCTATAGGCTTCCTGGTGGCAGCGCCCGCAGTAAGAGGCCGTCAGAAAGGCATCCGGCTGAAGGAAACCGCCGCCTTCGACGCTGGCATTGCCGGGCGTAGAGATCTTGTCGGGTCCGAAGTGGAAATTGTAAGTCGCGCGCACTTTGGCGTCGTAGGCCTGGCGCTCTGCAACCGCATCCTGCTGCGCGGCACACGCTCCGGCAAAGAGTGAAATCGCGACGAAACCGCACTTTGTCCCGAACATGGGGTGCCCCGCAATGGACCTTCGGATCAGTATAACAGTTCCCCGCCGTTGCCTACCTCCGCAGCAGGCTGAAGTTCGGATCCAGTTGCACCTTCACCGGCGCCGACGGAAGCGCCAGGCTGAAGGTCGCAGCGCCGTCGGCCGTCTGCACCCAATGCGTCAGAGTCTTGCCATGCGCCAACTGGATCTCCACCGGCGCCAGCACGCTGAAGTCGCCGGGCACATCGCTCTGCGTAATCGTGCCGTTCAGGCGCAGCGCGGCGCCCTTCCCCTTCACCGTATAATTCAGCTTCAGCAATGGGATGCCGGTGCCGTAGACCCACTGATCGAAGAAGTTCTCCAGTTGCGGATCGGCCGACTGGGCCGGCAGAAACCGCGCGGCGAGCATCCGGAATTCTTCCGTCGAAAGGGGCTTGCGCTCGTATTCCTTACGCAAATCCGCCAACATCGCCAGAAAACGTTCGTCGCCCATGCGCCGGCGCAGCATGTGCATGATCCACGATCCCTTGCCGTAGGTGATGTTGTAATAGGCGGCCGGCGTCTGTGAATTCTCCAGCCGCACCCCTAGCACGATCGGCCCGGTGGATTCCACGGTCTTGCCGTTCACCATCTGCAGGAGGTTGGCTTTGTAGGAATCCAGTTGCAGGGCCACCGGCTGTGAGCCGTTCTTGTTTTCCAGATAGAGCAGCGCGGAGTAGTCCGCCAAGGCTTCCATAAGCCACTCGTCGTGATAACCGGCCGATGTCACCACGTTGCCCCACCATTGGTGGGCCGTCTCGTGCGCCTGCAGGATGTCCGAGAAGAACAGCCGGCCGTGCGCGTCGAGCGAGCGAATCGCCTTCGTTTGCGGGGCCAGGTACGACATCGTGGAAAGGTAGATCAAACCGGGAAAACCCTGCCCAAACCGGCCCGGCACCGGGGCCACCATCAGCGTGGGTAGGGCCGGAGGTCCGAAGCGCGCCGCCATGAATTCCAGCATGGACGCAATCTCGGAGGCGATTTCCTGCAAGCGCGCCTCGGGATCCGGCGCCAGCTCCGGCGGCAGGATCAGGATCTCCGGCTCGCGGGTCGCCCGCGGCCCCGCCGGCGTTTCCACCGCTTGCGTTTGATTGGCCCCTTCCAGCGCCGTTTCGATCGCGCGGTTGGCGCAGACTTCCAGCGTATAGCCGCTACGCTTCAGCCGCACCCGCTCGTATTGCCCCAGGTTGAAACCGGCCATGCGGATCGGCGCGCTGGTCCGGCGGCGCGTAACCCGCAAATCGCCTTCGTCGTGCTCCTCGACCATTTCGCCGGCCGTCACCAGGTCCAGGTCCTTGGGATAGTGGAACGTCAGGTCGTATTTCGCGAATTGCAGCCCAATGTTGGGAAACCAGTTGGCCCGCGCGCCCACGTAATAGACCCGATTGCCGGCGTCGAAGATCACTTTGCCGGCGTGCCGGAATTCCAGCTCGTATTCCTTGCCGGGCTCGAGCGGCGCCGGTGGCACCACCAGGAACATCTCGTTGCCCACGTTGCGCAGCAGGTCCGCGCGGATGGAGTCACGCTGCAGCACTTCGGCGGGCTTGCCATCCACCAGCGCCGCGGAAACCCGCATGGGTTGCGCGATATCGAACGCCATCACCGGCAGCGCCACGCCGCCGGGTTTCACTTTCACCCGCGTCACCACGTCCAGGCTCAGGTCGGGCTTCAGGGTAGCATCGATACGGAAATCGTCCAGCGTCAGGCCCGGCGCGACGTCCCGCTCGCGAAAAGAGCGCGCCACGAAGCTGCTCCACACATCGAAGAAGAGCAGGTTATTGCGCGTGTTCAATTGGCCGATCACGATCTGTTCGCGCGCGCTGCGGTCGTAGTAGACGTCGAAGTTGCCCAGCTTCCTGCCGCTCATGGAGACCGCCAGGAAGCCGTGGCTTTGGGGCTCGCCCAAAAGCACGTCCCACACCAGCCGCGCCTGGAAGCTGGAGGCCAGGTTGCGCAAGACAGGTGTCCAATGCTCCGCCATCATTGCGCCCATCTCGGGAGCTTTCTTGTTGGCCGTATTCTGGTGAATCTGGGCGCTCAGTTTGGCATACGTATCGTCGGAGAAGATCAGCGCCGCGGCTACGAAATGCTCGTCCAGGTTCGGTGATCCGGTGTACGACGCCAGCGACTGGCGCTCGCCGCGATTGGGAGGCAGAACCAGCACCTCCGCGTCCCCGCCCTCCACATTCGAGGTGAAAACGGCCGACATGCGCACGCCGGCGACCGGTTTGGCGAAAATCAGGTACCCATCGGTGAGGAAGATACGGATTTCGTCTCGCGGCAGCGCCAAATCCCGCACGCGATAACACTCCCCGGGATCGAGCGAGATTTCGCGTACCTCGCGCGCCACATCCGCCGCGCTCACCGCGCCCTGCGCGAGGCACGGCCACAGCCACACCCCTGCCCAAATGACCCACCGCATATTCCCAGTGTACCCGCTCGGCCTTGTAGGGGCGGGCAATCATGCCCGCAGCCGGCTCGAACGTCAGTTCGCCGCAGCGGGACTAGCGCGTTACAATCACCCACATGCGACTGTTAACCTTCCAACGTGAAGCGCATCCCGAGCCGGGCGCCCTGAACGGCGACGACATCGTCAGCCTCCGTGGCGCCGGATTCCCCGACCTGCTGTCCATCGTGGCAGGCGGCGCCGATGCCCTCGACCGCATCCAGCGATGGCTTTACGATCCGCCCTGGGGCCAGATTTTCAAAGCCGCGGACGTCACCCTGCGCGCCCCGCTGCAGCGCCCGCCCAAAATCATTTGCGTGGGCCTGAACTATCGCGCCCATGCCCTCGAATCCAAAATGGAGATCCCCAAAGTGCCCACCATCTTCTCCAAGTTCCCCACGGCGGCGATCGGGTGCGGCGAGCCCATCGTGCTGCCTGCGAATTCCAGCAAGCCCGATTACGAGGCCGAACTAGCCGTCGTCATCGGCAAACGCGGCCGCCATATTCCGGCCGAACATTGGCAGGACTACGTCTTTGGCTATACGAATTTCAACGACGTCAGCGCCCGCGATTTCCAGATGCAAACCTCGCAATGGACGATCGGCAAAACCTTCGACACCTTCGCGCCCATGGGACCGGCTATCGTCACCGCCGACGAGGTTCCCGACCCGCACGCTCTCGACATCAGCACCACCATCAATGGCGAATTGCTCCAGCACAGCAATACCAACGACCTGATCTTCAAGATCCCCGAGCTGATCGCGTTCTTGTCCAGCGTCTTCACCCTGGAGCCTGGCGATGTCATCGCTACCGGTACGCCTTCGGGTGTAGGGTTCGCGCGCCAGCCGCCGCGCTGGCTGTTGCCCGGCGACGAGGTCGTCATCCGCGTGGAAGGCCTGGGCGATCTGCGCAACCCCGTGATCTCGGAAGCGGACGCCGCGCACCCGCGGCATTGATCGATCCGCCCGGATATCACTCGCTCGCGTCTACCAGGCTATCGGGACCGATCACCCGCGCCGCCACCCATCCCGCATCGCCAAACCTGCCTGGCGCCGCGGTCAGCACGATTGGAAAGCTGGTCTCGTCCGCGGGCGCTTCCGGCGGCTTCCCCGGCTTGCTCGCCACCAGCGCCAGGTACTTCAAAATGGCATAGATGTCGCCTTCTTCCGGCAGCCGCAAGTCGAAATCCTGGGTCCGGAAGTGAATCCCCACGGACTTGTCCGACAGCCGCCACGCCAGGAACGCGCAACAATCCACGGCGTATTCGAACCATTCGCCGAGACCTTCGGGCGTCTCCAGATCGAGAAACAGCTCCACACTCTGCTCCTGGTCGCGCGCGAACTCGCGCACTTGCAGATCGCCGGTGTGCGCGGTGGCCTTCCAATCCACATGCCGCGCGCTTTCGAATGCCTCGTAGGGGCGGATGCGATAAAAGTCCCGCCCGAGGCCGCGATAGTGTGTTTCGATTTCGCCCGCCAGATCCGCCAACAGCTCTTCGAACCCGCCCTGTGGGTCGATGCACGGATAAACGATCACCTCCCGCCGCAGCACCACGCGCGCGGTCTTTTCCAGGAAACCAAACGGGAAGCGGGTATGAAACGCGAAGTGATTCTGGCGGTACTCGCCGCGCCGTGCGAACCGGATTTGGACGGTCTCTTCGAGCGTAGCGCCGCCCGGAATCACGGGGAAATACACCGGCGATTGCAGCACCGGCGGCGCGCCCTGCTCCACCCCCACCACGTGGATGGAGAACGACGGCATCCAGAATTTGACGTTGCGCACGTAGAGCTTCGCCGGAATCGTGCGGCCCGCCGACACGTGCTCGGGCACCAGGAAGTCCAACTCGAGCCCCGCCAGGCACAGGCGGCTCACCAGCCCTGAAACCATCAGCGTGGAGAGCATGGTGGCCAGAATCAGGAACAGCAGGTTGTTCGCCGAAGCCACCGCCGCAAAGCCCACCAGCACCACCGCCGCGGTGAACAGCACGCCGCCCCGCGTGACTTTATAGCGGATCCGCCGCAGCATCAAACGCCGCACCTGCAACCAACGTGCAGCCACTCGCCGGAGGCCTCCCAATGCCTCACCTCTGTTGTGTCACAATCTAACTTCCATGTCGAGCGCCACCAGTCCGGACCCCGCGCCGCAATCCGGCCCGCGCCTCAAGCGCACCCTGGGATTGTGGGATCTCGTCTTCTACGGAATCATTCTCATCCAGCCGACCGCGCCCATGCCGCCGTTCGGCGTCGTCAGCCAGGTCGCGCACGGCCACGTGGTCACCACCGTGCTCATCGCCATGGTGGCCATGCTGTTCACCGCCATCAGCTACGGCCGCATGGCGCGCGCCTATCCCAGCGCCGGCTCCGCCTACACCTACGTAGGCCGCGAGATCCATTCCGGGTTGGGTTTCGTCACCGGATGGAGCCTGGCGATGGACTACATCCTGAACCCCATTATCTGCACCATCTGGTGTAGCAAGGCGGCCCTGAACCTGGTGCCTGAGATTCCCTACGCGGCCTGGGCCGTGTTTTTCGCGATTCTTTTCACCCTGCTGAATCTGCGCGGCATCCGCGCCACCGCGCGCACCAACGAGGTGCTGGTGCTGGCCATGTGCGTGGTGGTCTTCTATTTCTTCGTTGCCGCCGTGCGCTACATCATGCATCAGCACGGGGTTTCCTTCACGCAGCCTTTCTACGATCCGAAGACGTTCAGCCTGGGCCGCATCTCTACCGGCACGTCGGTCGCGGTGCTGACGTATATCGGATTCGACGGCATCTCCACGCTCTCCGAAGAAGCCCACAACCCGCGGCGCAATATCCTGCTGGCCACCGTGCTCACCTGCCTGATCACCGGCGTACTCGCCTCCGCCGAGGTCTACGCCGGGCAACTGATCTGGCCGGACTTCCGCAGCTATCCCGATGTGGACACCGCATTCTCCTACGTGGCCGGGCGCGCCGGCGGACCGCTGCTCTTCCACGCGGTGAACATGACTCTTCTGGTGGCTACCATCGGCTCCGGCATGGGATCGCAACTGGGCGCCGCCCGCCTGCTCTACGGCATGGGACGCGACAACACCATCCCGCGCGGCTTCTTCGGCGCCATCGAGCCCAAGCACGGCATACCGCGCAATAACGTGCTGTTCGTAGGCGTACTGTCGCTGGCCGGCGCATTCGCCATCACCTACGAACTCGGCGCGGAACTGCTGAACTTCGGCGCCATCATCGGATTCATGGGGGTCAACGCCGCGGCTTTCATTCATTACTACGTGCGCAGCGATCGCAAGAGCCTGGGCGCGTTTCTGCCTCCGCTGCTGGGCTTCGTCTTCTGCCTGGCCATCTGGACCAGCCTGCATAAACCCGCGCTGGTGGCCGGCGGCATCTGGCTGACCGTCGGCGTGATCTACGCGGCCATCAAGACCAACGGCTTCCGCAATCCGATCGTGTTTTCCGATCCGCCGCCGGAGTAGACTTGTGGGGCGGGCAATTCTGCCCGCAGCCGGCTTTCAGCCGGCCGAACCGGCTCGAAAGCCTGCTGCGGCCAAGACTGGCTGCGCGTGCGGGTGACCTACGCGGCCATCAAGACCAACGGCTTCCGCAATCCGATCGTGTTTTCCGATCCTCCGCCGGAGTAGACGACTTATAGCTCAACGAACTCCTGAAGAAGGGCGATTTTCGTCACCACTCGCGGGCTCCCCCTCCTCGCGTTCCAGGGCTTCATGCAGCAGATCCTGGAGATAGGCCTCAGAACTCAACCCCTTCTTGGCCGACAGTCGCTGTGCGCGGTTGACGTCGGCCTCAGGCATGCGAATCGTAATGCTCTTCAATTCCCGTGCCTCACGGAGCACGCGTTGCGCGGTGCCGCGGCCGACAGTTCCCTCCTGCATGCCTTCAACCAGGTTCTCTTCAACTACCTCCATGTGGTTGTCCCACCATTCTGCTTCCTCCGCTTCGATCGGGAACTTGGGAACGACGAGTTTCTTCATGTCAACAATCCCTTAGCACGCAAATAAGTATCCCGCGCCCGGCTTCCGGCAGCCCGCGCAGTGACGATCCGTAGGGCATCGCGCCGCACCGTCCAGACGAGAAGCACCCTGAAGTCGTCGGTGTGGCCGAGCGCCGTCCAACGTTCCTCTCCGCCGATGACTTCATCTCCGATGACCACGCTGCGTTCGGCGCTAGAGGCGGGCATGCCGTGGCCGCGCACGACGCTCGCCCTACCGTCGGCCGTGTCCCTTCGACGACGCGCGCCAGACAGGCTTGATGAGCTATGGTCGGATGGCGAAGATCGTCCCGTTGCCGAAGGCGCCGCCGCCCGGCGTGGATCCGTACAGTGTTCCGTCGGAGCCGATGGTCACACCGGCGTACATGCCGAGGCCATCGACGCTGTTGGCGAAGGTGTAGACCGTAGTGAAGTTTCCGGCCGTATCGATTTTAAATACCGTTGCGCAACCGAACTCGCATACCTGTGGCACAACGGTTCCACCCTGGTTGGTGGTGCCGTAGAGATTGCCCTGCGAATCGAGAGACGGAGTACCTTGCGGCCCCGAGCCGTCGCCAGTGCCGGAAAACGAGTAAAGGGTCGTGAGGGTATCGGAACTGTCAAGTCTAAAGACCGTGCCGCAGCCGGGCGCTTGCCCTATGCAGTCGGGCCCCTCATGGGCTCCGCCCGAGGTGGTCGTTCCATAGAGATTGCCGGCGCTATCAGCGGTTAGGCCGGCGACGGGATAAGCTCCATCCGGTCCGCTGAAACTATGCAGCACCGTCTCCTTACCACCAGCGAGATTCAGACGGTAGATGGTGCCGAGATTGTACTTGCCGCCGTAGAAGGTGGTCCCGTAGAGATTACCGTCTTTAAACACGAGCGGGCCGAATTTGGGCCCCCCGCCATTGACGTTGTTAAATGCTAATAGCATGGTGATCGTGCCCGCTGAATCCAGCTTAAAGAGTGTCCCGTTATCGCGCGGCCCGAAGAAATAAGCGCCACCGTAGTAATTCCCGTGTCCGTCGCCCACCAGGGTGGTTTGGGGGCCCCCTCCATTTGCACCTGTGAAACTGGACAGGATCATATTGCCGGAGGGTTGCAGTTGAAACGCAGTGCCATAGCTGTAAACACCGGCTGCATCGGTGACGCCATAAAAATTCCCCGCGGCGTCGCGAGCCAGACCGGCGTCGGGCTTGGCGCCGTCGGTAGTCCCTCCCTGAAAGGTGTGCAGCACCGTCTCGGCGCCGGTGTGAATATCCAACTGATAGATGACGCCATAATCGTGGATGCCGCCCTGCCAGGTGGTGCCGTATAACATTCCGTCATGCAGAAGCGGCGCATCCCACGGATTGCCGCCGTCCGCTCCGCCGGTGAAGATGTAGAGCAGGCGGAAGGTCTGTGCTGGTAAAGGAAAGCCGGCTGCGAGCGCGATGAGCAGCGCCGCCACCAACCGGGACCGATGATGTGTCATAAGCAGCCTTTCGGGTACCTCAAGTAGAGAAGTTCGGCCCTAGAAATATTGCGCGGAGCCGGTGGCTCCGCCATAGTCCGGCCAAGTGGAATGATCCTGCCCTTAAGCCACGGCTGGATAACAGAATCCATCTACCCATGATCCCGCAAATGATCAGCTGGCTTTAGTTCATAGCCCATGTCCAGCGGATCGTTCCGCATGGCCTGCTCCGCCTCGTCTGGCTTGACGGAATGACGCGCTATATGCTCGGTATTGGCCCGGTCCCAATCGAACCTGACATCGTCATCCGCCACTTGCCTCCAGTATACTGTTGCCGGCGGATACCGGTGGGACGGCGCGCCTGTTCGCTAATACTCTGGCTGGCCGTCTGGACCAGCCTGCATAAACCCGGGCTCGTGGCCGGACGCAACTGGCTGCCCGCGCGAGTGATCTACGTAGCCATCAAGACCAACGCCTTCCGCAATCCGATCGTGTCTCCCGCTCTGCCGCCCGGGTAGACTCGGAGTAGACTCAAAAGATGGCTCAGAGCGCTACTATCGCCTGGGCGGACCATGCCGCGGCACGCACGGCGTCCGTTCCCTGGTACATCACGGCTTGCGTCATCGCGATCACTTCCGCCTCCGTCGGGGGCATCTGGGACATCTCCTGGCATAAGAGCATCGGGCGCGACACCTTCTGGACCGCGCCGCACATGTTGATCTATTTGTGCGGCATTCTGGCGGGGATTTCGTGCGGATACCTGATTCTGTCCAGCTCGTTCGGCCACTCCGCTGCCCAACAGGCCGGCGCCGTGCGCATGTGGGGCTTCCGCGGGCCCCTCGGCG
The DNA here is from genome assembly GCA_963709155.1 of Bryobacterales bacterium. Lineage (GTDB taxonomy): Bacteria > Acidobacteriota > Terriglobia > Bryobacterales > Bryobacteraceae > Bog-159. The sequence goes on along the minus strand of CAVPVD010000003.1, from coordinate 471,705 downwards.
CATTCGTCTGCGCCTGGGGCGGCGCGGCCATGATTACGTCGGCCCCGTTCGACAACTGGTGGCACGCCGCCTACGGGCTGGACGTCAAGGTGCTCAGCCCTCCGCACGTGCTGCTGATCGTGGGCATTCTGGTGATCCGCATCGGCACCTTGCTGCTGATCATGGGCCATCTCGCGCACGCCGAAGGCGCGCTGCGCACCAAGTTGCACGCGCTCATGCTGTACACTTACACGTTTCTGCTGGTGACCTCGTTCGGCATCTTTCAGGAATTCCTGCTGCGCAATTACATGCACAGCGCGCTGTTCTATCTGCTGATGACCCTGGGCTCCTGCTTCTTTCTGGCGGCGCTTTACCGCATGACGGAGTACCGCTGGGCGGGCACGGCCGTGGCCGGCTTCTACACCCTCATGAACCTGCTGTATGTCTGGATTCTGCCGCTCTTTCCGGCGGAGCCCAAGCTGGGACCGGTCTTCCAGAATGTGACGCATTTCGTGCCGCCCGATTTTCCGATCCTGTTTATCGTGCCCGCTTTCGCCCTGGACCTCACGCGTCCCTATTGGCAGCGCTGGAGCTACTGGGCGCGCGCCGCGGCCCTGGCACCCATTTTCGTGATCGCGCTGGCGGCGGTGCAGTGGCCCTTCGCCGATTTTCTGATGACGCCGGCGGCGCGCAACTGGTTCTTCGGATCGGGATACTTTCCCTTCTTCGTCCCCAGCGATACGGATTGGGTGCGCAACGTCTTCACGCAAGTGGAGCCCGGCGCCCGCCAGTTCTGGACGCGCATGGCGATGGCGGTCCTGCTGGGCGCGGCCATGGCGCGCGCGGGATTTGCCTGGGGCGGCTGGATGCGCAAAGTGCGGCGGTAGCCCCCTCGCCGAATTATAATAACTGTATTGAAAGCTTCTTTCCTCGCGGTCCTTTGCCTGGCCACACGTCTCTACGCCGCAAACCACCTGGTGGATGATGGCTACGAGCATTTCTACAACCTTGAATACGATCAGGCGCTGGCCGATTTCGATAAGGCCATCGCCCTCGACCCCAACGACCCGGATCTCCACAACCATGCGGCCGAAACCGTAGTCTTCCACGAAATGTTCCGCGATGGCGCGCTCGAAAGCCAGTTGGTAACCGGCAACAATTCCCTGCTGCGCCGCGCCCGGCTGAATCCATCGCCCGATACCCAGAAGCGCTTCCTGGGCGAAATCCAGAAGGCCCTGGACCTGGAGCAGGCCCGCCTGCGCCGCAATCCGAACGATGCCGGCGCGCTCTATGCCATGGGCATCACCTACGGCTTGCGGGCAAATTACTTCTTCCTGGTCGAGAAGGATTGGGTCAGCGCGCTGCACGATTCCACCACGGCGCGCAAGGCGCACAACCGGGTGAGCGAACTGGATCCGTCAAACGTAGATGCGCGCCTGGTGCAGGGCTTGCACGACTACGTGATCGGGAGCCTGCCGGCCTTCTACAAGATGTTCGGGTTCCTGATCGGGTTCCACGGAGACAAGGCGCGCGGCATCCAGACCGTGGAGCAGGTGGCGGCGCACGGTTCGCTCGACCGCATCGACGCGCAGATCTTCCTGGCTGCGATCTACCGCCGCGAACGCCAGCCGGCCAAGGCATTGCCGCTGGTGGAGAGCCTGATCGCCCGCTTTCCCCGGAACTATCTGCTGCGTTTCGAGGCGGCCGGCATGTATGCGGCGCTGGGCGACGGCAAGCACGCCATCGGCTCCATACAGCAGGTCGCGCAGTTGAAGACGCAGGGCGCGGCCGGTTACGCACGGGTGCCCTGGGAATCGATTTACTACCAGTTGGGAACCATTCAGTTCTGGTCGAACGACCTGGACGCGGCGCTGGCAAATATGCAGAAAGTGACCGCGCACGCCGACGAGGTGGATTTGAATACGGGCGTGCTGGCCTGGATGCGGGTCGGCCAGATCTACGATCTCAGGCAGCGCCATGGCTTGGCAGTCGAGGCGTACAAGAAGGCCATGGAGTATGCCCCGGAGGCCGAGGCGGCCCGGGAATCCCGCCGCTACATTACGGCTCCCTATCACCGGGAGAAGGGCTAGCGGCTACTCCTCGACGGTCAGTTTGACCGGCTGCTCGATGAGCTTGGGCTCTTTGCCGGTAGTCAACAGCATCAGGGCGAAGCGGCCGGCGATGGCCTTGGTTGGGATCTTAAACTTCAGGCTGGTGGCGCTTTGCTCGGTCAAGTCCACCAGGACATCGTTTTTCCCATCCGTAAGGTACACTTTGGACACCTGCGATTTTTCCAGGTTTTCCCCAGCTACCGTGATCTCATCCCCCGCTTTTCCCGTACCCGGGTCGACAGTACTCATCCGCGGCACCGACTGCGCGAACGCCGACAGGCCAAAGGCCAGGAAAAGTGGCACTGCAACGGACAGTTTCATCTGAAATCTCCGCCTCCAGTCTAAATGTATGTCCATTGCAGTACAAATACAAGGGGCTTACGGGGAAAGGCCTAGCTGGGGCGCCAAACCGTATCAAATCATCTCATTTAGCATGAACTTTCCACGCTTGCGGCTAAGACGACGCGGTAGCTAGGCACGCGAGAGCTTGCCGCTCTTGATCAGGCCTGCCTTTACTTTGTCCAGCGGAATTCGCTTCTCGTGACGCCGCGACCGGGAGACAAGTACATCCTGGCTGAGATTGCCACCCACGAACGTAGGCACTGGCACTATGAGCCGGCAACGAAACGCTTCCTGGAGGGGCTGGGATGCTCACACCGCGCGCAGTAAGCGCTCCCCAACCGCCGATTTCGGGGGTAGCTGTCCGGCTTGCACTCACCGAATCGCGGGATGTATCAGGTCCTGCACCCCCGAACAGGCGTGTTGGGTCGGGATGGTAGATCGCGTTCACGTCCGGCCATGAGGCTCCAGGGCCACGACCGCTTTGGCATTTTACTCAGGTTGCGCCCCGGGGGTGCGGGTGCGCGCTCTCCGCGCAGGTGGCCCACACGTCCAGCCTGGCGGCGCGGGCGCGGTGTGGGCGCCCTGTGCGCGAACGGTGCGGCAATTCCTGGGTATGGCGTATATGCCCCGTTTCCACCCGGCACTCGCGCTTCATACTCAGTTGCAGTTAATGTCTGCACGGGTGTCCCTGCGGCTTCTACGGCGACGCCACGCGCGAATGCCGCTGCACCCCTGGCATCATCCAGCGCTATATGAGCAAGTTGAGCGGGCCGCTGCTCGACCGCATCGATCTGCATATCGAAGTGCCGGCCGTGCCGTATAAGGAACTGCGCGACAAGGTGGACGGCACGTCGTCGGCGGAGATGCGGGAGCGGGTCGAACGGGCCCGTGCCATTCAGCAGCGGCGCGGCTTCTACAACGCGCACATTCCCCCGCCGGTGTTGCGCAAGCTATGCGTCTTGGACGATGCCAGCGAGCGCACGCTGGAGATGGCCGTGCGCCGGCTGGGTCTTTCGGCGCGTGCGCACGACCGCATTCTTAAAGTGGCCCGCACCATCGCGGATCTGGGCGGGTCCGAAACGCTGATGGCGAAGCATGTGGCCGAGGCGGTGCAGTATCGCAGCCTGGACCGCAATTACTGGACCTGATCCGACCTACTCCAGGCAACAAGCCGCGCCGCAACCAGTTGTCAATGGAGGATGCGGAAACGCAGCGGCTCGCCTCGTTTCTTCACCGCGTCTTCCTCGCTGCTACCGGGCGGGATCTCGATGTTCTGCGCCGCCGGCTGCAAGCCAATAGCGCGGCGCCCGCCATGGCGGTGAGCAGCAATGTGCCCGGCTCGGGACTCGATTCCCCGCCGGAGCCAATCACGTAGGTTACGCCGCTCAGCCCGACCTCGCCGGGGCCATAAAACCCGATAAATCCGTCCCAAGACGCCTCTCCACTGCCTCCGGCAGACTCGTACAACTCGCCGAATGTTGCGGCGCCCGCGTTTAAGGAGAGCGTCAGTGTCTCGGGGACGCCAAAGAAGAACTCCACTGAATTCCAGCCGCAGGAGTCACTGGACGGATACACTTCACACCCTCCAAACGATGCCGTTGCACTTCCCGCGGAACCAAAATGCTCGCTGATCGAAAGCATCAGCGAGGGTTGGGCAAAGCCTACTCCGGTTCCTCCAAAGAACGTGATTACCAGGTCCTCGCTTAACGACGCCGCAGCATTACTGGCATAATAACCGGGGCCCGCCCCCGCGCTGGCAGCCACGTCGTATCCCGCAACGGTCGCGGACGCCGCGTCAAAGGAGTCCCCGCAGAAAGCTGAATCGGATCCTTGCGTCGTAGGTGCGGTCATGCACCAGGCGCTCAAGGAGATGGTGGAAGCTGAAAGCGGAATGGACGCAAGAAGAAACCAAACCACAATGCGCATAATTATTCCTTTCCACGATTCGGTCTTGGCCTTATCCAGACGACATACAGTATATACTAAATCAGATAAAAGGGCTTTTTAGCCTTATGCGCTCCTAACGACCCACGGCGACCCTTGGCAGACTCGTGGTGTTGTCATCGCCGCATCCGCCTGCCATAAGCCCCCGATCAGCAGAAACACCGAAGCCTGGAGGTCTTCCCACAGTTCCCGATGTTCTTTCAGATCGATTTGAACGGCCACCTTGCGGCCCTTCTCATCGGTCACGTACTGAATTCCGGTCATGGGTTCATTATCCTTCAGATTCCAGGCGCGACGCAGCCTGCGGGCATTCTCTTTTCCGGCCGGCTACCGGAACCGCACCTTCACATCCGGCTTGTTTTCCAGATGTACGGTATCGATAAAGCGCACGCGCGCCGGAGTGTGGGTCATCACGATGGATTGCGTACGTGTGCCGTCGCCGAAGAATCGTACGCCCTTCAACAAGTTGCCGTCCGTCACGCCGGAGGCGGCGAAAACGATGCTCCGTCCGGGGGCGAGTTCGTTGGTCGAGTAGATCTTGGTCACGTCCCGGATGCCCATCGCCTGCATGCGTTCCTTCTGGGCCTCGTCTTTCACTACCAGGCGGCCCAGGATCTCGCCGTTCAGGCAGCGCAGCGCCGCCGCCGTAAGCACGCCCTCGGGCGCGCCGCCGGATCCCATCACGGCGTGCACTCCGGTGCCCGAGACCGCTGCGGCGATGCCGGCCGATAGGTCGCCGTCGCCGATCAGCCGTATGCGCGCGCCGGCTTCCCGGATATCGGCGATGAGTTGCTCGTGGCGCGGACGGTCGAGCACCACCACTACCAGATCGTCTACGCCGCGCTGCAGCCGCCGGGCGATGGCCTTCAGGTTATACTTCACCGGAGCTTCCAGATCGACCGCACCCTTGGCCGCCGGGCCCACCACGATCTTCTCCATATAGCAATCCGGCGCGTGCAGCAGTCCGCCGCGCTCCGAAGCGGCCAGCACCGTGATGGCGCCGCCCGCGCCCGTGGCGCAAAGATTGGTGCCTTCCAGGGGATCGACCGCGATATCCACCGAAAGCGCGCCCGGCTGCTCCTTGGCCGCGCCCACCTTTTCGCCGATGAACAGCATGGGCGCGGCGTCGCGTTCGCCCTCGCCGATTACGATGGTGCCGTCGATCGCGATGGTATCGAGGCACCGCCGCATGGATTCTACCGCCGCATGATCGGCGGTCTTGCCGTCTCCCATCCCCATGGTGCGGGCCGAGGCGATGGCGGCCTCTTCCACGACGCGCAGGACTTCCAGAGAGAGGTCGAACATGGTAGCTTTCTCCTCATGGACGATAGCACAGTTTTAGTATTGGCGAATCCCACGGACCCCTTGCTGGCGATGCTCGAAGCGCTTCCGGACGGGGTCGGCATCGCGGCCGGAAACCGCGTGGAAGCTTTCGCGGATGCCGCGCCGGAAGCCGACGTTATCTTGAATTGGACCGGCAGCCGCGATCTCTTGCAGCAGGTTTGGCGGATGGCGCCGCGGGTGCGCTGGGTGCACTCTCGCTCCGCGGGGCTGGATGAACTCCTCTTTCCGGAATTAGCCGAAAGCGCCGTGCCGCTGACCAACGCGCGCGGAGTTTTCAGCGACATTCTGGGAGAATTCGTGATCGCCGCGGTGCTCTTCTTCGCCAAGGGATTGCGGCGCATGGTGCGCAGCCAGCAGGCCGGCGTCTGGGATCCTTTCGATACCGTTGAATTGGCCGGGCAGACCATGGGAATCATCGGCATGGGCGACATCGGCAAGGCCGCCGCCCAACGCTCGGAGGCTCTGGGATTGCGAGTGATCGGGTTGCACCGGGCCGACGGTCCAGACGCCAAGCACGATCTGCTGGCACAGTCGGATTACCTGGTCCTCAGCGCGCCGCTGACGCCCGCTACCCGCGGCATCGTGGGCGAAGCCGAACTGCGCGCCATGAAGCCCGCCGCCATTCTGATCAACGTGGGCCGCGGGCCGCTGGTAGACGAGGCGGCTCTCATCGCGGCGCTGCGCGAGCGCCGCATCGGCGGCGCGGCGCTGGATGTCTTCAACCAGGAACCGCTACCCCCCGGCCATCCGTATTTCGCCCTCGATAATCTGCTGATGTCGGCTCATTCGGCCGATCACACGCCGGACTGGCAGCAGCGCGCCATGCAATTGTTCCTGGATAATTTCGCGCGCTACCGCAAGGGAGAGCCGCTCGAAAACGTGGTGGATAAGCGGCGCGGGTATTAGCCCTCAGGACCGCTCGCCGGTGTGCCGCAGGATCTCGTCCGCCACGTCCGCCACGGCCCGCATCTCCCGCACATCGTGCACCCGCACCAGGTGCGCTCCTCCCAGAATCGCAGCCGTGACCGCGGCCGCGGTCGCGAACAGCGTCTCCCGTTCCGTGGCATGCGCCAGAAAAGACTTGCGCGAGGGTCCCGTCATGATGGGCAGGTCCAACCCTCCCAACTCGTGCAGTCGCGCCAGGACCGCCGAGTTCTGCTCCTTGCGCTTGCCGAATCCCAGCCCCGGATCCACCACCATCCGGGAGCGATCGATGCCCGTGTGGCGCGCGCGGCTGACGGTCGCCTCCAGGTCGCGTACGATCGTTCCCATCACATCCGGAAGCGGCGGCAGTTTGGCCCACGTCTCGGGACGCCCGCGCATATGGTTCAGGATCAGTCCGGCGTCGTGGTTCGATACTACCCGCGCAAGCTGCGCCTCGAACGTCAAGCCGGTGGGATCGTTGATGATCTCCGCGCCGTGTTCCAGCGCGCGTTCGGCCACCTCGGCCTTGTAGGTATCCACGGAAATCGGAATCGTCAGTTGGTCGCGCAGGCGCTTGAGCACCGGAATCAGCCTGCGCAACTCCTCCGCGGCCCCGATGCGCGCGGATTCGGGCCGGGTAGACTCGGCCCCGATATCGATGATGTCCGCGCCCTGCTCCTCCATCTCCACGGCGCGCGCGAACGCCCGGTCCGGATCCTGATATTTGCCGCCATCGGAGAAGGAATCGGGCGTCAGGTTCAACACGCCGAGGATGGCCGTGCGCTCGCCCAGCTTGATCTCGCGGGTCTTGAGTTTCCAGTAGAACAACTTTCGCATAGACGGAACTAATGTCGCACGTTGCACAGTTACCCGTATTCGAAGCCCGCAATCGCGAATACTTGGGAATCGTCGTGCGCCAGCGGCGCCGCGCCCGCTACACCTCGCCGGATCATGCGCACCAGCCGCCGCACGGGCACGAATCCATGGGCGCGCGCCAGCCGTACCGCCTCGGTATTGTGCGGCAGCAGATCCCAATAAACCGGCGCGCCTGCGTGCCGGCTGAGAAACCAGGCGAGCAGTCGAGCGGCGCATTCCGTCTCGCGGCTCACACAAGGACCGAAATAGGCAGCCTGCGCGCCCGGTCGCGCCATGGCGTAGCCTCTATCCCCAACGGCCGCCGCTCCCAGCGGCGCCAGTGCCGCCAGTAATTCGGAACGGTCCGCGCCAAATACCTGGCGATCGAATGCCGGCAGCCCCTGCCAAATCAGTTCCCCCTTGCCGCGCGCCCGTCCCGCTATCGCTCCCCAACGCTCGACCGCGCATTCCGGTTCGAAGCCGAGTTGGCGGTAGAGCGGCGCGCCCATCGGGGTGGCGTCCAGCTTGATCCATTCGACGCCGCGCATCGTAAGCGCCTCTAGCGCATGTTCCATCAACCGCCGGGCGAAACCTTGCCGCCGATGCGCGGCATCCGTCAACACCATGCCGATCCACGCCAGCCTGCGCTCATAACAGACCGCCGTGCTGGTTGCCGCCAGCGTCCCGTCGCGGTCCATCCCGAAACAGGTGTCCGGCGCCAGTTGCAGCAGATTCAGCCAATCGGTTTCTGTCTGGTTCCAGCCCGCGCCGGCCGTGAGCCGTATGGCCGCCGGGATGTCCGCGCGCGTCAGCGCCCTTGCGGACGTTCTAAGCCGCGCCTCGGCGCGCCGTCACGTCCGCGCTTTCCTCGCGCGCAATTTCGGCCGCGTAACCGGATAGTTCGGGCAGGCGCACCGTCACCAGGTCCTTTTCCAGATCCTCGCCGCTCTCCACCATGCGCTTCAGGTGTTCGGCAGCCAGGCGCGAACACCAGGCGTCGGTCATCTCGTGTCCCGTGCGGCGGCTTAACTCCAGAAGGTCCGCGTGCGGCATAGCGATTTGCTTTTCGATCCGCCTGCCGTCGCTTTCGAGCACGAATTTCACATCCACAGTATCGCTATGGCGCAGCGAAATGGCCGTCTGCAACCACTTGAACAGGACCTGCCACTTGCGCCCAAACGGGTCCGGCCCCACTTCAAACTGGCGAAAATTCTGCATCACCGCCATCTTACTGCATTTGGACATGGCATATGCTCTTGGCGTCCCGGCGTGAAACGCTTTCCTGCTTTAGCTCACTATCCGGAAGCGGAGAACCTATGCCGTTCAACGATAGCCGGATCGAACACTTCATCGTCCTCATGCTGGAGAACCGGTCTTTCGACCACATGCTCGGATTTTCCGGCATTCCGGGCATCGATGGCCTGACCGGCGCGGAAACCAACCCCGACACCACCGGCGCCCCCGTACACGTCTCCAACAATGCACAATACATCGGCGATTATGAGCCGGATCCCGGCCACGAATTGTTCGATGTGAACGTCCAGGTTTTCTCTAACCAGCAAGCTACGCCGGGTGCCGCGCCCATGCAGGGATTCATCCAGAGTTACTACCAGGTGTGCAAGGATCCGAATCGCGCCAAGGATGTGATGAAGGGGTTCTCGGCACAAAACCTGCCCATCCTGACCTACCTGGCGCAGCACTACGCGGTCTGCGATCGCTGGTTTTCGTCGGTGCCCGGCCCTACGCTGCCGAACCGTTCTTTTGCGCATGCCGCCACTTCCCTGGGCTCGGTCGTGGGGCCTCCCGCGCTGGGCAACTTGCACACGATTTATGCGGCCTTGAACCAGCAGCAGGTCTCCGCCAAGATCTATTACCAGGATTGGACCATGGCGCTCACTTTCAAAGAACTGCTGGGCAATCAAAATGAATATTTCGGCCTGTACGACGATTTCCTGAACGAGTGCAAGGATCCGGACTCCCTGCCGAATTACTGCTTCATCGAGCCGCGTTATAACGCCGACGATACCGGCGGCGCCCATGAGCCCGCGGATCAGCATCCCGACCACGACGTCCGCGACGGAGAAGCGCTGATTCACGACGTCTACATGGCTCTGACCGGTAACCCAGATCTCTGGCAAAAGACCATGCTGCTGATCGTCTACGACGAACACGGCGGCCTCTTCGACCACGTCGCGCCGCCCCCTTGCGAAAATCCCGACGGGCTGACCTCGGCCGCGCCCGCGTTCGATTTCAAACGTCTTGGCGTGCGCGTGCCCGCGGTGATCGCGTCGCCCTACGTGAAGGCCGGCACGGTGATCGGCAGCGCGGACAATACCTTCTACGACCACACTTCCATCATCGCCACCGCGCGCAAACTGTTCCTGCCCGACTGGCAAAACACGTCACTCACGAATCGCGACAAGAACGCGGCCACCTTCGACCACGTCCTGAGTCTGGCCACGCCGGACAATGTTCCCGTGGCGGCGCGGGCCGTCGCCGTGCAGGCGCACGCTACGGCCATGGTGGCGCGTGTGGCCTCGCCCGCGCCCGGCCAGCCCACGCCCAGCAGCAAGGACAAACCGCTCTCCGCCCTGCAGGGAGGCATGGTCAAGCAGGCCGTTCAGATGGAGCAGACCTTGCCGCCCGCGCTCCGCTCCGGCCAGTCTCCGGACGCGATTTCGACCGAAAAGCAGGCGGCGGCCTATCTGCGAAACGTGGCGCAGCGCCTGAGAGGTGCGCAATGAAACTTATCTTCCTGTTCGCTCTCGCGGTCGCGATCGCTTGGGGCGACGACCAGCTTGCCAAGGAAGTTCACACCATCCAGCAGTATTGCGAACCCGCCTGGCACGACAAATTCCTGGATCGCTCCCAGGATACCCAGTGCGCGCAGCCGATCTTCAATGGAGATCCGCTGCACTTCAATGCGCAGATGTTCGCGCCCGGCAACGGCCTCGGCCTGGGGCTGGGATACAAACGCCTGTTCACGTTCGGCGAGAAATGGCAGAACAATTGGGACCTGGGCGGATCGGGATCGGTCCAGGGCGCATGGGAAGGTCACTTCGTGGCGCTGTTCGACAAGCAGCCGCCCCCGGTCACCATGGGCGACAACACACCCGCGCAGCGCCGCATTATGGAGAAGTTCGAGATCCAGCCCTATGTCACCGCGCAACAACTGACTAAGCTGGATTTCTACGGCGAAGGGCCGCAATCGAGCCTGAGCACGCTCGGGCTCTACACGGAGCGGGATATCCGTGTAGGCGTGGGCGTGTCGATACCCGTGGCCTGGTGGCTGAATGTGGGCGCCAAAGCCGAAGGCTTGTGGCCGGCGATCGGCGCGGCCTCCACCAGCACCATCCCGTCGGTGGACGATTTCTATCGCGTGGATCCCGCGCAGGCGCCGGGACTCGCGTCCCAGCCTACTTTCACGCATTACCAGTTCTATGTGCGTCCGCACTTACCCAACGATTATCCTTACGGTCTGATCTACAAGATCGGGTACGAGTATTATCAGGATCACGGCGGCGGACAATATTCCTTCGGACGCTTCCGCGCGGATCTGCTGCACAATCTGTATCTGGAGCACGCCGGCAAAGGCGTTCCCCGCCGCGACAGTATCCTCTCGATCTACGGCCGCCTGACCCTGGCGCACACCGCGGCCGGCAACATCGTGCCTCTCTACTTGCAGGATACTCTTGGGGGTACGGATATCAATGGCGATCCCGCATTGCGCGGATTTCCGGATTACCGTTTCCGCGCGCCGGATAACATGGTCATCGAAGTGGAATTCAATCGCCGCATCTGGAAGCCGCTCGGAATTATGATTTTCTACGATACCGGACAGGTAGCCGCGCAAGCCTCCGATCTCAGCCTGGCGAAGATGCGCCAAAGCGTGGGAGGCGGCTTGACTCTCTGGTCGGCCACCAAGGTCGTGTTCCGCGCTTACGTCGGGTTCGGCGGCGGAGAAGGCACCCACTCCTTCGTAGGCATCCTGCCGCTGCCCGGACCGGTGGCCGCGCCGTATCGCACTTACTAGGTAAAGTAGTGCGTCCCGAATATTCTTCATGATTTCGGGTCCCCATGATGACTGGCCGCAGCCCGTGGCGCACGCTTCAGCGTGCTGCGGCGGACTTCAGTCCGCCGTCAGACCCGCTAATCGAGTCACTCGGCCGAACGCCGGCCTGAGTAGATCACCTCCGGCTCCGGATACCTGGCCATCACGATCACCTTATCCAGGTCCCGCCGGTAGTAGTAAATCAGCTTGCCGATCTTGCCCTTCTTCCCCGCAGCCGCATTTTTCAATTCCCAACTGCGGTTCACCGTTTCATAGTAAGCGAGCACCCTGCGTTCCGCCTCGTTTGCCGCGACGGCGCCCGGCTTGGGCGTCAGCATTCCCGTTCTGACGTTATAGTCGAGCAGGCGGTCCTCGATCGCGCTGATCGCTTTCGCGCCTTGCTCGTCAACCAGTTGTTGATGCTCCGCGAACAACTGGGCCGTGCGCTCCTCGCGCTGCAATTCGGCGTATTCGATGTCCTTCAGCACCGCGGCTTCGGTTTGCACCTGCGACTCCCCCTTATCCCGGCTGAAAGACAGGGAACCCGTTACCGCCGTCATGCGCAGCACGCAATGCGTGCAGACCTGGCTGTAGAATTTGAAGGCGAAGCTGCTGCGGATCTGCGCCTCGCTGAGCGCGGTCAGGTCGCTATGGTCGGCCCTGAAATCCGCGGACCGCGCGCCGTAACACATCACCAGGGCGAGCCTGTACTGGTGCGAGGGGTCATTCAACATCTCTTTCGTGAGGGTGGCCAACTCCACGTAAGTCGCCAGGGTGGGCGTATCGTGCGCGTCGCCTTTACGCACGTGGCAGGTGTCGCCGTATGTTCCGTGAACGCCCAGCATCACTTTGTCGGCCTTCGCGCACTTCGCCGGTATGTCGGCCGCATCGATGGCCTGGCGCCGGTTTGCCGCCTGCAGTATGCCAAACAGGTTCACGACTTCAATCTGGTTCGCCCCGAACAGAAAGGTCGCGACCGTTTCCAGGATGTTACGCGGCTGTTGGTCGAGGGGATACTTCTTCGACAACGCTTCTCGTGTGGTGGCCGCCAGACCGTGCGGATTTTCATCCGCCAGATTCAGGAAAACGATGTGCATCGGGAACCTCCTCAGTGACCGGCTCCAAAAAGTATAACCCGTCCAGTGTGAGGAGGGTCCTCTAACCGAGCCGCCTAACCGAGCCGCCTAACCGAGCCGCGACCGTAAGGGAGCGTTCCCGACGGGCCTCTTGTCGCAGCCTGCTAAGTCCGCCCCGCCAGACCCAATCCCACCAACGCCGCTTCCGGCTGCTCTTCGAAGCTGAGTTTCGGAATGCCGGCGCGCGCGTCATGTCCACGCCAGGCCGCCGCCAGCCAGGCCAGCAGCGTGATCCCCATCAGCCAGGCGTAGCCGGTGCGGTCGCTCAGCGCCCGTTTCTCGACGTCGGTGACCAACTCCCACACCATGATAAGCAGTCCCCAATACACCCCAAACTTGATTTTCAAATTCGCTTTCCCCGGCACGTATGAACAGGTGAACGGCACTTTGGCGAAGCCCATGAGCGCCAGTTCGATCAGCAGCAGGCCAAACGCGGCCAGAAACGCGGCGTGTTCCAAGGCACGCTCGCGCGGCCACACCGCCATGTAGACCGGCGTCGCGATCGCCACCACCGGCGCCAGCGCCAACAACAGCAGAGTCTTGCGCGAAGCGCTCGCGTAGGCGCCCCGGCTGTTGGCATCTGTCAGGCGGAAAAGCCAGTTGGCCCGCACCTCGATCGGAATCGAAAATGACACGCGTAAACCGATAATCAGGAAAAAGAGCAGGATGAACGGGATTCCCAGCGCCGTTTGCGCGCGGCCTTCGATCGCGCCGAAATCCGTCGCCCGGAAATGATACAGCACATACGCCGCCTGGCTGAAGACGTATGCCAGCCCCATGCCCGCATAGATCGCCAGCAGCAGGCGATGCTGCCGGCTGCGCGACAGCGTGCGTCCGATGAACACCAGAATGCCCCGTTCCGGCGCGCGGCGGGCGAATAAACGGGCGATGGCCGGCCAGAGCCTGAAGGCGCGGCGCGCGGGGCGATGCCGGACTGCTCCACCGCGCGCCGCATCTGCCGCACATACGCCAGCGAATAAGCGAGCGCCGCGACCAGCACCGTACATCCGAAACCGGCCAACGCGCGCCGCGCCAGCCAGCCAAACACCGCGTCTTTCGATCCGGTCAGAACCTGGAACAGCCCGAAAAACCAGTACGACGGCACCAGCGTAAACCACAGGCGGTTTTCCGGCGCGGCCAGCGCGTGCGGATGCGCCAGCGGCGGAGTCAGGAAGTACAGCGTCAGCACCGCAAAGAACGCCGCCGTCTGGATCAGGCTGGACCAGCGCATGTACCGGGCATGCGTCAGCAGATCGAGCGACACCCCTTGCACGCCCAACAGCAGCAGGAAGACGAATGCGGACGCCATCACGATCACCAGCCAGAACGCGGCAAAATCGCGCGCGGCGTCGAAGATCCCCGATGCGCCGGGCACGATCAGAAACGGGCAAACCAGTCCCGTAAACGAATTCACCGCCAAAACGGCCAGACCCAGCGCCGCCCCTAACGCCGCAAGCTTCGCCGCGAACACTACGCGAATGCGCACCGGCAGCGCGCCCAGGATCATGCAATCGCGCCGGTCGGGAAACAGGGCATCCCAAAGAAACAGGGTAAACACTCCGATGATGGCCATCGAGGTAGAGATCAGGAATTCCTGGTCGGCCCACGCCGCAGTGTGAAGCTGTTCCGCCGTCAAGTGCTGGTACAGACCGGCGTACTTTCCCCCCGTCATCAGCACCAGCACCAGGCTGAGCGCTGCCAGCAGCGCCGCGAATTGCGATAGCAGAGCCGAAAGGTCGCCGCGCACGGAGACGATATCGGTATCGAAGAAGCGGTAGGCGAACAGCCGCACCAGCGCGCGGAACTGCCGCCGCTCGCGGCCCGTCGCCGCGGTCACTGCCGCACCACCTCGGCGATCTGGCGCGCGGTGGCATCCGGGTCGCTGTCCGTGACCAGTTGCGAGAAGATGTCCTCCAGCGTAGGCAGCGCCATCAGGTCGCGCAGCCTGTCGATGGAATCGTTTGCCACCACGCGTCCCTTGTGCAGGATCACCACGCGATGGCAGACTTTCTCCACCACCTCGAGCACGTGCGAACTGAATAGCACCGTCTTGCCGGAGGCAGCCAGGGACCGGATCAGGCTGCGCAGCACCAGGGCCGCGTGTACGTCCAGCCCGGAAAAAGGCTCGTCCAGGATGATCAGTTCCGGATCGTGGAGAATCGCGGCGCAGATCAAAATCTTTTGGCGCATGCCTTTCGAGTAAGACGAAATGGGCGCGTAGCGGTCGCCACCGAGCGAAAACAGCTCCAGCAGCGCGCTGATTTTGCCGGGCAGGGTGGCCGCCGGCAGATCGCGCAGCTCACCGGCCAATTCCAGGTACTCGGCGCCGGTCAGGTGCGGATATAGGTACGGCTCTTCCGGCACGTATCCCAGAATGCGTTTGAATTCAACCAGGTTGCCGCCGATCGGCCGCCCCCGATACAGGATCTCGCCCGCGGTCGGATCGAGCAAACCCGTGATCGTCTTGACGGTCGTGGATTTGCCGGAGCCGTTCGCCCCAGATAGCCGGTCACCTCGCCGGGCAGCGCCGTGAAACTGACATTGTCCACCGCCAGCATGCCGGAATATCGCTTGGTCAGACCGCGCACTTCGAGCATCGGAACTTTAGACTCGGGCCGTCGGGCGAAAGTTCCCTGGCCTTATCTCGTGATGACTAGCCGCGGCCCGTGGCGCAGGCTTCAGCGTGCTGCGGCGGACTTCAGTCCGCCGTTAGGCCCGCTGGAAAGCGGGTCCGAAATCCGCTGGAAAGTGACGAAGCAAGCAAATCCCGAACTGCGCGGATCATCGCTCGATTAAGCGCATTGACGTTGAGGGCTACCTACCTATGCGCGCGAGGCCCCCCGATTAGATCCCGCCCGCGCACGCGCCTGCCTTCCCCGCCACCACATCATCGCGCCACTGAGCACCTGGATCACCGCCATCACGCTGGCCAGCGAAGCCACGGCCTTTCCTGGAATGCCGGATATGTCGCCGGTGTGGATGGCGCGGTTGGCGATCGTCAGGCGCGCTCCGCCCGGCGCCGTACGCGACCCTTGCGCCCAAATGACCCTGCCCGTATACGGATCTACCATCGCCTGGCTGCGTCCGCCGGGCGTAAGATCCTCCGCATAACGCAGTCGCACGAAGTACGGTTCGCCGGATTCCGGCACGTTGACATAGAACGGCGCCGCGCCGCGCAATGCCGCACGCGCCGCCTCGAATGCCCGATCCGGCGTGATGGGCTGCGCGCCCGGCGGCGCGGTGATTGCGGCCCGCGGCGGCCGCGCTGGCTCCGACCCGGTGAGCTTGTATAGCAGCGGCGTCGTAGTTTCCTCGAAGCCGATCGCCAGTCCCGTGACGGTCAACAGCAGCAGAAACGCAAACGAGAAGATCCCCGTGACGGCGTGTACATCGAACCAGAATCTCTTCGACGATTCGCGCCGTTCAATGGCCACGCGCTTGTACGGCCACCACAAGTACACCCCGGAGAGCAGCAGAAACAGCATCGCCACGCCCGCCCAACTCACGATCTTTTTGCCCGTATCCCGGTCGTCCCGGATCAACAGACGCAAGTGGAGCTGGTGCACATAGCCCAGGAAATCCATGCCCGGCTTCTGTACCCCGAGCACATCGCCGGTGTACGGATTCACGTAGACCATGCCCCGTTGCAGTTCGACCTGGCGCGACAGGTCCGTCGCGTTCGGTATGCCATACCCAAATAAGCGCTCGCCTGGAAAGGCCCGCGAGACGGCTTCCCCTGTGGCGGCGATCGAAAGCGCGCGCCCCCGCGGCTCCACGTGCCAGAGCTTCCAGTGCAGCAGACGGTCGATCTCCGGCTCAAAAGCCATGATGCTGCCCGTCACGCCCAGGACGGCGATGAAAGCGCCGGCCAGCAGGGCGGCGTAAAGATGCAGGTTGAAGAGAACCTTGCGCACGCTATTGAGGGGGTTCCACGCGATCGCCCGAACCCGGCGCGGTGATCCGGATCACCACTTGTCCGTCGCGGCTGGTAAACATCGACCAGGCCAGGTGCCCGTCGAACTGTTTCATGGCTGCGTCGATCTTCTCCATGGAATCGGCATCTAAAATATCGCCAGCGTGCACAGGTAACTTCGCCAGCAACTCGTCGCGCGCCGCACCGCTCAGCCCTTCCACCTGGATCGTTTTCAGTTTGCGTCCGGCAAAGATCTCGGCGCCCCGGAATTCGCTGAGTCCCGCCTGCATCTCAGCCATCTTTTTCTGCAGCGCCTCCATCTGGTGATCGCGCAGAATCTTATCCACATCGCCCATCGACTGTTGTCGATCCTGGGTGGCCTGCGCCAGCAACTGTTCCAGTTTTTCGGCTTCCAGCTTCTGATTGATCTTCGCCTCCTCCAACATCGCCTCAAGTTTCTGCGCCTGCTCCTCCGACAGCTTTCGCGCCTGGTTCTGCAACTCGGAGGCGGCGTCCAATTGCCGGGCTTCGAGCGCGCCGGCCTGCTCCGCCATTTTCTCGGCCAGTTCCTTTTGCACGAAGGCGTCCGTGAGATCTTGCGCCCGTTTCGATTCCAAGCGCGCCCGCGCCTTCGACATCTCGTGGCTCGCCTCCGCCAGGAGTTTGCTGGCGTCGCCTTCGGCGGGCAACTGGAACGCGATGCTCACCTGTCGCGTGCTTCCCGCCGCATCGTGCGCGAAGTGCCATTCTAAGACCGATTCGAGCGCCGCCTTGCGCAGTTCCTGCGGTCCGCTCAAGACGCGCGCATCGCTCACCATTCCGTCCGCATCGAGCGTGGCTTCCAACACCACCGTTCCCTCAATCCGCTTCTCCATCGCCCGATTCGGATATTCCACGCCGCTCCGATGGATCACGCGCGCACCGCCTAAATCGACGTGTACGCCGGTATCCTCCGCCACGCTTTCCAGGGCCTGCGATTCCTCGGCGGGCGCCGTTGGCTGCTGGCCGCGCGCCCACTGCATGTTCAGCGCGAAACAGATCAGGCCGAGAGAAAGCGCCAGGATGCCCGGCAGTTTGGAAGGCCCCCGCTGCCAGCCCGCATCGCCGGTGAGCCGCTGAATACGGGATAGCAACGGTCCGCCCGCGCTTCCCATCGCCAGCTTTGGCGTGCTCACGCGCAACCTTTCCAGGCGGGTGAGGGCCCGCGCATAGCACAGCGCGTCGCCGCAGGAACCTACCGCCAGATCGTCGCAGCACAGCTCGCGTTCGTGCCGCATCCGCGCCGACGCCCACCACACCGCGGGATGATAAAACAGCAGCGTTTCCACGACCGATTGCAACATATTCGCCAGGTAGTCGTAGCGCAGGATGTGCGCCAATTCGTGCGCCAGCACCGCCTCCAGTTGTTGTGAAGTCAGTCCCAGCACCGTGGCGGCCGGCAGCAGCAGGGCGGGCCTCACCCAGCCGATGACGCTGGGGCAATCGACCGCCGCGGAAATCAGCACGCGTACCGGTCGCGCCAGTTTCAAGCGATCGCGCACGCCCGTGACCATGACCAGCACATCCTCTTCGGCCGGCAGCGCCTGGCGGCGTAGCGCGGAGATCCGCGTTCCGGCCCACACCAGCCGCAGCGAGAAGAACAGCACGCCGATCGACCATAAAGGCAGCGCCCAACTCGCGAACACGCCGGACCAGCCGGCTGGAGATCCCGCCAAATCGCCGGACCCGCCCACCATCGTGCGCGGAGCGGCGCCCACCCATCCCACCGCCGCGTGCGCTGCCGCCGGCCCGTGGTACACCATGCACGCCGTCACCACCGGCAGTATCGCCATGCCCGCCAGCGCCACGCAGCTTGCCGCATAGCGGGCGCGCGGCGAACGGTTTTCCAGGACGAATAGGGTGGCCCACAGCAGAAAGGCTAGCAGCATACCCTGCCACACGAAATCGAGCAGCGCCACGCTGAGCGCTTGAGCTATTGCCGTCATTTTCTGCCTCCTTCGATGCGATCCAAGAGTTTCTCCATGGCCTCCAGTTCCTCCGGCGACGATTTCTTCGTAGCCAGGGCCTGCAGCACCAGTGCCTTCACCGATCCGCCGAACGCGCGATTCATCAGGTCGCCCAGCAGTTGCCGCTGCGTCTGCTGCTGGGTATAACGCGCGCGGTATCTTTGCGGGCGGCAACTCTCGTCCCGCTCCACGAGTCCTTTCTCGGTCATGATCTGCATGAGCTTGAGGACGGTGGTGTAGCCTGTGGGACGGGACGCGTCGAGCACCTGGTGAATGGCGCGCACGGTTTGCGCCTGGCCATCCCAGAGCACGCGCAGGATGGCCAGCTCCGCTTCGGTCGGCCTCCGGTGTTTGGATTCCATGACCGAATTATGACGAAAGTCTTCGTCATTGTCAACAATTCTTTGTGGGGCAGGCGTCTACGCCTGCAGAGGGTCTCCAGACCCGATCTTTGGCGAGCGTAAGCTCGCGTGGCGAGCGTAAGCTCGCGTGGCGAGCGTAAGCTCGCGCTGGACTTTGGCCTTTCTCGCGACTACTGGCCGCAGCCCGTGGCGCACGCTTCAGCGTGCCGCGGCGGACTTCAGTCCGCCGTTGGCGAGCGTAAGCTCGCGCCGTGCCTACGTAGTCAGCCGATCCGCCGAAATCGGCCGCATCTCCCAAGCCTCGAACGACACCATCCGCGCCGTGCCCCCGCTGGCATAGAGCGCGATCCCTGTGCTCCGTTTGCCCGCCGGATAAATGCGAGCGCTCAAACAAAACCGGTCGTTGGCGAAAATCTCCATCACCGACGCATCCAGAAAAATGTGCAGCCGCAGCGTCTCGCCCCGCCCCAGCAGGAACGGCCCCGATTGCACCCCCCGATCCGCGCTCGCGTCGCTGCTCGACTGGCTGCGATCCACCGAGATCGTCTTAAGGTCCCGATCGTAGTACACCGGCGTCTGCTCGCTGCGGTCCGGCGCGATCCGCACCGTCAGCCCCGCCCGCGGCGCGTCGCCCGGATCGATCTCCGCCTGGATTTCCAGGCAGTCGCCCTCCGCATCGCCCCCCAGCCGCTTGCCGCGCAACGTTGCCACCTCCGCCGCCGGACGCATCTGCACCTGGCTCCCGAACAACTTCAACTCCCGGGGCAGCGACATCACGCCGCTCCATCCCGCCGCCCGCTGTGCCTCCGCCGTCCGCCCCTCCGTCAACCATCCCCATAGAATCCGCCGGTCGCCGGTGTTGGTCATCGTGCGCGCCGCGTAATACGATCCGTAATCGATGCCGCCCGTCGTTTCCGGATGCAACTGCCGGTCCGTATAACCGCCCAGCCAATATCTCACCACGCGCTCAGTGGAGATGATCAACAAGTGCTTATCGCCTAGCGGAAAGAAGTCCGGGCACTCCCACATCTCGCCGCTGTCCACCGGATCCTTGGCCACCGCGCCCGGCTTCATCCGTCCCGAGATCAGCGGATGCAGGTAGTTCCAATGCCGCAGGTCCTTCGATTCGTAGAGCAGCACCGCCCCGCCCTTCCCCCGGAATCCCGAGCCCACCGCCATCAGCCATGTCTCGCCTTCCTTCCACACATCCGGGTCGCGGAAGCCCGTCACCTGCAGTCCCGCGGGTGGCGCGGCCACCACCGGATTGCCTGCGAACTTCTTCCACTCCGTCAGGTCCCCGCCGCTCGTGGCGATGCATTGCGTCTCCGGATTCACTCCCGTATAAATCGCCGTGACCCCTCCCCCGTCGATCACCGCGCACCCGCTGAAGACGCCGTCCTTGTCCGGACCGCCCGGCGTCGGCGCCATCGCCATCGGCAGATGCTTCCAACGCACCATATCTTCGCTCACCGCGTGCGCCCAGTGCATGTCGCCCCAAAACGCGCCATTGGGATTGTACTGGTAAAACATGTGATACTTGCCCTGCCAGTAAATGGGCCCGTTGGGATCGTTCATCCAATTGGCCGCGGGGAGCAGGTGGTATTGGGGCCGCTGCGGATCGGCTGCCAGTTTGGCCGCCGCCGTAGAGCCCGCCGCCAGCGGCATGGCGCCCGCCAGCGCCAGAAATTCGCGTCGTCGCATAAGAGCCCGCATATGAGCCATGGTAACCGGATAACCCGTCCGTCGGGGCTTTTATTGCCACACCCCCTTCAGAACCGTGGCGCACGCTTCAGCGTGCCGGCGGGACTTTTAAGTCCCGCTCCGTGAGCCGCGCTTTGCCCCCCGCCGCCATCGAACGCGCCGGCTCAATGCACCGTCTTTACCAGCCCGATGTCGGTCAGTCCGTTCAACATGAATTGCACCGCGATGGCCGTCAGGATCAGCCCCATCAGCCGTGTCAGAATGCGAATTCCCGTCTCGCCCAGGTGCCGCCGCACGCGGTCCGCCCCCGCCAGCACCCAATAGGAAACCAGCGCGGTGACGGCAATCGCCAGAAACACCGGAATCGCGTACCACCAGTCGGGCTTGCCGCCGATCAGCACCATCACCGTGGAAATCGCCCCTGGACCCGCCAGCATCGGGATGCCCAGCGGAATGATGCCGACGTCCTCCTTGCCCGCCCCTTCTTCGGCTTCGCCGGGCGTCTCCTTGGTTGCGGACCGGCGCGCGCGCAGCATGTCCAGCCCGATCAACAGCAGGATTACGCCGCCCGCGATTTTGAAGGCCGGCAGCGTGATCCCGAAAAGCCGGAAGATGGGCTTGCCCGCGGCCGCAAACGCCGCCAGCACCACCAGGCATGTCCACGCCGCGCGCTTCGCCATGTGCCGCCGCTGCCGCTCGTCCTGCTCGCCGGTCATCGCCAAAAACGTCGGAATCGCCGCGATGGGATCTACCAGGAAGAAGACGGACGTCAGCGCTACAAACGAGAATTGCAGAAGATCCGCCAGTTCGCCGGACATTCCCTCCATGTTGCCATAGAGACCTGGTTAAAACCAGCTATCCGCTAGGGTGGCGCACGCTTTAGCGTGCCGGCGGGACTCTTAAGTCCCGCTCAGCCCGATTCTGGTGTTGGTGTTTAAGGCCGCTGAGCGGACACCTACCATCTCGCCAAAGCCCGCCCCGCGATCGCCCGGATCTGCGGACTCCAATTTCGCCGAAGCTGCTCAAGCGCCACCCGGCCGCGACCGTCGCGGCTGCCCGCTAACCCATAAGCGTACGCGCTAAGGTCTCCGGGCGGCAGGTCTTTTCTCATCTGATGAAGAAGTCCCTCAACGTCATCGAGCAAAAGCAAACCCAGGACTCCCTGGCCGTGGAGGTACTCGTTACCTTCGCCTGCCAGGCTATCTGCGGCCCGCGTCAAAATCGGAATCACACTTGAAGTGCGAATGAATGCTAAATATACCAGGGCTTCATCCCGCTCCTCGCCGCTGAATTTCTCACTCGTCAGCATGAATCCCAGGGGTCCCACCATCTCCGGAAGATATTCACCAAAAGCCCCCAGCGCTTGAGCTACCCGGCAAGACTTCTCCAGCGGTAAGTTGCCGCCGAGCAAATGCTTCATCCAGTTTGTCGAGCCTCGCCTGTACGTGGGACTTGGTTCTGGCAATTCCCGGCGCGGCTTGGCCCCATCGGCGATACTAGCTGACTCGAAAATCCAATCTACCTGATGGACAACCGGGTGTACTCCTCTTCTCGGGTTAGAATCAGGCAGCCAAAACTAAATGTATTTGTATCCAGGTCGGGCGTCTGTAACAGCGCCTCGATTCTCGAAACCATTGGCGGCTCGACAAATACGTATTCCGCCTCCACGAACTTTGCTTGCCCTCGATTTCGCGCTCCGGTGAGCCATAGCAGGGCCCACATCGCCGCGGATTGGGTTGCCTCACCCCGATCGAGAGCCCGCCATAACGTTGCACACAGCCGGTCCTGTTGCCTCCGTTTCAGAAAACCTAGCTTTCCGTTTGTTAAGTAGAAACGGTTCATCAAATTGAGAGCGGTCCAGACTCTCTCAGCCTGGTCTTCGGACGAAAGAGCCTCGTTGGCGGATTCGATCGTCGCCTCCGCGTTGGTTGGGGTCACCATCGCATCGCCGTCGGCCGATCCGCAAACCAGCCAACGCCCAAAACGACTTCGCTCGGCCCCTCGGCTGTGGATAAAACCATCGAGCAACTGTCCCCGGAATTGACTGTACAGACCCGCGACCAGGAGTTCGTATCCCTTGGCCTCGAACAGATTCACCCACTGCCACCGCGACAGGCGCTCGGGTACCTCGCACGGTCCCAGGCATGCCGGAATAATGAAAACCCGGCCGTCGGGCTTTTCATCCGCCACGTCAAGAACAAGCCTTATTTCCTTTTGGATATAGCCTTCTTTAGTGATCGAGGACGGGGACATCCACATAGAGTTTCCCCTCCTGAATTAACGGGACTTTTAGATTAGTGCAGCGCCCTCTCCGGATGTTACACGAGAGCCCAGCACTCTGTACGGTTTCTAACGTTCAT
The DNA here is from genome assembly GCA_963709155.1 of Bryobacterales bacterium. GTDB lineage: Bacteria > Acidobacteriota > Terriglobia > Bryobacterales > Bryobacteraceae > Bog-159. The sequence goes on along the minus strand of CAVPVD010000003.1, from coordinate 448,677 downwards.
GAAATTCTAGAGAATTGCCCCCCGCCCAGCCACTAACTACCCGAGGGCCTGCCTCGCAGCGCTATTTGTGTGCCCAGCCGAAAAGTGTCAGCCGAGCACCAGACCACAGCCAAAAAATCGCCAAATCGTGCACAATAATGCCCAATCGAGCCCCGCGCCGGACGTCGCAGAATCCCCGCGAACCTCATCATTCCTAACCCTCTTACGAGCCGCTGGCTTCGTTCGGCCAGTTCCCGTGCCTCCCCGCAACCCCTCACCCGCCACCCATAACCCATCACCCGCCACCCCCAACCCATAACCCGCCACCCGCTTTGCTATGATCCCTCCATGCGCACCCTGACCCTTCTGGCTATCCTGACCGCCTTCCCCGCCCTGCCGGCAAGCGCCGCCACCTGCGAGAGCCTGGCCGCCGCCGCCCTCCCGGACACCACCATCGCCGTCGCCCAGTCCGTTCCCGCCGGATCGTTCACCCCGCCTTACGGCCCGGCCCTCGACAAGCTCCCCGCCTTCTGCCGCGTCGCCGGCGTCATCAAGCCCACCCCGGATTCCTACATCCGCTTCGAAGTCTGGCTCCCCGCCTCCAACTGGAACGGCAAATTCCTGGGCGTCGGCAATGGCGGATTCGCCGGCTCCATCGGCTTCCCCTCCATGGGCGCGAACCTCAAACGCGGCTATGCCACCGCCGGCACCGACACCGGACACGAAGCCGACGGCGAAGACGCCAGTTGGGCTTACCATCATCCTGAAAAGGTGGCCGACTTCGGCTATCGCGCCCTGCACCTCACCACCCTCAACGCCAAGTCGCTCGTCGCTGCCTTCTACGGCCAACCCGCCCGTCACGCCTACTTCGATAGCTGCTCCGACGGCGGCCGCGAAGCCCTCATGGAAGCCCAGCGTTTCCCCGCCGATTACGATGGCATCCTCGCCGGAGCTCCCGCCAACTTCTGGACCCACATGCTGGCCGCCGGAGTCGATATCAGCCAGGCGATCTACACCGATCCCGCCGGCTACATCCCCAGCATCAAATTCCCCGCTATCGCCGCCGCCGTGCTGGCCGCCTGCGATGCCCTCGACGGCGTCCAGGACGGCATCCTCAACGACCCCTCCCGCTGTCACTTCGATCCCTCCACGCTCCTCTGCAAGGATGTCGACGCCCGCACCTGCCTCACCGCGCCCCAGGTTGCCTCCCTCAAGAAGCTCTACGCCGGCGGGCGCAACTCACATGGCGATCCCATCTTTCCCGGCTACGCTCCCGGCGCCGAAGACGGACGCAGCGGCTGGATTCCCTGGCTCATCGGCAATGGCCCCGGCGGCAGCAGCAGCTCCGTCTACATGGAGAATTACTTCCGCTATATGGTCTTCGAAGATCCCACCTGGAATCCTCTCACCGCTAAGATCGATACCGTCATCCAGACTGCCGACGAAAAGACCGCGCGCGTCCTCAACGCCACTGACACCGATTTGCACGCCTTCCAATCCCGCGGCGGCAAACTCATCCTCTATCACGGCTGGAACGATCCGGCCATCGCGCCCGCCAACACCATCAACTATTACAACGGCGTGCTGCGCGCCGTCGGCGCCGTCAACGCCGAAACCTTCGTGCGTCTCTACATGGTTCCCGGCATGCAGCATTGCATCGGCGGACCCGGTCCCACCTCATTCGGCCAGTTCGGCACCACCACCGCGAAAGGGCCGGAACACGGCATCTACGACGCTCTCGAGCAGTGGGTCGAAAAAGGCATGGCGCCGGACGCCATCGTCGCCACCAAGTACGTTGACGACAATCCTTCGAAGCCCGCGCGCATGACTCGCCCTCTCTGTCCTTACCCGCAAGTCTCTGCGTATAAAGGTTCCGGTGACTCAAACGACGAGTCCAACTTCACCTGTAAGTAGGCATTGCCGGCGCTCGACGCGCCTCTATCGCCATTAAAGTTGCTTTATCCACACCCGCCCGCGCAACTGGATCTGCTACACTCACGTCAGTGGATCGAGAGACCATAACCATGGCTATTAGCAACTCTAAGAACAAAGCTACAACTAAATCGTTAAAGCATCTTCTAATTACCGCAACTTTCTCTACCCTGTTCGTGTTGTCGGCTCACGCGCAGGACCCGCCCACCCGCGTGGCGGACTTGAACTATCTCACGGGCAATGTTTCCATGCAGCCGGCCGGTGATGACGATTGGTCGCCCGCCGTCATGAACCGTCCCTTCACCACGGGCGATAACCTGTGGTCCGATACCGATGGGCGCGCTGAGCTGCATTTGAATAATGCGGTCCTGCGCTTGGGTCCGCAGTCCAGCCTGGGCTTTCTCAACCTCAACGACGCCTTCGCGCAGATCCGCTTCACTCAAGGCGAATTGATATTGCGTGTACGGCGCCTGGGCGAAGACGAGAGTTTCGAAGTCGATACTCCCAATGCGGCCATTACCATCCTGCGCCCCGGCGAGTATCGTTTCATCGCCGACCCCGATGCCGCGACCACCTCCGTCCTGGTCCGCCACGGCCAGGCCGAAGTCACGGGCGGCGGCCAGGCTTTCTCCGTAGCCGCCGGCAACAGCGCGCAACTCTCCGGCACCGATCAACTCGCATTCGACGTGCAGTATGCTCCGCAGCCCGACGGGTTGGAGTCGTGGGCTGAAGATCGCGACGCGCGCGAAGGCCGCATGCAGTCCGCCCGCTATCTGCCGCCCGATGTGATCGGCTACGAGGAACTCGATAGCTATGGCAACTGGCGCGACACGCCGGGCTATGGCGCGGTCTGGTATCCCACCGTGGATGCCGGATGGGCGCCCTATCGCAATGGCCATTGGGCTTGGGTCGAGCCGTGGGGTTGGACCTGGGTCGACGACGCCGCTTGGGGCTTCGCGCCCTCTCACTATGGCCGCTGGGCTTATGTCTCCGGCGCATGGGGATGGATCCCCGGACCGCTGGCCATCGTTGCCGGTGGACCCGCGGTGATGACTCCCGTGTACGCGCCGGCCCTGGTCGCTTTCATCGGCGGCGGCGGTTGGGGTGCCTCGCTTTCCTTCGGCGGCCCCGCTGTCGGCTGGGTGCCCCTTGGACCTGGCGAAGTCTATGCGCCATCGTATCAGGTCAGTCAGAACTATTTCCGCACCGTAAATGTATCCAGCACCACAATCGTCAATACAGTGAACATTACGACTGTCTATAACAATGTGTATGTGAATAAGAGCGCCACGAATGTCACTGTAAATCAGCACTTCGCGAATATGACTGCGCCCAATGCAGTCACTGCCATGCCCCAGAATTCATTCGCCAGCGGACGGCCGGTGGCGCAGGCGGGCGTCTCGGTTCCGCGCAACCAGGTAGGTCAGATTCAAAACGCCAGCATGACCATAGCTCCTTCCGTGGCCCCGGCCAAGCAGGCGCTCGCGCCGATGGCTGGCTCCCGTCCCGCGGTGCATCCGCCCGCCCGCGCCACCAATGTGCAGGTGGTAGCGAAAGTGGCGCCCCCGCCGCCGCCGGCGTCCTTCGCCTCCAAACAAGCCGCCTTGCAGCAGAATGCCGGAAAACCCTTGAACATTCAGGCCATTCGCCAGAGCCTGCCGCCCGCCCGCGCCGCGGTCGCCGCGCCTCCGGTGCGCGTAGCGCCCCCGGCCAAACAGGTCGTCCCCACGGTGCGGCCCGCGCAAGCGGCGCCTCCCGCGACACCCGCCTATCGGCCCCCGGCTGCCACGCCTCCCGCGACACCCGCTTACCGGCCCCCGGCTGTAACGCCTCCCGCCACGCCCGCCTACCGGCCGCCGGCCCAGCCCGCGCCCACGCCACAGACCAAGCCCAAGCCCGCGCAACCGGCGCAACCGCCGGCCACGCCCGCTTACCGGCCGCCGGCCCAACCTGCTCCGCAGACCACTCCGCGTGCGGTGCAACCCCCACCCCCGGCGCAGCCGAAGCCGGGCGTGAAGCCCCCGGCCAAGCCCGCGCCTAAGCCGAAGAAAGACGAGGAAGAGAAGCCCAAGCAGTAACGCGAGAGAGAGGCCCCGGACGCTCGCCGGCCGGGGCCTCCCAGCCCGCGCCAATACTAACTTTAGATGTAATTGATAGCCCCACCGTAAGCGGCCTACAGTAGTTAACAGTTATGCAGGAACTTCGATGCTATCTGGAAATGCTGTTGGATCACGAATGCCGCCTGGCAAACGGCGATTGCCCAGAATGCCAGACTCTCCAACGAATCTACCAGTTCATGCAGACCGAACTCTTCTCCACCGTGATCTATACTGAAACACCGCTGGAGCCGCGCCAGAGTGTCCGGCGGACGGCGCCGCCCGTCAATCGAGCAGCCGCGGGCCCCCGCCGGCCGCATGCAGCCTGAAGACCGCCGGCCCCCTGCTTGAGGCGATCCGCATCTCCGTCTCGCGGATGAATTGCTCCCACATCGAATCCGGATCGGAACCGAAAACCGCTTTCGCGGTCCCCGGAAAAATATACCAGGCGCCCAAGCCCAGTTCGTTCTCCAATTGCGGCTCAGTCCATCCGGAGTAGCCCAAATACACGTGTACAGTGTCGGCATCGCTGGAGGATGCGAAGGTCTTTTGCATGCCCTCCTTGGTCGAAACCAGGAACACGTCTCCGAGCACGCGCTGCGCATCACCCGGCGCGCGACGCGAGCGTACCAGCGCCAGCACGTCGGTTCGCCCCACCGGCCCCCCGGCATATACCGGATCCGACCTGCCCTTGGCCCCGCTCACTTCGTCCAGCACGCGCGAAATCGGAACCTTTGAGCGCCGGTTGAGAATCAGCCCCACCACTCCATCATCGTCGTACTGCACCAGCAGGATGACGGTCTTCGCAAAGTTGGGATCGGGCAGGTCCGGGCTCGCCACCAGCAACTTTCCAGCGCCAAGATCGGCGGGCCGCGTGGATTGCGCCCCAGCCAAGCCCTCAAAACACAGTGCCACCGCCGCAATGGACAGCCATCGCATGCCTTCCATTCTACGCCCAACTCTCAAGGGCCGAAGGATCGGACCATACATCCGCGCACTGCATTCGGCCCCCCGCTGAACATTTGTTACATTTCTCGATTGACGCGGGGGGGTTAACTTCAGCATACTAACAGGTGCGGCGCGGAATGCTCAGGACGCAAAATCGAACCCGCGTTGCAAACTAGAGGGGATTTCTCAACAATGCGACGATTGAATCTACTTGCTTATTCTCTGACTGCCGCCGGTCTGCTGACCATCACGGCTTCCACTCCTGCCGTTGCGGCGGAGCCCATTGATGTTTCCGCCTCTGCCCGCATGATTTCCAGGCAGAGCCCGACCGGACCGATTGCCCCCGACATCGCCTATCACGGACTGGCTGCGACCAACGTTTCGGTGGGTCCAGAGACAGCCGGATTGCCCTGCGGCGAATGCGTCCCGGGTGCCGACGGCAATTCGATCGGTTTGCCTTGGCCCGTGTTCGCGGTCTCCCAAGGCGAAACGCTGACTGTTTCCACTTGGTTCGAAGCCACCAGCTATACCGGTCCCTGCACGGCCGCGCTCATCATGAAACAGGGAAACACCGTAGTGGCTAAGGGTTCTTACCCGTTCCCGGGCGGCTGCAACGCCGGCTACCTCTATGGCGTATTCTTCACCGTTCCGGTTCCCGTGACCACCGGCTACACCGTAGTCATCGGCACCGTCTCCGGCGGCGGCGTGAATAAGTCCGGCGCCGATACCTTCATCAACGTTCAGTAAGCCGTTCCAAGAAACGGGCCGCCGTACATCCGGCGGCCCGTTCAAATAGCCTCCAGCTCTTCTTCCAGCATTTGCTTCCGTGAAAGGTCAGCGTAGTAACCGCCCGCCTCTACCAGTTCGGCGTGGGTGCCTTGCTCTACGATGCGGCCGTGTTCCAGCACCACGATCGTGTCAGCCTGCCGCACGGTCGAAACGCGATGCGAGATCAGGATCACGGTGCGTCCGCGCATGGCGTTCTCCAACCCTTCCAGAATGCGCTCTTCGGTCAGTGTATCCACGCTCGAAAGTGCGTCGTCCAGAATCAGGATTCGCGGGTTGCGCAGGATCGCGCGGGCAATCGCGGTGCGCTGCTTCTGGCCTCCGGAAAGCGTGATGCCGCGCTCGCCCACTATGGTTTCGTAACCCTGTGGGAACGACTCGATATCGCTCGCCAGTCCGGCCAACTCCGCCGCCCGGCGGATCTCTTCTTTCGTGGCGCTCTCCACGCCGAACGCGATGTTCCCGGCCAGCGTCGCACTGAACAGAAACGTCTCCTGCGGCACGAATCCGATGTGCCGCCGCAGTTCCGCCGGCGATAGATCGCGCAGATCCGTGCCATCCAGCAGCACGCGCCCCTCGGTGGGGTCCATCAGCCGCGGCACCAGTCCCACCAGCGTGCTCTTGCCCGATCCGGTGTGCCCCACCACCGCGACCGTAGTGCCCGCCGCGATCGTAAGGCTCACGTTGTCGAGCGCCCGCCCGGAGGGGAAAGCCACAGACGCGTTGCGGAATTCGATCTCGCCGCGCACCCTCCCTAAGGCAACCGGATGCGGCGGCGCCGCGATGCCGGGCTTCTCGTGGAAGATCTGGTTGATCCGGTCGAGCGACGCGCCGCCCCGCTGCATCAGGTTCACCACCCATCCCAATGCGATCATGGGCCAAACCAGGATACCCATGTAGGTGTTGAACATCACGAAACTGCCCAACGAAATGCGGCCCGTGAGCACCTGCCCGCCGCCATACCAGAGCACCGCCAGGAACGTAAGCCCGATCAGTGCCTCCAGCAGCGGCTGGAACACGCCCGAGATGCGCACCAGCCGGATGTTCTCGGCGATGTAGGCGCGGTTCAGCTTCTCGAAGTGGCGGATCTCGGCATCTTCCTGCACGAAAGCCCGCACCATGCGCACGCCCGCCAGGTTCTCCTGCACGCGGCTGCTGATATCGGAAAACATCGCCTGGATGCGCTCGAAGCGCGCGTGGATGGCACGCCCGAAGAAGATTACCGCCAGGCTCACCAGCGGCGCGGGCAGGATGGCGAGCACCGCCAGGCGCCAATCCACCGTCACCATGATGACGATCGCCAGCAGGAACGTGAGGCTGGTTTCGGTCCAATACATGATGCCCGGACCCAGCATCATGCGCACCGCGTTCAGGTCGTTCGTGGCGCGCGCCATGATATCGCCCGTACGCACCCGTCCGTAGTAGTCCGGCGAAAGCTCGACCAGGTGCCGGAACAAGTCGTTGCGCAGGTCGTACTCGATGTCGCGCGAGATCCCGATAATGATCACGCGCATCCAGTATTGGAACAGGCCCTTGACCACGGCCAGCCCTACCAGCAGGGCCGCATAGCGCAACAGCCGGTGGAGGCCCGAGGTATGCGACAGCGCGTCGATCGCGGCGCGGATCGCCAGCGGCTGCGCGGCGCCCGCGAAGTCCTTCAATACCAGTGCGCCAAGGCCCAGGGCGAGACCTCGCCTGTAGCGCCACAAGTAAACCCGTACGGTACGCAACGATTCCCACATGACGCTACATCCCCAGGGCGTTGGCTACGGTCTTGAGGAACTCGACCAGGAAGGTCTTGCGGCCCTCGCGATTGCGCCACCAGCCGTCCGCGCTGAAGAATTCGTCGCGCGCGGCCACTACCCGGATATCCATATCGGGCGCCGCGGCGCGATAGATGCGGGCGGCGCGCGCGGTGTGAAAGTCGCTGGTGACCAATAAGAATCGATGCACGCCGCGCCGCCGCAGATCCGCCAAAATCGTAGAAGATTCCGCGCGCGTGCTGCGCGTCTCGTTGGGCGCGCGGATGAACCACATCTCCGGATAGCCGCGCTTCACGGCAAAGGGAATCGCCAGGTCGCATTCGTAGAAGTCGTAAATCAAGTGCGGACCGCTCACCAGCACGTTGGGGACATAACCTTGCTTCACCAGTTCCGCGGCGCGCAGCACACGGTTGCCGGAGTAATCGCCCGCCAACACCACGGCAATTTCCGCCTTGGCGGGTCCTTCGTCGCGCACCAACATGCGGCCGAGAGCCGCCAGCCACCACGAGTGCGCGGCCACCGCCAGCGCCAGGACGATAACAATACAGACGAGGGATTTGAGAAAAAGAGAGGACCGTCGCGCCACGGACTACTTCTCGTCCGCGGAATTCTTCTGATCCAGATGTCCGACCGTTTTCAACCGTTGATAGAGGCGCTCGACTTCGGCTTCGTCCTCCGGCAGCAGCATTCGGTAGCGCGGCGGAGGAACTGGCCGGCGGTCGCCGCCGGGCGCCAGCACTTCACCCCAAAACTGGCGGTAAGGTACGCCGTCAATCAGCGCGTCGCGGGATAGCCGGCGCAGATGCCGAAGCAGGCTATTGCAGGAATCCAGGTCGCCCGGATAGACCAGGAGCATGCGCGAATCGTCGAAGAGCGTAATGCGCACGATCAGGGGAGACAGCCAGTTGCCGGGGCGATCCAAACGCCGGATATCCATCCACGGCACAATACGCTTGCCTACCGCCAGGTATCCTTCGTGGATCTCGACCGCGGGTTGAAAAGCCAGCGCCAGCAAAAGCACGGCGCTGAGCAGAAACAGTCCGGCGGGAATGAAGGCAGGTATCCAATCCAGGCCCAGCCATGCCGAGAAGCCGGCCAGCCCGACGGCTACGAATCCGAACGTGAGATAATGCCGCGCGGGCGTGTACCGAGTCATCTTCAAACCCGTCCACTTCTAGACTACTCCCGTGAAGCACGCCCGTCAATGGATTCCTAAGAGCCGCGCCCCACGCCAACCGTAGTGAACACCGCTCCAGACCGTCAGCGCCAGCGTGGGCCAGATCAGGATGGCTGATAATGCAACTGGAAGCGGGGAACCGAACGCGTCGCGGGCCAGCAGACACACCGCCGTGAGGATCTGAAAAAAAGTACTGGCCTTGCCCCAGATACTGGGTGGAAACGCACGCAACTTCGTCTTCAGGAGCGCCACCGCGGAGGCTGTGAGGATGAACAGGTCCCTTCCAAAAATCGCGGCGACGAACCACCACCGCACGCTGCCGGCCAGCGCCAGTGCCAGGTAAACTCCGGTCAGCAGCAGCTTGTCGGCGATGGGATCGAGGAACGCGCCGCCGGCGCTGGCGGCGTCGAGATGTCGCGCCAGGTAGCCGTCGATGACGTCGGTGGCAGCGGCCACGGCCAGCAGCGACAACGCCGCGAAGGCACGCCGGTTCAGAATCAGGGAAACGATGAAAGGCGCCAGCACCAGCCGGGCCAGCGTGAACAGGTTGGGCAGCGTGAGCCACTTCCGCATCAGATTGTGATTCTAGCAGTGTGGCGGGGAAACCCCGCGCGCCAGTTTCGCCAGATCGTCCAATTGCAGGCGGCCGGTGTAGACGGCCATGCCGAGAGCGGCGTGCACGTCGATCGACAGTAATGCCTGGACCTCTGCAAGCGTGGTGATACCGCCCGCGGCCGTGATCTCGAGCGGCGTGGCGGCGCGCAGCCGCCGGAACCAGTCGAGATCCGTGCCTTCGAGCATGCCTTCCTTATCCACGTAAGTGCAGAGGAAGCCCGCGCAATAAGGCTCCAGCGCCGCCAGCACCTCTTCGGCGCGGAACCGGGTAGCCTCGCGCCAGCCCTTGACGACGATACGACCGTCCTTAGAATCGAGCGCGACGATCACCCTCTCCTTGCCGATTGCCGCCGCCAACTCCCCCAGAAAAGCCGCGTGGATGCCGTGCGCGGCGAAGGCCGCGGTTCCTATGATCACCCGGTGCGCGCCTTGCCCGACCAGCGCCCGGGCGCGCTCCACTGTGCGTACTCCGCCGCCCACGCGTGTGCTGGCATGCGCAGCCAGCAGCCGCACCAGATCGTCGTTCGCGCCGGTACCCATGGCCGCATTCAGGTCGATCACCTGGATTTCGGGAAAAGCGGCGAACCGGCGCAGCATTTCGAGCGGCGCGTCCCCTTCGAGCGCCTTATCGCGCCCCTGCACAAGCTGCACGACTTTGCCGTCCATCAGATCGATGCAAGGGAAAATCATGGCACCTTCCGTACCGGGATGCCGTGCCGGTCCAAATATTCCTTGAGATCTGCGATGCGCAAGGTCCCGTAGTGAAAGACCGATGCCGCCAGGGCCGCGTCGGCTTCGCCATCCGCCAGCACGCGCAGGAAGTCTTCGGGCTTGCCCGCGCCTCCCGAAGCGATCACCGGGATGTGCGTGGCGCGCGAGACGGCGCGCGTCAAGCCGCAATCGAAGCCTTGTTGTACGCCGTCGGAATCCATGGAAGTCAGCAGCACCTCGCCCGCGCCCAGTTCCTCTCCCCGGGCCGCCCAGGCGATCGCATCCAGATCTTCCGCGTCCCGGCCGCCGCGCGTGTAGACGGCCCATGCGCCGGGTGCCCGCCGCCGTGCATCGATCGCCAGCACCACGGCTTGCGCCCCGAATTCCCGGCTCAATTCGGTGATCAGCGCGGGGCGCCGCACCGCCGCGGTATTCACCGAAATCTTGTCCGCGCCGGATAGCAGGATGCCGCGCGCATCCGCTACCGATCGTATGCCGCCACCCACCGCCAGCGGGATAAACACCTTGCGCGCGGTCCGCGCGACCACCGCGGCCATGATCTCGCGCGCGTCGCTCGAAGCCGTGATATCGAGAAAGACCAACTCGTCGGCGCCTTCCTGGTTGTAGCGATCCGCCAGTTCCACCGGATCGCCGGCGTCGCGCAGGTCGACGAAGTTGATGCCCTTGACCACCCGGCCGCCGGTCACGTCCAGGCAGGGAACGATGCGCTTAGCCAGCATCCTGAAGCTCCACGAAATTCCGCACCACGCGCAGCCCCACGGGCCCGGACTTCTCCGGATGAAACTGCACCCCGAAGGTGGCGCCGGCTTCGAGCACGGCCGTGTAAGGCAGGGAGTAAGTACACGTCGCGGCAGTCTGCGGAATGGCGGGCGCGTAGTAGCTGTGCGCGAAATACACGAAGGCGCGCGGGTCGAGGCCGGCGAGCAGCCGCGTGGCGCCGCACGCATCGAGCTGGTTCCATCCCATGTGCGGCACGCGCGCGGCGGCGGGAAAGCGCCGCACCGTGCCGGGGTAGAGGCCCAGGCCGCGCGCCTCGGGCGCCTCTTCGCTGCGCTCGAACAGCGCCTGCAGGCCGAGACATATTCCCAGGAACGGCACGCCCGCGCGGATCTGCGCGATGAGCGCATCGCGCACCTGCATGGCGTCCAGCGCCCGCATCATCTGCCCGAAATGGCCCACCCCGGGCAGGATGATTTTCCGCGCCTCGCGCAATCGGGCGGCGTCGTTCACCAGCGTGTATCGAGCGCCGATTTCGGCGAGCGTGTTCTCGACCGACCGCAAATTGCCCGCACCGTAGTCCAGGATCGCGATCATAGCAATCCCTTCGTGGAGGGCAACTGATCGCGCAGCCGCCGGTCGGTGGAACAGGCGTATTTCAAGGCGCGCGCGAAGCACTTGAAGATGGCTTCGATCTTGTGGTGATTGGAGCGGCCATAAAGGACGCGGGCGTGCAGGTTCGCGCCGGCATGATTCACGAAGCCGCCGAAGAAGTCTTCCACCAGTTCGGTTTGCAGATCGCCCACCAGGCGCACGCGCACCCGGTCGCGGTAAACCAGAGCCGGCCGCCCGCCCAGATCCAGCGCGACCACCGCCAGGGTTTCATCCATGGGCAGCACGAAATAGCCCGCGCGATTGATGCCCCGCCGGTCGCCCAGCGCTTTCGCGAACAACTGGCCCAGTACGATGCCCACATCTTCGACCGTATGGTGCTGGTCTACATCCAGATCGCCCTTCGCGGCGAGTTTCAGATCGAAGCCGCCATGCTTGGCGAAGAGCTCCAGCATGTGATCGAAGAAACGGATGCCCGTGGAAACCTGGTAGGTGCCGCGGCCTTCGATCTTCAGCGACCCGCCGATTTGGGTCTCCTTGGTATGGCGTTGAATCGTGGCGCGGCGCATCATATCAGCACGCTTTCGAGTTGATTGATATCGTCGAGCACGGCGACCGCATTTTCAGCCTCGAACAGTGCAGTCACCTCGGCCCGCCGCGCGTTCGTGCGCGATACGATCCCGATAAAAGGGACGCCCGCGGCCCGCGCGCAGCGTGCATCGTCAATGGTGTCTCCGATGTACCACATCTTCCTGCCGGGTGCGCCGGCCGCGATCTTCAGCAGCCCCTCCGGCGCGGGTTTCAGCTCGGTCACATCTTCCATCCCGACGATCGGATTGAGCCGCAGGTTCGGCGCGCAGCGGTCCAGCGTGACCTGCGCTTCCCACCGCATGCGGCCCGTGAACAGGGCCAGGTCGAAGCGCGCCGCCAGCCGGTCGAACAGGCCCTCGCGCGCCATCCAGCGTTCGCGCAGAATCAATCCGTCCGTGCCATTGCCATGAAACAGGCCCTGAAAATAATCGACCACCGTCAGGTAGTCGACGGCCGTGCCGTGCTGCGCGATGCAATGGTGCGACAGTTTCCAATCGTCGTTGAAGCCGCCCTGGTTTTTGTAGTCCTGAATCTGCGCGTGCGTCATCGTCACGCCGGCGAAATGTTGCACCGTACGCACGATGGTCTCGCGGTAGGATTCAGTTACATCCACCAGCACGCCGTCCATGTCGAATACGACTAACGGGCGATCCATATTTCCTCCAGGGCGCTCAGCAGGCGGCGCGTCTGCTCGCGCGTGCCCACCGTGATCCGTACGCAGCCGGGCGCTTCGTAGCTACGGTCGCGCACCAGGATACCCTGTTCGCGCAGGCGGTCGCGAATCTCAATGGCCCGCTCGCCCGCGCGGATCAGGACGAAATTCGCGGAGCTGGGCACGTAGCCGATCCGCAACCGTTCCAGCCCCACGCACAACAGTTCGCGCGCGGCCAGCACCTCGGCCACGTAGTTTTCGATGTAGCCCGGGTCGCGAATGGCCGCTTGCGCCGCGAGGATCGCCAGTGTATTCACGCTATATGGCGACTGCGCCTTGTGCAGGTACGCGATGTTCGCCGCCTGTGAAAACAGGCAGCCCAGGCGCATCGCCGCCATCCCGTAGACCTTGGAAAATGTGCGGCTCACGAACAGGTTGGGCGAGTGTTCGATGAGGCCCAGCGCGGTTACGCCGCTGAATTCGAAATAGGCTTCGTCGATAAAGACCACCGCCTTGGCGGCGCGCTTCAGAATGCGTTCGATCGCCGGCAGCGGCAGACCCGTGCCGGTGGGGTTGTTGGGATTCGCGATCAGGATGGCGCGCGTGGCCGGCGTGATGGCGTCCAGGATCGCGGCCAGCGGAAAATCCATGTTGGGACCTTCGTAGTCGATCTCGCGCACCGTAGCGCCGGCCACTTGCGCGTAGAAACGGTACATAGCATAGGCCGGACGTGGCAGCAGCACTTCCTGGCCATCGTCCACGTAAGTATTGATGAAGACCTGGATGGCTTCGTCGGTGCCGTTGGTGAAGACGAATTGCTCCGGCGCGACGTGGAAGAATTCGGCCACCGCGGCCTTGGCCTCGCCATATTCCGGATAAACGGCGAGACCACCCGCGTCCAGGCTCTGCTTCAGATATTCGATGACGCGCGGCGAGCAGCCCACCGTGTTTTCGTTGAAATCGAGTCGCAGTTTGCCGGCGCGGCCCGCACTGGGCGGCGAGTAGGGCGCCATGTTGAGCACCGCTTCACGCGGGCGGATCGCCACTTTAGGCTTACTCATAGCTTGGGCCTAAGACTTGGAGGGCGGCCAATCCTGGCAGCCGGCTTTCCAGCCGGCTTGGCCGCCTGAAAGGCGTCCCCAGAGGGGACCCCGGGCAGAATTGCCCGCCCCACAAGACGGACCTCGACGGAGCGCGCGTGCGCTTCCAATCCTTCGGCGCGCGCCAGCGTGGTAATCGCCGGAGCCAGCGCCGCCAACGCGCCATGGCTCAGGCGCTGCACGGATATCACTTTCAGATAATCGGCGACGGAAAGCCCGCCGCGCAGCCGCGCCACCCCGCTGGTGGGCAGCACGTGATTGGGGCCGGAGGCGTAATCCCCAGCCGCTTCCGTGCTGAACGGCCCAATGAAGACGCTGCCGGCATGCTGTACGCGCGCCAGCAGACGGTCGTCCGGAATGCTGAGGTGCTCGGGGGCGAAGCGGTTCGCCAGGTCCACGGCTTCATCGAGCGACCGCACCACCAGGATGGCGCTATTTCGCCGGATCGCCTGCCGCGCTACGGCGGCAGTGGGCAGATCCGCAAGCTGGCGCTCGATTTCCTGAGCCACCGCGTTCGCCAGCCGCTTTGAAGGAGTCAGCAGGATGGCCGCCGCATCCACATCGTGCTCGGCCTGCGCCAGCATATCCGCCGCGAGGTGCCGCGGGTTGCCATCGGCCGAAATAATCAGGATTTCGGTGGGGCCGGCCACGAAGTCGATGCCCACCTCGCCGGCCAGCAACTTCTTCGCCGCGGCCACGTAAATACTTCCGGGGCCGACGATGCGATCCGCGCGCGGCACCGTGCGCGTACCGTAGGCGAATGCCGCGATGGCTTGCGCGCCGCCCATCTGGAACACCCGTTCGACGCCTAACATCCGCGCCGTGCCCAGAATTTCCGGCACCCGCCGCGGGCAGGCCACGCAGATGTTCGGCACGCCCGCTACCTGCGCCGGAATCACGGTCATCATCAGCGTCGAAGGCAGCGGATAGCGGCCCGCGGGAATATATGCGGCGATGGTATCGAGAGGACGCACCACCTGCCCCAGTTCCAAACCGGGAGAGATTTCGCGCAGTGTCGCGGCGGGCATCTGCATTTCCGCGAAAGCGCGAATATTGGCGGCGGCGGCCGAGACTGCCTCGCGGAACTCCGGCGCCAGCCCGGCGCAGGCACTCCGCAGATCGGCCGTGGGCACCACGACGGTCTTGCGATCAAGCGCGTCGAAACGGCGCGCGTATGCGAGCAGCGCCTTATCGCCCCGCGTGCGCACGGCTTCGAGAATCGGCCGCACCACGGCCTCGGCTTCGGCCAGCCGGGCTTTGCGCCGCGCCAACAGGCGTGGCATGGCGGTGGGAGACAGAACGCGGATCATAAGACAATCTTGTTCAGCGGATACTCCACGATGCCCTGTGCGCCAGCCTGCTTCAATCGCGGGATGATATCGCGCACGGTGGATTCGTCCAGAATCGTGTTGACCGCCAGCCACTCCTCGTCGCTCAGATGCGAAATCGTAGGTCGCTTTAGCGCGGGCAGCACCTGCAGCACGGCGCGCAAATCGTTCTGGTGGACGTTCAACATCAGCCCGACCTTTCCCAGCGCATTGATGGCGCCTTCCAGAAGCATGCGCATGTCTTCCAGCTTGCGGCGTTTCCAGGCGTCCTGCCAGGACTCGCGGTTCGCGATCAACTGGGTATTCGATTCCATCACTGTATCGATGATCTTCAACTTGTTGGCGCGCAGCGACGATCCGGTCTCGGTGACCTCCACGATGGCATCCGCCAGCACCGGCGGCTTCACCTCCGTCGCGCCCCAACTGAATTCCACGCGGGCGCGCACGCCGTGCTGCGCCAGGTAGCGTTTCGTGGTGCCCACCAGTTCGGTCGCGATCACTTTGCCCTCGAGGTCGCGCACCGACTGAAAATCGGACGACTCCGGCACGGCCAGCACCCAGCGCACCTTTCCGAAGCTCTGCTTCGAATACACCAGGTCGGCGATGGCCTCCACTTGCGCTTCGGTCTCCGCCACCCAATCGCGGCCGGTGAGCCCCGCGTCCAGGATGCCGTCTTCTACATAGCGCGCCATCTCCTGGGCGCGGATGAGCATGCATTCGATCTCCGGATCGTCGATGGCCGGGAAGTACGAGCGGCTGCTGGTGGTGATCGCGTAACCCGCGCGGCGGAACAGATCGATGGTGGCGTTTTCCAGGCTGCCCTTGGGAATGCCGAGCTTCAGCTTCATGCCGGGCCCCCGTAGACCGCTGCCGGATCGTAGGCGCGCGGCTCGGCTTCCACCCACTCGCCGTTTTCGAGGCGGCGGTAGAAACAGCTCTGGTAACCGTTGTGGCAAACGCCCGGACCGTGCGGATCGACGCGCAGCAGCAGGGCATCCTGGTCGCAATCGGTGGAGATCTCCTTCACGGCAAGCCGATGGCCGGAAGTCTCGCCCTTGAGCCAGAGCTTCTGGCGCGAACGGCTATAAAAGGTGGCGAAACCGCTCTCGACGGTGCGGCGGAAGGCTTCTTCGTTCATGTATCCGACCATCAGGACGCGGCCGGAACGGTAGTCCTGCACGACGGCGGCGATCAGGCCGTCCGACTTTGAAAAATCAAGCTGCATGCGAATAGCAACAAAAAAGCCCGCCACATTGCCTGGCGGGCGTCCTTTCTGGTTTCGATTTCGGTCGAATTAGAGCAGAGCCCGCCGCGATGGGATAAAGCCGTGATGGTGATGCCGGACGGCGGGGGCCATACACCAAAAGTATAGCAGAGAGTTTGCCGGTTCAACGTGAAACCAACGGCAGCGGCGGCGGAAGACATGGGCAGCTAAACGACGACGGCAGCCCGTCCGCCCGCCTGCAACTCCGTCCCGTCTTCGGCATACTGCGCGCGCAGATAGGCCAGCGCAACCAATTTGTGGAGCGCGGGCGAGCAAGCCGACGAGGTAATCTCTCCGGCCTCGTTCGCGCCGGCGCTGACCTTGGTTCCGCGTGGCAGCGGCGCTTCGCCTTCGACTTCCAGCTTGACGAGCAAACGGTTCACGTGCCCGCGCGAGCGGATACGCTCCACGATTTCCTGCCCGATATAGCAGCCCTTCGTAAAATGCACGGCGTGCATCTGGCGGGTCTCCTGCGGCAGCGTGGTTTCGAAAATGTCGTCGCCGTAGCGCGGCTTGCCATGCTCCAGGCGCACGATGCGCGCGTCGCCGGAAGCCGCTGGGACCGCGCCCGCGGATTCCAGGCGCGCGATCCAATCGGCCTTACTTTCGCGCGGCATGAAGATGCGGAAGCCGGGCTCGCCGGTGGAACTGGCACGTTCGATAATCGCTCCGTCCCACCAGGCATGCGCATATTCGGCATCCGGGCGGGGCGCATCGAGGGCCGCCAGAATGGCCTCGGCCCGCGGACCCTCCACCGCGAGCGAGGCTAGCGGCTCCGTGACATCTTCTAGCGCCACATCGTCCGCGATGATGTACTTGTCCAGATGGCGGAAAACGCGTTCGCGCGTTTCCGGTTCGGTATCGAGGAGGAAGCGGTCCGCGAGGCAGAGCAGGTTGACATCGGCTTGGATATGCCCCTGCGCGTTGAGGAAGAAGGCGTAGCATCCCGTGCCTGGGGTGAGTTGCTGGACGTGGTTGGTAGTCATGGCGTGCAGGAGCCGGGCGCGGTCCTCCCCGGTGGCGTAGATGCGGCCGCGCGCGGAAAGGTCCAGCCAGGCCGCGGCGGTGCGCAGAGCGTCGTATCCTGTCATGCTTGTCATTATTTCAGATCAGATCAGGATCAGGCCCCGGCGAATCCCGAGCGTGACCGCTTCGGTGCGCGTGCCCGCATTCAGCTTGCTTAAGATGGACGCCACGTGGAACTTGGCGGTGTGTTCGGAGATGCCCAACTTCCAGGCAATCGTCTTGTTGCCGTGGCCTTCGGCCAGCATGGCGAGCACTTGCACCTCGCGCGGGGTGAGCATTTGCGGCAGCGCCGCGGGCAAGGGCCGCTCGGCAACCAGCGCGGGGATATCCTGCGGGTGAACGACGGCCAACCCGGCGGCGGCCGCTTCCACCGCCGCCAGGATTTCACGCGGACCGAGGTCTCCAGGCAGGACGCCGCGGATGCCTGCGCGCAGCGCGTCGCCGGTCCAGGAAGATTCGAGATCGGGGGCCAGCACCACGATAGCGGGAGCGCCTGCGCGCCCCGCCAGCGCAATCAGGTCTTCCGGGGGATCGTCGTGATGCCCCTCCAGGGCCGCCAGCACGACGTCCGGTTGCAACCGGTCGATGGACGCGGTCAAGCCATCCAGGCTGGTGGCGCCTACGACTTCGATGGCGTTCCCCTGCGTGCCCACCGACTCCAGTCCCGCGCGTACAATCGCGGAGGGCGCCGCGATCAGCAGACGAATCACGCCGCCTCCGCCACCGGGCGCGCCAGGCGGATGGCCACTTGCCGCGTGGTGGCGCGATCGCCGCGCAGGAATTGCAGGTGAATGACGCCGTCGGCGCCTTCGAGCACGCCGTCCATCAAGAGGTGCAGATCGTCAACCGAGCGGAACGGCCGGCCTCCGGCGCCGGTGAGGATATCGCCGGTCCACAATGGGCCCGCGGCCGCCGGGCTTCCCGGCTCGACCTGCAGCACCAGCAAGCCGAAGCGCCGGTCTTCCAATTGCACCGGCTGCACGGTCAGGCCCAGCGAGAAGCCGGAAGCGCCGCGGCGCAGAAAAGCCGTCACTGCATTGCCGGGCACGGCCGCGCCCAGCCCGTTCACGATCATGGTGTTGATGCCGATCACGCGGCCGTGCGCATCCGCCAGCGGACCGCCGGAATTGCCAGGCGCGAGCCGTACATCCGCCAGCACCCAGCTTTGCCGCCCGAATCCCGCCAGGCTTCCGAGCGTATGCACCACGCCCGTGGTCAGCGCGCCGATGAAGCCCATCGGGTTGCCGATGGCCACGACCAATTCACCCACGCGCAGGGCGGACGAATCGCCGAAAGGGGCCGCGGGCAGGCCCGCGGCTTCAATCTTGAGCGTTGCCAAGTCGCGGCGCGGGTCGCGCGCCACCAGGGCAGCCGGGAATTCGCGGCCATCCCAAAGCCGGACCGACGCGCCGGCTTCGCGAGCGACGTGCGCGTTGGTCACGATCCGGCCGTCGGGCGACGCAATCACACCCGAGCCTCCGGCGCTGTCCCGGCCATGGGCTCCGCGGAGCCGCACCTCGACGGTGGAGCGGCGCAGACGTTCCGCAATTTCTCCGAAGGCGCGCGGCATGTCAGTCTTCCCTCCTGGGCCGTTCCCCCACCGTGATGCTTATTTCGATGACCTGCCCGCCGCGCACGATGCGGGCCGCGATGGGCTTGCCCACGGACTCGCTATCGAGAGCCGTCTGAATATCCTCGGTGTCGGTAACAGGCTTGCCCGCCAGCGCCACCAGAATGTCGCCGATCAGAACGCCCGCGCGCGCGGCGGGTCCTTCCGCTTCGGCGGAGAGCACAATCAAGCCCGTGCTGCCATCGGGCAGGGCGACCGGATGCAGCCCCAAGCCGAGATATCCGCGCGAGACATGCCCGCTGCGGAGCAGTTCATCGACCACGCGGTTGACTGTGGAGACGGGCACAGCCAGTCCGGCGATGCGCGACAGGGCGCTGGTGGAGATGCCCAACACGCGGCCCGCGGTATCCACCACCGCGCCGCCGGAGCTGCCGGGATAGACCGTCAGGTCGAGGCGCAGGTATTGATCGATCTGGCCACCGCGCCAGGAGCGCCACGGCCCGCCGACCGCGCTCATGATCCCCATGGTGGCATTCACGCCCGAATCGGGGGAACGACCGATGGCCAGCACGACTTGCCCGGGTTTCAGTGTTTCGGTGGCGCCGAAGGTGGCCGCGGGGGCGCCATTTTCGGCCAGCTTCAGGACGGCGAGATCGGTGCCGGCGTCGCGGCCCGCGAGCGTGGCGGAAGTCCTGCGTCCGTCGGGCAGCGTGATGCCGATTTCCTCGCGCCGGCGAATGGCGTGTTCGGCGGTCACGATGATGCCGGGCCGCCAGAGGACGCCGCTCGAGCCGAAGCGCGGGCGGGCATTCACGGCCACCACGGCACGGCCGGCCTGCTCCACGGCTCCGGCCAGTTCATTGGATAATGCGGCTAATTCGTTTTCCATGCTTCCAGGATGACGTAGGCAGGCGGCTCGCCACACCGGCAAATCGGGCAGGTGGCTTACTGGAAGAACGGCTAGCGGGCGAGGCCGGGTGAGCGCGCCCAATTGGCGGAGAGCCGCAAGATTGAACGAACGAAGCCAACGGCCAGTAAGGGCTTAGGAATGATGAGGTTCTGGGGCTTTGGCGGCGCGCGGCGCGGGGAGCGCGTGGGACACGATTGTGCATTATTGTGCACGATTCGGCGGTTTTCCTGTGTCGGCGGATATTTTTATGGATAGGCACACAAGTGACGCTGCGAGGGAGGCCCTCGGATTATTAGTGGCCAGGCGGGGGAAAATTCTCGGCTGGCCAGGGCAGCGCCGGTGCTGCCGGCCGAGTTGGAGCGGGTGAGTTGGGTTGCGAGTAGCCTTTCGGATAGACTGAAGCAGGGCCCACAGCCCCGGGGATTCCTAAACTGCAACGCGTTGCCATAGCGGGCGCTACCGGCTATATCGGCGGGAGACTTGTGCCGCAACTGCTCGCTTCCGGCTATGCGGTGCGATGCCTGGTGCGCTCTCCAGCGAAGTTGGAAGGCCGCGCTTGGGCCTCAGACTCCCGCGTTGAGATCCGTAGAACCGATCTCGCCGACTTGCCATCGCTGACGCGCGAGCTGGAAGCGTGTGGCGCGGCGTTTTACCTGGTGCACTCGATGATGTCGGCCGGCGACGAGTATGCTCAACGCGACCGGCAGCTCGCCCTCGTATTCGGACGGGCTGCCCATGACGCCCGAGTGGGGCGCGTCATTTACCTGGGCGGACTGGGCGAAACCGGTTCTCATCTAAGCAAGCATCTGTCTTCGCGCCGTGACGTGGAGGGGGCGCTGGCCTCCGCGGGAGTGCCCGTCACGGTGCTGCGCGCCGCTATGATCATCGGCTCCGGCTCGGCGTCTTTCGAGATTCTGAGGTATCTCGTCCACCGGTTGCCAGTCATGATCACACCGAAGTGGGTGAGCACTCCGTGCCAGCCAATCGCGGTCCAAAACGTGATCACGTACCTAGTCGGCGTGCTAGCAGTGCCAGAAACCACAGGCGGAGTTTTCGACATCGGTGGGCCTGAAGCGCTGTGCTACAGCGACATCATTCGCCGCATGGCGGAAGAGCTCGGTCTTTCCCGACGCTGGCTCATACCGGTTCCAGTCCTGACGCCTCGCTTGAGTTCTTATTGGATTCATCTTGTGACTCCATTGAGCCACAAGATCGCGATACCGCTGGCCGAAGGGCTAAAGAACCCAGTGGTGTGCCGTGACGACCGGATCACGCTTTTGGTCCCGCAGAAACTGTTGAACGTTCGCGAGGCTATCCGCGCCGCACTCAGTCAAGTTACGGCACGTCAGGTGGAGACGAACTGGTCGATGGCTGGCCCGATGCCCGGCGATCCGGATTGGTCTGGCGGCACAGTCTTTCGCGACACCCGCGAAGTTGCCATCGAAGCGCCGGCCGGGGCAGTATTCCGCGCGGTATGCCGCTTAGGCGGGCAGCGTGGCTGGCATGGCACCCATTGGCTGTGGATCATCCGTGGCTGGTTGGATCGGTTGGCGGGAGGCCCTGGATTGCGCCGCGGGCGCCGTGATCCCGAGGCCCTCAGCTACGGCGAGGCGCTCGACTTCTGGCGCGTCGTCGGCTTAGAACCAGACCGTTGCGTCTCGTTACGAGCCGAAATGCGATTACCGGGCGAGGCGTTGCTCGAATTCCGAATCGAACCACAAAACCAAGGCCAATGCATCCTCCACCAGACGGCTTTGTTCCGGCCCCGCGGGCTGCTCGGTTTGATCTACTGGTACGCGGTGCTCCCGTTCCATGACCTTGTATTCCGCGGGATGCTGGCCGGGATCCAGCGCGATGCCGTTCAGATCGCTCGGCAGCCTCAGCCATGACCTGTTGTTGCGAAATCCCCTTCGCAGGATTGCGGCTACCGATCAATTAATAGAGACTGTAGATCATTTTGTGGCCGTTCAAAGCCTTCTGCTTGAGGTGTGCCTGCTTCCGGAGCCTGGGAGAGGTAAGTTATCGAACATTCCAAATCCGCTGCGGACGGATGTCTTACCACCTAGGCCCCACCGCCAAAGTCAGGATCCTCCCCTTCAAAAATCTTCCGCCATTCCGGCATTACCCTGGCCTTCAAAACCACCTTTGAGGTATTCACCAGGGTTGATTCCGACAACTCGCTTGAACGCCTTACTGAAGGCAGCGCCGGACTCGTAACCGACCGACCGAGCAACGTCTATGAACTTCTTGTCACGCTGTTGTAGTAACTGCATCGCCTTCTGCATCCTCCACCCGGTTACGTATTCCAGCGGTGTTTGTCCGAGTAGCTCTTTAAAACGCGCAGCGAATGCGGAGCGAGACATGCCCGCCGCTTCGGCCAGAGATTCGACTGTCCAAGGTGTATTCACACTGTCGTGAATGGCACTCAGGGCAGTGCCCATTTGAGGGTCGAAGATCGCACGAAGCCATCCTTTGTTACGTTCCAGTCCCGACGCGATATGCGCCCGGAGTATTTGGATAAACAGGACCTCGGCTAGCCGATTCGCGACTATTTCAGATCCCGGTACCTGTTCTGCCATTTCTGACGCCAGCGCTCGCATTGTGTCGTGAACAGCAAGCGTGCGTGCCTGCTCGGCCCTAATCAGAATGAAGCTCGGCAATAACTGAGTGATCGGCCTCAGGCTGGCGCGATCGAAACTCATGGACCCACAGACGATTGTCGTCGGCGCGCCACCCCCTCCATGATGAGCGACATTACCGTTGGCTTTGGCGGCGATTTCGCGGAAGGTTGACCTTGGACGTGTTCGCGGGCTATCGCGCATGACGATCGAGGTGCCGGGGCCCAGCAAGAAGCAGTCGCCACCGGTGAGGGGAATCGGGTCCGGAATGCCTCCGATACTGAGCCAGCAGTTACCGCGCGACAGCATGGCGAAGTGCGCCAGATCCGTGGGTGAATTTGTTTTGCCGGAAGGCGTGGCTTTCTCTTCGGTCCGCTTCTCCTGTATCAAGCCCCACGGGGCCGTGGCTTCGAGCCTGTGCTGACCGAAAGCGGTTACGTGCATCGTTCTGAAGATGTCTGTTATCGGGTCCAACTGAGCCTCCATCTGCTCTCGAAAGCCATTGTGTTCTGTGAGGACTGCACTCCTTTTCCTCGAAGCCGCGCGTCCCAGATCCACGAAAAAGGTGCAAAACAGCTCGGTTCAGCCCTTTTTCCGGACGAATAGACAAACATCTTGGACTCCTGAGCAGTTTTCGTCCGCCGCGAAAGAATCTACCCTAGTGTACCGAATGCTTCACACATTCCGAAGGGACTAAATATGGGAAAGCTTCAAGGGAAGGTTGCAGTTATCACCGGTGGCGCCACCGGCATTGGCCGCGCCGCGGCAAAGCGCTTCATCGAGGAGGGCGCCATCGTCTTCATCTTCGGCCGCCGGCAGGCAGAGCTCGACGCCGCCCTGGCCGACCTCGGGCCCAACGCCCGCGCAGTGAAGGGCTCGATCTCCGATCTGGCCGACCTCGACCGACTCTACGCGGCGGTGAAGGCCGAGCGCGGAACCCTCGACATCGTCTTCGCCAATGCCGGGGCGGGAAGCCCGCTTCCGCTCGGCAAGATCACCGCCGAGCACATTGACGAGACCTTCGACACCAATGTGAAGGGTACGATCTTCACGGTGCAGAAGGCGCTGCCGCTGATGGGCAAGGGCGGTTCGATCATCCTGACGGGCTCGAGCGCCGGCACCACAGGGGCCCCGACAATGAGCGTCTACAGCGCGAGCAAGGCGGCAGTGCGCAACCTCGCGCGGACCTGGGCGGAGGAACTGAAGGGAACCGGCATCCGGGTAAACGTGCTGTCGCCCGGGCCGACGGCGACCGAGCTCGCGAAGGCAGCGCTAGGCGAGGAGGGCCAGAAAGTCTACGCCTCGATGACTCCGCTCCAGCGCATGGCCGATCCGGCGGAGATCGGGGCGGCTGCTGCTTTTCTCGCGTCGGACGACAGCAGCTTCATGACCGCCAGCGAGCTCGCCGTCAACGGCGGGCTGGCGCAAATCTGAAGCACTCGCCGGTAAGCCAAAGGGGAATGAATGAGCTACGCAATTGTAGGATTCGGCAAGATAGGCCAGGCACTCGCCCACGCCTTTGCCCGTAAGAACATCGAAGTCACCGTCGCGAGCCGCCGGCCGCCCGAGGCCTTGGCGCTTGAGGCGCGGGCGATTGGGCCCGCAGTGGTCGCCAAGTCGCTGCGGGATGCGCTCAAGGCCGACACAATCATCCTGGCGGTTCCGTTCGGGGAACATCGCGGGATTGCGAAGACCCTGTCGAGCTGGGAAGGCAAGACAGTCATCGACGCGACGAACGCGTTCGGAGTTCCCCCTGAAGCGCTGGACGGCCTACTGTCCACCGCCTTCGTTGCGAAGTCCTACACCGGCGCTAAGGTCGTGAAAGGCTTCAATCACCTGGTTGCGGCCACGCTGGCTACCGATCCGATCGTTGAGGGCGGCCACCGGGTCGTCTTTCTGTCGAGCTACGACGAGGACGCGACCGCTCCCGTGGCGGATTTGGCCAAACAACTCGGATTCGCACCCGTCAAGCTGGGAAAGCTCAACGAGGGGGGCGCACTGGTGCACGCACGCGGCCAAACGTGGGGTCAGCTCATCTTCCAGGATTTGTCTAAGAAGGAGCAGTAATCGATGATTGTGTCAGCTTTGGCCGTAAATTGAACAAAAAAGGAGGAAACATATGAGCAATACCCATGCACAAAAATTGGCGGGGAAAATTGCGGTTATCACAGGCGGAAGCAGCGGGATTGGCTTGGCCACCGCCAAGCGCTTCGTGGAAGAAGGCGCGCACGTCGTAATCACTGGCCGACGAGAGAAAGAGCTCAAGGAGGCCGCAGCCTTTGTCGGGAGAAATGTCACGACGGTCGCGGGCGACGTATCGCGCTTGGAAGATCTGGACCGGCTCTATGTCGCGGTGAAAGAGAAACATGGCCACATCGACGTTCTCTTCGCGAACGCGGGCGCGGGGACAATCGCACCGCTCGCGGCAGCTACTGAGGCCCATTTTGACCAGACCTTCGACGTGAACGTGAAGGGGCTGTTCTTTACGGTGCAGAAGGCCCTTCCGCTCTTCAAAGATGGCGGCTCGATCATCCTGACCTCTTCAGTCTCGAACGTGTTGGGGCTCCCAGGGTTTAGCGCCTACGCCGCGAGTAAGGCGGCTGTGCGCAACTTCGCGCGCGGCTGGACTCTGGAATTGAAAGACCGCAAGATCCGCGTGAATTGCATGAGCCCAGGAGCAATCGATACCCCGGCCTTAGCGACGACGACGGGCCTTACCGCTGAACAGGCCGAGCAAGCGGCTGCACAGTTCACCACGCAGATTCCAATGGGTCGCAGAGGCATGCCCGAGGAAATCGCGGCAGCAGTCGTGTTCCTTGCTTCCGATGAAAGTTCTTACATCACCGGTGTGGATCTCGCCGTCGATGGAGGCATGGCGCAGGTCTGACCCCGGCGCGGCCGCTTCTCGAAAGAGGAGCAATCGATCGCCGGCCGTGTGATTTGGCCCGAGAAGGATGGTTCCGAGACGTCCGATTAGATCGGACACGCTTGAAGTAAAGGAAAAGGAGAGATTTCGATGAGCATCGAAAAGAATGTCGAGGTTGTGAAGAGTTTTTTTGCGGCACTCGGCCGCCGCGATAAGCAAGGTTTGCTGGCGTTGTCTACCGAAGATATTGAGTGGATCATTCCGGGCGAGGACTGGCCGCTGGCCGGCACGCACCGCGGGCACGCGGGATTGGCGGATTTGCTTCAGAAGGCTAACGAGACGGTGGAAACTTCGTACCCAGAGCCCCCAGAGTTCATAGCGCAGGGAGACCGGGTTTTGGTCGCCGGCTTCGCTACGGGGAGAATCAAAGCAACGAATAAGACGTTCGAGGACCATTGGGTCTTCGCCATTACCGTTCGAAATGGCAAATTGGCGAACGTCCGGGAGTATGTCGACACGCAAGCACTGGCGCGGGCCTCCGAGATGGGCGCGGGCCCCAGGTCCTGACCCGTGCGCCGGACGAAATCCACGATCTGATCCCGCGTATCGTGCGGAACCCAGCTCCCGGTCGGAGTTCCCCAATGTCTTTTTTTAGCGCGATCTGCTCCGCCATCAATTCGGCGAAGACCTCGTCCTTCGTCTGGATCTTTTTCTGCAGGTATGCAATCCGCTCCTGGTGGGCGGAATGGTTGGTTGTTGTTGACTTGTGACAAAGCGGAGGCCGACCGGGCTCTGCGGCGGGAGCAAATTGTGATCTTCGAGGATTGGCTATGCCTCGACCTGCGCCACCAAACGGCAGAACTGGAACGCTATGCTTCCAATCAAAGCCTGCCGCCGCCTGGGTGGTTGCACAAGTGGGTTGATGAGAAGCCTTATATGCGGCTGATTCCTGCCGATGTCCTGCCGGCTCAAAAGCAACTCTTCATCGCGGACATGGAAGCCGCTCTGGCCGCGCTGTCGGGCGGGCATGATTGCCAGGCATGATTGCCGCCCTCCAATTCTGTCTAGAACGTGTGGCGCAAATACGCCGAAATCAGAATGATGGCCAGCCCCGAGATGGCCGCCCCCGCGAACAAGCGCCCGCGATGCTCCGGATTGCGGGTCACCAGCACGATGCCTACCGCGAAAACGTGCGCCACCAATAGCAGTTTCAAGCTGAGCAGGATGTAGTAGCGGATGTGGTGCCCCGGATTGGTCGCCAGGTTGTAAGCGCCTGAAACCAGCAGTGCCGCGATAGCCCCGAACACCAGCGGACGGTAGAGCGCGGCGGCTCTGGCGGTGAGCGCCTTGCGCGCCTCCGCCGGCAGGGCGCCGGTGGCCGGAACCAGCACCAGCCAACCGTAAATCAGGCCGCCAATCAACGTGGCGACGGACGCGATATGCAACCAGCGCATGAAGATGCCTAGGGCTTCGAACATGCGTTGATTATACAATCGTTACTTATGGTGCATGAGATTCTGCCGGTGGGCATGCTGCAATGCAACTGCTCCATTTTCGGGGACGAGCAGTCGGGCGACGCGGTGGTGATCGATCCGGGCGACAACCTGCCGCAGATCGAGCGCATCCTGGAGCGGCACGGCCTGCACGTGAAAGCCATCGTGATCACGCATGCGCACATCGACCATATCGGCGGCGCGCACAAGCTACACGCATCCACCGGCGCTCCGGTTTACATGAACGAAAACGACGACAAGCTGCAGGACATCATGGACATGCAAGCCGCGTGGGTGGGCGTGCGCACGCCGGAGCGAACGGCGATCGACATGCCGGCGCGGGATGGCGATATCCTGCGCGCAGCCGGCGCGGAGTTCCACGTGCTCCATACGCCGGGCCATACGCCGGGCAGCATCAGTCTGTGGCTGCCTGCCGAAAAGAAGCTGGTAGCGGGCGACACGCTGTTCCGCGACAGCATTGGACGCACCGATCTTCCGTTCGGCGATGGCGACCAAATCCTGCGCTCGATTCACGACAAGTATTTCGATCTGCCGGATGAAACGGTAGTGGTCCCCGGACACGGGCCGGTGACCACGCTGGGCCGGGAGAAGCAATTCAACTATTTTCTGCAGGGGATGTAAGGGCGCTAGAAGCGGGACTTAAAAGTCCCGCCGGCACGCTGAAGCGTGCGCCACGAATTGTGGTGAAATCATTTTAGATTCGTAAAATGCAAATACCCAATTGGCCGGTGGCGGCCGATCGCGAACTCGAACTGCTGCGCGAGGTGCTCGACAGCGGACGCTGGGGCGGCCACAGCGATTTCGTGAAGCGGCTGGAGCGCGAGTTTGGCGCTTTCACGGATTGTGCGCACGCGATTTCCGCCATGAACGGCACGGTCACGCTGGAAATGGCCCTCTGCGCGGCCGGCGTGGCCCCGGGCGACGAGGTGATCGTGCCCGCGATTTCGTTCGTTTCGACGGCCATGGCCGTGTCACGCATCGGCGCTACGCCGGTCTTCGTGGATATCGAGCCGCTCAGTTTCAACATGGACCCGGAACGCGCCGCGGCGGCCATCACTTCAAAGACAAAGGCCATCATGCCGGTACACTTCGGCGCGGCCATCGCGGATATGGATCGCCTGTTGCCGCTGGCCGGCGAACAAGGCCTGGCCCTGATCGAAGACGCGGCGCACGCGCACGGCTCGGAATGGGCCGGCCGCCGCGCGGGCAGCCTGGGCCTGGCGGGCTCGTTCAGCTTCCAGAATTCGAAAGTGTTGACGGCGGGCGAAGGCGGCATGCTGACCACCAACGACGCGGCGTTCGCCGAGCACGCCTGGTCCATCATGGATCAGGGCCGCAAGCCGGGCGGCGGCTGGTTCCATCACTATCTGTTGGGCAGCAATTACCGCATCACGGGATTGCAGGCGGCGGTGCTGCTGGCGCAGCTCGAGCGGCTGCCGGAGCAGATCCGCCGCCGCACGCGCAACGCGGCCCTGCTGCGCGCGGAGTTGGCGGATGTGCCGGGGCTGGCCTTCCAGGCCGTGCCGGAGAAGCAAAACGCGAATTCGTGGTATCTCTTGCTGGGCCGCATCGACGCCCGCCGCATGGGCCGCACGCGCGACGAATTTCACAGCGCGCTGACCGCGCAAGGCGTGCCCTGCACGCCGTTCTATCCGCATCCGCTCTACGGCAACCCGCTATATCGGGAGGGAGGCTGCCGCGTGGAGCCTTGTCCCGTGGCTGAAGCGTGTATCGGAGACGCCTTCTGGCTGCCGCATCGCGCGCTGCTGGGCGACGAGCAAACCACCCGCGAGATCGCCGGTGCCATACTGAAAGCTTGTAACGAGGTGTTCGCATCATGAGTAACGATCAGAATCCGATCAGCCGGCGCGGGTTTGTCCAAACCGCGGCGCTGGCAGCCGGTACGTTGGCCGCGACGGACCTCGCGCACGCCACCGCGCGGGCCGCCGATGTGAAAATCGGCCTGTACAGCATCACCTTCGGCGGCGTCTGGTATCGCGGCGATGCCCTGACTGTGGAGCAGGTTATCGCGCGCGCCCACAAGTTCGGCTACCAGGGCGTCGAGATCGACGGCAAACGCCCGCATGGCAACCCGCTCGACATGCCCGCGGCCCGCTGCCACGAACTTCGGCGCGCCGCCGCGGATCAGGGCATCGAGATCTATGCCGTGGCTGCCAACAACGATTTCAGCAGTCCCATCCCGGAGCATCGCGAGGCGCAGTTGGTTTATACGCGCGAGTTGATGCGCATGACGGCCGACCTGGGTGCAAAAGTGCTGCGCGTGTTTCTGGCCTGGCCGGGCGTGACTCTATTGCCGGAGGGCGGCGGCAGCTACGATTTCGCGAAAGGCGTGTGGAAAGCCGAACACCAGGGCTTCTCCGTGGAACAGACCTGGGCCTGGTGCCGCGCGACGCTCTCTGAAGCCGCGCGGATGGCGGGCGATTTCGGCGTCACGCTGGCTTTACAGAACCACCCGCCCGTAATCGATAAGGGCTACGTCGACACCCTGCGCATGGTGAACGAAGTCGGCTCGCCGCACCTGAAGGTCTGCTTCGACGCCCGGCTGGAGCATACGCTGGACGAGGCGGGCGTGCGCAAAGCGGTGAACGAAGTGGGCGCGCTCCAGACGCTCTGGCATTATGGCGGAGAGTTCGACCGCGGCCCCCAGGGCATCACGGTGAAGGGCGACGAAAAGGCGCTGGCCGAAATGCGCGGCTTGTTGGATATCGGTTATCGCGGGTACGCGGGTTTTGAATTGTGCCATCCGCTGCCGGTAGTGAATGGTCAAACCGTCGGCCTGGATTTCGTCGATAAGAATGCGCAGCTTGCCGCCGAGTATATGCGCGGCATCCTGGCGGAAGCCAGGAGCCTCGCGGCATAACGAACTGAGATTCACTTCGTCGCGCATGCTTCAGCGGGCCGCGGCGGGGCGCCGTCGAAAACTCACCGTGGGGCAGGCAATCATGCCAGCAGCCGTCTTTTCAGGCGGCTAAGCCGGCTGGAAAGCCGGCTGCGGCCAGGATTGGCCGCCCCACTACTTTGGTTTCATCATCTTAATTGAGCGGCAATGGGGCCTCGGATGGGCGTGCCCCACGGGCTGCGCCAGTCATCAGGAGAAAGGCCAAAGTCCACAAGCGGGCGTAGACGCCTGCCATACCACCCACTATAATTTGCTTAGCATGAAACTGTTTACGCTGCTCGTTGGGGTTTGCGCTGCTCTGCAGGCTTCCCAGCCG
Organism: Bryobacterales bacterium; assembly: GCA_963709155.1. Classification (GTDB taxonomy): domain Bacteria; phylum Acidobacteriota; class Terriglobia; order Bryobacterales; family Bryobacteraceae; genus Bog-159. The sequence goes on along the minus strand of CAVPVD010000003.1, from coordinate 418,645 downwards.
GTCATCACCGAGGCCATCGACGAGTCGCAGAGAGTCACTCTGCGAGGCAGCGTGCATCCGCTGGCTCGCCCTCAATTCGATCGGGGAATAGCGCCTGATTCGCTCGTCCTGCGGCATTTGCGCATCCTGCTGCGGCGCCCGCCGGAGCAGGAACAGGCGCTGCGCCAATTGATCGATCAGCTCCAAGATCCGGCATCGCCCTCATTTCATCGCTGGCTGACTCCGCAACAAACCGGCGAGCAGTTCGGCGCGTCGCCGCAGGATATCGATGCACTGGCCGCATGGCTTGGCGCGCATGGTTTCCAGATCGATCGGGTCTATCCCAATCGCATGGCCATGGAGTTCTCCGGCACGGCGTCGCAAGTGCGTGAAGCATTTCGCGCCGCCATCCATCGCTATGTCGTGAACGGGCAGGTGCACTGGGCCCTCTCACAGGACCCGCGCATTCCGGCTGCCCTGGCGCCGGCCATCGCCGGGATTGCAAAGCTCAACGATTTCCCCGCCCACCCGGCCTATCACCAGGGCGGCCGCGCCCGGCGCAACAGGGAAACGGGCAAATGGCAGTTCACGAACCCGGTCGCGGATGCCAACGTATCTTTCAGCGGCAACGATTACTACCTGATTGCGCCCTACGATTTCGCCACCATTTACAACCTGTCGCCGCTTTGGAACGCGGGCGCCACGGGGCAGAATCAGACCATCGCCCTGGTGGAAGACAGCGCCATCAATCCAGCCGATGTGGACGCCTTTCGCACCGGACTGGGGCTGCCCGCGATGCAGCCCGGCCAACTGCAGATTCTGTGCGTCACCGCGCCTACTTGCGCGACTACGCCGGACGAGACCGAAGGGGCCATCGACGCGGAATGGTCCGGCGCGGTAGCGCCTTCGGCCACGATCCTCTACGTCGCGGCGGATACCTTGGAAGACGCGGCGGCTTACATCGTAAGCAATAATGCCGCACCCGTGGTCAGCATTAGTTACAGCGCCTGCGAAAGCGATTTGGGCGGCGGAAACGCATTCTGGGCAGGCCTGTGGCAAACCGCTTCGCTGCAGGGCCAGACGATCGTGGCCGCCGCGGGCGATTCCGGCGGCGCGGTTTGCGACTCCGACGTGAGCCCTGCGGCGCCCGACGCTTCGCTGGGCCTTTCAGTGAATGGCATCGCTTCCTCGATCTACAACGTGGCCATCGGCGGCACGGACTTCAGCGATACTTTTGCGGGCACCAACAGCCAATACTGGGCGAGCGGTAACGCGGCCCTAACGCTTCAATCGGCGCTTTCCTACGTTCCGGAAATGACCTGGAATAATTCGTGCGCCAGCAACGTCCTTAGCGGATTTCTCGGTTTTCCGCGCGGCGAAGCCACCTGCGAGATCCTGCCGTTCTTCTTCGGAACCAATCCTTTGAACGTGCTCAACATCGTAGCCGGCGCGGGCGGGCCGAGTTCTCTTTATGCGAAACCGACGTGGCAGGCGAATGTGGCCGGCATCGCCAACGATGGCTTCCGCGACTTACCGGATGTCTCGCTGTTCGCCAGTGACAACGCCTGGAGCCACGCTTATATCTTCTGCATGTCCGATCCCAATGAAAATGGGAATCCCTGCGATTACACCGACGCGGGAGACACCGTTTTCAACTCCGGCGGCGGAACCTCTTTCGCGGCGCCGGCGTTCGCGGGCGTTATGGCCCTGGTGGTACAGCAGACCGGCTCCGCGCAGGGTAACGCCAACGCCGTGCTCTATAGTCTCGCTGGAAACGAATACGGCACCACTGGAACTCCGAACACGGAAGCCTTGTCTGCTTGTAATGCCGGCCAGGGCAACCAGGTCAGCAGCACTTGCCTGTTCTATGACGTGACCCTGGGAGACACTACGGTTCCGTGCGCCACCGGCAGTCCCAATTGTTATACGGTCACGGCGGGCGACGCGCAGGGCGTACTGTCAACGTCCGCCGTCTCCCTGGCCCCCGCCTATCAGGCCGGCACGGGCTGGGATTTCGCCACCGGTTTAGGCAGCGTCAACATTGCGAACCTCGTCGGTGGCTGGGGCACGTCGGCAGCCGATTATGTCATCTCCGGCCAGGTAACCCTGAACGGTGCGGGGTTGGCGGGAGCCGCCGTGTCACTCACCGGAGGCCGCCACGGCTCGGCGGTGACCAATAGCTCGGGAAAATATACCTTTGTCGTGCCCGGCAACCGTACTTACCTGGTGACACCGGGGCTCAGCGGGTTCACCTTCAATCCGCCGAGTCAGAACTTCAAGAATCTGAATGGCAATCGGACAGCGAACTTTGCCGGCAGCGGCTCACTGCCGGTCGCCGAGCTGTCCACCGGGTCGCTGGGCTTCGGCAACCAGAACGCAGGCGTGGCCAGCGCGGCCGAAGCGGTGGTGCTGACGAATACCGGCAACGGCCCGCTGACGCTCACGTCCCTGACGATGAGCGGCGCCCACGCGGCCGACTTCTCCGTGACCGCGGGGTGCGGGACGCTTCCCGTACAAATCGCGGCTGAGGCCACTTGCACGGTCAGGATCGTATTCACGCCGTCGATCGCCGGCGCCGAGTCGGCTACCCTGACCTTCACCGACAATTCCAGCGGTAAGACAGGCAGCACGCAAGGCGTAAACCTGACCGGTACCGGTATCGTGAGCTTGACGGTGTCACCGGCCAGCGTGAGCTTCGACTACGCGGGCGTGAATATTCCCAGCGAACCGCACAGCGTGGAGATCGCGAACGCCAGTGCCATCGCCGTCGAGATTTCGAAGATTACCATGACCGGGACCAATGCCGGCGACTTCAAGCCATCGAGCAAGTGCGGCGCTCTGGCTTCCGGAGCCAGGTGCGTGATCACGGTGGTTTTCGAGCCCACCGCTACCGGCTCGCGTGCGGCCTCGCTCTCCATCGCCGACAGCGCCACGGGCAGCCCGCAAACGGTCGCTCTGACCGGAGCCGGGACGGAAAAGGCGGTGATTGAGTTATCGACAACGTCGCTCACATTTCCGGCCACCAGTGTCGGCCAAACCAGCGCTCCGCAGGTAGTTACGGTCACCAATGGCGGCCACGCGGCGTTATCGATCATTGGGGTCAGCGCATCCGATGGATTTGCCCAGACCAACACCTGCGCCGCGGCCCTGAGTTCCGGCGCGGCCTGCACCGTTTCGGTGACTTTCACGCCTTTCCAGACGGGTACGTCTTCGGGGACCCTTACAGTCACGGGTAACGGCGTCATCTTTAATCAAGCGGTCCGGCTGACGGGGACAGGCAAGTAGGGAAAAAGCGGGAAGTGGCGCGCGCTTTAGCGGGGCAATCATGCCCGCAGCCGCCTTTTCAGGCGGCTAAGCCGGCTGGAAAGCCGGCTGCGGCCAAGATTGGCCGCCCTCCATTGGTGTTAACGCCAGATAGCATTTCTCGGAGCCGCCCGGCTGGCTAATCTGGAAGAGGAGGACACTTGCGGCTAAAGCTGCTTTTCGCTCTGACCCTCGCGGCTCTGTCAGCCCGTGCCCAGATGCCCCGGCGCGATCCGGTGCTGTTCATGACTCTCCATGAATCCGGCCGCCTGACGGCCCGGCTGTACCTCGAGACGCCCATATCGAAACCGCTCGCGGCGGCCTTTGCGCAGGCCATGGGCTGCCCTCGCGAACCCGTCCCGGCGCCGGACCCGCGTATCGGCTCGCTCGAAATCGCGTGCCCCTCGGCGCAGCGGAGGCATGGGCTCCGGGCGAGCGCAAGCTGGGATTTTGCCGCATTGAACGCCGAACTGACCCGCGCGGGCGCGCGCCGCATCGAAGTCAGTATCACGCACCCCCGGTTCGGCTCCGCGACGCTGCGGCCCGCTGGATTCTCCGAAAACGGATGGGGCGTGACGGTGACCCACCACGCTAGGCTTCGGCTCGACGATTTTCACGAAGTCACGTTTTCAACCGGCATCGATGGACGGCAGGTTTGGTTTCTGGCGGTGGCCGCGGGCGTGGTGCTGCTCATGCCGTTGCTGCTGTTCCCGGCGCGCGCGGCGGGTCCGGTATATACGGTGGCGGTGTCGAGCAGCCTCTTCTGTCTGGCGGCCACGGCGTGGCTTTCGGCGACGCTTCCCCTGAACCTGATCGCGATAGCAGGCTTGCCCTGGAACCTGGTCATGGCCGCCACACCGATGCTGGTTGCGGTCTGGATCGCGTCGCGTATTATTGGCGGTCACCGGCAGCGGCTATTCTTCTGGCGCGGTGTGCGCGGCGTGGCCTTCGTGCTGCTTGCCTTAGGGATGTTCAGCGGAACCGATGCGATGGTTCCCTGGCTGCTTTGTTGTATAGCGATCGTTCTGGTATCGCTGTGGCGCCAACGCGGCGCAATGGGTCATCGCCTGGATGCGCTGGGCGAAGGTGAATTACTGGCACGTGTGCGGCAACTGGCCGACCGGGCGGCCGCGCCCGTGAAGCGCGTACGGGTCCTCGAAGGCGGCGAGGATCTGCCGGCGGCATTTGCGTCGCGCCGCCACGGAATCATCGTTACCGCCGGCCTGCTGCGCGCGGTGACGCGCCGCGAAGTGGACGCGATTGTGTGCCATGAGTTGTCGCACATCCGCCGCCCGCCGTTTGCCATCGGAAGAGCGGGCGGACCTGTACTGGTGGGGGCGATTCTGGTGGCGTGGACCGTGCCCGCCGCGTTGGTATGGATGCCGCTGCTGATCCCGTTTGGGTTTCTATTCTACCGGGCCATGCGCAGGAAAAACGAACGCATGGCCGACACCGATGCGCTCCTGTGGTCGGGCGACGCCGAGGCTTTAATCACCGGTCTGGTCAGGGTCACCCTGGCCAGCAAAATACCACTCGATTGGCCGCGCTGGCTGAAGCCGCTGCTGCCGCATCCCTCGACGCTGGAGCGGGTGCGCACGGTGGCTGGGCGCGCGAAGATCCCCGCCGCGCGATTCGAGCAGTTGCTCTCGCCTGCGGAAGTTCTGCCGGGCGATTGCTATACGATTCCGCAGCGGGCTGTCGCCACCGGCTCCGTATTTTCGGCGGAGGCGCGGAAACGCCTGAATATCAAGCTGTCCCTGCTGGCGTTGGCGATTCCGATGGCATGCGGTCTGGCGGCGCCGTATACAGGTTACATCGCAGCCTTGGCGGCCGGCGCGCTCGGGACCGTGCTGATATCGGAGTGGGTGCTGGCGCGGGCCCGCATGCGCGCCCGTAGAGCGCTGGCCGGCCGCCCGGGAGTGTTCGGCGGATTCAGTCCGTCGGTCGAGCCGCGAATCTATGAGGGATCCTACGACTACGACGTGGGATTTTGCGCGTTCGAAGGCGATCGTGTGGCTTTTCGCGGTGCACGCGGCAATTGGAGTTTCACCCGGGAACAAGTTGAAGGCGTGTGGCTCGACAGCGGACCCTTCGGCTGGTTTCCGCGGCCCGTGGTCTGCTTTCGTTTGCGCAGCGGGCCGTCATTCTGGCTGCGCCCGTTCGACCGCGCCTTCGGTTTTGGCGCGCCGCGGGCCGCCGCACGCTTGTTGGATCAAGCCACGCGCTGGCACTTGAGCGCGGATGAGGCACAGCCCTCCGGCGCCGCGGCCGCCTTTCCGAATTTCGATTTCAAGGCGGTGGCCGGCGATCCGCCGCCCCGCTATAGCTGGCAGACGTTCCTGCGCTCTTTTCCACGGTACGGCTCGATCACGCTGGCGCTCAACTGGCTCATCCTGCTGGGTTCGTCATCAGCGAGTTGGATGGATCCGCTACGTTTGTTGGGGCCGGTGGGGGTGACTTTCGGCATTGCGATATTTCTCTTCTATCCGCAGGTCCGCCGCAGGCGGAATTTGAAGCCCCCGCATGCAACTGCGGGTGGAGCAGTGGCGCACGCTTCAGCGTGCCGGCGGGACTTTTAAGTCCCGCGTCGGGCGAGCTTACGCTCGCCAGGCGGGCGAGCTTACGCTCGCCAAGCGGGCGAGCTTACGCTCGCCAGGCGGCGAGCTTACGCTCGCCAAAGATCGGGTCTGGAGACCCTCTGCAGGCGTAGACGCCCGCCCCACCAAAGGACATCACTGCACCGCAATCCCGCGTGCCTCCAGCAAGTCGCCGGTCCGCAGCAACAGGAGCATCAGGTTCCGCCGGTAACTCACCGAATTCTGGACCACGCTCGACTCGGCCGATACCAGCGCGCCCTGCGCCTGCAGCACAAAGAAAATCGTGCTGTTCCCTAATTCGTATTTCTTCTGCTCTGCCTCCATATACTTCCGGGAGAAATCCTGCGCCACCACCGACAGCTTCATGGCATCCTTACTGGACTCCACTTGGCTCACCGCCGTCAGCACGTCCAGCCGCACCTGCTGCCGCACCGTGCGCACATTCAGCGAGTCGCGCTTCTTGGCCACCAGCGCGTCCGCCATGTCCGCCGACGCCTGGTGGTTCTTGATGGGCAGCCGTAGCGTCAGGCCGAAGGAATACATGGGATAGCCGAAGCCGAACATCTGGCTGAGTGCGTCGCCGAAGCCGCCTGGGATCCCAGGTTCCCCGATTGTGGGATAGTAGATTCCTCCCAGCCCTTGCGTGGTGTAGGCGCCGGTCAATTCCAGGTCGGGCATCAGCTCATTCTTGGCCAGCCGGATCCCCAGGTCGTCGATGTCAAGGCTCTGGGTGGCCGATTTCAGGTCCGGCCGCGTGGCCAGCGCCTTCTGCACCTCTTTCTCGGCGTCAATGGGCGGCGCGGTGACTTCCGGGCCCACCGTTTCGGTCAGCACAATCGGCAGGGTGCGGATCTGCGGATCCAAGTCGGCCCCCATCTGACGGCGCAAGGCGTCCTCGGTTTGCTGCAGGAAATACTGGGCCTGCGAGACCCCGATCTGCGAGGTGGCGTACTGCTGTTGCGGATTGTAAATATCCAGGGGCGAGAGCGCGCCGAGCTCCAGTTCCCGCTGCGCGCGTTTGAGGGCCTGATCCGCCAGGTCGCGGGCGCTCTCGGCCACGCGCAGGTTTTCCCGCGCCAGCACCGCGTCCCAGTAGGCGTTTTCGGCATTGCTGACCAATTGCAGCAGGCTCGTCTTTAGATCGTACTGGGTTTTGCGCAGGTTGCTGCTGGCCACCATGATGGGCACCCGGTTGATATACGTGCCGCGGTTCTTGAGCAGGGGTTGGGAGATACTCAGCGCCAGGCTGGAATTGAGGCTGGGATTGTAATAGTAGTAGCCGCTATTGGTCGAAAGCTTCTGGGCGAAGAAGTCCACCTGGTAGTTGAGGCCGGTCGGCAAAGTTTGGCCATAAGTGAAGTTTGCGGGTTGCGAAAGCTGCTGCAGCGTGGTGGCGCCGGTGAGTTGGTCGCCCGACGGCGTGCGCTGCTCGGTACTGCTGAAACTCGCCGTGGCCAGCGGATCGAACGGCGCGAAAGCCCGCGTGATGGCATTCTGCGCCACGTCCACGGTCAGCCGCTGGATGGCGATATCCGTATTGTTGGCCATCACCAGTTCCAGGTACGAATGCAGCGAGAGTTCCAGCTTGCCGCCGTCCACATAGTCCGGCAGCCGCACCGGGGACTGCAATTCCACCTTCGTGACGGGCCGGGCGAAGGTCTCGCGGAAATAAGATGGCTTCGGAAATGAGGCGATCTGCCCGAACGCAGCCGCCGCGTATAGGATGCTGCCAAGAAATGTACGAAAACGCATGTTCTATCTATGATTGGACGCTCCAGCCACCCGTTTCGCTCAGAGATTTTGATGTCTCGCCGAGGTTGTCCCGTTTTTTTCGGCGCCGGATGTCGATTTCGGGTGACGCCGTTCGTTATCAGGTTGCAAAGAGCAACACCCAGAGGAGAAAAAAAATGAAACGACACGTTTTTGTAATCGCAACCGTTTTGCTGGCGGCCGCCGCGGTCCAGGCCGCCGGACCCGCTACCGAAATCGCCCCCGGGCCGGCGGCCTACGCCCGGCTCAAAACCCTGGTGGGCGATTGGGAGGCGACCACCGATATGGGCAAAGCCCATGTCAGCTACGAACTGATCGCCGGCGGCACGTCCCTTGTGGAAAGAGAATCCGGCGAGAAAATGCCGGCCATGCTCACGGTCTACTACCTGGACGGCGATCGCCTGCTGTTGACCCACTACTGCATGGCGGGCAACCAGCCGCGCATGGAGGCGCGCGCCTTCAACGCCGAAACCGGAGAAGTGGATTTCCAGTTTCTGGATGCCACCAACCTGAAACCCGGCGCCGGCCACATGCATAACGTCAAGATCCGGGTAGCCGATGCGGAACACCTCAACACCGAGTGGGAGTTCTACGAAAACGGTCAACGCAAGATGGCCGAGACAGCGCAATATACTCGCGTAAAATAGGAGAAACGATGCCACATTTCATGCTATTGCTACACGACGACCCAGCCGGATTCGAGCGCCTTAGCCCCGAGGAGATGCAGAAGGCGCTCGAGAAATACATGGCCTGGACGAAGAAGCCATTCACCCGCGACGCACACCGGTTGACGATGGACCCGGGCCGCGTGATGCGCTCCAAAGGCGGCGAGATCCGCACCACGGACGGCCCTTATAGCGAGACCAAGGAGATCCTGGGCGGTTATTACACCATTGAAGCGGCCGACTACGATGAGGCCATTCGCCTGGCTATGGATCATCCCACCCTGGAGCACGGCGGCACCATCGAGGTGAGGCAGGTCTGGGGCAGCTAGCCGCATCCCCTACGGGAGTTCTGCTGGAGCATCTCTTCCGGCGGCAGTCGGGCCGAATGGTCGCGCATCTTACGCGGCTGCTCGGCCCGGCGCATCTGGAACTGGCGGAAGAGACGGTGCAGGAAGCCATGCTGCGCGCGCTGCAGACCTGGCCCTACCAGGGGGCCCCCGAAAATGCCGCCGCGTGGCTCTTCCGGGTGGCCCACAATATCGCCATCGACGCGGTGCGCCGCAATCGAACCCTTGGCGAGAAGACCGGCGCGATCCTTGCCGAACTCACCCTTTCCGCGGCAGCCCAGCCGGACGATCCCGACCTTGAAGAGCAGCTTCGCGACGACGAGCTGCGTATGATCTTCATGTGTTGCCATCCGGACATTGCGCGCGATGCGCGGGTGGCCCTGAGCCTGAAAACGGTGGGCGGATTCAACGTGCGCGAGATCGCCCGCGCCTTCCTGGCAGACGACGCCGCCATCGCGCAACGCCTGGTGCGCGCCAAACGCCAGATCCGCGAGGACCGCCTGACGCTAGACATGCCGCACGGACCGGAACTGGCGGCGCGCCTCGATTCGGTGCTCGAGGTCCTCTACTTCATGTTCAACGAAGGATATACCGCGCATGCCGGCGAGGACCTGATCCGCCAGGATTTGTGCCTGGAGGCGCTGCGGCTGGGGCGCCTGGTGGCGGCCTCTTCGATCGCCCAGCCGCGCGTAGACGCGCTGGTCGCCCTGATGGCTCTGGAGGCCGCCCGCCTGCCCGCGCGCGTGGACGAATCCGGCGACCTGATCCTGCTCGAAGACCAGGATCACAGCCGGTGGGACCAGGGCCTGATGGCTCTCGGATTCCATCATTTCAATTTGTCGATCTCGGGCGACGAGGTTTCCGAGTACCACGTGCAGGCCGCCATTGCGGCGACCCATGCGCGCGCCGCCGGGCCGCAATCGCGGGACTGGCCCACGATCCTCAAATTGTACGACCAGTTATTGTCACTCAATCAATCTCCGGTGGTCGCGCTGAATCGCGCGGTAGCTGTGGCGAAAGTACATGGCCCAGCGGAGGCTTTAGCCGCGATCGATCCCCTGGCTAACGATCCCAAGCTGCGCGGCTACTATCTGCTGCTGGCGGTGCGCGGGCACCTGCTGTTGGAACTGGGACGTGTCACGGAAGCCGCCGCCTGCTTTCGCGCCGCGCTCGAATGCCCGTGCTCCGAGCCCGAGCGCCGCTTTCTGAGGCGCAAGCTGGAGCTCTCTTCGTCCTGACGATAACAGTTGTTAATGTGACCAATCGTAATTTTCTTGGCGCAAGGCGCACCGGGATGTGCTACAAAGATGGAACAGAGTTCCTTATTTTGCGTCGATAAGTACGGAGGGTGGTTCCTGACATGAGGGGCGACCGAGAGTACATCAACATTCCGGGAAGTAAGATGCACGAGCTTCCTCCACTGCTGGTGCGCAGGTCTTCCGATGCGCCGGAGGTGGATCTGGCTTCGGCCATCCTGGAGGCCGAGGAAATGCTGCCGGAGGTGGATGTCGAAGAAACCCTCCTGGAGCGCCGCAAAATGGACCTGGCGCTCACCTTGACGGAACAGTATCGCGGCCTCATCGCGCACTGGCAATGGGGCGAATCCATTGTCGAGTGGATCCGCCAGTGTGAGATTACATTCCAGTCGGAATCGGTGTTACGGGAGTTGCTGCACCCGGATGTATGGCCGCATGCCAACCGCAGCAGCTTTGTGATCCTGCTGGCGGATAAGAAGGTGACCAGTCCCGGCGTGGCACTGGAAACCGCCGTCGGTTTGCGCCTGACGTTCCGGCAGCCGCCGCCCATCGACTGTTGCAGCAGCGAGTTTCTGTTCTGCCTGAACTCCTCGATCGCCGGCTCCGCGTATAATGCTTGGGCCCGCATGGGGGCAGGCGTACCGGCGTTGCTGCCGCCCGACCGCTTCCACTTCGACGTGCTCGATTCGGAGCGACAGTCCAGCCTTCAATAGGGCGGGGCGGGCACCGTCGTAAACTCACCGTTGGGCGGGCAATCATGCCCGCAGCCGCCTTTTCCGGCGGCTAAGCCGGCTGCGGCCAAGATTGGCCGCCCTCCAAATGCCGCCTATGCACCGTCGGCTGAAGCCGACGGCGGCACGCTGAAGCGTGCGCCACGGCACAGGGCCCATGCTACCGTGAGGGTTGGCGGCCGGTTACTCCCACTACCTGATCGATTGCCTGTCGATCATTGCTATCGATCTGCTGCTGGCCGGCGACAATGCCCTGGTCATCGCACTGGCCGTGCGCGCGCTGCCCAAGCGGCAGCGGCGTGCCGCGATGCTGGCGGGCGCCTGGCTGGCCGTGGTGATCCGCATCGGGGTCACCTTCCTCGCCGCCAAATTGCTCGAGGTCGAATACGTGCAATTCGCCGGCGGCGCGTTCGTGGTCTGGATCGCGGTGAGAGTTTTGAAAGATTCCAAGTCGCAGGAGCGCGAGGCCGCCTCTCCGCGCGAACTTTGGCGCGCGATCGGCTCGATCATGATCGCGGACCTGACCATGTCCACCGACAACATCCTGGCGGTGGCAGGCGCATCCAAGGGCAACATCTGGCTGATCGTCTTTGGCCTGGCACTGAGCATCCCGCTGGTGGTTTCGTCGAGCGCCTTCCTGGCCCTCATCATGGACAAATATCCCGTCACTATGTACGTGGGCGTGGCCATCCTGGGCCGGGTGGCCGGAGAGATGATGCTGGGCGACCCGGTGGTGCGCCGCCTGCTGCATCCGTCCGACGCCCTGCGCTATGGCGTGGAACTGGTCTTAGTCACTGCGATCGTGGTGGCGGGGCGGCTGCTGAGCCGGCCTTGACAATGATTTACAGGCTTCCTTTCCGATATCTGCGTCTTATGCAGTGGAGGATGAAAAAGATGTTCAAGAAAATCGGACTTCCCGTAATCGCGCTGCTGGGCATGTTGGCCATGGCCCCGCACCAGGCAAATGCCGCCGTGAGGATCGGAGTGGTGGTGGGCGCGCCGGCTTACGCGTATCCGGCGTATCCCGTGTGCCCGCCGCCGGCCGTAGCCGTAGTTCCCGGTCCGGTCGTGGTGGAACGCCCGTTTGTCCGGCACGACTTCCGCTGGGATCGCCGCGCGGATTTCCGCTTCAGGCGGTAACGTGTCAAACAGTCTGGGCAGGCGCGGAGACGGCCGCTTTCGGGCGGCCGTTTCTTTTGGCGCCGGCCACGCTCGACTGCCAATCGTCCCACAGGCGCTTGATGCGCCGCGTGAAGTGCGCAGGCTTCTCCTCGAACAGTTCCTCCCCGAGATCCAACGCCTCCTCGCGCAGGTTTCGCTGAAACTTGCAGATCAGGCGGATGAAATCGCCGGTCTCCGCTTCTGTGACATAGTATCCAGGCTCCCCCTGGATTTTCTCCTGTAGCACCACCAGGTTATGATCTTCGCCCAACGCGGTTTCGAGATCCTTTAGCTCCTTTTCGTACGCCCGCATCTCCTGGTTCCAGAGGCCTTCCAGCAGCCGGACGTGGTACCAGTGGGCCTTCACGCGTTTGCGAAACTCGTGATAGTTCTCCGGCCGGGGATGCTTGCGCGCCCGCGCCATCGCTCTTTGGCAGCCGCGGAATGCGGCTTCGAGGCCGGGCGCAAGAGCTGGAAAACCGTCCCGCGAGAGCGGCCAGGCGTCCACGCGCGCGGCCGGCTGCCGTAACGCCTCGGCTATATTTCCCAATACCTCGCCGATGTTGGCGCGCTTCTCGGCCAGCGCTTTGCGCGCCATCAAGCGGCGCCTGATCGCCGCCCACTTACGGCCATCCAACTCGTCCGCATACTTCTCACGCAGCGCGTCGAAGGTCTCGAGCATGGCTCCGGCATCGCGGAACTGGGAAAGCCGGCGGCCAATGTCCCGAAAGTGGGTATTCTCCACCTCATAGACATCACCCAGCCCGGGACGGATCAAGCGCAGCACGCCGCGGATCTTCTTGACGCTCTTGCGCGCCTCGTGGATGGCCTCGTCGCGATCGGCTTCACCTTCGCCGCTTAGCTGGCGCACCGCGGCGCCGATCTCTTCGCTTACCACCCGCCGGATTCCGGTAGGAATCGGCTCACCCAATTTCAACAAGTAGGCCACAGTTCTTGTTCAAGGTTACCAGTTTGGCGCGCGCAGCCCGAACCCCCGGGATATTCCGTCGGATCTCCCGGTCACTTTTCCGGCGATTTTTCCTTCAGCGCGGCACTACCTCATTATCGGATGTATACCCTGGACGCCTGGATTGCCGCATGGCTGGTCCCGCTTGCCGTGTATGTCCTGGTGAGCGGGCTGGACGACCTGTTTCTGGACGCGGCGTTCGTCTATCGATGGGTCCTGTTCCACGTCTTCGGCAAGCCCTGGTTTCCGTGGCCCACGCTGGCGCAGGTAGACGCCGCACCGCGCCGGCGCATCGCGATCTTCGTGCCTTTATGGCACGAGCGGTCCGTCATCGGCAGCATGCTGGCGCGCAATATACCGGCGACGGTATATCATGCGGCCGAGTTCTTCGTGGGCGCGTACCCCAACGATTGGGAAACGGTCGCCGCCGTGCGCGATGCCGCGCGGAAGTTTCCCCGGGTACACCTGGCGCTGTGCCCCCACGACGGGCCCACTTCCAAAGCCGATTGCCTCAACTGGATCTATCAGCGCATGCTGTTGCACGAGGCGCGCCACGCGGTGCGTTTCGACATGGTGGTGACGCACGATGCCGAGGACGTGATCCATCCGGAATCGATGCGCTGGATCAACTACTTCGCGGGAACATGCGATATGGTCCAGGTGCCCGTGCTGCCTCTGGCGATGCCCTTGCGGCAATGGGTACACGGATTGTATTGCGACGAATTCGCCGAGTTTCAGACCAAGGACATACCCGTGCGGCAGATGTGGGGCAGCTTTCTGCCCGGAAACGGTGTGGGCACCGGCTTCTCGCGCACGGTTCTGGAGAAGCTGGCGGCGGCCCACTCCAATCGCATGTTCGATCCCGAATGCCTCACCGAAGATTACGAAAACGGCTGGCGCATCCACGCCATGGGCTGCCCGCAGGTGTTCGTGCCGCTGCGCCGCGAAGGGGACGGTCTGCTGGCCACGCGCGAATACTTCCCGCGCACGTTTCGCATGGCGATGCGGCAGCGGGCGCGCTGGGTGATGGGGATCGTATTGCAGTCCTGGGAACGCCGCGGGTGGCGCGCCCCCGCGCGCCAGATCTACTGGCTGTGGCGGGACCGCAAGGGCCTGATCGGCAACCTGCTGACACCCATCCTGAATCTGTTCTTCGTATACGGCGCGGCCACCTGGATGGATAGCCGGATCACGGGCCACCGCTGGCCGATCGGGTTCCAGCATCCGGCTCTCGGCTGGCTATTCTCGGCGACCTTCGCGCTGTCGGGCTTCCAGATGGGCGTGCGGGCCCTCTGCACCCGGCGCATCTACGGCTGGCGGTTCGCGATGGGCGTGCCGGTACGCGCGCTGTTGGGAAACTGGCTGAACTGCGCGGCCACCGGATTGGCACTGTCGCTCTATTGCCGGGCCAGGCTGCGCGGCCTTCCGCTGGTGTGGCTGAAGACCGAGCACGGCTATCCGAATCCGGCAGCCCGGGAAACGGAAATTCGTCTTCTCGGCCGGATTCTGGTGGGATCGCAGTTCGTCACCGAGGCCGATGTGGACGAGGCGCTCGCGTCGAAAGCGGTAGGTGAGCGCATCGGGGAATACCTGGTGCGGCGCGGCCGGCTGAGCGAGGCCGAACTGTATCTCGCCCTGGGCCTGCAGCAGAACCTGAATGTAGGCAAACCCGGGCCGTCGGAGATTTCCGAGTTGGCCACGCATGCCGTGCCGGCCGAGGTCTCGCGGCGCTGGCGCGTGCTGCCGTTCCGCATCGCCGCGGGACAATTGTTCGTGGCCGGCCCGGAACTGCCGTCGGCCGAAATGACGGAAGATTTGCAGCGGTTGTCGAAGATGGAAGTGCGCTTCCACCTGGTGACTCCCACTGAGTTCGAAGAACTGGCTCGCGTGTACCTGAAATAGCTGGTTGTGGGCCAGTTTGGTGGGGCGGGCGTCTACGCCTGCAGAGGGTCTCCAGACCCGATCGTCGGCGAGCGTAAGCTCGCCAGAGCCGGCTGAAAGCCGCCCCCATAGGGGACCCCGGGGCAGAATTGCCCGCCCTCCAAAAAGCCGCGCAACCCCGGAGCCATCTAAACCATCCATGTATTAAGGGTTACAATGTGTAGAGGACTCATCCGACACTATCTAGCCGTTTGCGTTGCTGTAGCTACCGCCTTGGCCGCATCGCCGGCCGATCTGGATCAGGCGCGCAGGCTGTACCAGCTAACCGACTACGAGAATTCCCTCAAGATCCTGGAAGGCATTGAGTCCAAAGACGGCCCCGTCTTTGCGTTGATCGGACGCAATCGCTACATGCAGGGCGAGTACAAGAAGGCCACCGAGATTCTGGAAAAGGCCGTGGCGGCGGAGCCGGCCAATTCCGACTACGAGCTATGGTTGGGCCGGGCCTTTGGGCGGCGCGCGGAGACGGCCAGTCCCTTCACCGCGCCGGCCAACGCGAATAAAGCGCGGCAGCATTTCGAGAAGGCCGTGCAACTGAACCCGCGCAATCTGGATGCGCTCAGCGATCTGTTCGAGTATTACCTGGAAGCTCCCGGCTTCATGGGCGGCGGGCTGGACAAAGCCGCCGGCGTAGCCGGTCAGATGGCGGGCATCGACCCAGTGGAAGGGCATTCGGCGCAGGCCCGCCTGGCGGAGCGGCGCAAGGAGTTCGATACCGCCGAGCATCATCTGGAGATGGCCGCCCGTATGGCGCCGCAGCAGGCCACCCGGTTGATCGATCTGGCCAGGTTTCTGGCCAAGCAGGGCCGCTACCAGGAAAGCGACCAGAGTTTCCGCAAGGCCGAAAAGATCGCTCCGAACAGCCCCCAAGTGATCTACGCGCGCGCGGACACCTACATCGAGCAAGGACGCAACCTGGACACCGCCCGCAAGCTGCTGAAGCGCTATCTTGAAGCCCAATTGTCGCCGGACGATCCGCCCCGCGCGGATGCCGAAAAACTTCTGAAAAAGGCGTCCGGCGGATAGCCTCATGTTCCTTGGCGAAGCCTTCGATTTCAGCGTCAAGGCCCTGAAGGCGAATCCGGTGCGCTCGTTCCTCACCGGGCTCGGCATGGTCATCGGGACGGCTTCGGTCATTCTGGTGGTCACCATTTCCCTGACCAGCCGGGATTACATCCTGGAACAGATTGAAGGCGTCGGATCGAACATGATCTTCGCCTATTACGAAGCCGGGAATCAGAGCGCCACGCAGGCCGACGCCGACTTCGTGAAGATGGCCGATGTGGACGCCGTGCGCCAACGACTGGCGGATCGCATCGTGGCCGCGACCGGTATCTCGACGAACTTCGACCGCATGTTGATCGGCGGCAAAGAGCACGACGTGCGCGTGAACGGCTCCGATCCGGATTACCAGACCGTGCGCAACCTGGCGGTGACATCCGGCCGCTTCCTGGATGCCGGGGACGTGGCCCTCCGCCAGAAAGTCGCGCTGCTGACCGATAAACTGGCCGAACGCCTCTACGGCACGCGCAGCGGCGCGATGGGCCAGATTATCAAGGTCCACGGATTGCAATTCACGGTGATCGGCACGTTTAAGGAGCGAGTCGAAAGCTTCGGTCAATCGGAACTGGCCCAGGATACGATCCTGATCCCGTTCACGGTGCTGCGCTACTTCACACCCGTGGAACGTATCGATCCGATGTACGTGCAGGTCCGCGCGCCGGAAGATGTGGAAGCGGTGACCGCGTCCGTCAAACAGATTCTGGAATCCCGCCACCGGCCGGGAGCCAACTATCACGTCGAGAATCTGACGGCCATTCTGAATGCGGCCAAAAGCATCGCGCTGATTTTGAGCCTGGTGCTGGTGCTGGTGTCGGCGATCGCGCTGGCGATCTCGGGAATCGGGATCATGAATATCATGCTGGTGACGGTGACCGAGCGTACCCGCGAAATCGGATTGCGCATGGCGGTGGGCGCTTCGCGGCGCGAAATCCTGATCCAGTTCCTGACCGAGGCTGTGCTGGTCAGCCTGGCCGGCGGAAGTATCGGAATATTGGTTGGGGTTTCGATTCCGCTGAGCGTCCAGCTTTTCGTGGACAACGTGCAGATTCCCATTTCGAGCGCGGCCATTGCCGTGGCATTTGGCGTATCCATGATGGTGGGCCTGATTTTTGGAATACTGCCGGCGAATCGGGCCGCGAAACTGAACCCGACCGAGGCGTTACGCTATGAATAAGTGGGACCGGGAACCCGTGCTACTATGGTCGGGAATCCGTTCGGGATGCGATCCGTTTGGGCCCACTGCGACGAACAGATCCCTTTATCAAAGACAGGAGCAGAAGCATACATGAAGATCGGAGTGTTGGGAGGCGACGGTTATTGCGGTTGGGCCACGGCTTTGTACTTGTCGGCAAAGGGACATGAGGTTACCATTATCGACAACTTCTCGCGGCGCGCATGGGACCACGAGCTCGGGGTCGAAACCCTGACGCCCATTCGCCCGCTCGCCGAGAGGTTGAAGGTCTGGCAGCAGCATACCGGACGGAACATCGATCTGTTTGTCGGCGATGTGACCGACTACGACTTTCTCTCGTCCACGATTCAGGCCATTGAACCCGAGGCCGTGATTCATTTCGCGGAACAGCGCGCCGCGCCGTATTCCATGATCGACCGCAAACACGCGGTCTTCACCCAGGTGAATAACGTGGTGGGCACACTAAACCTGCTGTTTGCCATCCGCGAGTATCAGCCCGAGTGCCACCTGGTGAAGCTGGGCACCATGGGTGAGTACGGCACGCCCAACATCGATATCGAGGAAGGGTACATCAATATCGAGCACAATGGGCGGCGCGATGTACTGCCCTTCCCCAAACAGCCGGGCTCGTTCTATCACCTTTCCAAGGTGCACGACAGCCACAACATCATGTTCTGCTGCCGGATCTGGGGACTGCGCGCGACGGACCTGAACCAGGGCGTGGTCTACGGGACCATCACCGACGAAGTGGCGCTCGACGAAGCGCTGATCAACCGCTTCGATTACGACGAAGTGTTCGGGACGGTGCTGAACCGGTTCTGCGTGCAGGCCGCGGTGGGGTATCCGCTGACGGTATACGGCAAGGGCGGGCAGACGCGCGGCTACCTGGATATCCGGGATACGGTCCGTTGCGTGGAATTGGCCTGCCAGACGCCGGCCAACCCCGGCGAGTGCCGCGTGTTCAATCAATTCACCGAACAGTTCAAGGTGATGGAACTGGCGCGCATGGTCCAGGTTGCCGGTAAGAAATTAGGGTTGACCGTGGAGATCGACCACCTGCCCGCGCCGCGCGTAGAAGCCGAAGAACACTACTACAATGCCAAGCACTCCAAGCTCATCGATCTGGGGTTGCAGCCGCATCTGCTGTCGGAATCTTTGCTGGATTCGTTGATGAATATCGCGGTGAAGTATCGCGACCGGATTGACGAGACGCTATTCCCGCCGCAGGTGAACTGGCGGAATGCGAAGAACGACCGCAAGCGCAACCTCCGCCGGGTCGCCACATTTTCATAGGGCGGCGATCAGGCCGGCCTGGAGTGCAAGATCTCCACAGCAGGGGAGGATCTTCGCCGCCGCCGTTTTTTGGAGCGAGGCCGGGCAGAAGCCGGCTCAAAAGCGTTCTGAGCCGGAACCCCGGGTCGGATTACCCGCCACCCACCAACCTGGCTTTCACCACGGTTGGCGGAGGTCCAGGGAATCAGTCAGGCGCGGCCGCATGTAAGACATACATACTGGCCTTTTCGCGGCCAGCTGATATTCCCATGAAAAGCCCGGCACCACCAACTTCCGAATTGCCGCCGTAACGTCCGCACGCAACTGGAAGAGCAAGTTGCCTGCCATTCTTGGAAACGTTGCCATTTGCACTGAGCGGTAGTTTGGCACGATTCTTTGTTACAAATCGATGTTAGAATAAAGGCATCTGTCATCTCCTGCGTCGCTTTAGCCACTGAACGGAAACTCCATTCATATCGGAAACCTGACGCATGAAATGTCTTCTTCTGGGATTAGGCCTGATCGCAGTGTGTTCCGGGGCTGATTTCGACCCCGAAATCAAAATAACAGAACTTGCTCCGCCGCCGGAGTTGCTGGCGCACCCGCCGGTGCTGGTGTCCGTTTTCGGCGCGCCCCCATCGCCAATTGTCGATCCGCGGGCACTGATCCGCGCGGCCTCGCGTAAACACCGCGTGCCCATAGCCTTCATCAGCAGCATCGTGGCGGCGGAATCCAACTTCGATCCGGCCGCGATTTCCCCCAAGGGCGCCATCGGGCTGATGCAACTGATGCCCGAAACCGCGCAATTGTTCGGCGCCGATCCAGCCGTTCCGGAGCAGAATATCGATGCCGGCACGCACTATCTGCGCTTTCTCATGGACCGGTATCACAAGTATCGGAACTGGCTGACGCGGGTGATCGCCGCGTACAACGCAGGCCCGGGCGTGGTGGACCGCTACCATGGCGTACCGCCCTATCGGGAGACCAGGACCTACGTGGCCCGCGTGCTCGCGTTCATGAAGAAGTTCCAGCGCCAGAACGCCTGAAACACGGATAGACTTGTGATTATGAAACGTAAACCGGGCGCCGGGTCCTACCGATGATTTCGCAAGAGAATATCCATCTGCGTGCCTACGTGCTGATTGCCTTGATGGTGGTCGCCGGTCCTCTCGGCAATGTGCTGCTCGGCAAGGGGATGAAGCACCTCGGGAACCTGTCTGTCTGGCCCCTCCCGGTCCTGCTTCAAACCGGCTTGAAAGTGCTTCGATCCGGATCGATTTGGTTGGGGATTGCGTCCCTCATCGCGTTTTTCGTGGCGTACATGCTGGTGCTTTCCTTCGCGGATTATAGTTTTGTACAACCCGTCTCCTCGATCGCTTACGGCGTGGTCGCGCTGCTCGGGCATCTGATGCTGGGCGAACGGGTCTCCCCCCTGCGGTGGGCCGGTGTGGCGGTGATCTGCCTGGGAGTATTTGTCGTTGGCCGCACGAATCCGCGCACCACGGAGCAGGTGTAGATTGCCGCATTTCGTTCTGTTCGCCCTCATTGTAGTCGCGGGAACCGGCGGTGAACTGTGTGTCTCGCGTGCCATGAAGGTCACAGGGGAAGTCGCCAGTTTTCGTCCGGCCGATCTGGTCAACGTGATCGTGCGGGCCTTGCGCGTGCCGTGGATGTGGCTGGGCATTGGCATGATGGCGGCGGCCTTCTTCGCCTTACTGGGCGCCCTGTCGATCTACAACGTGAGCTTCGTGGTTCCCGTCACCGCATTGAGCTACGTGGCGGGCGCCGTAGGAGGGGTGGTCTTCCTACGCGAGCGCGTCAGCCCACGGCGCTGGGCCGGGGTTGTGCTGGTGGCGATCGGCGTGACCCTGGTGTTCCTGGGCAAGAACTGAGGTGCACGGGCTCGCGGGACTTAAAAGTCCCGCCGGCACGCTGAAGCGTGCGCCACGGGGCTACCGGCGGCCCTCGCGCCGCTGTGCCACGGCTACCCCCCGCGGTGTCGAGAGCAGCACGGCGGAGATAAGACCCTCTTTTTCCAGGCGAAGCACAGCCTCGCGCACGATACGGAAGTGTGAACTGGCATCGTGGATTACCAGCAACCCGCGCGGGTCCAGTTGCGGCAGCAAGCGGCGAATCTCCGCTTCGCGGTTCGCCATGTGGCTGTCGCTGAATAGCAGGTCGATGGTCCCCTCGATGTGGGTTTCCAGGCTTGACTCCAGCCGCGACTCTATCCAGACGGACAACCCGGAAGCGGCGAAGCGTTCCGCGGCTCTTGCCCGGATGTCCGGGTCCAACTCGACCGTGACGACCTTGCCGAAACCGTTCTCCCTTACGCCCTCCGCGAGTTTGATCGTGCCATGCCCGAGGAACGTGCCCGTCTCGACCACCAACGTCGGCTTCACGGTCGTGACCAGGGTCTTCAGGAAATCGAGCACCTCCACTTCCGTGGTTTGGGAGTCGAGCATCCTCCACAACTCCGGGCGCGGACATTCGGGAGTGGCGGGCGTGTACTCAGGCTGCGTGAACTGCTCACCCCCGCCCACGCGCTCCAGAATCCGCAACCCTTCATACTTTTTGACGAATGGCGGCACCACGGCAGCTATCAGCGCGCCGCCCGCCAGCAGCAGGGGGAGCGCATACAACCAGAGCGAGGTAGCCAGCAGGATGGCCGCGGCGCCCACAAAGATAAGCCACTCGCCAAACAGCAGCCCGTCGGGCGCTGAAACTGAATCTGTTTTCTGCCTTCGGCCCAAAATACGGGGAAGAACACCAGGCAAAGGACCATGCCCAACAACGCCGGAGAGCGCAGGCTCAGCATGCCTTGGGCCGCGGCTTCAGGGTAAAGGATCGCGCCCAGCGCCACCGCCATTGCAGCGGTCAGGGCAGCGGGCAGGAGGTCGAGGAGCGCCAGCGCCGAAAGGCCGCCTAAGCCAGTTAAAGCCAGCCGGCGGCGGCGGAAATCCAGTGCCAAAACCGCGGAAAAACCGCCCGCTCCAAGAAGGGCGGCTACAGCGAACGAGGATGAGCCCATGAAGCCTTAAGCATAGCCCGGCGCGCCCTGAAGCGCCGCGGACCTCACAGCGGAAGGTTTGTCAGCACCACTTTGCCGCCACTCGCCACCACCGGATGCACTGCCGCCTTCCCCACTAACTTCTCAAATCTCGGCATCGCGTAATCGCTCGCCACCACGTAGCAGCGATCCGCGCCCAGCCACAGGGCTTTCCATTGGGCATCGTCGATGAAAACATCCGGCGCGCCGGGTGCGTACGATCCATAGATCATGTTGTTGAAGCGCCCATTCAGCAACAATGCCGTGCGATTCGTATAGAAGAAGACCGACGAGAAAGTGTAATAGTGATGGTCGACAATCAGCTTGCCCGCGGGAGCCCGCAGTAGCGCGTCCGCCAACGGCCGCGACGATAGATACGGATCGAACACCACCATCGCCACCCGGGCGGCATGGAAGAACAGCACCATCATCAGGGCGGCTGCCAGAAAAGCGCGCCGCCCCACCGCGCGAATGGTCCCCAGCACACCCACCAGAAAGGCGACGGCCGCCATGGCCAGCGGCAGCCGCAGATAGGCGAACGACGCCAGCGTAAGATCTTCCATGTGACTCAGCGACAGCGTGTAAGTGCCGGGCCGTTGCGACAGCGCCATCGCAATATCGCCCGGCGCGGGGATGTTGCGCACCAAAATCAGGATGGCGATCAGTGCCGCCGCGGCGCATCCCGCGATCGCAGCTATGGCGCGCGTGCCGCGGCGCACCCACGCTCCGTCCGCCGCCATCGCCGAACCGAGCAGCAATGCCAGCGCCGGATAGCACGGCATCGTGTAGTATTCCTGCGTCGTAGAGAAGGTGAAAAAGACCAGCATGAAGCCGGTCCAGCAGAGCGCCAGCAAACGCGTCTGTCCGGCGCGATCCACGGGCTTGAACGATAGTTTCGCCACGGCCGGAAAGTACACGCTCCAGGGAAACAGCCAGAGCAGATGAAATAGCCAGAAGTATACGCGCGGCACCGTATTGTAATCGCGCGGATAGCGCATATTCAGGAACCGCAGCACCTGCTCGTTCATGAAATAGAACCACAAGAATCCGTGATACTCGCCCGGCCCGCTGTGGAAACTGAAAGAGAAATACGGCGGATTGCGCAGCGTCGCCAGCACGTGCCAGGGCGCGGCAATCAGCAGAATAATCGCCAGTCCCGTGAACGGGCGCAGCCGCTTCCAGGTGCGCGCGGCGAACATCTGGTGCGTCAGAAACAGGTAGATAGCGCCTGCGG
Organism: Bryobacterales bacterium; assembly: GCA_963709155.1. GTDB lineage: Bacteria > Acidobacteriota > Terriglobia > Bryobacterales > Bryobacteraceae > Bog-159. Next base: position 396,119 of record CAVPVD010000003.1, on the reverse strand, counting down.
CCAGCGGGAAACAATACCGCGACCGTGCTCTTCAGCAGCAGGCCGACACCCAGGCTAGCGGCCAATAAGAATGCCCACCGGCGGGGATGGGGCTCCTCTTCGTCGAGCACGCGCAGGAGCGCCCACATGGCCAGCGCCACGGTAAACGTCAGCATGACGTCGGGGATCAGCACGCGCGTGAACAGGAATAAGCCGACGCAAGTGGACAAGATCATGCCCGCGTAGAGTCCGCCGCGGCGTCCGAATGCCCAGATGCCGAACGCAGTCGTCAGCCAGCAAAGCCCCATCGCGGACAGCGCTACCGGAATGCGCGCGGCCCAGTCATGGACGCCGAAAACTTTGTAAGTTACGGCGATGGCCCAATAGAGCAGCGGCGATTTCTCGAGGTAAGCCACGCCATCCAGGCGCGCCGTCACCCAATCGCCCGAGACCAGCATGGTGCGCGCGATCTGCGCCTGCACCGCATCCACGTCGTCCATCAGCGATGGAGGGGAAACGATACAACCCAGGTAAATGGCGCCCGCCAGCAGCAGGACCGCTAGATAGACGTAGAGATGCCGGTTGGCTGATGCTCTTGCGCGGCCGCCGGCGTCGTTTGTATTTGCCATCTCCTCATCCATAAGAACAGGATCATCAGCCCCCACAGATGATACCCGAGATTGGCGCGGCGCTCGAGGTGCCGGCGCATGCAGGCTTCAATGGCCGCCGGCCGGAAGACTTCGGCGTGCGCGGCAGCGCCGGCCGTAAGCGTATCGCACATCAATTCGCGCAGCGGGCCGCGCAGCCACTGGTGCGCGGGAATATCGAATCCCACTTTCTTCCGTTGTAAAATGGCCGGCGGCAGCTTGCCCTTCATCAAATCCTTCAAAACGACCTTCTGCCGCGCGCCGCGGATCTTGAAATGCGCGGGCAGCGTCGCGGCGAATTCCACGATGCGGTGATCCAGAAACGGCGGCCTGACCTCAATCGAATGCGCCATGCTCATGCGGTCGACTTTCATCAGAATGTCGTCCGCCAGGTAGTAGCGTTGATCGAACCAGAGATAGGCCGCCAGATCCTCACCCGCCCGCGAAAGTTCCGCCAGAATCGCGGCCAGCGCGCCGGGATCCGAAGCCCACAAAAGGGCGTGCTTTTCCGATTCCGAAAACGTGCCGTTCCAATAGACATGCGCGCGCGCCGGCGTCATCCGGCAGCCTTCCAGAAAACGCTTCAGCATGTATTCGAAGCTGATCTTGTCGTCGGAAACCGGCCATCGGCTCGCGGCCTGTGATGCGAGCCGGAGCGCGACCGCCGGCAAATGACGCATCGTGCGCGCGTAGCGATCGGCGCGATAAGTCAGATATCCGCCGAACAGTTCGTCCGCGCCTTCGCCGCTGAGCGCTACCGTAACATTCTGCCGGGTCATCTTGGACAGATACCAGACCGGCAGCGCGCCGGCATCCGCGTTGGGCTCATCGAAGTAATACGCGAACTCCGCGATGGCATCGGCCAGCCCGACCTCCGGGTTGACGTCGAATTCCTGGTGATCGGTCCCGTACTGGGTGGCCGCCGCGCGGATGTATTCGGTCTCGTCGAATGTGCGCCCGCGAAACGAAATCGAAAACGTCTTCAGCCGCCGGCTGGATGCGGCCGCGGCGTAGTGCAGCACGGTGGATGAATCGATGCCTCCGCTGAGCCAGACGCCCAGCGGCACATCCGACAGGAGATGTTCGCTCACGGACTGGCGCAGGCGTGAATCCAACTCCGCCGCGGCGTCTTCAGGCGTCCAAGCGCGCTGTGGACCGCGCGGCAGGCTCCAATACGCCTGGGAATGAACTTCGCCTGCATGCCACTCCAGCCAGTATCCGGGGCGCAGTTTCTCGATCCCTTCGACCAGCGTCCATGGCGCGGGCACGTAGTTCAATGAGAGATAGCAATCCAGTCCATCCAGGCTGAGGCGCCGGTCGAATTCCGGATGCACGAAAATGGTTTTCATCTCCGAGCCGAAGAACAAGTCCGCGCCGTGCCGCGCGATATAAAGAGGCTTGATGCCCATGCGGTCGCGCGCCAGTACCAGCCGCTTGCGCGACTCGCTCCACAGCGCGATGGCGAACATGCCGCGCAGCCGCGAGAAACACTCCGTATCCCATTCGAGAAATGCCGCCAGCACGGTTTCGGTGTCGGTGCGGGTGTGAAAGCGGTGGCCCCGCCGCTCAAGTTCCACGCGCAATTCGGCATGGTTATAGATCTCGCCGTTGAACGCGATCACGGTGTCGCGGTCTTCGGAAAAAATCGGCTGGTCGCCGGAATCGAGATCGATGATTTTGAGCCGCGCGGCCGCTAAGGCAACCGCGCTCGATTCAAAAACGCCCTGCTGATCGGGCCCGCGGTGAACGATGGATTGAACGGCGCTCCGGATGCGCTCCGGCCCAGGAGAGAAGTTAAGTTTAGTAAAGCCTGCGACGCCACACAAGCCATTAATGTAGCATAGGAGTGTGATAGCTCTTTTTCTGGCGGTAGCGGCGATCCCCTTCATTTATTACCTGATCGCGTTGTACAGCACCTGGGCCTACTTTCGCCGCGCGCCGAAAACGAAAGCCCGCGGCGCGGCCTTCACGCCGCCGGTGAGTAACCTGAAGCCCATACACGGACTGGACCCGGGCGCGTATGAGAATTTCGAAAGTTTTTGCCGTCAGGATTATCCGGAGTATGAAATCGTTTTCTGCGTGGACGGCCGCGACGATCCCGTGCTACCGGTGATCGAAAAGCTGATCCGCGACTTTCCCGACCGCCAGATTCGCGTGCTGTTCGGATCGGGCCGCGTCGCCACCAACGACAAAGTGGCCAAACTCGCGCGCATGGCCGGCGAGGCGAAGTACGAAGTGGTGGTGATCAGCGATAGCGACGTGCGCGTGCGCCCGGATTATCTGCGCAGTGTGGTGGCGCCCCTGGCCGATTCGAAGGTGGGCGCAGTGACCTGTTTTTATCTGCCGGAAGACGAGCCAGCCTTTGCCGACAGGCTGCAATCCATGGGCATGTTTTCGGATTTCTACGCGGGCATCCTGGTGGCGTGGCAGTTGGACGGGGTGAAGTTCGCACTGGGGCCGACCATTGCCACCACGCGCACGCGCCTCGCGGAATTCGGCGGCTACGAGTCGCTGGAAAATCGGCCGGCGGACGACCTGCTGGTGGGCCGGTTGATCGCGGAGCAAGGCCACGAAGTGGAACTCTTGCGGTATAGCGTGCTGGCCGTCGCCGATTATGCCTCGATGAGCGATTTGATCCACAAGCGGCTGCGGTGGATCGTGGTGATGCGGCACATGCGCCCGTGGGGGCACCTGGGGCTGCTGCTGACGCAAGGGCTGCCGTGGTCATTGGCGGCCATCGCCGTGCATCCTACCGTGGCCGTGGCAAGCGCTTACCTGGGCACTTACCTGGCGCTGCGATGCGCCATGACCTGGATGATCGGCACATGGGGCCTGAAGCAGCCGGGGCTGTGGAAAAAGATGCCCGCCATCCCTGCCTGGGATGCGCTGGCCTTCTGCATCTGGCTGACCAGCTTTGCGCGGCGCAGCATCCGGTGGCGCGGCAGCGATTATCTGTTGCGGGACGGGCTCCTGGTTCCGGTGGCGGAGGAGTAACGCGCCAGCGCTTTGCGAGAAACCGCACCGCGAATTGGGGATAATAGCGGGCGTAGAGGGTTAAATGTCTTTCGGGCTTATTCTCGGCATCGCGTTGGCCATTTTCCTGGGCAGCCAGATCTACTGGTATCGACGCGCGCACTCTCTGGTAAACAAGGTGGCGAAAGCCCGGACGGCGCGCATTCTGCTGATCGCGGCCGGCCTGACGGTTTATCTCGCATACTTCGCCCTCAACTTCGGCGTACTCGGACGCCGCTCGAGCCCCACTTACTTGGGCTGGTATGACGCGCTGATCGCGGCCCCGTTCCAATGGTGGGTGGTTAGTTCGCTAGTGGCCTTCCTGCTTGCCGTCCTGATTTGGCCCGTGCGGCGCGTGGCGGAATCCATCGGCGCGCCCAGCTCGCCCGCCCGGCGGCAGTTCCTGGAACGTAGCGCGAACGTAGTGGTCGGCGCGCCATTCGTGGCGGGCGCTTACGGGCTGCTGTACGGGCGCTTGAATCTCCAGACCACCCAACAGCGCATCCGCCTGCAGCGCCTGCCCAAAGCTTTCGCCGGTTTCCGGATCGCGCAACTCTCCGATATTCACATTGGGCCCTTCATGACCGCAGAGCAAATCCGCAAGTATGTCGAGATCACCAATCGCCTGAAGCCGGACCTGATCGCGTTAACCGGGGACTTCGTGACTTGGGATCCATCCACGCAGCATGCCGTGGTGAATGCGCTCACGGGCCTGCACGCGCCATTTGGAATCTTCGGCTGCCTGGGAAACCACGAGGCATGGTCGCACACGGAGGATTCCATCACGCGGATGTTTCAGGATGTGGGCATCCGGATTCTGCGCGGCGAGCGCGTGCCGGTAACTACCGCGGGGCAATCCTTCAACCTGATGGGTGTCGATTTTGAGACGAGCCGGCATATGTCGCCGGGCAGCGAGAAGTTCGTCCACACCTACCTCCAAGGCGTGGAAAGCCTGATCGCGCCGGAAACGGCCAATATCCTGATGAGCCACAATCCGGATACCTTCGACCGGGCCGCGGAGATGGGCATCGGTCTGAGCCTGGCGGGACACACGCATGGCGGACAGGTGGCGCTGGAATTCGTAAGTCCCGAGATTGCGCCCAGCCGGCTGGTGACTCCTTACGTTTCGGGCTGGTTTCAAAAGCCCGGGGGGCAGCTCTACGTGAATCGCGGCATCGGCACGATCGGCGTGCCTATCAGGATCGGCGCGCCGCCGGAGATTACCGTGTACGAACTGTACCCTTTAGTTTGAAACCCGGGTTAATAGTTATGGTCCTTTCGAGCCTTAACCACACCGGTACGTACGGGGATTGATTTAAGATTACCGCATGCGAAATACTATAGGCATGAACTTATTGATATCGGCGAGCATTGTTGGCATATGCGGCGCCGCCCTCATCGCCGTCAGACAGTTGGCCAGCGGCCGGAATCAAAAGAAGCACCTGGCCCAGGTCAACATACTGCGCGACAGGCTTGAGAATCCGTGGGGCTAAGGCGCGTCGCGTCGCGGATCCGATCAGAGTTCCCGGTATGCCGCCGTCTTCATGATCAACGCGTGAGGTAGAGCGACGATAAATAGAGCGGCCCCGTAGACCCACCACAAGAAGAAACTGCGTCCTTTAGATCGCGCAATGGATGCCGGAACCAACCCCAGCAGCGCCAGAAAGACAAGGACCTCCAGGTGCCTCGGTTCGAGTAGATCTTCGATCATTTCAGGCCTGCCGCCACAAGGGGTTCGGGGCTGATTCTACCACCAGGAGCCGCTCCAGTGCTGGTGACCCGCGTCTACCAATCCACTGCCGCGCCGTCGTCGGCGTCATAGGCTTCGGGATTCCGCCAGTCATGGCCAATCTTGCCGGCCAGCGCGTTTTCATCCAGCTCGATGCCGAGTCCAGGCCCCGTAGGCAAGTCCAGGTAACCATCCCTCACGGTGAAAGGTTTCTTGATATAACCCTCCCCCAGAGACACTTGCTCCTGGCAAAGGAAGTTGGGAATCGAGGCCGCCAATTGCACTCCGGAAGCCAGGTTGATCGGACCCAGCGGATTGTGCGGCGCAATCGTGGCGTAATACGCTTCCGCCATGCCGGCGATCAGCCGCCCTTCGGTGATGCCGCCGGCGTGCGAAAGGTCCGGCTGCAAGACAGTGGCGGCGCGCTTCTCCAAAACCTCGCGGAAGCCCCACTTCGTGAAGACCCGCTCCCCTGTGGCGATCGGAAGAAAAGTACCGCGGGCGATTTCGGCCATCACGTCGTGCTCCTGGCAGTTGATGGGCTCTTCGACGAACATGGGCTGGTACGGTTCGAGCGCTTTGATCAGCAATTTGGCCGTGGCCGGACTGATGGCGCCGTGAAAATCAATGGCGATGTCAATGTCGTTACCGGCCACCCGGCGCAGCTCGGCAAATTGTTCGGCGGCATACTGCACCGCCGCGGGTGTCTCGATGTATCGTGCGGGGCGCTTCTTGGCGGGGCCTGTCTTAAATGCCGTGAAGCCCTTCGCCATGCCCGCGCGGAACGCTTCCGGGGTACTGCCGTGCGCATAAACGCGCACCCGGTCGCGCGTGGGTCCGCCGAGCAGTTCGTAAATCGGGACTCCCAGCGCTTTTCCCTTAATGTCCCAGAGCGCCTGGTCGATGCCGCTCAACGCGCTGGTCAGGATCGGTCCGCCGCGATAAAAGGCGTGCCGGTAGATCGCCTGCCAGTGATGCACGACCCGGCGCGGGTCTTTGCCGATGAGGTACGGCTCGATCTCCTTCACGGCTTCGGCGCAGGTGAGGGCGCGGCCTTCGGTGATGGGTTCGCCCAGTCCCACGATACCGGCATTCGTGTACACTTTGAGGAACAACCAGCGCGGCTTCACCAGGATGGTTTCCAGTTTGGTGACCTTCAGGTTGTCCTTCGGAGAAATCGGCGCGTCTTTTCCGACGCGCTGCTGTGCGGCGGCAACGCCGGCAAACGCGGCGGCAATAAGAGAACGGCGATTCAGTGGTGGCATCAAATCTCCTCTACCTGGTGGGGCAGACCTCCAGGTCTGCGCGGGTTCTCCAGAACCCGCTCTTTCGGATCGGGTCTGGAGAAGCCGCTCTTTCGGATCGGGTCTGGAGACCCTCGGCAGGCGTGGACGCCTGCCCCACAAAACACTAACCGCGCTTGCCCAGGCTGGCTAAAGCCGCTCTGGCTTCCGCCAGACCGGGATCCGTCTGGACGGCCTGGCTCAACTCCGCCTTCGCCCCGGCTTGATCCTTAAGCCCGAGGTACCCGAGTCCGGTGATGTAGTGCGCCAGCGCCCGGCGCTCGCGAGCGGACAGATCCGGCCCGGCCTTCTGCGAAGTGACCGCTTGTTGTCCCGCCGCCACCAGCCCCTGGAAGATGCTCTTGGCTTCCTCGGTCTTGCCGAGCTTCTGCAGCGCGAGTCCCTGATAATACATTTCCGCCTGTCGCGTCAGGTCGGCGGTAGCGGAGGCGCGCCTTCGCCGCGCAGGCCCCGGCGCGGCAGCCCGCTCCCAGGATTCCATAGCTTTCTGCCGGTTGCCCTGCCCTTCGTAAACCAGGCCGGTCCAATATGCGGCCGCGGCGTTATGGCGTCCGGCCGCGCCGGCGGACCCCAGCGGCAGGTTGTCGGGGACGGCCAGAGCCGCGCCGAAATCGGCCAGCGCGTGGTCGTATTGTTTGGCCTCCAGGCTCTGTTCACCGCGCAGAATGTGCGCCTCGGTCCAATACTCGTTGACGTTCAGATTGGCGCCTTCGGCAACGGCGAAACGCCGTCCGGTCATCATCCGGATGGCTTCGTCATACTGGCCTTCGGCCACCTTGATGGCGATGGCGTGATTCTCCGCATCGTCCCGCTCGCCCACTACGGCCATGTTGGGAGCGAACAGCGCATCGCGCTTCGCCAGGCTCGCGCCGGCCTGCTCATACAACTCGTCGAGTTCCGTGAAATGCACGGGATACTGGCGTTGGCAAGTGACAGCTTTCTCCAATTCGGCGATAGCCTTATCGAGGTTTGCCCCGGACTTCTGGTGCAGATAAGCGATCGCCAGGTTGCGATGCACGATGGCGAACGACGGATCGATGGCTGCCGAAGCTTGCCACATTTTGGCGGCTTCTTCGGGCTGCCAGTCATACAGCACGTTGCCCAGATAGTAAGGCGCGCGGGCATCGTCCGGATTGGCGCGCACGGCCTGCCGCAGCACGTCGATGGCTTCACTCTGGAACGGAAACACATAGTCCGGCGGCATGGCTTTGGCCAGTTTGTAGTATTCCGCGGCTTTATCGGACCGGTCCATCTTGCTCGCGAAATACGCGAGATAGTAATAAACCATCGGGTGGATCTTGGATGGATCGGGCGCCGCCGCAACCATCTGCGACAGCACGTCTGTACCGTCCTGCCAAAGCCCCGCATCCATATACTCCGCGGCCGTTTCCTGCGCGGTGGCCGGATGGCTGTTCATAGTGGACGCGACCACCTTCGCGGCCGCGGGGTCCTGCGACGCAAGCCAGGTCTCGGCTTGGGAGCGCACGTCCAACGGGTCGGCGCTGTGCGCTGCCGACGCCAGCAACTCGAGCGCCTCTTTGGAGCATCCTGTGTGGCGCAATAATGCGGCCTTCAGGTTCTGCGCGCGGATATTCAAGGCGTTCGATTGGATCGACCTGTCGATGAAATCCATCGCAGCGTGCAGATCGCCGCGCGAGGTAGCGATTTCGGCGAGCCCATAGTAAGCCGCGGCTTTCCACGCCTGGCTCCAGACCGCCTTATAAAGATAGGTGTAGGCTTCCTCGGTCTTCCCGTCCGCCTTCAACGCGGCGCCCAGATAGTAGATCGCCTCGCTGTCCTTGGGCGTCGTGTAGCGGTCGGTCAACCGCTCGATCGCTTTGTGGAACAGCTTTTCCGCATCCTCGTATCTGGCCTGCTTGAATGCGGTAATGCCCAGCGCGGTGTTCACGCGCGCGTCGCCCGGATCGCGGCGCAGGGCCTCCTGCCAATACGGAATGGGGTCCACGGATGGCGAGTGGAATTGTTGCGCGCGCAGGCCCGTCAGATAAAGTTCCTCGTTGGTCTTGATTTCGGCCGGGGGAAGCGGCGGTGTCACGGGCTTGGGCGTAGCCTCCGGGGTGAGGCGGATGGGGCTATAGGAGACCAGTTCTTTGCCGGCGTCTGAAATCGACGCCACCAGGTCATGCTCGTCGATGCCCGCCGGAATCGTCACTTGCTTCGTATAGGCCTTGGCCGGATTGATGCTCACGGTCTCATCCAGCAGCAGCTTGGCGCCGGCCCGCAGAGTCACCCGCGCCGCCGGGTGCGCGGACGTGGTGTAGAAGCCCACGTGGGCCTGTCCGTTCTGGATATCCAGATTCACCGCCGCGTCCAGGTTAGCTTTCTTCACGCCGCCGATGTCGCGGAACGGATACCATTGCATCGCGAACGATCGCGTTTCGTAGGGCTGCAGCCAGCTATAATCCGGCTGGTTGTCCGAGTAAGCTCCCACCATCATTTCCAGATAAGGTCCGTCGTCGTCGGTCAGAGTCTTGTCCCAGGTGCGCCCGAACGGGCCGTTGCCCCAGGTGAAGAATTTCTTGCCGGGAATAATGTGATGGTCCGCGATACTCATCGTGCCGGCCTCTTTGCCGTGATCGTAGCCGCCGAAGAAATCGTCCTGATAGTTCCACGCGAACACCGAGTTGGCCTCGGTATGGTTTTTGTACCAACTGATATCGACGCCTTTGGTGAAGTCCGCGCCGGAGAATTTCGAATGTGAGATGGGCCATGCGGTGAACTGGTTCTTGGTGTGGTAAGTGCCGAACTGCGTGCTGGGCGGGAAGATGACCTGGTATTGCTGGGTGGCGTGTACCGCGACGTTGGTGAAACACAGCATGGTGTTCACTTCCGGCGTACGATTCACAATGCGCACCGAAGCTTCCAGATAGGCTTTGCCCGGCCTGAGCGTATAGCCCACGGCCCAGCGCATGCGCTGCCGCACTTCCAACTCGCCCACCCAAACGGTTTTGCTGCCGTCCGCATTCTCTTCCACTTTGTATTGCACCGGGATGAAAGTACTGGCGCGATGGTGATGCGGGATATTCCATTCGACGCCGCCCGAAATCCATGCGCCGATCAGGCCGATCAGAGCCGGCTTAATCACGTGCTGGCGATAGATGAAGTTATAGCCATTGGTCTTATCGACGCCTTCGAAAATGCGGCCGCCGACTTCGGGAAGGATCCCGATGCGGATGTATTCATTCTCCAGGTAGACCATGGTGTACTCTTTGTCCACCTTCTTGCCCGTGAGCGAGTCGTACATCGGATACGGGTAGACCGGCCCCTGCGCACCCTGCGATTCGCGCCCGAAAAAGAACATCGGGTTAGGTTCCGGCGCTCCGGCCAGGTAAGTGGGAATTACGGTCTGCGTCTCCCAAACCTTCACTGACGATACCTTCGCGGACGACACTTCGGCGCCCCAGGCAAGAGACGAACCAACAGAGAACATCGCAGCCGCGGAAATCAGCAGCAGCGATACCGGCCATTTACGAAACATAAGTTCTTCTCCAAAATGAAATCCCGGCAGCCGCCGGGTCTGTACCCCGCAAGCGCGGTTAGTACTTGGTTCCAGTGCTCGGAATCGCATGTGCGCGGCCCTTGCCGCCAAATTCCACGGGCGCCTGCGCCAGAGCATCGTCCAGCGCCGCCTGCAGAACGGCGTTGCCGGGCTCCCGCCGGACCGCCTCGCGCAATTCCGCCAATCCTTCCTTCCACTGCCCGGACCTGAGCAATGCCACCGCCAGGTTCACGCGGATTCCCACGTGACCCGGCAACAGGACCTGGGCCGCCCGATACTTCTCTACGGCGCCCGCAAGATTGCCCGCTTTCTCCAGATCCGCGCCCTGATTATTGAGTTCAATCCCGGCCAGCAGATTCTGGTCATCCTTGTCCTTGTCGCGCAGTAGTTCGGCCAACTTCTGTTTCACGCCATCGGCCTCCGCGGTTTGTCCATCGGCGCGTAACGCCCGCTGCAAAAGGTACAGCGTGCTCTGGTTCCTGGGATCGAGGCGCGCGGCTTCCCGTAGATGCTCCGCGGCCAGGTGCGCCTTGCCTTCTTCGAGGTATTGCGAACCCAGGCGGGTTTGCGCCACGGAGTCGCCGGGCGCCAGCAATACGGCGCGCTCGAAAGCCGCCAGGGCGCCCGCGTCATCGAGGTTCGTTTTGCGCGCGTCGCCCAGATCCGACCAGGCCTCCGCGAAATCCGGCCGCAGCGCCACGGCCTGTTGCAAATGTGCGATGGCCTGTTTCAGGTCGTTCTGCGCGCTCGAAACTTTGGCCCTGAGATAATGCGGGTAAGCCGCATCCGGCTTGTTCCCCAGAAGTTCGATAGCGCGGTCGAGGTGCAGCGCCGCCTGGTCGAGTTCTCCCGCATCCAGCAGGACCAGGCCGAGATTCAATTGCGCCTGCGCGAACTTCGGATCTATCGCCACCGCCTTCTGGAATGGCCCGCGCGCGGCCTTCGTGTCTCCGGCGGCGTTGAAAGCCTCGCCCAGGGCATCCTGCGCCTCCGCTGAACCCGGCCGCAATTTGACGGCTTCCGTCAACTGCGCGATGGACCCCGCGGCATCGCCCTCCTCTTGCAGCACGCTGCCGAGGAGCAGCCGGGCATCCGCGTTTCCAGGTTCCGCTTTGACCGTCTCATACAACAGCCGGATGGCCTGCGGCCGCTGGCCTTTCCCGAGCAAGGCCCACGCTTCTTCCACCGGACCCTTCTGCGCCCACAAAGACATCTCGCACGCCAGCGCAAGATAGAGGGCGAGGGTGACGGGACCGGCCGGCGCGGTCATCGTTTGAACCTCTCCGTGCGCGTGATGCCCGACCCTTCCGTGACATGCACCAAACGGTCCGCCGGCACCTGGCTGAGTTTCTCCACGCGGCCGAGCGGCCAGCGGATCTCCAGGTCCACCTTGTCGAAAGTTCCCAGGCCGAAATGCAGCCGCGGGTCGTTCGATGACAAATAGGATGACTGGCTCAGCACTTCCTGCGCCTGCACCTTATCGCCGTAGCGCGCCGTCACACGCCCGCCCACGGCGCCGCGGTTCGACTGAACGCCATGCAGTTTCACTTTGATCCAATGGCTGCCGCCGCTTACGTCATTGCGCAGCAGGCTGGGCGGCTCGTTGTGGTTGACGATCAGGATATCGAGATCGCCATCGTTATCGAAGTCGCCCATGGCGCACCCGCGGCTGGAATGTGCAGCCTCCACACCGGGCCCCGCCTGGCCGAGTAACTCTTCGAAGCGGCCCTTGCCCAGATTGCGAAAGACCAAACGCGGCGTATCGTAGTCATCGCGTACTTCCGGATAGATTCCGCCCGTAACCGCGAAGATATCCGGGTTGCCGTCGTTATCCAGATCCGCGGCCAGGGTTCCCCAGCAGACATAGCGTGTCTCCACCGCCAGGCCTGCCTGCATGGTCATGTCGCGGAAGTCCCCATGCCCGTTGTTCATGTACAAGCCGGCGGTATCGGCTGAGTAGTGCGTCTTCACGATGTCCAGGTTGCCTTCCAGCCTGAAATCGCCGACGCCCAACCCCATACCGGCCTGCTCCATCCCGTCGTCGCTCAGGGCTACACCCTTCTCAAGTCCCTGCTCGGTGAAGGTGCCATCGTGGTTGTTGCGGAAAAGCAGGCTGGGCGTGGAGTCGCAGGCTACATAAATGTCGGGCCAGCCGTCGTTATCGAAATCCGCGGAAACAGCCGTCAGGCCGTATCCGCCTTCGACTTTGCCGATCCCCGAGGCGGCCGTGACATCCGAAAACGTTCCGTCCCCATTGTTGTGATAAAGACTATGGTGGCCGTAATGCAGTCCGCGCGGGCCGCAAAATATCCCTCCGGGGTTACAACTGCTGGAAGCGCCGGCGCGCGGGACCGTCTTCATGTCGAAGGCCAGATAGTTGGCGACGAATAAGTCCAGGTGTCCATCGCGGTCATAATCCAGGAACGTGCAGCCGGAACCGAATCTCGGCTGGTCGTTCCATAAACCCGCCTCCCGCGTAACGTCCGTGAAAGTACCATTGCCGTTGTTGCGATACAACATGTTCTGGTCCCAGCCGGTGATGAAAATATCGTCGAAACCGTCGTTGTTATAGTCGCCCACCGCTACACCGTATTGGTAACCGGTGCGGAAGAGCCCGGCTTTTTCGGTCACATCCGTGAAAGTGCCGTTGCGATTGTTCTTATAAAGGCGCTGCGACGCGGTGGGTGGCGGATCGCCGAATCGCGAACCGGTCAAGATCAGGATGTCCAGCCAGCCATCGTTGTCGTAATCCAGGAATGCAGCGCCGCAGCTCATGGCCTCGATCACATAGTCGGCGTGCCGCGGATGGCCGCATACTACCGTCTCGCGCAATCCAGCCTGGTGTGCAATATCCGTGAAGCTGGCGTGAAAAGGAAGTCCGGAAGGTTTGCCGCGCGGGGCCGCCTTTACTCCCCGGGACGCCATCCCTGTCTGGACCTGGCCGAAAAGCCGGTAGGCCGGCAGAGCCAGCATGCTCAATACGCTCCGCCGGGTAAGAGAAACCATGGACTCACTATAGTTCAAAATCGATCCGCAACCGCCCGCACAAAAAAGTAGCGGCGGGAAGAAATCCCCGCCGCTTGTTTGAGGTTGTTGGGGCGTTAACCTAGAAGAGAATCTTTAAACCTAACTCAACCTGGCGGCCGCTTTGGTTGCCGTACGTGCCGCCTTGTGCGCCAAAGGTTCCGCCGGGTGCGCCCTGGTACAGAGCTTGACCGAAGTTCGAATCGGTTACGCCCGTATCCGGATCGCCGCGGTTCAGCCGGTTGGTGGCATTGTAAGCCGCCATCTTAAGTTCGGCGTGGAATCTTTCGGTGATGTTGAAGGCCTTGGTCAGGTTGCCATCGAGTACCCAGAACTTCGGACCCGTGAGGCAGCTATATTGCAACGGGTTGCTCCGGAGTACGTAGGTATTGGCCGGTATCGGAGAAAATGCCGCGGTGTTGAACCAGTGCTGCGGCGTCGGATCGGAGATGCACGGGTTGCCAGTGACGATCAGGTTGCCGAATTGCGGGAAATCGCCGGTCATGAACGTCCAGATGCCGGCAACCTTCCAGCCTCCTATCAGCGCGTCGGCCGTGCGAGGGATGTTGTTCAGGAAGGCTCTGCCCCTTCCGAACGGCAGTTCCCACGTTCCCGCCAGGTTCAGGCGGTTGCGCGGCTGGTTGCTATCCTGCCAGGTAAGCTGGTTCGAATACCATTCCTGGTCGTTGAAAACGTTGCCATTCAGGAAGCCGTTGGTCTGGGCTTTCTCCCGGATGTACACATAGGTCGCGATGAAGTTGTAGCCCTTGCTGAACTGCTTTTGGGCTTTCAACTCTACAGACTGGTACCGCTCGGCCGCGCCGAGTACACCCAGTTCATACAAGCCGCCGTATTGCGGATAAGGCACCAGCAAGGAACCTAACGAAACTGTCTGCTGGTTGTACAGCGGACCCGGCATCAAGGTGGTGTTCAGGTAGTGATAGAACGGATTCGATACCTGTTCGTTCAACTGATTCTGATATTGCACTTCGAGCGCCGGATTGATCTGATTCAGCGCCTTGGTGTACTGTTGGTTGCCAAGGTTTACGAAGTAGGTGCCCGATACCACGACCTGCCCGGGCAACTGCCGCTGCACATTGAAGTTAAAACGGTCGTTGCGAGCCTTCTGCTGATTCTGGTCATACCACAGCAGAGATTGGCCGCCGCGCCCGAGATTGCCTCCGAAGCCCGTGCCCAGAATAGGCAACAGGGGATTGCTGCCGGACGGGTACGGGTTCGAAATAGTCTCCTGCGGTACGCCGTCGTGCGGCGCCAGGGTGTTTTGGTAGCCGGTTTCTCCCAGGAACGGAGGTTCCAGGAACCCGACCGTCTCGTATCCGGAAACGGGCGCCAGCGCGATGTTCATTTCGTACGGAATCAGGAATCGCGCGTAGCCGAACCGGAAAGCGGTTTTATCGTTGATGCGGTATGCCAGACCGACGCGCGGCTGCAGGGCCAGCTTCTGCGGGTCGAATGCGCCCGGGTGGCTGGAACTGGCGAACTGCCATTGGCCCGTCCATTGATAGAAATTGTTGCCCACGATGTTGGTGGCCGCCGCCGGCATGACGGGCGGAGTGGCCTGCATCTGCGGCATCGGCGCCGTCAGATCGAGCCCGCGTGAAAAGTCGTCGGCCGGATCGTAGATGGCCGTTTCGTATTCATCCCGAAGGCCCAGGTTCAAGGTGATCCTGGAGTTGACTTTCCAATCGTCCTGAATATACCCGCCGTAGAACTTCACGTGCGGATTCGGAACCGGACCGCCGATCATTTGCGAAGAGCCGTCCAGGGCGCCCAACAGGAAGGTGGCGTACTGATCGCCATAAAGCCCGGTGTTGGGATTGTTGAAGGTATTGGCCGTCAAAGCAGTGTTGAAATAGAAGTTCGAAGTGCTCGAAACGTAGCTGAGGCCGTAGCTTTCGCGTTGCTCAAAGCCGAACTTGAGATAGTGCGAACCGGTCTGGTGAGCCAGTTTCACGCTGGAGGCTTCGCCCTTGGGGGCCTGGTTCCAGTAGAATCCGCCGCCGCCGAATCCCTGTCCGCCGATGTTCATGTCCGGAAAGTAGATCGGTTGTCCGACGGAAGCCTTCTGATAGGTCTCGTACCAGTTGTTGTTCGGCCAGATCGATCCCCAGCCGCTGGAGGGCAGCGAAGGGGAAACATATGCGTCCAGCAGGGCGTGCCAGTCGCCATGGATTTCCAGCAGGGTGCGGGAATTAATGGTCCAGATGGCGTCGCCGCCCGCGTTCCAGGCAGCCCGCGAGGTTCCGGTCGGCACATAGAGTTCAGAGTTGTTCGGTGTCGGGTTACCAGCGAGATCGGTGGTGTTGTAGCGGGCCATGCGCCCGAAGAGCTTCCACTTGTCGTTAATGTTGTAGTCCACCCGGTCCGAGATGTTGTAGTATCCGTATTTCTCGATGAAGCCCTTGGTGAAATTGTTCAATCCGGTGATGTTGGCTCCCGGATTATTGGGGGCCCAGAACTGCGCCATCAGTTTGGCGGAGAGCGGATCGAAGCGGCTCTGCGGAATCTTGTTGCCGGGGAAAGGCGTCACGGTAACAGATCCGTCCGGATTCAATACCGAGGTCCAGGGATCGTATATGCTGCGAATCACGTAAGCGCCCTGGCCATTCGATCCATAAGACTGCGAGAAATCGCCTTGCGCTTCGAGCGCGGTCGGGACTGTCCGGGCATAACTGTTCGGATAGCCCACCTGCCAGTCCTCAATCGAGAAGAAGTTGAAGAGTCTGTTCTTGAGGATGGGATTGCCCAGAGTTCCTCCGTACATATTCTGCCGCTGCGAGTTCTGGCTGAACAGGGTGCGGTCGGCTTCCGCGCTGAGCCACGGATAACGGCCCAGATAGAAAGCGTCGCCGTGGAAGTCGTTCGTGCCGGATTTGGTGGTCATCGTAATCGTGCCGCCGGCGCTATGCCCGGACTCAGCGTCCGTGCTGTTGGTGGAAACAATGACTTCCTGCACCGCGTCGGTATTGGGCGGCGTAGAGTTCTTCTGGCCCATGCCGATGGGCATGCCGTCCACTTCCAAATCGTTCTTCAGGTTGGTGCCTCCACCCAGATCGACGCTGTTGGCGGACCAGGAATGGTACGGCATCATTTCCCCGCGGGTATTAACCGCCGACGGGGCAATCAACGACATTTTGAACGGGTTGCGATCGAAGCGCGGAATCTCTTCGGCCATCTTGGAATCGATCGTGAGATCCCGGTTCGCGGAATTGAATTCCACCGCGGCCGGCGCCTCGTTGATGGTGATGCTCTCTTGCAGCGCTCCAGGCTTGAGCATAGCATTCACCGTAATATCGCTGCGCGTTTGAACCACTATGCTCTCTTGATTGAAACGCGTGAACCCGGTCGCCTCAATCGATACCGTATACGTGCCGGGATCGACCAAATCGAACAGATACAGGCCCGTGTCGCTGGTCTGACGGACTACCCGGACCCCGGTGTTGACATTCAGGAGCGTCACCGTAGAGCCCGCGATCACCGCCTTGCTTTCGTCGGTGACGACGCCCTCGATGCGCCCTCGATAATCCTGCGCGACGCCGCTTGCGGCGAAGATCAGGAGTAATGCGATCGCCCACTCCCACGTGGGAGAAAACCTACTCTTCATATTGACCCCTTTCCGGTTCGACTCAGAACCGTTACTCTGGGGGAAACTTCTCAACCCCTTTCAAGACCGCGGACAACGCCGCGGACCTGCCCAATTACGTCCCCGGGACACCTATCCAATTCCGCTACAGGCCGTATCCCTCGACCTCTAGAGCGCCTCGCCCCGGCCGGCTAACCTTCCGCCGGCTTGATCCGCCCCAATACCGGGGGGTATACTACCGGGCGCAGTACGCGCTCGATACTCCTCCAGTTATTGAATCGTTTCAAAAGAGATTGTATGTTAGTCCTTGTCACCTGTCAACAGTAAAGTTTCAGATCTGCTTATTTTGAGACCTTAAACGGTGAAATCTCCGAGGAGAACACCCGACGCGCCTCCCCGAGTGGGTGGATTCGGCTATTTATACGCCGGCACCGCCGAAGAATGGGTAAATGGCCGTAAGGAAGACTCGCGCACCCTGAGTTCGGTCGCCAGTTGCAAATGCACCGGGGGAGTGTGCATTCCGTCGCTAATGCGTTGCAATAACTGCTCCGCTCCGAGCCGGCCGATCTCATAGGCCGGCTGGACTACCGCGGTAATACCCGGACGAAAGACTTCCGGGATTGGGAAACCGTCAAAGCACGCCAGGGCCACTTCATCAGGGCAGCGCAGCCCCAGTTTCGCGAAAGCTTCGAGCGCGCCCAGCGCCATCAATGCATTTGAGACAAACAAAGCCGAGGGCCGATTCTTGCTTGCAAACGTTTCAAGGCAAAGGCGATAGCCCGTTTCCTGCCGAAAATCGCCTTCCTTGATGAGTTCCCGCAGAAGGGGAAGGCCCGCGTCGCGCAGCGCGGCTTTATACCCTTTCACCCGATCGCGGGCATTGGAGAGCGTGAGGGTACCGGTGAACATCGCAATTTCGCGGTGACCCATGGCAATCAAGTGGCGGACACATTCCTTTGCCGCGGCTACGCTGTCAACGGTTACCGAATCGATTGCCTCAACACCCTGCGGCATGCGATCCAGACAGACCACCGGGACGCCGGCTTCCAGGACGCCGCGAATGTGCGCACTGTCGCCACGGTTGGGGGCGATCACCAGCAGGACCCCATCGACGCGCCGGGATCGCAGAAAAGAAAGCACTTGACGCTCGCGCTCCAGATTGTCGTCGGTGTCGAACGTGATGGCGGAATAGTGCTGCCGCGTGAACACGCTTTCGGCGCCGCGGATGATCTGGGGAAAGAAAGGGTTGGTAATATCCGGGACGACGATGCCGACCGTCCGGGTGCGCCCGGTCTTCAGGCTGCGCGCTACGTGGTCCGGCTGGTAGTCGAGCGCCGCGATGGCTTCCTGGACCCGCTGCCGCCGCTCCGGACTCACCGGCACTTTGCCGTTAATCACATGCGAAACAGTGCCCACGGAGACGCGTGCCCGCTTCGCAACCTGTCTCAGAGTGGCCATGACAGCCGCACTCCTCCTGGACAGATTCTACCAGAGCGCAAACCAGACGTGCCTTATTTATTGTGTTTGAAACGATTCAATTTCTAATAGAAACCAAGAAACCGGCCGGCTGCCCTGCCTGTGGACTCCCTGGTGTGTGGCTTGACCGGCCGATACCCGGGCTGCGACCGCATAGCCTGCGCCATCCGTCGGCCCCCTCACTCCTAGGCGGCATGGTTCCTCCCCCCGTCCGCTTTTGGCTTGAAATGAGACTGTACTGGACAACGCCCGCCGAATCAAGGAAATCCTCTGTGTTTTCTCGCGACATTTACGTGAATTCACGTGAACGACGCCATGGAATCAATGAATTGAGAGCCTTCGCCCCCGCCTGCCGTAGATTTCTCGTATGCCGGGTGGTACCGTGATTCTTCGGGAGAATCGGGCCTGAATGAGGGGAGAGTCGCGGTGAGTGAACCATTGAATCGGCACCCCGAGCCCATCGCTTCCCTCGACCCCCTTGACAAAGATTCGCGTTGGGCCTTAGTCCAAAGAGTAGCCTCCAGCCGCCATCTCATCAAAGCGCCACAGCTTCGCGAAATCCTGATTTACATATCCCGCCGCGTCCTCGCCGATCATGCTACATCCATCAGCGAACAGGAAATCGGATCCACCGTTCTGGGCCGCCGCCAGGATTTCAATCCGAATGAAGATAATATCGTCCGGGTGCAAATCCGGCATCTGCGCAGGAAGCTGGAAGATTACTTCAATACCGAAGGCTTAGAAGAGCCGCTCATCGTCACCATTCCCAAGGGCGGCTACCTGCCCCACTTCGAGGTACGTGCCGAACGCCCCCCGCCCGGCGCATCCCCGATTTCCGGAGGGCAGGCTGCCGCCTTACCGGTGCGGGGGACCAGCGCCGCCCCTCCAGTGCCCGGCCGCCAATGGCGCGCCGCCGCGCTCTTCCTCCTTCTATTACTTGGCGTCACGCTGGCGACTTTGGTCTGGTGGCAGCGCCGCGGTGCGCCGCGGCCGGTGCCCGCCGCGGACGAAATCCAGGCAACTCATGAAGATCCGCTCTGGTCTAAAATCTTCGTGCCCCATCGCGAAACCAGCGTCGTGGTGGCCGACACGAACCTGGTGATGATCCAGGATATCCTCGATTCCGACATCTCGCTCGGCGACTATCTGGGCGGCGGGTATCCGGAGAAACTGATCGGCAGCGTTCCGGATCGCGCCCTTCAGACGGCCCTGCGCTTGATCTCCACCCGGCAATACACCAGCTTGGGCGACACCATTCTGGCCGCCCGGTTCATGGAGTTAAGCCGCCATTACGGCGGCCAGACCAGCGTCCGCTATTCCCGCTATATCAGCGTGCGCGAGTTCAAGGCGGGAAACTTCGTGCTGATTGGCAGCCGCCGCGGAATTCCCTGGGAGCAATTGTTCGAATCCCAGTTGAATTTCAGTCTCGAAGAGGACCACGCCACACACCGCTACAATCTCCGGAACAAATCGCCGCAACCCGGGGAGCGCGCCGTTTACGGAGTTTCGGACGGAAGCGGCGCGAATCACGATACTTATGCCGGCATCGCCCTGCTGCCCAACCTGGCGGGCACGGGCTACGTTTTGATGCTCTATGGGATCGATATGCCGGCCACGGAGGCTGCCGGCGAATTGATCACCAAGCCGGATTTCGGCGCCACCCTCGCCCGATTGCTCAACTCCCGCCCCGGGCAGCCGCCCGCATCCTATATCGAGATTCTTTTGGAGGCTAAAGCCACCGCGGGCACCAGCGGGGGCGCCAGAATTATCGCCCATCGCCTCATTGAGGGCCCCCGGCCGGCCCCATAAGGAGCTTTATGCGTTGCGCCGCCGGCGACGGGGCCGGACCTGGCGCGGTCCGTCATGCTCGCGGAAGTTGAACACCGCGTCCTTGATCGGCGTGCCAACCACTTCGATCTGCCGGAGATCGCGAGTCCCGACGCCCAATTCTTCCGCCAGCCGCAATGTATTGTCGCAAGTCTCGAAAGGAGCATGGCCGCGGTCGGCGCGGGGGTCGAAGCCCATCACCGCCATCCCCACTGCGTCTGTCGTCACCGCGTTGGTACCGGCCACCAGCACTCCCGGACTGACGGCTCGCGTATTCTCGCCGTCGGGAAGCTCGGCCCCGGCAATGGTCTCGATCCCTTCGAGGATCGCCAGGCTCACCGGCGCGGCCGCCGCCAAGTCGGCGATGAACCTGGGAATGCGATAGCCACCGTCGCGCGGGCTGGTGGGATCCTTCTCCGGCGGCGAACTCTTCGGCGGCTGGCGGCTGCCTGCATGGCCGATTTCCCCGCGCCCGGCGTAGGGGATCGGGGCGGGCTCATCGAGCGGCACTTTGTCGCCATAGATGGTGGTGGGCGAGATGCCGAACAGGTTCTTGATGGAAAGCGTCACTCCCGCGGTGGCGTGCTCCTTGATTTTGGCCATTGAAACCAATACGTCGGATTCGGCGTAGGCCGTGCTCAGATCGAATGCCGGAAACAAGTGGCCACCGCGGGGAACCTGAAAGCGCGTATACGGCTTCTTCCCTTTGTAGGGCATGTTGGTATTGATCAGTTCCACGCGCGGCGCCGCGCCTAATACCAGGTCCGGATCCCAACCCGCTTTCAACATGAACTCTTCAAGGGATGCCGGCCATGCCCAAGCGCCCTCGACCACGCGAATACGCCGGGCCCCGGCCCTGTCCAGCAAATGGATGACGGCTCCAACCGTCCGCGGATGGGTCCAGAACGTGCGTCCCTGGGGAAGATGGTCCAGACGGGTTGTTTCGCCGCCGGTCAGGTTGATCTTGATGGTGACCGTCTTGCCCTTCACCAGGCGGCCCATGCCGCCCAACTGGTCGAACATTTTCCCGGTGGCCGCCAGAAACTCCGGCCCATAAGTTTTGCATCGCGCGATCGCCACGGGCGCTGTGGGAGCCGAGGCGCGCATCCGCGGCGGTTGGACCAGGCTCAGTCCGGCGGCGCCCAATCCCGCCATGAACTCTCTGCGATTTACGTTCAT
Organism: Bryobacterales bacterium; assembly: GCA_963709155.1. Lineage (GTDB taxonomy): Bacteria > Acidobacteriota > Terriglobia > Bryobacterales > Bryobacteraceae > Bog-159. The sequence goes on along the minus strand of CAVPVD010000003.1, from coordinate 374,818 downwards.
GTCATTCCCCTTTCCATGCTACGGAGACGCAATAACTCTGGCAGGCTGCGGAAAAAGGCCTGTCGGGACCGCTCCCTTACGGTCGCGGCTCGGTAAGCCGCTGCACTTCTGAGCCGCGCGCGTCAGCCGCTGCACTTCTGAGCCGCGCGCGTCAGCAAGCGGTCTTTAGCCTTTTTCCGCACCCTGCTCGACCTGGAACTCCAACGCCAAATACGGCGGCGAGTTGGCGGGCAGATGGTATTCCACGCCGGCGTACTCCTCGGAGGTTTCCGGCTGCAGCGCCGCCGCCCGCGCCTCGATGGTCCATAGCCGCGTGCTCCGATACCTGCGGCGGACCCAGATCGTAGGCAGCCCGCCGCGGTCCGCGTACGAGAGACATTGCAGCAGCGCCGTCCGCCCGTCCTTCGCAGCCGTGAAACGAGTACAACCCGAACTGCCGCTGTTGTAAATCTTCACCAGGTCGTTGCGATGGCTGAGCAGGAGTTGAGTGTCAATGGCCACCTGGTATGGGTCTGTAATCCCCTTACGCGCCAATGCCAGCCGGCCGTTCCCCAGCGCGCGCACGTCGAGCTCGGTCGGAAAATCCGGTGGCGCGGGCTGCCCGTCGGCAGGCCACTCCGGACCCGTGACTAATAAACCACCCTGCTCTACGAAATCCGCGATCGTGCGCCGCGATTCCCCTACGAGCGGCGCGGCATCCGCGTATACCAGCACCTTCAGGCCGGTCAAAGCCTCCGCGGTCACCTGCGATTTCCAGATCGCCCGGAACAACAGGTCGCGACGCGACATCAGGTTCAGGATCTCGCCGCTCAGCTCGAAATTGCCGCCGGTGTAATCCGAGATCACTCCCACCAGCCCCAACGAACGGTAGGATTTCCACTCCGCGTGCTCTTTGAAAAAACGCGCCGCGGCGGCGATCTGTTTCCAGGATTGTTCGGCAGCCGGGTTCCGGGCCGCCAGTCCGGCCCGTAGATGGTCGTCGAGCGAGATCACCCACCGCCCGCCGCCGGCCGCCGAGTCGCAGATGGCTTTGACATAGCTGTGCCCAGGCACCACCGCGCCCTTGCCGGGAGGATCGAACATCACCCAAAGCGGCGGCTTCAGGCGCGCGCTCGCCATCTGGATGTACCAACTGTTGGAATCGAGCCAAGGCACGCTGGTCGGGCCGGAGGTGGCGTCGGCGCCGTCGTTCGCCATGCTCACTCCCGGCCACACATTTCCGGTAATCGCCACGGCGGCGGCTTCGGAATCCCAGGGAACGCCGGCACGGTCGGCCCAGGCGATCACGGGAAGATCCGCGCTGCCTGTAAAGTTCGCCATCGCCACTGCCGCCAGCCCGGCTGTCTTGGCCGCCGCCATAGCGGCGCGCGGGTCCGCCGCGCCCTCCACCCAGCCCACCACCGCCAGGTTCCGCCGCCGCGCCGCCTCCAGCAGGCGGCTGGCGCTGCCCTGCTGCGCGGCATCCTCGGGCAAACCGGCCGCCCAACCGATCACAATGCAGTCGATGGGCGTATCCTTAAGAACTTCGAGGGCCTCCGGCTCGTGCCAGAGCTCCAGCGTCTGCCGGATCGCCGCATCGAAGCCCTCGGTCTTCTCGCGCTTGGCGATCTCGAGGGGACCGCTCGGCCAGCGCAGCGGCGCCAGGTTCTGTAACGGAGTCATATCGGCTTATTTCATATTATAAGGTGCGATTGCCCCGTGGCGCACGCTTCAGCGTGCCGGCGGGACTTTTAAGTCCCGCTTCTGAGGTAATTTTGATGTGTAATCTACTTCGGCACGACCAACCCCTCCGGATGGTGCGTGGGTCTCGATCCGTAACGATTCGCAAAGGCCTTGGTAAACTCCGCGCCCAGGAAGAAGATCTGGCTCGAATAGTAGACCCAGAAAATGAATACCACCACCGAAGCGGCCGCCCCGTAGGTTGAAGCGAAGCCGGCTTTACCCAGATAGATGCCGATCGCCAATTTGCCCAGCGTAAAGAAAACCGATGTGGCGGCCGCGCCCAGAAAGACGTCGCGCCACTCGATCCGCACCTCCGGGATCACCTTGTAAATTGCGGCAAACAGCCCCGTAATCACGGCGAATGAAACGAGGCTGTTAGCCACTTGGAGAACGCTTTCCGGCAGGGGCACGAGATTCGCGGCATATCTTCCCAGCGCCGCCAGCGAGGCGCTCACGGCCAGCGAGACCAGCAACAGAAAGCCGATCGCCAGCACCAGCCCGAATGAGAATAACCGCTCCCTGATAATGTTGACAATGCTTTTGAACCCGGTTACCTGGGGCAGACTGACTTCCCAGATCGTGTTGAGTGCGTCGCGCAATTCAATGAACACCGCCGACGCGCCCAGCACCAGGGTCCCAAATCCTACGATCGAAGCCAGAATCCCGTGCGTCGTATTGCGCGTGCCTTGTAAAATCGCCTCGATCGCGGCGGCGCCCGTGATCCCGACCAGGTTCGTCACTTGCCACACAATCTGGCTTTCGGCGGCCCTCTGCCCGAACACCAGCCCGCCAATGCTAACCATCACCAGCAAAAGCGGCGTCAGCGAGAAGAGCGTATAGAAAGCCAGCGCGGCGCCCAGCCTGGGGGCATTGTGCCGGCTCCAGGCGCTGACGCTTTCCCCGAGCAGGACCTTCACGTCGGACCAGCGTAAAGATCCGATCGGTTTCCGGTACCGGCGCGCACCCCCCGCGCTCGTCGCTACTTCGGTCCCGCCTGGCTCGAGGATGTGGGTTCGGTCGGGGCGCACGGCTTTATCCCCGCCTTTACGCGAGCACGTTCCGTTCCGCTCAGTGGAACCGCTTCTTATAGAACAAATCGATGGCGAATTCGCCGTAAATATCGCGCTGGGCAACCACCGAATACTGCGGGCTGATGGTCCATTCGACGCGGATCCCGCTGGGGGTGCTCTGGCTCACGTCCTGGATATAGGTAAACGTGATGTTGTGGGTGACCTGTTGCTGCAACGTCAGAGTGGCCTGCGGGTTGTTGCTGGTAGTGCCCACGATCTGCGGATCGATGGATATCTTGCTCACGCCGAAAAGCCGCTGCAGACGGCCGGAAATGGGGTTGGCAACGGCCTGTCCCAGCACCGCCGAAACGCCCGCCTGTTCCATATTCTGCTCCGGCGCCGGCGGCTGTTGAGAGGCGATGACGGGGTCCGTAGTCGGCGTTTTGCCGGCCGCCAGAAGCGACACGAGCTGCTGGAATTCGAGCGGCGGATCGGAATGGTACGTCAGCTTCAGTTTGTCCATGGGGCCGGCGACATTGATGGTGACGTCCACCCCTTGGGCCGAGGTTTCCAGGTTGAGATTGACGATGGGATCGATCTTGTTGGGATTCGAAAACGTGATCGTACCCTGATCGACGGTATATGTGGCGCCAAAGAAAACCAGGTCGCCGGAATTGACCGACAGCCGGCCCAGCATCCCGGGATTGTCCGGGCTGCCGCGCAGGGAAAGTTCGGCATAGGCCTGCAAATTTTGCGCCAGGTCGCTGCGAAACTGTATACCGGTTGAGGTCTGGATGCGTACGTCGAAGCGCACCCCGGCCAGCAGTCCTGTGCTGGGCGCCGACGTGGAAGGCGGCGTCGCCGCGGAGGTGAGAATCGATCCAATATCGCCGTGCGAGTGGATCGCCACGCTCAGGACCGTCACGTTGCCCGAGAGCAGGCTCCGCGATTCGGTGCCGGCCAGCGTGAGGCGCGCATTCGCCTCGGTCGTGACGCTGTCGGGATAATTCACATGCACGTGCGAGCCGTTAGCCTGTATGCGGAAATGGATTTCGGGCCCGGCATAGCTGACAAAACCTGCGAGGGTCACCTTCCCGCCGCCGGTCTGGCCCGTGAGATTCTCGATCACGGCCTCCGAGCCGTTGAAATTCACGGTCCCGTTGGCGTTCGAAAGTCCATTGGGCAAACTCATCATGTTGAACGATGCATTCTGCAGTTGCAGCCGGCCATGCACCACGGGCTTGTCCGAGCTGCCGGAGACCGACGCGTTCAGCGTGACCGCGCCGGAAGAGAAGATATCCGGGTCAAACGCTTCCAGCATTTCGAGCTTGACGCTGCCGTTGGCCTGCAGGTTCAGGGGCTGCGGCTGGCCCCCTGCGTTCCGGAGGGCCGCGCTGCCGCTGATCGCCAGATTCGCATACGGCCCGGTCACCCGGAAACTCTTCACGGTCACGATCGAGTTGGCCAGCGCAGCCTCGATGTTACCGGAATTGTGGATCTCGAAGCTGACGCGCGGGGCTTTGGCCGTGCCGGTCGAGATCGAGTGCGCCTCCAGCTTGGTCAGTTGCAGATCGCCGCGCAAAGCATCCGGATTAGCCGTGGGGCCGGACACCGTGACTTGCCCATCGAGCGAAGCGTCGAAGGCCTGGGCTTTGCCGGTCAGCAATGGGCTCAAGCCGGACCATGTCACGCCGTTGAAGCTGAGCTTGCCGTCGATCGGGTATCCGGCGGCCATCTCCAGGCGGCCGGAGCCGTTGATGTGCGCTTTGGCCAGATCGGAATTCAGGGTGAAAGCCACCGCCTTCCCGCGCGTTTCGGCCGTGGCCGTCAGATTCCCCAGTGGCCGGCTATCGACGCTCAAATTGTGCGCGGAGAGTTGCGCGTTCAGCTCGGATAGGGTCGGGGCAGCGTTGCGATTGAGGGTCGCGGCGCAATCCGCGGTGAGTTGCACGGCCCCTGCGAGCCCCGGCCGCGCTTCCGCCACCGTATGGATCCGCGCGAGTTGGATCTGATTGCTGCGCGCGCGGAATCGAACCTGGCCGTCCTGCAGGTCGCCCGCGGGATGGCTGAAACTGCCGCTTACCTCCAGGTTCGACGCGCCGTCGTCAACGCGGAACTGGGTCAGTTCGATCTCGACCGGCGTGTAGTTGACCGACGCCTGCACACGCGTGAACGGCTCGTTGTACGCGGAACCGTTGGCAATGCTCAACGTACCGCTGCCTTGCGGATTCTGCAGTGTGCCGCTCAGTTGGGCGTTGGCGGTGAGCATGCCCTTGACGGGCAGATCGCGGCGCCCGGCCAGCGCCAGGGCACGATCGATGGGAAGGTTCGCGATGCTGGCTGTGGCGCTAGTCTGGTGATCGCCCGTAAGTAAGGATTGCCCATTTACCTTGATGCTCGATCCGGCGAAGTTGGAATCGACGTTGTAGTGAAGGGTTGAGCCGGCCGTAGAGGCGGCCGCCGTGAAATCGCCCAGTGACTTGCCTTGCATTTCGAGATTGTGCGCCGCCATATTCGCGTTCAGCGCGGTCAATTGAATTTCGGTTTCGGCCGCCGGCCGGGAGACTTCGGCGGTGACACCGGCATCCAGATTGAGTATCCCACGCAGGCCTGGGCGGTCTTTCACCAGCGACTGGAAACGCGCCAGCTGTACCTGGTTGCTGGCCACGTGGGCCGTCAGCTCCCCGCGCTGCATGTCGTTGACCGCATGCCGATAGCTGGCCGTGGCATCCAGCCGCGACGGCCCCGCCACCATGCTGAAGGTGGGCACGTCGATCTCGGTCCGGCCCAGAACCGCGCGCGCGGCAAAGGTATCGAACGCCTCTCCTTCCAGCGTACCGTGGTTCACGCTGACATTGGCCGACCCCGCGGGTGAGCCGACCGTACCATTCAGGTGGGCATCCGCCGCCAGCGCGCCCGTGGCGGGAAAGCCCCCTTGTCCCGCCAGCGCCAGCACATCCGAAAGGTCGGCGTTGCGGATGACCATGTCGGCCTGCAGCGGTTCGTAGTTTTCCGGCGTCCAATTGTGCAAACCGACGGCGGCGGAGAATTGCGCCTGCAGCGCTCCCCGGCTCAGCACCGCGTCCTTCACCGCGGCAGAGGATGGAGATGCATCCAGCGTGGCCGTAAGCCGCGTGAAAGCACGGCCAGTCACCGCGAAGTTCGTGACCGTCACCTGCCCGGCGATGCGCGGCGCGCTGAGGCTGCCGGTCACATTGGCGTTCAGGGTGGCGCTGCCGCCGCCGGTGCCGCCGCCCGTAAAGGTCACCGGGATCGCCGCGACCGGCTGAAAATCGGCAAAATCGCGCACGGTCACCCGGACCTGTATCTGCCTTCCCAAAGAGCCGCTGAGTTCGGCGGAAGTGTGCGGGAGCGCCAGGTGGGAATGATCCAGATTAAGGGTGCCCGCGCGACCGTCATAGTCGACGCCCAGGTGCCCGGACACCGGAATACCGCGCGTGCCGGGTCGAATCCCGAGGTTCGCTTTGGCCATCAACGTGGAAGTATCGCGGAGGCTGCCGGCGGCCTGCACGGGGCCTGAGACGATGCCGTCATAGCCAAGTCCGCGCGCCAGAAAGACCCGCCCCACCTGCGCGATATCGAAATTGCGCAGGCTGCCGGTCAAGTGAAACTGCGCCAGTTCTTCCACGTCCGCGGACCCGGTGAAACTGCCGCCCAGCGCGGCCAGACGCAAGCCCGAAAGCTCAATGCGCTGGGGATCGGCGGCAATCGCCGTATCCAGGCTGACGTCGCCGATACGTGTGCTCCCCTGCCGAAAGGCGATTCCCCGCGCCGCAAGGTTGGCGGCCACGCGGTAGCCGGCGTGCGCATCCAGCGCGGCACTGCCGTTCACGTTCACGGTGCCCTCGGGCCGGGCCGCCACGCGGAAAAGCGTGCCGATTTCACCCAGCGCCAGAGTCGAACGGAACTGCACACCGGCCGTGCTATTCGTGTCCTGTAGTGTGCCGGAAGCCTGCAGATCGCTGCGGCCCAGCGCCACGTGCGCGGATTGAATCCGGATCGCCGCATCGTCCATGGAACCCGAGATATCGGCCGTGACGAAACGCGGACCGCGCGCGGTATTGAGCGGCATCGCCAGCCCCATGGCACGCTTGATTTCATCGAGAGCCACCTTGGCGTTCACATGCGCGGTGGTGCGCGGCGCGATCAAGTGGTCCATGGACCCGGATATCTGGATTTGCGACTCCGGCGTACTAAGCTGTGCATTCGCTAGAGAGATCTTGTCTTTCTCGATGGTCACCGGCAGTTTCACGTTCACATTCAGCGGCGGATTGCCGCCGGACTGAATGTACAACGGATCGATGTCGATCTCTCCGCTGTAACTGGAAGCCAGTACGTTGTATCCCAATTGGGCGCGCAGGTTCGCGCCGCTGGCGTTGAGCGCCGACTTGCGATCGGCGAACGTCAGCGCCCCGTTGCGCAAATCGAACCGGCCGATAGCCAGGTTGACGATGCTCTCGACGCCGGTCTTGCCATTGCTTTTTGGCGCGACTTTCGGCGCGGGCATGTTGGTGCGGCCGTCGGGGTAGACGATCAGGTTGGCCTGCGGCGTATCCACCAGCAGGTATGCCAGATCCACAAAGCCCCGGAAAGGCGATAACAGCTTCAGGTCGATCTCGACCAGGTTGGCACGCAGCAGCGGCGCGGCAGTGGGCGCTTCCAGCCCGTGGACGACGAATCCGCGCACTTGGGCGCGCAGATGGCGCCAATCGAAATTGAATGAAGCGATGTCCACCTTACCGCCGGTCGCGTCTTCCACCGCGGCCACGATCTTTCCGCGCACCATATTGCGGAACCAGTCCGTCTGCACGATCAGAATTCCCGCGATGAAGACGATAACGGCGAGCCCGGCCAGGCTGGCGGCGGTGATGGCGACGATTTTCCGGCCGCGCGTCATTGGAACGCCTCCGGCTGGAAAACCACCTTCGTATCGGCGCGCGCCTGCTTCAGCCAGGCCTCCATCTGTTGGTCGACGCTGCTGGCGGGCGCGTCGGCCGTCGCGCGGTCGGCGGATTGCGCGTCGCCTTCGGGCTGTCCCGAACCGAAGCGGAAATCCACGAAGCGCACGGCCGTCAGTTGCCACAGCAGGCGCTGTTTCAATTGCTCTTCGGTGATGCCGTACTTTCCCAGCGCGGCGCGATAGCCGGCTAGAGAGTGGAAACGGCTTTGCCGGAACTTGCGCAGTAGCGTATCGGACTCGCTGGCGGGAGGCTCGCTGTAACCGGTCATTTCCAGATCCTGGCGGATCAGTGCCTGGTCTACCAGGTGCTCGGCGGCCGTTCGCCGCGCGGCGGGGCCCAGGTCTAACGGCTCGTTGTCGATGAACTCGGTCAGGCGCAGATCATCCAATACCTCGCTCTCGGTTACCACTTGCTTTCCGATCACGATAGCGACCCGGTCCACAACGCCGGCCGCGCAGACCCCGCAAAGCACCACCAGGAGCAAGCATAGTGGGGCGGGCAATCCTGCCCGCAGCCGGCTTTCAGCCGGCTTCCGCCCCACAATTTGGTTTTTCATCATGTTAAAAAGCCTGCCCAATAGAAAAGAAGTATTGAAAATGGCTGACGCTCTGTACCGTCTTAACCGCGCCGCCAAAAAGAAGCTGATCATAAGTGCCTGAAAGTCCATTAAAAGTGGGCGGATTAATGCTGTACGCCAAGTCGATCAAAATGGGCCCTAGCGGCGTCTGGTATCGAATTCCGAAGCCCGCCGCATGCACCATGTAATTGAAATCGGTCAGGCCGTTCTGGTGCACGCTGAACGAGATGCTGCCCAGACTGCTATAGATGTTGCCCATGTCGTGGAAGACGACGCCGTAAATGTTGTCGCCAATTAGCGGAAAACGCAGTTCCGTGCTATGAAACAGCAGCGCATTGCCGCCCAGCGGAAAGCCTGTGTCGGGATCGCGCGGACCGGCCTGGTTCATCGGAAATCCGCGCATGGTGGAATCGCCGCCCCCGAAGAAGCGCTCCGGCAGCGGAACGTATTCGCTGGTGGCGACGCCGTCCGTGCTGAAAGGACGGATCACACCGAATTCGGTATTGCTGGCGAGGATCAGATTTCCCACCAGCTTCTTGTAATAGGAGTTGCGGCCCAGAAAGCGCGCGAAGTTCTTATTGCCGCCAAAGGCGTGCGAGGCCAACGACACATCCAGGCTGTTATAAATGCCGCGATGCGCATCCGCCGCATTGTCGCGCCGGTCCTCAACCAGGTTGATTCCGAATAGCCCCACTTGCGACGGTTGCGAGTAGAGCGGAATCAGCAGCGGGTCGATCTTCAGCGTGCTCTGGTCGATCTGATCATGCGTCCAGGAGTAGCGAAAAAGCAGCTTGGTCGCTTTGCTCAGGCGCTGCGAAGCCTGGACGGCGCCCTGCAGCCTGACCGCCGTGAATGTCAGCACATCGCGCGTATCGTCGTATAGACCGGTCACCGTGATATCGCGGCCCTGCGTGTTGTGGAAATGCGGGACCACGTAGCTCAGCGCGAGGCGGCGATCCAGCGTGGAGTACCGGCCATTGAAGACGACGCTCTGATCCAGCCCCCACAGGTTCAGCCGGCTGAGTTGCAGATCGAAGCGCGGCGCAAACCCGGTGACTCCGGTGGGATTACTGATACTAGTGGCGCTGCCGCCGATCTTGGCGATCTCCGCGCCTACGCCCACGGCCATGCTATACAGATGGCCCTCCACGACATGCAAATCGACGTATTTCTCCTGGTCGTCGCCGTCCGGATTCTGTATGGCCGTATCCACCTTATCGAAAACGCCAAGGTTGTAGAGACGGCGCTGCACATTGCCCATCTCGGCCCATGACAAAGGATCGCCGGCATGCAGCGTGATCAAAGGATCGACCAGCCGGGGACGCGAAGTGCGCAGTCCGGAGATCAAAACATCGCGCACGTATTGCGGCACGCCCTCCGTCACCTTGTATTCGAGATTTACTTCATGCGGACCGGCCGGCGTCGAGTGCGACTCGAACTGCGCGTCCGGATATCCGGCGGCTTGATATTGAGTCAGTATGTAGTCGCGGTCCTCGGCCACCGAAGTTTCACTGTACGGCTGCCCCGCTGAGGAAGTCAGCGCGGAAAGGATGGCCTCTTTGTTCTTCAGCGTGATGCCATTCACCGCCAGGTTCGATACCAGGTACTGCGGGCCCTCTTTGATGTTGACTGTAACGGCTACATCGCCCCGCTTACCCCGGTAGTTATCGACCGTACTGGTGGCCACCTGGCAATCGCGAAATCCACTGTCGCGATAGAGGGCCTGAATCGACTCGCCGTCGCGGGTGGCAAAGCTCTGGCTGTAGCGTCCATGCCGCAACCGGATAAAGCCTTTCGGCTGCAGAAACATTCGCTCACGGATCTCGGCTGTTGTGAAATAACGATTGCCTGTGACGGTCAACCTGACCACGCGATGCGCGGCGCCCAGACTGACTTTGTAAGTGATCGTTTCCAGATCCGCCTTGGTGTTCTCGGAAGCCAGCCCGATCTGCACATCGAAGTAGCCGCGGCTCTGGAAGTAGTCGCGCAGATTCCGCGCGCCGGTGACCAGAAGGTCCTGATTGACGGTGCCTTCGTCGAACACCGGCACGTACTTCTTTAAGGTACCTTTGGAGACTTTGGCGCCATCGGCATCGATCTTGACCTTGGGACCGCCATCCGCCTTGATGGTCGGCTGAACGCGGTTCTCGGCGGCCAGGTAATCGGTGTGATCAAGAGTCACCGAGGCGGTAAGGCGGTCCTGCTTTTCGTATTTCTTACTAATGTTCTGCAAGCCGCTATCCACGTTTGCCTGGGTAGCCTCCTTCCAGGGGAAGAAGAGAATTTCCTTATACTTCGCTAAGCGCGCCACTTTTGCCGCGGGAATCTTAGTGTCTCCGGTCACATTGGGAAGAGTGAGGCGGGCGCGCTTGCCGGAGTTGACCTCGAATGTGATGGAGACCTGTTGGTGCTGCGGATCGCGCACCACCTCCGGCTTTATGGTGGCCCGATAGAGCCCATTGTGCTGCAGCACGTTGCGCAGCTTTTCGACCGCCGCATCGATGTCGCTGTCGCTGAACGGCGCGCCCATATCGATGCGCGCCGCGTTCGCCAACTGGTCCGAATTCGGCGGCAAGTGCACCTTCCCCTTTACATCCACCGGCCCGGCAAACCATTGACTGGTGGTGCGGAAGACCAGGTTCACTCCGCCCGGCGCGGACGCGGTGTCCACCTCGATGTTGGAATAAGCGCCGGTTCCGTAGAGCCGTTTGATGGCCGCGCGGACCGTGGCTAGATGCAAAGGAGCCCCAGGAGAAACCGCCAGCGCGCGCGTGAGATCGGCCGATGCCAGGGGTTGATTGACGGGATCGAAGCGCACCCCGATCACAGTTTTGCCTTCATACTCGGCAGGTTGCGTAAGGTCGGCGGCATTGAGCATTGCAGCGATGGCGAAAACAAAGAGCAGGCGGGACAGCGGAGCGCGAGACGCCATATCGCGTGAGGGACAGCACGTCTGATACCAGGGTAAGGGCACTTACAGAGCGCCGCGGCAACTGTGGCGCACGCTTCAGCGTGCTGGCGGGACTTTTAAGTCCCGCGACGGCGAGCTTCAGTTCGCCATGCGGCGAGCCTACGCTCGCCAAAGGATCGGGTCTGGAGACCCTCCGCAGGCGTAGACGCCTGCCCCACCACGGCTTTCAGCCGGCTCTGGCCGCCAGCACCGCCACCGGCAAATACTGAAACACCCGTTGCGCCGGCAATCCGCCGCCGGAGCATCCCATCTCCGCACCCGTCAGAATATCCCGCCACGCAATCCGCTGCAGCGCCTCCGGAAGCGGAATTAAGGTCCCGCCCCAATCGGGCGCGGCCTCCAGCGCCGCCGGGAATCTCGCGGCAGCCACCACCACGGCTTCATCGTCATTCCGCCGGACTAACGCGCAGACATGGTCCTGCTTGCCGCCCTCCGCGCTCAGCGGCTCGTAGCTACCGGCCGTAAACAACTCCGCGTGATCGCGGCGAAACGCCAGAATCTTAGCAATCACCGACAGTTTGATCCGTCCGTCGCGCCACTGTTCCAGCAGCGCCGCGGCGCACTCGGGCCTTCCCTCCGTCAATTCGGCCAGCATACGGACACGCCCCGCGTAATCGACCGGGCGCCGGTTGTCGGGATCCATCATGCTCAGGTCCCACAACTCCGCGCCCTGATAAAAATCCGGCACGCCGGGCACCGTCGATTTCAGGACAGTCTGCACCAGGCTGTTGCGCGCGCCCAATCTGGCGACGCGCTCCTGGAACGGCAGGAACGCAGCCAGAAAATTGGGCGACCGCTCGCTGTCGAGCGATTGATTCACGAAGCTCACCAGCGCGTCCTCGTACGCCGTATTGGGCGATTCCCAGGTCGAACGCACTTTCGCCTCACGCACCGCCTTCAGCATCGCGTTTCGCAGCCGTTCCGTGTATCGCCCCACCGCTTCGGCGTCCAGCGCGGCGGTCCCCGTCAATTCCGCGGGCCAGGTGGCCACCAGCAGTTGGTAAAACACGTATTCGTCGTTGCGGTCCGGCGGCGCCGTGCCTTCCACGTCCCCCATGCGCGCACGCAGGATCCGGCTCCAAATCTGCACCTGCTGCGCCCATTCGTCCGGTATTTCCGATAGCACCGCCAGGCGCGCGCGCGCGTCTTCACCGCGCTTGCTATCGTGCGTCGAAGTGCCCAACATGGAGTGCGGCCACCGTTTCGCGCGCTGCGCGTTGGCCCGGTGAAAGGCGGAGAGCATCACACCGAATCTATCCGGATGGCCGCCCACTTCGTTTAAGGCGATCAGGCGATTGTACCGGAAGAATGCGGTGTCCTCCAGACCTTTCGCCATCACCGGACCGCTATACTGTTGCAGTTTCATCGCACACCGCAGCACCGTATAACGGCTGAAGCCGCTGCGAGGTTCCTTCACCAGGTCTCCCGATAGAACCTGGTAGATGAAATCGAATACGCTGGGATCGACATCCGTTTCGTTCCCGCGCGCCTGCTTAATGGCCCAATCGAGATCCCGCCGGTCTGCTTCCGTGGGCGCGCCCTGGTTGTCCACGTAGGTCCGGTAGACCGGAAAACAGGAGATCACTTCGCGCAGCGCCCGCCGCAGGATATTCACCGTAAAATCGGCGGTCCGCGGGTTCTGGTGTGCCACGCGCGCTACGTCGCGCGCCAGCGCGTTCAGCTCGCTGGCCATTTCGTTGCGCATGATGCGCATTTTCGAATCACGCAAGATCCGCGCGAATGCCTGGCGCTCCCCGGTGAACTCTACGTAAGCTCGCGTCAGGCTTTCCTCGCCCGCCGGATTCACCAGCAGCCCGGTCGCAAGGTTGGCAAACTCGTAACCGGTGGTACCTTCCACCGGCCAATCCTCGCGCAGCGATTCGTGTTGCGCCAGGATTTTTTCCACCACCAGGTAGCTATCCTCCGGCATATGTTCGCGCAATCGCCGCAGATACTCCTTGGGATTCAGGAGTCCGTCGATGTGGTCGATGCGCAACCCGTCCAGCGCGCCGGCATTGAGCAGACGGAAAACCAGGCGATGCGCGTGCTCGAACACCGCCGGCAGTTCCATCCGCAGCCCCGCCAGTTCGTTGATGTTGAAAAAACGCCGGTAGTTGATATCGTCCGCCGCCGCGCGATAGTGCGCCGCGCGCCAGTACTGATCCTGGATCAGCGCGTTCAACTCGCGCCAGCTCGCCTCATCGCCCGGAGTGCCATTCAGGCTGTGCACGGCGGCGGCGATCGCCTGGCGGACCTCTTCGTTCTCCTCGACCGCGCGCGCCAATTGCGCCTTCAGATCGGCCGCGCCCCGTACAATCTGTGGCCGCCATTCCGCGAGGTTGGTGAAGGCGTCGCCGATGCGCTCCAGCTCCGCGTGCGCATTTCCCAGAATCCGGGCGTAGTTCAACGGGCATATCGGCAGCTTGTGCGTGTCATATAGCCAGACCGCGAACGTTCCCGCTTGTTCGTCAAACTTCAAAGCCAGGCTTCCCTGGCTTAATTCCACGCCGTACTGATCCTTCAGAAACGGCACCAGCAGCTTGTTCTGCAGGAAGTCGCGATCCGGATTCCAATCGATGTCGAACCAGCCCGCGTGCGGCGAGTCCGGACCCCATTCGAGCACGTCCAGCCACAGCGGGTTGTCCGATCCGCCCACGCCCATGTGGTTCGGCACGAAATCCAGAATCTGCCGCAACCCGTTATCTCTAAGGGCGGCCGTCATACGCTCGAAGGCCGCTCCGTCGCCTAACTCGGGATTCAAGGCATCGTGATCCACGATGTCGTATCCATGCGTGCTTCCGGTCCGCGCCTTCAGCCACGGCGACGCGTAAACGTGGCTGATCCCCAGACGCGCCAGGTAAGGCGCCAACTGCGCCGCTTCGTCGAAGCCGAACCCCTGCTTGAACTGCAGCCGGTATGTAGCCCGCGGAATCATGCCGACCAACGCACTGTCCAGGGTCCGAAGACACCGTCACTGCCGGCGTGCCCCTCTTGCCAGTAAACTATCGCCGGGCTGGCGGGAAACCCCGCTACCGGCACATCGGAAAGGTTGGCCGCCAGCGTGAGTTCCCCCGCCTGCAGCCGCCACCGCACCACGACCGCGCCGTCTCCGGCCACCTCGAAAGTGCCGGCGCAGCCTGCGATGCCCGCCAGTTTTGGCACGATCGCATCGCGCCTCACCCCCAAAATCCGGCGGTACCATTCCAGCCAATCCTGGTGCGCGGGCTGCTTCAGATCCTCCCATTGCAGCTTGGCCGAAGCGAACGTACCGTATGCTTGCGGATCCGGCACTTCCCCGCGATGTTCCGGAAACTCCTCGCGCCGGCCCTTCCGCACCGCCTCCGCCAGATCGGGGCCGAAGTCCGAAAAAAACGGAAACGGCTGCGCCGCGTTCCACTCCTCGCCCATGAACAACATGGGAATCTGCGGCAGCAGCAGGTAAACCGCCGCCACCGCGCGCAGGGCCGCGGGCGACGTTACCGCGCTCAACCGGTCGCCGATGGCCCGGTTGCCGATCTGATCGTGATTCTGGATGAACGCCACGAACGCGCTCGGAGGCAAATGCCCGCTTCGCTCGCCGCGCGGCCGCACGAAGCCTTCCGCCAGTGCGCGGCCCAGCTTCTTTGTATCCCCAAGATACGCGCCGTAATAGCTCTCGGATTCCCCAGTGGCAGCCGTATGCAGCACGTGATGCACATCGTCGTTCCATTGTGCCGTGAACCAGCGCGGCCGCCCACCGTCATCCCGCACCAGCCGCCGGGCCTCGTTCCTGTCGTTTTCGAGCACCAGGTGCACTTGTCGCGCGCCGACGGCGGCATGCACCCGCTCCGCCAGCTCCTGCAAAATATCCACCGGGCTATCATCGGCAATCGCGTGCACCGCGTCCAGCCGCAAACCGTCCAGATGGAATTCTTCGATCCAATAAAGCGCGTTGTGAATCGCGAACTCCCGTACCGGCCGGCTGTGCGGCCCGTCGTAGTTGATGCCCGCGCCCCACGGGGTCTTGTGCCGCTCCGTAAAAAACTGCGGCGCGTAAAGCCACAGGTAGTTCCCGTCCGGCCCGAAGTGGTTGTAGATCACGTCCAGAAACACCATCAGTCCGCGCGCGTGCGCCGCCTCCACCAGGGCCTTCAGATCCTCCGGCCGGCCGTAGGAAGAATCGGGCGCATACGGCAGCACGCCGTCGTACCCCCAATTGCGCGAGCCCGGAAAATCGCCCACCGGCATGAGCTCGATCGCCGTAATGCCCAACGAAACCAGATGGTCGAGCTTCGAAATCGCCGCCGTGAAAGTGCCTTCCGGAGTGAATGCGCCCGCGTGCAGCTCATAGATCACGGCCTCCTCCCACGGACGGCCGTTCCATCCCTCGTCCCTCCACTCCCAGGATCGCGGTTCGATCAACTCGCTCGCTCCGTGTACGTCGTCCGGCTGGTAACGCGATGCCGGGTCGGGAACGCGCGTGCCGTCCGCCAGCACGAAACGATAACGCGCGCCGGGTTTCGCCCGGGTCGTCAGCTCGTGCCATCCGCCATCCAACGGGGTTAGCGGCAACGGCGACTCCGAGCCGTCCAATTCTAAGCCGGCGCGCTCGCATGCGGGCGCCCACAGACGGAACCGCGCCTCCCCGCCCGTCACCATCCCGGCGCCGAAAGGCATGCTGTGCGCGCGCCTCAAGCCGTACCCGCCGCGGCTGAAAACAGCGCCACGGAGCGGCCCGCCGCGCTGAATTCCGCACGAGTCTCGAATTTCCCGCTGGCCTTATCCGGCAAGGTCGTATCGGCCAGCAGGCACCATTGGCTGGTTCCGTTGTATTCCGGCAGCGTGAACGGCACCGCGTCGGGATATCCGTTGATCACGATCAGCAGGGTCGCCTCTTTCCCTCGCTGCCGGATTCCCGTGGTCTGCGCCCGCCCGTCGAGCAGCATGCCGAAGCAGCGCAGGCTCCCGTCGTTCCAGTGCTGCTCGTCCATCTCCTCGCCGCTGGCTTGCACCCAGGTGACGTCCTTGACTCCCAGTTCTTCTATATACTCTCCGTTCAGAAACAAATTGCGCCGCAGAATCGGATACCGGTGGCGGAGTGAAGTGAGCCGCTGCACGAAACGGATCAACGCGCATCCGTCCTCCCGAATCTCCCAGTTCAGCCAGCCTACATCGTTGTCCTGGCAGTAGGCGTTATTATTGCCGCTCTGCGTCCGCCCGAATTCGTCGCCCGCCAACATCATCGGCGTGCCTTGCGCCAACAAAAGTGAGGCGAGCATGTTTCGTGTCTGCCGCCAGCGAAGGGCATTGATGTCGGGATCGTCCGTAGGCCCCTCGACACCGCAATTCCAGGAGCGATTGTCCGATGTTCCGTCCAGATTGCCATCCCCGTTCGTCTCGTTGTGCTTCTGGTTGTAGGAGACTACGTCTTTCAGCGTGAAGCCATCGTGCGCCGAAATGAAGTTGATACTCGCCCACGGCCGCCGCCCTTGATGGTTGAAGAGCGCCGCCGAGGCGCAGAGCCGTTCCGCCAAGGCTGTCAATGGCGCCTCGCCCCGCCAGAAATCGCGTACCGTATCGCGGAATTTGTCGTTCCATTCGGCCCACCCGGGTGGGAAAGCGCCCACTTGATACCCGCCCGGCCCGCAATCCCATGGCTCCGCGATGAGCTTGATCGAGCCCAAAACCGGATCCTGGCTGACCGCCTTCAGGAACCCGCTCTGGTTATCGAAGCCGTTCGGTTCGCGCGCCAGAATCGTGCCCAGGTCAAACCGGAAGCCGTCCACGTGCGCCAGTTGCACCCAATATCGCAGGCTGTCCGTCACCATCTGGATCACCCGCGCGTGGCTCAGATTCAGCGTATTCCCCGTACCCGTATCGTTGATGTAATGCCGTTGGTCGTTGGCGATCAACCGGTAATAGCTGGCGTTATCGATTCCTTTAAAAGACAGCGTCGGGCCCAACTCGTTGCCTTCCGCCGTGTGGTTGTAAACCACGTCCAGGATCACTTCCAGCCCGGCCTCGTGGAACCTTGCCACCATCTCTTTGAATTCGCGCAGGCTTTCCTGGGCATCCGCGGCATAACGCGGCTCCGGCGCGAAATAGCCGATACTGTTGTACCCCCAGTAATTGGAAAGTCCCCTTTCCACCAGGTGATGTTCGTTGATAAACGTGTGTATGGGCAGTAGCTCCACCGAGGTGACTCCGAGCGATTTAATGTAGCTCAGCACCTCCTTCCTACCCAGGCCTTCGTAAGTGCCCCGTAGTTTCTCGGGAACCGACGGATGCCGCATCGTGTATCCGCGCACGTGTAGCTCGTACAGGATGGTGTCGTCCCAGGGAATCCGGGTGCGGTCCCGGGGCCCTGCCCAATCGAAAATCGGGTCTACCACGAGGCACTTGGGCACGAACGGCGCGCTGTCGCGCTCGTCGAAAGTCAGATCGTCCGCCGATTCCATGTGATACCCGAAGATCGCCGGGTCCCATGTCAAAGCGCCGAGATAGGCGCAGGCGTACGGGTCGAGCAATAGCTTATTGGCATTGAATCGATGGCCCGCGCTGGGTTCGTACGGCCCATGCACCCGTAAGCCATATGGCGTGCCCGGACGGATCCCGGGCAGGTAACCATGCCAGATCTGGTCTGTATACTCCGGCAACGCCACCCGCTGTAACTCGCGGTGCCCGTCGGGATCGAAGATACACACTTCCACCTTGGTGGCATTCGCGGAAAATACCGCGAAGTTGGTTCCCCTTCCATCCCAAGCGGCTCCCCGCGGGTGTGGCGACCCCTCTCTCATATCCCCCGCTTCATTCTAAGCGAGAACCAGTGTGCTGACAATCTCAATGCGTACGATAAAGGTCACTGCTCGCTCGTGGCTCGTGGGGCAGGCGTCTACGCCTGCGCGGGTTCTCCAGAACCCGCTCCTGCCGCCATCGGCCCCCCACTTGCCTGTTAACCCACCGCATGCGTTTTGCATCCTGGCTGTTCGTCTTTGTACTAAAATTCGGCGGCGTCGGACTTCTGATCCTGGGCATCCTCGATTCATCGTTCTTATTCGCACCATGGGGCAACGACCTGCTGGTAGTGGCTCTGACGGCGCGCCATCCCCATGCGGCGAACATGCTTTACTACGCGGCCATGTCTACCATAGGTTCCGTATTGGGCTGCCTGTTGATCGACGTGACCTTGCGTCCGCTAGGCGCGCAAGGTCTCGAAAAACACCTTCCGGCGCGCCGCGTGAAGCGCGTCGAAGCCCAGGTGCGCGAGAACGCCGGTAAAGCCCTGGCCATCGCCTCGTTGATGCCGCCCCCATTTCCCTTCACCGCTTTCGTGATGGCGGCCGCCGCCCTGCAGTATTCCCGTAAACGCATGGTGGTGATCGTGGGAATTTCGCGCATGGTTCGCTTCACCATCGTGGGGCTCCTCGCCATGCGATTCGGATCGCATATCCTCAGATGGCTCAAGAATCCTATCGTGCAAGGATTTCTCATCGGGTTGATAATTTTCTGCATCGTGGGAAGCGTGCTTTCGGTTTATGGCTGGATCCGCCGTAGCAGACGTTCTCCTGCGCCCGTTGGCGCTTGACCAACGGTGCGTTCGCGTACCAGAAGTTGGATAAGGCATCAAAGGTGCAAGTTACTTCCACTAGGAGAACTTATATGCAACAACGCGGAAAGATCAAGAAAACCGACCCGGAAAAACCCTATCGGCGCGTACTCGCGGCAAGCACGCTGGCAGGAGACGCCGTCAAGAACTCGGCGGGAGAAGACCTCGGCAAACTCGACGAGATCATGATCGACATCCCGTCCGGCAGGGTCGCCTACGCGGTGCTGTCGTTTGGCGGGATTCTGCGCATGGGGAACAAGCTATTCGCCGTGCCCTGGAATGCGCTTAAGGTGGACGAAGACGAGAAGTGCTTCATTCTGGACGTAGATAAAAAGACCCTGGAGAACGCTCCTGGCTTCGACAAGAACCAATGGCCCGACATGGCGGACACGGGTTGGGCGTCTGAATTATACCAATACTACGGCACCACTCCGTATTGGGATGAGTATCAGGAAACCAAGACCCAGCGCGGGGGCGGCGGACTGTAGCCATGCCGGAGAAGAAAACCCTGCGGCGCGCGCAAAAGGACAAATCGCCGTCCACAAAGGCCGGCGAATTCGTGCGTGAAGAGATCGAGCACGTGCGCGAAGGCAAGCATGGCGCGCGCTCGGCTAAGCAGGCGATCGCCATTGGATTATCCAAGGCGAGGCGGGCGGGGGTAAAGCTTCCCCCGCCGCCTGGGAAGAAAGCGCCCAAGGCCACCGGCCGTAAGCCCAATCCGAAACGGTCGCGCGCTTCCCTCGCCGCCTTGCAGCACGAGGGAACCGCCGCCGCGTCGCACCAGGCCCTATCGCGCCAAGCCCACGCCAGCGCCCGGAAACGCGGGGTGGGGCAGGCGTCCACGCCTGCGGAGGTCTCCAGACCCGATCCGAGTCACACGTCGCCAAAAAGAAATAGGCCCGCCCCGCCCCCCACTAACTAAACAACTTACTGAATATCCACCCTCCCTGCAGATGTGATTCCCGCGCGCCTCGGTTGTAGAATCGAGTCGAAAAGGAAATTCACATGTTAATCTCTACTAAACAGCACCAAGCCAACTTCCAGAACGCGCAACAGTCAACGGGTCCGAAAACTCCCGCAGGCAAGGAAACCGTCTGCCTGAACGCCCTCACCTGGGGCCTCCGCGCCCGCCGCCTCATGCTTTCTGACGAAGACCCCGCGGAATATCAAGAGCTTTCAGGCGGATTGCATGCCGAATGGCAGCCTCAAACCTACACCGAACGGATATTTCTGGAGCAGATGGCCATTGCTCAATGGTTGCTCATGCGCGTGGATCGGAGCGAAAGCGAGATCTATTCCGCCACCCTGCCAGGATCCAAACGAACCGGCCTGCTCGACCGCGTCGCTTCGCAGCGCGCGCGTCTGGAGCGTTCTTTCAGCAGTTCCCTGCGTGACCTGAAAGAGATGCAAAGAGAGCGTGCCCAAAAGCCGGTTCAGCCCGGGCAGCCGCACACCGAGCCCCTGAAACCGGCCGCAACGCCTGTTCCGAAGCCGGCCCAAGCGCCCTTCCCCCCGCCGCCCGCCTATGTCATGGCGCACAGCGGCGCGAACGCCCCGCTATCCTGTGCCCCACTGAATCCCGATAGCCGATAGCTCTCCGCCCCCTGCTCTTTGACAACCTGGCAAACGACCCCAAGCAGTCCGCCCAATCTGTCCCCAAAAAACCGGCCCGCCCCGCATAACACACCATCCAGAACCCGGCACCTATCACCCATCACCCACAACACCACCCACTACCCACCACCTATAACCCTTGAATCAACCACTTGGGCTTTGATCGTCCCACTTCACCCCGCGCCGTGCGCACGCTTGAAATATTGCACCGCGCGCTCGTGCTTCTCGGCCTCTTCCCGTGTGCCGAAGGTACCCAGGTTCTTACGCTTGCCCGTCTTGGAATCCAGTTTTCGCGAATAAAGACGATACTCGCCGCTTTTCAGTTTTCTGATCATACCCCTGTGGCGTAGCAGTTAATCTGCCATCGGCCGGTAGCGAAATTGCTCTTCAAAGTGTATGGCACAAGCATCTTCCACCTCTCCATCCCGCTGGTCGCAACGTGTGACCACCGGCAGCAACGCACTTGACCTTGAGCCCATGGTCTTCGCCTCCCAGAGCCCGCGCGCCGTGGCGGAATCGCTCAAGCGATCGGCCGACCGCAGTCAGCGGCGCAAAGGGACGCCCTTCCAGTCGGCCATGTCTATGTTGAATTTTTACATCAATCGTGCAGGCAGGAAGCTTTCTGCCGATCGCAAACGAGTGCTCACCGATGCGAAAACCGAGTTGCGGCGGCTATACCGGAAATGAACGCCCGTCACCCACCCCCTCCGGTATCGCTCGGCGCCGCCCCGTTCCTCCCGGCACGTGCCACTCTGCCGGAATTGTCTCAGGCTGTACAGCGATGTAAAGGATGCGATTTGTATCGGCATGCGACCCAGGCGGTGCTCGGCGAAGGTCCGCCGGCCGCCCGTATCGTCATGGTCGGAGAGCAGCCGGGCGATCGCGAGGATCTCGCCGGTAGACCCTTCGTGGGCTCTGCCGGTGCGCTGCTGGACCGCGCCTTAGCGGACGCCGGCATCCCCCGTGCGGAGGCCTACCTCACCAACGCGGTGAAGCATTTCAAGTTTGAAGAGCGCGGCAAGCGCCGCATCCACAAAAAACCGTCCGTTGCGGAGATCGAAGCCTGTCTTCCCTGGCTCTCAGCCGAACGGGGCCGTCTCTTCACCCATCCGCAATTCGGAAACGTCACCATCACCGTGCATCCCTCGGCCATCTTGCGCGTGCCCGACCCGGACCAGCGCCGCGCCGCATACCGGCATTTTGTCCGAGACCTGAAAAAGATATCGAAGCGCGCCGGCACGCCGTAAGTCGTACTGTTTTTCGCGCTGGAAGCCGGAGTGCCTTTCTACCTGCGGAGGAGAAGCGAAAGCCTATGTTACTTTTGATCCTATTGGTGATTCTGATCTTCGCCGCTGTCCCGGCGTGGCCCTATAGCCGTGGATGGGGTTATTACCCGAGCGGAGGCCTCGGAACCATTCTGGTAATCGTGATCATTCTGTTGCTGCTCGGAACGATCCACCTTTGATCATCATTGCTTGACTGTGGGGCGGGCTATCCAGCCCGCGGACCCGCTTTCCAGCGGGTCCAGCCGCCTAAAAAGGCGGCTGCGGGCAGAATTGCCCGCCCCACCTGATTACTCTTTCTTCTTCGCGCCGGAAGGCATCTTGGCATGCAGTAATTCCGGTTCCTTCACCCGCGGTTGATGCATCTGCTGATCCGGTTCCGGCCGCATCCGGGGATGCACCGCTTCGATCGGCACCGCGCGCCCTGCATCGCACGCACGCTGGGCGGCGCGCACGATTTGCACGTCGATCAGGCCTTCCTCGCCGGAAGGTTCCGGCGCGCGCTGGTTCAGGATGCAGTCGGAAAAATAAATCAACTCGCGCGCGAATTGGTCGCTGCGCGGGAAAATGCGTTCATTCGTGTTGCCGTCCGTGGTCACGCGCAGCCGAATATCGGCCGCATATTCGTAGGATGGATCCAGGGTCAACATGCCTTTCGTGCCAATGACCGTGTAACGCCCCACGGGAGCCGCGCCGAAACTGACTGTAAAACTGGCCAGCCTGTCTTTTGGAAACCGCAGGACCACGCTGACCATTTCCTCGGTCTTCTCGAATCGCCTGGCCCCGCCGTTTCCGCGGAGCGCAATCGCTTCAACCGGCTCGTCGCGGAACAAATACCGCGCCGCGTTAATGCAATAAACGCCAACATCTTTTTTGTGGAGGACGTGCAGTTCCAGAAGGCGGCGATCCAGGAAATGGAGCGCGCGCTCTTGCCGGTCGTTCCGATGACACCGGTGAAGGACAAGCGCAGCCGGTTGCAGGTCGTTGCGCCATATATCAAGAACGGCACTGTGCTATTCCCACGGAGCGGGTGCGAGCAGCTCTTGGGCCAGGTGTTCAATCTGGGGGTTGAGTCGCACGATGACTTGTGCGACGGCCTTACTTACTTGCTCCAGGGGCTTGCAAATCAGGGCTTGGAGCTGCCGAAGATCCACTGGATTGAGGGGTAATATTATCTCAGTTACGTTGCCCCTTCCTTTTCCGGTTCCAACTTAGCTTCGACCGTAAGTTTTCCTTTGGTGAACCATTCCGTAGTAACGGCTTCCATTCCGAAAATAATGCTCCACACCACGAGGCCGACGATGAACGCTCCAATGCTGATAATGCTATTCACGCTATACGATATCGAGTATGCCAATACCACATTCTTCAAGGCGAGTATCTTGTTGACCGATTTCAGGATCAGCCAAAGCACTGCCTTGGCGATCTTGTTCCTCTTATGTTCTGGTATTTTGAGTATGAGGCCAGCACCAAGCAACAGTAATGGCACTGCCGGTGTCAATGCCAACGCCGCCATTAGAGAACCCCTGCCCTCTTTAGCTTTCTTCTGCGCTCCGCACACGGTAGCGTCATCCAATCTGTCCGGCAGGGCTGCGCAGAACGCGTCAATATTCTGCAACATTTCAAGATCGCTGGTTTTCTCTCCAAATATCGTCGAGCCCATCTGCGCTTCCATCGCGGCCCGCGTCTCTTCGAACCGTGATTTTAGTTTTCTCATGGCAAGCTCGTTGCTTGCCAACCCCACAAGAGGGCCGATGGAGAAGATAGCCACGACCACCAGCGATTTCTTTATTAGCCCCATGCCCATTCAGACGAGAGCATATCACAAGGTGCGCTGTGCACACCCCGCCGCCATTGCCAATCTCGGCCAAGTGCCTATACTTAGATAAACACCCATATCGAACAGCGGTCCCCCGCCCTGCTCGATATCGTTGGCCAGCCGGATATTGCCCTCTTCCACTTGCTGGCAGAAGACCGACTGGAAGATCCGTACATCCCCCAGTCTGCCGGATTCGCAGGCAGCCACCGCCGCCAGGTTGGCCTCTTCGAAATGCAATCGGTAGGCGGTCATTAGATAGACGCCCCCGGCCCGGGCGGCCTCGATGATTTTGCGGCATTCGCTCTCGTTCTGCGCCAGCGGCTTCTCGCAGAGAATGTGCACGCCGGCCCTGGCGGCCGCTTCTGCATATTGCCGGTGCAAGTGATTGGGCAGCGCAATGTACACCGCATCCACATTCCCGCTCGCCAGGCACTCGCCGAATTGTTCGTAAGTATAAGTGCGGCTAAGCGCGTATTGCTTTCCGATTGCCTCGCGTTTCGCCTGGTCGCCGGAGACCAGTGCCGTTAACTCCGAGTTCTGCGCGTGTTGAAAGGCGGGCAGCACCGCTTCCTGCGCAATGCTGCCGATACCCACCACTGCATAGCGGATCTTCCTCTTAGTTTAGTAAGGTCCATGCCTGTATCTCTCCTGTTACCATTGTCATCCGGATGCTAAAAGAACAAGATACGAACCGTACAGCGCGCGGGGCGTTGTGGCGTGCAGTACACCCGTGGCGCACGCTTTAGCGTGCCGGCGGGACTTTTAAGTCCCGCGAGTCGATGGCATTCAACCTGCAACAGCGTACACCGGGGGGTATATTAGAAAATGCTTTATTACGCGCTGGTCTTTCTGGTGATAGCTTTGGTGGCGGCCCTATTGGGCTTTGGTGGTGTAGCGGTGGCATTCGCGGGTGTCGCCAAGATCCTTTTCTTCCTCTTCGTGATTCTCTTTATAGCAAGTCTTGTCATGCACCTCGGCAGACGGGTTTAGTCCACGAAACCGCCTTTCCGCCGCCGGAGAAAAAGGGCGTTGCCTTCCTGGAAGGCCTGCGGCCGGTTTCCGTGCGCATAAACCGCGTCGCGCGCCCTTTTTCCGAGCGTGAAGTGCTGATGCTCGAAGACCAGGTGCGGGGCCCGGATCACTAACTTCTCGGCCTTCGCGTGCGCCGTCGCGTCGTCGTCGCAAAACATCTGCGCGTAGCCCGGATACAGAAAGTAGCCCCATCGCTCAAACACCGCGCGGCTCATGAACACATGCGACATCAGTTCATTGTCCCGCGAGCTGTTTGTGTTCACATGGATGACGAATTCTCGTTTATCGCAACTCCCCATCACCCGCAGCAGTTCGGTATCCCAATGCGGCGGCGCCATGAAGTCGTCCGCGCCCATGATCAGCAACGCGCCCACGCTGAACCTTGCAGCCGCGTTCCAATTTGCCACCGCGGACCCACTGATCCCGGCCTGCATTACCGTCCTTACCGGAATTCTTCCCTTCGTCATCCCGGCCCAATCGCCTTTCCAGAACTGGTTAACCGATTCCCAATCCCGCTCTTCCACCGCGACCAGCCACTCCGCCGGCGTCCCGTCCCAGTTGCGGGACCATTCGATCCAGGCTTCCTGCCAACCGGAAGGGACCCGCGCCGTGGCATGCAAAATCGAAAACACGATCCCCATTTCTGTAAGAATACCGTGGCGCACGCTTCAGCGGTGGGGCAGGCGTCTACGCCTGCGGAGGGTCTCCAGACCCGATCTTTGGCTTATCCTCCCTGACAAATTAACGACCCGTGTCGGGGTTTCTCCGGCAGACCCGCGCGCCCTATGAGCCTATACTCAAAGAATATCGCGCGAGGGCAAAGGGTCTCATGGCTAATTCGGACATCTCCCGGAAACCCGTCGCGCAACCCGATATCCTCGTGGTGGACGACACGCCCGCCAACCTTCGCTTGCTCAGTGAGATGCTTAAAGCGCAAGGCTATAAACCGCGCCTCGTCCCCAGTGGAAAGCTGGCTCTCAGCGCCGCCCAAGCCATCCCTCCCGACCTCATCCTGCTGGATATCCGTATGCCGGAAATGGACGGCTATCAGGTCTGCGAACGGCTCAAGGCCGACCCGAAGTTGAAAGATACGCCGGTCATTTTCCTCAGTGCGCTCGACGAAACCGGTAACAAAGTGAAAGCCTTCGCCGTGGGCGGCGTGGACTACATCATCAAGCCGTTTCAGTTGGCCGAAGTGCTGGCCCGCGTCGAGACCCACCTTGCACTGCGCCGCCAGACCCGCCAACTGGAAGAGAGCTATGCGGCGCTCAAGCACCTCGAGAACATGCGCGACAACCTCACCCATATGGTGGTCCACGACATGCGTTCTCCCTTGGGCGTCATCGGCGGATTCCTGTCTCTGCTGGAGTCTTATGAGGCCGGCAACCTGTCGACCAACGGCCTGCAGTTCATCCGCGAAGCGCGCCACTCCATCGACGAACTCGTGGAAATGGTCAATTCCATGTTGGATGTCAGTAAGTTGGAGGCCGGCAAGATGCGGCTCCATCGGATCGAGTCCGATCTGGGATCGCTGGCGCAAGCCGTCTTGCGCCGTTTCGAGCCCATTCGCGGCGCGCGCCAGTTGGTCCTCGATACGCCCTGCGATCCGGTGAAGCTGCCGGTCGATGCCGGCCTGATCTCCCGCGTGATGCAGAACCTGGCAGGCAACGCCTTCAACTATACCGCGGCGAATGGATCTATCCGCATCGCCGTATCCCGCACAGGCGCGGAAGCTCGCGTAGCCGTAAGCGACAACGGCCCCGGCATTCCGGCTGCATATCACGACAAGATCTTCGAAAAGTTCGTCCAGGTCGAAGACCTGAATGCCAAGGTGGGCACCGGGCTGGGGCTGGCTTTCTGTAAACTGGCCGTCGAGATTCATGGCGGCCGCATCGGTGTCGAGAGCGAGGTCGGACACGGCAGCACCTTCTGGTTCACCTTGCCGCTCGCGGACGAAACAAGGAAAGATTAAAAAGAATTGAGAAGCTTCGCTATATTTCACTCACACGTCCTGGCTGTTCCTGCGTCCCTGGCCGTCATCGCCCTCTCTGCAGGCCCTATCCTGGCTCAAACGCACGTTCCGGATCCGATCCAGGCGAAGAGTATCCTCACCCTCTACAGCGGACAGTTCGGCCTTCGCGGCTACGACCTGGCCAATGAGGGTCTCTTGCCGGTCCTGCGTTCCGCGGGAATCGCCACCGACTCGATGTATTCGGAATATCTCGACCTGGTCCGCAATCCCAATCCCGCCTATCGCGATCGATTGGCGGAATTCCTGAAACAAAAGTACGCGGGACGGAATATCGGCGTCATCATCGCCATTTCCACCAGCGCCGCGTCGCTCGTTCTGGATGAAAGGTACCGCCTGTTTGAAGGCGTTCCGGTCATCGCCGCGCTGCCGTCACTCACCCGCCTTCCCAACCCTGCCATCCATCCGCTGGTCTTTCTGGGCAATCGCTACGACATAGCCGGCACGCTGCAGGATGCCTTGGACGTGCTGCCGGAAACGGAAAATGTGCTGGTCGTCACCGGCACCAGCGAATCCGACCGAAACCAGGAACGCAGCGCCCGCGAGCAGCTCAAGCCTTGGGACGCCAGGTTGCGCATCGCCTACCTGAGCGATCTTCCCGTCGAAGATATACTGCGCCGCGCCGCTGCTCCGCCCCCCAAAACGGTAATCCTTTATCTCGGCCTCTTCCAGGACGTCACCGGCCGCTCCTTCATCACCGACGATTTCGCCCGCGAGTTGGGCCGTGCCGCCGCCGCTCCGATCTTCAGCATTCAGGACGGATGGATGGACGCCGGCATCGTCGGCGGTTCGATGACCAGCTTCCGCGAAGATGGGGCGGAGGCCGCCCGCCTGGCCTTGCGAATTCTGAATGGCGAACCCCTGGTGCACGTTCCGCCCGCCGTAATCCCGGTTGCCAACCGCCACATCTTCCAATGGCAGCAACTGAAGCGCTGGGGATTGAAGGAGAGCAAGCTTCCCCTCAACAGCGTGGTGTTGGGGAAGCCGGTGCCCATCTGGCGGCAACACCCGCAGGCCACCCTGGCCACCTTCGCTTTCGTAGTCCTGCAGTCGGGTCTCATCGTGGCGCTGCTCTGGCAGAGACGGCAGAAGCGCGCGGCTACGGAATTGTTGCGCAAGTCGGAGGAGAAATTCCGGAGATTCTTCACCGACGTCCCGGACTACTGCTATATCGCGGATGCCGACGGCGCCATCCGCGACGCCAACCGCGCCGCCCTGGCGGTACTCGGTTATACGCGTGAAGACCTGATCGGCCGCCCCTGGCGTTCCATTCTTGCGCAGCCCATACCGCCGCAAGTGGAACGTCTGGTCGAACAGTGGCGGCAAACGGGCGACGTGCGAAACGAAGAAATCACGCTGCTTTCGAAAGAGGGCGTCGCTCGCACCGCCCTTCTGAACGCAGCCGTGGTGCGCGACGCCGCCGGCGCTGTTTTGTTCTCCACCGCCGTACTCACCGACATCACCGAACGCAAGCAGGCCGAGGAAGCCCTGCGCCAAAACGAAGCTTTACTGAAGAAGGCGGAAGAAATTGGGCAGTTCGGTAGTTGGAGTTGGGACGTGTTAACCGACACCACCATCTGGTCCGACGGGCTCTACCGCATCATCGGCAGAGACCCCGGACAGCCCGCTCTCCGTTACGCCGAACGCGCGCCGTTGTACTCGCCGGATAGTTGGGCGCGCCTCGATCGCGCGCTGAAACGTGCATTGGCGAGCGGCGAACCCTACGATCTGGAAGTGGAGTTGGTGCGTCCCGATGGCGTTCGCCGCTGGGCCCGCGCCATGGGCGCGCCGGTGCGCGACTCGACGGGCCGCGTCATTCGCTTGCATGGCACCGCGCAGGATATTACCGCGCGCAAGCGCGCCGCCGATGCCTTACAGGAAAGTGAAGAGAGCTTTCGCACGGCTTTCGAGTCTGCCGCCATCGGCATGGGACTGGTGTCCCCCGATGGCCGCTGGACCCGCGTCAACCGCTCCCTTTGCCAGATCGTGGGCTACCCGGCGGAAGAGTTGCTCGCGACCGACTTCCAATCCATCACGCATCCCGAAGATCTGGTTCCCAACATGGATCTGCTTCGCGAGATGCTCGATGGCGCCATCCCGGGCTACCAGATGGAAAAGCGGTATATCCACAAACAGGGCCGCATCGTCTGGGTCTTTCTTTCCGTCGCGCTGGTGCGGGATGCGGCGGGCGAGCCGCTATACGCCATCGCGCAGGTCCAGGACATCACCGAACGCAAAGAAGCCGAAAAGAAGCTGCTGCGGGAAAAGGCGCTCACCGATGCCGTCATCGATAACGTGCCCGGCCTGTTCTACCTGCTCGACGAACGGGGCAAGGCCGTGCGCTGGAACCGGAGAGCGGAAGAAACCACGGGTTATTCGCCGGATGAAGGTTCCCATATGGAGCCCACCGACTACTTTCCCGGCGCGGATCGGGCCTACATTGCCGAAACCATGCGCAAGGTCTTTCGCGAAGGCCACGCCGAATTGGAAGCCAATCTCGTCATGAAAAACGGCGCGGTGATCCCCTTCTATTTCTCCGCCGCGCGCGTCAGTTTCGAAGGGGAGAACTACCTCCTCGGCAACGGCATCGACATCAGCGCCCGCAAAGAAGCGGAGAAGGCGCTGCGCGTTTCCGAGGAAAAATTCGCCACCGCCTTTCGTAACAGCCCGGTCGTCCTCTCCATATCCACCCTCCAGGAGGGCCGCTATCTGGAGGTCAACGCCACCTTCGAGCGGATCACCGGCTGGCACGCCGCGGAAGTGGTCGGACGCCTGCGTGACGAAGTGAGTATCCGCACCGCGGAAGCCAGGCGCGAAGCCGCCGCCCGCATCCGCGCCAGCGGCGGTTATCGCAACATGGAGTGCGAGTTCCACACCAAGTCGGGCGAACTGCGCGTCGCGCGCGTGTCGGCGGAGACCATTGAGTTCGCGGGCGAGGCCTGCGTGCTCACCGTCGGCCAGGATATTACCGAGCAAAAGACGTTTGAACGCGAGCTGCGTACCCTCAATGAGACCCTCGAAAAACGCGTCCAGGACCGCACCGCCGAATTGCAGCAGGCCGTCGAGGATTTACAGATGTTGTCGCAAGCCGTCGAAAATGGGCCGGCCAGTGTGATGATCGCCGATCCTCAGGGCAACATTGAATACGTCAATCCGAAATTCTGTGAGAATACCGGCTATCCGAAGGCCGAGGTCATCGGCCGGAAAGCCAATCTCTTGAAGTCGGGTGCGCATTCTCCCGAGTTCTTTCAGCACCTCTGGACCACCATCCAAAGCGGCGAAACCTGGCGCGGCGAATTCTGCAACCGCAAGAAAAATGGCGATATTTACTGGGAATCCGCCTGCATTTCGACCGTTCGCGATGCCCAAGGCCATCCTCGCCATTTCGTCGCCATTACGGAAGACATCACCGAACTAAAGCAAGCCGCCCAGGAGTTGCAGCGGGCCAAGGAAGCCGCGGATGCCGCCAGCCAGGCCAAAACTGCCTTCCTGGCCAGCATGTCTCACGAAATCCGCACCCCGATGCACGCCATTCTGGGATATTCGCAGTTGATGTTGCGCGACGATACCATCAGCCCCCAGACAAAAGAGAATCTGCGCATCGTCAATCGCAGCGGCGAGCACCTGCTGGCTCTGATCAACGATGTGCTGGAGATGTCCAAGATCGAGTCGGGACGACAGCAACTCGACCTTGCGGAATTCGAATTGCCCAACCTGCTGGGCGACCTGGCGGCGATGTTCCAGCTCCGGTCGGCGGCCAAAGGCATCGACCTCACCGTGCTTCAAGACGACCAAATGCCGCGGCGGATGGTCGCCGATGAAGGCAAACTGCGCCAGATTCTGATCAACCTCTTAGGCAATGCTGTTAAGTTCACCGCGGCCGGACGCATCACCCTGCGCGCCATGGTTCGCCATGACCCTTCCGGCCATGCGCTGCTCTCCCTGGAAGTGGAGGACACCGGCGCAGGCATCGCCCCTGCCGAGATCGGCAAGCTATTCCGGCCTTTTGAACAGACCAGCAGCGGACGGCAAGCCCAAAGCGGTACCGGCTTGGGCCTCGCCATCAGCATGGAATACGCGCGCCTGATGGGCGGCGGCATTTCCGTCGCCAGTGAATTGGGCAAGGGCAGTACCTTCTGCGTGGAGATCCCGTTCGCGCCCGCTGGCTCTGAGCAGGTCACACCCAGCCTGTCTCCCGATGCGCTGGCGGATTTGCCCATCGCGCTAATGGCCGAGATGCGCGAAGCCATCCTCACCGGCGACATGGATCGCTTCACCCGCGCGCTACCCGAAGTGGCCGAAAGAAACCCATCCGCCGCCGATAGCCTGCGCGAAATGGCGGACCGTTACGATTACGATTCCCTGGCCCAGTTACTAAGATAGCCCGGTGGGGCATGCGTCTACGCATGCAGTGGGTCTCCAGACCCGCTTCCGGCTATCGTGCCGCCAGCGAAGCAAACCGCGTCCTGCAGCCCGTGGCGCACGCTTCAGCGTGCCGGCGGGACTTTTAAGTCCCGCTCTGGCGCTTGGGACTCTCGTGGCGCACGCTTCAGCGGGAGCCCCCGCGGATGCGGGTGAAGCAGCGGGAGCCCCCGCGGATGCGGGTGAAGCAGCGGGAGCCCCCGCGGATGCGGGTGAAGCAGCGGCGAGACCCGCGTATGGCAACGTCGGCGAGCCCTTCGTAACATCCACCGCGAACGGATAGAATTCCTTCGGGTGCAGAAACAACGACAATTTCACGCGTGTGGAAGCATCTCCCGTCAACCAGTCGAGTTCACTGGCGAATACGCAGGGCGCCTCCCGATGTAAATTAGGACTTGGCACATGCGCATCCTCGTACTCAATGGCGGGTCCAGCAGTTTCAAGAGCAGCCTGTTCGACGTCACCGGCAGCGAAGGCTCGGCCGCGCCCAGCCCGCTCTGGGAAGCGCGCGTGGACTGGGAGCACCATCCGGGCACGGCCGAAATGCAAATCAAGGCGGCGGGCGCGGTCACCAACAAGACCGTCCCGGTTAAGTCCCCGCTCGACTCGCTCGATCCGCTGATGGCCATGCTACCCCAGCGCGACGAAATCCACGTTGCCGGACATCGCGTCGTCCATGGTGGACGCGCCTTCCGCGAAAGCACGCGCATCACGCCGGCGGTGCGCGCGGGCATCGCTCAAATGGCCAGCTTCGCGCCCGAGCACAATCGCCTCGAACTGGAAGCCATCGAATGCATGGAACGTATCCTCGGCCGGGATGCCATGCAGGTGGCCGTTTTCGATACCGCCTTCCACGCCAGCCTGCCGCCGCCGGCTTACGTATACGCGGGACCTTATGAATGGCTCGGCCAGGGCATCCGGCGCTATGGATTCCATGGGATCAGCCACCAGTACACCTCGCGGCGAGCCGCCGCAATCCTGGGCAAGGACCTCGCATCGCTGCGTATGATCACGTGCCATCTGGGCAACGGCTGCTCCCTGGCGGCCATCCGCGACGGTATAAGTATCGATACCACCATGGGCTTTACCCCGCTCGAAGGCTTGATGATGGGTACGCGCTCGGGCACCATCGACCCCGGCATTATCATTCACCTCGTGCGCCATCGCGGGTATCGCGCCGAAGAGTTGGACCGCGTGCTGAACAAGGAGTCCGGGCTGCGCGGGGTCTCCGGCGTCTCGGGCGACATGCGTACCGTGCTGGCGGCCGTCGATCGCGGGGATGCGCGCGCCAAACTCGCGTTCGACGTTTATGTGCACCGGCTGCGCGCCGAGGTCGGCTCCATGCTCGCCAGTCTGGGCGGCCTCGACGCATTGGTCTTCACCGCCGGTGTAGGGGAGAACTCGCCCCTGGTGCGCGCCCGCACTGTGGAAGCCTTTGCATTCCTGGGAGTCCAGTTGGACGCCGCGAAAAATGCGCAATCGCCCGCGGATACGGACATCTCCACCCCCGGCTCCGCCGTGCGCGTCTTGGTCGTGCACACCCAGGAGGAGTGGGAGATTGCGCGTGAGTCTTACCGTGTAGCCAACGCGTGTTGACAAACTATCACATTAGATATAGTCTAAACTATAATGGATGCCGGGCAGATCAAGCTGTCGCTCGAAGGCAGCGGGTTACGGTGCACGCCACAGCGCTACGCCGTGATGGCATTCCTGATGAAGCACAACCGGCACCCCACGGCCGCGGAAATTTTCGAAGCCGTGAATCGCATGGATCCGCGCTCTTCCAGGGCCACGACTTATAATAATCTGCGGGACCTCGTGCAGGCGGGTTTGGTGCGTGAAGTGGCCGTCGAGGGCCGTGCCGCCCGATTCGATGCGAAAGGCACACGGCACCACCATTTCATCTGCGATCGCTGCGGCAATGTCGAGGACCTGGAATGGTTCGCGGTGCCCAAGCCTGCCCCCGGCTCCCTCGGTAAGCGGATTCTTCGCGAGTGCGAACTCATTTTCCGGGGACTCTGCACGAAGTGCGCTCCGCGGCGCGGCTCCGGTTAGCGTCGCCAGCGAGCGCGGCCGGCGGCGATTGCCCGAACGGGAACGCCGAACAGTTTTTTGGACTCATTCTAAGGAAGATGAAACACATGGAAACGGAAAAACAATTCACCAAAGCAGTGGGGGAGCCTGTCCCCGGCAATCAGGAAAACTCGTCAAGCGAAGCAAAATGCCCGTTCTCGGACGGCGCGCGCAAACACGCCATGGCCAAGGGCCCCACAAACGCAGACTGGTGGCCCAATCAACTGAACCTGAAAAGCCTGCACCAACACTCCCCATTGGCGAACCCCATGGGCGAGGAATTTAACTATGCCGAGGAGTTCAAGACCCTTGACCTCGATGCCGTAATCAAGGATCTGCATGCCTTGATGACCGCATCGCAGTCCTGGTGGCCGGCGGACTACGGCCATTATGGGCCTTTCTTTATCCGCATGGCTTGGCATAGCGCCGGCACGTACCGTATCGCCGATGGCCGAGGCGGCGCGGGCTCCGGAGCCCAGCGATTTGCGCCCCTCAACAGTTGGCCGGATAACGTGAGCCTCGACAAAGCGCGCCGGCTGCTCTGGCCGGTGAAGCAAAAGTATGGCCGGAAAATCTCCTGGGCCGACCTGATGGTCCTGGCCGGTAACGTGGCACTGGAGTCGATGGGGTTCAAGACCTCCGGTTTCGGCGGCGGGCGCCCGGACATCTGGGAGCCGGAAGAAGATATTTACTGGGGGCCTGAAGGCAAGTGGCTGGCAGACGAGCGCTACAGCGGCGAGCGCCAGCTCGAGAATCCTCTCGGAGCCGTTCAGATGGGCCTCATCTACGTGAATCCGGAAGGTCCCAACGCCAAACCGGATCCGCTCGCAGCGGCGATCGATATCCGGGAGACCTTTGCCCGCATGGCGATGAATGACGAGGAGACGGTAGCCCTCATCGCCGGCGGACACACCTTCGGCAAAGCCCATGGAGCCGCCGAGCCGATCAAGTATGTCGGTCCGGAACCGGAGGGCGCCGGCATCGAAGAGCAAGGCCTCGGCTGGAAGAACGCCTTTGGCAATGGCAATGGCGTCCACACCATCAGCAGCGGATTGGAAGGCGCCTGGACCACCAACCCGGTGAAGTGGGACAACAACTACTTCGACAACCTGTTCGGCTATGAATGGGAACTCACGAAGAGTCCCGCCGGCGCGCAACAATGGACTCCTAAGAACGCATCCGCAGCGGGTACTGTGCCGGATGCCCACGACCCCTCCAAAAAGCACGCGCCGATGATGTTCACCACCGACCTGGCACTGAAGACGGACCCCAGCTACAGGGAGACTTCGAAGCGCTTCCACGCGCACCCGGAAGAATTCGCAGACGCATTTTCCAAGGCCTGGTTCAAGCTGACGCATCGCGACATGGGGCCTATTTCGCGTTACCTTGGCCCCCTCGTACCCGCGGAGCCGCTGCTGTGGCAGGACCCCGTTCCCGCTGTGGATCATGAATTGATCGGCGAGCAGGATATTGCGGCTCTGAAGGCCAAGATTCTCGCATCCGGGCTTTCCATCTCCCAACTGGTCACGACGGCCTGGGCGTCGGCTGCGACATTCCGCGGCACCGACAAGCGCGGCGGCGCTAACGGGGCGCGCATTCGCCTCGCGCCGCAATCGGGCTGGGAAGTCAATCAGCCGGCCGAACTGGCGAAGGTTCTTCCTACCCTGGAGGCGATCCAGAAGGATTTCAACGGCGCGCAGTCCGGCGGGAAAAAGGTCTCGCTGGCCGACCTGATCGTTCTGGGCGGCTGCGCGGCGGTGGAGGCCGCTGCGAAGAAGGCCGGCCACGACGTGAAGGTTCCCTTCTCGCCGGGGCGCACGGACGCGTCGCAGGACCAGACCGATGTGCACTCGTTCGCCGTACTGGAGCCGGCCGCGGACGGGTTCCGCAACTATCTGCGAAAGGGCCTCGAAGAATCGGCGGCCGAGATGCTGATCGATCGGGCCAGCCTGTTGACCCTGACCGCTCCCGAGATGACGGTTCTGTTGGGTGGCATGCGTGCATTGGGCGCCAACTTCGGCCAGTCGAAACACGGTGTCTTCACCAACCGGCCCGAGACGTTGACCAACGATTTCTTCGTCAACTTGCTCGACATGGGCACGAAGTGGCAGAAGTCCGCCACATCCGAAGGCGTGTTGGAAGGGCGCGACCGGGCGACGGGCGAACTCAAATGGACGGGCACGGTTGTCGATCTCGTCTTCGGTTCCAACTCCCAACTCCGGGCGCTGGCGGAAGTCTATGCGTCGAACGATTCCGAGGAGGCGTTCGTCGATGACTTTGTGGCGTCCTGGAATAAGGTGATGAACCTCGATCGCTTCGACCTTCGCTGAGCGTCGCGGAAGGGTCCCGGGTGACGGCACGTCCGTCACCCGGCATACCAAAATGCGTCAGTGATCCGCCGATGCAGAAACCCACGCAGGGCCGATGGGTTGAGGCACGCGGCACACGGTCCCGCAGTCTAATCCCCGCAGTCTAATGGCAGGCAAAGTGCATTGCTTGGGATTCCGATGATGCACTCCGCGACAGCTCGCGATCCGTTGGCGGGCGCCATGGAGTTCGATCCGGCTGGGTGGGAGGCGGGCGTAGAGCGTCGCAGCAGTCCTCGCGCCGCACTGCACTGGACCTTGTACCTGACGTGGAACGGCGCCGCGCACCCATTTCGCACCGAAACCAGAGATATCAGCAAGGATGGCTTCTATTGCCTTGTGGATCAGCCGATCCGGCCGGGTGAACAAATCGAATGCGATATTGTGGTGCCTACACATAGCTCGCAATATCCCGATGATGTGGTGTATCTGCGGTGCAGAGCCCAGGCCGTGCGCGTGGAGAAGATCGGGGCCGGGTCCGAATTCGGTCTAGCCTGCCGGATCGAAGAGTACCGCATCATTCACGTTTCGAACAAAGGTCAGCGGCTCGAAAATGCCGGGAACGCTTTCTAACATCGCTTTACTGCGCTGGACGGGTTTTTCCCAAAATATAGCAAACGAAGTCCTACTTTTTGAGCTTTCTGAAAGGTGCGCTGAGACTTAGTCTAACCGTTTCCACTAACTGGAAGGATGGCATGATGCATTTCAATCGATCGGCGCGTGGGGCCGTGATCGCAATTCTGGTTTTCGCCGGATGCTCGCAGTCGCCGCAGGTGCGGGAAGCCCGCTATCTGGAAAAAGGCAGGAAAGAGTTTCAAAACAAGAACTTCGCCGTCGCCATCCTGCAGTTCAAGAATGCCGTGCAGGCGCAGCCGCGGGACGCGGAACCCTATTACCAGCTCGGGTTGGCCTATGGGGCGTCGAACGACTTTAACACCGCCGCCTCCTACTTCCGTAAGGCGACCGAATTGAATCCCAAGCACACCGGCGCGCAACTGAAACTGGCGGAGTTGATGTCTACCAGCCGCAGCAAGCCGGCATTGGAAGAGGCCCAGAGACGTACCCAGGACGTGCTGAAAGTGCTGCCGGACGATGCCGATGCCTTGAACGTCCTGGCGATCACGGAATTGAAGCTGGGGAACCCCGAAAGCGCGGAATCGCATCTGGAGCAGGCGCTGAAGAAATCCCCGCGCAACCTGAGATCGTCCGTAGCTCTGGCCCGAACGCGGCTGGCGCTCAAGGATGTGGCGGGCGCGGAGGAAGCGCTCAAGCAAGCCGCCGCACACGCGCCGAAATCGCCGGAGCCGAGGGTTTACCTGGGCGGGCTGTATCAGGCTTTGGGTAGAACGCCGGAGGCCGAACAGGAATTCCGGCACGCCCTCGAAATCGATCCGAAGCACGGCCCTGCCCTGCTGGCCTTGGGCGCCATGCAGGTGCGCGCCGGACATCCCGAACAGGCGGAAGAGACCTATCGGCAGGTGGCCGCCCTGCCGCAGAAGCAATACAAGCCGATCCATGCGCTCTATCTTTTTCAATCCGGCAAAGGGGCGCAGGCGGTCTCCGAGTTCGAGAAACTGGTCAAAGAGAATCCGGCGGACCGGAACCTACGGACCGATTTGGTAAAGGCCTATCTCGCGACGAACCGCGTCGGAGATGCCGAAAAAGTCTTGACGGCCGCGCTCAAAAAGAACGGGCTCGACACCGACGCCATGTTGCAGCGCAGCCGGATTTATCTGGCTTCGGGGAAATACAGCGAGGCGGAAAACGATCTGCATCAGGTGCTGCACTACCGGAACGAATCCGCGGAAGCGCATTACCTTTTGTCGAAAGTGGGACAAGGCCGCCAGGACACGGCCAGCCAGAAGGATGAGTTGGGACAGGCGCTGCGGCTGGACAAGCGCTCGCTCAATGCCCGTATCGATCTGGCGCGGTTATTGCTGGCGAACCGGGGCGCGCAAGCCGCGCTGCAGATCCTCGATGAAGCGCCCCCCGACCAGAAGGACAGTGTGCCCATCGTATTGCAGCGTAACTGGGTGCTGCTGGCTCTCGGGCAGACGGCCGATGCGCGTAAAGGCATCGATCGTCTGCTGGCCACCGGCCGGGTTCCGGATGCACTGCTCCAGGATGCGGCTGTGAAGCTGGGCCAGAAAGATTATGCCGGCGCGCGGGCTGCCGTCGAGCGGGACCTCAGCCAGAATCCCGCGGATGTGCGGGCGCTGAACCTGCTCGTCCAAACTTATGCGGCACAGAAGCAGATGCCGGCCGGTCTCGACAAAGCACGGGAGTACGCGCTGCGGCAGCCGGCGTCGGGTCCTGTGCAGTTGTTTTTGGGAGAGCTCCTGGCAACCACCGGCGATCGGGTGGGAGCGCGCAAAGCGTTTGAGGCGGCCATCGCCGCCAAGCCGGGATTTCTCGAAGCGGAGCTGGCGCTGGCCAATCTGGACACGGCCGAAGGCCGGCGGGACGAGGCACGCCGGCGGCTTTCCACGGTGCTCTCCGCGCATCCCGGCAGCATACCCGGGCACCTGCTCTTGGCCCAACTGGAAGACATGGAGGGACACAATGCGGCAGCCGTCGAGCAGTACCGTAAAGTGGTAGCGCTCGACGAAACAAATGTCTTCGCCTTGAACGGCCTGGCCTATCTGCTGGCGGAAAACAGGCAGCCGGACGAAGGCATTAAGTACGCGCAGAAAGCCAAGGAACTCGCTCCGGAGAGTGCCGCCGTGGACGATACCCTGGGATGGACGTATTTTCAGAAGGGCTTGTATTCCATGGCGGTGACCTATCTGGAAGGTGCCACCGCACGGGAAGGTACGGCGCGGCGGAAATACCATTTGGCGATGGCCTATCTGAAAGCCGGAGATCAAAAGCGGGGACGGCAGACACTGGATGCGGCGTTGAAGATGGATCCGAATTTGCCAGAGGCGCAGGCCGCGCGACAGGTGTTTGGGATTGCCCGGAATTGAGTGGGGGTTGTTTTCTGGACGCAACCTCAATTGCCGGCCAGCGCCTTCAAGTCCCACACATAGGTCCAGGTCAGCTCGCCGCCCATGGCCAGTCCCGGCGCGGCGAAAGGCAGCGATGGCGCGCCGGCAGGCTGCGTCCAGGCAGTCTGCGACCAGACGGGTGCTTGCGTAATGATGGCCTCAACGGGCTGGCCGGCTGGAACCGGAACATTGCAATAAAGGTGAAGTCCCGGGCCGCAATTGACGTCCACAGCCGAGATTGAAATGGACCCGGCGGAGCCCAAATCGGAGGCCACGGCTTCGAAGCGCCCGTTAAGAGCAAAGACCTGCGCCACCACATAACTATCGTCATCCCCACCGGTCCAGTAGAAGTTGTAATTGCCGTAAGCGTCCGCCGTCAGTGGGGCGCCGGCGAGTTGTGGAATATTCAGCATCACGGGCGCCGGGATGTGCCCGCTGGCAGTGAACGGGCCGACCTGGCTACCGCCAAGACCCGCTACCTGATAGGTACCACCCGCAATGACTCCGCCCGGCGGAGTGATTTGATACGTCGCGCGCCCATATTGAACCGAAGGCGACAACGTGACGCTGCCGATTCCTGGACCGGTCAGCCCCAATTGACCTGCATCGAGCGTGCTGGGGAGCGATCCGCTGCAGGACACAGGCGGACTGGTTGTAAACGGACCCGACAGCCCACACACCCACGGAATTGGCCCCGTAGGGACCCGGCGGCCAAAGACCCAGGCCGTTGGATTGGATGAACTGGGCGACAATCGCGGCAGATGTGGAAATCTGACCGTAATCGCTGACCGTGGTTTGTT
This sequence comes from Bryobacterales bacterium, assembly GCA_963709155.1. GTDB lineage: Bacteria > Acidobacteriota > Terriglobia > Bryobacterales > Bryobacteraceae > Bog-159. The sequence goes on along the minus strand of CAVPVD010000003.1, from coordinate 335,546 downwards.
GCCAATTGACGACGCCGAGCGTGCCGTCGTCGGGATCGGAGCAGGAACCGCCCCCCGGTTGGATGCTTACGTCCACTAACTGGCTAGTCGCGTAAACGCCCGACAGAAACGCCGGCACGTGACAGCCATGAGGAATCGCCCCAGTCGATTGATCCATCAGGTTGGCCTGGTCAATGCCCACGGTCCCAGGCGCCGGTCCTAAATATTGTGAGTTCATCGCCCAGGCCACATTTGTGAGGCCGGGAGCACCGAAGTAGAGCGAGAACCCGCCGTAGAGGTCGTTATCCGGCGGATCGTACGTCCAGGGGACGCCCTCCATCCGATCGGGAAAATAACCCAGGCCGGTTAGAAAAAAGGTAAGGCCCCAGTCCCTGGTGGATCAAGACTGTTCTGCGGCGTATTCAGACTGACGCTGCCATCCGCGTGGACGTTGTATGCTACTGCTTGCCCGCAGCCCTTCGTATCCTGTGTGAAAACACCTACATTCGTGATAGTGGATATCGGAATCGGGTAGGGACTGCTCACTCCAGCCGCGGTTCTGACAAGCACGCTGTAAGTCTGGCCGGCAGACACGGAAGCACCCGGCGCCTGTACGTCAAGTTGCTGTGGAGAGGCATATAAGATCGGTACCGGCTGTCCATTGAAAAAGACGGTGGCGCCGCCCAGGGTGTACGGAAGCGGATAGGCGCCGGCGGCTTCCGTGGAAGTGGCCAGGTTTTGCCCCTTGATGGCGATCAACATCTGCGGTGAGCCAGAAGTTAGAGTGACGTTACTGGCGGCGTTTCCGACACCACCACTCTGAATCACGGGCGCCCGACCAAATAGATCGGCCGCCACGGATAACATGACGCCGTAAAGCAGAAGAGATGCGCAGCGCATAAATCTTCACACCTCCGTTAAGAGCGATTATACATCTGCTGGGTTGAACGACCTATCGGGTGTTTTGGTCTTCCTTCGGAGAAACGCGCGCTTTGTACGATATACTGGGCGAACCGGAAGTGTGAGTTTCCGGACAATCTATGCATAGGGTGGTCCGATGCCGAATCCGAGTTGGTGGAGCGCTCACAAGCCGGTCTGGTGGGATGCGCTGAATCCGCGTTGCCAGCAGTTAATGGATGGGGTGGCAGCCGTGGTCCAGCGCGGCGACGTCATCCACTACAACAAAGGGAAGCGTACCGATACATGGGCGCAATGGTTCTCGGACAGTTCCGTCGAGATCGGCCTCAACACGGTCGGGCTGGGGATCGCGGCGGTCGGTGCGGGCGCTATTAGCGCTCCGTTGAGCCTGCCCGTCGCGACGGCGGTGGGGACCGTGGCGGGCGTGAAGGTGGTGACGAAATTCGTGGGCGACGGGTGGTCGAGTTTCTGGGCAAATCGCTCCAAATCGCACATCGACTCGCTTGGCGGCCTCGGCCCCACCCGGACCGACTCTGGCGGCTTCCAGGTGATCAACGAAGACTTCGGCGAAAGGGCACTGAGCGACATTTCTGTCCTGCTCAAACGTGGCGGCCTGGAGGAGATTTATGGGGCCTTCACCAACCTCAATTACGACTATGAAATGCTCAAGAACACGTGGTTTGACATCGGCCCGTCGGGTCGCATCACCCTGCCCGCCACGAAGATCAGGAATTGCGATGACGCGGTGAAGCTCTGGGAAGCCCTGTCGCGAGTCCGTAAGCGTTTCGTAGAAGTCGCGGATGCCGGCGAAGATCTCGAAAATTTCGTCACCTACGTCACGCTCGCGGTCAGCCGGTACACGGCTAATTCCTATCCGCAGTTGCGTGGGCTGTGGAACACGATCATCACGGGCGAACTGGCGGCAAGTCGCAAAACCGGTATGCGCAAGGGTGCGGCGGCGCGCCTGCTCGACCATCTCGGCAAGGTGGCCAGTTCCAAGAACATCCAGAACACCTGGCTCGGCATGATGGGCCGCGGCGACCAGGGCCTCTGGGCTTTCGACCAGTTGAGCTATTTCAAAAAGGAATACGGCTCGCCCATGAAGAAAAGCTTCTGGACCGAGCTGACCATCGAAGCCAATCGCCGCCGCAATCCGGCGGCGTTCGAGAAACTGGCGCGCGCGGCCCACGGCATTCTGCAAAATGAGGCGGAAGCCGGCGTCCTCGACATGGGCAGCGAATGGGTCAAAGGTCCCTTCAATATTAACGACGCCGGGTTCTACGTCGGAGTGGTCGTCAATCTGGGCGAAGGTTATCTGAGCGACGAAGGAATCGGGTCGGGTGTGCTCTGGAAACAGGTGGAACAGTTTCACACGCTGTTCAACGCCAGTTGGGAAAACTGGATCAGCTTCGACCTGGAGAATTGGACCGAAGGCGTTCCGGCCATGGGAGAATTAGCCCTCGGGGCGTTGGTCAAGGGCGCCGTAAAGAGCCGGGCCGGCGGCCGGGCCAGCGACGATAGCCTCTCTGCCGCCGAAAGGGTGATGGCCCTGAAGACGCTCAATGAACACGACGTCGACGATTACGTGGGGCTGATTGAAGAGTGGAAGACCGCTTACGAGCTAGTGCAGAATGCCGGCGGAGACCCCGTCCGCGCCGCGGAGGCGCTGCTCCGCTTCGCCAAGGTGGAACAGGCCTACTACGGCAGCAAGACCGGCCGGATTCTGGAGATCGTCGGCACGGCTATTGCCGACTTCCGCAGGCAGATGGTGGAGTTCGATCGCCTCGCGCGGAATCGTACCAATCACTACCTGAGCAACCATCCTGTCCGGCCGTGCAGCGATACGACTTGCTGCTACGGGTCGGTCTTAACTGCCCTCCAGCACATGGGGAGGTACTCTGACCAAAACGTCGCCAAGAAATTCCCCCCGCCGGCACAAAAAGGATGGGCCAAGACGCCCTGCCAAGCGCTCGACCAACCTAGCGCCCTCGACGCGGCTATAGCGGAGGCGCGCCGCCAGGGCTTTATGCGCTGACACTCCACTGAAGGGGCGGAACGCGAATCCGGCGCTTGTCGTTCCGGTCCACTGTAGACGCCGTGCGAACTTTCTCGCCACCCTCGTCGCTCGATTGCGTCAATCCCGTTCCATAAAGAAGGGCGTTGTGGCGGAACTGACTTTAGCCAGACATAGCCTCAGGTGTGTGAAAGTGTAACTAAAGGCAGGTCCTCGAATAGAGCCTGTGTCACGTGATGGAGGCATTCAGGACGTTGCGTTGGACATCTATTGAGCGTCTCGGACGCGACCTTCGCTACGGCTGTCGCGCGCTGTCTCACAGCCCTGGATTCACCTTTGTGCAGATAGCCAAAATCCTGGGCTCTGGACGCGTCGTGGCCGCTGGACGAAATGAAGCGGTACTGAACTGGCTTAAGCAATATTCTCATCTTGGCGGCACGCATCACGTTGGAACACGGCGGCACCAACCAATCCACGAACACTACGAAACGGTCGCATATTGGTACGGAGCGCCGCGCGCCACCCTGGTGCAGACCGACGAATTGGCGATCGCCGACGCCGCAAGTGAAAAGGCGCACGGGTACACGTCGCCCGAGGCGTCCGCACCTTACCAGATCAGTTCACGCTACGAATGGGGAGTAGACACACTCGATGGCCGGGAAGTTTTCCCGCCGCACGCCGAGCGCGGCCGCCGTACCCGGGGCACATCGGAATTCACCATGAAAATCGATTCCCGGAACCTTGGCGTACTGCTTCGCCGCAAGCTGGACTATGCATCTCCAAATCAGCGCGCCGAGGTCTACATTGCCGGCGCTAATGACCGAAAACCACGATGGACGCCCGCCGGTGTCTGGTATCTGGCCGGTTCAAATACCTGCGTGTATTCGAATCCGCCGACGGAACTGGGCGAAACTCAGCATATTGTGCAGACTTCGAACCGGCGTTTTCGCGACGATGAGTTCCTGATCCCGCGCGATCTGACGGAGGGCCGCAGGGCAATTCGCATCCGTATTCGATTCACACCGGTCAACCGTCCACGCTTTCCAGGATACGCCATGCCTGAACTCGCCTGGAGCGAGATCCGCTACACTTCCTATAGCTTCGTGCTGCCCTAAGCACAAGGGCCGCATTAGCCGCGCCATGACGCGCGCCGATTTGATATCATCCCTAACCAGGCACGCATGAACAAACGAACCTTCCTCAAGCTGCTGTCCGCCGGCTTCGCGAGCCACGGAGCCGGACCGGTCCAGGCCTGGATGGCGAAGCAGCCGCTGACCAACTGGGCCGGCAACCTCTCTTATGGCACGGATCACCTGCATGAAGCCGCCTCAGTGGAGCAGATCCGGTCCTTCCTGCGGTCGGAAGATAAAGTGAAGGTGCTCGGCACCCGCCACTGCTTCAACTCCATTGCGGACAGCCGATACAACTTGTTGTCGCTGAAGCCCCTGCATGAGGTGGTTGCGCTCGACGCCACCGCACGCACCGTGACCGTCGATGCAGGTATCACGTACGGCCAGCTTTGCCCGCACATCGATAGCAAGGGCTTTGCGTTGCACAACCTGGCTTCGCTCCCCCATATCTCCATCGCCGGAGCCGCCAGCACCGCTACGCACGGTTCAGGCGAGAGGAACGGCAACCTTGCCACCGCTATTTCCGCCCTTGAAATCGTCACTGCGGCGGGCGACGTAGTGAAACTATCCCGCAAAGCGGACGGCGAAGTCTTCCGGGGAGCGGTGGTCGGGCTGGGCGCTCTCGGCGTGATCACCCGGATTACGCTCGATATTCAGCCCACATACCAGGTGCGGCAATTCGTATATGAAGATATGCCGTTGGCCCAAATGAAGGACAACTTCGATCGCATTCAGGCGAGCGGCTACAGCGTCAGCCTGTTCACCGATTGGCAGAATCGGCGTATCCAGGAGGTGTGGATCAAGAGCCGTATCGGAGACGGGCAGCCATTCGCGGCGCCGCCGGAGTTCTTCGGTGCGAAGCTCGCAACCCGGAATCTCCATCCGATTGCCGAGCTTTCCGCCGAGAACTGTACGGAGCAAATGGGCGTGCCGGGGCCATGGTACGACCGGCTGCCGCACTTCCGCATGGGCTTCACGCCGAGCGCCGGAAAGGAACTCCAGTCGGAATATTTCGTATCTCGCGCCAACGCCATTGACGCCATACTTGCGGTGGAACGTCTGCGCGACCAGGTGACCCCGCATCTGCTGATCTCGGAGATCCGCACGATTGCGGCAGACGATCTGTGGATGAGCACGTGTTACCGGCGTCCGAGTGTGACCATCCACTTCACCTGGAAGCCGGACTGGCCGGCGGTCAGGAACTTGCTTCCCGTCATCGAAAAGGAGCTCTCTCCATTCCAGCCGCGCCCTCACTGGGGCAAGCTGTTCACCCTGTCTCCGGCCGCAATCCGGTCACACTATGAAAGGCGTGGGGCGTTCATCGAGCTGGCCGCGAAATACGATCCAAAGGGCAAGTTCCGCAACGATTTCCTAAACACCTACGTCTTTGCCACGTAACCCCGATCCGCGTCCAGGTACAATTCAGGATCGGGGGAAATATGGCAAGATCGCGCAGGCAATTCCTGGCTGGCACAACGCTCGGCGCGTTCGCCGCGGCTGCCGTTCGGCCCAGCCAGGCACAGAAGCCGCCCGAACCGCCGCCCGGCACGCCGCCGGCGTTCGGCACGGCTCCGGCGGTAGGACCCGACGTATCGCCATCCACCTTCGCCGAAGCGGAAAAACTCGTGCAGGTGGAGATGAGCGGTGCGGAGCGCGCCGTTGCGGCAGAGAGTTGGCGCACCACCATGGCTGCGTTGTACGAGCGGCGTTCGGGTCCGCGCAAGGTGGGTTTGGAACCGGCGATCGCTCCTTATTCGCAGTGGGACCCGGTCCTGCCTGGCCAAAGCCGAGGCCCGGCGCGCGATCGATTTGTGCGCACCGTCCACGATCCGGGACCATTGCCCGCAAACGATGCGGATCTTGCTTTCGCTCCACTGGCACAGCTTTCACGATGGATCGAGCAACGAAAACTCACGTCGCAGCGCCTCACGCTCTTATACCTGAAGCGGCTGGAGCATTTCAATTCGAAATTGCGCTGCGTGATCACGTTGACGCGCGAGTTTGCGCTCAGGCAAGCGCGGCAGGCCGATGCGGAGATCGGCGCGGGCAAATATCGTGGGCCATTACACGGTATCCCTTGGGGCGCGAAGGACCTTATGGACACCGCGGGCATTCCCACTACCTACGGCGCCGAGCCGTTCCGGAATCGGGTGCCTGCCCAGGATGCGGCGGTAGTGAAGCGTTTGCATGCGGCGGGCGCCGTGCTTGTCGCCAAGCTGAGCATGGGCACGCTGGCGCTGAACGATATCTGGTTCGGCGGTCAGACGATGAATCCCTGGCTGCTGGAGGAGGGATCGTCGGGACGAATGAGTTGCCCCTCCGTGCCAACATGGATGAGACAGAGCTCCTGGTCGTAATTACTGAGCAGGGCGAGAATGGGAATCCATGTGAAGAACAACGGAATATCTTCGGCCCCTCCGGCTTCCCCCACGGTTTTGCCCGCCGCTGCGCAACGTAGGGAGGCCGAGCGGAGCGAGGCCGACCGGAGTGCAGCGGTGGGCAAAACCGTCGCGCCCGACCTGGCCGCCCCTCCACGTCCGAACCCGGAGGTCGTCGCCAACGCCAAGCGTCGATCCTTCACGGCCGAATACAAACTGAGCGTCCTGGCGCAGGCCGATGCCGCCAGCGCGCAACCAGGCGCCATTGGCACCCTACTGCGCCGCGAAGGCCTGTACTCCTCGCATCTGGCTACCTGGCGCCGCGAGCGGCGGAACGGCATTCTCAAGGGACTGACCCCGCACCAGCGCGGCCCTAAGTCCAAATGCAATCCCCAGGAAGAGGAAATCCAGAAGCTCCGCAAGGACAACCAGCGCCTGACCGAGCAACTGCGTAAAGCCGAGATCGTCATCGATGTTCAAAAAAAAGTGGGCGCTCTGTTGGGGTGGCCCCTGCCGAAGGCGGACCCCGAGGAGACGCTCTGATGGACGCTGTCACCCATCTGTCTCCTGCCGTAGGCGTGGTAGCCGCCTGCGATTTCCTGGGGGTGGCCCGCGCCTCCTTCTATAGGCAGCGGCCGGTCTTGGGCCCATCCGCCGCGCCGCTGCCCGAGCCGGCCCCACCCCCGGATCCGCTCGCTCCGGCACGCGCCCTTAGTCCGGATGAACGCGCCAGTGTGCTGGCCATCTTACACTCAGAGCGATTCCAGGACCGCTCCCCGGCGGCGGTGCAGGCCACTTTGCTGGACGAAGGCCAGTACCTTTGCTCGACCCGCACCATGTACCGCATCCTGGAACAAGAGGGCGAATCCGGCGAGCGCCGCGATCAACTCGTGCATCCGTCTTACCAAAGACCCGAGCTGCTGGCCACCGCGCCGAACCAACTTTGGAGCTGGGACATCACCAAACTGCTGGGGCCGGCCAAGTGGACCTACTTCTATCTCTATGTCATCCTCGACGTCTTCAGCCGCTACGTCACCGGCTGGATGGTCGCCCATCGGGAAGCTGCGGAACTGGCCAAGCAGTTCATCGAGGAAACCATTCGCAAGCATCAAGTCCCCGCCGGCCAGCTCAACATCCACGCCGACCGCGGCCGGGTCATGACTTCCAAGCCGCTCGCCTTTCTGATGGCCGACCTGGGCGTCACCAAGACGCACAGCCGACCTTACGTCTCCGACGATAACCCCTATTCGGAAAGCCACTTCCGCACCATGAAATACCGCTTAATCGATGACACGGTGTAACCTTCCCGGGCGTCTCTTTGCCGCATGGCTAACGGCCCAGCCGTCCACTTAATACGGCGCAAAAACGCATAAAAACCCGACAAAATACGTATATCGCAACCTCGGTGTCGGCCTTTGGAGGAGAATTGCGCCGTATTTAACGTGAGGCTGTCCGGGCCCGAAGCGGTACCGGTCCGGACAGTACGGGCCTCGCGCGCTCACGCGGGCCGCGGCGTTTTATGATGAAAGGGTGCCAAACTCCGGTCAAGGGGAGATTACTCTCCTCCTGGCCCGTTGGGAACAGGGAGAGTCCGGCGCGGTCGAGGCATTGGCCCCGTTGGTCTACGATCAGCTTCGCGCCATCGCGGAAGCTTACCTGCGCAATGAACGGCCGGGCCACACCTTGCAGCCTACGGCCGTGGTCAACGAGGTATTCGTCGATATGCTGCGCCTGCGGCGGCTATCGCTCAAGGACCGCGCGCACTTTTTCGCTTTTGCGGCGCAGTTCACGCGCCGCGTGCTCATCGATTCGGCGCGCAAAGCCAAATCGGACAAGCGCGGCTGGGGCTGGCAGCGGGCGCCGCTGGATGCCGAGTTGGCCTGGCTGGGCGGCGAGAGTGCCGAGTCGCTGGACCTTTCGCAAGCGCTCAACCACCTGGCCGAATTCGATCCCGTCAAAACGCGCATGGTCGAGCTGCATTACTTCCTGGGCTGCACGGTGGAGGAAACCGCGGAAATCCTGGATATTTCCAGCCGGACGGTAGAACGTAGCCTGCATTTTTCCCTGGCCTGGCTGCGCCGCCGTTTGGCCTGAAGGCCATCCTTATGAATCCGGCTGAACTGGAGAGATTTCGGGAGATCGAAGAGATCTTTTATGCCGCCATCGAGCGGCCGCCGGGCTGCCAGCGGGAGATCCTGATCCGGGAGCGCTGCGGCGGCGATGAGAACCTGCGCGTGGAAGTTTCCCTGCTGCTCGAAGATCATGAACGCATCCGCGCGGCCGTGCCCGCTCCCGCGCAGCAATTGCCGCGGTTTGGCGCGTAGCAGGCGGTGAAACTGCTCGGGCGCGGCGGCATGGGCACCGTTTATCTGGCCGAGCGCGCCGATGGCGCCTTCCAGATGTCGGCGGCCGTGAAGGTGGTCCCGCTGGCCCTGGCGTCGGACGAGATCGAGGCGCGCTTCCGCCGCGAGCGCCAGTTCCTGGCCAGCCTCGATCACCCTAATGTCGCGCGGTTGATGGACGGCGGCGTCTCCGAATCCGGCCTGCCCTACCTGGTGATGGAATTCGTCAGCGGCCTGACCATCGACAAGTTTTGCGATGCCCATCAACTCGATGCCCGCGGCCGCGTCGCGCAGATGCGCCAGGTCCTCGAAGCATTGGCCTACGTACATAGCCGCCACGTGGTGCATCGCGACGTGAAACCCTCCAACATCCTGGTGGACGATGCGGGTCAAGTGAAACTTCTGGATTTCGGCACCGCGCGCCTGGCCGAACCCACCTCCGAGACCGCCCTGACGAAGGCCGGCATCTTCGCCTTTACGCCGGATTATGCCAGCCCGGAGCAGGTCCGCGGCGAGCCGGTGACTATGGCTTCGGATATGTATTCGGCGGGCGTGCTGCTGTATCGATTGTTGACCGGCCACTTGCCCTACCAGATCACCGGCCGCTCGCCGGCGGGGGTCGCGAGCGTGATCGCCCATACCCAGCCGGAGCCGCCGCGGCTGGACGCGCCGCTCAATGCCATTCTGTCAAAGGCGCTATCGAAGGAAGCCGCCGGCCGTTACCAATCCGCCATGGAGATGGACGCGGACCTGGTTCGTTACGTGGACGGCGAGCGTGTGCGCGCGCGCCAACCGCACCCCCGGTTCTGGGCGGTCGGCATGGGACTGACGGCCATTTCCATTGGACTCCTGGGAGTCCATGCCCTGCGCCCGCCGCAACCCGATCTCCGGCTCGTCGCCTTCGACGCCGGGGTTCCGAGCGCCATGCAGCCGGCGCTCTCGCACGACGGCAGATGGTTGGCCTTCGCGGCCTTCGCATTGCCTGGAGAGGCAGGCTCGCATCCGGACATCTGGCTCAAGCCAATGCCCGGCGGCGCGCCGAAACGCATCACCTCCAGCGGGGCCGCGAACGACGAGCCGTCCATCTCGCCCGACGGCCGCTGGCTGGCATTTCATTCCACACGCCGACCGGCCGGTATCTATCTGCAGGCAGCCGACCCGGATGCGCCCCACGGAGCGGCCCGGCTGCTGGTGGAGGACGGACGGAGCCCACGCTTTTCGCCCGATGGCAAGTGGATCGCCTATCTGAACACCAGCGAGAACGGCGGAGACATTCAGGCTTTCAACACCCGCATGCTCTATATCATGCCGGCGCAGGGCGGCGTCCCTATGCGCCTGGCCAGGAATGCTTCATCCATTCAGGGATCCGCGTGGAGCCCCGATAGCCGGGGCGTGCTCTTCCTGGCGATGGACGACAGGTCCACGGTCCGGCTGTGGAAAGCTCCGTTGGATGGCGCGCCGGCGGCGCTGATACCTGAGTTCAGCGAGTCCGGGCGCCTGTACGCGCGTGCCTGCGCAGTGACCGGCGAGCGCTTCCTCTACACCAACACAGGCAGAGTCGAACTGCCCACCCTGGCCGAATTTCTGCTTACGCCGGCCTTCCACGCGGGCCGCGACTCCGTGGCCAAGTCCCCCGCGCCGTTGGCGATCTCCGGTTGCACCGCCGCGGATGGGATCGTGCTCGCCGATGCGATCGACGCCCGATCCAGCGCCTGGGCACTCCCGATTCAAGCGGAGTACGGCGTGGTGTCCGGATCGCTCACGCCCCTCCATGGGCCGGAACGCGGCTACTATTCCGTTCAATTCACGCCGGACGGCGGCGCGTTTCTTCTGGTCTCTCCCGACGGGACGTATTTCCTGCGGGATTACCGGACGGGAACGCAAAGGGAGATTCCCGGAGCCCAGACGCTTAGTTCCGATGGCCTCTTTGTCCTGCAAGTGGGGGCGCCGCCGGCGGCTAACCCGGGGGCCAACCCGGCGATCGCGAGAGTACTGAATTTGCGGACGGGAGAATCGTGGGGATCGCTCCAGGGCGGCGGAGTCCACTGGGATCTCTCGCGTGGAGGCCAGTGGGCACTGTCCGCCAGCATGGAGGTGCATCGCACGATTTTGGCTTGGGATACCCGCACCGCCGAGCATCGTCCGATTTATTCCCACCCCACCGCGAACCTATACCTGGCCAATTTCACCAAAGATGGGCGCTGGACCCTTTTCACTTCCGAAGAAGGCGGCCGGCCGCCGCGCATGTGGGCCGCGCCTTTTCGTGGATTTCAAAGCGTGCCCGTGGCGGAATGGGTTGACCTGGGAGAAGGCGATTATCCACGCTGGTCTCCGGCAGGCAGGCGCATTTATTTCACGCAGGTGCATGATGGATTCGAATGCATCTTTACGCGCGCGGTGGATCCCATTAGCAAACGGGCTCTGGGGCCGGTGACCGCCGTGCAGCATTTTCACGGACGGCTGACTCCCGCGGGCATGCGGCCCGGCATTTTCCGCATGTCCGTGGCGCGCGACAAGATCGCGTTCTCTTTGGGCGAGCAGATCCACCAGTTGCTGATCGCACGATAAACGGCGCATTTTTTACAAATTCGCCCTTGACAGTTAGCGAAGAAAAAGCGAATATGGGCGAGGAGGAAATTACACATGATTCGTGACGCACTTTTGCCGGAATTCGATCAGGAGATGGCTAACACCCGGAAGGTCCTGGAACGCTGCCCGGAAGACAAATACGGCTGGAAGCCGCACCCCAAGTCCTTCAGCATGGGGAGCCTGGCCACGCACATCGCCAACATGACCGGTTGGACCGTGGATGTGATCGAGAAGGATTCGTTCGATTTCGCGCCGCCCGGCGCCCCGCCCTATAAGGAGGAGCCCGTGACCTCGCGGCAGGAGTTGCTGGCGGCCTTCGATAAACAGGCGGCGGCCGCGCGCGCAGCCCTGGCCACCGCCAGCGACGAGCATCTGGCGAAGACCTGGTCGCTTCTGGGCGGAGGCGTAACTGTGTTCAGCATGCCCCGCATGGTGTGCATCCGCAGCTTCGTCATGAACCACACCATCCACCATCGGGCACAATTGACCGTTTACCTGCGGCTGAACGATGTGCCGGTGCCGGCCATCTACGGTCCTTCGGCCGACGAGCAGGGATAGTCAGCGCATCTGCTGCAGGCGCGCGATGCGATCTTCGGTCGATGGGTGGGTCGAGAAGAGACTCATAAACCATTGGCCGGCGAACGGTTTGACGATGAATAAGTGCGCGGTGGAGGGGCTGGCCTGCATGGGGATACGTTTCGAATAGGTATCCAACTTACCGAGCGCGGATATCAGTTCGTTGGGCGCGTGAGTGTACTTAGCGGAAGCTTCGTCGGCGGAGTACTCGCGTGAGCGCGAGATCGCCATCTGGATGAGCATGGCCGCGATCGGAGCCAGGATCATCATCAGCAGGCCGGCGATGGCGTTGCCGCCGCCGCGGTCGTCGTCGTCGGTGGCGCCCCCAAACCAGAAGGCCAGGCGCGAGACGAACATGATGGCCGCCGCGATGGTGGCGGCCACCGAGCTGATCAGGATATCGCGGTGGAGTACGTGGCCCAGTTCGTGGGCCACTACTCCCTCGATTTCGCGATCGTCCATCAGCCGCAAGATGCCTACCGTGAAGGCCACCGACGCGTGGTTGGGATCGCGGCCGGTGGCGAATGCATTGGGACTCTCTTCGGGAAGCAGCCAGAGGCGCGGCATGGGCAGCCCCATGCGCTGGCAGAGGCCCTGCACGATGGGCGCGACGCGCCGGTAAACCTCCGGGTTCTCCGACTCGGTCACCGGCTGCGCGCCATAAGATGCCAGCGCGATCTTATCCGAGAAGAAGTAGCCGGCGAAGTTGGTGATGAGCGCGAGCCCAAGGCCCAAATATAGACCTTGGCGTCCACCTATGGCTTCGCCGGCAAAGAGCAGCATGGCGCTGAGCAGGCCGAGGAGGAGAACGGTTTTGATGGTGTTGGTCGTGGTCATTGATTAGGCCGCCACCGGCACGAGCTTCTGAAAACGAAGCTCGGTGCCGGCGGGATCGGCGTCCGCTTCCACGGTGTCGCCTTCCTGGAAATCGCCGTTAAGCAGCTTGAGCGCCAGGGGGTCCTGAATCAGCCGCTGGATCGCGCGCCGCATGGGCCGCGCGCCAAACTGCGGATCGTAACCTTCCTTAATGAGCAACTCCCGGGCGGCCGCGGTCAGCTCCAGACTGATGCCACGGTCTTTCAGCAGCTTGCCCACGCGCCGCAACTGAATATCGATAATCATGGTCAGATGCTCCCGGCTGAGCGAATTGAAGACGATGATGTCGTCGATGCGGTTCAGAAACTCCGGCCGGAACGTGCTGCGCAGCGCATCCAGCAGGCGTGTGCGCGTGGCTTCGTTGGCGGTGTTCTTGGTGTGTACGGAGAATCCGATCGGACCGACTTCCCGCATGCTGGTGGAACCGACATTGGAAGTCATCACGATCACGGTGTTCCGGAAACTCACGGTGCGGCCCTGGCCGTCGGTGAGACGTCCATCGTCCAGGATTTGCAGCATCGAGTTGAAGACTTCCGGATGCGCCTTTTCGATTTCGTCGAAGAGGATAACGGAATACGGCCGGCGGCGTACCTGTTCGGTGAGTTGGCCGCCTTCGTCGTAGCCCACGTATCCGGGCGGCGCACCGATCATGCGGGCCACCGAGTGTTTCTCGCCATATTCGGACATGTCCACCCGGATCATGGCCTTCTCGTCGTCGAAAAGGTACTCCGCCAGCGCGCGCACTAATTCGGTCTTGCCCACGCCGGTAGGACCCAGGAAAATGAAGCTGCCGATGGGCCGGTTGGGATCGCTCAAGCCGGCGCGGTTGCGCAAGATGGCGTTCGAAACCAGGCGCACCGCCTCGTCCTGGCCGACCACGCGGTCTTTGAGGCTCTCGGGCATGCGGACCAGTTTCTGCGCCTCTCCCTGGAGCATGCGGGTCACTGGAATTCCGGTGGACTTAGCCACGATCCGGGCGATATCTTCGTCGTCGATTTCCTCTTTCAGCAAAGCGGAATCCTTGATGGCTTCCAGGTCCTGTTCAGCGGACTGGATGTCCTTTTCGATTTGGGCCAGGCGGCCATAGCGGATCTGGGCGGCCCGCTCCCAATCGCCCTGGCGGCTGGCCTGCTCTTCGTCCTTGCGCAACTGCTCCTGTTCTTCCTTCAATTGGCGCACGTTATGAATCGCGGCTTTCTCCCGGTTCCAGCGCTCTTTCAACGTGGCGGTTTCGCCGCGCAGGCTTTCCAACTCGCTTTCCACGTGCCGCAGGCGCTCCTTCGAACCGGCGTCGCGCTCGTGGCCCAGCGCCTGCCGCTCGATTTCAAGGTGCGTGATCCGGCGATCCTTTTCGTCGATTTCGATAGGCATGGAACCAATTTGCAGACGCAAAGCCGCGCCGGCCTCGTCGATCAGGTCGATGGCTTTATCGGGTAGAAAACGGTCGGCGATATAGCGCTGCGAGAGCAGCGCCGCGGCCACGATCGCGGCATCCTTGATGCGCACGCCGTGATGGATCTCGAATTTCTCCTTCAGGCCGCGCAGGATGGCCACGGTGTCGTCCACCGTCGGCTCGCCTACGAAAACGGTCTGGAAGCGGCGGGCCAGGGCGGCGTCTTTTTCCACGCGCTTGTATTCGTTGAGCGTAGTCGCGCCGATGCAGCGCAGGTCGCCGCGGGCCAGCGCCGGCTTCAGCATGTTGGCGGCGTCGATGGCGCCTTCGGCGGAGCCGGCGCCCACCAGCGTGTGCAACTCGTCGATGAAGCAAATGATCTCGCCGTTCGATTCCGTGATCTCCTTGAGGACGGCTTTCAGACGGTCTTCGAATTCGCCGCGGAATTTGGTGCCGGCCACCATGGAACCCAGGTCCAGCGCTACCAGCTTCTTGTGCTGCAATTGATCGGGTACGTCGCCCTTAACGATGCGCTGGGCAAGGCCTTCCACGATGGCGGTCTTCCCTACCCCAGGCTCCCCGATGAGCACGGGATTGTTCTTGGTGCGGCGGCTAAGCACCTGCATCAGGCGGCGGATTTCATCCTCACGGCCGATAACGGGGTCGAGTTTGCCATCGCGGGCGGATTTGGTCAGGTCGACGGCATAGCGCTCGAGGGCCTGATACTTGGTTTCGGGATTGGGATCGGTCACTCGCTGTGTGCCTCGGATGGATACCAGGGCCTTTAGGATGGCGTCGTGCGTGGCGCCGGCGCGCTCCAGCAACTGGGCGGCGGGATCGCGTTTCTGGGCGGAAATCGCCAGCAGCAGGTGCTCGGTGGAGACGAACTCGTCTTTGAAGCGGCTGGCTTCGTCGAAGGCGCGCTCCAACACTTCGTTGAGCGGCTGCGAAGCGTAGAGACCCGGCTGCGGCGGCATGCTGACCTTGGGAATGTTCTTCAACTGCTGCTCGCCTTCGGAGACGATCGCGTCCGGCTGCACGCCACATTTTTCGAGCACCGGCCGCACAATCCCTTCGCGCTCCTGGGCCAGGGCGGTCAGCAGGTGCAGGGGATAGAGCACCTGGCCATCGGACTTGGCGGCGATTTCTTGCGCCTGTTGCAGCGCCTCCTGAGCTTTTTGGGTGAACTTATCGAATCTGATCACAGGGACCAACTTTCCTTTAAGGATATCAGCCGCACACTTTTTGCGGCGCCATAAAGACAACTGGGCGGCGAGCCGTTTTAACGACCCCGCCGCCCACCATTGCAATTGGAATGCAATTTACTGCTTGACGTCGATTTTGACTTGCCGGGGCTTGGCCGCCGCCTTTTTGGGCAGCCGGACGGTCAGGACGCCATTGTGGTACTCGGCGCCCACCTTCTCGGTATCGACAGTCTGCGGAACGGTGAAGCTGCGGGTAAATTGGCCATAGCCGCGCTCGATGCGGTGGTAACCCTTGTTGGCGTCGTCTTTTTCGAATTTGCGCTCGCCGGACAGCGTCAGGGTCTGATTTTCGACACGGACATCGATATCTTTGAGATCCACTTCGGGGACGTCGGCTTTGAGGACCAGTTCATCCTCGGTTTCGAAGATGTCCACCGCGGGCGACCAGGGCCGGCCGGCGCGCGGCTCGCTGAGCAGACGGCTGAAAGCATCTTCGAAGTAGCGGAGATTGGCCAATGGATCGACATGGGTAAGGGACATTTGGGTTGTGTTGCTCCTTGTTAGAATTGTTGGACTTAACTTCATCCGATTACAATCATAAAATATTAGCGCTTATTTGTCAAGTATTCATGAGCGAGATTTTGATGGTAGCCGACGGCATACGAGACCGCCGCACGCAGGCATGATTTAGCCCACTTGGATTTGATGTAGGGAAAGGGCTTAGCTCAGGCTAGCCGAGAGCTTGCCAGCAAAGTTGCACGCCCATGCAGGTGAGCCATGCGGAAAGAGCTACCCGGAGCGGTCTGGATGGCAGGACGGACAAGAGATTGGCGCCAATTAAGGCGCCGGCGATGCCGCCCATGATCAGGTGAATCAAAATGCCGGACTGGAAGTGTCCCGCCGACAAATGAAAACCGCCGCCGATCAGGGAGCATGCCAGCCCGAACATGACGTCCGTGCCCACTACGCGGGCGGGACTAAGAGGGGTTAAGTTCAGAAGAGCCACACCACCGAGAGCGCCCGCGCCGGCCGATGAAAAACCGACTTCCGAGCCGATGCCGAAGGCAATAAACGGCAGCCAGCCGGAGCGATCGGTCATGGTCCGGCTATGCGCGCTACGCCGGAGCGTGCGCACCAGATTATACAGCGCCATGGTGGCGACCAGCGACCCGATGCCCAGAAAGAGCATGTTCCGGTGGTGCTTTGCGTCTAGTACGCCCATCGCATAGAAGCCCAGTATGACGCCCGGAACTCCCCCGCAGCAGAGACGCAGCAGGGTCGGATAATGGATTTGTTTGCGGACGATGTAGACGGGCGCGATGGTTAGCTTGATGACCGCCGAAAATGCCAGCGCGGTACCCACGGCTTCAGCGGGCGGAACCTTGAAGAACAGCATTAAAACGGGCGCCAAAAGCGAACCCGCGCCAACACCTGTAAGTCCGACGCCGGCAGCGACCAGGAAGCCAACCAGAATTTCTGTCATGAATCGCTCAAATGCCCTCGGGGTGTTCCAGCTATATTAACGCCATTACTCGACAGTGTCTATGGAAATTAGTTAGCGATAGTACGAAGTGTGCAAGCTGCTGAAAACAGGAGGGGAAAAAGAAGTTGGCGGAACACGAGCGATATGTCCGCCAACTTTAGGGAGAGATTCAAGCTCAATTACTGCCCCGGCGTGGCCGCGTTGGCTCCCGCCAAAGCCCCGGCCAAGGTGGTACCGTTCGGACTTCCCAATCCGGTACAGGCATCCCAACCGGGACCCGCGGAATAGCCGCCGATCTGGCCGGTGATGTCGTTGCTTCCACTGGTGATGTCGTTTACCACATTGGCGCTGGCCGTGGTTTCCGCCAACGAATACAGCAGCGGATTGAGGAATCCGACCGGCGTGCCGAGCTTCTGGTTGATGCGCGCGATCAGACCCGCCCACAGGGGAGCCACGGCGCTGGTTCCACCCACTGTGCCGGCTTGTCCATCCGCCAGGATCTGATATCCGGTCTCGGGATCCGCATCTCCGGCGACGTCCGGGACACCGCGGCCGATGTGGCCGCCCGGGTTCACGGAGGGCGGTATGTGCGCATTCGCCTGCCAGGTGGGCAAATCGATGCTATCGCTGATGCCGCCGCCGGTGGCGCCGCCATTGACGCCATCGTTCCAAACCGTTTCGCTGGAAATAGTGGCGCCGGAAGTCTTCAGCGTGGTGCCGCCGCAGGCCAGGACGAAGGCGCTGGTCGACGGGAAATCGCAATGCGCCAGGCCATCGTTGACCTGGTCGCGCGAGCCGTCGTCACCGGCCGCGCAGCAGACGCTGACCCCCATGGAAGCGGCGGCTTGAAACGCTTCGTTCACCGCCTGGATCGCGGCGGCCGACCAGATTTGCTGACCCTCCGCGAATCCCCAACTGATGGAGAGGACGGAGGGCTTGTGCACGCTGTCGTGGACGGCGGTGGTGATGGCGTCCACCCAGCCTTGCTCGGTGAAGTTAGAAAAGTAGACCACGATGCTGGCACCGGGCGCGATCGCGCCGCACACCTCGATATCCAGCGCCACCTCGGTATCCGGACTATCTTCTCCGGGCGTGGGCTGGTTGTTGACTCCATCTACCGACACGGCCGTCACGGCAGGGGTGGTAATCCCCAACTGTTGAAAGTACGTATTCAAGTCCGTGCTGCTGAACCCGCCGCCGAACTCCAGGATGCCGATGCATTCGCCGGTGCCGTCGGTTCCAGCCGGGAAATTGTAGAACTGGGCCACCTGCAGCGGCGTGAAACTGGTTGGAGCGCCGCTTTTCTTGGCGGGTTGCTTCGGCTTATGCTTGCGGAAATGCGGGCGGGCCTGCGGCCGGTTGTCGAATCCGAAGACGCCCTGGATGATGCCCGCGAGATCTTCCGGTATATAGATAGGTCCGGTGCGGCCGCGGAAATCGCCGTCGGGGTGCTGGTATTTGGCCAGATAGACACCGAACGCCGCGCTTAGGGCCGCGATCGTCCCGGCAAGAACCACGGTGCGGCGGGCTGGACTGACTTCCGCGACCGTCAGGTTGTGCTGGTGCGCGAACGCTTCGACCTTGGCGATATCGCCGGGATCGGCGCCATAACTGGCGGCGAACTGCTCCCGAGTCAGGTACTTGCGCTTGTGCGGCAGTGTCGCGGTCAGTTCCTTGGCCGAAGCCGGACTGGGCAGGGTCTGGCGCGGCCGCACCAGCACGGAAATTTTGATTTGCTCGTGGGGGTCCGGTGCTCCCACGACGCGGGATCCGCGGCGAGCGTGTCTCTCGCTGCCGGGAAGTGCTATACGATTCTTGTGTTGCGGCATGTATTTGCTCCTTTGGTTGAAACTGAGATGGACAGCCCCTCGGTTTCGGTCCTTCCTTGCTGCTATATGGTGAGTTGAACGGCGGAATAGTTTCAAAGCAACTTGGGACTGTCGGTGCTGTGCGCATACGCCCGTTGGTGGCTGAACTGCAATCGTTCTGCCGACCCTGCCCGGGTAAACAGGAGAAGATTGTATGCGATGCGCTTGCTGGCTACTGCCCTGGCTGCTGGCGGCTCCACTATGGAGTCAGGCTCAGCCGTCCTCTCAAGCCCCGGATGCCAAACAAAATGAACAAAGCGGCAGCCAGGCACCCGCTTCCGGAACGTCCAAAGACCGTCTCTTCTTCACTTTACCGAACTTTCTAACCCTGGAGAACGCCGCCAATATCGAGCCGTTGACGACCGCCGAGAAATTCAAAGTGACCGCCCGCAGCTCGTTCGATCCCGTGGAATATTTCTGGTACGGGGCACTGGCAGGCATCGGCCAGGCCGAAAATAGCGAATCCAGCTTCGGCCAGGGCGCCGAAGGCTATGCCAAGCGATATGGCGTGCAATTTGCCGACGGCACCATAGAGAATTTCATGACCAAGGCGATCTTGCCGTCCGTCCTGCGCCAGGATCCCCGGTACTTCCAATTGGGCAAAGGGGGATTCTGGCACCGGTTCGGTTACTCCGCCGGGCGCATCCTGATTACGCGCTCGGATGCCGGCACCAGCCAATTCAATTTTTCGGAAGTCGTCGGAGCCGCGGCGGCGGCGGGCATTTCTACCTACAGCTATCACCCTCGGGACGATCGTACCGTGAAGAACGCCGTGGATGTCTGGGTCACCCAGTTGGCCTACGATACTTTGAGCAACGTGGTGAAGGAATTCTGGCCCGACATTCGCCGGAAAATGCGCAAATCCAAGCCCGCGTCGTAAGCCGCTCCTGGCGAATGCAGAAGGGTGCCGGCGGGACTTTTACGTCCCGCTGTGGGGCGGCCTGATGAAGTCCGCCGCAGCACGCTGAAGCGTGTCAGAATGGCCCTGCGGGCCACCAACAGGGATGAAAACCCCCTCTTGTATTTTCAATAACTTCGGGCATGTTTTCAACGGTGCGCTACGATAAGTTCAAGCTCCGGAGAGGGGCGGAGTGGGGGAGGATTGGGGAAATGCGGCGGGCTCTGGGTTCGCTTCGTAATTCGTTGAATTCGAATGGGTTGGCGGCGGATTTGGCGGTTCAGGGGCGGGGGGTTCGGGGGCGTGCGGGGCTTCAGGGACGGCGGGACGTTGCGCGATGCGGGCGGCCTGGAGGGCTTTGAGGTGCTTCATGCCGCGCTCGATGGAGCGTTCGATGGCGGTTTCGTAGCGGGCGAGGCGGGTGAAGTTGTCGGGGCCTTTGCCATCTGCCATGAAGGCGCGGGCGAGGAGGTCGTCCGGTTCGTGCGGATCGGGCGGGAACGGGTCTTTCTGGCCTTTGCTTATACGCAATTCGTGGAGCTCCCGCTTTTGCCGGTCGATGGTGTTCAGGTTGGTGGATTCTTCGCGGTAGATGCCGGTTTCGAGGGCAAAGGCGCGGTCGAGACGCCATTGGGCGGCGGCGATGCGTTTGACCACGAGTTCTTCGTTGTCGCCGATGGGGCGGAGGAGATCGTGGAGATCCTGGAGGAGGCGGAGGAAGGCTTCGGGATCCTCACCTTCGAGGATGAAGTGTTTGTCGCCGGAGAGGCCGTGGGTGAGGCCGTTGCGGCTGGAGGCGGCTTTGCCTTCGGGGGTGCGCGGGCCGGTGGATTTCCGGGCGTTTTGGCGGTTGGCTTCCGCCTGCTGTTGGGAAAGCTGACGGCGATTATCGATATGCATTGATTTTCGGGCGCGGGTGCGGGCCCTTCCTTTCGATTACAGGCTAGCTTGGAGGATTTAGGAGAAAAGAATGCGATTCGCGTAAATAGTTGAAAATGTAGGGAGAAAAATGTTGGGTCGGGCTGTCACCGAAAACCGGCGGACTGAAGTCCGACGCAGCACGCTGAAGCGTGCGCCACGGCTATTGCCGCACCAGGACCGCCGGACTCTGCTCGGCCGTTAGAATGCGTTCGAAGAATTGGCGCACGGATGCGTAATCGGCGACGGGAATGGTGGCCGCGCGAATCTCCAGCGTACGCTCGTAAACCAACTCGCCGTCCTTGACCGTGCACGAAGAAACATAGCTGCCGAACGGCATCTCGAGGTGCGCTGGATCGGGCACCTCGTCCACCTTGAAACCCTGCGGCAGTTGCACGTGGACGGTTTCCTTGAAGGCGGAGGAATTCAGCAGCACGGGATAGCTTCGCTTCGGCTCCGTCAGAAATACCTGCTGCCGCCGGCCTAGCAGGGCAGGCTTAAAAATCATCAGGCGATTGGCCCTGATCTGCGCGTAGGCAGGCGTCTCAAGCTCCGCTTCCAGGCGGAAGCGCCCTTGCAGGAACGAATCCGACGGCCGCAAATTCGAGATACTGGCGCCGGTAACGCTGTCGGCGGGATCGATAGGTCTCCATTCAGCGGCGGAGAGGAATGAGCACGCGAAAGCCAGCAGGCAGGCGATCCGGGTCAAGCGCTGGGCATCGCCGGAGGGGCAAGTAAGGGGGCAGGAATCGGGTAACAACGTAGGGGGAATTGTATCACAATCCCCTAAAAGCGATGCTCGGCCGCCAGAAGCTTCCGGTCGATGCGCTCGGATGCCGGCACACCGCTGAACCGCGCCATGGAATAGCCGATCCGGTAGTATCAGTTTTAGACTTGGGGCTGTCGCTCGTTGACCATTCGCGTCACGCGCTCGCGGTATTCCGTCACCGCCCTGGACCGCTCGTCTTCATCGTGCGCGTCCTGGATCTTCTCATCCCTGAACCTTTGGTACAGGCCAAGTAATTCAGGCCAAGGGTGCGGCACGCGTTGATGATGACTTCGATTTCTTCGAGCGTCATGCCGTAAAGGTATCATGCCTAGCCGTTCAAGCAAAGACTACGACTTCATGACGGTAGCAACCGGTAGCGGTTGCGCTCGGCAAACTGGGGGAGCAAAAGGCGGCGCGGCCTGGGCGGCAGAGCTATCAGTCTGCGGAGCGAAAGGCTATCGCGAAACGCGCGGCAAAGGCTCGGTGAGCGAAAAAGGGGGATGCGTGCTTGACAAAATGACCTAGAAACGATCGACTACGTACTTTGAGCAATCGCCGTTTGGAAATTGGAATTTTGCAAAGCCCGGTCTGCTGCCACACTACCGCCAATCCAGCTTAACGAAAGGAAGATGGCATATACTTTCGTTATGGTTTGGATAACGAAAGGATCGATTCGATAGTGGGTGCCAAACGGCCGGCCCGGCTGGGGACATACATCGTCACCGCGGTGGGCGGCGAAAAGGTGCGGGCCTTCGTTCCACCACCGCTGCCCCCGAATCCGCCGCTGCATCTGGCGGAGCTTCAAGTGCCGCTGGAACTGGCCAATCAGGCACTTGGCCGCCTCGACGGCCTCGCCTCGGCCCTGCCCAACCTTCCGCAGTTCATTTACATGTACGTCCGGAAGGAGGCGGTGCTGTCGTCCCAGATTGAAGGTACGGAGTCCTCGCTGTCCGATCTACTGCTGTTCGAGAACTCCGAGGCACCGGGTGTTCCGCTCCACGATGTACAAGACGTTTCCAATTACGTTGCAGCCATGGAACACGGGCAACGGCGGCTGCGCGAAGGATTTCCGCTGTCGCTGCGTTTGATCCGGGAAGTGCACCAGACCCTGCTGTCCAGAGGTCGCGGCAGCGACAAGGAACCCGGCGAGTTTCGCCGCAGCCAGAACTGGATCGGCGGTACGCGCCCTGGGACCGCCCATTTCGTCCCACCACCGCCCGAAAAAGTGATGGAATCGATGGGCGCACTCGAACTATTCCTGCATGCCGGGAGACCGGACCTGCCCGTTCTGATCAAGGCCGGGCTTGCTCACGTGCAGTTCGAATCGATCCATCCTTTCCTGGACGGTAATGGCCGCGTGGGACGGCTGTTGATCGTCTTCATGCTGTGCGCGGCGGGCACCCTGCGCGAACCGGTTCTGTATCTGAGCCTATACTTCAAGACGCATCGGCGGCGATACTACGAGCTACTGGATCTCGTACGGACGGAGGGCGATTGGGAAGCGTGGCTGAAATTCTTCCTGGACGGAGTAAAGGAAACCGCGGATCAGGCTGCGGATACCGCACGGAAGATCTTCAAACTTCTCAGCGCCGATGGCCAGCGAATCCGGGAGCTCGGCCGCGCGGCGGAGTCGGCCGAGCGCATTCATAACTTTCTGCAGACCCATCCGATTTGCTCGATTCCCGCGGCGGCGAAGCAACTCGGGATCTCCGCGCCGACCGTAGCGAAGACCTTCGCTCACATGGGAAAACTTGGTATGCTGCGCGAGATTACCGGCAAACGCCGGCGGCGCGTATTTGTCTACGAGCGGTATTTGGCGATCCTGAATGCCGGTCCGGTTTGAGACTACGGCTTCAAAGAAAACACTCCGGCGAATCTACTCGTCCCCTGCTTCCACGTCGCGGCCTTCGCGGGCGGCGCGCTCGCGCTCTTCCTTGCGTTTGGCCCGGTCGGCGGCGCGCTTCACGAGTTCGGAACCGACCAGCTCGATCATGGCCACTTCGGCGCCGTCGCCCTTGCGGGGCCCCAGGCGCACGATGCGGGTATAGCCGCCGTTGCGCTGGCCGAAGCGGGTGGCCAGCGTGTCGAACAGCTTCTTCACGGAGGCCGGAGTAAACAGGACGCGGGCGGCTTCGCGGCGGGCGTGCAGCGTATCGGCCTTACCGAGCGTGATCATGCGGTCCACCAGCGGCTTAACGGCTTTCGCTTTGGGCACGGTGGTGATGACGCGCTCCTGCTCGATCACGTTGGTGATCAGTCCCCGCAGCAGGGATTTGCGGGCCGCTCCGTCCCGCTTCAGTTTGTATCCGGCTACTCTGTGTCTCATTTCAACTAAACCCCTCGATTGTGGGGCGGCCAATCTTGGCCGCAGCCGGCTTTTAGCCGGCGGTGCCCACTATCCGATTTCTTCGTTGCGCAGCTCTTCTTCGTCGAACTCCGGCATACTGCCGGCGGGTTGCGGCGGCGGCGCCACCAGGCGGCCATGCTGATCCACCCGCATACCCAGCGAGAGACCCATATTGGCCAGAATTTCCTTGATCTCGTTCAGCGATTTACGGCCGAAATTCTTGGTGCGCAGCATCTCAGCTTCGGTCTTCTGCACCAACTCGCCGATAGTTTGAATGTTGGCGTTCTTCAGGCAATTGTACGAGCGGACGCTAAGTTCCAACTCCTCCACGGAGCGGTTCAAGATCTCGCCCATCTTGTCCATGCCGTGCTCGGTCACATCGTCGGTGGCTTCGGGCAGTTCTTCGAAGTTGATGAAGATGGACATGTGGTCCTTCAGCAGCTTGGCGGCGTAGCCGATTGCATCCTGCGGGGAAACGGCGCCGTTGGTCCAGACTTCCAGCGTAAGCTTGTCGTAATCGGTCATCTGGCCGAGACGCGCGGCTTCCACCGCGAAGTTCACCTTGCGCACCGGCGAATGCACGGAATCGATGGGGATGTAGCCTAGCGCCAGGTCTTCATCGAAGTTCTTGTCCGCGCTGACGTATCCGCGGCCGCTCTTCAGCCGCATTTCGACGCTCAGCTTGCCGCCTTCGCTGACGGTGGCCAGGTGCAGATTGCGGTCGAGCACTTCCACGTCCGGCCCGGTCTGGATCTGCGAGCTCATGACTTCGCCCGAGTGATCTACGGAGATAGTGACGGTCTTGATGCCCTCACCCATGATCTTGAAGGGGATCTGTTTCAGGTTGAGGATGATGTCGGTGGCGTCTTCGACCACACCGGGGATAGGGCTGAATTCGTGCTCTACGCCCTCGATGCGCACCGCCGTGATGGCCGCTCCCTCGATGGAGCTGAGCAGGATGCGGCGCAGGCTATTGCCGATAGTCGTGCCGAAGCCGCGTTGAAACGGCTGGGCGGTAAACATGCCATACCGCTCCGTCAGGGTTTCGGTATTGGCAACCAATCTTTTGGGTTTCTGAAAGCCCTTGAACATAATCTCCTTTAGAAAAGAGGCGGGCTTGGAGCCCGCCGCAGCCTACGAGGCTGCCCCACGAAACAAATTACTTGGAATACAGTTCGACGATCAACTGTTCGTTCAACTGAATCTGAACCAATTCTTCGCGCTTGGGCAGGCTGGTGATTTTGCCCTTGAGCGCTTCCCGATCCACGTCCATCCAGGCCGGAGACGGCGCGTGCGCGGTGGCATCGCGGGCCGCCAGGATAGTGGGATTGTTCTTGCTGGGCTCGCGGACCGCCACTTCGTCGCCGATTTTCACCATGAACGACGGAATATCCACTTTGCGTCCGTTCACCTGGATATGACCGTGGCGTACGACCTGGCGGGATTGCGGACGGCTGGTGCCGAAGCCCATGCGGTAGATCACGCTATCCAGGCGGCGCTCCAGGTTGGATAGCATGACTTCGCCGGTGATGCCCTTCGATAGAGAGGCCTTCTCGAAATTGTTGCGGAACTGGGTTTCGAGCAGACCGTAGATGCGGCGGGCCTTCTGCTTTTCGCGCAACTGCAGGCCATAACCGACCAGCTTGGCCTTACGATCCTTACCATGCTGCCCGGGAACGAAGTTGCGCTTCTCGATGGCGCACTTTTCCGTGTGGCAGCGCTCGCCTTTCAGGAACAACTTCATGCCCTCGCGCCGGCATAGCCGGCAAACCGGGCCGATATATCTCGCCAAGTTACTTCTCCTTTTACCTTCTCAGGTGCAGTTTACGGTCATGGCGACCTTCGTCCTGCTTGCAAAACCGGTGGATGGTGATTGGTGGATGGTGGCTAGTGGTTTTGACTAATCCACCAGCCACCAGCCACAAACCACCAGCCACTTCAAACCCTTCTCTTCTTAGGCGGCCGGCATCCGTTATGCGGAATCGGCGTGACGTCCTTGATCTGGCGGACTTCGATTCCGGCGGTGGATAGCGCGCGCACTGCCGATTCACGGCCCGATCCCGGACCGCTGACCCTGACTTCCACCGTTCGCAGGCCGCTCTCGCTGGCCTTGTTGGCGGCCGTCATGGCGGCCTGTTGCGCAGCAAAGGGCGTTCCCTTACGCGATCCGCGGAAGCCCAGCGATCCGGCGCTGGACCATGAAACCACGTTGCCTTCCTGGTCCGCGATGGTCACGATGGTGTTGTTGAACGTGGCCTGGATATGCACGATGCCCGAATGGACGACGCGCTTCTCCTTCTTCTTGAAACTCTTCTTCTTGGTCGGTTTTGCCGGTGCTTTTGCCATACGCCTCTATGTCCCGCTATGTTTTCGACGTGGCTTTCTTCTTGTTGGCCACGGTGCCGCGCCGCGGACCCTTGCGGGTGCGGGCGTTGGTGTGCGTGCGCTGGCCGCGCACTGGCAGGCCGCGCCGGTGCCGCAGGCCGCGATAGGAGCCCATCTCGATGTGGCGCTTGATGTTCATCGAGATTTCCTTGCGCAGGTCGCCTTCCACCGCGCCTTCCTCTTCCAGAATCGTACGGATGCGGCTGACTTCGTCTTCGGTCAGGTCCGCCACCTTCTTATCGAAATCGATGCCCGCCCGGTAGAGCAGCGAGCGCGAACGAGCCCGTCCGATTCCATAGATGTAGGTGAGCCCGATTTCAGCCCGCTTCTTGGGCGGCACTTCCACTCCGGCAATACGAGCCATAGCTTATCCCTGCCTCTGTTTATGTTTCGGGTTGGTGCAGATCACCCGGACCACGCCCTCGCGGTGGATCACCTTGCACTTGTCGCAAATCTTTTTGACTGATGCGCGCACTTTCATAATTGTCTCGATCGGCGGCCTACATGCCCGCCGCAGGCTTTGAGCCTGTCCCACTCATTCCCACGATCCGGCCCCGCGTCCAATCCTGCGGCGATAATTCCACTTGCACGCGATCGCCTGGCCGGAGCCGTACAAAATCCCGTTTGACCATCCCCACCGGGTGCGCCAGAACCTGCTGCTTGTTCTCCAACTCCACCCGATAGAGACCGTTGGGCATCTCTTCGAGGATTGTCGCCGTCACGGCCGCGTCAACACCCACGGGCCGTTCGAGGTCACCGCCACGCAATGCTCGAAATGGGCCGAATACGACCCATCCCTGGTGACCGCCGTCCACTTATCCTTCAAAACCCGCGTATCCGGCTTGCCGGCGTTGACCATCGGCTCGATGGCCAGCACCATGCCTTCCTTCAGGCGCGGATTCTCGTTTTTCCGCTCCACGTAGTTGGGAACCTGCGGCTCCTCATGGAGCTGCGTCCCGATCCCGTGGCCCACATATTCCCGCACGATCGAAAATCCGTTCGCCAGCACATGTTTCTCAACGGTGCCACAAACGTCGAACAGCCGGTTGCCCGCCTTAGCCTGCTGGATAGCCAATTCCAGCGATTCCTGGGTCACCCGCATCAGCTTACGGGTCTGCTCACTGACTTCGCCGATCGCCACCGTGGTGGCCGAATCTCCGTAATAGCCGTCCAGTTGCACGCCCGTATCGATCGAAACGATATCGCCCTTCTTCAAAACCCTTTTGGCCGACGGCATGCCGTGCACGATCTCGTCGTTCACCGAAGTACACAGCACAAACCGGAACGTATCCCCGGCGGCCGGCACATAATAACCCTTGAAAGCCGGACGCGCACCGGCGTCCTTCATCATGCGCTCGGCGGCGACTTCCAGATCCAGCGTGCTGACGCCCTCGCCAGCCATTTTCTCCATTTCCTGCAGGATCTGCCAGACGAGGAGACCACTGCGCCGCATTTTCTGGAGTTCGGCGGCGGTTTTTCGAATAATCATCCTTCTACGGCCGGACTCTTGATGGTCCGGCATACCTGAAACAATAACTGCTCCGGTGTCTGATCGCTGGCATCGATCTCAAAGAGCCGGCGGCCCTTCTCCCGGAAAAACTCGATCAGCGGCCGGCTCTGCGATTCGTACTCCGCCAGCCTCTGCCGAATTACCGACTCCCGGTCGTCGTCGCGAACCACCAACGCCTGGCCATCCAGGTCGCATACCCCATCCACCCGCGGAGGGTTGGAAACGATGTTGTAGAGGGTACCGCAGCGGGGACACTGCCGGCGGCCGGTCAACCGGGTAACAATAATATTGTAATCGACAATCAGGTGAATCACCAACTCGCGGATTCCCCGCCCATCCAGCCACCCGCACAGGTGCTCGGCCTGTTCCAGGGTCCGCGGATAGCCATCCAGAATAAATCCGCCCTGGGCGTCAGGTTCCGCCAGCCGCTCTTCCACCAGGTGATTGACCACGTCATTCCGCACCAGCGTGCCTGCCTGCATAGTCGCGGCGACCCGCACACCCAGCGAGTTGCCTTCCCGGATATGCTCCCTGAGCATATCGCCAGTCGATATATGCGGCACCTTCAGGCAATTCTTGAGAAGGCTGGCTTGCGTGCCCTTTCCCGAACCTGGGGAACCAAACAAAACCACAGCTTGCGTCATGGAAAGCTGCGTCAGCGTCAGAATGTGCTACGGCGCCCGCGAATCCTCCCTGCCCGAGGCGTAAAGCCTTCGTAATGGCGCATAATCAATTGCGCTTCAACCTGGTTGATCGTGTCCATGGCCACACCTACCACGATCAGCAGCGAGGTGCCCCCAAAGTAGAATTGTACGTTCAGCCCTTCCAGCAGGAAACGCGGCATGTGCGCGTCCATGAAACTGCCCAGCAAGGGCAGGTGCTGCAGCTTGATGCCGGAGATCATGATATCCGGAATCAGGCATAGGATCGCCAGGTAGATGCCGCCCACTACCGTGATCTTGGTCAGGATCGCATTCATGTACTCGGCCGTATTGCGTCCCGGACGGATACCTGGAATAAACCCGCCGTATTTCCGCATGTTATCGGCGGCTTCATTGGGGTTGAAGATGATGGATACGTAAAAGAAACAGAAGAAAATGATGCCCGCCACGAACAGCACGTAATAGAGCGGCTCGCCATGCCGGATAGAGGAAAGCGTATTGCTCAACCAAGCCATGTTCTTGACTGCCGGAACGGCTGCCAGGGTCTGCGGGAAGGCCAGGATTGAGGAAGCGAAAATCACCGGAATCACGCCGCCCGCGTTCACCTTCAGCGGCATGTGCGTGGACTGTCCGCCCATCACGCGGCGGCCTACCACGCGCTTGGCATACTGCACCGGGATGCGCCGCTCACCGCGCTCCACCAGTACGATGAAGGCCACCACCGCCACCATCATGAGTACGATCACGATCATCTGCAGCGCATTCCACTCGCGCGTGACGAACGTATTGCGGTAAATATTCGAAATGGCGTTGGGTAGACCCACCACGATGCCGGCAAAGATGATGAGCGACATTCCGTTGCCGATGCCGCGGTCGCTGATCTGTTCACCGAGCCACATGATGAAAGCCGTGCCGGTGGTCAGCGAGATGATGGTCATGAGGACGAAGCCCCATCCGGGGTTGTCGACAAAGCCGCCATTGCTGTGTTGGAGTCCCTGCGCGATACCGAAAGACTGGACGATGGAGAGGGCGATGGTCAGATAGCGGGTCCACTGGGTAATCTTGCGGCGCCCCAGCTCGCCTTCCTTCTGGAGCTTCTCGAGGGTTGGCACCACCACCGTGAGGAGCTGCAGGATGATGGACGCGGTGATATAGGGCATGATGCCCAGCGCGAAAATCGTGAACCGCCGGATGTTGCCGCCCGCGAACAAGTCGAAGAAGCCGAAGATGCCGCCCGAATTGCGGGTCAGGAAGTCTTCCCACCGCAGAGTATTAATACCCGGCGTGGGAATATGGCCGCCCAAGCGGTATACCGCCAGCATGGCGAGCGTAAACAAGACTCGCTTGCGCAGATCGGGGATGCGAAATACGTTGCTCAACGCTTCGAAAAACTTCATGGTTCCTTCGTTTCCGGCGCGCTTACTTGGCTGCGGCGCCGATCACGACCGCCTCACCGCCGGCCGCTTGAATCTTGTCGAGCGCGGATTTCGAGAACAAGTGCGCTTCGACGCGCACTTTGCGCGTCAACTGGCCGGTGCCCAGCACCTTCAGCCCTTCGTGGAGCTTCTTGATGACGCCATGCTCGAGCAGATGATCGGGGGTAAACGTATCCCCCTCCAACTTCTCCAGCTTGTTCAAATTGATAATTGCGTACTGCTTCTTAAAGATATTCGTAAAACCGCGCTTCGGCAAGCGGCGGTGCAGCGGCATCTGGCCGCCCTCGAAGCCGCGCTTTTGGCCGAAACCGGTGCCGGCGCGCTGTCCCTTGCTCCCGCGCGTGGCCGTTTTCCCGTGGCCGGAGCCCATACCGCGCCCGATGCGCTTGCGCACGTGCTTCTGTCCGGCGGGGGGTTTTAATCCGCTAAGATTCATTCGCTCGCTCCTATTCCACTACCTTCAGCAGATGCGGGACTTTATTCACCATGCCGCGGAAAACGGGAGAATCCGGCCGCTCCACCACCTGGTTCACCTTGCGAAGTCCCAACCCAAGCACCACCAGCTTATGCTTCTTCGGGGTGCAGATCGGACTCCGATACAGCTTGATCTTGATTGTACCTTCCATAAAATCTCCGGTGGCTGGTGGCCCGTGCCTGGTGGCTGGTGGCTTTGACTAACCCACCGCACACCAGCCACCAACCACCAGCCACTGCTTTTCAAAGTTTCTCTACCGCCAGGCCCCGCATCTCCGCCACTTCGTTCTTATCGCGCAGTTGCTCCAGGGCCACGATGGTGGCCTTCACCACGTTGTGCGGGTTGTGCGTGCCAATGGATTTCGTCAGCACGTTCGGGATACCCACCGCGGTGATTACCGCGCGCACCGGTCCGCCGGCGATCACGCCGGTACCTTCAGGCGCCGGTTTTAGCAACACCAGGCCGCTGCCGAAACGTCCTAGCGACTGGTGTGGAATGGTGGTCCCCAGCATGTGAATCCGGCGCAGGTTCTTCTTGGCCGCCTCGATGCCTTTGCGGATGGCCGACGGCACTTCCTTGGCCTTGCCGACGCCGAAGCCCACCACTTTGGCGGCCGGATCTCCGATCACCACCAGCGCGGAAAAGCTCAGGTTTTTGCCGCCTTTGACCACCTTGGTGACGCGATTGATCGACACCACCTGCTCTTTCAGGTTGAGCGACTGCGGATCGATGCGTTTTACCGTTATTGCTGCCATCAGAACTCCAGTCCGGCTTCCCGCGCGGCGTCCGCCAGGGCTTTCACCCGGCCATGATAAATGTAGCCGCCGCGATCGAACACTACCTTGCGAATGCCCTTTTCCTTGGCCCGCTCGGCCACCAGTTTGCCGACCGTCTTGGCCGCCGCCAGGTTGCCGCCCTTGGTGCGCTTGCCCTTTTCGATCGTGGAGGCGGAAACCAGCGTGGCGCCCTGGATATCGTCGATCACCTGCACATAGATGTTCGCCACGCTGCGGAACACGGCCAACCGCGGCCGCTCGGCGGTGCCGCGCACCTTCTGGCGGATACGCTCGTGAATCCGGTGGCGGATTTCATTCTTTTGCGTTACGTGGATCATTTCGCACTCGCTCCGGTCTTGCCCACCTTCTTGCGCAACGGCTCGCCGGTATAGCGTACGCCCTTATTCTTGTAAGGGTCCGGCTTGCGCAGCGCGCGGATGTTTGCCGCCACCTGGCCCACCAACTGTTTGTCGTGGCCGCTCAGCACCAGGTGCGTCTGTTTATCGATCTTCAGGTCCACGCCCTCCGGCAGCAGGAGTTCGATGGGATGCGAGTAGCCCAGCGTGAAGAAGGCCACTTTGCCCTTGACGTCGGCGCGATAGCCGATGCCCACGATATCCAGTTCCCGCGTGAACCCCGTGGAAACGCCTTGCACGGCATTCGCCGCCAGCGCCCGCGTGAGCCCGTGCAGCGCGCTGAACTTATCGCTGTCGCGTACCACATCCAGCCGGCCGTCGGCCTGCTTGAAATGCACGCCACCCGGGATCGGCACCGTCAAGGTGCCCTTCGGTCCGGTGACTTCCAATTGTTCGCCGATCTGGATCTTGACCCCTTTCGGCAGGGGAATCGGCTTTTTACCTATTCTTGACATAGACAAAATCCTTCGGATTTTGGGTGATCGGTTATGGGTGACAGGTGATGGGCGCTTACCGCCGCGGCGTACCTACAACCCATTACCCAACACCCACGACCCATCACCACACTCGGCACAGCAGTTCTCCGCCGATCTTCTCTTTGTGCGCGTCGCGCCCGGTCATCACGCCCCGCGGCGTGGTCAGAATATTAATTCCCAAGCCACCCAGCACGCGCGGAATATCCTGCTGCCCGACATATACCCGGCAGCCCGGCCGCGAGATGCGCTCGATATTCGAAATCACCGGCGCATTGCCGGTGGAGTATTTCAAATAGATCTTGATGGTCTTCTTGGGGCCTTCTTCGGCGACCTTGAAGTTCTGGATATAGCCCTCTTCCTTGAGGATGCGGGCGATCTCCGTCTTCAGCTTGGAAGCCGGCACATCCACCTTGGGATGGCGCGCGCGGATGGCGTTGCGCACCCGCGTAAGCATGTCGGCGATAGGGTCACTTGTCATTCCTGCCCTCCAACTCTTCCTTTGGCTCTCACCAGCTCGCCTTCGTGACGCCGGGTATCTCCCCGTTCAACGCCAGTTGGCGGAAGCACAGCCGGCAGATGCCGAACTTGCGCAGAAAGGCGCGCGGCCGGCCGCAGCGCCAGCAGCGGTTGCGGTGCTTGCAATAGTGCAGCCCGGGCGTTTTGGCACGGCGGGCCTCTTCCAGTTTCCGATCTTTGGCTCTCTTGGCGGTGGTGGCCATGTTCTCTCTTCTCTCTCTCTTACGGCCGGAACGGCATGCCGAGCTGTTTCAGCAGGGCCAGGCCTTCCGCGTCGGTTCGCGCCGAGGTGGTGATGGAAATGTTCATTCCCTTTGTTTTTTCCACCTTGGCGTAATCGATTTCCGGAAAAATCAACTGTTCGCGTATGCCCAGCGTATAATTGCCGCGGCCATCGAACGACTTGCTGGAGACGCCCCGGAAGTCGCGTACGCGGGGCAATGCCACATTCACCAGCCGGTCGAAAAATTCGTACATGCGGTCGCCGCGCAATGTCACCATGCAGCCGATCGCCATGTTTTCGCGCAGTTTGAAGGCGGCGATGGATTTGCGCGCCTTGGTCACCACCGGCTTCTGGCCGGCGATCTGCCCCAGCTCGGTGACCGCGCCATCCATCAGCTTGGCGTTCTGGGTGGCTTCACCCAAGCCGATGTTGACCGAAATCTTGGCCAGCTTCGGCACTGCCATCACGTTCTTGTACCCGAACTCCTTGGTGAGAGCCGGGACAACCGATTTTGAGTAATGCTGCCTGAGTCGTGCTGCCATTTCCTATTTCCTGTCCAGAGTCTGTCCGCATTTGCGGCAAACGCGCGTGCGCCTGACCTTGCCGCCCGGCAGGTTTTCCATATGGTGCCCGATGCGCACCGGCCCGCACTGCGGGCACACGATCTTCACGTTCGACACCGCGATCGGGCTTTCCCGCTCGGCGATGCCGCCCTTGATCTGCTTGGCGGGATTCGGACGGGTGTGCCGCTTGATCATCGAAACGTGTTCCACCAGGATCTTGCCGTTGGCCGGATTCACGTCCAGCACGCGCCCCGTCTTGCCCGCGTCGCGCCCCGCGATCACTTTCACCTGGTCGTTCTTCTTCAACAAAATCCGGACCGGCTCCATTACTTTCTTCTTCGGCATGGTCAAATCACCTCGGGCGCCAGGGACACGATCTTCATGAACCGCTTCTCGCGCAATTCCCTGGCGACAGGTCCGAACACGCGCGTACCGACCGGCTCACCCAATTCCGTGATCAGCACGGCCGCATTCGAATCGAACCGGATATAAGTGCCGTCCTTGCGCCGGGTCTCCTTGCGCATGCGCACGATCACGCAGCGCACTACCTTTCCCTTTTTAATCGCGGAATCCGGAGCCGCCTCTTTCACGCTGGCGGTAACCACATCGCCCAGGCCGGCCCGCAAGCCGAGGTCGCCGCCGCGCGGTAAGATGCACGCCAGACGGCGCGCGCCGCTGTTGTCGGCTACCTCCAGAATTGTTCGCATTCCTATCATAGGTCGCTTCGCTCCCGTGGCTGGTGGTTAGTGGCTGGTGATTGGTGGGTTAGACAAAACCACCAGCCACCAGCCACCGCCCACTAAACCTTTACGTCCAACTCCTCCGGCTGCACGCCCACCTGCGGAGCGCGCCGGACCACTTCGGCCAGCCGCCAACGCTTGGTGCGGCTCAGAGGCCGGCACTCAATGATCTTCACGATGTCGCCCATCTTGGCGCGCCCTTCTTCGTCGTGCGCGTGGAATCTCTTGCGCTTCTTCACGATCCGCTTATACAGCGGATGCGGCACGCGCCGGCTGACTTCCACGATGATGGTCTTGGCCGTCTTGGTGGAAACCACCTGGCCCACCTTCTCGTTCTTCAACGGTTTCTGCGTCTGTTCGGCCATATTACTTCTGCGCTCCCGCCAGTTCCCGCTCTTTCAGGATGGTATAGATACGGGCGCGGTCTTTCTTCATGGCGCGCGCCTTTTTCAGGCCTTCCATGGTGCCCATCGACATCTGGAAATTCAGCCGGAAAAGCTGCTCCTCGATGGTGCTCAACTGATGCTGCAGCTCGACCTGGTCCAGGTCCCGAATCTTCTGCGACTTCATGGTCTACTCCGCCTGCTCCCGCGTCACAAATTTGGTGCGGATGGGCAGCTTGTGCGCCGCCAGCCGCATGGCGTCGGCCGCCACCTTGGCGGGCACGCCTTCCATCTCGAAAAGAATCTTGCCCGGCCGCACTACTGCGACCCATTGCTCCGGCGCGCCTTTTCCTTTTCCCATACGGGTCTCGGCCGGCTTCTTGGTGATGGGTTTGTCAGGGAACAACCGGATCCAGACTTTGCCGCCGCGCTTGATGGAGCGGGTCATGGCGATACGGGCGGCCTCGATCTGCCGGTCCGTGATCCAGGCGCAGGTCATGGCCTTCAGCCCAAATTCGCCGAACGCGATGGACGAACCGCGCCACGCCTTGCCACACATGCGGCCGCGCTGCTGCTTGCGGTATTTGACCTTCTTCGGCATCATCATGGCTTATTTTCTCCTTCGGGGGTCGTGCCCGTGGAAGGTGTCTCGGCTGCCGGCTCGGTCTCCGGACGCACTTCCTGCTTCCAATGCGGTTGCGGCGCCATCAGCGGCGGCAGGATGGGTCCGCCACTGCGCGCAGGATGCGCCATCTCGGGAGGCGGCGCCTGCCGCGCTGGTCCGCTGGGCTCAGCCACGGGCGCCACCGGTTCGTGGTGCCGTACCGGCGGCCGCCGGTCGCCGCGATCTCCACGGTCGCCGCGATCGCGCCGGTCACGTTCGCCGCGGTCGCGCCGCGGTTCCGGTTCCGACGACAGCGAGCGCATGCGGTTGCCGCTATCCAGAATCTCGCCTTTGTACAGCCAGGCCTTCACGCCGATCACGCCGTACGTCGTATGCGCTTCGGAAACCCCGTAATCGATGTCCGCGCGTAAAGTGTGCAAAGGAAGCTGGCCTTGCAGATACCATTCGCTGCGCGCGATTTCCGCGCCGTTCAAGCGTCCCGATACACGTACTTTGATGCCCTTGCAGCCGAAACGCAGCGCCGAATCCACTGCCTTGCGCATGGCCCGCCGGAAAGCTACGCGCTTCTCGAGTTGCAGCGCGATGGATTCCGATACCAGCTTGGCGTCCAGTTCGGGCTTATGCACTTCCTGGATGTCGATAAAGACTTCGCGCTTGGTTTTCTTGGCCAGGTCCTGCTTCAGCTTCTCGATCTCCGCGCCCTTGCGGCCGATGATGATGCCGGGCCGCGAAGTGCGGATGGTCACCCGCAGCTTGTTGCCCGGGCGGTCCACTTCGATCGAGCTCACGCCGGCGGACTTCAGCCGCTCTTGCAGCGTGTCGCGCAGTTCCACGTCTTCCTGCAGCAGCTTCGCATAATCCTGCTTGGCGAACCAGCGGGAGCGCCACGGCTTGTTAAAGCCCAACCGAAAACCGTAAGGATGAACCTTTTGTCCCATTCAATAGCCTCGTTAAACCCGCGCCTGGCGGCCGGTGCCGCCCATTACGCTTTCTCCTGCTCGCCCTTCGCCGACACTTTGATTACGATATGCGCCATGCGCTTCTGCACCCGGTAGGCGCGGCCCATGGGCGCGGGGCGAACCCGCTTCACGCGCGGACCTTCGTTGACATAGGCCGACGACACCACCAGCCGGTCCACGTCTACGTCTTCAAAACGTTCTTTCGCGTTGGCGATCGCCGAGTCCAAAACCTTCCGCACGGTGGGCGCGATGCGCTTGTTCGTGGCGCTCAACGTGGTGCGGGCCTGGTCGGCGCTCTGGCCGCGGATCAGATCCACCACCAGCCGCGCCTTCTGCGGCGATACCCTGATATATCTCGCTTCTGCCTTGGCTTCCATAGTTGCCTCTTAGGCCGGCCTTACGCTGGCTTTGCGGTCTTCTCCGTCGCGGCCTTCACCGAGTGACCCTTGAAATGCCGGGTAGGGGAAAACTCGCCCAACTTATGACCCACCATGTTCTCGGTGACATACACTGGAATGAACTTCTTGCCGTTATGTACCGCGATCGTGTGGCCCACGAACTCCGGCAGGATGGTCGAGCGCCGCGACCACGTGCGCACCACGCGCTTCTCGCTCTTGGCCGTGAGAGCCGCAATTTTCACTTCCAGGTGGCCATCGGTAAACGGCCCTTTCTTGACTGAACGCCCCATAGTTATCTCTTCTTACTCTTCCTGGTGACGATCCACTTATCGGTCCGCTTGTTATTGCGGGTCTTGTAACCGCGGGTAGGCTGGCCCCAGGGTGTTACGGGGTGCCGTCCGCCGGAAGTCTTGCCTTCGCCGCCGCCGTGCGGATGGTCCACCGGGTTCATGGACACGCCGCGATTGTGCGGCATCTTGCCCATCCAGCGTTTCCGTCCGGCCTTGCCCAGCGAAACGTTCTCATGATCCGTGTTGCCGACCTGGCCCACCGTCGCCATGCAGTCCAGCGGCACACGGCGGATTTCGCCGGAGGGCAGTTTCAGCAGCGCGATCTCGCCTTCCTTGTTCACCAACTGCGCCTGCGTGCCCGCCGACCGCGCCATCTGCGCGCCCTTGCCGGGCTTCAGCTCGATATTGTGCACCACCGTGCCCGCCGGCATATTCTTCAGCGGAAGTGCGTTGCCGATCAGGATGTCGGCCGTGGGGCCCGATGACACCTTCATGCCTACTTTCAGGCCGTCCGGCTGGATGATGTAGCGCTTCTCGCCGTCCTGATAATGCAGCAGCGCCAGGCGCGCCGAACGGTTCGGATCATATTCGATCGCCGCCACCACCGCGGGAACTCCGTGCTTGTCGCGCTTGAAATCCACCAGCCGATACGCCTGCTTGTGGCCGCCGCCGATGAATCGCGACGTCACCCGGCCCGTGGAGTTGCGGCCCCCCGTGCCCTTCTTTACTTCCAGCAGCGACTTCTCGGGGTGCTCCTTGGTAATGTCTTCGCGCGACACGACCGTCTGGAAGCGGCGTGTAGCGGTTGTCGGTCTGTAGCTCTTAATGGGCATGTCCGCTCCTAAATCTGCGCAAAGTCGGGCACCTTCTCCCCAGCTTTCAACCTTACGTATGCCTTCTTCCAATCCGATTTGTAACCGACGAAGCGTCCCCGCCGGCGCATCTTGCCTTCCAAATTGGAAGTCCGCACGGCCGCGACTTTCACTTTGAACAGTTTCTCGACAGCCTGCTTCACCTGGGTCTTGTTGGCGTCCGGAGCCACTTCGAAACACAGCGTGGCGTGTTCGTCCTTGGCGGCTACGCCCTTTTCGGTGACTACCGGCCGCCGGATGATCTCATGTACGTTCATTTTGCGAGCGCCTCCGACATTTTGCGGGCGGCCGCTTCGGAAATCAGCACGCGGTCGTGGCCCAGAAG
Organism: Bryobacterales bacterium; assembly: GCA_963709155.1. Lineage (GTDB taxonomy): Bacteria > Acidobacteriota > Terriglobia > Bryobacterales > Bryobacteraceae > Bog-159. Next base: position 297,833 of record CAVPVD010000003.1, on the reverse strand, counting down.
ATGGAATGCATTCACATCGCGCGTCGGCATGAGGGTCACGCCGGGGATGTTGCGCACGCTCAGGGTCAGGTTCTTGTTCTCGCCGTTTTCCACCACCAGCACCTTGCGCATGGCTTCCAGGCGAGTCAGGGCAGCCTTGGCATCCTTGGTCTTCGGCGCGCCCAGGTCGAATGCCTGCACGATCTTTAATTCGCCGTCGCGCAGCTTGGCCGATAACGCGGACCGCAGCGCCCCCAACAGCATCTTACGCGGCAGCTTGTAGCTGTAATCGCGCGGTTGCGGCCCGTGTACCGTGCCGCCATGCCGCCAGATCGGCGAACGCACCGAGCCGATACGGGCGCGTCCGGTGCCTTTCTGCTTCCACAATTTCTTGCCGGAACCCGCCACATCGCCGCGCACCTTGGTCTTGTGCGTGCCCGCCCGCTGCCCGGCTTGATAATGCCTGACCGCTTCGTAAAGCAGGTTTTCGTTGACTTCGGTCCCGAAAACTTCGTCGGCCAATTCCAACTCGCCGACCTTCTGATTATTCAAGTCCACTATGTCCACTGTCGGCATGGCGTTACCTCTTGGCCCTCCGGACTACCACGTAGCCCCCGTTGGGACCGGGCACCGCACCCTTCACCATCAGTACGTTATCCTCGGTGTCCACTTCGATAATCTCCAGGTTGCGCACGGTCACCTGTTCCGAGCCCATGTGTCCACCCATGCGCATGCCCGGTAAAACCCGCGAAGGGAAACTGGATGCGCCGATCGATCCGGGCGCGCGGTGGAACATGGAGCCGTGCGAGCCTTCGCCGCCGCGGAAATGATGGCGTTTCACCACGCCCGCGAAGCCGCGCCCCTTGCTGACCCCGATCACGTCCACCTTTTCCTTGGGCTTGAACTGATCGATCAGGACTTTATCGCCGGTCTTGAAGTCGTCGTCGCCCGGGCGCAGGTGAAATTCGCGCATGAAGCGCGCCCCCTCCGCTCCCGCCTTCTTCAAGTGCCCGGTCTGCGGCTTGTTGATGCGCGCCGGCTTGATAAACTCCATCAGGCCGAGCTGCACCGCATCGTAGCCGTCGGTAGTGGGCGTCTTGCGTTGCACTACCATGCAGGGCCCCGCCTTGAGGAGGGTGACCGGAACCACCTGCCCGTCCGGCCGGAACACCTGCGTCATTCCGATTTTTCTGCCAAGGATTCCTGGACTCATGCTCAACTTCCCGTGACTAGTGGCTGGTGACTGGTGGCTAGTGGGTTAGACAAAACCACCAGCCACCAACCACTAGCCACCAGCCACTCTTATTTACTTATGGTCTTTCCCAAACGCCTTGATCTCAACATCCACACCCGCCGGCAGATCCAGCTTCATCAAGGCATCCACGGTCTGCTGGGTCGGCTCCAGTATGTCGAGCAGCCGCTTGTGCGTGCGGATTTCAAACTGCTCGCGCGACTTCTTGTCCACGTGCGGCGAGCGCAGCACGGTCGTTACGCTGCGCGATGTCGGCAGCGGAATCGGGCCGGCCACACTGGCGCCGGTGCGCTTGGCCGTATCGACGATCTCCGTCGTCGATTGATCCAGCACACGGTGGTCGTACGCCTTCAGGCGAATGCGAATGCGTTCTCTAAGCGCCATTTTTAACCTATTCCGTCACTATTCGATGATGTCCGTCACGGTCCCGGCGCCCACCGTGCGTCCGCCTTCGCGGATCGCGAACCGCAACCCTTTGTCCATGGCGATCGGCGTAATCAGATCGATGACCAGGTTCACGTGGTCGCCCGGCATCACCATCTCCGTGCCTTCAGGCAACTCCGCCACTCCCGTCACGTCCGTCGTCCGGAAGTAGAACTGCGGCCGGTAGCCCTTGAAGAACGGCGTATGCCGCCCGCCCTCTTCCTTGCTCAGCACCACCACGCTGCCCTTGAACTTCTTGTGCGGCGTGATCGACTTCGGCTTCGCTACCACCTGCCCGCGCTCCACATCGTCTTTCTCAATGCCGCGCAGCAGCAGCCCCACGTTGTCCCCGGCGCGCCCTTCGTCCAATAACTTCTTGAACATTTCGATGCCCGTGACTACGGTCTGACGTGTGTCGCGGAATCCGACGATCTCCACCGGCTCGCCCACCTTCACGATGCCCCGCTCGATACGCCCCGTCACCACCGTGCCGCGTCCCTGGATCGAAAAAATATCCTCTATCGGCATGATGAACGGCTTGTCGATTTCGCGCTGCGGCAGCGGCACGTAGCTGTCCACGGCGGCCATCAGGTCGGTGACTGTTTTCTCCCACTGCGGCTCGCCGTTCAGGGCGCCCAGCGCGGACACACGAATCACCGGCACGGCGTCGCCCGGGAACTCATAGGTGGTCAACAGTTCGCGCATCTCCAGTTCGACCAGGTCCAGCAGCTCCGCGTCGTCCACCATGTCCACTTTGTTCAGCGCCACCACGATGTATGGCACACCCACCTGCCGCGCCAGCAGCAGGTGCTCGCGGGTCTGGGGCATGGGGCCGTCGGTGGCCGCCACCACCAGAATGGCGCCATCCATCTGCGCCGCGCCGGTGATCATGTTCTTGATGTAGTCGGCGTGGCCCGGGCAATCCACGTGCGCGTAGTGCCGGTTGGGGGTTTCGTACTCCACGTGCGCCACCGCGATCGTAATGCCGCGCGCCTTTTCTTCCGGCGCGTTATCGATGGAGTCGAAACTACGGAACTTCACCTTCGGGTTGTTCTTCCCTAAAACCTTGGTGATCGCCGCCGTCAGCGTGGTCTTGCCGTGGTCGATGTGACCGATCGTGCCAATATTGACGTGCGGCTTGCTGCGATCAAATTTTTCCTTTGCCATATGATCTCCACCTATCTGGTAACTTTTCCTTGGATCCGATTCACGATCTCCTCGGACAACGCCGAGGGCACATCCTCGTACTTGCCGAAGTGCATGGTAAAGCTGCCGCGGCCTTGCGTGCGCGACCGCAACTCAGTCGCATAGCCGAACATTTCCGACAGCGGAACCAGGCTCTTGATGATCTGCGTGGTCCCCCGCAGTTCCATTCCCTCAATGCGTCCCCGGCGCGAGTTCAGGTCGCCGATCACGTCGCCCATGTACTCTTCCGGCACAACCACTTCCACGGCCATGATGGGCTCGAGCAGTACGGCCTTGGCTTTCCGGGCGGCTTCCTTGATGGCCAGCGATCCCGCAATCTTGAAAGCCATTTCCGACGAATCCACATCGTGATAGCTGCCGTCGTACAGGATGGCCCTCAAATCCGACATCGGATATCCGGCCAGCACGCCGCCTTCGAGCGCCTCGCGCATGCCCGCTTCGATCGGCTTGATGAATTCCTTGGGAATCGATCCGCCGAAAATCTCGTTGACGAACTCGAACCCGGTGCCCGCCGGCAGCGGGTCCACTTTGATCTTCACCACGCCGTACTGGCCGCGGCCGCCGCTCTGCTTGACGTGCCGGCCCTCGGCTTCCGCGTGCTTGCGAATGGTCTCGCGATAGGCCACCTGCGGCTTGCCCACATTGGCGCCTACACCGAACTCACGCATCATGCGGTCTACAATAATTTCCAGGTGCAGTTCGCCCATACCGGATAGAATCGTCTGGCCGGTTTCGGGATCGGTAGCGACACGGAACGTGGGATCTTCCTGCGCCAGTTTCTGAATGGCCATGCCCAGCTTTTCCTGGTCGGCCTTGGTCTTAGGTTCCACTGCCAACTGAATCACCGGCGTGGGAAACTCGATCGATTCGAGCACGATCGGTGAGTTGTCGTCGCAAATCGTGTCGCCGGTCTGCACGGTCTTCAAACCCACCGCGGCAGCGATATCGCCGGCGAAGATTTCTTGAATTTCCTCGCGCTTATTGGCGTGCATGCGCAACAGACGGCCGATGCGCTCCTTGCGTCCCTTGGCTACGTTGTAAACCGATTCGCCCGCCGCCAGCCGCCCCGAGTAAACCCGGAAGAACGCCAACTGACCCACGTAAGGGTCGGTCATGATCTTGAAAACCAGCGCCGCGAACGGTTCACTGTCAGACGCTTTGCGAGTCAGGACCTTAGTGGGATCGTTGACTGACACACCCTCCACGGGTGGAACTTCGAGCGGCGAAGGCAGATAGTTGACCACTGCGTCGAGCATCGTCTGCACGCCTTTGTTCTTGAATGCCGAGCCGCAAATGACCGGGAAAATCTTCAGCTTGATGGTCGCCGTGCGAATCCCGTGCTGGATTTCCGCTTCCGTCAGCGCCACGCCTTCGATGAATTTCTCGAACAGCGCGTCGTCGTGCTCCGCCACCGCTTCGATCATCTTCTCGCGGTATTCGTGCGCCAGTTCTTTCAAATCGTCGGGAATCTCGACCTCGTCGTACTCGGCGCCCAATGTTTCATCGCGCCAGATGCGCGCCTTCATCTGCACCAGGTCCACGATGCCCTTGAATTGATCTTCCGCCCCCACCGGCAACTGGATCGCTACCGGATTGCACTTCAGCCTGCTGACGATGGTCTCCATCGAATGGAAGAAATCCGCGCCCACCCGGTCCATCTTGTTGATGAAACAAATGCGCGGGACATTGTATTTGTCCGCCTGCCGCCAGACCGTTTCCGATTGCGGCTGCACGCCGGCGACGGCGTCGAAAACCGCTACCGCGCCATCCAGCACGCGCAGGCTACGTTCCACTTCAGCCGTAAAATCCACGTGGCCGGGAGTGTCGATAATGTTGATCTGGATATCGCGCCAGAAACAGGTGGTGGCGGCGGAGGTAATGGTGATGCCGCGCTCCTGCTCCTGCTCCATCCAGTCCATGATGGCGGTGCCTTCGTGCACTTCACCCAGCTTGTGCGTGCGGCCCGTGTAATAAAGGATGCGCTCGGTCGTAGTGGTCTTACCTGCATCGATGTGGGCAGCGATGCCGATGTTTCGCATCCTTTCTAGAGGTACCGTACGCATATATGTTCCCGACTAAACCACCAGCCACCTACCACCAGCCACCTACCACCTGTAGTGCGCGAACGCCTTGTTCGCTTCCGCCATGCGGTGAACGTCGTCCCTTTTCTTGATCGCTCCGCCGCGCATATTCGCGGCGTCGTTCAACTCGTTCGCCAGCTTCTCCGGCATCCCTTTCTCGGGACGGGAGCGCGCCTGCGTAACGATCCAGCGAATTGCCAGGCTGGTACGGCGGTTATTCGGCACCTCGATAGGCACCTGGTAGTTCGCGCCGCCCACTCGCCGCGTCTTCACTTCCAGCAGCGGCTTGACGTTCTCCACAGCCTTCTTGAACAGCTTCAACGGGTCGTCGCCCGAGCGCTCCCGGATCTTGTCCATGGAGTCGTAGAAAATGCCCTGCGCTACGGTCTTCTTCCCTTGCCACATCATCGAGTTGATGAATTTCTCAACTAGTGTGGAACTATAGACCGGATCCTGCGGCACTTCCCGAATTTCAACGCGTCGTCTTCGTGGCATATCGATTCCCGCGGCCTACGCCTTCGGCCGCTTCGCTCCATACTTCGAACGGCCCTGCTTGCGGTTGGCCACCCCGGCCGTATCCAGCGCGCCACGGATCACGTGGTAGCGCACGCCCGGCAGATCCTTCACGCGGCCCCCGCGGATCAGCACAATGGAGTGCTCCTGGAGGTTGTGGCCGACCCCCGGAATGTAGGTGGTTACCTCGATCCCGTTGGTCAACCGCACACGCGCTACTTTCCGCAGCGCCGAGTTCGGTTTCTTCGGCGTCGAAGTGTAAACGCGGGTGCAAACGCCACGCTTCTGGGGGCAGCTCTGTAACGCCGGACTGGCAGTCTTCCAGCGCGGTGGTCTCCGCCCGTTACGCACAAGTTGGTTAAAAGTCGGCACGAACCTTCCCTTAAGTCCTATTTAAAGCTCGAAATGGGCGCTTCAGGCCCGCCAAAAAACACGCACAAGCACAAGCGGCCTGTGACTACGGTTCACAAACTGCGAGGATCACTGTTCGGACAGGTCCATATTCCAACCGGTGTTCCCGGTGAAACCTCGGGACCTCACCCCCGGCCGGACTGCGAACACTCGCAGTGGTAGCCCAAGAGCAGAAAGCTGTACTCGCGAAACATTCCAATCATAGCGAAAAGCAATTCGCTATGCAAGTGGGATCGCATTCTTCATGTTTTATCGGCGTTCATCGGCGTTTATCGGCGGCCTGATGCCTTTCCATCATCCCAACCCAAAAACCAAAACCCGATGTTGGCGCACCCGATAAACGCCGATAAAACGCCACCTGCTTAAGATGCCATCCCCCCGCCCAAGGTTTCGTCCAGCCAGTTATATATGCAATAATCCCGGTAGCCCGGAGCCGCCACCTCGCAATGCTGGTCCGCCCCCTGCTCCCGCGTGAAATGGACGATCTGCTTCGGGCATTGGAGCGCGTCGTAAAGCTTGCGCGCCTGTCCCGGGAAGAATTGCTCGCCCTCCGGGTCGGTAATCAGCATGGGGCAGCGGATACGGCCCGCCACTTCCGCCAGAGTATATTCCCGCACGGCATGAAAAGCGTCATAGTAGGACGCCAAGCCCAGCGGACGCATCCTGAACCGCAGCATCGCTTTGGCCCGCGGATTCGAAGCCGTGCCCACCTGGATCATCTGGTCGAACTGCGCCTTCTTCCCGGCATCCAGCACGTCGCGCACGAATTTCGGCAGGTTCCGCAGCCACGGGTCGGACACATCCCATACCCCCGGATCCGCCACGCCCGCCGCGATACGATGCTCGAACGCCAGCGCGCGCGGCACCCAATATCCGCCCTGGCTCACGCCCACCAGCGCGATGCGCTTCGCATCTACCTCGCGATGCCGCAGCATGGCATCTACCACCGGCGTGATCACTTTCTCCCAATCCGGCCGGAAGTATAGCTTGCGCACCCACAGCGAATCGCCTTGCCCCGGCCCATTCAGGATCAGGCAATTGTAGCCGCGCGCCAGCGCCCCGGCGCCGCCCAGCACGTACATGCTCTTTTCCAGGCCGTCCGCGCCCGTATTCAGGATCACCAGCGGCCGCCGCCGGTGCGACGCGTCCACCCGCATGAACCATCCCGTAAGCGCGCCGCCTTCATATGGGATCTCCAAACGCTCCACCGGCGGATCAAACAAAGCTCCCGCGGCGGTCCAGCAGGCCGCGTATTCCTGCCAGCAGGCCGCCATCCGATCCGGATCTTTCGTGCCGTCGGCAAACCACATCGCCGCGCTGAAGTGGCCCGCAGCCCATAAATACGCCTGCAGGGCGCTCACCGGGTGCCGCTTGGCGGCGGCTTGCTGGGCCAGACTCCGGGATTCCTCCCCCGCGTCGTGATAAGAAAGAAATGCCGACTCGAAGTCCCCCGCTTTGATGTGCGCCAGGAGGGCTAACAGTTTTCCGGGATCGCCGCCCCCGTAGTAGGACCCACCCAAGGCAATCAAGGCCGTAAAACCAAAGTCCGGGTCGGTGAACGGCGACGCGGACTTGGCGGCCTGGTTCTCTTCAGCGGCCGGAGGGGCGGGCGTCTGCGCGGCGGCGGCGGAAGCTCCCAATGCGAGGAAACCACGGCGGTCGATCATGATAGCCTTACTCTAAACCAGCGCGGTCTGCGAATGCGGCGTATCTTTTGGCATCAGGATCCAGGCGATCACGTACGCAAAGAAGCCGAAGCCCGCGCCCAGCGCCAGCGCCAGCCATACGATGCGGATCAGCAGCGCATCCACCCCCAGGTAGCGCGCGAAGCCCGCGCAAACGCCCGCGACCTTCTTATTTTCCGTGTCCAGCGCCAGCCTCGGCGACGCGTAGGGGTTGGGGCTCGCCTCCCCCAGTTTCGTGGGGTGCCCGCAGGCGGAACAATAACGCACCTTTTCGTCGATTTCGATACCACATCGTGTGCAGTACATCGCTTCACCTCGCTTGTATGTAGTTACGAAAAACGGCCCGGATGTGTTCCGGCCCGTGGCGCACGCTTCAACAGGGCCGCCGGCCGAGCCGGTTGGAACAAATGTGTGACCCCGCGTGGGGCACCGTCGAAAACTCACCGTGGGGCGGGCAATCATGCCCGCAGCCGCCTTTTCAGGCGGCTAAGCCGGCTGGGAAGCCGGCTGCGGCCAAGATTGGCCGCCCCACTACTTTTGGTTTTCATCATCGTTGCGGCTCCTAAAAACAACCGCTGACTTATCGAGCGGCAATGGTGTCACAGATGAGCTTGCCGGCGGGACTTTTAAGTCCCGCTTTCGCTGAAGGCCTCCGCGCTATACTGACATCCATGCGTTTGAAACCGGCATGCTTGCTTCTGCTAATGTCGTCCGCTCTCTTCGCTCAAGCCGATCCGATCGACAAGGCCCACTCCGCCCACGGCGCAGCCTTCGACACCGGACCCCGCCAAAAACCCTGGGTCATGGAGGGCATCGGCGTCGCGCCCTTCCCCATCACCACCCGGAACCCCGAAGTCCAGCAATGGTTCAACCAGGGCAATGCCCTGCTGCACTCATTCTGGTTTTACGAAGCCGAGCGCTCCTTCCGCTGGTGCCTGAAGCTGGAACCGGACAACGCCATGGCCTATTGGGGCCTGGCGCGCTCCACCGATGGCGACCGCGCGGCCGATTTCCTCCGCGAGGCCGTCCGCCGCAAGAATAAAGTCACCGAGCGCGAGCGCCTGTATATCGAGGCACTCGAAGCCGTGCTGCTCCCCGATCCCGTCCGTGACCCCGCCGCCAATCGAAACGACCGCGAACTTCGCCGCGCCGAGATGAAAAAGCTCGAAACGCTGTGCGTGAAGTATCCCGACGATATGGAAGCCCGCGCCTTGCTGGCCGAGGTCACCATGGGCGACTCGCGCTACGGCGCCGAGATGATCATCCGCGAGATCCTGGCGCGCCAGCCCAACCATCCCGGCGCGCACCACTACCGCATCCATAATTGGGACTACCACGAGCCCGAGCAGGCCCTCGCGAGCTGCCGCGCCTATACCGATCTGGTGCCGGGCATCGGCCACGCCCAGCATATGCCGGGACACATCTACAGCATCGTGGGGATGTGGCACGAGGCGGCCCTCTCCATGGATGCGGCCACGCGCGTCGAAAAGCAGTACATGAAGACCAGCCTCACCTTTCCCTTCAATAACTGGAACTACGCCCACAACCGCACTTACCTTTCATATATCCAGGAGCAGCTAGGCATGCCCGAGGCGGCCATCTTCGGCGCGCGCCAGCTCATCGATGCGCCTCTCGACCCCGTCGATAATAAGGAGAACGAATTCAGCACGCACTCGCGCGGGATCGCCGCCCTCGAGCGCGCACTGATCAAATTCGAGCGGTGGGACGATTTACTGAACGCCAAATCCATCCCCTGGCGCGATGTCTATGAAGACAAGATGAACAAAGCCTACTGCGAGGCGCGCGCCTTGCTGGGCAAAGGCGATCTGGAGAAGGCCGGCAAGAGTATCGCCGCGCACGCCGCGCTCAAGGCGGATCTGGAAAAGAACAAGGATTCCGAGGAGACCTACACCATCGAATCGCTAGAGCTCAGGGGACGGCTGGCCATCGCCCGCGGCGAAACCGGCGATACCGGCGAAGCTGGCGATACCATAGTCGGCCTCGGACTCCTGGCGGATGCCGCCGCGCGCGAGTTCGACATGCAGAAACAATATGCGGACCCGCCGTTTTATCCGCAATCGCTCTACAACAGTCTGGGCGAAGCTTACCTGGATGCCAAGAGTCCCGTGCTGGCCGCGCAGGCCTTCGAAAGAGCCCTGGAGCTGACCCGCAACGACATCTTTGCGCTCTCCGGCCTGGTGCGCGCGTACGCCGCGCTAAACGAAAAGGCCAAGGCGGAGGACGCCATGGCGCGCCTGCTGTTCGTCGCCTCCAATGCCGACGCCGGGCTGAAGATCCTGGAGCGCGCCAAGGCCACCGGCATCACCGCCACGCCGCGCGATTCGTCGCCCGCGCCGCAGCGCAATTACGCCCGCGTCCCGCTCGACCATTTCGGGCCGCCGCGCTGGGAGCCTTACGATGCGCCATCCCTCGATGTCCGCGATGCCGATGGCAAGTCCGTCTCGCTCGCCGAATATCGCGGCAAGAACGTGCTGCTAGTCTTCTATCTGGGGCCGGAGTGCCCGCATTGCCTGCGCCAGTTGCACGACATCGCCACGAAGAAGGACGATTGGGACCGCCTGAATACGGTGGTGCTCGCGGTCAGCAGCGCGCCGCCCGAGAAGAATAGCGATCTCCCCATACGGCTGCTGTCGGACCCGGATCGTTCAAATGCGCGGCGCTTCCATTCCTACGACGATTTCGAGGATATCGAGCTGCACTCGACCATCCTGGTCGATAAGAAGGGCCGCGTCTACTGGGCCCGCTTCGGCGGCGATCCCTTCGGCGACATGGCCTTCCTGGTGAAACAGGTCGAGCGCATGAATGAACTGGTTGTGGGGCGGGCGTCTACGCCTGCAGAGGGTCTCCAGACCCGATCTTCGGCGAACCTCACCGCACCGACAAATCCCTGATAAAAATATCCTTAAATCGCATGTTTGCCTCCCCGCCCGCATGCAACTGCAGCGCAATCGCCCCGTCGTCCACTTCGTTCACCGGATCCGTGAAGTCGATCACCTGCACGCCGTTCAGCCGCGCGCGGTGATGGTTGCCCACCACCGTCAAAACATAATCGTTCCATTCCGTCGGCTTGATCGCGAACTCGTTCTCGGGCGATGGCCACACGATCCAGCCGCGCCGCGCCGTATAAATGCCGCCGGTGTGATGGTTCAGGTTGCGGTCGATCTCGAACTGGTATCCCTCCGCCACATCCGCCGTGCCGGGCTTGAAACTGGTGCGATAGAAAACGCCGCTATTGCCGCCCGTCACGCACTCGAAGCGGATGGCCATCTCGAAATCCTTGTAGTGCTTCTCGGTCATCAGGTAGCCGTAGCCCTTGGTCACGCCCACGCCGTGGATCGCGCCGTCCTCCACGGTCCATTGCTCGCCGCCCACCTTCACCCAGCCGGTCAGGTCCTTGCCGTTGAAGATCGAAACCCATCCCTCCTGCGACTCTTTCAGGCGAGGCTGCTGGGCCGCCGCCGGCAGGGCCAATTCCACAGCCGCGATTGCCAGGGTCAAAATCAAGGTGCGCATCTTCATGCTCCAATCTCTTTGCGAATCGCACTGGCGATCCGCGTCGTGAATTCGTCCACGCGCTCCAGGTCCGGCCCCTCCACCATCACCCGCGCCAGCGGTTCGGTGCCGGAAAATCGCACCAGCACCCGCCCGGATGCGCCGAATGCTTCCTGGCAGGCCTCGATCTCGCGCGCCACTTCGGCCAATTCATGCAGCGCCCGCCGCTCCCGTACGCGCACATTCTGCAGCCGCTGCGGATAAATCTCCAGGCCCGCCGTCAGCCTGTCCAGGCCCGCGCCCGCATCGCGCGCGATCTGCAACACCTGCATAGCCGTCAGCAGTCCGTCGCCGGTAGTCGCAAACTGGCGGAAGATCACGTGGCCGGATTGCTCGCCGCCCAACACCGCGCCTGCCCGCACCATTTCCTCCAGCACATACTTATCGCCCACCGGCGTGCGCAGCAGTTTAATGCCTTCCCGCTCCAGCGCGCGTTCCAGGCCCAGATTGGACATCACCGTCGCCACCACCAGGCCGCCGTCCAGCCTGCCGGCGGCTTTCAAGGCGCGCGCGGCGATCAGCAGCACGGCATCGCCATCCACGATCTGGCCCTTCCCATCGACCAATATCGCGCGATCCGCGTCGCCATCGAAAGCCACTCCAAGGTCCGCTTTCGCCTCCAGCACGGCCGCGCGCAGCGGTTCCACGTGCAGCGCCCCGCAACCCAGGTTGATGTTGCGTCCGTTCGGTTCCGCGCAGATCACGGTGGTCTCCGCGCCCAGCCGCCGGAACAATGCCGGACCCAGCCGATAGGCCGCGCCGTTTCCGCAGTCCATCACCATCCGCATGCCTTCGAAACCGCCCGCCACGGTGGATGCCAGGTAATCCATGTATCGCTCGGCCAGCAGCGGGTCGGGTGCCAATGCCAGCGGCACCCCCGCCGCTTCTCCCGCGTGACGGAAGATTTCCCGCTCGATGGCATCTTCCTCGTCGTCCGGCAGTTTGTATCCGGAATGCCCGAATACCTTGATGCCGTTATCGCGATAAGGATTGTGCGAGGCCGAGATCATCACCCCGGCGGTGAACGAATCGGAGCGCGTCAGATAGGCCACGCCGGGCGTAGTGATCACCCCGGCCGAAACCGCGCTCACCCCCTGCTGCGCCAGCCCCGCCGCCACCTGCGCCGCGATCCACGCTCCGGATTCGCGCGTGTCCATGCCGATCAGCACCGCGGCATCCTGGGAAGCCCGCCGCAGATCGCTGCCCAGCGCCATCCCGAACGCGTGCACCGTGGCCGCATCCAGTGGATACTCCCCCGCCACGCCCCGTATGCCGTCCGTTCCGAATAGTTGTTTGCCCATTTACTTGTTTGACGCCGCCGCTTTGAGTGTGACTCTTACTGTAACTTGCGGCGAGTCTTGAAAGCGCACCCTGGGATCGTTTACGTAGGCTTCCAGGCGATAGCGTTTGGTTCCCACTTCCGGTTTCACAGCCAGCGGATCGGTATTGACCGATGCCACCCGCGCCACCCGGCTGGCGGGACCCGTGATAGCCAATGCGGAAGGCTCCGCCGTGGCTTCCACCAGTTGCAAATCCGCCGGCAGGCCGGCCGCGAACCGTACTTCCACCGGCACGCTGCGGGTCGCCACGGTTTCGAAATCCATCCGCAGTTGCGCCGGAATGGCGCGCACCAATTGCACGCCGCGGGGCAACCGCACGTCGCCGCTGTTGATCGTGAAGGTATGCTGCCCAGGCTCGATATCGGCCAGATCCAGCACCACCGCCGAACGCCGCGGCAGTTCGGGCAGGCGCAGCGCTTCCGCCGGTCCCCGCACTTCCAGGCTGACCGTCTCCGCCACATCCGAGCTCACCTCTACGGCCGGCGAAAGGTTCTTGTATTCCACGTGCGCCGATACGAAGGTCGCGAGTTCCGGCTCGCTGGCCACCGAAATCCAAAGCAGCACCGCCGCCGCCAGCGATAGCAGCTTCCAGCCGATGTTGTGCGTGAAGAAAGTCATGGCGCCACCGGACCGCAGTCCCGCCGGACTAAGGTTGGCCCTCCTTGGGATGACTTTCCATCGGAATATCCGCCGCGAATTCCTCGATCAGGTGCGCCGCGCTGCGCCGTACCCCGAAGTGCGTGCAGATCCGTTCGTCCACTTCCCGCAGGTTCAGTCCCGTAGTCAGTTCTCCGAAAGCCGCCACCGAAATGCGCCCCGTCTCTTCGGAAACCACTAGCGAAAGGCAGTCGGTCTCTTCCGTAATGCCGATGGCCGCGCGATGCCGCGTGCCGAAATTGGAAGATACGGCCGGATTGACTGCCAGCGGCAGAAAGCAGGCGGCCGCCGCGATGCGGTCCTTGTGTACGATCACCGCGCCATCGTGCAGCGCGCCACCCGGATAAAAGATGGCCAGCAGCAGATCGCTCGATAGATCCGCGTCCAGCCGCACGCCGCTTTCGATGAAGGTGCGCAGTCCGATGTCCCTTTCGAGCACCACCAGCGCGCCGGTTTTTTCCTCCGCCATCCGCCGCACCGCGATCAGAATGTCTTCCGTAAACTCCGGCCTCTCGTAGCCGCGCGCGAACCAGCGCTTGCGTCCCAGCCGCGCCAGCGTGCGCCGGATCTCCGACTGGAACAGGATGATCACGGCCAGCGCCAGGTAAGGCACGATCAGCGACAGCACCGAGCGCAGCGCTTCCAGTCCGGTGTACAGCGCCACCACGTAAACCGCCACCATGATCAGGATGCCGATCAGGATGTGCCCCGCGCGCGTCCCCTTTACGATCATCAGGGCCTGATAGATCAGGAACGCGACCACCAGGATATCCACCACGCTGGCGGGCGTCAGGCTGGGCAGCGAGATCAGGGCCGCCGGCGCGCTATTGTAGAAGTCCGCGAATTTCAAGCCAGTCCTTTAGCCGTGCGGCCCAGGTAGCCAGCACGGCGTCGGTGGACGCCAGCCCCACGCCGTGCGGGCCGCGCTCGTAGATATGCATCTCCGCGGGCACCCCTGCTTTGCGCAGAGCCAGGTAGAATAGCACGCTGTTCTCGGCGGGCACGCCGCTGTCTTCGTTGGTATGAAACAGAAAGGTCGGCGGCGTCCGCGCCGTCACTTGCGTTTCGTTGGAAAGGCTGGCCATCAGCTTGGGATCGGGATTGTCGCCCAGCAGATTGTGCAGCGATCCCAAATGCGCATACGGCGTGATGAAAGAAATCACGGGATAAGCCAGTATCATGAAATCCGGCCGCGAACTCACGCGCTCGATAGGATCTTCCGCGTTCGCGTCTCCATCGCTAAAGTGTGTCCCCGCGGTGGAGGCCAAATGTCCGCCCGCCGAGAATCCCCAGATGCCGATACGGCCGGCCGAGATGCGGTAGTCCGCGGCGTGCGCGCGTACCAAGCGAATGGCGCGTTGCGCATCCAGCAATGGCGCGGGATAGCGATAGCGCGGCGCGATGCGGTATTCGAGCACAAAGGCCTGAATGCCCAGCGAATTGAGCCATCGCGCGATCTGGTCGCCTTCGTGGTCTTTCGCTAGTGTGCCGTACCCCCCGCCGGGAAAGACAATCACGGCAGTGGCGATGGCCGACTCTTGAGGAGCCGGATACAGTGTGAGGGACGGCTTGTCGGCGTCCTCCGTGCCCACCGCTCCAGGCGCGCCTCCAGTCCACAGTGGAGTTTGCTGGGCAAGCACAGCCGTTGCCATCAGCACAATCGATGCCAATGCTTTCACGGTGACTATTGTAGCGTGCGGGGCCGTGGCGCACGCGGGACTTTTGAGTCCCGCCGTTGTAAACTGGGGGAACTATGTCGAACCTTCTCAAAGCTGTTCTGTCTGGCGCCGGGCTTACTTCCGCGGCAGCCGTTCTCATGGCAGGCGCCATCCTGCATCCCGAGATGAAAGTGGAAACCGGGACGTACGAGGCGCCGGCCGCCACCATTGGATTTCCCATGGCGCAACCCTGGTCGGCCACTACCGTTGCCGCCGGCGTGGACAAAAAGCCCGAGGCGGGCCATGAAGTCACCCTGGTGGGAGAAGTGGTGGATTTCTCCTGCTATCTGCAACTGGGCAAGCACGGCGAAAAGCACCGCTCCTGCGGGCAAAAGTGCGTCCAGAACGGCCAGCCCGTAGGCCTCATCACCAAGGACGGAACCTTATATATGGTGATGCCGGAAGAACACGACCCGCGCCGCGATGGCGGAGTGGATATCAAGACCGCCGGCGCCGAACACATGGGACACATCATTAAGGTGATCGGCACGGAGGCCAAGCTCGAGGGGTACCGCGCCGTCTACGTGGGCGGCCTCACAAAGTAGCCGCACGCCGGCAATCCGGCCTTTCCCGTTCTTTTTTTTCTTGGCGCCCGTTGCTGCAACCTTGGCGTCTTGGCGAGAAACTCCGCGTACCCGCCGGCCCGCCGACTCCCTCCCTCCGCTTGTTGTAACCTAGGTGTATTGCCGGTACGCCTTAACTCACGGAAGCTCATGTGCTTCGCTGCCGGCCGGTCCAGGGCCGCATGCTAGTCGATTTCGAGATCATCAAACGCGCACAGGCGGGTGACGCCCCGGCGTTCAACGAGATCGTATTGGCATACCGGAAACGCACCCTGGGGACCATCGCGCGCCTGATTTCCAGGCCGGAAGATGTCGAAGACGTGGGCCAGGAGGTGTTCCTGCGATTGTATTTTTCGCTCGATCAGCTCCGCACGGCCGAGGTTTTTGAGCCGTGGCTGTACCGTTTGACCGTGAATGCGGCTTATGATTATCTTCGTAAGCACCGGCGGCGCATGGAATCGCGCATGTCGGATCTGTCGGAGCAGCAAGTGATGCTGGCGGACGCCATGGCCGGCGGGCGCGTGGATTACGATGTCCGGCAGCGCCGGCAGATTTCAGAAGCCGTGGATGCCATGTTGAGCGCGGTCTCTGAGGCGGACAGGATTTTGCTGACCCTGAAGGAAGTGGAAGGGCTTTCGTTGAAAGAGCTTGAAAAGATCTACCGGGTCAACGAAAATGCTCTTAAGGTGCGCCTGTTCCGGGCGCGGCAGCGGGTTTTGAAGGCGTTCGGCGAAGCCGGCAAGGAACCGAACGCGAGAGGTGCGGCGAAAGCCGAAATATAGAAGTATGAACTGGACAAGCAAAGGCGACAACAACGCAACATTGGACGCATTGTTCCGGGCTTATCGTGGAGCGTGTCCGGATCCGGATGCATCCGCCAATTTCATGCCCGAATTGTGGCGCCGCATCGAGGAACGCCAGCGGTCCGTGTTTTTCCTGGGTCGCTGGGCGCGCGCCCTGGTCACCGCGGCGGCCGTCCTTTCGATCGGAATGGCCGCCTACTTATATATCCCGCAGGGACGCAACTCGGTGTTCTCGGTGGAGAGCTACGTGGAGGCGCTGGCCGCCGGGCACGCCCAGGACACTCCGGATCTGCCGGAGCCAGCCGTTGACGAACTATAAGGGAGCCGAACTCTGATGCGCCGATCCAATCTGGCTACGCTACTGTACCTGCTGGTAGTCTTTGCCAGCGGCGCGGTAGTCGGCGGGTTTGCCAATCGTCTCTATATGGCGAAAACGCTGGCCGCTCCCAACATCACCCCCCCGCCCAACCGCGCCGAGCTCAATAAGCAGTACATCCACGACATGCGCAGCCGCTTGCACCTGACCGACCCGCAAATCACCCAACTACAGCAGATCATGGATTCGAGCGACCAGAAAATGCGCGAAACCAAGAAAGCCATCAAGGATGAGCATATTCGGAGAGTGGTCGCCATGCTCGACGACAATCAGCAAGCCGAATATGCCAAGATGCGGGCTGAGCGCGAAAAACTGCGGCAGCAACAACAATCCAAGAAATAAGGGCCCGGAATTAGAGCCGGGCACCCTTTCAGGCTACGGGCTGGGGCTGGGCTTTCTTCGCCGCGCGGCTTTCCTTGTACTTCTTCTCAAAACGTTCGATACGTCCCGCCGTATCCATCAGCTTCTGCTTGCCCGTGTAAAACGGATGGCAGTGGGAGCAGATTTCAACGCGGATGTCGCCCTTGTGGGTCGAACGCGTCTTGAACGTGTGGCCGCAGGCGCAGATGACGTTCAGCTCATTATAAGCGGGGTGAATACCGGCCTTCATTTGAACGGGGATCCTTTCGAGAATTTCAGTATAGCAAAAAGGACAAACCCCCGTGGGTGCGCAGACAACAGACGCACCCACGGGGGTCAAGGTAGCCTACAAAATAAAAACCTGAGGCTTGGCATGCTACGCGAGAGGCAGCCGGTCCACAGGAACTTGGCTTCGCCACTGGACGAAGCCGGCTACGTCAGAACGGTCGACTCAACAGTCAGCCACCTCGCGCGGTCTACTTTCATTCATTATTCTGGACCACCTCCTTTTCCAGTGATATTTTCATCCTATAATCGACCCGCAATTTTGTCAAATGTTTTCTTGCGGTACGCCACGGATGGGTGGTTAGCAGGCTCACGCCCCTATAAGTTGCGGTTTAAGTACCGGCACATCACTATGCCATCCAATAGGTTAAAAGGAAACTGACCCGTGGTGTAGTGCCCGCAAGGCAGCGTGAAGACCTCGTGCGGAAGTTGGCGGCTCCGGAAATACTCCAGCACCTGGTGGGAATACTCCGGCAGGAACGTAGAATCGTGCCGCGCCCAGATCAACAGGCTCTTCAGGTCCCGCTTCTGCAGACGTTCCAGATAGGCTGCCGGGCTGATCACCGACCAATACCGGCGCAATTGGTCCTGCGTCACCTGGCCCACTAACCCCTTACGAATGTGTTCGGTGGAGAGGCCTGTCCAGATCACGTCGGAGAAATACATGGAGACGTGATTGAATACGCCCGTGGAAATCCGGCGATCGTGCGCGGCCGTAATAAATGCGATACAGGAGCCCAGACTGGTGCCCAGTATCCCCAGCCGTTGGTAGCCTTGCTGCGCCAGCCAATCCAGGCAGCCGCGCGCGTCGATCACGGATTGCCTGCCGGCGTGAATGGTGCGCCCCAGGTTGCTCGAAACATGATAATCGGCGCGCTGTAGCTCCGCCGGCATGCGCGGCCCATGATAGGCCAGGTTCATCCGCAAGGCCGTGATTCCGAAGCGGTTCAGAAGCCTGCAAAGTCCCAGGTGGCTTTGTTCGTCCGCATTCCACTGCGGCAGCACCAACACCGCACGCCCGTTGTCCCGCCGCGCGGGGAAGAAGGCCGCCCGTACCACGTTATTCTCGGGATAAGGCGTCGCGACGGCGCTGGTGAAGGTAAGCTGCCCGCCGCCCAGCCGGTAATCCCGGACCGCCTCGCTGGCGAAAAATCGATCCGAATCCGCCAGCACGCCGCGCACGAATTCGTCGAGCGCCTGGCTGGAGCTTCCGTTGGCCGGCGGCATTCCCAGCCAATCCAGCCCCCAATCGAACTCGCGCACTACCCGATTGCTATCGCGGGTGGCGAGCTTGTACTCCCAATCGGAAATCCAGCGGGAATAGGATGTATGCATTACGGAAGAGTTCCAGTGTAACAGAGAAGCGCAAAGCCCATCGCTTGCTACAATCGACTGGTGGCTCACATGGCTGTCGGGGAGGCTTCCATGGCGCCAGCACCTTCGGCCGGCAAGGCGTTGGCGGGATTTCTGCTCTCGGGATTCCTCTTCGCGCTGCTCGGCTCCGTGCTGCCCGCCTGGGGTTATCATCGCGACCCTCCGGAATTCATCGTCATCGGCAACTGCTTCCTCAGCCTGGCGGTAGGCGTCATCGCCGCGCATCAGTTGTCGGCCGCCATCCTCTACCGCAAGAGCCTTCGCTTTCTGCTGGTGTTCGCTTGCGCGCTGGGCTGCGCCGGACTCCTGGCGCTGGCCGTCGCCACTCCCCCCGTCCATTGGCTATGGCGCATGCCCGGTTTGGCCGCGCTCGGCCTGGCCCTCGGTTTGCTCAACGCCGGGCTTTTCCAAAACATCGCCGCCTGCTACTCCCGGGAACCTCTGCGGGTGGCGGCCATGGGCGGAATCTATTACGGCGTAGGCTGCCTGGCCGCGACCCTCCTCGTAGCCGGGACTTTTTATGCCTACACGGTGCCCAGCATCCTGATCCTCATGGCCCTGGTCCCGGGTCTCTTCGGCGGCCTTTACGCGCGCACCCCGGTGCCGGAAAAAACGGCGGTGGCGCACGCCGATTTCCGCCAGGTTTTGCGCGATTTCCGCAGCTTGGGCGCCGTGCTGTTCGCGCTGCTCCTGTTCTTCCAGTTCGGCAACGAATGGTCCATTGCCGGATGGCTGCCGCTGTTCCTGGTGCGACGTCTGGGCATGAGCCCGCCGGCCTCTCTGGGAATTTTGGCCCTATATTGGATGTCGCTGCTGGTGGGCCGCATGGCCGTGATCGCCATCCTGCCCAAGGTCCGCCACAGCCGCCTGCTCGCGGGCAGCGTGGTGGCCGCCTTGTTCGGCTGCTTGTTGTTGGCCCGCGCATCCTGGACCGGCAGCCAGTCCGGCGCCGCCACCGGCGTGCTTCTGATCGGCGCGGGCTTCGCCAGCATCTATCCGCTGGTGGCCGAAAAGATCGGCGGCCGTTTCCCCTATTACCACCCCGTCTTCTTCAGCGGCATATTCTCCTTTGCCCTGTTCGGCGGACTGATCGCGCCCGCCACCCTGGGTTACGCCGCCGCCGTTTGGGGCATCGGCATTGTAGTGGTTGTGCCTCTGTTGGGGACTTGCATGGTTTCGGCATTGCTCCTGCTCCTCTGGCTGGAATCGAAGGTGATGGGCCATTGAACGTTTCTGGCAAACTGGTCGCCCGCGCTGATCCTATTGTGTATGGCTTGGCCCACCCGGCCAGCCACCGCCGCCGGGCCCCAATGGCATCCCGGCCGGCGCATCGCCTCGTTTCTGGATGCCTCGCCGGTGGCCCGCACGTCATTCTGGGGCGTGCGCATCGTCAGCCTCGAACCGAACCGCGTCTTGTTCGAGCGCAATGCCGAGCGGCTTTTCTTGCCGGCGTCCAATGCCAAATTGTTCACTACCGCCCTGGCCCTTTCCCGACTGGGCCCCGATTACCGCTTCCAGACGCGCGTCGCAGCAGACCGCACCGTGGGTGAGGACGGCTGCGTCGAGTCTCTGCGGCTGATTGGCGGTGGCGATCCCAACCTCTCGGGCCGCGCCATTCCGTATCGCCGCGATGCGCCCCCCGGAGACCCGCTGGCGGCTATCGACGATCTGGCCGCGCAGGTGGCGGCCCACGGCGTGCGCCGCGTCACGGCCGACATCATCGGCGACGACTCCGCTTATGTCTGGCAGCCCTATCCGGATGGCTGGTCGATAGACGATCCGGTGTGGGATTACGGCGCGGCCGTCAGTGCCCTGTGCATCAATGACAATACAATTTCGGTCGGCATTCTGCCCGGCGGCAATGTATCCGATCCGGCCCGCCTGGTTCTGACGCCCCCGGTCGAATACTATGAGATCGACAATCGCGTGCGCACCGTGGCCCCCGCCGGCGAGGTCGAGCGCAAAATCGCGGTCGAGCGGCTGCCCGGCGTGCGCCAGTTGCGGATTTGGGGCGATCTGCCGCTCCACGATTCGGGCGACACCGAGGTGTTGGGCATCGACGATCCCGCCCTCTATGCAGCCTGCGCCTTTCGCGATGCGCTGCTGCGCCGTGGCATCGTCATCCGCGGCGAGCCGCGCGCCCTACACCTCTACCCCAACCAGGTGGCCGATTTGAGAAACGGCCCCGCCCCCGAGCCCGAACCTGGCGTGGAACTGGCCCAGCGCGATTCCGCGCCGCTCCTTGAAGACCTGCGCATCACCGATAAGGTAAGCCAGAATCTGCACGCCGAAATGGCGCTGCGGGCAGTCGCCAAAGCCCGCGGGCATATCGGCAGCCGCGAAGCGGGACTCGCCCAGGAGCAGGCCTTTCTCGACGAGATCGGCATCGACCGCGCGCAGCTACACCTTCGCGGATGGCTCCGGTCTTTCGCGCCTCGACCTGGTATCGCCGGCGGCCGTGGTCCGCCTTCTGGCTTCCATGTGGAATTCGGGCTCGCGCGATGCCTGGGTGAGCCTGCTTCCAGTTGCCGGGCAGGATGGCACGCTCCATGCCCGGTTTTCGGGCACCACCGTCGCCGGCCGCCTATTCGCCAAGACCGGCACGCTCTCCCACGTCGCGGCGCTCTCCGGATATGCCCGCCGCCCGGACGGCAAGATGCTGGCCTTCTCCATCCTGGTGAATAACTACAACGGTCCGCCGGCCGATCTGCGGGCCGCCATCGACCGGGTCTGCGCGCTGATGCTGGAGTAGTGGGAGGACACCCGTGGCGCACGCTTTGATCGAAGACATGCAGTTGCGCAACTTCACGCCCAAAACCCAAAGAACCTACATCCACCACGTGGCGGGTTTTGCCAGGCACTTCGGCAAGAGCCCCGAACTGCTCGATCTGGAGGCCGTCCACCAATATCAACTGTACCTCCTCAACGAGCGTAAACTCTCGCCGGAAACCATCAACCAGTGTACTTCCGCGATCCAGTTCCTCTACCTCACCACCCTGGAGATGCCCTGAACCACCGCATATTTCCCCCGCGTCCGCCGCCCCCCGTGGCCCCCACTATCTCCCTCGCCACCAAGCAAACCCCAATAAAGAACCGGCACTGGCCTGCGGTTTAGTTCACCGACCGGTTTCATCAGCTTGCGGTCCGATCATCGGCTCACCGGTGCCACCCTGGCACACCGCAAGCCGAAGAAACCTCTGTCAGTGACTTATGCGGCCAAGTGCTTTTTCCCCTTCGTTTCAGCGCCACGCGCAACACAGGGAGCGATTCCAAGGCCCGTAATGTCACTCTGGTATTGGAAAGACGAGACTTTCTCAAAAAATGCGGATGCAAGCGAATGACAACCTGGATTACTCGTTCCGCACCTCCTCCGTGGAATCTCATTTTGACCTCGTGGCGGGTAAGATGTCAGGTTGGATTCGGATGAACTCGTGGATTTCAAATGCGAGGACAGAAAAATGGAAATTCTAGGAGCACTATGTTGGCGTCATCGAAGATGTTGAACGGGAAAATCGTCACGAAGGACTTCGGGACGATCTTCTCAAGGGGGCAGCAGGGCGCGCTATTCTCAGGAACTTTGTGGATGCAGGCAGGGTGACATGATGGTCGGCGCAAATTTTCAGGCACCACACCCCCGCCACCCCCATCCCGGACGGAATAGAATAAAGATATGGATGCACCCTTCGCCAGCGGCCCGCCCGAACTCTTCTCGCGCCTGGATAACGAATTCGTCGCCGGCGCCGCCGCCGCGGCCTCCGAAGGCCTGGTCATGACCACCCTCGACAAGGCCGTCAACTGGGCCCGCAAGAACTCCATCTGGCCCATGTCGTTCGGCTTGGCCTGCTGCGCCATCGAAATGATGTCCATGAGCGCCTCGCGCTTCGATATCGCCCGCTTTGGCGCCGAAGTCTTCCGCGGATCGCCGCGTCAGTCCGACTTGATGATCATCGCCGGGCGCGTTTCCAATAAAATGGCGCCTGTCATCCGCCATCTGTATCAGCAGATGCCCGAGCCGAAATGGGCAATATCCATGGGCGCCTGCGCCACCTCCACGGGTGTGTTCAATAATTACGCGCTCATCCCGGTGAACCAGGTGATCCCGATCGACGTCTATGTTCCCGGTTGCCCGCCCCGCCCCGAGCAGCTCATTCAGGCCCTCATGCTGCTGCAGAGCAAAATTCAGAACGGCAGCGGTACCGTGCGCGAAATCCTGAACCTGTCCTAACCCGCCAGCCGCACCTGTGCCCACGCCCGGATGCGCGGCAGCGCCAGCCGGGCCGCCTCTTCCCCGGCCTTCACCAATTGGGCGGCGCTGTCGAAAGCGTCCCATTCCATCCCGCGCACGTCCGGTTCAATCACCAGGTCGGAGTGCTGCCGCCACGTGATTTCCGTGCGACTGTGCAGGATTTGAAAGCATCGATTAATGACATGGAACATGTTCGTGGGGATGGCCGCCGCGCCTTGCATGGGCAGGTGCAGGGAGATCACGTGGGTAGCACCCAGCATCCGCGCCAGCAGCGCCGGCACCTCCATGCTGATGGCCCCATCCACCAGCAGGCGGTCGCCGCAGCGCACCGGCTGGAACAGCCCGGGATACGAACAACTCGCCCGGATGGGCAGCACCACGTCGCCCCGGTCCCGGAAAATCACCGCCTCGCCGGTGACCACATCCGTAGCCACGATGCCCAGCGGTATGCGCATCTGTTCGAAGCTTTGGCATTTCAGCAGCTTCCGCAGAAAACGGTCCATGCGTTCGCTGCCCGCGATGCCCATGCGCCCGATAGTCCAGCGCGCCACGTCCGTGAAGCGCATCGCGCTGCCGGCCTCCGCGATTTCGCCCGGCGACGCGCCGCTGGCATAGGCCGCGGCCACGATGGCGCCGGCGCTTACCCCGGCGATGCAATCGACGGGGATGCCTTCTTGTTCCAGAACGCGCAACGCGCCGATGTGCGCCAGGCCGCGCGCGAAGCCTCCCCCCAATGCCAGCCCCAGCCGCATCGGCGCGGGAATCGCGGCCGGCGGCGGCAGCACGGCGGCCCGCGTGCGGCGGCCGAAGGCGGATTTCCAATTGCCCCACTCGATATTCAATCCCGTCTCCTCTCGATCGCTCCGGATGGTCTACCATTATCTTGGATGCGCACTCATTTCGCCAAGCCCCTCGCGCTGCTGCTATGCCTGTTCCTGTGGTTCCCAGCCTTCGCCCAGGCCCCCTTTTCCGGCGCGCCCGCCATTGAGCAATCCCTGAAAAAGCTGACCGTATTGGGCAGCGTGCTGATGATCGCCGCCCATCCCGACGATGAGAATACCGCGATTCTGGCCTACTATGCGCGCGGCCGCCACGTGCGCACCGGCTATCTCTCGCTCACCCGCGGCGAAGGCGGCCAAAACCTGATCGGGCCCGAGCAGGGCGATCTGCTGGGTCTCATTCGCTCGCACGAGTTGCTGGAAGCCCGCCAGATCGACGGCGCGGAACAGTTCTTCACCCGCGCCATCGACTTCGGCTTTTCCAAAACGCCCCAGGAAACCTTCGAAAAATGGGGCCACGAGCGTGTCCTTTCCGACGTTGTCTGGGTCATCCGCCGCTTCCGTCCCGATCTGGTGATTCTACGCTTTTCCGGCACGCCGAGGGACGGCCACGGGCAGCACCAGGTATCCGCCATCGTGGGCAAGGAAGCCTTCTTCGCCGCCGGCGATCCCAGCCGTTTTCCGGAGCAGTTGAAATTCGTGGAGCCCTGGAAACCGCGCCGCCTCCTGTTCAATTCCTTCAGCTTCACCAAGGAGATGGAGAAGGAAGCCGCCGCCACGCCTGGACGCATCGAGATCGATACCGGCGCATTCAATCCCGTGCTGGGCCTTTCCTACAGCCAGATCGCCGGTATGAGCCGCAGCATGCATCGCAGCCAGGGCATGGGCAACTGGCAGCGCCCCGGACCGTCGAAGCAATTCCTGGTGCCCATCGGCGGCGATCCACTGCCAAAGGATGCGAAAGATGTCTTCGACGGCATCGGGATCACCTGGGAGCGCGTGCCCGGTGGCGCGCCGATCGGGCGCATTCTGGACGAAGCCGTGCGCACCTTCGAGCCGGATCATCCGGAACACAGCCTTCCGCTGCTGTTGAAGGCGCACCCGTTGATCGCCGCGATCGCCGCGCAGCATGACTCGTGGGCGGCCGCCAAGCTCGTGGAATTGAACGAGGCCATCGCGCTGTGCGCGGGCTTATGGCTGGATTCGAATGCCGAAAACTACGCCGTGGTGCCGGGCGCGGCCGGTGAAGTCGGCTACACCGCCCTCAACCGTTCCGGATTTCCCATGACCCTGGAGAGCCTCACGCTCGAAGGCATGCGCGGCGTGTGGCGACCCGATGGACACGACGCCGTCCATCATCTCGCCCTTGCGCCCAACGAGCCCGTGAGCGCGAAAATCAAGTTCACGGTTCCCGCCGATCAGCCCTATTCGCAGCCGTTCTGGCTGCGCGAGCCGAAGCAGGGCGATACTTACACCATCTCTGATCAACGCATGATCGGCCTTCCCGACGATCCCTCGCTGTTGCATGTGCGCTTCGGCATCGAGGCCGGCGGCGTGGCGTTCGAACTGCTACGTCCGGTGCGCCATCGTTACGTCGATCGCGTGGATGGCGAGCAGACTCGCGCCCTGGTGGTAGCGCCGCCGGTGGCCTTGAACCTGCCGGAGGACATGGTGCTTTTTCCGAATGGCGAGGCGCGCAAAGTAGAGCTCGAAGTGCGCGCGAATGCACCGAAAATGGCGGGCGAGGTACGGCTGGCGCTCGATGCGGGGTGGAACGCGCAGCCCGCGTCGCGGCCGTTCGACCAGGCGCAAGAGGGCCAGCAGCAACCGCTGAGCTTTGAGATCGCCCCGGCCCCCGGTCCCGATCCGCCGGCCATGCTCCGCGCCACGGCGCTCGCCGGCGGCCGCGACATCGGCGTCGGCATGCTCGTGATTTCGCATGCGCCGCTGCCGCCGTTGACTGTGTTTCCGCCCGCCGTGGTGAAGCTGGTGCGCGCGGACGTGCGCGTCGCCGCGCGCAAGGTCGGCTACGTGATGGGCGCGGGCGACGAAATGCCCAACGCCATTCGCCAGCTCGGCTGCGAGGTGACCCTGCTCACGCCTTCCGATCTGGAGCAGCGCGACCTCTCGGAATTCAACGTCATCGTCACCGGCGTGCGCGCCTATAATACCCGCGCGGATTTGCGCGCCAACCTGCCGCGCCTGTTGGACTACGTGCGGAATGGCGGCACTTTGATCGACCAGTACAACGTCACCGACGGCAATCTGGTGCCCATGGGGCCGTATCCGTTCAAGGTCGGGCACGATCGTGTCACGGTCGAGGAAGCCCCGGTCACCTTTACCGATCCGCAAAGTCCGCTGCTCGCCACGCCCAACCAGATTACGCAAAAGGATTTTGAAGGATGGATCCAGGAGCGCGGTCTGTACTTCGCGTCGGAATGGGATCCGCACTATCGAACGGTGCTCGAATCGCACGATCCGGGCGAGAAGCCGCTGGCCGGTGGCATGCTGTACACGCGTTACGGCAAAGGCGTGTATATCTTCAGCGGATATTCGTGGTTCCGCGAGTTGCCCGCGGGCGTGCCCGGAGCGTACCGTCTATTCGCCAACATGTTGAGTGCCAGATAATGTCTAATCTGCAAACACCCATCGGGCCGGAAATGGCCGAATATATTCGTAGCGTCTCCCTGCGCGAGCCGGATCTTCTGCGCCGGCTGCGCGAAGAAACGGCTCAACGGCCCGACGCCACTATGCAGGTTTCGCCCGAGCAGGGACAGTTTCTCGGCATGCTGGTGCGCATGACGGGCGCCACCCGGGCCATTGAAGTGGGAGTCTTCACGGGGCTCAGCTCGCTACATATCGCGTTAGCCATGCCGCCGCACGGGGGCTTGATCGCCTGCGATGTGAATCCTGAAACCACCGCCATCGCGCGCCGTTACTGGACCGAGGCCGGCATCGCCGAAAAAATCGACTTGCGCCTGGCGCCGGCTCTCGAAACTTTGGACGCGCTGATCGCCGCGGGCTCTACCGGCAACTTCGATTTCGCGTTCGTGGATGCGGACAAGGAAAACTACCCGCATTATTACGAGCGCGTCCTGAAGCTGCTGCGGCCGGGCGGCCTCGCGGTCTTCGATAACGTGCTATGGCATGGCCGCGTGATCGACCCGGCCGTGCAGGATAAAGATACCCAAGCCGTCCGCGAATTCAACGCCAGGCTGCATGTCAACGATCGCGTGTGGCTCAGCCTGGTAGCCACCGGCGACGGGCTCACACTCGCTTTGAAGCGCTAAGGCTTACCTGGTGGGGCGGGCAATCATGCCCGCAGCCGACTACCTGGTGGGTACAGCCATCTCAATAGTGGGTTGGGGAGCGCGCAGAAACTGCTGGATGTGTTCGGTCAGCAGCTCGGGTTGCTCCAGCGGTCCGAAATGCTCGCCGCCCGGCAGCAGCACCGGCCTGCAGTTGGGCAGCGCCTTGTGCAGGAAATCGTATGAGCTGATGAAATGCGAATTGCGTCCGTAGACCAGCAGCGTAGGCGTCTGAATGTTGCGCACGGCGTCCAGCGTCATGGCGCCGACTTCTTCGTAATCCTTCAACAGCGTGGTATTGCGAATGAGGTGCAGCAAAGGCTCGCGATTCCGCGGCAGCCCGCGCGCCGGGCCGTAGAATTTGGGCGTTTCGAGACTGAGTTGCAGCAGGAATTCCGCATCCGTGCGCTTGTCCTCCGGAACGTGGATCCCGACTTCTTCCAGCTTGGCCACCCAGGCTGCCCAGCCGATCCAATCTTTGTCGTTGCGCAGGTGTACCAGGGCCGCCAGGCCCGGCTCCAGCGCCAGCAATTTCGTCACGCGCTCCGGATAAAGCAGGCTGAAATACATGGCGATATCCGCGCCAAAACTGTGGCCCACCAGGATCGCCTTTTCGATGCCCATGGCATCCAGGAAGCAGCGCAGATCCTCGGCCATATCCGCCGTCGTGTAGCCCGACGGAGTGACATCGCTGTAACCGTGGCCGCGCAGGTCGTAGGTGGTCACCCGATGCTCACGCCGCAGGATGGGCGCCATGTAAAGGTGCCATACCGCCAGGTTCCCCAGGAAGCCGTGCAGCATGACGATATCCGGACCCATGCCGACGGTGATGTAATGCAGATCGATGCCGTTTGCCTTAACCTTTGGCACTCTGAAGCAGTTCCCCCTTATTGTGCGGCATCGGCCGGAACAGCCACCTGTGGTTCGCAGCCGGAACGGTGAGTCTCTTTGCCATCTCCAAATAGCATGGTAGCATCACTTTCGCTTAGTATAGTATGGCTATAGACTATATCCAAAGAGAAGGCGTGTCAACTTATTTTTGGTAGACAGTCGTGGATGGATTGAAGTTGCGCCAATCGAACCAGTAGTCCTTGAGCATCTGGACCGGTTCGAGACACGTGCCTGCGGCCTTCCCCGTGATCGCGCAGCCCTGGAAGTTCCACGCGCTGCCCGTGGCGGCATCCATGAGCAGCGCGGCAGGTGCGGAAGCAGTGCCCGTGGGCAGCCGATAGAAATCGGAAGGCCCGGAGACGCCGCCGATACGATTGCGAAAGGCGCGGACCGATTGCCCATCCCCGCCGACGACGAGCAGGACCGGTTCCGTGCCTACGTGGTCCTGCACCAGTTTCTCCCGCACCACCTGGTCGTACGGAAATGCACGGCTGGCGCCGAAGGCCTGAATCCCCAGCATCACATCGCGGCCCTTCAGCCCGTGCTCGTGGAAATCGATCACGGTACGCGCGCGCCCCATCTGTACATCCCAATCCTTGGGAGCGTATTCGGCGACGTAAGGCGCGGCATCCTTTAGCACGGTTCCCTGCGGCTCCTCCGCGCGCCATGTACCGAAGTTCAGCTCATCCGAGTGAACGAAGGGCAACTGGCTCCCGCGCAGCGGTCCCGACACAGCCTTGCCGCTGATCTGCTGCCAATAGGTACCGGTCTGGTCGTCGCGCATCAGAAAGTTCTGGTTATTGATGCCGGCCAGGTGAAACGTCAGCCGCAGTCCCGCGATGTCTCTGCCCCACACCAGACCGGTGTGACAGAGCGTTCAATACGTCGCCACGATGGCCACTTTGTCGAGCACATCGTTGATCACGTGATGATAGGAGATGTTGCGGATCGGATAAGCGCGGGCCGCGCCGCCGATCTTGACCGCGATCACCTTCTCCGCTGCATCGAGTTTGATGTGGGCGGCGGCGCCAAACGCCGGACGGTCGTCGGGATGGAACATCAGTTCGTAGATGTTTACCCGCGCCAGTGCCGCCAGGACGCACACAAAAGCCACGCCCGCGGCAGCAAATGCCCGCCGCCATTTGCGCGGCTGCGCGCGCCAGTAGAATACCAGGGCAGCCAGCGCGGCGGCACAACAGAGCAGCGTGACGGCCTCGCGAAAGCGCATCACCACCAGCGCGGCAGCCAATTCCCGCGCGCCCTGTGCTCGAAACGGCCGGATCACGTAGAATGGATACACCACCGAGATCAGGGCCAGCGCCAGACAGGCGAGCAGGGTGGCCACGGCGATCCGCCGGTTGTGTTGTGCTTCGCGGGTCATAGGAGCCATCCTCTTAGTCTATCCCTCAGAATATATATTTGAGCGCCAGTTGCAGCAGACGCGGCGGACCGGCCTGCAGAATCTGTCCGAAGGCAGGCGACTGCATGTCGTTCTCGGGCAATCCGAAGTTGGGATGGTTCAGCGAATTGAAGCACTCCGCACGGAACTGCACGCGCTGCGACTCCGCGATCCGGAAATCCTTGAACAGCGACACGTCCACGCTCTCGATGCCCGGGCCGCGCACCACGTTCCGGCCCTCGTTGCCAAACTGGCCCGCTTGCGTCACCGGATTGAGTTGCAGGAATGCCGAGGGGCTCACCCACTGACTGGGCGTATGCGGACCCAGGTTGGGATTGGAGATCAGGTCCGGACGGCTGGAATAAAATCCGCTGATCTCGGGCGCGCTCCCCTGCAGCGAAACATTCGCGCTGTCGTAGACCGTGAACGGCGTACCTGATGAGATGGTGGCGATGGTATTGAATTGCCATCCGTTGAGGATGAATGCCGCGGCCGGCGAGGCGTTCCGCCAGGTGGGCAGCCGGTAGCTTCCGCTGAACAGAAAACGGTTCTTGGCGTCAAACAACGACGGTCCGTGCTCGGCGGCCAGGTCGAAAGGATTCTGCGCGAGGTCGTTTTCGCCGGCCACCAACGTCGGCGCCGATCCGGCCACGTTCAGCGATGAGATATAGTCGAGGCTCTTCGAGAACCAGTAAGAAGCCAGGAAGCTCAAGTTGCGCGTGAACTGCCGCGAAAATGCGATCTGCAGCGCGTGGTAAGTGGAGCTGGAATCGTCCGCGATCAGGCCGACCGACCCGTATTGACAGACGCCGGCCGAGTTGCAATCCGCGTATTCGCGGCGCTGCTCGGTGTTCTCGGCGGTAGCGCCCGGACCGTAAATGGATGGGTTGGCCTCGATGAAGCGGGGCAAGTGCGTGCCTTTATTCCCTACATAGCGCACATCCAGCAGGTAATCCTTCGCGATCACTCGCTGGATCGATAAGTTCCAATTTTGAGAATAAGGCGGCAGCATCCCTTGCTGCACCGTCAGGATAGTCGCCGGCTGCACGAATTGCTGATTCGCAAACGGTGGCGCCTGGCCACCGTAGGGATTCGCCAGGTTGAATCCCGGCCCCGCCATTTGATAAGCCTCGGTCCAGGGCAACGCGCTGACGGCCGCTTGCAGCGGGCCGCCCACGCCGTTGGTGAAGCCATCGTAGAAAATGCCATAGCCCGCGCGGACGGTCATCTGGCCGGTGCCGAACGGATCCCAAGCCAGGCCTACGCGCGGCATAATCTCGTGGTAATCCACGGCGGCGATACCTGCCGGTACCCCTTTATCGCCAGGGAAAAGCAGTCCCGGAGGGGCATCCGGCATCACCGTCGATTGCTGGCCCGGCGCGAATTCGTTCATCCGGTTGCGAATGTCGGTGTACGGTGTATTCACTTCGTAGCGCACGCCATAGTTCAGCGTCAGGCGCGGCGAGATGCGGAATTCATCTTGCGCATATCCGGCCGCGATCCACTTGCGCAGCCCGCGGTTGAAGTCTCCCCCGCCCTGGAAGAACTGCACGGACTGCCCCAGCAGCAGGCTGGCGAAGGAATCGCTGGCGGGAAACGGAGCGAACACAAAGAATCCGTTGGTCGCAATTCCCAGCAAAACATTGATCTGCTGGCGATCCAGGTCGGCGCCGAATTTCAGGTTATGCCTGCCACGCGTCATGCCGATCGAATAAGATCCCTGGTAATCGTTCTGATAAGTGTTCTGCGGGCCGGTAATCGGGTTACCCACGGAACCATATCCGCTCACAATCAGGAATGGAACGCCAGCGTTCGTACCCAGGGTAGGTTCATAACTGAAGCCCAAACTGCTCCCCGGCGTATGATTCTGCGCGTCTTCGTAAATGAACACGTTGCGGAAGAACGCCAGCCGTATGGTCTGCACGGTCTCCGGCGAGATTAGATGCACGTCGGAAACCGTAAATGAATTCGTCGTGATGGCGTCGGTCACCGGAAATCCGGGAACATTCGATCCATTGATGGGCAGCGGATCCAGGGTATTCTGGCCGGACGCCGCATAGCGCGCGAAGATCTGGTCGTTGTTCCCAAAATAGTGATCGTACCGGAAGCCGCCCTGGTTATAGTTATCCGTCGCCATCTGGGTCGATTCGTAAACGTTCTGGCCGGCATTCGGCAGCGGATACAGACCCCCGGCGGCCAAGCCAATGGGATTGAGCATCGAGGCGGGAATCTTATTGCCCGGGAAGGGCGCGCCGGCGAATTCGTTAATCAGCGGCACCGGCAGCCCGGAGTTGGGATCGGTCAAGCCGGAGAAGTCGCCGGTGCGCTCGGCCGCGGTCGGTACGATGGCCGCTTGCGTCTCGCCCTGGTTGTCGCGCTGCCCTTCAAAGTAGAGGAAGAAGAAATCCTTATTGCGCCGCAGCGCGCCGCCCACGGTCGCCCCAAACTGATTCAGGTGCAGCGGCTCAGTAGTTGACGCGAAGAAGTTGCGCGCGTCGAAGGCGTTGTTTCGCAGAAAGTCGTAGACGTCGCCATGCAGGCTATTGCCGCCGGACTTAGTCACTACCGTCGTGGTTCCGCCGCTGGTTTCGCCATATTCGGGCGGCGCGTTGAGCGACAGAATGCGGAACTCGCTGACGGCATCGACCGGCGTACGCAGCGCAAATCCGCCGTTCACGCTATCTACGTTCGTCACCCCATCCAGGAGATAGTTATTCGATTCCGGTCTCTGCCCGTTGACCGCGAAGGTCTGTCCGCTGCGCAGAATGCCGCCCGCCTCCGCGAGACCCGCGGTCATCGGCGCCACCCCGGGCTGCAGCAATCCGAGTTGCATCAAATTGCGGCCATCGAGAGGCAGATCCGTAGCTTCACGCTCCGAAACCACGTTCCCAAGCGCCGAACTGGTGTCAACGGTCGCCGTCTGGGCCCGCACCTCGACTTCGCTGTGGCTGCTGGCGATCTCCAACTGGACGGGATAATTCACTACGCGGCCGACATCGATGCGGATCGCCGCTGCCGCGTACGGCGCGAAATTCGGGGCGGCCACCGTGAGGGCATAGTCGCCCACCGGCAGATTGGCGATGCGGAAAGTCCCCTGGCGCGACGTGACTACGGTCTGGCGCAGACCCGTCTGAACATTTTGCACCGTCACTTGCGCCCCGCTTACCACCGCGGACGAAGGGTCTGCAACTCTACCTTCCAGGACTCCGATGGGGTCCTGCCCCAGAAGAACTCCACTCAGGCACACTAATAGCGCTGCCGCTCTACGCATAAGCTAGTAATCTCCCCCCCTCTAAACGGGTATGTTGCGAGTCTATGAGTTGGCGCCAAAACTGTCAATAATGAAAAGAAACTAAGTAGGAGTGACTAGGCGCTCCGGAAACCTAGTATTCTTCCGGTATTGACGCTCCCCGGAGCGCGTGTGATAATCCACCCATGAAACCGATGTTCCTTCCCGGTGTGGAGCGCAATCCGCAGCCGGGACCTTATGCGGACTTGATCAAGACGATGCAGGCGAGCGGATCCGAGTATCCGCAGATCTGGCACATGTTCGCCTACATGCCCAAAGCCACCGAGCACCTGGCGCGCTTCACCCAGGAGATTCTGCGCGGCCCGGGCGCATTCAGCGCGGGCATCCGCGAGCTGATCGCGGCCTTCACTTCGTATCGAAACGAGTGCCCGTTTTGACTGAAGTCGCACGCCGCGGTCGCGGCGGAACTATTGGGAGACGAGGAGCTGGTCCGGGGAGTGTTGCGGGACCTGGAGACGTCCAAGCTGGATGAGAAACATAAAGCGCTGTTCCGGTTCGTCGACAAAGTCAATCATGATTCGCCACGCATCGGCGCCGACGATATGAAACCGCTCTACGCCGTTGGCTGGGAAGACGACGCCATCTATCTGGCGATCACCGTGTGCGCCCTGTTCAATTTCTACAATCGCTGGATCGATGCCAGCGGCGTACATGCCCTGTCCGATGAAGCCCACCGTGTGGGCGGAAAGCGCACCGCCCTCCACGGCTATGCCCGCAGCTAGTGCCGCGCGCGGACGCATCTATCCGGGGTGGATGGTGGTCTTGGCCGCCTACTGCGGAGCGATGGTCAGCTTCGGCTCGCTGCTGGTTTTCACCTTCAGTATCTTTCTGAAGCCTTTAAGCGGCGCATTCGGATGGAGCCGCGAATCGGTTTCCGCGGCGTTCGGATTGGCGGCGCTTACCGTGGCGGTCTGCTCGCCGCCGCTCGGCCACTTGCTGGACCGGTTTGGCCCGCGCCGGGTGATTCTCCCTTGCATGGCGATCTTCGGCCTGGCATTTGCGTCACTCGGATTCCTCACGCCGCGGCTGGCGCATCTCTACGCCGTTTTTGTGTTGCTCGGCATCGTGGGAAACGGCACCACTCAGATGGGCTATTCGCGCGCGGTCTCCACGTGGTTCGATAAACGGCGCGGACTAGCGCTGGCGTTGGTCATGGCCGGCGTGGGAACGGGCTCCATGCTCTTCCCTCCCCTTGCCCAGACTTTGATTGCCGGGTACGGATGGCGCACGGCTTACATGGTGCTGGGAGCGCTGGTGCTGTTGCTGGGACTTCCCCTGACGGCGCTCTTCGTCCGCGAACGGCCGCGAGACCGGCATGCCGCCGCGGATTCCACTGGCCGCACCGCCAGCGGTCTCGCCGGCGCTACCGTATCCGAAGGACTGCGTTCCCGCGCCTTCTGGATCCTGATTGGCACGCTGCTGTTGAGTTCGGTGAGCATGAATGGCGCCATTACGCACCTCTCGCCGCTGCTGACGGACCGCGGCGTGTCCGCTGCGAGCGCCGCCCTGGCGGCATCCCTGTTGGGGATGGCCAGCTTCTGCGGAAGGCTGCTCGCCGGCGTGCTTCTCGACCGCTTCTTCGGACCCCGCGTGGGCTTCGGTTTATGCGCCATGTCGGCGGCGGGTATTCTAATTCTGGCGCGCGCCGGCTCCAGCGCGCCTGGCATGGCCGCTGCGGTGCTGATCGGGCTGGGCGTGGGCGCGGAAGCGGCACTCACACCCTACCTCCTGACGCGCTATTTCGGCTTGCGCGCATTTTCCACTCTCTATGGATTCACCTGGACGGCTTACGCGGTGGCCGGTGCGATCGGTCCGGTCTGGATGGGCAAAGCCTTCGATGCCACGGGATCGTATGCCGCGCTGTTGACGCTTTTGTCCGGCGCCACGCTGGCGGCGGCCGGGCTTCTGCTTCTGCTGCCGCGTTATCCGCCCGGTTGGGCCACGATGCGGGAGGCATCTCCGCCGCTCGCTACAGCGCGTCCCGCAGAGGCAGCCGTAGATAAATAGCACCGGGCGTAGGATCGGGCATATACGGGCCGATCTGCTCAAATCCAAACCGTTCGTACATCGCCAGGGCCCGCCGCATCACGGGCATGGTGTCGCCCAACATTTCGCAATAACCAGCCGCGCGCGCTTCGCCAATTACCCATTCGAGCAGCGCCAGCCCGGCTCCCTGACCGCGGAACCTGGGCCGTACGTAGAGCCGCTTGGCTTCCGCGCGCGAATCGTCCAGCGCGCGAAGGGCGATGCAGCCGGCGGCCTCGCCGTCTATCAGCGCCACCGCCAACCGGCCGGATGGAGGCGCGTAATGGCCGGGCAGCGCCGCCACTTCCGCCGCGAAGTTCTGAAAGCAAGGTGTGAAACCGAACGACTGCCAATACTCCTCAAAGAGTTGCCGTACAACCGGGATGCGGTCGGCGGTGGACGCGGGAACGATCTCCATTTCAGATAGTTTAAAAGCTCCTACTCAATGGGTCATCGAATAGACCACGTAATTCACGCCGATGCGAATGCCTAGCGCAGAATACTTCTCGGGATAGTGCGGATCGTCCGCCCACTCCCACGAGTCTCCAATGTCGGAATTGAACGCGATGGCCACCATCACCCGGTTGTGGTCGTCGTAAATCCCCCGCCAGCGCGGATTCTGCCCGCCGTTCACCGTCGAATCCGGGTTGCGGTTCGTGGTGCCGCGCGCCAGCGCCCACTCTCCGGGTATCTGGTAACGATCGTCCAGATTATAAATCGTGTGGAAAATGGCGTCGCTATTATCGATCTCCACGATCTGCCGGTCGGGGAACACGCGCTGCATGCTTTCATAGAAACGGTCCCACTCCTCGCTGCCCCAGAAATCGTCCAGCATCAGGAAGCCCCCGCGCAGCAGATACTCGCGCAATTTCGCCGCCTGCGCGTCGGTCAGCTTCCAATCGCCCATCTCTCCGGCGCACAACCAGGGCCAGTTGTAAACATCGTCTCCATCGTCGAGATTCACGGGCTGTTCCACCGACCGCGCCTGAATGCGCGTCAGACGCCGGATAGCCTGCGCGAAATGGCGATCCGCGCGGGGATAGTCCTGCGTCCAACTGGTACCGCCTTGCCGCCAGTCCGCCCTCCCGCCGAAGCGGCGCGCCCATCGCCCAAAGCGCGCGTTGGGATGGGGCGGATACATCAACCGCCCGAAGACCCACTCGGCGCTTTGCCGCCAGTCTTCAGGCAACGCCACGTCGTCATAAGGCTCCAGGCTGGGGTACACGCGGAAGGGTTGCTGGGCCACGCACAAAGCGGTGAGCAGCACCAGGCCGGCCCACCATGATTTCGGTAGATGCAACGTCCAGCCTCAGTTCAATCCGCGCGCTACGTACAAATCCGATTGCGCGCTCACATAGTTGTAGGCGTAGGCTTGCCCATCCGGCGTAACATGCAGGTCGTGAATCTCCAGTACTGGCTGCGCCGGATGAATGGCTTTCCATACCGCCCGCTTGCCCGTGGCGATTTCCACGATGGACACCGGAATGCTGTCCGTCGCTTCCCCGTCGGGCACCACGTAAACAGACCGGCTGTCCTGGCGCCAACCGATTACAGCCTCGCCGCGCGCGACACCTTTGACTTCCTGCGCGGCTGCTCCATCCACTGGATAGACCCGCCATCCACCTTGCAGGGTGGGTATCAGGACCTGCGAGCGATCCGGTGACACGTAGTAAGCAAAAGCGTCCGCCACGCCTTCCGGGCACAGCGGCCGCACCGCGCCACGTCCGGCATCCCACACGAAGCACTGCCAGGTCTTGCCGGGCAGCCGCCCGAACACCAGGAAGCGCGACTCGCCGGCCAGCCAGCCATACACAACTCCCGCCGCCAGACCAGGCACTTTTTCCTCGGTCTCTTCTCCCGGACCCGTAGGCGACAACACAAAACGGCGCGAGCCATCGGCATTCAATGTGTAGCCGGAGGTCCAATTGCCGTCCGGAGACAGGCGGTAGGCATGTCCGTCGCCCAGGCGAACCGCCGGCGATCCGTCTGTCCTGCGCAGGTAGACGCTGCCCTTTTGGCCGCCGCTCTCCCCCGTGATGTTGGCCGCGATCACGCGCCCGTCGTCGGAGATTCCCGCCACCCTGCCCGAATCCAGGCACGAAAGGTCATGCTCGGCGGTGTCTTCGGGCGCCTTGGCCAGGATTCCAAGCTGCTCCGCGCCGGTGCTCAACAGCAGATCGCCGCTATGGGCAATGTCGTAGAGCTTCACTTGGGAGGGCAGCCGCAGCGCCACCCGCCGCTTGCCTTTCAGATCGAGCGCATAAACGGTGCCCGGCTCGCTCGGATCGAAGGAGCGAAACCAGATCTCCGTACCCTTCGGATTCCAGCACAGCGAAGCCGTTTCGCCCGTCGTATTCTGACCCGAAACCGCGCCCAGGCCGGTGGTATTCCCCTTGCGGTCCACCACCGCCATACCGATGGCAGTGCCGTTGGTGCGCGTAACATAGGCGACGCGCTCGCCATCGGGAGACACACGGATCATCCACAGCGGCCAGCCGATCTTATCGACGAGCACGTTGCCAATCGGAAATTCCAGCCGGTTGATGCCGTGGACGCGCCGCAACACGGCCATCGACGAGCCGTCCGGCGCATAATCGGCGGCCAGCACGCCATCGAGCAGCGGCCGGGTCTGCCCACCGGAGAAGGACGCGCCCAGCAGCCTTCCCGTCGAGTAATCGCCGAAGGGCGGCGCGATCAAGGCCATCTCCTGTTGCGCCGAGATCCCCATCAGGTGACTGCCCGCGGGCATCTCGAGGTCGCGCGATTCGGGACTCCCCGGCACGGCCACGTAAATACGCGAGGGGCCCCCTTCCCAGTTCGCCTGATAAATCACATCCCGGCTGTGCGGCACAAAGCGGGCCGCCAACACAAATCCCTTGCGGAACGTGATGCGCTGGAAAGAAGGACTATCGTGCTGGAGGGTGCGATCCCGGACGAGGAACCCCAGCGCGAACAACGCCAGTCCGCCGAGGATCGCGGCCCCGGCCCAAATCCAAGGTTTGCGCACCGTGGGGGCGGGCGCGACCATCGGCTGTACGGTGGTGGCGTTCGCTCCGGAAACCGAGCGCAGGGCAAACGCCAGGTCGGCGGCCGATTGAAAGCGCTGCTCGGCGCGTTTCTCCAGACAGCGGCGTACGATGGTGGTCACGGCCAAGGGCAACCTGGCCTGCTCACCCTCGAAGTCCACCGGCTCCGCTTTCAGGATGGCATGCATGGTTTCGACGCCGGTGGGAGCCTGGAACGCGCGTTTCCCGGTCAGCATCTCGTACAGCACGCAGCCGAAGCTGAAGATATCGGAGCGCGCATCGGCCGGCTCGCCGCGCACCTGTTCCGGCGACATGTAGCCGACCGTGCCCATCACCACTCCGGGTTCGGAAAGGGCTAGCGCGACGGTCGCGGTATTCTCGCCGGGCGCCGGCCCGCTTTGTTTGGCTAAGCCGAAATCCAGCAGCTTCACCTGCGCGGCGCGCGTGACCATGGCGTTCTCGGGTTTAAGGTCGCGATGCACGATGCCCAGCGCATGCGCGGCAGCCATGCCATCGGCCATCTGGCCGGCGATCTCCACGGCCTTGCGTAAAGGCAGCGCGCCGCGGTCGAGCAGAGCGCGGAGCGGCTCGCCTTCCACCAGTTCCGAGACGAGATAGGCGCGCCCATCGTCCTCGCCGACGTCGTAGATGCAAACGATATTGGGATGATTCAGCGCACCCAGCGCACGGGCTTCCTGTTCGAAGCGCGCGCGGCGGGATGGATCGCCGCTCACCTCCCGGGGCAGGATCTTCAACGCTACCAGGCGCTGCAAGCGGCGGTCGCGCGCCCGCCACACCTCGCCCATACCACCCTCGCCCAGCTTGTCGAGGATTTCGTAGTTGCCCAGCACCTTTCCGGTCACTTCTAGCAACTATAGCGCGGGCCGCGCGGGCATGCAGGATGGGCGTGGCTCGCCGTGATGACAAACATCAGACAAATGTTTGCAGGGGATTTGCGAGCCGATTGTCCCGTTTTGCGCGGGAAATCCGCTTCTGCTCTTTGAAGGGTCACTACGGCCCTTGCTGTAGATGTTTAATTCGAACAACCAGAGGGGACACATGTCGGACCAACGCGCAAATAACAGAAGATGCCTTACCGTATTGAGCATTTACCTATGCACCTGGATGTTAGGGGCGGTGCCCGCCGCGGCTGCGGTGACGCCTGTCATCACGTCCGCCAAGGCGGATCTCGCGATCAGCCCGCCTACCATCACGATCACCGGCAGGTACTTTGGCAGCGTCACTCCGGGCGTCACCCTGGACCAAGTCACGCTGGTGGTGACCACGCACACATCCAGTTCCATCACGGCGCTGCTCCCGGCGAATATCAACCCGGGGTCGTATCAACTGGTGGTCACCAATTACTCGCTGGAGTTGGAGGCCGCTTTCGACGTTACGATTGGGGCTGTGGGCCCCGAAGGGCCTGCCGGGCCGGCGGGGTCCGAGGGGCCGGCGGGCTCAACCGGGCCGATTGGTCCGCAGGGGCCTGCCGGAGCGACAGGATCGCAGGGAGCCCCGGGCGCGACTGGCGCTACAGGTGCTACGGGACCGATGGGACCTGCGGGACCCATGGGAGCGCAAGGTTCGCAGGGCGCAACCGGAGCCACGGGCGCTACCGGACCGCAGGGTCTGACATGGCAGGGTACCTGGAACAACTCCGCGACTTACAACCTGAACGACGCGGTCAACTTTAACGGTACGAGTTACATCAGCCTGATCGCCAACAATACCAACAACCAGCCGGACAATGTTCCAGCCGACTGGAGCGTGGTGGCAAACGCGGGCGCGCCGGGAGCCGCTGGGGCGCAGGGCGCGCCTGGAGCTACAGGCGCTACCGGGCCGATGGGACCCATTGGGCCGCAAGGTGCGCAAGGTCCGCAGGGGGCGCAAGGCACGACGGGAGCCACGGGCGCGACCGGGCCGCAAGGCCTGACCTGGCAGGGCGTGTGGAACAATTCCAAAGCCTATAACCTGAACGACGCGGTGAGTTACAACAGTTCGAGTTACATCAGCCTTGCCGCCAATAACTCCGGCAATGAGCCGGACAACACGCCGGCTTCCTGGAGCCTGCTCGCCAGCATCGGAGCGACGGGGCCCGCGGGCCCGGCGGGAGCGGCGGGCGCCACGGGCCCGATCGGGCCGCAGGGCGCAACTGGCGCTACGGGCGCGACAGGGCCGGGCGGTCCTGCCGGACCGCAAGGGACGCCGGGCGCGCAAGGGCCGGCCGGAGCCACAGGAGCGACCGGAGCCATGGGAGCGACCGGAGCGACGGGTGCGACCGGCGCCACTGGAGCGCAGGGCCCTGCCGGACCTACGAACATCTACTACACGGCTCCGAACTCAAACGGAACTCCAATCGAGATGACGAGTTCGAACGCGTTTTACAACGTGGCGACACTGACTCTTCCCGCGGGCAACTACTTGATCACATCGAAAGTCACCGTGGCCAACGACGGCGGCGGGGACGTTGAAGTCGTGTGCCAACTCTATCCTCTTAGCGGAAACTACGCCCAGGCGGACCTGCTGCCCGACAATGGAACGGTGGGCATCTGGCTGGCAACCCTTCCGCTCGAGACAGTGGCTACTTTCGGGACCACAACCGCTGTGACTCTAGAGTGCGAAGCGGCACCGGGCCCGCTAACTGTATTCCTTTACTATCCGAGCATCATCGCGACTCCGGTAACCACGGTCACCACGCAGTAAGCAGTAGGGCCAGAGCCGGCTGAAAGCCGGCTGCGGGCAGAATTGCCCGCCCTCCAAAAACCGAATAAGCTATCCTGCCGGGGACGCGGGGGCGGCCTCGGCGGCTTGTTCCGCCACGCATACGGCGTGACGCATGATGCGCTCCAGATGGCGGCAGATCAGCAGCAGGTTCACATAAGCTGTGACGTCGCCGGGAGCCGAAGTCAACAGAGATACCTTCTCGGCCAGGGCATGGCATTCGGCGCGGATGGCCGCCTCGCGCGGCCGCGCCGAAAGCGCCAGGCCCTTGTCCTGATTCCGCCAGCTTTCGATGGCCGCAAAAAGGATCTCCCGGATCTTGGCGCCGATATCGGAGATCTGGTTCAGAATCTGGGACGGCAGCCGGCCTTGCTTTGCCGAGCCCAAGCCCACCATTTCGTAGGCATAGTCGCCTATCAACTCCAGATCCACGATGGCGTCCAGTGCCCCGGTGATCAACCGCGCGTCACGCGCGACCGGCGATTGCAGGGTAATCAGATTGAGACACTGGTCGTGGATCAGGCGGTGCTGATGATCGGTGCGAGCTTCCAGTTCGCTGGCCCGGGCCGCCCCGTCGGGGCTGGGGTCCACCACCGCGCGCAACCCTTCGGCGAGGAGCGCCATGGTGGTTTCGCCCATGGCGATCAAATTCTGGCGGACGGCGTCCAGTTCGCCGGCATAACGTGTTCTCATCATGATTGAATTCATTGGGTGCGGCGCCCACACGCTACATCGACGGGAAAACGCACGTCCAGAAATCGCTGGATCAGGCGCCCCGCGCAGCGCATTATCGCTTTCGTTTTCATCCGCATGTTCGTTACCTCCTTCCTTTCAGTTTTAGGCCGCCGGCTTCAGCTACCTCGCCAGCATCACCACGTGATAGACCACCAGCAGGACCATCAGAATGAGGTACGCCCGCAGGCTCAGCAGCGAGAACCGCACGCTCCGCGTCATTGACATGGGGCCAAGCGCTTCGGTATCCACCTTAGTCTCGATCACGTCGTCCAAGGGATGCACCACTAAGAATTGTTCGTTTTTCATTGTCGTTTCTCCATTAAGTGGTTGGGCCGCCGATGGCGGACGGGAACAGATTTGGCGCGGTCACCTGCGCCGCCAGGATCAGGGATAACATGAACAGGACCGCGATAATGGTCCAGTTCACCCAGTTATTCCAGGGCTTGTTGGCATACTCGCCCAGGAGTTCCTTATCGTTCAACAAAAGCTGCAGGAAAATGATCGCGGACGGCAGAATCACGCCCGCCAGCACCTGCACGCCGAGAATCATCAGTTGCAGCGGCGCGCGCGGAATCAGCACGATGCCCGCCGCACCGGCTACGGAAGTCAGGTAGAGCGCGTAAAACCCGCGCGCCTCGCGCCAGGGCAACTGCAGGCTGTGCGGCCACCCGCGTACCTCGCCATATGCCCAGGCGCTCGAAAGCGAAATGGCAGTGGTGCCCAGCACCGCCGCGTTGATCATCATCAGCAGGATGACATGGCGCATCATCGGCCCCGCGAAGGTACCGATATCCACCGCCATTTGCGCCGGATCGGTGAAGCGAAACCCGTGCGTGAGCGAAGCCGACCCGGCGATCATCATGCAAACGGCCGCGGTAACCGTCACGCAGGCGCCCAGGAACGTGTCCAGACGGGCCCACTTCAGGTCGGCAAAGCGCAGCCGCTTGTCGGCGATGCAGCTTTGCTGGAAGAAGAGCTGCCACGGCGCGATCGTGGTGCCCACGATGGCGATCACCAGAAACATCAGGTCGGCCGTGATACCGCCGGAGGGCATGGAAGGCACGAGCGCATGCTTCACGATCTGCCCCATGGGCGGCCCCAGCCGGAATGCGATCCAGAACCAGGCGAAATCCAGGAGGCACAGAAAGACCACCGTGCGTTCCCAACGGCGATAACTGCCGGTCAGGACCAGGAGCACCAGCGCCACCGCCGCCACCGGCACGCCGTAGCGCGGGTCGACGCCCATCTTGGTGAGGGCCAGATTGATGGCCGCAAATTCCGTAACCAGGGTAAGGAAGTTGACCAACTGCAGGTCCACCAGCGAGAACAGCCCCCACCATTTGCCGAACCGCTGATAGATCATGGCGGCATGGCCCTTGCCCGTCGCGATGCCCAGCCGCACCACCATTTCCTGTATGAAATAACAAACCGGCAATAAGAGCAGAACGATCCAGAGGAGGTGGGTGCCGTATTGCGCGCCGGCCTGGCTATACGTGGATACCGCGCCAGCGTCGTTGTCCGCGACCATGACGATCAGACCCGGGCCGAAGACCATCAGGAACGTCAGGAGGTCGCGCATCCATTTGGATTTCACGACGCGGCCACGAACCGGGCGGGTATCGGTTTCCACGCCGGTCCCGGAACTCGCGGCGGACACGGCCGTGGGCATGATCAGTGTTTTGTTCGTCATCGCCTTCCCTCCTTTCTTCGAAACGCGGGGGCACACGCCCCAGCTACCGCCTGCTTCTATCTCGCGTGCCGGCAGGGCCGTAACGCAAAATACCGCGGCGAGCGATCAGGTCAATTGGTTTGGAGGGAGAGGGAAACTGGCACCTCGGCCCCCGCGTTCACCACCGATTCAAGCGAGTGGAAGAAGCACGGGCGAGGCGATAGAGGAGGGTTGCCGCTACCGGGTCACTACCGTTTCTTCCACGATTTGCCCGTCCGTACTAGGAGGGCGATCGTCTTTGGGTTCCATATACCTTTCTGGAGGCGAGAGAAGACTGGCGGGAAATGAAAAAGCCATTTCCCCCGGCGCAGAGAAATGGCCAACTATCGCAGAACGATCGCTGACGGATTCCCCAACGGGTCCAAGCTTCAGCACCGCGCGCCGTGAGAGATCCGAAGACCTCAGCCACATTAGGAAAACCCTTAACCCGGGAGTTCCTGGTCTACCCTGACTGCCAGCATCTTTGGACGCTTTAGGGCAGTGGCTTGTTTGCCGCGCGGACGCCTCGCCTACCGAGGATCCTTGCAATACAACTTCCAATTCCAAATTAGCGCTTATGTTGCAATAGTGTCAACAAGAAAATTATGAAAAGTTCCTCATGAGGTTATTTAAGGTCTGATACCCTGCCAAAAGGAGATCGGATCGGGGATGTTGGAGCAACTGCGGGGCACCATCAGACGGATTCCGAAGGGCCGCGTGGCGACCTACGGCGACGTGGCGCGGGCGGCCGGCTTTCCGGGGGCGGCGCGGCAGGTAGCCTGGGCTCTGCACAACGCCAA
Source organism: Bryobacterales bacterium (assembly GCA_963709155.1). GTDB lineage: Bacteria > Acidobacteriota > Terriglobia > Bryobacterales > Bryobacteraceae > Bog-159. Next base: position 254,286 of record CAVPVD010000003.1, on the reverse strand, counting down.
GGGCGGCATCCCGTGGCATCGCGTGCTGGGAGCCGGCGGGAACATCCGGCTGCCGGGGCAAGCGGGGCTGGAACAGCGCCTGCGGCTGCAGGCCGAGGGCGTATCTTTTCGTGGGCGCCGCGTGGATATGACGCGCCACGCATTCGATTTTGCCGCGCCGCAAAAGCGCACCGGGAAAAGAAACTTACCGTCCCGATGAGCCAAATCCGCCCTGTCCGCGCCGCGACTCGCCGAGTTCTCCTTCTTCCCACTCGATAGCCTCGTAGCGCGCGATCACCATCTGCGCAATGCGGTCGCCCGGATGGATTTCGTAAGGCTCCCGGCCCAGGTTGAGCAGGATCACGCGGATCTCGCCGCGATAGCCCGGGTCGATGGTCGCCGGGCTGTTCGGCAGGGTAATGGCGTGCTTCGCGGCCAGTCCGCTGCGCGGCCGGATTTGTGCCTCGTAGCCAGGCGGGAGTTCAATGCACAGCCCTGTGGAAACGAGCTGCGGCGTGCCCGGCTCCAGCACCGCGCGCTCCACGGCGCGTAAATCCAGACCGGCGTCTTCCTGGGGGCCGTGCGCGTAGACCGGCAGCACGGCGTCGTCTCGCAATCTTCTGATGCGTATTTTCACAATTCGTTATCATAGCCTTTCCATGCCGGAATCCAAACCCAAACGCGTAATATCCGTTTCGCCGATGCCGCCGGAAAAATGCGCCTACGCCCTGGCACGCTACAGCCGCTCGCCGGATTCGATCCGCGAATCGCTGGCGTGGGTACGCACGCACGATTCGCAAAAATTCCTGGAGAGCTTCTATTTCCAATACGGCCACGCTTCGATCGCCGACCTGGGACACGCGGTGCTGTGTTTCGAAGGTCTCTCGGAACTGGCCGCCACCGAGATCGAGGAAGAGCCGCTTTGGGATGGGCAAGCCAAGTCGTCCCGCTACCAGGATTTTTCGCGCGCCGGGTTCATCACGCCGCCGGAACTGACCAGCGAGGCGGCCGCAAGCTACCAGGCCGCCGCCGGCAAGTTGCTGGATGCGTACGCGCAGGTGAACGCGCGGGCCTTCGATTGTCTGGCCGCGCGCTTGCCATGTCCACCAGACATGAAACCCGAAGCTTACAAGCGCAACCTGGCGGCGCGCGCTTTCGATGTAGCTCGTTACCTGCTGTTCTGGGGCGTGCCCACCAACGTGGGACAAGTGACCAGCATCCGCACGCTGGAAAAACAGATCCGGCGTTTGAAGGCCGCGGAATACCAGGAGTTGCGCGATGTGGGCGACGAGATCGCGCAAGCCTGCGCGGCCGCCCCGGATTGCGTGTGGGACGCGGATGCGGCGCGCGAGCCGCTTGCCCCCACGCTGGCCCGCCACGCCGAGCCGAATGAACATGCCGGGCGCGCCCGCCAGAACCTTCAGCGTTGGGCCGGGCAGAACCTGCCGCGCGCGACCGGAGGCGAATCCCCGCGCGTGGATCTGACCCACCCGGCAGACACTCCCGCCGATATTGCGGCCACCCTGTTATATCCCGTGACGGACCGGCCCTTCCGCGAACTCTACGAGATGGCGCGCGGCTGGAGCGCGGCGCAACGCGCCGAGGTCGTGGACGTGGCTTTGGAATCCCGCACACGGCGCGAGGACCTGCTGGCCGGGTTCCATGGCGGGCTCTACGCTTACGATTTCACGATCGACATCGGCGCTTATCGCGACCTGCACCGGCACCGCCGCTGCCACAAGTTCCGGCAAAGCTATTCCGGACGGCTGGGTTACGACACGCCGCCGCTGGTGGAAGAAGCCGGCGCGGCGGCCGGGTATCGCGCAGCCATGGAGGCGGCACTGGCGACGCTGCAGGCATTGCCCGCGCCCGGCGCACACTACCTGCTGCCGTTCGGAGCGCGCGGGCGATTTCTCTTCAAGATGGATTTCGCCGAAGCCGAGTATATCTCGCGCGTACGCAGCGGGGTGAAAGGTCACTTCAGCTATCGCGAAGTGGCGTGGGAGATGAAACTGAAGATGGAGCAGTTGGAGCCGGAGCTGGGGCGGCTGATCGCGGCCACGCCGCCGTGGGTGGAGGACATGCTGAAGCGGTGAGTGCGCCGGACCTCTCTAGCAGGCTGCGGAAAAAGGCCTGTCGGGACGGCTCCCTTACGGTCGCGGCTCGGTAAGCCGCTGCAAATACGGGGCAACACTTCTGAGCCGCGCGCGTCGGCAAGCGGTTTTTGGCCTTTTTCCGCAGCCTGCTAGAAGGAGTATCCATGTCGATGCGCAAGCTGTTTCCCGCAACTGCCATTGTTATTCTGGCCTTTGCGATCCCGGTGTCCGCGCTGGCGGACATGACGGATACCGTAACCTTGGCGGCGAACTCCACCTTCAACTTAAATGCGGGCGCCACTCCCGGATGTGAAGGAGATATTTACTGGAGCGGAACTTCCATCAGTCCTTCGGGCGCGGCCGCGCTGTACAGCGTTCCCGGCGCCGGCGGCACCGGGGAGTTCAACACCCTCACGCTGACGGCCCTGCAGGCCCTCGCTTACGCGATGACCAGCATCCAAAATGTCGCGGTAAACGACGTCTTTGCGGCTAAGACCAGCGCCGGCAGTTACGCCAAGGTTCTAGTAACTGCCATTCAGGGAACCTCCATTACTTTGCAGTACGACACCTATGGAGTTACCGCCGGGGCGCCGGTGGTGCTCAACGTCATGAATAATTACAGCTACTCGAGCCTGGTCGCGCAGGGTAGCGTATTCGTGATCTATGGTTGCGGGCTGGCAAATCCAGGCTCCCAGGCCGTCTTGCAGGACAGCACTAAGGGGCTGCCGCTGACGCTCAATGGCGCGAGTGTCTCGACGACCGTGAATGGCGTCGTCACCCAAGCGCCGCTCTATTATGCGACGGCCACCCAAATAGCCGGAGTACTCCCCTCCACGACTCCAGCGGGCACAGGGACTCTTGCGGTCCAGTACGGCGGCCTGTCGAGCCTTCCAGCGGCCCTTGCGGTGTGGCAGAGCGGCTTCGGATTCGCTTCATTCTATGAAACCGCCCAAGGGCCGGCGGTAGCCACCGACACCAGCTACAACGTGGTGACCCTTACGCACTCCGCGGTTCCGGGCCAGGCGCTTACGTTCTGGGGATCGGGATTGGGCGCCAGCCCACAGGATAGCGATACCGTCTACACCCCGACGCCGCATGGCATTTCGGTTTCGGGACTTCCGCTGCAGGTGCTGGTCGGCGGCATCCCCGCCCAGATTCTATATCAGGGACGCAGCGCATACCCGGGCTTGGATCAGATTAACGTGATGGTTCCGCAGGGAGTTTCCACGGGTTGCGCGGTTTCCGTAGCGGCGGTAACCGCGAATTACGAACTGGTCAGCAATGTGATGACGCTGCCCATCGCAACCGGAAGGCGGCGCGTGCAGCGATCCCACCCTGGGGATCAGCCCGGCGCAGATTGCTTCCCTGGGCGCTAAGAGCAACGTAAGTGTAGGTCTGTTGGCCATTCAGCAGAGTCAAGGTCTTTACTTCGACGGAGCCGCGCAGGCCGATTTCTTCACGGTTCCGGGGTCGGCGTTGGGCGCATGGATCGCCGGACAGTATCAGGGTTTCAGCATGGGACTCAGCCCGCAAGTGTCGCAGGGAAGTTGTGCCGGCACATCGGGCTCTTCCCTATTTGCACCTCCGCCATTCCCGGCGCTGGATGCCGGCGCACTGACTATCACCGCGCCGGGCGGAACCAAGGCGGTGCCCGCGTTCGCCGGCCAGGTTGGTGAATACGCGGCAACGCTAGGCTTTGCAGACGGATTGAATAATCCGCTCACCGGGGGAACCTTCACCTTCACCGGCGCCGGCGGAAAGGACGTAGGCGCGCTCACCGCAACGTTGAACTTCCCGATCCAGGAAAGCTTTGGCAGCCTCCCGGCCGGGCCACCACAGATGCAGATCTCGCACAGTGGCCAGACCATCGCCTGGACCGGGGGCGCGGCGGGGCAGTTCGTGACTCTCTCGGGGAGCGATTCGTATGGCAGTTTCGCCTGCAACGTCCCGGCAGCAGCCGGACAGTTCACGATTCCATCCTATGTGTTAGTGCCTATGGGATCCGCGGCAGGGACGCTTACCGTGCAGATATCCGCGTACCCGCAACCCGTTTCCGCTACCGGACTGGACGCGGCTTTCCTGTTCGGATTCGTGCAGCCGGTGCAGGTGAACGTTACTTATTACTGACTTACCGACAGGCGCAGCCACGCGGCGCATGCTTTCAGCGACGGCGGGACTTTTTAAGTCCCGCTTCGGACTGAAGAAATCCGCTGCAAGCCGGCTGAAAGCCGGGCTGCGGGCTGAATAGCCCGCCCTCCAAAGCTGAAAAGCCGGACCGTTATTCATCATTGTTGATGACGGGGCAGGGCGGATTGGGGGAAGATTGGGGAAATGCGGCGGGATCTGGGTTCGCTTTGTAATTCGTTGAATCCGTGGTAGTTAGCGGCGGGTTTGGCGGTTCGGGGACGGGGGGTTCGGGGGCGTGCGGGGCTTCAGGGACGGCGGGACGTTGCGCGATGCGGGCGGCCTGGAGGGCTTTGAGGTGCTTCATGCCGCGCTCGATGGAGCGTTCGATGGCGGTTTCGTAGCGGGCGAGGCGGGTGAAGTTGTCGGGGCCTTTGCCACCTTCCATGAAGGCGCGGGCGAGGAGGTCGTCCGGTTCGTGGGGATCGGGCGGGGTGTGTTTGCCGTCGCGGTTCATGTAGAATTCGTGATCCGTCTGTCTTTTTAGGTCCATGCGGGTCAGAATTACGGATTCTTCGCGGTAGATGCCGGTTTCGAGGGCAAAGGCGCGGTCGAGACGCCATTGGGCGGCGGCGATGCGTTGGACGACCAGTTCTTCGCTGTCGCCGACGGGGCGGAGGTGATCGTGGAGGTCCTGGAGCAGGCGGAGGAAGGCTTCGGGATCCTCACCTTCGAGGATGAAGTGTTTGTTGCCGGAGAGGCCGTGGGTGATGCCGTTGCGGCTGGAGGCGGCTTTGCCTTCAGGGGTGCGGGGGCCGGTCAACTTCTGGGCGTTTTGGCGGTTGGAATCCGACTGCTGTTGGGAAAGTTTCCGATCGTGATAGCTTTTCATTGATTTTCGGGCGCGGGTATGGCCCTTCCTTTCGACTACAGGGTAGCTTGGGGGATTTGGGATAACGGGATATGATTTACGTAACTGGCTGAAAGGACGGGGGAAGAAATGTTTGGCTGGGCTGTCACCGCTGCCGGGCAAGAGCGGGACTTAAAAGTCCCGCCAGCACGCTGAAGCGTGCGCCACGGGGCTGCGGGCAGTCATCATGAGAAATAGGTCCACACTCCAGGAACGGCGCTACAATCGCAGTTCATTCATGCGCACAACTCGTCTCGCTGCTCTTTTGATTTCGGTTGGCGTGCTGGCACAAGGCGCGCCGCCGGATATCTACAAACGCATCGGCCACGTCGTATGGCTGGTGCGAAGCATCGACGGCCCATTGCACGGCTGGTCAAGCCTCGGCCTTTCGGATGTACATGACTTAGGGAAGATCCCATTCAAGGGCGAGTATCGCGGCCGGCCTATCGGCGGCCATTTACACATGGCCTGGGCACACTTAGGAAACCTGACGGTGGATATGCTGGAGCCGGAAGGCGGCAGCACAGCCTTCAACGCCTTTCTCGCAACACACGGAGACGGCATATTCTCGATCGTTTACGAGGTGTCGAGTGAGGATGCGGTGGCGAGCGAAGCCGCGCGCCTGGGCGCGGCGGGCGTGAATGTCCTGCAGCGCATGTCGGTTGCCACCGATCGCGGTCCGGCGGTGTTCACGTTTTTCGATACCGAGCCCAGGGGCAAATACGTACTCGGCTTGGTCGACTGGCCGGGTATGACGGCGCCGGACGCAGCGCCCGCCATGATCTCCCATATCGCGTTCGTCATTCGCGAGGCCAAGCCGGTGTCCGATTATTGGGAACAGATAGGCTTTCCGGCGATGACCGTGGCACACGCCAGCCCGCGCGAAGACTCCCGCTACCATGGCAAGCCCCTGCTGTTGCCGTTCGATGTGGGCTGGCACCGTTACACGCAGCCGACTTACGAGTGGATCATTCCGCCGCAGGAGCCGGCGAATTGCTATGCCGATTTCCTGAAGACGCATGGCGAAGGCATTCACCACCTGGGCCTGCCCGTGGAGGATCTCGGCGGCGCCATTGCCAGGTACAAAGGCCTGGGCTATGACGTAGTGCAATCGGGCGCGTGGGGCGACGTTGGAAAGAAAGGATCGGGGCGGTACGCCTACATGGGAACGGACTCGATCGGGGGCGTCATCGTGGAATTGATTCACCCGTATAACTGAGCGCAAGGCTAACCGATGGGGCAGGGGTAAGCGACACGTAGTCTTACACGCGGTCGTAAACCTCGCCACGGGGGAGGACCTTCGCAATAATCAGTACACGATCCTCCTCTTTTATGCCTCGTCGGAGGAATCTGTGGGTCACTGATCCGGTCGAATGGCGCCGGGAAGCTCGGCTCGCGTAGTCGGCGAACCCGCTGCCGATGGCTGGGCGTCGGCTCTTCTCGTAGTCAGTTGCCTTTCGAACCGGTTTGGCCTTTCCCGGTAAACACTGCGCTGTCAGGCGCGGGTTTGCCGCGGCTGGAGCACCAAGTCGGCCGCTTCCTCAGCGTCTTTGAGGAGCGCCTTGCGCGGCGTGCCTATCAGCGCGCGCATCGTAAGGCCACGACCCAAATCCGTGACTTGGATCGCGCGTTCGGCCACAGGAAAGTCGGACGGAATTTCGCCCGCGCTGATCGCGTCCCGGAAACGACCTTCCACCAGCGCCGCGCCGCCCGCGGCCGCGTGCTGCAGGAACCGCCGAACCTCAGCATCGTCCACAAGCGGCGCGACGCAAATCAGAAGGCAGCCCCGGGCGGACCCTTTCTCGGTCGCACTTTCGACCGCGTATCTCAGAAAGCCCGCAATCGAGTCGCGAAGACTCTGGGGCGAAAGGAGTGCCTTCGCGGCCGATGCGCCCTTGCGTTCTGCATACGCCTTAAGGACGCGCAAGAATATCGCCCGCTTGTCCCCAAAGACGGCATACAGGCTCGGCCGTCCCACACCCATCCCGGCGACCAGATCGTCAATCGTCACGCCGTCATAGCCTTTCGACCAGAACACCTGAGTCGCCTTTTCCAACGCCCCCGTCTCGTCGAAGCTACGCGGCCGTCCACGCGGCTTATGGGTATTCCGAACCATTCAGTTCAAAACTCCTTGACAATTTCCATCTTATCAATCAATATAGAACTGAACAGTTCAAAATTACAAGACGGCCCCTGCCACGGGGGCTCTTTCGAGCTTCACCATGGAGACGCCATGAAAAATTCGTTCGCGCTCGTCACCGGCACCACATCCGGGCTCGGTTATGCGGCAGCCGGCTTGCTCGCCGACAAGGGCTATAAACAGGTCATCGTCACCGGACGCAGGCTGGGCGCGGTCCAGCAAACGGCTGCTCAACTCGCGGCTGAGACCAAGAAAAAAATCTTCACGCCGCTGGAGCTCGATCTGGACTCGCCGTCCAGCGTTCAGTCCGCCCTCGGCGAGCTGGTCAAGCGGGGTCAGCCGATCGATTTCCTGCTGCTCAATGCAGGGTTGGTCCCCTTCAAAAAGCGCGCGCTCACTGCGGAGGGCATCGAAGCTTCTCAGGCGCCGCTCATCGGCCATCATCAACTGGCTGTCGGTTTGCTCCGCGCCAACCTGCTGAGCCCCAACGCGCGGATCGTTATCGCAGGTGCAGAACCTGCCCGTGGGGGCGTACCCATGTTCAAATACACCGATCTGCCCGCCTTCGCGGCCAAATACCACCAGGGTGACCGAACCGCCGCTGTGGAAGCCCTGATTCGCAACGGGCCGAACGTGAAGTACGTGCCCAACAATGCGTATGCCGACGCGAAGCTCATTATCGCTTGGTGGGTCGCGGCGCTGGCGCGCCGGCTACCCTCCGGCATGGCCGTGTACGCTGTTTCGCCCGGTGGCGCGACCGCCACCAAGGTGGTGCGAAGCGCGGGCCCCGCGTTGAGGTATCTGATGATTCCAATCGTGAACCTCATTCCCGGCATGAATCAGACGCCGGAGACCGCGGCCCGTCGCTACATACAGGCGTCGGAGTTCGGAACCGACGTCTCAGGGCAATTCTTCGCCTCGGCACAAGGGAAGTTCTCAGGCCCAATTGAGGTGCAGCGCCAGCCGCACCTCCACGATCGCGCCAGCCAAGAGGCCGCGTGGCAGGCTGTCGTCAAGGTCTCTGGGGTCGACTTGTCTTACCCAGCACCCGTGAGCGCGGTGTCCTGAAGTAGCGCCGGTCGCGGCTGAATCCCGGTAACCGGAATCAGCAGTTGATTGCGGAGCTAAATGATCATCCAAGGGTCTATTGTCGTACCAAACAGTTATCAGCAAAGCAACCTAACCTCGCGAGGAGAATACATATGGAACGGTACCAAGATAAAAAGGTGGTGATTATCGGCGGCACGAGCGGCATGGGGCTTGCGACGGCGAAGATGCTCCTCGATGGGGGTGCGCGCGTTGTCGTGACGGGTCGCTCGAAGGCCGGCCTGGAATCGGCAGAGAAAGAGCTTGGAAAGGGAGCCGTCGTGGTTTCGAGCGACGCGCGGTCATTGACGGACATCGACGCCCTCGCCTCGAAGGTGAAGGCGGAGTTCGATACCTTCGACCTGCTTTTCGTCAACGCCGGGTTCAGCATCCGGGCGCCTCTCGAAAGCCTCACCGAGGCTGTCTACGACGAGATGTTCAACCTGAACGCCAAAGGGCCGATTTTCGCGGTGCAGAAGCTCGCGCCGCTAATAAACCGGGGTGGCTCTGTCGTCCTCACGACCTCGATCGCCAACGTCAAGGGAATGCCCGGCCAGGCTGCATACGGAGCGGCCAAGGCTGCGTTGCGATCATTCGCCCGGACGCTCGCCGCCGAGCTGATTCCTCGCGAGATTCGCGTCAACGCGGTGACGCCCGGCCCCATCGATACACCGATCCTCGGCAAAGTGTTTCCCGATAAAGACGCGGCCGCCCAGATTAGGCAGCAGATGGGCGGCATGGTTCCCATGAAGCGCTGGGGGAAGTCGGAGGAAATCGCCAAGGCCGTCCTGTTCCTCGCGTTCGATGCGACCTTCACTACCGGCGCCGAATTGCCGGTAGACGGAGGATGGTCTCAACTCTAAGGTATGGACCATCCGGGAGGATAAGCTGGCATGTAGAACGGTCTTCAATGATTCGCATAGCATTGCGCACCTGATGCAGTAGCGAACGCAGTGGGGCGGCTCGGTCGTCGCCACTTCGCGCTCCGCCCAAGAAGAAACATCGTGTTCGGCGCGACCTTCACGAGCGGCGCGTAACTCCCACGCCTCGAACTTGCGCTCTATCACTCACTTGGCAAGTTGCCGGAGCCGGAATCGACCCACGAATTCTTCTGACGAACCTCTTTTATATTATAGTGAAGATTACCCGGAAATCGCCGACCCTAAAAGAGCGGGCGGGCGAATGATTCACGATTGGCTTGGAGTTAGATAACGGATCTTTCTCTAAAATCTTGAATTGTTTCTTAAATCTTTCCCTCGTGGGCTTATCTTGCTTGGCGATGTACTTTGCTGCTTGTGTGGCGATCTGTGCTCGATAACCTGAAGGCGGGGGCGGGTTCACATGATTAGCCGAATTATAAAGAGTCTACACCAACGGTTTCGCCATGCCCGTACTCCTCTAATGCTTTGCCGATAGCTTCTGAAACGGTCGGGTCCAGGCTTAATCTAAAGCGTTCAATGCTATCCTTGAACTCTTCGTTTTGCTGGTCTAAACGTAGTATTGACACACCGGTCAGAAGACGCTTTGTCAGCCCCTTAATATGCGCATCTCTCACCAGCCCTTGATTCTGCAATGTAGTCCTTCAAGCCCCGCCATAACAGGTTCGATTTCGTCGCGTGGGGCCTCGGTTACTGAATCCATAACCGCGACAAACATCTCCAGATCATTGGCCGCGCGCCAAAAATCCTTGGCCAGCACCAGAATTGACACCCCGCGATTGAGCGCATCGCTAGCGGCCAATACCGCTGCCATTGTCCTATGGTAATCAATGCGCCATGCGGTGATGGGTATGGCTATTGTAGACATAAGTCAGACCTTTTTCCCTCGTTTGGCCAGTGATCGGATTCGTTAATCCTCTTGACGGATTCGGTCTTGCTAAAAACTATCATTTGAGACACCATTAGACTGGCTCCAGTCGAATGAAAAAATGAAAGTATTTCATCCGGTGCTTAATGACGCCACAGAGCCGAATCCCGTGGAAACAGTCGCCTTTCGACGCAATCGCTGGTGTAGGCCCCGCATCAACCAGTATCGCCATTTTGGGCGGCGCTTGCAAGCGCACGTGCGATCAACCGCCGAGGTTGGGTTGCTCCAAAAGGAGAATCTTCCCGGAACGACCAGTCTTAGTATTAATGCACTTGCATTAGGTATGGAACGGACCATTCGGGCGACTTATGTCGGTTTTCTGTACTAAGCGGGTCAGGTGGCCTGCAGCGCCGCGGCGATTTCCTTTTCCTCGATGGCGCCTTCGCGTATGATCTTCCAGTAAGGCTCGGTGATATCCACGGTGGTGGCGCCCGCGCCGGTGCAAGTGCCCCCGTCGAGAACGAGATCCACGCGGCCGTCCATAGTGCCGAATACTTCAATGCCGCTACGGCAGGTGGGCGAGCCGGAGATATTGGCGCTGGTCGAGATTAAGGGCTGATTCAGCGCCGCGATCAGGGCGGTGGCGATCTTGGAGCGCGGCTGGCGCAGCGCCAGGCGTCCGGTATTGCCGGTCACCTTAAGCGGCACGCGCGCGGAGGCCGGCACGATAATGGTCAAGGGACCCGGCCAGAAACGGCGCGCGAGGATTGAAAAACGGTTATTCAGCTCGGAGGCGAGATCCTCGGCGGCAATCGCATCCGCCACCAGCAGCGGCAGCGAACGGTGGATTTCTCGTCCTTTGGCGCGGAACACACTGGACACCGCGCGCAAGTTAAAGGGATCGGCCACCAGCGAGTAAAGCGCATCGGTGGGGATGGCCACCACCCTTCCACGGCGAATCGCGGCGGCGGCGCGCTCGATCGCTTCCGGCTGCGGCTGTTCCGCGTCCACTTCCACAAGATCAGTTGCCATAAGCCCCGCGACCCCTAGCGCGGCCCAATCGCTTCCGCCACATCGATAGCCATCTGGTAGCGCCCGAAAGGAGCGCTCAATTGCACGCCCTGCACCATGCCCCGCACGCGCTCCACCATCTCGCGGGCGATGGCCACGCCTTCCTCGCGCGACTTCTCGGCGTTATCCACCTGCCGCATGCGTTCCATGAACGGCTCCGGCACCGGCACGCGCAGCTCGTTCACCATGAATTCGGCGTTGCGAAAGCTGGTCAGCGGCCAGATGCCGCAAATCACCGGAATCTTCACGTGTTCGATGCGCTTCAAGAACTGTTCGAGCAAACCGAGATCGAATACAGGCTGCGTGACTACGTATTCCGCGCCGGCCTGCACCTTCCACTCGAAGCGGCGGATCTCTTCATCCATATTCAAGGCGCCCGGGTTGACGCCCACGCCGATGAGCAGCGCGGTTTGCGATCCCATGCCATTGCCGCCGATATCCAGGCCGTGATTCAGGTTATTCGCGATGTTCACCAGGCCGATGGCGTCCACGTCGAACACGGCGGTGGCATCCGGATAACTGCCCATGCGCGGTGGATCGCCCGTGATGCAAATCAGGTTGCGCACGCCGGCGCAATGCGCGCCCAGCAGCTCCGATTGGATGCTCAGAATGTTGCGGTCGCGGCAGCAGAAATGATTCACCGCCTCGATGCCGGCGTCGCGCTGGATAAGCTGGCAGGTGACTTGCGAGCTCATGCGCGCGCTGGCCCGGGGCCCGTCCGGAACGTTGATGCAATCGATGCCCTGCGCGGCACACAGGCGGGCGCCGGCGAGTTCCCTGGATGCGTCCACGCCGCGCGGCGGCAAAATCTCCACGAAGGCCACGAACTTCCCGGCCGCCAGCTTAGCGCCCAACTGCGATTTCTCCGCCACGGCTACTTTCGGCATGGCCTGCGCCTTGGCCTTGGGCTCCTCCACCGTAACGCCCAGTTTTTTCTGAACCGGCTGCAGCGAGCGCGCCTCGGAATGGATCAGCTTGATGTGCTCGGGGGTGGTGCCGCAGCATCCGCCCACGATGCGCACGCCGGCCCACAACAGACGCCGCGCGTATTGCGCCATGTATTCCGGCGAGCACAGATAGAGGTTGCGCCCCTCTACCCGCATCGGCACGCCCGCGTTGGGCATGGCGCTGATCGGCTTCGAAGTAAACGCCATCATGCGCTCCACGGTTTCGAGGGTGGTCTTGGGACCCACGGAACAATTCACGCCGATGACATCCGTGGGCCATTCGTCCAGGCTCCGGGTGTAGACTTCAGGTTCCGTGCCGCCGGGAAGGTTGCCGTTATCGTCGATGGTCACTTGCGCGACGATGATCATTTCGGGCCCGGCTGCTTCGCGCGCGGCGAAGAGGGCTTCGCGCATTTCGTCGAGGTTGCCGAACGTTTCGAGGACCAGCAGATCCACGCCGGCGTCCAGCAGTTCGTCCACCTGTTCGCGAAAGATGGCGCGGGCTTCGGCGAACGATGTGGGCCCGAGGGGCTCGATACGGGCTCCCAACGGACCGATGGCGCCCGCCACGAAGGCGTGTTCGCGGGCCGCCTCGCGCGCCAGCCGTACTCCCGCCTGGTTGATGGCGCGCAGCTTTTCGGCGAATCCGAAGGCTCCCAGGCGCATGCGATTGGCGCCGAAAGTATTGGTTTCCAGGATCTCGGCGCCGGCTTTCACGTACTCCTGGTGGATCTGGCGCACCATGTCCGGGGCGGAGAGATTGAGCTCGTCGAAGCAGCGGTTGATGAACACGCCGCGCGAGTAGAGCATGGTTCCCATCGCCCCGTCGGCGACCATGGCGCGGCGGCCAAGCTGCTCTCGAAACTCTTCGGCGCGGGTTGTGGAGGCGATCGGCATGGTGAGGATATTCGGATCTGTATGGAGCGGGGCGGCAGATCCGGATACCGTGATTTTACCGCATGTGGGTGGAGAGCGGTGTTGGACAGCGTCCTACGGTACGACCGTCAGCGTGGCCGTATGTACGCACTCGCCGGCATAGCTTCCGGTGATCGTCACGCTGGTTTTCGCCGAGACCTTGGCCGTCGTAATGGTGAAATGTGCGGACAGATCCCCGGCCGGTACCGTTACCGAGGCGGGCACGCGCGCGACGGCGCTGCCGCTGCTCAGCGAAATGGGTATGCCGCCTCCGCGATACACAAGCGTCAGTGTAACGGTGTTGTTTGTGGTGGAGGCGCCACCTACCACTTGAGTGGGAGACAGCGTGACTGACGCCAGGCATGTCCCCTTACCCTTGGTATCCGGGCTGTCGTCGCGTTCAGGGGTCGCGGCTGGGGTGGCTGTTCGGTTGAGTCCGGTTCGTCATAACTGTTCGAATTGGATCGGAAAAGAGCAACAAGAGATTAGCCGGCATCGATTGTTGCATTGTGCACGAAAACCGAAAGCAGGCTGGGGGCGTCAAATGTGGGAGGGTTAATTAGGCGCGACGCGACGAGCGCTGGGACGCTCCCTAACGGTCGCGGCTCGGCCGGTCGCGGCTCGGCCGCCGCGCGGGTCCTGTCCCGGGTCGGCCATCGATCCGCTCATCTCGGCGCTGTAGAAGTGACGAATACTTCCATTGTGCCGGCTGAAGACACTGAAGCCGGGAACGTCGGCGTCTTCAGCGTTGACGTAAGTGCGCGTGTACTCACCGGACATGTCGGAAACAAAAGGGAGGTTCGCAAAGGCGCGCAGTTTCTTATACTCGACCAGCCGCTCGATAGGTGAGCGCGCGGTGACGGCAATGGCTACGCGCTCACGAAGGTTGACGGCCGTCCCGTTCCATGAAGTCAGGAACGATGTACACATCGGACACGGCGCTTTGCGCCGCGGGCCGTACATCATGCTGTAAACCAACAGAGTGCCTTTGTCGCCGAAGAGGCTGGAGAGGCGCGCGGGGCCTTGCTCTGACACAAACTCGAAGTCCTGGGGAATTTCGCCGCCGGGAGGCAATTTGCGCCGTTGCGACGCCACGCGCTCTATTTGGCGGCGCAGCTCAATCTCTGCGACGAGGAGAGCGTTTCTAGCCTTCCGGTACGCGGCGCTTTCATTGGGAAAGTGGATCTTGTTGGTCCCGGCAAGCTGCTGAGCGGGAACGAGCGTTTGCGTGTCAGCCATAGTTCCTCCAGGATAACGCGGGCCAGTTGGTGCGACTACTTATCTCTCAGTCGTTCCCGTTAGAATCCTTGCTGCTGCCCAACAGCACGTGCGGCGCAGGGAAGTCTGGTCGTCATTCGAGCTCTTTTGCCGGCGGGCGCTAACGCCGCCGGTAAACCACCACATCGTCTCCGTAGCTTCCCGACGCGCTATAATTCACGCTTCGCCGGCCCAGATACTCCAGGGCGTCCGGTCTCTGCGCCGGCAGCACCGTATTCGCCAGAAACACGCCGCCCGGGCGCATCATCCTGGCGATGCCCGCCATGGCCAGCGCTTGTTCGAAACGGTCGTAGTAGACCAGGATATTGGTCGCCACCACCAGATCGAACCGGGCCCCGTCCAGCACCTGGCCCACTACATTCAAGTCCAGCGGTTCGATCCGGGACGCCAGGTCCGGCGCCAGGGCCACAGCGCGTACGCGCAGACCCTTGGGCGCCGCTGCCGCAGCGGCCGGCGCACCGGTCAGTTCCCCAAAATGCTCCCAATACGCGATGGCCTGCGGGGTCCAGTCCGCTGCCCCATCGCGCGGCAGTTGCACTACGTAGGCGGCGCCGGTGCGAGCCCGCGCGGCCATCCCTCGCAGATGCGTATTCACCGCGGGATTCAGATCCAACGTGACCAGCCGCAGGTCTTCCGGTTTCCCCAGACCTAGCCGGATCGCGGCTTCCATCACCGCGAACGGCTGAATGGTTTGCACCGGGTAAAAATCGTAGCCATCGTGCTTGTCCGTATAATCCAACCCAGGGCCGATCACCGCGATACTCCGGATCTGTCCCGCTCCTACGGCGCCCTTGCGCAGCATGGCGCGCAGGGTATCCTCAAGCGCATAGTTGGGCAGCAGCGAGGTGTCCGCCGAAAGCCCGCGGCGATCGAACAGAGTGGCGCCCGTGAACCGCGCTTCAGCGGGGTCGCCCCGCTCACGGGCTAGTCTGAGGGTTTCCTGGTAGCTGCGCTGCTCCCCGGCGAAGCGCGCCAGGTTGGCGGCCAGGTATCCCTCGATTTCGTTCGCATGCACGCCGTGCCGCGAAATATAGTCGCAAGCGAACCGCAGTCTCTCGTTGGCCCCGGGATGCGCCAGGGCAGCCGCCGCGGCTCGCACACGCGCGCGCGCCAGCGGGATCAGTTCACCCGCCGGGGTCGTGGCCCGCTCAGCCGACTCCACCCGCGCCAGGTGCGTGAACGAGGTTCCGTACAGAATCAAGTTACTGATGGAATCTTCCACACCTCGGTCCACCCGCGCCCGCACCTCGCGATCTTCGCTCCTGACCCATAGGTCCCAAGCCGAGGCGTCTTCCATCCGGCCAAAAGCTGTCAGAACTTCCTGCGCTTCCGTGAAACTCAGGAAGCGCACGCCGGGCGAGGCTGCCCGGGCGATCGCACAAGCTATCCATACTCCCGCCCACAGCCAGTGTTTTCGTATCATCCGCATACTCATCTTAGCGCCCGCGCGTCAGGTTAGCCGGGATCTGAGTCGCCGCATAGACAGTACTCAGTAAACTTTATTAAGAAATTATTTACAAATCTGTTGCGCCCCCGCGGGATCGGTATTATACTTCCTCCCATAGCATAAAGTCGGCGCTGAATAACGGAGAGTGCCGGCCAACAAGGTGTAGCGGGTGTAAGCGGGATTCGCCGCTTCTGCGGCGCTGCGCGTTCGCTTGTTTGCGCGTGCCGGTTCTTCAGCCAAGAGCTAAACACCCACAACGGCAAGTGTTCTGGCTCGGCCCGTGTCGGCCGACGTGTAACCGAGTCTTTCTTAGAAAAGGGGATAAACGGGTATGTTCTCGCCATGCGCACGGGTGACGTGTGCCTTATCGGCAATTTCTGGCGCTCTACTGCTGGCGTTCGCTTTCCAAAGCGGCGCGCAAGCTCAAACCGTACAGGGAGTCGTTACCGGTTCGGTGACGGATAGTTCGGGGGCCCTAATCCCCGGCGCGGATCTCACCTTGGTCAACGACGGCACTCTGGTGTCGCAGCAGGAAAAGAGCGGAACTAGCGGCGTGTACCGGTTTGGACTGGTGCCGCCCGGCACTTACAGTCTCACAACCAAAGCCCAGGGTTTCACTACCAGGGAAATTAAGAAAATCATCGTGGACGCCAGCACCACCGTGCCCGTCAACGTCGCGTTGTCCGTAGCTACGGCGCAGACGGTCATCGAAATCAGCACGCAGGAAACCATTGTACAGACGGCCAGTTCGGATCTCTCCACCACCATCGACCAGAGGTTCATTCAAAGCATGCCGTTGTTGACGCGCAACGTCTTCGATTTGGCTTTTGCGGCGCCAGCCGTCTCGCAGGGGATGAACTTTAATGCGGCATCGGGCGGGTCGCGCGAATCCGGCACCACGAATATGCTGAACGGCGCTGACAACAACGACAACTTCAGCGAAGGCAGCTACAATGTCACCCCGCCGCTCGAATCCGTGGCCGAGTTCACCGTGCTCACCAACAATATGAGCGCGCAGTACGGCCACGCCTCCGGGGCCCTCGTAAGTACCGTGCAGAAGTCCGGAACCAACGAGTACCACGGAGTGGCCTACGAGTTTAATCGCAACACCGACTTCAACGCCTCCGACTTCTTCGCCAACCGCGCCGGCAGCCCCAAGCCCGAATACATCCGGAACCAGTTCGGCGGCGAAGTGGACGGCCCGATCAAGAAAGACAAGACATTCTTCACCTTCACCTACGACCGGCTGGACATACACCAGAGCAGCACCATCGTCCAAGCGGTTCCAACCCCCAGTGAAGAGACCGCCATCACCACCAACGCCGGACCCCTGGCGACCAAAATCCTGGGATTATATTCGCCCCTCACCTCGAACACCCCGTGCCCCGCGCAGGCCGCAAACTATCCGGACTCCGTGGGCTATATGGGCTGTATCCAGGAAAATGACCCGCAGCTTACCGGTCAGAACTCCTACGTGGGAAGAATCGATCAGAACTTCAGCCAGCATGACCGGCTCAGTCTCACGGCCAATTTCCAGATCTATGGCTACAACGACAAGTTCGGGGGGGGGTACCCCACTTCCGGTCAGCCGATTCCCTACCTAGACAACGAGCACTACCACAATCTGTCGCTCATCGAGACGCACATCTTCAATGGCAGTCTGTTGAATGAACTGACCGTCGCGCACAATCGCCACTATTCCGATAACCTCGAAGGCAACGGTACCAGCCCCTCGGCTGAGATCATCATCGACGGCGCGAATTACGACGGATTAGGTTATGGGTACGGCGCTTATGAGGGCGGCCTGGTGGAAGGGTTCGTACAGGACCGCTGGCAATTCCAGGATAACGTGGCCTGGACGAAGGGCAGGCACTCGTTCAAGTTCGGCGGCGGCTTTCAATACGGTATCCTGTACCGCAACTGGGACTTGGGCAGTCCGGGTCAATATGAATTCGCCAACACCACCGGCCCCAGCCCGGCGTCTACGGGGAATCTTCTGGCTAGTAACACGATCGGCAATTTCGTGAACTATCCGGATAGCAACTTCCAGAACGACTTCCCGTACTATTCGGAGCTTTCCATCAATCCGGCCAATGGCACCGCGGGGGTCGCCTACCGGCACTACATCATGAAGGACAGCAATATCTTCTTCAATGACGACTGGAAGGTGAGCAAGCGGCTGTCCGTGAATCTGGGCTTGCGGTGGGAGCGCTATGGCGCGCCGACGGAAGCCAACAACCTCATCGCGCAATTCACCAACCTCGACGGGTACGACCCGGCGCAGGTAGCGGCCGCCCGCGTCACCCCGGTGAAGAGCATGTGGACCACCCCGAATCACGACTTCGGTCCGCGCGTGGGATTTGCCTATGATTTGCTGGGCGACGGCAAAATGTCCGTGCGCAGCGGTTTCGGCATCTCGTTCGACCGGCTGTTCGATAACATCTGGTCCAACGGCGCATGGAATCCGCCCTTCTATGCCCTGCTCGATCACGACGCGACGGCCGGGGATACGGTGTTCTACTCGAATCCGCCTTCCACCGGCGGCTTCTACGTGGCGAACTCCATCCCCGCCCCCGGCGAGCGCGTCTCCGTCCGCACCATGGACGTCCACATGCGCGACTCCTCGGTGCAGAACTACTATCTCGGCGTGGAGCGGCAGTTCTTCCATGATTTCCTGCTGCGCGTGAATTACCAGGGCTCCATGGGGCGGCACCTGTCCCAGTTGATGAACCTGAACCGGTATACAGGCCAGGATTATGTCGCGGGCCTGGACGGCAGCCGGCCCAACGAGCTGTATTCGGGCTTCAATTATCGCGCCAACAATCTAAACTCCGAGTACAACGCCATGGTGACTGAAGTTCAGAAGCGCTTCGCCCACGGCCTGCAGTTCCAGTTCAGTTTCGTTTGGTCGAAACTGATGGACGACGGCTCGGACCTGTTCTCGGGTTCCACCACCACCGGCCAGTACAGCCAGCCGTTTTATTTCCAGAGCAACGATGCCCCGGCTCTGGAACGCGGTCCGGGCGCCTTTGACCACCAGAAGAATTTCAAGGCCCTCTTTACTTATGAGATGCCTTTCTTCAAAGACCAACATGGCTTCGTCGGACGCGTCTTAGGCGGCTGGCAGCTTTCCTCGTTCTATCAAGGCTACTCCGGCCATCCGCTGGAGGTCTACAGCAGCCGCTGCCATTATGCGGGAGACGCCATGGACTCCAACGGCATTCCGGAAAACATCGGCGGAGACTACAACCTGGACGGCGTGTGCAACGATCACCCGAACTTTATCGGTTCGAGCGTTAACGCGGCTTACTCGCACAACAGCGCGGCGAACGGCATCTTTACCGACAACAACGAGATCGGTTGCGGTTACGCCGGCGCGCAATCCAGCGCGGCCGCCATCGCGGCCTGCAACGCCGCCTACGGCGTGAGCACCCCCAGCACTTTGTTCGTCAACCCCTCGGGCACCGGCCCGCGCTACGGCGAACTCGGCAGAAATGTGTTCAGGGGGCCCTGGTTTAACGGCCTGGACGGGGCCATGATGAAGAACTTCAGGGTGACCGAAAGAGTCAAAATGCAGATCCGCGTGGAAGCGCTCAACCTGGACAACCATCCGAACTTCGATGGCATCAGCACCAATTTGAACAGCGGCGCTTTCGGCAAGGCATCCACCCTGGTGGGCAACGCCATTTCGCGGCGCCTGCAACTGGGTGCGCGCGTCTCCTTCTAATCTCTTGGGCAGGCTCGCCTAAAGCGGGCCTGCCCAGGCATTTCGATTTTCAAGATCCTCAAGCCATCGTGTTAAGGTAAGCCGTACTTGCCCCGTTTCCCGTACCTTCCGCTCATCGCCTTCGCGTGCTCCTCCGTTCACGCCCAGCCGCAAACTCCCGTCATTTTGATTTCGGTGGATACCCTGCGCGCCGATCGCCTAAGCTGTTACCAGGGCGCCCGGCTGCGCACGCCGCATATCGACGCGCTGGCCGCCAACGGCACGTTATTCTCCCAGGTGAGCACCCCTTTCCCCCTGACACTTCCCGCGCACGTGGCGCTGTTCACTTCCACCTATCCGTTCGCCAACGGCGTCCGCGATAACGGCATCCCGCTGGCGCCCTCCACAGCGACCCTGGCCACGGTCATGAAACAGGCCGGATACCGGACCGCCGCATTCGTCGCCAGCTTCGTTTTAGACCGTCGTTTTGGATTGAGCCCGGGCTTCGATATCTACGACGGTCCTGTCGATCTGCACAATAAGACCGCCGCGGGCGCGGGCGATCGCAAACGCCCGGGTTCACAGGTTGCGGAAGCCGCGGCGCACTGGGTGGACGCCAACTCCAACGCGCCGTTCTTCCTCTTTCTACATCTGTACGATCTGCACGCGCCCTACGACCTGCCGCGCGATCCCAGCCTGCGCCGCGGCGAGACGGGCTATGATGCCGAACTGGCTTACGTGGACCATGTACTGGGCGATTTCCTAAGATCCCTCGAACGCCGCGGCGTCTTTGAAAAAGCCCTGATCGTATTTACCTCCGATCATGGCGAAGGTCTTGGGGAGCACGGCGAAAGTACGCACGGCTATTTCATTTATCAGAGCACCCTGCATGTGCCGCTGATCGTACACTGGCCCGCCGGGCCCCGGCGGCTGCCGCGGGACCGCGTGGATGAGCCCGCCAGCCTGCTCGACGTGGCCCCCACGATCCTCGATGCCGTTTCCCTGCCGCGGCCCGCCGGTATGCGCGGCCGCAGTCTCCTGGGCGCGCGCGATAGCCAGGAAGTGTATTCCGAAAGCACTTATGCGCGCAACCACTTCGGATGCGCGTCGTTACGCAGCATGCGGGCCGGGGATTACAAGTACATCGATGCTCCCCAGCCCGAGTTATACGATCTTTCGAGCGACCCGCACGAGTCGCGCAATCTCTATGCCCGGCAGCGCCCCAAAGCCGATGCTCTTAGGGCGCGGATCGATGCTCTGCGCACCGCTTCCCCGGCCGCCCCCGCGGGACAGTCTTCTTCGCTCACGCCCGAAACCATCGCCGCCCTCCGCTCACTCGGCTACTTAAGCGGATCGAGCAGTCACAGCCGTGTGGAATCCCGCGTGGATCCCAAAGATCGCATCGCGGACTTCGAACGGTACGTCGCGGCACTCGGGCTGGCCTCGGCGGGCAAACTCGCCGCATCCGATGGCATCTTGCAGTCGCTCGGCGGTAAGTTGCCCGACATCGAGGATATCCGGATCAGCCTGGGATTGAACCAACAGGGGCTCGGCCACTACGCCGAGGCCGCGGGCGAATTCAAGCGCGCTATCGAGCTCGATCCGGCCAACGCTCCCGCGCACTTCGAACTGGGATCGTGCTACTTCCGGCTGCGCCAACCGAAGGAAGCGATCGGGCAACTGAAAGCCGCCCTGGCGCTCGCGCCCTGGTACACACGCGCCGACGAGGCGCTTGCCGATCTCTATATTCAAGACAAGGATTTCGCCCAGGCCCGCACCCATCTGGATCACCTGCTCTCTATCGACCCCACCAGTTACGCCGCGCACTTCAACCTGGGAATCCTGGCGGCCCTGGAGCAAGACTGGAACGGCGCCCAGCAGCACATGCTGCTGGCGCTGCGCGCCGATCCGAGCTCGGCGGAGGCGCACAACACCCTGGGCGGCATCTATCTGCAGCGCGGCGAACTGGAGCCGGCCCGCCGCCAATTCGAAGAGACCCTCCGTCTGCAGCCGAAGCTGGCCTCCGCGCATTACAACTTAGGGATGGTCTTTGAGAAGCAAGGCAAGACCGGGGAGGCGGCACAGGAGTTCCGCGCGGCGCGGGAAGCGGACCGCTAGCAGGCTGCGGAAAAAGGCTTGTCGGGATGGCTCCCTTACGGTCGCGGCTCGGTAAGCCCCTGCAAATACATGGCAACACTTCTGAGCCGCGCGCGTAAGCAAGCCTAGGCCCGATTCATGGCAGGTGAAAGTTTACTTCAATGGCGGCCGCCGGCTGGAAGTGCGGAACGATCGCAGCGTCTCCAGCACGCTCCGTGCCATGATCTATCTTGCCGACTTATCGATAAGTCGAGAGGCCGGCGCTGTCGTCAGGGCGGACAAAGGTGTCCTGGCGCCGCCCACGACGCCATGCGCGTCTTGAAACCGTACTTATCTGTTCAACGCCCGCCAAATCTGGTACAGTCATCCTAATAGCAAACGATGAAGCCCCCGATACCGCTCAACGAGCACGCACGCCTCGACCTGTTGCGGCAATACTGCATATTGGACACCGCCGCGGAGCCGGCTTTCGACGAGATTACGGCGCGTGCCGCTGACATTTGTCAGACGCCGATCAGTCTGCTGGCCTTTGTCGATCGCGACCGTGCCTGGTTCAAATCCAATACCGGGTTGGATCTTCGCGAGATACCCCGCGATACTTCGTTTTGCGCACACGCCATCTGCCAGGACGATTTGTATGTAACCTCCGATATGCTGGCCGACGAGCGCTTTTCGCATAACCCGCTGGTAACCCAGAAACCGCATCTGCGATTCTACGCCGGCATGCCGCTGCTTTCGCCTGAGGGCCTGGCGCTAGGCACCTTGTGCGTGATCGATCGCAAACCGCGCGAACTGACCACGGAACAAACCGACAAGCTGAAGGAACTGGCGAAAGGCGCCGTCCTGCTGCTTGAAATCCGGCGCGCCAGCCGGAATGCCGCGCGCCCTTGAGGCTGTCTATGTCTTTCGCCGGCATGCGGGTACTGTCTCTGGAGAGCCGCCGCTCCGCCGAGATGGCCGAACTCATTCGCAAACAGGGAGGCGAGCCGGTATCGGCGCCTTCCATGCGTGAAGCGCCGCTCCAGCAGAACCAGGCGGCCCTCGAATTTGCCGGGCGCCTGTTCGCCGGCGATTTCGACATGATGATCCTGCTCACGGGAGTGGGTACGCGCCTGCTGCATCAGGCGATCGCTGCAAGCTATCCGCCGGAACGCTTTGCCGAAGCCCTGCGCCGCATCACGGTAGTGGCGCGCGGACCCAAGCCCGCCGCCGTGCTGCGCGGGCTGGATGTGCCGGTGACCGTTATGGTGCCCGAGCCCAATACGTGGCGGGAGTTGCTGGCCGCCATCCGCGATCGTCCGGAACGGCGCATCGCCGTCCAGGAATACGGGCGATCCAACACGGAGTTGCTCGACGCTCTGCGGCAGCGCGGCGCGGAGGTGGCCACGGTGCGGGTCTACCAGTGGGACCTGCCCGAAGACACCGAGCCGTTGCGCGCCGCGGCCCGGCGCCTGGCCGCCGGCGAATTGCAAGTGGCGCTCTTCACCACCTCCATCCAGATCGATCATCTGCTGCGCATCGCCGCGGAAGACAGGCTGGAAGGCGCGGTGTTATCGGCTTTGCGTAAGATGGTGGTCGCTTCCATCGGCCCCACCACTTCCGAAGCCCTGGAAGAAGCCGGCGTACATCCCGACCTGGAACCCAGTCACCCGAAGATGGGATTCCTGGTGCAGGAGACGGCGCAGCGCGCGGCGGAGATCCTGGGCGGCAAGCAGCCGTAGCTTCGGTTATCGGGAAAGCATGTCATTGTAGGAATGCCATGCCCACCCGCCGTAATGCGGATTTCCAGCCATCGCCGCATCCAGGGCTTTGAACATCGCGGGAAGCAAGCCGCCATAATCCGGCGTGCGCAGCGCCACGCTGATTTTGGCGAGATCCGGCGTGTCGAGACCCCGGTACGCCATTTCAAGATACCGTGCGGCCTCCTGGCGAAGCTTCCCGGCCTTTTGCGACTCGCTCCGGCCATCATCGGGGCGGCTCAGCTCATAGAGCATCAACGTGAGCCGGGGTAGAGCGGACAAAAGCATACGCCGCTCCCCGAGAGTGCCTTTAAGATACTTAGTGGGGATATCCGCGTCAACGGACATCCTGCCCGATTCGGCTAGCGCGCGCACGGCGCGATAAGTGCCCGCCAACGCCGGCAGGAACCTCAGATTACCCGGCCCCTTGTTCTCCGGCTGTTGCTGCGGTTCCAGGTCCAGGTGAATGCCGTCGAACGGCTCGTTCGGATGCTGCCGGTTGAATTGCACGATGGCCTCGACACGGTCCAACAATTTATCCCGCTTCGGCCCGGGCTCGCCGGCGTCGCCGCTCGACAAGAGAACTTCGACACGAATACTCGACCGATGGAGGAGCTTGACGATAGGAGATACCCGCTTTTCGCCGCCGGCGGGAAACGAGATGTAGACTTCGTCGATGCTTTTCGATTTACAAAACTGCAGCAAAGCATCGGTCGCGCGCGGGGCTTCCAGAACGTCTTGAGACTTCCATATCCAGAGACCGTGTGCCAGGGAGGCGGCGCCGGCCGCGGCTGCGCAGAAGTGCATCGCACAAATGATGCGAGCCGGAATCAAGCCCCAGCCTCCGGACCGCGCGGCGGACGCAGCAGCTTTCCAGGCAGCTTCGAAAAATAGATCATCCGCTCGATGACCGGAAGCAGCCGGCGCACCGTCTTACCATGGAACAGCAGGCTGCCCGCCACCAGCGCCGGATGCGGAATCGTGGTACAGCAGCGCGCGCAAATGTCGATCCCGGCAGCCCGTCCGTCGATGTGCGCGCGCCGCATGCGCTGCATCTCCGGCGCATTCCAGATGTTCACCAGCGGCTGCTCCGCGATGTTACCGAGCGGCGCGCCATCGAGCATATAACTCTGGCAGCAGGGATAGACATCGCCATTCTGCTTGACGTACATCGGACCGCGCCACAAGTAATGGCAAGGATGCTTCCAATCCTCCGCCGCATGGCCCGCATCCGGATGAATCACGTTGGTCTCGTCTTCCTTGATGCGCACCTGGTCGATGCCCGCCACCCCCCGCCAGAAGCGCGTGAACTCGTCCACCTCGCCCGCGTTGCGCTCCATGCGTACCATCTGCACCACCACCTGCAGCTTCGAACGGCGGGCATGCTTCATGGCGGCGAAGCGCACGAAGTTATCGCGCACCTTCTCGAACTTGGCGCCTTTGCGATAGAATTCGAAGCTTTCCTTGCGCGCGCCGTCGAAACTCAGGGTGATCTGTTCGAGCGGAGACGCCAGCACGCGCTCCGCGATGCGTTCGTCGAGGAAAGTCCCGTTGGTCGAAAGCAGCGTCGAGATGCTGTGACGGTGGCAGAACTCGATACGCTCGAAGATCCGCGGATCCATGAAAGGCTCGCCCAAGCCGATCAGCATCATGTGCTCGGCCGTGCTCCCGGATTCGCGCACGACCCGCTCGAACACGTCGCCGGACATATCGGCCTTAGGCTGCTTGTGCGTCTCGCGCGGGCACATCGGGCAATAGAGATTGCACTTGGCGGTGGTCTCCACGATGTACTCCACGGGCAAGGCCGCCAGCCTGGTGCGCCGCGCCAGATAGCCCCACAATAGTTTTGCCCGGTTCCACGCTCGCATCCGTCCTTTTATTGTACCCGCCGGGGCCCGCGCGCCATCCATGAAGGGATGCCCGAGCGCGCGCGCCCACTCAACTCAGCCTCCATCCGCCCCGGCGGCGACTATGTACTCTACTGGTGCCAGATGAACCGGCGGGCGGAAGTCAACCAGGCGCTCGATTTCGCCGTAACTCTCGCCAACGAACTGGGTCTGCCGGTGCTCTACTACGAAGGGCTGACCTGCACGTATCCATATGCGAGCGACCGCTTCCATCGCTTCATCCTGGAAGGCGTTCCGGAAACCGCCCGCCGCCTCAAAACGCTGGGCATCGGATATGCTTTTTACCTGCGCCGCCTGGCATCCGATCCTAACGATGCGCTTTACCGGCTGGCGGCCCGCGCCGCGGCCGTGGTTACGGACGACTATCCCACATTCATCGCCGCCCGGCACAATGCGTCCGTGCCGGCCAAACTGGACGTCGCTTTCTTTGCGGTGGATGCCAGTTGCATCGTGCCCATGGCCTGTTTCGAAAAACGCGAGTACGCCGCCTATACCATCCGGCCCAAGATTCAGAATCGGCTTCCCGACTATCTGTGGCCGCTGCCGCCGGTAAAGGCCGGCAGGCGATTTCAGTCCAGAATTCCGGAGTTCCACACAACCGTCGCGGACGACAACATCGCCGGATTAGTGGCCGCATGCCAGATCGACCATAGCGTGCCTCCTTCCAGCACGGTCAAGGGCGGACGAACGGCCGCCCAAGAACAGCTCGCCTCTTTCGTGAAACAGGGTCTCCCGCGCTACGCCGCCGAGAGCAACGAGCCCGCCGCCCACGCGACATCGGGGCTCAGCCCATATCTGCACTTTGGCCAGATCTCGCCGCTCGAAGTGGCCCTGGCCACCAGAGCCTCCGCCGAGTTTCTGGAACAGTTGATCGTACGCCGGGAGCTGGCCTTCAACTTCGCCCGCTTCGCGATCGAGCCGGCGGGGGGCAACGTATCGCTTGAACTGCTGCCCGATTGGGCGCGCGAGACCATGCGCCGGCATCGCCGCGACCGCCGCGACCCCGTCTACAACCCGGAGCAATTCGAGCGCGCCGCGACGCACGATGCGCTGTGGAACGCCACCCAGCGCGAACTCCTGGCGCGCGGCACGATTCACGGCTATTACCGCATGTATTGGGGCAAGAAGATCATCGAGTGGTCGCCCACTTACGAGGAGGCGCTACGCACCATGATCTACCTGCACGACCGCTACGCGCTCGACGGGCGCGATCCCAACACTTACACCAACATCCTCTGGTGTTTCGGCCTGCACGACCGGCCCTGGCCGGAGCGTCCCATCTTCGGAACCCTCCGTTATATGAATCTGGCGGGCATGCGCCGCAAGACCCACGTGGATGCCTATATCGCCGCGGCCGGGATTTCCTAGTCCGCGCCGCTACGGCTTGATTTCGTAATCCGGCCAGCAGTTCTCCATCTGCTGCCAGGGCGAGTTCGGATCGTCGCTGGGACCAGGCACCCACTGGCCAGACCACTGATCTCCAAAAATGCGGATCTCCCCCAGCCCGGTGCCCGACGGCGGCGCGAACTTAGGGTCGAGGATGCGGGCGATCTGGTCGCGCGCGCCTTCCAGATGGGCGCGCGTGGTGCGGTCCGTGGTGCGCGGAATGGCGGCGGCGATGGTGGTGCTGAGCGCGCGCAGCTCCGCGCGATAGAGGGACTTTTCATCTCCACTGGAAGCGAACATCGCCCTCGGGAAATCGGCCGGCAGCCCAACCGGTAAGGTTATCGCCGCGCCGTTCACCT
Organism: Bryobacterales bacterium; assembly: GCA_963709155.1. Lineage (GTDB taxonomy): Bacteria > Acidobacteriota > Terriglobia > Bryobacterales > Bryobacteraceae > Bog-159. The sequence continues at coordinate 227,293 of CAVPVD010000003.1, read as the reverse complement.
TGGTATTCGCAATATCGAGATAGTTGCGCTGCAACTGCCGGCGATAGGCGTCGATGGCCGCCGGTGGACCTTCGATCTCGCGCCACACGCCGTGGCGCACGGCCACCAGGAAATCCGCCGGTTTGTAGGCGGCGGAGCCATCCAGCGCCTCCTGCTCGATCAGGCGGGCAAAGCGCGCGCTGCTCAGCAAATTGTTCAGCACGGAACGTTGCGCGTTGCCCACGCGGCTGATGGCGCCCAGGGGCTCGATGCGGCGCAGGATCTGCCTGTCGACGGCCCACTTCGGCGTGGCGAATGCGTTCTCGTCCAGAAAGGCGACCGCGGCCGCCTGCCGCGCTCCCGCCACCGGTGTGAAGATCACGCCCTCCTGCCCGATGTTCTTTTGCTGCGATTCGAAACCGCCCACCAACGCGGCCACGTGATTCATCTCCAGTGTCCATTGGCCCAACATGCGGCCGTACAGCTCATCCAGATCCTCGTAGGGCTCGCCCTTTTGGGTGGTGGTGGCGGTAAGCAGCATCGCAGCCACGCGCTGCAGATTCTTGACTCCCAGCGCGGTGGATTTCAGGGCGTCGGCATCGCCGACGGCTTCGGTGAGGTCGCCGGGATCGGAACCGCCCGCGCCGGGCGTGGAAAAGCGAAACCACGGCGTCGCATCCTGCTCGCGCGCCCAGGCGTCCAGGGTGCTCTTTTCGTCGTCAGCCGTCTTGGCAGAGGCGATGGGCGAGTAACCCCACCGGGTGGCCCAAACATCATACGGTCCCACGGTGGGCACCAGATCGGCCGGATCGATGCCGTCCTCGGGCTGCGCTACATAATTGAAGCGGGAGTAATCCATGATGGAGGGCGTGTGTCCCATTTTCTTGAGCCACGCTTTGTCGCGGATCTTCTCCTGCGGATAGAGCGAGCTGGCCTTCATATTGTGCTGGAAGCCGAGCGTGTGTCCGACTTCGTGCGCGCAGACGAACTCGACCAGGCGGCCCATAAGATCGTCCGGCAGCGGCAGCTTTTGCGCGCGTGGATCGAGCGGCCCCACCTGCAAGAAATACCAGTCGCGCTGCAGGTTCATGACGTTGTGATAGAACTGGATGTCCGCGTTCAGGATCTCGCCGGTGCGCGGGTCGGAGATATGCGGCCCCATGGCGTTCTCGATGGTGGAGGGCAGCCAGCGGATCACGGAGTAGCGCACATCCTCGGGACTGTATTCCGGATCCTCCTGCGGAGTGGGCGCGGGTTTCGCGACGATGGCGTTCTTGAAACCGGCCGCCTCGAAGGCTCTTTGCCAGCTTTCCACGCCCGCCTTCATATAAGGAACCCACTTAGTGGGAGTTGCCGCATCGATGTAATAAACGATGGGCTTGACCGGTTCGGAAAGGGCGGCGGACGGATCCTTCTTTTCCAGGCGCCAGCGGGTGATGTAGATACGCTTGGGCGCGCGCTGTTCGTCGCGGCCGTAATCCATCTGGCGCACCGAGAAGTAGCCCACGCGCTCGTCAAACAGGCGCGGCGTCATGGGATGCTCGGGCAGTTTCACCATGCTGTGATGCAGGACTACGGTGGCGCTGCCGGGCCGCATGCCCGCGGCGCCAAACGGAGTGGCGGTGCGCGGGGCGCCGGCGGGGGTGGCCGCGCGCGTGTAGGTATGGGTGGCTTCCACTTCGATGTTTTCGGGATAGGGCGAAACCCGTTCGATGTACGAGCGGCTGGCATCCATCATGGTGGCATTCAGACGCTGGCGGGCACTTAGCTCGAAGACATCGCTGGTGAACAAGCGAGTGACATCGATGATGATGGATGGCTCCTTACCGGTCTCCTTATAGTCGCGCACGACGGGCCGCGCCGTTTTGGCGGCGGCATCCTTGGAGCCCTCCTTGGCGCCGGCCGGTTTCGCGGCGCCATCCTTAGCCGCATCCTTGGCGGCTTCTTTCGCGGGAGCCTCTTCTTCTTCCGCCTCCTTTTCCTTCTCAGCGGCTTCCTTGGCGGGCGCGTCTTTGGCTGCCGCGGACTTCTCCTTGCCGGGCTCCTTGCCAAACGCGGCAATCGGGAAACTCATCACGATGGCGTCGTTATTGGCGGCTTTCACAGCCAGTGAGATAGGCGTCTTGGGATCGGCCACCACTTCGTAATTCACTTCCCGGAGGTTGATTTTTTCGGCATGGCGCTCCCAGCGGACCACCCGCTCGGAAACGAATTGGCCGCCATAACCGACGCCTAGCGTGGTGCGGGCGATCTGGGTAGTCAAGAGAAATTCCTTGCCGAGTTCGGTCTTAGGAATCTCGTAGTAGTACTTATCCTTGACCTCGTGCACGGTGAAGACGCCGGGCTTCGACTTGGCATCCTTAGTGATCACCTTGTCATAGGGTTGCGGTTTTTGGGACGAAGACCCGGACGATGAGCGGGCGGCCATGGCGCCCTCCAGCCCCGCGGGCGGCTCGGACGGCGTGGGCGTGGGCGACGGTTCCTGGGCAGTCAAGAGGAAAAACGCAAGCAGAAAAACGAGAGTGTTACGAACAGCGGTGGACATCGCGTACTCCTTGGAGGGAATCGCTTCATAATAGCGCAAGACAATAGCGCAAGATAATAGCGCAAGTTCCATAGGATCGCCTTTGCGTCAGGCGATCACGGCCCGTGGCGCACGCTTTTGGCGGGTTAAGCAGCGGGACTTAAAAGTCCCGCCGGCACGCTGAAGCGTGCGCCACGGGCGTCCAACCAAAGGTCCAAACTCCAGCAGGAAACCCGCCCAAATGTGATACGATTTCGCAGAGCCAACCGATGAGCGACATCTTCATCAGCTACGCCCGCCAGGATCGCCCGCGCGTGGCAGCCATGGCGAAGGCGCTGGAGGATCATGGCTGGTCCGTTTGGTGGGACCGCGACCTGCTCGCGGGCGAGACCTTTCGCCGCGTCATTCGCGACGAGATCGCGAAGGCGCGCTGCCAGGTGGTGCTCTGGTCGAAAACCTCTGTCGATAGCGACTGGGTAATCGAGGAAGCTTCTCTCGGCAAGAAGCGGAACGTCCTGGTGCCCGCCCAGATAGACGACGTCGATCTGCCGCTGGGATTCGGGTCGATACAGACCGCCGACCTGACCGCCTGGAACGGCAACGCCGCATCGGACGGTTTTGAAACGCTGTGCGCGTCGATCGCGGCCGTGATCGGCACTCCGGCGAATGTCACTCCCGCGCCCTGGCAGCCTTACGCGCTGACGAACCCGAAGGATGGCCTTCCGTACGTGTGGATCCCGCCCGGAGAGTTTGGCATGGGCGCCACGCCAGGTGACGCCGAAGCCCGCGCGGACGAAAAGCCGCGCCACACGGTACGCATCGGCAAGGGTTTGTGGGTGAGCGAGACCCTGGTGACCGTGGCAGCTTACAAACGATTTGCCAGTGAACAGAAGTATCTCAGCCTGCCGGACACGCCGGCTTTCAATCCGGATTGGAGCAAGCCGGATCACCCGATGGTCCGGATGACCTGGGAAGAGGCGCAGGCTTACTGCGAATGGGCCGGCGGCACACTTCCCACCGAGGCGCAGTGGGAATACGCCGCGCGCGGCGGCAAGGACGGCTTGAAGTACCCGTGGGGAAACTACGTGACTCCGGAGAAGGCGAACTACGCGGGCAGCAAATGGAACGGCACTTCTCCCGTGCGCTCATATCCGGCGAATAACTGGGGACTCTATGACATGTCGGGGAACGTTTGGGAGTGGGCCGCGGACTGGTACGACGAAACCTACTACGCGAGCCTGCCGCAGGACAGACCCGCGGTGGATCCCACCGGGCCCGATCGGGAAACCGGGAAGCGCGTATTGCGCGGGGGTTCGTTTTACAACGATGCGGGAGTGCACCTGCGCGCCGCCAGCCGCCTGTGGAGCGGACCAGGCGGCCGCGACGACCGCATCGGCTTTCGGTGTGCCTGGCTAACCCCGGCCCCTAGCCCCTAGCACTCAGCCCCCGCTAGAATAGAAACGTGCCACCCGCCAAATTCCGCATCGGCCTGGTCCAAATGGCCTGCTCGCCCGACCCCAACGAGAATTTCGCCAAAGCCGAATGGCGTATCCGCGAAGCCGCTTCCCGCGGCGCGCAAATTATCTGCCTTCAGGAACTCTTCCGCTCCCAGTATTTTTGCCGCGACGAGAACGCCGCCCTCTTCGACCTGGCCGAGTCTATCCCCGGCCCCTCCACCGAGTCGCTGGGCCGCCTGGCCGCCGAACTGGGCGTGGTCGTGGTGGCATCGCTATTTGAGCGCCGCACCGCCGGGGTATATCACAATACGGCTGTCATCATCGACGCCGACGGCTCGCTGGCGGGCATGTACCGCAAGATGCACATCCCCGACGATCCGCTCTATTTCGAAAAGTTTTACTTCACTCCCGGCGACCTGGGATTCCCCAGCTTCCCCACGCGCTTCGGACGTATCGCCGCGCTAGTCTGCTGGGACCAGTGGTATCCGGAAGCCGCCCGCCTGGCCGCGCTCAGCGGCGCGCAGGTGCTCTTCTATCCCACCGCCATCGGCTGGCATCCCGCGGAAAAGGAAGAGTTCGGGGCCGGCCAGCATGACGCCTGGCGCACCATCCAGCGCGCGCACGCCATCGCCAACGGGGTTTACGTAGCGGCCGTCAATCGCGTGGGGTACGAAGGGCCGCCCGCGCATGGCCTGGAATTCTGGGGTGGCTCGTTCGTGGCCGATCCATTCGGCCAGGTTGTGGCCCAGGCCTTGCACGATCGCGAGGAAATCCTGATCGCGGAGTGCGACGCGCGCTGCATCGAGGACGTGCGCCGCAACTGGCCTTTTCTGCGCGACCGGCGCATCGACGCCTACGGTGACATCACCCGGCGCGTGATCGACTGATGCCCGATACTCCGCGCGCATTGGGCTTCCGCATGCCGGCCGAATGGGAGCCGCACGAGGCTACCTGGATTGCCTGGCCACACAATCGCGACGATTGGCCGGGCCGATTCGCGCCCATCCCCTGGGTTTATGCGGAGATCGTGCGCAAGCTCGCGACAGTCGAGCGCGTGCGCATTCTGATCGAGAACGGCCACTCTGAAGAAACGGCCCGCCGCATCCTGCGCAAGGCCGACGCCAACCTCGCGGCCGTTGAATTCTTTCACGCGCCGACTGACCGCGGTTGGACACGCGATTACTGCCCGCTCTTCGTGAAAAATCGCGCCGGAGAGTTGGCCATCACGCACTGGCGCTTCAATGCCTGGGCCAAGTATGACGATTGGAAGCGCGATTCCGCCATCCCGGCGAAGTTAGCCGACGCGCTGCGGCTACGCGCATGGGAGCCGGGCCTGGTGCTCGAAGGCGGCAGCATCGATGTGAACGGCCGGGGACTGTTGCTGACCACCGAAGAGTGCCTGCTCAGTCCGGTACAGGCCCGCAATCCACAACTGACGAGAGTAGATATAGAGCGGGCGCTCCATGAATATCTTGGAGCGCGAAAAGTAATCTGGCTGCAAAACGGCATCGCGGGCGACGACACACATGGCCATGTTGACGACTTAGCCCGTTTTGTGAACGCGAATACGGTGGTGATAGCCTCGGAGCCGGATCGCCTCGACCCAAACTATGAACCGCTGCGCGAGAACCTGGCGATACTTCGCAAACTGCCGCTGCGGGTGGTGAAGCTGCCTATGCCCGCGCCGCTGGTCTTCAATGGCCGCCGCCTGCCGGCCAGCTACGCGAACTTCTACATCGCGAACCGGCTGGTGTTAGTGCCTACCTTCAACGATCCCAACGACCGCATCGCCCTGAACACGCTGGCGCGCATCTTCCCCGATCGCACTGTAGCCGGCATCGATGCCGTGGAGTTAGTGTGGGGCCTGGGCACGCTGCATTGCATGACGCAGCAGCAGCCCAAGTGACTTACTTACCACCCGCCGCCCGCTGCAAGAGCCACTCCTGAGTATTCACCGCGCGCTTACCGCCCGAAACGGTGCGCCGCGCATAAGTCCCATCGCTCTTCATCTGCCGGCCTTTCACGGTGTCGGTCAAATAGATTCCGAGTATCTCGTCGCGCACATGCTTGATCAGATCGGGGCCTTCCACCGGAAATAGCACTTCCACCCGGCGATTGATGTTACGCGGCATCAGGTCCGCGCTGCCCATGTAGATCTCTTCGCTGCCGCCATTGCGGAAATAATAAATCCGGCTATGTTCCAGGAAGCGTCCCACCACGCTGATCACATGGATGTTCTCGCTGATTCCCGCAATCCCCGGCCGCAGGCAGCAGATGCCGCGCACCAATAACTCAACCTTCACGCCTGCCTGCGACGCCTCATACAGCAGCCGGATCACCTGCGGGTCCACCAGGGCGTTCATCTTGAAGATCAGGTGTCCCTTCTCGCCCTTGGCCTGCAGCGCGATCTCGCGCTTGATCATGGCCTCGAAGCGATCCCGCAAATTCACCGGCGAAACCAGCAGCTTCTTATAGTCTGTCTTCGCCGAATAGCCGGTCAGGTAGTTAAACAGATCGGTGGCATCCGAGCCGATTTCATCGTCGCAGGTCAGCATGCCGATGTCGGTATACAAATGCGCGGTCACCACGTTGTAGTTGCCGGTGGCCAGGTGGATGTAGCGGCGGATCGCGCCGGCCTCCCGCCGCACCACCATCAGCAGCTTGCAGTGCGTCTTCAGCCCCAGCAGGCCATACACCACATGTACGCCTTCTTTTTCCAGCGCGCGCGCCCACTCGATGTTGCTCTCCTCGTCGAAGCGCGCCTTCAACTCCACCAGCACGGCCACCTGCTTGCCCTCTTCGTTGGCGTCGAGCAGGGCTTCCACCACAGGCGAGTTCCGCCCGATGCGATAGAGAACCATCTTGATAGCCAACACGTTGGGATCTCTGGCCGCCTTCTTCAGGAAATCGACTACCGGCTGAAAGGATTCGAAGGGATGGTGCAACAGGATGTTCTGCCGGCGGATCAGCGCGAAAATATCTTCGTCCGCGTTGGCCGGCACCAGCGCCTTCGGCATGGCGGGCACAAAAGGAACGTCCTTCAGGTCCGGCCGGTCGAGCGCATAGAGATGCATCAGCCGGCTGAGCGATAGCGGGCCGTGCACGCGGTAGACCTGGCTGGCGTCGATCTCCAGGTTGTTCACCAGGATGTCGAGGATGTGGGCGGGCATGTCGTCGGAAACCGTGAGCCGCACGACGCTGCCGAAGCGCCGCTGGCGCACGCCTTCCTCGATCGTCTCCAGCAGGTCCTCGGCCTCCAGTTCCTTGATGGCGATATCGGCGTCCCGCGTGACGTGGAAAGGATGCGCCTCAATGACGTCCATGCCGTGAAACAGAGCCGGCAGATTGGCGGAGATCACCTGCTCCAACCAGACAAAAATCTCCTCGCGCGGCGGCCGCTTGCGGCTTTTCTTGCGCGGCCGCTTCAGTGGCACGAACTGCGGCAGCGAATCCGGCACCTTCACGCGCGCGAAATGCTCCACGCCGTCTTTGTCGCGGATCAGCACGGCCAGGTTCAAACTGAGGTTCGAGATATGCGGAAACGGACGGCCGGGATCGAAGGCCAGCGGGGTGAGCACCGGAAACGCCGTGGCGCGAAAGTATTCGTCGGCGATGGCCAGTTGCTTTTCGTTCAACGAGGCGTAATCCAGCACCTGAATGCCGCCTTCGGCCAAGCCCGGCAGCAGTTGATCGTGCAGGCATTTGTGCGCGTCGCCCAGCAGTTTCTTCACCTCGCGGCGGATGGCGACCAACTGCGCGGTCGGATGCATCCCGTCTGGGCCTACATCCACGATTCCGGCATCCACCTGGTCGATCAAACCGGCCACCCGCACCATGAAGAACTCGTCCGTATTGGAGCCCACGATGGAAAGGAATTTGACGCGTTCGAGCAGCGGATTGCGATCGTCCTGCGCCTCCTCCAAGACCCGGAATTGGAACGCCAGCAGACTGAGTTCCCGGTTGATGTAGAGCTGCGGCGAATCCAGGGGCGGTATCTCGGGGGACGGGTCGAGTTTCCGCTCTGCTGCCGCGGCGCGGTTCTTTTTGGGTGTCATGTGGGCGTCTGCCCAGTTTACCGCAGTGGGGCAGACAACCTGTTTCCGACGGCGCTCTTACTCTCCGCGCTCGTCCGTTCTAATCGATATATTGGTACGCCACCAGTGTCAGAAACTCCGGAAAATCGCCGCTGGTCATCATCTGTTCGTACATGCTGGCCGCGCGCCCGAGCTGCTCCCCGCCAATGGATCCGCGCAATCCCTCGGTCACATCGGCAATCGTGGACCTCACCATCTCAGCGGTAACTGTGCGCCCGTCGTTCAGCTTCGCGCCGTGCTTCACCCACTGCCACACCTGCGCGCGGCAGATCTCGGCGGTGGCGGCATCTTCCATCAAGTTATAAATCGGTACGCAGCCATTTCCGCGCATCCACGCTTCCAGGTACTGGATACCTACGTCGATGTTCCAGCGCAAGCCGGCTTCCGTGATTTCGCCGCCGGGCACGGCCAGCAGGTCCGCGGCCGTCACCTGCGTACCGGGCCGGCGCTCCAATTGGTTCGGAGACGGCATGTGCCGATCGAAAATCTCCTTCGCCACGGGCACCAGCCCGGGATGCGCCACCCACGTGCCATCGTGCCCGGCGCGCACTTCGCGCACCTTGTCCTGCCGTACCTTCTCGAGAGCCTGTTCGTTCGCCGCCGGATCGTTCTTGATCGGAATCTGCGCGGCCATCCCACCCATGGCATGCACGCCGCGGCGGTGGCAGGTCTCGATCAGCAGGTTTACGTACGAGCTGAGGAAATGGCGCTCCATGGTAACCTGCACGCGGTTGGGCAGTACGAAATCGGGCCGGTTGCGGAATTTCTTGATGAAGCTGAAAATGTAATCCCAACGCCCGCAGTTTAGCCCCGCGGAATGCTCCCGCAGCTCATAGATGATCTCATCCATCTCGAAGGCTGCCAGGATAGTCTCGATCAGCACCGTGGCGCGAATGGTCCCGCGCGGAATTCCTAATTCCCTTTGCGCGAAGTGGAACACATCGTTCCAGAGGCGCGCTTCCAGATGGCTCTCCATCTTCGGCAAATAGAAATATGGACCACTCCCCTTAGCCATCAGGGCCCTGGCGTTGTGAAAGAAGAATAGACCGAAATCGAAGAGACCGCCCGAAATCGGCCGGCCGTCCACCAGGAAGTGCTTCTCATCCAAATGCCAGCCACGCGGCCGTACCATCAATACGGCCGTGTGCTCGCCCAATTCGTAGCGCTTGCCTTCCGGACTGACATAACCGATTGTGCCGTTCACCGCGTCGCGCAGGTTGAACTGGCCATCCAGGTTATTACGCCACGTCGGTGAATTGGAATCTTCAAAATCGGCCATGAACACGCTGGCGCCTGAGTTTAACGCGTTGATGATCATTTTACGATCCACCGGCCCGGTAATCTCCACGCGACGGTCCTGCAAATCGGCGGGGATGGGCGCCGCGACCCACTCGGCATTCCGGATCCAAGCTGTCTCCGGCAGAAACTGTGGCATGACACCACGATCGATTTCCTGCTGCCGTTCGCGCCGGTGCGCGAGCCGTTCTTGGCGGCGCTCCTCGAAGTTCTGTGAAAGCGCTCTGAGAAAGTTCACCGCTTCGGGTGTCAGAATACTCCGGTCGGCGTCGGTAACAGGCGCGGCGATCTGTATGTTTTCCATTTGGGCTTTCGGCATGGTCTCTCTATATCAGGTTAGCTCTATCGCGCCGGACGTAGCATGCCGCTAGGTCGATTCGGACCACTGGTCCGATGCGTCCCGTGACATTTCACTTTTTTCGCAAAACGCGATCTACTGCTAGTGGAGGCTTCGCACGCTGAATGTTGAGCAACGGAACACAAGAAAACGGACACCATGATACTTTGCGCCAATGGAGCACGGCCGCGCGTTGGGAGGGAATTACCCGGCTATATACGCCCGAAGACGTCGCGCGTTTGAGTGGATCGGTCCGCATAGAGTACACCCTGGCGCGGATGGGCGCGGAGAGACTGTGGAACATGCTCCGGACCGAGCCCTACATACCGGCGCTGGGAGCCTTGACAGGTAACCAGGCGGTACAACAGGTGCAGGCCGGCCTGAAGGCGATCTATGTGAGTGGCTGGCAAGTGGCCGGCGATGCGAATGTGTCCGGTCAGATGTATCCGGATCAGAGCTTGTACCCCGTGAATAGCGTACCTACCCTGGTGCGCGCCATCAACAACGCATTCATGCGGGCCGACCAGATTCACCACTCCGGCTGGCCGCAACGGAATGAACTGGTTCGCCCCGATCGTGGCGGACGCGGAAGCCGGATTTGGCGGTCCGCTGAACGCCTTCGAACTGATGAAATCCATGATCGAGGCCGGCGCCGCCGCGGTACACTTCGAAGATCAACTCGCTTCCGCCAAGAAGTGCGGACACATGGGCGGCAAGGTGGTCGTGCCGACTTCCGAGTTCGTGCAGAAACTGGTCGCCGCGCGTTTCGCCGCCGATGTGATGGGCGTTCCCACCATCCTGATCGCGCGTACCGACGCCAACAGCGCGGGCCTGCTGCTGAACGATATCGACCAGCGTGACAAGCCGTTCCTGACCGGTATGCGGACGCCCGAAGGCTTCTTTGGTTTTCGTGGCGGCATTGAAGCGGCCATCGCCCGCGGCCTGGCCTACGCGCCGCACGCCGATATGCTCTGGTGTGAAACTTCGGAGCCGAACCTGGCCGAGGCGCGCCGTTTCGCCGAGGCGGTCCACGCCCGCTATCCCGGCAAGTTACTGGCATACAACTGCTCGCCTTCCTTCCATTGGAAGAAAAAGCTGGATGACTCGACCATCGCCAGATTTCAGCGGGAATTGGCCGCCATGGGATATAGGTTCCAGTTTGTCACTCTCGCCGGCTTTCATGCCCTGAACCTGAGCATGTTCCAGTTAGCGAAGGACTACGCCGCGAGCGGGATGCCGGCTTATTCCCGGCTGCAGGAGTTGGAGTTTGCGAGCGCCCGTGACGACGGCTACTCCGCTATCAAGCACCAGACTTTCGTAGGCACGGGTTACTTCGACGAAGTCGCGCAGACCATTGCCGGGGGTAAGTCGTCCACCACGGCGCTGAAGGGCTCCACCGAGGAAGCGCAGTTCGCTTTTGTCTCCGGCGGCAAGTGCTCCGCCGATGAGATGCCCCCGTGCGGCATGGAAGGACAGTGCTGACTCCGCCGCCGGCTACTTCTTCAGTTCTTCGGCCGGGATGACAGGCAGCAGCACGTAAGACGGGTGCTGCCTGTCGTGGTAAACCACCTGGTGCGCGGGCACAAACCTCGTTTCTGTTTCATTGTGCCCGCCCGTGTTCAGATTCCGCGAGAACATGGGGAAATAAGCCGAGGCCACTTCCACCCTCAAGCGGTCGCCCGCAGGAACGGTAATGCCTGTGTGCCAGAGGTCGAGTTTATATTCGTAAATCTGGCCGGGCTTCAGCAGGCTCCGGCTTGTGAACGCTGTTGCGGAACCGCGCCCGTAGTTTGCCGGCTGCCAATGAGAACGTCTTGCCGTCCTTTTCAATTTCAACCAGACTGACGAACCAGTCCGTGTCCCGCGCCGACGAAGACGCGTAAAGGGTCGCCGAAACCGGACCGGCGAAGGTTAACGGCTCGCGTAGCTCTTCCGTTTGATAGACCAGGATGTCTTGCCGTTCGGCCGTCACCTTCTGATGGTGCCCCTCGGCATCTTTCTCTTTCTCGTCCTGTGACCTGACCTGTTTGTCCTGCTCCTCGGTAGTCTCGTAGAAATCGGGCGTCGGGGTCGGATCTCCCGGGTCGTACAGATATTTGTCGGGATGCGCACCCGTAGCTGGCTCCTCGAAAGTCAGGCGCCCGTCGCCTTTCGATGTATTCGCCTTTCCGTCGCCGGAGAAGTACAGCTTGGTGAATTTCGTCGCGGGCAGCGGGTAAGTATCACCGCGCAGCCACTGGTTGGAACCCATCACAAAGATGCTCACCAGCGGCTCTTTCGTGATTCCGTTGTTGACGCCTTTCAGCCAGTAATCGAACCAGCGCAGATAATCGCGCTGCAAATCGATGATGGCTTGCGGACCGAAATCGTGCTCGCCCAGTTTGCGCGCCGCGGTATCTGTGTGCCCCCAGGGGCCGATGGTGAGTTTCTGGTTGGCGTGTCCGTACTCTTTCATTTGCAGGTAGTTCAGCTTCGTACCGATGCCGTCGCCGTCGAACCAGCCTGACTGGTGAAATGCCGGAATATTTACATCTTTCAACTTATCGAGGAAATCGGCCGGCGCCCACCACTCGTCATCCACGGGATGCTGAATCCACTGTCGCCAGTATGGATTCTCCTTGCCCAGGACGGCTTTATCCAGATCGATCACCGGCAGCCCGCGCAGCAACTGCCCGTACTTCTTATCGCCGATTTTGCTGAGAGCTACGCCCGATAAATCCCCGGTCGCCTTGGATTCCAGAATGTCCGCCCACCAGATGGCGCCGAAGATGAAGAACGCGCCGTGCTCGTAGGGGAGATTGTAGAACGGGTCCGGCGGCGCCACGTTCGGAATGATAGTGACCAGGTGCGGAGGCCGCTGGCTGGCCGCCCACCATTGCACCCATCCGACATAGGAGCCGCCGATCATGCCCACTTTACCGTTGGACCAGGGCTGCGCGGCCAGCCATTCGATCGCATCGTAGCCGTCCTTTGCCTCGTTCAGAAACGGTTCCCAAACGCCTCCGGATCCGAACCGGCCGCGGCAGTCCTGAATGGCGACCGCGTATCCGCGGCGGGCGTAATAGCGCCCCTGAATCTCAACCATTTCCTTCTTATAAGGAGTGCGAATCAGAATCACCGGCACTTTGGAATCGGTTTGCGGCAGGTAGAGGTCAGTCGCCAGTTTCACGCCGTCGCGCATGGGAACACTCGCCGCCGCCTGAACTCTAACCTCGAATTTCGGCTGTGAGATCAAGGGGTCGGAGACGGGTTCCTTACGCAGGGATTCATAGCCTTCGCGCACATAAGCGGCGTGCTGCGAGGGCACTTCGGCCAGATACAGCCGGCCTTCCCCATCTGCCCAAAGTATCAGGTCGATGGCCACCCCCGGGCCCGTGAGAGTGAACGTGTAACGGAGCAAAGTAAGATCCTTGCCCGCCACCGTACGCTCGACCTGGTCTTTGAATTCGAGCGCTCCATCCAGGGCCGCGCCCGGCAGCAGAATCAGCGGGAACGGCTGTTTGCCGCCTTTCGCGCGGTCGTACAGGCGCACCGACTGGCTCATTAGCGCCGGGCCATAATTGTCGAAGAGCATCGCCCCGGGCTTCACGTCGAATGTGGTGCTTTTGTCTTTGATCGTGCGGCGGGCGGTGGCGCCCTCGCGTACACACGAAGCCGTGCCCGCCGGAGCGGTGGAGGTCATCTGGGTCCAGAAACCTTCCGCGTCAACGGCGATGCTTGTGGTCACGGTCATGCTCTGGCCCGCCATCGCCACAGTCGCCTCGTTCTGGTACGCTCCTCCTGGCAGCCACCTGGTCTTCAGCGTACCGACGCGGTCCTCGTTCAAGTAAAGGTAGAAAGTGGCATCGTCGCCGGGACCTTTTAACGATGCGGGCCGGCCCGGAGCGGGGCTGGGCTGCGCCCAGAGCGCCGCCGCGCCAAGCGTGAAAAGCAATGGGAAACGGAGGAGATATAGTGGCGTCATCGGAATCGGACTCCACTGTCTGTGTTATCACACGGTGCACCTGTCTGCCGAGGGCTTATCATGGTTGGGATGAACCGGGAACAGGCGCTCGAAATCCTTCATGAATTTACGAAATCGGAAAGCTTGCGAAAGCATGCGCTGGCAGTGGAAGCTTGTGTGACCGCGTACGCCCGCAAACTGGGCGCGGACGAGGAGCAATGGTCCGTCACTGCCTTGTTGCATGATTTCGATTGGGAGATACATCCCGTGCTTCCGGACCACCCGACCAAGGGCGAGGCGATCCTCGCAGAGCGTGGCGTGAGCGCCGAAATCCGTCGCGCCATCCTTTCGCATGCCGATTTCACCGGCGTGACCCGTGAGTCGCCGCTCGAGAAAACTCTCTTCGCCTGCGACGAGCTGGCCGGCTTCATCACCGCCGTCTCTTACGTCAAGCCGCATCGCAGCGTGTTCGAAGTGGACGCGCCGTCGGTGCGCCGGAAGATGAAAGACAAGGCCTTCGCGCGCTCCGTCAGCCGCGACGATATTCTCAATGGCGCGCGTGAACTGGAAGTGGAACTCGACGCACACATCGCATTCTGCGTGAAGGCCATGCAGGGCCGTGCCGGTGAACTGGGATTGCAGGGCAACGTCTAGCGGCCCAGAACCGGCTCTGGAGTTTGGACATCGTGATAATAGGCCGCAGCCCGTGGCGCACGCTTCAGACGGTGGTGAAAAAGTAAGTTTTCGGGGCGCGCCGAAACATCCGCGAAAAAACATCGCGTCCAGATGCCCTAGAACGCGTCCCTGGCGGCGATCTGGAGATTTCGCATCCCCCGAATTTAGGTCCTAACTCCGAAAACTTACTTTTTCACCACCGTCTTCAGCGTGCCCTCGCACGCTTCAGCGAGCCGGCGGGATTTTTAAGTCCCGCCTGGGCGGGCTTACGCTCGCCAAAGATCGGGTCTGGAGACCCTCTGCAGGCGTAGACGCCTGCCCCACCAGATAAGTCCAAAATCCGGGGCGGAACTTCTAAGTCCCGCAAACCGTTCACGCGCCCATATACAGGCTGAACCCAGGCCCCGCCGGCATCGGCATCCTATAGCCAATCAGGCAAAACTGATCCAGCGCGAATAGTACCACCGACTCCATTCTCAGGCCCTCCGCGTACCGGGACTCTTTCACCCACGGCGCCGTGGCCGTTCCGATACCCACCAGGTGCGCGCTATTCGCCGGCGCGAAACCCAGGCCAAGGGGCAGTTCGATCGAAGCAATAGCCGCGTCCAGATTGTTATCGCCCGTGTAGGTAAAGTTCTCGGTCTTGAAGCAGTTGAGATTGGCCGGAGACCACAGCGCCGGCAGATTGATCGCATGCGTCAGCGGAGCGTCGTTCGTATCGGGCGGGTACAGAACCTCGAACTGCGCACTCGCATAAGTCTGCCGTACGAAACTCATAATCGCCGCTGTAAACTGGCCGATCAGCCACGGCAAAAAGGCCGATTCCTGCGCGTAAGCCGTTGGGTCGTTGCTGGGATCGGTGAACACGTGCATCGGGCGCCCATATTGCGCTTGAAACGCCGACGTCGTGTAAGCATCGTAAAATGGCATGCCGCCGTTGGCGACCGGCGTCCAATTCCCGTTCGCCGGATCCTCCGGGGGACAAAAATACCACCACTGCACCTCGCCGAATTGCAAATACGGCGGCACGCCCGCGGCGGCCATTACATTTGCCATGTCGAGATAGACTTGCTGCCAGTAAGCCAGACTCGCCGGCGAGAAATTCGACTGCAAAGCCGGCGTATTCACTTGGCAAGCCGTGCCGTCGGGATAACACTGCGCGATGCCGGTAGCCGCCGACGGATCTCCATTGCCCAATTCCATGCTGAATGAGGCCGTCGGCTGAATATCATAGCTATTCAGCGCTGTGTAGAAGCTCTGGCTCCAGTCGCGGGCCGCGCGATTGATCCGCGGCATGGCACTCACATCCGTAAGCCACACGCCATCCACGCCGCCTGCCAGCGTCCCGCTGGTCTGCATCTGCAGCGTGGTGCTGCCGCCTACGTCGAACGACAGCGTCAGTCCATTGCCGGCGCCGCCCGTCGCGCGCGACGTGAGGTTGACTACGCCGGCATTCGCCTGTGCCCACACCCCCGTAGACCCTTCGTTAATCAGCAGCGTGAACGCCTGTGCCAGGCTGCCGGCCGTATCGCCAATCAGGTTCACGTGCGTGAAGATAGTCGGTCCGAGACATACCTTGGTTGTATCTCCGAACTCTGCCGCGCCCGCGAACGTAATCGTACCCGTGGCATAACATTGTCCGGCGCATACCAGCTCGTAGAACCACAGCGCTCCCGCATAGTGATTGGCCCTGCCCGCGAAGCCCAGCGTCTGGATCTGCCACGCCGTACGCTCCGGCGCGAGCGCCTGCGAGTTCAGTGTGTCCCAGTCGGTCGCCAGCGTCGCTTGGGTGTTCGGTTGAAAAGTGGGAAGCGTGCCGGTAGGGATGGCAATTTCCAGAAAATCGAAGTAGAATGGGGAGCCTGTATTTCCCGTATGCGTGATCGTGACCGTGTGCGGCGTCTCCCCTGCCATAGTTCCCAGTGCCCATCGCACCAGGACGTCTTCGCCCGTTAGCGCCACGTTCAACACTTCCGCCGGATTCTGGTCCACCTGCACGGTCAGTGCTGCCGCCGTCGGAATCCTGCGCGTTCCCAGATTTAGGATATGGCTCTGCGGCGACTGATAGGTGTAACTGATGCTGGCGCCCGGCACGGCAGCGTAACTGATGGAGCCACCGGAGTAGTTACCGGACTCGCTGGTCCACTGGCCTGTGTACCGGATCGCAGCGTCGCTGTCTTCCACGCGCCAGCTCCCCGGGCCTGCCACCCGGTAATCGCGGTTCGATCCACTCACCGTCCAGCCCGATACGGTCACCGCAAACTCGCTGCGCGCGAAATTCCCTGGCTGCAAATCCGCTGCCCAGGTCCAGCGCATCTTGCGCACGGCGTTCATTGGTACTGGCACGGTGGCCCCACTAGGGTCCAAGCCGCTGATGGAACCGAAGTCGAGGTTAATCTCCCATTGGCTTGGCGATACGCCGCCGCTGAGTAGCTGCCAGCCCGGCTGCCAGCTCTCCGTTGCCACTCTGGGCGGCGCGCTATAAACGTTCCCATAGACGCCAATCCGGTTGCCGTTCGTGCCGGGGTTGCCGTTCACCAGCGTCAATGTGATCGCCGGACCGCTAGCCGCGGCTTGCATGGTTTTCGAAAATGTATTAATGCTATTAGCCAGTGCGGCCGCGGCGGATTCCAACGTATCTACGCCGTAAAGCTGATAGGTGTAATGCTCCTCGTCCCAAGCCAGTTCGATATAATCGCCGCTGCTCGCCGCGCCTTCCAGCACAAACGTCGCTGACGCCGGCGTGTAACCGCCCGCCGCCGGCGCCGCATGCGCTGCCAAGGGAATTCTGTAAATCTGCTCGCCCGTTCCCGGATCCGCCCACACGCGAAGATAGGGCCAATCCACGGTTGCATACAACACCGAATCGATAGCCATGCACTTGGTCCGGGTTTCCTGGTAAGCCAACTGAAGCCCGCTTAAATCGCTGCACGGCAAATTGCGAAACAGCGGATGCTCGAAGACGTTGTCCCTGTTCCATTCGACGACAGCCCAGTCGCCCTGCGCGCGCCAGCAACCCGACACGGTGAAACCACCCGGACTCGTGGCGCTCAAAGCCGCCACCGCCGACGGCTGATAGAAATAGCACTGCAAATCCTGGTTGGGAGTGAGTATCTGAAGGGATGTCATGCGTTTTGGCCCTACGGGTCACAATCGGAAGATTACTGTCAGGTCCGAGCCCGGGCTGGTTTGCCCCACCCCGGTAATCGCCATGCTGAGCTGCGCCTGCGCCAGCAATGGCAGCCCGAAGCCATCCACGCTCGCTGAAACGGCCGCGCCATCCGGGATCGTGAGCGTACAATATGGCGAACCGTTCTGACACAAGTCAATGACAATCGGGCCTCCCACGGGAGGCTGCTTCACCGTTGCGTACACATCTTGTACCGCATGTGCCGCTTCCACGATCACATTGGGCGCCGGGTCGCTGTCCACCGCCAAAAATCCTTGAACCTGGAACGAGTACTGGCCACCGGAAAGACTTCGCAATCCGGAATTCGCCGATTGCGTGAGGGCAACTGCAGCCGCCGGGCTGTTGCCTATAGCGTTCGTCACGAAGAATTCCGCGCTGGCCACCTTCGTGTTCGGCAATGCGATCGGATAGCTCCAGTTGCCGCTCAGCGGGCTCCCGAAGAAGTCCATCGGAAAGGGAACCACGGTAACGCCGCTCGATAATTCGTATACCGCAATTTGCGCCGCATGCGTCACCGCCATGGTGCCATGCATGCCCCGGGTCACCTGATATTGTTGCCCACCGTTCGCGGCCCCAGTCACTTCCATCACTTCCGCTTCCACTTGCACAAATGAGCCAACCGTCGCGGTGCCCGCCTGGGCCAGATTCAATACAGTGTCGGCGGCGGCCATCTGCTCAGCTAACGAATACGGCGTGCCCCCGGCCAGTTCGTCCCAGTAATAGACGGTCAAAGTGCCCGCCGTCACGCTGCTGGTATTTGTCAGTGTCGGGAAAGATACGCCGCTCAGTAACAGTGTGCCCCTTTGGAGCGGCGATGTGCCCAGCCCAAACACCGGCTGCGGCGGCGCCGCTATGTCGCCGCGTCCCCCGCCACCTATGGTCCACCGGGTCAATGTTGACAACAAGGGCGGGCCCTCCAGGTTGTTCACGTTGGCCCCTCTGCCCTGTATGTGCAACGTTACACCGGTTTCATTGGGTATCTGAAACACGACCGGGCTGGCCTTTCCCGTAGCTGCAAAGTGCCACGCCGCCTCGGCCACTACAAACAGGCTGGTGGCATCCGGCTGCACCACCCACGGACGTGTAAGCGTAAGCGTAGTCGCGTCGTTCGACAGAACTGTGCT
Organism: Bryobacterales bacterium; assembly: GCA_963709155.1. Taxonomy (GTDB): domain Bacteria; phylum Acidobacteriota; class Terriglobia; order Bryobacterales; family Bryobacteraceae; genus Bog-159. The sequence goes on along the minus strand of CAVPVD010000003.1, from coordinate 208,674 downwards.
CTCTTGGTCTTGTCCCGTGCCGCTCAAAATCCTCACGACCATGCCGGTATAATTGGCGCCTTCCATTTCCGCCGTGCCGTTGCCAACCGTGTTGCTGGTGGCAATAGTCGCGGCATAAGGAGGCTGCAATTCCGTCCGCCAATAAAAATTGGCATGATCGAAATTCGGATCGGGTGGCACCCACACCTGCCCCGGCAGTCCGGTATCGGTGAAGGTGCTGCTCAAGGTCTGGCTGGATGCGATGCGGCTCAACTGTTGCGGATTGGGCCCACGGTACACGTTGAAACTTACCGTGTTCGCGTCGAAGCTCAAACCCGTCAGCGTGACACTGTTTGTGTCGGATCCCGCCGGTATGCTGGCCAGGATCACGAAAGAAAGCATGCTTTCATTTCCGGCCGAATCCACTGCGCTCACCGCATAATAAAGCGCCTGGCTGCCGGTCAGTGATCCGCCCGCCCCGATCATGGGCGCCAAACTCACCAAGGGTATCCCCGGCCCGCCTGGAGCGATCGTCGCAGGCACCGCGAAACTCACCGTCAGTTCCTCGTCGATGCCGCCATCGCCTGTGCCGCTCGAACTCTCCGCGATCCCGTATTCGGGCTCACCACTCGAATCGATCGCATTGCCCAGCAGCGGACGCGGCACGTTCACTCCGGCGGCCGGCTGCGAACCGGCTCCCGTGCCTCCGGGGATCTGGCCGTTCGTATCTTCGTACCAATCGTCCTGTTCAATCTGCGCCGTGATCGTCGTAATCCGGTAGTTGACGCCTGGAGCGATTTTGGTAATGCGAAAGGGTTGCCGTTCAAAACCCTCTTTAAGGTACGTTACGGCAATAATGTCGCCGGGCCGCAGACCCAACGCCTTAACGCTCGTGTCGAACGTGACATACGTATTACCACCGATTGCTTTGTCCAGCGTAAACTGCGAGATGCGCGCGGCCTGATCGTAGTTCGGAATTCCCAGAGCCATAAGCGTGGTCGTGATCGCTTGCCCCGTGAGCTGCACATCGCCTACATCGACCGTCTGCAAGCTATCCTGCTGATACCCGTTGAACGCGTCTTGAAACTCCACCGTCACCAGGTTCGGCGTGTCCGCGATGCTCCGCGACGACACTTGCACGCTCGGCTCTCCGTTTGCCTTGCGCAAAATGTTCGCAGTGCCCATCGAACCGTCGCTAAACTCATAGGCCGGCCATCCACCGTTCAGCGGTTCCGTGCTATTGCTCCACGCCGTCTGAACCGGCTGCTGCAGCGCAATGGAGTTCTCCACTTGTAACTGCAGTAATCCGCCCACGCTGTAAGTGAATAGCAACCTCGCCCCGTTCCGGATGCCGCGGATCGTGTCCGCCGCGTTGCGCCGCCGCTGCAGGCAAACATTACACTGGAACCGCGCGATCATGATGCTGTTGCCGCTCAGGTCCTGTGCCTGGATCTGTTGGTCGCAATACGCCGCCGTTGCCGCGAATGTCGTCAGATCGATGTTTCCAGTCCCCCACCCGCTGCGTTGCAGAATATCCAGCAGAATCCATGCCGGATTAGCCGTGAACTGTGTACCCTGGTAACTGCCGTCGAGGCCATGAATTGGCAGTTGTAACCCCTCCGCCAGAACCTGCACGGTGGGTAGCGACTGACCATTGCTGATTTGATTTGGCACAACCACCGACAGATATGCCATGCTGCCATAAGGATCTCCCGCCGGTTTGCCCGCCGCGTCCAGGAAATTGGGATCGAAAGCGCCGTTCCGCCCGCCGGTGCTGATCACGTTATACCAGCCCGTCGCGGTCATGTTCTGCCCCGCTTGCCCGGCCGGTATCTGAATCTGGTTCACCAGCACCATCTGCACATCCTCGATGGGACCCATCCCCAGCAGCACTTCCATGTAGGTCAAATTGCCGTCATTCCGCGAGAATACGATGGGAGGATAATACCAGGCGGTGCCGTATAACAGCGGTACAAAGTCGTTATAGATCGCGATGTTGTCTTCCACCGCGGCGTACTGCCATCCGCTGCCGTAACTCCGCACTTGAATCGATGACGGCACAAACTCCAATCCGCCAAACCGGGCCGGATCGGAAAACATGCCGCGCGCCTCGCAATCGACGCGCGTGTACGAGCATGCGGTATAGGGCGCGCCTCCCACCATGGCGCCGGCCCCGCCCGTCTGATCGGGCGAATATCCGCACGCATAGAACATAGAGTACGGCCCGCTCCCGCCCCCACTGACCGCTTCCTGCCGCTGCTGTGGCGTGGACGGAAACAGCCACGGGCACCGCCGTTGGATCCGGACCGGCGGCAGCAGCACGTTCTGCATGTTCATCCAGTTCACCGCCGACAACTGGAAGAGCGATTCCGTACTCTGGTCGGGCGGATTGACGATCCCCTGGAATAATACCGCCGCGTTCGACGTCGCCGCTCCTTCCAGCAGGTTGTAGAACAGAAACGTCACGGTTAACGTGGCGCCTTTCCACCCCACCGATCGCTCCAATTCCGAGAAGTAAGAATCGGCGTTCGCCATCGACAGTGACACGCGCGGAATCGCATCCACCCCCTGATCGGACGACGTCTGCACCGCAAACACGTTGTGCTTCATCACCCGTGGCGCGTATGTATTGCCGCTGTAGGTCACCTGGTGCGTGCTCCAGTACTCCGCCTGCCCGTTCTGCAAGACGCACTGGAACAGCAGCAGCGGAGTGTCCGTCACCGCCAACTCTTTCAGATCATAGATACTCAACATTGACAATATCCAGTTCGCAGGAATGGCGGCTCGGCCCAACCGTCGTGATAGTCAGTACGTCATCCCGAAATCGCGCGTTCGGGTACACGCCGCCCGTCTCGGCGGTCTGCTTATAGAGTGAGGCCGCAATCTGCGCTTCCGCCTGCATCCCGAAGACGTCCACAATGCTGCCTGGCGCCAACCCAATTCCAAAGCTGATGGAATCGGCGGTATCCGGCAGTCGCCCCGCGGAAATCAGTCGCGTCCACTGCGGGCTGATGGCTCGCACGTCGGTCTCTGACCCGCGCACCAGCCCCAACGCCGTGCTTTGGTTGCTGCGCGCATAAAGGCTCAGACAGTAGTCCAGCGACGCTGGTGCACTGATCGATTGTTGCATCGTCAAAGTCGCAGCCGTCGGATTACTCACTTGATAGGCGGCTGTGCCTCCCATGGGGTCCGCGACGCCTGCGGTCAATGCCAGCAGCGTGCTCGCCTGCCAGACAGGTTGGCTCAGTTGCTCGCTCCACGCCAGCAGGTTGTCGGTGGGATCCAGGAAAGTGAACGGTGTCAGACGTCCTTCGGCCGCCTGGAATAGCGCTTCCAGCGCAGCCAGTTCCTGGTCGCTCATTTCCTCGAACGACAAATGCCAATCCGTGACGGCCGCCGCCGCGTCCGCCAGCTTTACTTGGTAGCCTTGCTGGCTTTGATTCACCACAGTCCGGTTCTCGCGGCGTCGTGTCATCGGAAACTGGCCGGTTGCGCCCGACGATAATTGCGGAAAATAAATCATCTTAGGTTCTGTTCTCACAGACGGTAACGGTCGTCTTGCCCCGCATCTCGCCGCTAAGCTGGAAAGCGAAGCTATCTTGCGCCATGCTGCAACTCCGATACACCGTTCCGTCCCACGGGTCCGTGAACTCGAAGCTGCCGAATCTGCCCTGGTTCGATATGAAGAATTGGTCGAGCGCCGTGAGTTCGGATTCGTCCAGCAGGTCGAGTTGGATGGTCCATCGATGCAGCACTGAAGGATTATCGCGGAAGCGTTGCTCCGTGCCATCCAAAAACCGGATGGCGTCGGTGTTGAACTGCAGTGTTCTCTTCGCCGGATACTGCATCACGGCGCCGGTTTTTAGCTGGGGAAACATGGCTGTCAGAGATTGCTCACCACATCGTTCAGCGAGCTCATGTTCAACATCGCCTGCCGCACGGCCTGCGCGATATCGTCGCTGTGATCTAAGAAGGATTGACTGTCCATGGCTTGCACTTGCACCGTGATTTGTTGCGTTCCACTCGCACCGCCGCTCGCCGCGCGTGGCAATCCGTTCTCGCCCCAAACCACGTCCTGGTCGTTCGTCGTCGACTCCAGGTTCAGCGAGGGCGGTAGCGAATAAGGTGCAAGGGGAGTAGGTTGCTGAGACTGTCCCCCGCCGAATAAACTCGAAAACAGCGATACTAGCGGCATCAGGCTAAGTCCGCCACCCAGTAACCCGCTGGCCGCGCTCAGCACATCGGATACCTCGTCGCCGCTGCTGGAACTCTTCGTCTGGCTATTCAGCCCAAGGGCGTCGGTGTTGGCCGACGTTGCCTGCGTCTGCGCATCGATCGTTTCCGCGGCTTGCCCCAAAGCGTCGATCAACCCCTGTTCGGTCGCGGAAGACGATCCGCTCGCCGGGTTGCCGGACGCTTGATTGAAAGCGGTGAGCAGTGATTGTTGTGATGCGCTAGCCATTTTTTCCCCTCCCGCCGGCCCGGTTCACCTCGGCGAGTTCGTGTTCCAGGATGAGAAACGCTTCCACCTCGCGCGCCCCCAGTCCGTCGATCCCTCGTTGTCCTAACTTGCGCCGCACCAGATACTCCTCCAGCCACGCCATGCTCTCTGCCGTGATAAACGACTTCGGGCACGTCGTGCTCGCCGCGTTGTTTCTCGCCCACACGACGCGTTCCCGCGTCTCCAGGGCTCCCGGCATCCATCCGCACCTGCGCCTCATTTCCAGGCCGGCGCGACGGCAAGTACCGCACTCCCAACCGGCCTGGTTGGACAATTGAAAATGAAGTGCGGCAATCAGTTTTTTCTTTCGGCCTCTGAGAGCCCGCACTGCCGCTTCACCGCGGCCAACGCTTCCCGGAATAATTCTTCGGGCCCGCTCGCCGCGAGTGAGTCTGGCGTTGCTGCTTGCCCATCCAACTCGAGACCTGTCACTTCCAGCAGACCCCACAGCAGGTAGATGCGGTCGATCTCCGACGCCAGCAGCGCGGCTTCCATCTTTTCGTTGGGTGTATCGCCGGCCTCCGCGAATTCCTTCCGGCCCGCCAACTCCCGGATACGGCGGGTCAGTTCCACCCGGCGCCCAAACGAAATCTTGGCGACCGTGTACCTCACCCCCGCCGCCACTAAAGAACTAACCGTTTCCGAGCTCGTATATTCCATCATCCGCCTCAGCTATTGAGAACTGGACAGCCGGCTTTTAGCCCGCCGTTCGACTACCCGAATGCCACCACGATCTCGTTGTCCGCCGTCCCCTGCGCCTTCGACCCTTGGAATTTCCATTGCAGCCGGTTATCGCCGTCGTCGAACTCCGGCACTACCGGCACCACGCTCATCATGTAGACGCCCATCACTTGCCCGGTCTGCTGACCCAGTTGAAACATCAAGCTGACCGGCGACTGGCGCCGGGCCGCCTGGTACAGGCCCTGCGTGGCCGCGTCGTCCAGTTCGTAAAGGCTGAACGCCGCTGTCACTGACCTCGGCCCGGGCGCGATGGCCAGCGGCAGGTTGCTCCCGAACTCCTTCGACCGCATATCCAGGCTGTTGTCTAATTGAAACGTCCCGCTCGTAATCGTGTAGAACTGCCCGGGCGTACTGCCCAGCCACGCCTCGCCCATGTTACCCGGCACAATCGCGTAGTCGAACGCTCCCAGGGCAGGCTCTATGGGGAAGGCACTCATACCTCCCATCCCCCCTTCGAAACTGGAATTGTCAAGCAGGTCTTGCGCCATACCTTCGAACTCGAACGTATGAAAATCGCCATTCACCTTGATGGTCATCCGGTCAACCGCGGCGCCGCACAGAATTCGTTGCAGCGCGGTGTACGGATCCCAGTAGTCGAACAGACTGACACTGGGCAATTCGGTCGCCGGAAAATAGGAGACACTCGGCGCGATTTCCGTCCCCGCCGCCGGCGCGCTGGAGAAAGGCGCGTTTACCTGCACGGCCGTCTCGCTCGCGATAGCCGTGACAAACCGCATCTCGCCGTTGCATGACACGCCTTGGCCCACAACCAACCCGTGCGGCCCTGCGAACACCACCGTACTGGCGCTCGCGCCCGCCGCCACCGCCCCTCCCCCGTACATTCTCGGCTGAGCGCCCATGCTCGCCTGAAAGAGTGGACCGTACGATGGCCCCGTATTCTGTCCCGCCCAGCTCGTCATGTAAGTGGTCAGGTCGAAACTCGTCGTGCGCCGTAAACCCGCCGGTATTCCTACGAACGTCCGGCTTCCCGTTTTGTCCCGCCGGTCGGCCTTTTCTAACTGGTTCTTAGCCGTCAGCTTTACCGCCGGAAACCGGTTCCCGGCCGTGATCGCCGGCGTCTGTCCGTAGCTGCTCTCGAGCCCCGTGTAGAAACGGTTCGCATTGGATGAAATATACGATGACATAAGGCTTAGTCGCTCACTCCCACCTCGAAGGTGACCTTCCCGGCTTGAATAAAGTTCTGACCGCCGTTCTTCACCGGCCCAATAACGGCTTCATAGCATCCCACGTAGTACATCCCTTCGCCCCAATCGCCACGGTTTTGATCCAGCACCTGCGTTACGGCATCCACGTACATCTGAAGTTGCTGCTCGATTCCGCATAGCCGGTCCTGTGAGACTCGCACTTCCACCGCCATCCCCGCTTTGCCCGAGAAGTTCCTGAACTTCTCCTTAAGCTGGTTCACGATCTTCTCGCAGTACACACTGACAGTCGGATATTGCACGTCTGTGCTGCGTTCCGCCAACTCGATCGAAACGTTTTGCGCCAGAAGCTGGTTCTCTCCGACCGGCGCCAGGATGGCGTTCGCCGCCTGCGCCAACGTCGCCACGGAGGCATTCAAACCTTCCGGCGCGCTAAGAAGCGTCACCACCCGCGCCGTTACGGTGCTCCCAACCCATGCCATTGTCTAACCCCTCTGCATCAATCTCGGTAGCGCCATCAGGTAGCTAGGTCCCTGCCCGTTTCCCGGCGATCGCCCCGCCGTGGTTACCGGACCCGCTTGTACCCATACCTGGTCGAGCGCCAGGCCCAGCGGATTCTGTAACACCATCGCCGACGGCGATAGCCCCACGTAGACATTCCATGCCGCCGCATTCGTGGGTTGCGCGACGGGCTGGACTACCAGCGCGTTTCCCGCCGCCACCATCAGCGTGCTCGGGTTGCTCGCTTGGCTTTCTTGGCCCTCCGCGTTCAGCCACGATACGCTCGCACAGTAGGTCGCGGCCTCTTCACCGCCCGCAATCGAAGTAAGTTGCGGTGCGGACGCCTGCGGAATCGGATCCGTAGCGATCCCCAGTCCGGTCTGGATCAGCTTCTCCATGGCCCACTTCGCGAGTTGCTGGAATTGGTCGCGCTTACCTTTATACCTGTCGTTCAATTGATTGAAGTAAGCGTCCTGAAAGGCCAGCGCCAGCGTCTGGAATACATGCCAGAATTGCAGCGCCGGCGTCACCACAATATTGTTCAACTGCGGGTTCGGTTGCAGCCGGAACTGCCACCCGCACGCGTGGCTTCGCTCGATGAGCGTAGTCAGTTCAATCCCCAGTTGTTCAAGCGCCAGGGCAAGCTTGGTGCTGAGATCGATGTTCTCGGTCTGCGCCGTGCCCAGGACGGAACTGTCCTGTGCCGCCAGATTCTGGATGGTCGATACGCCGTCTATGAATAGCGCCATCGATGCCGCCGCCTAGTCCTTACCCGCCTGCGCTCCGCTCTTGAGCCGGCGCAGTTCATTCGGCGAAATCACGGCGAACTGCATGCGCGATGCCGCCGCCAGTTGCTCCGCTTGCCGCTTGCCCTCCACTTTTTGCTCTTGAAACTCCCGCGCCTCATCGGCAGTCGCCAGGCGCGCGCTGCCTTCTACAACCATCCGCGCCGCAATCCGCCGCGGAACTTCGGTGCGCACTCCTTCTCGCCCGCCATCCGGAGTTTCCAGGCTGACCAGCACGATCGCTGGATCTTTGAGGCTCTCCTCCATCGTCCGAATCTTTTTGTAATAGACTTGTAAATCCATGCTGTTCACCCTTGTGGGGCCGGCCTTCCCGGCCCCCTGCGATTCGTCCCGCGCCTGCGTTCCGCACTTCGCCGTTCGCTATGAGTTCACTTGTACGCCGAAGTTGTTCCGGATTACCGCGCACCCATACAGCACGTCCACCGTGAATTGCTGGGCCAATGTGTTCGGCTGGTAGCTCATCACCACTCGCATGCCGAAGTTGCCCATCTCCGCGTAGTGCGCCACGGCGCCCGTTCCGTACAAAGGCTGCGGCAGCCGCCGTATCACCAGACCGATCGCCGGCTTTGTGAACGCCAGGTTATGCGTTGTCAGCGGTGAACTGCCCGTATGCGCCACATACTGCGACCGCATCACGAAGAAGTCCTTGATCTTTCCCACCGCTCCGTCGATCAAGGCCCGCAAACCCGCCTCGCCCGCTGTCTGGAATTCGCTGAATCGGTCGATTTGCCTCAGTGCCGAGTAAGTTGCGGCGTCCACCACCATGTACTTCGGTTCCGACGGCGGAACCTTGGCCGAGAACAGTGCGCTCTCCGCCTGATCGATCACCGCTTCCACCAGCGGCGTCCCCGGTGTGCCCACCGGCGTGTTTGCCGTCAACCCGGCAAACAGGTTCAGCAGGCTTGTCTCGATGCTCTCCGCGATCGCCACCACCGCCGGTTGCATGTAGACCTGGAGTAAGTCCGGAACCGCCAGCACCTTGGTCACGTCCGGAATCTGGAACGTAGCCTCGGCGTGTGTGTTCAAGACAATCTGCGCATTCCCCAAATTCGGATTCTGCGGCTGCACTTGCCCGCCTTCCGCGATGTTGTTGGCTACCAGCACCGGAGGAATCGGGATGTTCACCGTATCCCCGGCCTGCGCCAGGACCGGTTCATAGTCGCGGTTCACCAGGTTACCCATCACCAGGTTCCCGACCAGCGCGGGCAATGCGTCTGCCGCTACCAGCTTTACGATCGCGCTGGCCACGTTAGCTGAAGTAATTGTCGCCATTTCTTGCCTCTCTCGATTGAAATCAGGCATTACTGCCTGTCGTTGCTGCGTATGTGGAGCGGGCAATCCTGCCCGCAGCCGGCTTTTAGCCGGCTTTTCCCCTCTAGATACCGCGTAAGTTCTGCGAAGCTACTCGTAGAATCTCTTTCCGCACCCGTTCCATCTCTTCCGCGCTCATGCCCGGCCGGATCCGGTCTATATCCACGCTCTCCGTGCCTTCCCGTGGCGCCTTGTGTGCCGCTGTGATCCCCGACCCTCCGGATATCCTCGCCGGTAGAAACTCCGGATTCTCACTGACAAAGTTGGTCAGGTACTCCTTCAGCCCCACTTCGCCATCTTCGCCGTGGGCCAGCAGCCGCCCATCCTCCGTACGATACACACCCTCGTGTACCGCCCGGTAAGCCAGGTCCACTTTAGCCACGCCCAGGCGTTGCAGTTCGGCCCGTATGGCCGCGCTCCTCTCGGCTTGTTCCGCCGCCTGCCGGCTCCGCTTGCTCTCTTCTTCTACCTCGTTCAGCCGGCGCTCCAGTTGTTCACGGCGCTTGCGTTCCTCCACAAGTTCCGTCTTGTAGGCCGGCTCGCTCTTCGCCTGCTGCTCCTGCAAGAACTCCTGTATGGCCTGCTTCACGATCGCTTGCACGTCTGTGTCTTCCATAACGCCCCTTCTCCCCGAGCCGCGATTCAGCTCTGCGCCTCGATCTCTTCCGCAATCTGCGTCTTGATTTCCTGCCGCACGTCTGAAAGAAACTTGAACGCCAGTTTCTTGAAGACCTGCTTCTTCAACGTCTCCGATTGGATTCCCAGGCTTAGTAGCTTCTGCGCGTCGTCCAGTTCATTGCTGAAATCCGCGATGTCGAACTCGTCTAGCCCCGAAACATCGATCGCGATGTTGTCCTGCCGCGCCGTCGCAATCGCTCGCAGAATCTGTTTCATGCTTTGCTTCACCGCGTCGCCGTAAGCCCGCAGCACCTCCTGCGTAATGCTGAAATCGCGCTGCTTGCTGGCGCCCGATTGGTGCTGCCCGGAAGATTCCGACCCCGCCGCGTGCGTGATCAGGTAGCACACCCTGTATATCTCGTCCTTGAGCTGAATCAGATTATCGGCCGCGATTTGGTATACTTTTCCCTCCGGCTCTGCCCACCCGAACCGGTCCCCCGGCGCCAGTTGGATGAAGTAGGATTCCCCCACAATCTGGTTCCACTCCCGTTCGGAATAAATCACCGGCGATGCAAACAGCCCCATCGTCAGCGCCCACGAAAGCGCGTTCGACTTGTTGAAGTGTTCTAACTGCAGCAGCGCCGACTTGTTCATCAGCCACAGCCCCTCGGTCACTCGCAATTCGAAGATCGGTACGCGGCTCTGCCCCGCCAGCCCATGCAGCCCCTCGTCCACCAGCCGGATTTCCTGGTTCTTCAGTTGCTGGTACACTTGATAGTTCTGCCGGTCGTAGTAGATCCACCGGTTCTCTCGCGCCCATTCGCTCTCCGTTACTTTCGACTTACGCAGCGACGACGTCCGGATCACCGCCCATTCCAACCCTCCGCGATCGTCGTAGCTCCAGTTGATAACTTCTTCCGGCGAGTAATCCACCAGGTATGCCCGCGACCGCCCCACGGCATCTTCTTCCGCGCGGTTACTGGCTGAAACCGCCGACCGCGGAAAATCCACCACGATATAGCTGCGGCCCTGCACCAGCGTTTGCACGATCCGCTGCCGGAAGAACTCGGCGATCGATGTCCCTTTCAGGTCGCAGTCCTCCGCAAATGCGTTGTAAAACTCTTTGGCCGCCTCGTCGCTGCCATCGAAAATCAGTGCCGCTTCGCGCCGCATCAGCGTAGCGGCGTACCAGTCCACGATCGAGCCGATATAATTCTCATAGAATACTCGGCTCAACCGCTCCGCGAAGATCTCGTGCGGCTCTTTATGCCGCCGGACTAAGTACTCAAATGCGTTCTCCCGCATCTGCTCGCCGCCGGCGTAAAGATCCCGGTATTTTTTCCACATCGCCTTCTTGGCGGTGTATTCAGGGTGCTCCCGGTCGATGTTTACCATCTGCTCCTCAGATCAGCCGCTCCCGGCGCTCGCCGATCCCCGGTTGCGGCCTGCATTCCTGCCATAACAGGTAACCCAGCGCGTCCGATAGATGCGTTCGCCGGCGATCCTTCTCCTTGTCGATTGCGTTGCTGTCCGCCTGGTATGTCACCTGCTCGAAATCCTTGATCAACTCCTTGCACGCCGGGTCCACCCGCAGTCGTGCCTCCCCGCTAGCCGAGCGTAGCTTTGCATTCGTCAGCATGACCCGCTCCCGCACGCTCGGATTTGTCTTCGGCACTTTGTATGTCACTCGGGCGCCGTAGTTCATCCTGAAATAATCGCGTACGATCTGGTAATCCGAGTGTCCCGTACTGTGCTGGCTGTTCCCCGACGCGTCCCCGTAAATCACCACCCCCGCGCCATGGCTGGGAAAGCATTCCTCGAATCTCTCGCACGCTTCCTGTGTGCTGGCGTGCCGGATGACGATTTCCGCCAGTACACATACTGTTCCGCCCTCGATCTGAATCACAACCGATGACATCGGGTCCACATTGAAATCGAGCGCCCATAACAGCGGTAGGCTTGGGTTGATCGTCAACCCAGTCACGTGCTCGTCGCGGCGGAATGCGCTGTATACCAGCCCCCCTTGCAAGCTTAGGTACTGACCCAGCGCTTCCTGCTGATAAAATGTGTCGTCGTAGCTGCTCTTCAGCCGCTCGTAGAAATCCGGCACCTTGTCCAGCAGATAGCTGTTCTCATGCGGCTTCGCGATAACCGCGCTGTATCCTGCCACCGGGTCCGCGATAAACTTCTGGTACACCCAGTCATAGCCTTTTGGCGTCCACGCCGCGAACCCGCACAGTCTGTTCGCGCTCGGGTCGCGCAGCCGTCCCTCCAGCCGTAACCACGCACCCTCCGGAGAATAAGTCAGCTCGTCAAGTCCGAACCACGCCAGGTTGGTGCCCCGCAGCCGCTCAAAGTCGTCCACCGGCCGGAAGATGATTCGCGACCCGCTCTCTTGCAGCGTGAGCATGTTCTCGCCCTTGTTGTATTGGTACGGAATCTCTTCTTTGTCCAAAAGTGAAAACAACGCCGCCTGCGTGGCATCCCGTAACATCGGATAGGTCGGCGCGCCGAGCAGGCCCAGCCTGCCGCGGTTTATGTACGACAGGCTGAGCGCCTCAAAACACAATGCTTGGCTCTTGCCCGATGCCACCGGTCCCGAGAAGCCCTTAAATCGCGACCTGCAATCGTGAAAGATCTGTTGGGAAGGAAGCGGCGCGTACCCGAATAACCGATGAAGAGGCCGCTCGTATCCGTTTCTAAGCATCTCACCCTGGCTTCGCGCAAGCCTGTTCCCGATTTGAGGCTAACATCCGCCTCCACGTGAATAGACCGCGCTGCCAGCTAACTAATAGATTTGTAACGTGAGGATTAAATATCTCGCCGTGTGACCGAGGTCCACGCTGTGGGGCAGGCGTCTACGCCTGCGGCGGGTCTCCAGACCCGCCTCTTGAGATTTTCTGCCGGCCGCGAAGCCCTACTTCCGCTTCCTGATCTCGCCCCCCAACGTCCCGTCCCAAGCGCCGTCCCCTTGCGCCAGGTACTTACCCAATTTGTCCCAGTTCTCCCGCGTAATCCCATTCAAATCCCACACCACCCGGCCATTGCGCAGCGTCAACTCGCAAGTCAGCCTGCGTGTCCCCTGCAACCGTGCCCCATAAGTATCCACAAATCCGAAGTGCCCTTCCTCCACCCGCAGTACGGCCACATCCGCCACGGCCCCCACCGAAAGATTGCCCAGTTCTTCGTGGTGAATCTCGCGCGCCGGCGTCCACGTGGAACGCAGGATCACTTCCTCTAGCGGCATGCCCATGTTCAAAAACTTCGACATCACGTTGAGCATGTCTTTCATCCCCGCGTTCATGCTTCCGATGTGCAAATCGGTCGAGATCGAATCCGGCCCGAATCCCTGGCGCATCGCCGGCACCGCCTGGCGGAACAGAAAACTTCCCCCGCCGTGGCCCACGTCGAAAATCACGCCGCGCCGCCGCGCTTCGAATAGATACGGCAGGATCCGCCCGTCGTCGTCCAGCATCGGAACCCAACTGAGATAAGTGTGCGTATAGATATCGCCCGGACGCAGTTTCTTCAGCACCAATTCCTGAAAGGGACGCTCCGGCCGGAACGTGCCGAAGTCCACCATCACCGGAATATTGGCCAGCGTGCCCGCCTCCACGGCGTGCTCCACAGCCGTCCACTCCGGGCCCGCGTAATGCGCCGTCTTGATGCCCACAATCGTATCCTTGTAACGCATCGCCATCTCGGCCGCCGCCTTCGCATCCATCTCGCGTACGTCCTGCTCCACCGCCCCCGCCATCCCGCTTCCTACGATGTTCAGGAAAGCTAGCACGCGCGTCTTCGCCCGATCGATCACGCGATCTTTGAAGTCCGGAAAATTGCGCCACCCGGAACTGCCCGCATCCGCTACCGTGGTAACTCCTGTACGGAAAGTAAAGCCGTCGGGATACACGCTGTTATCGCCGCAGTAAGCGCCTCGCTGGCCCGTACCGGCGTAAACGTGTACGTGCATGTCGATCAGCCCTGGTGTGACATACAACCCCGTCACATCCACCACCTTGGCGGCTCTCTCGGCCGGTATGTTAGCCGCCACCGCGGCGATCCGGCCTCCCGCAATGGCTACGTCCATGACTTCGCCGATCTTGTTCTTGCCGTCGATCACCCGGCCGCCCTTCAACAATAAGTCATAAGACGATTGTGCAAGCATAGTACACACGCATAGAAACGCTGTCAGCCATTTCATCGTTCAACCCCGCTCCCGGCGCTGTTCAAACTCCCACGCCGATGCGATGATGTCCTCGATCTTTGCGAATCGCGGTGTCCATCGCAACACCGTCCGCAGTTTGTCCGCATTCGCCACCAGGGCCGCCGGATCGCCTTCCCGCCGCGCGCCCACCACGTATGGAACTTTCTTCCCCGTAACTTCCTCCACGCCGCGAATCATCTCCAGCACCGAATGACCGCTGCCGGTCCCCACGTTGAACTGGTCCGATGTCCCGCCCGCCAGCAACGTCTCTACCGCCAGAATGTGTGCCTCCGCCAAATCGTTGACGTGAATATAATCCCGGATACACGTCCCGTCCGGCGTATCGTAGTCGTTGCCGAACACCGTGAACGGCTTTCCGCTGGCCACCGCACGCAACATCAGCGGGATCAGGTGTGTCTCCGGATCGTGCTCCTCCCCCAGCCCGCCGTCCGGATCGGCTCCGCAGGCATTGAAATAGCGCAGACACACGCTCCGCAGCCCGTGGATGCTATCGAACCACCGCAGCAGCGTCTCCACCATCACCTTCGATTCACCGTAAGGATTCACCGCAGCAATCGGAAACGTCTCCAGAATTGGCGAGGCGTGCGGCGTCCCGTACACTGCCGCCGTGGAAGAGAAGACCAGGTGCTTCACCCCCGCCCGTAGCATCGCCATCAGCAGCGATAGCGAGCCCCACAGGTTGTTCTCAAAGTAAATTTCGGGCACGCGCATCGATTCGCCCACCGCGATAAACGCCGCAAAATGAATCACCGCGTCCTGCCCCGCCAGCAGGCGGACCATTTCCTCGGTCTCCTGCACACGCAATTGGTGGAAGCTGCCGGCTTCTACATTATGGCGGTAACCCCGCGAGAGATCGTCCACCACGGTAACCTCATACCCCCGTCGCCGCAGCAGCCGCACCGTGTGCGCCCCAATGTACCCCGCGCCGCCCGTTACCAGAATTCGTCGTCTGTTCACGAGCCGATTGTATCTTGTAGCTCGAATGTGGGGCAGACCTCTAGGTCTGCGCGGGTTCTCGAGAACCCGCTCTTCGCCGAAGCGTGACAGTCCGCTTACTTCCCGCCCCGCCGCGACAGCACCATCACCGCCCCCAGCGCCATCGCCGCCAATCCCGCCGCCGCCGCGATCTTCGGCGCCGGATCGGGCGCCGCCGGAGGCACGAAGGTCACCCCCGTCTCGTCCGCCCGCGCCGGCTCCTGGCTATAACGGCCGCGCCCAGGTCTCGGAAAATCGCGCGCCAGTTCCGCCAGTCCCGCCGCTACCGCCGGCCCGCTCATCGGCTCTCCATGGCCCGTGCAAAGTACCGCCGGCCGCAAATCGGCCATCAGTTCCACCGACCGCTGCGCCTGGTCCCAATCGTATGTAAACGGCGCCGGCGGCCGCGAGATCCGCGGCTCCTGCGCGATCATCCCCATCGCCGAATCCAGGTCCATCGTGACGCACGCATCCCCCGCCAGCAACACCGATTCGTATCGCTGGAAGAAGGCCACATGTCCCGGCGCGTGACCCGGCGTGAAATGCCAACGCCAACCCACCAGCCCCGGCACCTCGCCGCCTTCCGGCAGATCGCGCAGCCGGTCGCCAAGGTTCGCCGTCCGGCTCGGAAAGAACCGGCACATGAACGAGAATGCGCCGCCCGCCATCGGATCTTTCGGTGGATACGACGACTTGCCGCTCAGAAAAGGCCGCTCCAGCCGATGTGCGTAAATGTCCACGTCCCAATATTCGGCCAACTCCAGCGCCGATCCCGCGTGGTCCCAGTGTCCGTGCGTCAGCAGAATCGCGCTCGGCCGCGCATCTTTTCCGAATCGCAGTTCGGCCGCATCGCGAATCCGCGACGCGTTTCCCGGTGTCCCTGTATCCACCAGCACCCACGGGCCGCCCGGACTGCCCACCAGGTACATGTTCGCAATCAGCGTGCGTATCCTCGCCACGCCCGGCGTGATCTCTTCAACTGGCATATCGCTCCTGAAAGGGAAGGCCTGAGCCCGCCCTCCCTTCAGGATACCCGCCCGCCGTCAGTCCCCGTCGGCACGGCACTCATCAGTTCTTCCGGCACGCGAATTGGAGGGCGGGCAATTCTGCCCGCAGCCGGCTTTTAGCCGGCTTCTGGAGTTTGCACAAATCCTTGGCGGTCTGGCAGGTTAAACTCTCGTTTCTCTATACATTTCGCAAAGAGCTTTACACTCGTCGCCCACCAACCGGCGACGAATACCCGAGCCGCGGATACCAATCCCCGCGCCCTTCCGGAGTCAGATCCAGTAAATTCCAAAGCGGCCACATCATGTCGATATGTCGTTCGTTCTGCCCTGGCTCCGGCTTCTCGAACGCCAGCTCCGTGTTATATGAGTGGTAGATCCTCCCCTCCCGCCGTACAAACAAATTAAACACCGGAAGTTGTTGCCCGCCGTCGGCTGTCTCGGCATGATAGTCGCGGTTGTACGTGTTCCCGGCTGACGACAGCATCCGTAGATTGCGCCATCCCCACGCGTCCGCAAACTCTTGAATGCGTTCGATCGGCGACTTCGCCGCCACCGCCAGGTTCATCCGCTGTCCCGCATGCGGAGCCGTGCCGTTCAAGCTATCCAGAAATGAGCTGCACATCGGGCATGGCTGCTTCATCGCCGGACTGTACATGAAGCTATAGATCCCCAACGTGTCCATGCCCTCACGGAACAGTTCCGAAAGCTTCACCTCCGCCCCCGTCTCCGCGAACAAATAATCCTCCCGCACCTCGCCGCCCAGCGGCAGTTTGCGCCGTAACTGGGCCACTTCCTCCACCTTCGTGCGTAGGTCGCGCTCGGCCGCCAGCAGCTTCTCTCGCGCCGCCCGATACTCCGCGCTCTCGCCTGGAAAGCTCACCTTAGTATGCCAATCCATCATCGCCTCCCTATCGCCCGATCTCTACTTTATCCGGAACAGGAGTAACGAGCCCACCTGGGCCGTCTTCTCCAGCCCCCACTCCCTTTCATGTCCCAGGACCGTGGCGCCCAGCAACCCGTTCCCGTTGATGTTATCGTCCGTCAGAATATATTGGAACCCCGCCGCCCGCACCGCCCGCGTCGCCGCCGTTTTCAAATCCCCCAGCGGCCGTTGCGTCACCGATGCCTGGCTCGTCAGCAAACGCCATCCATCCTGTTCCCGCCCGTAGAATTCGAAGGTCACCGGGTAATATGCCGTGGGCGACGTCATCACCGCGCTGCTCAGTTCCAACTCGCGATCGAAATCCGCCTCCACGTACATCCCCGCCCGCAGCGGTTCCCAACTGTGCCAGCGCGTCGCCATGTTTCCATCGAACGCCAGCGGCAGCTCCCAAACATTGGGCCATGCGTCCAGTTGCCATTGCGGGTTTCCATAAACCCGCTCCTCGCCCGCGAAAAGCTTGATCTCGTGAATCACCCACTCCGCTGTCAACCGTTGTGGCACCCGAATCCGAATCCCTTGCATCTTCTGCGGCGTCCATTGCGCCCTCACGTCGAAGGTCGTATCGTTCGTCCGCAGGCCCACTCGCAACGTATCGCGTAATTGCGCCGCCTCCGCCGAATGCCAGAATTCCAGCACCTCTCTGTCCGTATACGCGATCGGCACCGGAATCATCGAGAAGATCCGCTCGCCCGGCGCCGTATGCTCCTCTATCAGCCGAGCTACATAGTAACCGGTCAGATACTCGGCCAGATACTCTTGCTCGGGTTGAATCCGCAGCGCCGCGCGCCACGGGATCCGCTCCAGCCGCCACGTGTACGCCGGATGGTAAAGCCGCATCGTCTGCGGCCAGCAGCCTACCGCCTGCACCGCCACCAGCACCCACAATGCCTGTCGCGGCAAGCTGATCGCCAGGCCCAGCGCCAACGCCAGCGCCAGAAACGGCAGCGCGGGCATTAGAAAACGCGCGCCCGTATTCCAGAACCATGGCGCCGCCAGCAGCGCCGCCGCCACCCAGCACAAGCGGCCCGCCCCCTTCCGCAGCGCCAACAATCCCAGCGGCAGCGCGAAGAAGACCGGCCCCATCGTGCCATTAAAGGCCCCGCCCACAATCAACTCATACGGGACCCGCCACCATCGAACCGCCCCCAGCGATCCCAGCGACGTCGCCAGGCTCCCTTCCATCGACGCATGAAAGTAGGCGTTGTGGAAGATCCCGCTCGCTAGCGGCGCCACCGGATCGCCCGTCATATCCAGCGAACGCAGAATCCATGGCGACGCCATCGCCATCGCCGTACCCGCAACCAGCGCCACTTGCCGGATGCGAATCTTCCGCTCCACCGCCACCACGAAAACCACCGCCAGCACCGCCACCAGCCCACCCGGAAACTTGATGGCGTAGCAGAACCCGGCCGTCAAACCCGCCACCGCCAGGTACCGCATATCCCGCGTGTCGCGCCACACCAGCAGCGCGTA
This sequence comes from Bryobacterales bacterium, assembly GCA_963709155.1. Taxonomy (GTDB): domain Bacteria; phylum Acidobacteriota; class Terriglobia; order Bryobacterales; family Bryobacteraceae; genus Bog-159. The sequence goes on along the minus strand of CAVPVD010000003.1, from coordinate 190,431 downwards.
AAAGGTGGCCAGCGTGAAATAAACGCCGCCCGCGTCCGTATAAGCGGATGTGCCCGCCACCCCCGCCACCGGCGCGCAGAAGTACAGCACTGCCGCGGCCAGCGCTGCGTTGTCCGGCAATCCCAACCGCCGTCCGATCCGCAGCATCAAGGGCACGCTCGCCAGCAGGAAAGCGCAATGCACCAGCCTCGCCGCGGAATGCCGTCCAAACGCGAAGGCCGGCACAAAGAGCATCTCCAACCCTTGCGGGACCATCTCGAAGAATCCCACCCGCCGCGGAAACCTGCCCAGCCGGACGTACTCGGCCGTCAGTCCCAGGTGATACCCAAGGGCGTCCGGCTCCAGTTCCGGCGCCAGCGCGTTAATCAGGTACAACACCCCATAGAACGCCAGCGCCACACCCGCCACGTACAAGCTGACGCGGTCCGCCCGCGCCTGTACCGGATCAGCCAGCCGCTCCCCGCCGCGCCCCATCCACCAGTACAACGCCGCGCAAACCGCGCCCAACAGAATGAAATGGCCCCGATGCCCGTCGTGCGCCACCAGCATCAGAAACACGATCGTGCTTTCCGCCGCTGCCCCCACCGCCAATGCCAGGGTCCACGGCGCCGCCAGCCGCCGCAGGCAGACGTTGCCCAGCATCCAAGCCAAAGCCAGAGCGAAAAGAGCGCCAAACAGTATGGAGGGCAGCGTTGACAAACGATCATTGTAAGTGGCGCACGCTTCAGACGGTGGTGAAAAAGTAAGTTTTCGGGGCGCGCCGAAACATCCGCGAAAAAACATCGCGTCCAGATGCCCTAGAACGCGTCCCTGGCGGCGGTCTGGAGATTTCGCATCCCCCGAATTTAGGTCCTACCTCCAGAAACTTACTTTTTCACCACCGTCTTCAGCGTGCAGCGGTGGGGCAGGCGTCTACGCCTGCAGAGGGTCTCCAGACCCGATCTTAGGCGGGACTCTTAAGTCCCGCCAGACGCGTCATAATGAACGGAAGGAGACGCCATGCCCACGCCCTTACCCCCCGCCAGCACCGAGTACGAAACCGAAATGCACGCCGCCCCCGGAAAATTGCCGCAGGTCCATCAATGGAAAATGTTTCGCTCCAGTCAAGGCGAAACCCATCTCGATTTCGGAAAAACCGGACTGATCTCGAAACCCGGGGCGAAGCCCGGAGCAAACCAAACCATCCTGCTCGATCATGTGAAGCGTGAGGCCCACATCCTGCCCGCGCCTCCCAAAGCGCCCTCCGCCCCGCCCCCGCCCACCGCGCCGGCGCCTCCCGCCGGTCTGCCGCACCTGCCCGCGCCGCCGGCTTCCCCATTGCTCCACGTCAAGGATCTCGGCCCAAAGATCATCGGCGGCCATCCCACCGAAGGCAAGCTGTATACCTTCCAGCCACCCAAGCCTCCCGCCCCGCCCGCGCTGAAAGGGCTTCCCACATCGAAATTCACCGCGCCCCCGCTCGGAGCCCTGCCCAAGCCGCCCGCATTGCCCAAACCGCCCGCGCCACCGCAGGCGCCAGGAATGCAGGCACCCGGAGTGCAGCCAGCCACCGCCCCCAAACCGCCCGCCCAGCTCCAGACCCTCGAGGTCTGGACCCACACCAAGCTGAAAATCCCGGTCCTCACCAAGGCCACCGGAATGCCCAGCCTGAAAAGCAGCGTATTGAAAAACGCCAAAGGCGCGGAGCCGCCCGCGTCTCTGTTTCAGATTCCCAAGGGATACAAACTGGTGCCCCCCAAGCTCCCCGCCGCGCCCAAACTCCCCGCCCTCAGGCCCTGAGCGCCGTGTGGGGCAGGCGTCCACGCCTGCAGAGGGTCTCCAGACCCGATCTTAGGCGGGCATAAGCCCACCCAAGGCGGGCGTCAGCCCGCCCCGCCCGTCCCGTGCTCTACTGAGAGGTAGGAGGTCCCCATGACAGCCAGGAAAGAACTTTCACCACCCAGCGACTTACACGCCGCCCAGCGCTATCTGGAATCCCTTCTCGACTCCGACGAGCCCCTCTCCCCCGGCGAAATCGAAGAAATTCAGGACAGTATCGAAGACATTCGCCGCGGCTCTATGACCCTCGCGGATTTCGAGCGTAAACACGGCGCAGCTTAACCCACCCGGTCACGCAGCCGTGCCGCTGAACATGGCGTCACGGCTGCGCGGTTCGCCGGAATGGCCGGCACTTTGCTGCAACATGGCCGAATTCAGCCGAGGAGAAAATGCGGTTCTGGACGGCGAGATCGTCCATCTTGACGCCGCGGGCGAGCCGGTTTTCTATTCTCTCCTTCGACCCTTCGACGCCGTTCGCCGCAGCAATTCGTCGCCTTCGATGGACGAGCGGCGTGAGTTGTTTGAGAGGTGGCGGCCGGTGGTGGCCCAGGCGCTGATGGAGTCGAAGCCCCGACTTGGCCTAACGTGCCGGCACTCGATTTTACTTGCGTTCTCGTGTTTTGCGGGCGTACAATACGAACGAGTTTTACATGAATAGTCTATACACACTTTCGTACTTTGTGTTCTCCTGCTCTTCTTGGCCGGTTTCGCATTTTGGATCTGGATGCCGATGGACTGCGCCACTAAGGAGCCGAGCGCCGGAAACGACAAAATAGTCTGGATTCTCATCATCGTGTTCACCCAGATCATCGGTGCACTGATCTATTATTTTGTAAGGCATCGTCCGAGGCGGTTCGCAGAATGGCAGAGAGTTTCGGTTATTCAGCAGCGCCTACAATCGTAGATTCGACAAGAGCAGCCCTTCGCCGGTTTAGGGTTTAAAGATTGGTTTCCCACGGAGGTAGGGGTCGTGCGGAAGACTTACAGCCTGTTTTTCATGCTCGCTTGCGCTTTCGGCGCCAGTGGCGCCCAAAAGCAAACCTTTTCGGTTCTCGATAGCTTTCAGAACTTCCCGCATGGCGCATCCCCTTATGCGCCGCTTTATCGCGATGCCAGCGGGAACCTTTACGGCACAACTGCCTATGGCGGAAACAAATCCAACGAGTACCTGGACGGTAGCGGCGTGGTGTTCAAACTGGATGCCAACGGCCGCGAAACCGTGCTGCACAATTTCACCGGCGGCCTGGATGGCGGTACCCTTACGCCGGCGTCGTCATGGACTCGGCCGGCAATCTCTACGGCACCACCTTCCAAGGGGGCATCGGGCAGGGCCAGCTTGGGTCGGGCGCGGGCGTCGTGTTCAAGATCGATTGGTCGGGGCGCTACTCGGTTCTGTACCGCTTCACCGGCGGGGCGGACGGCAGCGGGCCTGCCTCGAACCTAATCCTGGATGCGGCCGGGTATTTGTATGGGACCACCGCCGGGGGTGGACCGCAGAACTACGGCGTGGTGTTTAAGGTCAGCCAGTCTGGCCAGGAGACCGTGCTTTATGGCTTCACGGACGGATCGGAAGGTGTCTACCCCTCAGGCGTGACCGCGGATGCCGCGGGAAATCTGTATGGAACCACGCTTGAGGGCGGCGAATACGGGACGGGGGCGGTATTCAAGCTGAGCCGGTCGGGGCAGGTGACCGTGCTACATACTTTCGGGCAATACGGCCGTCCCAGTGGCGTCATTCTAGACGCAGCGGGAAACCTCTATGGTGGAGCGCAGGACCTAATCTACAAGCTGGACCCTGCAGGAAACCTCACCGCACTCGCCGAATTCGACGGGGTGCCTTCCGAACTGGTGCGCGACACGTCCGGAAACCTGTATTTCACATCCGGGGCTCCAGGCTCCGTATATAAGCTCGAAACCAACGGCAACCTCACGTTATACAGTTTCACGGGGATTGCTTTGACGGGCATTATCGGCCCAAACGCCACGCCGGTCGTGGATACGGCCGGTAACCTCTATGGGACGTCGTCGAATGACGGATCGGCCGGAATCGTTTACGAGATTGAAGCGGGGGGCACTTTCAAGATGCTCGATAACTTCCAGCCGGCGATTGGCGGGACGGGTCCGTATTCCGGCGTGACGTTGGATGCCGCCGGGAATTTGTTTGGAACCACTAATCGCGGCGGAATCCCGCTGAACTTAGGCGTCGTATACAAGCTGAGCCCGGACGGCCAGGAAACCGTGCTGCATGCGTTTCAAGGAGGCGGCACGGACGGGGCGAACCCTGTGGGCAACGTTGTACTGGACCGGGCAGGCAATCTTTACGGAGTGGCCACCAATGCGGGCGCCGATAACCATGGAATGGTCTACAAGCTCACGCCTTCGGGCGGGGAAACCATTCTGCACAGTTTCGCCGGGGGCTCCGACGGGACCTACCCATTCGGCCTGGCGCTCGATTCCGCCGGCAACCTTTACGGCGCTGCCAGCGGCGGTGGCGCCAACGGCGAAGGAGTGATTTACAAACGCCATCGGGCGTGGAGACCATTCTGCATACCTTCACTGGCGGCGCCGACGGATACGATCCCGACAGTTTGGCCCTGGACTCGGCGGGCAACGTCTATGGGACCACTTACTACGGCGGGGTGTTAGGGTCCGGCGTACTATATAAGATCGACTCCACGGGCGCTTTTAGCGTGTTGCACAACTTTGCCTACGCGACGGATGGCAGCAACTGCAACAGCGTGACTGCCGACGCGGCCGGCGATCTCTATGGAACATGCTTCGGCGGCGGCGCGCAGGATCGTGGTACGGTGTTCAAACTCAGCGCGGCGGGCAACTTCTCCACGCTATACAGTTTCAAGGACATTTCCGAAGACGGCGGCCAACCGTCGGGCGCTTTAATCCTCGACGCGGCCGGCAACCTCTATGGAACTGCCTCGTTGGGCGGATCGGGCTCTGTGCATCCAACCGCCGCGGGCGTGGTCTTCGAGATCGACACGACGGGCGCCTACAGCGTGCTGCACGCTTTTTCCCCCGCGACCGACGGCGAAGGGCCTGGCGCCGGCGTCGCCCTCGATTCGGCCCGTAGCCTCTATGGAACCTGCGGTTTGTCGGGTCCAGGAGGCGGCGGGACGTTATTCAAAATCGCCAGCGAGTAGGCACTTGGTTAGTGCCGGGGAGAGGGCTTTTTTCCGCCTCAGTGGGGCGGGCAATCGTGCCCGCAGCCGGCTTTCAGCCGGCTTCCTACAACGCTTTAATAATCTCCCCCAGCCGCCCCAAATCCCCCTCATCGTTATAAAAATGAGGTGACACCCGCAGATTCCCGTGCCGCGCCGCCACCAGCACCTTCCCCGCCTGTAACTCCCGCACAATATCCCCCGCCTCCCGCCCCGCAAACCGCCCTGTCACTATCTGCGAATCGTAGTGCGGCTGGCTGTCCCCCGGCAGCACCGCCCCCGCCGCCCGCAGCACATCCCGTGTCTTCCCCGCCAGCTCCATCACCCGCCGCTCCACCGTCTCCGCCCCGATCGCCTGCACCATCTCGATCACCGCATCCATCGCATACAACAACGCGAACGGCAGCATGCCGCCTTCGTATTTCTCCGCCGTCGCGGCGAACTCCAGCGCTCCGTGATTCAGATTCTCGTGCTGCCGCCAGTTCCGGTCGCTGCGCCATCCGATGACCGCCGGCGCCAGCCGTTCCCGTAGCTCCGGACTCACATACATGAATGCCGCGCCATTCGGCGAGAGCAGCCACTTATAAGCGTCCACCGCCAGCAGATCCGGCCGCACCCGCGAGACATCCAACCGCAGCGCCCCCAGACTTTGCGTCCCATCCAGGTAAAGTAGGATTCCGCGCCGCCGCAGTGTCTCCGATATCTCCTCCAGCGGCGGCCGGAACCCCGTCGCGTAGTTCACCGTGCTGATGGCCACCACTCGCGTCCGCGGCGTCAGGTTGGCGTAGAAGTTCTCCCATGCGGTCTCCACGAATTCCACGCCGGCGCCGCGCAGTTCGAGCGGATAGTAGTAATGATTCGGAAACTCGTCTTTCAGCGTGACAATCTGGTCGCCCGTCTTCCAGCTCAATCCCCCCAGCAGCAGCGATACTCCCGCCGACGCGTTCTGTATGAACGCAATGTCCGCGGCCTCCGCGCAAATGAATTCCGCGATGCGTCCGCGCATCCGGTCGGCATCTTCGAACCATCCGGCGAAGTCCGTGCAAGCCCGTTCCTCGCGCCGCGCGAAGTGCCGCGCCACCGCCCCTTCCGCCCGCCGCGGCATCTGTCCAAACGTCGCCGTGTTCAGATAGGTCCACTCCGCCAACGCCGGGAATTCGCCGCGGATTTCGCCCCAGTCAGTTGCCATGTTTTCCTTTGGCCCGATTCGCAACCTGCGCCGCCGCTTCCCCTGCCGGTACTTCCACAGTCTTTCTGCCTCGCCGCTCCACCAGTTCCACCATCCCTCCGGCTATCTTCTTGCCCACCGTGATCCGGAACGGCGCGCCAATCAGGTCTGCGTCTTTAAACTTCACGCCCGGCCGTTCGTCGCGATCGTCAAACAGCGTGTCGAGCCCCAGCCCAAGGCACGCGCCGTAAATCTCTTCCGCCGCCTTTTTCTGCGCCGCATCCGCCATGTTCACCGGCGTCACCACCACCGTGAACGGCGCAATCGCCGCCGGCAGACTCATGCCGTCCTTGTCATGGTATAACTCGATCGCCGCGCAGAGGATCCGTTCGATGCCGATCCCATAAGACCCCATAATCGGCGTCGCCTCTTGCCCCTCCGGATTCGTCACATGCAGCCCCATCGCCTCGGAATACTTGTAGCCCAGCTTGAAAATATGCCCGATCTCCACAGTCTTGCGAATCTCCACCGCCGCGCCGCACTGTATGCATCCGTCTCCCGCCTCCACTTGCCGCAGGTCCATGAATTCCGCCTGGAAATCCTCGCCCGGTGTCACATGCCGCAAATGGTAATCGTCCTTGTTCGCCCCCGCGATCATGTTGCGCCGGCCCTCCAGTGCCCCGTCCGCCAAAATAGTCAACCGTGTAACTCCTACCGGACCGAGCGACCCTGGGTCCGCCCCGAACGCTTCCCGGATCTCCGCCGCATGCGCCGGACGAAACGCTCCATCGCCGCTGATCGCCGCGAATTTGGTCTCGCTCAGTTGATGGTCGCCGCGCAGCAGCACCAGCACCGGCTTACCGTGCGCCATCAGCACCAGGCTCTTCATCTGCGAACTTTCCGGCAGGCCCGTGAAGGCGCTCACTTCCGCGATCGTTTTGCGCCCCGGCGTGTGAAACTCCTCCGGTGTCAGATCGCCCGCGGCATCGGGCGTCCCCGGCGCGCCCGCCTGCGCCACGGCCTTCTCCCGATTCGCCGCGTAGCCGCATTTCCCGCACCTCACGATCAAGTCCTCGCCTGCCTCCGTTTCCACCATGAATTCGTGTGACTGGCTCCCACCCATCGCCCCCGAATGCGCCTCCACAATCAGGTACTCCAGGCCGCACCGCTCGAAGATGCGGCAGTACGCGTCGTAGTGCTTGCGGTAAGAGACATCCAGGCCCGCCGCATCCATGTCGAATGAGTAGGCGTCTTTCATGATGAACTGCCGCACCCGCAGCAGCCCCGATTTCGGCCGCGCCTCGTCCCGGAATTTGGTCTGGATCTGGTACCAGATCTGTGGCAGTTGTTTGTAGCTGCGCAGTTCCCCCCGCGCCGTTGCGGTCATCAATTCCTCGTGTGTCATGCCCAGGCACAGGTCCCGCTGAAAGCGGTCCTTCAGCCGGAACATGTTGTCCCCCATAGCCTCCCAGCGCCCCGATTCCTGCCACAGTTCCGCGGGATTCAGGGCCGGCAGCAGCATCTCCTGCGCGCCCATCGCATCCATCTCTTCGCGCACGATCCCCGTGATCTTCAGCAGCGCGCGTTGCGCCAGAAATAAGTAGCTATAAATCCCCGCCGCCACCTGCCGGATGTAACCGGCCCGTAACAGCAGTTGATGACTGGCGACCTCGGCCTCGGCGGGGTTGTCGCGCAGTGTGGGAATAAAAACTTTGCTCCAAAGCATGCGGTGCGACCAGTTTACCATCCTCTGTTTTACCTGCGTTCATCGGCGGCCAATATGCCTTCCTTGGACTGCCCCCTCGTTTTGAGACACGGCCGAAGCTACACACTCCACGCCAAACTGGCTTCAGCGGACAGGCCGTGACTAACCGGCACCGTCTCCCAAAATGGACCGCAGTCGCCCAATCCCTCACTTCTCGTAGACACCCGCTGGGCCTCTGTTTTTAGTCGCGGTAGGGACGCCCGTTGCCGGACGCCCCCCGCACGGATCCGTACGAGCGCACTCTAGCGCATACGGCTCTTACCGCGGGTACTTAGCGTCAAAGCGAACCCCAGGGAGCGGATGCAGAATTCGCGGCGTAGGCAGAAAACGATCCACGATCGGACCGAAGCGCTCCCACGAATGGCGATCCCGTTGGCTGCGACGCCGTAGCCCCGCCAGCCACATACGAGCCACCTCCCGTTGGAACGTCCGTAGCGCTCCGAAATTGCCCGGTACCGCGTGATAGTTGAAGTATCCTTGCACCACCGACCGCAGCCAATTCCCGTTCTCGACCACCCGCTTGTGCCAGCGCTTGCCGAGCTCCTGCTTGACTGCTTGCAGCTTGCTCCGCAACCGCTTCTTCGCGGTCTGCCGTCGAATCGTGAACCAGTTGCCCTTCGCGGTCTTCCCGCAACTATGCGTGAAGCCTAGAAAATCGAAGGTCTCAGGTTTGCCTTCTCCTCGCCGCTTCCGGGCTTTTTCCGCAAAACGCCCGAACTCGATCAGTCTCGTCTTCTCCGAGTGTAATTCCAGTCCGAACTTCTGCATCCGCTCCCGCAACTGCTCCAGGAAAGCTTCCGCTTCCTTCCGGTCCTCGAACCCCAGCACCGCGTCATCGGCGAAGCGGACGATTATCACTTCCCCTCGCGCCGTTTTCCGCCGCCACTGGTTCACCCAGAGATCGAATACATAATGCAGGTAGATGTTGGCCAGCAATGGCGAGACTACTGCCCCTTGCGGTGTACCTACCGTCGTCTCCGACCATGCCCCTTCTTCCGACACGCCCGCCTTCAACCATTTCTGGATCAGGCGAATGATGCGCCGGTCCGCGATCCGGTGCTCGATAAACTTCACCAGCCATTCGTGCGAAACGTTATCGAAAAATCCACGAACGTCCAGATCCAGCACCCAGTTCACTCGCCTCCGCTTTAACCCTATCCAAAGCGCGTCCAATGCGTCATGCGGGTTGCGCCCTGGCCGGAATCCATAGGAAAATCCCAGAAAGTCCTCCTCATAGATCTGATTGAGAACCGTCACCACGGCCTGTTGAACAACCTTGTCCTCCAGCGCGGCGATCCCTAACGGCCGTTGCCGGCCATCGGCTTTGGGTATGTATGTTCTCCTCGACGGTTGGGCGCGGTACGCGCCCCGATGGACTCGGTCGTGGAGATCTTTAAGCCGACCTTCCACTCCCTCTCCATACTGCTCCCACGTCACTCCGTCCACTCCCGGCGCGGCCTTCCTCTTCATCGAGTAATAGCTGTCCCGAAGTAAATCCGTCGTTACGTGATGCAACAGTGCGGTGAACTTCTGCTTCTTATCCCTGCGGGCTGCTTCCCGCACACCTCCGAGTCCCTGGGACACGTGTTCCCGTCCCTGCGTCCGGCACGTGTGAGCCTCTTCGATGTTCCCCTTGGTCGAACAGCTTCCCTCCACCCCCTCCGCCAGGGATTGCTCCCCATTGTTCGGGCGCTTCGTAGGTACTACCTGTTCGTCCGACTCCCCACCGGCGTTCATGCTGGTCGTATAGCTTGTCGCCTTCTCCAGCCGGTCCGGCGTGCTGCTGCCGGACACCGACGGGGTCTCCCGGTTCTCGCGCATGGAATTTCCAGGCATGCCTGGGGTCTCTGACTGCGCAGGGTTCATGGACGGCTCGCGTTTGTCGTCATCCATGATGTGGCCTTCCGCTTCGCCGAACGGCGTCGGCACCCCGTACGCGATTGATTTCGCAGCTCAATACCCTGCCTGCCTGTGCCCCTGTCAACGCTTCACGCGCCGCCTTACGGCGACCCGCGCATAACTCGGGGTCAGGATGGTTCGCTACTCCTTTCCTGTAAGACTCTTTCATTCTCTATTCCATGCCGGTTTATCCCGGCGCACTCGGCGTGCATCGGCGTCCATCGGCGGCCAATATGCCTTTCCCTTCTCCACCGCCCGCCACAAACACCAGTCTCGCCGTACCCCCATGCTAAAATCGACTTACCCGCCATGAAAACCCCCGAATCGCAGCGCATGTCCCGGCCCCTCGCCGAAGTTGACCCCGATATCTACCAGGCCATCCTCCACGAAGCCGATCGCCAGCACTCCCAACTCGAACTGATCGCCAGCGAAAACTTCGTCTCCGAAGCCGTCCTCGAAGCCGCCGGCAGCATCTTCACCAACAAATACGCCGAAGGCTATCCCGGCAAACGTTACTACGGCGGATGTGAGTTCACCGACGTCGTTGAAAACCTCGCCCGCGACCGCGCCAAAAAACTATTCGGCGCCGAACACGCCAACGTCCAGCCGCATTCCGGCTCCCAGGCCAATCAAGCCGCCTACGCCGCCATCCTCCAGCCCGGCGACACCGTCCTCGGCATGAACCTCGCGCACGGCGGACACCTTACCCACGGCCACAAGCTCAACTTTTCCGGCAAGACTTACCACATCGTGCCCTACGGCGTGCGCAAAGACGACGAGCGCATCGACTACGACGAACTGGCCCGCCTCGCCGAAGAACATCGCCCCAAGATGGTCCTCGCCGGAGCCAGCGCCTATCCGCGCGTGCTCGATTTCCCCCGCTTCCGCCAGATCGCCGATTCCGTCGGCGCTCTATTCGTCGTGGATATGGCCCATATCGCCGGTCTGGTCGCCGCCGGTCTCCATCCCAATCCCTGCCAGTACGCCGACATCGTCACCACCACCACCCACAAAACCTTGCGCGGCCCGCGCGGCGGACTCATTCTGTGTAAGGAGAAATTCGCCGCCGCCGTCGATAAGACCGTCTTCCCCGGACTCCAGGGCGGCCCTCTCGTGCACATCATGGCCGCCAAGGCCGTAGCTTTCAAGGAAGCCATGGAACCCGGCTACGTGGAGTATCAGAAGCAGGTCGTCGCCAACGCGCAGGTGCTCGCCGCCGCCCTTATCGACGCCGGATTCCACGTCGTGTCCGGCGGCACCGATACCCACCTCATGCTGGTCGATGTTTTCTCCAAAGGCATCCGCGGCAAAGAGGCCGAAGCCGCCCTCGACCGCGCCCGTATCACGGTCAACAAGAACGCCATCCCCTTCGACGTGAATCCGCCCCTGAATCCCAGCGGCATCCGCCTCGGCAGTCCCGCCGTCACCACCCGCGGCTTCCGCGAGCCGGAAATGCGCGAAGTCGCCTCCCTCGTCTCCGATGTCCTCCACAACATCGCCTCCGAGGACGCCATCGCAGCCGTGCGCCGCCGGATCGAGACTCTCACCGAGCGCTTCCCCCTCTACGCTTGGAGACGTCAGGCCGTCCTCGCGCGCGCCTGATCCACGGGCCATGCCCCTCCGCATCGTAATCGATGTCCGCCGCGTCCGCGACTTCGGCATCGGTACTTACATACACAGCCTGCTCCATGCGCTCGGCGTCATCGATCCGTCCAATAACTACATCCTCGTGGCGCTGGCCGAGGATCGCGGTGTCTTTTCCGGACTCCCGCCTAACTTCAAAATCGTGACTTACCGCCGCGCCGACTCATATTCTTTGAATCACGTGGCTTTTCCTTTGTTCCTCCATCGCCTCGCGCCCAGCGTGGTCCACCTTCCCTTGAATCAGGTGCCCTTGTTTATGCGCGAGCCATATGTAGTGACTGTCCACGATATGGCCAGCCTGCTCTTCGGCGCCGCGTCCGGCCTGCGCATGCAATCCCGCCGCTTCCTGCTGCGCCGCGGATTGCTGCGCGCCGATCGCATCCTGGCCGTCTCGGAAGCCACCCGGCGCGACGTACATGATGCCCTCGGCATCCCTGCGGACCGCATTCGCCTCGCGCACAACGCGCCCAATCCCGATTTCTCTTGTCCCACCGCTCCCGCTCGCTCCCGCGAAATCCTGGAGCGTTACCAGGTTGCTTATCCCTTCCTGCTTTACGCCGGCAATATCCGCCCCCAAAAGAACATCCCGCGCCTCGTGGAAGCCTTCGCCGTGGCTCGCGAGCAGCTCTCCCAACACCCCGTCTATCGCGACTTGCGCCTCATCGTCATCGGCGACGAGATCTCCCGCTTCCCCTCCGTCCGCCGCGCCGTCATCCAGACCCGCGTCGAAAAGGCCGTACGCTTCCTCGGCTTTGTCCCTTTCGAGGCCCTCCGCGTCTTCTTCGAGCGCGCCGCTCTATTCGTGTTTCCCTCGCTCTATGAAGGCTTCGGATTGCCGCCGCTCGAAGCCATGGCCACCGGCACACCCGTGGTGGCTTCCAACATCGCTGCTCTAGCTGAGGTTTTGGGGGATGCTGCCCTGCTGGTGAACCCTGAGAATGTTTTTGAAATTGCCCGCGCCATTCAGGAGGCCCTCCTCGACGAAGATCTCCGCGCCGATCTCATCGCCAAAGGCAAAGCCCAAGCCGCCCGCTATAGCTGGGAACGCACCGCGCGCGAGGTGCTCGAAGTCTATCGCGAAGTCAGCGCCGCCCGCCCTTGAGGCGGATCCCGTGGCGCACGCTTCAGCGTGCCGGCGGGACCTTTAAGTCCCGCCCACCAAAACGTCAGTTTGCCGTGATCGACCCGAATACGCCGGTCGTCTGGTTCGTGCCCCCGGCATTAAAATACAGCACGTTGGTTGGACCTGCCTCCGTGCTCCCGTTGCCGAATGCGATCGCCCACAACCCCGGGAGCGTAATGTCCGCCCCGGTGCTGGTTTCCAGAAATTCCTGGAATGCGCCGGTCGTGGCGTTGTAAGCCCCGATCCACCCGCTACCCGTATTCCCTACCAGGATCATGCCGCTGAACGCGCCGAAATTCGCGGGCGCCAGCGCCACTCCCCACGGCTGGTTGAACCATCCATTCTGCAGCCGCAGGAGCAGCTTCCCGTTGGTGTTGTAAGCGTCTACGTAACCCGTCCCGCCGCCCGCGATGGCATTGTAAGTCACCCAGATCTTTCCCCCGATCGCCTGGATGCCCGCCGGCGAATAAGTCTTGGGGACCTTTGGATCCGTGAAAGCTCCCGGCGCCAGCGTCACCGGCGCGAATGACGTGGCGTCGTAAGCTTCAACTCCGCCGTTGGCATTCGCCGCGTAGAAAGTCTCCGCCTCGCTCGTGGCGTTCTTGGCGATCGTCAGACCCTGGTAAGATGCGCCCGCGGCAAAATTGTTCACCATGATCGTAGCCGTAGTCACATGGCATTCCGCGCACTGCTTGCCGGGCTTAGCCGGTGTGGCCGTCGCCAGCCAGTACGAAATTGTTCCGTCCAGCGTCGCGAACGCAAAATTGTTCCCCGGAGTAGCTACCGTTCCCGTCGGACTGCCTACCCCCGTGCCGTTCCCGGGCGGGATAGTCACTTCTAGTCCGGCTACGGTTCCGTTCGCGTCATACAAAGTCGAGAGACCCGTCACCTGGTCCGACGTCCACCATTCGTTCTCACTCGGCTTCGGGCTCGCCGGGCGCGATAGACCCCACGGATTCACCAGCCGCGGATCCTTCGTATTGGTCACGATGTTCTTCACCGTGTATGAATTTTGCGCGCTGGCGCCCATCGAAAACAAAAGCGCGCCCCCCACCATTAAGACACTTTTCATCCTTACGTCCTCCATTTCCTACAAGAGTATAAGCCCGCCCCGCCGCCGAGTCAATGGAGCAATCTGTGAACTTTGCCCCGTGGCGCACCCTTCAGCGTGCCGGCGGGACTTTTAAGTCCCGCTCCCTCCCGCCGGGTCTCTAATTGGCTGTAATAGTACCGAACAGCCCGTGCAAATAATTGTCGATCCCCGCCGCAAAATAAAGCGAGCTGCTCGGCCCCGAAAACGAATTGCCGCCTCCGAAATAAATCGCCCACAGTCCCGGAATCGTAATCGCCTTCTTGTTGGCGTTCGCCATCAATCCCAAAAACTTCCCGGTCGTCGCGCTGTATGCCCCGATCTGCCCGCTGCCCACGTTGCCCACCAGGACGGCGCCCGCGAACTTCCCGAATCCGGCCGGAGCTTGCGCCATCCCCCACGGTTCATTGAACCATCCCTGCTCGAAACTCAGCAGCAGCTTACCGGCTGGCGTAAACACATCCACATATCCGCCTGCCCCCGGCGCCGCGGAGAATGTCACATAGATCTTCGTTCCCACTGACTGGATTCCGTAAGGAGTGTAACCCGCCGGAACGTTGGGATCTTCAAACGCCCCCGCCGCCAGAGTAACTCGCTTGAATGCCGTCGTATACGCTTCTATCCCGCCCGCCGCGTTCGCCACATAGATCAGTTCGGTCGAGCCGTCCTTCGCCTCCGTGCAGCCCGTGTAAACGGCCCCGCTGGTCGAATGGTTCACTTTGATCGTGGCTTTCGTGCCGGATGTCCATTCCTGAATGGTTCCGTCCAGAGTGACAAAGACGAAAGCGCTGCCCACCGATACCGTGCCCGTAGGTGAACCCGTTCCCGATCCCGTCGCCGGCGGAATAGTCACCACCAGAGACTCGATATCTCCCACGCCGTTATACAGTGTGGAAAGGCCGGTGCCCGCGTCCGACACCCACCAGTACGATCCCGCGCTTCGCGAAAGACCCCACGGATTGACTAGGTGCGGATCGGTGAAAGTCCCCATCCCCGCGATATCCGACACCAGGTTAGTCTGTGTGTAACTATTAGTTGCCGTATCTTGCGCGCTCGCGGCCGCGGCCGCCAGCAACAGAATCGTCATAATATAAGTCTTTTTCACGTCTTATCCTCCAGGGTACCTAGTTGAGCATACGTGGCGCCATGGAGCCGAGTCAATGAAAATGCCCTGCGTGCGATGAATTTTACAGCTTATAATTTAGAAACAAGTGAAAACTTATTTTGTGCAATTACTGGCTTTGTTCCTGGCCGCGCCCGCCGCCCCCCAGAACTTCTCGCCGGCTCCCGAACAGTATCGCGCCCTCGCCTCCATCTCCGGGGATTCCCTGCGCGGCAACCTATCGTTCATCGCTTCCGATTTATTGGAAGGCCGCGACACGCCTTCTCCCGGCCTCGATATCGCCGCCCTCTATATCGCCGCCCAGTTCCGCCGCGCCGGCCTCGCACCCGCCGGCGACGATGGATACTTCCAGACCGCCCACATGTTGCGCGTCTCCGAGCCCCCCGCATCCTTCGATCTGCGCATCCAGGATGGCGCGCGCAAGCCGCTCGCGACGCTCGCCCAGACCACCGTCGTCAGCCGCCGCCCGCTCGATCTTTCCGTGCCGCTCTACAAGGTCGCCGATGAAGCCGCTCTGCGCGCCGCCGATGTGCAGGGAAAAGTGCTGTTGCTAAATTCCGCCCCGGGAAACGGCCGCGCCACCCACCAGGCGGCCGCCGCGCTCCAGCCCGCCGCCTTCGTCGAACTGGCCGGCGACGACAGCCCCCGCGATATCCCACGCTTGATCGATGCGGACGAAGAGCACACCGCGTTCGGCGACATTCCGCGCCTGATCCTGCGCGACCCCGAAGCCATCGCTCTCCTGCGCGCGGCGAAACCTGGCGAGACCGGAATCGCCATCTCCATCAAGTTGCCCGCCCCCACCGCCACACCCGTGACAGTGCGCAATGTGGCCGCCCTCCTGCTCGGATCGGACCCCGTGCTGCGTAGCCAATACATCCTGTTGACTGCGCACTACGATCACATCGGCCGCAATCGCGCGGGCGAAGTTGACCCCGGAGCCAACGATGATGGCAGCGGCACCGTTTCCGTCATCGAGATTGCCCAAGCCCTGGCCGCCATGCATGTCCCTCCCAAGCGCAGCCTCGTATTTATGACTTTCTTCGGTGAGGAGGAAGGTGGACTGGGATCGCAATATTACGCGCGCCATCCCTTGTTTCCGCTCTCTAAGACTGTGGCCGACTTGAACCTCGAGCAACTCGGCCGCACCGACTCCAATATCGGCCCGGAAATCTCAAATGCCACTCTCACTGGATTCCGTTACTCGAGCCTCCCCCACACCCTGCAACAGGCTGGCGAGCTGACCGGTGTCAATGTGTACGAGGCGCCCAATGGCGACGATTACTTCGACCGCAGCGATAATCAGACCTTCGCCGAACACGGCATCCCCGCTCACACTCTCGTGGTGGCCTTCGAATTCCCCGGCTATCACGACACCGGTGACATATGGCCGAAGATCGATTACGAAAATATGGCTAAGGTAGATCGCATGATTGCGCTCGGGCTCGTCATGTTGGCCGGCAACCCCACCCCCCCAGCCTGGAACACCGCCAACCGAAAAGTAACCCGCTATCTAAACGCAAAATAGCGCTGACGCGCCAAGCTCGTGGCGCACGCTTCAGCGTGCCGGCGGGACTCTTAAGTCCCGCACAACCTCACCCCAAAATCCCCAGCGCCCGCGGCGCATACCCCGGAAAAACCCTGCTCAAATCCCGATTCCCCGACTGTCCCCTCACTAACTCACCCAATACATCCCTGAAATCGGTAGTCAGTGCCAGATCCCGTGCTTCGTATAACTGCTCCTGCTCCAGTCCCGGCCATCGGCCGTACACCTTGCCACCGCGCACGCCCCCGCCCATCGCAAACATGCAATTCGCGTGGCCGTGATCCGTGCCGCGGTCCCCGTTCTCCCGTGCCGTCCGCCCAAACTCCGACATCGTGACCACTGCGACATCGCTCCTGCGGTCCCCTAAGTCCGTCCAGAAAGCCGCCAACGCTCCGCCGAAATCCGTCAGCCGCGCTGCCAGTTGCCCTTCCGACGCGCGCGCCCCCACTTCGTTCACGTGATGGTCCCAGCCCCCCACATCCGCGAAAGCCATCTCCAGTCCTACATCCGCCTTGATCAGTTGCGCGATCTGCCGCAGACAATCGCCAAAACGCCCCTTCGGATAATTCGCGCCCGCCGCCGGTTCGTAGCGTTGCTTCTGAATCGATTGCAGCAGCGCGACCGCCTCGAAAGTCTCCCGCCCCGCGGCGTGCAGCATCGGGTCCCGGCTGTCGGTATAGAGCGACTGAAAAGCGCTGGCCGCCTCCCGGTTGCGCACCTGGAAATCGCTCAGATTTTCGACCGCCACCGCCGCATTCGCCCCCCGCATCGCGCGCGGCAAAACGGCTCCCATCGCCACCGCTCGTACCGCGGACGCTTGCGCCTCGCGCGGCATGGCCCGGTTCATCCATCCGTCCGCCGTGGCCTTCAAACCCGGGGTCGCCGATTCCATGAAATCCTGCGCATCGAAGTGCGAACGCGTCGGATCCGGCGATCCCGCCGCGTGCACGATCGCCAGGTGCCCGTCATCCCATACTGGCTTCAATGCCGCCAGCGCAGGATGCAGCCCGAAGAAACCATCCAGGTCGATCGCGGCATCCTCCCGGCCCACCCCACGCGACGGCCGCGGCACCGCGATCGTCGGCCGCATCTCGTAATATCGCTTCTCGCCGTGCGGCACCACGATGTTGAGGCCGTCTGCCGCTCCCCGTTGGAAGATGGCCACCAGGATCTTCTTGCGCGGTGACGGCGCGTCCGCCGCATAAAGCGCGCGCTCCAGCCACAGCGGAACCGTCCCTGCGCCGGCCATCGCCAGCGCCGCATTGCGAAGGAAGAATCTGCGCGTCGTCATGGTCTTACCTGGGTCACTTCTTCTGGAACTCCGGGGAGCCTAATGTGATGCCCTGCGCCGCCGGCGCGCCGTCCACTTTCACTCCCGCCACCTTGTTGTTCACCAGCGCCATGCTGAAATTCATGCGCGCCAGCAGGCCGGCCGAGTTCAACCATTCCTCGCCGGAATTAGAATAGCCCGTCGGCTCCGCCTTCCGGTACAGCGGCTCGCCGAGCTGGTTCAATTGGTTGTTCAGGCCGAACGTGAAGTCCACGTCCGCATTCACCGCGCGGAGCGCGCTCGCCACCATCTCCAGCGGCGATTTCATCTTCGCCCGGTACGCGCCCTGCGACCAGAATTCCGGCGCCTCGAACATCGTTTTCAGCACCGCCCGCAGGTCGCCGTCCTTCTTTAGAAACGTGGCGGCCATGCGTTTCACCAGCGTTTCGGGCGGATTGTCGGCCACGAACCGCATCGCCAGTTTGCGCGAGATGAAATGCGCCGTCGCCGGCTGGTGCGCCAGGATATCGAGCACGCGGTACCCGTCCGCGATGCCTCCGCCCGCCGGAATGCGTACGCCTAGCACCGTCTTCTCGCCGTCGTCGTGCATCCGCGCATTGAACTCGAATTCCGCCACCCGCTGCGGCTGCTTGATGGTCCATCCCGTGAAGCAGCGCGCCACTTCCGTCACGTCTTTCTGCGAATAGCCGCCATCCACTCCCAGCGTGTGCAGTTCCAGCAGCTCCCGCCCGTAGTTCTCGTTCAAACCTCGCTGCCGCCGTTTTCCGGCGGGCGATTGCGCCCCCACCGACTCCCAGTTATCCAGATAGAACAGCATCGCCGGGCTCTGCGCCGTGGCTCGCAGCAAATCCTCGAACTTCCCCAGCACGTGCGGCCGGATAGTATCCCGCTCGTAAGCCGTCACCATGTAACGGTCCGCGCCCTTCTCCATAAAGACGTTGAAATGGTTGAACCAGAAATCCGCTAGCACCTCGCCCAGTTGCCGGTTGCTGTACACCGCCCGCAGCAGCTTGGCTTCTATCAGGTCCTGCGCCACCATGCTCTGCGGTCCGTTGGCGCTCTGGATGCGGCGTCGCAGTTCCGGCCCAGCCGCCGCGAATAACTGCATCCGCATGCCCTGTCCCATGCTCTCCAGCAGCTCGTCCTGGCGCGCTTGCGGGAACGATCCAAACAGATCCAGCTTTTCCGCTCCCGTGCCCGCGCGCAGAATACGGAGTTGCCGCGCATCGAGCAGCGTGGCCAGTTCCGCCGCATGTCCCTGCCCGCCGTCCCCGTCCGCTTTTCCTTTGAGCCGCGCCGCCAGCCTGTCCACCATCATGCGCTTGTCGGGATCTTCCGGAAACGGAAGCCTGCCTGCCACCATTTCCTTCACTTGCTGCGGCGACGGATAATCCTGCAGCATCCGCGCCGTGCTCATCGTCAGCGTATCCAGCGGACGCAGCTTGGCCCCCAGCACAGGATTCTCGGGGATCCGTTCCGGATGAAGCTGCAGGTCGATCCACTTCTTCACCCCCAGCGCTGCCACGCGCTCCAAATCGCCCGGCCGCGCCCCGAACGTGAGCCGGTTCAAAGCGTGCTCTGGCCTTTGGTTCTTAGGGATAGGCGCCGCGGCCAGACACATACTCAGGCCCGCAACAATGGCCCGGCATGGTGTCCTTAATTTCACTTATCTATTTAAACGCCGCCCGCCACCGCGAAGTTGCGGTCCCCTAGTACTAACGTCTGAAAAACGCAAAGCCTGTCTTGCCCTTGCGCACTTGGCGGTCCGTTGGCGCTTGGCGTGAAATCCCCGCCCCGTAAACCCCACCTACCCCCGCAACCGCGCAAAAAACCAGGCCATCCCCGTCGCCAGCAAAATCGCCGCGCAAACCGTCACCGGTTTCCACGCAGCCAACCGCCTCCCCGCATAGCCGAACACCGCCCCGGCAATCGCGGCCACCCCCACCTCCGCGGCCGCCGCCCCGCTCAACACATAAAGCGTTGAGTATCCTGTCGTCCGCAGAAATAAAGCGAAATAAAGGCCATGAAAGCCGCCCAACACCGCCACGATGAGCCATCGCATCCCTGCTTTCGGCAGCACCAATATCTCCACCGCCAGATACGCGATCGTCAAACCGGCGGCCGCTTCCACAAAGCGTGCAGGTGGCTGCCATGCCGTTCGCGGCACGATCGCCGCCGCCGCGATCTGCCCGCCTAGAAACATACCTGTCAGCAGCAGCAGTTCCCGCCGGCTGCGTGCGGCCAGCACCAGGCTTACCAAAAACAGGATCTGCGCCGCGCCGCCCAATGCCCGCACCGCCCCTGCGCCTACCTGCGTGATCGCCGTCTCCAAGGCTGTCGGCGGCCGGAAGCGCAGCGTCGCCCGCGGAAACGAGATGTCGAACACGGCCTGATCGCGCTTCCCGCCGTTTTCCACCCGCAGCAGATGTACGTGATTCGGCACCGTCACCGCGGGGAAGGTGCATTCCACTTCCAGCGTCTCTACCGGTGCCGCGAATTGGTATTCCGCCGTGCACACATACGATCCCTGCCCGGCTTCCTCGTGGCATTCTGAAGTCAGCCGCCGCCCCGCCTGCCCGCCGCTTGAAAACCCAATGTGCCCGAAAAGCGAGGCCTCCGCATTCGCCACGTGCGGAATCTCGTACAGCGGCATCCGCAACTCGTAATGTGCCAGCGTGCCGTGGATGTTCAGGTCGCCCGAGCTCATGCTCATCACGTGCGCCAGCGCCGGGCACGCCAGCAGCACGCATCCCGCCGCAACTTTCATCCCCGTTCGATGGGCGTCGCATGCAACAGCGCCGCGGCCAGGCGCTGCTGGTTGATGCGCCGGTAAACGATCCGGATCAGCGCCAGCACCGGCACCGAAAGGAATGCCCCCGGAATTCCGGCCAGTTCCGTGCCCGCGAATACCCCGAAAAGCACCAGCAGCGGATGTACCTCCGTGCCCGCCCGCATCAACATCGGCGACAGCACGTAGTCCTGGAAAACGCGATAAACCCCCAGGAAAATCAGCGCGCCCACCACCGGCCCTCCACTCATCGCCGCCACCGCCAGAATCGTCACGCCGGCCGCGAATGGCCCGATCAGCGGAATGAATTCGAGCGTCGCCGCCAGTACCGCCAGCAGGATACTGTACGGCACCCCCAGAATCGTGAAGAAAATCGAATACGAAGTGAAAGTGGCCAGCGATAGCAACAGGATGGCGCGCATGTAGTGCGCCAGCAGCAGATCCACATCCGCCAGCAGATCGTCCACCAGCGCCCGCCGCGGCGGATCGTCGATCGCATCCAGAAAATGCTGCCGCATCTCCCTGCCGTCTTTTAGGAAGAAGAAGCCCAGTATCGGAATGATCACCAGGTACACCAGGTTCCCCGCCACGCTCAGGATCTTCGCCCCTGCGCGCGGCAGCGAGGAAATGATATCTGTCGAGCTCTTCGAGAGCTGATCTTCCGCCCTCTGCACGATTTGCGCTTTGAATGAGTTCACGCTCGCGGGCAGCGAGGCGTTAGGCCGCTGAAACGCCGCCAGCTTTGCGGGCATGGATTTCACCAGCGAATTGGCCTCCTCCACCACGTGGGAGCCGATCTGCGTGATGGCCACGAAGAGCGCCGCGACAAAAATGAGATAAGCCAGCGCCAGCGCCAGCGTGCGCGTGCGTTTGCCCGGCAGGAACCGGTCGATTACGTTCACCAGCGGCGATAGCAGATAGCCGAACAGCAGCGCCACGATGAAAACGAATAGCGTGGTGCGCATCATGTACACCAGCCACAGCAGCAGGATGATCAGCGCCGCCGTCCAGGTGTAGCGCGCCGCGCGCGCATCGATGCCCAGCATGATTCTCCCCTCTGCATTCTACAACGCACCGGGGGGCGGGCAATCATGCCCGCAGCCGGCTTTCAGCCGGCCATGTGGGGCAGGCGTCTACGCCTGCAGCGGGTCTCCAGACCTGCTCGCCCTTCCCCCGCCCCACAACCCCACCACCAACCCCATCAAAATCCCCGCCACGCTCATCATCCCCCCCACCAACACGGACCGTGGCCGGTAATGCATCTCGACCTTATGGAATCCCTGCTCCACCACCACCCCCCGCAGCGCCGCGTAAGGCTCATAAATCCGTGCCGGATGGCCGTCCACCGTGGCATACCAGCCCGGATACCACGTATCCGCAATCACCAGCATCCCCCGGCAACCCATGCGCGCCTGGAAATTGACCGACCCCGCGTTCCTGCCCATCACCCTCGCCTCGTCCGGCAGCCCGCACTTTTCCAGCGCCGGGCCGGCCTCCAGCATGGGAGCCGTCGCGCTCAAATCGAAGCCCGGGTCCGCCAGCGCCGTCTGCATTTCGCCCGTATTCTTCATCGCCGCCGTCTGGTGCAGCGTCCATGCGCGCGGAAAAGCGTGCGGGTTCCGATACACATTCAACCCGCTCGATCCCCGAAACGCCAGCTCCTGCTCCGGCCGGTTCGCTGTTTTCGTCACCGTATAAGTCACCCCTAACAAGTCCTGCACCCGCGGCTTCCAGCGTTCCAGCAGCAGCAGGTTCGACGTCACGCCCGCGCCAAAACCCGTCAGCACGTCGATCCCTTCCCAATCGCCGAAATTGAAGCTGTTATCGAAGTCGATCCGCACCAGCTCGCGCTGCGATCTCAGATACCCGGCGATGTCGTCGTACGCGTGTAACTCCGCGATCGTCGCGCCATCCCCCCGCGCGCGTTCCGGAAAAGTGCCGGTCACGAAGCCCAACTCCGCCAGCATTAAGCACACCAGCGCCGCGGTCGTAAAGCGCGCCGTCGCAATGTTTCGCTGCCATGCCGTCAGCACCCCGGCCAGCAGCAGGGCCACCAGCGCGGCGAACATCACGTGCTCGCTGGGATCGTACGGGTGCACCGCTGCGGCCGCCAGCGCCACGGCATACACGCCGCCGCCCAGCGCCGCCAGGCCGATCGCCATGCGCCGTACGAACCACGTTCCGCTCCGCGCCAACAAGGCGTCCAGACCGTACGCAGCCAGCGGCGCCGCGCCGAAATCGCACAGCGCCAGCAGCCGATAGGGCACCCGCGCCTTGCCGAAAAGGGGCACAACGGCATACGCGATGCCATGAAAAATGTTGTACGCGCCCATCGCAAACAGCAAGCCGCATAACGCCACCGCGGCGAACAGCCGCACTCCCCGCTCCTTCCAACTCGTGACCACCCCCAGGATCGCCAACGCCACCGCCACCACCCCCAGATAGTCGTTGGCGTCGTTCGACAGGTAGGGAACAAACAGATTGACCAGCGAGCCGGGACGGTAGGAGTAAGTGGTATCCACCGCATACGGGATCGTCTCGCCCCAACTTACCGGGTGGTCCGCCCCCACCCAGCGTTGCGCCAGTTTCGCGTACTCGTAGCCCGGCACGGTTTGAAAGCCGCTGGTCAGGATGGCCACCAATGCCGCCAGCGCCGCCAGCCGCGCCAGGCGCATTCTCGCCACGCGATCGGCGGCCATGTGATAGAGCCACACCGCCGCCACACCGAATGAGACATAGATCGGAATCTCGTGATGCCCGCCCAGCCACGCCACCCCCAGGAAAAGGCCGCACAGCGCCGCGCTCGCCGCCGGCCGGTAGCCGCGCAGCACGCGCAGCAGAAACAAAAACACCAGCGGCGTCCACAGGTACCCGCCCATCACCTCCGGCCATGGCGCGCTGGAGAAAAATCCGCCCAGCGCAAACACCAGCCCGCCCGCCAGCGATGCCGCCCGCGACCGCCGCTGGTCACGGCACAGAAAGTAAGCGAACAGGCCCCCCAAACAATGCAGGAACACATAATACCAGTGCAGCACCGCCAGTTTGATCTTCCCCGACTTGTCCAGCGGCAGCCGGAAAAAGGGCCAGTTCACCGGGTTCGCGGCGCCCACGATCTGCCCCAGAAAGGGCTGCCCGCACCATTGGTATGGATCCCACAGCGGAAACGCGTGCTGGTTCCACCGCAGCGCCTGGAACTGGAATCGTGGCGCCTCCATCCGCACCAGGTCCGGACTGCCCAGCCAGGTGTATTCGTGCGAGAGGGTCAGCCGCCAGTAGAAACCGCAGCAGATCACCACCAGCAGCACCGGCGTCGCCACGGCTTTTTTCATAACCACGCATTCTAACGCCCTTGTAGCCGGCGGTAGCGGGTCAGTTTGGTTTTGTGGGGCGGGCAATTCTGCCCGCAGCCGGCTTTCAGCCGGCTCTGGACTTTGGCCTTTCTCGCAACTACTGGCCGCAGCCCGTGGCGCACGCTTCAGCGTGCCGCGGCGGACTTCAGTCCGCCGTTAGTGGGGCCTAAAAGTCCCGCCAAGCCGGCTTTCAGCCGGCTATCAACCCAATAGCCGCGCCCCCAACTCAGACTTCACGCCTTCGGTCACCGCGCCGGCACTCGGCCTTCTGACGTCGATCACAATCGTCTCGGCGAGCCGATCCTGTGCACATTGTCGATTCGTGTCCCAAAAGAACTGCGAGAACCCGAGGCCTAGCTCCAGTACCGCGGCTCCATACCCCAGCCCGCGCTCAATCGATTGCCACAGTCCCAAACGTTCGCCCGTAAGCGACACCGCCCTGGTGCGCGCGACCCACTTGCCTGGCGTTTGACCGTTGCCAAAATAGTTACCCAACCCCCAATAGAGCACCATCACAATAATGTTCCCCGGTTCGTGAAAGTCCCAGACCTCGTGAAAATCCGCCTCATGCAGCAGAAACTTCCGCCACAAGTATTCTATGGGCCCCCAGATGATCACTGCGAACAGCAGGTCGACGCAGTATCCGAGCACCCTTTGCCAAAAGGCTGCGAGTAGAAGCCCGTCGAGCGAAGCTGCCCGCGCCTCGACGTGTGCGTGAAAACGGCGCCCCGTTCTCTTCGACTGCCGGGTCATAGAGATAGTCTAAACGGAAGCATCCGGCGAAAACCAGAACCCCGGACCGCCTTGTCTAACCCGGCTTCACCCCACCCACGCTCTCCCCCAACCGTTCCACCCGCACCCGGCTGATCCGGTTGCGCTCCATCTCCAGCACCGTGTACCGCCGCCCGGCGTAATCCACGCGCTCTCCCGCGTGCGGAATGTAGCCCAGCTTGAACAATAAGAACCCCGCCAGGGTCTCGAACCCCGCTTCCGCCGGGATATCGATGCCGTATTCCGTTTCCAGATCGCGGATCCGCGTGGCCCCATCCAGTTCCACTTCGCTCAACTCCGCGCCGGCCGCCCCGCCCGTCGCCGCGCTCTTCTCGTCGTATTCGTCTTGTATCGGCCCTACGATCTGCTCCAGCACGTCCTCCACGGTCAGCAGTCCGGCGATCGTCCCGAATTCGTCCACCACCATCGCCATGTGCGACCGCCCCTCTTGGAATTCCGTCAGCATCTGGCCCACCGGCTTGGTCTCCGGCACCACCAGGTGCTTCCGCAACAGCCGCCGGATACGAAACGTCCGGCTCGGCCGCCCCGCCCGTATCGCCTCCCGCCGCTCTTCCCAAACCGGCAGCAGATCCTTATAGTGCAGCAGTCCCACGATCTGCTCCGGCTTGTCTTCGTAGACCGGCAGCCGCGAGTGCTGGTGCTCGATCATGGCGTGCAAAACCTGGTCCAATGTGGCTTCCGCCGATACCGAAATAATGTCGTTCCTCGGCACCATGATTTCACGTACCGAGAGTTCGCTGAGGTCCAGCACGCGGTGAATCATGTCTTCCTGCGATTCCGGCAGATACCCCAGCCCACGGCTGGACGTCACGATCAGTTTCAACTCCTCCGCCGAATGCCCGCCCGACCGGTGCGGCGCGCCTACCCGCAGCATATTGGTAATGGCGCCGCTCGATCGCTCGATCACCACCACGAACGCGATGGAAATCCGGTAGAAAACCAGCAGCGCGGGCGCCACGGTTACCGCCAGGCGGTCGGCGGCGGCGATCGCCAGATTCTTGGGCACCACTTCGCCGATCACTACGTGCAGGTAACTGATTACCAGAAACGCCGCCAGCAGACTGGCGCCGTGCGTGATGGCTGCCGCCGTAGCGCCCCAATCGGGATGGAAAAACGATTGGATGATGCGGAAAACCGTCTCTTCGCCCGCCCATCCCAGTCCCAGGCTGCTCAGCGTCACGCCCACTTGCGTCACCGATAGCAGTCGCGCCGGATGCGCCAGCAGATTCAGGGCCGCTTGTGCCCCGCTCTGGCCTTCCTCGGCAAGTTGCCGCAGGCGCGAGCCGCGCACCGAGAGCAATGCCACCTCCGCCGCGGCGAAAAAGCCGTTCAGCCCGATGAGCAGAGCTACCAGAATGAGGCGAAATCCCAGGTAAGATTGGGTCATGGTCCTGGCCAAGGCCAGAATCCTATTTTAGGACTTCGCGGGCGTACTGCATTTTACAATCGCCCGCTAACCATTTTGCCGGATGCTGCGTCTCTACAGATAACTCCGTTACACCTGGCGGGCGCATTCACCCGTATCCCCAAGATATGCGCCCGCACTCAATATCTGTTTTTGCAGGCGAGCGTGGCTACGCGGTCCCGTCCGCCGGAGCGCGCCACCGCAACAAAAAGAAATGATGGCCGCAGAGCGCGCACCGGTATGGCAACAGAATCCAGCGCACGGCCTGCTCAAATGCGTTCCGTACGCCCACGCTCCTGAATTGCGCGGACCGGCAATGTGGACATTGTGGAGAAAACAAGGTACACCTCAATGCTTAAATGGGACGAAAGGCAAGGGCTATGTTGGAAACGCGGGACGCGCGCTTAGAGCTGCGGTGCGCGCCATGCGGCGCCGAGATTCTCGGAAGGGGCCCTGCGTGGTGGTCTGCGCCGCTGCGCCGCCTCGTCTTTGGCTGCCGCGCGCGCCGTCGCACAAGTGCGCATCTCTTCTTCGGTGAAAGTAAACGCCAGCGTCTCGCTGGCTTCGTCGCGCCGCTCCAGCACGCTCCGGCACAACAACGGCAGTTCCTGGATCTGAATGCCGTATCTCCGGATCAGCGCGAGATCCGCGCGCACCGTAAATGCCGTCCGGATGCGGTCCGGCGCAACTCCTTCAAACGCAAACACGCGGCATCCTAGATCTTGAGTGAAGCCCGTCAGAACAAATTGCATCTTTGTGCTCCTTCCCGAACTTCCCTTGGAATCTTTGACTACGCCGGCTGCGGGCGTCATGCGCGCCTCGGTGATTGCCGGTTGAAAGCCGGCCCGTACTCGTGCACCAGGCGGTCCTGCCGCGCCGGCCGCTGGTCCCGGTCGCAGACTTCAAATACGAATCCGGCAGGCTTGCTCCGCATGAGGGCCGATTGATTGTCGCTCAGGTGGCTAAGCAGCGCGGCGCGTATGTCGTCTGTCTCGCCGATATAAATCCACTGCGCCGCGTTCGAGATCCCGTACACTCCCGACGCCATCGGCGCAAACGCCTGGATCATCCCGGGGATAAAAGGCCGCGGCGTCAGATGCTCAAAGGGCATCCGGTGCCCCCGTGGCATCCGCCGCGACACATCTCACGCGGTGGCCCCGTTTCTCTTCGAAACCGGCGTGCCTTTGGCGCGGTCCGACATTTGCCGCAGGCGCTCCACCAGTTCTTTCCCGATCCGCACTTCCGCCGGGTTGGACTTATAGCCCGGTAGCCGGGGATCGATATACTGTCTGCGGAATAGCTGATCCGATGCCAGGGCAGTTAACAGATCAATTTCTTCCGGGGTCAATTTCACGGTGATTACGGTCATTAAGCTGTGCCTATAGTCTCACGCGATCGCACGCCAGAGTGGAAATAAGGGCGGCGGTAAGGAAAGTAATATATCGTACTCTGGCTGATCCCCGCGGCCTTCCTGCGCTTATCCAACATAACAACCTCCCGGTTGGCAGTCTAAGAAGTGGGAATCAGATCGTCTGACTTAGTTCAGATGACCCGTGAGTGGGCAATTAAGTGCTCAGACGTCCACCATTATAAAAGAAACGATTTTGACTTGTCAAGCTGCCATCCGGCCACTTATACAGGACATACACACACTAATACCCTAAATTTGGACTTTCTCGTGGCGAACTCACCGTGGGGCGGGCAATCGTGCCCGCAGCCGCCTTTTCAGGCGGCTAAGCCGGCTGCGGCCAAGATTGGCCGCCCCACTACTCTTGGTTTTCGTCATCTCTTCGGCTCAGACTGCCGTCGAGTGGCCCGAAGGCCTGAACTCGCAATCCTGCAAGGGCGGAACCTAAGTCCCGCCCCAGCCCAAAAACCCTGCGAATCCTAGTATCGCCCGCCGCCGCCGCTGCGGCCCCGGCCACGGCCACCGCCGCCGCCAAATCCGCCGCCGCCGCCGCTGCGCTCCGTCTTCGGACGGGCTTCATTGACGTTCAATGCCCTGCCTTCGAGTTCTCTGCCGTTCAGCTCCGCGATCGCGCGATCCGCTTCCGCATTGCTGGTCATCTCGACAAATCCGAACCCTCTCGCTTGCCCGCTATCGCGGTCGGTGACAATGTTGACGCGCTCGACGGCGCCATACGCTTCAAACAGAGATCGCACCGCGGCTTCGGTGGCCCCAAAGCTGAGGTTGCCTACAAAAATATTCTTCATTTCTTTTCCTTATGGTTAAGTTACGTTGGAATCGGGCAGGATCGGACGAGGGCGGCGGACCGGACTAATGCGAAGATGCCAAAATCTCACTGCAACCACATTGTACCACCGAACCGCAAGCTATTTTCTGGATCGCGCGCAATGCCGCATTCGCAGCCCGCCGCGCCGCGGGCGACAGCCCTTCTCCTAAGTCGAAAGACTGCACCCCCATCCCGATCAGCACCGCCTCCGGCGCCCGCCCATACAGCTCTTGCGCCCACCCCAGCATGCTCTCGGGATCGTACCCGTGCATCCCGGACGGCCCCCGCGGCTGCAATCGCGCGATCGAAATCCGGCCGGCCGCCACGCCCGCATGCGCGTCCACGAAAATCACCCGCTCCGCCCGGCTGATGGGTTCGGCTAACTCCGGAGTCAGTTGCGTGCACGCAATCGCCTCCCCGCCCACTTGCCTCGCCACAAAAGGCCCCGCCCCATCGTCCCCCCGCAAACTATTCCCATACCCGATCACCAGTGCCACCCCTTTATCCTCCTCACTGCCTCACTGCTGGATCTCGTCCAACAACCCGCCATCCGCCCCCAGCAGCCGGATGTGCATGTCGGGCAGCCCCGCCGCGTGTGTCGAACAGCTCAGGCACGGATCGTACGCCCGCACCACCGCCGAAACCCGGTTCAGCATGCCTTCCTGCAACCGCTTGCCGTCGATGAAATGCTCGCACACCTGCCGCACGCTGCGGTTCATGGCCAGATTATTGTGCCCCGTCGCGACAATCAGGTTCACCCACCGGATCGCGCCTTTTTCATCCACTTTATAGTGATGAATCAGCACCCCGCGCGGTGCCTCCGCGATGCCCACGCCCTCCAGCGCATTCACCCCCGCGTGCGCCCGCACATGCGTATCCAGGATCGCCGCATCCGCCAGCAGCGCCTCCATCCGCTCCAGCGCGTAGAGCGCTTCGATCAACCGCGCATAGTGATAATGAAACGCGCTCTGCACCATACGCCCGTACCGCTGATGGAATTCGCCGAACTCCGCGTCCGCCTCCGGCGTGCCGCAACGGTCCGCCACGTTCAGCCGCGCCAGCGGACCCACCCGGTACACGCCTTCCGGATACCCGAGCGGCTTGTAATAGGGCGCCTTCAAATACGTGGTCGGCAGCGTCGTCTCCGCGATATATTCCGCGTACTGCCGCGGCCGGATTTGATCCGCCGCGATATTGCCCTCCGCGTCCCGAAACCGCAGCTTGCCGTCGTAAAGCTGTAAGCCGCCTCCCGCGTCCACCAGGCCCGCGTACATCGTGGGCGCGTTGCCGAAATTCGCGATCTCTTCCCCGAACCCGTCCACCACGCCTTTAAAAAATGTCAGCGTGCGCCGGACAATATTCTTCGCCGCCGGCAGCTCGCCCCTGATCCTGTCGCGTACTTCCCCGCCTAACGGCGCGTTCACTCCGCCCGGCACCGTCCACGAAGGATGGATGCGCTCGCCCGCCAGCCATTCGATCGCCTGCTGCCCGAACTTCCGCAGCGCGATGCCGTCGCGCGCCCGTTCCGGATGCTGCTCGATCAGCCCCAGCACGTTGCGCCGCGCCGGATCGGAGTCCATTCCCAGCAATAGGTCCGGCGCCGAGAGATGGAAGAAGCTCAGCGCGTGCGATTGCACGAACTGCGCGCAGTGCAGCAGTTCCCGCAGCATCGCCGCCGTCTCCGGAATCTGCACCGCCATGATGGCGTCGCATGCTTTCACCGAAGCCAGCAGATGGCTCACCGGGCAGATGCCGCAAATCCGCGCCGTGATCGACGGCATCTCGTAAAACGGCCGCCCTTCCGTAAACTTCTCGAATCCGCGTACCTGCGTCACATGAATTTGCGCGTCCGTCACCCGCCCTTCGTCGTTGAGCTGTATGGTGACCCTGGCATGCCCTTCGATGCGTGTAACCGGATCGATCCTAAGTGTCTTCATGGTGGCTCCCGGGCCTCAGCCGAACCGGACCTTTCCCGCCAGGTCCGGCATCCGCCCTTCCAACAGCTCGCCCAGCACAAATGCGATGGCCTTCGCCGGCGGCGGACACCCCGGCACGTGCAGATCCACTTTGATCGCGTCGTGTACCGGCACCGCGTGCTTCAGCAGCGCCGGCACGCCATCCGTCGGCGGGATCCCGTAAATGCCCTCCAACAATTTGTTCACTGCGATGTTGTTCCGCATGGCCGGCACATTGCTCGTCACCGCGCAATCGCCCAGCGCCACCACCACCTTGCTGCGCGCCCGAATCAACCGCGCTTTCTCCAAATCGTCCTGGCTGCTGACGGCGCCCTCCACCATGGTGACGTCCACCGCCTTCGGGAACTCCTGCGCGTCCACCAGCGGCCCGTAAACAATATCGATCCTGCCCGCCAGCGGCACCAGCGCCTCGTCCAGATCGAGCAGCGACATGTGACAGCCGGAACAGCCATCCAGCCACACCGTCGCCAGCCTGGTCTTCTTCGTCATTGATTGCCTCCACGCCTTACCGCCAGCCAGGTGATGTTATCCACCCGCTTGGTCATTTCTTCCACCGCCCAGCCCTTCTCCGCCAACGCGCCGGTCGGGCATACCTGCACGCACTTCCCGCAACTGGTGCAGTTCCGCGCCTGGCCCCACGGCCGGTTCAGGTCGCACGAGATCATCGAGTGCACTCCGCGCCCCGCGATATCCAGCACGTGCGCGCCCTCCACTTCGTCGCAGACCCGCACGCACCGCGTACACAGGATGCAGCGGTTATGATCTAGCACGAAACGCTCGTGCGACATGTCCACGCTAAGCCGCGGGTAGCTGTACGGATATTCGACCGATGTCACGCCCAGCTTCTGCGCCAGCGCCTGCAGCTCGCAGTGGCCGTTCGAAACACACACCGCGCAGTAGTGATTGCGCTCCGAAAACAGAAACTCCACCGCCATCCGCCGGTAGCGTGTCAGCTTCTCCGAGTTGGTCGTCACCGACATGCCGTCCTCGACGGGCGTGGTGCAGGCGGGCAGCAGCCTGCCCACCCCCGAGACTTCCACGATGCACAGCCGGCACGCCCCCACCGCGCTCAAACCCTTCAGGTAGCACAGCGTGGGAATGTATTTCTTGTTGGCCCGCGCGGCCTCCAGGATGCTCTGGCCCGCCGTGGCGTCTACGTATTCGCCGTCGATCTTGATGGAGACTTTGTCTGTTGACATGCCGGCTCCTTACACCTCGACCAGATCCTCAACTGGATGCCCATGCTGGTTCTCGCGGATGTCGCAGCGCAGGCAGCGCGCCGCTTCTTCCACCGCCTCCCGCGCCGTCAGCCCCAACATGGCCTCGTTGAAGTTCAGCACCCGATCCCGCGCCGGCATCTCCGCCAGCTCGTGGCGCGTACATGGGCTGGCTTGCCCCGGCGGCGTCTTCGAATACTCGAACTTCGGCATGATCTTCTCGAAGCGCGCCGCCCCCATCAGCCGCTGGTCGATATTTCGCGCCGCCTTCTTGCCCAAACCCATGGCGTTCGAAACGTTCGAAGCCCCGGTGATGGCATCGCCGCCCGCGTAGAATTTGTTGCGGCTGGTTTCGAGCGTGAACCTGTCCACTTCGATAGTCCCGTCTTCTTTGATCTTCAGTCCCGACCCGCGCCCGAAATCCGGATCCACCGACTCCCCTACCGCCAGAATGACCGTGTCGCAGTCGTACCGCCGGATCTCGTCGGTGGGCACCGGCTTCCGCCGCCCCGACGAATCGAATTCGCCCAGCCGCGTTTTCACCACTTCAATGGCTTTCACGTTGCCCTGCTCGTCGCCTACGATGCGGTGCGGCGTGGCCAGGAAGATGAACTTCACCCCCTCCGCCTCCGCCGCGTTGATTTCCTCTTTGATGGCCGGCATATCCTTACGCTCGCGCCGGTAAATTACGGTGACTTCGCCGCCCTTGCGCAGCGCCGTGCGTGCCGAATCGATGGCCGCGTTGCCGCCCCCGATCACCACCACCCGCCCGCCCAGTTGCGTGGCTTCCCGCTTCGAAACCGCTTCCAGAAAAATCAGCGCCGGCAGTACCCCCTTCAACTCCGTGCCCGGCAGATACACCCACGATTCTTTCCATGTGCCGATCGAAATGAACACCGCGTTGTACATGTTGTCCAGCTCGTTCAGCGTGATGTCCCGCCCGATCACCGTGTCGCAGACGAATTCCACGCCCATCCGTTCGATCAGCTCGATCTCCCGGTCCAGCGCCGATTTCGGAAGCCGGTATTCCGGCAGCGCGTAGCGCAGCATCCCGCCCGGCAGCGGGTTGGTCTCGTACACCGTCACCTCGTGCCCCAGCAGCGCCATGTAGAAGGCCGCCGTCAGCCCCGTCGGCCCCGCGCCCACCACGGCCACTTTGCGGTCCGTGGGCTGCAGCTTGTAGGAAGCCACCCGGTCCACTACCTGTTCGAAACGATCCGAATCGTAAATCGAATCCGCGATCGTGCGGTGTACTTCGCGCATGTTCACGGCTTCGTCGATACCGTGCCGCCGGCACCGGTTGTCGCAGGGATGCTGGCAGACCCGCCCGGTGGATGCCGGCAGCGGATTGTCCATCACCACCGACAGGAAGGCGTCCTCCAGCCTTTCTTCCTGGTAAAGCTGCAGGAAGCGCGGAATATTCATGTGCAGCGGGCAACTGTTTTCGCAAGGCGATAAGGCCAGATCCTCGCACACACCCGCCCGGCAGCGGTGCGCGCGAATGTGATCTTCGAATTCGTGGCGGAAATGGCGCATGGTCGTCAGCACCGGATTCGGCGCGCTCTGCCCCAGCCCGCACAGCGATGTATCCCGGATCATCCGCCCCATCTCGTCCAGGCGGTCCAGATCCTCCGGGCTGGCGTGCCCCCGGCTGAAAGCGTTCAGGATGCGCAGCGCTTTATCCAGCCCCACCCGGCACGGAATGCACTTGCCGCATGATTCCGCGTGCGTGAACTCGATGAAGTATCGCGCCACGTCCACCATGCAGTTGTCTTCGTCCATCACCACCATGCCGCCCGATCCCATGATCGAGCCCAACTGCGCCAGCGTTTCGTAGTCTACCGGCGTATCGAACATGTCCAGCGGAATGCACCCGCCCGAAGGGCCGCCCGTCTGTACCGCTTTGATGTGCCGCCCGTTCGCGCCGCCTTCCCCGACGTCGTAGATAAAGGTTTTCAGCGGCGTGCCCAGCGGCATCTCCACGAGGCCCGTGTTCGCGATCTTGCCCACCAGCGAAAATACTTTCGTCCCCGCGCTCTTGGTGCTGCCCGTCTCCGTGAACCACGCCGGCCCTTTCGCCACGATCGGCGCGATGTTATACCAGGTCTCCACGTTGTTGATGTTCGTCGGGCAGCCCCACAGGCCCTTCTGCGCCGGAAAAGGCGGCCGCGGCCGCGGACGCCCCGCAAAACCTTCGAGCGACGCGATCAGCGCGGTTTCTTCCCCGCACACAAACGCGCCCGCTCCCTCCACCAGGCTGATATCGAAGCTGAATCCGCGGCCCATAATGTTATCGCCCAGCAGGCCGTACACCCGCGCCTCCGCGATCGCTCGCCGCAGCCGGTGTACCGCCAGCGGATATTCCGCCCGCACGTACACGATGCCTTCCGTGGCCCCCGTCACGTACGCGCCGATGATCATGCCTTCCAGTAGCGCGTGCGGATCGCCCTCGATCTCGTTCCGGTTCATGTACGCGCCCGGATCGCCTTCGTCCGCGTTGCAGATAATGTATTTCTGTTCCCCTTCCGCCTTGCGCAGAAACTCCCACTTCAGCCCCGTCAGAAATCCCGCGCCGCCCCGCCCCCGCAGCTTCGAGGCCTTGATCTGCTCGATCACCATCTGCGGCATGGCGTCGATCAGGACCTTATATAAGGATTGATAGCCGCCCACCGCGATGTATTCTTCGATATCGTCCGGGTTGATCAGGCCGCAATTGCGCAGCACGATCTTCTTCTGGTGCCTAAAAAACGGAATCTCCCGCCATAGCGGGATCTCCGGAAACCCCTCGCCATAGCGCACCTGCGCCGTCAGATGGTCCCATTCTTCGATCTTGCACAGCGCCAGGTCCGCCGGTATCCTCCCGGCTTCCATTTCGTCCAGCAGCCGGTCCACGTCGGGCGCCTGGAAGCTGCGCAGGATCGCCAGCGGACGCCCCGGCAGCCACACGTTTACCAGCGGCTCCTGCGCGCAGAATCCGAAACACCCCGCCGGCGCCAGGCGCACGTCGCGCCCCCGCTGGTGGATGGCTTCGGAAAAAGCGTGGAAGACGCCTTCCGCCCCGTTGCCGGCCCCGCACGTGCCCATGCCCACCGCGATCCGCGGCCGGTTGGGCAGCAGTTTCGCCAGGCCCGCTTCCTTCACCGCGCTAAATGAGGAGATGTCCTGTATCCGCATATCATTTCCCGTTTGCGCGCTCCAGCGCTTCCACCTCGCGATGTAGCGCCTGCTCGTTCATGTGGCCGTAGATCGCATGATCCACCTCCACCACCGGCGCCAGCGCACACTGTCCGAAACAAGCGACCGTACGTAGCGAGAATTTGCGGTCCGGCGTGGTCACGCACACCTTGTCCGCGCCGCTGTCGTCGCTTGCGTCCGGCACGCCCAGTTCCAGCTTCAGGCGCTCCAGCAGGTTGCGCGACCCGCGCGTATGGCACGCCGTCCCCCGGCAAATGCAGATGGTGTGGTCCCCCTGCGCCTCCAGGTTGAACAACGCATAGAAGGTGGCTACGCTAAACACCTGCGCCAACGGAATATCGGTCTTCTCCGCGATATATTCCAGAATCTCGAGTGGCAGGTATTTGTGCGGATTGTGGTCCTGAACTTTTTCCAGGATGGTGAGCAGCGCCCCCGAACGGTCCTCGCAGGCCGCGATCACCTGGTCCGCGAACTCCTGGTCGCCCAGCGGCGGCTGCGGCTTCGCCAGTTTGGATTTCACGAAACGGTCTCCAATAGGATATTAGCACCCTTATATCCTATTGACGAAGCCGCACCGTGGCGCACGCTTCAGCGTGCCGGCGGGACTTTTAAGTCCCGCGCCGCGCCAGATAAAACGTGCGGCACCCCGGCCCGATCCTCTCATCCCCC
The DNA here is from genome assembly GCA_963709155.1 of Bryobacterales bacterium. Classification (GTDB taxonomy): domain Bacteria; phylum Acidobacteriota; class Terriglobia; order Bryobacterales; family Bryobacteraceae; genus Bog-159. Next base: position 155,165 of record CAVPVD010000003.1, on the reverse strand, counting down.
ACAAAAAATGGCGTCGCATCGAACGCGCGAATCCTCCCGAACCCCGCCGCCCGCAGCGCATCCGTCATCTCCGCGCGCGTCCACGCCACTTGCTCGATGCGCTCGTGTTCCCGCCGCCAGCGCCTTCCCTCTTGCAGAAACCATTCGATTTCGGTCCAGCCCCGCTCCCGTCCCGCGTCGAAGCCGCCGTGCATCGCCAGCGTCAGTCCCCGCTTCTCCACCCACCACGTGCCCGGCCAGATCGTCTCGAACGCCAGCCGATTGTTCACGTCGAAGAAAAAATGCCCGCCCGGACGCAGAGCCCGCGCGACCGCTCGCGCCACCCGTCCCAGGTCGCCCTTACGCTCTACATGATTCAACGCATCGAATTCGCACAAGATCAGGTCCACCGGTTCCGGAAGCCGGAAATCCCGCATGTCGCCGCTGACCACCCGCAGCGTCAGTCCCAGCCGCCGCGACTTCTCCCGCGCCAGCCGCCGCATCGTCGGCGAGATGTCCACACCGTACATCTTGATGCCCTTGCCCGCCAGCATCAGGGCCGTGGTTCCCGTCCCGCACGCCAGATCGCACGCCGATCGCACGTCCGCCAGAATCCCGCCCAGCACCCGCTCCCGCGCCGCCGCGAACCACGGCAGGTGAAAGGTGAAAAGCTGGTCATAATACCGCGCCAGCAATCCATAGGGCCGATTAACCCGCATGCGAAGCATAATACCGCGCTGGGGCGAGTGGCGCACGCTTCAGCGGCGCTAAGATTGCATTTAAGCCTCTCCATGAAACTAGGTATCGACTTCGGCACCACCCGCATCGTGGCCTCCGCATCCGACCGCGGCAACTACCCGCTCGTCGCCTTCGAATCCCCCGACGGCCAGTCCCGCGAATGGTTCCCGCCCCTCGTCGCCATCCGCGGCGCCGAACTCCGCTTCGGTTGGAATGCCTGGACCGTCCAGGCCGATCGCGAATGGACCGTCCTCCGCTCCCTCAAGCGCCACCTCAAACGCGCCGGCCCCGCCACCCGCCTCAACCTCGCCGGCCGCGCCATCCCCCTCATGGATCTCGCCACCGGCCTGCTCTCCGCCTTCCGCCACCAGTTGCGCCACGCCTCCACGCTCTCCCTCGATCGCGCCGAACCCCTCGAAGCCATGCTCGGCGTCCCCGCCAATGCCAACAGCAACCAGCGCTTTCTCACCACCGAAGCCTTTCGCGCCGCCGGCTTCCAGGTGCTCGGCATGCTCAACGAGCCCTCCGCCGCCAGCGTCGAATTCGGCCATCGCGAACGCGCCCAGCGCAAGTCTCAGCCCCGCCGTTCCCTCCTCGTCTATGACCTCGGGGGTGGAACATTCGACGCTTCTCTCGTCGAAATGGAAGAGGATACCCATACCGTACTCGCCAGCGCCGGCCTCCCCGACCTCGGTGGCGACGACTTCGACGAGATCCTCGCCGCTCTCGCTCTCGAAACCGCCGGCCGCGCCGCTGATCGCGAGTCCCTCTCCGATGCCGAGTCCTTCCGCCTCCTCGATGAATGCCGTGAACGCAAGGAAGCCCTCAATCCCAATACCCGCCGCATCGTCGTCGACCTCGACCGCGTGCGCGAAGGCTGGGGCGAGGTCTCCGTCGCCGTCGCCCCCTTCTACGATCTTTGCCGCCCGCTCGTCGCACGCACCGCCGACGTAGTCAACGAGCTCCTCGAAGCGCATCCCGCCCAGCCCATCGAAACCCTCTATGTCACCGGCGGCGGCTCCGAGTTACCCGCCGTCGCCCGCGTCCTCAAGGAGACTTTCGGAAAGTCCGTCCGCCGCTCCGCCTACATGCGCTCCGCCACCGCCATCGGCCTCGCCATCGCCGCCGACTCCCGCTCCGGCTATGTGCTCCGCGACCGCTTCGCCAGCTACTTCGGCGTCTGGCGCGAGGCCGATCACGGCCGCGCCGTCTCTTTCGATCTGCTCTTCCCCCGCGGCCTCGAACTGCCCCGCCGCGGCGCGCCCCCGCTCCGCGTTGTCCGCTCCTACCGCCCCGTCCACAACATCGGCCACTTCCGCTACGTCGAAGCCGCCCGCATCGGCCCCGACGGCCAACCCTCCGGCGATCTCACCGTCTGGGACGATATCCAGTTTCCCTTCGACCCCGCCCTCCGCGCCGCGGACCTCGCCCTAGTCAACGTCCACCGCCAGCGCGAAGGCCCCGCCTCCGAAGTCGAAGAAGAATACTCCTGCGACGCCAACGGCATCGTAAAAGTCACCATCCGCAACCGCTCCGCCGCCTACCATCGCGACTACACCCTAGGCCGCTGGTCGAACGCCCCCAGGCACGAGAAGCATCGCCACCGCTGATTCTCCCGTGGCGCACGCTTCAATGCCGGCGGGACTTTTAGGTCCCGCGGCCGGCACTGGTCAATATTGCTCATCCTAGCCCGTTATAGTTGCTTCATACCGCTCAAACTCAACGTCTTCCGGCATTTTTCTATTGACACGAGAACGGTGTTCTTCTACTATTCCCCCAGGCCGTAAAAACAGTGGGGATGTAACCGACTCACCGGGGGCGTGATGCTGATCCCTTGCCGGTCAGCGCACGCCCGCCTTTAGAGGAGTACCGCGATACCGGCGGCAGGGGCGTGACTAACTGGTGTAACTAAGGAGAGTGCAATGGCTGTCAAACGAAATCGGGCGCCTGCGTCCGCACCCATAACATCCGTATTCATTCCCGGATCCTGCGATGCATTCGCCGCTCGAGACATAACTCCAAAAGGCCAGCGGGAAATCGCCGTGATCGCTTTCCGTATCTGGCTTGACCGCGCCTTCAAAGACGGGTCGCCCCAGGAGGACTGGATCAAAGCGCAACGGCAGGTACAGCGGAGGCAAACACGAGTATCTGTTAAGAGCGCCGGCGCTGCGGCCTTTTGACCGCATGGCATAGAACGTCCATGAACGTAACCGGCTGTCTCAAATCCCGGCTGGCGTGAGGACCTGTGGACCTCCCACCGCCAGGCGCCGCTTTCGAGTGTGCCTCGAAACCGAAACCGCCGCCACGGCTTCACTTGTCACCGTCGCTGGTTCTGGCGCACTTGAGATACTCGGGGGCCTGGTCCCGTTCATCGCACAAAGAGCCGCCCTGCCGCTTTCAATGGCATGCATCTGGTCCCTATGCCGGATCGCAATGACCATTGCCCTAACGTGCGGGATTGCCCCGGTTAACTTCTCGAAAACGTCCCGTTCCGCCCGTGAGTTGACATTTAATCTGTCCGATTTGTACGGCGTGTACAGCGACCCTGACATCTGATGCATCTCGTAAAGGCACGACTGCCCAGATTCGCTTTGGCCGTCCCATCGGTCCTCGTCGCCCGATTCCAGTGCCCGTAAGATGCTCTGCAATAGACCCCTTGTGCTGTCGTACAACATAGAAACGTGACTCCTTTTTCTAATCGCTGATGGCGCAGGAGGCGCTTGGATCTAAGCGCTGGAAGGGTTACCCTTCAATTAGTATAACATAAAACGCCTTCTGGCCTTGCGCAGCTTGATCCGAAACTCATTCTGCGGCCTATTGTCCTTGGTTCGTCTTGGCAATCTCGCATGCCTATATATCAGCCACACTGCCCTCTGAGCGTGGGAATTGAAAAGGCCCCGTGCTTTCGCGTTCACTGAATTCAAAGCCAAACTGGCCTGAATGCCGCCAACCTATCAACGGTCCTAGAAAGGCTCGGAGATCCGATCTTTGCCGCCTCGATGTCCCATTTCTCACGGACGAATGATCCTAGGCACCCGTTGTAGTCTGGCCCCTGCTTCGCCGTACTTCCGGGCTTCGGAACAATACGGTCACGAATTCCCTTCAGCCGGGATCTCCCAGCCAAGCGAAGCAAGGTTGCTTTTGGGTCAGCCAGTTCGTCAGCATCTGCAGGCAACAAAATCTCCGGGACGGCAATATACAGCGAAAAGTTCGTGCGGTCAGCCAAGAGCCAAGCCTCCACCTCGCGAACCGCGACCCGAAACAGAAGGTTCGGATGCCGAGGTCCTGGCAACCACGCCTCGATCAGTTTAATTGGACATTCGTCCCGATCCAAATCCGTGAGAACCAGGAAGGGGACGCCTTTGGCGGCACGGTTCCATCCGGAAATTGTTCGCCGGAGGTAGCCAAATCCACCTCGCCTGTAAGCGTTGCCCACCGCATAACGGCTCAAGTGCGTCAGAATTCTAAACAGCACGACTTCGCTGAGTTCGTCCTCTGTCGCTAGGTTAATGGGAATTAAACTCATTCAAATAGCTCAAGTTGTTCGAGGGTAGCTGGGGTTGTCCGAGGCAGTGCCGCGTCTGCAACACTTAGGCCAGCATCGAGAAGAGTGCGGACCTCCTCAACGGAAGATGCGATTTCGGCCACTGTGCCCTCCTTGTCTGGCCTCAGTATCACGACCTCTTCACCTCCAATTCCCTTTTGTGATAGGAGATCCGAGCTATGTGTGCTAACAAAAATCTGTCGCCTCCTCTTTCTTTGCAAGCGATAAAATAGAGCAGGTAGTTTTCCTACAATTCCAGCATGCAAAGACAGTTCAGGTTCTTCCAGCAAAAGGGGGGAATCTCCTTCCAGTAGCGACCAGAAAAGACCAACTAAACGTAAGGTCCCATCTGAGAACTGGTCTTCTCGCTGCCGCCCCGCGTTGGGACGCCAATGTGCGTACGTTGCTTCCAAATGTGGAATACCGGCCTCGTCCTTCGTGTCTGTGAGTTTCGTCAGTTGCGGCACCGCCTCGCGTAACGCCGCCTCGATTCTCCTTAGCCGTGACCTGCGAGTTTTCTCGGGAGTTTTGACCACCATCTCAAGAAAGTTGCGCCCATATGGGTCGTCAGGAATAGTCGGCCCCTGAAAAGCTTCGGGGTGCCTAAGTAGTTGTGGAACCAAATGAAGGTAGCGGATGGATTCAAAGAACCTACCTATCTCTCGAAACTCCGCGTTCGAGTTGATCTGCTCAAGATGAGTCTGGGTAAGGCGAAGTTCATCTCTCCTGTCCTCGTTGTCTGGTCGGTTTCTGATGAGAATACCGTTCTTCCATACCTTTTCATATCGAAGGATTGGTTGCCGATATCCACGGACTTGCTGAGTGATTCCGATACCGTATTTCCAATCTGCTTGGGATGACGATGTTTCCGAGAGTTCCACTTCTAATTCGACATCAGGCTCTTTCCGGGCGGCTAGGCAACGCACCTTGGAAAGGCCTCCCCGCTGTACGACGGCACGTTGGAGACCACCACCCGGTTTGGCGATATCTCGTAGAAAACGAAATACGTCGAGTAGGTTTGACTTCCCTGATGCATTGGGACCGATTACAAAGACACGCTCGGTAAACGGCACGTCCAAGACGCGGAAATTCCGCCAGTTCTTGAGGGTGAGCTTCGAGATGATCATCGAGCCGCTATTTTACCGTGCATTTCTAGTTTTCGCCAGCCCTTGTCTATTCCGCAGCCCCTGTGGATTCCGCAGTCGCCCGCCTCTAGGTGTTGCACGTCCCCACTTCGTAGACCGTCTGGGGAACTCTGTTAACCACGCCCACCATTTTCAACGCTGCTCTCGCTTAAGAAACCATCTTACAGCCCCTACACCAGCCGGTCATGAGCCGGTTTGCGGCCAACCCGTCCGTTTTCAGATGACGGGGCCAACGCCCCGGAGGTCCGGGCCGCTTCAGTCTTTCGCTTTCGGCTTCTCCACTCCGATTATTTGGTAGGTGACGCCCAGATTCTCATTGGTCGTGTCGCGGATGTATGTGTAGGCAGTAGGTTGATGTGCCTTTCCGTCCCCCGGCCTGATGCACCGCCATCGAATCCGCCGTCCCACCCCCAGTCACACGCTGCCGAAATATCTCCCTACTCACCCTTTCCCCCGACGATCCAATCACATACAGCCCAACGCCCAGCTAACACCTATCGTCCCCCGTCACCCGCGGTGCTAACTTGGGACTAAGAAGCGCCCACCCGGCGAATCTCAGTACCCGTCCCCGTCATATTGGCTTCGTTCGATCAAAAAGGTGTAACTCAATGGCAACAAAAGCTCAAATCGAGGCCAACCGCCGCAATGCAAAGAAATCTACCGGTCCTAAATCCCCGCAAGGAAAGGCGATATCATCCATGAATGCTCTGCGTCACGGCCTCCGCGCCCAGAAAACGGTGTTACCCGATGAAAGTCAGGAAGACTTCAACCAAATCCACGCCGGACTCTACGACTTATACCAGCCGCAAACCGTCCCCGAACAGGATTTAGTCGAGCAAGCCGTCCTTTCCAAGTGGAAACTGGTCCGCGCCGAAGCCTTGGAATCCGCCTGCTATAGCGAAGCCGGAGACGCCTACCGCCGATCCGTCGTGATGAACCGGATGACCCAAATTCAAACCCGTCTCGAGCGTTCTTACTTCAAAGCCTACAAAGAGTTGGAGCGCATCAAGACCGCCCGCGCCAAAGCCGCCCCACAGCCCACGCAGCCCGCCGCCCCCGGCCAACCGGCCGACGCCGCTCCCAAAGAAGAAATCATCCGCCGTCAAGTCACCTGGGCCAACCCCGTAACCGGGATCGACACAGTCCTCTTCAAATCCGAAAATGGAGTCGGCGTAGACGACTGGAGTGACCCCAACTACGTTTTCCCCCGCGTGATCGATCCAAACCCATCAAATCCCGCTGACCATTTCCCTTTCTTGTCTTATCGGCGTGCATCGGCGTCCATCGGCGGCCAGATATGTTTTTGTTCCCTGAAAGGATTCCCCCCCAAGCGCAATTCCTCTGTGACACCACCGCATGATTCTCGCGGCGCTAAAACGATCACGGAGATAACAAAATGAAACCCTGGTACCTGATCTTGGCCACCCTGACCGGCATCCTCTGTCTAACGATGCTGCAATCCTCCCCCGCCACCGGCCCCGCGGACACCGCGGACAACGTATCGCCCGCCGTAACCTATTCACACGGCCTCCTGCGCGCCTCCATCCCCTATCGCGCCCCCCACGCCGGCCCCGGCCAGCTTACCCTCGAAGTCCTCGATCCCGACGACCGCGTCCTCGGCCGCGCCGCGCAAAACCTACCCGTCCACGCCGGCGCCGGACATTGGCTAGCCGATCTCCGCCTGTCCCAGCCCATCGCTACCGGCGAGCTGGTCTGGCAGCGCCTGCGCTACAGCTTCGCCTACGCCGACCATCCCTCCACCCCCGCCATCGCCGGCGCCGATTCCATCTCTCAGATCCTGCGCATGCCCGTCGTCCACATCCTCGGCCAGCAGTCTTACCTGACCGGCGCGCAGGCCGCCGTCCGCGTCATCGTCACCGATTCCCGCAACCAGCCGGTCTCCGGCCTCAGTTCCCTCCGCATCGAACTGGCCCCCGCCGGCCGTCCCCCTCAAGCCCTCTTCACCGGCCGGCTGAATGCCCGTGGCACCGCCGAAGCTCAATTCCGCTTCCCCGCCGGCCTCACCGGCACTTACCCCCTGCGTTACGTCGCCGAAACCCCCATCGGTCAGGCCGATTTCACCCAGCAGGTACGCTTGCAGGATCGCGTTTCCATTCTCCTCACCACCGAAAAGCCCATCTATCAACCCGGCCAGACCATCCACGTGCGCGCCCTATCGCTCGACCGCGCCAATCATGCGGCCGCCGCCGCCCGCCCTCTCACCTTCGAGCTTTCCGATCCGCGCGGCAACAAGGTCTTCCGCAAAGCCACTCAGACGGACCGTTTCGGCGTGGCCTCCGCCGAGTTCGCCCTCGCCGATGAAGTGAATCTCGGCGCCTATCATCTGCGCGCCGTCATGGGCGAACAAGAACCCGCCGAACTTACCCTCAACGTCGATCGCTATGTCCTCCCCAAATTCAAAGTCGCCATCGACCTCGATCCCGTAGGTAAGTCCTTCCGCACCTTCTACCGCCCCGGCGATCATGTCACTGGAACCATCCGCGCCAACTACTTCTTCGGTAAGTCGGTCGACAGCGCCGAAGTCGAAGTCAAAGCCTCCGGCATCGATGTCGCCGAATTCCAAGCCGTATCCGTCCATGGCAAGACCAAAGCGGATGGCGGCTATCGTTTCGACCTCCGCCTCCCGGATTACTTCGCCGGCCGCCCGCTCACTCAGGGCGCCGCCGCCCTGCTCCTCGAGGCCACCGTGAAAGATGCCGCCGGCCATGCCGAAACCCACGGCCAGCCCATCACCGTCAGCGATTCGCCTCTCACCATCACTGCCGTCCCCGAGGGTGGCACGATGGTCCCTCATCTCGAAAACCAGGTCTTCATCGTCATCGCCTCTCCCGATGGCACGCCCGCCGTCGCCACCGTCAAAGTGCATGCCGATGGCAACCCCGATCAGACCGTCGCCACGGACGAAAGCGGTGTCGCCATCGTCAAGCTGCGCACCGGCGACGGACAACTGTCCCTCCAGGTCGATGCCGCCGGCAAGCAGGGAAACCACGCCTCGCGCACGCCTCCGTTCAGTCTCGCGCCGGTCTCGACCAGGTCCTCCTGCGCACCGAACACGCCGTCTATCGCGCCGGAGACCGCATCGCCCTGCGCGTATTCTCGACCAAAAATGGCGGCTCCGCCTACGTGGATGTGGTCAAGGAAGGCCAAACCGTGCTCACCCGCGACCTCGATCTTGTCAACGGCCAGGCGGACCTGACCCTCACCGCCACGCCGGATCTCGCCGGTACGCTCGATTTCCATGCGTATGTATTCGGTCAAAACGCCCAGCCCGTCGGCGATCATCGTCTGGTCTTCGTCCAGCCCGCCGGCGAGCTCAAGATCGATGCCGCCCCGGATTCCCCGTCCTACAAGCCCGGCGACGAAGCCCGCATCCGCTTCCACGTCACCAATGAACGTGGCGAAGGCGTCGCCGCCGCCCTGGGTCTGCAGGTCGTCGATGAAGCCGTCTTCGCCCTCGCCGAAAAGCAGCCCGGCATGGCCAAGGTGTTCTTCTACCTCGAGCAGGAAGCCATGCGGCCGCGCTATGAGATCCACTCCTTCGGTATGCCCGACATCGTGGCGCCGCCGCTTCCCGAAGCGCGGGCCGGCCAGCATGACCGCGCCGCGCGCGCCCTCTTCGCGGCCACCGAGAGCATCGGCGGCGATAAGTTCGAAACCGAGTTTGGCCGCGCCGTCCCCATGGCGAAGTACGCCGTATATTCCGAGCGGTTCGAGCAGCGCTATCGCCTCCAGTTATCCCGCCTGGCCGCCGCCTTCTCCGCCTGTGAGGCCAGCCTCCCGGACTGCGCCGCCGCTCCCGGTCCCGCTCTCCAAAGCGCCAACCGCGATCCCTGGGGAACCACCCTCCGCGTCCAAAATCTGGACTGGGCCCCTCGGAAGACCTACGAAGTGCGCAGCGCCGGCCCCGATAAAAAGTTCGATACCGCCGACGATCTGGTAGGTTACCTCGAAGTCCGCGGCCGTCTACCCGTCGGGCGCAATCCCTCCGGCCCAGCCCGCATCGAGATCGATGTCGAGCACGACCGCGGCCCCTTCAACGGCTTCGCGGAGATATCCGGTTCCATTCTCGATCAACAGGGCACCCCGCTCTCGGGCGCCACCGTCACCGCGCAATCCGTCTCCGGCGCGCCCCCGCGCAGCGCTGTGGCGAATGCCGATGGCCAGTTCACCCTCTCCGCACTCCCCCCCGGAGAATACGACGTCAAGGTCTCCGATGGTGCCCACTCCGTATCCCGTCGCCTCGCCCTCCAGGCCCGCGACCGCGGCGTGGTTTCCGCCATGCTCCACCAGGCCAACGCCGGCGCCGTCGTCGTCGCCGCCGAGCCGCCCCGCAGGCCCATACCCGAAATCGCCCGTTTCCGCAAATTCGATATGGCTGCTGTCGCCGGCGCCATCGGAGGCGGCCGCCCTCGTATGATGGCGAATGCCATGGCCGCCCCTATGGATAGAGGTATGGCCATGCTGCCCCCGCGGCCCACCATGCCCGCCGGCACTCTGACCGTCCCCAAAGAGCAATCCCCCGCCCCCGCCGCGCACGTGCGCTCCTACTTCCCCGAAGCCCTCTATATCAATCCCGAAATCGTTACCGGCCCGAATGGCGAAGCCACCATCTCCATTCCCCTCGCCGATTCCATCACCACCTGGCGCATGGCCATGATCGCTTCCACCGCGCACGGCGCATTGGGCAGCGGCGTCTCCAGCCTCAAAGTCTTTCAGGATTTCTTCGTCGATCTTGACCTTCCCGTCACTCTCACTCAGGGCGATCGCGTATCCATCCCAGTGGCCGTCTATAACTACTCGCCCGGCCGCGGAGACGTCCGTCTGGAGTTGAAAAAGGAGGATTGGTTCTCTCTCGTCGACGACCAACCCGTCAAAACCGTCGCGGTCGAATCCGGACGCGTCGCTGCGTCGCAGTTTACCGTGGAAGCGCAACACATCGGCAAATTCAAGCTCACCCTGGCCGCCCATATGAATGCCGGCGGCAATCCCGCCGACATCGTCGTGCGCGAAATCGAAGTGCTTCCCAACGGCCGCGAGCAGGACGTCGTATTCAACGGTCGTCTCGAAACCGCCGTCGCGCACGACGTCAACTTCCCGCCCACCGCCATCGCCGATGCCTCCAAAATCCTCGTCCGCCTTTATCCCGGCCCGTTCAGCCAGGTCGTCGAAGGCATGGACGCCATCCTGCGCATGCCCTTCGGCTGTTTCGAGCAAACCTCCTCCGCCACCTATCCCAACGTGCTCGCGCTCGATTACATGAAGCGCACCAAAAAGCTGACGCCCGAAGTGCATGCCAAAGCCGAAGGATTTATCGCCAATGGCTACCAGCGCCTCCTCACGTTCGAGGTGGCCGGCGGAGGCTTTTCCTGGTTCGGCAATGCCCCCGCCAATAAGATCCTCACCGCCTACGGGCTCATGGAGTTCTCCGACATGTCTCAAGTGTCCACGATGTCGATCCCCGCCTCATCGAGCGCACCCAGCAGTGGCTCGCCGCCCAGCAGCAGCCCGACGGAAGCTGGAAGCCCGATACCAGCTTTATCAACGAAGGCGCTACCAATCGTTTCAACTAACGATGCCCTGCGCATCACCGCCTACCTCGCCTGGGCCCTCGAAAATTCCGGCCACAAAGGTCCCGCCCTCGACAAGGCCAAGGAATATGTGGCCGCTCATCTGAATGGCAAAGTGGATGCCTACACCCTGGCCGTGGTCGCCAACTTCGCCGTCGAGTATGCGCGCGACCGCGAGTTCACCAATCAAGCCATGCACAAACTCCTCGATGCCCGCACCGAAAAGGAAGAGCAAGCCTGGTGGACCGCGGAAGAAACCGCCGTCTATGGCCGGGGCGAAAGCGCCGCCGCCGAGACGACCGGCTTGGCCGCGCAGGCCCTCCTCAAATGGGGCGAGTCCTCCGAAACGGCCCGCAAGGCCCTCCGCTATCTCGCCGCCAAGAAAGACGCCGATGGCACCTGGGGCACCACCCAGGCGACCATCATGGCCCTGCGCGCGCTGCTGCTCTCCACCGAAAAAGGCGCGGCGGATGTCCGCGGCACAGTCGAACTCTCGTTGAACGGCAAGCCGGTTCAGAAACTGCTTCTCACGCCCGATAACAACGACCTGTTGCACCAGTTCGTCTTGCCGGTGGATGCCCAAGGCGTTCAACAGGTGGCCTTGCGCTTTGCCGGCAAAGGCGGCTTAGCCTATCAGATCGTTGGCCGTTCCTTCGTCCCCTGGGGAGCGAAGCCCGCCGCCGCGCCGCTCTCCATCGATGTGGCCTATGACCGCACTCGCCTCTCGCAAAACGATATCGCCACCACCACCGCCACCATCAAAAACAACCTGCACAAGGTGGCCAACATGGTCATGGTCGACCTCGGCATTCCCCCCGGCTTCGATCTGCTCAGCGAAGATTTACAGGCCTACCAGGAAAAAAGCGCCGCCCGTAAAAGCGGCAAGCTGGAGAAATTCAACCTGACGGCCACCCAGGCCATTCTCTATTTCGATGCCATCGGCGCGGGCGACACCCTGACCCTGAAGTTCCGCCTCCGCGCCAAGTATCCCATCCGCGCCCGCACCTTCCAGTCGCGCGTGTACGAGTACTACGATCCCGCCGTGTCCGCCGTCGCCCCCCCCGTCTCCCTGGAGGTCCGCAAATGAAATCGTTGTCAAGCCCTGGTGGGGCGGGCGTCCACGCCTGCGCGGGTTCTCCAGAACCCGCTCTTGTCCGCCAGCGAACCGCGCACCCCTATTGCTATCATATTCTTGATGAAATCCCTGCAACTCCTGCTTTTCTTGACACCCGTGGCCTGCCTGCTCGCCCAGACGCCACCTTCGCAACCCGCAGCCCCGTCCGCGCAACCCGCGGCCCAACCCGCGGCTCAGCCGGCCAGGCCGCCGGCCATGCAAATGCAGCCTTCCCCTGCAGTTGCCCCGAAGGTTCCCCCGGAAACGGTCGTCCTGACCATTGGCGACGAGAAACTTACCGCCGCCGATTTCGATCGTTTGATCGACATGCTGCCGGAACAATACCGCGAGCGCATGCGCGCCACGGGCCGGCGCCAATTCGCCGACAACATCGTCCGCCTCAAGCTCATGTCACAAGAGGCGCGCCGCCTCAATCTCGAAGATACCCCGGCCTTTAAAGCCCAGTTGGCTTTTCAGACCGAACAGATCCTGGCGCAGCAGTACTATCAGCATCTGCAAACTACCACCAAGGTGGATGAAGCCACCGCGCGTAAATATTATGAAGACCACAAATCCGATTACTTGCAGGTCAAAGCCCGCCACATCCTGATTCGCGCCAAGGGCTCCGCGGTGCCTCTCAAAAAGGACGCCAAGGAATTGACCGACGAAGAAGCCCTGGCCAAAGCCAAGGAAATCCGCCAGAAGCTGGTGGACGGCGCCGATTTCGCCACGCTGGCCAAGGCTGAGTCCGACGATGCCTCCTCGGCCGCCAACGGCGGCGACCTGGGACCGGCTTTCTCCCATGGCCGCATGGTTCCCGCCTTCGAGGAAGTCGCTTTCAAGATTCCCGTAGGTGAGCTCAGCGAGCCCGTGAAGAGCCAGTTCGGATATCACATCATCAAGGTGGAATCCCGCCAGGAGAAAACCTTCGTCGAAGTGCGCGCCGAAATCGAAAGGAAGCTGGATGCCGAGTTGATCAAAAAAACCATGGATGATCTCAAGGAATCCAAGCCCGTCGTCATGAACGCCGAGTACTTCGGACCCGTCCAGCCACCGCCCCCGCCCCCGGGAGCCATACGGCCGCAAATCACGGTCCAGCCGAAGCCGCAGCAGCAATAATAGTGGGGCGGGCCTCCAGGCCTGCGCGGGTTCTCCAGAACCCGCTCTTTAGAGGCTCGCCCCTACCCCACCCGCATCACCTTGCTGAACCCCTCCGCCATATCCGGAGGCGTCAGTTTCCCCGCCATGCGCTCCATGGCGTCCTCCGGAACCACCCGCTCTCGCAGCCGGTTCCGCCGCCGGCAAACCTCCAGGGGCGCATCGAAGTAGAGCGCCTCCACATCGCAGCCATACCATCGTCCGATCTGGATGTACGGCTGCCGCTCTTCCGGTGTCAGATGCGTCGCATCCACGTAGCTCACCGCCCGCCCGATCGCCAGCCGGTGCCGCAGCAGGTACCGCATCGTCAGGAAGACCCGCGCGTGAATCGTCTGATCCGTGGCATCGTCGGCCAGCACCTGCCGGATCCAGTCCGACGAGATCGCCGTGATCCCCTGCCGCTCCAGCCAGGTTGACTTGCCTGAACCCGGCAAGCCTACCAGCACTACAATCCGTTGTCGCGGCTTGTCCAATCAGGACCAATATCGCACGAACCGCTCCGAAATGCTGTATCGTGGAAAGTTCCAGGTGCTTAACTGTTTTCGCGGGGTTTACAGAGCCGCGACCGTAAGGGAGCGGTTTCTTCAATCCGAAATCCCAAAAACGGTTACACACCCATAGTTCGAAAGTTCCAGAGTAAACAGGAAAAATGGTAACCAAAGTCCGTTGGGGCGTATTGGGCGCCGCCCATATCGCCATCAAAAAAGTGATTCCGGCCATGCAGCTTGGCGCATCCTGCGAGATCGCCGCTATCGCCTCCCGCGATCTGTCGAGAGCTCGTCAGGCCTCCGCCGATCTCGGCATCCCGAAAGCCTACGGCTCCTACGAGGAACTGCTGGCCGATCCCGAAATCGAGGCCGTCTACAACCCGCTCCCGAATCACCTGCACGTGCCCTGGTCCATTCGCGCCGCCGAAGCTGGCAAGCATGTGCTCTGTGAGAAGCCGCTGGCGCTCGACGCCGCCGAAGCCCGCCAGTTGCTTCAGGCGCAGGCCCGCACGGGCGTCAAAATCGGCGAGGCCTTCATGGTGCACACCCATCCCCAATGGGTCCGCGCCCGCGATCTCGTCCGCGCCGGCCGCATCGGCGATCTGCGCGCCGCCATGGGTTTCTTCAGCTACTTCAATCGCGACCCCGCCAACATCCGCAATGTGCTCGCCTGGGGCGGCGGCGCCCTCTTCGATATCGGCTGCTATCCCATCCACACCTCGCGCTTCATCTTCGGCCAGGAACCCCGCCGCGTGATGGCCATCGTCGAGCGCGACCCCGAAATGCAGACGGACCGCCTCTCCTCCGCCCTGCTCGATTTCCCCTCCGGACAAGCCGTCTTTACCTGTTCCACTCAACTGGTTCCCTACCAGCGCATGCACTTCTTCGGTACCCGCGGCCGCATCGAAATCGAGATCCCCTTCAACGCACCTCACGATCGCGCTTGCCGCATCTTCCTGGATGACGGTTCCGACCTCTTCGGCGCCGGCATCCAAACCGAAACCCTGCCGGTCTGCGACCAGTACACCATCCAGGGCGACCTGTTCTCGCGCGCGATCCGTGGCGAGGGCGAGGTGCCGGTGCCACTCGCCGACGCCATCTGCAACATGGCCGTGATCGACGCGCTCTTCCGTTCCGCCCGATCCGGCCTCTGGGAGACACCCTAGGTGAGGCGAATTTTCGACAAAGGAACAACGTCAATGAAACGAATACTGTCCGCCTTAACTCTCGCGGTCTGCCTCCTGCAGGCCCAGGACACCCGGCCGCCCGCCGCCCCGCCGGCCCCGTCGCCCGCCATGCTGCTGGCCATGCGTGTCGTCTCGCCTGAAGTCGCGCCGGATCGCCGGATCGTCTTCCGCATCCTCGCTCCCCAAGCCAAAACCGTGACGCTACGCGGCGGCGATATCCAGGGACTGCCCCACGACGGCCCCGTATTCACGAAGAACGAAGACGGCATCTGGTCGGCCACCGTCGGTCCCGTCGATCCCGGCGCCTACCGCTACTCATTCGTGGTTGACGGCGTCCCCACCATGGACCCCCGCAATCCCGCCGTCAGCGAATCGAATACCAACTCCTGGAGCCTGGTCTACGTGCCCGGCGCGGAATTCATGGATACGGCGAATGTGCCGCATGGCGCGGTAGCCTCCATCACTTACTACTCCACCGCCCTCTCGCGCTTCCGGCGCATGCACATCTACACTCCGCCCGGATATGAGCTCGGCGGCGGCAAGTTCCCCGTCTTCTACCTGCTCCACGGTTCCGGCGATTGCGACGATTCCTGGACCTCGGTGGGCCGCGCCGGCTTCATCCTCGATAATCTCATCGCCGCGAAGAAGGCGCAGCCCATGATCGTGGTGATGCCCGCCGGTCACACCTCCACCACTTTCCCGCTGCCGGGAGCCGCGCGCCCCACGCGCGACGAATTCGCCGACGATTTCATGGACGGCATCATGCCCTACGTCGAAAAACATTACCGCGCGCTCACCGATCGCGCCCACACCGCGATGGCCGGGCTCTCCATGGGCGGCGGCCAGACTCTCAACATCGGGATGGCGCATCTCGACAAGTTCGCCTACCTCGGTGTGTTCAGCGCCGGCGTCTTCCGCTTCGGAGCGCAGAATAATGCGCCCGACTGGGAAACCGTGCGCGCCGCCATGCTCGACGATGCCGCTTTGAAACCCGGCCTTAAGCTCCTCTGGTTCGGCACCGGCAGCGAAGACCGTCTCATGCCCACCACCAAGACCACTATCGAGATGCTCAAGAAACACGGCTTCACGCCCTTCTTTCGCGAAAGTCCCGGCGGTCACACCTGGGTCAACTGGCGCAACTACCTGAACGAATTCGCCCCCCAGCTCTTCCAATAGCGTGGGGCAGGCCTCCAGGCCTGCGCGGGTTCTCCAGAACCCGCTTCCGGGGCCGCGGCGATATACTGATCCAATGATCCAACTGACGATAAACGGCAAATCCGCCCGCTTCGACGGCGATCCGGATATGCCGCTCCTGTGGTATCTGCGCGATGAACTCGCGCTTACCGGCACAAAATTCGGATGCGGCGAAGGACTCTGCGGCGCGTGTACCGTCCACGTCAACGGTTCGGCGGCGCGCAGTTGCCAGATGCCCATGCGCGCCACGGCCGGCAAACGCATCACCACCATCGAGGGGCTCAGCGCCACCGGCGAACATCCCCTGCAGAAAGCCTGGGCAGCCTGCAACGTGCCGCAATGCGGTTATTGCCAGAGCGGCCAGATCATGCAGGCGGCCGCGATGTTGGAGCGCAACGCGCATCCCACGGATCATGACATCGACTCCAGCATGGAGGGCAACATCTGCCGCTGCGGAACCTATCAGCGCATCCGCCAGGCAATCAAAATGGCGGCGGGGGTGCCGGCATGACCACCACCATCTCGCATGTCTCGCGCCGCGGATTCCTCGGCCAGATTTTCTCGGCGGGTGCCCTGGTTATCGCCGCGCCCATCGTCCCCAAACTGAAGGCCGCCGGAACCTGGCAGCCCAACGTGTATCTCGGCATCGAGCCGGATGGCACCGTGAAGATCGTGGCGCATCGCTCCGAAATGGGCACTGGCTGCCGTACCGGCCTGCCCATGATCGTGGCCGACGAACTGGAAGCGGATTGGGCGCGCGTCCAGGTAATCCAGGCGCTCGGCGATCCCAAGTACGGATCGCAAGACACCGACGGCTCCTGTTCCGTGCGCGATTTCTACGATACCCTGCGCACCGCCGGCGCCACCGCGCGCACCATGCTCGAGAACGCCGCGGCCACCAAATGGGGTGTACCCGAAACGGAGTGCCGCGCCCAGAATCACTTCGTCGTACATCCCAAGACCGGCCGCAAGCTCGCTTACGGCGAACTCGCTTCGCTGGCTTCCGCCGCCACGGCGCCGCAACAGGGCGCGGTCCGCCTGAAGACCCCCGATCAGTTCCGTTACATCGGCAAAGACATCCCCATTGTCGATCTCAAGCCTATCGTCACGGGCAAAGCCGTATTCGGCATTGATGCCCGCATGCCTGGTATGGTCTATGCGTCGATTGAACGTCCGCCGGTGATGGGCGCCGCGTTGAAATCCTGTGACGATGCCGCGGCCAAACAAGTAAAAGGCGTCGAGCGCGTGGTCATGCTGGATCTGGCCAAACCGCCCTACGCATTCAAGCCGCTGGGTGGCGCGGCCGTGATCGCCAACAACAGTTGGACCGCGCTGCAGGCGCGCAAGAAGCTGAAAATCGAATGGGACCTGGGCGAGCACGCCGCGTACGATTCGCCCGCCTACAAACAGGAAATGCTCGACACCGCCCGCAAGCCAGGCCATGTCGCGCGCGAGTTGGGCAACGTGGACAGCGAGTTCGCCAAGGGCGGCAAGACCCTGGAGGCATCCTACTACACGCCCATGCTGGCGCATGCCGCCATGGAACCCGTCGCCGCCGTGGCCGAGTTCAAAGACGGCAAGGTGGTCACCTGGACCTGCACCCAGGATCCGCAGGCCGTACAGGCCACCGTCGCGCAGGCGCTGGGCATCAAGAAGGAAGACGTGGAGTGCCATGTCACCCTCCTGGGCGGCGGCTTCGGACGCAAGTCGAAGCCGGATTACGTGGCTGAAGCAGCCCTGCTCTCGAAGCAGGTGGGCAAACCCGTAAAGATCGTCTGGAGCCGCGAGGACGACGTGCACTTCGACTACTTCCATTCGCCGGCCGCGCTGTACATGAAGGCTGCGCTGGACGCCAAGGGCCATCCCACCGCCTGGCTGCAGCGCAGCGTATTCCCGCCCATCGGCATGTTGTGGAATCCGAAGGACGACTACGGCGCCGGCCAGCTCGGCATGGGATGGACCGATATTCCTTACCCGATCCCCAACCTGCGCGTGGAAAATGGCCCGGCCAAGGCCCAGGTGCGCATCGGCTGGCTACGTTCGGTGTCCAATATCTATCATGCCTTCGGCGTGCAGACCTTCACCGACGAGTTGGCTTCCGCGGCCGGACGCGATCGCGTCGCGTACCTGCTCGAATTGATCGGGCCGCCGCGCGTCATCGATTTCACGAAGGAAGGCATGCCGTCGGATAAGGGCAATGCCAAATTCCCATTCGATACCGCGCGCCTGCGGAATGTTCTCGAGCTGGCTGCGCAGAAATCCGGCTGGGCGAATAAGAAACCCGCTGCCGGCAGCGCGCTGGGCATCGCCGTGCATCGCAGTTTCCTCACTTACGTGGCGACTGTGGTCGCGGTGGAAGTGCACGACGGCAAAGTCCGCATTCCGCGCGTGGATATCGCGGTGGACCCCGGGCGGGTCATCAATCCCGACCGCGTGCGCTCCCAGTTCGAGGGCGCGGCCGTATTCGGTACCAGCATCGCGTTGATGGGCGAAATCACGGCCGCGGGAGGCCGCATCCAGCAATCCAATTTCGATGGTTATCCCGTGGCGCGCATCGCCGAGGCGCCATTCGAAACGCACGTCCACATTGTTTCGAGCGATGCGCCGCCGGCCGGCGTAGGCGAGCCCGGTGTGCCGCCCATGGCCCCCGCGATCTGCAACGCCGTCTTCGCGGCCACTGGAAAGCGTATTCGCGAGTTGCCCATCAAAGGGCAGTTGAGTTGAGGGCTGCCCTACTATCCATCGCGCTCGCGGCCCTCGTACACGCCCAGCCGAACCCCGCCGCCGCGGCCGCGCATCGCTGGCGCGCGGCCCACGAACAAGCCATCCTGGCCGAGTTCATGGGCCTGCTGGCCATCCCGAATCTGGCCGGCGACCCGCCCAACATCCGCCGGAATGCGGCGGCCGTATCGGCGATCCTCGAACAGCGCGGCGTAAGCACCCGCCTGCTCGAAGTGCCGGACGCGCCGCCCATCGTATTCGGCGAAATTGATACACCGGGAGCCGCGCGCACCGTCGTCTTCTATGCGCATTACGACGGCCAGCCGCTCGATCCGAAAGAATGGACCACGCCGCCGTGGCAACCCGTGCTGCGCGATGGCCGCATCTACGCGCGTTCCGCTTCCGACGATAAGGCGCCCATCGTCGCCTTGGCCACGGCGCTCGATGCGCTGCACGCTTCCGCCATCCCGCTCCGCGCCAACATCAAGTTCGTCTTCGAGGGCGAAGAAGAGGCCGGATCGCCGCACCTGGCCGCCATCCTCGCAAAGTACAAAGACCTGCTAGCCGCCGATGTCTGGCTGATCTGCGATGGTCCGGTGCACCAGAGCCGCCGCCAGCAGATTGTGTTTGGCGCGCGCGGCATCACCACGCTCGATATCACCATCTACGGCCCTAAGCACGAGTTGCACAGCGGCCACTACGGCAACTGGGCGCCTAATCCCGCCATGATGCTGGCCCGCCTGCTGGCATCCATGAAAGACGACGACGGCCGCATCACCATCGATCGTTTCTACGATGGCATCGCGCCCCTCAGCGAGACCGAGCGCCGCGCGGTGGCCGAAGCTCCGGACGTGGATCGCGATCTCATGCGCGAGCTGTGGCTGGGCGGCACGGAAGGCGGCGGCCGGAAGCTGGTGGAGTTGTTGAACCTGCCGTCGCTCAATATCCGCGGGATGCGCGCCGCCCGCACGGGCGCGCAGGCCAGCAATGTCATCCCCGCTTCCGCCACGGCGTCCATCGATATCCGGCTGGTGAAAGGCATCGATCACGATACCGCCGCCCGCCGCGTCATCGCGCACATCCGCAAGCAGGGTTACTTCGTGGTCGACCACGAACCGGATTCCGCCACGCGCATGGCGCACGCCAAGGTCGCCCAAGTCACTGTGGAGCCCGGCGGCTATGACGCGGCGCGCACCTCCATGGATCTACCTGTCTCGCAGCTTGTGCTGCGCACGGCCGAATCCGCCCGCGGACCCGTGGTGAAACTGCCCACCATGGGCGGCAGCGTGCCGCTATACATGATCGAAGCGACGCTGCACGCGCCCACCATCACCGTCCCCATCGCGAATCACGACAACAACCAGCACAGCTTCGACGAGAACATCCGGCTGGAGAACCTATGGGACGGCATCGATCTGCTGGCCGCCTTGCTGGCGATGTAGCGCGCCTATTTCCAATCCGCGGTGAAGATGTTGAACTCGTACTTTTCCTTGGCGTCGCGGTCTGAACAGAACACCAGCGTCTTGCCATCCGGCGAGAATTCGGGAAAGGAGGTAAAGCCGCCGAAATCCGTCACCTGCTCCAGCCCGCTGCCATCCAGGTTCATCATGTAGAGTTCAAAACGGCGCGTATCGCAGGCGTGCTTGTTGGACGCGAACAGGATCTTCTTGCCATCCGGCGTGAACGTGGGCGCGAAACTCGCGCATCCGAAATCCGTGACCGTAGCCGCGTGGCTGCCGTCCGCATCCGCCACCACGATTTCCATTTTCATGGGCGCGGTCACATTCTCCGCCAGCAGCGCTTTGTAGCGGGTCATATCTTCGGGCGTTTTCGGATAACCGGCGCGCCACACCAGCTTCTTTCCGTCGCGCGAGAATACTGCGCCGCCATCGTATCCCACTTTGCGGGTGATCTGCTTCTTGTGCGAGCCATCCGTCTTCATGGTCCACAAATCCAGGTCGCCCGAGGCCAGCGAAGTGTACACCATGTTGCCCGTCTTCCAGTTGATGGTGCCCTCGGCATCGTATCCTGGTGTCTCGGTAAGCCGCTTCAGGATCTTTCCGGCGTCCGTAGCCAGGTAGATATCGTAGCCCGCGAAAACGCCCCACACATATCCGTGGCTGCGATCGGGCGGCGGTGGGCAGGCGTCGCCCGCGCCGTGCGTCGACGCGTAGATGATGTGCTTGTTGTCGGCCAGGAAATAGCCGCAGGTGGTGCGCCCCTTGCCGGTCGAGACCAGGTGCTGGTCCGAGCCGTCCGCATTCATGATGAACATCTGGTCGCACTCGTAGGGCGGGCGCGTGGATTGGAAGATCAGGCGTTTGCCGTCCGGCGCCCAATACGCTTCGGCGTTCTGGCCCCCATGCGTTAACTGACGATAGTTGCCGAGATGCGAATCGGCGCCGAATCCGGCCATAACCCATAGCGCTGCAAGGGCAAAGCGAAACCTGAACATCAGACCATTCTATCCTGTGCCGGGAGCCCGCCCGAAATTACACAAATATTACGATCCGGCCGCGCGCACCGCGTTACTAATAGAGGTGAAGAAGTACCTAAACTCCTAAAATGCAAACACACCCGAAAGGCGCCGAAGCCCGTATCTTGTTGTCCGCCGTTTTCGGCCCTTATGCTCAAAACGACCGGTTCGGCAGCCGCGCCATCAACCCTATGGAGCTGTATCACAATCAGGTGACCCGCGAACAGGGGCCCTTCTCATTGCGGATGTTTCACCGCTCATGGGGCATCATGATGATCCAGGAGAATATTCCGGCCCCCTGCACCGTGCTGGACTTCCCCACGCGTGAGGCCTTCGAGCGCGAGCTTAAAGAAAATGCCTATGACGTGGTGGGTATCTCGTCGATCATCGTCAACGTGGGCAAGGTCCGTGAGATGTGCCGCATCACGCGCCGTCTGTCTCCCAATTCCACCATCATAGTGGGCGGCCACGTGGCCGCGATCCCGGGACTGGACAAGATCATCGACGCCGATCACATCGTCCGCGGCGACGGGATCTCCTGGATGCGCCGCTATCTGGGCGCGGACGAAAACGCGCCCATCAAGCACCCGCATATCGTCTCGGGATACGGCCTGCGAACCATGGGAATGCGCATCCCCGATGCCCCCGGCCAGGCCGCCGCGACCATCATTCCGTCCGTCGGATGTCCCATGGGCTGCAACTTCTGTACCACTTCGGCTTTCTTCGGCGGCAAGGGCAAGTTCCTGAATTTCTACGAAACCGGCGACGAACTCTTCGAAACCATGTGCGAGATGGAAAGTTCCATGAACGTACGCTCGTTTTTCATCATGGACGAGAACTTCCTGCTTTATAAGAAGCGCGCCATGGAACTGCTCGATCGCATGAAGGAAAAAGGCAAATCCTGGGCCTTCTACGTGTTCTCTTCGGCCAACGCCATCCGCAAGTATTCCATCAAGGAACTGGTGGACCTGGGAGTCTCATGGATCTGGATGGGCCTCGAATCGCCGCTATCCACCTATGCCAAGCTGCAGGACACCGACACCCTGGCGCTCACCCGGGAATTGCGCGCCAACGGCATTAAGCTGCTGGGCTCGACGATCGTGGGGCTGGAGCATCACACGCCGCAGAACATGCGGCAGGAGATCGAACATGCCGTGGAGCATGAAACCGATTTCCACCAGTTTATGCTGTATACGCCGGTGCCCGGCACGCCCCTTTATCAGGAGATGCAGGAACAGCACCGCATGCTGAACGGCGTGGACCTGGCCGACATTCACGGGCAGGACCATTTCAATTTCCAGCACGCCGCCATTTCGCGGGAACAATCCAAGGAGTTCCTGGATTTCGCCTTTCGCCGCGATTTTGAGCGGAACGGCCCGAGCCTCTTCCGCGTCTGGCGCACGACCCTCGCAGGTTGGAAACGCTACAAGGACCATCCGGACCCGCGCGTCCGCCAGCGCTTCGAGTGGGAAGTCAGGTCGTTGAAGACGGCGGCCAGCGGCCTGCTGTGGGCCATGGAGCACCAGTTGCGCAAGACCAATGCGGCCGTGAGCTCGCAGGTGCGCGCGCTGCGTAAGGACCTTGGGCGCGAATTCGGGCCGCTCTCGCGCATAGCCGCGGCGCTCGGCCCGGCGATCCTGTGGGCCAGCCGCCGGGAACAGCGCCGCCTGGCGAACGGCGTGACTTACGAGCCCGATACGGTGATCGAGCGGCGCAACTGGTCGCCGGCTTAGGCTCCGGCCTTGGCGGCCGCCGGCGCTCCTGTTCTTTGCGTCAGGAATCCGATGATCGCGCCGGTGACGAAGCCCGGCATCATGATCTCCAGGTAGTGATCGCGCTGCATCAGCGCCACCAGAAAGGCGAACAACAGCCCCAGCGCCGCGCCCAGTACGATTCCCCATTTCATGGATTCGACCTTGCGCGCAAACCATCCGCTGAGCAGGCCCACCAACATGCCTTTGATCGACGAACCCACCAGGATGCCGCCGATCACCGAGCGCGTTTCCGGATAGAACCACGCGGTCGCCCCGTCGATAGCTCCCAGCGCCAGCCCGAATAGGCAGCCAGCCAGTATCTTATTCATCGTCTCTTCCTCCCACCATAGTATTCCGCGCGGCCCCGAATTCCTTTAAATGTTTCGCAGAAATAGCAGCAGAAACTTCACGCCGGCATACGCCGCCAGCAGCCACAGAAGCACGGCGTTGCGCGTTGCGAACCGGTGCAATCGGTGCCCCAGCGGCTCGGACCAGGCTTCCACGGCTTGCCCTTCCTCGAAGCGCTCGATATCGGCGAGCATCGCCGCGGCGTCCACATAGCGGGCGGCGGGATCCGCGCGCATGGCCTTCGCGGCGATCGCGCACAACGCGCCCGGCGCGCCTTGCGGCAGCGTGAATTTGAAGAGCGCGCCCAGTGCGTAAATATCCGATCGTTGATCGAGGCATGCATCCGGCGCCCGAAACGCCGGGGTTCCAGCCACGCCCTCCACGCCCCAATCCATGACGTAGACTTCGCCGAACTCGCCGACCATTACATTCTGCGGTTTGAGGTCGCGATGCAGCGTGGCGCGCGTATGGGCAAAGGCCACCGCTTCCGCGATGCGCCGGATCACGCGCAGGCGCTCGCCGAGCGAGGGAGCGCGTTCCACGTAATGGTCGAGCCGCGCTCCGGCCACCAGTTTCATGGTGTAGAACGCGCGGCCGTCGGGCAGCCTGCCGCTCTCGTATATGGGCACGATCGCGGGATGTTCCAGCCGCGCAATCAGCCGCGCTTCACCGGCCAGTCCGGCATCCAAAACCTTGAGAGCCACCCGCCGGTCGAGCTCCACATCGCGCGCCCGGTAGACCACCCCCATCCCGCCGCGCCCGATCTCGGATTCCAGTTCGTAGCGGGTGCCCGTGAGGTCGGGTAACGCCCCCACGTGGCGCAGATGGTCGAGAACGCCGTCGTTCAGCTCCATCGTTCAAGTCCAAAGGCGCCGCGTCTCGTCGCGCAGGTCCCGCTCGCCCGCCGTCACGCCGCGCAGCCGTTCCGTCACGAACTGGCGCAGCATGCGGCGCGCCCACGCCAGGTGATTGGTCACGCTGGTCTCGGCGATACCGTGGCGCGCGGCCAGCTCCGCATAGGATGGACGGCTGCCCTCTGCCAGATCGTAGGCTGCAAAAATCTGCAGTTGGACTTGCTTGCCGCATTGTTCGCCATGCGCGCGCAAGTCGTCGAGGGCCAGCGCGAACAACTGGCGCTGCCATTCCCGCTCGAAGACGCTTTCGGGCGATTCCGCGGCGATGGCCTGCTCCCCGAGGGGCTCGAAATCGATGCCGCCTCCGCGCTTTTGCCGGTTCCGGGCGGCGTACTCGGTGGCGGCGAAGCGTTCTACAGCCATGCGCAGATAGGTGCGGAACGATGCTTTCGCCGGGTCGAAACGCGCGAAGAAGTCGCGCTGCAAGGCCGTCGCGAAGAAACTTTGCGTGAGATCTTTGGCGTCCTCGTTGCACATGCGGAATTTGACGCGGATGAATCGATACACCGGTTTCCAATAGAGCGCGCTGACCCGTTCCAGGGCCTCGTTCGGCAGTGCGCCGCCGCCGGCTGCGGCATCCAGCAGCGAAAGCTGGGTGGAAGGGAAATGGCCGCGCGGGCCGCCCATGGTGGTATCTGGATCGCAGGGCATGCTACTCCATGCTACCCAACGATGATAACGTCCTTATTGTGGGCGAAGCACGCGGGTCTCGCCGCGCCGCTATCTGGCCTCGGGTGGGGCAGCGATCTACAAAACGAGCCCGTCGAGCTTAGCCAGCTTCAACACCCGATAAACAAAAACATCCACCCCGCACAAACCCACCTTGACGGATTTCTCCTCAGCGGCATGGGCCAGCTTCCGCAGTTCCCTCAGATCGCCGGATGCCAGGCGGCGCACCGGCGAAAAATCGATCACCACGTCGCCGCCCGTCTCCAACTTCCCAAGCGCTTCCTCGACCATTGCACTTGCCGTCATACGCACACCTCGATTTCCGCTTCTTTCCGGGTTACGCCGCGCCCCTCATAGGCGCTCCAGAATAGCTCGATTAATTCATCCACCATGGGCATGCGCGGGTTCGATTGCCATGAGGGATCGTCAAAAGCGATCTTCGCCAACTCGGGCATGGCTCGTTCGAATTCCTCCCGCGAGATTCCCAGGTCCGCGATGGAGCGCGGCAGTTGCAACTGGTCGAGCAGGCGTTCGGTCGCGGTCACCAGCTTGCCGACCTTTTCCTCGACGGTATGACCGCCCAATCCCAGCAGGTCCGAAATCATGGCGTACTTCTTGTGCGCGGTGTATGCCCGCTGGTTTGGCGATGGCCTGAACTTCGTGGGCACCGCCGCATTGTAGGCGATCACATGCGGCAGCATCAGCGCGTTGGCGCGCCCGTGCGCCACTCCGAACCGCGCTCCGAAGGCATGCGCCAGCGCGTGGTTCACGCCCACCGAGGCGTTGGAGAATGCCAGCGCCGCAATGCAGGCGGCATTGTGCATCATGCTGCGCGCCTCTTCGTCGCGCGGGTTCTCGTATGCGATCGGCAGATACTTGAATACCAGCCGGATCGCCTGCATGGCGTTCGAGTCGGTATAGGGTGAAGCGTAGACCGAAACAGCCGCTTCCAGGGCGTGCGTCAGGCAATCGATTCCGGTGTCGGCGGTCAGGCCCTTGGGCATGGACATCACGAACTGCGGATCGACGATGGCCACGTCGGGACTCAGCGAATAGTCGGCCAATGTCACTTTGCGGCCGCGCACCTTGTCCGTGAACACCGCAAACGGAGTCACTTCGCTGCCCGTGCCGCTGGTGGTCGAAATGGCTATCAGTCGCGCGTGGTTGGTTTTTTCCGTAGGGAACTGCACAACCCTCTTGCGGATATCCAGGAACGGCGCGGCCAACTCGTCCAGATCGGCCTGGGGGAATTCGTACTTCAGCTTCATGATCTTGGCTGCGTCGATCACCGAGCCGCCGCCTAACGCCACGATCTGGTCCACGGCATAGGCTTTCAGCGTCTCCACCCCATGCATCACCACCTTGATCTCCGGCTCGGCATCCGGAATGGCCAGCACATGCACCGTGGTTTGCG
Source organism: Bryobacterales bacterium (assembly GCA_963709155.1). GTDB lineage: Bacteria > Acidobacteriota > Terriglobia > Bryobacterales > Bryobacteraceae > Bog-159. The sequence continues at coordinate 128,734 of CAVPVD010000003.1, read as the reverse complement.
GCGGAATCGATCGCCGCACGATGTTCACATGGCCCATCTGCTCCAGCGCCGGATTCGTCACGATCAGCGTGGAGCTCGACGGAAAGCCGCGTAGCACTTCCACGGCGTTCATATCGAAGTAGATTTGATTGGGAACGCGGAACCACATATGCGCTGGTGTCCTCCGGGCCACCCGTTTGATGTTCAGGTAATGGTACACATTCACGTTGTCCATGGTGCTATTGCCGCCGCCCGTCCCGCATCCGAACGAGAAGGTGGGCACCAGATCGTTGTAAACGCCCCCGAGCGCGCCGATAGCCCCCGGCGAATTCACGATGATCCGGCCGGCGTTCATCACTTCGCCGAACCGTTTGACAATTTCGTCGTTGCGCGAAAAAATCACCGCCGTATGTCCCAGCCCGCCGGCATGATTCACGTCGATGCACAGTTTCAGCGCTTCATCCACGGAGTGCGCGCGGCACACCGCCAGCACCGGGAACAACTTCTCCACCGAGAGCGGATACTCGCGGCCCACGCCGCCGATCGGTGCGATCAAAAGCCGGGTGTGCGGCGGTACCCGCAAACCGATCATGCGCGCGATATCGGTCACTTTCTGGCCCACCGCCATCGGCTGCATTTGTCCCTTTACCGGATCGATGACCGTGCGTCCCAATATCTCCGTTTCCGCCGCGCTGCAGATGTGTACGCCAAGCTCCGCGAATTTCCGCAGCGCCAAGTCGTAGATTTCATCGTCGATCACCACCGTCTGTTCCGATGCGCAGATGGTTCCGTTGTCAAAGGTCTTGGAAGTGATGATGTCCACCACCGCCATATCCAGATCCGCCGTCTTTTCCAGATACACCGGAGTGTTGCCCGACCCCACACCCAAAGCCGGCTTGCCTGAGCTGTAGGCCGCCCGGGACGCGCCGCGCCCGCCCGTGGCATCCACCAGCCGGACGTCTTTGTGGTGCATCAGCCAGGCGTTGTCCGATAGCGTGGGCTCCTCCACGCAGGTGAAAACGCCTTCCGGCGCGCCGTGCTTCACGGCCGCCTCGTACATGATGCGCACCGCCTCCGCGCAGCAGCGCCAGGCGTTCGGGTGCGGACTGAAGACCACCGCGTTGCGCGTCTTGATGGCCATGATGCACTTGAACAAAACCGTTGACGTGGGGTTCGTGATTGGGGTCAGCGAGAAGATCACCCCAATGGGTTCGGCCATCTCCACCAGCCCGCTTTCCGGAAATTCGCGGATGATGCCGACCGTGCGTTTGTCTTTGACGTAGTTGTAGACGAACTCGGTGGCCACCATATTCTTGATGGTCTTGTCTTCCATCACCCCCAGCCGGGTTTCTTCCACGGCCAGCCGCGCCAGGTGTTGCGCCTGGGCGAGTCCGGCCAGCACCATCTGCTTCACGATGCGGTCGACATCCTCCTGCGTGTATTGGGTGAAGACCGCCGCGGCGGCGCTGGCTTGGCTGACCAGGGATTCCAGGTAGGCCATACGTGTATCACTAGGGGGTGCTATGTTCTGCGGCATGCGGGGCTCCTTCCACTGGGTATTAAATAGGATTATAGCATCTGGAATTATGTTTCTAAGCCCGATTTAGGGTGCGCGACATGAAAGTGGAGGAGGTGATCCCCAATCGTCTGAGCCGCGACCGGCCGAGCCGCGACCGGCCGAGCCGCGACCGGCCGAGCCGCGACCGGCCGAGCCGCGACCGGCCGAGCCGCGACCGTTAGGGAGCGTCCAGCGCTAGTCTCCGATTAGAGGTCTTGAGCCTCGGCAACGACGTACTGGATTGCCGCCGCAGCTTCCAAAGCCATCGTGTGCTGCCATGGCGTGCCCATGTTGTATGGCGGCTGTCCACGCGTTCTTCCTCGAAGGCGGCACGGGCGAGATGCTCATCCACAATCGGGGTTCAGACATGGGTACGCTTCTCCCAACCGAGCGCATCATATACGCTCGTTAAATGGGGACAAATATGTCGCGCACCCCCCGGTTTTAAGTACCAGATACAAGGACCTGAAAACCCGCTACAATATAGGACGGCCGTTATGGAAACTGCGACCAAAGAGCGGATGCGTGAACTGGACCGGTCGAGGCAGCGCCTGCAGTTGGGCGGCGGCGGCGATCGTCTGGAAAAGCAGCACGTCTCCGGCAAACTTTCCGCGCGCGAACGGCTGGCTCTGCTGCTCGACCGCAAATCCTTCCGTGAATCGGGGATGTTTGCAAAGCACAATGGACGCCTCTTTGGCATGGACGCCAAAGAACTGCCGGCGGATGGCGTGGTCACCGGCAGGGGCCGGATCGAAGGGCGCCTCGTACACGTCGCCAGCCAGGACTTTACCGTGGCGGGCGGCTCGGCGGGAGAGGTGCACGGCAACAAAATAGCCGACACGCTCAAATGTTCCCTGAAGACCGGTTCGCCGTTCATTTTCATCAACGATTCCGGCGGCGCGCGCGTGCAGGAAGGCGTTGGCAGCCTGGCGGGCTATGCGCGCATCTTCTATCAGAACGTCATGCTCTCGGGTGTCGTGCCGCAAATCTCGCTGATCTGCGGGCCCTGCGCGGGCGGCGCCGCCTACAGCCCCGCGTTGACGGATTTTATCATTCAAACCCACGACGCGCAGATGTTCATTACCGGTCCGGCCGTGATCAAACAGGTCACCGGAGAAATCGTCAACCCCTCGGAGTTGGGCGGCCCGCGCGCCCAGATGAACAAGTCCGGTGTCGTGCATTTCGTCGCCGAAAACGACGTGGAAGCCGTGAAGATCTGCCAGCGCCTGCTCTCGTTTTTGCCGAACAACAACCTCGAAGAGCCGCCCCATTTGGATCCCGGCGGCGCCCCGCGCGACGACGATAGCCTCAACGATATCGTTCCGAACGATCCCAAAAGCAGCTACGACGTGAAGACCATCGTCACGCGTATCGTGGATCGCGCCGATTTCCTGGAGGTGCAGTCGGATTTCGCCAAGAATCTGGTGGTGGGCTTTGGGCGCATACGCGGGCGCTCGGTGGGAGTGATTGCCAACCAGCCGTCGGTTCTCGCCGGCGCGCTGGATATCGATGCCTCCGATAAGGGTGCCCGCTTCGTGCGCTTCTGTAATGCTTTCAACATTCCCCTGCTCACTTTTGTGGATATACCCGGATTTCTTCCCGGTGTGGACCAGGAATACGGCGGCATTATCCGCCACGGGGCCAAGCTCCTGTTCGCCTATTCGGCGGCCACCGTGCCCAAAGTTACGGTGATTCTGCGCAAAGCTTACGGGGGTGGCTATATCGCCATGTGCTCCAAGGAGCTGGGCGCGGATTGCACGTTGGCCTGGCCGTCGGCCGAAATCGCGGTGATGGGAGCGGAAGCCGCGGTGGAGGTGCTCTTTCGCCGCGAGCTGGTGGCGGCGCAGGATAACGGCTCGAAGCGCCGCGAACTGGTGCAGCAGTTCACCGACACATTTGCCACTCCCTATGTGGCGGCCGGTCTGCGCCTGGTGGATGACATCATCGAACCGGCTACCACGCGCGCGCAAGTGGCGGAGGCATTTCAGGCCCTGGCAGCCAAGCGCGACTGGCGCCCGCAGAAAAAGCACGGACTGATCCCGCTCTAACCGGAATTGAGGATCGCGATGGCCAAGGAAGACGATGAACTTGCAATGGCCGCCGCCGCCGGCGTGGGCGGCCACGGCGCGAATCTCTGGGCGCGTCACGCCCGCGAGGATCTCCAGGCGTCGCACAGCCTGACCGCGCCTCTCGCCCGCTGGATACCCGAACCCGAGGATTCCCCACTGCTGGCCGTCCAGCCGCCCCGGGAGGCCGTGCCCGGCGAGCCTGACACGGATATCGTGATTCCGGAGTCCGTCCTGCGCGCCCGTCCGCCTCTCCGGCTACCCGAAGATGCATTCTGCCGCAGCCCGATCGCCGGTCTGGTGATCGCGGTGATGTCCGTCGCAGGCGAACCCGTCACTCGGCATCGGCCCGTCATGGTGATCGAGGCTATGAAAATGCAAAACAACGTCGCTCCAGAGGCCGATGGCGTGCTGAAAGCGCTGCACGTGGCCCCCGGCGACTCCGTCAAGGCCGGCCAGGTGCTGTTCGAACTGGAATAGATTCACTGCGGGCTTGCCCGCCTATCGGCAGAACCAGGCCGCTCACCGTAATTCACAGCCCGCCTATTAGATAAAACTAGGACGAGTCCCCTTCCGCCCGCAAGCTAATAATATGAAGAGGTTTGCGACGAAGATCCTGCTCCCGCTCGGGCTGTCGCTCGCTGGCGCATTCTCGTGTCTTGCTCAAATTAACAGCGGAACGGTGAACGGATCGGTGCTGGACCCCTCCGGCGCGACCATCGCCGGCGCGGTCGTCACCATTCAAAACCCGGTTTCCCACTACAATCGCAGTAGCGTCAGCGATAGCCAGGGCAAATTCGAGTTCGCGAATGTGCCCTACAACAACTACCACCTGACCGCCGCGGCGACCGGATTTCAGGCCGCCACCGAGGATATCGACGTCAGATCGGCCGTGCCCCTGGAGTTGAAGATCAGCCTCGCCCTTGGCCAGGAGACTCAATCTGTCACCGTTGAGGCCGGCGCGGATTTGATCGAGACCACCTCCACCACCCACACCGATGTCGATCGCGACCTCTTCGATAAGTTACCGCTCGAAAGCGGATCCTCTTCACTCAGTTCCATGGTCACCCTGGCCACTCCCGGCGTCGCGGCGGATTCGAACGGCATGTTCCACGGCCTCGGCGATCACGCCTCAAACTCCTTCTCCGTGGATGGTCAGCCCATTAGCGATCAACAGAGCAAGACTTTCTCGAACCAGCTTCCGGTGGATGCCGTGCAGTCGATGGAGGTGATCGAAGGCGCCCCGCCCGCGGAATACGGCGATAAAACCAGCCTGGTGGTGGTCGTGACCACCCGTTCCGGCCTCGGCGAGACACAGCCGCACGGCGACGTCACGGCTTCGTACGGCAGCTTTGGGACGAGCACCGCCGGATTCGACTTAGGCTACGGCGGGCAGAATTGGGGAAACTTCATTTCGGCCAGCGGCATGAATACCGGCCGCTTCCTGGATGGGCCGGAATTCGATGTCATGCACGATAAAGGCAACCAGGAAAACATTTTCGACCGCGTGGATTTTAAGCCGTCCCAGCCCGATACGATCAACGTGAACCTGGGCTTCACGCGCTCCTGGTTCCAGACGCCCAACTCGTTCGATGCCGAAAACGCCACCGCCTGGTCCGGACTGGTGGTCGATAACGGTGGATTGGGACCCAACGGCCTGCCCGTCGGTCCTACCGATCAACGCTCGCAAATCCGGACATTCAACATAGCGCCCACCTGGACCCGGGTGGCGAATGCCCACACGGTCTTTACCTTCGGTGGCTTCGCCCGGCAGGATCAATATAACTACTATCCGAGCGACAATCCCTTCGCCGACCTGCAGCCGGATCTGCAACTCCAGACCATCGGCCAGGATCGCACCCTGACTAACCTCGGCTTACACACCACCGTGTCGTACGTAAACGGCATTCATAACGTGAAAGCCGGAATCACTTATACCGACACGATCCTGACCGAAAAGGACGCCTTTGGAGTTGTAGACCCCACCGCGAACGCCGTGTGCCTCAACGCCGATGGCAGCGCCTACACAAATCCGCTGTTGACGGATTCCGCGCAATGCGCCGGCGCGGGACTGGCCCAGAATCCGGGCTTCGTTCCGCTGCTGGGCTGTTACGACCTGACCCGCACCGCCGCGCTGCCCGCAGCCGATGGCTGCCCGAGTTCCACCAGCGGCTTGTACCGCTGGTATGGCCACGCCAATATCCGCGAGCTATCTTCGTTCATACAGGACACCATTACCAAGAAAAACTGGACCTTTAACCTGGGTTTTCGCTTCGATTACTACGATGGCCTGGTCAGCGCTACGCAGCCGGAACCGCGGCTGGGCATCGCCTATAACATCAAAGCGACCAATACCGTGCTGCGCGTCTCCTATGCCCGCACTTTGGAAACTCCCTTCAACGAAAACCTGGTGCTCTCGAGCGAAGGCTGCAACAATCCGGTGATCAGTGCCCTGATGGCATCCACGATTTCGCCCTGCGTGGCCAACGTGCCGCTGAGTCCGGGCTGGCGCAACGAGTTCCACGCGGGCCTGGAGCAAGCCTTCGGAAGGCACCTGGTATTCGATGGCGAGTATATCTGGAAATACACGCACAAAGCCTACGACTTCAGCGTGCTGGGCGACTCACCGATTACCTTTCCCATCGAGTGGGACCGCTCCAAGATTCCCGGCTATGCCATTCGCGTGAGTGTCCCGAACTGGCACGGATTCACGGCATTTGTCGTCATGTCCCATGTGGCCGCGCGATTCTTCGAACCGCAGGTGAGCGGCATCGGCGCGACGCCGGCTGGGTCGGAAGTCTTCCGCATCGATCACGACGAGAATTTCAACGAGACCACTCACTTGCAATATCAGCCGTGGAAGAAAGGGCCCTGGTTCAGTTTCAACTGGCGTTACGATAGCGGCCTGGTGGCCGGCCCGGTGCCCTGCATCGGCGGCAATTGCGCCAACGGGCCGAACGGGACCGATACGGAAGTGGATGTCTCCGCCCTGTCGCCCGATCAGCAATTCCAGGCCGGCCTCTACTGCGGCACCGTGCATGCGACCCCCACTACGCCAATCAGTCCGAATGGCCTCTGCCCAGCGTCGGAGTATGGCTCAAGCCTGGTAAAAATCCCGCCGGCGGGAACGGAAAACGACGACCACAATCCGCCGCGCATCGCGCCGCGCAGCCTCTTCGACATGGCGGTAGGCGAAGACAACCTGTTCAATGGCGACAAATACAAATGGAGCTTACGCTTGTCGGCGGTGAATGTGACCAACGAATACGCGCTCTACAATTTCCTCTCTACCTTCAGCGGCACACACTATGTCACGCCGCGCGCCATCACCGCCACGCTAGGCTTCCACTTCTGACGTGGGGCGGGCAATCCTGCCCGCAGCCGGCTTTTAGCCGGCTTCTGTGGTTTGGACCGATCTCGTGGCGCACGCTTCAGCGTGCCGGCGGGACTTTCAAGTCCCGCGCCGCGCTACAATCCACAAAGTATACGCATACGCCAGGATGATGATCCGCCACGACGACTCCGACTTCTTCAAGATGCTGCGCCGCGAACTATTCACGGCCGTGATCGGAGATGTCATGGACAAGCTCGGTATGCGCCGCCAGTTCCTGCCCCAGCCGGTTCAACCCCTCCAGCGCGACATGATCGTTGCCGGACGTGCGCTCACGGTCCTCGCCGCGGATTGCTTCGACGAAGCCATCGAAGGCTCGCACAATCCCATCTCGGCGCGGCCCTTCGGTCTCATGCTCGAAGCCCTCGACGACCTGAAAACGGACGAAGTTTATGTCTGCACGGGCGCATCGCCGCGCTATGCGCTGTGGGGCGAGCTCATGACCCGCCGCGCCATCCGCTGTGGTGCCGCGGGAGCCGTCCTGGACGGCTTTTCGAGAGATACCCGCGGCGTCCTGGCATCCGGATTTCCGGTGTTTTCACGCGGTTCCTACGCGCAAGACCAGGGGCCGCGCGGCAAGGTGCTGGATTATCGCATTCCCATCGAAATCGAAGGCGTCCGGATCGCGCCCGGCGACATCCTGTTCGGCGATATGGACGGAGTGTGCGTCGTCCCCAAGGCCGCCGAACAGGAAGTTTTTGCCCGCGCCCTCGAGAAAGCGCGCGCGGAAAAGACGGTCGGCAAGGCGCTCGACGAGGGTATGACCGCATCCGCCGCCTTCGCCAGGTACGGAATCCTTTGATGCGCCCCTTTTCGATTCCCGGAGATCTTCCATCATGAAGCTTGGACTTGGACTCTACCGCCATATGCTCACGCCTGACAATTTCCGCTTCGCGCGGCAGGCGGGAGCCACTCACATCGTGGCGCATTGGGTGGACTACTTCGGAACGTCGCCCAACTTACCCGCCACCGACGGCCAGACTTGTTGGGGCGTCACCGAAAACCGCGGCCGCCTTTGGACCTATGAAGAACTCGCCGCGCTGAAGAAATCCGTGAACGCCGAGGGGCTGGAACTCGCCGCCATCGAGAACTTCGACCCCGCCCACTGGTACGACATCCTCCTCGATGGTCCGTTGAAGCGGCAACAACTCGAAGACATCAAGACCATCATCCGCCGCGCCGGCCAGGCGGGCATTCCGGTGATTGGTTATAACTTCAGCATCGCCGGAGTATGGGGACATGTGGTGGGACACTTCGCCCGCGGCGATGCGGAGACCGTCGGATTCCTGGGACCGGATGGTCCCGCCGAGACGCCCATCCCGAACGGGCAAGTCTGGAATATGATTTACGATCCGCAGGCCGGGCCCGGAACCGTGGGAGAAGTCACTAGCGCACAACTCTGGCAACGCCTGGAAGACTTCTTGAAAGCCGTGATCCCGGTGGCCGAAGAAGCCGGCGTGCGTCTGGCCGCGCATCCCGACGATCCCCCCATGCCCACCATCCGCGGCACCGCCCGGCTGGTCTACCAGCCCCATCTCTATCAGCGCCTTCTCGACATCGTCCCCAGCCGCAGCAACGCGCTTGAATTCTGCCAGGGCACCATCGCCGAAATGCAGGGCGGCGACGCCGAAGTCCACGACGTATACAGCGCCATCGACAAATACAGCCGGCAAGGCAACATCGCCTATGTCCACCTGCGAAATGTCAAAGGCAAGGTGCCGCGGTACACCGAAGTCTTCCTCGACGAGGGCGACGTGGATATCGTGCGCGCGCTACGTATCTACCGGCGCAACGGTTATGACGGCGTACTCATCGCGGACCATACCCCGCACCTGCAATGCGCCGCCTCCTGGCATGCGGGCATGGCCTACGCCATGGGCTACATCAAAGGAATCCTGCAAACCATTTCCGTCGAGTAAAGCCCGCTTTGTCGCCTTGTGGGGCAGGCGTCTACGCCTGCAGAGGGTCTCCAGACCCGATCTTTGGCGAGCGTAAGCTCGCCGTTGGCGAGCATTTTTCAGTCCCGCTCTGCAGCTTATACATTTTTCGCGATAACTGGCCGCGTGCCAGTGGCGCACGCGGACGCGGGTGAAATAGCGGCGAGACCCGCGTGGAGGCCGGGCAATCATGCCCGCAGCCGGCTGGAGAGCACGCTGAAGCGTGCGAGCACGCTGAAGCGTGCGCCACGGATAAGCGGAAGTTCAAGCCGAAGTCCGCAGCCCCGACCGCACCAGCAAAGCGTTCGGGTCCGGGTCCCGCCCCATAAACTTCCGGTACAACTCGGCCGGATCTTCGCTGTCGCCGCGCGACAGGATCGTGTCGCGAAACTCCGCCCCCGTCTCCGGGCTGAAGATCCCGTTCGTGCGAAAGCGCGTGAAGGCATCCGCGTCCAGCACCTCCGACCACTTGTAAGAATAATATCCTGCGCCGTACCCCACCGGGCTGGCGAAAAGGTGCGTGAATGCCGCCACCATGGCGTGGTCCGCGGGCAGCGGCGCTGGCGAATACTGCTGCAGAATTCCGCGCGTGTACTCGATCGCATCGCCATCCCGCGCGGGATCGTAGTCGATATGCAGCGCCAGGTCCACGAACCCGAACCCCAGTTGCCGCATCTGCGTATTCGCGCTCCGGAAATTGCGCGCTCTCAGCATCTTCTGGAACAGCCCGTCCGGAATCGGCTCGCCCGTCTGGTAGTGCCGCGCGAACAGGTCCAGCGGTTCCCGCTCCCAAGTCCAGTTCTCCATGATCTGCGAAGGCAGTTCCACGAAATCCCACGCTACGCTGGTGCCCGCCAGGCTGCGCACCTCCACCCGGCTCAACAGATGATGCAGCAGGTGCCCGAATTCGTGGAAAATGGTGGTCACCTCGTAGTGCGTCAGCAGCGCCGGCCGGTCCGCCAGCGGCGGTGTCAGGTTCCCGCAGATCAACCCTAAATGCGGCTTGAAACCATCCACCGCCGGATAACCCGTGATCAGCGCGTCCATCCACGCCCCGCCGCGTTTGTTCTCCCGCGGATACCAGTCCGCGTAGAACCCGCCGATGAAAGCGCCATCCCGGTCGTGTACCGCGTAATAGCGCGCCTGCGCATCCCACACCGGTACGCCCGGCTCCTCGCTCACGCGGATGCCGTAAAGCCTGCGCACCGTTTCGAAGAGTCCGTCCACCACGCGATCCAGCGGGAAATACGGACGCAGTTGCTCTTCGTCGAAATCGTAAAGCGCGGCCCGCTGTTTCTCCGCGTAATAAGCCACGTCCCAGGGCTGTAGCTCCGGCGCCTCCGGACCCTCCAGCCCCCGCCGGAATTCCAGCAGATCGCGGTTCTCGCGCGCGAACTGCGTCTCCGTCTTGCCCTTCAGGTCTTTCAGAAACTGCTCGGCTCGCTCACCTGTGTGGGCCATGCGATCGTGCAGCACCAGGTCCGCGAAGTTACGGAAACCCAGCAGTTCCGCTTTCGCCCGGCGCAGTTCCAGAATGCGGCTCAAATGCCCGCGGTTGTCGTACTCGCCCCGGCTGGCCCGCACCGCGTAGGCGCGATACATCTTCTGCCGGATGCCCGCATCGTCCAGGTACATCATCACCGGCGTATAGCTGGGCGCTTGCAAAGTGAATCGCCATCCGGCCAGGCCCTTCTGTACCGCGCTGGCGCGCGCCGCCGCCACCGCCGACGGCGGCAATCCGGCCAGACCGCCTTCATCCGCAATCACCAGTTCGAATGCATTCGTCGCATCCAGAACATTCTGCGAGAATTTCGTGGTGACCGTCGCCAGTTCGATGTCGATCGCCTCCAGACGCGCCTTGCCCTCCGCATCGAGATCCGCCCCGTGCCGCCGGAAATTGTCAAGGGTCTTGGTCAGAAAGCGGCGCCGCGTGCCCTCCAGCGCGCCCGCCTCCTCCCTTTGGGCGAATGATCGGATCGCCCGCCATAGTCCCGCATGCAGCGGAATGCCGGAATAGAACGCGCTCACCTCCGGCTGCACCGCATTGTACGCTTCGCGCAATGCCGGATACGTCGCCACGGACTCCAGATGACGCACCACCGCCATAGCCTCATCCAGCGGCTCCGTGATCGTATCCAGCAGCGTTAAGGTGTTGTCGAAGGTGCGCGGCTCCGGGTCGGCCGCCAGCGCGTCGATGCGTCCACGCGCATCCCTCAGCAGTTCCCCGATCGCCGGCTGCACATGCTCCGCCCGAATTCGATCGAAAGGTATTCTAAAGCACAGATTCAATAGGGGGTTTGGGCTCTCTGTTTCGGACATTTCCAACTAGAGATTAGCAGGAAAACGGGTACCCTGTTTGGGAGGCCGCGACATGAAATGAGCCGCGACCAGCTGAGCCGCGACCGTAAGGGAGCGTCCCACCTCCCGTCCCCGATTACGAACCTTGAGCCGCAAACACACGCATGGACGTTGTTCGTGTGCTGCCATGGGTGCCATGTTGTACGGCGGCCGTCCATGCGTTCTTCCACTTTCATGGCGGCACCCTGTTTGGGGGTCCGCGGCCCCAGCCCTCGCGCCTATGGCATAATCTACAGTGCAGCGGCACACGATGGGTTCAGAATCGGATGGCACTTCTCCGCAAAGCCTGTACGCTCTGGTGATCTACCTCCCGGATCCGCTCGGCGCTTTTCTGGACGATCTGCGGCTCGAAATGGTGCCGGGCTGCAGTCCCCACGCGCATGTCAGCGTGCTCCCGCCGCGGCCTTTGCCCGTGGCTCCCGACGCCGCCATTGAAGAGGCGCGGCAAATCGTGGCCGGCTTCGCGCCTTTCGAGATCGGTCTCGGACGGATTGAGAAATTCGCCGCCACCGACGTCATCTACATCGCCGTCGAGGATGGCAACCGCGAATTACGTGAGATGCATCGCAGCTTGAATCGCGGCGCCCTCTCTTTCGCGGAGCCGTTTGCTTATCACCCGCACGTGACTCTGGCCCAGGAGATCGCCCCTGATCAGGTCGATCCGCTGCTCGCCCTTGCGGACCGCCGCTGGAGCGAATTCCCCGGGCGGCGCCGGTTTCGTGCCTCCACCGCCGTCTTCGTCCGCAATCTGCGCGGCAATTTCTGGATCGACCTCGCCGACGGCCCCCTCCGCGGGCTGCCCGCCGGCCCCCTGGATTAACCAGCATGCCTCCTGCCGATTCCCAGGACCCGCGTGTCTATCTGGCCGCCGAGCGTACCTTCCTCGCCTGGATCCGCACCGGCCTTTCTCTGATGGGTTTCGGCTTCGTCGTGGCGCGCTTCGGCCTCTTCTTGCGTGAAATCGAATTCAGCCAGCACCCGCTGAGTCTCCATTCCGCCCGATTCACTCTATGGGTGGGGACCGCCCTGATCCTCATCGGCGTTGCCGTCAACCTGTTCTCCGCGCTCCAGCACATCCGCTTCGTCAGCGCCGTAAAACGCGGCACCGAAGTGGTAGACCGCCCGGTCACCATGGCGGTGGTCATCGCCCTGATCCTCGCCGTCACCGGAATCGCCATGACCATCTACCTGGTCTTCATCCGATGATATGTGGGGCAGGACTCCAGTCCTGCGCGGGTTCTCCAGAACCCGCTGTAGCTGTATAATCGGAACCGTGAAGCCCGCCGACGTGCACCGCACCTTCATCTCCGAGTGGACCGTCACCATCATTCTGCTGCTCTTCGGTACCACCACTTTATTGCAGGCTTTCGTCATCCCCAGCGGCTCGATGGAAGCCACCCTGCTCGTCGGAGATCACGTGCTGGTGGACAAAATCGCCTATGCGCCCCCCGATGCCATCAGCCGCCATCTGCTGCCGTACACCGACGTGCGCCGGGGCGATGTAATCGTCTTCCGCTATCCCTTGGATATCAGGCAAAACTTCGTGAAGCGCGCCATTGGCATTCCCGGCGATCGCATCCACTTCGTAAACAAACAACTGATCCTGAACGGCAAGTCCGTCAACGAGCCGTACGCGATCCACGTAGCTGGCAGCATGGATGCCTACCGCGACAACTTCCCGTCCTACGCGTCCATCGAGCAACTGCGGCCGCAAGCCGCCGACATGATCCGGAATGACGTGCTAAACGGCGAATTGGTCGTGCCGCCGGGCTCTATCCTCGCCCTGGGCGATAATCGCGATAACTCGGACGACAGCCGTTTTTGGGGCCTGGTCCCCCGCGAAAACATCGTAGGAACGCCGTTTCTGATCTACTGGTCCTTCGACGCCCCTACCGAAGACTTGATTAACGGCAACATCGGAATCGACCACCTGGTGGACGTAGCCACCCACTTCTTCACCAAGACGCGCTGGTCCAGGACTTTCAAACTGGTTCGCGAATATCGCCTGCAGCCCTGACCAGACCCGTGGCGCGCGCTTTAGCGTGCCGCAGCGGACTTCATCAGTCCGCCGGCTTGCGTTGTTTGACCATGCGCATCATAGTCATCGGCGGAACCGGATTCATTGAGTTCCGCCATTTTGGCCTCCTTGCATCAATCTCCCATCCGCTGGCAAGCGGCTCGGATCTTGTGAATCCCGTTTAGTGATCGTCCTGTCATGCGTTTCAAGAGTGCCGATTGCCTCTGAATTGGTATTAAGAGGGGATCTACCAGGTGAGCAGCGATTCGCTGACTGTCTGCTACGATCTGACCGGGCAAGCATATCCGGCTACCTTCGACGCGCCGCGCGGCTCCCGGCGGGTGATCTACCAGTTCCGGCGAAAGTGACTGCCGGGAATGGCGCAGTCTCTCGGCTATTTTGTTGTGTTCAGCAGTATGCTGACGTTGTTCGAACAGTTGTTGGCGGTGGCTACATCCGGTCTGCCGTCGCCATTGAAATCGGCAACCACTACCGCGTAAGGGCAGCCGCCCACCAGGAACTGCTTCTGCGTCTGGAAAGTGGCGTCGCCGTTGCCGAGCAGGATGGCCACCGTATCGGGGCCGGTCGCGACGATATCCTTCTTGCCATCGCGATTGAAATCGCCGATTGCGAGACTGCCGGCGTTGCCGGCCGGGTAAGGTACTCCCGTAGCGAAAGTGCCGTCGCCGTTACCCAGCGTGACCCATATCTGGCTGCCGTCGCCGCCGGCGAGATCCTGGTTGCCATCGCCGTTGAAATCGGTTATTAGCGGGGGCGTGAAGCCGGCGTAGGTACTCGGCTTCGCGCTAAAAGTGCCATCTCCGTTGCCTAAGAAAATCTGCGAGTAGCCGAAACAATATTCGTCTTCGCAGGTTTCATCCTGGACGACGAGGTCCAGCTTGCCATCCCCATTTAAGTCTCCCGCGGCCACAGCATTGGCGAAGTACTGACCTAAACCCAGACTCTTATGTTTGAAGGTGCCGTCGCCGTTCCCTAGCAGTATGACGACCGCGTTGTAGTTGAAGGCCGGCGTCGCCAGATCCAGTTTGCCGTCGCCGTTAAAGTCACCCGCGGCCAGGACGCCCACGCCGGCTTGGACCACGGTGGTTACGGCCTTCTGGAAGGTGCCATCGCCATTGCCGAACAGAATCGAAATTGAGGCATCATAGTGGCTGGCTACAGCGAGATCCGGCTTACCGTCTCCATTGAAGTCCCCCACGATGACCGAAAGCGGTTGGACGCCGGTATCGTAAGTGACCTGCGGAAGAAAAGTCCCGTCGCCTTTGCCGAGTAGGACGGATACATTGGCCGATCCGTAGTTAGTCACAGCCAGGTCCGGCTTTCCATCGCCATTGAAGTCACCCGTGGCGATGGCGAACGGATTCTTCCCGGCAGGCACGTTGGTCATTTGCTGGAAGCCCCCTTGGCCATTGCGCAAGAGTATTCCGAAACTGCCGCTGCTGCCGGAGATGGCCATATCCAGCCGCCCATCGCCGTTGAAATCGCCAAAGGCGATTGACTGCGGGTTAGCCACAACCTCATAACTGGCCGGGGCCTGAAACGTTCCATCGCCATTTCCCTTGAGAATGGAAACCATGTTAGTGCCGTTGTTGTTAATGACAACCAGGTCCAGATTCCCATCATGATTCAGGTCTTTTACCACCACTCCCTTGGGTGAGCCGCCGGCCGTGACGCTGACAGGCGGCAGAAATGACCCGCCGCCGCTGGCTATCAGGATGGAAAGATCTCCGCCATCGTGCGTGATGGCTAAGTCGGGCTTGCCGTCGCCATTGAAATCACCCGCGACAACGCTGGTGGGAAATTTCCCAACCTGGTGGTTCACTGCATTGTGGAAGGTACCGTCCCCGATTCCAAATAATATCGAGGCTGTACCCGAGCCGGTGTAATTGTAGTTAGTCACCGCCAGGTCGGGTTTGCCATCTCCATTGAAGTCTCCTACGGCGAGATATTCGGGCTCTGTGCCAACTGAGTAGTTGACGGGCGGCTGAAAGGTGCCATCTCCCTTGCCAAGCAGGATGGAAATATTATTGGCATCTACATTAGCGGTCGCCAGATCCGGAATGCCGTCGCCGTTGAAATCCGCGCTGGCAATCGCAAATGGCTCGGTTCCTATATTCAGATTCGCAGTCGGGCCAAAAGTCCCGTCGCCGTTTCCCAGCAGGACCGACACGCCGCCCACCTGGACAAGGGCTAGATCGAGCTTTCCATCGCCATTGAAGTCCGCCACGATCATGCCATTGGAGGTTACAATTGGTGGGCCGCTGAGCTTGTAAGTCTGACCCGGACCGAAGTTCCCGCCGCCCTGGCCCAGGAAGATCTCAACCAATCCGAAGTTATCGCCGAACTGATCGGTTCCCACGATGGCAATGGCCAGGTCCAGGAAGCCATCAGCGTTAAAGTCGCCAGACGCCATGCTATATCCGGCATTACCGACGCCGGTAGGAAAAGCCCGCGGAGTATTGAAGCTGATGGGAAACAACAGACCCGGCACAGCCAGAGTCAGGGATATTAGTCTTGCAAAGTAACGTCTCTGCATGGTTCGCTCCTACTTAGCCGCGTTGGGTAACTTAGTGATGTTAGTCAATATGGTAACCGGGATACCCGGAATGTCGATATCGCGCCAGCCTCCCCACGGAACATCCTCCGCCGCACCCGCGTCCGCCGTCAACTCCCGAAGCCACGCCGGCAACCCCGCCGCCACCGCAAACCACCCGGCGGGTATCTTGATGTTAACGCGTCACCCTAAAAGCTATGTTACTCGACAGAGTGCCGCCCGGCGTTGTCACCTGAACGCTTCCCGTGGTCGCGCCCGCGGGAACCGTGGTCATAATTAGTGCGGGCGAGATGACGGTGAATGTAGCCGGGGTACCGTTAATCGCGACGCGAGTGGCACCCGTCAGGTTGGTCCCCAGAATCATCACGGCTGTCGCTGCTTTGCCCGCGACAGGCACGGTTTTCAAAAAGGGACCAAGTCCGCGCGACAGGCGGAACACGGTGCCATCATTCTTGGCGCCACCTTCAAAGGTTGTCCCGTAGATGTTCCCGTCCGTGGCCTGACATAGGCCGCCGAAGGGATTTAACCCGTCAGTCCGATCAAAGCTGTGGATCGTCGCCAGCGTGCCCCCCGGGGTCATCTCGAAAACCGTGCCTGCTCCATTCGCCCCACCCAAACTGGTTGTCCCGTAAAAATTACCATCGGTGGCTTGAATCAAAGGGCCTCTCGGGTAAGAGCCGTCCGCGCCGACGAAGCTGTGTAGAACAGTCAGGGTTCCTGTCGCCGTGATTTCAAAAACAGTCCCGTAGCCATAGGCGCCACCTTCCTCGGCCGTCCCATATAAATTTCCGTCGCTGGCTTCAACTAGGCCGGCCTGGGGCCAGACGCCGTCAGGGGTTGAAAAGTTGTGCAGTGTAGTCAGCGTGCCAGACGGCCCGATTGAGAAGACCGTTCCATAGCCATGGTCCCCGCCATCGGATGCGATCCCGTAAAAGTATCCGTTGGCGGCTTGAACCAGCCCGCCTTGCGGACAACCGCCGTCGGTTCCGTCGAAGCCGTGTAATGTAGTCAAGATCGCACCTGGTGTGTACTGGAAAACGGTGCCATGGCGATGAAGGCCGCCGGCACAAGTCGTACCGTAGAGGCTGCCGTTGGTGGTCTGAACCAGCGGCGCTAATGGATTGGCACCATCCGAGATCTCGAAGGCGTGCAGGGTCGTCAGCGCATCACCAGGGCCGGTTGAGAAAATCGTTCCGCTTGTACCGTTGGCCCCGCCAAAATCCGTTGTTCCGTAGAACTTCCCATTTGTGCCCAGGACCAACCCCACGAAGGGATGAGCACCGTCGCCCGTTCCCTGGAATACGTGGAGGGTGGTTAGCGCAGTCCCCGCGTCTACTTTGAAGACGGTGCCAAAGTTGGTATTGCCGCCGAATTCAGTTGTGCCGTACAGCCCTCCGTCTGCGCCCTGGACGAGCGCCACATAGGAGGGTTGCTTACCGTCTGTGCCGTTGAAAGACACCAGGGTGGTAAAGGTCTGCGCGGGCGAGATGATCACCATGGCCACGCTGAGCAGAGACCACCAGAAAACTCGCTTCCAGATGAGTTCGTCCATCTCATCCTCCTTGCCGGCTGACAAAGCCGATCAAACGATTATAAGGTAACACTGTTCGAACAAGTGTTGGCCGTGGCCACATCCGGCGGGTGTGCCCGGTCGCATCGGTCCCACCGCTGGAGCAGCGGAGGAGCAGCGGAGGAACGGCGTAGCACGTCCGCGTTCCCGCTCAAGGCGAGTCACGGAAACACCGCTCCTGATTGTCGCGCTAGAGGGATTCGACCACGACCTTGGGCGCGGTCCGTCGATTTTCGACTCTGGCCTATGAATTTCATTGGATCGCACGTCGTCGCCCAACTCGCCGCGCGGCACGAAGTCGCGGTGGTGCACCGAGGCAAGTCATCCGCCGTGTTGCCGCGTGCGTTGCCGCGTGTGTTGCCGCCCTCCGTGCGCTCTATCGTCGGCGATCGCGACCGCCTCACGGATCTCTCCGCCGCCTTCCATCCGCCGCCGGACGTCGTGCTGGACATGATCTCGGGCGATGAACACCACGCCCGCTCGGTGCTCAATGCCTTCCGCGGCATCGGCGGCCGCCTCGTCACCGCCAGCAGCATCGATGTTTATCGCGCTTACGAGATCGCGCTGGGCCTGGCCCCCGGACCGCTCGAACCCATTCCGCTTACCGAGGATTCGCCCTTGCGCACCGTCCTCCATCCCTACCGCAATCGCCCGCCCGGATCCGTCCCCTTCGATTGGGTAACGCCGGACTACGACAAGATCCTCGTCGAGCGCATCGCCCGCAGCGAGCCCACGCTCCCCTCCACGATCCTGCGTCTGCCGATGGTCTATGGCCCCGGCGACCCCTTGCATCGTTTCCACGAATTTCTCAAAAGCATCGACGAGGGTCAGCCCGATATCCTTATCGATGAAACCTGGGCGCGCTGGCGCGGCCCCATGGGCTATGTCGAAAACGTGGCAGCCGCGATCGCGCTGGCCGTCACTCATCCCGCCGCCGCCGGCCGCACCTACAACGTCGCCGAGCCCGATGCGCTCTCCTGGGAGGAGTGGGCGCGCGCCCTCGCCCAATCCACCGCATGGCAGGGGAGTATCGTAACCCTCCCGCGAGATCGCATCCCCGCCCGCTTGATCCCGCCCTTCAACGCCGCACAGCATTGGATTGCGGACTCCAGCCGCATCCGCAATGAACTCGGCTACCGCGAAACCATTCCCCGCGCCGAAGCCCTGGTCCGCACGGTCGCCTGGGAACGATCCAACCGGTAGCCGGGGTTGCGCTTTCTACCGCACCCGGAACCGCACGTTGCTCGAAAGCGTGCCGCCCGGCGTCACTACCTCCACGGTCCCGCTGGTCGCGCCGGTAGGCACGGTCGTGGCGATCTCCGAAGCTGAGACGACGGTGAACGCCGCCGCGGTGCCGTTAAAGCTCACACTCGTCGCGCCGGTCAAATCGGTCCCAAGAATCCTCACGGCGGCTCCTACTCTCCCGGAGTTAGTCTCTGTTTCCACGAATGGACCCAGCCCCGTGTCTAGACTGAACACCGTGCTTCCTATATATGTGGTCCCATAAAAAGTCCCGTTGGTGCCTTCGACCAGCGATGCTTCCGGCTCACCTTCAACCAAATCAAAGCTGTATAACGTCGTCAACGTGCCGCCTGGGGTGATTTCGAAGATCGTCCCACCTCCATTTTCTCCGCCCATGCTGGTGGTTCCATATAAGTTACCGTCCGTCGCTTGAATGAGCCCGGCAGCCGGGTACGCGCCGTCGCTCCCACTGAAGTTGTACAGCGTGGCCAGCACGCCGCTCGGGGTGATTTCGAAAATCGTGCCATCGTTGTGGGCGCCACCCGCATATGTGTCGCCGTACAGCTTGCCGTCGGAACCTTGCACTAGCCCCGCAAGGGGCGATGCGCCATCGCTCCCGCTAAAACTGTACAACGTCGTCAGCGCGCCGCCTGGACTGATTCTGAAAATCGTCCCATAGCTGTTGACGCCTCCCTCGTAAGTGGTGCCATAGAAGTTGCCATCGGTAGCTTGAATCAGCCCGCTAGGGTATCCGCCATCGCTCAAAGCGAACGTATGCAACGTGATCAGGATGCCTCCAGGGGTCATTTTGAAAATCGTGCCGTAATCATTCATCCCGCCCGTGCTGACGCCCCCCGTTGTCCCGTAGAAATTGCCGCTCGTGCCGAGAATAAGCGCCGTGGCGGGCGCAGCGCCATCGGCGCCGCTGAAGGTGTGGAGTGTCGTCAGCACGCCTTGCGGCGTGATCTTGAAAACCGTGCCGTAGTTCTCCCCCCCTCCCTGCGTGGTTCCATAGAAATCGCCGTCGGGACTGAGAACCAGCGCCGCGGCGGGGAATGCGCCATCGCTCGCGCTGAAGCGATGGAACGTTGTCAGGCGGCCTCCAGGTGTGATTTTGAAAATGGTTCCACAGCCCTCGTATGCATCCACCTCACACGGGCCGCTGCCGCCACCGGCTGTTGTCCCGTAGAAGTCCCCATTGGTGCCTTGGATCAGCCCGGCAGCCGGATAATAGCCGTTCTTCCCTTCGAATTGCGCCAGCGTCGTGAACGTCTGCGCCGGCGCGGCGACCCCCGTGATCGCACCCAACCAGATCAGGGCGCCCCCGAAAAACCGTTCAAGCTTCATAATCCCCCCTTTTAACTCTTATAAGCGTTTCCCACTGTCATTATGGGACAAGTAATTCTATACGTTCCAGGATTTCTCTTGCCGACCTGCGATTCCCTTTTTTCACCTCCCCAAAAAATACATCCCCTTTCCCCAGAACCACTTGTCCCGTTTGTTCCCAATTTGCCCCACGCCTCCATGCTCTTCTGAAATCGAAGGAGAGCCCGTATGTCGCCCGATCGTTCCCTAACCGCCGCCCAGCAAAAAGTCCTGGCTCTGATCGCCGCCGGATCCACCGCCCGCGCCGCCGCCGAAGCCGCCGGCGTTCATCGCAACACTGTGGCCAATTGGCTTTGTTCGTCCGAATTCCGCGAGGCCATGGCCGAAGCCCAATACGAAAAGGCGCTCGCCGTGCGCGACCATGCCGATTCGCTCGCCGCCGAAGCCTACAACGTCATCCGCGCCATGCTCACCGATCCAGCCGTACCCGCCGCCATCCGCCTGAAAGCCGCCCTCGGCCTCATCGATAGATCCTCCGGCCACTTGCCCCCTCTCACCGACGAACCTCTCGCTGAAATCCCCGAAAACGTGCACAAAAATGCCCAAGTGCCGGAAACCGACGGCTTACAAAGCAAACCCGAATTCCCGCCCGGCCGCAACCAGGCCTGTCCCTGTGGCAGCGGCATCAAATTCAAGCACTGTTGCCTCCGCAAACCCGCACCCGAACCGTCCGCCGCCCCGAGCCCTGGCTAAAAAGGTACTTGAGGTATACTGGCGATGCTATTGGATCGCAAATACTTTATGAGCCCAGTCAATTTAATCGCCGCTTGCATAACGATCCTCGGATCGTCCATGGAGCCTGCCCTCGCCGCCGAAGTCCATTGTCCCGAAACCGTCTCCGTCAACCAAAGTCTTGCTAAACCGGAGCCGGGTTGGAAACCGGGAACGTCCGCTCTACCCATCGGCCTGGCAGGCGTGACCCTTTTTGATGGACCGCCGGAGCAGCAGGCTTCGCTCGTCTACGATAGCGAAACCATGCTCCACGGAAAACAAATCGCCACGTGGCGTTTTGGCCCGAACAGCGACATCTGGCTCTCCTGCCAATACTCCGGAACCCTGATCGTACTCTCGCGGGCCCTACCGAAAAACACGACGGTTTGTTTGGTCACTTACAACCCCAAACAGACCGTCGCCGGCCTTCCCCTGGTCGAAAAGATCGCATGCCAGTGACCGTCCGTGCCGCAATCGCATTGCGCTACAGTGGTGGCTTGCGATTTTCCATCTTATTCTTTATGGCGCTATCCACCCTCCTCGCGGCCGGCCCCCGCACCATGCGCCTCGACTGCTTCCACGGCGGCACCGCCACCGAAGAGCACATGTCCCTCGATAGCCTCGTGCTCGAAGGCCCGTGGCCCGGCCGCCTCGATCGCGCCATCGACGACACCAACCTGGGCAAGTATTACTTTGAAGTGCTCGACCGCCGCACCAACCGCGTGCTCTACTCGCGCGGATTCGCCAGCATCTTCGGCGAATGGCAGGAAACGCCCGAAGCCGCCGTCGTCCGCCGCCAGTTTCAAGAATCGCTGCGCTTTCCCGCCCCTACCGCCCCCGTCCAGATCGTCGTCAAACGGCGCGATCCCCAAAACGCCTTCCGCGAGCTATGGTCGCTCGCGGTCGACCCCGCCGATCCCGCCATCGACCGCTCCGGACCGCCGGCCAACGTCAAGGTTTGGGCCGTCATCCAGAATGGCGAACCGCGCGATAAGGTGGATCTGCTCTTGATGGGCGATGGCTATACCGCAGCCGAAATGGATAAGTGGCACAAAGACGCGCGCCGCATGGCCGAAACATTATTCGCCGCCTCGCCCTTCAAGGAACGCCGTGCCGATTTCAACGTGTGGGCCGTGGATACTCCGGCGGAGGAGAGCGGTGTGTCCCGCCCGTCCGATGGCCTCTATCGCCGTTCCCCGCTGCGCGCATCTTACGACGCCTTCGGCTCCGAGCGTTACGTCCTCACCTTCGACAACAAGCGTATGCGCGAAGCCGCTTCCGCCGCGCCCTATGAGTTCATCGAAATCATTGTGAACAGCCGTAAATACGGCGGCGGAGGCATCTTCAACCTCTACGCCACTGTGGCGGCCGACAATGCCTTTACCCCCTACGTCTTCGTGCACGAATTCGGCCATCACTTCGCCGGCCTGGCCGATGAATACTATACATCGGACGTGGCCTACGAAGCGTCCACCGCTCGGCCGGAACCGTGGGAGCCGAATGTCACCGCCGATCCGCACGCGGCCAAGTGGAGCGGCCTGATCGCCGCCGGCACGCCGCTGCCAACTCCCTGGCCCAAGGAGCAATTCGAGGCGCTGCAGAAGGAGATTCAAGCGCGCCGCCACCAGATCCGCGCCGCCCATCGGCCCGAAGAGGAGATGGAGGCGCTGTTCCGCGAGGAGCGCGAGAAAGATACCGCCCTGCTTGGCTCGGGTCCGTTCGGCCATGCAGTGGGGGCTTTTGAAGGCGCCATGTACGAGGCCCGCGGCTACTACCGTCCGCAGGCCGATTGCATTATGTTCACCCGCGACGAAGGCGGCTTCTGCGCCGTCTGCCGCCGCGCCATCGAGCGGATTATCGATCTTTACTCGCGCCCTTCAACTCGATAAACAGCATCTGCATCGGGTGCTGTATTCAGATTTCGCGCCGCGTGCGTATCGCCGTAAAGCCAGCGCGTTTCGCCGCTTTCCATGTGTACGTCCTGGATGCGTCCATCCGGCCGCGTGAAGCGCAAATGGCACTCCTCGATGCACACGGCCATGGCGTCCACGTCGTCGTGCATCGGAACCGTTTCGTCGGCTTTCAGCGTGAGCCGGATCGCGCGCACCCGCTCGTTTTCGTAATCCAGGTGGTAATGTTTCGCATCGATTTTCAGCGGGTCGCGGCGGGCGAACACTTCCGGCGGCACGATCTCAGGCGGGAACTGGTTGCTCTGCCCGTATGCGCCCAGAGCGAATACTGCAAAAAGGAGAAGACGCATTCCCAGATCGTAACACCGGCCGGACCTATGCCGGTTTAGGTTTCGGCGGCGGCAGTTCGCGCGCCACGCAGGTATCCTGAAACCCGGTCCGCGCATGCGCGCCGTCGCAAAACGGCTTGTTCGCCGATTGCCCGCAGCGGCACAGTGAAATCACCGTGCGCCCCGCCAGGCCAAACTCGCTGCCTTGCGCATCGTGAATCGTGAATTCGCCTTCGATGCGGATCGGGCCGTTGTTAACCGGGGTAATTTTTGTCATCTCCCGGATAGTAGCACGCCAGGGACCGTATTACCGTGCACTGTGGGGCGGGCAATCCTGCCCGCAGCCGCCTATCAGGCGGCCAAGCCGGCTCGAAAGCCGGCTGCGGCCAGGATTGGCCGCCCTCCGATGCCGCCGCAGTGCTAGGATGCTCCCAGGGAGGGTGACATGCCGTTTGTGGATACCAGCAGCCTGCGCGTAATCGAGCGTTTGCCGGGCTGGCACGGCCGCTATTTCCATTCGCCGAACATGACCTTCGCGCATTATGATTTCCTGTCCGGCGCATCCATCCACGAGCATTTCCATCCGCAGGAGGAAGTCTACGAAGTCATCGCCGGCGAACTCGAAGTGACCATCGACGGCGTGCCCGGAATCGTCCGGCCGGGTTTGGTGGCCATCGTCCCCTCTAACGCCCGCCATTCCGTCAAGGCCCTCACCGATGGCCGCGCGATCATCGTCGATTATCCGTACCGGCCCGGCTTCGATTGAACGCCGGCACTGCCTCCAGGAAATCGAAGTCGCAGCCGTGGTTGGCTTGCGTCACGTGTTCCAGGAAAAGCCGGCCGTATCCCCGGTCATAATGCGGCGGCGCGGGACGGAAAGCCGCCAGCCGCTCCGCAATCGTATCGCCAGGCACTTGCACGTCGATGCGCCGGGCGGCCACATCCAGCACAATTTCGTCGCCGGTGCGCACCGCCGCCAGCGGCCCGCCGATCGCGGATTCGGGCGCCACGTGCAACACCACCGTGCCAAAGCTGGTGCCGCTCATGCGCGCGTCGCTGATCCGCACCATGTCCGCGACGCCGCGGTCGAGCAACACCCGTGGCATCGGGATGTGTCCCCATTCCGGCATGCCCGGCGCGCCTTTCGGTCCGCAGTTCCGCATCACCAGCACTGTGGAAGCCTCCACCGGCAGATCCGGCAAATCGATCTGCGCGCGCATCTCTGCGTAATTTTCGAAAACGTAAGCCTTGCCGCGATGCTGCATAAGCTGCGGCGACGCCGCGGTCTGCTTGATCACCGCGCCATCCGGCGCCAGGTTGCCATAAAGCACCGCCGTCCCGCCCTCGGGATGCAGCGGCTCCGCGGCTGTGCGGATCACCTCCCGCCGGAAACATTCGGCGTGCTCTACGTTTTCGCGCACCGTCTTGCCCGTCACCGTGAGCGCGTCCCCATCGAGCAGATCGAGGATCTCCTTCATCACCGCCGGCAGCCCGCCGGCATAGAAGAAATCCTCCATCAGGTACTCGCCCGAAGGCTTGATATTCGCGATATAGGGCGTGCGCCGCGAAATGCGGTCGAATTCGTCCAGCCGCAGTTCGATGCCCAGGCGCCCGGCGATGGCGATCAGGTGGATGACTGCATTAGTGGATCCTCCGATCGCCATATCCACCGTAATGGCGTTCCCTAGCGCCGCGCGCGTCATGATGCGCGAAGGGCGCAGGTCCTCGTTCACCATTTCGACGATGCGGCGGCCGCTCATCTCCGCCATAGCCAGCCGCCGCGCATCCGGCGCGGGCACGCCGGCGCAGCCGGGCAGCGTCATGCCCATCGCTTCGGCCAGGCTGGTCATGGTGGAGGCGGTGCCCATCACCGTGCAATGGCCCGCGCTGCGCGCGATGCACCCTTCGATTTCGCACCACTCTTCCTCACTGAGCCGGCCGGTGCGGAAGAGGTCGAAGAGCTTGCGGCCATCGGTGCCCGAGCCCAGCCGCTGGTCGCGCCATTGGCCTGCCAGCATCGGCCCGCCGGGAACCATGATCGCCGGCACGTCCGCGCTGGCCGCCCCCATCAGTTGCGCCGGCGTGGTCTTATCGCAGCCGCACAACAAAACCACGCCGTCCAGCGGATTGGCCCGGATGGATTCCTCCACGTCCATCGCCATCAGGTTGCGGAAAAGCATAGTGGTGGGACGCATAAACATCTCGCCCAGCGAGATCGTCGGAAACTCCAGCGGAAAGCCGCCCGCCGCCCACACCCCGCGCTTCACCGCTTCGGCTACCGTGCGCAGGTGCGCATTGCAGTTGTTCAGTTCGCTCCAGGAATTGCAGATGCCGATCACCGGCTTGTTCTCGAATACGTCCGCGGTGAAGCCTTCCGAACGCAGCCACGCGCGGCGCGCGAAGCCATAGTAAGCCGGGTCGCGGAACCATTCCTGGCTGCGGAGTTTGCGGATGGTGGCCATCGAAGTTCATTACAGCATGCGGGCGCGCCTTGCGCGCACATTGACATCGCTGCATCGGTGCATCATGATGTAATCCGTGAGGACCACAGTCACACTCGACGACGATGTGTATGCCGCCGTCCGGCACCTGGCGAGCGGGTCGGGGGAGCCCTTGGGCAAGGTATTATCGAAACTCGTTCGGCGGTGTCTGGCCCCGCTGCCGCCGCCGCGCAGGAAAGGGTTGCGCCGCTTCCCCACATTCGATGTTCCGGCCGATGCGCCCATCATTCCGGCGTCCAGAGTACAGCGGGTCATCGATGAAGAAGGCTACTTCTGACCTGCTCTCGGCTTCATCCGGCTATCCTCGAATCCCGCCGTTGTCGGGATCGCCAAGACTCCCGCCGGAGTAGCTGCGTTGTTGGCGATCTTGGTCCAGGATTCCCGGCACCTCTATCTGGCGGCCCTGCCGTCGCCGATCGCGCATGATTCCGGCCCGGTGTTTGCGGGCCTGCTTGGGCACCAACAGGTTCCTGGGGCCGCCACGAACATCGCTCGCACCCAAAGCGCGTCTTAGTAGTTACAATGTAACCACTGGCGAAGAACCCATGAAAATCGATCTGGTGCGCATCGGCAACTCGCGTGGGATCCGCATTCCAAAGCCGCTCATTGAGCAATGCGGATTAGGCAACACCTCGAACTGCGGGTAGAACAAGACCGAATAGTGATTGCTCCGGAACGTCCCGCGCGCCAAGGCTGGAAAGAAGCTTTCGCCGCCGCTTCTTCAGATCCCGACCCGTTGCTGCTGGAGGCCTTGCCTCCGAATGAGTTCGATAGCGAGGAATGGACCTGGTGAATTCTCCGCGCTGGGACGAGGTCTGGCTGGTGTCGCGAATCGGGCCAGGTTGCCCGCCAGTAGGCGCCTGCTCGGCCGCCCGCCCGCAGCCGAATCCCGCAAAACAAAGATATAATCAAAGACGTACGGAGGGACAACATGGCAACCACCTCAACCACAATCTCGTCCATTTCCACCGCATCTGCGCGCGAACGTGCCGCCGGCGTGCCGTGGTACGTCTGGTGCGCGGTCCTTGGCGTCACTTCCGCCATGATTGGCGGCCAATGGGATATCTCCTGGCACCGCTCCATCGGGCGCGACACCTTCTGGACGCCGGCCCACATGGCCATCTACCTGTGCGGCGTGCTGGCCGGACTTTCCTGCGGCTACCTGATCCTGGCCACCACCTTCGGTAACTTCTCGCAACTGCGCAGCACCGCCGTGAAGATGTGGGGATTCGAAGCCCCCCTGGGTGCCTTCATCGCGGCCTGGGGAGGCGTGGCGATGCTCACTTCCGCGCCCTTCGACAACTGGTGGCACAGCGCCTACGGGCTGGACGTGAAGATCCTCAGCCCACCGCACGTGCTTTTGATCTTGGGCAACCTCGCGGTGAACACCGGCACCCTTATCCTGATTCTGGGCATGATGAATCGGGCGCGCGATGAGTTCCGCAACAAGCTGAACTGGCTGTTTCTGTACATCGGCGGCGTGGTCCTGATCGGGCTGATGCTCATGATCATGGAGTTCTCGTGGCATGCCCTGATGCACAACGGGATCTACTATCGCGTGGTGTGCATGGTGGTGCCGCTGGTGCTGGCCGGCGTGGCGCGCGCCTCTGAGAAGCGTTGGGCCGCCACCACGGTAGCCACGGTCTATTGGCTCTTCTGGGCGGGCATGGGCTGGATATTGCCTCTGTTTCCCGCCGAACCCAAATTGGGGCCGGTCTACCACCAGGTCACCCAGTTCGTACCGCCCGAATTTCCCATGCTGCTGTTCGTTCCCGCGCTGGCGCTGGACCTGCTGTGGAACCGCACCCGCGATTGGAAACCCTGGAAGTTGGCCGCCGTTTCCGGGCTCCTGTTCCTGGGCGTGCTGATCGCCGTGCAGTGGCCGTTCTCCGGTTTTCTGAATTCCACGGGCGCGCAAAACTGGTTCTTTCACACCAACGTCTTCGATTACAACGCACGGCCTACGTCCATCAACGTACGCCATGTTTTCGTCGCACCGGATGCGCCCTCCGTATTCTGGACCGAGCTCGCCCTGGCCGCCGTATTGGGCATCCTGACCACCCGGTTGGGATTCGCCTGGGGCGATTGGATGCGGCGTGTTCGCCGGTAATCCCGTGGCCAGGTCGCATTACCGAACCGCGACCGGTCGAGCCGCGACCGGCCGAGCCGCGACCGTTAGGGAGCGCTTTCGGCTGCTATGTCTTCTGCTTCTCGCAGCCACTACCGCGTGGGCGCACGTGGGCAGTCCCGACGTTTTCTACGAAGGCCAGGCCGGCCCGTACCACCTGCTGGTCACTATCCGCACGCCTACCGTGATCCCGGGCGTAGCGGAGATCGAGGTCCGTACCTCCGCCAACGATGTGGACGTGGTACACATCGTGCCCACGCCGCTCACCGGACCAGGCGCGAAATTCGCTCCCGTGCCGGATCTGGCGCAGCGTTCCAGGGAGGATCCGCAGTTCTTCACCGGCTCGCTTTGGATGATGACCTCCGGCTCCTGGCAGGTGCGCGTGACCGCCGAAGGCCCCAAAGGAAAGGGCGTGTTGTCGGTACCAGTGCCCGCGCTTTCGTCCACCACCATGAAGATGCAGGCGCCCATCGGCATCCTGCTGGGCGCGCTGGGACTGCTCCTGCTGGTGGGCGCGGTCAGCATCGTCGGCGCGGGCGTGCGCGAAGGCCAACTGGAACCCGGCGCGGCCCCCGATCCGTCGCGCATGCGCCGTGCGCGGTTCGTAATGGCCGCCACCACCGTCTTCGTGCTGGCGATGGCTGCCTTGGGTGGACTCTGGTGGAAGAGCGAAGCCAGCGCCTATGACCAACACATCTTCAAGCCATTGCAAATGTCGGCCACGCTCGAGAACGGCGGCCGGCTGATGCTCCACCTCACCGATCCCGGCTGGGCGCGTTGGCGCAAAGTGGACGATCTGGTTCCCGATCACAATCACCTGATGCATCTCTACGTGATCAGCCTGCCGGAGATGGATCGCGTCTGGCATCTGCATCCCGATCGCGTGGGGGCCGGCGTGTTCCAGAAGGATCTGCCTGCCATGCCCGCCGGAAAATACGCGCTGTACGGAGACATCGTACACGCCGACGGCTTGCCGGAAACCCTGGTGGCCGAAATCACGTTGCCGGCCATCGCCGGCTCACCCATGTTGGGCGACGACGCCGGCGGCGCGGGTCCGCCCATTTCCGTGGCCGATCCCAACCAGACCGTGGCGCAACTGGCGGATGGTTCCCGCATGGTTTGGGAGCGGCCCCGGGGTCCTCTGCACGCCAGCCGCGCGATGTATTTCCGCTTCCGCCTGGAAGACGCGGACGGTACACCCGCGAAGAACGTGGAACTCTACATGGGCATGCCGGGGCACGCGGCGTTCGTGCGCTCGGACCGCAGCGTGTTTGCGCATGTGCATCCCTCGGGATCGGTGCCCATGGCTTCGCTCAGCCTCACCGCCAATGCCGGCGATGGCGCCGCGGCCATGGCCGCGATGCCCGGAATGGCCGGCATGGACCATTCCAGCATGACCATGGCGCTGCCGCCCGAAGTATCTTTTCCGTATGGCTTTCCCAAACCCGGCAACTATCGCATTTACGTGCAGGTGAAGCGCGGCGGCAAAGTCGAGACCGGGATCTTCGACGCGCGCGTGGAGAACTGACCCGTGCGGCCGCTGAAGGACCAGGCAGTCCTGATTACCGGGGCAGGCCGTGGTATCGGCAAGCGGCTGGCCATCGGGTTTGCGGCGGAAGGCGCGCGCGTCGGATTGCTGGCGCGCAGCCAGGCCGAGCTGGACCTGGCGAAACTGGAGATCGAACACGCCGGCGGCATGGCCCTGCGCATCCGCGTCGGATGTGCGCGACTACGAGCAGATGAGCGCGGCGGTGGAGCGCATGCGCGCGGTCTTCGGCGGCGTACACGTCTTGATCGCGGCGGCCGCCGTGCAGGGGCCTATCGGACCGCTGGTCGACTTGAAACCGCGCGCCTGGGCCGAAACCGTGGAAACCAACCTGATGGGAACCATGCACGCCTGCCGTGCGGTACTGCCCCAGATGATCGAAAGGCGCTACGGCAAGATCGTCGTGATCGGCGGCGGCGGAGCCGCTTCCGCGCGTCCCCGTTTCTCGGCTTATGCCGCGTCCAAGGCCGCCGTGGTGCGCTTCGTCGAAACGCTGGCTGAAGAGGTGCGCGACGTGAACGTGCAGGTGAACTGTATGGCGCCCGGAGGAACTTACACCCACATGACGGATGAGATCCTGCACTCCGGCGAGCGCGCGGGGAGCAAGGAGATCGAAGAAGCCGAGGACGTCCGCCTGACCGGCGGTACGCACCCCGACAAACAGATCCATCTGGCTCTGTTCCTGGTATCGGAACGATCCAATCACATCAGCGGCAAGCTGATTCACGTGAATGACGACTGGAAGCGGCTGGAGCGTGAGAACATGAATCCGGAAGCTTACACGCTGCGCCGCTTTTCGAAGGTCTAACCCGCGCTATAAAATGGCAACTGGAGGCATGGATGACGCGCACTGCGTGGATCGTCACCGTGTGTGCGTCCCTCCCGCTGTTGGCAGAGACGCGCCTCGATGTCAGCCAACTCGCCGCAACGATCGCCTCCGGCCTGGCCGTGGATCGCAATGACAAGCGCATAGCGCGGTCGCTGAAGCCCGTCCGGCTGACCGAACGATTGACCGCCGAAACCGCGGCGCAACTGGTGCAGTTGGGCGTGGGCCCCGAGACCGCCCGCGCGCTCGACGCCCTGGCCAAACAATCCGCGCGTCTCCGCCCTCCCGCAGAGGAAACCCTATCCCTCACGCCGGAGCCCTCCCCATCCGAGCAAGACGATATCCTCGCTAGAGTGCGGCATTACGTCGCGGATTACCTGGCTCATTTTCCGGATTTCATTGCCACCGAGACGGCGGAGCAATATCACAATTGGGGGCTGACTGCTGTAAATCCTTCGTCATTGCTGGATGACGCCTGGCACCCCGCCGGCAAATATAAATACGACACCGCCTATGTGGCCGGCCGCCCCTACCACAAGCTGGACGTTGTGGCCAGTGAAACGCACGGGCGCCTCTTACCCGTGTCCAACGGCGAATTCGGCGGCATGCTGGAGGAGATCTTCGGCGCCGCCCGCCGCGCCACGTTCGCCTGGGACCGGTGGCAAATGCGGAATGGAACTCGCCTGGCGGTCCTGGCTTATAACGTACCCCTCGCGACTTCGGGCTACACCGTCTGCTGCCGGCAGATAAGCCGCTTTTTTGGCAAGCCGGAACACGAGTTCGTCAAGGCGGGACATCGCGGATTCGTCTTGGCCGACCCCCGCTCGGGCGCGATCATGCGTCTGATCATGTATGCCACCGATTTTGCGGATGAGGCGGATACCATTGCGGCCGGCCACGTGCTCGATTACGGCGAAGTCACGATCGGCGCGCGCCGTTACCTGGTGCCCTCGCATTCGAGCGCCTATGTCCGCATCGGTCAATACGAATCGCGCGACGAGATCGAGTATCGGAATTACCGCAAGTTCAGCAGCGAAGCCGCCATCAACTTTGCCGAAGATGCCGGAGACGGCCGAAAGTAGCGCATCCACAGCGGGAGTTACAATGTTCAGTGGCTTCCAACCTGGTCTTCGTCGCGCTCCTGCTACCGGCGCTGCTCTCCGCCGCCGCCGTGAACGGCGTCGTGAAGGACCCTAGCGGCGCGGCGATCCCCGCGGCCGGCGTGGTCCTGAAGAGTTCCGAAACCTCCATGGCCCAGAATGCGATCACCGATTCGCAGGGCCATTTTGAGTTTGCGGACCTCGACCCGGGCAAGTACGTGATCTCCGTCCAACACGATGGCTTCGAGGATCTTGCAAAAGAGATCGAAGTGGCCGCCGAGCCCGTGATGGTCGCCTTTACCATGAAAATCGCCGTAGAGCGGACTGTCGTCGAAGTGGCCGGCAAGCGTTCGCTATTCGCGAATTCGGATCCGAATTATGTCGCGTTGCGCAACGCCGCGCCCGGTGCGGCGCTGCGCGTGGCCAACCTGCAACTGAAACGCGATAACGCTACCTTCACCTTCGCCTCCGGGCAGTTCAGCTTTCTGCCGCCCGTGTTGGGCCGCGTGGTGGCGGGCGTCTTCACCGGCGAAGGCGCCTTTCACCTGGAACCCGCGGTGACCTTTGAACGAACCTATTTGCGCCGGATTTCCGGCGCGGAAAACGTGGATGAATCCTTCCGTTCAGCCGTCTTCTGGTTTACAGACGGCACATACGACGAGATCAAGCGCCAGGCGGAGGCCACGGACCAGGCATCCCAGGGCGGCAATGCGTGGCGCGAATTCAGGGCCCGCGCGCGCCATCGCACGGAGACACCTCGCAGCATGCTGGAGTATTGGCTGCAGGACGAAGACATCGCCAACCACGAGGCGGAAGTTCTGGGCGAACTCTATAATCCGAAAGAGGCTGGATCGTTTCGCGCTTTCATCCACGGCGACAAGCATTCCGATTTGCGCTTCATATTGAATTCCCGGGGCGCCATGCCCTTTATGCCTTCTCCGGAGGAAGTCGCCGTCATCAATTTCGACCCGGGCGGCTCCCAGGACGGCATTTGGTACCTGACGCATTTCGCGGAAGAGTGGAAGGCCGGCACCGCCAGTTCCACGGAGAATCGCCACACCGTGGCGGCCGAACATTATAAGATCGAAACCGCCATCGGCAAGAACGATCACTTATCGGCCACTTGCGTCCTGCAACTGAAGGCGCTGCTCGATGGCGTACGCGTCATCGGCTTCGGGTTGCTCCCACGGCTGCGCGTTATGCGGGTCACTTACAACGACAAGGAAATCTCGTTCATCCAGGAAAGCCGCAAGGAAGATGGATCGTTTTATGCGATCATGCCCGAAGCCCTGGCCGCCGGCCGCAGTTATACCCTCGGCATCGAATACGAGGGCGACCAGGTCGTTCAGAAGGAAGGCTCCGGCAATTTCTCGGTGGGCGCGCGCACCAGTTGGTACCCCAGCTTGAACGCCTTCGCGGACCGCGCGACCTATGACCTGACCTTTAAAGTCCCCAGGCAATACACGCTGGTGGGCGTGGGCAAACTGGACAAGGAGTGGCGGGAAGACGACTACCAGGCGTCTCACTGGGTGTCGGACATCCCACTGGCGGTGGCCGGGTTCAATTATGGTCTGTTCAAGAAGAAGTCGGTGCACGACGACACCACCAACTACGATATAGAAGCCTACGCCACGGCGGAGACGCCGGCTTACCTGCGCCGCTACGCCCGAAACATGAGTCTGAGCCCCAGCGCCATGGCGGAGAGCGCCATGGTTGACGCGCAAAACGCCATTCGCTGTTTTCAAGTGTGGTTCGGCGCCGCGCCGTACGGGCGCATCGCGGTGACGCAGCAGCCGGCCTTCAATTACGGCCAGTCGTGGCCTACGCTGGTCTATTTGCCGATCAGCGCGTTCTTCGATAGCACGCAGCGCTGGATGCTGTTGGGAGGCAATGCCTTCCGCTTCGCGGAGTTCATCCAGGAGGTAACTCCGCACGAAGTGGCGCACCAATGGTGGGGCCACATGGTCGGCTGGGCATCCTATCACGACCAATGGTTGTCCGAAGGGTTCGCCGATTTCTCGGCCGGCTTGTTCCTGCAACAGACCGAGCATGATCCTGGCAAATACCTGAAGTTTTGGGACCGGGCGCGCGAGACCATCATGGCCAAGAACAACTTTGGCATCCGCCCGAACGACGCCGGACCCTTGTGGATGGGCCTCCGATTGAACACCTTTCGCAACGGCGCGGCCTACAATCGCCTGGTCTACCCCAAGGGCGGTTTTGTGCTGCACATGCTGCGATACTTAATGTACGAACGCGACACGGGAGACCGGGACTTCATCGCCATGATGCACGACTTTGTGGCCACGTATCTGAATCGGAATGCTTCCACGGAATCGTTCAAATCGGTCGTCGAGAAGCATATGAAGCCCGCCATCGACCTGGAGAGAAACGGCAAAATGGATTGGTTTTTCCGGCAATGGGTTTATGGGACCGAAGTACCGAGCTACCGCATGGAGTATTCGATCGCGCCCGAGCCGGGCGGCAAATTCATGTTTACCGCCAAAGTCACACAAAGCGGCGTCTCTTCCCGGTTCGTGATGGGAGTGCCGATCTACTTCGATTTCGATGGGCATGTCGTGCGCGCCGGTTCCGTCGCGCTCCTCGGCAATATGACATCGAGCGAGATCAAGCTGCGTTTGCCCAAGAAGCCCAAGCACGTGCTGTTGAACGCGAATCACGATGTGTTGGCCGCGGAAACCGTAGTCAAGGAGATGTAAGAAGTGCTCACTCGAAGAGAATGGCTGCAACTTGCTGCCGTATCCCCGGCCCTCGCGGCCGCGGGTAGTTCCGCGCCGCTGGCGGTCTTCGATTACTCCCAGGTGGAACTTCTGGACAGTCCCCTGCGCCGCCAGTTCGATACCAACCATGCCTTTTTCCTGCATCTGGATTCCGACCGCATGTTGAAGATCTACCGGCAGCGTGTGGCCATGCCCGCCCCGGGCGCGGACATGGGCGGATGGTACGACGACTTCTGTCCCGGCGCGCACTTCGGACAATACCTGTCGGCACTTGCGCGATTCGCGGGCGCTACGCAGTCCGCGGCCACGCGCGCCAAAGTGCAAGGTTTAGTCCGCGGCTATGCCGGAACGCTGGACCCCTCGGGCAAGTTCTTCGTGGACCTGCGCTATCCCGGATACACTTACGACAAGCTGGTCTGCGGTTTGCTGGACGCCCACTCCTACGCGGGCGACGGAACGGCGCTGGATGTTTTGGCGGCCACCACAAAGGCAGCCCTGCCGCACATGGCGGACCGCGCCCTGACTTCCGAAGAGATGCACCAGCGTCCGCACAAAGACGAAACTTATACTTGGGACGAGACCTACACCTTCGCCGAGAACCTCTTTATTGCGTTCGACAGGACGGGCGATCGTAAGTATTTCGACTTAGCGAAGCGCTATCTGCTGGATAAAGGCTTCTTCGATCCCCTGGCCGAAGGCCAGAACGTGCTGCCGGGATTGCATGCCTACAGCCACGTGAATGCGCTCGGTTCCGGCATGCAAGCATACCTGAAACTGGGAGACGCCAAATACTTCCGCGCGGTCACCAACGCGGTGGACATGATCCTGAAAGATCAAAGCTACGCGACCGGCGGCTGGGGCCCCAACGAAGCATTCGTCGAGCCGGGCAAGGGCGAATTGGGCGAAATGCTGCGCTCCAGTCACAGGCATTTCGAATCGGGTTGCGGCGCCTACGCGCATTTCAAGTTGATGCGCTATCTGCTCTCGCTCACCCGCGAGTCGCGCTACGGCGACAGCATGGAGCGCGTGCTCTACAACGTGGCTCTGGGCATCATGCCCATCCTCGAAGACGGCTCCACGTTCTATTACTCCGACTATCATGCTTCCGCGCGCAAAAGCTACGACCGTATCATTCCGGACGCGCAGTACCGGTGGGATAAGGATGACAAGTGGCCCTGCTGCTCGGGAACGTTTCCGCAGCTTGCGGCGGATTATGGCATCAGTTCCTATCTCCGCGCGCAGGATGGCATCTATGTCAACCTCTATGTGCCCTCGCGCGTCACCTGGAAGCAAGGCGCCACCCGTTGTTCGATTCAGCAACAAACCGACTACCCGGCGGGCAACGAGGTCACACTCACATTCACCGCGCCACCTTCGAATGACTTTGCGGTTTATCTGCGGATTCCCGCATGGGCTGGGAAAACCACCAACGTGTCCGTGAACGGCCATCGCGTGCGCGCCGATCTGGCGCCGGGCTTTTTTCCGCTGCGCAGGCAATGGAAAACGGGCGACAAGATCGAACTGGAGATCGACCAGCCCATGCGCTCCGAGCCGGTCGACGCGCAAACGCCCGATCGCGTCGCGCTACTGCGCGGACCGCGGGTGATGTTCGCGCTGGCGCCCGCGCCGCCCAGCCTTTCCCGCCGCCAGTTGTCCGCCCCGCGCATCGACGTGGGAGACATCCAGTTACGCCCGTTCGGCGAAATCCGCGATGAAGTCTATCAGACTTATTGGAATGTTACTGCCTAAGCGCGCGGAACGTTTCGAGCGCAAGTTTCTCGGGATTCAGATCCGTCCGGTTGCATAGCACCACAATGGTCGTCCGGTCTGCCGTGAAACGTTCGATCACGGTGCGAAATCCCATCGTGCTGCCGGTATGCCACATGCGTCGGCGGCCCTCAAATGCATCGAGAAACCACCCGAACCCGTAGGCCACCGGCTGGCCCGGGTGCAGATTGTCGTCGTTGGGACTCACCGGCCACTTCGGCGCGGACCCATCGTTCAGTTTCACCGGAGTAAACGCCGGGCGCATCTCGGCCTCGCTTAATAGCGTGTGGTTTTCAAGCGCGCCGTCCCACTGAGCCAGATCCTGCAGGTTTGAGTAGATGCCGCCATCGCCCTCGGTCGCCGAGGTCGAACTCTGATCCGTCTCGACGAATCGCTCACCCTCCTTCGTATGCCCATAGGCGCGCTGCGGAACGGTATTCCGCCCCTTGATATAAACCAGCGTGCGGCGCATGCCGAGCGGCTGAAAGATGCGCGTGCGCAAGAACTCGCCGAATGGCTCGCCGGAGACCTTACCGGCAATCAGCCCCAGCACCACATAGCCCGAATTGCTGTATGCCCAACTTGTACCCGCGGGAAACTTGCCCGCGGTTTGTTGCTTCAGCAGGGCGAGCACTTCCGCATCCTGAATCTGGTGCGCGGCAGTCCATCTTTCGGGTTTCATCAGGTCTTCGTAGTCCGGCAGCCCCGCGGTGTGCGTCAACAGATGGCGGATGGTGATGTCGCGCCCATACGCCGGGAAATCTGGAAAGATTTCGGTCAGGCGTTCGTCATAGCGTAGCTTGCCGTCATGCACCAGCAGCATGATCGCCATGGCGGTGAACTGCTTGCTGACGGAGGCCATGCGGAAGCCGGTCGCCGCGTCGATGCCTGCGCCGTAGCCCCGCTCGAACACGGTCTTCCCGTGGTCGCGAACCAGCACCGCGGCGCCTGGAGATTTGGCGTCGGCCAGCGGCGCGAAGATGGCGTCAATATCCGCGCCGCATGCCATGCCCGCGCCCGCCAGGAAGGCCGGCAGGAGAAGGAATCTCATAGCGCCGCAACCAGTTTGGCCAGCAGGGCCGTCCGGTCGGCGATGCGATCCAGCAGGATGCTCTCGTTCAGCGCGTGCGCGCCTTCCCCCACGGCGCCGAGGCCATCCAGCGTAGGTACGCCGAGCGCCGCGGTGAAGTTGCCATCCGATCCGCCGCCCACCGAGGATTCGGCCAGCGCCGGCCCCATCTCTTGTGCCAGCGCCTGCGCCTTCCGGAAAAGCCGCACCACCGCGGGCGAGCGCTCCAGCGGCGGACGGTTCATCCCACCGGCAACCTCGATCGTGCAGCGTTTGTCGACCGGGCGCAGCCCGCGGAACTTTCGATCCAGCGCCGCCGCGTCCTTCAAGCGCGGAATCCGCATGTCCACCTCCGCCATGGCCTCGGCCGCTACCACGTTCACGCGCGTACCCCCCGAAATCACGCCCGGGTTCACCGTGATCCCGCGTGGTAGATCGGTAAACTCCGCGATCTTTCCGATCTGCCGCGCGAGCTCCAAAACCGCGCTGGCGCCGGCGGCGAAGTCCAGGCCGGAGTGCGTAGCCTTGCCGCGCACCGTCACGGTGTAGCCGCCAATCCCTTTGCGCGCGGTCTTCAACTTCCCGTCCAATCCGTCCGCCGGTTCCAGCACCAGCACGGCGATGCTGCGCTTCGCGTTCTTCTCCGTCAGCGCGCGCGACGATTCGCTGCCGACCTCCTCGTCGGAATTGATCTGCATCGCCACCTTGTGCGCCACCGGCACTTCCAGGTCGCGCAGGATTCGCATGGCGTAAATGAAGAAAGCGATGCCGGCTTTCATGTCGAGCACGCCGGGTCCCCACAGACGGCCGTCCTTTTGCCGGAATGGCATAGCCGCCAGCGTACCGGTCGGCCAGACCGTATCGGCGTGGCCGAGCGCCAGGATCTGTCCCTGCTTCTTTTTCCCGAACAGGTCGAACTCGCACACGGCGTGCCGTCCGAAGCGTCCCCCGGGAAAGGTCTTCACCCGGGCGAACGAGGGCGCCACATCGCCCAAGAGGTCCACAAAGCGGTTCACCGCCGCCGGATCGTCGCTGGGCGATTCACATTCCACCATTTCCCGGATCAGCGCCACGATCTGTTTCTGCCGGGAGCGGGCTTCGAACAGAATAGAATCCACGGCTCTTATGATAGCGGCTTGCACGCCGCACCATGCTGCCGGCTCCCCCGCCATGCCGCCCGGCCAAATCTTTGCGTTCTCCCGCCCCCCGCGCGCGTAATACTATGTGAGCGGACATTTTATGCGTCTTCTGCCCATCCTTCTATCGCTTGCGGTCCTGCCTGCCCTGGCCCAGGATCCCACGGTCGAGCAGATCATGGCCCGCGTGGCTGAAAACCAGGCACGCGCCCAGGACATGCGGCGGGCTTACATTTACAACCAGAAAGTCTTGGCGCGCTTCCATCGCACCAACGGCAACCTCACGCGCGAGGAGAATGTGGAGTACCTGGTCACCCCCACTCCCAACGGCGTTGAAAAGAAGGTGACCCATTTCGAGGGTAAGTACGCGCTCCACAGCAAACTCGTGGCCTTCGACGAGGAGGGCAAGGAACATCGAAATCTGGATATCGATGCCGATCTGATGAGGGACATGGTCAACGAGATGACCGCCGACAAGGAATCCAAAGACGGCATCGCCCACGACCTGTTCCCTCTCACCGCCAAGGAGCAGGAGAAATACATTTTCAAGCTGGAAGGCAAGGAAGTTTATCGCGGCAGGCAGGTCTATCGCGTCAGTTTCCTTCCCAAACCACACACGGACGATGCCGACTGGAAAGGCGACGCGCTGATCGACGCCGCGGAATGCCAGCCCGTGGTTGTCAACACCAGGTTCACCGGCATCCCCATGGCGGTCAAGATACTGCTGGGCACCGATATCAAGGGCCTCGGCTTCACCGTGACGTACGAGAAATTCGACACGGGGGTGTGGTTCCCGGTCAGCTACGGCGGCGAGTTCCACGTCCGCGCGGTGTTTTTCTATGCGCGGAATATGTCGATTTCCATGGTGAACAGCGGATTCACGCGCGCGAAAGTATCGAGCAGGATCGCGTACGATATGAGTGGGAAGTGACTGCATTGCAAATGCCCCGGAGGGCTCCTGCGGCGGCGTCCGGAATGGAATTCTCGGGCCTGGTCCGGCAGCATCAAGCCATGGTGTTCAGTATCGCCTGGCACTTGCTGCGGGACCGGGCGGTGGCCGAGGAACTGGCGCAGGACGTGTTTCTATCGCTGCACCAGCACCTGGCGGAGATGGAATCGCCCGAGCACGTGTTATTCTGGCTGCGCCGGGTGACCAGCAATCGGGCGCTCGATGAAGCGCGCCGCCGCCAGCGCAGGCCCATGGTGAGTCTGGAAAACGCGCCCGAACCCGTAGCGGTAACCGCTACCGGAGATCCGCTGCTGGGGACGGCGCTGAGGAAATTGGTGGCGGCGCTGCCCGAAAAGGCGCGCGCCATCGTGGTCATGCGCTACCAGGAGGATCTGGACCCGACGGAGATCGCCAGGGTCCTGGGCATCCCGGTAGGCACGGTGAAGAGTCAATTGCAGCGGGCGCTGGCGCTATTGCGCGAGAAGTTGTCCCGCAGCCTTGGGGAGATCGGAATATGAATCTGGAAGATGAACTCAGGTCGGCATTGCGGCGGAGGGAGCCCTCGCCGGATTTCACCGCGCGTGTGCTGGCGCGCGTTGCCGCCGCGCCCGTACGCCGCGCCACCCGGCCCTGGGTCCGCTGGGCAGCTCCCATCGCCGCCGCGTTGCTGCTGGCCGCGGGCAGCCTCGAATACCGCCATTATCAGGGCGAGCGGGCCAAGTCCCAGGTGATGTTAGCCATGCGGATTGCCGGCAGAAAACTCAACAAAGCGCAGAGGAAAGTGCAGATGCTCACGCATCGGAGTAATTCATGAGAGCCGCGGCATTGTCGATCGCCGCATTGCTGCTCGCGGGCGCCCTCCCGGCCCAGCAGTTGAAGTGGGATTCCGAGAAACTGGCCGCGCGCGCCAGCGATACCGTGGACGTCTCGCTCGATGGCGCCCTATTGCGATTTGCCGCTAAGTTCTTGTCCGATGACGACAAAGACGAAGCCAAAGTGAAGAAGCTCATCGTGGGATTGAAAGGCATCTACGTGAAGAGCTTCGAGTTTAAGAAGCCCGGAGAGTATTCCGCGGCGGACGTTCAACTCCTTTCGCGCGCCGCTGCACTCTTCCGACTGGCAGCGCATTGTCGGCACCCACAGCAATGAAGACGGCGAGACGGTGGAGGTTTATATCAAGAACGATAGCAAGGGCATCGGCGGCGTGGCCATTATCGCCACCGAACCGAAGCAATTGACTTTGGTCAATATCGTCGGCGCCATCGACCTGGAAAGCTTGAGCGACCTCGGTGGCCACTTCGGCATCCCCGGCGTCGAAGTGGACAAGAAGAAGTAGATCCTCCACCCGCGTGTCCCCATTTAGAGTAGAACTCCGCTTATATTACTGAGATCACCCGCCCATCCTTGTGGATTGGCCCTCTCTGCGGCATAATAGTGCAACAAACTCTCTCGGGGGATACCGTATTGCCAACTGGACGTTCGATCGGGAGTCAGCTCGCCGGCATTGCGCTGGTCGCGGCTGCCCTGTGCCCCCGCGCGGCCGCGCAACCCGTCCTTTTGCAGGGTACCTCCGCCGACTTACAACAAACCCTATCCGTCTCCACTTACGCCGGCGCCGTTGCCGCAACCGTCACGCCTATTGAACTCTCCGGACAGACTCTGGTTCTAGTACTGCCGGACGCGATCGCGCCCGACCGCAAAGACGGCGT
Organism: Bryobacterales bacterium; assembly: GCA_963709155.1. Taxonomy (GTDB): domain Bacteria; phylum Acidobacteriota; class Terriglobia; order Bryobacterales; family Bryobacteraceae; genus Bog-159. The sequence continues at coordinate 88,233 of CAVPVD010000003.1, read as the reverse complement.
GCGCACCGATATCCAATCCTTCTTTCAACATGGGGATATGAAGGATATGCGGCTGGCCGTCCTCCAAGGCCAGGAGTTCTTCCAGGAAGATGCCTTCCGCACCCGCGCGCAGTTACAGGCGGCTTTGCGCCGTGCGTTCTCCGGACCGCCGCCCGAAGGGCCTTACCCCGCCGCGAAGTTTTACAACTGGCTGACGCAAGCCGCGGCCCAGTTCGGATCCCAATGGAGCTCGCTGGTGATGGTCGGCGCGGCCCCGGATGTGGACCCGGCCTTGCGCGAGTATGCCACCACCTATGTGGCTTCCCGCTTCCAGGCGCAAAAAGTGCGCATCAGCTATTGGAACCCGGATGGGCCAAATCCCGGATGGTTTGGCGATGTCTGCCGCGCCACCGGCGGCGCATCGTTGGCGAACGGGCTGCAGGATCTCAGCACGCCCGCGCCTGACGGGACAGTCTGGCGGGAGATCGCCTGGCAGCCACCCACCCCAGTGCGCGGCTTTCTGCTCTATCGCGCCCGCTTGACCATGGGAGCCGGCGGCGCGCCCGTCGAGGTCCCCGCCGCCGTGGTGCGGACCGGCGCGGAACTGCCGGATCTGGACGCTTACGCAGCCATGCGCCAGAGCATCGAGACGGCGCGGCGGCTCGCGGGCGAGGCCAAACCAACCCAGGAACAGGCGCATCAGGTTCGATCGGAACTGCTGCAAGCCATGCGCGTGAATCCGTCGGACCCGGATGCTCTGCGCCTGGCCGCCGATTTTTACGCGCGCTTTAACGATTACGCGACCGCCGCGCAATTCCTGGCGATCCTCGCGGAAACCAGCCCAAAGGACGGCGCTCTGCTGGCCGAATTGGGACACGCGCATTTCGTGGCCAAACAACTGCCGGAGGCGGAAGCGGTCCTGATCCGTGCCCACGAGGCCGGCGCGGACGGCGCGCGCGTTGCCGAAGAACTGGCCCGCATCCATCTCAGCCGCTCGGACGATGCCGGCGCGATGCCTTTCCTCGACGAGAGCCTGAAGAAAGACGCGAAGCAGGCGCCGCTTTGGTTCCTGCACGCGGACGCGGCCGGACGGCTCCACGATTGGAAGATGCAGGCTGCGTCGCTGGAACGCGGTCTGGAACTGGATAGCCAGTTGGATCGACGTGCGGCGCTGGTGCGGCTTTACCTCGACCACAAGGAAAACGGCCAGGCGCTGCGGCACGTCACCTTGGCGACTGCCGCTTTGCCGAACGATCCGAAAGTAGCCACAACCTACGCCGAATTTCTGGACGAGCTCGGCAAGCCCGAAGATGCCCTGGCCTTATGGCAAAAAGTGATCGCGTTGGATGCCAGTCTGGAAGAAGCGCATTTCCGCGTCACCCGCCTGCTGGCGGATAAGGGCGCGCTGGCGGAAGCCTTGCACGCCGCGGACGCCGGTTTGGAAGCGGCGCCCAAATCCGCGCGGTTATACGTGGTGAAAGCCGATATCCTGGAACGGCAGGGCACGGTTTATGCGGCCCGCCATGTGTTGCGCAAGGCGGCGGCATCGCTCGACGACCCCGCGCTGCTGCGGCGCTGGGCAGAACTGGAAGACATCTCCGGAAGGGATGCGGCGCGCGCATATCTGCGCCTGGCGGAAGTGCTCGAAAAACAATCCGCTGCCGCGCCGGATTATCTATGGGCCGTGGGGCGCTGCCAGGAAACGGCGCTACGCGACAACGACGCCGAAAGCGAACAAAAATGCACTGCGCGGCTGGCGGCCGCCGGCCGCAAGACATCCGCCGGTCCCGCCGCCGCCAAGACCGGCGATGCCTCCCAAGGCGTGTGGGTCCCGGGGGGCCTCGAAGCGCTGGCCTTCATCGCCCACAGCAAAGCCAAGATTTCGCCGGAGCGCTTCTTCGTCGAGTACGCGAAGGCCGTGCGGCTGAACAAACAACGCAACGACAAGCTCGCCAACGCCTATTTCGAGGCCATCCGCGCGCATTTCGAATTGGTTTCGGAGCTCGAAGGGCTCGGCCAGCGCGACCATAACACGGTGAAACTTACAGTCACGCTGCGCGACAAGAAAGCGCAGAAGCAGACGGAGAAGATTCTCAATCTGCTGGGTTGGAAGCTGAAGGTGAATAAGAACGAGGTCACCCTGGATGCGGGCGAAAAGGTCGCCCAGGCCAAGCGGCAGGAAACCACCAGCGCCCTGGCGATCGACGAAGCCGGCATGCAGGAGGCCTTGCAGTCGCACCAGGATTTCAACTTCGAGATTCGCGACGATTGGGCGCCCGTCCTGTTCGGCGTCGATACCTGGAAGAAAGCGTTCTATCCCAAGGACGAGCCGGCCGGGGGATTTGCGGGCGCGCTGGCGCGCGACACGCGCGTGGCCAAGCTGTACACCGGGCTGAGCGCCATGGACAAGGACGCCGCGGAAGCGTTTCTGGCCGGAACCGATTTGAAGACGCTGGCCGACAAATACGCGGATGTGCTGTCGCTGTTCTCGTCCGCGCTGGCGCTGCATCAGACCCACGCGGCGGTGCCGGGCGGCCTGGCCGCCGAGCCGATCTGGGAGAAGATGGTGGGCGTTTCGCCGGCGCGGCCGGGTCTATTTTTCCGGGCGCTGATCGAGAAGGACGACGGCAAACTGCTCTCGTTTTACGCGACTCTGGCGCAACTCGACCTGGCGCATCAGCGGTTCTTTACGCGCAGCGGCGCGCGCACGTCCAAATTCTACGAGCTCTACCGCCAGGCTCCGGAGGTGGCACGCGGCGCCGGCAAGGAGAGCCTGCAGACATCCTTCTTCGATGTCCTGCGGGAGGTGCCGCTCGATGCCGACGGCAGCGTGGAGTTCCCGGGCAGCCCCGAAGTCTGGCTGGTGGCCAAGGGCCAGGTGAACTCGGTAGCGCGTAGCGCGAAGATGATGAAGAAGGTGGCGAAGGCCGCCGCTCCCGACGAGGAAGACGAGATCCTGCTGCGCCTGGCGCGCACCCGCTATAAGGCCACGCAATCGGAGCTCGACAATTTCCTGGCCGTCGTGCGCATCGAATCGCACCGCTCCGAGCCGCTCGATGAATCGTCCGCCTTGTTGCTCGCGGGTCAATATCCGCGGAGCCGGTCCGTTTACCCGTATTTCGCCAGCCTCTCCGCGTTGAGCCACGAAGACTTCGAGAGCTTCTTCAATATGGCGGAGAAGCTGGAGTCCCTCCCGGTGCTGGAAATGAATTCCGTCTGGGGCGAGTTTCACGCTCTCGTGCGGCTATTGTGCCTGGACCAGGAATCCGGGCTGTTGTCCGGCAAGCAGGCCGCGGAGTTGTTCCGGCAGCTCTGCGACAGCTTCGGGCGTGGCGGCGGGCAGGCGGACTTCGCCGGCGCTTCGCTCGATGTGATGCGCCGGATGCTGCGGGAATCGGCGGCCGGCAACGCGCCGCCGGACGATGCGATGCGCACCATGCTCTTCGGCCATTCCGCGCAAGAGACTTTCGAAGTCGACGGCGCGACCTTCGGCACGGACTGGTCCGCCGGCCGCGATAAGGATTACCGGCACGTTTATGAGTTGCAGCACGTGCCGCCCCTGGCCGCGCTGTACGGCATCTACGATGCGTCCAATAAGCTGATCGAGGGCAAAGGGGATAGCGCCGAAGCTCTCCGGTCGCTCGAAACCAACAGCGCCGCGCTCCCGGTAGTCGATGTGCCCAAAACCCTCAAGGTCAAGGGCAAGCGCCGCGACAACTTGGTCGCGTATCAGCCCAAGAAAGTCGCCGAACTGATCGCCAGGCTGCAGAAAAGCGCGGCCAAGCGGAAGAGCGACCGGAAAGAAACCGAGCATCTGTGCCGCGAACTGCTGGCGGAAATCAATCCGCAGGTGAAGCTGGCGCTCACCGGCATCGTCTACGCCTACTACTTCCGTCCCGACGACCTGTTGATCTCCGAAGACCCCTTGTTCCTGCGCAAACACGAATTCGTCGATCTGGAACCCGTCGGACATCCCGACCTATTCGGGCACGCGCCCGAGTTGGAGGTAAGCAGCGAAGAGGCCGGCAGTTACCTGACCGGCGGGTTCGCCGGATTCAGCACGGCAGTGGGCCGGGTGGCCGGCAAGGGCGCGCCCACGGGCAATGCGGAGATGGTGGTGGCCTCGCAGATCGGCTCGCTCCGCTCCACCGGCTGGAGAACCATTACCGATAAGGATATGCTGCTGTTCGGCCTGAAAATCCGCTTGGCGCGCGAGTGGATTGAGCGGGCTTCCACGAACCCGGAAATGTTCGCAAGCCTTTCGGAGTCGACTTTGGGTACCTTGTCTTTGAGCCGGCGCGCGGATCTGATGAGCGGGCTGCGCGCGCGGGATTGGAAACCCGTCTGGCAGGCGGTCACCCTTAGCGATCTTTACTTTCTGGCCGAGACGTACCTGGCGGGATACAAACTCGATGCCTGGGATTCGCCCGTGACGCGCGCCCTACGCCAGTGGACGCCGGCTTCTGCAGACGCCGGGGAGGCGCTGGAGCGGCTCGGCAGCAGCCATCCGCAACTGGACGGCTGCGACCATTCGCACCTGTTGCGCCTGGCGCCCTACGAAGAATACGAGCGCGTCATGGTGCCCATGATGATGGCGGAACGCGTATCGGAGTTGAAGCTGTATCTGATCGATTCCGCGGGACAGGCGGGCATCCCGGCCGCGGCCCTCGCCACCCTGGCCGAGCCGCTGGCCCTCGAGCTTCTGCGAAAATTGCAGATGGCCGACCCCAAGGACTGGCGGCCCGTGCCGCTGGCCTTCTCCAGCCTGGACGAGCAGAAACTAGTGTCGATACTGAAGACCCTATGAGATTCCGGACCCTCACGTGCCTCGCGATTTTTGGCGCATCGAGCGCGCTGCCCGCGCAGGATGGCATGGCCGTCTTCCGGTCGGACGTCCGCCTGGTGGAAGTCTACGCCACCGTGTTCGACCACCACGGCCATTACATGGATGGCCTAAAAGGCGATAGCTTCGAGCTGTTGGACGAAGGCGTGCCGCAACCCATCGTCACCTTCGAATCGAACTCGGCCAGTCTCTCGTGCGCGATCGTGCTCGATACCACCGGCAGCATGTTCCGCGCCCTACCCGCCGTGAAGAACGCCGTGATGCATCTGATCGATGAGTTTCGCCCGGAGGATGCCGTCGCGATTTACAGCTTCAACACTTCCCTGCAGGTGTTGCAGGATTTCTCGACCGACAAAAGCGCCCTGAAGACCGCGGTGCTGCGCACCCGGGCCGCCGGCGAGACCGCCCTGTTCGATTCCATCTCGCAGGCGGCCGCGGCCATTGGCAAGCGCAACGGGAAGAAATCCATGATCGTGTTCACGGATGGCGACGACAATGCCAGCGTGCTGAATGCCAACACGGCGCTGGCGCGCGTGAAGAAACTGGGGATCGCGATCTATACCATCGGGGAAGGCGAGGCGGTCACCAGTCCCGCTTTGAGCCGCGGATTGAAGGAGATCTCGCAGGTGACCGGCGGCGTAGCCTACACCGTAAAAAAGCCCAAGGACGTGGAAACCGTGTTCCAGGATATATCTGAAGACATGCAGCACGGATATATGCTCACCTACAAGCCTCCCCCGGTGCACGGCTTCGGATGGCGCAAGATTCAGTTAGTCCTCAACGGCCCGAAAGATGCAAAAATCCGCGCGCGCGAAGGATACCTGCCCGAGTAAGCCGTACTGTAGTCAGGTTTCGCGCAAGTGGCGGCAAGCCGACTTGAACGAAGCCGCTGGCGCGGCGGCCGAGCGAGCATTGGTGGACGCTAGCGGATAAAGTTGTCACAGGAGAATTTCTGTGACCATACTTATCGAGCGGATGCGAGAAGAGCTCGTACGCCGCAACTATGCTGCCACCACGATTCACTCGTACTTGAAAGCAGTAGAATATTTCCGTGCCCACGTGAATGCACCGATCGACGAGGTCGGTCCCGATGACCTTCGAAGCTACCACGCGTACCTGCTCGGAACTCGGAAGCTGGCCGTCAACACCGTTGTCCTGAACATTTGCGCGCTCCGCTTTCTCTACATCAAAGTGCTCAAGCGGCGGGATATGAAGGAGGATCTGCCGTATCCGAAAGAACGCCTGCGACTGCCGGTAATTCTCAGCCCGGGCGAAGTTGCCCAGTTGATTGGCGCGGCACGCAACCTCTACCACCGCACCATGTTGATGACCCTCTACTCGACGGGCCTGCGCCGCGCTGAGTTGTGCCGACTCAAGGTCACCGATATTGACAGCCAGCGCATGATGCTTCGCGTTGTACAAGGCAAAGGCGGCATCGGCCGGGAAGTTCCTCTGAGTAAGAAGCTGCTCGGCGCCCTGCGTGAATACTACCGTTGGATGCGACCCGAGACCTACTTATTCCCCGGAACTGTGAATCACTCGCGGGCGGACAAACCGATAACCGAAAAGATCGTCTGGCAGGCCGTGCACGAAGCGACCATCCGCGCCGGTATCAAGAAGCGGGTGACACCCCATACGCTTCGCCACTGCTTCGCCACCCACCTTCTCGAGTCCGGCGCTGACCTGAGGAGCATACAGATGATGCTCGGCCACTCGGATCTGGAGGCGACCACAGTTTACCTGCATCTTTCGCGGCGCCACCTGCAAGCCGCCAGAAACCCCCTCGAACAGATCGTCGTTCCGAATCCGGCAAACTGCGCGCTTTCCCGGAGATTGCGTAAACCGCAATGACCCGGCCTGCGGTGGAGGTAGCCGATCTACTCCACAAGCAAGGCGACCGCTTCATGGACCAGAGCCCCTGGTTGAGCTACCAGCAGCTGAGCGTGCTGCGGGCAATCACCCGCTGTCGCACGGCGGCTCTGGGAGGGCACATCGATCAATGTTCCCAATGCGGTCAGCAGGCCATCTCCTATAACTCCTGCCGGAACCGACACTGTCCGAAGTGTCAGGCACAAGCTCGCCAACGCTGGCTCGCTGCACGAGAGAACGAACTCCTCGACGTTCCTTACTTCCACGTCGTGTTCACCTTGCCGCATGAGTTGAACCCGCTCTGTCTGCGCAACGCGCAGGTTCTTTATGACCTGCTTTTTCGCGCCAGCGCGGACACCATGCTCGAAGTGGCGTCTAACCCCAAACGACTGGGGGCGCAGATTGGTTTTATCAGCATTCTGCACACCTGGGGCCAAAACCTGCTCTTGCATCCCCATGTACACTGCGTGGTTCCAGCAGGCGGACTCGCCGCCGACCGCCAGCGTTGGATTCACCCGAAGTACGCCTTCTTCTTGCCGGTAGACGTGCTCAGCTCCGTCTTTAGAGCAAAGTTCGTTGACGGTTTACGGAAGGCGTTCCAGGAAGGGAAGCTCGTTTTTTCCGGCTCCGTCGCTCAACTGGCAAACCCCAAGCGATTCGCCATTTTTGTCGATTCACTTTTCAAGCAACGGTGGGTCGTATACGCCAAGCCGGCAACGGTTCCACCTGGCGGTGTCCTCGTTGCAATGGAGAAATGAAGGTCGGCCCTAATCTCTCCGCCCGCCAGCTGGCTTCCAGGTGCAGACCTCTCGACAGCTCGTAGGTCACGGCAGATCCCGTGGCTCAATCACGTGCCCGGGTGCGCGGACGCATTCGTGTCTCTCTGCCAGAGCCGAACCCCTTCCACGTCACCACTGTTTTCTCCAACTGACCACTGCCAAGATATCTGGACACCTGCGGAGCTGCCTTACTCGGCCTGCGTTCGTCAGCAGTGACTCGCGCTGCCAGCCTCTAAACCCCCGGAACACGCTAGCGGCTCCATAGCGCGGCCCGCCCCGCCAGCGGCTTCCTTCAAGTCGCCCCTATCGAAACTGCCTCGGCCCGCGCACCTCACTATTCTCGCGGCCATCGCGCCCGAGGCAGTCCCGATAGGGCGCTAACGACTTATCGGGAGTAATGCGGTTAGAACTCGACCACTGCCAGCCCCTAGACTGCGTGGAAGTCACTGTCCCGGCTGACGAGTGTTGCGTCGATGGCAAGTGTGGCCGCAGCAACCCAGAGGTCGTTCTCGTCCAGCGGAAGCCCCCGGCGCTGTTGAGCAGCCTTCACACTTGCATACCGATCGGCGGCTGTCGATGCGACCGGTTCACACGGCAAAACGGCGAACAAACTCACCGCTTTCCTTTCCAACTCGTTTCGGCGCCGTCCAGGTGCCAGACGCTCCAGGCCGAACAGGATTTCGCCACGAGTGATTGTGCAGATCACGACCCGGTCATCCGCCGCGATGGATGAAAGCCACGACGCCATCCGCGGGTCCGCCCGCATCAGAGCGCTGATCGCGTTTGTATCGAGAAGATAGATCACGTCGGATCACTCCGAAAAGAGGTCAAGTGCGCAGATCGGAAGACGACCGTTAGCTATGAGGGCATCGAGCTCATCGACATCCGCAGCCGTTGGGTGGGGTGGCCCCTGCATCGCGCGCAGAACCGCGACTGGGGATCCGGCACGATATCCGGGGATGTCTTCGACGAGCGAAATCAACCGCTCCAGGGCCAGTTCTTGGATGCTCTTGCGCTGTGACGCTGCGATTCCCTCAAGGCTACGCGCCAGGTCGTCCGGCATTTCGATATTCAGGTTCGCCATCGGCCCGCATTCCTCTACCCCATTGTACCGTGGTGGGACATGGTGCCAAGCCGACTTCCGAGGTTAATCCCAGCGACAATTTGGCGGGCACATTCCGGGGGCAGAGCGCTAACGAAGTACGGTCAAGCATCTTTCGGTTGCGAAACGGACCCGCACTCGGGTCGAGGCCGGTTACGATTAGCGAGTGGAAGGCTGCGTTCGGGCTTGTCGCGAGAACAAAGGGGCGGCTTCCTAGGCAGCGCCGAAAGGCTGGGAATCTGATCGGGCGCGAACAATGACGGGCGCTTACGTCGCGAGGGACGTTCGAGTGCGAGTGATGCCTCCTTGCTCGCATTCGATGAGGATCTGTTTCGCGATGTGCTGAGGACCTTCGACAATCTCGATGAACGTGCCAATGAGAAGGCGAACGAGTTTTTTGACAACTACCCCGGAAACGAGTACACCGATCCCGGCGATGTTGCGGATTGGGCGAATGATCATAGCTTGGCGTGGTGGGAAACAATGGTTTCTCTCCGTCAGTTGACGGTCAATCTGCTGGCCGCCGGACTCTATCATTTGATCGAGCAGCAACTTGGCGCGTTGAGCCTCGATTGCGCCTATGAAAGGGTCCGCAACACGGAATTGGACGTCGTCAAAACATGGTACATGACAAACCTCGGAATCGATCTGTCGGCACTGGAGCCGTGGGCCAAGTTAAACGAACTTCGCCTGGTCGCAAACTCCGTAAAGCATGCAGAGGGAAGGTCGGCAAAGCAATTGAGGGAGTTGCCGCCGGATCTGTTCCAGAATCCGGCAGTTTCGCATATTCGAGCCGAAATGGGAGCAAGCGGGTTTGAGCGCCAGGAACCGCTCGCGATGCCGCTCGCCGGAGAGGACTTATTCGTGACGGAAGACGACTTGCGCAATTACGCCGCTGCTGCTGTGGCGCTCTTCGAGGGCGTCGTTGTATTCTGTGAAGCGCGGCGCGAGGACAGATTTCCGCGCAATCACTAGGCCGAGTTCCCGCCCCTCCTCGCGAGCGCTACATCAGTCTCTACGGTGACTACAGGGCTGGCCGGTCTGGCGCGGTCCGTAAACGGGCACCTGCGAGATTTGGAACGATAAACGCGCATCTCGAAAGTCCTAACGCCGAAATCCACACGGTTCGCCCGCGGCCGGTGCTACCCTTCCGTCACTCCGGCATGCGCAGCGGTATTACCTTATTGCCGTGGCGGCGATAGCTTCGGAAATCGCTGTCCAGCGTGAGCACCTCGGCGGCTGCGTGGATTTCAGAGAGCCGGACCAGGCAGGCGTCTGCCAGTGACATCGGCCGATTTCGGTAGCGGCGCATGAGTGCCCGCAGATCCGCCTGCTGTTCTTGAACGGAAAGACCGATCCGAATGACTCCTCGATCTAATAAAGCAAACAGAGCATCCGTATCGCGCCCCTCCCGTTTCAGCAGAAATGCCGCCTCTGTGAGGACCGGCTCGCACGTCAACAGCGGGGGACGCAGCCGTTTCCACTCCGCAGTTGCCCATTCGTGATGTTCCAGTCCGGTAGCGAGAAAGCTCACCAGCGGTCCGGTGTCGAGTAGACCCACCGGCCCCATCACTCGCCGAATCCCTCCAGGTATTTCGGATTGCTGGCGAGATCGCAGGGTAGACCCTTTACCGATCCCGCAAGATCACGAGCCAGGTCATAGCAGGAGGCGGCGCCACGGCGTGATGGGCGCCGCAGAGCGGCTTCCAGGCTCTCGCGCACCAGGGCGGACTTGCTCACACGCCGCGCCTTCGCCTCGCGCTCGAGATCCGCAAGAAGATCCTCCGGCAATTTCAATGAAATGGTTTGCATCCACTTTATGGTAATACCGGTCGATCTCGTGCGCAATACCTCCCGGTTCGGCAGCATCCCGATAGATGCACGTCCGTACAGCTTATCCGATTTCCGATTTGCCGCCAAAAGCCCAATTTCCCCCTTGACAATCTAGGGCAACCTGCCCCATACTACCCATAGATCGTCATAGGAAACGCACTCATGGCCAAATCCGATTCCCCAATGCTGCTCCAGGGTACCCTCGATCTTCTGATCCTGCATGCCCTGCAACGCGGCGCCCTACACGGCTATTCCATCGCCCAAACCATCCACCTGCTCTCGGACCAGGCGCTCAAAGTGGAGGAAGGCTCGCTCTATCCGGCCCTCTACCGCCTGGAACTCGATGGCGCAATCGCCGCGCACTGGGGAGTTTCCGAAAACAACCGCAAAGCCAAATTCTACGAGATCACCAAACGCGGCAAGAAATTGCTGGCCGCCGAGCAGGAAACCTGGAACCGCCTCTCGCTCGGAGTCCAACGCGTGCTTGCGCGCCAGCCCTAGTTCCCCACTGCCCACAAAGGAGGAAGCATGCCCAATCTCTTGCTCAAACTTTTCCGCCGCCGCTCGATGGAACGCGATGTCGCAGCCGAACTGGCCTTTCACCGCGACATGGCCGCCGCGCACGGCAACCCCATCCCCATCGGCAATACCACCGTACTGCAAGAGCAGGCGCGCGACTTGTGGCGCTTTACTTTGGTCGAGAACCTCTGGCGCGATATAGTCTACGGCGCCCGCAGCCTGCGCCGCAGTCCCGCGCTGGTGGTCACCGCCCTGCTCTCGCTCGGCCTGGGGATCGGCATCAATACCGGGATCTTCTCCATGGCCACGGAGTTTCTGCTCAGCGAGCCTTCCGTCACGGACGCCCGCACCGTCGTATCCGTGCGCCTGGCAGGCAACAGCCATGCGAGTAAGGAAGTCGTCGAGTTCGTGCGCGCCAGCGGCTTCTTTGCGGACGTCGTAGGCGAGAACGAAGAGGCCTTAGTCAACTGGAACGATGGCGCCGAAACCCGTCAGGTCTCCACCGTCCTGCTGACCAAGAACTACTTCGCGGCGCTGGGCGTTCCCGTGGCCCTCGGACGCGGCATTCTACCCCAGGATCCCGATGAGGTGGCGGTCCTCGGCGATCATTTCTGGCGTTCCCGCCTGCACGGCGACCCGTCGGTATTGGGCCGTGCGATCCATTTGAACGGCCGGTCCTATACCGTGGTTGGGATTCTACCGAAGGATTTCCGCTCTCTGATCGGCTTCGGCTATTCGCCCGACCTGTTCGTTCCGCGTTACCTGGACGATACCATCTTGGCCATCTACGCGCGGCTGAAGCCCGGCATGACGCTGGGCCAGGCGCGCGCCGGACTGGTCGCCGTGGCCAAACGGCTGGACAAGGAAATGCCCAACACGCTTCCCGAATCCAATCGTTATGCAGATGGCATCCAGGTATCCGCAGTTGGCGGATTCGACCGCATCAAAAGCGAGACTGAAATGCAGACGGTGGGCCTGTTCTTCGCGATGCTCCTGGTGGTGGTCGGCCTGGTGTTGATCATCGCGTGCGTGAATGTCGCCAGCCTGCTGCTGGCGCGGGGTTCCGCGCGCCGCCAGGAGCTGGCCATCCGCGTCTCGCTGGGCGCCGGCCGCGCACGCCTGGTGCAGCAACTGCTGGTCGAGACCGCTTTGCTCTCGCTGGCGGGCGTGGCTTGCGGACTGCTCCTGCGCGAAGCGATGGCTTCGGCGGTCGAAGAACTTCAATTGCCCCTGCCGATTCCCATCCGCCTGCACCTCACGCTCGATTGGCGTGTGACTCTCTACGCCGTCCTGCTCGCCGCCTTCGCCACCCTGGTTTGCGGACTGCTGCCCGCCTGGCGATCCGTTCGCCAATCGATCGCCCCGAGCCTGCGCCGCGAGGGCCGCATGCGGCTGCAACGCGCGCTCGTCGTAGCGCAGTTGGCGCTTTCGCTGGTGGTGCTGACGGCGGGTTTCCTCTTCTTGCGAAATCTGTGGCGATCGAACGCCATCAGCCCCGGTTTCGACGTACGCCACACCATCTACGCCGACGTGAATCTGCCGCCCCAGGCATATAAGGATGTCGCCCGGAAGCGCGCCTACGTCACCGCTGCCCTGCGCGAACTGCCCGCCCTGCCAGGCATCGAATCCGCGGCGGCGGCGCGCGTCGTTCCATTCAATGGGGGCACTCGTTTTGGCGGCATGATGAAGCTCCTCGATACCGGCAAGACGGAGAGCACGTTCTACTATTGGAATGCGGTTTCGCCGGATTACTTTCGCGTTATGGATATCCCCATTCATCGCGGGCATACTTTCCAGCCGGGCGCCGATTCCGGCGCGAATCCCGTGATCGTAAACCGGACGTTTGCGCTGCGTTACCTGGCGGATCGCGATCCCCTCGGCCGCCTTTTTCGTTACGGCGAAGACCGCCTGCCCTACAGGGTCGTGGGCATCGTGGATCCGACCAAGAATCTCTCGATCGGCGAAGAACCTCAGCCGCAGCTTTACGAGGACCTGTCACGCATCGATAACGAACGCACGCGCTTGGAGTTCGTGGTTAGAAGTTCCACGCCGCCTGCCACCGAGTTGCGGGCGGTGCGCGCCACCCTGCGCCGCGCCGAGCCGGATGCCGGCCTGGAAGTGGCCACGCTTTATTCCAGCATTGGGCTGGCCTTCCTTCCCAGCCAGGTGGGCGCGGTCCTGTTGGGAGGCGTCGGCGTGTTGGGCCTGCTGCTGGCCACCATTGGCCTCTATGGCGTGATGGTGTACTCGGTCAGCCGCCGTACACGCGAGATCGGCGTGCGTCTGGCGCTAGGCGCGAACCGTCGCGACGTGGCATTCATGGTGTTGGCCGGCGCCGCCCGCCTGATTCTGATCGGCTCTGCCGCCGGCCTGCTCTGCGCGTTTTTCCTGGTGAAACCACTGGCCATGTTCCTGGTCCCCGGGTTGCGCCCCAGCGATCCGGCCAGTTTCGTGGCCGTCGCGGCGCTAATGGCCATCACCGGCTTCGCCGCCGCCTGGGGCCCCGCGCGCCGCGCCTCCGCCGTAGATCCTATGACTTCCCTCCGCCACGAGTAGCTGGAGGGCGGGCAATCCTGCCCGCAGCCGGCTTTTAGCCGGCTCTGGAATTTGGACGTTTCTCGTGATTACCGGCCGCTTGCCCGTGGCGCACGCCCTTAGCTCTACACGCAATAGCGGGACTCAAAAGTCCCGCCCACGGCGAACTGAAGTCCGCCACAGCACGCTACCCTGAGACCCCATTGCCGCTCGAGTTGTGGGGCGGCCAATCTTGGCCGCAGCCGGCTTTCCAGCCGGCTTAGCCGCCTGAAAAGGCGGCTGCGGGCATGATTGCCCGCCCCACGGTGAGTTTTCGACGGTGCGCCACGGGCTGAGGCCAGTCATCACGAGAAAGCCTCAGAACCGGCTTTTAGCCGGCAGCCTGTGGTTTACACAACTTACTTTCTCTTACTTAGTGTGCGGTGACACACCGTACTCCGCCAAACGTGAAGTAAGTCACTTGTTTTCGAGCGGCCGGAAGCTTATGCTGGCATCGGGTCAATCGAATGAGTCCAAGGAGACTACCGTGTTGATATTCCCGTGGCGCCGCATTCTCTCGTACGCCTGCCTCTTGCTGCTCCCGGCTCTTCCCGCCGCGGCCCAGTTTAACGCCGTCATCCAGGGCACCATCAGCGATCCTTCCGGCGCGGCGGTGCCCAACGCCAAAGTCACCCTCACCAGCGCCGAAACCCACAAGGAACAAACCACCCAAAGCTCGGGCGAAGGCGTTTATCGCTTTGAGGGTCTGGCTCCGGGCCGTTACACCATCACCGCGGAGGCCAACGGATTCAAACAGGAAACCAGCGAGAATATTCAAGTCCTCGCGGAGCAGACTCAAGGCGTAAATCTGACGCTGTCACCTGGCCAGGTTACCGAATCGGTCACCGTATCCGCGGAGAATAATCCCGCCATCCAAACCGAAAACGCGGACGTTTCAGGTACCCTCACTACCCAGGAAGTGGAGCGCCTGCCCCAGATTGGCCGCGACCCTTACGAGTTGCTGCGGCTCACGCCCGGTGTATTCGGCATCGGCGCGCGCGACGGTAGCGGGAACGCCGTCAACCTGCCCAATACCACGGGGCCCGGCGGCTCAAACACATCCATCTTCCAAACAGAAAATCAGGTCCCCATTTCCGCCAACGGCCAGCGCCTGTCGGATAATAACTTCATGATCGACGGCGTGACCGTCGACAGCCAGAACTGGGGCGGCGCGGCCGTTGTGACTCCCAACCAGGAATCCGTAAAGCAGATCGTGGTTCACTCCGAGGCCTACGACGCCTCCTACGGCCGCAACTCCGGCGCGCAGATCGAAACCATTTCCAAGAATGGCACCGACCAGTTTCACGGCAGCGGTTTCTTTCAATTCCAGGATCCGAATCTCAACGCCTATAACAAATACGGTGGACCCTTCGGCGCCCCTCCGGTGCGCGTAGATACGCGCTTCCGCCAGTACGGCGGATCTGTCGGCGGCCCCATTGTGAAGGACAAGCTGTTTTTCTTCTTTAGCTATGAAGGACTGACCAATCGCACCGACGCTCCCTACGAAAACTGGGTGGAGACGCCGCAATACCGCCAGGCCGTCATCGCCGCCTACCCCAATTCCGTCGCCGCCAAAGTTTTCTCCTCACCCGGAATTGCGCCGCGCGTCGTCTCGGTGCTCAACGTTCCCTGTTCCCCAAGCTTTGCCCCGGGGACCTGCCAGCAAGTGAATGGCGGCCTCGACATCGGTTCCCTTACCGGCGCAACCGGCCAATACGTGGACATCGGCAAATTCCCAGCGGGCGGCGGCCTCGACGGAGTTCCCGACATTCAATACGATGTGCTTGGCGCGCCCAGCCTGGAGCGCGGCAACCAATACAATTTCCGCGGCGACTACACCCACGGCAACGACAGCTTCGCGTTCAGCACTTACCTGACGCCCCTCTCCGGCACGCAGGCCCAATCGTCCAGCCAGAGCCGCCCCATGGCGGACCTGCCCAACAATCCGTTCAACAGCGCCTATTTCCTCAGTTGGAACCGCACGTTTTCGCCCACCGTATTTAACCAGCTCCGCGCGAATTTCACGCGCTTCGCCGACAACCAGATCGCCGGCTCCGCGCTGGTCAACTGGGGCATTCCGGAATTGCAAATTCAGAATATTCCTGGCGTCGACAACAATATCCAGTTCGGCGCCCCGCAGGGCAGTACCACCCCGGCCATCTTCGCCCAGAATACCTACGAAATAAATGACACCCTGAACAAGATGCTGGGCCGGCACGGGCTCAAGTTCGGCGTAGTCTTCCGCAAGATGCAGAATAACGACAACCTCGCGGGCGGAGCGCGGCCCGTTTATACGTTTCAAGGTCCCTGGAACTTCGCCAACGATGCCCCTATCTACGAAGCCATCAACGCCAACCCGGAAAACGGCGCGCCCGCTCCCGCGCAGCATTATCTCCGCGATGGCGACTATGCCGCCTTCGTTCAGGACGATTTCAAACTGCGCCCGAATCTGACGATTAACTTGGGCTTGCGCTGGGAGTACTTCTCACCGCTCTCGGATAAGAACGGCCAGCTGAGTAACGTCTTCTTTGGTCCCGGCGACGACTATAACACTTCCTATATCAAGGTAGTCAGCCAGCTCTACAATCCTGATTACAAGAATTTCGCCCCCCGGCTGGGCTTCGCCTGGAGCCCTAAAGCGGCTGGAGACAAGCTTGTCGTCCGCGGCGGATACGCGTGGTTCTTCAACGAAATCCCCGGCGTCGTATTCGAAAACGTGTTCCAGGACCCACCCTCCTTCGGCAGTTATGGAATCTGCTGCGGCACCGCCACCACCTCGTTCGGCACGCCCTTCGCAAACGGGCAGATCTTATATGCGCTCGGAAGCAGCAACAGCCCATTCAGTTACCCCGTGAATCCGGCGCTGGCCACCGGCATCGATCCCACCACGAACGCGCCCCGCGGTCCATCGAATCCGAACGCGCCCCAGGTTCAGGTGTACATGGCCCAGCAGAATATGCCCAATCCCTTCGTCCAGGTCTACTCGTTCGACCTGCAATATCAACTCCCCTTTAAGCTGGTGGCCACCGCGGGCTATAGCGGTTCCGAAGGACGGCACCAGATCCGCCTGGTCAACGAGAGTTTCCTCTATCCCACCGGACCGCTCTTCCCGTTTACCCAGGTCTACAGCCCGCAGCCCGACGTCAACTCGAACTTCAACGCCCTCCTCGTGACTCTCTCGCGGCGCATGTCAAATGGCTTTCAGTTCACCGCGAATTACCGCTGGTCGAAAAGCCTGGACACCAATTCCTATGAAGGCCCCGGCTTCGTCACGAACCAGACCTATCCGCAGAATCAGGCCACCGAATACGGGCCTTCCGATTTCGACGTGCCGCAATACTTTAACTTTTTCAGTCTCTATGACTTGCCCTTCTTCAAGAAGCAGGAGGGTTTCCTGGGTCACTTACTCGGCGGATTCAACATCAGTGGTATCTTCACGGCCAGCAGCGGTTTTCCCTGGACGCCCGTCACTTGCGGCGCCGCCGAAGCCACACCCGGCGGCCAAACCCTGTGTCCCATCCGTCCTATTGAGTACCTCGGCGGTGCCGGCCACAGTACTTCTAATAACGCCTATATCTACGGCACCAACTTTCCCGGCGGCGGGCAGAAATATTTTGTCATCACCAGTCCCACCAGCGGACCGACTACGCTGCCGCCTGGCATCGGGCGTAATTCCTGGCGCGGCCCGAGTTATTTTTCAACCGATTTCAGTATCGGCAAGCAGACCAACCTGAGCGGAATGCACTTGGGCGAGGCGGCCAAGCTCGACCTCCGCGCTAACTTCTATAACATTTTTAATAAACTGAACCTTCAGCCCATCGCCTTCGGCAGCGCCAATTCCACCATCGAGAATCAGGATTTCGGCCTTTCCCCCGGGGGAACTGCCGGCCGCGTAGTGGAGTTACTGGCGCGCTTCAGCTTTTGACCCGCCGCCGCGCTTGCCCGTGGCGCACGCTTCAGCTTGCCGGCGGGACTTTTAAGTCCCGCTCTGCCTTACTTCCCCATCCTTAGTCCCGCCTTCTCCATCGCGGAACGAATGCTGCCGTTGCGCATGAACCAATGCCAAACATTGCCCGTCCGCATATTCTCGGCGCTCAGCAGCGTGATTCCCACGTCGATCCCGATCACGTCCCGATCCACCCACCGGGTCAATGGGTTGAAGGCGTCCACAAAGCCGTAGTGCGTGTAGACGCGGCCGTCCAGCATGCCCTGCATATTGAGCAAGGCCCGCCGCGCGAGATCCGGCGTTAACATCAGCGACCCGCCCGGAGCGCACGGAACTAAGGTGCCGTCGATGGCGGGGTTCATCGGCGGCCCCCCCCACGCGATGTAACCCTTGGCGCTATCGGAAGCCGTGATCCCCCACGCATCCGGGCCGTAATCCGGAAACTTCCCCCGCAGGTTGATGCAAAACGCGCGATGTGCCTCGGTGGCGATTACGGAGTTCTGAAACCAGTCGGTATGCTCGCCGCGATCTTCGCGCCGTCCCCGAAAATCGACCCACGCCTGCGAGTACTGGTGGGTGAACAAAGGCCCGCCGGAGATGTAATCGTAACCTTCATAATGCACGCGTGGCCGCCGCCAGGCGTACCAGGCATCCGCCGGGATCGCATGTCCGGGCGACCCGATCGCCTCCAGGTAAAGAATGCCGAGTTCGCAGTACTTGTCCCAGCGGGACTTCAGGAATCCCGATTCCGGCTTCCAGCCCATGGAGAGCAGTTTGGCGTCGCCGTTGAGCATCCACTGAAAATCGACCGCTTCGTAGATCGATTCCGCCAAACGCCCAACCTCGGATTGTTCGCCGAAGTATTCGCGCACGGTCAGCACCCCGGCCATCAACAGCGCGGTGTCGATGGAGGAAAGCTCGCTCTTCCACTGCCGCGCTCCGTCCCGAAGATCGATGAAGTGGTAAAACCAGCCGTGCTCGCGCGTCATCCCCTCCGCGAGAAATCGCAGCGTGGCCAGCGCGCGCGTTTCAGCCTGCTGGCGCGGGATCCAGCCGTGTTCCGCCCCGATCGCCAGCGCCGTCAGCCCGAAACCGGTGGCGGCTGTGCTGGCGATGCGCCGCGGCTCCGGGCTGCCATCCGCCTTGGCCCTGTCCAGCACCAGCCCGGTCCGCGGGTCGGCCCGTTCCCAGAAGAACAGAAATGCGCGATGCTCCAGGTCTTCGACGAACGCATCCCGATCCGGCGGCTGCGCCCACGCGGCAGCCCCCAGCAGCGCCAAAGCCGGCAGCATACGTCCCGCGCGCATTGAAAATCCGGCCATCGAATACCCGATCCAAGTTTAGCTCCGCCTCCAGCGGCCTGCGCGACATGAAGCCGAGCCGCCAATCGGCCGAGCCGCGACGGGCCGAGCCGCGACGGGCCGAGCCGCGACGGGCCGAGCCGCGACCGTTAGGGAGCGTCCAGCACACGCATGACGGCAACGACGTACTGGATCGCCGCCGCAGCGTTCAAACCGCATCCCTCTCACATTCGTATCGCAACCCCCCGTAGCGCCTCCTCTTGACATTCTAAATGAAAAGCGTCATACTCCTTTTGGATGTCTACAAGAAACGCTAGGCCCGATGTCCTGCAGGGCACTCTCGACCTGATGGTCCTGCGAACGCTCGAAAGCATGGGTGCGCAGCACGGCTTCGGATTGGCCAAGCGCATCCAGCAGATCTCCGCCGGCGTGCTCGAATTGAACCAGGGCACCCTTTACCCGGCGTTGCTGCGCCTCGAACAGCGCGGCTGGATCGCATCGCGATGGGGCGCTTCGGACAAAAACCGCCGCGCGAAATTCTATGAGCTGACCAAGGCCGGCCGCAAGCAGATCGTCCGCGAGCAGGACGACTGGGCGCGCACCGTGGCCTTGATGGACCGGTTTCTGCGAGTACCTGAATAGGAGCCTGCATGCGCACGCTGTGGAAACGTCTGACCGCGCTGCTTTCGAAGCGGCGGGGAGACCGCGAGCTGAGCGAGGAAGTGGAAGTCCACCTGGAAATGCGCGCCGCCGAGCTGCGCCAGGAGGGCCTCTCACCCGATGCCGCGCGCGCAGCGGCCCGCCGCGAATTCGGCGGAATCGAGCAGATGAAGGAAGCCTACCGCGACCGCCGCGGCGTACCGTGGATCGAGATCCTGGCGAAGGACGCAGGATATGGCATCCGCGGTCTGCGCCGCAATCCCGCTTTCACGCTGGCCGCCGTGCTGTCGCTGGCCCTGGGTATCGGCGCAAATACCGCCATCTTCTCGTTCGTCAATACGCTGATGCTGCGCCTGCTGCCGGTCGAAAAGCCGGAGCAGCTCGCGCTTCTGTATCGGACCGGCGGCTGGGGCAAAGGCTACGCTTCCTATCCGCTCTATCTGGAATTCCGGAAACACGCGGATCTGTTCTCGGGCGTATTCGCGCGCAGCGGCGCCGCTAAGGTGCGCTTCGACGCGGGCCACAGCAATTCCGTGGATTATGTGCAGCGCGAATACGTCACCGGAAACTACTTTGAAGTGCTGGGAGTGAAGCCGGCCATCGGGCGGCTCTTCAACGATGCCGACAATCGCACCCCGCAGGGGCATCCGCTGGTCGTGCTGAGCTACGACTTCTGGCGTAGCCGCCTGGCAATGGATCCCGCCGTGCTGGGCCGCGTGTTGAAGGTGGATGAGCAACCTTTGACGGTCATCGGCGTGGCCGCTCCCGGATTTCATGGCGTGGAAGTGGAGAGCCATGCGGATCTATGGGCGCCGGCCATGATGTCTCGCGGCGAGATCATGCAGCCCGGCATGCATTGGGTCTGGATCATGGCGCGCCGCCGCCCGGAGATTCCGCGCAGCCGGATACAAGCGGCGGCCGGCACCATCATGCAGCAGTACCTGATGAGTGTCTACGGAGGCCAGCGCGCCAGCGCCTTTGGCAAGTTTGCTCTGGAGCAGAGGATCGAAGTGCGGGATGCCGGCGTGGGGATTTCCATGTTGCGTGAGGCCTTCGGCAAGCCTTTGACGATCCTTATGGTGGCTGTCGGACTGGTCCTGCTGATCGCCTGCGCCAATGTGGCGAACCTGCTGCTGGCGCGCGGGGCCGCACGGCGCCGCGAGATTGCCATGCGCTTTTCCCTGGGCGCTACGCGCTGGTGCCTGGTGCGGCAATGGTTGATCGAGAGCCTGCTGCTGGCCCTGCTGGGCAGCGTTTTGGGCCTGGCATTCGCGGTTTGGGGCGAACGCTACATGCTCTTATTTCTGCCGCCGGGCTCCGGCGAGCAATTCGAAGTCGCGCCGGATGCGACCGTATTGGGATTCACCCTGGGCATTTCCATTTTGTCCGCGCTCGTGTTCGGCCTGGCGCCGGCTTTGCGCGCCACGTCTCTCGATCCTGCCGCCGCTCTGAAGCATGGCGGGTCGCAGCGGAGCGGTGCCGGTGGACGCGCCGGTTTTCGCAAAGCCCTGGTGGTCGCACAGGTCGCGCTTTCCGTGGTGCTGGTGGTGGCGGCGGCATTGTTCGCGCACAGCCTTGCCGGCCTGCGCGCCATCAATCCCGGATTTGTTGCGCGGAATGTATTCACCTTTTCGCTGGACTATCCGCAGGCATGGAAGGCCGCCGATAAGGACAAGCATCGCGAGAGGCTGCTGGCTCGATTGAGTGCGGTGCCCGGTATCGACGCGGTGAGTTACGGGTTGCCTGGACCCTTTCGCGGCGGCTCCTGGAGCGCGGGAATTCGCGTCCCGGGATCGGCGCGCACGGCCCATGAGGGTGTTGAGGTTAACGAGCAGGGAGTGGGACCGGCCTACTTCGAGACCCTGGGCATACGTGCGCTACGCGGGCGCGAGTTCGCTCCGGCCGACCTTCGTTCCCCGCGCAAGATCGCCGTCGTCAACGAGGCGTTCGTCCGGGAATTTCTTCCGGGAACCCCCGACCCCGTGGGCCGCATTCTCAGCTTCGACGATTCCAAGCCCGAAGGCGGCGAGCCCACTTACATCGTCGGCCTGGTGCGCGATATCCTGCACGATGGGCTGACCACCCCCGCCAAATCCACCGTGTACGTGCCCTTTCGGGAGGGCGGATACAGCTACGACCCCACCTTAGTCGTGCGCGCGCAATTGCCCGCGGCCGCGTTGCTTCCCATTGTCCGGGCGGAGCTAAGCCGCATCAATCCGGAAGTGGCGCTGGTCGAACCGCGTACGCTGCGCGAGCGGGTAGACGATTCCATCTTCGTCGAGCGCATGATCGCAACTCTCAGCGGCTTCTTCGGGCTGCTGGCTTTGTTGTTGGCCGCCGTGGGCATCTACGGTGTGATGGCCTACGCAGTCGCGCGGCGCACATCGGAAATCGGCTTGCGCATCGCCCTCGGCGCGGCGCCGGGCCGCATCGAGTGGATGGTCTTGCGCGACGGCCTCCTGCTGATCGCCCTGGGAGCGGCCATCGGACTGCCTGTATCGTTCGCCGCCGCGCGCTTGAGCGCTTCCTTGCTTTATGGAATCAAGCCAAACGACCCGCTGGCCTTCGGATTGACGGTCGCGGCTCTCCTGGCGGCTGGCGCGCTGGCTGCTTTCATCCCCGCGCGCCGCGCCGCGGCCGTCGAGCCGGTAGAGGCGCTCCGGCACGAATAGGCGCTGTGAATTTCTTACCGGGCCGAACCGGCCAAGGCCAAGGTGCGCTCCTCGCAGAGGATCCACCGCGGAGAGTGGTCTTTACCTGTACAGGACGGAAATTTTTCCCCAGCCTGCACGCGGATCTCCGCGCCGCATACCGCGCAGCGATAGCGACCGTTTTCAGGACTGGTTTGACCTATTTCACGCATATGATTAGGTTACTCCAATTCGTATTTCGGCGCGCCATGATATTTGCAGAGCATTTTCGGCTCCATACCGGGATGAGGCTGCGGAAAAATGCTAAAAACCGCTTGCTGACTTGCGCGGCTCAGAAATGTTGCCCTGTATTTGCAGCGGCTTACCGATCCGCGGCTTACCGAGCCGCGACTTACCGAGCCGCGCTTACCGAGCCGCGCTTACCGAGCCGCGCTTACCGAGCCGTGACCGTAAGGGAGCGGTCCCGGAGCGGTCCCGGAGCGGTCCCGACAGGCCTTTTTCCGCAGCCTGCTAAACCCCCACGATACTCGCCAGGGCTCCCGCCACCTCCGGGTAACGGAACGTGTAACCTGCGGCCTCAGCCGCTTTGGGCAGCACACGCTGGCTGGCCAGCATCACGTCGGCCATCTCGCCGAACATGAACTTGAGGGTGAAGGCGGGCATGGGAACCACGGCCGGCCGCGACAGCGCGTGGCCCAGCGCCTTCGTAAAATCGGCGTTCGTCACCGGATTCGGCGCCGTCCCGTTGACCGCCCCGTGCACCGGATTCCCGAGCGCGTGTTGGATGATCCCCACCAGGTCGTCCAAATGTACCCAGGACATCCACTGATCGCCGTGTCCCAACTTCCCCCCCATCCCGGCTTTGAAAGGGGGCAGCATTTTGGCCAGCGCGCCGCCATTGGGCCCCAGGACCACGCCGGTGCGCAGCTTTACCAGGCGGATGCCCAGGGATTCCGCCAGGTCGGCTTCCTTTTCCCAAGCCACGCAAACATCCGCCATGAAGCCGCTGCCCGGCGCCGACGATTCTGTAAGGATCTCTTCGCCGCGCGAGCCATAGTAACCTACCGCCGATCCGCATATCAGCACCGCCGGGCGCTGGCGCGACGTAGACAGCGCTTGCACCAGGTGCCGCGTGCCGGTGGCCCGGCTTTCGCGAATCTTCTGCTTCACTTCATCGCTCCAGCGTTGCGCGATCGGCTCGCCTGCCAGGTGAATGACCGCATCCACGCTTTCCAGGCTGTCGTCGGGCGGCGGACCTTTCATGGCATCCCAGACATACAACTGCACTCCCGGCGGCAGGTTCGTCCCGGCATGCCGGCTGAGAACGCGCAGCTTATGGTCCCCGCCGGCGAGCGCTTTCATCAGACGGCGCCCGATGAAACCAGAAGCGCCCGTAATCGCGATGGTCATAAAACTAGCGTACCGTGAAAAGGCATGCGAACGGCGGATGGGGCTGTGTTTCCTACGCGCGATCCTCAACAATCTGGCCCAGTTAACTATTCGCAACCTCCTCAAATTAACCTAAGCGCTATTGCCCGCAATGCTGCAAAGCCACTACGATTAATGCAGAAATGAAGGTCCTAACTAATCCCTCCCGGCGCAACCAACGCGGGCACGCGATGCTTGAAACGGCTTTTCTGCTGCCTTGGGTATTGTTCCTGTTCGTGGGCAGCTTCGACCTCGGCTTCTACAATTACGCGCTCATCAGCACCCAGAATGCCGCGCGCGTAGCGGCCTGGTATACGTCGCAAAGCCCCACCACCGCGGCCGACGCCACCACCGCATGCACTTATGCGCTGGCGGAGCTTTCCGCCATGCCGAACGTCGGTTCCACCGTGACCACGTGCGCCGCATCGCCCGTAGTCGTCACAGCGAGTCAGGTGACCGGCACCGATGGCAGCCTGGCCAGCCAGGTGAGCGTCTCTTACACCAGCCCGCAGTTGATACCGATTCCGGGCGGATTGACCGGGCAATATACATTCGATAGGGTAGTCCAGATGAGGCTGGTAACACAATGAGCTACACCAAGAGGCGGCGGAATTCGGGCGGCAGCACGGTCCTGGAGTTTGCCCTGGCGGGCATTCCCATGATCTTTACCTTCATCGGCATCGTGTCGATGGGCCTGACCATGTGGACTTACCAGAGTCTGGCCTACGCCTCCAAGGAAGTCAACCGTTATATCGCGGTGCATGGAACGCACTGCTCCAGCGGCACCAACAGTTGCAACCTTACCGTCGGCAACGTGGCCACCGCGGCTGAGACGTACGCGATCGGCCTGAGCCCCAGCACCCTGCATATGACCTTGACTTCGCCCAGTACATCTTATACATGCAATCCTATTTCTAGTTGCACATCCAATGCTAACGCGTGGCCGCCGGCCGCCGACAGCACCGTGGGTACCATCATTCAGGTCCGCTTGAGCTACCAATACAACTCGGCGCTGGCCATGGTCTGGCCGGGAGCCAAGCCTACCACATTCGGCACTTATGACATGGGAGCCTATTCCAAACAGCGGGTCTTATTCTAAGGGAGTCATGCCAGTGAAACACAGGCGCGAACGGGGGCAGGTTCTGCCCATGGCAACACTCTTGATTATCCTGGTTCTCTCCATGATGGGACTTGCCATGGAGACCGGTATGGCATTCTACATCCGCCAGGAGGCGCACGCCGCCGCGGAGTCGGCCGCCATGGCCACCGTACTGGCCGCCATGGGCAGCGTCAGCGGCAGCTCCATGACATGCAGCAGTTCGGGTTCGGCCGGCACACAGTGCTCGTCGACCGCTACCACCTGCGCTGCGTCGCCCAACAGCCCGCCCCAAACCAATCTCGACAACGGATGTTTGTTCGCCAAGCAAAATGGCTTTACCGTGGGAGGGAACACGGTGGTTAAGATCACCGCGAACAACACCAGCCCGCCGCCGAACAATCCCAATGTATCGGTCATCTATTGGGCGCAGGCGTCCGTGGCTACCCGCCAGCCGCAACTGTTCTCGGCGCTGTTTAGCAGCTCCGGCTTGTTCACCGGCGCCCGCGCCACCGCCGCCATCGTATCCACCGGCGGCGCCCCATCCGGCTGCATTTATGTGCTGGACAAGACGGCCGACAGGGCCATGCAGGTGGCGGGTTCTACCGTGACTTCCACCTGCGGCATCTTTATCAACTCCAGCGCCACCGACGCCCTGGAAACGGAAGGCAACCCCTCTACCGGCAGTTACTATATCAACTCCAGCTCCACGTCCATTGTCGGCCACTATCAGAACAATGGCCAGGGGTCGTTCAACCCCACACCGTTGACCGGACAAACCGCCGCCACCGATCCGTTGATCAATCTTCAGGCGCCCTCAGTCGGTTCCTGCGCGCATACCAACTACAATTGGAGCCAGGGAACCACCACGCTCTCGCCAGGTGTCTATTGTGGCGGCATCAACATCAGCGGCGGCACCGTAACGTTTTCGGCGGGCACATACATTCTCAACGGCGGCGGCCTGACCATCGACAGCGCCAACACCGTGGCTACGGGATCGGGCGTTTCCTTTTACAACACCGCCACCACTGGGTATAGCTATGGCGCTTTGACGATCAGCGGCCAGCCCAGCGTGACGTTTAGCGCCCCGACCTCCGGTTCGCTGCAGGGCATCTTCTGGTTCTCCGACCGGAATGACACAAATACGACCCAGAACCAATGGAACGGCGCCACCAATTCTTCCCTCCAGGGCACCATCTACATTCCGACCGCCTCCCTACTCTATACCGGCGAGAGTACTTCTGGTACCTACACGGGCATTGTGGTCAACAAGCTGGAAGTGAACGGCTCCACTAACTTTAAAGCCGATCCTACCGGCCAGTATACCGGCCTCGGCGGCAGCGGCGGCGCCGCCGCATTCCTGATCGAGTAACTCAACTCCCTCGCTTGCACTGCGGGCACTTATGCCCGCAGCCCGGCTTTTGCCCGACTGTGAGTTTTCTCCCTTTACTTAAGTTTCACCTCAAAATAAACTTCCGATAGTGACACGGCCCATAATCGTTGACAACCTTGCGGGGCTGACTTTACCATGGTGCGCATGGTCCACCGTTACGTACCTATACTAACTCTACTCACTCCGCTCATGTTGCAATCCGCAGCGACCCCTCGTATTGCCGAGAGCCTTCGTAAGTTGCCGTTGGCCTTTGAAAAGAACAACGGACAGGCTTCCAGCGCGACTGACTTCTTGGCGCGCGGCGCGGGATACACTGTTTCCCTCTCCCACGGCAATGCGCATATATCCCTTCACGGCGCGAAGCAGACCGATGTTCCCGCGTCTATTGACCTTCGCTTGGCCGGTGCCGCTCACCCACTGAAACCCGCGGGCCGTCAGGCGCTTCCCGGTAGAGTAAACTACTTCATCGGTAACGACCCCGCCCGCTGGCGTACCGGTATTCCGGCTTTCGCGCGCGTGGAATACTCCGGCGTCTATCCCGGCGTGGATCTGGCCTATTACGGCCGCCAGGGACATTTGGAGTACGATTTCATCGTTGCTCCCGGCGCCGACCCGTCCGCCATCCGGATGGATCTGCAGGGCGCGCGCAGCCTTCATATCGACTCGCTGGACAACCTGGTGCTCGAAACCGGCGCGGAGCCCATCAGCTTCCAGAAGCCCATCACTTATCAGGAAATCGCCGGGCAGCGGCACGTGGTGACTAGCCGCTACAAGCTGATCGCCGCGAACCGCATAGGCTTCTCGCTGGGTTCCTATGACCCACATTACCCCTTGGTGATCGATCCGTCGCTCTCCTACTCCACCTACCTGGGCGGGTCCGGCTTCGACTATGGTACGAGCGTCGCCGTTAGTTCCAATGGAGACGCCTACGTCACTGGACACACTTCATCCCTCGATTTTCCGACCGATAACGCCGAGCAAAGCTTCTTTCCCGGCTCCTCCGCGATCTTCGTCGCCAAGCTATCCTCCAACGGCTCCAGCCTGGTTTATGCCACTTATCTGGGCGGATCCATCTACGACTACCCGTATGGCATCGCCGTGGATTCAACCGGCGCCGCCTATGTAACCGGCCTGACGGAATCCTCGGATTTTCCGGTCAAGAACGCGTTGTATTCATCGCTGCGCGGTGGGGAAGACGCCTTCGTCACCAAGTTCAGCCCGAACGGCGAGACGCTGGCGTACTCGACCTATCTGGGCGGATCTGGCTCCGACAACGCGCTCGGCATCGCCCTCGATTCGAGTAACGATGCTTACATCGTCGGGTCCACGCAGTCGAGCGATTTCCCGGTCACCTCGGGCGCTTACCAGACTACCCAAGGGGGTTCTTGCTCCTTTGTGACAAAGATCAATGCCGGGGGTACGGCGCTAGCTTGGTCCACTTACTTCGGCCAAAGCTGCAGCGCCCAGACGACCGCCATTGCGGTCGATACACAACACGCCGTCTACTTAACAGGCGCGGCTTTCCCGGGTTTGCCGGTTACCGCCGGCGCGCCCCAGGCAACTTTTGGCGGCGGGGAGCACGATGCCTTCATGGCCAAGCTGGGCAGCGCGGGCGCCACCCTGGTCTATTGCACCTATCTCGGTGGCAGCCAGACCGATAGCGGCGCCGGCATTGCGGTGGATAGCAGCGGCAACGCCTATGCCACCGGGTTGACCCAATCCACCGACCTCCCGGTCACCACCGGGGCCCTGCAAAGCGCGTCGGGCGGCGGCTACGATGCTTTCGTGGCGGAGTTGAACAGCACCGGGACCGCCTGGCAGTATCTCACCTATTATGGCGGCCAGCGGGATGACTACGGGTATGGCATCGCGCTCGACTCCAGCGATAACGTCTACATCGCGGGCTACACTCTTTCCAACGATCTGAATTCCACCAAGGCGGTACAGGGTACTCTCGCCGGAAATCAATACGTCTTGTACAAGGGTACGTCCAGCGGCAAGACCTGGACCGCGTCCGATACCGGACTGCCCTTCACCCCGACCGTGGTCGCCGTAGATCCGGCTTCCGATTCGCACTGGATTTCAGCGACTCCCGAAGGCCTGTATGAAAGTACCGACAGCGGCGCCCAGTGGACGGCGATCAGTCAGTTCCTGGGTGCTTATATGTACGGCGTAGCCTTCAGTCCCGCCGGCGGCACGGTTTACGCAAGCAGCTTCACGAATATCTACTCCAGTTCCGATAGCGGGGCCACCTGGACCTTCCAGGGCGTGGCGCCTTGCGCCGCGTCGAACCTGGCGGTCAGCCCCAGTGCGCCCACCACCGTTTTCCTGGGTTCTTCCTGCGCGGCCGAGAGCACCGATGGCGGCCAGAGCTGGTCAACCCTGAACGGTGCGCTCGAGGGCGCTTACTTTACCACCCTCGCCATCGGTCCGGCCTCGCAGCCTAACATGTATGCCGGGACCTACTCCGGCCTGTTCAGCAGCACCGATGGCGGCAACACTTGGGCGATGGTGAATCTTGCAGGCCTGCAGTACCCGAGCGTGACCTCGGTGGCCATCAATCCGACGACGCCCGCGGATGTCTATGCCGTAGCCAACGGCAGCGTCTACGCCAGCACGGATTCCGGTAACACCTGGACTCTCAAGTCAACCGGGCTTACCGCGCAAGTCAACTCTTTGGCCATCGCTCCCTCCCGGCCATCCGTACTCTACGCGGGTACCTCGGCCGGCGTGTTCGTCAGCTCCAATAGCGCGACATCCTGGAAAGTTGCGGGCGAGCCCGCCGACAATATCTCGCTGGTCGTCGCCGACTTGCTGAATTCCGCCACCGTGTATGCCGCCACTTCCGTGAACCCCGACGCCTTTGTGGCCAAGCTCAACCCGGGGGCCACCAAAGTGCTCTACTCGACCTATCTGGGCGGCAGCGGCCTCGACTACGCGCTCGCCGTTGCGGTCAATTCCAGCGGCAACGCCTTCGTCACCGGATCGGCGCAATCGCCCGACTTCCCTTCCACGAAGGGCGCCCTCCAGACCGCCACCGGCGTCATGCGGACCACCGCGTTCGTCACCAGTATTGAAACCAAGACGCCTTCCTGCGCATTCAACGCTTCTCCCAGTTCGGCGTTCCTGTATTCATCCGGAGGTACGGCAAACTTCAGTATTACCGCGGCCAGCGGCTGTAAGTGGACCGTCACTCCGAGCGCTTCCTGGATCACTGTGACCAGCAGTGGCGGACCCGGCGTGGGCGCCCTGGCCATCAGCGTCTCAGCCAATACCGGAAAGGCCCGCACGGGCACGGTAGACATCGGCAGCGAAAGCATCTCCATCAGCCAGGGGGCCTCCGGCTGCAGTTATTCGCTCTCCGCCGGCGGTCTCGCCTTCCCCCAAACGGGCGGCGCTCAGACCATCGGTGTCACTGCGGGTAAGACCTGCAAGTGGGAAGTCACGGGACTCCCGCTATGGCTCACCGTTACATCCGGCGCAAGCGGCACGGGCAATGGCAACGTCACTCTGACTGCGTCCCCCAATCCGTTCCCGAATTCCAGGGGCGGCTTCCCGACCATCGCGAATGTTCAACTGGGAGCCAGCCAGAGCGGCACGTCGCAATAGCTCACACCCGCCAGAACCAGCCGCGGCGGTACATCCCGAACGCGATCAGCCACAGCACCAGCGTATAGCTGATCGCGTAGAGCAGGGAGGCGTTCATCGGCGATGCCAGGGGCACGAACACGGCGCGATATAGCGGCTCGCGCCAGTGCATCGCCGAGAGCGCTTCATCCAGCAGTTCCGAAATCATGTAGACCGTAATGGCGTTCATCCCCATGATCACCAGCGGCTTCACCGCACGCTTGTAGCCGCGCCCATCCACCAGCCACAGGCAGATCGCGAACACCACGAAATCCAGACCCGCCATGAAGAGGCTGAATGAGCTGGTCCACAGCTTCTTGTTGATCGGTAGCCAGATATTGGCAATCAATCCCAGGGCGATCAGGATGTTGCCGCACACGAATAACCAGGTGGTGCGCTCGGCGAGTTCCCGCCGCAGCAGCAGGATATGGCCGGCCATGATCCCGAATAAGGCGGTCGCAATCGACGGGAGGGTGCTGACGATGCCTTCTGGGTCCCAGGCCTTGGTCCCCGCATAGTTGTGCCGGCCCAGCACCACCTGATCGATATAATTCGACAGGTTATGCCCCACCGCCAGGTCGCCCGCGCCGTAGCCCGGCACCGGAACCAGCTTCATCAGCAGCCAGTAACCTCCAAGTAGGGATACGATCCATATGATTTGCCCGCGCACGCCGGTCGTTAGGTAGATCGCCGAGGCGATCAAATAGCAGATGGCGATGCGCTGCAAGACACCCAGCCAGCGCTGTGTGGATAGGTTGAGCGGATAGGCATACACCACTAGTCCGAGCACATAGAGAATCGCGGCCCGCCGCAATACCTGCAAGAATAAGGTGCGGCGCGCGACGCCGGCCGCCATCCGCTTGCCGAGCGAGAGCGTGATGGCCACGCCCACGATCCAAAGGAACGCCGGAAAGACCGTATCGGTCAGCGTCCAGCCATTCCACTCTGAGTGTTGCAGCGGTCCGTAAGTGTGCGCGCCATCGCCCGAGTTATTCACCAGCACCATGAGCGCCATGGTGCCGCCGCGGAAGACATCCAGCGAAACGAGCCTCGCCGCGGCTGGTTGCGCCGTCTGATCCATGTAAGCACCATAGCAGGTTGTGTCGTGGCGCACGCTTCAGCGTGCCGGCGGGACTTTTAAGTCCCGCTCTTGCATAGCGGCGAATGTCGCGGCGACTCTTTCACGCCAAACGAAGCCAAATCTGTATAAGCTTTGTTTTTGCCACGAGTTACGGCCAAATACCGAGGTGTCCCACGCTCCCGCCGGGATAATTACGGACCAAACCCAGCTTGCCCCTAACCCGTTTATGTGCAACAGATAACCCCTCCGCCGCAGGCCCCCTGAAACCCGCCCCAACTCTTGCGATAATTAAGCTTCATGGCCACGCCCGTCGCAATCATCGGAGGCGGTATCTCCGGTCTGTCTACCGCCTACTACCTGGCCAAAGCCGGCGTCGCCTCCACCCTCGTCGAATCGCGCCCGCGGCTCGGCGGCGTCATTCAGAGCGAGCATGTCGCCGGATGCGTCATCGAGGCCGGCCCCGACAGCTTCCTCTCCATGAAGCCGGCGGCCATGGATCTCATCCGTGAATTGGGCCTCGCCGGCGAAGTCATCGGCTCCAACGATCACCTCCGCGTCACTTACGTCTGGAAAGGCGGCCGCCTGGTGCCGCTGCCCGACGGCCTGCAGCTCATGGTGCCCACCAAGCTGGTCCCGCTGCTTACCACCCGCCTGCTGAGCTGGCCCACTAAGTTTCGCATGGGCATGGAGCTTTTCCATCCGCCCGGCCGCCACCCCGAAGATCAATCCGTGGCGCAGTTCGTCGCCGCGCACTATGGCCCGGAAGCCGTCGACTATCTCGCCGAGCCGCTCCTCTCGGGGATCTACGGGGGCAGTCCCAGCGCGCTCAGTATCAATAGTGTGCTGCCCCGCTTCGTCGAGTTGGAAGCCAAATACGGCAGTCTCACCAAGGGCGTGCTGGCCGAGCTGAAAGCCAACAAGGCGCAGGCCAGGCGATTGCCGTTGTTTCGCACGCTCAAGAGCGGTCTGGGCCAGATGGTGGAAGCCTTGACCGCCAGTCTTAATGGCCACACCACCGTCCTGCACCGCCGCGCCGAATCCATCGCCCGCACCCGCGACGGATTCCGCATTCAATTGGACGACGGCCCGCTCGAATGTGCCCAACTGGTGCTGGCCTGCGAAGCCCACAATGCAGCCACGCTGGCGGCCGGCCTGGACGGTCGGCTGGCGGATCTGCTCGGCGGCATCGCCTACAGTTCCTCGATGACAGTGGCGCTCGGCTTTCCCAATAGCGCGTTCCCGAAGCCGTTGCAGGGCTTTGGCTTCCTGGTCCCCAAGCGCGAGCGCCGCCGCCTGGTCGCGTGTACCTGGGTGGGCACCAAATTCTCGCATCGCGTGCCCGACGGGACCACTTTGCTGCGCTGCTTTCTGGGCGGTATGGACGATGCCGGCATCCTCTCGGAAAGCGATGACGCCATCCTCGCCGCCGTAGTCAACGAATTGCACGATATCGCCGGATTTCGCGCCGCGCCGGCCTTCTCGCGCATCTACCGCTGGCCGCGTTCCATGGCGCAATATACCGTCGGCCATCCGGCGCGGCTGGCCGAAATCGAAGCGCGTACCGCAGCCATTCCGGGCCTCCAGCTCGCCGGCAATGCCTACACCGGCATCGGCATCCCGGATTGCATCCGCATGGGCAGGCAGGCCGCCACGGCCATTTCGAAAGCCTTATGCCCGGTTTGATCCACCCCTACAAAACCCATGAAAATCCCCGTTCTTTGTTGCACCGCCATCGTCGCTTTCTTCGTGTTCTCCACCGCCGCTCCGGCCGCCGACTCGCTGCCGGGCATGCCGCCCGTGCTCGACAAGCGCGACATCTACTCGGCCGACGCGGCTGGCGATCTGAGCCCCGTAGTGCGGAAGTTTCCGCCGCGGATCTATGTGCCGAATAGCGGCAGTAACAGCGTGGATGTCATCGATCCCAAGACTTACCGGATCATCGGCCACTTTCGCGTGGGCCGCCAGCCGCAGCATGTCACCCCGTCTTACGACCTCAAGACCCTCTGGGTCCTTTGTGACTTAGGCGATAGCATCACCAGCATCGATCCCGTCACGGGCAAGAAGGGCCGCACCCTGAAGGTGAAGGATCCCTATAACATGTACTACACGCCGGATGGCAAATTCGCCATCGTGGTGGCGGAGCGCATCCATCAACTTGACTTTCGGGACGCCCAGACCATGCGCCTGGTCAAGTCCGTTCCGGTGCCCTGCCGCGGCGTCGATCACATGGACTTTTCCGCCAACGGACGCTACCTGATCGCCAGTTGCGAATTCTCGGGCGCGGTCGTCAAGGTGGACGTCGAGACGCAAAGCGTCGTCGGCACGCTCGATCTGTCCGCCGGCGGCATGCCGCAGGACGTCAAGCTGTCCCCGGACGGCGAGGTTTTCTACGTGGCCGACATGCAGGCCAATGGCGTCCATCTGGTAGACGGCGAGCATCTCCGCATCCTCGGATTCCTGCCCACCGGCAAGGGCGCCCACGGTCTATATGCCAGCCGCGATGCAAAGGTGCTCTACGTCTCGAACCGCGAAGAGGGCAGTATTTCGCTCATCGATTTCGCCTCCCGCAAAGTCGTTCGTAAGTGGGAGATCCCGCACGGTACACCCGACATGGGCGGCGTCTCCGCCGATGGCAAGGTCCTCTGGCTCTCGGGCCGCTACAGCAAGGAAGTGTACGCCATCGATACCGATGACGGCCATTTGCTGGCCCGCATCCGTGTGGGAAAAGGTCCGCACGGGCTGTGCGTATACCCTCAGCCGGGGCGTTACTCGTTGGGACATACGGGCGTCTTCCGCTAAGCGCCTGTACAGCTAATTTACAAATTCTTCACCAACTCTCCATCGCCGCGCTGCCATACTGGCTGATATGAAACCAAGATACTGCGCGATGGTGCTGGCGTGCCTTGCCGCGCCGTTGCAGGCGCAATCGATCTTCAAGGTCGTGCCGACTCCCAACGGGAATCATGGGGTCCGTAACAACAACCTGATGGCCGTATCGGCGTCTTCGCCTTCCGATATCTGGGCGGTAGGCCAGACCACCATCCATTTCGACGGCATGAAATGGACCGCATTCTCCGCGCCCACCATCGCAGGCGATAACACCAGCTACCTTGACGGCGTCGTGGACGTTTCATCCACCGAAGCTTGGGCGGCCGGCATCGTGGGCATCGGAACCGGTGCGCCGAACCAGGTGATCGAGCATTGGGACGGCACCGCGTGGAGCGTCTTTCAAGGTCCTGCGTTCGGCCCGGCCGATCAACCGGCGATCTATGGCATGACCGCGGTCTCCGCCAACGACATCTGGACCGTAGGCTCGCTGCTCACGGACAACGAACTTCTACACTCCCTTTTCGAACATTGGGATGGCTCCGCCTGGACCGCCTACGCCGGCACTTTCTACGGGTTCTTCCGCGGCGTATCGGCCGATGCGCCCGACGACATCTGGGCGGTGGGTTACTCGGGGCTGAACTTCGTGACCTTCTCCCAGCATTTCGACGGTACCGCGTGGCAGCTCGTCCCCACGCCCGACGTGGGCACCGGTCCGAATATGCTGAATGGCGTAGTAGCGCTGGCGCCCAACGACGTCTGGGCCGTGGGCTATTCGACGGCTACCGAGAAGCCGCCGCAAGGCAAATACGATGTGCCTTCGAAGACCCTCATCGAACACTACGATGGAACCGGTTGGAGCGTGGTGCCCAGCCCCAACGTCGGACCCCACAGCCAGTATCAGTCGAACAAGCTGTACGGCGTCACAGCCGTTTCGGCGAACGATATTTGGGCTTTTGGCGCATACGAGGCGGCCAGCGGCAATGGGAATCAGTTGACCCTGGTCCTGCATTGGGATGGATCGAGTTGGACGCTCGTTCCCAGTCCCAGCCCTGAGCCCGGCGACTTCCTGGACGACATTCTCACCTCTGGCGTGGTCACCGCGCCGGGCAGCGTCTGGATCGTGGGTTCGGAGGATCCCGCCGCCCAAGGCAAGCCGGTCACCGCGACCTTCGTTCTCCACACCACGGGCGGGTAGAATAAAGCTGCCGCACGAGCATTGCCGAACGAGTGCAGTGATACCATGAGCTGCGTCTGGCTAAGGAGCCCGCGCTATGAGGAGTCTTCGGCAGCGCACCGGCCTGGCATGGCTCGCGTGCGCATTGGCGACGGCCGGCATGGCGCCGGCAACCGCGGCGACGGAAACGGTCATCCACAACTTTGGGACCTTCCCCAACGGCGCAAACCCTTACGGAACGGTCATCCGCGACGCGGCCGGAAATCTGTACGGCACCACGTATCAGGGCGGCGCGCACAACCTGGGAACGGTGTTCGAACTGGAGGCCAGCGGGAAGCTCAAGCTCTTGTACAGCTTCCAGGGCGGCGGCGACGGAGCTAACCCTTACGCCGGGGTGACCCGCGACGCGGCCGGGAATCTTTACGGCACCACCTACTACGGCGGCGCGGCGAATGCGGGGGTGGTTTATAAGCTGGAGCCGTCCGGCCATGAGATGGTGCTGTATGCTTTCACCGGCGGACCCGACGGCGGCAGCCCGTACGCCGGGGTGGTTCTGGACGCGGCCGGCAACCTGTACGGGACGACTTACTTGGGCGGGATGTACGCCAGGACCACGAATCTAGGCGTGGTGTACAAGGTAAGCCCGTCGGGCCAGGAGACGGTGCTATACAGCTTCATGGGCTCGCCCGATGGCGCCAACCCTTATGGCGGGGTGACGCTCGATTCGGCCGGCAATTTATACGGGACGACGTACGCGGGCGGTAAGGAGGACGAGGGCGTGATCTATGAGCTCAGTTCGTCCGGGCAGGAAACAATACTTTACACCTTTGGAACCGCAGGCAGGGGCGGCTTAGCAGAGAGCGGCGTGGTTCTGGATTCGGCGGGTAACCTTTACGGAACAGCCGGGCTGTACGTTTACGAGCTAAGCAGGGCCGGCAAATATAGCGAGCTGGCGCAGTTACCGGCGCCGTCGTCGGCCGGGGTGGTTCGCGGCGCCGAGGGCAGCCTCTACGTAGTCGGGAACGCGGTCCAGCAGGGTTTGCACGACCGGGAGCCGTACGGCGCGGTGTACGAGGTGAGCGCGCAAAGACATCTGTCTGTGTTGTATAAGTTTCCAGGTCCTTCGAAGATGGGGTTCGGTGTGGCGGGCGGCCCGAATCCGGGCGTCGTGCTGGATTCGGCGGGAAACCTTTACGGCGCAACGCCGAGCGCCGGTCTCGCCGGCACCGTATACCAGGTGAATACGGCTGGCCAGGAGACTACGCTGTACAGCTTCCCAACCGCACCTGGGGGAGACGGTCCTGGACCCGTTATGATGGACAGCTCGACTGGGGAGTTTTTTTGGGGCGACCGCCATTGGCGGCGTCTGGGGCGCGGGCGTAATTTACGAAATGGATGCGGCGGGGAAGGAGACGGTGCTATACAGCTTTACGGGCGGCACCGATGGGGCGTGGCCTTACGGCGGTGTAGTGCGCGACTCAGCGGGGAATCTCTACGGCGTAACCAATTTCGGGGGCGCAGCGAACCAAGGCGTCGTATACAAGGTTGACACGGCGGGCAACGAGACCGTCTTGCACAGCTTCACGGACGGGGCTGACGGAGCGCTCCCCAACGGCGTGGTCCTCGATCCGGAGGGCAACCTCTACGGGACGACCTTCGGCGGGGGCGTCGGAAGCCAGACCGGCGCGCAGGAGGGAGTAGTGTTCAAGATGAGTCCGGAAGGCCAGGAGACAGTGTTACACAGCTTCACGGGCCTCTCCGATGGGGGCGCCCCCGAGACAGGCGTGATCCTCGACTCCGCCGGGAACCTCTACGGAACGACTGCCAAGGGCGGCCTGGGCACCGGCGTGGTGTACAAGATCGACGCGGCCAGCCGCTACACGGTCCTGTACAGGTTCAAGGACGGGGCGGATGGGGGCGAGCCGTTGGCGGGCGTGGTCCTGGACCCGGCCGGCGACATCTATGGCACGACGGCCGGCGCCGGAATCACTGGCAGCGGCGTCGAAGGCGCAGGCGTAGTATTCGAGCTGAGTACGTCCGGGCGGTACACTGTGCTGTATACCTTCACGGGCGGCGCCGACGGTGGGGGGCCGGGCGGCATAGTCCGCGACCCGGCCGGCAATCTCTACGGGACAACGTCCTTGGGAGGCTCCGCATATGGCTTGGACGGGTTCGGGGTGGCCTATGAAATAGATCCGTCCGGCCAGGAGACGGTGCTACACACCTTCACGGGCGGGGCGGACGGCGGCGGTGATGGCGTCCTGATCCTTGACGCTGCGGGCAGCCTGTACGGGAGCGGCGAAATCGGCGGCGCGGCTACGGGCGGCGTAGTATATAAGATCACGGTGCAGTAGCGCGGCGCGACATCATCCGCCGCGCTGCGTTATGCTCTTCACTTCTGGGCCCGTGGCGCGGGGAAAGGCACGCAGATACACTGGGTACATCATGAAATGCATTTTCGTGGTGTGCCTGCTGGCCGCGTACCCCGCCGCCGGCGCCTGGTCCGCCGACGATCAGCCCGCCACCTTGAGGATCGATTGGAACAAGGTAACCCGCGACTCGCAGACCGTGCCTACGCTGCAGGTGGTCGTCAACCCGCCGCTGCGCCATGGATCGCCGATCAATGGCCGCGTTTACCAGGAATTGAAGCGCCTGGGCGCCGACTACGTCCGTTACGTGCCCTGGCTGCCCTATCCTAAACTGGCCGTGGCCGAACTGCGCGCCCCGGATCCCGATCGCACCTACTGGAATTTCTCCCTGATCGATCCCATGACCGTGGACTTCCTGAATGCCACCCAGGGCCATCCCGTGATCCTGAACTTCAGCACGATTCCCGCATGGATGTTCAAGACTCCCGCGGAGGTCAAGTATCCGGACGATTCCGATCAGCCCGTATGGAACTATACGCAGGGGACCGAGCTGCGCGATCCAACTATGCGGGAGTTGAGTGACTATTACGCGCGCCTCGTGAGTTGGTACACGCAGGGCGGATTTACCGACGAGCTCGGCCAGCGGCACACCTCCGGCTATCACTACAAGATCGATTACTGGGAAGTCTTCAACGAGCCCGATTTCGAGCACAACATGACGCCCGAACAATATACGGAGCGCTACGATGCCGTGGTTGCGGCCATCCTCAAAGTAGCTCCGGGCATGAAGTTCGTAGGTCTGGCGCTGGCCGAACCCTCGCGCAGTCCGCGCATGTTCGAATACTTCCTGAATCCCAAGAACCACCGGCCGGGCATTCCGCTGGACATGATCTCCTATCACTTCTACGCGGTCCCCTCCGCGGACCAGGCGCCGGAAGTGCAACAGTTTACCTTCTTCACCCAAGCCGACAAATTCCTGGACATCGTGCGCTACATCGACGCTATCCGCCAGCGCCTGTCGCCCGCCACGAAAACCACCATCGACGAAATCGGGGCCATTCTGGCCGGCGATCCTGGCGAGCCAGGCCGCCCGCCGGATCCCATTCCCAATTCCTATTGGCACCTGGCGGGGGCAACTTATGCGTACGTTTTTGCCAATCTCGCCTCGCTGGGCATCGATATCGCCGGTGAGTCGCAGTTGGTCGGCTATCCCACTCAATTCCCAAGTGTCTCGATGGTGGATTGGAATACAGGCGCGCCCAATGCACGCTTCCGCGTGCTGGAACTCCTGCACAAATACTTCGGACCCGGCGCTAAGCTGATCGAGTCCTCTATCTCCAATCCGTACCTTTACGCACAGGCCTTCCGCACCGGCGCGGGCAAACGCGAATTATTACTCATCAGCAAGCGCGACCGGCCGATGACTGTAAACCTCCCGGAACCCGGCTCGTGGGAATATGTCAACCAGGTTTCCGCGGCGGGTCCGCCGGCCTGCGTGGCCTTACAAAACTCAGTCACCCTGAACGGATTCACGGTAGGCGTGCTGACATTTCCGTAGCCCGCATCCGGCGGCCTGCCGCGCGCATCGAAATTAGGGATGCCAGATACCGCTTTACAAGATTCCGCAGTTCAACATCCGGTGTTGGATGTGATTCGCAGCCGCTGGAGCCCGGCGATTTACTCACCCCGCACCGTGGAACCGGAGAAGCTTCTCACCATGTTGGAAGCGGCCCGCTGGGCGCCCTCGAGCTACAACGGGCAGCCCTGGAGTTTTCTGGTGGCGCGCAAAGAGGAGCCTGAAGAATTCGCCCGCATGCTGAGTTGTCTGGTTCCCGGCAACGTCACTTGGGCACAGCATGTTCCCGTGCTGATGATCTCGGTGGCCAAACTGCATTTCGACCATAACGGCGCAGTGAACCGTCACTCTTTTCACGATACCGGAATCGCCACCGGCTTCCTGATGCTGCAAGGCGCGGCGCTGGGTGTGCTGGCGCACGGCATGGCCGGCTTCGATCCGGCCAAGGCGCGCGAGTTGTATGGCATTCCGGAATCGCACGAGGCGGTGGCGGCGATCGGTCTCGGTTATCCCGGCGACGAGCAGGGCGCACCGGAAGAATTGCGCAAGCGCAACCAGCGCCACAAACCCCGCCGCAGTTTGGATCAGTTTGTCTTCGCGGGCCGGTGGGGAGAGCCGTTTAAGCTGTTATGAACCTGCAACTGGATGGGAAACTCGCGCTGGTGAGCGGCTCCACGGCCGGCATCGGTTTTGCGATCGCCAAGGGGCTCGCCGCCGAAGGCGCCCGCGTGGTAGTGAACGGGCGCACCGAAGCCCGGGTGACCGCCGCCTGCGAGGCCATTCGCGGCGTGCATCCCGAGGCGCGCCTTGAAGGTTTCGCCGCGGACCTCTCGCGCGCCGCGGATGCCGATGCCGCGTTTCGCCGATTCCCGGATCTCGAGATTCTGGTCAACAACCTGGGCGGTTACGAAGTGAAGCCCTTCGCGCAAATCACCGACGAAGACTGGCAGGCCATCATCGAAACGAATTTCATGAGCGGCGTGCGGCTCAGCCGCTATTGGCTGCCGAAGATGAAGGCCGCCGGATGGGGACGCATCATTTTCATTTCGAGTGAATCGGCCATCAATATTCCGGTGGAAATGGTGCATTACGGCGTAACCAAGACCATGCAACTGGCGCTCTCGCGCGGCTTGGCTGAAACGACCTCCGGCACCGGCGTAACGGTGAATTCGGTGCTGCCCGGCCCCACGCGATCCGAAGGCGTGGAAAAGTTTATCGCGGATGCCGCCAAGGCGAATCACATCTCCTCCGCGGATGTCGAAAAGGATTTCTTCCGCACCATCCGCCCGAGTTCCATCATTCAACGCTTCGCCACGACGGATGAAGTCGCCGCGCTGGTGGTGTTTGTGGCCAGCCCGCTGTCGTCCGCGACCAACGGCGCCGCGCTGCATGTGGATGGCGGAACGGTGCGCTCGATCCTATAGCGGACGGCGGCTTCTTATTCTTCCCCGCGATACTCGATCACCACCAGGGTGATATCGTCGGCCTGTGGAGCGCTTTCGGTAAACGCGGCGACGGCGCTCTGGATGGCCTCGTGCAGCGCGTGGCAGGAGCCGGCCTGGTTTTCCACAATCGCCTTGCGCAGCTTCTGCCGTCCGAAAAACTCGCTTCGCAAGTTCTGAGCTTCGGTCACGCCGTCGGTGTAGATCACGATTCGATCGCCCGGAACCAACATCGCCTCGCCGTTTTCGAATTCCGCGGACTCGAGCAAGCCGACGGGCGGGGAGGTCGCAGCCAGCGATTCTATGCCGCCCTCCTTCCGCACGATTAGCGGCGGACAGTGCCCGGCATTTACGTAGTGCAGGCGCCCGGTGTGCTCCAGCAGGCAATAGAAGACGGTGGCGTATTTCTCGCCCGCGGTGCGCTCATTCAAGAACACGTTGATGCGCTCCAGGCGTTTGCCGAGCGCCGTGTCGCCATGGCTGACCGCCAGAAACGCGCCCTGCAGCAAGGAAGCCAGCAGCGCGGAACTCACTCCCTTGCCGGAGACATCCGCCACCACCGCCGTCCAGGCGTGCGGGCCGGCGGGAATCACATCGTAATAATCGCCGCCCACCTGGTGCGAGGCCACGCTGCTGCCGCACGTACGAAACCAACCCGCGGCGGGCAACCTGCGCGGCAGCAAACCCTGCTGGATGTTGCGCGCCACGTCCAGTTCTTCCTCGATCCGCTGCTTAATGCGTTCCTCCTCGAGCAGGCGGGCATTTTCGAGGATGGTGGAAGCTTCGATGGCCAGGGTTTGTAACAACTCGCGATTTCCGCCGGCCAGGTCGGCCGTGGTCAGGCGCGAGTCCATGTAGAGCACGCCGGCCGTTTCTTCGGCGGTGGAAAGCACATTGGTGGCGTCGCCGCGCACCTTGCTGATGCGCACCAGGGGCACGGAGATGACGCTGCGCAATTCCAGGTCGACGATGCTGCGCTCCGGCCGGAACTCGCCGGTGCCTTGCGGATCGAAGTTCATCGAAAGCAGGTCGCGGCGCTGTTCGAGGGCGCGTTTGATCACGTGCCGCGGAACGCGCAGGTCGCCCACCGGAAGCGTGGCGCCTTGCCGATTGCGCGCCACGCGCGTCTCCAGTTCGCCATCGGCGCGCAGCAGCAGAAAACCGCGTTCGGCGCCTGTAATAGCCAGCGCCGCATCCACCACCGAGTTGAGCACATCCTGCAGCGACAGCCCGGTCTGCAGGGTTCGCGCGACGTCCAGAATCGCGCGCAGTTTGGCCAGGTTTGCGCCCACGCCCGGCGAACTGCTGGCCGCCCCGGATTTCTCATGCGCCCCGAACTGGTCGATCAGCCGGTTCAACTCGGCGCCCTTGGTGGCGAAGACGAGCTGGTAGGAATCGGGAAAACCGAACTCGATGCGGTCGGAGTTGCGCAGCGCATGGCTTTCCACGCGCTTGCCGTTGACATAGACGCCGTGCCGGCTGCCGGCATCTTCAATCTTGTATTCGCCGCCCTCCCGCAGGATGCGGGCATGCAGGCGCGAGGCGCGGCTGTCCCGCAGGATCAGGTCGTTGTCGGCTTGCCGGCCGATCTTAAAAGGTAGCGGCGCCAGGTCCACCCGCGTGCGGTGGCCGCTGGGATCCACGACGATGATGGAGGCCGAAGGCGCGATCTCCGCGGTGCTGGTATCCATCAGGCGGTGCGCTTGGCGCGGGCACGGTGCGGCGCGCCCGGCGCTGCGGTCCCCCCGGTTGCGGCCGGCGCGTCCGCCAGCCCATGCTGCCGCGCCCTGTCCAGTTCGAGCGCGCGCAACGACTGGCAGTGCGCGCAGTATCCGCCGACCTCCGTGCGCGCCAATAGGATTTGAAACCCGAAATGGCTTTCGATCTGCTTGCGCAGCCGTTGCAGGGGTTCGCCGAAGAATTCCTCCACCTTGCCGCAGCGCAGGCAAATCACGTGCGCATGCTCCTGTTTCAGGCGGGTTTCGTAGTAGTGCTGGTCGCCTTCGTGGTGCATGAGGTCCAGCTCATCCACCATACCGCCGGCTTTCAGCATTTTCAGCGTGCGATAAACCGTCACGCGATTGAGCTTGGGATCTTTTGCCTTGGCCAGTTGGAACAACCGCTCGGCATCCAGATGCTCTCCGGTCTGGTCGATCAACTCCAGCAGGATCTGCCGCTGACGCGTGAGCCGCACGCCCTTTTCGCGCAGCGAGCCTTTGATCGAGTCGAGGGGCATGGCAACTTCTCGCATTGTAGCAGGGCGCGCGCGCTGCGCATGCGGCATCCAGGCTCAAAACTAGCCCCAGCGCGGCTGTTCGTCCAGGCTGATTCCCAACGCTGTCTTGGCCACCACTTCATGCGTCAGGAAGGAATTCGCAGGATGAATCCGGCCGAGCCTTGCGTCGCGCAGCAGGCATTCGTAGCCGGCCGAGCGGAAGATGCCCGAGCCGCCCGCCACGTCGAGCCCCAGATCGACCACGCGCCAGGACCCTTCCACCGCGTGGTATTTAGCGGCGAAGATTTTCGCGGGCCACGCCGCGCCATGGTCCACGCCGTTCGACCAATCGTCCGCGATTCGCTCCAGATGCGGACCGATCGACTCCAGTTCAATGACCATTTGTGCGATGGTATGTTGCACCTCGGGATGATAGGCCAGGGAACGCGACAGCGCTAACGACGATTTGCTCTTGGCCGAGGCTATGCTTTTGTCCAAAGCGCGCTGGGCCAGGCCGTAGTAGACATTGCCAAAGCCCAACAGCGCCCAGGCAAAAACCGACAGCACAAACGCATCCAGGCCGGCGCCGCCCGCCGGAACCACGCGCGCCACGTACCGGTCTGGAATGAAGGCATTTTCAAGGATAGTATCGTCGCTGCGCGTGGCGCGCATCCCCATCACATCCCAGGTTTCCTTGACGATATAGCCGGCGCTGTCGCGGGGCATAAACGCATGCACGATTTTCGGCCGGCTCGGGTCGCTCGCGTCCATCCCGTGTATGCCGAACCGGGTCCAGACCGGCGTCAGGCTGCCGAACTGCTTGCGCCCGGTAAACCGGTAGCCGCCCTCCACGCGTTCGGCCTGCGTCGTGGAAAGCAGTACGGGGATGTCGTTGCCCCGTTCGGCGTGCCCGGCGGCGAAAATTTCGCCGGCCGCCGCGTCCCGCAAAATCCATTCAAGCGAGGTATCCCCGCGGCGCCATAGATCGGCAGCCACGCCCACCCAATAGAGATGCATGTTCACGCCCAAAGCGGTGGCCGGCGCATGGTAAGCCAGGCGGCGCTGCTCCTGGCACATGGCAGAGAGGCTCAAACCCGCTCCCCCGAATTCGGGCGGTACCGGCAATTGGAGATATCCCGACGACCGCAGTTCTTCGAAGTCCTGGTCGAAGAAACGGTTCTCACGGTCGTAGGCCGCGGCGCGGGTTTCGAAGCGCGCCAGCATTTCGGCGGTGAGTGGGCTCTTAAGCG
This sequence comes from Bryobacterales bacterium, assembly GCA_963709155.1. Classification (GTDB taxonomy): domain Bacteria; phylum Acidobacteriota; class Terriglobia; order Bryobacterales; family Bryobacteraceae; genus Bog-159. The sequence continues at coordinate 44,697 of CAVPVD010000003.1, read as the reverse complement.
GAGCAGCGGTAGCAGAAGTGTTCGCCATGGATGTTCTCGCGATCGGAAGTCTATGATACCGGATATCCGGCACGCCGGAGTGGCGGTTTCAGGCTTCCGCCGCCCCGGCCTGTTTCTTTGTCTAGGGCCTCGCCTCGTACACGATATTGAAGGGCGTCTCGGTGGCGCGGCGAAAACGGCTGAAGCCGGCCGCGCTCACCACTTCCCCAATGCGCTTCTCGCCGGCCTGCGCGCCCAGGCAGAGTCCCACTTCCTGCGAGCGCGAGCAAGGCGTGCACAGCAACGTCGAGAAGGAGTAGTAAACCCGCCCGACCGGATTCAGATTGTCCTTCATTTGATCGTTGGCGAAAGGCTCCACGATCATCCAGGTGCCGTCCGCGGTCAAAGCTTGCCGTACGTGCGCGGCAGCGCCGACGGGGTCGCCCATATCGTGCAAACAGTCGAAGACCGCCACGAAATCGTAGCCTTCGCCGGGGAACTCCTTGGCTTTCGCCACCTCAAACGTGACCCGGTCCGCAAGGCCTTGCCGTTTGGCGGACTGCCGCGCCGCTTCGATGGACTTGTCGTGATAGTCGAATCCAAAGAACCGCGACTGGGGGAACGCCTTGGCCATCAGCAGCGTAGATGCGCCTTTTCCGCAACCGACGTCGGCCACCCGCGCTCCCTTTTCAAGCTTCTGCTGCACGGCGGTAAGCGACGGGATCCAGGAACTCACCAGGTTCGCCGCATAACCCGGACGAAAGAACTTTTCGCAACCGTGAAAAACGCCGTCGTCGTGCTCGTGCCAGCCCATCCCGGCGCCGGTGCGGAACGACTCCGCGATGCGCGGTACCGCCGCCAGCGAGCCCAGCGCGAGCTCAAAGGCGCCGGGCAGATAGGCTGGGCTGTCCTCCTGGGCCAACGTAAACGCCTGTTCCTGGCTCAGGCTGAACTTGCCGGTGGCGCCGTCGAAATCGATATAGCCGCCCGCGGCCTGCGAGGCCAGCCATTCTCGTACGTACCGCGGATCGGTTCGGGTTGCGGCGGCCAGTTCCTCCGCGCTCATGGGACCCGCCGCCAATGCCTTATACAGACCGAGTTTTTCCCCGATCACGACCATGCCCGCATGGACCGATGCGCCCAGATCGGTAACGAATTGGCCGATGAACGCGTTCAGTTTGGCCATATCCAGTGCTGGAGCTGCTTGTGCTGTGCTCATTTTCGATTCTCCTTTTTCGGCACGGAGATCCTCCGTTGCCGGTTGAATTTCGGCGTTTTTCGCCGCGGCAGCTTTGCTAGAATTGGCACTATCTGGAAGTGATGGCGCCGAATCTATGCTGCCCATCGTCAAAATAACAAGCGCGGGCAGATGGCGTAACGACGAAATGCCGAAGAAAGACCAAAGGATTCAGGAAACTTATTTCCGCGCGGAGTGAGGCCTTTGGAGATCCCCTTCACATATTGCTTCGGCGAGTTCACGCTGGACGTGGCCAGGGGACGTGTCCTCAAGTCCGGCGAGGAAATCAAGCTGCGGCCCAAGGTATTTGAGGCGCTTAAATATCTGGTTTTGAACCCCGGCCGTTTGATCGCCAAACAGGAGTTGATTCAGGCGGTTTGGCCCGACAGTTTCGTAACGGACGATTCTCTGGTGCAGTGTACGGTGGAATTGCGGCGGGCCCTGGACGATCGCGACCAGCAACTGCTGAAGACCGTACCTCGCCGCGGTTACCTGTTCGATGTGGAAGTGACGCAACCTGGCGCAACGGACACATCGGTCGCCCCGAGGGAAACCTCCGAGCCGCCGGAGCCTGAACTCTCCGCGGTGCGGAATCTGGCCGGCAGCCGCGTAGACGTGCCGGCGCCGCCTACTTCGCTCATTGGGCGTGAACGGGAAGTGGCGCAAGCGGTGGGGCTGTTGCGCAATCCCGACGTGCGTCTATTCACCATAACCGGCACCGCGGGCGCCGGAAAAACACGGTTGGCGATCGCGGTAGCCTCGGCTGTAACGCACGAATTCACAGCCGGCGTTCAATTTGTGGGACTCGCGTCGATCACCCAGCCGGGCCTGGTGGGGATGGCGCTCATCAAACCGCTCAATATCCAGGAGATGGCTAACTGTACGATTCCGCAACTGGTCGCCGTATACCTGCAAAATGCCGGCCCTTTTCTATTCGTGCTCGATAACTTCGAACATTTGCTTCCCGCGGCCACGCTGGTGAGCGAGTTACTGGTAGCCTGCCCGATGCTGAAAGTGATGGTGACCAGCCGCGCATGCCTGAGCATTTACGGTGAGCAGGAGTTCCCGCTGGCGCCTTTGGACCGTAGCGCAGCGGTGCAGTTGTTCGTGCACCGCGCGAAAGCCGTCCGGCCTAATTTCTCGGTTACGGCGGAGAACTCCGACGCCATCGGGGAGATCTGTGCGCGGCTGGACGGTCTGCCATTATCCATTGAACTGGCCGCGGCCAGAACCAAGCTCCTCTCGCCCACCGCGATCCTGGACCGGCTCCAGAGCCGCTTACAATTGCTCACCGGCGGCGCACGGGATTTGCCCGCGCGGCAGCAGACCCTGCGCAATACCATCGATTGGAGTCATGGCCTTCTTAACGAAGCGGAACAGAAAGTCTTCCGGCGATTTTCCGTGTTTCTCGGCGGCGGCACCCTCGAAGCGGCGGAAGCTGTTTGTAACACGGGGCGCGATCTCGGCATCGACTTGTTCGACGGCCTTTCTTCACTGGTCGATAAGAACCTGATCCAGCGCATGGACCTGCCCCATGCGGAGGCCCGCTTCAAGATGCTGGAAACCATCCGGGAGTACGGCTACGAGCGGCTGATTGCCAGCGGTGAAGAAGGACCCACACGGCGCGCGCATGCGGCCTATTGCCTGGTGCTGGCGGAAGAAGGCAATCCGGAATTGGAACCCATCGAACGAGCCGCCTGGCTGGCTCGCTGCGACCTGGAGATCGACAATTTCCGTTTTGCGCTCGACTGCCTGGTAGATGGCCGGAATCTCGACTGGGGTTTGCGCCTCTCGATGGGCCTGTTCCGGTTCTGGGATATGCGCGAACACCTGAATGAAGGCCGCGCCCGCCTTGAGGCCATATTGCGCCTGGCGGAACCGGGTTTCGTCAAAGAACGCGCCAGAGTGTGCATCTTTCTGGGTGCCCTTTCGACCGCGCAGGGCGATTTTCCGGCTGCCGCGCGCTTTCTGGAACAGAGTCTCGCCTTGTACGAACAGTTGGGTGACCGCAGGGGAACAGCCGCTTCTCTGAATGCTTTCGGAGTTTTAGCGCGGGATCGCGGCGACTATGAGTCCGCGCGTAGGCACTTCGAACGTAGCCTGGCTCATTGGCGCACGTTGCGGGACCGTTTGTCCACCGCGCGTTGTCTGCATAATCTGGCGAATGTCGCCAAAGCGCGGGGCGATTATGACGGCGCGCACGCGGCCCTGCGCGAAGCGACCGGTATCTTTCAGGAGGTCGGCGATCGCAGCGGCCGCGCCTGGTCCATCAATCAGCAGGGCGACATCGCGCGCGAACAGGGCCACCCGGCTGCCGCGCGAGACTTCTACGAGCAAGCGCTGCGGGCCTTTCGCGATGCCGGGGACCGTTGGGGCGTGGCCCGCTCGCTGACCGACCTCGGGCAGGTCTACTGCGGGCAAGGAGAGTTCGATCAGTCGCGCGGCGCCTATCGGGAGGCTCTGGAGGTGTTCGCCGAATTGGGTCACAAACGCGGCATGGCGCGCGCGCTCGAAGGTTGCGCCTGCCTGGCGGCGGCACAAGGCCTGTCCGCACGCGCTCTCAAGTTGGCTGCCGTGGCCGCGCATTTTCGCCGCTTAGTCAACGCGCGCTTACCGGAGGCCGAACAATCGTGCCTGGATCAAAGCCTCTTCTCCGCGTGGGAATCGCTCGGCGAGGCGGAAGGCAAGGGCGCATGGGCGGAGGGATCGGTCATGAGCTTCGAGAACGCAGTCCGATATTCGCTCGAATAGCCGGGTTCAGCTACTGCAGGTCTGCGGGATCGATCAGCCGCCGTACGGCCGACACCCGATCGGCCGGAATGCCGACGCGCCGCGCGTGCTCACGAATGCTTTCCTCGTCGGGCGCCAGATATACGCAATAGATCTTATCCTCGGTCACGTAACTATGGAGCCACTGAATCTGCGGGCCCATTACATGCAACGTGGCCAGCGAGCGTAACGATAACTCGCGAAGCTCCGCTTCAGAAAGGGATCCGGCTCCCTTGACTTCACGTTCGATCACAAACTGCGGCATAATCAGAGCAGTTTAACACCTGACCACCGGGTCCTGGAATCCCGATGCCCGTTATGTAAGTGAACTCACACTCCCGGCGCCCCGTCTGTAACCCGTGTGACAAACTGCGTCCTTCCCGGCTCATTTTGCGAGCAACATAGGCGCCCTGGTCGGGTTATTTAGTTGGGAGGGTATACGTAAATGTTAAAGAAGCTGTTGGCAGGTTCAGCCTTAGGGCTGTTCTTGAGTTTTGGGACCATGTGCGCCGCGGAGGTAGTCGTCCGCGTGGCGCCACCGGCAGCCGTGGTAGAAACGCGGCCCGTGAGCCCTGGACCGAATTATATTTGGGTAGGCGGATATCAGAAGTGGGATGGCAACGCCTACGTATGGGTGCCCGGCAGTTGGGTTGTGCCGCCACATCCGGGCGCGCGCTGGGTAGCGCACCGTTGGGTTCGCCGGCATGGTGGGTGGGTATTTGTCGAAGGCCGCTGGCGCTAAATCTTCGGATTTCCTGCCTGAGTTGCGTCCGCCTCCACGCGGGCGCAACGCCCCTTGAGCGATTCGCTTTTATACCTCAGCCCCTTCGTTAAGCGCACAATAGGGCTATGGGAACGAAGACCTGGGTGGCACTGGCGGCTACGTCTGTCGTCCTCGCAGCTCTGCTATTCGGCTCCGCCGGCACCGTGCGCTGGTTTGCGGGATGGGCCTTCCTCGTCATTTTCTCCGAAGAAACATTACGCACCACGCGCATGCTGGCGCGCGACGATCCCGCGCTGCTGGCGGAACGAATGAAGTTTCGCGCGCAGAAAGGCCAACCGCTCTGGGATAAGATTTTCCTGGTCGCGATGCAAGTCGTTTGGTGCGGCTGGCTGGTTTTGATCGGTCTGGATAGCGTGCGCTTCGCCTGGTCCAGCATGCCTGCGTGGCTGCAATGGACCGGCGCCGCCGGCCTCTTCGTCGCCCTCCGGTTCATCCATCGCGTCTTCCGCGAGAATACGTTTCTGGCGCCCGTGGTCAGGATTCAGGAAGAGCGCGGCCAGCGCGTGGTCGCCACCGGTCCTTACGCCGTCGTGCGCCACCCGCTCTATGCCGGCGCCGCCCTGTTCATGCCCTCCACCGCTCTAGTGCTTGGCTCATGGTATGGGCTGGCGAGTTCCGCCCTCCTCGTCGCCGCGTTTGTCTTTCGGATCGTGATGGAAGAGCGCGAACTGCGCCGCGGTCTGGAGGGCTACGTAGCCTACACCCGCCGGGTGCGCTACCGCCTCGTGCCCTTCCTCTGGTAAGCGCGTGGGGCAGACGCTTATAATGGATGGCGAGATCCGATATGGCAGCCAAACGACTCCGAAACGTGGGGCTGGCCCTGGGCGCGGCCTGGGCCTGCTGGTGGGTGTTCTTCGAAACCGCGGAGGCCATGGGCGACCGCCACTTCACCCAGGCGATTCTCTTCCTGGTGGTCATGTTCGGCACGCTTGCCGTCGCCTGGAAATGGCCGGCGGCCGGCGCGGCTCTGTTCTTCGTTGAAGGCATTGTTTCCATCGCCATGTTTACTCCCGCGTGGGCGCATCGCTTCCGTCTCGCGCAATTCATGTTGCTATTCGCCATGATGCCGCTGCCTCCGCTGGCGGCCGGCATCCTGTTGCTCCTGTCGCGCTGGCGTGGACGCCAGCAGGCGCCCGCGGCCGTATGAAGATTACCCGTGTAGAAGCCATCTATCTGCGCCAGCCGGAAGTTCGATTCCTGTGCGACAGCGGCCAGGACGCCTTGATCGTGCGCGTGGAAACCGACGCCGGCATTACCGGGATCGGCGAAGTGGATTCCAATCCGATGGCCGCCAAGGGCGCCATCGAGGGCCCGTTTTCACACACCACGGCGACCGGCTTGGCGCAGGCAATCGTGGGCGAGGACCCCTTCGAGACCGAGCGGCTGTGGCACAAAATGTACCGCGCCAATATCTACGGCGGACGGCGCGGTGTCGGCCTGCACGCCATGAGCGGTATCGACATGGCGTTGTGGGATATCAAGGGCAAGGCGCTGGGTCTTCCCGTGTGGAAGTTGCTGGGCGGCGGGTTTCACAGCCGCATCCGCTGCTATGCCAGTTCGCTGTTCGGCGCCACGCCGCAGCAAACCGGCGACCTGGCGCGGCGCTATCGCGACCAGGGATTCACCGCCGTGAAATTCGGCTGGGACCCCATGGGCCAGGACGAGAGGACCGACATCGCCCTGGTGCGCGAGGCGCGCAAAGGACTGGGCGACGGCGCCGATCTGCTGATCGATGCGGGCCTGGTCTGGGACTCGAAGACCGCCTTGCAGCGGGCGCGCGCGTTTTCCGAATACGGCATTTATTGGCTCGAAGAACCGCTGCGGCCCGACGATTATGATGGCTATCGCAAGCTCGCCGAAGCCACCGACGTGCGTATCGCGGCCGGCGAAGAGGAGAGCGGCCGGCTCTCGTTCATCGAGCTGATGGATCGCGGACGCATCGACGTGGTGCAGGTCGATCTCACCCGCTGCGGAGGCTTCACCGAGGCCATGAAGATCGCGGCGCTGGCGTGGGACCGCGGTTTGCCCATCGCCAACCATGGCTTCACGACTTACATCAATGTGACGGCTGCGCTGCATTGGCTGAACTCCATCCCCAACGCCCTCATCTGCGAGTTTGTGGCCGAAGAGGAGACCAACCTGCGGGAATCGGTCACGCGCCAGAAACTGCGGGCCATCGACGGCTACCTGCAGATTCCGCAGGAGCCGGGGCTGGGTATCGACGTGGACTGGGACGCCGTAGCGCGCTTCCGCGTCTGATCCATACATAATCCATTTATAATTAAGGTCAAATGAAAGCTCGCGTATATGTCTCGCTGAAAACCACCGTGCTCGATCCGCAAGGCCAGGCCGTCCGCGCCGCGCTGGCGAGTCTGGGGCATGCCGCCATCGCCGACGTGCGGCAGGGCAAGTTTTTCGATATCACGATCGCGGACGGGACCACCCGCGAGCAGGCCCAGAAAGATGTGGAAACGATTGCGCACGAGGTGCTCGCCAATCCGGTGATCGAAGAGTACAAGGTTGAGATCGTAGGCTAACCGCCCGTGGGACTCTGGAGTTTGCACTAATCTCGTGATGACCCGTGGCGCACGCTGCCGGCAGAATTGCCCGCCCTCCAACAATTTCACCCCGGCCGGCGGAAGGCGTAGTTGCCCAGGATGAACTGCTCTGCGAACCAGTTCATGACATCCCGGCTATGCATGTACATATCTAGCTGGCTGGAACAGGCCAGCAGGCGTCCCAGCAGGTCGAGACGTTCGGCGGTTTGATCGGCGGGCGCTTTCCGGAACCAGGCATTCACCAGGTCCCCGCGGCGGTCCGCGCGAAATCCATAATGCACCAGGCATTTTTCCATGAAACAGGCGCGCAAATTGCGGCGGCTGTGCGCCGCGCCGCCGCCCTCGAAGCGAAACGAGATGTAATTCTCGGCGGGAGTGTCCGACAGGCAGGCATCCACCAGGCTGTAGTGATACGCCAGGCGCGAATTCAGGTTCATGTATTCGTCGGCCACCAGTAGATGGCTTTCCTGGCCCAAAGGGCGGGCGATACCGCCGCGCGGCGTGAAGGTGGCTGCCAGGATGGACGCCATATCGCCGATCCGCGCGGGCATCTGGCGGGTCCAGGTAACCTCAGGATGACTGATGCCCAACCAAAGGGCCTGAAACGGGCGGGAGACGATCTCGGCGGGCGTGACCGAACGTTTCTCCGGATCGCTTAGGGCCAAGCCGCCGCCCAGATCGATCACCGAAAGATTCAAGGGCAACGCTGTCTCCAGTTTTCTGAAGGACTGCGCTCCGCCGCGTTCGAGTACGCGATCGTTAATCTCGAACATCGTCTCGATGGCCTTCTCGTGGCAATAACGAAGAACGTCGTGGCCCGATTTGCAGCCTGAGGGCCGGAAGTTGTCGGCGGCGGGGTCCTGCAGGTTGAGCGTCAGCAGGCGCGCGCTGATAGGATCGGCGGCGCGCTCGCTGGTGTTTGCGACGATGGACGATTCTTTGCGGGATGGAGGCCAGAGAGTGCCGGCATAGAGGCGCGACTGCACCGCGTCGAGGCTTACCGGATCGCCGTTCGCCAGGCGGTCGAAGGCTCCCGTCATCTGGAACACGGACGGAATCCGGAACTCGCGCAGAAGCGTGGCGGCGTGGCCGGCGACATTGCCCCACTCGGCCACCAGCCCGGCGATGCGGGGCAGCACCTCGACGATCTCCGGCGACGGCTTGCGGATGAAAACAACCGCTCCGGGCGGGGCCGCGCCGATATTCTGGATCTCGCCCACCAGGAAAGCTTTGCCGGAAGTCCGGCCGGGAAACACGGTACGGCCGCCGGCCAGGATGGGTTCTGTTTTGGGCAGGGCGCGGGGCTTGGCGCGCCCTGCGTCGGCATTCGCCAGCGGGCGCGACTGGACAATCCACAGCGCGCCGGCGCGGTCGAGAACCCATTCGACATCCTGCGGCGTGCCGAAGTGCCGCTCGAGGGTTACGCCCCAGGCAGCCAGGGTGTGCAGGTAGACATCCGGCAGGCTGGGCTGCTCCCGCGCGCCTTCCGGTACCGGAACCGTGGCGATACCTCCGCCCTCTTCGAAGACCATTTCATCTTCTTTTACGACCAGGTTCCGCTCTACTATGGCGTGCGGCACGGAGCGCGTCACCAGGAAGAGATCGGCAGGGTTGCGGCCGCTGGCGATGCCCAGGCCCAAACCGCGCGTCGCCGTAATCCAGAGGGTCTTACTTTTCGGATTGGCGGGGTCGCGCGTATACATGATGCCGGCGGCGCGCGCCGAGATCATCTTCAGAAACAGCGCGGCCATCGGCGTTTCCACTTCGGGCAATCCGGCGGACAGCCTGTAAAACAGGGCGCGCTCCCGGAATCGGGCGGCAATCACGCGCCGGTAGGCGTCTACGGAATGGTCCGCGGGTACATTCAGCAGGCTCAGAAACTGGCCGGCGTAGGATCGCGCGTTGCCCTCGCCGCGGGCGCTCGAACGCACCGCCAGGGAGCCGCGCTGCCTGAGCAGTTCCGCCACTCCCTCGCAAATTCCGGATTCGATGGCCGGCGGCAGCGGGGATTCCATCACCGACCGGGTGAGCGACTCGGACACGCGCTTGAGGCTATCGGAATCGTTCGGGTCCAGATCGTGAATGGCATCCCGGATCTTCTCCCAAAGCGGCGTGCCACAGTACTGGCGGTACGCTTCGGTGGTTAGCACGAAGCCATCGGGCACAGGCAAGCCCAGCCGGTTGCGGATTTCTCCGAGCACGGCGGCCTTGCTGCCGGCCTCCGCCTCGGAATCGGCGTCGAGCTCGGAAAGCCAGGCGAAGAGCCGCGGTTTGGCGCGTTCCTCCAGGCTTGCCGCGTACCTTTCGATCTCAGCGCGCTGCGCATCGACGGCAGCGGCCAGGGTACGTTGCGAGATGCCGGTAAGGCGCTCCAGGAATCCGACGACGCCGCGAATCCGATCGAAAATCGTGGCGATGCGGCCGCCCAAAACCTCCGGGCGCGGCGGGATATATTGCAGGTCGTCCTGCAAGCCCGCCATCAGCTCCAGGGATTCGTTATTCAGGGCCAGCAGTTCGCGGAAGCTGGTATACTTCGCGCGCACCCTATCCGCGGCCGGGTCGGGTGCTTCGGGCTGGCGGCCGCCGCGCCGGAATGGCCACATAATTTTGGGGCAACTAGCCGGCGGACTTGGGCATGGACGCCGTCACGTTCATCAATCGCAACGCCTGGGCGGGATCTTTATAGTAATAGCGGACTACATCGCCTGCCTGCCAGGTCTTGGCCGGCATGGCCAGCAGGTCGGCGGAGGCGGCGAAGGTGATCAGAGCGTGTTCCTTCGGCGCATAGATCGTGATGGTTTTGCGGGCGCGGTCGACGATGGGGGGGCCGGGGCTCTTGGGAACATTTGCGCGCACCTCGATGGGCGTGTACGCGATGGTCCGGAATGCCTGCGTGGCGCTATCGTAGACTACGAGGCGCCGGTTCTTGGAATCCAGGCGCAGCAGCCCGCCGGCTTTCGGTACGGGGCCCATTTCGTTCGGATCCGTGGGAGTTGCCACGGTCACGGGCGGCAGCACTCCAGGCCTGGAGCGTTCGGCACCGGTTGCCTCGCGGATCAGGGTCACCTGCCGTGTTTGTGGGTCGTAAGCCACTACCCGGCCCTGCTCGACCTTGCCCAGGGGCCCGCAGCCGGCCAGGACCAGCCATGCGGCGATGGCGGCTAGGGTACAGGCGATCCTAGGCAACCATCACCGCCTCTCTTTTCATCGCCAATTCCTCCCGCACGCCCATAATAAACTTCATCACGATGAATAGCGAAAGCAGCGTCACCAGGCCGAGCACCAGGACGGCGGCGGCGGGGTCCAGAATGGGGCGCGTGCTGGGGCGCGCGGCCGCCACAATTTTCATGAGCACGGAAATATCGCAGCCGATCACGGCCCAGCCGAAGAAGATGCGGATGCCATAGCCCTTCACGTACTTGGTGGCTACCGCGCCGATTTGCGCGCCCACGGCGGCTCCAATCAGCATGATGAAAGCGGCCCACAATTCCACGCGGCCCTTGTAGCTGTAAGTGGCCGCGCCATAAAGTCCGGAGACCGCGATCTCGAAAAGGTCGGTGCCCACCGCGACGTGGGTGGGGACGCCGATGAGATAAATCAGAGAGGGCATGCGGATCAATCCGCCGCCGATACCCAAAACGCCGGCGAGCCAGCCGGTAAAGAAAGCCACGGCCACCGGCAGCCAGACGGAGCAACGGATGCCGGCTCTCGGGAAATTGACCACGGGCGGAATGTTGATCCGTTGCAGCGTCTTGTACCACTCGATGCCCGTCGAGAGTTCATCCACCGGCTGTCCGCTGGCGAGCGCGGCGCGATCTTTGTTGCGCCGCTTGAGAACATCGGTAAACACCAGCCAGGCAATCCCGGTGAGCAGGATCAGGTACCCGCAGCGCACGTAGAAGTCGATCTTCCCGATGCGCTCCAGCCACATGATATTGCGCGCGCCGATCTCCAGCCCACCCACGGTGCCGAAAACCATGATGAGCGCCAGTTTGTAATCGACATTGCCGAACTTGGCGTGGCGCATGGTGGAGATCAGCGATTTTCCGGCCATGTGGGTGATATCGGTCCCGATCGCAAAGGCCATCGGAAGGCCGAGGATGTTCAGCGCGGGCGTGACCATCCAGGCGCCTCCCATGCCGAAGAAGCCTCCGATAATTCCGACGCCCAAGCCGAGGATCACCAGTCCCGGCCACCAGACGTGCACTCCGGCGATGGGAAGCAGTACATAAAACCAATTCATGACGTTACCCCGATCAGATCCATAAGGCCCTTTAGTTCTCCCGTAATGTTCTGGACTTCAAGTCGATCCCGATCTGGCGCATCAGCAGGTCGGCAACGCCGCCCAGGATGGCGCCGCCCAGCGGAATGGTCACGATCGTTAGCAAAGCGAAGTAAAAATGGCTTTCGTTGTAAATGTTGACCCACCAGGCGGTGAGGCCCGTGAGATTGCGGCTGTCGGCCACGACGACCAGGTCCCCGGCACTTTCCGCCGCGGAGAGGTGCGATGGGAGCAGGAGCAGTGCTAGTACGGGAATATACCTGATCATCTCTCTTAAGCCGATGTTTTTGAATGATATACGCATTTGGTGGGTCGCTCTGGGACCGATCCAGCACACGAAAGCCGTCGATGAAATTCAAAATGTTTAAGCCGTTAGCTAATACTAGATAGAATTACTTAACTGAGATGGCGTGTCAAGACCTGTTTTGAGGGAAAAGTAATGTTACGAGCGGGACTTAAAAGTCCCGCCGGCACGCTGAAGCGCGCTGAAGCGTGCGCCACGGGCTGCAAGATTAGCGGGACTGGCGCGTAAAGAGCTCGAATGGGCCCCAGTAGTACGGTTTCGCATACGTGCCCGCGCGCAGCGTCTCTAGTTTCGCAGCGCGGAGGGCCGCGGCAGGGTCGACGCCGCGCGCCAGTCCGGCGTATAAGCGGGAGACCAGCTCGGCGGTGGAGCGGTCGCTGACGTCCCACAAACCGGCGATCACGTTCTGCGCGCCGGCTTCCAGGAAGGCCCAGGTCAGCCCGACCAAGCCTTCGCCGGCATAAGTTCGGGCGCCCGCGCTCCGGCAAGCGGAAATCGTCACCAGCGCGGCATTCAGCCGGATACCGAGCACGTCCTTCGCGGTCAGCTTGTATATGTCGCCCTGGCGCGAAAGAATCACCGCGGATTCCAGCGGCTCGCTGGCATTCGAGACCGCATGCGCCACGAAGTGGATGAACTCGAATCCGCCGGGCGCCGAACCGGCGTAAGCATCCCGCGCGGCACGTTCCCTCTCGAGCACCACCTGGTGAAATGCGGACAGGCTCTTTTCCACGCCGGCCATCTCCTGCGGCGCGAATTCCAAGTCAGGATACTGCGCCAGGGGAGATTTGGGATTGCCGACCAACAGCAGCGACCCGCGGGTGGGGAGGGGCGGCGCGCGATCGAGCGACAGCAGCCCCAGCGAGGGCGTGACCGATAATGTCACGTCTTCGATCCAGTAATGCGGCGTACCGTCGAAAACCGGGAGCGTCTCGAAGTTCAGAGCGTAAAGCGGCCCATCCGGCGCCAGGATGACTTTGGCGTTCTTCGGCAGGATGGCTTTGGCGGGCGCGATCAGCGTGTCGTAAAGTTGGCGGCCGGCGGGGTTTTCGCTGGTCAGCGGATCGCGCACATTCTGAATGAGGGCATCGTAGGTTTCTACCATGGCGCGGATGCCGCCTTCTCCCGGCAGCGGAAATACGTGGACGCCGGAACCGGTGACCACCCATAAATACGACGCCTGGGGCGCCAGCCAGTAGGACATCAGCACGCTGCCGCGGGATCCGGCCACCTTCTGGAATCCGGCGGCCGTGCCGGGTCCCTTGGGGATATGCGCCAGGTTCAGCCGGTTGACCAGCGCGCGCGCCCGGCTGGATTCCACGATCTGCAGGGCGTCCGCGGTTCGGCCGCGGGACATCATGTAGCTCACGTAGTCCTGGTAGAACTCGATGAGGCTGGAAAAGTAGCTGAGCTTGTTCCGATCGTCGAGCAGCGAAGAGCGGACGTGCTCGAGGGAGGCGTCGGCGGCGCGGTATGCGGCTTCCGCTTCGCGGTTCTTGCCCTCTTGCGCGAACGTGTACGCCAGGCCCGCGTGGGCGTTCAGCAGGGGTACGGGATCGCCGGATGCCTGCCGGATCACGGCGGTGAATAACCCTTTCGCGCGGGCAAAGTCGCGCCGGCCGACGGCGATGTAGCCCGCGTTGTCCATGGAGTGAGCCTCCGCGCCGGGGTCTTGCGGGTCCTTCCAAAGGGCCCAGGCCTGGTTGTTGTAGTGTTCGGCGCCGTTCCAATCGCCTTGTTTGAGCGAAACCTTGGCGAGGTTATCGAGCCAATTCGCGCGTTGCAAGCGGTTGCCCAGGGTGGTGGCCATCTGGAGGGCCCGCTGGTAACCGGCCGCCGCCGCGGCATATTCGTGCCGGCTATAGAGCGTGCTGGCGATGCTGCCGATACACACCTGGCTATCGAAGCGGTTGCCCTCCAGCTCAAATTTCGGTTCGGCGTCCCGAAAGAGCTGCTGGGCCTTGTCCACTTCGCCCAAGCGGTAGTAGCACCAGCCCAGGTTCAGCATGGAGCGCGGCTCGGAATCGGCTGCGCCCAATGCCTGGGCATCCTGCAGCGCCTTGCCGAACCAGGGGATTGCCTCCTCGTAGCGGTATTGGTTCATGCGCAGCATGCCGAGATTGCCTTCGGCTTTGATCGCGAGGTAATGATCGTTGCGGCGCACGGCTTCATCCATGACGTGGCGCAATCCCAGCTCGGCGCCGGCGAGACTCGCGCGCCGGAATTCGATTTCTCCCAACAGGCCGGGCGATCCAGCCGCGGCCGCCAGGGGCTGAGCTTCGTCGAGCCGGGCCAAAGCTTCGGGCCGGCGCTGCTCCTGAGACGCGATGTTGGCCTGGCACAGCCGGTAGCGCGCCCACTCTTCGGTCCACTGCGGGCCGGAGGGCAACTGGAATGCGAGCGCTTCGCGGGCGCGTTTCGCTTCCCGCTGGCCGATCAGGATTTCGACGTTCAGCAGGCGCAGCTTCCAATACCAGGGAGAAGCCGGCCCGGCGCGGCGGAGGGCGAGTTCCATCTGCGACCGTGCCGCCGGGTAATGCTCGCTGCGCATCAACGTGCGGGCATTCAGGTAGAGGGACTCGACGGAGTGCGCCTGACGGTCTCCGCACCCGGCCAGCGCCAGGAGCAAGACGAGCGCAACCCGCATGGCTACCAACCCGAGCCGTTACCCGACGCGCCGCCGATCCCTCCGCCGCCGGTGGGCGTGCAGCCGAGATCCACCTGCAACATCATGATGCTGCGTTCGGTGCCGGTGATCTTGAACTCGGCCAGGCGGATGCTTCCGAAATCCCGCAAGCGGATGACGTGGCCCACGGGCGCGAGCTCGGGCGGCAAGCCGCGGATGCCACGCACCAGGGTGCAGGCGATCACACCGTTCGATTCCTCGATGGCGCGGGCGCTTTTCGGCCCGGCATACGGAAAATACTGGCGGAGCAAGTCGGGGATGTTGTCCCGGCCGGTCAGCGTTAGCTTGTCGAATTCCTCGCGGAAGCCGTCCTGGTTTTCCTTATACGCGGCGCACACTTTGGCGTGCGTATCCAGCTTGGTGAACGTGCCGGTGGCCAGGTCCAGATCGACGGGATATCCGGCGATGCGCAGGTTTTCGAAATAACAACCGAGCGGCGTGATGGAGTGCCCGCGCTCCGGATCCTGGGGGTGCGACGAAGCGATGCGCGCGACGATCCGGTCCGCCGTCACCATGCCCAGAATATTGAGGCCGGTGACGGTGACGGTGGCCACCGAGTCGAACGACTGGGTCCGAGGCGTGAAAGAACCGGCCACCAGGGCCTGTGCCGATTCAAACGACAGAATGCCGCGGAAATCGAAGCGATCCACGCGGACCGTGCCAAATCCTCCCGTTTCCGGCAAGGCCAGGGAGGCCTGCACGGGAATGATTTCGTCGAAGGGATGGGTGATTCGCCCGGAAACACCCGTGGTGAAAGCGTGATACCGAAAGCGCTCGATCATGTGGTCTCCTTATTGTGGTTGTAGGACTGCATCGAATGAATAGTGCGTGATTTCCGGCCCGGCTAAGGAGCCGCGCAGGCCGAAGACTTTGAGGATATAACTTCCCGGCGCCAGACTTCGCTCCGGAACGAGGAGATTCAGCGGGACGCCCGCTCCGGGCGCCGCGGTATCGACGGAAAAGCGCAGGCTCCCGGAGCTGTCGTAGACGGCACACCGATAGGCGGGGAACGAGGAGTCCGTTAACTCAAGGCTGATCGCGAAACGACTCGCGCCGGGCTGCAAAAGAATGCGGTTTCGCTCCCCACGGCTCGCGGACTTCAGCGTGTATGCGAGCAGCGCCTGCGGCTGGTCCAGGCGGGCCAACTCACGCGCCTGGTACGCCACGGTAAATGCCAGGGCGATGGCGGCAAAGGCCGGCGCGGCGAATAGCGGCCGTCTCCACCATTGCCCAAATGCGTGGCGGGCCTTCAGCGGCCGGGCGGCAGCCTGACGACTGGCTTCCGGCGCCGGCGACGCGCGTAGATTATCCACCAGGAGTGCCCCGGATGCCAGTTCTTCGGTACACACCGTACACTCGAAAAAGTGTTGCTCGAAGGCTTCCGCCTCGGGCTCGGCCATTTCGCCCAGGAGATAACGCTCCACGGCTTGACCGCTTGCCGCCTCGGAATGGTCCATGGTATTCCCCACCTTATAAGTGACGCCAGGCCCCCGGACGTTTCACACCGCGCCCTGGGTGCTGGTCCGGCCCTTGGCTTCCCTCTTTTCCAGTTCGGTCCGAAAACGCTGGCGTGCCCGGTATAAAAGCACCCGGAGGTAAGCCGGTTTCACGCCGAACCGCCTGCACAGATCCTCCGTATCCATCTCTTCCAGCAGGGCCAGCAGGAGCTCGCGGTCCTTAGCCGGCAGTTCGTTCAACAATTTCCCACACCAACTGCTTGCGCTGTTCGGTGACCACTTGCAGCTCCGGATTGGCGCGATGATCCACGAGTTCCCGGGTGTTTTCAGGGGCTTGCCGGTCGCGGCCCTTGGCGCGCAAGCGCTCCAGGATCACGTTGTGGCAAACAGATAGAACGAAGGCCGGCAGCCGCTCGGGAAACTCCAGGCTCTTGCCCGAATTGAAGTAGCGCAAGGACCGCAGCAAGGTTTCCTGGACGGTATCTTCGGCCTCCTCCGGCGTGCGCAACTGCCTTCTGGCTTTGAGCCAGACGGGCGTTCTAAAATAAGCGGCGAAATGGGATTCCACTTCCGGGTCGCGATTGCGAAGGCCCGCGATGTACCGTTCGTCAAATTGAGAGGTTTCCACGTAATCCCGTACGCCGATCTAAACTAGCATACCCTGCCGAAACGAAACGCGCAGCCCAGTCTCGCCGGCGCGCGTATAATTGGGACAAAGGACTCCGATATGACCAGCCTTCGACAGGTGCACGATTTTCTGGACCTCGACCGGTTCGCGGTGGTGGGAGTTTCCCGCCAGGCCGCGAACTTCTCCCGGGTTCTCTTCCGCGAACTCGTGGCGCGCGGATATCATGCCGTGCCGGTGAATCCGGACGCCGATGAAATCGAAGGGCAGGCGTGTTTTCATACGCTGGCCGAGATTCAGCCCCCGGTGGAAGGCGCGCTGTTCATGACCGCGCCGGCAGTGACCGATCGGCTGGTGCGGGACTGCGAAGGCGCCGGCATCAAGCAGGTCTGGATGTTCCGTGGCGTGGGCGCGGGCGCCGCGAGCGCCTCCGCTATCCAGTTTTGCGAGTCGCAGGGGATTCCGGTAATTCGGGGCGAGTGCCCGTTCATGTATCTTCCGGGCGGCGCGTGGTACCATCGCTTCCACGGGTTTGTTAAGAGGATCGCGGGAGGTTATCCACGCTGACCCGGGCCGCGCCAATCGCCGGGTGCGGAGAACCCCCGATAAAAAGGGGGCCTGGTCCGTTTTGCGTCAGCTGCTTTGCTCGTGGTAACCACGACTCGCGTAGCCCGGTTGACTTGTTTTTTCCAATGGCATAGGATGAAAGTACGAGTCTCGGTGAAGGCCTGCCCGTTCGGCAGAGATTGGTCTTCCGCAAGGGAGAATAGCTGGGACGCCAAGAGAACCCCGTTTACGGGGTTTTTTCTTTTTTTGGCAATGGATGCAGCGCCCAGATCCGGCGAAGATCCAGGGCGCGGTCGAGGATCTCCTTCTCATCGCCGCCGCCCAAGATCGCCGCGCGGATGCAGCCCGCCCACATATCGGCCAGTCGGATCAGGGGTTCGCTTTCGTCGCGTCGGCTCTTGACCCTGTCGAGGATCACACCGCGATCGCGCAAGGCGTTCGTTAGCTCGGCCGCCTTTTGGCGGTCCATGCCGTCAACGTATACCCTGGCCGTGTACCGCGCCTCAGCCTTCGCTTTGATCGCGCGTTCGATCACTTCCAGGTATGGGAAAAAGTAGGGCGTGGGCTTTCGGTACGCGCCGAAGAAAACGTCCCCGCGAAGCAGGTTCTTCTCAAGCACCAGTTTCAGATACCGGAGCCTCCGCTTCGGCCGCGACTTGTGCCATTTGCGGTGGCCGGTTCCGGCTTCGCGTTCGATGTCGATGAGCGCCTGGCGAAGTTGCTCCTGCTCGTCGGCGCTCACGACGGCGACGACCGCGAAGAAAGTCGCGGTCGCGTCCTGGCCGGTCTCGTCAACGTAGCAGTAGAGCTTTTGCTTGTGGCGCGGTTCCACGGGAATTGGCGGCGGTTGTCTCAAGGGTAGCAGGCGGAGCCGGTTCGTCAACTAGCCGTGATAACGTCACGGTTTGTGATAGCAAAGCCTCGGCTTGCTGGTGAAGCCGCCACCGCGCCCGAATCGGTAGAATCGAATGGCGGCGCGGTAGTGCTCCTGGGGCGGAAACGATTGGACTTATCTCGTGATGACTGGCCCCGGCCGTGGCGCACGCTGCGGGCAGAATTGCCTGCCCTCCAAAACCAAACCGCACATCACGTATTCGCCCACTTCGGGATTATCGTGACGATCAGCAGGGCCGCGGCAATCAGCGCGCACGCCACCGGGAACCAGTCGCCATAACGGGTGTAGAACGTCCGCTCCTGGATGTAGCTGAAGCCCGTACGCGAAGCGGCCTCCACAAATAGCGGCAATGTTCCGCGCAGACGCCCCGCCGGATCGATGGTGCCGGTAATGCCGTCGTTGGTCGAACGCAGGATCCATCGGCGGTTTTCGGCGGCGCGCATGCGCACGATTTCCAAATGCTGCAATCGCGCGGCGCTCTTGCCGAAATAGCCGTCGTTCGAGATGTTGAACAGCACTTCCGCGCCCTCCGCCGCGAAACGCCGCACGAAATTGGGGAATACCGATTCGTAGCAGATGAAGGTACCCAGTTTGTGGCCATCGATGGGCGACACGATCACCTGTTTTCCGGGTGTGAAATCGCCCGCCTCGGTGGTAATCCGCTTGACGAAATCGAATGGCCACGGGACGAACTCGCCGAAAGGCACCAGGTTGACTTTGTCATAGCGGCTGAGTACCTGACCTTCCGGCGATACCAGGATGGCCGAGTTCAGCGGCGCGCCTTGGGGCGTATGCGCCACTACTCCCAGCAGCAAATCGGTATGGGTCGCGCGCGCCAGGCCAGTCACATAGCCGCGGAAGCGCGCGTCCGCATCGTAATAGAGCGGCGCGGGCACTTCCGGCCAGACCACCAGCGCGGGATGTTCGTCTCCGCCGCTCAGCACCGCCCGCAGGGACAATGCGGCCAGGTTTCGCTGCATGCGGTCCACCGATTCGGGCGTCCATTCCGTGTCTTCCGAGATATTGGGCTGCACCAGGACGGCCGTCTCGCGGCCCCGGCGGGCATCGGGCAGCGCCGGCAGAAAGATGAGGAACGGCAGGGGAAGCAGCCACATCAGTTGCAGGCGCGGCCGCCCGAGCACCGCCAGGGCCAGCGCGGTGGCCATCAGCATAAAGACAAACGAAAGCCCGTAGACGCTGGTGAAAGGCGCGAGGCGCATCGGCAGTCCCATATCGATGCCTGCGTTGCCCAACGCCATCCAGGCAAAACCGAGGGATCCATGCGTGGCTTCGATAGCCACCCACAGCGCGGCCACCGCGGGCATGGCCCACCAACGCCGCATCAGGAGGCCCGCCAGCACGGCGAAGACGCCCATGTGCAGCGCTTTGATCAGGCAGAACAGCAGAAACGCGAGCCATGCCAGCGGCGTATTTAAGCCGCCATAGTTGGCCAGTACGCCCTGAATCCAGTAACAGACGCCGAACCAGTAAACGACGCCGGCGATTTCACCGAGGGCAAAGCGGCGCCACGCGCTGGGCTCGCGCGCGACCGCGACCAGCAGCGGAGCCAGGGCCACGGGAGCGAACCAAACGAAGTTGAATCGCGGAAAGGCCAGGATCAGCAGGACCGCGGTGAGCAGCGCGCCGAGGTATTTCAATTTTCCGCCCGCCGCGCTTCCTCGCTCACGCGGTCGGCCATGTAGGAACTGCGCACCAGCGGACCGCTGAAGACCATCTGGAAGCCAATGGACAGGCCGTAATCGCGATACGCGTCGAATTGCGCAGGTTCGATGTAGGCCGCTACCGGCAGATTGCGGCGGGTGGGGCGCAGGTATTGGCCGATGGTGGCGACGGCTGTCCCGGCGGCCCGCAGATCGCACAGCACGGCATGCACTTCCTCCGCGGTTTCGCCGAGGCCGGCCATCAAGCCGGATTTGGTCAGGATATCGGGGCGATAACGGCGCGCGAAGTCGAGCACATCGAGCGACTGCTGATAATCGGCTTGCGGGCGCACCCGGCGGTAGAGCCGCGGCACGGTCTCGATGTTGTGATTGAAAACGTGCGGGCCGGCGTCCAGGACGCGGGCCACGGCCTGCAGGTCGCCGCAAAAATCGGGCGTGAGCACCTCCACGCGCGCTTCGGGCAACGCGCCGCGCACCTGCCGCACGGTTTCCGCGAAGTGCATGGATCCGCCGTCGCGGAGATCGTCGCGATTCACGCTGGTGATCACTACGTAACTGAGACGCATGGCGGCGGCCATGCGGGCGACGTTGGCGGGTTCATCCGGGTCGAGCCGCATGTCCTGCTTGGCGGGCGAGCCTTTCGGCACGGAACAGAATCCGCAGCCGCGCGTACACAGGTTGCCCAGGATCATGAAGGTGGCCGCGCCGCGCGCGAAACACTCGTGGATGTTCGGGCAGCGCGCGGATTCGCAGACCGTGTGCAGATTGAGACGCCGCAAATCGGCTTTCAGGCGATGCAGCGCTTCGTAATGCGTGGCGCTCTTGCGCGCCCACTCGGGCAAGCGCGGCGCTGCCCCCCGGATCTGCACTAAGGCGTCGCCCACGTCTCTATCTTTTCACAAAGGGTGAGAAGCCCAGGCGTTCGAGCTCCGCTTTGGCTTGCCCCAGCTTGCTCAGGTCCGCGTACGGCCCCACCAGGACGCGGGTTTTGCCGGCGGGACCCGGCGAGAGGACGGCGGGGAAGCCCTTGTCCTTCAGCGTCCGCGCGACGGTCTCGGCCACATCCTGCTTCACGGCCGTTACCTGCAGATAAGTCTCGCCGGGAGCCGGCTCGACGGGCGCGGCCACGGCGGGCGCGGATGGGGGAGCGGAAGTCTTGGTTTCGGCTTGGCGGGCCGGCTGCGTGGTGGGCTGCGGCTCGGCCGGCGAATTGGCGCCGGTATCGTCTTTGGGTGTGTCGGCCGCGGCGGACGGCGGATTCACCGGCGCGGGCGCCGACCCCGAAGCCGGCTGCGGGCGATCGGTTGCCGGCGCGCTAGCCGGCTCTCGATTCGCGGCGAGTTGCGAAGAGGGCGTAGAGTTTCGCCCTACGATGTAACCCATCACGAAAAATACCGCGAACAGGATCACTACGATGAAAAATCCGCTGAGCAACTGCCGGTTGCCCAGCACCAGTTCAAATTCGCCAGTTTCGTTGTTCTTCATGGATTAGCCGGTTTGGATGGGTCGCCCAACTTGCTCAGGGCGCGCTCCAAAGATGACAGTATATCGAGCGGCAGGGGGAAAACGATGGTGGTATTTTTTTCGGTGCCGATTTCGACCAGCGTCTGCAGATAGCGCAACTGGATCGCGACGGGCTGTTCCTGGATCACCTTGGCCGCCATGGCGAGTTTCTCGGAAGCGCTGTACTCACCTTCGGCGTGAATGATCTTGGCGCGCCGCTCGCGTTCGGCCTCGGCCTGGCGGCCGATGGCGCGGATCATCTGGTCGGGCAAATCCACCTGCTTTACTTCGACCATGGTTACTTTCACGCCCCAAGCCGAGGTGTGCTGGTCCAGAATGGATTGCAGCCGCACGTTGAGTTTGTCGCGCTGGCTCAGCAGTTCGTCCAACTCGACTTCGCCCAGCACGCTGCGCAGCGTGGTTTGCGCCAGTTGCGACGTCGCATAGAGGAAATTGGATACTTCCACGACGGCCAGGCGCGGTTCGAGCACCCGGAAGTAGACGACGGCGTTCACCTTCACGGTCACGTTGTCGCGCGTGATCACGTCCTGCGCGGGAACTTCAAGCGTATCCACGCGCAGCGAAACGCGCACGATGCGGTCGACGGGCGCGAATACCAGAATGACGCCGGGCCCTTTGGGCTCCGCCAGCAGCCGGCCCAGCCGGAAGATGACGCCGCGCTCATACTCGCGCAGGATCTTGATGGAAGAAATCAGGTACAGCACCACGATGATAATGACGATCGTAGTGAAACTCGTGACGTCGATCATGTTGAGGCTCCGTTCCGCGGCGGAAGCGGTTCCACCGTGAGTTTGAGTTGATCAATGGCGGTGACTTGTACGCGCGTGCCCGCCGGTATGCCTGACGCCGCGGCCGGCGCCGTAGCATTCCAGTATTCGCCGCGCACGAAAATCTTGCCTTCCGGCGCCAGCGGCGTAACGGCCGTTCCGATCTCCCCGATCATTCCCTGGCTGCCCGTGACCACCTTGTTGCGGCGCGCCCGCACCACCAGCGTGAGCAATCCCATGGTGATGAGCGAGAACGGCAGGGCTAAGGCAATCGCGGTGGACAGATGAATGCGCATTTCCGGAACGGGGCTGTTGATCAGCATGACCGCGCCCAGCACCATCGATAAGGCGCCGCCCGCGCCGAGAACCCCGTGCGTAGCGAATTTCGCTTCCAGTATGAACAGCGTGAAGGCCAGCAGCAGTAGCGCCGCGCCGAGCCAGTTGATGGGCAATACGGACAGCGCGGACAAACCCAGCAGCGCCATGATGGCACCCAGGATGCCCGGCACAATCAAACCTGGCGAGGTGAACTCCACGTAGATGCCCAGCGCGCCCAGCACCAGCAGAACCAGCGCCATGTTGGGATCGGCGACGGCGGAGATGATCTTCTCGCGCAGATTCTTTTCGTAGACTTCGATGGCGGCGCCGCGCGTGTGCAGCACTACGTGCGTGCCATCCAGGCGAGTCACTTCGCGGCCGTCGAGTTTATCCATCAGGTCCCGGTCGTCGTTCGCGAGTAACTCGATCAGATGATTGTCGAGGGCTTCTTTGCCGGTGAACGATTGGCTCTCGCGGATGGCTTTCTCGGCCAGTGCGCTGTTGCGCCCGCGCTGCGACACGATGCTGCGCAGCGATGCCGCCGCATCGTTCTCGACCTTCTGCTTCATGACGGCGTCCATCTCACCGCCCATCATCACGGGATGCGCCGCGCCTGTATTGGTACCCGGCGACATGGCGGCTACGTCTCCGGCCTCCAGGATGAAGAAGCCGGCCGAGGCCGCGCGCGCGCCGCTGGGCGTCACGAAAGTGACTACCGGCATAGGCGCAGCCACAATCTCTTCGATCGACTCGCGCATGGCATCCATCAAGCCGCCCGGCGTATTCAGCCGCACCAGCAGCAATGCGGCGTTTTCCTGTTTGGCTTGTTGGATGGCGCGCGCGAGGATTTCCGCGGTCACCGGATGGATCATGCCGGTGACGTCAACTGCCAGCACCCGCGGCGGCGCGCCGTGCGAGTTGGCCGCCATGAGCCCCAGCAGCAGCGCATTTATCAATCGGGATCGCACGCTAACATTAATATACCTCGCCTCGGACGTCGTTGTCTGAAACGTCGCGATTGTCTGAAACCTCACGGTAAATGCTGATGGAATTGATAAAAACTTTTTGCGGCACGCGGCGTGAAGTTTGCTAAAATTGAGTGATCAAGTTGAAGTTAAGGGAGAGAAATACCTTGTATGGCAACTAAGAGAAAGTCCAGTTCCGAGCCTGTAGTGTCTTCCGGCGCCGCTCCCGCGCGCGCCAAGGTTGCGTCCACACGTAAGCACAGGAATTCCGCCGCGACAGAGAAGCCCGAGAATGTTTTAGCACCAGCCGCCGCGGCATCCCCAGCCCCCACTCCAACGTTCGATGAAATCGCTCAACTCGCATACTCCTACTGGGAAGCGCGCGGCTATCAAGGCGGTTCTTCCGAAGAAGACTGGCTGCGCGCCGAACAAGAGTTGTGCGGCGCCACGACTATGTCAGTCGCAAACTGAAGCAGGAACCAGAAGTACTTTCGCGATAAGTCAAGTTACTTATATTTGCGCAGGACGGCTAAGAGGCGCCCTTGTATCTGTACGTCCGCGGCCGGCACAACGATCGGCTGCAGGGCGGGGTTAGCGGGCTGTAGCCGTACCTTGCCTCCCGGCTCGCGGTAAAAGCGCTTGAGGGTGGTCTCGGAGCCCTCAACCAGCGCCACAACGATATCGCCATCGTGCACTTCGGCCGCCTGTTCCAGCAGAACCATATCTCCGTCGCAGATGTGGTCGCCGATCATCGACTCGCCGCGTACTTCGAGCGCGAAGGTGCCCGCGTGTCCCACGAAATCGGCAAAGCTCAACGTGGCGCGCTGTTCGACGGACTCCACCGGCAATCCGGCGGCGATGCGCCCTAAGAGCGGGATCTCCAGCGCGGCGGTCTCGCGATGGCGGCGGTTCTCCTGCACGTACTTGGGACCCATCTCCAGCGAGCGGCTCTGGTTGAATCCGCGCTTCAGATAATTCTTGGTCGTTAGCGCGGCGATATGTTTGTGCACGGTGGCGAGCGACGTCAGGTTCAAGCCTTGCGCGAGTTCCTCGTAGCTGGGGCTGTAGCCGTTCTCATCCACGAATTTCGCGATCAGATCCAGCACTTGCTTTTGGCGGCGGGTTAAAGCCATTGGAGCATTCCTCTCTGTATATTGTGGGCGAAGAAAAAGAGAAATGCAAGCGAAACAAATTCGGACTTTCTCGTGATAGCCGGCCGCAGCCCCCGCGGCGCACGCTTCAGCCTGCTGCGGCGGACTTCAGTCCGCCGGTTTTCAGTGACAGCCTTGCCCAACATTTTCTCCCCTCTTTTTCAACAGTTTACGTGAATAATATCCCGTTATCCCAAATCCGCGCGCTAGCCTGTAATCGAAAGGAAGGGCCATACCCGCGCCCCAAAATCAATGAAAAGCCATCACGATCGGAAATTTTCCCAACAGCAGGCGGAAGCCAACCGCCAAAACGCCCAGAAATCTACCGGCCCGCGCACCCCCGAGGGCAAAGCCGCCTCCAGCCGCAACGGCCTTACCCACGGCCTCTCCGGCGACAAACACTTCATCCTCGAAGGCGAGGATCCCGATGCCTTCCTCCGCCTTCTCCAGGATCTCCACGACCACCTCTGCCCCGTCGGCGACAGCGAAGAACTGGTCGTCCAACGCATCGCCGCCGCCCAATGGCGTCTCGACCGCGCCTTTGCCCTCGAAACCGGCATCTACCGCGAAGAATCCGTAATTCTGACCCGCATGGACCTAAAAAGACAGACGGATCACGAATTCTACATGAACCGCGACGGCCAACACACCCCGCCCGATCCCCACGAACCGGACGACCTCCTCGCCCGCGCCTTCATGGAAGGTGGCAAGGGCCCCGACAACTTCACCCGCCTCGCCCGCTACGAAACCGCCATCGAGCGTTCGATCGAACGCGGCATGAAGCACCTCAAAGCCCTCCAGGCCGCCCGCAGCGCGCAGTGTCCCGCCGCCCCTGAAGCCCCGCTCCCGCCCGAATCCCCCGCCCCTGAACCGCCAAATCCGCCGCCAACCCCTTCGAATTCAATGAATTACGAAGCGAAGCCAGAGCCCGCCACATTTCCCCAATCCTCCCCCAATCCGCCCTGCCCCGTCATCCGCCAGGCGCCCCTTTTCGGTTTTGGAGGGCGGGCTATTTAGCCCGCAGCCGGCTTTCAGCCGGGCCACCGGGAAGCCCCGGATTGAACAATCTGTGGCTTGCCGCCAAAAATTTTTGCGCTGAAAACAAAGGTACTTGGCGGCAGCCACAGGCCAGCCGGCTAAAGCGTGCGCCAAGGGCGGCGGGTCAATTCCGGCCGTAGGCCGCGCGCGTCTCCCGCAAAGTATTCGCCAGGGATTCGCGCGGCAGAGTCGTGATAATCGGCTGCACCAGCCAGCCCAGTCCCGATGGGATTCCGCGCGTCAACGAGATGGCTTCGCACTCCACATACACGCCGCCGTCGCGCTCCTGAAATCGCCAGTAAGTGTACAAGCGCCACAGAAATCCGTCGTCATGGCCCGGCGGCAGCAGACGCTCTTCGGGCTTGCCGGCGTCCTGGACCTCCGCAATGCGCGTGCTGTAAGCGCGGCTGCGGCTGCGCCCGCCGCTCATCGGGAAATAACGCACGTCATAATCCGTATCCAGGATGACGGTAATGACTTTCTTCTTCATCAGCCGCAGGTACACTTTGAAGTCGTTTCCGTTGCGGCCGGCCAGGCGCGATGCCAGCACTTCGGGTTTATAGTTGTCCTGGTTGCGATCGTAATCCTGCACCAATGCGAGGACCTTCTCGAGGCCGGCTCCCGGAATGAACACCGCGCCGATCCAATCGTGGATCAATCCGCCGGGAACCGCGACGATATCTTTGCTGTTGCGATTGCCGATGGCCACTTGCCCCTGCCGCACCTGGACCAGGCGCTGCGGATCTTCGTCCACCCACAGGAAGGCCGCGCCCGGCAGCAGTCGTTGGTCCAGACGGGTCTCTGTGTCGCGGATGTAGCGATCGAAAGCCTGCACGGTTTCCGGCTTCAGGTCCACCGCGGCCGCGCTGGAAACCACGAAACCACCCAGGATCAGCGCGGCGGCCAGTCTCATCACGATTCTCCGGGGCCGCGCACGTAAACCGTTCGTGTGGGAAACGGCATATCGATCTTCTCCCGCCGCAGGCGCTTAAGAATCCGCTTGCGCAGTTCGTGACGCACGCTGAACTGATCGCCGAATTCCCGCACGCTGTAACCGAGCGTAAAGGCCAGCGCCGAATCGCCGAATCCCGGATCGAGGCTTACGCCGGGCGCCGGGTCGGCCAGCATGCCGGGGATTTCGCGCGCGGCCGTCTGAGCTTCGTCGAGCAAGACCTGCTCCACGCGGTCGGGATCGCTGTCGTAAGATACGCCCACCTGGATCGAAACTCCCAGGCGCTTCTCCGGCAGATTGAAATTCGTGACGATGGCCTGCCCCACTTTGTTGTTCGGAATGATGATCATGTTATTCGAAAGCGCCCTGATGGTGGTGCTGCGCCAACCGATATCGGTGACATAGCCTTCCTCGCCCGTATTGAGGCGGATATAATCGCCCAGCCGCACTTGCCCCGCTACCGCCACATAGAAGCCCGCGAACAGGTTCGAAAGCGTATCCTGCAACGCCAGGGCCACGGCCAGGCCGCCGACTCCCAAGGCCGTCAGAATCGGCGTGATGGATATGCCCAACTGGTTCAGCAGCACCAGGAAGCCGAAGATCACCACGGCAAGCTGCGCGAGGGTTTGGGTCAGCGTGGTCACCGGCAGGGCGCCGGGAATGCCCTTGCCGTGGAAGCGGATCAGATTGCCGGCCAGGCGGGAACAGACCACGGTGAGCGATAGAATCCACAGCACCAGCAGCATCCGCCCGATCCACAGCGTGGCGCGCACGGGCAGGTCGGAGGACTGCATGGCCAGGTGCGTGCCCAGAATGAGCACCCAAACCATGAACGGGCCCTGAAAGGCGTTGATCACGATCTGGGCATTGGATGTCGTGCTACGCGCGCCCCAGCCGCGCAGCAGCCGCATCATGACGCGCTTCGCCGCATAACCCACTGCCAGGGTCAGCGCGAGCACGCAGGCGGGACCGATCAGTTGCCTCCAATGGTGCTCCAGAAACGCTTGCAGTTCGGCCATACCCTTCATCAGATTCCATCATACCCGTGCGCGCGCTTTTCTCTGCACGCACGGCGGTCCCGGCGCGTCAATCGTTTGTGCGCATATTTCCCCTGCTGCTGGCCCTGTCGCTCGCCACCAGTATGTGGGCCTCGGAGGCCGGCAAGCTTTACCGCGAAGGACGCAAGGCCGAGAAAGCCGGCCACATCGCGCGCGCCTATCTGCTCTACTCGGAGGCCGCGGCGCTGGAGCCGAACAACCACCTCTATTGGTCGCGCAGCCTGGCCCTGCAGACCCGCGCGGCTTTGGAAACCAGGGTGACGCCGCCACTGGCGGCCGCCTCCATAGCCGTGGAGCCGGGCGACGCATCCTCCGACTTATCCCCCGACTCATCCGGGGCGGACGCCGCGCCGGATGCGGACACTCCGGAATTGCCCGCGCCCACCTTGCTGGACATCGCGGAAGCCCACAAACCCCTGCCTCCCACCAAACTGAACGCCCAGCCCGGGCGTAAGGATTTCGACCTGCGCGCCAACGCCAAAAGTCTCTTCGAAACCGTGGCGCGCGCCTTCGGCCTCGATTGTGTCTTCGATGGAGACTATAAAGCCACCGCAACGCTGCGGTTCCAGATGGATCAGGCCGATTACCGCGATGCTTTGCACGCCCTTGAAGCCGTCACCGGCTCCTTTCTGGTGCCCATCTCGGATCGGCTCTTCATGGTGGTGAAAGACACTCCCCAAAAGCGCAAGGAGGAAGAGCCCTACGCGGCCGTGATCATTCCCCTGCCGGAGCCCACCACGCAGCAGGATCTGACTTCCATGGTCACCGCCGTGCAACAGACCTGCGGGATCCAGAAGATCGCCTGGGATAGCCACGCCAATATCGTGGTGATGCGGGATGCCGTCTCGAAAGTCCTGCCCGCGAAGCAGCTCTTCGAGGACCTGCTCCATCCGCGCGCCCAGGTGATGGTGGAAATGGACTTCGTGGAGTTGACCAAGAGCAAGAACCTGAACTACGGCCTGCCGCTGCCGAGTTCCTTCCCGCTGGCGTCGTTCAGCACTTTCATGCAGAACGTGCCGCAGCTCGCGCAGAACATTTCGGGTATGCTGCGTTTCGGCGGCGGAGCGGCCCTGATCGGCATCGGCATTGCGAACCTGCAACTGGTCGCGTCGCTGTCGCGTTCCGACAGCAAACTCCTGCTGCAGGCCAGCGCGCGCGCCGTCGATGGCCAACCCGCCACCATCAAAGTGGGGCAAAAGTATCCCATTTTGACCTCGGGATATTTCGGACCGTCCAATTTCAGCGGGCCGGGAGCCTACCAACCGCCGCCATCCTTTACCTTCGAAGACCTCGGCCTTTCCATGAAGGCCACGCCCCACGTGCACGGCACCGGCGATGTGACCCTGACCGTGGAGGCCGAATTCAAGGTTCTGGGGGGCGCGGCTCTCAACGGGATCCCGGTGATCTCCAACCGGTCTCTGAAGTCGGATGTGTCGCTGAAGATGGGGGAATGGGCGGTAGTCGCCGGGTTGATCGACGATGAAGAAGCCCGCAGCTTGGCGGGCATCGCGGGGCTGGCCCGCGTGCCGCTGCTCGGACCGCTGACCAGCAACGTCACCAACAGCGATAGCCAGGATCGCGTGCTGATCATGCTCCGGCCCACCCTGCTGACGCCGCCGCCCGACGCCTCGATGACGCACGTGCTGCGCATGGGTACCGAAACCCGGCCGCTCACGCCGCTATAGAACAGCTACCGTTTTTGACACTTCGCGCAGTAATGCGTGCCGCGTTGCGCAACCAATGTGCGCCGGATGGGCGCGCCGCACGTCACGCAGGGCTCGCCGGTGCGTTGGTAGACGCGGTGCTCGAACTGGAAAAAGCCCTTTCGCCCGTCCGCATCCACGTAGTCGGAGATCGAGGAGCCGCCTTTTTCGATCGCCTGGGTCAAGACTTCCACTACCGCGGTGTGCAGCCGCTTCACGCGCTCCGGGCGCAATCTGGCCCCGATGGCTAACGGGTGAATGCCCGCGCGGAAGAGCGCTTCATCGGCATAGATGTTGCCCACACCGCGCACGAAGTGCTGATCGAGCAGCACGGACTTGATGCGCGCCTTGCGCCGCTTCAGCCGCGCGGCGAACTCCGCGACGGTCACTTCCAGCGGCTCCGGACCAAGCTTCTCCACGCGCGCCGGCAACCCCTGGCCGGCCTCGATCTTCCCGAACTGGCGCTGGTCTTCGTAGCGCAGCACGCCCCGGTCGAGATTGAAAATGGCGTGCGTATGGCGTCCCGGCGTGCCGCCCAACAGGAGCTTGCCGGTCATGCCGAGGTGCACCACCAGGAAGTCTCCGGCATCCAGTTCGATCACGATGAACTTGCCGCGCCTGTGCACGCCGCGAATCCGCCGGCCTGCCAGCATGGCGCTCATCTGGTCCGGGTCGCCGCGCAGGATACGCGCGCAGGTGAACTCGGCCGAGACGATGCGCCTGCCCACAATCCGGGCAATCGAACGCACCACCGTTTCGACTTCGGGAAGTTCAGGCACGTTCCGGCACTTCGAGCAGGATGTCGTCGCCTTCCACCTGCACCGCGTAGACGGGGACCTTCTGGCCGGCGTCGAACGCGTTAGCGCCGGTCCGGCAGTCCCATTCCCAGGCGTGCCAGGGGCAGACCACGTAATGGCCGTGCAGCGCGCCCTGGCCCAGCGGTCCGCCGCGGTGCAGGCAGGTTCCGCCGATCGCGGAGACGCGCCCGCCCACATTGCAGAGAGCGTATTGATCGCTGCCCACCGTGACTTCGGTGACCGAATCGGCGGGCAGTTGTGAAAGACTGGCGACTTTGACGAATGACATGAGCTCAGACCATTTTACTCAACTGCTGCGCGGCAATCAGAACGGGATCCCACACGGTGGCAAAAGGCGGCGCATAGCCGAGATCCAACTGCTCCACATCCGCGACGCGCATGCGCCCGCTGAGCGCGGTGGCGATTACGTTGACGCGCCCCTCGACACCATCCTCGCCCCACACGGTTCCGCCCAGCAGGCGGCGCGATCCGGCGTCGGCCACCAGTTCCACGGTGATGGGCTTGCCATCGAAATACCCGGCGCGGCTGTGCGCCGTAATGCGCGCCGAAATGGGCGAAAATCCCTCGCGCCGCGCCTGCTCCACGGATAGCCCGCTGAATCCTATGCCCATGCCGAAGATCCGCAGGATAGCCGTGCCGGCCACGCCGCCCAGGCGTTCGCGCCGGCCCGCCGCATTGGCGCCCGCCACGCGTCCCATTTTGTTGGCCGTGGTCCCCAACGGGATGTATGCCGGCCGTCCGGTGACCAGATGCAGCGCTTCGGCGCAATCGCCCGCGGCGTAGATGCCTGGTAGGTTGGTCTCCATGTGCTCATCGACGCGCAGCGCGCCGGTGCGGCCGATCTCTACCCCAGCTTCGGTGGCGATCTCCACATTCGGCCCCAGCCCGGTGGCCAGGACCACCAGCTCGCGGCCCGCCAGATCCGATATGCGGGCGCCCAATTGCAACTCTACCCGAAAGCGTTCCATGCGCTGATGCACGGCCGCGGTCAACCCGGCATCTTCGCGGCCCAGCACATGCGGGCTCTGCTCGGCCACCGTGACCGCCAGACCATTGCGCCGCAGCGCATCCGCCGTCTCCAGCCCGATGTATCCCGCGCCCACTACCAGGGCGCTCTTGGGCTGCTTCTCGCGCAGATACGTTTTGAGGCGTTTGGCGTCAGTGAGCGTGTGCAGGGTGAAGACGTGCGGAAGGTTGGCGGCGGAGAAGTCTGCGGTCCGCGGGCGCGCGCCGGTGGCGATTACCAGTTTGTCGTAATGCACGCGCTCGCCGCCTTCCAGCGCGACCTCGCGGCGGGGATGGAAGATCGAAACCACGCGGGCACCCGTGCGTACCGCGATGCCGCGCTCTTTCTGGAAATATTCGGCCGTGTAGACCGCGAGTTGTTCGGCCCGCGGCACGCGCCCTTCCAGATAGTACGGCAGACCGCACGCGCCATAGGATATGTCGGGACCCTTTTCGAGGACCACGATTTCGAGGTCCGGGTCGATGCGGCGCGCGCGCGCGGCGGCGCTCAGGCCGGCGGCCACTCCGCCAATCACCAGCAGCCGCATGCGGCCGCTACTCTTCTTTCTTCATCTGCTCGACGAAGCTCAGGATATCGAAGGTTTTGATGGCGCGGTCCGGGAAGAAACTGTTCACGGAGTCCTGCTCATCGGTGAACAGGTCGAACACCGTGGCGAGCTTGGTCATCACCAGAAGCTCGATATTGCGGCGATTCAGGTTCAGCAGCTTGAGTGCGCCGCCGGCCTTGCGCTGGGTGGTGGCACACATGACCAGCGCGCCCAGGCCGGTGCTGTCGATGTAGTCGACGTGCGCCAGGTTCAGGATCATATTCTTCGATCCGGAAGCGGTGACCGCGGCTACTTTTTCGCGCAAATAGCCAGCCTCCGCGCCCACGGTGATGCGGCCTTTGGCGTCGAGAATCACGATGCCTTCGTGTTCGCGCTGCTGAATTTCCAGGCTCATGTCAGACGGGCATCTTGAAGCCGACCATGGCTTCCACTTCCTCGATGGGAACCATCTCGATGGCGTCCCACGGGCACCCGTCCAGGAAGGCTCCGTCCGGCCCTTTGCTGGTACATTTCTTGCAGCCGATGCAGAGCACCGGGTCCACTTCGATGTGGCCGAAAGGCACGTGGTCTTCGTCCGGCACCCAATACATGCAATCGGCCACCGGACAATACGGCACGCAGGCCGGCGACCCGGCGCAGCCGGTGCAGCATTCGGTGACGATCGCAAGCTCCTTAGGCCGCTTCTTGCGCGGGGTGAGGATGCCCTCCGACTTGGGCTCCATCTTGACGACAGCAACGGCGGACATGCAGGAATTATGACATAAAAGGGGAGCGCATGGGCGGCGCCCAAATAGTGAAACCACCCGGCCGCGGCGATGTGCCGCGCGATTCGCCCGATGGCCGGCATTCGGGCATCCAGAAGTATCCGCTATTTCCCGGATTGGCCGGTAAACCGCCCCACGGTCACATTCCCACTTTTTGGTGGTAATTCGGGTAGTCGGGACGCTTGTAGTCCGGCAGCGGATTCTTC
This sequence comes from Bryobacterales bacterium, assembly GCA_963709155.1. GTDB lineage: Bacteria > Acidobacteriota > Terriglobia > Bryobacterales > Bryobacteraceae > Bog-159. The sequence goes on along the minus strand of CAVPVD010000003.1, from coordinate 12,034 downwards.
TTGAGTTGTTCCATCACGACTTCGACCGCTTTTTCAAGCTGCGGATCGTGCCCTTGGCGTACCAGCGCGGGATCCATGTCGACTTCCACGTCCGGGGTGATGCCGTGGTTCTCCACCTCCCACTCGCCCTTCAGCCCATAGATCGCCACGCGCGGCGCGGTGACGCGGCCGCCATCGACGAGTTCCGGGTAATCGTAGATTCCCACCAGGCCGCCCCAGGTACGGTTGCCGACGAGGGTACCGATGGCCGCTTTGCGGAAATACCAGGGCATGGCGTCGCCGCCCGATCCCGCGAATTCGTTGACGATCATGACCTTGGGTCCGTAGATGGCGCCGGCGGGGCTGGCGGAATCGTGGCCCTCGCGCGTCATCATGAGGCTCATTAGCGGACGCCGCAGATGGTCGATGATGTAGTCGGCCAAATCGCCGCCGTGATTGTAGCGTTCGTCCAATATGGCGGCTTCCTTGCCTGTTTGGGCGAAGAAGTAGCGATTAAAACTGGTGTACCCGCCGTTCGCCGTGTCCGGCAGATGGACATAGGCAACGCGGCCGCCGGTCAACTGGTCGACCTTGCGCCGGTTGGATTCGACCCAATCCAGGTGGCGGAGCCCGAACTCGTCGTCAGCGGGCACGACGGTCACCTCGCGCGCGCCCGTGCCGGTTGGGTCGGGGCCGACCTTAAGCACCACCTGGCGCCCCGCCGTCTCCTGGAAAAAGCTGAAAATCTCGTCGGAACCGTGCACTTCGCGGCCATTGACCGCCAGCAGATAATCGCCGGTTTTGACGTTGATACCGGGTTGGGTGAGAGGCGCGCGGAGCTGCGGATTCCAGTTTTCCCCATTGTAGATTTTGGCGAACCGGTAGCGGTCGTTCTCGATAGAATAATCCGCGCCCAGCAATCCGATTTTAACCTTGGGCGGCTCGGGACGATCGCCGCCTCCGAGAAAGACATGGCCTAACGTGAGATTGCCCAGCATCTCGGTGAAAAGGTAGTTGAGATCGTCGCGCGTGGAGATGCTTTCCAGGAACGGAGCATAGAACTTTTCGGCGGCGGCCAAATCGAGCCCGTGGGCGTGCGGATCGTACAGGAAGTCGCGCTCGATCCGCCACACTTCGTGGTACATCTGCTTCCATTCTTCACGCGGGTTGATCCACACCTCCATATCCGCCAGTTTGAGGGCGGCGGCATCCGGTTTGGGCGGCTCCGCGGTGGGAGCGATGCGCCATTGATCGCCCTGCCGATACAGCATTTTCTCGCCATTGGCGGAAACCACGAAGGCCGAGACTTTATCGGCCAGCTTTTCGACTTTGCGCTTCTTCAGATCGAACTTCTGGATGGTGAATGCGGAGGGTCCATTCCCGTTGAAATCCGGAGAGGCTTCCTGCAGGAACACTTCGCCTTCTTTTCCAGCCGACAGGCCCTGGTAGTTGCGCTCCGGTATGGGCAGCGCCAGGATACGCTGGCCGATGCCGTCGAAGTCGATGCGCACCACGGGCGGCGCCTTGGTCTTATCCTTGGCCTCCTCGGTTTTGGCTTTGTCTTTGTCTTTATCTGCGTCCTTATCTTTATCTTTGCCGGAGTCTTTATCGGACGATTTATCTTTGTCGGCGGCCTTTTCCTCGTCGCTTTCGGGCGCCAGTGGCGACGGATCGTCTTTCGAGAGCACCGCCAGATATACGCTGCGCGTACCGGGGTGGCCGATGCTCGACATATCCAGCCAACTCACTCCCAGACCCACATCCGTGCTGGCGGTCAAGTATAGATACTTGCCGCTTTTATCCCAGTCGGCATAGAGCGCATCGCTGAAACCGTCGGTAACCTGGTTGCCCTGGCGGCTTTCCAATCCGTAGATGTAGACGGCGTGCAGATGGCTGCGGAGCTGCTTGGTGTAGGCCAGCCATTTGCTATCCGGCGACCACACCGGGTTGAGCGTATGAAAGGGGCTATCGTAATAGTCGGTATCCACTTTCACCGGCGTGCCCTTCTCTACATCCACATACCAGACATTCAGCCGCTTGTCGTTGTAGGCGACCTTTTTGCTGTCCGGCGACCAGACTGGCGAGTAATAGTAAGAGGGCGGCTCACCCAACTTGATCTTGGTTACCTCGCCCATGCCATTCTGATTGCGAATATGTAGCGCGTACTCGCCGGATTCATCCGAAAACCAGGCGATGCGCTTGCCATCCGGCGACCAGGCAGGATCGCGATCCGCCACGGACGGGCTATTGGTGAGATTGCGTATATCGCCCTTCTCCGCGGGCACCGTGACAATCTCGCCGTGCATCTCGAACACGGCGCGCGCGCCCGAGGGTGAAATGCCGGCGTTCAGGATGCGCCGGGCCTCCAATTTTTCGAAATGCGGAAGCACTTCGGGAAACTCGCCGGGTACGCGCACGTCTACGGTTCTGGTTTTTCCGGAGTCCAGGTCGAACAGATGCAGGGAACCGAACTGTTCATAGACAATGGCGTCCGCCCCGGCGTCGGCCGATTTGAAGTCGAGCCCCTGGTTGCGCACGACTTCGGTGACTTCGTGGCTTCCGGTATCGTAGGCGTACAGGCTGACGGGACCGCCGCGATCGGAAAGGAAGTAAACCTTCCGGCCCACCCACATGGGGTTAAAGTCGTTCGAATTGTTGCGCGGGATTTTCTCCACGTGCGAATCGGAGAGCCGTGCGATCCAGATCGCCATCGTCTGGCCGCCGCGATAGCGCTTCCAGGCGGCTTGCCACTGAAACTTGGGAGTGTAGGCGATCTCGGAACCGTCCGGAGAGAAAGCGCCGCTGGACCCCATGGGCAGCGGCAATTCCGCCGGATATCCGCCCTCGAGCGGGACGGTGAAGAGCTTGGGCGGGTCGGTGCTGCTGGTGCGGCCGGAGAAGAACAGAATCTTCTTGCCATCCGGCGTCCATCCGGCCGCCACATCCGCCGCGGGGTGGGATGTCAGACGCCGCGGTTCCCCGCCCCCCGCCGGAATTACAAAGACATCCGCATTGCCGTAATAGTCGGCGGTGTAAGCGATCCACTTCCCGTCCGGAGAGAAATAGGGGTCGCATTTCGATCCCACGCCCGCCGTGAGCCGTTCCGCGTCGCCGCCGGCGCGGGCAACCGTCCAGATATCGTTGGCATAGCAGAAGGCGATTTTGTCGCGGCTGATGGTGGGATGGCGGATGAGCAGCGGTTTGGGAGTCTCCGCGGAGCACAGTGCGGAGAACAGGCAAGCAGAAAGTGCGAATATTGAAGGGCGATTCATAAAGTAGGCCAGGCTTCCGGCTAGGAGACAGTATACATCCATACGGAAAACCTGGGCGGGACTTATAAAGTCCCGCCGGCACGTTAAAGACGTGCGCCACCTGCGATCAGGCCTGGGTCAGAATGCGTCGAACCAGGGCGGTGTTTTCGCCTACTTCGTCCTTGAATCGCGGATACATCCCGACGATCACTGCGTCGGCAGGCTTGATGCTTTCGAGCGCGAAGCGAAAGGCGTGCTCGACCTGCTCGGGGGAACCGCTGGCGCGCCCCGCGCCGAATAGCTTGAACGCCAGGCAAGGCTTGCTCGTCTGGCGGATCATGCGGCACATGCGCTCGGGATCCTTTTCCATGAATGTTTCGCCGATGGGAGACTCTCCAAATTCCGCGCGGGCCTCTTCCGGCGTCCGCGACACACGGTACAGGCAGCATTGGTAGTAGTTGACGTCCCAGTTCTCGCTTTCGGCCGTGTTGACCACCGCCGGGTTATGTGTGGACAGGCCGACCATGACACCGGTGTCGCGCACGGCTTTGAGAAAATCTTTGATCTTGTCTTTCTCGCCGTTGCGAAAACGCTCGTCGGTGCGGTTGCCGTGGTGTCCGATGGCCAGCGGCCCGAGTTTGGCCACTTCCGGCAGAAGTTTGGGATTCTGCATCAAGGCAAAATCGGCCAGCAGGATCAATTGCATTTTGCCGCCCTCTTCGCGATAGCGCTTGAAATCCGCGATGGGCTGATCGTTGTAATGCAACTGCCAGGTATTAATGCCATGCCGCTCGCAGGCGTGCAACACTTCCATTTTGCGATCCTGGGTGTACCAATCCCGCATAAGCTGATCGAGCGTGTGATTGAAGTGCGAGTACCCGTACAGCGGATTTGAGCCGATAATGAGGCGGGTGATGTCGAACTTCCCAAACTTGACGCTTGGCAGCGTCGGCGCGGCGGGCTGGACGGAGGCTCTGGCGGCGGACGGCGCCAGCGCACCCATGGCGGCAACCACCTGGAGGAAGGTACGGCGGGAATTGGATTCCATATCTCGGCCTTTCAGGTCCTATTCTATTTATGTTCGCCGCGGAAATCAAGGATGCAGGGAATTACAATCAGTCTATGCGGTATGCACTGTGGATGGCCCTCTGCGCGGTGGCGCTGCCGGCCGCGGATCTGAAGATCGACCATGCGACCGTGGCCGGAAGCAACCTGAAGCAACTGGAGGCGCATCTCTCCGCGATCGGGATCGAGACGGTATACGGAGGCCCGCACAGCAACGGCGCGACGGAGATGTCGTTGGTCAGTTTTCCGGACGGGTCGTACCTGGAACTGATGGCGCCGCAGGCGAAGGCCGATGCGCAAGTGCTCGAGCGGCAGCCGTGGACGAAGTACATGAAGGGGGATGCCGGGCCTTGCGCCTGGGCCGTACGGGAAAAGGATGTGGCCGCGGAGGTCCAGCGGCTGCGGGCGCTCGGGATTCCGGTTTCGGCTGCCGTACGGAACGGGCGGCAACGTCCGGATGGAGTGCGCCTGGATTGGGAAACCGCGCAGGTAGGCACGGAACCGAGCGGCACGTTCTTCCCGTTCCTGATTCACGACTTCACGCCGCGCGAGCAACGAGCCTTTCCACAGGGCAAGCCGCTGGATAAGGATTTCGCCGGCGTGATGAAGATTGTGATCGCGGTTAAGGATCTGGACGCTTCGGCGAAGCGTTTTAGTCTGGCTTATGCCACGCCTCCCGCGATCAAGCAGGTGGATCCAGCCTTCGGGGCGCATCTGGCGCTGCTCGGGGGAACGCCCGTGGTGCTGGCGCAACCGCTCACCGCGGATTCGTGGCTGGCCGAGCGCCTGGCGCAATTTGGCGAGGGACCGTGCGCGTTTGTGTTAGATCAGCGGCGCGGCCATTATCAGGCGGCGTCTGAGACCCGCTGGTTCGGCGTGCGGATCTCCTGGTTCGATTCCCAGAAACTTGGGTGGCGCCTGGGATTCGCGCCCTCCGAACGGTAAGAGAGGCAGGCTGAGCGCCCGCCTCTCCGCTCCGATCAGCCATTGCTGGGCCTTTGATGATTGGCCATCCAGCGCTGCCGCATCTGCCGGAAATGCGCCGGCAGTTGGTCGGCCTTGGCGCGCTGGTCCGGGCTCAGATTGCTATAGATTCGGGCAAACGCCTCGTGACGCATGGCCGAAATCTGGCCCTTCAGGTTGGCCTCCTGGGCGCTCAGCCGGTCGATCGCCGCGGTGTCGTTCGCCCGGATTGCCTGAAACATTCCCGCGTGAAGCTGTTTCAGTTGTTGGCGCATCGGCTGGGCGGATTGGCGCGCCGCCTGGAGAGCCGCTCTGGCCTGGGCCACCTGTGCCGGCGACAGATTCAGATACTGCGCCATGCGCGCCCCCGGTTGATGCTGTTGTACCGCCGGCGGCGGCGCCGGTTGGCTGTTGCTATCCATTTCCTGAGCGGCCAGGACCATACCTCCCGCCATCGCCGCCGTAGCTGCAAAACGTAACCAAGTGTTTTTCATGGTGTTTCCTTTTTTCCTCTGTTTTCAGATTAGAAGGCGGGTGTAAACCTGGTATGTAGAGCGTGTAAGAGATTGTAAAGTGTGCGGGATATCACAATTGCCGGTACAGTACCGCATCCGGAGAAAATTGGTGCTCCTGTAACTCATGTCAGATTACAATTGCAGGCGGAGGAAGGTTATGTTTCCCAGAACGCTTGTTACATCGATCGTTTGCGGGCTGATGGCCATCGCCCTTCAGCCCATGTCCGCGGTAGCCGCCACGCCGTCCCTGGCCGGATCGTGGCAGTTTACCTTGACACCCAATACGCAGCCTACGCCGCCGGTGGTCCCATTTCCGGGGCTTGCCACGTTTACTACGGACGGCTCGGTAATCGAGACAGATGGTTCTGAGTTTGTCCCGAATCCGTCCGCCGCGACGCCTTTGACGGGCAGCACACCGGGCCACGGCATCTGGCAGATCGCAAACACGCCGGAGACTCTCTTTGTGCAATACATCAGCCTGGTATTGAACACAGACGGGTCGCTCTATGCCCGAAATATTACCACTATGTTTGTGACGTTGAACAACAAGGGGAATCAATTTAGCGGTAGTTACACGACAGACCAGGTGATCGGCACAGTCACCAAGGTGCTGTCAACCGGAACGGTGAGCGGAATCCTTATTCCGCACGTGCCGCTGCCATAAGGGAAGAGTCAGCCAGTGGCGCACGCTTTAGCGGGGCCACCGGCCGGGCCGGTTTGAACTATCGTGTGACTTCGCTTGGGGCACCGTCGAAAACTCACCGTGGGGCGGGCAATCATGCCCGCAGCCGCCTTTTCAGGCGGCTAAGCCGGCTGGAAAGCCGGCTGCGGCCAAGATTGGCCGCCGCACTACTTTTGGTTTTCATCATCTTTGCGGCTCCGAAAATAACCCCTAACTTATTGAGCGGCAATGGTGTCACAGATGAGCATGCCGGCGGGACTTTTAAGTTCCGCTCGCGGCGAACTATAGTTCACGGCAACCTCACTGGACTCCGGCGGTAGCGGCCAGCACGGCTGCGATGTTCGCGCCGATATCCAGGCCGTCCGATCCCGACGCGTGATACAGGCTGGATGGGCTCAAGGCCAATCCAGGCAAGTCTGTGCCGGCATTGCCGCCGTTGAAATCCAGGAAACCCACGGTGGCCCAGTCCAAGGGCCAGCACACCAACATGGGCTTGTTGTTCCAGGAGCAACCCGGCTGACCGGCTACCGGAGTGGCGCTGGATCGCGGAGTGTAGACTTTCCAGGACGGCAAATAGACCGGCGTCCCATACTCGTTCCACAACTGGCTCAGATCCGGCCAATAGTCGCCGACAAATGCGGTGTTGGCAATCACCGGGTTGGGAAGTTCCGCCAGCGTGGAGCCGGGAGTGGTGGCATCGGCGAACGGCGACCCGTATTGGATGTTATTGCTCCACTGAAAATCGACATCGGTGGAGGGCGGATTGTCGCTGAAATTCAACCCGTTGATATAGGTCGGGGGCTGATTGACGATGGTGTTGTGATCCACGGTCAGGCTATTGGTATTTTGAACCTGCATCGAGATACCCGCGCCGCCCCAATTCACGCCCGAGATATCGATCGCCAGGTTGTTGCGGAACAGGATCCGCTGACCGGTCTGATTGTCGCCGTTGCCCGCGATCGCGGCGACCTGCGGGGCATGCTGAATCAGGTTGCTGGTGACGGTGAAATCGCCGCAGACGTACGGCCCGGTCTTGAAGCAATTCGAAATGATGGCCTCCGCCTGCGCCTGCGCGAAGGTTGTATCGAGCAGATTGGAATCGAGCAGAACGCGCTGGCCGTGCTTGATTTCGAAGAGGTTCTTCACGTCGTAGCATTGCGGCTCGCCGGCTATCACGCACCCGGCCGGTTGGCTGATCCAGGCCGGCTGCTTATAGAAATGGTTGCGTTCCACGGTCACGTCGCTGGGGATGACGTTGGGAATGCCCGATGCACAATAACCGGTCTGGCACTCCTTGGTATTGAGCATCACGTTCTCGCCGGAGGCCTCCAGGTAGTTATTCCAGATCAGGACCGGCCCCGGCGTATTGTCCATGGCGACCGCCTGGGTATCCTGGCCGGTGTTCACGATATTCCAGATGGACGAGTTGATCAGGGAACAGTTCACGCAGTTAAGCGTGAGGCCGCGCTGCACGAACGGGCCGTTGATGCCGGGGGGATTGGGCGCATAAATCAAGACCCGGTCGAAAGTGATATTCGACGGCAGTCCGGCAATCGTGGTCACGTTGCCGCCGCCCATGTCTACGATGGGGTAAACGCCCACCGGAATCGGTGTGGCGGTGGTGAAGGCGATGCCCGCGATATAAACGCCGGAGGCTCCGTTGCCGATGACTAAGGGCGCTTCGTTATTCGCCGTCGTAAGCGTCGGTATGGTGCCCGCGGCGCTTTCCGGCATACGGGTTCCAGCCGGAAACGAGGAGATGTTCGAACCGTAGATCAGGATTGGACTGCCCGGGGGGCAGACCTGGGAAAAAGTGTAGTTGCCAACGTAAGTGCCGGGCTGGATCTGGACTGCGCCGCCACATGGCGCGGTATTCAGCGCGGATTGCAGTTGGCTGGCGCTGGTGACTACCAGGGTGTTGCCGGTCACGGTGGGAAAGACGGGATTGGGAACAGACTGGGGAAGCTGCGGAAGCACCACGGTCGCGGGAAGCGGCGGGAGTCCGGTAGGCGCGGGGCCGTATGCGCCGGAAGGCGTTCCGCCGACGACCCAGAACGGAGTCGCCAGTGCAGTGAGGCCGCCGGCCGTGGCGCCAATGGTAGTAATACCGGCGGCTAGACCCGTAGCCAAACCTGAAGTGCCGATGGAAGCGACCGTTGGGCTGAGGGAGGACCATGTGGCAGCGGCGGTGAGGTCCTGGGTAGAGCCGTCCGAATAAGTTCCGGTGGCGTAGAACTGCTCCAAACCGCCTACGGGGACGGTGGGCGCCAGCGGTGAAATGGCAACGCTGACGAGCGTCGGCGGCAGCGAAACGGTAAGCACGGTCGAGTTTGAAACGGCGCCCAAGGCCGCCGTAATCGTGGTCTGGCCAGACGTGAGTGCCTGGGCCAGTCCGCCGGGCCCGATGGCCGCGATGGGAGAAGGCGCCGCGGACCAGGTCGCCTGATTGGTCAGGTCCTGAGTCGAATTATCGGAGTAAGTACCGGTGGCGGCAAACTGCTGGCTTGCGCCGGTCAGAATGGAGGGGTTCGCCGGTGTGACAGCGATGCTGACCAACGCGGGCGTGACCGTGAGGGTGGTCCCTCCCGTAGTAGCGGCAAAGGAGGCGGCGATGGCGGCCGATCCAGGAGCCACGGCTTGAGCCAGCCCGGGGCTGCCGGGGGCATTGCCGATAGTGGCGACGCTGGTGGGGCTCGCGCTCCAGGTAGCGGTGGCAGTGAGGTCCTGACTGGTGCCATCGGAATACCCGCCCGTGGCCGTGAATTGCTGGGTGCCTCCGGTGACTATGCTGGCGGACGATGGCGAGACCGTGATGCTGATGAGGAGCGGGACGATCGAGAGTTGCGCGGTCGCGGAGATGGCGCCGGATACGGCGGTGATGGTAGCAGATCCGCTGGCCAGCGCTTGCGCAAGGCCTTGACCGCCGGGACTATTGCCGATCGCGGCGACCGCGATGGGATTGGCGCTCCAGGTTGCGGTAGCCGTGAGATCCTGGGTGCTGCCGTCCGAGTAATTGCCCGTGGCCGTGAACTGCTGGGTCAACCCCATGAAGATGGTGGCGCTGCTTGGGCTGATCGAAATGCTATCGAGCTGCGGCGGCGCGGGGTTCACGGTCAGAACCGTGGATCCATTGATGGCGCCGGACGTGGCCGTAATGGTGGACTGGCCGGGCGCGACGCCCTGCGCGAGCCCATGGCTGCCCGCGGCATTACCGATGGTAGCGGCGGTAGCTGGGCTGGCACTCCAGGTAGCCTTGGCTGTGAGATCCTGCGTGCTGCCATCCGTGAAAGTTCCGATGGCGGCAAACTGCTGGCTGCCTCCAGCCGCGATGGTGGGATTGGCCGGGTTGACGGCGATGCTCACGAGTTGCGGCGGAGATACCGTCAACTGGCCCGAGCCTAAAATGGACCCGGACGCAGCCATGATGGTGGCTTGTCCCTGCGCAACCCCGAGTGCGAGGCCATCGGACCCCGCGGAACTGCCGACCGTCGCCGCCGTGGGCGCGGAAGAACTCCAGGTGGCCGAGGCGGTTAGATCTTGCGTGGAACCATCGCCGTAGGTTCCGGTCGCGGTGAATTGCTGCGTGGCGCCGGCCACCACGGCCGCGGTCTGTGGACTGACGGAAATGGTAATCAGATTGGGCGCGGCGACGGCGAAAGGCGTCGAACCGGTAATCGAGCCGAGCGTGGCTATCACCGTATTCTGGCCCGCGGCCAGCCCGTAGCCGAATCCCTGGGAGCCTGGGTCGTTGGCGACCAAAAGGCTGGCCGGGTTGGCCGAGGACCAGGTTACCGACTGGGTCAGATTACGCGTTGTCTGGTCGCTAAATGTGCCTGCGGCATTGAACTGAAATGCGCTGCCGGCTGGCGCCGCGACGTTGGCCGGGGTGATGGCGATGGAAACGAGCGCGGCTGTGTCAACCGTCAGGGCGGCTCTTCCGGCGACCGACGGCAAGTAGGATGCAGTGATGGTGGAACTCCCCACGGCCGTGGAACTCGCCAGACCCTCGGATTGCAAGGTGTTCGCGATGGTGACCAGCGTGGGGGCGGAGGACGTCCAATGCACTAACAGGGTCACGTCTTGCGTGGAGCTATCACTGAATGTCCCAGTGGCCTTGAATGGTTGGGTTACACCAGCCGGCATAGACGGCTTGCCTGGCGTAACGGCGATGCTCTTGAGATGGGCCGCGGTGACCGTCGCTGGCACCGATACCGTAACACCGGCGAAGACCGCCGAAATCGTCGCCGGCCCGGGTTGACCCTCGCTGGCGATACGGCCGATGGCGCTTACGGTCGCCGTGTTGTTGGCCGAGGAGGACCAGTTGACCAGATTTGTGAGACTGCGCGTGCTTCCATCCGAATAAGTACCGGTGGCTTGCAGTTGCAGAATTGTATTCCTAGCCATGGAGACGGTGGCCGGTGAGACGGCGATGGATTCGAGCGTCACACCGCTCACGGTAATGGGCGCCGATGCAGTGACTGGACCCAGCGCCGCTGTAACCAAAGAGGTTCCAGCGCTGAGCGTGATAGCCAGTCCCGCGGGGCTGACGGAAGCGACGGCCGGCGCCGAGGACGTCCAGGCCACCTGGTTGGTCAGCACCAGTTGAGTGCCGTCGGAATACGATCCCACCGCATTGAACTGTTGCGCGTATCCTTGGGGCAAGTTCAGATGGGTGGCGTTGACAGCCAGCGAAACCAGCGTGGCGCTGGTGACGGTTACGTTGACGCTCGAAACCACACCGTTGGAGGTAGCCGTAACCTGTGTGCTTCCCACCGCGACGCCGGTGGCCATGCCGCCGTTCGAGACGATAACCTTCGTGGTGTCCGAGGAGCTCCAGGCCGCCGATGCGGTGATGTCCTGGGCGCTGCCGTCGCTAAAGGCGGCGATGGCATGAAACGGCCGGCCAGCGCCAACCGGGATCGACGCCGTTTGCGGAGCGATCGATATGGAGGTCAGTGCGAAGCCCATGCCCGTAAGGCTGGCAACGGCCGGCGCGGACTGGCCGGTGTAGGCGACCGTAAGATTGCCGGAGCGCAACCCTCCGGCGGAGGGCGCAAATGTGAGGCTGGCTTGACAACTCGCGCCGGCTTTGAGCGATGCGCGACACGTAGTCTTTTCGGAAAAGTCGCCGGAGACGGAGATGGAAATGCCGGAGACGGTCTTGGTGCTCGTGTTTGTGATGGTTACGGATGACGGCGCGGTTACCGATCCCACCTGGGAAGTGGGGAACTGCACTTGAGCCGGCGCCACAGCGAGGGCGTTCGTGGGTTGGCCGAGCACCTGGCCGGCGGCCAGGATGAAAAGAGCGAGTGCCATGCCGAGGCATTGGGCGCCGGTTAAGAATTGGAAATGAAGACAGATTCTGTGATGAAATTGGACGTGCATTGGTTATCCCTGAGTGTTTACCTGGGGGCATTTTAAAACATGCCCGGGAGTTTAATCCAAGAACTGCACAAAAGATAGCCGAGGCTGTTAACTTCAGTGAACAGGTGGCCAATCACGGAGCGTGCAGAGGGCAGCCCAGGGGTTAAGCGCGACTTGAGCCGACGGATCACAACCCTTAAGTTTTATCGGCGTCC
>CAVPVD010000002.1:0-352080 GCA_963709155.1 Bryobacterales bacterium | reverse complement strand
TGTTCCTGTTCGGATTTTCGGTTCTCTCATTAGGTGTGGCGGGCGCGTCCCTTATGCCATGCGCGGTTGAAAACGGCGGCATCGACAACCCGGTCACGGCGGCCACGGTGATCACCTGCGGCAGTCTCATGTTTGACAACTTCCAGGTGCTGAATCCGACGGGCGGAGCCGCCGGTATCATCGATCTTCTGGCCAATTCGGAATACGATTCGGTGACGGGTGCGACTTATCTGAACTTCAATCCCAACCTGTCGGGGCAGGACCAGGACGAGCAATTTCTGTTTCAGGTCTGGGGCGGCGTAAGCCAGATCGATATGTCGGTCGGTGGCAGTAACGCGACGATTACAGAGCGTGCTTGCGCCAACCCCATTCTGATCACGGGCCCCCTGGCGGCCTTATGTGTGAACTCCGCCGCCACGCAAAGTGTAAACCCGTTGGGCGAAATCACGGTTTCCTCGAATGAAGCCGGCCAGCCGGTGCTTTCACCGCCGTTCAGCACGACATCTCCCGTTTACATTTTCAAGGACATTGAGACGGGTCCGAACGCCGGGCAACAAAGCCAGTTAAGCGAATTCACACAGAGCTTTGAAACGGGAGCACCGGAACCCGTCAGTATGCTCCTGCTGGGCTCCGGATTGCTGGGCTTGGGACTACTGCGCCGAAGAGCTCGTAAGAGCTAACTGCAACCAGGCTTCGCCGCAATCCGGGGTGTCAGCCTCCATACAAGACCGGCCGCGCGCAACGAAGGCGTGGCCGGTGTCTTCATTGTCAGCTACTGCGTTGTGGAACGTCCGCGCAACCGGGACCATTCCGCTTTTGCAAACCGCGCCACTATTTGAACCCGTGGAGGCATGTCCTCATCGGTGAGTGTCCCCAACCCCGCACGCAAACAAACTGCCGCCGTCGTTCGCTCCCCCATCCTCCGATCCAGCGGTGCTCAATCCGCATGTTTACGTGCAGGTTCTGCATTTCGCCGCGGGATTCTAATCTGCAAGCCAAACCACGCGCCCACCGCGTTTGCGCACCCTATCAATGCCAACCCTATTAGACGGCAAACACGGGTATCCCAATCAAACTCTGTGGGTTCTAAGTGTCTGACCGCGCCACGTCAAGTGACCATCGGCGGTCATTCGCGGGATAGCCAGTCCGCTCCCGCAGGCGCGCCGGCGCAACAAATATGAATTGGTGCAACCCGTGCACTAGGTCGAGCTGTCGCCCAACGCCCTTACGGGATGAGCGGGTCGAACAGAAGAGGCAAATAATGCGAATGATACTAGCGGCTACTCTGGCGATCGCGCCCCTGGCGATTGCACCCCTGTTGGCCAAAGACAATGATTCCTTCAAGCGGCTGGATGCCACCGCGGTAGTGTTCTCCGAGATCATGGCTACACCGGATAAAGGCATTCCGGAAGACCTGCTGGCCCATGCCCATTGCATCGTAATTGTTCCCAGCGAGAAGAGCGCGGCTTTCCTGGTAGGGGGCAAGTACGGAAAAGGTTACGTGTCGTGCCGGCGTGGGGGTGGATGGTCTGCGCCGGGCACGGTCATCATCGAAGGCGGTAGCTTCGGATTCCAGATCGGCGGTTCTGCGACCGATGTCATCATGCTGGTGATGAACCAGGGGGGCGAGGACAAGCTGCTTTCTTCGAAATTCACTTTGGGCGCCGATGCATCGATTGCCGCGGGACCCGTGGGCCGCACGGCAGAAGCTCAGACCGACCTTCAAATGCATGCCGAGATTCTTTCATGGTCGCGATCCCAGGGCCTGTTTGCCGGCGTTGCGCTAGAAGGGGCTACTCTCCGGCAGGATCTGAACGACAACGCCCAGATCTACGGCAGAAAGCTGGATAACCGGAAGATCCTAACCACCGCGGTGCGCGCGCCCAGAGCGGCCGCGAGGCTGATTGCCGAACTGGATAAGCACCCGGCGCAGAGACCCGCGGTCGCGTCAGCCGGCAACAACCAATAGTTTGGCAAGAAACGAGAACCGAAAATGACCAAAATAAAACTAATCGGCGCAGCGCTTACTGCATGCACCATCCTATGTGGGCTTTCATCGGCCCAGGAACAAACCCAGAACGGAAATGCGGCGCAGTTGCCGGCGGCGGGGACCCCTGTCTACCGCCTCTCGCTCACACCGCGTACCGTGAAGGCCATCAATTACCAACATCGCAGCGGTGCGACCAGGATCGGATTTCGCGGAACCGAGCTCCTTCCCAATGCCGGCGGCGAAGCTAAAGTCGAGGGCCAGAAAGGCTACATCGGCATCGAAGCGGAATTCGATGGCCTGCAGCCGGCCACCAGCAACGGGCCCGAGTACCTCACTTACGTGCTGTGGGCGATTACTCCCGAAGGGCGTACTGCCAACCTGGGTGAAGTCCTCCTGGACGGGAATAAGAGCAAGCTGAAAGTTACTACAGAACTGCAGGTGTTCGGGTTAGTAGTCACCGCCGAACCCTACTTCGCGGTGACCCAGCCGAGCGACTTAATTGTGATGGAAAATGTAGTGCGCTCCGACACCAAGGGGAAGATCGAGGAGATAGACGCTAAGTACGAACTGTTGCAGCGCGGCCAATATCAGCGTTTGGCGAACCCGCTGGCGCTACAGTTCGATCGGAAGCAGCCGCTGGAACTTTACGAGGCGCGCAACGCAGTGCAAATCGCGCGCGCCGTGGGAGCGGACCGTTTCGCCGCCGAGACGTTTCAGAAGGCTGAAGCGAGCCTCGCTCAGGCCGAAGGCTACCAGACAAGCAACGCGGGCAAAAAGCCTGTCATCATGACTGCCCGGGAAGCGGTGCAGACTGCCGAAGACGCGCGGGCAATCGCCGTTAAGCGCCAGGACGCGGACGCCTTGGCCGCCGAGCGGCAACAGTCGATGGATCGCGAGGCCCGTGCGGAGAGTGGCCGCGTAGCCGCGGAGAGCGGGCGCGCAGCCGCGGAGTCCGAAACGGGTCGCGTGACTAGGGAAGCCGAAGCGGCGCGGGTCGCGGCGCTAGCGGAGACTGATCGGTTGACCCGCGAGAAGGATGCGCAGGCAGCCTCCTCGCTGGCGGAAGCCGATCGTGTGAAACGCGAGAATGACGCGCAAATGGCTGCTTCGGCCGCCGAAGCGGATCGCTTGAAACTGAATAACGCGGTTAGCGCCGATGCCGCCGCGTCCGAAGTGGATCGACTGAAGCGGGAAAACCAGGCGCAAAGCGCGGCCAGCCAGTCCGATCTCGACGCCGCAGCCAGACAGACCGCCCAGTTGCAAGCGGATAAGGCCGAATTGCGAACTCAGCTATTGAGCCAGTTCAACGCGATTCTGCAGACACGCGATACGGCGCGTGGGTTGATTGTGAATATGTCGGACGTGCTGTTCGACACCGGCAAGTACTCCTTGCGCCCGCTCGCCCGGGAGAAACTAGCCAAAGTGGCCGGTATCGTCTCCGGCCATCCGGGTCTCCGGCTGGATGTCGAAGGTCATACAGACAATGTCGGCGGGGACGATTACAATCAGCAGCTTTCCGAACAACGCGGCGAGGCTGTGCGCGGATACCTGACCGACCAGGGAATGGCGGCGGGTTCGGTAACGTCAAAGGGCTTCGGCAAGACTCAGCCGGTGGCTTCCAATGACACCGCCGATGGCCGGCAAAAGAATCGGCGGGTAGAACTGGTGATCTCCGGCGAAGTGATTGGCACTACGATCGGCACGCCCATCGCATCCAGGTAAGCCGGTTGGCGAGGCAGGCGGGTTTCGCCTGCCTCACCCCGGAAGGAGTCCACGAATATGACGAACACATTTCACGAAGGCGACGCAGTGGTACTTGCTAATGGCACCTACCAGGGTACTCCCGGCGTTTTTCTCCGACTGAAAGAAGACATCAAATGGGCCGACATTACCGAACGTGACGGCACCATCCGCAGTCACCCGGTGGAATGGCTGGCCCATTCGGCGGGCGCCAACTAATGACCACGCCAGGCGAAATTGCGGCAGGCGACATTTTGATTGAAAACAGCACGCATCTGCCGCATTCCCTATTGCTCCAGTCCAATTCCGATTCGAATGGATGGGCACGGCTCAACGGCGCCCATTCTACGTTCGAGGAGGAGATGCGCCAAACAGGATGGACTCTCTTCTTCATGGCTGGAGAGATCAAGGCCTTCGTTTTTGGCTTCGATCGTCAGAAAACCTTGCGCGCTGCCCTGAAACGGCTTATTGCCGGCGCGAAATCCCAGCACTGCAACAGTATCGAGATTACACGCGTGGCGAATAAGTCGTTCTTGAAAATGCCTTATACGAGTGTTTCAGCGCACCCGCGGCATCTGCAGAAGGGCCAGGTCTTCTCCGGCGGGGCCTAGCCCGCGTGGGCCTGGCATATTTTTCTTGAGACCTAATCTAGCTGGAGGCTAGTCACATCATGAATATTCGACCCCTATACGACCGCATTGTGGTGAAGCGGATCGAGGAACAGGAAACCACGCACAGAGGCATCATCATCCCGGATTCGGCGAAAGAAAAGCCGCAGGAGGGAGAAGTAATGGCCATCGGAAAGGGCAAACGTCTCGATGATGGCAAGTTGGTCGCCCTGGACCTGAAAGCCGGCGATCGCATCCTGTTTGGAAAATACTCGGGCAACGAGATCAAACTGGATGGAACCGAGTACATCATCATGCGCGAAGACGATGTCCTGGGAGTTCTGGACGCGGCCCCCAAAGCGCTCCGGAAAGCCAGTTAATTCAAATCGACTCACAAGGAAATCATTTATGGCAAAACAGATTGTTTATAGCGAACATTCGCGCCAAGCGATCCTGCGCGGCGTCAATCAACTGGCCGACGCAGTGAAGGTCACCCTCGGACCCCGCGGACGAAACGTCGTTCTCGAAAAGAAATTCGGCGGCCCCACCATTACCAAAGACGGCGTGACGGTGGCGAAAGAGATCGACCTGAAGGACCCTCTTGAGAATATGGGCGCGCAGATGGTGCGCGAAGTGGCCTCCAAGACCTCCGACGTTGCCGGCGACGGCACCACCACAGCCACCATCCTGGCCCAGGCGATTTATCGCGAAGGCGTCAAGGCCGTGGCGGCCGGCGCGAACCCCATGGCTGTTAAGCGTGGTATCGATAAGGCCGTTGCAGTGGCTGTCGAGGAAGTGAAGAAGCTCTCGAAGCCCGTCACCGGCGACATGATCGCCCAGGTTGGCACTATTTCCGCCAACAGTGACGCCACCATCGGCAAAATCATTGCCGAGTCCATGCAAAAGGTCGGCAAGGACGGCGTCATCACGGTCGAGGAAGCCAAGACCATGACCACCGAGCTGCAGACAGTCGATGGAATGCAATTCGATCGCGGCTACCTCTCCCCTTACTTTGTGAGCGACGCCGAACGCATGGAGTGTGTCTTCGAGGATCCCTATATTCTCATTCACGACAAGAAAATCAGCAACATGAAAGATCTGCTGCCGGTTCTCGAACAAGTGGTGCGTGTGGGTAAGCCCCTGCTGCTGATCGCCGAAGACGTGGACGGTGAAGCGCTAGCCACGCTGGTGGTCAACAAGCTACGCGGCACGCTCAGTGCGTGCGCCGTAAAGGCCCCGGGGTTCGGCGACCGCCGCAAGGCCATGCTTGAGGATATCTCGATTCTGACTGGCGGCAAAGCCATTATGGAAGAGACCGGCATTAAGTTGGACGGGGTCAAGCTGGAGGATCTGGGACGCGCGAAGCGTGTCACGGTGGACAAAGATACCACCACGATCATCGACGGAGGCGGAGAACAGAAGAACATCGAGGGCCGCATCAAGCAACTCCGCGCCCAGATCGATGAAACCACCTCGGACTACGATCGCGAGAAACTCCAGGAGCGGTTGGCGAAACTGGCCGGCGGCGTGGCGATCATCAAAGTCGGCGCCGCGACCGAGACCGAAATGAAAGAGAAAAAGGCCCGTGTCGAGGACGCCCTACATGCCACGCGCGCGGCGGTGGAGGAAGGCATCGTGCCTGGCGGAGGCGTTGCCCTACTGCGTGCCGCGATCGCCCTGGACAAGCTAAAGCTCGAAGGCGACGAGCAGTTTGGGGTCACCATCGTGCGCCGGGCTTGCGAGGAACCGGTCCGCCAGATCGTGCTGAACTGCGGGACCGAAGGCGCAACGGTGGTCGAGAAGATCAAGGAGAATTCGGATCCTAACTTCGGCTTTAACGCCTCCACCGAACAGTACGAGGACCTGGTAAAGGCCGGAGTCATCGATCCCACGAAGGTTACACGCACGGCTCTGCAGAATGCCGCTTCCGTAGCTTCCCTGATGCTTACCACCGAGGCGATGATCTGTGCGGTCGTGGAGGAAGCGGGCGACTGACCATGGGTTTCGAAGCCATCGTGCTCGGCGCGTCCGAGCCGGTGGCTTTTCGGGAAAGAGACCAGACTTCCAATAGGCCTGCCCGAGGTGTCCGCCGCCTGCGGCGGGGAGCTGATCGGCTCCTGCACATGTGCCACGGCGTCCGCCCGGCTGGTGGACAGGTGTTACTCCCAGCGGAGGGCGCGCATGGGGTCGATACGGGTAGTGCGTAGCGCGGGGACGTAACCCGCCAGGACGGCTACGAAGGCGATGCCCAGCGTGGCTGCGGCGATGGTGAACGTGTCGTTGGGCTGGATTCCGTATAGTTGCGATCTCACGACGCGCGCCAGGCCCCAGGCGGCGGGCAGGCCAATGGCGATTCCGATTCCGGTCAGAATGAACACATCCCGCATCACCAGCAGGATTACGTCGCGCGCGACAGCCCCCAGTGCGATCCGGACGCCGATTTCGCGGGTCCTCTGTGCCACGATATAGGCCATTACCCCGTAGAGGCCGATGGCAGCCAGCAGAGTCGCCAGCATGCCGAATCCGGACGATAGTGTCGCCACCAGCCGTTCGGTGATCAGGGATTCTTCCATCTGGGTTTCGATGGTCTTCATCTGGAAGATCGGGAGTTTTGGATCGAGGTTGTTCACCACCTTGCGGATGCTCGAGAAAGCTTGTTCGGGCTGGCGCGCGGTGCGTACGTAGGCATACATTCCCAACACAAAATCCATGGCGATCGGACTGCTGGGCCAAGGTTCTCGCAATTTAATTCCCTTGGCCAGCAGGTGAAACCGGGGCGAATTCTTTCGGAAAGTAAGTTTCAACAGTCGTCGCTACAGCTCCTTCAAGTGTCATGGTTAGCATCACTACTTCACGATCCTTGAAAACAAGATGCAATTCGTATATTGGATTACTGGCATCGTCGTTGCGTCGAGTCCAAATGTCAACTGCACCCCTGTCATCTTTAACGACGGCAGTATACAAACTGTTAGCCAACGACTTCGAGCATCGGCAACGTATAGTACCCCGGGCGGCTTTGCCACAACTGGGGTCGCGATCTCTCCTACCGGGACCTCTTCGCTGAATTAATCTCACGGATTCAGGGGCGGTAAGGCGGACGGTGTCTGCAGGTTTATCCTGTAAAGCAGCCCGCCGCGCTCCGCCCCGGCCCCATACGAGTTGCCAACCAGAGCGTCGGGGCCGTCCAACGTAAGCGTGCCGCCACCAACTCCGTCTGATCCACCCTTAAACGTATGTATCACGGTCTCCTCGCCTGACGGGCTGACCTGAAATATCACGCCGAAGCCGCTGAAGCCAATCCCGCTGCCGCCGCTGTCGGTTGTCCCGTAAAGGTTACCGGCCTTGTCGCGGGTAACGCCGCCCGGTCCCCCTCCATCCCGTCCGCCAACGAACGTATAAAGCACTGAGAAATCGCCGGTGGCACTATATTCGAATATTACTCCCTGCCCTTGCAAACCGCCGGGTAGCGCCCCATATCCCGCGCTGCCGTAGAGGTTCCCGGCTGGGTCGAATACAACATTCGAGGAGGGATATCCGCCGTCGGCGCCGGCCGTGAAACTATGGAGCACCTTATATTGGCCAGCACTTGTCAATTCAAAAAGAACTCCTGCGCCATTGCCCCCGTAGTAGGTCGTACCATACAAATTGCCCGCCGGGTCTCGGGTGAGGCCTGCCGTCGGTTCTCCTCCGTCAGACAGACCGGTGAAGCTATAAAGGACGGTCTCGTTGCCTTCTGGGTCCATCTTGAAGATGACGCCCTCCTGCAGCCCGGTCTGACCTCCATCTCCGCCAGCAAATGTGGTTCCGTACAGGTTTCCTTGTCCGTCTAGCACTACGCCCCATTCGGGTATCGCTCCATCGGCGCCGCCTGTGAAGCTGTGGAGCAGCGTGAAATCACCGGACGCACTCACTCTAAACACAACGCCCAAATTCGACGCGCCTCCGCTTTTTGTGGCGCCGTAGAAGTTGCCTGATGAGTCGCGGGTCGGGGTCCCGACCGGATAGGCGCCGTCGCTACCAGTGAAGCTGTGGAGCACGGTCTCGTGGCCGCTGGCGTCCAACTCATAGACGGTTCCCACATTTGCCGCGCCGCCGTAAAACGCGGTGCCATAGTAGCCGCCACCCGAGCTCAGGGAAACTGGGTTGGGGAATGCGCCTCCGCTCGCGCCAGGGAAGCTGTAGAGAGTCGTCTCGCCAGTGGAGCCGATTTTGTAAATCATCCCGGATACGCCACCGTTCGGTGTTACTCCGTAGATCGTGCCCGCCGAATCGAGGACCACGCCTGGATTGGCACCCGTCACGGGCGAGTTTACGGGCTCGGATGCAGATGCCGCCGGAAACTGGTACAAGATCTTGAGCGTGCCGGATGGCTCCAGCTTAAACACCGCGCCGTATTTTGGCCCACACGCCACAATCGATATCTGGGTTGTAGCTCCGTACAGGTTGCCCGCGGAATCCAAAGTGACCCCGGACCACGGGTATTCCTCCTCACCCATGTTCTTGCAGTCGAAGACGACCAGATCCTTATATTCGCCGGATGCGTTGATCTCGTACACGCCGCCCGAGTCAGTCCCGTAGAGGTTTCCGGCTGAGTCACGCGCGAATCCTGACCTTAGCAGACCAATCACACCGCTCGACCCTTGACCGAAAGCGTGCAATACCGTCTCCTGCCCGGACGGGGAGAGCTTGTAGGCGACGCCGCCGCCCGGGGCCCCATCCTCGCCGCCCCCCGCGGACGTTGTCCCGTATAGATTTCCATTTGGGTCAGACACCAGCCCGCTATAGGGATTCGCACCGTCAGCGGCACCCGTAAAACTATACAGAACTGTTTCCCGCCCGAAGGGCGTCACTTTGTATACGACGCCGCAGCCGCTTGGGCAACTCGCTGGGCCGCCAGAACTTGTGAGGCCACCATAGACGGCTGACCCATACACGTTGCCAGACGAGTCCAGGATTACACCGGCATACGGGTTTCCGCCATCTGGCCCCCCGGTGAAGGCGTAGAGCTCAGTCTCCTGGCCAGATGCCGTCACCTTGTACACCACGCCCGCATTAGCCGGGCCCCCGAAATATGTGGTTCCGTACAGGTTGCCCTCGGAATCCTGCACCACGCCCGCAAATGGGTTAGCGCCATCGCCACCGCCCTGAAAACTATGCAGCACCTTTTCGGCCGAGCCCGAGTATTTGTAGACCGTTCCCAGGTTCGCAGTGCCGCCCTCATAAGTAGTTCCGTACAAATCCCCATTTGCGGCGCGGAACAGCGTCCCATAGGGGTTTGCGCCATGTGGAAACTGCTTGAAATAGTAAATTACGGTTTCCACCGGGGTTTGTGCCGATGCGCCAGCGATCACCGCAAGCGCACAGAATAAAAATGAGCAGCTTCCAAATTGTTGCCTCAGCATCGTAAACCTCTATTGGGAATGCTATCACGGTCAACACAACCGCACGATGGTTTGGATTCGGGGCATTTACGTGAATAATCGGATCGATGACGAAAGAGCGCGGCACTTCAGATGCCAAGCCGAGAACGTTCTTACTGGTGCCAGATTAACTATCGCGGCTTCCCCGCCTCTGATGTCGATGTCCTCTTGGCGATGGTGGTTCGGTTTCACTGTCGTGTGGCGTCGCGCATGCTCTCATATTTGGTGTCCCGCACCACTCCCACGATCTCGATATCCAGTTTGGTCCCCGGATCGCCTCCCATGCCGATGTGCCGTCCGACCGCCAGGCCGTCCTTGAAGAACCGCCGGGCAAACCTCTCGTTGACGAGGCAGACTTTGGGCGCCTGGCGGCCATCGCTCACGCGGAAGTCGCGGCCGAGCAGGATGGGAACGTTCATGGTCTTGAAGTAATCCGGCGAAATGAACTGCATGTGCGGGTCGGGCGCTTCGCTGGGCTTATGCTGGAAGCCTTCCACAGCCATGCTGCTGTCCCACTCGTCGCCGGAGAGCACCGGTATGATGGCCAAACTGGACGATTCCACTCCGGGGATCGCGTCGAGGCTATCTCGTAGCCGGCGGTAGAAATCCAGGCTGCGGTCCGATTTGTAGCCATTCATGGGCGGATCGATGGCGAAGCCGATCAGGTTGCCGGTGCGGAATCCGGGATCGAGATCCTTAAGATTGCTGAGGCTGCGGATGAACAGGCCGGCGCCGATCAGCAGCAGCAGCGACAACGAGACTTGCGCCGCAACCAGGGTTTTGCGCAGGCCCACCGAAGTTCCGCCCACAATCGAGCCGACTTGATCCTTGAGCGTGGCGGCGAGCGAGGGACGCGTGGATTGCAGCGCGGGAGCGAGGCCAAAAAGGATCCCCGTGAGCAGCGAGATGCCGAGCGTGAACGCAAGAATCCGCCAGTCGGGCGTGGTGGAAATCGTCAAAGACGAGTCCCCCGCGGGCAAGAAATTCAACAGGGTGCGATCCATCCAAATGGCCAGCGCCAGCCCGAGAGCGCCGCCGGCGAGCGACAGGGTCAGGCTCTCCACCAGCAATTGCGACACGATGCGCGACCGGCTGGCGCCCAGGGCGAGGCGCACGGCAACCTCCTTCTGGCGTGCCGTGGCGCGGGCGATTTGCAGATTCGCGACATTGGCGCAAGCAATCAGCAGGACCAGCCCGACCAGCGCCGTGAGCACCAGGAGCGGACTGGCGAATTGACTACGCAGGTTGGATTCGCCCTTGGCGGCGGGAAGCACCTCCATCCACATGGCCAGGAAGTTTTTCTTGGTTTCCGGGGCGGCTTGGGCGAAGTCCTTTTCCTGCACTTCCATTTCGAGAATCTGGTGAAAGAACGGCTGCAAGGAGGCCTTGGCTTGCTTTATGGTCACGCCCGTTTTCATTCGGCCGAACACGTTCACCCAGCGGCCCCGGCGATTTTTCAGGCTGTAAAACGCCGCGAACTGCGGGCTGATCTGGGCTTCCATCATGATGGGGACGCGAATCTGGGGCGAAGAGCCCGGACTGGTGCCGTCAAACCCTTCCTGGCTGACGCCCACGACGGTGAGCGGATAGCCATCGACCAACAGCTTCTTGCCGATGACGCCGCGGCTGCCGCCGAACCGGGTGCGCCAGTAACGGTAGCTGATGACCGCGATGGGGTGGCCGCCAGGAGTTCTGTCGTCATCGGGCGTGATGACGCGTCCCAAGGCGGCGCCGACGCCAAGGGTCCGAAAATAGGAGCCGGAGACGAGTTCGCCGTCGATGCGTTCGGTCTTTCCTTCGGAACTGACGCTCATGGAGGTCTCCCATAGGCAGAACATTCCGTTGAAGACCTGGTTGTGATCGCGGAAATCCTCGTACATGGGATAAGAGAGCTTATATTGGCCGTTGTTGCTGCCGTAATGCCGGCCGCGGCCCCACAACAGGACGAGTTGTTGCGGGTCTTTGACGGGGAGCAGGCGCAGGAGAATCTGATCCACCAGGGTGAAGATGGCGGTATTAGCGCCGATGCCGAGGGCCAGCGACAGGACGGCCACGGCGACGAAGACGGGAGATTTCTTGAAGGTCCGCAGGGTGAAGCGCAGATCGTGCGCGAGATTGCCCATACGCTTTATACTGTCCATATCTGAAAACGTTACGCGGGCATCGAACGACTCATTAAATCTGGGCCGGGAGTACGCCGTCGGCTAACGGCAAATCTAACCGTTCGTCGTGCAGGATTTGCATTTCGACCGCAAAAGGACGCACGACCGCCACTGCCGTCCCAGCCGGCGCTGCCGACGCTACAGGCGACTACGCGCAGGCACGCAGGATTGGCGGTTTGGCACCAGGACTGCCTAAAGCACGCCGATTCCAGAAACGGATGTCGCACGGCAAAGTTCACCATCCAGGAGAACCTATGGCAAGCAGTCAGACGGTAAGTGAGATCCCCATCGCGTTGGAGGATCCGATTGCCCATCTGCCGCGTGCTGGCATCGTGGCATATAAGAAAGGCCGTTCGATATTTCATCAGGGCCAGCCGTCCACCAGCCTCTACCGGGTAATCGACGGCCGGGTTAAGGTTGCCCGTTTGGCGAACGATGGGCGCGAGACCATCGTCGACATTTATCGGACAGACGATTTCTTCGGCGAATTCGCCTTGCTGGGCCTGCCGCGCACATTGGAACAGGCCACCGCCATGGAAGATACCAAGGTGATGGCTTGGAGCGCCGCGCGGATTCGCACCATCTTCGAGACGCGGCCCAGGCTGGCGATTGCGCTGCTACAGATCGTCATGCTGCGCTCTCTAGAATACGGACACCGGATTGAAAGCCTTTCTGTGGACAGCGCCGAGCGCCGGTTGGCTCGCGCGCTGATCTACCTCTCGCGGAGGCTGGGCGTGGCGGAACCCGATGGCGCTTACCGCATGCCGCCCTTTACACACGAACTGCTTGCGCAATACGTGGGCGCCTCGCGCGAACTCGTCACACAGTGTATGAATGCGTTTCGCAAGCAAGGCTATGTAGGATATTCGCGCGATGGGATCGTCCTATACCGCGGCGCGTTCGATGGGTGGCTGGAGCGGATCGGCACGCATATCGTCAAGACGGGACCGGATCCGTGTGGCGCGGATGGAGATGCCACTGAGATAGTCGCTCTGAAACGCGCATGAGGAGCGCGGAAGGGCTTACCTCTTCAAGCGGTACCAGGACCGGGCGGTAAGGCCGAGGGCTCATTACCGGTCGCGGCCCGAAGTGGAGCGCTCAAGATCGCCCGCACGCTCTTCTTCAGGGTCTCTCCATCGAACGGCTTCGGCAGGAATGGCAGGTTGGCATTTTGCCTGATGATCTCGCTGATGTCCGCACCTGACATAACCAACACTTTGATTCCCGGACGTTCCTCGATCAGATGCGCGCACAAGTCGGTCCCATTCAGTCTGGGCATATTCGCGTCCGTGATCACCAAATCTATTGCTCCGGGGTACCTGCGTGACAGATCCAGCCCTTCATGGCCGTCCGCGGCGGAAAGCACGAAATACCCATCGTGCTGCAATAGCAGGGTAACGAGATTGCGGATCAGGGCTTCGTCATCGACGACCAGGATGACGGGCTGGTGCACTCCCAAAGATCGGAGGTCCGGCAGTTCGAAGGGCTTAATAGTCCCGCCACCGGCTGGAGGGTCCGGAGTCATCTTGCGAACCCTCCCGGCTGTCCGATAAGCCGGCGCGAGCCGCATTTGTGGCCCCCGCCGGTCAAGATATGCCCCATATTAGTGACGCCCGCCGCCTCCACCACGAGACCCGCCGCCGCCCGCCGACTGTCTCTGTTGCATCTGCTGGGACTGCTGCGTGTGTCTCTGCTGCATTTGCTGTGTCTGTTGCTGGTGGCGCTGTTCCATCTGCTGCGATTTCGCCTGGCTGGCCTGCTGCCGATGTTCCTTATCCTGCTGCTGCTGGAGTTTCTGCCGCTCCTGGCCTTGTTTGGCGCTTAACTGGTCCTGCTGTTTCTGGTATCTCTGGTCCAGCTTCGGGTTTCCCGTGTTGGGGGCAGCGGAGCGTGCGATGGGCGGCAGTTCCTTGGGATGGACCGCGGTGCTGGCGCGAGCGCTGTCTTCCGATCGGTCGCCTGGCGTCGCGTCATGGTTCGCGGACGGCCGCTGTTGAGGAGCGCTGCGGGCGGCCTGCGCATGTTGCGTCTGAGCGGCTACTGGCCCGGCATGCCTGCCATTTGCGGCCGCCTCTTCTTGCGGCGTGGCGCGCGCCTCGATCCCGCCCTTACCGCCGTTGTAGCTGACGCGGCCGCCTGCAGCCTCGTTCACCCTAGCATTGTAAACATTGCGGACGGAGTCGGCATTCACGCGATTGTATGCCGTGTTGTAGAAGAAATGGCCGTTGTCCCAATGTCCCCCATCATAACCTCGTCCGAAGTAGCCGAAGCCGTAGTTGATCCCGCCATAGAAACCTACTCCAATGCCCCAGTAACCTTCATTGAAAAAGAATCCGCTACCGCGCCAACCCCAATAGCCGGGAGTCCACAGGAACCCTGCTTCCGGAGCCATCACCCAATCGCCCGAAACCCAATAGTAGGCGCTGTCCCCCCAAGCCCAATACCCGGGCGTCCAGATATATCCGTCGCCGGGGCACATAGGCTGCTCGTAGACGGGCAGTTCCGGCGGCGCGATGTTGACCGATATGCCAACTTGCGCGAAAGATGCCGTGGACAGACATAGCGCTCCTGCCGCCAGGAACAGTGAACGGCCGAAGGCGACACTTGCAACGTGTATGAGTCTCATTGTTTCCTTTTCTTTTCCGATGATGGCCGAACGAAAGCCCCGCCTGGCCCGGTTTCCACGCGCGTGGTGGGCCGGGGAAATCTTGTTCGCCGGGATTCTGAGGGTGCAATCCTGAGGCCGAACCAGAAGGCTGCGATATCATGCATGCGCCGCGAGAGCAAGTGCACAGCCTGCATTCGGGAATGCCAAAGTTACCGTTCTTCGATCGCGCGGACTACCACGGATTGGCAAACCGCGCGTCGTGAAGCACGGCTTTATCGGTGAGACTGCGCAGGAACGCCAGCAAGTCCGCCCGATTCCGCGGGGTCAGACCGATGCCGGCGATACGCGGGTCTTTATTTGGATTATCGTGCCCCCGGCCCGCGTAGGGTCCGTCTTTGATGGTCCGTCCTCCGGCCACATAGTGATCGAGAACCTGCTCCAAAGTGGCGATGCTCCCATCGTGCATGTATGGCGCTGTCAGTTCCACGTTGCGCAGGGAGGGTGCCTTGAACTTACCTACGTCCTCCGGCTTCCGGGTGTGTTCGAAGATTCCCAGATTCGGCATTGGATAAGAGAACTTGCCTGCCATATTGTAGAGACCCGTATTATGAAACCGAACTGCCGCATCCGGGCTCCCGGCGTAGCCGGTCGCATCGCTAAAGTTGAAGCCGCCGTGGCAGCGGAAGCACCCGCCAAATTGATCGCTGAAAAACAACGACTCGCCGCGCTGGGCGGAGTCGGAAATCGCGTCCCGTTCGCCGTCAAAGTGGTAGCGATCGTACGGAGAACGCGCCGAGATAATGGTTCGTTCGAAAACGGCCAGCGCCTTCGCCAGGTTCGCGATGGTGAAGGGATCTTTCGAATCCCCGAATGCCTTTGGGAAAAGTTCGCGGTACACCGCATCGGAACGCAACAGATCGATCAGAGATTCCTCGCGGCCCAGAAGCCCAAGTTCGACGGGATGTTCCGAGAACATAGGAACCAGCGCCTGTTGTTCGAGCGAGTGAAGATCCGGATTGCTCCAGGTGAGTACCGCACTATACGCCACATTCACCAGACTCATGGCTTTGCGCGGATGGGCCTGGCCGGTGGATCCCAGGGGCAGGGCATTGCCGTTGGTGAATGCCAGTTCCTGCCGGTGGCAGGAGGCGCAGGCCTGGGTACCGTTCACCGACATGCGCTTGTCGTAGAAGAGATAGCGACCCAGGCGTGCTTTGGCCGCCGACATCGGATTCCCGGACGGAACGCGTGGTTTTGGGAATCCCTTCGGCAGATTCCAGCGGTATTCCTCGGCCCCTCCGCGCGCGGTTTGGAAGCTGTACACGGCCCCCGCTCCCAACACGCATGCCAGCAGGAGCCGTCGGGTCCGAGTTCTACGACGCCGGCTTCCCTGAGCCAATCCCGATGCGTACCGCGTTGGACACCCGCCCGTTGACATGACAAAGAAGGTCCGCCTCGCCGAGCCCGCGCAACTCCGCCGGTATCTCGATGGTAATCTGGTCCACACCATCTTCACCTGTGGGTCCGAAAGCCACGACCGGCACA
This sequence comes from Bryobacterales bacterium, assembly GCA_963709155.1. Lineage (GTDB taxonomy): Bacteria > Acidobacteriota > Terriglobia > Bryobacterales > Bryobacteraceae > Bog-159. The sequence goes on along the minus strand of CAVPVD010000002.1, from coordinate 336,007 downwards.
CGCTGCCCGGCGATCGTCACGTCAATGTTCGAAAGCGATCCGGCGTAGCGCAGTCCGCTGCCCCTAAGCCGCACCGTGGTGGTAGCGCCCTTGGTCACCGGAATCGGGATCGTGCGGCAGTCGGCGTATGGAGATGCGTTCGGTCCATGGCCCGGTGGTGTGCAGAACGAAATCTCGGACTGCCAGCGGCGGCCGTCCGCGGAGATCCGGGTAGCGGTTCCCGATGCCGGCCCCCGGCAGCTCACATGCGTAAAGAATCCGGGCGCGGCATCGGTGACGATAAAGTTCGTGCTGATGCGGCTGCCATCCTTGCGCACGATCGTCATGCGGGCGGGTCCCAGCGCCGACTCCGCGGGAATCACGAAATTAATCTGCCCCCAGCCCGCCGCGGCCCAAGCGATCCCGGCCGGGCGCGTGGCACCCAGACTGTCGGTAACCTGTACCGATACGCCGCCCAGAGTCAGCGGCAAGCGTGGCCCCTTGCCGGTCGCGTCGCGTTCCGCCATCACCGGTCCATAGGCGATGGCGTAACCGTCGCGCGCCACGTCCGGACCGCCGCCGGTGCTCACGATGAAAAGTCCACGCTCCATCGTGGATCGCATATGGGCCTGCACCACTCGTCCCAGGCCTGCCTCTGCGCTCACGTGCCCGCAGGTCCAGCCGTTTTCCAGGGTCGTCGCCGCCAGCAGCGAGGCCTCCTGGATCAACTTGCCCGGTTCGTAGGCGGAAACCAGCCAGGAGATTCCGTGCGCATCGAAATAACTCAGACTGCCTTCGACCCATTCGCTGGCGGCTGTGGGATCGGAAGGAACAAGTGAGCATTCCGCCGCGTCGTCCAGATGGAACCCCCAATCGTTTGCCAGGACCGGCGCGCGCTTCGCCAGAAAGCCGAAGTGGGCGTCGCGTTCCGCGTCTGTGCGCGTGGCGGCGAGGCGCGAAGAGACTTCGTAGACGATGTTGGCGTCGGCGATGAGCGGCGCTTCGACGGTTTCAGCGGCGCCCTCAAACAAGCGGTCGTCCTTCCAACTCATGGCAAGGATGGGCTGCTTCGCGCCGGCCGCTCGGATCACTTGTACCAGATCCTGGATGCCGATGACTTCCCGCCCGTCCGCTGTTTCCCCGCCGTGCCGCCAGAAATTCCAGCCGGCGGCGGATTGCGCGCCGCCCGCACTCTTGGGGACGACCGCGGGTTCCGGATCCTCGAACACATCGAAGATCACGTTGGGATAATCCTTGAAGAACGCCGCGCAGCGGGCCCAGAACTCCGCGGTCTTATGGGAAGGCATGCCCGCGCCGGGCTCGCGCGCGGTCAGAATCACCAGCAGTTCGATTTCATTTGCGCGACGCACCAGCTTGGACAACCCCGCCCAGTATGCGGGGCCGGTCGCGTCAAACACGTTCAAAGGCACCCGCACCGCGTTCATGTTGAAACGCAGCCGGATGGCGCTCAAAGCGGTCCCCGAATACGGCCCGACATCGGCGCCCGACCGGTAGTTGTAAGCTTCCGTCTGCAGGCGAAATTCCGCCAGTTGAGTGCCGCGTATCAGGAACGGGTGGCCGGCGGCATCGAGGATCCGGTTGCCAGTCACATGAAAGGGTCCGCGTGGCGCCGGCGTGAGTTCTTGCCGGTCTTGGGGAGGAAGAACGGTTGCGCCGAACAAAACTGACGAAAACAGCAGCAGCCCCGGCGCGCATCTGGAGATCGCAAAGGGTAGCATATTGGATGCGATTATATCAGCCGCGGGCTAACTGCACGAGCGATTTCGGCCTGCCCGTTCCCCGACCGGTACTATTGTCTACTTAGCCTGTGTTTCGGCGCGCTCAAGTTCCGCTATCCGCTGACGGATAGCGGACACATCATCAGCCTTGGGAGCCAACTGCACGTATTTCATGAAGTGTTCTTTAGCGCCACGGAAATCGCCTTTGTCCGCCAAAACTTTGCCCAACAGCGCTTCGGCTGCCGGATAGTCGTGCGCGCTGTCGAGCTCGATGGCCCTGCGGACGGCCTTTTCGGCCGCGTCCGGGCGCTTCAACTCGTAGTTGGCCACGGCATAGTAATAGTAGATTCCGGGGAATTCCACCGGGTCCAGTTGTATGGCGCGCTCCCCGATGGCAGCCGCGTCTTCCGCCCTTTTCGCGGCAACCGCCATGCGAATCAACTGCAGATACGGTCGCAGGTACTTGGGATCGGCCTTGAGAGCGTGCTCGCAAGCATCAGCCGCCTCTTTCGGCTGGGATTCCTGCTCCAGCACTTCGCCGAGCTGGCTCCAGGCTTGCGCATAATCCGGATACAAGGCGACGGCCCGCTCAAACTGCTTCTGCGCGCCGGAAAGCTTGCTATCGCCCATGGCCTGGAGGCCTTTGTCGTACGCTTTCGCGGCTTCCTTGGGGACATGCAGAGCGGTTACCGAAACGGTGGATCCTTCGGGATCGCCGATCTGCTTCAGCACAATCACCGCACCGTCATGCAGCGTAACGATGGCTTTCCGGTAGCCTTTCAGCCAAACGGAAAGTGCACATTTATCGCCCGGATGCCGCATGGTTATGGGATCGGCCCCGGGATCCATGACTGCCGGGACCGTGTACATGATCACCCCGTTGGCGAAAGCGCTCAAAACGTGGCAGGGCGGCAAATCCTGGCCGGCCGGCGGGTCGGTGAACAGGGGTGTCGAGGGGAGGGCGCCGCCGTTTTCCAGGGCGAGCGTGGCGCGATACTGATCGCTCTGGGCGAAACAGACGGCAGCCAGCGCCACCGCGCAACCTATGTTCACCGTGCGAATCATGGCATGCTCATGGTAACGCACGGGGGGTGGAACCCGTGGCCTTAGCGCGGCACGTAGAGAAACACAGCTTCCACGTCCCTGCCCGTGTCACGTGTGGAAACCGAGTTCCAAAGGCATACCAGGTTGCCAGCGAGCGCCATTCGATCCGGCCAATGTTCTGAGGTGAAGGGTCGTAAACCTTGACCATCAAGGTTTTGGTGTTGATACCCGCGATGACTACGATATGGGACTTTCCATTCACCCAGAGCGGGCCATACGTCCGCAGCCAATCCTCCAGGGCATCGGGCGTGGGACTTTCCGGCGGAATGCTGCGTAAGCCGAGCCGTTTGGCCATCGGCACGATCTGCGGATTCTGGATGCCGGCGTTACCATCGCGTATCAAGGCACACTGGGTGTCCAGGTCCGGCGGCACCAGCCCGGCGAGCGATTGCCGGAATTGGTCTTGTTTCCACTGGATCAGCATTTGCGCGCTGGCGTACCAGCAGGACATCGTCATTTTTTGGGCAATCAGGGTCATGCCCGGAACTTCGTAGTAGCCCATCCTGTCCTCCGATTGCGGGCGCGCCACGCAATCGGAACACTATATATCTTCCGGATCGCCTTCATCGGCGTGAGTCCGCAAGGTCGCGTTCGCGAAATGGCCGATGCGCTTCGTACAGCGCCACCCGCATGCTGATACCGTCCTCCAGCGCGCGAAGGTTCTCTTGAGTCGCTCGGGCCAGGGCTCTGCGCGCAGTTGACACCGCCTCGGCGAACCGGCCCTGCTCGGCGTACGCTGCCGCCAGTGTGTCCAGCATCCCCGCATCCCCTCCGCCGGAGAGATCCACCGCGCGAAGGGCCAGCGCCAACGCCTCGCCGCCATCCCGGATGCTCGCATCCGGCGAAGTCGCCAGCACCCACGCCGCACGCTGCAAGGCCGTTGCGTCATCCGGGTGCAGCCGGATGGCCTCCCTTCGAAGATGCACGGCAGCTTCCTCCCGGCGGCCCGTCATCAGCAGCACGGCCGCCAGATTCCGATGCGCGGCTTCGTCGTCCGCATTCAGTTCCAGGACCTTTCGCCACTGCGCGGCGGATGCTTCGTACGCTCGCTTCTTCTGCAGATAAGCCGCGTTGTTCACCAGCCGGTAATAGTCGATCACCGGCCCGCCCACTCGCCGCAAGCCATCCGGCGCGATGTTCACGAACTCCGGAATATTCACCGCCCGATTGGCCGCGGTCGCGTTTTCGATCAGAATCGGCGGACTGTCATTGCCTTCCCGGTCGATGTGCGTGAGATACATCTGCGTGTAGGGCGACCTGCTTTTGGACGAGAACACCATCCATCGGCCGTTGGGCGAAAAGCTGTGCCACGAATTCATGCGGGCCGTGTTGCACCGCATGCGCCGCGCCGTTCCGCCGGCCGCCGGCACAATGTATAACTGGCTATCGGGACGCATCAACTGCCCGTTGCGGCACTTCACGAAGACGATCCATCGCCCATCCGGGGATACTTTTGGGAAGGTGTTGCTCGTCCCATTCCGCGACGCGCCCGCGATCGGCTCCGGCACGCCTCCCCGGCCGTCGCGGAACGGAATCCGGTAGAGGTCATACTGAAGTTGCAGCTCATTGGGGTCGTTGGCGAATTGGGCCGGGGGCGCACCCGGCCGATCCGGGTCGGTGGCCGACGCGCGTGCGAATACCAGGCACTTGCCGTCCGGGCTCCATACGGCTCCCATCTGCACGAACCGTGGGTCGTCGGCGCCGGGCAGCGGCAGTAGCACTCCCGTGCGGCGGCTGTACCAGCTTAGAATTCCACGCGTTGGATAGAACACCTGCAGGAACCGGTAGTCCCTGAAATTCGCCACATAGTAGTTACTGGGAGGCTCGGCCGGGCCGCCGGCCATCGCCGCGGGATTGACTGTGGTAGCCACGAACTGCCCGTCCGGCGAAACCTGCGACATGAAGCCGATGCGCACGTTCCCTTTCAGCTTGCCCGCCGGCGAACTCCACTGAATTACGTCCTGCTTGCGGATCGCCGTCTCGCGCGCAACCGTGGCAAGGATGTACATTCCCCGGTTGTTCTGCAGTCCGTCCAGATCCATTCCCATGGTCTTTCCGTCGGCCGAAAACGAATGGCAGTTGGCGCACAACGGCAGGTTGTCCATCACCACCCGGCTGCGCTCGTCGCCGACATTGCGAATTCTCCAGGACACCAGGAGCACCGCCTCCGCGGCCAGCGGTTTAATCACGCCCTTCTCCAGTTCCGAGGGCATCAACGGGACATCGCGATAGAAGATCGGTGCACCTACCCGGTCCGTCGACGTGCGAATGGCAACCCTGCCGCGGGAAACGGCAGTATCAGGGTTTTCTCCGCGAAAGCCGGTGATGGTTACGGTAGCGGTGGTCGCAGCCGACCGCCGTTTGATGGCTTGCCACGTGGCGCGGTCCGGCGTCCAGGAATGCGCCGCGGACAATTCAGGTGTGAGGGCCGGCGCTTGGTTCGTGTCCGCCACGCAATCCGGATCGATTCTCCCGATGCGCGGCCTTTCGCCTCTCGAGGTCGTCTGAATCTCCGGCCCGCCATCGCCGAACGAGAATTCGATGCGCCAGAACGTGACGCTCTTGCCGGCATCCCGCCACAACCAGGTCGGGGGAGTGATTTCAGGCGGGAAGATGGATCCTTCTGGTGGATAATCGATCGTGATCGGAGCCGGCGGGCTTGCCGCGCTCAGCGCCATCAATAGCCCCGGCAGCAGCAGTAACTTTGGCGAAAGACCGGCCATCATGGACCGGCTAGTCGAGCACCGGGCTAACGCTCAAGACAATCTTGCGGGCGGTCTCCTCGGATATCTCACGGACAAAGACCACGCGCGAGCTACAAGTGCCCGCCTTACCTGGAACCATGACGCTGAGGGCGTTGGTATCGGAAGATTTCACCGCGGTCTTATCCTGATAAAACACGCGCTTGGCGGAATTCTCAAACACCTTGTCTTTGGGGATCCCCAGCAGGTTCAGCAAAGATTCCGGGAGTGGCTTGAATGCCTGACCGGGCTGGCTGGTGACCACAGCGATGGCGTTGGTGGCATCCTGCAGGACGGCCCAACCAGCTCGATCCCGAGAAGCTTCCCAGTCCTCGGGGACCGTGATCTGGCAGGCGCCCTTGGAGTCGCTGATCGTCTTCCACTTGTCCGGCAGCGACTGAGGGGCGGCCACGGCGGCCAAGAAGGCAAACAGAGCGAAAACCCTGAAATACCCCATGCCTAAAGTGTAGCGCCGGATCGCCGAAGAAACAATGGCTGGTGTTCACCCTCGCAAGCTGCTATGGAACGGGGATGCCGTCCTCCGAGGTGAATGGCGAAGCCGGCAATCCCGCGGAATTGTACAGATTGACGACGGGGGCGTTCGCCCAACCGTACCGGATATATCTCGGATCGGCAACTTGTGCGCTGGCGGCCACCACGGTCTTGCCGTCGATGCGCGCGGTTGCGCCGACAAAACGGCCGTCCACTCCTGCCACCTCAAATCCCTGGAGATCGCCGCCCTTGGCCACCAAACCATCCGCAATATGATCGAACCATACGCGCAGGCCATCGCCGTCGCGCGCCGCCTGGCGGAACAGCGGGCCGGAGTATTCCACGCGCTCGCCATAGGCCAGCGCCCTGGCAGCCAGGGCCAGGCGCGCGCCGACCGTCTGTTTGTCGGCTGGATGGACGTTGTGCGGATCGCCAACATCCATGGTCACGGCCATTGCCGTATTCGCCACGAAGAGACTGCGCCGTTGCGCCTCGCGGATGGCGGCCCAGGCTTCGTCCGCACCCGATCGGAAGGGCGCGATTTGTACGAACAGAAATGGAAAATCCCCTTCGTGCCACCGCGCGCGCCAATCGGAGATGAGGGCGGGGAAGATCTTGGCGTACATGGGCGCGAAGGACAACCGGCTGTTGGACTCGCCCTGATACCAGATCACGCCTTTGATGGCGTAATCTACCGCCGGGGCCACCATGCCGTTGAACAGCGCGGCGGGCGCCCAGGACGCCGGATCGGGGCGCCACGGATGACTGGGCGGCGTCTTGCCCGCTTGCCGGGCGGCCAGATCCTCGCGCCTTTCCTGCGCCAGGATGGCCGCAGTGTCCGCTTGCGTCTGCATCATCCGGGCGCGCGTCGCGAACACCGGCATGAGCGCGGCATCGGAGGAAATGCTCTGCAGGCTCACCCACGCTTCCGCCGGCGTGCCGCCCCATGTGGAATCGATCAATCCAATGGGAACGGCCTCGCGCAGGCTCAATTCGCGTCCGAAGAAGTAAGCTACAGCCGAGAAGTTAGCAGCAGTTTCCGGATCGCAGACCGTCCACGCGGCGGCGATATCCCGCAGCGGAAAGTCGGCGGCCTTATTGGGGATGTGCAGCAGGCGCATCCGCGGTTGGCCGGCATGGGCGATTTCCGCCGCGGAGTCTTTCAGGGGCGCGCCCGGAAAGCCTTTCAGCGGCATTTGCATGTTGGACTGGCCCGATGCGAACCAGACATCGCCCACCAGAACATCGTCCAGTACGATCTTGTTACCGGCCGTCACGATGAGCTGATAAGGACCGCCCGCCGCCTCGGGAGGCAGGAAAATGCTCCAAGTCCCCAAATCGTCGCCGGCCACATCGCGGCTGACTCCATGAAACGCAATGCTGACCTTCTCGCCGGGATCGGACCAACCCCAGATGTGAATCGGTTTTTCGCGTTGCAACACCATGTGGCTGCTGAGAATCCCTGGCAGTCTGGCTGCGCATTTTCCATTGTGCGGGTAGCAGGCCAATAGAAGCGCGGCGGCGGGAAGGCTAACACGACTGTGGATGCGCATAAGCTACATTCTCACGCAAAGCGGCCTTGGTGGCGCGGCCGGCTGCATGTATACTGATTCGGTGCCGCCACGAGAGAATCTGGAAAAAGCCCTGGCCATGGCACGCGACCTGGTCGAGTGGGGCGACTTTGCCAACGCCGCCGGTATCTGCGCGAGGATCCTAAAAACGGCGCCCGACCAACCGCGGGCGCTGCACCTGCTGGGCATCGCCGCCTTTCAGCAAGGCCGTCCCGCCGAAGCGGTCGAGTTCCTGCGCCGATCCGTGCGCGCCGATCCGCATTTCGCCGTGGCTTCGAACGACCTTGGGAATATGCTGGCGCAGCAGGGAATGCTGGCCGAAGCGGCCGCCAGTTACCGCCAGGCGATCGCTGCGGCGCCGGACTTCGCCGAGCCGCACAACAACCTTGGCAATCTGTTGCAGATGATGGGCGCCCTCGAAGATGCGGTGGCATGCTATCGCACCGCCGTGAGCCTGCGCCCCGCCTACGCCGAGCCGTTCCGCAACCTTGGGAGCGCCCTACGCCGCCTCGGCCGGCCGGATGAGGCGGTGACCGCACTCCGCGCGGCCTTGGCCATCCAGCCGGGATTCGCCGCGGCCCTCGCCCTGCTCGTGCACCAGGTGAAAGAGATCGCCGATTGGAGCCAGTTGGACGATCTGACGGCGCAGTTGATCGCCATCGTCGAAGCCGGATCGGCCGCGGTAAATCCATTCGTCTTTTTGACGCTGGATACCACCGCGCGACAGCAGTTCCTTTGCGCGAAACGCTGGGCGGCGCAACTTGGCCCAGTCGCGAAACGGCCCGCGGCAGTCCGCGGCGGAGACCGAATCACGATCGGCTACCTCTCGGCGGACTTTCAGGAACATGCCACCGCGCATTTGATCGCGGAGTTATTCCAGTTGCACGAACGCCGCCGGTATCGCGTGGCCGGGTATTCGTACGGCCGGGATGACGGCAGCGCCGCGCGCCGTCGATTGCGTGAATCGTTCGACGAATTTCACGATCTCGTGGATTGTTCCCATGCGGAGTCGGCCGCCAGAATCCGCGCCGGCGGCGTGGACATCCTGGTGGACCTGAAGGGCTACACCACGGACGCGCGTCCTGAGATCCTCACGCTGCGGCCGGCACCGGTGCAGGTAAGTTACGTCGGCTATCCCGGCACGATGGGTACCCCCGCGGTGGACTACATGCTGGTGGATGCGGTGGTGGCGCCCGCAACCGAGCAGCCATACTACACGGAGCGACTCGTACACCTGCCGGATTGCTATCAGGTGAACGATCGCCGCCGCCCCATCGCGCCGGCGCCCACGCGGCAAGCTTGCGGATTGCCGGAAGCGGCATTCGTATTCTGCTGCTTCAGTTCCGTCTATAAAATTACGCCCCCAATCTTCGATGTCTGGCTGCGGCTACTCGCCCGCGTGCCGGAAAGCGTATTGTGGCTGCTCGAACCCAACCCGTCGGCCATGGCGAATCTGCGTCGCGAGGCGGAATCGAAGCTGGCCGGCGGAGCGTCGCGGCTGCTGTTCGCGCCGTCGCTGCCGAACCCGGAACACCTGGCCCGGCTGGCGATCGCCGATCTATTCCTCGACACGCTTCCTTGCAATGCCCACACGCTCGCCAGCGACGCCCTATGGGCTGGATGCCCGGTGATCACATGCATGGGCCGCGCCTTCGCGGGCCGTGTGGCCGCCAGCCTGCTTGCGGCGATTGGTTTGCCGGAACTCGTGGTCCGCTCGCTTGCGGACTACGAGGCGCTGGCGTTGCGCCTTGCATTGGATCGGGAACGTTTGCGGGCCGTGCGTGCAAGACTGCAAGAGAACCGTCTTCGGACGCCGCTTTTCGATAGCGTCCGGTTCACCCGGCACCTGGAATCGGCTTACGAGACCATGTGGCGGATGCACCTGGCAGGCGAATCGCCGCGGCCCTTCTCCGTGGCTACTATTGTCTAGACTGTGGGGCGGGCGTCCACGCCTGCGCGGGACGTCCACGTCCCGCAGTTGCAGTCCCGGAGGACTGCCGGGGAGGACAGCGCATTCGCTATCCGCGAACTGATATAAACTGTAGACCAGTGTCTTCTATCGCCGCGTCTGGCTTGCAGCCGGCAAGCCTAAGCCAGACCCAGGGGCCGGCCGTGCCCCTACTTGAAAAAACCACTGCCGAAGTATTCGCGGACACGGTGCGAAGGTTCCCCGATCGCGATGCCCTCGTCGTCCGCCACGATAGCGCGCGCTTCACCTGGGCTGAACTGGCGGCCGAGGTCGAGCGCACCGCCCGCGGGCTGGCGGGATTGAACCTGCGGCCTGGCGATCGCGTGGGGGTCTGGGCCAGCAACTGCGTCGAGTGGATCCTGTTGCACCTGGCCTGCGCGCGATCCGGGCTCGTGCTGGTCAATGTGAATCCCGCGTACCGCTCGCACGAGTTGCGCTTCGTACTGGCGAAGTCTCGCATCCGCGCCATTTTTCTGCGCGAAAGCGACGCCCGCACGAACTACCGCGCCATCCTCGAAGAGTCGCGCGGGGGAAATCCTCTCGCGCTGGAGCACGTTGTTTTCATCGGCGGCCCTTCCTGGCAGGACATGCTGGCGCATGGTGCGGACGTAGCCGCGCATACCGGCACGCCCCAGGACGTCGCCAATATCCAGTACACATCCGGCACTACGGGCCTGCCAAAGGGCGTGATGCTGACGCATCGCAACCTGGTGAACAACGGCCTGGTCATGAGCATGGGCCTGCATATGACCTGCCACGACCGCATCTGTGCTCCCGTGCCCCTCTACCATTGTTTTGGATCGGTCATCGGCACGATGGTTTCCCTGGTTTCCGGAGCCGCCCTGATCCTGCCCGCGGCGCAGTTCGATGCGCGTGCCACTCTGGAAGCCGTCGCTGCCGAGCGCGCCACCTCTATCTACGGCGTACCCACTATGTTCATCGCCGAATTGGAGCATCCGGACTTCGCCGCTTTCGACCTGACGTCTCTCTCAAAAGGCGTCATGGCGGGCTCGCCATGTCCCATTGAAATCATGCGGCGCGTGGTGCATCGAATGCATTGCCGCGATTTGACCATCATTTATGGACAGACCGAGAGCTCGCCCGCCATCACCATGTCGCGCGTCGAAGATCCGCTGGAATTGCGTGTCACTACGGTCGGCTGCGCGCTACCGAATACCGAGGTCAAGATCGCCTCGCGGCAGACCGGCGAGACGATGCCCGTCGGACAGGTCGGCGAATTGTGTACGCGCGGTTACCTGGTGATGAAGGGATACGACGAAGATCCGGAAGCCATGGCGGCAGCGGTGGATCCGGACGGCTGGCTACACACCGGAGACTTGGCTTGCATGCACGAAAACGGCTACTTCAGCTTCCGCGGGCGCGCCAAGGACACCATCATCCGTGGCGGCGAGAATATCTACCCGCGCGAAGTGGAAGAAGTTCCTGCACAAGCACCCCAAGATCGCCGACGTCTACGTGATCGGACTGCCGGATGCTCTGCTGGGAGAAACGGTGCTGGCCTGGGTGCAACTGAAGCCCGGCGAAACCACCACGGTGGAAGAGATCCGCGATTATTGCCGCGGCCAGATCGCCTATTTTAAAATTCCCCAATACATCCGCTTCGTGGATTCGTTTCCCATGACCGTGACCAAGAAGGTACAGAAGTTTCTGATGCGCGAACAAGAGATCCGCGAGCGCGGATTGGACCGCGTGACGAATATCGAGACCGCCTAGGAGCTCTCATCAAGACCGCCATTTTGACCAGTCAGCCAGGCTTCGCCAGATGACGACTCTTACCAGACGGCTATTCCGGGCAGCGGCGCCGCTGGCGATCGTTTTGTGCGCCGCATGGTATGTCGAAGATACCTTTGTCCGGCAAATGCCTACGGCCAGTCTCAGCGATTTTCGCTGGTACCACCTGGCCGCGCAACACATCGCCCGCGGTGAGTCGCCCTATCTTGCGGAGGGCTATCTGTATCCGCCCTTGCTGGCCTGCCTGTTAACTCCCCTCGCGCGGCTGGACTATGTCACGGCGCGCTGGGTCTGGTTCCTTTTTTCCCACGCGTGTCTGCTGGCGGCTGCATGGCTGATATGGCGCCACTCGGGAGCGGATCGCATGGCCGGCGTCATTGTGGCCGTGGTATGGTCGATGGGCGCCGCCGCGGGCGAGAGCCTTGCGCTGGGCCAGCTCGGACCGCAACTGACCCTCCTGCTCGCGATGGCTTACACGCTTACCGGCCGCCGCCAGGGAGCCGCCATCGGAGCGGGTATCGCCCTGAAGCTGATGCCAGGCGTACTCTGCGCGATTCTGGTGTTGCGCCGGGACCGCCGCGCATTGCTTGCCGCGCTAGCCAGCGGCGCACTTTTGGTGACTATCCCATGGGTGATCGTGGCATGCTGGCTGACCGGTCCTAAGGCGCCCCTGCGCCTGGACTACCTGGCCGGTACGCCATCCCTGCTCAGTTGGTCGCTCCCATCGGTGGCGCTGCGGATCTACGAGCCCCTCCGGCCGGGCCGGCCGATTCCTACTGACTGGATCACCGGAAACGGTCTTCAGACTCTTCGGCTATCCGCGAATCAGGGACTGATTTCGGCTGGTGTGGCCTTGGTCACCTTGGCGGCCGGATGCTTGGTCTTAGTGGTTGTAGTCCGCGGCAGGTTACAGTCCCAGCAGGTTCCTTTGGCGTGCGCAGGGATGCTAGCCCTTGTTTTAGCCGCTTCACCAGTCTGCTGGACGCACTATCAGGTGATGCAATACCCGGGCGCCGCGCTGTTTCTCGGCTATGCGGCCCGGCTGAAACTCTGGCGGCTCGTGGGAACGGCCCTGACGTGCGCGATGTTCCTCTACCCTTTGCCGGTGGCCGTTCTAAGGAGCTATTACGAGCGAAGTAATAGTTGGCCGGACTCTCCCTGGGTCATGTACTTCTGGACCTCAATTCCATCCATCGCGTCGCTGGTTCTCTTTAGTCTGATGACGCGGGAATTACCCGAAATCCAACCCAGGACCATGCGGGCTGGCGCAGCTTGAACAGGCCACTTATAGGCCTAAACCGTACGGCAAACTGTCCACAACCCCCTGCGCCGCTGCATCCAAGACCTTCTCCGCGAATTCCTTATCCGGGCAGTTCAGAAGCACGTTGACCGATCCGCCGCCGGCCACGATGACTTCTCTCGCAAAGACCACGCAGTTGTTCAACAGGACACCCCAGAACCACTTGTCGGCCATGAACCTCATCAACTTCTGGTAGGCGCCTGCCGGATTGGTTAGCCGGGCGTCCAACCGTCTGATCTCGCGTTTGCCGTTGTCGCTCAGATAGCGGTAGAAGTTGCTATCGCCGCGTATGAACTTCGGGTAAGCCCATACTCCCATTACCTCCTTAACCCCCTGTCCGGCCACGTAGAAGTACCAAGAATTATCGCTGTTCGATCCGCAGCAAAAGATCATGTGCCCGCACGGGTTCCACTTCGCTCCGCTGACCACTACCGCCCAGCAGTTTGTAAAATCGATGTCCGCGGGGCACGCGTTCAGGATTTCGCCTTCATAGGCCATAACGACTCCAACAACTACTGCGGCTTATACCGAACCGGCGGCCGTACCGACCCGCCCCCAGTCATGGGTACAAAATAGACTGCGGTCTTGCTCAAATGATCGCTGAGAACGAACAGCGGCGTCCGCCCTCCGCCCGCGGCGTTCAGCGCGAAGACGCCGGCGTCGCCGAAACGATCCAGCTTCGTCGGGCTGAAACTCAATGGCAGGGCCTCGGCCAACGACCGCGCCGCGACATTGTATACTCCCAGTGTCTGGTTCCCCGAGTTAGCTACATAGAGCCGCGCGCTATCGGACGAAAGCTGCAGGGCGGCGGGCGATGAGATGCTCGCATCGGCGGCGAACAGAACGGGCGCGGGCTTCGTGGCATAACTTCGCACCTGCCAGATCTGCGCGGCTTGCTTATCGGCGAAGTACAGGTCGGCGCCTGCCAATGCGATGGCCGATGGACTTACGGCGCTCGCCATAACTTGCGGCCCGGATTGCGCCGTCAGGCTGTAAATACTGCCCACGTTTCCGGACGTGGCCGCCACGATGATGCGCTGCCCGTCAAATGCCATCGCGCTGACGCTGCCTGCGATGCCCGAAAGGTCGATCGGAATGCCGGCTGAAAACCCCGCCGCGGTATGGGTCAGGATCTGCGCCTGCCGCGTGGTGGACGAGTAGATCGCCGCCCCCGTGCTGTCTGGGCTCCACGCGAAGGAGTCGGGAGCAATCGCTCCATTCACCGGCACGCCCGTTGGATTTGCGCCTCCCAAGCCCACGTATAAAGTGAGTTGCCCTTTCTCCATGGCGAACGCGGTGGAACCATCGGGCGACACCCAGGCGGCGTCCAACCCTGTAGCGATCGGCGTGCCCAGGTATGCTCCCCCGGGCATCCCGATCATCGGTCGCACGGCGCGCGCCTGCGCATCGAAGATGTAGCCGGTCATGGGCGCCTGCACGCTGGCATTATTGGCCGCCCAAGCGGCCATGGAGCCTGCACAAAGCATCGCGATAAGACTTTTGAAATTCATGCTGTCCTCAGAAGGTTTGAGTCACACTGGTTGACGCGCCCACAGAGTTCTTCAGAGTTACCGTCACAGATTGCAGCGTTCCAATGCTGCCCGCCGTCAAGTTGAACGTCTGCGTGTAAATAAACTGGCTGCCCGCCGGCAGCGCGCCATTGACCGGGGCCCCTGTAAAGTAGCTCTGGAATATGGACGCAACGTTGGTCAGCGAGAAGCTGCCGTTCTGGAGTTGGTCGCCCGCCGCTGGCGTGAAAGTGAAGTCGGCTTCGGTAATCGCCAGAGTATTCGAAAACCCGCTTACCACCACATTGAACGAGGATGCGTTCTGAGTGACCGAAACGCTCGTAATGACGGGCACGTCGGAAGGCGCGGGCACGCTAATGGCCGGATTGTTGGACAAGGTCACCGTGGCGCCCCCATAACTGACATCGCCGATGCTGAATGCGAGCGTGCCGGCTACCGAGCCCGGCTGCAGCATGATGGTGGCGCTGGTGGCCGTGCCCTTCTGGATTTCGAAAGGCACCGTGCACGTGCCGGCAACCGTACAGGTGCCGCCAGTCACGTTGAACGTCTGATCGTTCGGCAGCGACCCGCTGGGCGTGAATTGAATCGTCAGCACCCCGTTCACATCCGTCGTGGCATTCTGCGGGATGGAAATAGTTAGAGACACCTGCTGGTTCGGCGTGATACTCGCCGGAAGCCCGGTTAGGCTGAACGCGACTGCCGGGTCGATATTGATGCCGATGGCGGCGCTGCCGACCCCCGGCAAAGTAACGAGGATGTTGGTGGCGCCGGTGGCCGCGTCCGCCGCGACAGTTAGAGTAACTGCAATTTGCGTGGAGCCGGTGAGCACCATGTCGCTGGCGGTGACGCCGGGATTTGTCGACGTGATCTTGACGGCCGTCGTGAAATTCGTGCCAGTCAGTGTAATGGTCGCACTGGAACCCTGCGGCACACTGGCGGCGCTGATGGCCGTCACCGTTGGCGCGGGCGAGCTGACCGTGAAAGTCAAGGGCGCGCTGGTGGCCCCTCCCACTGTTACAGTGAGGTTAGCCGGTCCCGCGGCGGCGGTCGCGCTGATCGTCAGCGTGGCCGTGATCTGGGTGCTGGTGGCCATGACGTTGCTCACCGTAACACCTGGATTGTTCACGCTCACGGTGGTGCCCGTTGCGAATCCGGTTCCAGTAAGTGTGACTTGTACAGTGGTCCCTTGCGCACCGATTGCCGGGCTGAGGGTCTGCAAGGTCAGCGGCGCGAGCACCGCAAAGGGTACGCTGGCAGGCAGGAATCCGGCGGACCCGCCCGGACCGCTGACAGCGATATTGACTGTGCCCACAGGCGCATTCGCGGCGATCGCGAACGTCGCCATGATCTGCGTCGCGCTGGTCACCTTGACCCCGCTCGCCGTAATGCCGGAATTAGCGGGAATCGCGATCGTGTCGCCGGTTGCGAATCCGGTACCGGTTAGAGTCACCGCCACGTTGGCGCCTTGCGCTCCGGCGGAGGGTGCTATGGACATCAGCACCGGCTGGAGAGGACCGACGGTGAAGGTAACGCCAGGGCTGCTGAAACCGCCGGCGGTCACGGTGATGCTGACCGGCCCCGGGTTTGCCGTCGCCGCTATAGTCAATGTGGCCGTGATCTGAGTCGCGCTACGTACAGACACATTGCTAACGGTCACACTGGAGCTACTGGAAACCACCTGCGCTCCAGCCACGAATCCGGCGCCGGTGAGAGTTACCGGCACGCTGGCGCCCTGCGCTCCGTTCGGCGGACTGATAGAAGTCAGCGCCAGTGAGGTTATGGTGAAGACCGCCGGTCCGCTGGTGCCGCCCGGCGTCGTCGCCGTGACGTTGGCCGGCCCTACGGCGGCGCTGCTGGCGATCACCAGGGTCGCTGTGATCTGGGTGGCGCTGGTCACGCTCACATTGGTGGCCGTGACCCCGCTGACGCTAACTTGAACCGTCGCGCCCGCGACAAAATTATTGCCCGCCAGGGTAACCGTCACGCTCGTGCCTACCGCTCCGATCGCGGGTGTGATCGATGTGAGCACCGGAGCAGCCGGAAGCACCGTAAATACCGCCGGAGGTGTCGCGCCGGCCGAAGTCGATACTGTGACATTATCTGGACCGAGGGGTGCGCCGCTGGCGATGGTGAAGGTCGCATTGATCTGGGTTGCGCTCGCTACCACCACGTTGCTCACCGTCACGCCCGCGTTATTTGCGGAATTCGTCACGGTCACAGTGGCCCCTTGGGCGAAGTTGGTTCCGTTGATGGTCACCGGTACCGTGGCGCCCTGCACACCCGAAACCGGGCTGATGGAAGTGATCGTGCCAAGGGACGGCTTAATGGTGAGGGCGAAGGGTGCGCTGGCTTTCGCTCCGCTGGCGTCCACCACCTGCAGCGTAAAGGGCGTTGCCCCTAGGTTGATGGGCGTGCCGGTAATCAAGCAAACGCTCGCCAAACTTTGGATGCAACTGGCCGGATCGAGTGACAGCCCCGCCGGCAGCGATCCCTGGCTGACCGTCCAGGTATAAGGAGGCGTACCGCCGCTCACCGTGATTCCTTGCGAGTAGGCCACACCTGTCGTCCCATTCGGCAGCACCGCCGCCGTAGTGATCGTGGGAACGGCATCGATCTTGAAGCCCACCGTGCCGGAAGTTCCGCCCGCCGTGCTCACGGTCACATTCACCACGCCTGGCGCGGCAGTCGCCGGAATAGCCAATGTCGCGGTCAGTTGACTCGCGCTGGCCACCGTTACATTGCTGGCCGTTACACCGCCTGTGACGGCAACCGTCGTACTGCCGGCCACGAAGTTAGAACCGCCCAAAGTGACGCTGACAGACGTTCCGGCGGTACCCGCGGCCGGACTGATCGAGGTCAAGACTGGAGCCGGAGGCAGGATCGTAAAGACCACCGGCGACGACGTGCCGCCCGCGGTAGTCACGGTAACGCTGGCCCCGCCAAGGGTCGCACTGCTCGAAATCGCAAAAGTCGCCGTAAGCTGCGTCGCGCTGGCTACCACCACGTTGCTCACCGTCACGCCGCCCGTGACGCTTACAGTCGTGCTGCCGGAAACAAAGTTAACGCCGGTCAAAGTGACGCCGACGCTCGTGCCGACGGTTCCCGTGGCCGGGCTGATCGAAGTCAGGACCGGGGGCGGCGGCAGGATCGTAAAGATAACCGGCGACGAGGTGCCGCCGGCGGTCGCTACTGTCACATTGGCCGCGCCGAGGGTGGCGCCGCTCGAGATCGTGAAGGTCGCCGTAAGCTGCGTCGAACTCACCACCACCACGTTACTCACGGTCACTCCGCCGGTGACGTTCACCGTCGTGCTGCCGGAGACGAAGTTGGAGCCTATTAGAGTGACGCCGACACTTGTGCCGACCACACCCTTGTTCGGGCTGACCGAAGTCAAGACTGGAGCCGGAGGCAGGATCGTAAAGATCACCGGCGACGACGTGCCGCCTGCGGTGGTCACCGTAACGCTGGCCGCACCAAGGGTCGCACTGCTCGAAATCGCGAAAGTCGCCGTAAGCTGCGTCGCGCTGGCTACCACTACATTACTCACCGTCACGCCGCCCGTGACACTTACTGCCGTACTGCCGGAGACAAAGTTGGCGCCGGTCAAAGTGACGCCGACGCTCGTGCCGACCACGCCTGTGACCGGGCTGACAGAAATCAGGACCGGAGTCGGCGGTAGGATCGTAAAGATAACCGGCGACGAGGTGCCGCCGGCAGTGGCTACTGTAACATTGGCCGCGCCGAGGGTGGCGCCGCTCGAGATCGTGAACGTCGCCGTAAGCTGCGTCGCGCTCACCACCACCACGTTGCTCACGGTCACTCCGCCTGTGACGCTCACCGTCGTACTGCCGGAGACGAAGTTGGAGCCGATTAGAGTGACGCCGACACTCGTGCCGGTCACACCCTTGTTCGGGCTGACCGAAGTCAGCACCGGCGTCGGTGGCAGGATCGTAAAGACCGTCGGCGCCGAGGTGCCGCCCGATGTCGTTACTGTCACATTAGCCCCGCCCAGAGTTGCACTGCCGGCGATGTTAAAGGTCGCGGTAATCTGCGATGTGCTGGCTACCACCACATTGCTCACCGTCACGCCGGAGTTGTTCACTGCGACGCTGGCACCGGTCACGAAGTTAGTGCCCGTAATAGTGACAGGGACCGTGGTCCCTTGCACTCCGGTGGGCGGATTGATCGAGAGGATCGCCGGCGGCAGCGGATTAATGGTCAGCGCGAACGGGTTGCTGGCAACGGCTCCGCTCGCGTCGGTGACCTGCAAAGTGAAATTTGAGGTCCCAAAAGCGCTTGGCGTCCCCACAATCAGGCAGGTCGTTGCGGTGGTTTGCCGGGAACGGAGCGGACCGGAGTTAGTTCGCGTGGCATTGCGCGGGCCCAGGGAATGCCCCGGAGGGTCGGTACAAGTGGATGGATCGAGTGACAGACCCGCCGGCAACGACCCTGTAGTTACCGCCCAAGTGTAAGGCGAAGTTCCCCCGCTCAGCGAAACACCTTGCGAATAGGCGGTACCCACGGTACCAGTCGGAAGGGGCGACGCCGTAGTAATCGTCAAGCCGGGGTTAATGGTGAAAACAACCGTTCCCGAAGTGCCGCCCGTCGTGCTGACGGCGACAGTAACCGGTCCCGGCGTGGCTGTCGCGGGAATAGCGAACGTAGCGGTGATCTGGCTGACGCTTACGACGGTCACGTTGCTGACGGTCACGCCGCCGGTTACGTTTACCGTGGCGCCGGTAACGAAGTTAGAACCGGCTAAAGTTACATTGACCGTCCTGCCTACCGTTCCCGCGCTGGGGCTGATCGAAGTCAGGACCGGCGTCGGCGGGAGTACCGTGAACACTACAGGGGAGGATGTACCTCCCGAGGTCGTTACCGCGACATTCGTTGCGCCGAGTGTCGCGCTGCTGGCTATCGTAAACATCGCGGTGATCTGGGAAGTGCTGGACACCACCACGTTGCTAACGGTGACACCAGGATTGCTGACTGTCACGCTTGCGCCCGGCACAAAGTTAGTGCCCGTCAGCGTTACCGGTACCGCGGTCCCTTGCACTCCGGTCGTGGGGTTGATCGATAGCAGCGTGGGCGGCAGCGGATTGATGGTGAGTGAGAACGGCGCGGTCGCGAACGCCTTGCTGGCGTCGGTGACCTGCATGGTGAAATTCGACGTTCCAAAAGTCGTCGGCGTGCCCACGATCAGGCACACAGAGCTTTGGCGGGGACGCACGGCCCGCGCGCGATTGGGGGTCGGACCAAAAAAGCAACTACCCGAGTCGAGCGCCAGCCCAGCGGGCAGCGAGCCTGCGATTTGAGCCCAGACGTAAGGCGAAGTACCACCCGTAGCCGTGATGCCTTGCGAATAGAAAACGCCGACGGTACCGTTGGGCAAAGGCGACGTGGTCGTGATGGTTAAGCCTTCGTTGAGGGTGAAGACGACGGTACCGGATGTCCCGCCCGCCGTCGATACGGATACGCTGACCGGCCCCGGAGTGGCCGTCGCGGGAATGCTGAAAGTCGCGGTGAGTTGCGTACCGCTGGTTACGACGACGTTGCTGACGGTCACACCGCCGGTGACGTTCACGGTCGTACCGCCTGTGACGAAGTTGGTACCGGTCAAGGTCACGCCTACAGCTGTTCCAACCGTTCCGGCGGGCGGGCTGATCGAGAGGAGCGTGGGCGGCGGCGGATTGATAGTGAGTGAGAACGGTGCGGTCGCGGACGCCTTGCTGGCGTCGGTGACCTGCATGGTGAAAGTCGACGTTCCAAAAGTCGTTGGCGTGCCCACGATCAGGCACACAGAGCTTTGGCGGGGACGCACGGCCCGCGCGCGATTGGGGGTCGGACCAAAAAAGCAACTACCCGAGTCGAGCGCCAGCCCCGCGGGCAGCGAGCCTGCGATCTGAGCCCAGATGTAAGGCGAAGTACCACCCGTGGCCATGATGCCTTGCGAATAGGGAACGCCCACGGTGCCGCTGGGCAAAGGCGACGTGGTAGTGATGGTCAGTCCTTCGTTGAGGGTGAAGACGACGGAACCGGACGTGCCGCCCGCCGTAGATACGCTTACGCTGACCGGACCTGGAGTGCCCGTCGCGGGAATGGTGAAAGTCGCCGTGAGTTGCGTACCGCTGGTTACGACTACGTTGCTGACGGTCACACCGCCGGTGACGTTCACGGTCGTGCCGCCTGTGACGAAGTTGGTACCGGTCAAGGTCACGCCTACCGCTGTTCCAACCGTTCCGGCGGGCGGGCTGATCGAGAGGAGGGTGGGTCCGGGCGGCAGCACCGTAAACGTCACCGCGGGCGTTGACGCGCTGGTCCCCTCCGGGGTGGAAACGGTGATGGTGCCCGGGCCCAATGCGGCGTTCGCCGCGACGTTGAAAACGGCCGTGATCTCGCTGGCGCTCACCTGGTTCAGGTTGCTCACGGTCACACCGGGGTTGCCCGTCGAAATCGCCGGTCCGAATGCGCCGCCGGTAGTGCGCGCGGCGATATGAAAGCCGTTGATCGTAGCCGGGTTCATGCTCCCGGACTGCAACGCGCTGGCGTATCCGCTCAGGTCCACGAACACATTGAGTTGCGATACGGGCGCGCCGCCCTGAAAAGTGCTTCCGTATACCAGTCCCAGCGACGGGTTAATCAGATTGGCCGCCACCGGAGGCTCGCCCGTTATGGGGGTGATGTTGGGCGCGGCCACGCCGTTGGTCGTCCAATAGAACTGGAGGCCGGTGAAGGCTCCCGGCAGCGTCTCCGGGATGTCGGTCAGATAGACCTGCCAGAACCCGTTAGGATTCGAAGCCAGGGTCCCGCCAGTGACGGACTGGAAATTGAAATCCACCCACTGTGAAGTCGGATCCGTAGGATCGGGAAATACCGTCGAGGTCACCGTGAGTTGACCGTTATCGACCGGCGTGGGGTTCGGCGTGAGTGGCACAAGCTGGCTGTAATTGTCCACGAAGTTCGTGCCGATGATTGTAGGTCCGGTTGTAAAGTTCGCTCCGGTCAGCACTACGGGGACGCTGGTCCCCTCCACGCCGCTCGCGGGGCTGATGGAGAGCAGACTCGGCGGCGGCGGCGGCGCGGTCACCGTAAAAGTCAAAGGCGCGCTGGTACCCGAAGATGTCGTGACCGTGACAGGGAACGTGGTCGTGCCAAGGCTTGATGGGATTTCAAACGTAGCAATGATTTGCGTCGGGCTGACCACGCTGACATTAGCTACCGTGACGGTACCTTGACCCGATCCACCTAGATTCACGGTTGTGGCGCCCGGGACAAAGCTCGACCCGGTCAGCACCACCGGCACGTTGAATCCGAACGCACCGCTGCTCGGGTTCATGGACGTCAACGTGGGGGCCGGCAAAAGCCGCCCGATGTATTCGAAGGTGCCTTCTTGCCGTTTGAGAAGGCGGCTTCGCGGCGAGGTCTTAGAAGCCTTTTTCGAGATATCGCCCTCGAACACATCCAGCGGAAACCAGAGTGCGCCGTCTGGCCCGGCGGTAATCGCGCCGTCGGGAATCACATCGACACTGGCGTCTGGAATGGGATACTCTGAAATCGCGCCGCTGGTTGTGATTCGTCCGATCAGCCCGGCAACGGTTAGCTCCGGATTCGAAAGATACGCTGTAAACCACAGGGCGCCATCTGGCCCAACGGCTATCCCAGAGGGCGAACTTTCCGGCGTCGGCACTGGAAAGGCGGTGGCGACACCGCTAGTCGTGATGCGCCAGATTGCTCCATTGAAGTCGGTAAACCAGAGATTGCCATCCGGTCCACCTACGATAGCGAAAGGCTGCGCATCCACAGGAAACTCAGTGATCGCGCCCGTTGTGGTTATGCGGCCGATATATCCAACCGATTCTGTAAACCACAGCGCGCCGTCGGAGCCTGTCGTGATGTAACCAAGGTAGTTATTAGTGGGGGCCGAATGACCTGAGATTGGATAGGACGCAAGCACGGTCCCACTCGCGTTCATCACCCCTACCGAACCAGATCCGGTGACTGGATTTGCGGTAAACCAGAGGTTGCCATCCGGGCCCGTCGTAATTCCCTGGACGTTGTCGTTTCCAGCGGGGTACACGTTGACGGGCGTGCCGGCAGTAGCGATCCTCCCGAGACTCGTGCCGGCCGCCATCCATAGCGCGCCGTCCGGGCCGGTCGTGATTCCGCCAATAGAACCGCAATTACAGGTAGTGATGTCGAAAGCGCTGGACTGGCCCGCCGTCGTGATCCGCCCCGCTTGCACGGTGTCCGGTTGGCCGAAAACAACGTCGTTAAACCACAACGCGCCATCCGATCCGGCCGTGATGCCGCCGAAACCCAACGAGCCCGTGAGCGGGAAGTCGGTGACACCGTTCGCATCGATGGTCAAACTGAACGCCTTCGTCGCCAATCCGCCGGCATCGTCGGCAACCTGGATGGTGAAAGTAAACGGACCGCTCACCGTGGGCACGCCCGTAATCAGGCCCGTGCCGGAGTTGAGAGCCAGTCCGGTAGGCAACGCGCCGGCACTTACCGACCAGTTATAGAATGGCGTTCCGCCGGTGGCGGAAAGGGTTTCATCGTATATGACTCCCACCGAGCCATCCGGCAGGGGAGAATTCGTGAAAATCGTGAGCTTCGGCCTCGTAGCTACAATCGCGGTCCGGAAGATACTATTGGCGCCGTCGTCGGTGAACCACAAGGCGCCATCCGGCCCTACGCCGATCCCATTGGGGCTGCCGGAAGAGTCGGGTACTGGAAACTCTGTGATGACCGGGTCCGACGGGTTCGTGCCAATCGATCCGAGGTTGTTTCCATAGTTCTCGGTAAACCACAGCTCCCCGTCCGGTCCCGATGTGATGCCCAGCGGGTTAGAGGCAGATGCCGGAATAGCAAATTCGACAGGGGTTCCGCCGGTGGTAGGGATGCGCCCGATGTTGTTTCCGTCGGATTCCGTGAACCACAGCGCGCCATCCGGCCCGGCCGCGATGCCCCACGGCGCTGCGAACAGAGTGGGGATGGAGAACTCGGTGGGGGTGCCCCCGCTGGTCGCAATGCGTCCAATCTTGTCACCCGCGTATTCGGTAAACCATAACGCCCCGTCCGGACCCGCGGTAATCCCCGTAGGTTCCGCGTTCGTGGTGGGGACTGCGAATTCCGTAAACGTACCGGCCGTGGTGATGCGACCGATTTTATCGCCGGATTGTTCGGTAAACCAGAGCGCGCCGTCCGAACCCGCGGTGATCCCTAAAGGCTGCGAGTTCGCAGTCGGGACGAGAAACTCCGTAATCGCGCCGGCAGTGGTGATTCGCCCGATCTTGTTACCGTTCTGCTCGGTGAACCACAGTGCGCCATCCGGCCCGGCAGCGATGCAAGCGGCCCCGCTGTTAAATGTGGGGATTGGGAACTCCGTAATCGCGCCGGCTGTCGTAATACGGCCGATATTGTTGGCGAATTCAGCGGATTCCGTAAACCACAAAGCGCTGTCTGGTCCCGCAGTGATGCAGCCGGGAACGCTGTTGGCCGTCGGCACCGGGAACTCCGAGAAACTCGGAAACTGAGCCAAGGCCGCGGCGCTCGTTGTTAGCCCCAGGACCGCCAGCCAAAAGCCTCTCGACAAACCACACCGCGTAGCGCTTCTTAACATGTGCAAATATCCCCGTCCCAAATGCTTACCCACAACCACCCTCCGCTGCGTCCTCTAATGAGGCGCTACCACGGTTGCCGTGCCGGGCGAGATTGCCGTGGCGCTGTTGCCTCCGCCGCCCCGAGTCAAAGCGACTGCGGTGCCGCTGGCTACCGCCGCACCCGCGATCGCCAGAATGACGATCAGCTTCGTCGAAATAGCCGCTCCTGCAGCCGCCCCCGCCGCCGCCGCCGCCGCGCCGTTTACCTGCCCAATCACCGCCGTCGCTGTTACTTTTCCAACCGACGCGGTCACCTGAATCTGGTATTGTCCCGTCACATTGTTAGTTTTGATACCCTTCGCCACGGCTTGACCATTGGCGTCCGTAGTGACGGTCAGCAGCTTCGCGCCGTTCGCGAATGTGCCGCTGGCCCCGTTGCCGGGCAGCAGAAAGCTCACGGCCGCGCCCGCCACCGGCTTGTGGTTCTGGTCTTCCACGCGCACGATAGGTTCCCGCACTACGCGTTGGCGCAGGTTATTCACCGCCCCTTCGCCCTCCACAATCACGATGTTCAGTTGCGTGGGCGGCTCGGCATCCTGCGCCATCTGCGGCACGGCCAAAAGAGGACAAAGCAGCAAGCTAAGTGCTTGCCAGACTGTAGAATTCGTCAACTGAATATCCCCCCGGGCGCGGTCTGCGCTCTGGGTAGTCTATCATAAGCGGCGCCTCTTTCAGCCTTTTATTTTGCCGTTCAGGTATGACCCCGAGGCCCCGGCCGCCCGCGCTCGCGCACCGGTTCCCAACAGTTTATAATCGGCTGGAACGGTCTAAGGAGGCCACTTATGTACTTCGAACAGTTCTATCTCGGTTGCCTGGCGCATGCCTCCTATATGGCTGGTTCCGAAGGAATCGCCGTGGTCGTCGATCCCCAGCGCGACGTCGAGACCTACCTGGAAGCCGCGCGCGTGAACGGCCTGCGCATCGCCTATGTGATCGAGACTCACCTGCATGCCGACTTCGTTTCCGGGCACCGCGAACTGGCCGCCCGCACCGGCGCACAGATCTACGTAGGCGCACGCGCCGGCGCGCAATTCCCGCACGTTGCGGTTCGCGATGGCGATGAGATCCGCTTCGGCCGCTGCCACCTGCGCTTCCTCGAAACGCCGGGTCACACCTTGGAGAGCCTCTGCGTCCTGGTCACCGATCTGGACCGCTCCCCCGATCCCTGCGCGGTGCTGACCGGCGACACCTTGTTCATTGGCGACGTGGGCCGTCCGGATCTCTCGCCCGGATACACACCCCAACAGCTTGCCGGGTTGCTGTACGACAGCTTGCACCAGAAGCTGCTCCGCTTGCCGGACGATCTGCGCGTCTACCCCGCGCACGGCGCCGGTTCCCTCTGTGGGCGCCAGCTCAGCACCGAACGCTCTTCCACCATCGGCGAACAGCGCCTGACGAACTACGCTCTACAGGCCGCCACGCGCGATGAATTCGTCCGCATGCTGACGGAAACGCTGCCCGATCGCCCCGCCTATTTCGCGCGCGACGCGGAAATCAATCGCACCGGCGCGCCGGCGTTGGGCGAGTTACCGGACATGCCGGAGCTCACCGTGGATGCGTTTGCGCGGCTCCAGCAAGCCGGTGCGCAGGTGCTCGACACCCGCCCGGATACCGCATTCGCGGCCGCCTATATTCCTGGATCGGTGAACATTCCCCTCGCGGGCCAGTTCGCCTCATGGGCGGGCGCGCTGCTGGGTCTGGAGACCGATCTCATTCTGCTCGCGGAGAACCTGGATTGCGCCGTCGAATCGCGGATGCGGCTGGCGCGCGTCGGCATCGAGCGCGTGGCCGGATATCTGGCGGGCGGCATCGAAGCCTGGCAACGGGCAAATCGCCCGGTCGAGCGCCTGCCCCATATCACCGTGCAGGACCTTGTACGCCTCCAGCGCGAAGAAACGGCTTTACAAATCGCCGATGTGCGGCGTCCGGCCGAATGGGACGACGGGCATATCGCCGGCGCGCTCCTGCTGCCATTGAACCAATTTCCCGCCGCGGTCGGCCAATTGGATCCTGCCCGCCCCGTTGCCGTGCATTGCAAGGGAGGATATCGCAGCGCCATAGCCGCCAGCCTGCTGCGCCGTGCCGGATTCCCGCGGGTGATGAATGTGACCGGAGGCTTCGATGCCTGGAATGCCGCCGGGCTGGCCAAAGCCGCGCAGGCGGCTATGGTATGACCGCGCCAGCGCGTACGCGGGCTGCAATCCTCTCCGAGCCCCGGGGAGCCGTGACGGTAGCTTCCATGCCGGTCGCCGAACCGGGTACCGGCGAGGTGCTCATCCGCATGGAAGCCTGCGGCCTGTGCCACTCCGATCTGTTTGTCGCCTCGCTGGACAAGCTGCCGCGCGCGCCGATTGTCTTAGGGCACGAAGGCGTCGGCCGCGTGGAGGCGGTGGGCGCGGGTGTGACGGGCTTCGCCATCGGCGATCGCGCCGGCGTGACATTTCTGGCCTCGACCTGTGGCGGCTGCGATCTTTGCCGAACCGGCCGCGAACGTTACTGTGGACGGCAGCTCAATTTCGGATACACTGTGCATGGCGCCCTGGCGGGCTATGCCGTGATGCCGGCCCCGCTGTTGGTGCGCGTCCCCGATGAGCTGCTTGCCGCTGAAGCCGCCCCTCTGTGCTGCGCCGGTTGGACGGCCTACGGCGCGCTGCAAGAGGCCGCCTTGCTTCCCGGCCAGTCGGTTGCCCTTTTCGGCATGGGCGGATTGGGACATCTGGCCATACAATACGCGCGTCATCTCGGTTTGCGCGTAGCCGCCGTGGACGTCTCCGAGAGCAAGCTGGAAATGGCCCGCGCGCTCGGCGCGGATCTGGCGGTGCTGGCGGAAAATGCCGGCCGCACCTTGCAAAAGCAATGGGGCGGCGCGGATGCAGCCATCGTCCTGACCGGCGCAGCCGTGGCGATCCAACAGGCTTTCCGGTCGCTTAAGCGTACCGGCACGCTGATCGCCTCGGGCCTCTCGACCAGTCAATACGAATTACCGATGGTGGATACGGTTTTGAAGGGAATCTCGATCCGCGGCAGCTATTTGGGTACCCGGGAGGGTTTGCAGGAAGTTTTTCGCCTGGCGCAAGCCGGCATCGGCTGCGCCCACGTCGAAACGTATGGGCTGGAAGAAACCCCCGCGCTTCTCGAAAAGATGCGCCGGGGCGAGATTCTGGGCCGCGCTGTCATCGTCTTCTGACTCCCGCGGCGAGCCGTCTCCGGCTAGTGCTTGACGGCCTTGTGTTTAGTCACCTTATGGTTCTTAAACCCTTTACCGGCCTTGTACTTGTGGGCTTTGAATTTCTTGTACTTATGTTGTTTGTAGCTGGTCTTTGCCGAGGCCGGCGTCTGCACGGGCAACAACAAGCCCGCGCCTATCAGCAGAGCCGGGAGGACAAATTTGAGTCGCATCAACTTTATCTTATTGCGCATTGCTCGAAAACCACAAGTACATCATTAGGAAGCATCCGGCTGTTATCGTCACGCAGGCGGCCGCCGCTCCCCGCCAAAGCCGCTCGCTCCAGGCCGTCTCGACGCGTGGCGTGCCCGCTATGTAGGCGACCCCGAACCCCGCCGCCAGCCCGCCCAGATGTGCCGCGTTGTCGATATTCAGCCCCGGCAGCAGCCCGAAGATGAACACGTAAACCGCCCAGCGCACGTACATGCCGCGCATCGCCGCGCCGGCTGACGAGTTCCGGTTCCGCACACCTAATGCGATCATCGCCCCGATCAGGCCCATGATGCCGGCCGATGCCCCCACGGATAACGCCGCCGTCCAAAACGTGCTGAGCAAAAATCCGAACACGGTAGCCATGAAATAGACGACGATCAGGCGGCTGGCGCCATACACGTCTTCCACCTGCGCGCCGAGGTCGAACAGCACCCAGGAATTCATGCCGATGTGGAGCAGTCCGCCGTGCAGGAACCCGGCCGTCACCAACCGCCACCACTGGCCGTAGTTTAGGATGGCGACCCGGTACTTGGCCCCGAATGCCAGTAGGGTCTGACCGTCCACGCTCATGAAGCCGCCGCCTTGCGCATTCCGCTGGCTGAATACCACGGTCGCCAGATAAAGGCCGCAATTGATGGTGAGGATGAGCATCGTCACGAACCGCGCGTGCGGTATGAAGCCGCCTAAAATGGCGCCCGGATTGCGCTGCTCCGCGGCCCGCGGCCCAACCCGTTCGTTGCAGTAGGGACAAACCTTATCTTGAGTGGTGATGAAGGCCCGGCAATTCGGGCACATGCGGCGCTGGTCCATGCATCCTCATTGTACCCGGAGGGCGCACTCTAGCCCGCGCGCAACCGGAACGCGTCCGGCCGAAGCAAGTAGCTGCCCGCCGCAATCGCCAGCATCAGCAGGGGAGCGGCCACGCGGGAAAGTTCGTCGTGTACCGCGCAATGCGAGGTGAACGCGCCTAAGGCGTCGATCGTGATTCCGGCATAAGCCCACTCCCGGAGCAAGCGGGTCTTCGGATAAAGCAGGGCCAGCACCGCCAGTAACTTCGCCGGTCCCAGGATCAGGAGCATATAGTCCGGATAATGCAGAGTCCGCATGATATCGCGCGTCCCCTGGAGGCCCGCGATGTCCAGCAAACCACCAAACGTCAACCATGCAGCCAGCAGGCTTGTCAGCAACCAGTACGCAGTTCCGTTCCTCATCGGCCCACTATTCTAGCAGTTGGGCTGACCAATCCGTTTTCGGGCTTCTTGCGCCTGCCGCTGCCATCAAGGCGGCATATTTCAGCTACACTCGGGCTTACCTCTATGACACCAAATCCCATGCTGGGAGTCTTCCTTCACTGGCTCGGCGGCCTCGCCTCCGCCAGTTTCTATCTGGGCTTTCGCGGCGTCAAACAATGGGCGTGGGAAACGTATTGGCTGGCCGGCGGGATCTTCAGTTGGATCATCGTGCCGTGGCTGCTGGCCCTCACCATGACCCACGATCTGTTCGCGGTGCTGCGCGAAACCCCTGGCAGCAGCCTCTTCTGGGCTTATGTCTTCGGTATCCTATGGGGAACGGGCGGCCTCACGTTCGGCCTCACCATGCGCTACCTCGGCCTCTCGCTCGGTATGGCGGTGGCCCTCGGATACACGGCGGCCTTCGGCACTTTGTTGCCGCCCATTTTCCGCGGCGAGTTCTCCAGCATGGTCCTCGGCACCCATTCCGGTCAAGTGATCCTGGTGGGCGTGGCATTTTGCCTGGCCGGCATCGCCTTTGCAGGCGCGGCAGGAATCTCTAAAGAGCGTGAATTGTCGGAGGAACAGAAGCGCGCCGCCATCCGCGAGTTCAGCCTGAAGCGAGGTCTGCTGGTGGCCACTTTTTGCGGCATTATGAGCGCCTGCTTCGCTTATGGGCTGGCGGCCGGCGATCCCATCAAGCAGATCACGCTGCGCCACGGGACGCCGCCCTTGTGGCAGGGCCTTCCCGTGCTGGTGGTGGTTCTGGTGGGAGGCTTCACTACCAACTTTATCTGGTGCCTGGTGCTGAACATTCGCAACCGCACCGGCTATCAGTACTTCACCTCCCAGATTCGCCGCGAAGTCCCCGCGCGCGCCACCGAGCCTATCCTCGAGACAGCCACCGACGCGCCCGGCGAGGAAATGGCCGTGGCGCTGGCCGAGCCATCCGTGCAACCCGACAAAGCCCCCATGCTGGCAAACTACTGTTTCTGCGCTCTCGCCGGCACCACCTGGTATATGCAGTTCTTCTTTTACACCATGGGCGAAACCCAGATGGGCATCTTCAAGTTCTCCAGTTGGACGCTGCACATGGCCAGCATCATCATCTTCAGCACACTGTGGGGCATCGCGTTCAAGGAGTGGAGGGGCGTCGGCACACGCACCCGGTGGCTGGTTGCGATGAGCCTGTTCGTGCTGGTGGCTTCCACCGTGGTCGTCGGATACGGGAATTATCTCGGGCGCGCGGGCGGCCGCTGATAGGCAAACGGCCGGAGTCTTCCAGCTATAATCGGGTGCATGTATCCTGCCCAGATCCATCAGATCGCCCAACTGGCTCTACCCCTGCTTTTCCTGAGCGGCTTGATCGCCGGCGCGGCCGAGCCGGACCCGCCGGTCGCTCCTACCGAAGATCATCGTGAAATGCGCCACGGGGCCACGGTCGTCGACAACTACTTTTGGCTGCGCGAGAAGTCCAATCCCAAGGTGGTCGCCTACCTGGAAGCCGAGAACGCCTATACCAAGACCATGACCGCCGGTCTCACGCCCTTCCAGGATGCGCTCTACAAAGAGATGCTGGGCCGCGTGAAACAGACCGACCTCTCGGTACCCGTCCGGCGCGGCGAATACATGTATTATGCGCGCACCGAAGAGGGCAAACAGTACCCCATTCAATGCCGCCGTAAAGGCAGCATGGAAGCGCCGGAAGAGGTTCTGCTGGATGCCAACGAACTCGCCAAGACGCATAAGTTCGTCGGCCTCGGCGCTTTTGTGGTCAGCGACGATCAGACCATGCTGGCTTACACCGTCGATTTTACGGGCTTCCGCCAGTACGGACTGCAAGTCAAGAATCTGCGCACCGGCGAGACGCTGCCGGATACTACCGAGCGCGTGGATTCGGTCGAATGGGCCGCGGATAACCACACGCTCTTCCTCACCACCGAGGACGCCGTCACCAAGCGGTCCGACAAACTCTGGCGGCACACCCTGGGCGGCGCCTCTTTCGAGCCAATCTACGAAGAGAAAGACGAACTCTACGATATCCGCCTGGAGAAAACGCGCGACAAGAAATATATCCTGCTGGGCATCGACAGCAAAGACACCACCGAGTTTCGCTGGCTGCGCGCGGATCGCCCCCAGAGCCAGTTCGCGGTGTTCCTGCCGCGCGAAAAGAAGCATCGATACTACGTCGACCACCGCGAGAATCTCTTTTATATCCGGACCAACAAGGATGGCCGTAATTTCGCCATCATGACCGCGCCCGAAGACAATCCGGCGCTCAAGAACTGGAAGGTCTTCATCCCGCAGCAGGACGATGTGCTGATCGAAGGCATCGACCTGTTTCAGGATTTTGCGGTCGCGGTGGAAAGGTCGCGCGCCCTCGACCGCCTGCGGGTGTATGACTTTCACACCGCTAAATGGACGGCTGTCCCGTTTCCCGAGCCGGTTTACACGGCATCGCCCGGGCCCACGCCCGAGTTCACTTCGAAGACCTATCGCTACAACTATCAGAGCTTCATCACGCCTCCCAGCGTCTTCGATTACGACGTGCGCGGCGCCCAGTCCACACTGCTAAAACGGCAGGAAGTGCTGGGGGGCTATGATCCCACCCAGTATGTCTCGGAGCGCCTGTGGGCCACCGCGCGCGACGGAGTGAAGGTGCCGGTCTCCATCGTTTACCGCAAGGGTTTCGTGCGCGATGGGCATGCTCCGCTGTTCCTTTACGGTTATGGTTCCTACGGCTTCGGCACGCCCGCGACCTTTTCGAGCAACCGCCTGAGCCTGCTCGATCGCGGCATGGCCTATGCTATCGCCCACATCCGCGGCGGCAACGAGATGGGGGAGAAGTGGCGCGAGGACGGCATGCTGATGAAAAAGAAGAACACGTTCTGGGACTTCATCGATTGCGCCGAGTATCTGATCGCGCAGAAGTGGACCTCGAAGGAGCGGTTGGTGATCGAAGGCGGGAGCGCCGGCGGCCTGCTGATGGGCGCCGTCGTCAATATGCGGCCGGACCTGTTCCACGCCGTGCACGCCGCCGTGCCTTTCGTGGACGTGATGAATACCATGATGGACGCGTCGCTGCCGCTGACCGTCGGCGAGTATTTGGAATGGGGTAATCCGAACGAGAAAGAGGCGTACGACTACATGAAGACGTACAGCCCCTATGACAACCTGGAAAAGCGCGCCTATCCGGCCATCCTGGTCACTACCAGTTTCAACGACAGCCAGGTCATGTACTGGGAGCCCGCCAAGTATGTGGCCCGCCTGCGCACCCTGAAGACCAACGATACCCCGCTACTGCTCAAGATCAAGATGGAGCCTGCGGGCCATGGGGGAGCTTCCGGCCGCTATGACCGCATGAAAGACCAGGCATTCGAATACGCTTGGTTGCTGACGCAGGTGGGGATCACCCAGTAAGGCCGCCGGAACAGGCGTCGCAGGCGCGCGCGGTACGCAACGACAATGCGCCGGTCGGGCAGGCCTGGGCGCAGCGCTGCGCCGCATGGCGCAGCCCCTCCGACAGCGGTTGGCCGAACGGCACGGCCACGGCCACGTCGAAGCCGCGGCCGATCATGGCAAGGCCGAGCGTTTCGCCCGCCGCGGCGGCGATGCGCACGCAAGCGTCGCAACTGATGCATTTGCCCGGTTCATAGACGATCTCGGGGTGCGATAGATCCTGCGCGAAGCGCCGGCGCGCACCGGCGAAACGGTAGACGTCCACCTCGTATTCGTTCGCCAGCGTCCGCACCAGGCAGCAATCCTGCTTGCTGCATCCACAGGTCAGACAGCGGCGGGCTTCGCGCGCGGCGTCCTCCGGCGGCAAGCCGCCCTCCACCTCGTCGAAGCCGTCCAGGCGCCGTTCCATCGGAATGCGCGGAACCGGTACCCGAGGGGATTTCTCGATCGCGCGGAAAATAGCGGCCCGCTCGGCATCGTCGATGGGCCGCATGGCGATGCCGGTCATGGAGGGTTCGCCGGTCACCGGTTCGCCACTCAGGTACTGATCGATCGAACTGGCCGCGATTCTGCCCGCCGCCACGGCTCGCACCGCCAGGTCCGCTCCCAGCACTGCGTCTCCGCCGGCGAAGACTCCGTCCAGATTGGTGGCGAGCGTCCGTTCATCGGCGGCAATGCCCCACGCGCTCACCTGCAGCCCTTCGCGCTCGGCCAGCGCGCTCTCCACGGTCTGGCCAACGGCCGCGATCAGGGTGGAACACGCGATCTCGAAATCGGAGCCATCCACCCCGACCGGCCTGCGCCGCCCGGATTCGTCCGGCTCGCCCAGCGACATCCGCCGGCAAGTCACCTGCAGACCGTGCGCGGTCTTATCGAGGCGCACCGGCGCCACCAGGAAATCGAGGTGCACGCCCTCGGCTTCGGCGGCTTCCACTTCGTCCATCGCGCACGGCATCTCGTGCCGGCCGCGGCGATAGAGAATGCGAACGTTTTGCGCGCCCAGGCGCACGGCGGACCGCGCGCAATCCATCGCCGTGTTGCCGCCTCCGACCACCAGGAGATCGGCGCCTAGCGGGGGCGGGTTGCCGTTCGCGGCCTGTTGCAGGAACTCTATGCCGCGCAGGGCATATTCCTCGCCCGCGCAGCGGAGCTCCTGTGCGCGCTGCGCTCCGATTGCCATAAAGACCGCGTCGTGCCCCCGCCGCAGTTCGCCGAGCGTGAAGTCCCGGCCCAGACGTGCGCCCATATGGAAACGCGCGCCCAGCCTTTCGATAACGGCGATCTCCGCGTCGAGCGCGTCCTTTGGCAGCCGATAGGCGGGGATTCCGTAACGCAGCATGCCTCCCGGCAGGCGATGCGCGTCGAATAGCTTGCACGCATGGCCTTTTCGCAGGAGGAACCATGCGGCGGAAAGTCCCGCAGGCCCGGCGCCCACGATGGCCACGGACTTTCCCGTAGCCGGCGCGCACGGTGGCATATACGGGGCGCCGCCGAAGAGGTCCAGATCGGCGGCGTACCGATGCAGCGCGCCGATGGCCAGACCCTGATCGAGATCGCAGCGGCGGCAGCCTTCCTCGCAGAGTCGCGGGCAGATCCGTCCCAGAGAACCGGGCAGCGCCAGCCGTTCGGCGATCGCCTGCATCGCGCGGCCGTTGTCGCCCGTGGCAATACCGTGGACGAAGCCAGGGATATCGAGACCGGCTGGGCAGCGCGCCGCGCAGGGCGCCACACATTCGCCGGCGTGATCGGAAAGAAGCAACTCCAGCGCCATTTTCCGGGCGGCGCGCACGTCCGGGCTGTTGGTCGAGACGACCATGCCTTCCGCCACGGGCATGGCGCAGGCGGGCGACAGCGTGCGCCGTCCTTCGATTTGCACGGCGCACACGAAGCAGGAGGCCGCGGGCTCGATCCCGGGGACATGGCACATGGTGGGGATGCGGATGTCCAGCCATTGCGCGGCGGCCAACACGGTGGCGCCGGGCTCCACGGTGACCCGCCGGCCGTCGATGATGAGCGTGACCATGCTCAGAGCACCTCGATGGCGTCGTCCCGGCAAGCCTGGAGGCACATGTCGCAGCGCGTGCAAAGACGCTCGTCCACGGCGTGCTTTTCGTAGGGACGATAAGCGATGGCGCCTACGGGGCAGGCTTGCGCGCACAGCGTGCAGCCGATGCAATTGTCCGTCACGCGATAGCGGACGAGGGCAGGGCAGCGGCCCGCGGGACAGCGCTTTTGTAAGTGGGCTTCGTACTCTTCGCGGAAATACCGCAGCGTGGTGATCACCGGGTTGGGCGCGGTCTGGCCCAGGCCGCAAAGGCTGCCGCGGCTGACGTAATCGGCCAGGGTTTCCAGCTTTTCCAGATCGTCGCGGCGGCCGTTTCCCTCGCAGAGCCGGTCCAGGATTTCGAGCATTCGCTTCGTACCGACGCGGCAGAAGGTGCATTTGCCGCAGGATTCGGCTTGCGTGAATTTTAGGAAGAAGCGGGCGATGTCCACCATGCAGTCGCGGTCGTCGAGCACCACCAGCCCGCCCGATCCCATGATCGCGCCAGTCTGCGCCAGCGCATCGTAATCGATGGCGGTGTTCCCGAGCCGTGCCGGAATGCACCCGCCGGAGGGACCGCCGAGTTGCACGGCTTTGAACCGGCGGCCGTTTTTGATCCCGCCGCCGATTTCCTCGACGACTTCGCGAATGGTGATGCCCATGGGCACTTCCACCAGTCCGCCGCGGTTGATCTTTCCGGCCAGCGCGAAGACCTTGGTTCCCCTGCTGCCCGCGGTCCCGTAAGCCGCGAAGGCGGCCGCGCCGTGCCGCACGATCCACGGCACGCAAGCGAGCGTTTCGACGTTATTGATGATGGTGGGCCGGCCGCGGAAGCCGCGTTCCACCGGATAGGGCGGCCTGAGCCGGGGCGTGCCGCGTTTCCCTTCGAGCGACTGGATTAGCGCAGTCTCCTCGCCGCAGACAAAGGCGCCCGCGCCCTCGCGTACTTCCAATTGCAGGGAACCGAGGTATCCGCGCGCGCGCGCTTCGGCAATCGCGGCGCGCACGTGCCGCACCGCCAGCGGATACTCGGCGCGGATATACAAGTAGCCTTCGTCGGCGCCGATCGCGTAGGCGGCGATGGTCAGGCCTTCCAGCACGCGATGCGGGTCGGATTCGAGCACGGCGCGGTCCATGAATGCGCCGGGATCTCCTTCG
The DNA here is from genome assembly GCA_963709155.1 of Bryobacterales bacterium. GTDB lineage: Bacteria > Acidobacteriota > Terriglobia > Bryobacterales > Bryobacteraceae > Bog-159. The sequence goes on along the minus strand of CAVPVD010000002.1, from coordinate 300,837 downwards.
TCGCCATTGCAGACCACATATTTGATAGGGCCGGCCTGCGCCCGTCCGATCGCCCATTTGCGGCCCGTGGGAAAGCCCGCCCCGCCGCGGCCGCGCAAGCCGGATTCGGCGATGGCCGCGATCACCTGCTCCGGCGACAGTTGCGTGCGGCAGCGGGCGAGCGCCTGGTAACCGTCGCGCGCCAGGTAATCGTCGATGTTCAGCGGATCGATCTCGCCGCAATTCTCCAGGACGATGCGTTTTTGTTTGGCGAGGTAAGTGTCGGCGGCCGGCTCTTCCGCACGGCCCATCCAGCGCGGCCGCACGTGCCGCCGGACGATCAGCCGGGCGGTCTCCACGGTGACGTTGCTGTAGAGCGTGACGCGCCCGCCAGGTTCCACCACCTGGACCAGCGGTTCGCGGTAGCACATCCCGTTGCAGCCCACCGTTTTGACATGGGCGGCCTTCTGCAGCACGGCCAGCACGGACTCCGCGCCGCTGGCCACGCCGCAAGAGCCGAGTCCGATCCGGATTTGTACGGCTGGCCGCCTCATGCCGGCTCGGTTTCCTCAAGCTGGGCCAAAGCGGCGCTGGCGCCCGATGGCGTGAGCCGGCCCTCCGTGTGGCCATCCACCATCAGCACCGGAGCCAGGCTGCAGCAGCCCAGGCAGGCGACTTCGCCCAGCGTGAACATGCGGGCGGTGTCGGTGTCGGCGTTTTCGGGGATCGCGAGATACCGGCGCAGCTCGTCGCTAATCTGGCGCGCGCCCGCGACGTGGCAGGCGGTGCCGTGGCAGACCCTTACCAGGTGCTTGCCCACCGGCGTGCCGCGGAACTGTCCATAAAACGAGGACGTCCCGGCGAGTTGCGCGGGCGTGATTTCGGTCCGCTCGCAGAGCCTGCGCATGGCTTCGTCGGGCAGGTAGCGGTAGTGGCTCTGGATGGCCTGCAGCAAGGCGATGGCGTTTTCCTTACCCGGGCCATAACTGGATACCAGCTCATCGACGAAGGCGAGGTCGAGGGCCGGCGCCGCGGAAAGCCGCGCGGACCTGCCCGTGGTTGGCCCGTGGCGCACGGCGGGTGGCGCCGGCGCGGCCGGTGCGCGCAACGGCACCGTTTGCCGTGCGAATGTCAGGAAGGCACTGGCGGCGGCGATCAGCAGCCAGGCCACGGCGTTGTCCCTGGATTTTCGGGCGCGCCGGGCCGACGTCATGCGTTTCTGTTCCGCGGCAAGGCTTGGTGAAAGGGCCGCGTCGGCCTTCACCCGAAGCTGTAAGCTCTTGATGAGTTGGTCGTCACCCGGAGCCCGCCGGGCGGCCACCGCATAATCGGCGAGCAGGATGGCCACGCACGCCGCCACTGCGGCGCCGGCCACCGCTGTCCAGGCGCGCGCGGTCATGACAACTTCACCAGTTGCGTCCTGGCGTGCGCCAACTCCCCGTCGCGCGGGCACGCCGCGTAGCAGCGGGCACAATACAGGCAGTTGCGGCGCACGGCGCGCATCTTCTCGATGGCGCCGTAAGGGCACGCGCCGGCGCACAGGCCGCAGTCCAGTTCCTTGTCGGGCGTGATGCTGACGCCGCGGTGCGCCAGCCGCGCGCACCAGGCCAGCAGTCCCCCGTAGGGGCACAGATAACGGCAATAGGGCCGCCCGATGAACATCCCCGCAAGCAGAAAAACGCCGCCGATCAGCAGCATGTGCGGCGCGCCGGTGCGGCGAAAGAATCCCACGAAGGGATCGAGGCGGCAGATCACGAAGTCGCGCGTCGCCGCCGGCCTTAGCACGAAGACCAGGGCCACCGCGAGATAGACGTATTTCAGCCAGCCCAAGGCGCGGTCCAGCCGCGGCGGCACCTGGACCGGTTTTACCAGCACCAACTCCTGCAGGGCGCCCAAGGCGCACACGCCCCCGCAGAAGGCCCGCCCGAAGAAGACCGCCATGACCAGGGGCAGGAAGAAAGTGGCGATCACCACCATCGGGATGGAGGCGCGCGGGTCCGTCAGAGCCACTGCGACATTCTGAATCGATCCGATGGGGCAGACGCAGCCCTCCCGGTAAAAGCCGAAATAAGCCACCGAGCCGGCGGCCAGCGCGACCAGCGCTTTGCGCTTGCGGCGCTTCAGCACCAGCCAGGACGACATCCCCATGGCTGCTGCCAGTACCACGACGTCGAGCACCTGCAGCCAGGAGCTGCGCGGCAGCGTTTTTTGCACCGCGGGCGTGCGGTAGCCGCCGCCGATGGTCTTTTCCTGGGGAGCTTCGTCCACGGGGCGCTGGTAGGGGATCGTTTGCGCGGTCAGGGCTGCCCCCAGGAGCATTATCGCCAGCACCGCGCGCCGTGGGGCGGGCAATCCTGCCCGCAGCCGGCTTTCAGCCGGCTTGGCTGCTTGACCCACAATCATGGCAGAGCCTGCCCCACCGGAACCCGCACGAAGGCATCTTTTGGGCACGCCCGGGAAATGGAGCACCGATTGCAATCCACGCACCGGTCGTAACGGATCCGCAGGACGATCGAACCCAGGCCCAGCGGCTCCTTGCATTGCATCACGCACTTGCCGCAGCCGTCGCACTTTTCTTCGTCGATCAGGTACTCGTAGAAATTGTTGGCCGGATCTTCGGGGTCGGCCTTGCCGATGGGCCGGCGTGTAATCGCGTCCCGCGGGCAGAGTTTCTCGCTGGGTAATCCGCGCTCGTCCACCGCACTGGTGATGTTGAAGTAAGCTGGGCAGATGTTGCAGCGGCCGCAGCGGTCATGATCGTTCACCGCCCGCACCGCCGATAGCGCCACCACACACTCTGTAGTGCAGAGATTGCAAGCGGCCACCCCCACTTCGCCCAGCCGGCTGTTGAGGCAGCGCGCCGAATCTACCTGCCAGACCACTTGTCCGTGGGCTTTCTTGACCAGGAAGCCGGCGCCGCCGCCAAGGGTCGCGAGAACCGTGCCACGCGCGGCTTTGTGCAGTAAGTCCCGCCTGCTGAAACGATCGCTCATCCGGCCACCTGTTCAAAGACAAAAATGGAAAGTTTCACGGTGTCGGCGACGTATACGCGGCCGCGGCGATCCACCGCGATGCTCATGTTCTTGCAGTGGACATCGAAGATATCCGATGCGATGACGGCCTCCAGCTCCCCGCTGAAACTGTAGACCTTGGCGCGCGGGCCGGCTTTCTCCGTGACATAGATACGATCGCCCACCGCGACGTTGGTCGGATTGCAGCAGCCTCCGAACCCCGCCGGGTCGGTGCCGTGAAAATGCCCGATATGACCGAGTAATTCACCGGCGGGAGTGTAGCGCTCCACGCGGTGCTTGCCGGGGTTGGCCGCATGCACGATGCCGTGGGCGTCCACGCCGAAATCGACCACGCCGTTGGGGACCAGCAAGCCGTTCAACGGATTATCGCGGCCGATATTGTTGCGGAATTTGCCTTGCGAGTCAAAACGCCGGATGGCGCGCCCGGTGGCGTCGCCGACCAGTATGTCTCCATTGACGAAGCCAATGGCCGTGACGCGCCCGAGCAGCGCGTCGTCGCGCCAGGTGCGGACGAGTTTTCCCGTAGCGTCGAAGACCTCAATCTGGTGGATCTGCCCCGTGTATACAGCGCCGTCGCCGGCGACCGCTACCGAGTGAACCGGCTGCCCAGTGGACCAGCGGCGCCGGAGGCGGCCGGCGGCGTCGAAAACCGTGATCTGGGCATCGTTGGCGGCGTAGAGATTTCCGGCCGCATCCACCGCGATGCCGCGCAATGCCGCGCCAAACTGCCCCGGCCCCGGGCCTTTGCCGCCGATGACTGCGATCTGCCGGTACTGCATGCCATTTTCCTCCCGCGCCTCTACCCGCGAAGGTCGAGGCAGATCATTTTGGACAGATCCCGTAACACCAGTTTGCCGTCGGATAGCGCCATAGGCGCCCAGACTTCCTGGCCCGCCAGAACCTGCGCGCTGGCTATTTCGTTGTACGCGGTGGTGCTGGCTTCGATCAGGTGCAGTTTGCCGCTGTTGCCGTCCATCACCAGGAACATGCCGTCCGCGAACATGAAGCTACCCAGACCGAACGAAGCTTTCGCCTCGCTCGACCAAACCTCCTTGCCGTCGAAATCCAGGCAGGTGAATAAGCCGCGCTTCTTCTTGCCCACCGCGCAGATGTGGCCGTTATGCACGATGGGTGTGTGGACTTCCGAATTCCACTCGTTGTTCTTCCAATCGAACAGGCACTCCGTCTTGAAGGCCGCGCCATCGCGCCGCACCCGCAGCATCACGCTGCCGGCGTCGTAGCTGGCCGTCATGAAGACCCGCTCCGCGTCTACCGCGATGGGGGAAGGCGCCACGGCCACGTTGAATTTGCGGGGATATTCCCATAAGAGCTTGCCATCCTTGGCCGATATACCCAGTGGGCCTTGCAGGGTTCCATACAGATATTGCCGGACGCCGCCGAGCATGGCGGGCATCACCGAGGCGTGCGTCATCAGCCGCTGATTGGGGTTCGGTGTGCGCCAGATCTCCTTGCCCGTAGCTTTGTCGAGCGCGACCAGGATGGCGGCGCCCCCGGTGGCCACCACGATGCGGTCGGCTTCCTGCAGCGGGCATTGGCCGTTGTACCAGGAAGGGATGGTGGCCTGGTATTCCGTGACCAGGCTCTTACGCCAGATCTGTTTGCCCGTGCGGGCGTCCAGGCAGTGCAGCACCGCTTTGGGGTCGAGGGAGCAGACGTACCGGCCGTCTACGGCAGGAATGGTACGGGTAATGGCGTGATTCGGACGGATTTCGCGCGGCTCGCGGAACTGCCAGATCGGTTTGCCGCCGTCGAGCGAGCGGCAGTTGATCGACCACTCGGACTTGGCTTCGTCATAATCGTGGTGATAGACCCGGCCGGCGACGATCGCCGCGCCCGCATACCCCTCGGCTACGGGCGCCGACCAGAGTTGCCGCGGTCCGGCTGCCGGCCACTTGTGAAGCAGTCCGGTCTCTTTGGAAACGCCGTTGCGCTCCGGTCCCCGAAACTGGGGCCAGTCCGACGCGCGCGCAGACGGCAAGGCTGCTGCCAGCCCTGCCGATGCCGCGCCTAGGAGAAAACTGCGACGTGTATACATAGAGGAATGGCTTCTCACTGTTGAGAAGCACTACACTACGTAGTATATCTCGATATTCGGACTTTGAGGTTCTTATAGCTGTAAACGAATGGTCTTACGCTGCGCGCTCCGTGCGCCACGATAGATCAACACTCCTAATCCGTTGGCGACCACGACCACCGCGGCGATCTTAGCCGCGTATTCCATCCGGCTGGTAACGTCCACGATCGGATAGATCGCGATGGCCAGGGAGACCGCGCTCGAGAACAATCCGGCCAGCGCCGCCACCTTCACCCACGCTGGCAGCCGGGCGCGCAAGGCCTTCCGGCCCAGCAGCGGCAGCGCAAACAAGCCCACATAAGCCAGCGCGTAATGCGCGATCGAGGCATCCGTCAGCAACTGGCTGGCTTCCTGCTCGCGCACGCCCAGCATGCTCAATAGAATCAGCGCCATCACCAGCGCGGCCACAAACAGGATCGAGTTGACCGGCGTGCCGTAGCGGGGATGGAGACGGGCGAACCAGGCGGGCGTCAGGTGGTCCCATCCGGCGGTCATAGGCAGGCGGGTCAGCCCGGTGAAGATCAGGCTGGTGGCCGCGATGGCGCGCGCCAGCACCAATCCGATGGCGAAGGGCGCCGCCCAACCGCCCACGCCGGTACTGCCGAGCGCCGCGCGCATGGTTTGGGGAATCGGTCCAATCACGTTGATGGGCTGGCCGCCTACAAACGCCAGCACCGAACTGGTGCCCAGGATGAACATCACGCAGATGACCGGCGCCGAGATCATGACCGATTGCCCGATGGTGCGCGCGGCGGCCCGGCACTCCCCCGCCAGGATGGCCACATATTCGAAGCCGCTCAGGGCGCCCACCGTCATCTGGCCGAAAATCGCCAGGCTGAACCAATCGGGTTTGGGCGGGGCCCAGGGGATCGCCTCGTAGCGCGCCGTGGGACGCACCGGCGACCAAAGCGGCAGGGTCAGCAGGATGGCGTAGGCCAGCAGGATCAGGATGCTGCCCACATTGTGCAGCCACTTGCTGACGTCGAGGCCGCGCACGGCCGCCCGCGCGATGGCCGCCATAATCGTGCCGGTCAGCAGCAGGGTTCCCAGTTTGCTGGCCGGAAGCCAGGCTGCCGCCGGGCCGATCATATACGCAAGATCCGTCGGCACTACGAAGATGATCGCGCCCGCCACGATCACCGCGTACACCCACAGGTTCCAGGCCGTGAGAAAGCCTGCCATCTCGCCGAAACCTTGCTTAGCCCATTGATACAGGCCGCCCTCGAGCGGCATCAGGCGATTCAGCCAGATCACCACCACCGCCAGCGGCAGATAGAACAAGAGCATCGCGCCGACCCAGAACGCCACATGCGCACGCCCCAGTTTGGCGGCAATGCCCACCCATGAGGAGCCCACTACACAAAGCACCTGCGCCAATACCAGATCGCCCAGACCCAGTGGCTTGCGCAGGGCGGCTTGCTGTTCGGGAGGACCCGCCTGGCCGGTCACGCCAGGGCCAGCCGGCGGAAGATCTCGTCCAGTGCGGAGGCCGGCGATAGGCACACCCCGCTATGCACGGGCGACACCTGGATAATAGTGCTGCGCGGGGCGGCCAACCACTGGAATCGCTCGCGGCGCGACAGCCTGGCGATTGGTCCCGCGCCCGCGTCGCCCGCGCAGATCCTGGGGAAGGCTTCCAGATGCTGCCGGATCAGGTCGAGATCGAGCGCCGGCCAAAGCGCCCGCAGACGAGGCTCGTCCACATGGACACGGCAATCGAGAAACGCGGATTCCGGGCATTGCAGGACCACGCCCGCGTTGACGAACTCCTCGCGTTCGACGGATGGGACGATCCGCAGGACCGCATAGTCATACGAGAGCATGGCGTGCCGCGATGGCCTCCTCTACAAATAATGACGCTGCCTCGAGGCGGGCGGCGAGGTAATCGACGTAGCCAGCGCGTTTCGCGGCGGGGGTGGCCGCGCCGGGTTCGGGCAGCAGCCAGGCGTCCGGAACGTCTTCGAGCACGGCCGCGAATAGCGCTGCGCCCAGGCGCGCGCGCAGCGGACCATCCACCGCTTCGATGCGGTCCGCGCGCGGCAGGAGCACGTGCTCACGGATGGCTGGAAACCGGGAGCGGGCGCTAACGGCGGGGTCCTTCCAGTTGTGATGGAAGTAAAGCGACGCGCCATGATCGATGAAGTATAACGACTTGTGCCAGCAGAGCAGATTGGGATTGCGCGCCGTGCGGTCCACGTTGGTGACGAAGGCGTCGAACCACACCGCGGTGGAAGCCGTCTCAGGCCTGGCCGCGTCCCCGGCGGCGGGGTCGAACATCACCGAGCCGGGCAGGAAGTCCATGCCCAGATTCACGCCGATGCTGGCGCCGAGCAGGGCCCGGATTTCGGCATCGGGCTCGTTACGTCCGAGGGCCGCATCCACTTCCACCAGGACCAGTTCCGGCACGTTCAGCCCCAGAGCGCGCCCGATACCGCCCGCGATAATTTCGGCGGCCAGGGCCAGGCGACCCTGTCCGGCGCCGGTGAATTTCAACACGTAGAGACCCAGGTCGTCGGCCTCCACGAGCGCGGGCAGCGAGCCGCCCTCGCGCAGGGGAGTCACGTAGCGGGTGGCCTGAACGGTGCGCAGCATCAATCTCAAGAGTGTAGCTTGTGGCGCGCGCGGCCGAGAGACCTTGGCTCTTCCGCTTCACGCGATTCTTGTGGGGCGGGCAATTCTGCCCCGGGGTCCCCTTTTGGGGGCGGCTTTCAGCCGGCTCTGGCCGCCTAAAAAGGCGGCTTTGGCCAAGATTGGCCGCCCTCCAAAGGCGAGCTTACTTCTGCTTGGCGATGATCAGGTCTTTGATTTTGGCGTAGGTGGCGGCCGGCACGATCTTCTTCTGCAGGAGCTCGTTCTTAGCCCGATAAGGGCGGCCCTTGATGATCTTGGCGGCGTATGCTGTGCCAATGCCAGGGAGCTTGTCGAGATCGTCGGCAGACGCCGAGTTAATGTCCACCAGGGTCTTGGCGGCTGGGGTGGTAGCCGTGGAAGCGGCTGCTTTCTTGGGCGCCGGGGTTTGCGCGGGCGCGATGGCAAGCGCCAGGGCGGCGAGCAGCAGCAGGAGCCAGCGAGTCGGTTTCATGCGTAATCCTTTCGGTCCGGCGGTCGGATATTGTGGCTGACCGTGGAGCAACCGAGGGTAGCATACTGCGCGCCGCGGCCCGCCGGTTTTTCAGGAAATCGCGTGTCTTCGCCAGCCGTAGCCGTAGGCCAGGTTCAACGGCAATGTCCACCACAGTTGCACCGGCGAGCGCGCCAGGCGCTTCGCCATGCTCGAGAGAGAGTAGAAGCGGTCGTTGGCGTAGCGAAAGCCCGCCAACAGTTGCGCCGCGCTCATCAGCCGCGGTTGATAGACCACATGGTCGCGGCTGTTATACTTGCGCCAGTCGCGCGTGACGATGCGCCCTTCCAACTCCATCCTGCGAAATAGCGGGGTGCCTGGAAACGGCGTCAGAATGTTGAAAGTGGCATTCTGGACGCCAGTTTGCTCCAGGAACCGAACGGTGTCTTCGAAGATGGCGGGCGTGTCGTGGTCGAATCCGAAAACGATGCCGGCCTGCACGGCAATTCCGTGCGCTTGGATGCGTTCGATGATCGCGGAGTACTCATCGGCGCGATTGAATCCTTTATGCACGCCGGCCAGGCTTTGCGGGGAGATGGACTCCAAGCCGAGAAACAACTGCTTACATCCGCTCTGGGCGGCGGCTTCCAGAAACTCCTCGTCCCGGCCCGCGTGGATGCTGGCCTGGCTGCTCCACCATTTTCCATGCGGCGCGATGGCGCGGAACAGCCTTTTGGCATACTCCATATCGCCGGCGATGTTATCGTCCCAAAAAATAATGACGCGGCCCTTGAACGACGCGTATTCGGCGGCGACTTCGGCGATGGGCCGCTTCCGCAGCTTGTGCCGGTACATCACGGCCACGGTGCAGAAGTCACATTGGTTCGGGCATCCCCGCGTCGCAAACAGCACGCCACTCGTGTGGTCTTGCCGGTGAAACAAGTCCTTACGGGCATTGGGAATCCCCTCGAGACCGGGTGCGCTGGTTTGCCGGTAGACCGGGGCATAAGAACGGGTTTCGAAGGAGTGCAGGAATTGCTCCCAGAGACCCTCCGCTTCTCCTATGAAGATCGCGTCCGCGTGTTGGCGGGCTTCTTCAGGCACCAGCGTGACATGCGGGCCGCCCAATACCACACAGATACCGCGTGACCGGAAGCGCGCCGCGATCTGGTAGGCATGCACGGCGCTGGGTGTGTGGAAAGTAATTCCTACCAGGTCGGCCGCCACGTTCCAGTCGATTTCTTCGGCTTCTTCGTCTACGTGAGTAACTTCCCATCCGGCCGGCACCCTGGCGGCCAGATAAGGCATGGTAATCTGCTGGAAGTTGAGGACACGAACCCTCCTCACCCGCCGGATTTCCGGCGAGGAAGCCGTGATCAATACCAGCCTGGGCACCCCGGCTACGAACCTGCCCCGCGGCCGGTGACTGCGGCCTTCAGGAAGTCGCGGTTCATGCGCGCGATGACTTCCAGTTTGATGTCCTTAGGGCAGACCGCTTCGCATTCGCCGATATTGGTGCAGGAACCGAACATTTCGTGGGTGACCTGCGCCACCATGGCCACCGCGCGGCGGTAGCGTTCGGGCTGGCCTTGCGGCAAGACTCCCAGGTGGGTGATCTTGGCGGCGGTGAAGAGCGCCGCGGCGGCATTGGGGCACATGGCCACACAGGCGCCGCAGCCGATGCAGGCGGCGGCATCCATCGAGATATCGGCGGCTTGCTTGGGAATCAGGATGTCGTTGCCGTCCGGCGCGCTGCCGGTAGGCGCGCTGATGAAGCCGCCGGCGGCGATGATGCGGTCGAAGGCGCTGCGATTGACCACCAGGTCTTTCACGATGGGAAACGCGCGTGCGCGCCACGGCTCGAGGTATAGCTCGTCGCCATCCTTGAAGTGACGCATGTGCAACTGGCAGACGGTGGTGCCGCGCTGCGGGCCGTGCGCCACGCCGTTGATCATGAAACCGCACATGCCGCAGATGCCCTCGCGGCAATCGTGGTCGAAGGCCACCGGCTCTTCTCCCTTGGCGATTAAACTCTCGTTTAGGACGTCGAGCATCTCCAGGAACGACATCTCCGGATTGACATCCGGAACTTCGTAACGCACCATGCGGCCTTTGTCCGTATTGTTGCTCTGCCGCCAGATATGGAGGGTAAGTTTCATGTTACTTGTAGCTCCGTTGACTGGGATGCACGTAGTCGAAATGCAGCGGTTCCTTGTGCAGTTCGGGCGGCTGGCCCTCGCCGCGATACTGCCAGGCAGCCACGTAAGAATAATCGGCGTCGTTGCGCAGGGCCTCGCCCTCGGGAGTCTGGTACTCCTCGCGGAAGTGCCCGCCGCAGGATTCGTTGCGATCCAGCGCGTCCAGGCACATCAACTCGGCCAGTTCGAAGAAGTCACCCACGCGGCCGGCTTTCTCGAGCGATTGGTTGAGCTCTTCCCCCGTGCCCAGCACCTTCACGTCGCGCCAGAATTGTTCGCGCAGGGCGGGGATTTTTTCGAGCGCCACGCGCAGCCCTTCGGCCGTGCGCCCCATGCCGCAGTATTCCCAGAGCAGTTTGCCCAGGTCGCGATGGAATGAATCGACCGAACGGGTGCCCTTGATATCCAGCAGCCGGCGGGTTTGGCAGGCCACCTGGGTTTCGGCCTCGCGGAAAGCGGCGTGGCCGGTATCCACTTTGGGCCCCTTGTATGTCGCCAGATAATCGCCAATGGTATACGGCAGGACGAAGTAGCCATCGGCCAGCCCCTGCATCAGCGCGCTGGCCCCCAGGCGATTGGCGCCGTGATCGGAGAAGTTAGCTTCACCCGTCACATATAGGCCGGGGATGGTGCTCATCAGGTTGTAATCCACCCACAGGCCGCCCATGGTGTAGTGGATGGCGGGGTAAATGCGCATGGGCACTTCGTAGGGATTCTCGCCGGTGATGCGCTCGTACATATCGAATAAGTTGCCGTAGCGCTCCGCGATCACCTGCTTGCCGAGCCGTCCGATGGCCTCGCTGAAATCGAGATAGACGCCCAGGCCGGACTCGCCCACGCCGCGGCCCTCGTCGCAAACGGCCTTGGCGTTGCGCGAAGCCACGTCGCGCGGCACCAGGTTGCCGAAGCTCGGATAGCGGCGTTCCAGGTAATAGTCCCGCTCGGCGGGGGGAATCTGGTTGGGCGGGCGCTTGTCGCCTTTCTTGAGCGGCACCCAGATACGGCCGTCGTTGCGCAGCGACTCGCTCATCAGCGTGAGCTTGGACTGGTATTCGCCGCTCACAGGAATACACGTAGGGTGGATTTGCGTGAAGCAGGGATTCGCGAAGAGGGCGCCCTTCTTATAAGCGCGCCAGATGGCGGTGGCATTGCAGCCCTTGGCATTGGTGGAGAGATAGTAGGCATTGCCGTAGCCGCCGGTTCCCAGAACGACCGCGTCGGCGACGTACGATTCGATTTTGCCGGTGATCAGGTCGCGCGTGACAATGCCGCGGGCGTGGCCGTCGATCACTACCAGGTCCAACATCTCGTGCCGGGGATACATCTTCACCTGGCCGGAGCCGATCTGTCGCTCCAGCGCCTGGTAAGCGCCCAACAGCAACTGCTGGCCGGTCTGGCCACGCGCGTAGAAGGTGCGCGACACTTGCGCGCCGCCGAAAGAGCGGTTGTCGAGCATCCCGCCGTATTCGCGCGCGAAGGGGACGCCCTGCGCCACGCACTGATCGATGATGTCTACGCTGATCTGCGCCAGGCGGTAAACGTTGGCCTCGCGCGAGCGGAAGTCGCCGCCCTTCACCGTGTCGTAAAACAGGCGGTAGATGCTGTCGCCATCGCCATGATAATTCTTGGCGGCGTTGATGCCTCCCTGCGCGGCGATGGAATGCGCGCGGCGGGGAGAATCCTGGAAACAGAAGCATTGGACGTTGTAACCCAACTCGCCGAGCGTGGCTGCCGCGGATCCGCCGGCCAGCCCCGACCCTACCACGATGATGTTGTACTTCCGCTTGTTGGCTGGGTTTACCAGCTTGAGATTGAATTTGTGTTTTTCCCAGACGGTCTCGATAGGCCCGGCGGGGATTTTGGCGTCGAGTTCCATATGCTCCTCTATTGCAGCGTCAATATTCCGGCGAGCACCGCGACGGGGATCGAAATATTGCCGATGGCGACGAACCAGGCGAAGACCGCCGCGAATTTCTTAATCAGGGGCGTGTAGCGGGGATGATTGATGCCCAGCGACTGGAACATGCTCCACAGGCCGTGATAGAGATGCATGCACAGCAGGGCCATGGCGATGATGTAGAAGATCGCCACGGCAGGATGCTGGAATCCGGCAATAACGTTGGTGCGCACGTCCATGTCGCCGTCGGGAAGGCTCGTTAGCGGCATCACGCTGCCGACGGTGAGGTGCAGGACATGAAAGATGACGAAGGCGGCGATGATGGGTCCGCTCCAGATCATGGTGCGCGCGGCGTAGCTGGTGGGCAGGTCGTCCTTCTTCACGTAGGAAGTGGGGCGGGCTTTCTGCTTGAGAAGCCACAACTGGACCGAGGCGGTGATGTGCAAACCTACGGCGGCCAGCAGTCCGCAGCGGACGATCCACAGCAGGATGTCGTGGGAATGCAGGAAGTGCGCGTAGTGGTTGATCTGCTGGTGGTCGGCCGAATAAATCTGCAGATTGCCGATAAGGTGGCCGAGGACGTATCCGAACAGGATGACGCCCGTGACGGCCATCACCACTTTCTTGCCGAGGGTGGATTCGTAGAACCCGACGGAACGGTTTAGCTGGGTTGTCGCGATGGCACTCATGGTGGATTTCTCAGGTGGCGGCGAACGAACATTTCAGTATAATCGGATGCGAGACGCGGCGGGTTAACTGCCGAGTGGCTCGTCCTATCGGTGTTCACCGGCACCCATATATCGAGTTTTGATGTTCCCGATGGGCCGGAAGGAACGCAACCCATCCGGCCGCCGAAATGACCCTGGACAGCCGGCGGGCGTGACCTGGTTTCTCTTGGTTTTATCGGCGTCCATCGGCGTTCATCGGCGGCCAATATCGGGTTTTGATGTTCCCGTCTGGCCGGAAGAAAGGCATATCTGGCCGCCGATGAACGCCGAGTGCGCCGGGATAAACCGGCATGGAATAGAGAATGAAAGAGTCTTACAGGAAAGGAGTAGCGAACCATCCTGACCCCGAGTTATGCGCGGGTCGCCGTAAGGCGGCGCGTGAAGCGTTGACAGGGGCACAGGCAGGCAGGGTATTGAGCTGCGAAATCAATCGCGTACGGGGTGCCGACGCCGTTCGGCGAAGCGGAAGGCCACATCATGGATGACGACAAACGCGAGCCGTCCATGAACCCTGCGCAGTCAGAGACCCCAGGCATGCCTGGAAATTCCATGCGCGAGAACCGGGAGACCCCGTCGGTGTCCGGCAGCAGCACGCCGGACCGGCTGGAGAAGGCGACAAGCTATACGACCAGCATGAACGCCGGTGGGGAGTCGGACGAACAGGTAGTACCTACGAAGCGCCCGAACAATGGGGAGCAATCCCTGGCGGAGGGGGTGGAGGGAAGCTGTTCGACCAAGGGGAACATCGAAGAGGCTCACACGTGCCGGACGCAGGGACGGGAACACGTGTCCCAGGGACTCGGAGGTGTGCGGGAAGCAGCCCGCAGGGATAAGAAGCAGAAGTTCACCGCACTGTTGCATCACGTAACGACGGATTTACTTCGGGACAGCTATTACTCGATGAAGAGGAAGGCCGCGCCGGGAGTGGACGGAGTGACGTGGGAGCAGTATGGAGAGGGAGTGGAAGGTCGGCTTAAAGATCTCCACGACCGAGTCCATCGGGGCGCGTACCGCGCCCAACCGTCGAGGAGAACATACATACCCAAAGCCGATGGCCGGCAACGGCCGTTAGGGATCGCCGCGCTGGAGGACAAGGTTGTTCAACAGGCCGTGGTGACGGTTCTCAATCAGATCTATGAGGAGGACTTTCTGGGATTTTCCTATGGATTCCGGCCAGGGCGCAACCCGCATGACGCATTGGACGCGCTTTGGATAGGGTTAAAGCGGAGGCGAGTGAACTGGGTGCTGGATCTGGACGTTCGTGGATTTTTCGATAACGTTTCGCACGAATGGCTGGTGAAGTTTATCGAGCACCGGATCGCGGACCGGCGCATCATTCGCCTGATCCAGAAATGGTTGAAGGCGGGCGTGTCGGAAGAAGGGGCATGGTCGGAGACGACGGTAGGTACACCGCAAGGGGCAGTAGTCTCGCCATTGCTGGCCAACATCTACCTGCATTATGTATTCGATCTCTGGGTGAACCAGTGGCGGCGGAAAACGGCGCGAGGGGAAGTGATAATCGTCCGCTTCGCCGATGACGCGGTGCTGGGGTTCGAGGACCGGAAGGAAGCGGAAGCTTTCCTGGAGCAGTTGCGGGAGCGGATGCAGAAGTTCGGACTGGAATTACACTCGGAGAAGACGAGACTGATCGAGTTCGGGCGTTTTGCGGAAAAAGCCCGGAAGCGGCGAGGAGAAGGCAAACCTGAGACCTTCGATTTTCTAGGCTTCACGCATAGTTGCGGGAAGACCGCGAAGGGCAACTGGTTCACGATTCGACGGCAGACCGCGAAGAAGCGGTTGCGGAGCAAGCTGCAAGCAGTCAAGCAGGAGCTCGGCAAGCGCTGGCACAAGCGGGTGGTCGAGAACGGGAATTGGCTGCGGTCGGTGGTGCAAGGATACTTCAACTATCACGCGGTACCGGGCAATTTCGGAGCGCTACGGACGTTCCAACGGGAGGTGGCTCGTATGTGGCTGGCGGGGCTACGGCGTCGCAGCCAACGGGATCGCCATTCGTGGGAGCGCTTCGGTCCGATCGTGGATCGTTTTCTGCCTACGCCGCGAATTCTGCATCCGCTCCCTGGGGTTCGCTTTGACGCTAAGTACCCGCGGTAAGAGCCGTATGCGCTAGAGTGCGCTCGTACGGATCCGTGCGGGGGGCGTCCGGCAACGGGCGTCCCTACCGCGACTGAACGCCGATAAAACTTAAGGGTTGTACGATCCGTCGGCACAAGTCGCGTTGCGAGCATCGCAAGCTGGCAGGAAAAACGACGTGGTACTAAGCGGTGTAACGGTTTAGTTTGTTTTTTCACTATACTGTCATGAGGGGAAATCCGTGCCGCCATCCTATCCACCGTTCCGTGCAATTGTCGCTATTCTGGCTCTCTTTGCCGCTACCCTGCCGGCCTTCGCCGACCAACACAGCAAGGCCGCGCTGATCGACGAGATTCTGACCCGCAGCAACGCTCAAGCCGTGTATGGCAGCGCGGTCCGCACGGTGTTGGAGCAATCCAAGCTGACCTTTAAACTGCAGCGCGACGCGTTTGAGCGCCAGATGCAGCCTCCCCAGAATCTTTCGGACGAACAACGCGCCGCGAAGAAGAAAGAACTGGACGCCGTGTTCGACGAATTCGAGGCCAGCATCAATGAGACGATGGGGAAGGCGGCGGAATGGGAAGCCGTGAAGAAATGGGTAGCCGCCGCGTACGACGACCTGTTCACCGAGGATGAACTGGCCGGCATAGCCGCCTTTTTCAGGACGCCGGTGGGAGAGGCTTACGCCAAGAAGATGCCGGATCTCACCGCGCGCACCGGCCAATTAGGCAAAGAGGCTGCCCAATCCCTGAAGCCGGAAATCTTCCGCCTGGCGCAACTGGCGATGGCAAAGGCGATCGTGCTGGGATACACTTTTACTCCTAAGAATGCCGCGCAAATTCCCGCCGGCGTGCCTCCGCCTGCGTCGGGGAGCATTGCCCCAGGACCCACGGGCTTCGTTCCGGGCGCCATGGCCGGCGGGGTGATTGGCGGCATCATTGGATCGGTACCCACCGAAGCCATAGCTCCCGCGCCTCCGCCATCTCAGCTAGACAGCGCGCCGCCCGGAATCAACCGCATCCGGATCGGTGGCAACGTACAGCAGGCCAAACTCATCCAGCAGCCGAAGCCTGTGTATCCACCGTTGGCGAAGCAGGCGCGCATTTCCGGTGTGGTGAAGTTGAACGCCATTATCGGCAAAGACGGCGCGGTGCAGAATCTGACGGTGGCCAGCGGGCACCCGCTGTTGGTTCCGGCCGCTATGGAAGCGGTGAAACACTGGGTCTACCAGCCGACCCTGATGAACGGCGCCGCGGTCGAAGTGATTACGCAAATCGAGGTGAATTTTACGTTGAGCCAGGATGGGCCGCCTGCCGGTCAGGTGCAGGCAGCGGCCGGCGATTCGTTGGCGAAGGTGGTGGAACTCGGCGATATGCCCACCCTGCGCGCCCGCCTGGCAGCCGGCGCGAGCCCCAATGAAACCGACGATGCGGTGGTGAAGGGTTGGACCCCGCTGATGGCGGCGGCCGACGCCGGGAATGTCGATGCGGCGCGTTTGCTGCTCGACTCCGGTGCGGCGCTCGATGCGAAGACGCAGCAAGGATCGACGGCCCTGGATATCGCGGTGCGGAGTGGGAAGGCTCAGGTGGCGGAGTTCTTGCGGGGTTGGAGGAAGTGAAAAGAAGCGGCGCAATCCCCGCCACTCCAACCCCGATCGACGCCTGCCCGACATGGGCCTGCGGCGGCACAGATTAGTGCGGTCCGGCGATAAACCAGGGATTCGGGCCGCTTAACACGGCGTTGCCTGCCGGTGTAGTGCCTTGCGCTCCGGTGAAGAAGAAGACCTGCGCCGCGTTGGTGGTCGGGCTTTGATAGACGATGTCGGGATGCCCGTCCTGATTGAAGTCGCCGACGGCCACCACGTGCCACGCATTGGCCGGCAGGTTCGCGGCGGTTTGCAACTGGCTGCCCTGCAGCCCCGCGGTGGTGCCGCCCATGTACCAGATCTGCACGGTGCCGCTGACTGGATCCTGCCATAACACGTCGGGCACGCCATCGCCGTTGAAATCGCCGGTGCCCACGATGTGCCATGGGTTGGTCTGGGTCAGATCCGCCGCTCCCATCACGGTGATACCCTGCGCACCGCCCAGGTACCAGATTTGCGCAAACCCGGATGTGGGATCCTCCCATAACAGATCCGGATGGCCGTCCCGGTTGAAGTCCGCCACAGAGACCACTTTCCAGGCGTTGTGGTTGGTGATGTTGTAGGCCGATATCAGCGCGTTGCCCCCGGCTCCGCCCAGGAACCAGACCTGCACGGCGCCGCTGACGGGATCCTGCCAGACCACGTCCGGGTTGCCGTCCCCATTGAAATCGGCCACGGCCACGATGTGCCACGGGTTCGTTTGTGTCAAATCGGCCGCCCCGGTAACGGAAACGCCTTGCGCGCCGCCGAGATACCAGACCTGCGCGAATCCCGATGTGGGATCCTCCCAGATAATGTCCGGGTGGCCATCGTGATTGAAGTCCTGCAAGCCGAGCACGCACTGATAGGTGTCGTTCGCCAAAACCACGAGGTTGCCGTTGACTTCGGCCTGAAGTTCCACATAGATGGATGAACCGGCGTCGGCGCATGGGAGGAAGGGCACGGCCTGCGAAGTCCCCACGGTGGGCCCACCGAAGATGTTAGTGGCTCCCGGGGTAGTCCCAACGGAGAGTAGATACTGGGTTGCACCGCTCACCGGACTCCAGGAGAAGTCCACCAGGCTTTCGGAAATCACGGTTCCGGGCGCCGGCGCGATCGCCTCGCAGGAGGTAATGGTGAGCAGATTGGCCGGCGCGGAGCCTGTGCCGATCATGAACTCCGGAATCGGGTCGCCGATGGCGTAGGTGGCGTACTGGGGACCGAAGCCGCTCGCGATCGTTGCGGTCACGTTAGTCGGAGGGGCGCCGGCACTATAAGAAGCGTAGATATTGAACGCGATTGAATCGATGGCCACCGGATTGGTGTTGGTGATCTCCCAAGTGACGACTACGCTGTTTTGCGATCCGTTGGTGACCTGGGTGATGGTGTTGGACCCGGGATCGGCGGGAGTACCCCCGCCGGTGACCATAGTGGCATCCGAAGGATACCCGGGAAGCGCAACCGTGGAGGCGGCCCAATTATCCGCCCAGATACTGACTCCGGGCGGGATGTTGTTGATTACGGCCTGCAGTCTGGTCCCGGTGTCGGCTGTACCGGCTGTGCCTCCGGTTACGGTGATCTCCAGGCCGCTCTCCGAGTAGTAGACCTCTCCGGGCGTGTTCTGCAAACCGTTCGTCTTTACCTTGAACGCGGAGGAGAAGTTCTCGGTGAATGTCACGGTGGCCGCCACGGTGGGCGGGATGGTTTGGCACTGCGAGAAAGTCTGGTTGGCCGGAGAAGTTGTGGTACTCAGGCCGCCGGCGACGAATCCCACGATAGGCTGCTGAGGGCTGTTGATCACGATAGAGGAGGAGGGGCTGACCGAGACAAACGCATACACCGGGGTTAAACCAAATGGGCCGGAGGGAACGGAAGTCGCGTCGATCCGAAGGTTGGTGATGCGATAGGTACGCGCCCCCGCGGCCGGCGGATCAGCCGGAACGCCCAGAAAGGTAATCGAATTCTGGCCCGGCCCGCCCCCGGTGACTCCCTGAAAGACGTTGAATTTACCGGGTTCGTTAAAGGTCTGTCCCCCATCGCCGGTAACTACGCAAGCCGCGATCGGATTGGTAGGCGACAGGCAGGGGTCCTGATTCGCCGGGCTGGGATCGTCCACCACCAGCAACGCTTCGGTCAAGAGTTGCGGCGCAGTGCCGCCGAGTACGCGACTGGTCACCGTCGCACCGAGAGTGACCGAGACATTCGCCTGGGGGATCGCGACGCCAACCGGTGTCGGGGTGGCGCCCGGGGCGCCTACACAGGTGAGAAACAGATCGCCGGCCAGTTCGGTGTAGCCTTCGTGGCGAAGGGTGGGTGTAACTGCCGCGGATGTAGTACAGTTCAGTTGCGCCTGCACCCGTTCTGCCGATCCGAATACCAGCATGAGCAGGGCGAGCGTGAGAAGCCGGGGGCGAAGACCTGCCATATCTATTCTCCTTGTGCGGTCGAGGTTGAGCTATCGAAGTCTGATTATACAGCCGCTTGCACGCAATGGGTAGCGACGGGTATGGCACAATATGGCATGCTCAAGTGCTTCGTTTTGCCCTGCCTGGTGGCAGCGTCCGCGATCGGCCAGACTAGGCCGCCGGAGCCGGATCGGCAACTGGCTCGCGACATCTATAAAGAGCTGATCGAGATCAAGTCCGGGTATACGACCGGGGCTACCACGCCGGTAGCGGAAGCGGTGGCAGCCAGGCTGAAAAGCGCCGGATTCTCCGACAGCGACATCTTTGTGGGCGGCGCGATTCCCACAAAAGCGAACCTGGTCGTCCGCTATCACGGTACTGGCCGGCGCAAACCGATCCTGCTGCTGGCGCATACGGACGTCGTCGAAGCCAAACGGGACGACTGGAGCATGGATCCCTTCCAATTCATCGAGCGGGATGGCTACTTCTATGGGCGCGGCACGGCCGACGATAAAGCGCAGGCGGCCGTTTGGGTGGCGAACCTGATCCGCTACCGGCGCGAAGGGTTCAAACCGGACCGGGACATCATCGTGGCGCTTACGGCGGACGAGGAGGGGGGCGGCCCTTACAACGGCGTCCAGTGGTTGATTAAGAACAAGCGGGACATGATCGACGCGGAGTTCGCACTCAACGAAGGCGGCTGGGGCGAGATGGCGGCTGGCAAGAAGATCTCAAACGACATTCAGGTCAGCGAAAAATACGTAATTAATTTTCGGCTGGAAGTTCGTAACAAGGGTGGACATAGCTCGCTGCCGGTGGCGGACAACGCGATTTATCACCTGGCTGCCGCCTTGGACCGGCTCTCGAAATTCGGTTTCCCGTTGAAGACCAACGAGGTCACACGGGCGTACTTAGAGGCCATGTCGAAGATTGAGAACGGGCCAGTGAAAGCCGATCTGGCGGCCGCGGCGGCCGGCTCCGCGGAAGCCATGCAGAAGGTGGCGCAGGCGGCCACGGCCTGGAATGCCACGCTGCGCACCACCTGCGTGGCGACGCAGATCGAGGGGGGACACGCCCGAAACGCGCTGCCGCAACTGGCCGCCGCGAATGTGAACTGCCGGGTTCTGCCGGAGGATTCCGCGGAATATGTGCAGAGCACTCTGGAGCGGGTCATCGCGGATGATCAGGTGCACTTGACCATCGCCGGCGAAGTCAGTAAAGGGCCGGCGTCGCCGATGCGGGAGGATGTGATGAAAGCGGTCAGCCGTCTAACTGACACGTTGTGGCCGGGCGTGCCTACCGTGCCGATTATGGTCATGGGCGCGACGGATGGCCTTTATCTGCGTGCGGCCGGGATTCCGACGTATGGCGTGCAGGGCTTCTTTATGGACCGCGACGATATCCGGTTTCATGGGCGTGACGAGCGTATGGGGGTAACATCGTTCTTCGAAGGCCAGACATTCTTATACGAGCTGGTAAAGACCCTGGCCGGCGGGCCTGGTCAGTAGGCCCAAGAATAAATAGAGGAGAGAGCTATGGAATATAGATTGTTAGGTGCCAGCGGGCTGGAGGTTTCCGTACTGAGCTTCGGCACGATGACGCTGGGAGGCGAGGGGCGCTTCGCGGCGATGGGCAACGTCCAGATCGAGGAAGCCCGTCGCCTCGTTGAAATCTGCATCGAGGCAGGCATAAACCTTTTCGATACGGCCGACATGTATTCGCTTGGCAAGTCGGAAGAAGTGCTTGGACAGGCACTGGGCGCGCGCCGCAAAGACATCGTGCTGGCGACGAAGGTGTTCGTGCGGATGGAATCCGGCACCAACAAGGCGGGCCTCACCTGCCGCCACATTCTGGAAGGCTGCGAGGCGAGTCTTCGCCGTCTGGGAACCGATTACATCGATCTGTACCAGGCGCACAACTTCGACTCCCTGACGCCCCTCGATGAAACCATGCGCGCGTTCGAGGATCTGATTCGGGCGGGCAAGATCCGTTACGCGGGTTGCTCCAACTACTCCGGCTGGCAACTGATGAAAGCCCTGTCGATTTCGGATCGTTTGGCGATTCCGCGCTATATCTCGCAGCAAATCAACTATTCGCTGCTGGCGCGCGACGCCGAGCACGAACTGGTGCCCGCGGGCATCGATCAGCGAACGGGCATTATGGCATGGAGCCCGTTGCAAGGCGGACTTTTGTCAGGCAAGTTCCGGCGCGGCGAAGCTAAGCCCGCCGAGTCGCGGCTGAATACGCTCGATCCGCCCGGCAACATCGATGAGGAGCGGCTTTACAAGGTGGTGGATGCGGTTGCCGAAATCGCGGCGCAGCGGGAAGTTTCCATCGCGCAGGTGGCGCTGAACTGGGTGATGCGCAAACCGGGTGTGGACACCGTGATCGTTGGAGCCCGCCACGAGCGGCAGCTCCGGGACAACCTGGCCGCCGCCACTTGGGCGCTGACGGACGCGGAAGTGGAACGTCTTGATGCGGTCAGTGCGCTCCCGCTGCCTTACCCGTACTGGCATCAGCGGAAATTCGCCGGCGATCGCAACCCGGCGGCCAGACACGTCCGGTAGCGGTTGCTGCAAGTCTACTCCTGGGCTCCCGTGGCGCGCGCGATTTCGCGATGCAGCCAGGCTTCCGCAATGCGCTGCTCGCGGCAGACGGTGGCGGCCGATATCTCAATGACCGGCCAATTTCCTCCAGGCCAAATCCGCCGAAGTAGCGCAATTCGATGATTTCCGCCTTGCGCGGGTCTTGCGCGGCCAAGGCGTTCAGCGCGTCGTCGAGTTGCTCGATGGCGCGGCCCGGCGCGGGCGAGAACGTCACCGCGTTTTCGATGGAAACCTGGTCCGGATGGCTACCGCGCTTGGCGCTTGCCCGCCGGCGCGCCTGGTCAACTAGAATCTGGCGCATCAGGCGCGCGGCTACGCCGAAGAAATGCGCCCGGCTCTGCCAGTCCGGCAGGCTCTGTGCGACCAGCCGCAGGTAAGCTTCGTGTACCAAAGCGGTGGGCTGCATGGTGAGGGCCGCCCGTTCGTCGCGCAAATAATGGTCGGCCAGACGCCGCAATTCCTGGTAGACGAGCGGAACCAGCAGATCCCGCGCCGCGTCGTTTCCGCCTTTCCATTCAATCAGCAGTTGCGTGACACATGCAGCAGGCGGTTCAGGCGGAGGTTCGATGGCCGGTTCCAAGCGTTCCTGCCAGTATACAACGGGCTTTTGGCGCGCGAGCCACAGAGTTAAACAAGAAGTACCATCGTATAATGCTGGGTTCGAGTGAGCCGCCGGGCCCCAAATGTTCACTGTCCCAGATTCACCGCGAATTTCGCTTAGCAGCATAGGGGGATTAATGCAAATCGGCAAGCTGACATGCATGGCTGGCGTTTGGTTGGCCATGGCTTGGGCACGGACATTCACAACTCTGGTTAGTTTTGATCGCACTGCGTACGCGGTTTTGGCGCTGTGCGCCGCGACCGCCATGCCTGGGCAGACTTTCACGCCGCTACACAGCTTTGACGTTACGGACGGCCAAAATCCCTACGGGGGGCTGGTTCAGGCCGCCAACGGGGACTTCTATGGAACAACCGGGGCCGGCGGGCTCGGCTGCTCGATCTTCCTTTGTGGAACGGTCTATAAGATCACGCCGGCGGGCGCGCTCACCACCATTTACAACTTTTGTTCCGAAACCAGTTGCGCGGACGGCGATTTCCCCTTTGCAGGCCTGGTGCAGGCGTCCAGCGGCGAACTCTACGGGACAACTTACAGCGGCGGCGCCGGGGGGGCGAGCGCGGCCAATTGCTTAAATCCGAATAGCTGTGGCACGGTCTTTAAAATCACCCCAAGCGGCGCGCGGACCACGCTGTACAACTTTTGTTCGCGAAGCGACTGCACGGACGGCGACATACCCGGCGCGGCGCTAATCCTGGCCGCGAATGGGGACCTCTACGGGACAACCACGTCCGGGGGGGCTGGCGCCAATTGCCCCTATCAGTCCGGCTGTGGCACGATCTTTCAAATCACTCCGGGCGGTACACTGACCACCCTGTACAGCTTCTGCTCGCTGAGCGGCTGCACGGACGGCGGTACCCCCAATACCGCGCTGGTCCAAGCCGCCGACGGCGCCTTCTATGGAACAACACCGTCCGGCGGAACTGGAGCTTACTGCCCTTATCCGGGGGGATGCGGCACCGTCTTTAGAATCACGCCCAGTGGCGCGCTGATTACGCTATACAGCTTCTGCTCCGAAAGTGGATGTATAGACGGTTTGGAACCCTCGGCGCTCGTCGCGGCCAGCAATGGGGCCTTCTACGGGACCACCGCGAATGGCGGCGCCAACGGCTATGGGACAGTCTTCGAGATTACCCCACTGGGTACGCGCTCGACATTGTACAGCTTCTGCTCCCAGAGCGGGTGCGCGGACGGTGAATTCCCAGTCGCCTCGTTGACTCAAGCCACCGACGGCAACTTCTACGGAACGACGAGCTCAATCGACGTCCTCACTGGGGCGCGTACCGGCGACGGGACCATCTTCAAAATCACCCCGGGTGGCGCCCTGACCACGCTGCACACTTTCGACGGCAGCGACGGCGCAAACCCGATCGCGGCGCTTTTCCAGGGGACCGACGGCGCCTTTTACGGGACAGCCGAGGTGGGCGGGGCCAACGGCGACGGCACGATCTTCAGCCTGTCCGTGGGTCTGGGCCCGTTCGTGGAAACGCAGACTACCTCCGGACCGGTAGGAGCCAATGTCAATGTTTTGGGAACCGACCTGACAGGCGCGACCCGCGTCACGTTTAACGGCACAGCGGCGGCTTTCAAGGTCGTATCGAGATATCTGATCAGAACCACCGTACCCACCGGCGCAACCACCGGAAAAGTGAAGGTGGTGACACCCAGCCGAACGCTTACCAGCAACGCCGCTTTCAGAGTGCCGTAGATAGAGCGGCCTTTGGGCGTGCGAGCCACAGAGTTAAACTACGGATCGGGGAATCAACTATGGCTAGAGGACCGCTCCACGAAGGTGAGGTTCAGAAATATCGAGACGATGGGTTTGTGCTGGTGCGGGGCATGTTCGACCGGCAGGAGATCGGCTTGCTGCAGCGTTCGGCCAAGGATGACAAGGCGCTGGACGACCACTCGTTCGGCCGGGCGGACGACCAGGGAGGCATAGTCCGCCTCTCGTTGTGGAATCATCCGGGCAACGGCATCTACGGGATGTTCGCGCGCTGCCGGTCGCTGGTGGATTCGGCCGAGGCGCTGTTGGGAGGCGAGGTCTACCATTACCATTCCAAGATGATTATGAAGGAGCCGAGGGTGGGCGGCGCCTGGGCCTGGCACCAGGATTACGGCTATTGGTATCAGAACGGCGTATTGTTTCCGCTCCTGACCAGCGCTTTCGTGGCGGTGGACAGGTGCACGAAGGAGAACGGCTGTCTGCAGGTATTGAAAGGTTCGCATCTGGCGGGCAGAGTGGATCACGTTCTGACCGGCGACCAGGCCGGCGCAGACCGGGAGCGGGTGGATGAAATGGCCAAGCGGCTGGAACTGGTGCACGTCGAGATGGAGCCGGGCGATGTGGTTTTCTTCGACGCCAATCTGCTACATTGCAGCGCGCCAAATCATTCGGAGCACCCGCGTTGGTCGATGATCTGCTGTTACAACGCGGCGCGCAACGACCCGTATAAGGATGCCCATCATCCGCGATACACGCCGCTGAGCAAAGTCGAGGACAGCCAGATTATTGAGGTGGGCGCGAAGCGCTTTTCCGAGGATGGTTCGAATGTGGCGTGGCTCGATCCGCGCAGCGATGTGAGCGCGTCTGCTTTGGCGAAGTAGCGCACGCTTCGCTTTGTGGGGCGGGCGTCTACGCCTGCAGAGGGTCTCCAGACCCGATCTTTGGCGAGCGTGCGCTACGGTTTCAGCAGCCGCAACTTCAGCAAGCTGTCGGCGGTGGCGACCAGGGCGTCCTCTCTGGACCGCGGCGCCCACCCCAGCAAGCTCCTGGCTTTGGCATTCGTAGCATTCTTGAACTTACCCAGTTCGGGGACGATCAGGGCGACGGAGGGGTCGAATAAAGACACCAGCCGCACGATCCAGTCGGGCAAGACACGGGTGGGGACGCGGCGCGCCGCATTGCCCATGCGTTCCTTCAGCAGATGGGCGATTTCCGGGATGGTCATGAAGTCGCCCGCAACCGCCAGGAACCGCTCGCCGCGGGCAGCCGGATTCGTCATCGCGCGCAAATGCAAGTCGGCTACGTCGCGCACGTCCACGATGCCGAAGGAGAGGCGCGGGCAGCCGGGCATGGCGCCATCCATCAAACGCTGCACGATCAGAATAGATGTCGAGTAATCCGGGCCGAGCACGGGCCCGAACACACCCACCGGATTGACCACAGAGAGTTCCAAAGAGCCGCCCTGGCCGGAAACGAAATCCCAGGCCGCGCGCTCCGTCAGGGTCTTGGATTTCACATAAGCGCCGACGTCGCTGCCGGACGGATCGGTCCAATCCGTTTCCGAGAACGTGCCATGCGTCGGCTTGGCCCCATAACCGATGGCGGCGAACGAAGAGGTCAGCACCACCCGCTTCACGCCCGCGGAGCGCGCCGCACGGAGCACGCGCAATGCGCCTTCGCGCGCCGGCACGATCAGTTCATCCTCATTCTTCGGCACGCTCGCGGGAAACGGCGATGCCACATGCAGCACATAGTCGCAACCGGCGACGGCTTCCGGCCATCCGGCATCGGACGCCAGATCTGCGGCGGCGAACGACAGCCCCTCTCCGGGTTCGGCGCCGCCTGCCTTGAGCATGGCGCGTACTGCGCCTTCGCGCGCAAGCGAACGCACCGTCGTGCGCACGCGATAGCCCGCGCCCAGGAGTTGCAGGATGCAGTGCGCGCCGATGAATCCCGACCCGCCCGTAACCAGGACCGATTCGCCGCCGGTGTTCATGTCCCCCATTCTAAACGATCCCGCTGGTTTCCCCGGGAGAAACCGCATTCCGTCCGTGGCGCACGCTAAAGCGTCGCTAAAGCGTGCGCCACGAAAAGCCAGATCATTATTCATCAATATTCATCATTATTTGTCGTTGGGGGCTCCTGGCGGATGACGGGGCTGGGCGGAGTGGGGGAGGATTGGGGAAATATTGCGATTTCTGGGTTTGCTTCGTAATTCTTTGAATCCGAGGGTGTTAGCGCCGGTTTTGGGGGTTCGGGGGCGGGGGTTTCGGGGGCATGCGGAGGTTCAGGGACGGCGGGACACTGCGCGTTGCGGGCGGCCTGGAGGGCTTTGAGGTGCTTCATGCCGCGTTCGATGGAGCGTTCGATGGCGGTTTCGTAGCGGACGAGGCGGGTGAAGTTGTCGGGACCTTTGCCACCTTCCATGAAGGCGCGGGCGAGGAGATCTTCCGGATCGTGCGGATCGGGCGCGTTGGGGTCTTTCCCGTCGCGTTTCATGTAGAATTCGTGATACACCCGCTTTTGCCGGTCCAGGCCGGCCACAATGGTGGATTCCTCGCGGTAGATGCCGGCTTCGAGGGCAAAGGCGCGATCGAGGCGCCATTGGGCGGCGGCGATGCGTTGGACGACCAGTTCTTCGCTGTCGCCGACGGGGCGGAGGTGGTCGTGGAGATCCTGGAGGAGGCGGAGGAAGGCTTCGGGATCCTCACCTTCGAGGATGAAGTGTTTGTCGCCGGAGAGGCCGTGGGTGAGGCCGTTGCGGCTGGAGGCGGCTTTGCCTTCGGGGGTGCGGGGGCCAGTCGACTTCTGGGCGTTGCGGCGGTTGGAATCCGCCTGCTGTTGGGAAAGTTTCCGATCGTGATAGCTTTTCATTGATTTTCGGGCGCGGGTATGGCCCTTCCTTTCGACTACAGGCTAGCAGGGGGGATTGCGGGACTACGGGTATGATTCTTGCAAGCGGTTGAAAGGACGGGGAAAATTTGTTGGCTGGATGAGTCACTCTTAAGCGGCCAAGAGCGGGACTTAAAAGTCCCGCCGGCACGCTGAAGCGTGCGCCACGATAATTAAATCACAGACAGTCCGGATGTGAGCCGCTACAATCGTAGCGGTGGTACGGTTTTTGATCGGCGGTCTGGTGGTCTCCGCGTTCGCCATCATCGGCGGTCTATTCAAACCCACGAGCTTCGCCGGATTGTTCGGTGCGGCGCCTTCAGTGGCTTTGGCTACCTTAAGCCTGGCGATTGCGACGGACGGGAAACAGTATGCCAGTACGGAATGCCGCTCCATGATCGCAGGCGCCCTGGCGATGGGTCTCTATTGTCTCGTTGTCAGCCGCTTAATGATGAGACGCCGCATGTCCGCGTTGCGCGCCACTCTCGCGGCGTCTCCCGTCTGGTTTGCGGCCGCTTTTGGATTATGGAAAGTCATGGCGCGGTAGACAGGGGCGCATGATCGTCAAAATCGACCACACCGGGCCCGCCCAAACCAGGTGGTATGAGTATGCCATCCGTTTTATCTTCGGCGGCCTGGTCACCGCGCTGGCGGGAGCGATTGGCAAGAAATGGGGTCCAGCCGTGGGCGGGTTGTTCCTGGCGTTTCCGGCAATCCTTCCGGCCAGCGCCACGTTGCTCGAAAAGCATCAGCGGGAGCGTAAGCGGCGCAGCGGCCTGGCCGGCGAAAAGCGGGGGATCGATGCCGCGGGCGGCGACGCGGCGGGTGCGGCCATGGGTAGTGTTGGACTGCTGGCATTTGCAGCCATCTGCTGGCGGCTGCTGCCGCGCTATCCGGCCGCTATGGTTCTGGCGGGTGCGACCCTGGCCTGGGCACTGGTCGGGTGTACGCTGTGGCTGCTTCGAAAGCGCCATTTCTATTGCCGGCCGCGTGTCTGATCGGTCTGGCACATCGATTGCACGGTCGTAACGGGTATGTTTTCGACCGATCCGCTGGAATCGGCCGCCGAGGCGGGATTACGCTACATGGCCTGCTCCGGGCCGTGCATTCGCCGCGTCCGCCGCGGAAAAGGCTTCAGTTATATCGGGCCGGACGGCAAGGGGCTGCGCGATCCGAAGCAACTGGCGCGCATCCGATCGCTGGTTATCCCTCCCGCCTGGACTGACGTAGCGATCTGTCCTTCCCCGAACGGGCACTTGCAGGCTGTAGGCCGGGATGCCCGCGGGCGCAAGCAATACCGCTACCACCCGCGCTATCGTGCGGTACGCGACCAGGCCAAATTCAGCCGCATGATCGCATTTGGGGCGGTGCTGGCAACCATCCGCCGGCGCGTCAGGCAGGACCTGAAGAGGCGCGGTCTGCCCAAAAACAAAGTGCTGGCCACCGTCGTCCGCCTGCTCGAAACCACTTTCATTCGCGTGGGGAACGACGAGTATGCCAAAGAGAACGAATCGTTCGGGCTCACCACCATGCGCGACCGCCATGTACGGGTCGCGGGCGCCAGGCTGCTGTTTCACTTCCGTGGTAAGAGCGGCCAGGAGCACTGTATCGAGCTGACCGACCCGCGGCTCGCGCGCATTGTTAAACGGTGCCGGGACCTGCCGGGGTATGAGCTGTTCCAATACGTCGATGAAAACGGCGTGCGGTGCGCGATCGGCTCAGCCGACGTGAATGAATATATCCGGGAACTTGCGGGGGAGGATTTTACCGCCAAGGACTTCCGAACCTGGGCCGGCACCGTTCTGGCCGTCCGCGAGCTATGCGCAGCGGGACCGCCGAGCAGCGCACGCCAAGGCAAGAAGACGGTTGTGAATGCCGTCAAATCCGTGGCCCGGCGATTGGGAAATCGTCCGGCGACGTGCCGCAAGTATTATATTCACCCCGCAATTGCGGACTCTTACTTGGCCGGGTCCCTTTCTTCGACCATGGAGCAGGGCCGGCGGCAGGAGAGCGCTTATGCCGGGCGCGGTCTGCGTGCGGAAGAATACTGCGTGCTGGTAACCATCGCGGCGCATCAGGAAACGCTGGCCCGGACGGCCCGCGTGAAAGCGGCTTGACGCTGCTACCGCGAACCGGTGGTATTGCGCAGCACCACGATTCCGGTGGATCCCGCCGTAACGATGTCCGTTCTGCCCTTGCGGAATAGATCGCCCGTCGCGATAGATGCGGGATAGCCGCCGGTGGCGAAACTGGCGGCACGCTCGAAAGTCCCATCGCCTCTGCCCAGGTAAATGAGGACCTCGCCCGAAACGTCGTTGGAAACCGCCAGGTCGAGCTTGCCGTCGCCATTGATGTCGGCTGCCGCGATGGCGGCGGGCCCATCGTCTGTGGCATAGGTGGCTCCCCCCTGGAATGAGCCATCTCCCTTGCCCGCCAGGACGGATATATCGTTCGATGCCAGGTTGGCCACTGCCAGATCCGCCATCCCATCGGGATGGAAGGCGCCCACGGCTACCGAAAACGGTTCGTTCCCCACCGTTACGCTTTCGTGCAAGCGGAAAGTACCATCGCCGTTTCCCAGCAGAATGACTACGACGCGCTCGTACATCGAACCATTCGTGATGGCAAGGTCCGGGATTCCGTCTCCGTTGAAGTCCGCCGCGACGGCATCGGTTGGCGAGCCGCCCAGGAAGACGCTCTCGCCTGGCCGAAATGTACCATCGCCTTTGCCCAGCAGGATCGTGACGTTGCCGGAGGCGCTGTTCACCACTGCCAGATCCGGATGGCCGTCATGATTAAAGTCCGCAGCCACTAAAGCGGTCGGGCTCAGGCCGGCGGCATAGGAGCCGGCCATCCTGAATGTTCCGTCGCCGTTGCCCAGTAGGATGGAAACGCTGTCACTGAGATTGTTCGCGATGGCCAAGTCCATGCGTCCATCGTGATTGAAGTCGCCCACGGCCATGCCCCAGGACCCAAAGCCTCCTGCCGGCGTGATCACGGGAGCCGCGTAGCCGCCCCCCGCGGTGTGCAACATCACCGCGACGCTGTCCGCTGCCGTCACGGCGGCGATGTCCAGTTTGCCGTCGCCGTTGAAATCGGCCACGTGGACCGATCTCAGCGGAGTTCCCGCCTGCAGCGTGATCGCCTGGAATGACAGATCCTCGGCCATCATCGGTCCCGCTACAATGAGCCACGAGAGGAGATAAGCGGGCAACACTGCGCCCTTCAGAAATCCATGGGTCCGTTTCATCGGTCCTTTTCTTGCCATCGGAGCTGATCGTAACCCGAGGAACTCTACAAGCCACGAAAACGCAGGGTTGGATGAGTTAGGTATACGTACGGGGTGATTGATTAGTGAGGCCGGTTGGGGGGGCGGACTGTTAACTTTCGAAAACAAAAAAGCCGGGAGCGCATGGTGCGCCCCCGGCCGCTGCCGCTGACGGTCCAATTTCAGCGGGAAGCTCGTAGCGTGGCTGTATGACCCAAGGTCGCGTTGATCGTCACCGATCCGCCCGTGATCTGCAGGTCCCGCTGCCACACGTTCGATCCCTGCTGCAACACCACCCGGTGCACCCCCGGCGCCAACTGGATGGTGGTCGGCGCGTTGCCTACGAACATCCCGTCCACCTGGATGTCCGCGCCCGGCTGGTTCGAGTTGATCGTTAGCGTGGCCGGGTTGCCTTGCGTGTCCGCGGCTGCTTGCACTGTCGCCGTGTTCACCGCCGAGGCGTTGCTCACCAGTACCGGGTTAGGCACCGTGTTCACCCCCGCCGGCAGTCCGCCGTTGTTTACCGGCGCGCCGTTGGGCTGGCGCAGCATGGTGGGCGGTGCTTGCGGCAGCGCGCGGGTCATCAGCGGCGTGCTGGCGGCCATCGCGCCGGCCACGTAGGTGCTGGCATCCGCGAAGACATCATAGGTGCGGCCTTTGTTGATTTCGACGTCGTGGCCCTTGATGAGCAGGCCCAGTGGCGCGGCGGGCCAGAAGACTACCGCCAGGATGCCGGTGGTCACGCCGGCGGCGGCGCCGTTGCCCTTGCCATGATTCTTGTTGGGCGTGTAGCGCACATTCAGCCAGTTGCCGTCCACCATCTGCACGCGCTCGATGGAGAAATCCAGCATGCCCGCGCGGCCCATGCGGCGGCGGGGTTCCACTTTGACGATGCTGCCGGTGGCCGGCGCGCCGTTGGCGATGACGATGGCATCGCCGATGCGCACTTCCTGGGTGACGGCGAAGTCAACGGTCTGGCCGAGGTCGGCGGATTCCGAGGAAAGGTTTTCTTCCAGGCGGAGGCGGATGCGGGTGCCGTCCGGGATCATCACTTGGGCCATGGCCATAGAGGCCGTAAACAGGGCAGCGAGGAACAGATTGGTTTTCATCGTTTTGATCTCCTTTTAGGTGAGTGCGTTCAATCGCTCTCATCCCTTAACGCGACATCGCCGCGAAAACGGGATCAAAAAAGATTTTCGCGGCGGATCGCGGAGTTTCAAAACGGCATGCCCGTCAGGTCATTGCGCCGATTTGCCGGCTTTCGACGAGGCGGAGGCGGGTGGGACCGGCTTCTTGCGCACCAGAACGTGCGGCTCGTCAGAACCCAGAACAATCCGGGCGTGGTCCGCGTCGATCCAATTCAGCCTGGCGTCCAACTCTGTATCGCCAAATTTCAGGGCTGCGTCCCAGTAGGCGCCGGCCTGACCGGTGATCTTGTAAGTGCCCTCCGTGGGGTTGTCTCCGTCGCCGAAATCCACGCTCACTGTGTTGCCGGTGAACTCAAAGGTCTTGCCGGATCCGACCGAGCGTTTGTATGCATCGTGTTCCTCAACGTAAAACCAGGTTCCGCTGAGGTCCTTCGGCAGTTCGTGGTTGCCGAACTCCTGCTCTAACGCGCCGCGCCGGGTTACCTGAAGGCGTCTGTCGTTGTCCAGGCTTGCATCCGCGAACACCGAGGCAGAAAGCGGGAGCGTCAACGTCAAGCAATGCACGGCACCCTGCAGTTTGGCGGCCTCCGTGGCATCGATTGGCACGATTTGGGTACCGGGCGCAAAGGCATTCTTGATGGTTTCCATGGCCGCGGCCTGCACGTCATCCTCATAATCGGCGTACACCGGTACCAGGATCTGGGTCTCGCCGCGGGCGTTGAAGCGGACCAGGGCATTCATTACGGTCGGATAATACACGCCTTCCTCGCCGTTGGCGCGCGGCAAGGGCGCGGGCACCTCGATCACCTCGTACCCCAATTCCCGCAACCGGCGCGCGTTTCCTTGCATAGCCACGGCAGCGTCGAAGGTCAAAGCCTTTTCCTCCGGCGTTAACTCTCCCCAGTACCGTTTGATGTAGTTCTGGCTCAGATCGAAGGACGCCAGCAGCACCTTCTTCGGTCCCGCCGGCAGCGCGAACATATCGACGTGCTCGATCACCGGCCCGGGCAATGGGTCGAGGTATATAACTTGCGAACATGACCCGCTCGCGATGAGTTCCTGGTCCAAGGTGACCTTGATGTCTTTGTTTCTGGATAGCAGCGTACGAGTAGTGAGGCAGCGGCCATCGCCCATACGCATCAGGTTGCCTCCGTTGACAAACGCGTTTGGAGCGACATATTCAAACCGGGGGCTGCTCAGCACGGACTCCGCGATGTCAAAGGCCGCGTGGTCGTCGGTATTTCGCTGCAACAGGCTGGCATTTGCCAGAATGCTGTCCAGTTGGCCCAATAGCGCCAACTGCCGGTCCTCCTTGGCTTGCTTGGCCTTGGCCTGCTCGTCATCCAGCAGGTCTCCGAGCGGATCGTCCTGCCCGCTGGTGTCCTTGTAAGCATGTTCAATTAACTGCAGCCGCTGCTCATTGATTCGCTCGCGCATTTCGACCGCGTTATCATCCTGCCGGGTGTCGTAGTATCGCCAGTGCACCACGCGGGGGCCGTTCTTGCCGGCTTCGATTTGCGGCCCATAGTCCCTGATCCAGGGGCCTTCGTGGTTGACCACGCGTACCTGCACGCTTCCCGATTCGATCAGCGTGCACAATTTCCAATTGGCGCAGTCCTCGATGACGTGGGCTTTGGTGGTCTCGTCGGCCGCCAGCAGAATTACAGGACCGAAGGGCGCCGTCTTGCGCACGATGGTCATTTGGATGTCTCGCAAGGAAGAACTGCTGGTTGCACCGCCAACCAGTCTTCTGGCGGTGTGCTGTACGTCTGTGCTGGTAGTCCCCTTAAGAGACCCGAGGGCTACGATCAGTACGTCGGCGGCAGGCTCAGCCGGTTTGACCGGAAGAGTCTTTGGCTGTCTTGCGGGCGCGACCGCTCTGGGCGTTGCGGAACGCCCAGCCTGCCGGGTACTCGCCAGTTGCTGCGCCAGGGTGGAAGCGGTTGTCAGGAAAACAATCGCCGTTAATAGTCGCGGTTTTTGCCAATGGGTCACACTGTACTCCTTGGGATTCAAAGCTCGTAGTGCGCGATCCCGACCATGCGGCAGACGGCCTGCGCCACGGTCAGCCGGAGGGCCCGGTCCGGTGTGCGGCTGTAAACATCCACCAGGACGGGCAGTTGCCGCCGTGCGCGGAGCTTCCCGAGCGAAGTGATGCAGTAAAGCTTGACATCTTCGCCTTCGTCCTCGCGAACAGCCTGGGCCAAATCTTCCTGAGCTTCGATCGCGCCTAACATTCCAATTACATAAGCGGCGAAATTGCGCGCGATGGGACACGCGAACGTCACGTCGTTGACATTCAGCAACCAATTTCGCAGCGTGGTCACGATTTCAGCCCGATATTTCTGGGCCAGAACCTTGAAGAGCTGGTGCACCGGGTTAGCGTAGGGCTTCCGTTCGACCGCTTCCACTTGTCCTTGCCGGACGGCATTGACCAGCCCAATTGCGCAGAAAAGGAAGAACCATTCGGGATCGCCGAAGTAGAGCTGACGCCGGTCTTCCAGGAAAGGCGCCGCCGGTTTTGGTTCACCCGTGACCGCTTTGCGGCGCACATAGTTGGCCCAGTTCTTTGTTTGCCCGGTAAACTGTGCCGGTATAGGAAGGGCGTAAGCTTCCGGACCGCCTGCCTGGTACGCCTCGACCGCCGCGCGGCCGAACGTCTCGGCCAACTCCGGCTCGTGCTCGGGTGCGAACAATGTGTGGAGGCGGGCGTATCTGTTTTCGCCGATGTACGCTGGGGGCAGGCTGACCGGAGCGGAATTATGCAGCGCGAATTGGCAGATCTCCGGAACATCGTACCAGCGCTCCACCCACAAGCGAAGGTCGTGGCGCAGCCGTTCGCGGAATTCCTGAAGGGTCTCGAAGTTGAATGCAAAACTCGACAACTCGTTTTTGAACCCGCGGACTCGCTCGATGTCCGCGCCCGGGACTCCGGCTGGCGGCGGCGCGGTCTTGAAATACATCAGCACATCGTCGGATGCGCCGCTGCGAACTTGCTGGCCTGCACGGTTGAACTCCTCTTCGGTTCCCGCACCCAGCCGCGACCAGAGAATGACGATGGTCAGTTCGGCACTGCGAAGCTCTTCATTGAGAAATGTCTGGGGTCTGTCGATGGAGGGCCGGCCGTCCCTTTCCCAAAGGTAGGATGTTAGCAGCAAGCGCTGCCGTCCTGACTCACCGGCTAAGTCTTCAATCGCTTCCTTAGCGACGTCCCGTTCGGGGACGACATCGTTCGGTGAGGCGATGAAGATTTTGAGTTTGAGAGATAATTCCGCCAAGTATATATGTGATTTTCAGGTCAAGTTCGTTTCAGTGCGAGTAATAACTTCCCCAAAAAAACAAAAAAGCCGGGAGCGCATGGTGCGCCCCCGGCCGCTGCCGCTGACGGTCCAATTTCAGCGGGAAGCTCGTAGCGTGGCTGTATGACCCAAAGTGGCGTTGATCGTCACCGATCCGCCCGTGATCTGCAGGTCCCGCTGCCACACGTTCGATCCCTGCTGCAACACCACCCGGTGCACCCCCGGCGCCAACTGGATGGTGGTCGGCGCGTTGCCTACGAACATCCCGTCCACCTGGATGTCCGCGCCCGGCTGGTTCGAGTTGATCGTCAGCGTGGCCGGGTTGCCTTGCGTGTCCGCGGCCGCTTGCGCCGGCGCCGTGTTCACCGCCGAGGCGTTGCTCACCAGCACCGGGTTAGGCACCGTGTTCACCCCCGCCGGCAGTCCGCCGTTGTTTACCGGCGCGCCGTTGGGCTGGCGCAGCATGGTGGGCGGTGCTTGCGGCAGCGCGCGGGTCATCAGCGGCGTGCTGGCGGCCATCGCGCCGGCCACGTAGGTGCTGGCATCCGCGAAGACATCATAGGTGCGGCCTTTGTTGATTTCGACGTCGTGGCCCTTGATGAGCAGGCCCAGTGGCGCGGCGGGCCAGAAGACTACCGCCAGGATGCCGGTGGTCACGCCGGCGGCGGCGCCGTTGCCCTTGCCATGATTCTTGTTGGGCGTGTAGCGCACATTCAGCCAGTTGCCGTCCACCATCTGCACGCGCTCGATGGAGAAATCCAGCATGCCCGCGCGGCCCATGCGGCGGCGGGGTTCCACTTTGACGATGCTGCCGGTGGCCGGCGCGCCGTTGGCGATGACGATGGCATCGCCGATGCGCACTTCCTGGGTGACGGCGAAGTCGACGGTCTGGCCGAGGTCGGCGGATTCCGAGGAAAGGTTTTCTTCCAGGCGGAGGCGGATGCGGGTGCCGTCCGGGATCATCACTTGGGCCATGGCCATAGAGGCCGTAAACAGGGCAGCGAGGAACAGATTGGTTTTCATCGTTTTGATCTCCTTTTAGGTGAGTGCGTTCAATCGCTCTCATCCCTTAACGCGACATCGCCGCGAAAACGGGATCAAAAAAGATTTTCGCGGCGGATCGCGGAGTTTCAAAACGGCATGCCCGTCAGGTCATTGCGCCGATTTGCCGGCTTTCGACGAGGCGGAGGCGGGTGGGACCGGCTTCTTGCGCACCAGAACGTGCGGCTCGTCAGAACCCAGAACAATCCGGGCGTGGTCCGCGTCGATCCAATTCAGCCTGGCGTCCAACTCTGTATCGCCAAATTTCAGGGCTGCGTCCCAGTAGGCGCCGGCCTGACCGGTGATCTTGTAGGTGCCCTCCGTGGGGTTGTCTCCGTCGCCGGAGTCCAGGCTGACTGGTTGCCGGTGAACTCGAAGGTATTGCCGGATCCGATCGAGCGCTTGTAAGCATCGTGTTCCTCAACGTAAAACCAGGTTCCGCTTATTGGCCTAAGAGCCGGGCCTTAGAAGTCGGACTTGTTTTCTTCGCGCCGGTTTTCGGTCTTAATTAAGCCGGGTGGTAGTTAGTCCCGCTCGTCGTCCTCGTCTTCATCGGCGCGCGTAAGTAATCTAATCTAACTAAGCCCAACGGAGCCGCAAAGATAATGAAAACCAAGAGTAGTGGGGCGCCCAATCCTGGCCGCAGCCGGCTTAGCCGCCTGAAAAGGCGGCTGCGGGCATGATTGCCCGCCCCACGGTGAGTTTTCGGCAGTGCCCGACGCGGGCTTCGCCGCTGTTTCAAGCGGCCAGTCATGACGAGATAAGTCCAGATCTTAGTGATGGAAGCCCACGCCGTCTGCCGTAGCCTTCAACCCGGGCTGCGTAGCGAACCAGTCCAGGTGCCGCCGGATATCCCGCATCAGCATGCCGGCCAGATCGTGTGTGAATCCGTTGCGTACCACGATGCGCTGCACCACGAGGTCCTCCCGGTTGGCCGGCATCCGATATGCGGGCACCTGCCATCCGCGATCGCGCAGCCTGTCCGCCAGATCGTAGAGTGACCAGTGCGCGCTGGCTTTCAGGCTCCACGCGAACACCGGCAGATCGCGCCCCTCGCTAATAATCTCGAACGGACCCAATTCGCCGATCTGTGCCGCCAGGTTCACGGCCACATCCTGACACGCCTGGTGAATCGCGCGGTAACCCGATTTGCCCAGCCGGATCAGATTGTAATACTGCGCCACGATCTGGCTCGCCGGCCGCGAGAAGTTGATGGCCAGCGTCGGCATGCTGCCCCCCAGGTAATCCACTTTGAAGATCAGGTCCGGATGCAGATCGGCCTCCTCCCGCCACACGATCCACCCCACGCCCGGGAAAACCAATCCGTACTTGTGTCCGGAAGTGTTGATGGATTTCACGCGCGGCAGCCGAAAGTCCCACACCAGGTCCGGCTGGATGAACGGCGCCACAAATGCCCCGCTCGCGCCGTCCACGTGAATGGGAATGTCCAGCCCGGTTTTCTCCTGCAATCGGTCGAGCGCGGCGCTCAACGCGGCGACATTCTCATATTCCCCGGTGAAAGTGCTGCCCAGCACGCTGACCACGCCGATGGTATTCTCGTCGCAGGCCGCCGCCGCGCGCTCCGGGTCGGTGACGTAGTGATTGCCTTCTAGCGGCACCGGCCTCTCTTCCACGTCCCAATAGCGCACGAACTTGTGCCAGCAGACCTGCGTGTTGGTGCCCAGCACCAGGTTCGGACGATCCACGGGTTTTCCCAGCTTGCGCATCTTTTCGCGCCAGCGCCACTTCAGCGCCAGGCCGCCCAGCATGCACGCCTCGCTCGATCCGATGGTGGAAGTGCCCAGCGTGCCGGCGGGATCGGGAGAATGCCACAAGTCGGCCAGCATGTGTACGCAGCGCATTTCGAGTTCGGCCGTCTGCGGGTATTCGTCCTTGTCGATCATGTTCTTGTCGAACGTCTCCGACATCAAATGCCGGGCTTCGGGCTCCATCCAGGTGCCGCAGAACGTGGCCAGGTTAAATCGCGAGCTGCCGTCCAGGATCAGCTCGTCGTGAATCAGTTGATAGGCGGTGCCGGGCGGCATGCCGTCCTCGGGGATCGTATGCCGGGGCGTCGGCCCCAGCAGCCATTGCCGCGCGTACATCGGGCGCATCAATCGTGTCATCTCGTGTCCCCGCTGCGTGCTCAAAATGTGCTCCTTCCTTCCGCGCTGGCCTCAAGGCTTACTCACATCCATCAAATTGTCGTCTGAATTCCGGTCGATCAACTTGTTATAAGGATCGATCCCCGCCCGGGTAGGCATCTGATCCACCACAATTTCAAAAGTCTGGCTGGGCTCGGTAAGCCACACTTTCTTCAAGTACAGCGGTTTCTCTTCATCCTTCTTACCATTAAACACGCCAATATCGACCAGGTCGTGCAGGGGCATGGGCGACTCATTGCCGCTGCCGTCGGAGCGCAGCTTGCGCACCTGCACTTTAAGCGTGACTTTGTATTTATGGTCCGCCGTGGGCGTCACGGTTGCCGAGACAGCCTTGTTGTCGTAAAGCACGATATTCTCGAAAGCGTCCGTGATGTAATACTGCAGCTCCGCCGGCGTCTGCGCCCGTAACGCTTCCACAAACTGGCGCGTGTCCGGGTACGGGCCGGACTGGTTGTCGCTGGCATTCGCATAGCGGTATTCCATCAGGAAGTTATGCAGGGCCAGGTCGAGTTTCTCCTCGCCGATGTAGTCGGCCAGCGTGTACATCACGTGCCCGCCCTTCTGATACCAGACGTACGGCTCATTCTGCACCAGCGCCACCGGCCGCTCGCGGCGGATCTCGCCGGCGCGTCCGCGCAGGTAGCCGTCCAACTCGTGCTTTAGAAAGCGGTGCATGTTGTCGCGGCCGTATTTGCGCTGCATCACCATCAACGCGGAGTATTCGGCGAGTGTCTCGGACAACATGTTGGAGCCTTCCACGCGGGCGCCGATGAGCTGGTGTGCCCACCATTGATGTCCCAGTTCATGCGCCGTCACGAAGTAAGTGAAATCGATATCCGTGGGCTTCTCCAGGCGGCCGATAAAGCCGATGCTCTCGGAAAAGGGGATGGTATTCGGAAAAGACTGCGCGAAGGTGCGGTAGCGCGGATACTCCAGGATGCGGTACTGGCGGTATTGGAAGGGACTGTAATATTTTTCGTAATAACCGAGTCCCTCCTTCGATGCCGTGATCATATCGTTGACATCATAGGCATGCCCGGGCGTGTAATAGACCTCAATCGCGATGGGATTGGCCACACCCTGGTACATTTCGCGTTTGACGTCGTAGCGCGCCGAGACATAGGCGAAGAAGTCCAGGATCTTCACAGCGCCCATGTCGTACGAAAAATAGTGACGGCCGTGGGCGTGCCATTCACGCGTGAGATAGCCCGGGGAAAGCACGATTTGATCGTCGGACGTGCTCACCGTGGTGCGATACGAAATCCAGTCGGAGTGCGGGGTGAAGAGGTTCGTAATGGAACCGGCCGGGTCGCCGCGCGGGGGAAGCAGTTCCTGATCGGGCAGGTGTTCTTCGCGGCGGCGGCGCGGATCGTCGAGTTCGATTCCCTGGTCGTAGCCGATCGCCGGGAAAAAACTGCTATCGAAAAACGTGCCGGAGTAGGCCAGTTCCGGGCGCTCGTTGCCATCCTTGAATCCGCGCGTGTTCACGGCCACGTCGAAGGTCAGATTCAGAATTTCTGCGGGAGCCAGGGGCGTGTTGAGCTGGTAGATCGTGTAGAGTGCGCGGGGACTCGTCGAAACCACGCGGAACGGGCGGTCGAACCGCACCTTCGAGACGGACTGCCATTGGTTCGTAAGGTGGATCTGGCCGATCGGCTGCGGCGTCTTGTTCTGCAGTACGAAATGGCCCGTGCCGGAAAACGAGCGCCGCTCCGGGAAAATGTCCACGTTGGCATCTACCGCGATGACCTTCGGTTGCGGCAGATTCTCGTACTTCTTGAAATTCCGCTCGTAAGTGGCTTGTATGTCGCGGCGGTCCTTGGCCGTAAGGTACTCGTTGAGCACGTGCCCGTTATAGTAATACCAGCCGCCGCTGCCGATGGCCATCGCGGCGAAGAGCGCCGCGGCCGGCACCAGGCGCGGAGCGCGTTGCCGCGCCAGGCGCAGGCGCGCGCCCCAGTCCTCGTCGGCGCCACGGCGGGCCAGCGCGACGGAAGCCGTGCCCAGCAGGCACGAAATGGAAAGCCAGTAAAAGATCGACCAGAACAGCGCGGGCACGAAATGGCCGTAGCCGTTCATGTCCGAATAAATATAGGGCGGCGTATTCCCGAAAAGGTAGAGCGTGTTCTCCCACCCAAAGCTGAACAGGATAGGCACGAGGACAAAAATGCCGATGACGATGCCGTGACCGATGAACTTATTGGTGACCACGGTCTGGATGAAAAGCGCCAGCAGGACAGCCGTCAGCACTTGCGGAAAAGTGAGCGCGTAAAGCTCCTTCGCATACTGCAAGAATTCGTAGTTGTGGTAGCCGGCCAGGGTCTGCATGAAGATGCCGCACAGGCCCGCCACGGTCAGCAGCACCAGCTCTACAAAGCACAGCGCGAAGAATTTGGAGAACCAGTCGATGGTGTCGGAAAGGGGCAGCGCGTCGTGGATGCCGGAGAAGTGCGTGTCGCGCTCCCGCCAGATCAGCTCCGCCGCGTACAGCGCCGCGACGATATAGAAGAACAGCTCGGCGCCGCCTTCCACGGCCTGCAGCATCAGGTACGTGACCGGCCACACATTCCGGTCCGCCAGCTTGCCGGCATAGTGGCCGTTGTTCAGAGCGATGCCCGCCATCAGAATGACAATCGCCCAGAAAGGTACTTCGTGCAGGATGGTGGAAATGCGTAAGCGCGTGAGCGAAACGAGTTGCGCCCAGGTGGTGCGGGGTCCGAAAACCTGGTGGACCGCGGCGAACCTGGCGGCAACCAGGCTGCGGCGGGGTGTTGCCGCGGTCAGTTCCTGCTCGCGGGCGAGCGCGGCGCGTTTGCCGCTGGAACTGGCGGTCAGCGCTTCCACCGACATGGGGAAGAGTTTCCACAGCGCCGCCAGCGCGAGCAGCCCCACCGATCCCCAGAGCAGCCGGTTATAAAGGAACACGCCGGAGGCTGCGTGCGGCGACCAGGAGTAGAGCAGCGTATTCCGTTCCACCACCGTCCAGTAGCGCGTGATGGCGTCGTTATAGAGGAACCCGACCGGGTCGAGGATGCCGGACCAGAAGTGTTCCAGCGACCGCGTGGCGTTGAAAATCGTAAGGCCGATCAGGTAGAGCATGAAGATCGTCGCGCCCTGCAAATACACGATAAAGATCTTGCGCGACAGGCCGGCCACCAGGAAGAACACGGAGCCGAGGAAGAAAATCTGGAAGACCACGATGGAAAAAAACGGCTGCAGATACCATGACAGGTGGTTGGCGGCAATGCGGGTGTGGTCCGCCCACGGCGCCAGCGTCCCGAAGAACTCGCCGAACAGCATGCCGGAGAAAGCGAACACGGTAGCGACGAACGATCCCGCCCATCGCCCCCCGAGATAGGCGAACTTCGAGATCGGCTTGGTAAATAGGATCTGGATGGTGTCGCGCTGGAAATCGCGTAGGATCGACGTGCCAAAAATTGCCGCGATCACGATCATGCCGAAAAAGCTCATGGCGATATCGTTATAGATATTCGCGTACGGGCCGTTCAGCAGCACCTTGCCGTTCAAATTGCCGATCGGCCCGAAGCTCTCGCTGGCCACATCCAGGAAGCTGAAGGCGAACCACACCGCGAAGTAAACGTAAGTGGAAAGGCTCTTAAACCGGAACTTGAGTTCGAAGGTAAAGAATTCCCAGAACATGATCAGTTCGCCGCCTGTCTTGCGAGGCTCACGAAGTAGACGTCTTCGAGGTCCGATTCCACCGGCCGGAAACCATCGCCTGGACTCGAATCGGCGAATACCCGTACCTCGTGCAGCCCGCCCACCAGATGCGTGGAGACTACGTTGAAGCTGGTTTCGAGGGTCCGCAATTCGTCGTCGGTGGCCACCACCTTCGACCAGATCTTCCCGCGCAGGGATTCGAGCGCCTCGGCCGGCGCGCCTTCGAGCAGTAGCTCGCCGTTCGAAATGATGGCCATGCGCGGGCACAGTTCGCGCACGTCTTCCACGATGTGCGTAGATAGAATCACCGTCACGTTGGAGCCGATGGAACTGAGCAGGT
Source organism: Bryobacterales bacterium (assembly GCA_963709155.1). GTDB lineage: Bacteria > Acidobacteriota > Terriglobia > Bryobacterales > Bryobacteraceae > Bog-159. Next base: position 258,945 of record CAVPVD010000002.1, on the reverse strand, counting down.
TCAGAAAACGGTTGCGCTCCGCCGGGTCCAGGCCGGCCGTGGGCTCATCCACGATAATCAGCTTCGGGTTTGCCAGCAGGGCCTGCGCGATGCCGAAACGCTGCTTCATGCCGCCCGAGTAAGTGCTCAGCGACTTCTTGCGCACATCCCATAGGTTGGTCTGGTTCAGGATCCCCTCCACCATCTGCTTGCGTTCGGTCTTGTTCGCGACTCCTTTCATCACGGCCAGATGTTGCAGCAGGTCGATGGCGGAAATCTTCGGATACACTCCGAATTCCTGCGGCAGGTAGCCCAGGATCTTGCGCACTTCGTCTTTTTGCGTGAGCACGTTGAGCCCGTCGAGATCGATCGAGCCGGAGTCGGGGTCCTGCAGCGTAGCCACGGTGCGCATCAGCGAACTTTTGCCCGCCCCATTCGGACCCAGCAGGCCGAACATCAGGTTGCCGATGCTCAGCGAAAGATTCTTCAGCGCCTTCACGCCGTTGGGATAGGTCTTCGAAAGACCGGTGATCGTCAGTGCCAAGCAACTGCCTCCTGGATTTCTTCGATGATACTACGTATGGGCGCGGCAGGCCCGGACGGGGGTGTATATCGGGTGCGACTTAAATGTGGAAGATGCGAGCACTTTGCGCGTGCCGCCTTCGTGTTGTCGTATGTTGACCGGGTAACCGCGCAGGGCACGTTGCCGGTATTTTGCTACGCCGATGGAATGACGGCGTACCTGAGCAAGCGGCGGATCCTACGCCGGCTTCGCACGCCCGGGCTCATCAAGAAGGCCAGCCACTGCTATCAGTACTACCTGACGGCCTGCCGCTGATTTCAGAATTCTGCCAATTTCGGCAAGAACCTAACTACGTAGGTACTCACGGTCGCGGCTCAGCCGACTCGCGGCTCAGCCGATTGGGATCAACTTCTCCACTTTCAAGTCGCGCACCCCTGGCACGGCACTCGGCACGCACACGCTTGAATCCGATACCGTGGAGTTAGGCATGAGACCGTTAGCCTGTCTCGCGGCGCTCGGGACGTTCGCTATCGCCGCTGAAGTCTTGCCCAAGGGGCAGGTCATCGAGAGGGTCGTCTGCAGCGGCGGGGAACGCCAGTCCTACGCCCTCTATCTGCCCCCGCAGTATGCGCCTGAACGTCCCTGCCCCATACTTTACTGTCTGGATCCGGACGCGCGCGGCCGCATCCCGGTGGAGCGTTTTGCCGAAGCTGCCGGACGTGCCGGATGGATAGTGGCCGGCTCGAACAACTCACGCAACGGGTCCCTCGACATCGCGCGCGAGGCCATCCGCTGGATGACCCAGGATACCCACCAACGCTTCTCCATTGACGACTCACAAATCTACGCGGCGGGCTTTTCCGGTGGCGCGCGCCTGGCTCTGGCCTGGGCAGCCCAGAACCGATTGGCCGGTGTAATTGCGTGCGGCGCAGGATTCTCCTCCGGAGCCATCCCCAACCAGGTCCGGTTTCGAATCTATGCCACGGCCGGCGTTGACGACTTCAATTTCGATGAAGTGTACGCCATGAACCGCGAACTCTACCGGCGCGGGTTCCCGCAGCGTTTTGCCGAGTTTGCGGGGGGACACGACTGGCTGCCGGAAAATATGACCGCGAGCGCGCTGGAATTCCTGTCTGGCGGGTCACCACCAGAGCCGCCGCCACCCGTTTCCCCAGTCCAGAAGAAGACGGCGGAGCGGTATGCGCGGTTGACCGAAGAGATTACGGGGAGCGACGAGGCTGGCTGCCGCTTCCTGGTGCAGGAACTGAGGCGCGACGCCCAGGTCTCCGAAGACGGCATTAACCGGCGCGCTGCACGGCGCGTGCTGGCCGGAAGCTTCGTATCTTCGATTGAGCATGGGAGCGAGTTACTGGCCGCTAACAAGTATCCGGAGGCTGCACGACTATGGCAATTGGCGGTGCTGCTGCACCCGGAATACGGGGAAGGGTGGTATAACCTCGCCGTGTCCGAAGCCGGCGCGCACGAGAAGCGACGCGCCCTGGAGGCGCTCGAAATGGCGGTTGCCAATGGCTTTCGCGACCGGGACCGCATCGCCGGCGAGCCGCTTTTGAAACCTCTCAGGAAAGAGCCGAGATACGCCGCGGCGATTGCGGGAATCGGCAAATGACTCGAGCGATCAACGCTCAAGTTTCTCCCCGCCTCTGCGATAATAGACGTGCCCCAGCGCGGGGCCGGGACGACCTATGTGTTTTTCGGCAGCGGCGAACTTTGTCGGCAGCGGTGTTCTGGGCGCCATAGGCGTTGTCACTTTGACGAAGGTGAAGCACCGGCGCGAACTCCTCTTCGCGTCGCTGCCCACCCTATTCGCCGTGCATCAGTTCATCGAGGGATTTGTCTGGCTGGGATTGGATGGGATTCTCCCGTCCACGGTAACGCACGACATGGGTTCGGCGTTCATGCTGTACGCGCAGGGGCTCCTTCCTCTCCTGCTGCCGCTGAGCGTGCTGCTGTTCGAGCCTGACGCGAAAAGCCGCCGGCGTATGCTGCCGTTCCTCGTGCTCGGAGGGGCAACGACGCTATATATATTGTGGGCGTTAGTGGCATTCCCCTTGCAGGTGTACCTCAGGGGGAACAGTATCGTGTACATCAATCCAGCGACGAACAATACAGCGGTTGCACTGCTTTATGTGGTCGCCACGTGCGGCTCCCTGTTTTTTTCGAAGGTCAGGGCGATGGTCATCTTTGGCATGGCAAATCTGGCGATTCTTCTGCTTGTCATGGCGGTCAAGCGGTACGCGTTCACCTCACTGTGGTGTGCGTACGCCGCGGTCGCGAGTGTGATCATCCTTGTTTACTTCTGGAGAAGCAGCGGGGATCGGCCGTTCCTCTACGGACAACTACGCCACTTTGAAGCTCCGTAAGATATATCAAGGGATCTGGACGCCGGCTTCCAGTTCCTTCCCGAAAAGCGGGCTGTTGACCGTCAGCGTGTAAACGCGCGTTGCGCTCGGCGCTCGCGGGCGCGACGGTGCATTTAAGTGCATGGCGGTACCAGCGGGCCGGCGGGACGTCGAGATCGAGGGAGCGGTTGGCAGCGGCGAAGTTGTTCGCCGGTGAGGGCGAGGACGACACCGAAAGCGTGGCGACCGGACTGGACCAGAATGGGGTTGGGCCGCCAGGCTCGGAATGAGCGCGAAGAGGAGCTTTGCAACATTCGCACTCGTTCCGTGGATGCGCATGCCACGATCTCGTTGAGAAGATAGCACGCCCTCTCCGGACGCCGCGCAGTGTCCAGCAGGCTGCGGAAAAAGGCGTGTCGTGACGCTCCCTTACGGTCTCGGCTTGGTAGGCCGCTGCAAATACAGGGCAACACTTCTGAGCCGCGCGCGTAAGCAAGCGGTTTTCAGCCTTTTTTCCGCAGCCCATCCAACGAGTACCCCGGCTAAGGGACGATTTTGAAGATCACGCCCGCATTCCTGGCGCCGCCCACCTGGGTCGTTCCGAAAACAACGCCTTGTGAATCCACCGTGACCCCCGACTGGGGATTCCGCCCGTCGCCGGCGTTGGCGAAGTTGTGCAGGATGGTTTCCTGTCCGTCGGGGCTGATTTTATAAACCACACCGTACCCCGCACTGCCGCAAGTCTGGGTAGTGCCGTACAGGTTGCCGGCCGCATCCAAGGTAACGCCGCCGTACGGATTACAGCCATCCGGGGTGCCTGTGAATGTGTGCAGCGTGGTGAAAGTGCCGGCTTTGGTTAAAGAGAAAACGGTGCCAACCTGCGGACTGTATAAGCCCAGGTTGGTCCCATAAAGGGTGCCTTGCGCGTCCAGAACCACGCCGGCCCACGGGTGTGCCTGATCCGCGCCGCCGGTAAACGAGTAGAGCACGGTTTGCTGGCCGGACGGGCTCAGCTTGTAGATCACACCCAGCCCGTATTGGCCGCCGGCCCCGGCTGTGCCATAGAGATTGCCCTCCGCATCGAGGACTAAGCCACCGTTCGGAAAGCCGCCGTCCACGCCGCCTGTAAAGTTGTAAAGCACGGTGAACTGATTGAAGATATCGATCTCATAAACCATTCCGGCGTTAAAGGCGCCGCCCACGAAGGTCGTCCCATAGAGATTTCCTTGCGTATCCAGGCTCACGCCTGACTCGGCTTCCGCCCCACCCGTGCCCCCCGTGAAGGTATGCAGAGTGGTGAATTGTCCGGTGGGGGTCAGTTTGAAGACAACTCCATAGCTCCCGGCGCCGGATGTGTTTGTCCCGTAAAGATTGCCCTGCGCGTCGCGCGCCAGGTTACTCTCCGGAGAACCGCCATCTTCCTCACCGGTGAAGGTATGCAATACGGTTTCCTTACCGTTCGGTTCCAATTGGTAGACGATGCCCCAGCCCGCGGAGCCGCCGGAATCGGTGGTCCCGTAGAGATTGCCGGACAAGTCCCGAACGACACTCTCCCATATCGCCGGATACGCGCCGCCGGCGGTAGATGGGAATCCGTACAGCGTATTGAGCTGCCCGGACGGCGTCAATTCAAATACCACACCTTGATTCGTCGGCCCGCTCTGCCCGGTGGTCCCATACAAATTCCCCTCTGCATCGAGGACCAGCGCAACGCCTGGGTTGGACAGCCCCGTTGCGCCGCCCAGGAACGTGTAAAGTACCTGCTGGATGCCTTGCACCGGGAGCTCAAATATAATCCCGGCGTTATCGGCGCCACCTTCGATGGCAGTGCCGTAAAAATTGCCCGCCGAGTCTCTCACCAGGCTGTCGGGAGAGCAGCCATAGTCGCCGCCGTTGAAGCTGTTCAGCACGGTTTGCTGCCCCGCGGGGCTCAACTGGAACACCACTCCGCAGGTGTTCCCCCCGCCTTGCTGCGTGCCGCCATAAAGATTACCCGCGGAATCGCGGATCAGGCTGGTACTCGGAATCCCGCCATCGCTGCCCCCGGTGAAGGTGTAGAGAACCTTGAACGTGCCGGAGGCTTCGATTTCGTAGACGACGCCCCACGTGGTTCCGCCAAACGCGGTGACTCCATAAAGATTGCCGGCGGAATCGCGCACGAGGGATCCGATAGGAACGCTCCCATCGCTGCCATTGGTGAAAACATGCAACGTCGTCTCCTCGCCCGAGGGACTGAGCTTGTAGATCACTCCCCCTCCGTCTCCGCCCCCCAAGGCGCCGCCGTAAAGGTTGCCCGCAGGATCGCGGAGGATACCGTACTGGGGATTGCCCCCGTCCGCGCCGCCGGTGAAACTGTAGAGCACGGTCTCCTGGCCGGACGTGGTAATTTTAAAGACCACGCCATTCCCGTACGCGCCGCCGTAGTACGTGGTCCCGTAAAAATTGCCGGATGAGTCCCGCGCCAGGCCCGGATTCGGGGTCCCACCGTCAGTCCCGCCCGTGAAACTGTAGATTAGCTTCTGCTTGCCGCTCGCGGTGAGTTCATAAATCACTCCCCAACCGTACGGGCCGCCGTTGATGGCCGTGCCAAAAATGCTGCCGGAGGCCACTCTAAGTAAGCCTTGCGGGAACGCGCCCCGTGGTGGCGCGGCAAAAGTGTGCAGCACGGACAGGGATTGTGCCTGCGCCACAACCGTCGCGGCAGCCAGGCACGCCAGCCAAAGTACGGCCGCGCGCGACGTGTTGCGCCGTCGCCGCCGGCCCATTGAGAAACCACGATGAATGGCTGCCGCTTCGCGTGACACTTGTTTTGGGCGCCTCCGTGCGCCTTCCTTGGGTTTCGGTCTACCTTAAGGATGCGCAGGCGGGGATGATTTCCCGCCACTCAAAGCGGCAGCGCAGATGCGCGGTAAACGGCGGGCTGATGAAGTCCGCCTGCAGTATTGCCGCAGCCCGTGGTGTACGCTTCAGCGTGCTGCGCCGGACTTCAGTCCGACGTTCGCGGGACTTAAAAGTCCGGCCGGCGCGCTCAATAAGTTAGCCCCTCGCAGAAAACACAATTGGAGGGCGGCCAATCCTGGCCGCAGCCGGCTTTCCAGCCGGCTTAGCCGCCTGAAAAGGCGGCTGCGGGCATGATTGCCCGCCCTCTAGGGCGAAGCGCTTTCGACGGTGCCCCAAGCGAAGTCACACGATAGTTCAAACCGGCCCGGCCGGCGGCCCCGCTAAAGCGTGCGCCACGGGCTGAACTCATTTGGGCCGTTATTTTATGGTTACGTTCACCAGGTTTGCCGTCTGCCCATCCGCGCTCAGGACGATATTAACGTTGCCGCTCCCGGCGAGAGCCGCCGGCAAAGGTCCTATGTTGACTTGATCCTCCCCCGCATATCCCGGCGCGGGGCCCGCGTACAATACGGGAACGCTCAGGTTGCCTACCTTTACCGTCACCGCCTTGGCCGCGCGAATGCCCGTGCCGTACATTTCCAGATAGATCTGTTCGTTGGATGACCCAAGATCGATGGGTAACGGAACCACATTGCCCGATGAATTCACCTGGTATACCTCCTGCAACGGCTGCTGCGTTCCTGAAATAACGGGCAACACCAGCGCCGCCACCAGCCCGGAACCGTTCAAGGCGAACAATCCCGGAGACACGCTGCCGATTTGTATAGTGGCGGTCTGGACGGCGCCGCTTCCATTGGTGATGGTGACCGTGGCTGTGCCTGGCGCGGCGCCTGCCGGGATTTCATAGTTCACTTGAGTGGAAGAAACATAAAACAGCAATGCGGGGAGTTTCGCGCCGGTTGAATCGGTGATCGTCACGGTAGTGCCATCAAGCGTGGTTCCCAGAGGCGACGTCGCGACCGCCGTCCCCACCGCCAGGTTTGAGCCGTAGGCGGCCACGATGGATTCCGCGGCGAACGGTTCGACTTGGCCGGCGGTGGCCGACTTGGTCGAGAACGCGGAGGCTTGGCTGGTGTTCAGCAAAATCGTCGCGTAGCCGATGTTCGAGCCCTGATCGGCAAAGGCCAGATCGGGCTTGCCGTCGCCGTTGAAGTCCGCCGTCGCCACGGCATAGGGCGATGGTCCGCCATTCAGGGCCACGGCCGATTGGAATGTGCCGTCGCCGTTTCCCAGAAAATAGCTTGGCTGCGTAGCGCCGCAACAACTGGTAACCACGATGTCCAGCTTTCCGTCGCCGTTGAAATCCGAGAGGATCACGTCGGGCATACTGAACTGCCCGGTGAGAAAAGCCGGATTCTGAAACGTGCCGTCACCATTTCCAAGCAGCACGCCCACCACGTAGCTGAAATTTGCCTGGCTGGTGGTGACGACCAGGTCGGGCTTGCCATCGCCGTTGACATCTCCAACCGCGACGGCGGTGGGGTTGATGCCGACGGCGTAGTTCACGCCTTTCTGAAATGTTCCATCGCCATTGCCCAGCATGATCGTCACGCCGCCCGGATCCGGCGGCGCCGAATAACCGGAAGTTAGTCCGAGGTTCACCAGGACAATATCAAGCTTGCCGTCTCCATTAACATCCGCGAGCACGACGAATCCCGGCTGCACGCCGGCTGTGACGTTCGCAGCCGCCTTGAAAGTGCCATCGCCGTTACCGATCAGGATGGACAGCTCTCCGTTGGTATTGCCGCCGGATGTGTAGGTGCCGGCGTTGGCAACTACGAGATCGGGTTTGCCGTCGCCATTGAGATCGCCGGCAGCTACGCTGGCCGCGCCGGGCGCGGTGGTTACAAAGGTGGCAGGCTGTAGAGCTCCGCTCGATGAGCCAAGCGCGATGGCAACATTGCCGGCGGATTCGTTGGCCACTGCGACATCCGGATTACCGTCCCCGTTCAGATCCACGATGGCGACCGAGGCCGGTCCCAAGGGGTTACCGTTCGACTGCGTCAGCTGATAAGTGCTGGTAGAAAACTTGCCGTTGCCCTGATTCAGGAGCAATGTCAGCGAATCGGATCCCGTGTTTGCAATCACCAGGTCGGGTTTGCCATCGCGATTCAGATCGCCCGCGGCGATCGCTTGCGGCCGCTGGCCGGCCGGATACAGCATGCCCTGAAACGTGCCATCGCCATTGCCCAGCAAGACGCCGACTTCGCCCGAACCGAAATCCGGCGCAATGATGTCGGATGATCCGGATCCGATCACGATATCGATGTTTCCGTCGTGATTGAAGTCTGTCAGAATCAGGTTAGTCGGGAAAAAGGTGGCGTTGTAGAAGGTGGGCGGTTGAAATGTGCCGTCGCCTTTGCCGAGCAATACCACCAGGACGCCCGCATCCAGATTGGTCGCCACGATATCGAGTTTGCCGTCTTTGTTCAGATCCGCGGAGACCAGATAGGCGCAATCGCTGCCCGCCGCGAAGTTCTGCGGCGTCTTGAAGGATCCATCTCCATTGCCGATCAAAATCGAGATGCTGCCGCCTTCGTTGGAGGTCGCCAAATCGAGCTTGCCGTCGCCATTGAAATCGCCCGCGATGACCGCGGCGGGGCCGTATCCCAATCCCGTGGTGATTGTGGCGCCGGGCTTAAACGTGCCGTCGCCATTGCCGAGCAGGATGGTGACGCTCCCTGAATCGGCCGCTACCGCGAGATCCAGTTTGCCATCGCCGTTGAGATCGGCAATAGTGGCATGCAGCGCATTGGGGCCCGCGGGGTAACTCACGGGGGCCTGAAAGGTGCCATCGCCTTTACCTAACAGAATGGCCACTCCGCCGGCGTTCTGGCCGCTGCCGGTAAGGGTTCCGGTGTACACCACGGCGAGATCCGTGATCCCGTCGTTGTTCAAATCGGCGGCGGCTACGGAAGCCGCTCCCGCCGGCACCGTATAGGTATTCAGATGTGCGGCGCCCCCCGAGATCGTTCCCACCGAGATTTGCGGCTCCGGCGAAGGATTAGCCGCAAACGCCGCGCCCGGGATGAATGAGCTCGTGAAGTCGGCAAACACCACCACGTTCGACGCCGACCCCACCGGCGTGCCCGTAGCGGACACCGATGGCAGCGTCAGGCTCATCGGCGGACTGGCGCAACTGTTAATCCACCGGTCGAAATTGGATACCACATTCTGAATGCTGTAAGGCGAGTGCGCCGTACCCAAAATCTCGGTGTACGACCCATCTGCCTGGTGCAGTAAACCGCCGATGGTTGACCCATTGTATAGCGTCGCGAATTCGAGACCGGTGAAAGTGAGGCAGCTTTGGGCGGATAGACTGGGGGCGAACAACAGGCAGAAAACAAAGCTAGCGCATTTGATCTGCATGGCCTGCCATTATACCTGAACCGGGCTGAGTTGAAACTACACTTCCGCACTACCAGGGACACAAGGATCGTGGGATTGCCAAATTAAACTGACCCACTACCGTCCGCCGCATCAAGTTGACGGCTTCGCCCAACAAGAAAATCTGAACTCGGTGTCCAGCCTCGGACAAAGCGAGACCGTGCAGGAGCGGAAACCCCGCTTTGGTAGGATCGTCTGAGCCCCAAGCGCTTTTCATGAGGATTTTCAAAGGGGGCCGGCTTGACTTTTGTGCGGCGTTCCCGGGTAACGCCAGGAACCGTAGTACGCTGACGCGGGACAAAAAGGATCTGCGGGGTGTCATGGCATCTCCTTCTCTATAGCAGCAGAACTTCTTGCACCATTCGTGATATTCTCCTCCGGGAGACGGCGGCCGAACTCGGCCAGGCAACAGAGTGTGCACGCCGTCGCGCGCCCGCTGCGGCTGGATTATATGGGTCTGAAGAAGCGGCTCTGCGGAGTTCCCGGCCTCCCACGAAAGGCAGCCAAGCCGAAGACCGCGCGCCCTCACGGTCGCGGCTCTTTAGAATTGCGCGCCGCGTGCGGCCCAGAGCGGGCCCGCGAGGCCGGCGCAGGCAGAGTGCCTGCCCACAGGTTCAAAGGCAGCGCATTGAGAGGACCGTCAAAACGGCTTCCATGTCAGCGATGAAGAGCTGTCGCTCAACCTGCATCGCGCCAGTGGGAATGAACTCTGTAAACGGCCTTTCATCGATCCACTGGCGGACCAGAAGGAATGCCGGGAGAGCTTGATCCGCCGCATAGCACTGCATTTCCTCCATCTGGCGCCGGATGCTCAAGCGTAGCCAGTCTCCGAATGCGCTCAGATGCTGGTCGCGCAATGCCCGATCCAGTTTCACTCTGCCACAAGGTAAGCCGGCCGGCTGCGTCTCGAGGTCGCTATCGTGATACTCGCCCGTTGCCCGGTTCCGGCAGGACGCAAGAAAGACGATTCGCCCCAGGACGGATGGTATTGCGGATACCTTCGCATGCACGAGCGCGGTACATGGGTCGTTGGAATCAGTCTCGTGAGTGGCTGCCATGACCTGAAGTTTTGCGGACTTTCCGTTGCTTGGGCGCACACTCGTTGTCCTTCCGCCCACCGCCCACTTCCCGCCGTAGAAATCGTTCCAGCGCCCGAATGGCCTTGTCCAGCGCGGCTCTACGCTCGCGAAGAACCTTCAGTTCGCCGAGAATGCCAGCCATCTGAGAGTCGTCTTCGGAGTTAGTGGGCACTTGTAAATCGCCGATAGGCGGACGGTTTCTCGTTCGGCGCTAACTCAGAGTAGAATGACTTGGCGGTAAGGCTCAATTGGTAACTGTTCTTAGGTTGGCGCGCTATGGCGTAATTGGTAATTCGCCGTAGGCAATCCGCTTAGTTCAAATCTCGATAATCCTCTGGCGGATGGCAAAATGAATCAAGTCGCTGAGAGCGTGCAGATCCAGCTTTCGCATGATGTTGACCGAGTGCGCGTCCACTGTTTTGGTGCTGATGTCGAGGGTATAAGCGATCTCTTTGTGGCTGCGGCCTTCCGCCAGCAGCTTCAGAACTTCGAGTTCTCGCGGGCTTAGATCGCTCGGCGACGGTCCGGGCTTGCCCGTCTTCACTAACTGCCCCAGTATTATTTCGGTGACGGCCGGCGACAAGAACGGCTTACCCGCCGCCATAGCCCGCACGGCCGAGACAAGGTCGCGTGCGGCATCGGACTTCAGCACCAGGCCGCTTGCTCCAGCGGCCAGTATCTTGGTGGCAACTTCTCCCGACTCGTGCATGGTGAGGACCAGAATCTTAGCACCCGGACAGATGTTGAGAATCCGCGGGATGGCCTCAAACCCATCCATATCCGGCATAGTGACGTCCAGAATCACCAGATCGGGGCAGAGCTTGCGCGAGTTTTCGACGGCTTCGCGGCCAGTGGCCGCTTCACCGCAGACCTCCCACTCCGGGCGGGCTTCCAGCAGGGTACGGATGCCGCGCCGAACGACCTCGTGATCGTCAGCGATGAGAATGCGCAGTGGTTTCATAGGCCACCTCCCGAGACAGGGATCAAGGCGCTCACAATGGTCCCGCCGTTGGGAGAAAGAATTTCCAGCCAACCACCGAGCTGCTGGGCGCGTTCCCGCATACTGCCGATACCCACGCCCGGCGTTATGCCGCCCGGCATGCCGCGGCCTCGATCGGCCACTTCCAGGGTTACGCCGGACGGGCCGTGTACCAGCCGGACCCTCGCCGTGGGGCTGGCGGAGTGGCGGTAAACGTTACTGAGGGCCTCCTGCACGATGCGAAAAACCGCCGTCTCGACGTCTTGCGGCAAACGGCCCAGATCCGGCGCAACGTTCAGGTCAACCTGGATCCCGCTGCGCAGCGCGAAGCCGTCGACATACGACACCAGCGCGGACTGCAAGCCCAGCTCATCAAGTTCCGGCGGGTGCAGCAGGTAGGACGCTGTGCGAATCTCGCGCAGGCACCGGTCGGCCAATGCGCGGCTCTCTTCAAGGGCGCGCTGGGCGCGTGGTTCGAGCGCGGCGGACGAGTCGTTCACCACCGCCAGATTGACGCTGAGCCCCACGAGCAATTGCGAAGTGCTGACGTGAAGCTCGCGCGCCAGCCGCCGCCGTTCTTCATCCTGCAACCTAAGAAGACGGCCGGAGAGGTTGTGCAGCGCTTCCTCCGCGGCTTTGCGTTCCGTGATATCCCGGTACATGGCGTATACGGAGATCTTTCCGCCCGGCACGGAAACGGGGACACCGGCCAGCAAAACGTGCACCAGGCTGCCATCTTTGCGCCGGCGGACGGTCTCCGTATCCACGCGCCGCCCGTGCAAGAGCAACTCCGTAAATCCCTGCACCGGGCCTGGCTCCGCGTCGGGTACGATCAAGTCGGGAAGCCGGCGGCCCAGGGTCTCCTCCTGCGAATATCCAAAGAGCTTAGTGAACTCCCGATTCACACGGACCACCAGACTATCCGCGTTCATTAGCGCGAAAGCTTGCGGAGCCTGTTCGAAGAGGCCGTCTAGCAAAGCCGTGCGCTCTTGCAGACGGTCCGCCAGGCACGTGAGCAGAGCCACAACCAGCACCATCGCGGTGACAATGCTTACGTAACCGCCGGTGCCCAGCGGGGAGACCGGCACGGCGTGGGACAGGTCGGGAGCAATATTCGACGGGGTAAAGCTGGCCGCGGCCATGCCCGTGTAATGCATGATGCAAATGGCCGCAGCCATGGCCAGCGCGCCCGCGGCTTTACGCAGCTTGCGATCGGGGCGCTGCTCGCGGAAGAGAAACATCAGCCATAGCGATAACAGAGAGCCGGCCAGGGCGAATAGGATCGAAAGAGCGACGAGCGCGGGAGAATAGTGGCACATGGCCTGCAGCCGCATGGAGGCCATCGCCGTATAGTGCATGCCTGCAATGCCGGCGCCCTGGAAGACGCTGCCGGCCAACGCCGCCGGCCAGCCGGGGGTCTTCCGGTTCACCACGAACAATGCGATACCGGAAGCCACCATGCTCTCTAGCAGAGAGAGCAGCACGATGGGCGTGTCGTACCAGGCGGCAACCGGTAAACGGAACGCCAGCATCCCGGTGAAGTGCATGGACCAGATGCCGATGCCCATGGCTACAGCGCCGCCGATCAGCCATGCGGATCGCGCGGCGCCGCGAGCGACGGTGACCCGTTCCGCAAGATCGAGCGCGGCATAAGATGCCAGGACGGCGATCAAGACGGACAGAGTCACTACCACCGGGTCATAAGAGCCGGCCATCGTGGTGCCGCCCAGAGGGGTCATAGATCCTCCCCGCCCGTCGAGGCTTGACTTTCAGTTGGCCTCAGACTGCTGTGAGTATACACCTATGGCCGTTGCGTGGCGACATACACTTCCGCACGTCGGGTGGCGTAAGCGCCGGCGAAGTGGAGATCGTTTTGCTCTATGTCATCCTATGTTCACTAAGCGATTCTTTTCGTGGTTTTCTATACTCTTTCTCTATGCCGTGACGTGCGTGTGTGGCTGGGGGCAGCGGTCCTGCAAATGGCCGGAGGCGACATTTCTGGCTCCGGGAAACGCGGTATTTCCCGGCGAGGTGGCATCGGGGGCCAACCCGGGAATACTGGTAGGACAACCGCTAACCTCAACGTTTTCAATTACCACCACCGCCGGTACCACCAAAGGCACGATGGTTTCCGCCGTGTATATCAAGGGTGGAACGCTGGACTTCTATTACCAGGTGTCAAACGATCCTTCCTCTGTTTTACCCCTGATCGCGGTGGAGGCAACCAGCTTCGCCGGTTTTAGGACCTGTGTAGCTTTTCGGGCGGACGGCTCCGGCCTGCTGGGATTTCAGAATGGTACGGCGCATTCCTTTATTCTGATGACGGTCCAGCCCTCGCGCCGGAGCGCCTGCGATACGCGCCGGTCGCGGCGCTTGTTGGTTTCGATCTTGTTGCGCCAGAACTCTGTATTGGTGCGGGGCAGGTATTTGCAGCGGCAGCCGTGCCAGAAACAGCCGTCCACGAACACCGCCACTTTCCTGCCAGGCCATGCGAAATCCGGCTTTCCGGCGACCGGCCAATGTTTGCGGTAGCCCTTCAATCCCGCCTCCCATAGCAGTTTCGCCAGCGGCAGCTCGGTAGTGGTGTTGCCGCGCGAATGAATCGCGGCCATGATTTTGGACCGGACTTCCTTGGGTACATGGTCCATGCGGCACTACTTTAGTTTTACCGCTTAGCGTAGAGCTTGAGATCGTCGGTCCCGATCTGGTCGGACGGCACAAGCTTGTAATGCTTTTCCTCCACCAGCTTCACGTCCTCGCCGTCCAGCGCCAGCTCGAACATGGCGATCACGTCGCCGGACATGAACTGCGTCGATATGGGGCGGCAGGTCAGGCCGGAAAATTTCTCCTTGCAGCAGGCGATGTCCTGCGCCGTTTGCACGACGCTCAGCCGGTCGTTCCCGCCCTTGGCCTGCATGGGTAACGAAAACTGCTCGCCGTGCTTGTTGACGCCGACGTACACTTCGTCGATTTCGATCTGCGGCGCCCATCGCTTAACGGTCGTCCGCAGATGGTTTTGGAGCGAGTAGGTCGTGAGACCCAGGAAAATGTCGAGCAGGCGGTTGTAGCGCACCTTGGCAAGGAGCGCCTGTTCGTCGCTTAAGGGCGTAGGCGGCGATAATCTCCGGCGTCGCGTCGGGAATCTTGATCGCGATCATGCTCGGATCTCGGCACGATGTTAGCGAGTTTAGGCGAGCCGGAAGCGATATCTGGCGCTGCCCAGGCAGCTCGATCACCCACTCCGGTCTTTCCCCGCCGTCGCCAGGATATCGTCGGGTAAAGCGGTTCGAACCGGAAGGAGTATATCGTGTCGCCCAGGTTCTTCGGGAGTGCGATTCTTGAGCGACTTAGCGATCTCGACGAATTCCTCCCGCGAAAACTCGAATTGAGTCTTGCCCTGTTTGTAGTGGTTCTTGAAGATGGTGCCGATCATCGCGGAATAGCGGTTCTGCTTCTTCGGCGCTGCCTCGTCGTCCTTCTTAGGCATTAGCTTCGGCTCCCTGCCCTTTGCCGATACGCTGCGGGACCGTGTCGTGCGGCACGCCGTAATGCTCGGCGGCGTCCGACATGGCGAACGACAGCAGTCCGCTTCGCCCAGAATCGTCGGGCCGCGCCGGTTTCTTGGCGTCGGAAAAGCCTCGCGCACTTTCGATGCGACGGCTCTCGCGAGCAGCGGCGGCACAGAATTGCCGATTTGCCTGAAGCCGTGCCACTTGTCACGTGTAACCGTAACCAGTCGGGATAGGAATGCAGACGCGCGGCCTCTCGCACTGTGATGCAGCGCGGCGAATAGGCGTGTATCGGCCTTGGAGACGTGAACGCGCCCTCTATCGCTGGCGGTCCCCGCTCGAATCGTGTTGCAGATACCCTTGCGTCCAGCTTGTGTAAGCGCTCACCGGCTCGGTATCGCCGTACTTCGTTTCTAGTAAACGCCTCTTCGACAGGTCGGTGTGTATCGTGCGTAGGCTCTACGTAAGCAAGGTCGGAGTCGAATTCGCGTCGTCTCGAGTAATCGTCCGGGTCCTCGGCATCGCCGTGCAAGCGGTGCGCCGTAGGCGGTCGGCTTCTTGAATTTTGGCCTTTACCCTATCCCGGTGCAGCAATTCCTCGTAATCGTCGGCTTCAGGCAGATCCCGCAGAGCGTCCCATACGGTCGGAGTGGCCTCTGCGAAAAGTGCCGAGTTCCGCGTCGCCGCTTCGGGTCGTGCGTCGGTATCGGATATTCGCGGAGCGGAAAGCCCCGGCGCGATCCCGTGGAACAGGCGGTGCCGGTTCTGCGGTGCTCCGTGATGGGCGGCGTTTAGACCGATCAATCCTCCGGTAACGGCAACCAGCAGCAATCCACCTCCCGCCGGCGGATTTGAAATAGGTTTTCAATTCTATCCTCCGGCGTCTCCCCCGACCGAGATTGCGCCCGGTTCGACGTCGCTGGTGTTAATCATCAGCACCAACGCTACGCACGCCAGCGATAAAGGAGCGGCGATCGTATTGGATCAGGCAGCCGGCGCCACGACATCAGCCTACCAGCCCATTTAGCTGAGCCGGGCGTGCCGCGGGGATGGCGGCGATCGCCACTCAGGTTCGGTCTCGCGCTGTACAAGTGACAAGAACGCAAATCGGAAATTCAGGTCGGCTATAATCGTGGATTGCGCACGTTCTTCAAGATTCTCGGGGGCCTGGTGTTGGCCTACCTGCTTTTTTGTGCGGCCATTCTGGCGATGATGTGGCAGCCGCCGATGCGTTTCGCCAAGGCGATCGCCGAGGTCCCGGGTCCCGCGTTCATGGTACTTCCCTTCGAGACGCTGTGGTCGTTTGCTCGCGGCGGGCACGTACGCCCCGGCGATCTCGCGCCGGATTTCGATCTGGAGACGCTCGACAAGAGCGCGCGCGTGCGGCTGTCGTCGTTCCGCGCCCGCAAGCCCGTGGTCCTGATCTTCGGCAGCTACACTTGACCGCCTTTTCGCCGGGAGGTTCCCGCGCTCGACAAGCTGTACGAACAATACAAGGACCGGGCGGCATTCTATATCGTGTACATCCAGGAAGCGCACGCCAGCGATGTCTGGCAGATGCCATCGAACATCCAGCAGCACGTGGTGTTCGCCAGCCCGCGCAACATCGCGGAGCGGGCGGCGGTGGCGGATTCTTGCGTGCGGAATCTGCATATCGCGATCCCGGCGCTAATGGACGATTTCCGGAATACGACGGACGTGGCGTATACCGGCTGGCCCGACCGCCTCTACGCCATCGACCGGAGCGGCCGCGTGGCATATAAGAGCGGCCCTGGCCCGTTCGGGTTTCACCCTAAAGACTTGGAGACCGCACTGGCGCGATTGGTGAACGGGGCGCTCTGATCGACGATTTCCCACTTGCGACGGAATTGGCGCCCGGATTAACGCCGCTTTGGATCAAGGCATGACCCGCGGGCGATTTGGACTCCGCGGCGGTAGTGCCTCGTGACCTTCGGCCTGGCGCACCGTCCATAATGGTTTGACGCGACGTTCTGCCTTATCGCACGCCGTGGCATCATAGAGGTTCAACTTGAAAGGAGAGTTCATGTTTCGATGGATCTTGAGTTTCGTGGTGGGCGCGGCGCTGGCAATGCCGGCGTTGGCCCAGGAGGGCGTCCCCCAAAAGTTGGTCGATCACTGGAAGACTTCCAAGAAATACGTGCTGGCGCTGGCGGATCAAATGCCCGCCGCAGACTACGGTTTCAAACCGAATCCGGAGGAGATGAGCTTCGGCCAGCAGATGGCGCACATCGCCAGTTCCAATGCGTTCTTTTTCGCGACGCTGAGCGGGCAGAAGAGTCCTATCGCCAAGCCCGCCAACTACGACAAGGCGACCGTGACGAAGATGCTGAACGATTCCTACGATTTCGTAATCGCCGGGCTGCAGGGCCTGGATCCCGCGCGCTTGCACCAGACCTTCGATATGGAAGGCGGCAAGATGGAGGGGTTCGAGGTGCTGCTGCTGGCGACGGATCACACCGCGCATCATCGCGGCCAGTGCATCGTCTATCTGCGGGCCAAGGGCATTAAGCCGGTAGATTACGATTTCTGAAGTGATTCCGCAGGGAACTGGGGGACGCTGTTGACACCGTTTGCGTCAACACGGTCCGGCGGACGGCCCACGGCGGGCATGCGGTTCAAATAATCGACATACATAGCCATCGAAGCACCTGGCATTTCGAGGTGGCGCCTTCGCTTTATGGGGGCGCCAAATCTGAACTTGCCGTCCGCCGCGCCTACCAGTTTGGGCCCGCCCTTTGCCGCCACGAGTTCGTAGACGGAACAATCCCTCTTTTCCCGGCGAAAGCGCCCGCATCATAAGCCTTAGCTGCTCCTCTTTAGTATTGGCCGAAGAAAACCGCGCCCCGTCCAAATCGATTCCCGGTAAGACGATTCGCCGGGTCACGGCGTTTGATGACCTTCCCGTCCCATATTTGTTGAACGACGATCGTGGTGGTAGGCGCCATCGCCCTCATGGCGGCGAGAAAAAGAGTCGATTATATCGATGTAGACCGCCGTTGTCACCAACGCCTGCCAATTGCATCTCAGAAAATGAACCGCACTATCGAGATCCGTGAATCATGAAAATATCAGTCCTGTTAGCCCTGGCTGGCCCGTTACTGGCGCAGGATCCGCTGTCGTTGCGGGAGGCGGTAGGGCTGGCCCTGCGGGAGAACAAAGCCATCGCCGCCGCCAACGCGGGGCTGCGGGCTTCCGCCGCACGCATCGACGAAGCCCGCGCCGGCCGGCTTCCCAAGCTGAACTACTCGGAATCGTTCACGCGCAGCGATAACCCCGTCTTTGTCTTCAGCTCCCTGCTCACCCAGCATCAATTCGGTACTGAGAATTTCAACATTGGCCCCCTCAACCGGCCGGATGCCTTGAACAACTTCCAGTCGCTGGTCACCGTGGACCAGCCCCTCTATGACGCCGGCCAGACTTCGAACGCAGTGAAAGCCGCCGGTCTGCTCAGCCAGATGACCGGCGAAGAGCGGCGCCAGACCCAGATGCAGGTCATGGCCGGCGTAGTCCGGGCGTATTATGGCGCGGTCCTGGCATCCGAGAGCCTCAAGACCGCGGAGCAGGGTGTGCGATCCGCTGAGGCGGACTTGCGGCGCGCCGAATCCGTCCGCCTGGCCGGCATGTCCACCGATGTGGACGTGCTCTCGATCCGGGTGCATCTGGCCGCCGTTACAGAGCAGCGCATCCAGAGAGCCGCGGATCTGGACGTGGCCAAATCGGCGCTCAACGACGCGCTGGGGCTGCCCCTCGACAGCAGCCATCTTCTTACCACCCCACTCAGTCCCATGGATCTGCCGGATATGGCGCTGATGCCGCTTGAAAAGGATGCCGCCACCGGCCGTCCGGAGGCGCGCCAGGTGCGCATGGCGGCCAGTCTCGCAGAGGCCCGCCAGGGCGCATCCCGCGGCGCACTCCTTCCCCAGGTCGGTTTTCACGCCGCCCTGGAGGCCGACCGCCAGCAGTTCATCGAGAAAGGAGGCGCCAATTGGCTGGCCTCGGTAGCGTTGCGCTGGAACCTCTTTAATGGCTGGGGTGACAAGGCCCGCATCGAGGAATCGAAGCAGTCGCTTGCACGAGCGCATGACGACGAGCAGCGCGTGGCTTCGGCGGTGCGCCTGGAAGTGCGGCGCGCCTGGGCCGATCTGCAGGCGGCCCGGCAACGCATCGAGGTCGCCAAAGCAGCCGTGGCCGAAGCCGCGGAAAGTCTGCGAATTACGCAAAATCGCTACGAAGCCGGTATGAGCAACGTGACGGATCTCCTGCGAAACGAAACCGCCGTGCTCGAAAGCCAAACCCGCTATCTGACGGCGGTGCATGACCAACGTATCGCGGCGACGATGTTGGATCTGTCCGCCGGGCGCCTCTCGCCCGATTCCGAGGTGTTGAAATAATGCGATCGATTCTTTTTCCCGTTCTGGCGTCCGTGGCGCTGTGGAGCGGCTGCGGCAGCGAGTCCCGGCCCAGAGAGGCCGCGCATACGAATGCGCCCGCCATTCCGGTCGAGACCGCGACGGTGAGCAACCAGCAGTGGCCGCAGATCTACGAAGCGACCGGAACCGTTCGCGCGGCCACCACCGCCGTGCTTGCGAGCCATGTCATGGCGTACGTCCGCGAAGTGGCCGTCGCATCCGGCGACCACGTGCGCGAGGGGCAGATCCTGGTCGCGCTGGACGCGCAGGACCTGGATTCCCACGTTCTGCGCGCACAGGCCGCGGAAGCCGAAGCGATGAGCGCGATTCCGGAAGCGGAGGGCGGCGTGGCGGCCGCGCAAGCGGACCTTGACCTGGCCCAGAGTACGTTCAAACGCATGCAGGAGCTGGCATCCAAGAAGTCGATTTCAGACCAGGAGTTCGATGAAGCCTCGGCGCGGCTGAAGTCGGCGCAGGCCGCCTGCGAGATGGCCCGCGCCAAGCGCCGCCAACTCGATTCCAAGGCCGCGCAGGTTCAGCAGGAGCTCCGTGCCGCCGGCATCGCGCGCGACTACGCGCGCATCGCCGCGCCATTTTCCGGCGTGGTCACGGCAAGATCCGTGGAGCCGGGAAACCTGGCTGCCCCGGGGGCTCCGCTGCTGACCTTGGAACGGGATGGCGACTATCGTTTGGAGGCCTTGGTGGACGAATCCCGGCTTCCGTTCGTGAAGCGCGGGCAAAGCGTGTATGTCGTGCTCGAAGCGCTGGACCGCCGGTTCACGGCCCGCGTATCGGAAATCGAGCCTTCCGTAGACGCAGCTTCGCGCACCTACATCGTGAAAATCGATTTGCCCGCCGTTCCGAATCTGCGGTCCGGCATGTTCGGCCGCGCGCGATTCGCGCTGGGCACCCGCCAGGTGATGGCCATCCCGCCGCGCGCCATTCTGGAACGCGGACAACTGGAATCGGTGTTCGTGGTCGAAGACGGCCTGGCCAGCACGCGCCTGGTCACCACCGGCGAGCGCGGGCCGGCGTTCGTCGAAGTGCTTTCCGGACTGAGCGCGGGAGAGAAAATCGTCAGCCCGCTTCCCGCCAGCCTGCCCGATGGCGCCCGTGTAGAGGTCAGGCCATGAGCGGAATGTCCTCCGGACCGCGGCATCTCGGTCCGGCCGGACGGTTTGCCAACGCCTGGATCGGCTCCAAGCTGACGCCGTTGATCATAGCGGGAGCGCTCCTGCTGGGCGGTTTCGCCGTCTGGAAATTGCCGCGCGAGGAAGAGCCTCAGATTATCGTGCCCATGATCGACGTCTTCGTCGAAATGCCGGGCGCATCGGCACATGAGGTCGAACAGCGCATCACCAAGCCGATGGAAAAACTGTTGTGGGAGATCCCCGGCGTGGAGTATATCTATTCGACTTCCAGCCCGGGCAGCTCCCTGGCCATTGTGCGTTTCTACGTGGGCCAGGACGAAGAGAAAAGCGTCGTCCGCCTGAATCAGAAGCTGGCTGCCAATTTCGATATCATCCCGCCCGGTGCGTCGCCGCCGCTGGTGAAGCCGCGATCCATCGACGATGTGCCGATCCTGGCCCTGACGCTCTCCAGCCGGCGGTACGGGGATCTCGAGCTGCGCCGCATCGCCGCGCAGGTGAATGACACCATCAAGCAAGTGCCGGATGTTTCCGCGGTTACCCTGACCGGCGGCCAGCGGCGCGAGATCCGCATCGTTCTGGATGCAGGAAAGCTGGCGGCCTATAACCTTTCGCCGCTGCAGGTTGCCGGGGCCCTCGGGCTTTCGAACCGGCGCCTTCCCGCGGGCCATTTCGATACCGCCAACCGGCAATATCTCCTCGAGACGGGCCAGTTTTTGTGTACCGCCGAAGATGTGCGCAGCGTGGTGGCCGGCGTAGCCAACGAGAAGCCGGTCTTCGTCCGCGACGTCGCCGAAGTGAGCGATGGCGGCGAAGAGGCTTCCCAATACGTGCGCATCGCGCATGCGGGCTCGCGCGAGTTTCTGCCCGCCGTCACCCTGGCGCTGGCCAAGCGGAAAGGCACGAATGCGGTGATCGTGGCCGGCAACGTCCTCGCGCGCATCGCGCCGCTCAAAGGCAGCGTGATTCCAGCGGACGTGCAGTTGGATATCACCCGTAATTATGGCGAAACGGCTGCCGAGAAATCCAATGAACTGCTGTTGCACATGCTGATCGCCGTATTTTCGGTCAGCATCCTGATTGCGATCACGCTGGGTTTCCGGGAGTCGTTGATCGTCTTCATCGCCATCCCGGTGACTCTGGCGCTCACCCTGACGGTGTTCTATCTTTACGGCTATACCCTGAACCGCATCACCCTGTTTGCCTTGATTTTCTCCATCGGCATCCTGGTGGACGACGCCATCGTGGTGGTGGAGAACATTGTCCGCCACTGGCGCATGCCCGCAAACCGCGAGCGGCCTTCTTTCGACGTGGCCATCGAGGCCGTGGACGAAGTGGGCAATCCTACCATCCTGGCCACTCTCACCGTCGTCGCCGCGATCCTGCCGATGGCTTTCGTCGGCGGCCTGATGGGGCCCTATATGCGTCCCATTCCGATCGGGGCGAGCGCCGCCATGGTGTTCTCGCTGCTGGTCGCCTTCATCGTGACGCCTTGGGCGGCCGTCCGGATTCTCAAGCCCGGACACGCGTCCATGCACGGCGAAAAAGAAGACCTCCTGACCCGTGTCTATCGCGTCGTCATGGGCCGGATTCTGCATGTTCCGGCGGTCCGTTGGGGATTCCTGGGGGGCGTGGTCGTCCTGCTGCTCGGTTCCGTTTCGCTGTTCTATTTCCAATTTGTCAAGGTAAAAATGCTGCCGTTCGACAACAAGAGCGAGTTCCAGGTGATTGTGGATATGCCGAATGGCGCCACCCTCGAACAGACGGCCGAGGCCACGAATGCCCTGGCGCGCGCCACGCTCGAGCAACCGCAGGTGGTGAATCTCGAAACCTACGTGGGCGCGGCATCGCCATTCAACTTCAACGGGCTGGTGCGGCATTACTACCTCCGCCGGGGATCGAACGTGGCGGATATCCAGGTGAACCTCCTGCCGAAAAGCGACCGCAAACTGCAAAGCCACGAAATCGCGAAACAAATCCGCCAGCGGCTGCTTCCCGTGGCGGAGCGGTATGGCGCGCGCATCAAAGTGGCGGAGGTGCCGCCGGGCCCGCCGGTTCTCGAAACCCTGGTGGCCGAAGTCTATGGGCCGGTGCTGAACGAACGGACCGCTATCGCCGGACGTATCCGGGATCTGTGGAAGCGCACGAATGGCGTCGTGGACGTGGATTGGTACGTGGAAGACGATCAGCCCAAATACCAACTCCTGGTGGACAAAGAGAAGGCCGCCCTGAACGGCATTTCCGAAGACGAGATCGCCCGGACTATGGCGCTGGCCTCCTCCGGGTATCAGGCCGGGCTGCTGCATGCGGATTCCGCCCAGGAAGATGTGCCCCTGGTGCTGCGGCTCGACCGCGCCGGCCGCTCCAGCCTGGAGAAGATTCAGAACCTCAAAGTGGCCGGCCGGACGGGCCGCCTGGTGGCATTAAGCGAACTGGTCGACAGCCGTCAGATCCTGGCCGATAAAAGCATCTACCATAAGAACCTTCTGCCGGTGACCTATGTGACGGCCGACGTCGCGGGCGCCATGGAAAGCCCCGTATACGCCATCCTTAAGCTCGGACCGGAGATGGACAAGTTCCAGGCGCCCGGCGGATATGCCATTGAGCAGCACATGGCCGCGCTCCCCACCGATGCCGCGCAGTACTCCATGAAATGGGATGGGGAATGGCACATCACCTACGAAGTCTTCCGCGACTTGGGGATCGCCTTTGCCGCAGTGCTGGTGCTCATTTACGGCCTGGTGGTGGGGTGGTTTCAATCGTTCGTTACGCCGCTCATCATCATGGCGGCCATTCCATTTTCGCTGGTCGGGATTCTGCCCGCGCACGGCTTGCTGCATGCGTTTTTCACCGCTACTTCGATGATCGGCTTCATCGCCGGCGCCGGGATCGTGGTGCGCAACTCGATCATCCTGGTAGACTTCATCGAGCTTCGCTTGCAACAGGGGATGCCGCTCGACGAAGCCGTGATCGACGCCGGAGCGGTGCGCTTCCGTCCCATGTTGTTGACCGCGGCCGCCGTAGTGGTGGGCGCCGGCGTAATCCTGTTCGATCCCATCTTCCAGGGCCTCGCTATCGCCCTCATGGCCGGCGAGATCGCGTCGCTGGCGCTTTCGCGTATGACCGTGCCGGTAGTCTACTTTGTGGTGAATCGCCGCAGGTTCACAACGCCTCGAATTTAACGTCCGCGCCGCGCACAATATGGCCCATAAAATGCGTTCTGGACAAACAAGATAAAAAGAGTCTATTTTATCTATTAAGACCCATGCAGTTGACTCGCGCCGCCGATTACGCCGTCCGCGTCATGATCCATTTGGCAACGCTCCCCCCGGGGACACGCGTCAACCGCGACAATCTGGCCGCGGCGGCCGAGGTGCCGGCGCACTTTCTTTCCAAGGTCTTACAAGTATTGGTGCGAGCCAGATTGGTAGTGGCGCACCGCGGGACCAGCGGTGGTTTCGCATTAGCCATGCCGGCCGAGCAGCTTTCGGTATTGAGAGTCGTCGAAGCGGTGGAAGGTCCCATCACGCTCAACGTATGTGCCACCAACGGCTCCGGCTGCAGCCGTCAAGGCTGGTGCCCGGCACATTTGGTATGGGTGGAGGCGCAAGCCGCGCTCACCCAGGTGTTGAAAAATGCCTCAATTGCCAGGCTGGCACACGAGGCCATGTCGCCGCGGCAGGAGAAGGTGGTCTACCCATGGAATTGACCTGGTTGGCCATCGCCGCCAGCCTGATGATGGGTCTGGGCGCCGCCGCGGCTTTCGTTTTTGCAGTGAAGAAAGATTACTTTCGCGACCTGGAAGAAGCAAAATACCAGGTCTTTTGGTCCGATTTGGAAGAATTGGTGGATGCACCCAAGGAGAAACCCGATGGCAGTGGCTCACGGAAGCCATGAAGAATCCGGGCGGGCCGGCAGCCTGCCCCTGGCCGAGACCATGAACCGGCGCCGCATGCTGGGCTGGTTTACCGGTTTCGGTTTGTTCGGCTCGGCGGTTTTGAGCGCGTTTTCTAATTTCGTGTTCATCAAACCGCGGGCCACGTACGGGCAGCCCGCGCGTTTCGGCATCGGCCGGCCGGAAGATTTCCCGCCCGGAACGCGTATCGCGATGGATGTGCGCCGCGTGTGCATCGTGCGCGATGGCAACCGGCTGGCGGCCATCTCCACCACCTGTACGCACTTGGGATGCATTGTGGGCGTAGCCGATACGGGCTTCTCCTGTCCCTGTCACGGCTCGCGTTACGACCAGGATGGCAACGTCACCGGCGGCCCGGCGCCCAAGCCGCTGCCCTGGTACAAGATCAGCCTGGCGCCTAACGGCGAACTGGAAGTCGATAAAGGGGCGGAGATCGCCCCCGGCACTTACTTAGACGTATGAGCGACACCACCAAAGAACCCTGGACTCCTGACCGCCGTGCGGGAGTTTCCCGCGAATGTCTGGAGTTCCATTTTCCGCAACCCGCTGCCATCGAACGATCTGGAGCGGGCCTCCACCAGCTTTACCAACTTCTTCCTGCATGTGCATCCGGTGAAGGTCGATCGCAACACGCTGCGGCCGCTCTACACGCTGGGGCTGGGGCTGATGTCCTTCTTCCTGTTCCTGATCCTGGTCGTCACCGGCGTGCTGCTGATGTTCTATTACGTGCCTTCCACCACGCAGGCATACGACCGCATGCTGGACCTGCGCGGCACCGTGGCTTTCGGCATCTTTCTGCGCAATATGCACCGCTGGTCGGCCCATGGCATGGTAGCGATGGTCTTCCTGCACATGTGCCGCGTGTTCTTCACCGGCTCCTACAAGAAGCCGCGGGAATTCAACTGGGTGCTCGGCGTAGGGCTTTTGCTGGTGACCCTGTTTCTCAGCTTCACCGGCTACCTGCTGCCTTGGGACCAACTGGCCTTCTGGGCAATCACGGTCGGCACATCGATTGCCGGGTACGCGCCGCTGGTGGGAAAACAGATTCAGTTTCTGCTGTTGGGCGATGCCACCGTCGGACAGGAAGCCTTGCTCCGCTTCTACGTGTTGCACGTGGCGGTCTTGCCGCTGGTCTTGACGTTGCTGATCGCCATTCATTTCTGGCGGATCCGCAAAGATGGGGGCTTATCGCGGCCGGAGGCGTCTGCGCCCGCGCAGGCGGTGACGGTCACCGTCACGGCCGTGGCAGCCCCCGCCAAAGAAAAAGACAAGAAAAAGGTTTACGGTCTGCAGGGCTTCGTCCGCGGACCGTTCACCAAAGTCGGCAACGTGCCCGATAATTCCGTTTTCAGTTGGCCCAATCTGCTGATTGCGGAGTTATTTGTGTTCGTGCTGGCGGTGGCCGCGATTCTGGTGCTGTCGCTGATGTTTAACGCGCCTCTGGAACAGCCGGTCAATGTCATGCATCCGCCCAATCCGGCCAAGGCGCCCTGGTACTTCCTGGGCCTGCAGGAGATGGTCAGTTATTCGGCGTTCTGGGGCGGCGTGGGCGTGCCGGGCGTTTTTGTGCTGCTGCTGCTGTTGGTTCCGTATATCGATCGCAAGCCGGGCGGGGTGGGCCGGTGGTTCGCCCGCGAACGGCTGCTCGCGAACACCATCTTTCTGACGTTGGTATTGGTCAACATCATGTTCATTATTATCGGCACGTTCTTCCGCGGGCCGAACTGGTCAATGGTTTCTCCCTGGTAACCGGCTATGCGACTGTCACTGGCGATAGCTAGTTTCGTGGCCCTGATCGTACACGGCATCGTTTTCTACGATCAATTCTTTCACCGCTGGGAGCGGTATCAAACCGCCTACTTCGACCAGGCGCGGACGCTGTCGAAGAACGAGCGGGAACGGGCGGCCCTCGACGAGCGGCGGCCCCGCATCGAGCAGTACATCGTGACGCAGTTCGGCGACACGCGCGTGGACCGCTGCGGCACCTGCCATATTGCCGCCGACGATCCGCGGTTCGAGAAGTCACGCGCGAACCGCTGCGAGACGCATCCCTATTCCGCCGCATTGGGCGACTACAAACGCAACGGCCGCTGGGAACGGCGCCACAAGTTCGCCGACTTCGGCTGCACGGTTTGCCATGACGGGCAGGGCCGCGGCCTGAAAACCTTCTACAGCCACGGCGAAGATCATTTCTGGCCGGAGCCCATGCTGGGTTTCGTCACCCAGTCCACCTGGCGCAAAGATTTAGCTCCCAAGCTGATGGGCAAGGAATACATGGAAGCCAACTGCGCGCAGTGCCACACCGAGAAAGATTTCGCCGGCACGCCGCAACGTGAATCGCGGCCGCCAGCTGTTCTACGCCATGAATTGCTACGGCTGCCACCGATCGAGGGCATGTCGGAAGGCACGCTGGGGCCGGACCTCACCGAAGTGCGGGAAGAAGTATCGAAGTCGATTATCTGTGGGAGCACATCCTGAATCCGCGCGCCAATTTCGGCGACGTCGTTCATGCCCAAGTTCAACCTGGCGAACGCCGACGTGAAGGCTCTGGTCATTTTCCTGAAGAGCCGGCACGGAATCAACTTTCGCCGAAACCTCGCTCGACCAGTACCGGCGCGTTTGAACGAAGTGAAGGTGAATATCACCCCCGAGGGCAAGCCGGAAGTTTCGGGCGCCACGCCGGCGGCCCGCGGCAAGCAGTTGATCGAGGACCGCGCCTGCACGGCCTGCCACAAACTGGGCGACCGCGGACGGCGGCATCGCGCCGGACCTCAGCTATGAGGGCTGATCAAGGACGAAACCTGGCTCGTCGATCACTTCCGGAATCCGCGCTCGCGGGTGCCCGATTCGATCATGCCGGCGTTCCGTTTCCCGGAAGGGGATTTCGAAGACATCGGCGCATACCTGGCCGGGTTAAAGACGCCGCCGGCGGCGCTGCCGCCCGCGGAGACGTTCAAGACGCTTTGCGCGCGCTGCCATGGCGAGAAGGGCGACGGCAACGGCAAGGTGGCCTGGTACCTGGATCCCTGCGCCGCGCGATTTGACCAAGGCCGGGTTCATGAATTCCAAGCCGCGCGCCCGTTTCCTCAATTCGATTGGCGAAGGCGTTGCCGGGAACGTCCATGCCGGCGTGGGGCGCATGCCTTGAAAGACGACCAGATTTCGGCGGTGCTCGATTACGTCTGGACAGCATTCGTCAAGGAACCCGCCCAGCCCATCCGGCCGCACAAAGTTCCCGAGACGAATCCTGTGGCGGCGACGCCCGCGATCCATCGCGCGCGGGCGAGCAGCACCTTCGTGCGAGCGCTGCGCGGGCTGCCATGGCCGCAAAGCCGACGGCAAGGGACCCAACTCGCTGGATATCACCCCGCGGCCGCGCAACCTGCGCAATCCTGTCTTCGTGAACAGCGTGGCCGACCAGCGCCTGTTCGATTCGATTCTCTATGGCGTGCAAGGCACGGCCATGCCGGCCTGGATCGATTTCGGCGGCCTGACCGTAAACGATGCGGGCAACCTGATCAATTTCATCCGCAGTCTGAACCAGAAAAGCGGGGCCGGCTCGCAGCCTGCCGCCGCGCAGGCCGCGCTGCTACTCAATAGAGGTCAACATGCCAGAAGGTAAGTCAGTCGAAGCCGTTGCGGCCACGCCGCTGCGCACCGGCGTAGTCCACAGCGATACTACGGCCAAGTGGTTCTTGGTCAGCTCCATCTCGTACTTCTTCATTGTCGGCATCGTCGCCATGACGATCGCCGCCAAGTTCTGTTTGGCCGGAATTGCTGGGGACGGTCTCCTATCTCACTTATGGCCGCCTCCGCCCGCTGCATGTGAACGGCATGCTGTTCGGCTGGCTGCTGGCCTGCGATATGGGCCTCACATACTACCTTGTGCCGCGGCTGTGCGGCGTCAAGCTCTAGAGCGAGAAACTGGGCGTGGCCACCGCCGTCCTGTGGAACGTCATCATCCTCAGCGCGGTGGTCTCGCTGCTGGCGGGCTGGAACAAAGGTTGGGAGTACGCCGAACTGCCCATTTTCGTCAGCGTGATGGTGGTGATCGCCTGGGTCATGTTCGGCATCAACATCTTCGCCACCATCGGCACGCGCAAGTACCAGCAGATGTATGTCTCGCTCTGGTATGTCATGGGCACTATCCTGTGGACCGCTTTCGTATATATCACCGGCAACTTTGCGGTGGAATTTACGACCGGCGTCAATCAGGCCAACCTGAACTGGATGTACATCCACAACGCGGTGGGCCTGATCTTTACGCCCATCGGCCTGGCGGCGGCTTATTACTTCATTCCGAAGGCTTCCAATACGCCGCTCTACAGCCACAAGCTCTCCATGATCGGGTTCTGGTCGTTGGCCTTCGTGTATGTGTGGACCGGCGCGCATCATATGCTGCACGGGCCCATTTCGCAATGGCTGCAAACCATCGCCATCACGTTTTCGTTGATGCTGCTCATCCCGGTGTGGGCCGTGGTTTATAACTTCTTCGCCACCATGAAGGGGCAATGGCAGCAATTGCGCGATAACGTACCGTTGAAGTTCCTGATGTCGGGCGTCGTGTTCTACCTGCTGACCTGCTTCCAGGGCCCCATGCACAGCCTGCGCATCGGTGAACGCCATCGTGTCGAAGACCGACTGGATTCCGGGCCACGCGCACATGGCGCTGCTGGGCTGCTTCTCGTTCTTCGCCATCGCCGGAAGCTATTACATAGTGCCGCGTATGTTCCACACCAAGCTCCATTCCGACGCCCTGGCGAACTGGAATTTCTGGTTCATGATGATCGGCGGGCTGGGTTTCTTTGTCACGCTGTGGCTGGGCGGCTTCTGGCAGGGCTGGCAATGGAACAATCCGGCGATTCCGTTTATCGACACGGTGAAGGCGCTTGAAGCCCATTTGGACCGGTGCGGTTCTTCTCCGGCGCGTTGATCTTCGCCGGCATTGTGACCTTCGCCTATAACATCCTGGCGACCGCCGTGAACGCGAAGGGTCGCGTCGCCTAAGGTGACTTATGTTAAATAAAGCCGATAAGAGCGCAACATTCGCAGTGATCGCCGCCCTGGTTCTATTTTTCGTCGGCGGCATTCTGACCACGGTGGTTCCACCGCTGGTGGACAAGAGCTGGGGGCGCCCGTTCGAGAATAACGATCCCAGTAAGGGCCCCACCGGAAAGCTGGTGCGGTTGAACGAGGAGCAACTTCACGGGCGCGCTATTTATGTGCGGGAGGGCTGCTGGTATTGCCACACGCAGCAGACCCGCACGCTGCTCGCCGACACCAAGCGCAGCGGCTGGAAAGGCGTGCGACTCGCCGATTTCCACTCCCGACGAATTTGTTTACGATACGCCCCACATGTTCGGGACCAAGCGCACCGGACCGGACCTTTCGCGCGTCGGCGGCAAGTACGACACGCAATGGCATCGCACCCACCTGCGCAATCCGCGCGACCTGGTGCCCGGCTCGGTGATGCCGCCGTTCCCGTGGATCGTGGAAGACGAAAAGGAATTCCACTCCCTGGTGGCGTATCTGCAGACTCTGGGGCGCGCCAAGAACTGGCGGCCCGATAACGATTACGAAAGGTGAAGCCATGCACGATTACGTCTACCCGAGCATTTTCTTTTCTTATTTTCTATTTACCCTGCTGCTGGCCGGCGCGGTGTTCTTCTGCGTGCGCTCCATTAAGGACGGTTATTGGGGGCGCGACGGCGAAGAGGTGAAGTACCGCATGTTGAAAGACGATACGGACGATCGGGATCAAATCCCAGGAGTGAACCGATGACACCGGCGAAAACTGTAAACGAACCGGCCAAAGAGGCCATCCACGAATACGCCGATGGCTGGATCACCGAGCGCAGCGGCACCGAGGTGCCCACCTTTCTGAAGTTCGCGTTCATTGCCATCGCCGCCGGCGCCATCGCTTATTTCTTCACTTATATGTACGGCGAGGTGAATCACCCGGATCGCGGCGTGCTGGTCCGGGCCATGAACGCCGCCACCCAAACGTCGGCCGCGCTGATGTATTGTATCGCCGCCCTGATCGTGGTGTATGGCGTGATCGTGGTGGCGTTTTCGTTCCGGAGATCCAAGTAACCGGGGAGGCCGGTCGCGAGACTCGCCGCGGGCATGGACGCCTGACCCACAATATTGACTAACATGGACAACGGCTTTTTTCAGGTACAAGTGCCGGACGCATCCGAGTATTGGATGCAGATGGTGAAGTGCCGCCACGCCTGCCCGGTCCACACGGACGCTTGCGGTTATGTGACGGCCATCGCCGAAGGGCGCTACGAAGCGGCTTACCGGATCGCGCGTGCCACGAATC
This sequence comes from Bryobacterales bacterium, assembly GCA_963709155.1. GTDB lineage: Bacteria > Acidobacteriota > Terriglobia > Bryobacterales > Bryobacteraceae > Bog-159. The sequence goes on along the minus strand of CAVPVD010000002.1, from coordinate 228,409 downwards.
CCTTCACGTCCATTTGCGGGCGGGTGTGCGGCGCGCCCTGCGAAGCCAACTGCCGGCGCGGCTCGCTCGATCAGCCGGTCGCCATCCGCGCGCTGAAGCGTTTCGTCACGGAAGCGTTCGGCGCCGAGACTGGCGACTTCAAGCTGCATCGCGAGGCCTGTAACCACTCCATGCTCCCGCCGAATCCAGGCGATTACGAGCGCATAGCAGTCGTGGGAGCGGGGGTCGCGGGGCTCACCGTGGCGCACGACCTGGCGCAGACCGGCTACAAAGTGACCGTATTCGAAGCCGACGCCGAACCCGGCGGCATGCTCTCGGTGGGCGTGCCCGTTTTCCGCCTGCCGCGCGAATTGGTGCGGCGCGAAATCGACGCGATCTTGTCCCTGGGCATCGAGCTGAAGTGCAATATTCGGCTGGGCCGCGACTTCACCCTGGCCGATCTGCGGCACGTCGGCTATAAAGCCATCTTCATCGGGATAGGCTTGCCCAAGGGCCGCAAATTGGCGATGCCTGGCGCGGACAGCCCCAATGTTCTGGACGGTATGGATTTTCTGCGCGCCTTCAACGCCGGGCAGACCTTGCCTTTGGGACGCCGCATCGTGGTGATCGGCGGCGGCAACGTGGCTTACGATGTGGCGCGCTCCGCCGTGCGCCCCGGCGATTCCGCCAACCATCGCGAAGCCGTAGCCGAGATGGAACGCGGCGAACAGGTGGCTTACGATGTGGCACGCTCCGCGCTGCGCATCAGCGGCGACAAGGAAGTCCACGTGGTCTGCCTCGAAAGCCGCGAGGAGATGCCCGCCGACGAGATGGAAATCGTCGAGGGCGGCGAAGAAGGGATCCGGCTGCACAACCGGCGCGGACCCAAGGCGATTATCACCGAAGAAGGCCAACTCGCGCTGCGCACCGTGAAGTGTACCGCGGTGTTTGACGCGGCCGGGCGTTTCAATCCGTCGTTCGACGATTCCATGGTCGAAGATATCCCGGCGGATAGCATCATCTTTGCCATCGGCCAGACCTCCGACCTTTCTTTCCTGCGTCCGGGCGATGGCATTGAAACGGAGCGCGGGCTCATCAAGGTGGATCGCGAGACCTACCAGACCAGCGCGCCGGATGTTTTCGCGTGCGGGGATATCGCGCATGGCCCGCGGCTGTTCATCGACGCCATCGCTTCGGCGCAGATCGCGGCTCGTTCCATGCACGATTACTTGCGTGGGACGCGTACCGAGGTTACCGTCCGCCGCCAGTGGGCGCCGGCGGCCTACACCATGGCGGAAGGCTGGAACACGATCGCGCGGGAGAATCCGCCCGTCGTCGAAAGCGAGCGGCGGGCCGCCTCGCTCGAGAATATCGAAGAGCGGTTTGGGGAAGCCCAGGCGCGGCGGCAGGCCTCCCGCTGCCTGCGCTGCAACGTCAACACCGTTTTCGATACTTCGATCTGCGTAGCCTGCAACGGATGCGTGGACGTCTGTCCGGAGAACCTCATTCGCCTGATGGGACTCAGCCAGCTTCTGCACACCGATCACTGGATGGCCCCCGCGGCGGCTGAGTTTGGCATGACCGATGGGGAGTTTCAAAGCCTCACGCCGGAGGAGTTGGACCAGCTCGGCGCGGTCATGCTGAAAGACGAAACCACCTGCATCCGGTGCTCCCTGTGCGCTTCGCGTTGTCCCACGCACGCGATCACCATGCAGGAATTCGTGTATCGCACCGAGTGCGTCTCGGTACCCTCGCCGAATCCCAAGATCCATTACCAGGCCGTACCGCAATGAGCCTCGCGCAGTTCTGGCTGATGTTCGCGTTGGGATTGGTGAGCAGCATTCATTGTGTGCAGATGTGCGGGCCCATCGTGCTTTCGTACAGTTTGCCGCTGGCGGGCGCCGTGGCGCCGCGCGCCAAACTGGCGTGGGCGCACTTCTGGTATAACCTGGGGCGCGTAACCACGTACACGGCCTTGGGTGGGCTGGCGGGCGCGGCGGGCGGCGCCATCGGACTGACTGCCCGGCTGGCGGGAATCGCGCACGGCGGCCGGATCGCGGCAGGCGTGGCGATGATCGCCGCCGGCATTTACTTGACTGGGTTCGTTCGGAGGGCCGAGTTGATTCGCATCGATAGCCCAGGTATCGCGGCGCGCCTGGCACGGGCCGGGAAGCGCTTTATGCTTTCGATCCGTCCTACCAGCAAGTTCCGCCTGGGGCTGGTATTGGGTTTTCTGCCATGCGGCCTGGTTTACGCCGCCTTGCTGAAAGCCGTGGATGCGGGTAGTGCGCTCGGCGGGGCCGCGACCATGCTGGCTTTCGGATCCGGCACCAGTCTGGCGCTGGGCGCCACCGGCCTGGCATCCACTTCCTTTGGCTGGCGGCTGGGTCGATGGAGCAATGCCCTCGCCGGAGCGAGCATCGTGTTCGCGGGCGCGTTGCTGATCTGGATGGGCGTGGCTCCGGGCGCGCATGTACATCATCATGCCAGTTTCTGAAGCGGCCAAAAAACGGACCCCCGCGCTGCCTCCGCCGCGCGTCACTTACCACAGGCTGCGGAAGTCTATCCATTTTGCCTGTTTTTTGGGATTCCTGGCGCTGCCCTTTTTCGACTGGATGCGCTTCGACATTCCGCGCCAGCGTTTCTATTTCGCGGGCTACGAACTGTGGATCAACGAATTCGCCATCATCTTTTTCGCGCTGATGTTCCTGATGTTTCTGATCATCGGCTCCTCGATCGCTTACGGACGCGTCTACTGCGGCTATATGTGCCCGCAGATGATCTTCAGCGAAGCCTCCATTACGTTCGAAAACCGCTTGCGCCGCTGGATCGGCAAGCGCTACTTCGATTGGCCGGCGGCGCGGCGTAACCTGGCCGTCCGTGCCGTGTTTCTAGCCGTGCTGGCCCCGGTTTCGGTCTTTCTGGCATTTGCCTTCATCTCGTATTTTGTCGCGCCCCGCGACCTGCTGCAGCGGCTGCTGGCGCTCGACATGCATACGGCGGGCGGCGTCGCGGGCGCCGCCGTTACGCTCATCACTTTTCTCGATTTCACCTTGCTGCGCCAGCGGTTTTGCACTACGGTCTGCCCGTATGGCTATCTGCAGGGGATTCTGGGCGACAACAATACTCTGCTGGTACACTATCGCGACGAAGGCCACCAGTGCGTCGAGTGCAAGAAGTGCGTGCGGGTCTGCCACATGGGCATCGATATTCGCCAGTCGCCCTTTCAGATCGAATGCGTGCATTGCGGCGAATGCATCGACGCCTGTGTGGATGTGTTGGGACGGATGGGGAAGCAAGGCTTGATTCACTATACCTGGGGCGAGCAGGGCGGGGAAGCCGGCGCCCACGAGCCCTGGCTGCGCCGTCTGGGCCTGCGGGATGCGAAGCGCGTCATCGTGTTGCTGCTGCTCGCCTGTTACGGCTGCGGACTTTTTGTGGCCCTGAGTATGCGCCGCGCCGTATTGGTCGAGGTCAGCCCGGAACGCGCCAGCCTGTATCGTGTCGATAGCTCGCAGGTTTACAACAAGTTTCGTTTCGACATTGCCAACCGCGGCAGCCGCCGCTCGGCCGTGGTCTTCTCGCTCGACCAGTTGCCGGCCGCCAGGTTGGCGATTTCTGAAAATCCGGTCGCGATCGACGCGGGTAAAACCGTGCAGGGAGAATTTGAAATCTCGCGCCCGTTGGCCACGGCCGCACAGGAAGTGGAGCACTTCCGCATCCTGGCCAGTCCCGTTGCCGGCGGTTCGCCCGATACTTTCCCCATGACCTTTCTCAGTCCCCCGCAAAGGAGTTCGCCATGACCAAACGCAGTCCGTTCCTCGTCCTCTTTCTGGCCTTTATCAGCGCTCTCTTCATCGGCATCCTGATCTTCGTCTACTTCGTAACGAAGCAAACGAACCCAGTGATGCTGGACGAGCATGGCCGCCCGCAGCCGGCGGCGGCGTTGTGGCTGCCTTTGGCATGACTGCGGCGGTCCAACTAAAGTGCGACCTCTGCGGCCTGGATTGCGGCCGTCATCCGCTCAGCCGCCGCTTCAACGCCGATGCGCGCTCCTTCTGCTGCGCCGGATGCTTGAATGTCTACGCCATCCTGCTCGAAAGCGGCGTGATTGCCGCCGGCCAGGATTTCCGCGAGACGGACGTTTACCGCCAGAGCTTGAAACTCGGACTGATTTCAAATCGCCAGGAAGAGGAACCGGAGGTGGAAGCTCCGGCCGATGCGGAAATCCGCGAAGCCCTCTTTCAGGTCTCCGGGATGTGGTGCTCCTCCTGCGCGTGGCTGATCGAGCACGCCCTCCACAAGCAGCGCGGCGTGGTATCCGCGGACGTCTTCTTCGCCTCGGATCTGGTGAAGGTGCGCTACTGTCCGCGCCTTTTGCCCCGCGAGCGCCTTCCCGCGGCCATTGCCGGCCTGGGATATCGCGTCTCCGACTACGCCGGGCGCGACGAGCGCGATGGCGCGGAAACGCGCGATCTGCTGCTGCGCATCGGCGTGGCGGCTTTCCTGTGGCTGAACGTCATGTCGCTCAGCCTGGTGCTCTATGCGGGCTATTTCGAGCGCATTTCCGACAGTGTCTCGCGCCTGCTGCCTTTCGTGTTGATGGCGCTGGCTTCCGGCTCGGTGTTTTACGCGGCGCAGCCGATTCTGCGCCTGGCGTGGTTCGCCGCGCGCAACCGCACCGTGCGCATGGAAAGCCTGCTCGCGCTGGGCATCCTGGCCGCCTACGGGTACAGCGCCGTGCAGGCGTTCCAGCATGGCAAGCATTTCTATTTCGATACGGCCTGCGCGATCATAGCGCTGGTGCTGGCCGGCAAACTCGCCGAGCGCGGCGCCAAGGAGAAGACGGCCCGCGCCATCACGCTGCTCTACCGCATGATGCCCAACAAGGCCCGCCTGCTGGTGGAAGGGCGCGAGCGCTTTGTCGCCATCGCGGCGCTCGAACCCGGCGCCGCTTTTATCGTAAAAGCCGGGGAGCGCATTCCCGCCGACGGCGTGGTGGAGGAGGGGGCCTCGCACGTGGATGAGTCCGTGCTCACGGGCGAATCCGCCCCCCGCCGTAAGGCCGCCGGCGACGCGGTGGTCTGCGGCAGCCTGAATACCGATAGCGTGCTGCAGATCCGCGCCACGCGCACCGGGCAGGACAGCACGCTGGCGCGCATCATCCACATGGTCGAGACCGCCATGGCGAATCGCTCGCCGTTGGAACACGCGGTGGATCGCGCGGCGCGCATCTTCGTGCCTTGCATCATCCTGCTGGCCGTGCTCACTTTTGCGGGTTGGCTGGCGGCCACCGGCAGCGCGGCCACGGCGCTGATGCGGGCCATCACCGTGCTGGTCATCGCCTGCCCGTGCGCCCTGGGAATGGCCACGCCCTTGGCCATCACCACGGCAATCGGGGCCGCCTCCCGCAGAGGAATCCTGATCGGCAGCAGCCGCGTGCTCGAGATCCTCCCCAAAGTCAACGTCGTGGTGATGGACAAGACCGGAACCGTGACCGAAGGGGATTTCCGGCTGCTCGAATGGAGCGGAGATCCTGCGCGCATGGCATTGGCCGCAGCCCTGGAGACCCGTTCCGAGCATCCTCTGGCTCGCGCCCTGGTGCGCTGGGCGGTCGAGCAACGCTTGCCGCTCGATACGCCGCGCAACGTCGAGGTGCTCAAAGGCATGGGGATCCGCGGCGAGGCCCCCGGACACACCGTATGGGTCGGAAACCGGCATCTGGCCGCCGCCGTCCCCGAAGATCTGGAGCGGCAGGCGCGCGCCTGGGAACAACAAGGACACACCGTCGCGTTTTATGGCTGCGATGGCGAAGTGTGCGGCGCGCTGGCGTTCGGCGACCAAATCAAAGCCGGCGCGGCCGATCTGCTTGCCGGCCTGAAAGCGCGCGGTATCCGTACGCTGCTTCTTTCGGGAGACGCACCGGCCACTACCGCATGGGTGGCGGCGCGCATCGGGGCGGACGATTTCATTGCGGGCGCGCTCCCCGAACAAAAAATCGAAACCATTCGCCGCCTGCAGCGGCAGGGATTCGTGGTCGCCATGATCGGCGACGGCGTGAACGACGCGCCCAGCCTGGCGCAGGCCGATGCGGGCATCGCACTGGGCACCGGCGCAGACATCGCCATGCAGGCGGCGCCCATCATTCTAATGGGTTGCAACCTGGAGGCGGTGCCGGCCACCCTGGATCTCGCGCAGCAGACCATCCGCGCCATCCGCCAGAATCTGTTCTGGGCTTTCGCTTATAACACCGCCGGGATCACCCTCGCGGCAGCGGGCCTGCTGAACCCGATCGTGGCCGCCGGTGCCATGGTGCTCTCGAGTTTGTCGGTAATCGGCAATTCGCTGCGCTTAGGCCGGCGGCTGGCGCAGTAACCGTTACCTTGATGGCGTCAACGTATAAGTCTGCGCCCAATAAGGCATGTCGCCGATCGGACTGCCGGAAATCACGATCTCAACCCGGCGATTCTGCTCGCGGCCCGCGGCCGTGGCGTTCGATGTAAGCGGACGCGTATCGCCCAGCCCGCGTGCGGAGACCGCCGTTGACGGCAATCCATCCTCCACCAGCACCGCCCGCACCGACTCCGCCCGCTCGGCGGAAAAGTTCTCGTGACCGTCTACTTCGACCGCCAGTTCCGGATGCGCTTTTACCACGGCCGCGATGCGCGCCAGCCGGTCATACATCGCGGGGCTCACAAAAGCCTCCTGGAAATCGGCGCCGGGCAGGGTTAACATCAGCCCGCGCGGCGTGTCGCGTACCGGCAGCGTGCCGCTCAACTCGATCACCAACTGCCGCCGTAATTCCTTCTTGCGGGCCTCATCGCGATCCGCGGCGGGCCTGATTTGAACCGGAGGCGGCGGAGGCGGCGGCTGGACGGCTGCGGCGTTCGCCGCGACGGCCCGGGCTTCGGCCAGTTGCCGCGCGGCGCGTTCCTGCTGGAGCAAGGCCTGTGCCGCGGCGGCTTGAGTTTGGGCGGTCTGCGCGGCGGCTTCCGCCTGGGCTTGCCGCGCTTCCGCGCGCGCCACGCGATCCCGTGCCTGGGCGAGCTCGTCGTGCTGTTTGCGCTGCGTGGCGATGGTGCGCGCGTCTTCCGCGGTCTGCGCGGACTGCCGCGCCAGCGTCACCACCACCGTCATGCCGGCCTTGCGGTCGCGCGCTTCGTAAGCCTGGCGCAACAGATCTTGTGCTTTGCCGAGAGTATCCGCGGCATACCGGCCGGCATCCGCGGCCTGCGCGATCTGCACCGCGTTCCGCGCTTCATAAAGCTCCAATACCGACTGGTACTGGTCGGCGCTGAGCCGGGGCGCATCCGCCGCGGCGGCTGCCATACCCGCCTGCACGTCATAAGTGTAATGGCCGCGAGGTAGCAACTCGTATTTTGCCTGAATGGGCTCGCGGCCGCCGATGGTATCGGGGCGTGGCTGATTTTCCAGCACCACCACATCGCTCGGCTGGCGCACCGCGGCATATGGCTCAGCCGTCACGATCAGGCCGAACGCCTGCAATTCCGTGGTCACCCGCAGTTTGGCCTTGTCCGAACTACCGGCTAGAACTTCGCCCAGATTCCTGGCGTGTCCATCGGGCGTGATGGCCCACAGCACGTAAGTCAGGTACTCCCGGCCGAAACGCGTGGGCGCCGCCAAGCGATCGAAGTGCGCATCGATCTCGGTGCGGCCTTCCTTCGATTCCACCATCGCTGTCCCCGCGGACTGCGGCAGCAGGACGGTGCCGCGAAAGTCGATGGGGGTCGGTCCGTTCCGATATTGATAATCGACCGCGCTGATGGTGCGATCGACCACGGTCACGCGGTAGATCGGAACCTCCTGGGCACGCACCGCCATCGTGCAAAAAATACCCAATATAGTGCCAAGAAGCAGTTTACCAGCCATGCCGCACCTCACAGAAAGGCTAAGAAGCAAGTGGTGGTCCACTTTGGAGCGGGGTTGCCGGAGGGCCAGCCCCTAGCTCCACTTCAGCAAGCTGGTGCACGGCCGCGTCAGCGGATCGTCGCAATGGTTCGGGCTGACGCGCAGGGCATAGCCCAGGCGTCCGGTGCGCTCCGGCACAATCTCCTTCTCGAAGATGGCCACCGTCCCCTGCAATCCGGTCGGGGGCAGCACCATCACTTCGGTGTCCTCCAGCCCGCCATCGGTGCCCACCCGTCCCATCACTACCTCCACGCGCACCTCGGAAGGCTGCAGGCCGGCCAGTTCGATCGCCGCGCGTACCGGAACGGGGTGTTCGCTCATGATCGTGCCCACCGGGGCCTCACCGGTTTCGACGAAGCGCACCTGGTCCCAGACCCTGTTTACGCGTTCGTTCCACGCCGCCTCGGCGCGCGCCTCCTGGTAATCGTTGGCGCTCAGCCGCACCGAGTCCGCGTGCGCCGGATCGTAGAATTCGCGGGCGTACTCCGCCACCATGCGCCGCGAATCGAACAGCGGCGTCAGGCCCATCAGCGACTGCTTTACGCGCTTCAGCCAATCCCGCGGAATCTGGTCGCGCCGTTCGTAGAACAGCGGCACGATCTCGTTCTCCAGCAGGTAATAGATTTCGCTGGCGTGCAGCCCGTCCTGCTCGTCGGAGTACCGCTCCCGGTCGCCGATGGCCCAGCCGCCGGATACTTCATAGGCCTCGTCGAACCAGCCGTCCAGAATGCTCAGGTTCAGCACGCCGTTCATGCCGGCCTTCATGCCGCTCGTGCCGCAGGCCTCTTGCCCGCGCTTCGGCGTATTCAACCACAGGTCCACGCCCTGCACCATTTCGCGCGCGACCTTCATGTCATAGTCTTCAATGAAAACCACATGCTTCCACAAGTCCCGGTCGCGAGAAAGCTGCACGATGTCGCGGATGAAATTTTTGCCTTCGTTGTCTTTCGGATGCGCTTTGCCGGCGATCACGATCTGCACCGGCATATCCTTGTTGCAGAGGATGCGCTTGATCCGGTCCACATCGCGAAACAGGAGCGTGGCGCGTTTGTAAGTGGCAAAGCGCCGCGCAAAACCGATGGTCAGCGCGTTGGGGTCCAGCACCTCTTCGGTGTGCCGCATCTCCACCGCCGAAGCCTGCCGCCGCAACGCCGACGACCGCTGCCGCTCACGTACGAAATTCACCAGTCGCCGCTTGCGCCGGCGATGCACCTCCAGCAGTTCTTCATCCGGGATCTCTTTCACCTGATCCCAGATGCCGGCGTCGGCGAACCGGTCGCGCCAGTCCGGCTGCAGATACTGATCGTATAGCGCCGCCAGGTCGCCGTTGAGCCAACTCGTCAAGTGCACGCCGTTGGTCACCGAGCTGACCGGTACTTCCCAGACGGGTAACTGCGGCCAGAGGTCGTGCCACATTTCCTGCGAGACGTCGCGATGCAGCTTGCTGACCGCATTGCGGTGCGCGGAGGTCTTCAACGCCAGGATGGCCATCGAGAAGCGCTCCTCGCGGTTGGAGGGAGTGCGCCTGCCGAGCGCCATCAACTGATCGAAGTCGATCCCGATATCCGTACAGTAGGCGTTGAAATAGTGGTACATCAATCCCGGATCGAACAGGTCGATACCCGCCGGCACCGGCGTGTGCGTGGTAAAGATATTGCTGGCGCGGGTGGCCTGCAGCGCTTCTTGAAAATTAAGCCCATGCTCGCGTTTCAGCAGGCGCACGCGCTCCAGCGCCAGAAAAGCCGAATGTCCCTCGTTCATGTGGAAGACGGTGGGCTCCAGGCCAACAGCCTTCAGCGCGCGCAGTCCTCCCACCCCCAGTACAAACTCTTGGCGCATGCGCGTGTCGGTATCGCCGCCATAAAGCGAATCGGTGATGCTGCGATCCTGCGGCAGTTCGTTGTCCGCAATATTCGTGTCCAGAAGGTACAGGTTGACGCGTCCCACGGCCATCTTCCAGACCTGAATCATGACTTTTCCCGTTGGCAGCCGGACGAATACCTTGAGGTTCTCGCCGTTGGCATCGTGGACGGGAACAGCCGGCAGGGTGTAGAAATCGTTGGTCGGATAGCGCTCCTGCTGCCATCCGTCCGCGTTCAATACCTGGCGGAAATAACCCTGCTGGTAAAGCAGTCCCACGCCTACCAAAGGCAGGTCGCAGTCGCTCGACGATTTCAAGTGATCGCCCGAGAGCACTCCCAGGCCGCCGGAGTAGATCGGAAGGCACTCCGAGAGGCCGTACTCGGCTGAGAAATAGGCAACTAATTTGCCGTCGCTGCGAGGCTTGCCGCCCTCCACGTGCGCATCGTACCGCTGGCACGCCATGTTGTAGAGCGCCAAATAGCGGGGGTCGGCGGCCGCGCGCTGCAAGGTCCCGCGCGATACGCGGCCCAGCATCAGGACAGGATTGTAATTGCATTCCCGCCAGAGATTTGCGTCCAGCCTCCGAAACAAAGCGCGGATCAGGGGTTCCCAAGCCCACAGGATGTTGCAGGCCAGTTCCGGCATGCGGGACAGTTGTTCCGGCAGCGCGGGACGAACCAGAAATTCATGAACAGGCTGAATGCGAAATGGCATCTCGAAGAGTGGCTCTTTCTAAAATACCGCAATCGGGCGGCGGGCTGCGCCGGAAACGCGGCGAGTTGCCATGAACTGAGGAGCAAAAAACGATCCGGTATGGGCTCTAGGGTTTCAACTCGAACGCCGCATGCGCCACGTTCTCGTATCCGGGCCCCACCGGGATAGTCTTGCTGAGATCGTAAAAGCCTTCCGCGGAAAATACGGCTTTGTAACTGCCTGGCGCCAGGCGGGTGGTGAAAGGCGTCCGGCCGATGGGCGCGCCATACAGATAGACCAACGCGCCTGGGGGATTCGAAGTAAACTGCATATCCACCAGGAACCTGGTGGGATCCAATCTGATTTCGCCGTCGATGTAGACGGCCGTCCCTGTACCCTCCTGGAACAACTCGTCACGGCCATAAGTGAAGAGCAAATGTGGCGCCGGCGGTTTGATCAGGGCAGCCTGGGAATCGCCGCCCCCATCGGCGGGTTCCTCCCGGTGGCTTTCCTTCGCCGCGCGGATGGGCACTTTGGCGCCGTTTACCAGCGGTACGGTTTCAAGGCTCACGCCCAACTTCCCACCTCGCCCCATGCGCGTCTTAGGCTCGGCCATGGTGATGGTAGCGGTAGCTTTCGCGCCGTGCGCCATCACCAGCAAGCCGTCGATTCTGAGATCGTCCAGGATTTCAAAGTCCACCATTTCGCCGGGCTTGACGTTATTGAAAGTGAGATCGCGGGTCAGCCGCAGCCGGATCGGCGTGGCGTCGTGCAGCGCCAGCGGAGTGTTGGGCGTACGCGCGGAACCGTTGGCGGCCTGATTGCGCGCCGCCATGGCCGAAATGATCCGATCCGAAACGCCGGCCTTCTTGAGCGCCACAACGTCGTTCGGCCCGAGGGCGTAGTTTCCCGGCTGCTGTGCGATCACCGCCAAGATGGCTGGTTCGCCGACTCCGGCCTTCGCCAGCTTACCGATAGTGGCGTTGTCCAACAGCGCTTGAGCATAGGCTGCGAAACATACCAGGATGAGCGCCGGCGCGGTGCGCCGCGCGGCTTTGCTGAATACTCTTAGGGGCACTCCAACATTTTGAGCCGAAACCGGAGTCGCGGCAAGGTTAACCAAAGATAGTGCCTTGCCCGGTCAGTGCGCCGCCTGCCCCGCTACTCCGCAGGCCGCGGGAGCGGGAATGGTTTGCTCCTTGTTCTCCGCATAGCACCACTCCACCAGCGAATCGGGGGTCTTGCCGGCATTCGCCAGTCGCAAATCGTCGAGGTTCATTTCGTGAAAGGCAAACTCGACCGACCCATCGCTCATCACGGTTGCCAGCAGATAACCGTAGACGTCCGTGCGCGCCACCGGCGATCCGGTCTGCCCTGGAGGCAGGCGATAGCGGACGGCTCCGGCCGTTCCCACGATCCATCCCGGCAGCACGCGATCTTTCCAGTAAGGTGTTGCGTAAACATCGTTCATCACAAAGTGGGAGTGGCTCGCCAGCAGGTAAATTTTCTTGCCCGCCGCGTGTAAGTCCCACAGCAGGTTATACACTTCGCGTCCGCTTTCGATACCCGCGGGCGAGTCGCACATACTGTGGCTCATGCCCTTGCTACCCGGCAACGCTTCATGCATGCCCACCACGATCGTGCGGATCCCGCGCGATTGCCGGTCTTCGGCCAGGCGGCCGCGCAGCCACGCCATCTGCCCGGGGTCGAAGCTGTTGCCGGAAGCGTTGTCCAGCGAGATGAAGTCGATGGCGTCGTTCATCACCCAGTGATAGTAAGTGCGGAATCCGCCGGCGTCGTGGTCGCGCTCGCGCTGGGCTTCGAGGCGCGGACTATTCAGGTATTTCTCGAACTGTACCAGATAGGCCGCGCGCGTCTCCGGGTAGATCGTTTCGTGGTTGCCGATGCCCAGAAAAATCTCCAGCGGGTTAAATGGCAGTAACTGGTGTTCGATGAAATCCGGCCACGCGGTTTTCAGGTACGAAATGATGTTCAGGTGACGATATGGAAGATGCAAAGATGCCGGCGGGGCCATGTCTTCGTCGAAGTCGTAGATGGCGCGAAAGTCTCCCAGGTGCCAGTAAAATCTGGCGCCGCTGTGCAGCACGCTGGCGGCGATGGCGGGCATCACCACGTCACCGCAATTGCGCGAGTCTCCCGAGACGGCGAACTGCCAGGAGGGAGTGGGGGCGTCCTGCGCCCCGCCGGCGGCGCACAGGGCGAGGCATAGCGGAAGAAGTCTGCGCATGAGATGTAACAGCCATCCTAACAGCGATCGGCAGTCGAGTCACGCCGCCCCCCGACGCGGGGTGCCCGCCATGAAAGTGGAGAAGTTGATCCCAATCGACTGAGCCGCCAATCGACTGAGCCGCTAATCGACTGAGCCGCGACCGTTAGGGAGCGTCCCAACGATGCGCAGCGGTAGATCCACGGTGATAGGCGCATGATCCGAAACACCATCCGGTACGGCATTGTTGAGATCGCGCATCGTCGTGGGGAAGTGCGGAGCGAATTCATAGCTCATCCCGTTACCCCGGGACTCCGGGATGAACGGTTTCACGAAGAACCAGTCCAGCTTAAAGCGGCCTACCAGTCCGCCGAAGTCCCGCTTCAAGCTGAACGTGGGCTCGAACCCCTTGCCTGCCCGCTGGTTGCTGTTCGCCAGCGTCCCTGCCTTTCCGTTCAGGCTACGTTCCGTTTCGCCGCGAAAGTCAAAAGCCATTCCGTCCGCGAACCGGAACTTCTCCACGTGCCGGAAAAGGATCGCCTCGGCGTTCTTCCCGATGACCGGAAGATGCGTCGCTGTCGGGTCCAGATAGTTCTTGTAGTAGGTGACCGGAGTGAGTAGGGCCAGCGGCAACGATGCGGGAGTTCCCCATTTCATCGCCTGCGCGACCCAAAACTCGTAATTCCTCACGCGATTCACAATTTCGCGGCGAATCGAAGTCGGCGCGCCATCGAGGCCGGTCGTGTTCAGATCGCCCGCCAGGATCACAGGATGCGGCGCCTCCGCGATCTGGGCGAGTAGCGCGTCCATTTGCCGGGCACGGCATCCCGGTTTGCATTTGTTTTCCAGGTGAACGTTGACCACGGTTGCCATACCGCCGGGCAAATCGGGAATCCTCACGTCGGCGATCAGCGCCATGCGCCCACCCAGGCGTACTTCCCGCTCGATCCGCTCGAGAAAAATCTTGTTCGTCGCAAACCGCTTCCCTTTCTCGAGTTTTGAGATGGCCGCCTTCTCGGCGTGATACCAGTCGTGGCAAACAGGTAGCCGAAAGATCCGGGCATCCTGAATCGGGTAGCGGCTCAGGATGGCATTGCCGTGCAGGCCCCTGTAACGGCCCCGATCGGGCTGCAGTTCTTGCGTCATCTGGTGGGCTAGGGCCGCATCTTCCAGTTGGGCGCTCTCGAGTCCCAGGTCCTCTAACCTATCGACTTCCACGAATTCCACTCCAAATACATAGTTCATGCCCAGAGCATGGGCGAGGTCCCTGGCAACATCGCGATATTCGGTCCGCTTCATTCCCAGATCCACTTCGTTCAGCAAGATCAGGTCGGCATCGCGCAACGCGCGCAACTGCCGCCCGATTTGCGCCTGCCGCGGCGCATCGATCGGCCCGCGGCGCAGGGCGCTTTGCAGGAACCCCTCGGGATCCGAAAGCGCGAGCCGGATGAGATCGTAATTTAGGCCCCGTTCTGTGTTCCAACTGGCGACCCGAAGAACCGCTCCGAGACCCTCGACAGCGGGCCGATGGGGCTGCGCATCCGCGCCCGCGGCATCGTCGTGTAAGAACGGAACTTCGAGCAGCTTGTCGAGCTTTGACTGTAAAACCTCCGGCGGCCGATCGGTCTCCGAAAGGATAGCCAGTTCGTTGAAATCCAGAAATTCCGGAGCCGCCGTCCCAGTGGGTTGGACCGCCATCAGGGGCAGAATCGTGAAACCTATCGTGACTATAAGACTTCTATTCACGGCCTTAATCCTCGATACCGCGCGGGCAGTTGGCGCAATCGGCCCGCGCAATGCGTCGCTTCGCCTCAAGGTTTTCATAGAGCCTCGCCGCCGGCCTTCGGAGGCGGCGTAATGAGCATACGCCGCTCCGCACCGGACTTTAGCCATCGGCCGTCTGAGTCACTTCGCACGCGTGGCGGCTAGCCGGAGCCCGAAGCCGGTTCCCAGCGAGAGTAAGCCGGCGAGGCCGATCAGCGGCAATGGCGTCGCCGTGGTGGGCAGTTCCTCGGGTAATTCGGCGCCCGGCCGGCCCCCTGGCGTGAAGACCTCGGCTAGTTCCACTTCCTGTCCGCCGGGCTTCTCCGCCTTCAGGGGAGCGATCAGCAGAGCATGGACGTCCGGTCCGTTCATCCGGATGGATGGTTTCGTCGTTTCCGGCGTCAACATGGCGGGTACCGGCGCGTTGTTCGCCTCGGCCAGCGCCAGAGCCTCGGACTTCGGATATACGAATTGATGCCCGTAGTTACTGCCCGGATAGAACCACGTTTTGACCGCGTCGGGCGATCCGGCGGGCCGCTCATGGAACTTGATGATGGATTTGTCCGAAGGCTTAAGCCGGTAATCGGGAATCGCCAGAAACGTTCCGAACACATGGTTCTGGTCTTTATTGAAGACCTGCACGATATGCCGGTTCGAGGCGGAATCGAGCAACTTGAAAACGTAAGTCCCCGCCGGCAGCACTTGCCCCGGAATTTCCACCGGATCGCTGAATGTGAATATGGTTCTTTGGTCGCGTAGATCGGCTTTGGCCCCCGGTATGAGCAACATCGCTCCCAGGCCGGCCAGTAACATCGTCTTTGTTTGTAACTGCGTCATCTCGTGATCTCCTTCAGGATATTTGTAAGGCGGTTGTGCGACGCCTTGCGATGCTGTATGGGCAATCCATCAGCCGCCAGAGGCCGTCATGTGCGCCGGCCGGTATCGTGCGCATCCTCAACATCTTGGCGTCCCTTGCGCAAATACCCCGCCCAGCTCCGGTGCGCGCTCGAGACGAAACTGTGCGACGCCCTGATGACCGCGGGTCGCTACACTCGCAGCCGGCCCTGCCATTGCGGTAACCTCAAAAAAGCTCACCGAATCCCTCGGTGCCCTGGTTTACATGCGGAAAAACTCCGGTGCTCGATGGTTAGCGGCCGCGGCCCTTCGGGCTGGATTATCGGTACTCATGGTGGCCGCCGCCGTGGCCCTGACTATAGTTCTGAACCGGGTTGTCTCCACCACCGGCTTTGTCTTTTTCTATGCCGCGGTGGTGGCCGCCACCTGGTTCGGCGGAACGTGGCCGGGTGCGCTGACGGTCATCCTCAGCACTTTGGCTGTGGAATATTTCTTTATGCCTCCGCTTCATTCCCTTGGAGTGAACCGCGAGTCTCTGCCCTTGTTCATTGAGTTTGCGGCGTCCGCACTGCTGGTTGGCTGGTTCAGTTCGTGGCGAAAACAGGCCGAGAACGCGCTCCAGCAGGCCCGCAACGAACTACAAATGCGGGTAGAAGAACGCACCGCCGAGCTCCGCCAGACCAATGTGCAACTGTTGGCCGAGATGGCCGAGCGCCGCCGCGCGGAAGATGCTTACTATGAGGCCCAGGCGGAACTCGCGCGTGTCACCCGGATCAGCGCCCTGGGCGCGCTGGCGGCATCCATCTCGCACGAAGTCAACCAACCCCTGGCCGCCGTCGTGACCAATGCGGATGCCTGCGCCATGTGGCTCTCGAGCGAATCGCCAAATCTGGAGGAGGCCCGCGCGGCGGTGGACGCCATCGCGCGAGAAGGAACGCGCGCCAGCGAAGTGGTCCGGCGGATTCGCGCCATGTTCACTAAGACCACTCCCGAAAGAACGAAGGTGCAGCTGAATGAGTTGATTCGCGAGGTGGGCGCGCTGATGCAAGCCGAGGCATCCAGAAATCAGATCGCCATCGAGACGGAGTTGGCCGCCGATTTGCCTTCCGCGATGATCGACCGGGTCCAATTGCAGCAAGTCATCGTGAACCTGATGCAGAATGGCATGGAGGCCATGAGCACGGTTACCGGCCGGCCCCTGCGGCTCCTGATCCGCTCGACGGTGCATGCGCCCGGGGAAGTGCTCGTTGCCGTGCAGGATTCCGGTGTCGGAATCAAACCCAGGGACGAGAAGCGAATTTTCGACGCCTTCTTCACTACCAAGTCCCAGGGGATGGGAATGGGTCTGTCCATCAGTCATTCCATCATCGAGGCGCACGGCGGCCGGCTGTGGGCCACTCCCAACGCCGTGCACGGCGCCACGCTGCAATTCACCCTGCCGGTCGATGCCGGAAACGCATCCTGCGTATAAAATGGGGTACGGGCCCCTTTCGTACCTCAGCCGATTGAAGCCGCCATCATGACCGACGCCGATCCAATTGTATTTGTGGTGGATGACGATGCGTCGGTGCGAGACGCAGTGAAGCGCCTCATCTCATCCATTGGCTTGCGCGTGGAGACGTACGGCTCCACGCGTGAATTTTTGAATGGCAAGCGTGCCCAGGGGCCGGCGTGCCTGGTCCTGGATGTGCGGCTACCCGACGCCAGCGGACTCGAATTGCAGCGCGAACTGGCCGGGGCCAACATCCACATCCCGATCATCTTTATCACCGGCCACGCCGACGTTCCCATGACCGTGCGCGCCATGAAGGCCGGAGCGGTCGAGTTTCTTACCAAGCCGTTCCGCGGCCAGGAACTCCTCGACGCGATCCAGGTGGCCATTGGCCGGGACCGCGTGGCTTGGGGCGAACGCGCGCAAATGGCCGAATTCCGCTCCCGATACGACTCCCTGACCGGCCGCGAAAAGGAAGTGCTGAAACTGGTGGTCGCCGGTCTGCTCAATAAGCAGATTGCCGCCGAATTGGGCACCAGCGAACTGACCATAAAAACCCACCGCGGCCACGTAATGCAGAAGATGGGGGCGGACTCCCTTGCGGACCTGGTCAGAATGTCTGAAAAACTGAATCCCACCGCCGCGAAGTTTAAGTAGCCCCCGCCGGCCCACCTCCTACCCACCTCCTACCAAGGTAGGATAGACTCTTGCCGGGAGGCCGCTTACCATTAGATCAGATGAAGACGGTGGACCAGCGCGCCGGGGCGGCGACAACCGAAAAAGCCACCCCACCCCATATCTCGATCGTGGACGACGATGCATCGATCCGCGAGGCGCTCATGAGCCTTATGAGGTCGGTTCGCTTCGATGCGGAAGCGTTCGCTTCCGCCGAGGAGTTCCTGGCTTCCGGGCGTTCCGCGCACACCTCCTGCCTGATCCTGGACGTTTACTTGCCCGGGATGAATGGCTTTGAACTGCAGAGCCGGTTGAACACCGACCGGCCCGGAGTTCCCATCGTCTTTATTACCGCGCATGCCGACGAGGCTTCGCGCCAGCGCGCCTTGAAGAGCGGCGCGGTCGACTTACTTGGAAAACCTGTCCGCCGCGATGCCTTGTTTAAGGCAATTCAGTCGGCAATTGAGCGGTAACCGTCAATCGGCCACGTTCGTTCTTTTAGCCCGCACAGCTTTCCATTCCATAGACAGGTCCCCTGGCTTACACACACGTGACTGATTCAAGCGAGTAGTCGTCTCCTACCAAAAGAGGATGGTAATGAATCCGGTAGAACACTTACTATAGTGAAAACGAGCGCTACTGTAACAAGCAATAGCGTGGATCGTGGCGCACGCTTCAGCGTGCAGCGGCGAACTTCAGTTCGCCGTGGCGATATTAGATTGGAGACGACGATGACATTCAAGACATTCAATCCTGCTGACGAAGCGAGTTACCCGGGTGCGGTCATTTCCACACGCACCGCGCGGGGCGCTGGCGACGTCCGGCACGGCATCATAGGGCGCAGCCGGGCATTGCAGTCCGTACTGCAACAGGTCGAGTTAGTCGCGCCGACTACCTCCACGGTTCTCATACAGGGCGAGACTGGAACGGGAAAAGAGTTGATTGCCCGCGCGATCCACAGTCTCAGCCGCCGGAATAATGGCCCCTATGTGACTCTGAACTGCGCCGCCATCCCCGCCACACTCCTCGAGAGCGAGTTGTTTGGCCACGAACGCGGAGCCTTCACCGGCGCTGCCATCCAGCGGATGGGCCGCTTCGAAATGGCCAATGGGGGCACTCTCTTCCTCGATGAGATTGGAGAGATGGCCTTGGATTTGCAAGTCAAGCTGCTGCGTGTGCTGCAAGAGCGCGAGTTTGAGCGCTTGGGCGCTTCGCGCACCACCCGCGTGGATGTGCGCGTGGTCGCGGCCACCAATCGAGATCTCTTCCACATGGTCGAGGAAAAGGGATTTCGCGCCGATCTCTTCTATCGTCTCAGCGTCTTTCCCATCTCGCTGCCGCCCTTGCGCGAGCGCCGCGACGATATTCCGGAACTGGTCCGTCACTTTGTAACCACGTTCGCCGAGCGAATGAATAAGTACATGGAAGTGATTCCGCAAGAAGCCATGGACGCCATGGTGGCCTACGATTGGCCCGGGAACATCCGCCAGCTTCAGAATTTCATCGAGCACGGCGTGATCGTTTCCGAAGGTTCGGTGTTTCATCCTCCCCTAAGTCAACTGCGATCTCCAAGGAACAGCATCCCCAGGGATAGTAAGACGCTGGAAGCTGCCACGCGGGATCACATTGTGCAGGTTCTGCAGGAGACCCGCTGGGTGGTCGGTGGAAGGCACGGCGCCGCGGCGCGCCTGGGAGTCGCGCGCACCACTTTACTTTCGAAAATGCGGCGCCTGGGCGTCGAGCCTCCGGCGGACGGAGCGAGACACTACGAAGCGTTCGCCTGACCGGCGTCTGTACGTAAGATCGGAAGTCCTTATGTCGGCAACCGGCGTACATGGCGCACACCTGGTGGTGCTGCTTCTCCTCTTATTAGTTACCGCGTTCGCCGCCCTCGCGCGGCGTCTGCGGACGCCTTATCCAATCGTCCTGGTGGTCGCCGGACTGCTGCTCGGCTTTGTCCCCGGCATCCCCCGGATCGCTTTGGATCCGGAGATGATCTTCCTGGTGGCGCTCCCGCCGCTATTATTCTCCGCGGCCTGGGCCACATCGTGGCGGGATTTATCCGAGAACTTTATACTGATCGCGATGCTCGCGGTCGGCCTCGTGGGTTTTACCGTCATCGGTGTGGCGTGGGCCGGCCCCTGGTTGTTCTCCGGCTTCGACTGGCGCATCGGCTTCCTGTTGGGCGCCGCCGTGGCGACCACCGACGCCATCGCCGCGACCTCCATTGCCAGGCGTATCGGCCTCCCCAAGCGCATCGTCGATCTGCTCGAAGGTGAAAGCCTGATCAACGACGCGACCGGCCTGTTGGCGCTAGAATTCGCAACCGCGATGGTCGTGAGCGGGCAAAACCCTACTCTCGGTTCGGGACTTCTTCGCCTGATGGCTCTCACCCTGCCCGCCGCCGCGATCGGACTGCTGCTGGCGCGCCTCGTGGAATGGTTTGAGCACCGCATTGACGACGGCCCTATCGAGATCGCCGTCACCATTCTGGTGCCCTACGGCGCGTATCTTGCCGCGGAGGCCATGCACGCCTCCGGCGTCCTCGCCGTCGTGTGCGCGGGACTCTATCTCGGACGAAAGAGTTCCAAGTTCTTCTCCCCCAGCGTGCGGCTGCAGGCGAACTCCGCCTGGAACTCGTTCACTTTCATTCTGAACGGATTCGTCTTTGTGCTGGTAGGCTTACAATTGCCATCGGTGTGGGCCGGTGTCCGCGAACGCAACCCGGGCCAGATGATCCTTTATGCCATCCTCTTCAGTGTCTTTCTGATTCTCTTGCGCCTCCTGTGGACTTATCCAGGCGTATATGTGGCGTATTTCATTCGCAAACGCATTCTCCACCGCGACGGCCAGAGGCCGGACCCGCGCCAGGTGTTCGTCATCGGATGGACCGGGATGCGGGGCGTAATCGCGCTCGCGGCCGCCATGTCGCTACCGCGCACCCTCGCCGGCGGCAACCCCTTTCCGCATCGCGATCTGATCGTGTTCCTGACCTTCAGCGTCATCCTTGTGACTCTCGTGCTGCAGGGCCTAAGCCTCCCCCCACTGATACGCTGGTTGGGCTTGGCGGGGACCGCCGATCCAAAATGCGAAGCGCAGGAAGCCCGCCGTTTGGTCCTCCAGGCGGCGCTGGCCTATCTCGAAGAAACCAGGCAAAGCGCTCCATCGGGTTCTGTCGAGGCATTTGAGGATCTGGCACGGCATTATCGGCATCGCCTGGCCAGTACCGGCGGCGATGGCCGCCCGCGCAACCAGGCGGACGCCGCGCATTACCTCCTCTACCTGGATCTTTCGCGTGCGCTTGTGATGGTTGAGCGCCAGGCTGCCTTGCGCCTCCGTGACGAAGGGCGCGTTACCGACGAGATCTTGCGCGACATCGAATACGAGCTGGATCTGAGCGAAACCCGCCTGGCCGCCGCCACTGCTCACGCCGAAGAGATGCCGGCTGCGTAATCCGGCCGCATCCACTATCCTACACGCGTTCATTGGCTTCACCCGGAACCGCCGGCCGCGATACACGAAGACCGTCCTATTGGCGGCCATATATGAAGTGCCCCTTCCTGCCGACGCGATGCCGTACGCCGTGGGCGGGCAATTCTGCCCTCAGCCGGCTTTCAGCCGGCTCCGGCCGCCTAACAAATACCAAACGGACCCACTACCGAAGGCCGACCCTCTGTGAAACGATAACGGTTGGTCTGCACAGCAGTTCTCAGCGGACAGTACGGACCGCAGTCCACTATACATGCTGTGCTTTTCCTGCGAACGCGATAATCCGCAGCAGCGCATGTTACACGGAAGGCTAATCGGGAGCGAGGATTGGGGAGGGTGTATTGCGGTGTGGCAAGGGGTGGGAGTAGGGGTAGGAGTGGGAACCAAAGGGGAGCCATGCAACAAAAGCCTGCATCCGCTCCCCCTATCGCTGCCTGCCGTATCAACCAATCGGACCTGTTAAATCCTCGGAAACCTGAGGCGCGGATCCCACCGACGGCTTCTCCACCTGGAGGTTATTGGTCACCGAGAAAACGCCATGGACTCCGTTGGCTCGAATATTGACGATGTTCCTGTCTCCTGGGTTGGCCACCACTCCCTCCAGCCTGACATGCCCGTTCTTCACAATGATGCGGATCGGCTTCAGCACAGGCATGGCGTACCGATTGAGCGGACCGTATCCGTAGATTGCCCGATACAGATGCCGCCGCAGCCGGTCGTCGTGCGTAGACAGCGGCAATACCTCGATCTGGTTGTCCACACTGGCCACGCCCTCGATGCGCTTCACTGCATTCTCCGCATCTTTCTTCAAAATGGGCCGGGTTACCTGGCCGTACAAGGCCACGTTGTGGCCATCCACCGAGTAGGCCAGGTTATCGAATACGCCTACATACGGAAGCATAACCAGCTCGTGACGAACTTCTTTGGTTAGGCGCGCCGCCTCGTCGTTTTGAGCGAAGGCGGCCCCTGTTGCTAACAGCGCAATTGCACAGATATATTTAATCATCTCAGTCTCCTTATTGTTTGTAGTTAGGTTGCTACTTCACTTACATCTTTGGGAATTGCCGGCGCCGTCTCTAGCGCCGGCGGACATCGACCGAACGGATGGTCCCTGAACTGAAATCGACGGAACAGGAAAACGAGAACCTCGCCGTTTCGTATCCTCGCCTCCCATTTACCGTTCCAGTGATCCAGTCGTTGCGGCCGGGATTGTCGCTGGGAATCGTGCGGTCAAACGTGACGTATGCGTACCCATCCCGATTGAGCCGGTTCGTCACCGAATCCTGACAGTTCCGTATGACCCGCGCCATCGGGAACCCTCCCGGACCGGGTGTGTGCCCCGGCCCCGGGAATGGCGGACTCGGCGGAGTGCCCGGCGGGGGCGCCGGCGTGGGCGGCGGCCAACCGCCCCCTCCGAATCCGCTCCACTGAAAGGTAAAGGCGTAGCTTCCGCGTCCGCCCTTGGGATCCTCGATGTGTACCACCGCCGTGCCTCCACCCATGCGTGGACTCCGGATCAGCCGTACCAGACCTCTGCCGCCCACCCGGTCGAAGCGGAAATCGCGCGGGTCGCGCGGCAGGGGCCGGTTGCATTGAAATCGCCGCCAACCGGCCGCTTGTCCCGAAAGGGTTCTCAATACGCCGGAATCGCCGGACACTTCCACATCCGCCGCGCCGTCTACAGTCACCTCAATCGTGCACCACCCGTTGCCCCCGCCTCCCGTGAGGGTGGCCCGCCGGTAAGCCTCGGACGCATGTGACGGCTGCATTAATAGCACCAGCATGGCTCCGCTGATAAAGAGTAGTTTGGTCATGGATCCCCTGGTTTCCTTCCTACAGTTCCGCTGTTACCCGCAGATTGTTGGCGACGTGGGGGGCTACCCTCAACGCACGGAGATGAACCAGGCTGCGATCGGCGTCCGAATCCACCATGCCCTCGAGCGTGACCCATCCGTTCTTCACGATGATGTGAATGGACGGAGCGGCACGCGTGCCGTACTTCTCCAGCGGCTGTCTCTCATAGATCGCCCGGTATACATTCATGCGCAGCACGTCGTCCCGCTGTGACGAGGGCAGCACCTCGATCC
The DNA here is from genome assembly GCA_963709155.1 of Bryobacterales bacterium. Classification (GTDB taxonomy): domain Bacteria; phylum Acidobacteriota; class Terriglobia; order Bryobacterales; family Bryobacteraceae; genus Bog-159. The sequence continues at coordinate 205,356 of CAVPVD010000002.1, read as the reverse complement.
GGTTGACGACGCCGTCTACGCCATGGATCTGCCCGGCGGCGCGCTCGGCCGCCTGCCTGACTCTGTCGTTCATTACGTATCCCGATAAAGTCACCGTGTTGTTTTGCACCTCGAAGTTGAGCGTGTCGAAAACTCCATGGAATGGGATCGCCGCGAGCTTCTCGTGTACCGTCCACTCGAACTCGTCAAGCGTTCTTCCCGCCCATTTATGCTCCTGTGCAAGCGCGCCAAGCACGGCCAGGAGCGTGGCGCATCCAATTCTCGAAATCCTCTGCATCATTTTGCGTTTCCTTTCTTCACCTGCGCCTCCCACAAGGGCAAGCCGCGCACCAATTGCCGCGTGAAATACGGAAACACTAAAGGATTTGTCTTCACTAACTTGCGATATTTGCGGCAGGCGCCGGTTGGAACGAGGGACGAATCGGTGCGACTTAGTGATTAGCGGCCGTCACGCGGAATGACTCACTCAGACTTACGACTGACCCGCATGGTCGCCATACTCCCAGTCATAAGGCACGCCAGTGTCGCCGAGGATGAACCTGACCAGATCGGCGAAGCCCGCCTCGGAACGGACGTCGTTCGAAAGGATCAACACGCAGCGCTCACTGGCCTCCATGCAAACCATCGTGTTGGCAGTCTGGCCGTCGTGGCCGCCTTTGTAGAAGCCGTGGCCTTGCGGACCGTCGAAAATGGTGACGCCCAGGCCCGAATACAAGTCCTTGCGTTGCTCGCGCAAAGGCACGTCGGGCTGGAAGAGAGGAAACAGGTGGGCCGTCGCGATATGCAGGGACGGCTTGGTCATTTCGGCGCGCGATGCCGCACTTAGGCCGTCGCCGCGTACCAATGCCGCCGTAAACTTGGAAAGGTCGGAAATCGTCGTATTCATCGAGCCCGCCGCGCGCACCTTGCTGCGCTTTTCATGGGCCTGCGGCTCGCCCCGATCGTTCCACCCATCGGCCACATTGGTTTCCTCCCCGTTATGAAAAACCAGGCTTGTGCGCGTCATCCCCAGCCGATCGAAGTTGGTCTTCGTCAGATCGCCAACATCCAGCCCCAACCCCTGCGCCTTGCGGCCGTGCTCGATCACGAATTGCAGCAGGATGAGACCCTCCCCCGAATAGCTGAAGTGCGTGCCGGGCTCAAAATGAATGTGCAGTTTGTGGTCGGGTTCGATGAACCAGAAGTTGCTGAAGCCGGTCGAATGCGTCAGGCACATACGCGGCGTAATCTTCTCCCAGCGCGGATCGTCCGCCAGGTCCTTATACGGCCCGTATTTGTCCGGGAAAACCGGATCGGGCCCATAGCTCGGCAGCGGCTTGTCCAGATCGTCTTTGATCGGCGTGTCCAGGTTCAGTTTGCCCTGGTCAACCAATTGCATCACCGTGTAGGCAAACACGGTCTTGGTAAGTGATGCGCCGTACATGACCGTGTCCGTGGTCAGCGGATCTCCCTTGGCGTCGCGGATCCCGTAGGCATTGACATACTGGACCTTGCCGTGGTCGATCACCGCGACCGCCATCCCGTTGGCATGCGTGCGGCTCATGATCTTGCCCACCTCGGCGTCTATGGCGGCGCCTTTGCGTATCGCAGGTGCAACATCCGCGGCGGGAAGCCGGATGGCCACCAAAAGCGATACGATCAGCGAAGCGAACGGCGACGGAAACTTTCTTCCCATTCCCATAAGTGGACCCTCCAGGATCTGACTAGACCTACGCAGCGTACCGGGGAATGTTCCAAGCATCCGCGTTCACTTCAGAACATCAGCTTCAGCCCGAACTGAATCTGCCGCGACGTGGTTGCCGTCGTAGTGATCAATCCCGCCGACGGGCTCACCGCGCTGCCTGAAAACACAATGGCGTTGGGAGTTCCCAGGTTGGTATGGTTCAGCACGTTGAAGAATTCCGAACGAAATTGAAGGTTCATGCGCTCCCTGATCGCGAAGTCTTTGACTAACGACAGGTCCAGCGCCGCCAGGCCCGGGCCCAGGTAAGTGCCCCGTCCGAGGTCTCCGTAAGTTCCGGCCGCGGGAAGCACGAAAGCATTCGGGTTGAACCATTCGTTCGGGTTGCCCAGCACCACCGGCCCGCTGAACGACGGGTTCAAGGATGGCCGGTCGGGATTGCGCGTGTCTCCGTCGCCTGAGCGGTTCGAGCCGACCTGCGGCGTGAAGGGAAAGCCGCTCAACAACGTCGCGATTCCGTCAACCTGCCATCCACCGATCCAGCGCCGGCCGCGCGCGAAGGGCAGCGCATAAATCCAAGAGAAGCCGGCCTGGTTGGCGGGGTTCAAGGCCGAAGGCCCCCAATCTCTGGCCAAATCGTTGCGATCCAGGATCATTTGCGCCTGGTTGTTGGCCTGCGCGCCGGTCAACGCCGAATTCATGTCCAGGTTTTTCGACCACGTGTAATTCGCCCGGAATTCCAGCCCCTGCGCCAGACGGCGGCTGACATCCACTTGCAGAGAGTTGTAGCTGCTATTTCCCTCTGTGTACCAGAAGAAACCGGCTCCCAAATACGGATTCGGACGGCTTCCCACCGGGATGTACTGCGCGCCTTCGGGCACCGTGCTGGTGGTGGTTCCCGGCGTTCCGCCCGCCTTACAGCCGCTGGCGTTCGTGCAAACCTCGGCCGGAATCGTGTTGGGATCCACGCTCAGCAGGCCATGGTACCCAAACGATCCCACGTACGCCAGCCGCAGCACCGTGTTGCGATCGACTTGCCGCTCCAGGGTCAACCGCCATTCCTCCACCGTGGGCGTTTTCGCATTGGGCTGGATTCCCTGCGGCGCGTACGTGGTGCAAGGCGCCGGCACGCCCGGGCCGCACGAGGGCGGGGGAGCTACGTTGGGCAGAATCGGCAGGATGGAAGGCAGCGAGACATTCGCAAACGACAGCGCTCCATTATACGGAGGCACCGAATTTAAGAGGAAGCTGAGATCGTCGATCAGGGAGTAGTAAGTGCCAAATCCGGCCCGCACAACGGTACGGCCATTTCCAAACATATCCCATGCCAGTGCGATCCGCGGCCCGAAAAGATGTGTCGCGTTGTTTTGCGTGAATGCCGAATGTCCCACCAGCGGCGTGGTGACGAGCACTCCATCCCCGTTGGTGATGTAGTTGGCGGCGCGCCCGTCCGCTTCGTTCCATCCGTTCGTAAACTCCTGCCGGATACCCGCCTGCAGCGTCAGGTTCGGCCGCAGCTTGATGTTGTCTTCGAAATACCACGCGCCCAGCAGACTCCTCCAGCCCAGTTCGCTCGGCGCCGGCACTACCTGGAAAGTAGTCACCTTGCCCTGCAGAAAGGTCGTCAGGCTGGCGAAACTCGCCTGCCCCAATTGCCGCGACGCAGTGTCGTCGTTATCCTGCAGCCTTTGAAACCACACGCCTGCGCTGATCTGATGAATCCCCTTCACGATCTGCACGCTGTCGGTCCACGTAAACAGGTTGCGCCGCGACCAGACATTCGCGGCATTGTTCGGTCCCGCCGACGTGATCGCTCCGGCCGCCGTCGTGGTAACTCCGCCTCCGATCACGATGCCCCCCGGCCCCAACCCGTTTACAAACGAGTCGCTCGCCGGAAACGACGACAGCAGCGACGAATCCAGGCCGAATCCCGCGCGCGAAAAGCCGGCGTCAAATGTATTAAGGAATCGCGGCGAAAAAACGTGGGTCTCCTGCGCGCTCGCCACCTGCGCGCGCAGCGTCTCGTAAGAGGCAAACAGCGGATCCGAGAGCGGCACCAGGCTGTTCCCGTCGTCGATCGTGTAGACTCCCGCCAGCCAATCGCTGGGGCGCAACGTGTAGTCGGCGCGCGTGGTGCCGAAATCCTCCCGGATCGACTGCCGGGGATTGTTGTAAGCCAGCGCCGTGCCGGTCGGCAGCCCGTTCACCAGCCTCTCTGGACCGTTAGGCTGTGGCCAAAAAGCCGTATAGGCGAGCATCGCCGGATTCAAGTTCGCCACCTTGGTATACACCCCCGCCGCATTGGGCAGCAAACCCAGGCGCGCCTGCGCGTCTGGAACCACCGCCACGTTGCTCACCGCCAACGCCTGCCGGAAGCCTTCATAATTGCCGAACAGGAACAGCTTGTTCTTCCGTAGCGGCCCGCCCAGCGCGCCGCCGAACTGGTTGCGGCGAAACGGCGGCGTGGACCCCTGATCGAAGAAGTTGCGCGCGTCCAGCGCGCTGTTGCGCAGGAACTCAAACAACGTTCCATGCACGGCGTTCGTGCCGGCCTGCGTCGCCACGCTCACCTGCGCGCCTGCCCGCTTGCCGTACTCCGCTCCGTAGGTATCGGTAAGCACGTTGAATTCCCGGATGGCGTCGATACCCAGCAACTCGCCGCTCACGCCCCCCGGAGTCACCGCCAGTTGGCTGGCGCCCGTGTATTCGATTCCATTCAACAGGAACAGGTTCTCCGCGGTCCGCCGTCCCTCCACCGAAAATGTGTTGCCGTCGCTGGTGCTCGTGCCGGCGCTCTTCATGGCGCTGTAGTTGATCGATCCCGGATTCAGCGTGATCAGGTTATCGAAGCTGCGCCCATTCAGCGGCAGATCCTTCACCTCGCTCCCGCCCACCAGTCCCGCCACCGACCCGGTCGTCGTGTTCACCACCGGCGCCTGTTCCGATACGGTCACCTGTTGCGCCAGTTCGCCGACTTCCAGCCGCAGGTTGACCACCGCCTCCTGCCCCACCCGCAGGTTGATGCCGGTCCGCAAGGCCGCCTTGAATCCCGGCTTCTCGGCCTTCACCTCCTGTGCCCCAAGCGGCAGCGAGAGCACCCGGTAATTTCCCTCGGCCGTGGTGTCCGCGGTGCGCGAGGCGCCCGTCTCCAGGCTCTTCACCGTCACCCGGGCGCCGGCGACCGGACTACCGGAGGCGTCCTCCACTTTTCCCGAAATCGACGCGGACACCTGTGCCCAAGCCGCCGGGACCATGAGGAGTGTGGCACAAAGTGCTGCGTACGTACGCGCGGAGGAACCCAGGATCATCGTCCTATTCTCGCGCGAAGGAGCGTCGTGAAGGGTGCCGGGCTACGCCGGTTTGCTTTGCAGAATCCGCGGCAGCAGGATCAACGTTCCACCGTAAGACAAAAGCGATACCACCAGCGCCAGGCTATGTTCGTGCTGAAAGTCGCGTGCGACAAGTTTCCACGCGCACAGCGCCATGAACCCGTACACCAGCCAGACCAGTTCTTTCTTGTGCTGGCGGATGCCCGACCATGCAAGCGCCACCGAGAAGCACGTCAGGAAGACCGTCCCCAGAGTATCGGCGGGAGTTCCGCTGCCCCGCCAGATCGAAACCAGCCCATATGTTCCCGCGCCGGCTAGAATCCAGGTGACGATGGCCGCGAAGATAAACAAGGAAGCCTGGTTGCGCCAGCGCGCCGTTTCTCCCGGCGAACTGAGGACCACGGCCACCCACGAGAGCCCTGCCGCAGCCACCACCAGGGAAGCCCATCCCCACTGGGGTGCGCCGCCGCCCGCGCCGAATAACTGCGCCACGGGTTGCGCCATCAACCCCGACGCCAGCGAGCCTAGCAGCAGGTAGACTGCGCCGTGTAGGCCCAGCGTGGGTCGATGGGACGCCTTGGCGATCCAGCAACACGCTACCGCGCATGCACACCAGGAAATCCAGTATTGCGAACCCGAAAATGGCAGGAACGTGCCCGCCAGCACCAGGAACAGGCCAAACGTCGCCCAGGCGCGGAAATTCCACTTCACTCGCAAACCGGCCACCACGAACGACACCACGTAACATGCCAGGCCGCCGGCCAGGGCGCACAAACCCAACGCCGCGGTACCGCCGGCGATATGCGCGACACTCGCCGCTGCCCCGCCAATTCCGATCGCCAGCGCCGCCGCCGTCTGGGCTGTCTCGAATACAGTAAAACAATGGCCTTGGATCAGGGTGCGTGTCGCCGCGCTGGCCACGTAGATCCCCAGAAGCAGCGCTTGCGCCACTAGCGACGCGTGCGCCGGCATAGCCGCGTATCCTTCGGGTAGCTCGTGCCGCGCGACGATCCAGGTGAGCAGGATTACGGCCAGATCGGCCAAAGCTGCCGTGAACCATCGCCAGCCGCCCTCCCGTCCGCGGCACGCCTCGAGTTCCATCGCTGCGGCCATGGCCAGCAGGGCCAACGTGTATGGATAGAGATCGTGGGTAGCCAGCAGCAGCAGCCCGGTCACCGCGGCGGAGGCCAGCGAGACGATGCCCGGAACCACCAGGCTCCCGGCCTTAACGGAGAGCGCCAGGCTCAGTGCCACGTAGCCGGCCAACACCGCGGCGCAGGTCCACGAAGAGATGGCATTCAGCCGTGCCGATGCCTCCCACAGAAGCGGCGCTACGATGGCCACCGAAGTGACGGCGGCGACAGCCGCGGCGAACTTCGGCTTCTGCGGCAGCCGCACGGCCACGATCAGCCACGCCACGCCATAAACAAGCCCCGCGGTCACACCCGCCGCATGCGAGAGCAAGCCCATTTCCGTAAGCGTGCGCAGGATGTAACCGCCGGCGATCGCCAGCAGAGCCCGTCCGAATATAGGCAGTGCGTTGGGCGGCAGCCCAGGGCCTGCATCCGCCGCAGTGGGTGCCAGGGCCTTCTCCGGTTCGGCCGTGGCCGGCTCCTCCGCGTCCGCCGGCGGCCCGTCACGCGCTCCCAGGCGCTGCTCCAGATTTTGGACCCGGCGCTGCAGGTCCTGCAGGTCCCGCACCAGTACGCCGATGTCCGCTTCGATCACGTGGCCTTCTGTCCCTCCCACGGCGGCAGCAGCTTCAGCAGCGCCCACAGAATCGGGAACGGCAGGATCATCAGCGCGATGGCGGGCAGCAGCCCTTCGCGCGTAGCGAACGCCATTTTATACGTCGTGTAGCCGAGGAAGCTCTTGGAGAACAACTGCCCGCCGATTACCACGTTCCAGCGCATGGCCAGAATGCCCATCAGTGTCAGGCTGGCCGCTGTGGTGTAAAGCACCCGCCGGATGGGCGCTCTCAACTTCACCACCTGCGTCACCGCCAGCATACCGATCGGCAGCAGCGTGCCCAGGTAGATCTGCACCACGATCTGCGAAAAGTACAGCCGCGTGTGTACCATGAAATCCAGCGCCCGGAACGACTCGTTCGATTCGTACATGCGGTGTACCAGGTCCAGCATTTCAAGCGAGAAGTCGATGAGGAAGACATAGAACAGGTACTTGGCCACCGTGTCGAGACAGAGCATGTCCGCCTCCTTCTTGCGGATCCGCGTGGTCGCCTGGTAAACCACCAGCACAGCCGCAATGCCCGAAACCATCGCCGAGAACAGAAATACGATCGGCATCAGCGGTGTTGACCACCAGGGATTCGCTTTCACGGCGCCGAAAATGAAGCCCACATACCCGTGCAGCAGGAAGGCGGACGGGATGCCGATCAACGTCACCGCCCAGCCCACCCGGTCGTCGATGCGCCGCGAAGCCGCGCTCACGTTATACGACCCCAAAGTCAGGGCGGCATAAATCCACTTCATCGGCCCGCGATGGGTCTGCGCCAGCCGCACGATGTCCCCGCGGTAGTCCAGCCAGATCTCCGTCAGCAGCACCACCAGCAGGTACCACAAATACACGAAGCCGAACATGGCCATTGCGGATGTTTTGTGCGGCGTCAGGTACATCTCGAACGAGCGCTCGGGGTGCCCCAGGTGCAGTTGCAGCGGCAGTGGCGCCACTAGCAAAAAGGCCAGCGCCGTCAGCAGCGACAGCCGGTAGATCGGCTTGACGGCTGCAATATTGAAAATGCGCGACAGCGATGCCAGAATGAACGCGCCCGCCACCAGGCCCGTGATATACGGATACAGAACGATCAGAACGCTCCACTGCAGCTCCACCTCGTTCGGATACATGAAGCCTTGCACGCCGGCCGGTCCCATATCGCTCCTTTACCTCACCGCTCCGTCCAGATCCTTGTAGTAGACTTTGGCGCGGGTCGCCATATACGGCTTCAGGATCTGGACGTTGTTTGACCGCAGAAACTCATGTACCGGATCGGCGGGGTTCTTTAAATCGGCCAGCTTCCGCGCGCCCGTGGGACAGACTTCCGCGCAGGCTGTCGTGAGTCCCCGGGTGATGCGGTGGTAGCACAGAGTGCATTTGTCGGCAGTGTTTTTGGTAGGGTGCAGATACCGGCATCCGTAAGGGCAAGCCTGGATGCAATAACGGCATCCGACGCAATATTTCTCGTCGACCAGGACCACCCCGTCCGGAGAATCGAATGTGGCGCCCACCGGGCACGCCTGCACGCACGGTGAATCCGCGCAATGGTTGCAGAGTTTGGGAACGAAGAAGCTCTTGGCTCCGGCTTCGTGACGGGGAGGAAATCCATTGAATCCCCCGTCCGGCGAATCCACTTGGGGGTGCTCCATGTCTCCTCCGTTCACTTCGTAGCGCTCTACCCACGTGCGGAAGTATCCTTTGGGTACGCCATTTTCCGCCGCGCAGGCGCGCACGCAATTCCCGCAGCCGATGCACTTGCCGACATCGATGGTCATCCCCCACCAGTGCTTGGCCGTGTCGTACCGCGGAGCGTCGCCGTCCAGCGCCGCACGCGCCGCCCCCGACAGGATAATGAACTTGCCCGCTCCCGCCAGCAGTTGCCGCCGATTCAGCTCCATGACTCAGTCTCCGTTCTTATATGGCCGGACGATGTGGGTTGTGACACGCGCCACAGGACGTCCCTCCCGCATGCTCGCTCGAAATCACTTGCGGAAAGCCTTTCGGCTTCGCCGAATCCGCCTCGTGACACCGCACGCAAAGCGTGGCCGGGTCGGGCTTTACCGCCTGGTTCGCCATCGGGTCGCCGGCGTGCCCGGCCAGCGGGCCGTGGCACGCTTCACAGCCGACCTGCGCGTGCTTGCCCTGGCTCTTTGTTTGGACCACCTCGCTGTGGCAGGCTTCGCACGCCTGGCGTCCCGCGAACGACACGGCCCGCGCCCGCACATCGTCCAGGGCTCCCGCCCGGTAGTGCCCATATTTGCCGAATCCCGCCGGTACCACGGCCTTCCGGATCACCAGGAACACCACCACCAGGATCGCCGCCACCAGCACCAGGCGGATTAGATGCTCCGACTCCTTCAAAATGGTCTTCACGGATGCCGCAGTGCGTAGCATTTCGACAGCCAGTTAAGAAAATCTGTTGCATTTATCGGCAATCCTTCAAAACGCTGAGGCTTCAGGCGATCCCAGCGTCATCTACCCCGGAGGGTTGCGCGGTGATACGCACCGATGTTGGGGCTGTTGGGTGACACGGCGCTAGCGCTGCAACCCGCACAAGTGTCGTCCTCCCTCAACCTGCAACCGCGCGACAATAAGCTCGATGACCGGTATCTATCGCTTCCTCCTCCAGCTATCGGCAGCCGCCATCCTCACCGCGCCCGTCGTCGCGCCCGCCGCCACCCCTACCAACGTCCCTCTAGTCAATCCCGGTTTCGAAAGCCCCTATGTCCCTTTCTCCGCCAACAATGGCCTGATCGCCGGAAGCATCGCCAACGGCTGGTCCGACAACTCCACCTGGTCCGATTCCACGGTTCAATACGCGCAGGAAACCAATAACCCGCATACCGGCGCATCCTGCCAGAAGATGGCCGTCTCATCCATCGGCAGCGGCGAAGCCCAGTTTCTGCAAAGCATTTCCGTGGTCGCGGGATCGCTCTACACCGCCACCGTCTGGGTACGCGGCGATCCCGGAACGCAAGTCATTTTCCGCATCCAGGATGGTTCGGCGCCCTACGAATCCTACCTGGATACTTACGCCGCCGTCGCCCCCGGCTGGCAGCAGATTGCCATTCACGGCTACATCGTCGTCAGCACCGGCGCCACCCTCATGATCGCCCTCAGCAGCCCCGGCACGGTCTGGATCGATGACGCCGCTGTCTCTTATGTCCCCGGATCCGCGCCGCCCACGCCCAATCTTGGCCCCATCCCCACTTCATTCTTCGGCATTCATGTCGCCCATTTTCTCGAAGGCGTTCTGTCCAACCCCGGATTTGAGCCGCCCTTCGTTTCCGTCGGGACAAATAACCCGATCTCCGGCAATGTAGCCATCGACTGGAACGATAACTCCTCATGGGCGGACGTCACCGTGACTTACTCGGAAGATACCACCGTCCCGCATAGTGGATCCGCGGCGCAGCAGGTCGATGTGCAGGCTGTCGTCAGCGGCGCCGTACAGCTAGTCCAGCCTCTGACTGTAACTTCCGGTTTGTCCTACACCTTCGCCGTCTGGCTGCGCGGGCAACCGGGAATGAGCGTCAATCTGATCCTGCAGAATCAGAATACCCCCTATAACTACTACGCCAACGCGGCCGCGCACCTTACCGCGAGTTGGCAGCAGTTCTCCGTCACCGGTCAGATTAACGATACGGGTTCCGTGCTACTCATGATTCAAGCCACCGCCCCCGGAACATTTTCGGTGGATGACGCTTCGTTCACCGGCGCCGGCGGCCAGCCAGTCTATGGCGGTGTACCCTGGCCGGCCGCCCGTTTCGGAACTCTGCGTCTCTGGGACTCCGGCACTGCCTGGACCGCCCTCGAACCGCTCCGCGGCGTCTGGAACTTCGCGCCGCTGGACGCCTGGGTGGCCGCCGCCCAGGCGAACGGCATACCCGATATCATACTCACTCTCGGCCAGACTCCCGCGTGGGCGTCCTCGAATCCGGACGACGTGAACTACGTGGGCGCCGGTGCTCCCGCCCCGCCCACCAATATCCAGGACTGGAGCGACTATGTCACCGCCGTCGCCCAACGCTATAAGGGCCGCATCCGCTATTACGAAATTTGGAACGAGCCTAATGACAACACTTACTTTACAGGTACCGTCGCACAACTCGCGCAACTGACTCAGGCGGCTTACCTGGCCCTCAAAGCCGTCGATCCCCAGATTACGGTGATGTCACCCGCGGCTTATTCGGCAGGTTATCTCGATACCTTCCTGGCTACGGGAGCGGGCCAGTATGTGGACGTCATCGGCTATCACATCTACGCCACGCCTCCCGAATCTACCGGCCCGCTGCTCGCCAATGTCCGCCTGGTCATGAACAAATACGGTCTCGGGGCGTTGCCCCTGTGGGATACCGAGGGCGCATCCGGCGATACCACCACGCCACCCGCGCAGGCCGCCGCCTACCTCGTGCGCAAGTATCTCACCGACCTGGCTTATGGCTCCGGACGTTTTGACTGGTACACCTGGGGCGCGGCTTCGTCCTTCTGCGTGGGCACCGAGCAGACCAGCCCCTATGCCCTCACCGCGGCGGGCCAGGCCTATCGTTATCTGTTCGATTGGCTGTCGGGCGCATCTCTCACCCAGGCACTGATCGACTCCTCCGGCACCTGGCAAATCTGGCTGACCCTCGCGGCCGGCGGACAGGGCGTCATCTTGTGGAACCCGGCCGGAAACGCCGCATTCACTATACCCGCCGCGCTGCAGGCGCGCACCGTGCGAGATATTTTCGGCGGCGCGACGCCCGTTCAGGGAACCAGCCTCACGGTCACGGATTCGCCGGTCCTGCTCACCTCGTGCTGCCAGACGGCGCCCGCCATCGGCGCGGTCACCAACTCCGCCAGCTTCGCGGGAGCCGTTTCGCCCGGCAGCCTCGCCACCATCTTCGGCGCGGGCTTCGCCTCACAGGCGGCCGAGCCGGCCGGCCTGCCGCTGCCTGGCGATCTCGCGGGCGTCAGCGTTTCGATCGACGGATTCTCGAGTCCCATGCTCTACGCCGATACCTCCCAGATCAACTTCCAGGTACCCTTTGAAGCGCAGCCCGGCAGCGCCACCGTCCTGGTCCGCTCGCCGCTGGGGATGAGCCTGGAGTTTCCCATCGCCATCGCCGCCGCCGCTCCCGGCGTCTTCCAGTTCGATGGAAGCCGGGCCGTGGCCACCGATGCCGCCGGCATCCTGATCACGCCCGATCATCCCGCGGCCGCGGGTTCCGTGACCGTAGTCTATCTGACCGGCATCGGCAGCCTCTCCAATACGCCCCTCGATGGCGTGGGCGCTCCGCTCAACCCCCTCGCTTATGGCCTTCTCTCCGCCACCGCCACGATTGGCGGCACGGACGCCCCCATCCAATTTCTCGGACTGACGCCCTATTACGTAGGTCTGGCCCAGGCGAACATCCAGGTGCCGCAACTCGCCTCTGGAGACTATCCCCTGGTCATCGCGATCGACGGACTGGCCAGCGCCCCCGTGATCCTCTCCGTAGCCGCCCCATAGTGGCCACGCGTTCAAGCTATACTGTTCCGAGTGAACCGAGAATATCATAAGTGGTACAGTCCCCATCTGCAGCGCGACATGGAGCTTCTGGCGTTCGGGCATTCCGGGATGCCCGTCATCGTTTTCCCCACCTCCATGGGCCGCTTCTACGACTACGAAGAGCGCGGCATGATCGGCGCCATCGGCTATCAGTACGATGCCGGCCGCCTGCAGGCCTACTGTCTCGATAGCGTGGATTCCGAAAGCTGGTACAACAAAAAGATTCCTCCGCGCGAGCGCGCCCTGCGTCATCTCCAATACGAGAATTACGTGATTCACGAGGCACTGCCGTTCATCCGCTCACGCAATCCCGAGGCCCGCGTGGCGGTCACCGGCTGCAGCTTCGGCGGCTATCACTGCGTGAACTTCGCGCTGCGCCATCCCGAGCTGGTGGGCCCTTGCGTCAGCATGGGCGGCGCATTCGATATCCATCAGTTCATCAACGGCTACTACGACGACAATTGTTACTTCAATTGCCCGCCCGATTTCCTGCCCAACATGACCGACGATCGATATCTCAGCGAGTATCGAAACGGCATGAAAATGGTGCTGGCCACCGGCGAAACCGACATTTGCTTGAATGAGAACCTGCGCCTCGACGGCATCATGAACGCCAAGCAGATTCCCCACTGGTTGGATGTCTGGGGCAACGGTACGGGCCACGATTGGCCCTGGTGGCAGCGCATGGCCGTAAAATTCTTCGGCTAGCGACTGTCGGGCAGGCCGCCAGGCCTGCGCGGGTTCTCCAGACCCCGCCCAATCGCTACCGCCCCGCGGCCTTTTCCAGCACCTCCGCCATCCGCGCCTGCCATTCCGGAAGCGTCGTCGTGCGCATGGACAGCAGCTCCGTTCTCTCCGGCGTCACCAGCCAATTGGCCGGAATGGCCATCTCGGCGAGCATCGAGTAAACAAACGGCGCGGCATAAACGGCTGGAATGGTTACCTTCAGTTCCCCGAGGGCCCGCTGCATGTCCGCGACATCGTCATCCACGTCGAACGCCAGCAGCACGATATCGTCGCGCCCTTGGAACTGCCGGTAAAGCTTCTCGAAGTACGGCAGCTCCGCCCGGCAGGGGCCGCACCAACTGGCCCATAACGTCACCAGGGTGGTCTTGCCCGCCAGGTCCCCCGGCTTGTACTGGCGGCCGAGAGTATCAGTAAACGTCAGGTTGGCCGGCAGCTTCTTCCAGGCGTTCGTGGCGCCGCTGCCCGCGTCGAAGTTGCCCAGCGAACTGTGGGCGGCCCAATCATTCCATCCCTGCATCGTGCCGCCGAGTTCCTTCCAGACCCGCTGCGCCGCCCGCAGCGCCTCGTCGCGGCGGTCGGGTGACGGGCGTCGCGGCGGATAGGTCGCAATCGAGTTTCGATAGTCGATCAGCGCGTCGGTCTTGCGCCCTTCAGTCTCCGCGAACAGGCCTTTCAGATACCAGAACATGGCCTCGTCCTCGGCAAATCGGAACTTTTCGCCGGCAGGCGCGGAATCGGCGGGACGCAGGCGGTTCAAGATATTGTCCTGTTGGATAAGCAGATCCTTGGCGCTGGCCCCCCGTCCCAGCCGGACGTAAGCTTCCGCCAGGGCGTTATAGCCCCAAAAAGTCATCTGGTCGTGCTGCTCCCGCAGATCCCTGGCGGATTCACCCGAAACATCGTTTGCGTAGTTGGGCGAGAACCCCCGCTCGACCGCTGCCAGGCCGGCGAAAACAAGGTCCGGAATATCTTCCGGAATCCCGCGCTCGGCCAGCCCTTGCGCGATCTCGATGGGCTGCGGAGGCAGCGTCGGCATTCCATCCGGATCGGCTTTTGCGGCCGCCAGAAACAGGCCCACGACTTCGTGGATTTCGGCGGGCGTCGCGGACGTATCGCGGACGATGGCCCAGGCTGCGCTGCTCGCGATCGCCAGAGAGCCGGGAAACCGGCGCGCCAGGGGAACCGCCGGCTGCCATTCCTTGCGCCAGTAGGCTGCCATCTGCTCCCGCGTGCCGTCCTTGGGGCGAGGGTTTGGATCCCGGGCTGCGAGGTACGCCTCTCTTACGGCGGATGCGGAATTGGGGAAGCGCGTGGCGATCTCGTGCTCCGCCGCTTTCGCGTATTCATCGACGCCGTCTTGAATGAATACGACGGATCGGAGCGTCGCGAGCCACACCGCGTTGCGTGGCACATCGGGGGCGAACAGGCGCGCCACATCCCGCTTCAACCGCGCCACATTTTCGGCCTGCTCGTCGGACTTGCGCTGCGCCGCTTCCAGTCCCCACAATACCGCGTAAGCCGCCAGGGCTTCGGAATCCGTGCGGTCCTTGAGATTACGCCGGATGCGTGCGCTAACCTGCGCCACCACGGCCATGTCTTTGCTCCAGCGCAAATCGGGAAATGCCCGGACGCTCTCGGGGCAAACCGCCTCGAACCTGTCGAGATGCTGTTTCACTCTGGCGGCATCCGCGTGGGATGGAGCGGAGTAAATCTGCGCAAGCAGCAGTTCGGGCAGCCCGAACTTCGGTGCGCGCTCGATGGCCTGCTCCAGCCGTGTGATGGACTGCGCGGTGTTGCGGCCGGCTTCCGCCCTTGCCGCCAGGTACAGGTAAACCGCATCCTCCGGATGTTGTGCCAGCAGCTTTTCGTACTCTTCCATCACCTGGGGACGGTCGGCCTCCATCCTGCCCATGCGAACGTGCTGGTATTCCTCATGCAGAAACACATCGTTGGGCGCGGCATCCAGAGCCTCGCGCAGAATTCTGATCTTCCGCGCAGTCCGTTCCGCGGCGGGCAATCGCATATCGTCCGGCATCTGGACCGCGTCGAGGCTGCGCCAGACCGCGCCCGAAGGCCCGCACGTCTGCGCGTAGAGCGACGCGCCCGCGGCTAAGAGAGCAACAATGAGGCTCGCTCGCATGTCAGGGCTGCCAACAGCACGGCCGCCGCCGCGGGGATATAGAAAAAACCGATCGAGAATCCGCCAAGAATAGCGAAAGCCGAAATGGTAAAAGCCGCCCCGATCCAAATGGCCCGCTTGGGGAACAGAACCGGAAGCAGGGTAACGAGCACGGGGAACGCCAGCAGAACCAGGATCCCCGGGCCTGCGGATTGAAGCAGCGTCGTCCTGTGGAACTCGCCGCCCCAGTAGCCGCTGCCCGTCGGATATACGAGCAGGAATGCCGAAGCCGCCAGTGCCAAAAAGACCGAGACCTTCGCCAAAACGCTCTTCGTCACTGGAGATAGGATAGCATCCCCGGATCTGACCGGCACCCGCCTTTTCATCCTTTCCCATCAACCGCTTACGCGTAACATCCCGTTGTTTCTTGCGGCGAGACCCGCGCGGGGCAGCGTCGAAAGCGCCCTCCAATTGTCGATTGGACATTTCTCGTGATCACTGGCCGCTTGCCTGTGGCGCACGCTTCAGCCGGGCCGCCGGCCGAGCCGGTTGGAACAAATGTGTGACCCCGCGTGGGCAGGCTCGCCGCTTGCGGCATTGTCCCTCCGAAAAAGCAGAGGCTGCGGGACATTTAGTCCAGCAGCGCCGGTTTTCGGTCACTTATCCAGGCCAACAAATTTCCCTCCTCCTTTCAACCGCTTGCAAGAATCGTACCTGTAGTCCCAAAATCCCCCCGCTACCCTGAAAGCGAAAGGGCATCAATCGTGAAATCGAACCAAACCGATTCCAACTGCCGCAACGCCCAGAAATCGACGGGCCCCCGCACCCCCGAAGGCAAAGCCGCCTCCAGCCGCAACGGCCTCACCCACCGCCTCTCCGGCGACAAATACTTCATCCGCGAAGGCGAGAATACTGAAGCCTTCCTCCGCCCCCGCCCCGTCGGCGACAGCGAAGAACTCGTGGTCAAACGCATCGCCGCCGCCCAATGGCGTCTCGACCGCGCCTTTGCCCTCGAAACCGGCATCTACCGCGAAGAATCCACCATCCTGAACTGCATCGACTGGAACAAGCGGGAGGCTCATGAATTGTGCATAAGCAAGGGCCAGCAAGAGTCGTTCCCGGCCGACCCGCACGAACCGGACGACCTCCTCGCCCGCGCCTTCATGCAAGATGGCGTCCGCTACGAAACCGCCATCGAACGCTCCATCGAACGCGGCATGAACCACCTCAAAGCCTCCAGGCCGCCCGCAACGCCCAACGTCCCGCCGTCCCTGAAGCCCCGCTCGCGCCCGCCCCCCCCGCCCCCGAACCGCCAAATCCGCCCTCACCCCCATGGGATTCAATGAATTACGAAGCGAAGCCACCTGGTCGGATTCCGACCCCCCATGGAGATGAAAATGGGCACCACGGCAGTCAACCTGTCTTACCAATGGATGCGGGCCGGAGAGGACGGTCGATTTGGGTAATGGCGCGCAGGTTGTCCCGCAAGCGAAACTGGCCAGGATGACGACAATGGCGCAATCTTCCCCCACTCCGCCCCGCCCCGTCTTTCACAATGACGAATAAACGATCCGGCTTTTCGGTTTTGGAGGGAGGCCTATGCAGCCCGCAGCCGGCTTAACCCGCGCCACGGGCAAGCGGCCAGCCTTGGCTTCGTGCATTTCTCAATTTGCGGCAGCCAAAGCACTTATTGGGTTCGTTGGTCACAAAATGCGAATTCGCCCATCCCGTTTCTCTCAATTCTTAAAAAATTAGTTGACAGCCTGCCCCCCGTCATTGTAAAACTGAATTAGAGCAATTCTTAATTCATTAAGAGAATCGCCCAATGGCACGCAAACAGTCGCCCACCCTTACCGAGGCCGAACTCCCCATCATGGAAATCCTTTGGGACAAAGGATGCGCCGTGGTCACCGACGTCGTGGCCGGCATGGCCAACCCGGCCGTAGCTTATAACACTATTCTTACTACCCTCCGCATCCTGGAGCGAAAGGGTTACGTTCGTCATACCAAAGAAGGCCGCGCGTTCGTCTATCATCCTGTAGTCGAACGCGGTGAGGCTAGCCGGAAGGCGGTTCGCAATCTGGTGAAGCGTTTCTTTCAGGATTCGCCGGAACTGCTTATTCTAAATGTGCTGAAAGATGAGCAGTTGGATGAAAACGAACTGTCCAGGCTGAAACGGCTGATCGCGGGCGAAGGAGGGGGTGCGCAATGAGCTGGCTTGATTGGACTAATATTGTGGCGGCCGTAACGGTTTCCACCGCCCTGAACAGCATCTGGCTCGGAATCCTGCTGGCCGGTTTGGCCAGCGTTATGGTCCGTCTGGTGCCGCGCTCCAATGCCGCTACCCGGCATGCCATCTGGTTCACCGCGCTGCTTCTGGTGATCGTCACCCCGGTCCTGCTGCTGATCCCCAGGCCAACGACTGCGTCCGCCCTTGCCTCGCCCGCGGTCGCCTCGGCGCCGCTGACCGTCCCGGTAACCGCCCAGTGGCCCGTATACGCGATGCTGGCCTGGCTGGCAATCGCCGCCATCCTGCTGGCCCGTGTCGCCTGGAGTATCGCTTATATTCACGGCCTGAAACAGCGGGCAACTTCGATCGGCCAGCGCGGCTCCATCCGCGTTCTGGCTTCGTCTGAGGCGCGCGTGCCGATGGCCGCCGGATTCCTCCACCGCGCCATCGTCTTCCCGCAATCCGTGCTGGACGAATTGACGCCCCAGGAATTTGAGCAGGTGCTCTCCCATGAGAGCGCCCACTTGCGCCGCTGGGACGATTGGACGCAACTGGCGCACGCCATTGCCGACGCGCTCCTCTTCTTTAACCCGGCCATCTATTGGATCGGACGCCATCTGAAAATCGAGCGCGAAATGGCCTGCGACGATTGGGTGGTCTCCGCTACCGGCGAGCCGCGGCCGTATGCCTTGTGCCTCACGCATCTGCATGAAGTCACGCGCCGCGCGCCGGCTCCCCAACTCGCGCCCGGCGCCACGTCCCGCAAGCGCTGGCAGATCAGCGCACGCGTGGAGGCTCTGCTGCAGGCGGACCGCAACGCGACACCGCGCCTCTCTCGCTCCGGCTGGATGGCGGCCGGCGCCCTGGCCGCCGCGGCCCTCATGGTGGCCGCCCGAACCACGCCCCCGGTCGGCGTGCAGGAAATCCCCGTCGCAGGTATGACGCTCGCACATTTGAATGCCCCTGCCGCGCCGGCCATTTCGTTTGCACCCAAGCGCTTCGTGCCGCCCCGGCCGCGGCTGATCGCCAGCCGGTTGCGCAAACCCGAACTCCCTGCGCCGCCGGAGTTGGCCAGCGCTCCCATCGTGCTGGTGCGCGCGTGGGAAATGGAACTGTCTCCCCAGTACTTCGTGATCACGGTGGTGTTCTTTGCGCCGCCGCCAACCACAAGCATGAACGGTATTTAAGCCAACTTAGAAATAAACTCTTTTCGAAACAAAGGACAACAACATGAAGCTAAACAGAAGCCACGTTACCCTTGCGCTCTTACTCTTCTGCGCGGGGTTACTAACCGCCAACCTGGTGAGCCACACCGGGATCGCCAGCGCGGCCGCCCCCGTGCCCGCCGCGCTGACCATTCCCAGTCCGGTTCAACTATCCAATTCGTTTACCAAGATCGCCAAGGAAACCGAGCCTTCCGTCGTGCAGATCATCAGCACGATTCAGGAGAAGCGCTCCAATACCCGCTGGTCCTTCAACGGCCAGCAGGGCGAAAATCCCTTCGGCGACATGAACCCGTTCGGCGAGATGATGCCTAACATGCCGCAGCAGCAGCCCCGCCGCGCCATGGGCTTGGGCTCAGGCTTCGTCGTGGATCACAACGGCTACATCCTGACCAACTATCACGTCGTGGAGAATGCTACGCGTCTGCAAGTGAAGCTGCCCAACGACCACACCGAGTATCCCGCTAAGCTGATCGGGACCGATCAGGAACTGGACCTCGCGGTCCTCAAGATCGACGCCGGCAAGCAACTCACTCCGCTCCACATGGGCAACTCCGACGCCATCGAAGTCGGTGACTGGGCCGTCGCCATTGGCTCTCCCTTCGGCCTCGACCAGACCATGACCGCCGGTATCATCAGCGCCAAGGGCCGTGACCTCGGCGAATCCGGCCATCAGTTGCAGCGCTTCCTCCAGACCGATGCCGCCATTAACCGCGGCAATAGCGGAGGCCCGCTCCTCAACATCAATGGCGAAGTGGTCGGCATCAACACCATGATCGTCAGCGGCAGCGGCAACTTCGAAGGCATTGGCTTCGCGCTGCCCATCAATCTGGCCGTGAACTCCTACAACCAGATCATCAAGAACGGCAAAGTCTCCCGCGGCGCGATCGGAATTCAGTTCGCCCGCGAAGAGAACGCCTCGCTGCTCAAAGCCTACGGCGCATCGAGCGGCGTGTTCGTGCAATCCGTCACCGAAGGTGGACCGGCTTCTAATGCTGGCGTGCATGCCGCGGACGTGATCGTCGGAGTCAACGGCCAAGCCCTGAAAGACGGCGACCAACTCGTCAACATGATCTCCGCGGCGCAGCCTGGCTCGACCGTGGATCTCAAGGTCTTCCGCGATGGCAAGACCCTCACTTTGCCGGTCAAGATCGGCGACCGTGCCGCCATCATCGCGGACAACGGAGCCGGCAAACCCTCCCCCGACTCAGCCGATAACGACTCCGAAGGTGCCGCCACGCATGCGCGCCTGGGCGTCAACATCCAGAACCTGACTGACGCCGACCGCGATCAGATGGGCCTCAAAGCCGGCAACGTGGTGATCGCCAGCGTGGAGCCTGGTTCGTTCGCCGAAGACATCGGCCTGCAGAAGGGCGACGTGCTGGTGGAGATCAACCGCCATCGCGTGACCTCGGCCGCCGATGTGAAGAATGCCATGCAGTCTGCCAAACCCGGCGAAGCGATGGCCTTCAAACTGGTGCGCAATAACGGTGGCGCCTGGTCTCCGCTGTTCGCCGCCGGCACCGTCCCGCAGCAGTAAGTAGCAAACCTCTCGTGGCGTACGCCCGTCGGCGTGCGCCACGGGGTATCTTCACCCCATCGCCTTCCACAACAGAAACAGAGCCCCCACCAAGAACCCCGCCGCCGCCTGATATTCCCTGTTCTTCAAGTAGAGCGCCCACTGGAACGGGTGCCGATCGCCCGCGGGAGTCATCCGGGGCAGCAAGGCGGGCACGCGCGCGGCATATTCGTCGTAAGCCGGAAACAAGCTCCGTAAGTGCTGCTGCTCGAGCTGGATCACGGGCAGATAGACCCCCAGGAATACACCTGCGAACAGCGCGCCCAGACCTCCGTTGCGGGCCGCGATCGCCAGTCCCGCCGCCACCGTCAACGTGCCCAGGTACAGTGGATTGCGCGTGTATCCATACGGGCCGCTGGTAGCCAATGTCCGATTCTTCGCCAGATGTCCCGCGGCCCAGGCGCGCGCCGCCAGCCCCACCAGCGAAACCGGCAGTCCCCAGGTCAGCGAGCGCGCGTCCGGATGCGAAAACCACGCAAACGCGGCCACCAGCACGAAACCGCATGGCACGCGCAGGCGGGCCACGAAATCCGCGTAGGGCTTGGGAAAAAGTAGTTTCAAGCCAGACAGTCCGCCGGATGGTTTCGCCCCGCCAGCCGCGGCAGAAGTGCGTCGAACACGGCATCCGGCCCGATCGCGCGCATGCTCGCGTCGATTTCGTTGCGCCGTTTGTACGATGTCATGGCATCCGCCCTGCGCAGCACCGTGAAGCTGCCGCCGTACGGGCCGGTCTGCGCCGGATCGGTGGGCCCGAAGATGGCCACGCCGGGCTTGCCCAGCGCGGCGGCCACGTGCAGCGGCCCGCTATCCACTCCGACCACCGCGGCCGCGCGGCGCGTGGCGTCGATGAGTCCTTCAATCGAAGACAGATGCAGCAGCGCGTCAGGGACCCCGGCCAACGCTTCGCGCTCGCCGGCCGGACCATTCAGCACCAGCGGAATCCCGGCTTCCTGACGCAGGCGCCGTGCCAGCCGTGCATAATGATCGAGCGGCCACTGCTTCGCCCGCCAGCCGCTCAGCGGACTTGCCAGCACAAACGCATCGGCCGGCAATTCCCCCTCCGGGCGGCCGGGCGGAAGAGGAAAGGAATGCAACGAGGTAAGTGCCCCGGCGCCCGCCGCCAGCTCCAGGTTCCGGTCCACGCGGTGTACCGCAGCCGTCGCGACTTTGTCGGAATAGAAGAACGCGGCCAGTGGCTCCCGCGCAACGGATGTTTCGAACCCGTAGATCCGCTCGGTGCGCGCCGCGCAGGCCACCAGCGCGGATTTGATCAACCCCTGGAAATCCACCGCGAAGTTGAACCGCTCCGCGCGCAACTCGCGCCAGGCGCGCGCCAGTCCCGTGCCCGAGCGGCGATCGAGGGGCACCACTCGATCCACGAACGGATTGCCATCCAGCAGCGTCGCCCAGCGCGGCTCCACGGCCCACGTCACATGCCATCCTGGAAAACCGTGTTTGAGCGATGCCACGGCCGGCAGCGTATGGATAATATCCCCCATGGCGCCCAGCCGCACGACCAGCAGACGGCCAATATTTGCGGTTCTTCCCAACTCACCCCGTAGTCTATCATCATGGTGGGGCAGGCGCGCTCAGCCCGTCTCTTCCCACAGCTTCAGCGCCACCGCTACCACGCGGTCGCTGCTTACCCGCGTCATGCAGCGGTGATCGATCGGACATTTCCGCAGCAGGCAAGGGCTGCACTCCACTGGTTCGCGCACGATGCGCGCGCGCTCGCCCGTGGGCCCCGTGGTGGTATCGTCGGTGGCGCCGAATACGGTCACGGTAGGGACACCCAGCGCGGACGCAATGTGCATGGCGCCGGAATCGTTGGTCAGAAACAGCCGGCACGCCGCGGCCATGTCGATGAATTGACCGAGAGTAGTCTGGCCGGCGAAGGAGCGGACTGTTAAGCCATCGGCGCCGATCGCCTCGGCCAGCGCTTCGCACAATGGACGTTCCGCTGGCGCGCCGAACAGCGCCACCGTAGCGCCTTGCGCGCACGCCACCCGCACCGCGGTTTCCGAGAAACGCTCCGGAAGCCATCGCTTGGCATCGCCGTAGGCCGCGCCAGGGCTGACTCCCACTACCGGCGCGGCCAGGCCCGCGTCCCGAAACATCGCGGCCCCCGCTGCGCGCGCTCCGTCGCAGCTATCCAGACGGATCTCCATGCACGGCGGATATTCGTGGATGATCCCGGCCCGCCGCAACAATTCCAGATAGTAGAAGCGTTCGTGCCGTGGAATCTCGCCGGGCTCGGGCCGCGCAATCGCCTCGGTCAGCAGCCAGCCGCGCCCATCGCGCCGGTAGCCGATGCGGCGCGGAATGCCGGCCATCCGAGCCGTCAGCGCGGAGTCGAACGAATTGGGCAGCAGGATCGCGCAGTCGAAACGCTGGCGGCGCAATTCGGCGGCGGCCTGCCGCCGGCGGGCAGCGCAGAGCATGACGGCGTCGATTGCCCTTTCGCGCCGGTACAGATCGCAGACGGAGCCCCGCGCCAGCACGGTCACATGCGCACCCGGAAAGGCCTCGCGCGCCGCGCGGATGGCCGGCAGCGACATCACCGCGTCGCCCACCCAGTTCGTCGCGCGGATTAAGATTCTTGTTTGATTTCGCGGCAGAACCTCATTTTATCAGCGGGCGTGGCCCGAGGTCCCGCCCTGGAGTTTGGACTTCGGTGGGGCAGGCGTCTACGCCTGCAGAGGGTCTCCAGACCCGATCTTTGGCGAGCGTAAGCTCGCCCAAGCGGGACTTAAAAGTCCCGCCGGCACGCTAAAGCGTTGCTCATCTGTGACACCATTGCCGCTCAATAAGTTAGCGGTTGTTTTTCGGAGCCGCAACGATGATGAAAACCAAAAGTAGTGGGGCGGCCAATCTTGGCCGCAGCCGGCTCTCCAGCCGGCTTAGCCGCCTGAAAAGGCGGCTGCGGGCATGATTGCCCGCCCCACGGTGAGTTTTCGACAGTGCCCCACGCGGGGTCACACATTTGTTCCAACCGGCTCGGCCGGCGGCCCCGCTAAAGCGTGCGCCACGGCCCACGGCGCGGCTCAGTGATCGCGCTCGGTGATCAGTTCAGTCACGCTGTACAATGCCCGCTGATAGGGCGATTCGGGGAATTCGTTGATGATGGCGCGGGCCTTCTCCGTGAATGCCTGGGCGCGCTCTTTCACCCGCGCGATGCCCTGGTAGCCTTCCACCATCGCCAGAATCTGCGAAAACGGAACGCGCTCGTAGTTGCGGTCGCGCAGAATGGTCTCCACGCGGCGGCGCTCATCGGGGGTGGCCTGCTCCAGAGCGTAGACCAGCGGCAGAGTCACTTTGCCCTCCCGCAGATCGTTACCCACGGGCTTGCCCAGCACGGTCTCCCGCGAGGTGAAGTCGAGCAGGTCGTCCACCAGTTGGAACGCCATGCCCAGGTTCCAGGCAAAGTCGCCGAGACGCTCTTCGGTCTGCGTATCCGCGCCGGCCACCAGCGCGCCCAGCTTGGCGCAGACGGAAAACAGGCAGGCTGTCTTGCGGTCCACCAGTTCCATGCAATCGGCTTCGGTCACCTGGATGCGGCCGATGCGCTCGAGTTGCAGCAGTTCGCCTTCGACCATCATCTGGGTCAGACCGATCAGCAGGTCGAGCACGTGGAAATTGCGTTCGCGCAGCGCGACCTGGAAGGCCTCCATGTAAAGCCAGTCGCCGGCCAGGACCGAAGTGTGATTGCCCCAGCGTGCGTTGGCCGAGGGGCGGCCGCGGCGCGTGCGCGCATCGTCGATCACGTCGTCGTGCACCAGGGTAGCGGCATGAATAATCTCAACTACCGCACCCAGGTGGATGGCGCTCTCGCCGACAGCTTCTGGCCCGCCGATCAGCCGCGAAGCCAGCAGCAGCAGCGATGGACGCAGCCGCTTGCCGCCGCTCTCCTGGAGGTATTGGCCGATCTGGGTGACCACCTCCACCGACGCGACGGTCTCCAGGCTGATCTCCTTTTCCACGCGCTCCAGATCGTCGTGGATCAGATCGAAGATCTCTTTGCCGGTGATGGCTTGCCCGAGCTTGCCCAAGTTCATTGGAAGTTACAGTTTAGCAGCAGCCGTTCGAAGTTCGCAGTGGTGATTTCGGCGATTCGCTCCGGCGCGACGCCGCGAACCTCGCCCAGGCGGCGCGCCGTCTCCACCATAAAGGCCGGCTCATTGCGTTTGCCGCGCTTGGGGACGGGCGCCAGATACGGCGCATCGGTTTCCACCAGCAGACGGTCTTCGGGCGCCATGCGCGCCGCGTCGCGTAGCGCTTCCGCCTTCGGAAAGGTGACGACTCCGCCGAAGCTCAAGTAGAATCCGAGATCCAGCGCCTGCCGGGCTTCCTCCGGACCGCCGCTGAAACAGTGGATGATGCCGGCGCCCGACGCGTGTTCGCGCAACAGCGCCAGCGTATCCTCCCAGGCCTCGCGGGTATGGATCACGACGGGCTTTCCGGCCGTCGCCGCCAGCTTCAACTGCGCGACGAAGACGTCGTGCTGCACATCGCGCGGCGAAAAATCGTAATGATAGTCGAGGCCGATTTCGCCTATGGCGAGGACTTTGGATTCACGGCTGAGCGCCTCCAGGGCAGCAAAGGTCTCCGGCGTGGCTTTTGCGGCATCGTGCGGATGGACTCCGACCGTGGCGTAGATGAAATCGTGCTGGCGGGCCAGCCGTAGCGCGGCTTCCAGATCCGGCGGCCCGTCGCCTGTGCCGATGGCCATCATACGCTCCACGCCGGCCTCGCGGGCGCGCGCAATCACTTCGGCACGGTCCGGGTCGAACTGCTTGTCGTCCAGGTGGCAATGCGAATCGATCAGCTTCACTTGAGGCGCGCCCCGATGGGAACGTCTTCCAGAAATCCAGCGAGCACCGGCTTGCCGCCTTCGACGGACCCGGCCACGATCATCCCGTTCGATTCGATTCCACGCAGCTTGCGCGGTTGCAGGTTGGCCACGATCACCACTTTGCGGCCGATCAGTTCCATAGGCGAATAAGCTTCCGCGATCCCCGCTACGATGGTGCGCGGCTGCGGTTCGCCGATATCTACCTTCAAGTGAAGTAGCTTATCCGCGCCCTTAACCGGCTCGGCTGAAAGTACTTGGCCTACTCGCATGTCCACTTTAACGAAGTCGTCGATGGCGATGCGGTCGGACAGCGGCGCGGCTGGCGGGGCCGCCGGCGTCTTGCCCAGCATGATGTTCTGCTGTTCGGTGACGCGAATCTCCAGTTCCTGCATTTTGGCGATGGCTTCCTTGGCCTCGATGCGCGGAAACACGCCGGCGACTTCGCCAATCTTTTGGCCTGGCGGCAGTTGGCCCCAGGCGAGTTGATCGAGCCGCACGGATTCAATCGGCTCGGCCATGCCGAGTTGCGCCCAAATCTTCGGCGTCGACTGCGGCAAAACCGGCGCCAGCAGCACGGTGGCGATGCGCAGTGCCTCGGCGGCCGTGTAGAGGGTGGCGTCGAGATCGCCCTGCGCTTCGGGCTTCTTTGCCAGTTTCCAGGGCGCGCGCTCCACGATGAATTTATCCAACCTGGAGAGCAGCACCCAGACGGCTTCCAGACCGCGGGTGAATTCGAAGGCATCGAAGGCGGCGGCCACGTCCGCGATGGTGCTGCGGGCAGCATCCGCGATGGCATCCACGGTGCCCGCCGGTATGGTTCCGCCGCGATACTGCCCGATCATAGTCAGCGTACGGCTCACCAGGTTGCCGAGCCCGTTGGCCAGTTCCGAGTTGTACCGGCCGATCAGGGCGTCATAGCTGAAGCTGCCGTCCTGCCCGAAGACCACCTCGCGGAGCAGGAAATAGCGCAGCGCATCCGCCCCCATCACCTGCTGAATTGGCTCGGAGCGCACGATGTTACCGCGCGACTTGCTCATCTTGCTCTCCTCGAAGAGCAGCCAGCCGTGCGCGAAGATCTTCTTGGGCAGCGGCAGGTCCGCGGCCATCAGGAACGCGGGCCAGAACACCCCGTGAAAGCGCAGAATCTCCTTGCCGATGAGGTGCAGGTCGGCCGGCCAGAAGCCCTCGCCTTCGACCGCCGTCTTATAAGCGATGAGCGCGTCGAACCAGACGTAGAAAATGTGCGGCGCTTCGCCTTCTACGGGAATGCCCCACGTGATGTTTGTGCGGGTAATTGAAAGATCCGTAAGGCCTTGCCGTAAGAATGCCAAGGCTTCGTTGCGGCGCGTCTCGGGTTGCAGAAAATCGGGCTGAGCTTCGTAAAGCGCCAGCAGTCTGTCGGTAAACGCGGAGAGCTTAAAGAAGAAGTTCTCTTCGGTGACGGTCTCGGTTGGGCGCCCGCAATCCGGACAGGGGTCGCCGGGCTTGGCTTCATTGACGTAGAGATTGTCGAAAATGCAATACTGCCCGGTGTACGAACCCTTGTAGATATAACCGTTTTGGCGGCAGCGATTAAACAGATCGTTGACCACCCGGGCGTGCTTCGGGTCGGTGGTGCGCTGGAAGTGATCAATCTGCAGGCCCAGCATCTGCCACTGCCGTTGAAACTCTGCCGAAATCACGTCACAGAATTCTTTGGGAGTCTTTCCGATGCGTTGCGCGGCGCGCTCCACGTTGACGCCATGCTCGTCGCTGCCGGTGGTGAGGACGGCCTGGTAACCCTGCATGCGCTTCAAGCGTTTGATGAGGTCCGCAACGATGGTGGTATAGGCATGCCCGATGTGCGGCGCGGCGTTGACGTAGTAGATGGGAGTGGTGAGGTAGTATTTGTTCATCTCGAATTCTTCAAGTACGCGAAATTGGCTTCCGCAATGACATGCTTCAGCGGCACGCCGGATTCCCGGGCGAGGCGGCGGCAGTCTTCAAATTCCGGCGCGTATGCGCCTTCGCCTGAAACCTTCATGCGCACCTTGCCCTGCGGGGTTTCCACGTCCACCCAGTGGCGCGCCTGCACGCGGCGATCGGCCGCGTAAGTCCGCAAGCCCAGGGTGGAGGTTTCGGCGAAGATCACCTGCACCAGGGCTTCCCGATCCTCCGGGCGCGCCAGCACGCGCAGCAGGGTGCCGGGTCGGCCTTTCTTCATTTCGATGGCCTGGAGAGTGACGTCGAGGGCACCCGCTTCGAGCAGGCGTTCCATGGCATAGGCGAGAATCTGGGGGCTGAGATCGTCGATATTGGCTTCGAGGACCGAAATTGTGGTGGCCTCGGCGGCGCCGGTTTCTTCGCCCAGGATGACGCGCAGCACATTGGCGCGCTCGGGAAAATCGTAGCCGCCCGCGCCATAGCCCATCGCGGCGATCTTCAACGGCGGCAGACCGCCGAACTCGCGCGCCAGCGTGACGGCCAGAGCCGCGCCGGTGGGGGTGGTGAGCTCTACCGCCGGGCCATCGGAATAAATCGGCTTGCCGTGTAGCAGCGCCGCCGTAGCCGGGGCGGGCACCGGCAGGAGGCCGTGCGCGGTGGATGCGGTGCCGCTGCCGACGTTGAGCGGCGCGGATACGATTTGCGTCACGCCGAGCAACTCGAACGCCAGGCAGGCGCCGACGATGTCCGCAATGGAATCGGCTGCGCCTACTTCGTGGAAATGAACATGTTCGACCGGCACCTGGTGCACCGCAGCCTCGGCCTCCCCAAGCCGCTGGAACACGGCCGCCGCATTATGTTTGGCGCGGTCGGGCAGGGCGGCCTTCTCGATCATCTTCAGAATGTGCGCCAGGTGCCGGTGGACATGCGTTTCCTCAATCGCGACGTGAAACTTCGTGGCGGCGATGCCGCAGCGCTTCACCCGCTCGAATGACAGGACCGCCCCCGTTTCAAGCGAGGCGAGCGCATCGACGATCGCGGCCTGATCGGCGCCGGCATCCGCCAGCGCGCCTACCAGCATATCGCCGCTGATCCCGGAGAAGGCGTCCAGATAGCAAAGCAAAGACACGGTCCTTTCATTATGGATGATTCAAAGCCTCGCGTACGCGAGACGTTAGGCCGCACGCCGCTGGGTTACAATAACCATTAAATGTCCCGATTTTTCCTGTGTTTCACCCTGTTGGCCGCTGGTCTGTATTCGGCTCCGCCGGATAAGACCGCCGAAAAGCCCGCGGAGAAGAAGTCCGCCTTCGACAAGCCTACCTTTGAAGCCTACGTGCGGCACCTCAAGGTGTTCGGACCGCAGATCAAGGTGGAGGTTTCCGATCCCAAGCCGTCGGATATGCCCGGATTTGTCACCGTGGCCGTACACGCGTCGGCCGGCGGCGCCAGCGCCGACTACCAGTACTACATTTCGAAGGACGGGCAGAAGATCGTGGAGGGCAACCTCTACGATATCTCCCAGAATCCATTCAAGGACGAACTGGACAAGTTGAAGACCGATCTGCAGCCCAGCTTCGGTACGCCCGGCGCGCCGGTGGTGCTGGTGGAGTTCAGCGATTTCGAATGTCCCGTCTGCAAAGAAGAAGCCAAGACGCTGCGCGACAACCTGATGAGCGCTTACCCCAAACAAGTGCGCTTCTATTTCGAAGAGTTTCCGCTCGACCAACTGCATCCTTGGGCCCGGGCGGCCGCGATTGCCGGGCGCTGCATCTTCCGCCAGAACGCCAATGCCTTCTGGGATTATCACGACTGGATTTTCGCGCACCAGGAGGAAGTGAACCCCGCTAACCTCAAAGACAAGGTGCTGGAGTTTGCCAAAGGCAAGGACCTCGATCCGCTGCAACTTTCCCGCTGCATGGATAACAAGGAAACCGAAGCGGAAGTGAACAAAGCCCAGGCGCTCGGCAAAGAAGTGCATGTCGGCGCGACCCCCACGTTGTTCGTCAACGGCCGGCCCCTGGTGGGACGCATGGATTGGCCGACGCTGCGCAACGTCATCGACTACGAAATCGAGTATCAGAAAACCGCCCACAATGCCGGCGAAGATTGCGGCTGCGAAGTGGCCCTGCCCGCCCCGAAGTTGAATTAGAACAGTCCCTTTAGGAAGCATTCATGAAGCCATTGAAACGTGCGCCGTTAGGCGTAGCCTTTTGCGCTTTCGCCATAGCAGTGGGCGCGTTTGGCGCTACCGCGTCGATCGATCCGAACCTGTTTCTGGACGACGTGAAGTTTTTGGCCTCGGCCAAACTGAAAGGGCGCGGCACCGGCACGCCTGAATTGGAAAAGGCGGCCGCGTTTATCGCCGCAAAATTCCACTCGTTCGGGCTGCAGCCGCTCGATGGGAAGAGCTACTACCAACCCTTCAACGTCACCACCAACGCCAAACTGGGCAAGGAAAACCGCTTTGCGTACAGGGCCGACGGCCGGCAAATCAAGCTGGCGTTTCCAGACGATTTCATCCCTTTCAATTTCTCGGCACGCGAGAAGATGAGCGGCGCCGTCGTGTTCGCCGGTTATGGCATCACAGCGCCGGAATATAACTACGACGACTACAAAGGCATCGACGTACACGATAAGGTCGTGCTCATTATGCGGCACGAGCCGCAGGAGTTCGACGAGAAGAGCGTCTTTGCGGGCAAGGTCTACACCCAGCATTCGCAGTTCTGGAGCAAGGCCTCGAATGCCAAGATGCATGGCGCGCGCGGCGTGGTGCTGATGAGCGATCAGGCGGCACATCCCGGCGAAGCCGATGAACTGGCCAAGTTCGCGGGCGATGCCGGGCCAGGCGATGCCGGGATTCCGTTCGTGCAGGTGCGGTATGAGATCGCCGAGCGTTGGTTCGCGATCGCGGGCAAGAGTCCCGACGAGATCCAGAAGGGTATCGACCAGGACCTGCAGCCGCGATCTTTCGCCTTCCCGGATTCGCTCCAGGTGGACGCCAACCTGGATGTGGAGCGGGTGGTGAAGACCGTGCATAACGTGGCGGGCTATCTGCCGGGAACTACCGACGAATACGTGGTGATCGGAGCGCATTACGATCACCTCGGCCTGGGCGAGCAGTTCTCGCTGGCGCCTTCGCTGGCCGGCACGATTCATCCAGGCGCCGACGATAACGCTTCCGGCACGGCTGGGGTGATCGAACTGGCGCGCTGGTTCACCACGCAGCCAAAACAGAAGCGCGGGATCCTGTTTCTGACCTTCGCGGGCGAGGAGTTGGGGCTATTGGGTTCGAGCTATTTCGTCAACCATCCGCTGCTGCCGCTCGATAAGGACGTGACCATGATCAACATGGACATGATCGGCCGGGTGCGCGACGGCAGGGTTTTCATCGGCGGCGTGGGCACCGGAACGACTTTGCGGAAGCTGCTGGAGGAAGTGACTCCCAAGTACGGCCTGCGGATCGACTATTCCGAAGCGGGATATGGATCGAGCGACCATACGTCGTTCACCACCAAGCAGGTTCCGGTGCTGTTCTTTTTCTCCGGGCTGCATGCCGATTATCACAAGCCCAGCGACACCTGGGACAAGATCGATGCGCCGGACGCGGCGAAGCTGCTACAGATGGTCGCGGAGGTGGGCGAGGATTTGCGCGAGGAGCCGGAACGTCCCACGTTCGTGCGCGTGAAGGAGCCGGAGCACGCCGGAGACGTAGCGGGGTCGTCCCCTTCCGGGCATTCGGGATATGGTCCGGATTTTGGCAGCATTCCGGACTTTGGCGAAGGCGTCAAAGGTGTAAAGTTTGCCGATATTCGGGAAGGCTCTCCCGCCGCGAAGGCCGGTTTGAAAGCGGGCGACGTGCTGGTGGAGTTCGATGGCAAGGCGGTCCAGAATCTATACGATTTCACCTATGCGCTGCGCGCCAAGAAGCCGGGCGACGAAGTGATGGTGAAGGTGATGCGCGGCAGCGAGCCGGTGGTGGTGAAGGTGCTGTTAACCAAGCGCAAGTAGAGGTGGCGCACGCTTCAGCGTGCCCGCGCGACTTTTAAGTCCCGCTGACTTTCAGCCCGCCCTACAAGACCGAAAAGCCGAGTCATTATTTCATCATTATTCATCAATATTCATCGTTGTTTGCCGTTGGGGGCGCCTGGCGGGAGACCGAGGGGGGCGGAGTGGGTGAGGGTTGCGCCATTGTAGGGTCTTCTGGGTTCGCTTTGTAACTCATTGAATCTGGTGGCGTTGAGGGTCGATTTGGCGGTTCTGGGGCGGGGGGTTCGGGCGGGAGCGGGGCTTCAGGGACGGCGGGACACTGCGCGTTGCGGGCGGCCTGGAGGGCTTTGAGGTACTTCATGCCGCGTTCGATGGAGCGTTCGATGGCGGTTTCGTAGCGGGCGAGGCGGGTGAAGTTGCCGGGGCCTTTGCCGTCTGACATGAAGGCGCGGGCGAGGAGGTCGTCCGGTTCGTGCGGGTCGGCCGGGAACGACTCTTTCTCGCCCTTGCTTATGCACAATTCGTGATGCTCCCGCTTGTTCCGGTCGATGCGGTTCAGGATGGTGGATTCCTCGCGGTAGATGCCGGTTTCGAGGGCAAAGGCGCGGTCGAGACGCCATTGGGCGGCGGCGATGCGTTGGACGACCAGTTCTTCGCTGTCGCCGACGGGGCGGAGGTGATCGTGGAGATCCTGGAGGAGGCGGAGGAAGGCATCGGGATCCTCGCCTTCGAGGATGAAGTGTTTGTTGCCGGAGAGGCCGTGGGTGAGGCCGTTGCGGCTGGAGGCGGCT
Organism: Bryobacterales bacterium; assembly: GCA_963709155.1. Classification (GTDB taxonomy): domain Bacteria; phylum Acidobacteriota; class Terriglobia; order Bryobacterales; family Bryobacteraceae; genus Bog-159. Next base: position 173,625 of record CAVPVD010000002.1, on the reverse strand, counting down.
TTGCCTTCGGGGGTGCGGGGGCCGGTCGACTTCTGGGCGTTGCGGCGGTTGGCTTCTGCCTGCTGTTGGGACAGTTTCCGATATTTATCGTTGTGCATTCGATTTTGGGCGCGGGTGCGACCCTTCCTTTCGACTTCAGGGTAGCTGGGAGGATTTGGGATAAAGGGATACGATTAGCGCAAGCGATTGAAAAGACGGGGGAAATTTGTTGGGCCAGATCAGTGACCGAAAAAGCGGGACTTAAAAGTCCCGCCGGCACGCTTATGCTCGCCAAGGGCGAGCTTATGCTCGCCAAAGATCGGGTCTGGAGACCCTCTGCAGGCGTAGACGCCCGCCCCACCAACTGTCCAAACTCCAGAGCGGGACTTAAAAGTCCCGCCGGCGCGCTGAAGCATGCGCCACCTAGTGTTACCTTCAGGTGGTGATTCCGAAATCCTGCCTGGCGGGTGCTTTGCTACTCGCCGTATCGGCCGCCGCTCCGGCTCAGCCCCCATCCGTCGTCCTGGACCGCGATGGCGGCACCATCGTGTTCGAGCCGTACGCGCCGAACATTATCCGGGTGACCCTCAGCATGCTGAAAGAGGCGGCCACCGCGCCGCCGGGGTACGGTTTCGTGGCCAGGCCGTCGGCCGAGGGATGGTCCCGGCAGGGCGATGCCTACCGGTCGCCGCGCCTGGCTGTGAAACTGGCGCCCGATCATCCTGGTACGCCCCTGCCCACGCAGGTGGACATTGCGAAGTTCTTCAACGGGTCCACTCCATCCGCCCACATCACGGTAGAGACGGCGGGTGGCAAGATGCTGGTGGATTTGAAGGACTGGTCGATGGCGGTTCCGAATTACAAGGATGGCGATGCCGGCGAATTGCACGACAGGCGCCCGTCCGACGCGGCATTCTACCAAGTGGGCGCGACCTTCGCCTCGCCCGCCGACGAGCGCTACTATGGCCTTGGCCAGAACCAGGAAGGGTTCCTCGACCATCGCGGCCACACGGTGGACTGCTGGCATAACTACACGGCCCCGGGCGGGCCCAGCGTCTGCGTGCCTTTCGTGGTGACCAATCGCGGCTACGGCCTGATTTGGGACAATCCTTCCAAAACCACGATCGAGCCGGGCTTCAACGAGCAGACCAAGTGGACTTCGGAAGTCGGCGACCGCGTGTCTTTCTTCGTCATCGCGGGCCACACGACCGACGAAATTTACGCCGGATACCGGCTGCTTACCGGGGCCACACCCATGCTGCCGAAAGCGGCTTACGGCTACATTCAATGCAAGCAGCGCTACAGTTCGCAGGCGGAGGTGCTGGCGGTCGCCAGGGGTTATCGCGAGCGCAAACTGCCGGCCGACGTGATGGTGGTCGATTGGTTCTATTGGACCAAAATGGGCCAGATCGACATGGATCCGGTGAAGTGGCCCGATCCCGCGGCCATGAACCGTCAGCTTCACGAGATGGGATTTCAGACCATGATCAGCGTGTGGCCGCGCTTTGTGCCGGGCTCGCGCTATTACGACCTGCTGCTGAAAAAAGGTTGGTTCGAGCAACTTGCGGACGGCACCCCGACCAATGGACTGCCTTACGACCGCGCCGGCTCCGACATCGACACTACTAATCCGGAAGCGGCGCGCTGGTATTGGGACACCATCCGCGACAACATTCTGAGCAAGGGTTTCGATTCCTTGTGGACCGACGAGACGGAGCCGGACCTGCCGCCCAACGGCAGCTACTTCCATGTGGGACCCGGCACGCGCTACTTCAATATCTACCCGCTTTTTCATACAGCGGCCGTTTATGATGGCTTCCGGCGCGATATCCAGCATCGTGCGTTGGTTCTTTCGCGCGACGCCTACCTGGGCGCGCAACGCAATGGGACGCTGTTCTGGTCGTCGGATATCTATCCGACCTGGGATACCCTGAAGCGCCAGATTCCCACCGGCCTCGACTTTGCGGCTTCGGGGTTTGCTTACTGGACCAACGACATCGGCGGCTGGCAGTATCTGCCGGACGAGCACCATCCGTTGCACCCGCCGCTGCTCGATCCCAGCGACGCACGCGATAACGTGGGCGGCTACGACGACTATCCGGAGTTATACACGCGCTGGTTCGAGTATGCCTCGTTTCTGCCGGTCTTTCGCGCGCATGGCAGCCGTAAGTACAACGAAGTGTGGTCGTACGGCAAGGCGGCTGAGCCGATTCTGGAGAAGTATCTGCGGCTGCGCTACCAGCTTATGCCTTACATCTACTCACTCGGATATCGGACACATGAAACTGGCGCGCCCTACATGCGGGCGCTGTTCATGGATTTTCCGGACGATCCCATGGCGGCCGATTTGCGCGATGAGTATATGTTCGGCCCGGCCTTCCTGGTAGCTCCCGTGACGGAGCAAGGCGCCACCAGCCGGACGGTGTATCTGCCGGCCGGGACTGACTGGTATAACTACTGGACGAGTCAACGCGTGCGAGGCGGTCAGACCCTCACGGTGGACGCACCGATCGACACGCTGCCACTATTCGTGCGCGCCGGTTCGATCGTGCCCATGGGCGACACTCCGGTTAACAGCACGAATGATGCGCAGACGGTCGGGCAAGTAAACGTATATCCCGGCGCGGACGGCGACTTCACGCTTTATAGCGACGACGGCAAGACGTACGCGTACGAACACGGGGATTCCACGATCACGCACCTGCATTGGGACGATGCCGCGGGGAAATTGACCGGGATTCAGCCCGGCACGATTCGCGTGATCGGACGCTGACGCCGTCTACTGGACGCTGACGCATCTACTGATGGTTGGGAGCGGGCTGGGTGTGACGCCATGTCCAGTATTCTTTCTGACGGTCGGCGGGCAAGCGGCGGAAATCCTGGTAGTCATAGTGACGTTCGCCAAGCCACCGATGGTAATACACGTCTTCATCCGGCCCCCAGACGTGATAGTCGGTGTAGTAAGGATCGTAAACGCGGTAGCCCGCGCTGACATGGGCTGCACAGCCGGTAAATACTGCTGTCAAAAGCAGCGCGGCGGGCAGGAGAATGGTCGGTATCGAGCGGTTCTTGAGCATCGGCAGTGACCTCGCCGATGCTATAGCAATTTTGATACCCGGTCGGGTCTGGAGACCCTCCGCAGGCGTGGACGCCTGCCCCACTTATCGTTCTAATACTTCGGAACCGTGGGGTCTACCTGGCTGCTCCAGGCCAGAATGCCGCCCTTCATGTTGCGGGCCTGGAAGCCGTTCTTCTTGAGTAAGTCGACGGCCTTGGCGCTGCGCATACCGCTCTTGCAATGCGCCACGATCTCGATATCGCGATCCAGTTCGTCCAGATGCTGCGGGAGCGTGCCCAGGGGGATCAGTTTCGCGGTGGGAATGCTGCAGATCTGGTATTCGTGCGGTTCGCGCACATCGATCAGCAGAAACTTGTCGCCGCGATCGATTTTCTGTTTCACTTCTATGGGATCGATATCGCCTTCCACAGGGACCTCCGGCTGCGCTTTGGGAATGCCGCAGAACTGTTGATAGTCTATCAGCTTTGTCACTGTGGGATGGTCGCCGCACACCGGGCATTCCGGATTCTTGCGCAGCTTCAATTCGCGGAATTTCATGGCCAGGGCGTCATACAGTAGCAAGCGTCCCACGAGCGGTTCACCGATGCCCAGGATCAGTTTCACGGTTTCGGTGGCCTGGATCAACCCGATGGTGCCCGGCAGGATTCCCAGCACGCCGCCCTCGGCGCAACTTGGTACCAGGCCGGGGGGCGGCGGCTCCGGATACAGGCAGCGGTAGCACGGCCCGCCTTCATAAGCGAACACGGTCGCCTGCCCTTCGAAACGGAAAATCGAGCCATAGACATTGGGCTTGCCCAGCAGGACGCAGGCATCGTTCACCAGGTAGCGGGTGGGGAAATTATCGGTGCCGTCCACAATCAGGTCGTAGTCGCGCAGAATATCCAGGGCGTTCTCGCTGGAGAGCGCTACTTCATGCTTGTCGATGCGCACGAAGGGATTGATCTCGCGCATCCGGTCGGCGGCGGAATCCAGCTTCTTGCGGCCGACGTCGCTGGTGCCGTGGATCACCTGCCGCTGCAAGTTGGTGAAGTCCACCACATCGAAATCCACCAGGCCGATACGGCCGACGCCGGCGGCTGCCAGATAAAGGCCCAATGGCGCGCCCAGCCCGCCGGTACCCACCAGCAGCACTTTGGCGGACTTCAGTTTGAGCTGGCCTTCGGTGCCGACCTCGGGCATGATCAAGTGACGGCTATAGCGCAGGATCTCGTCTTTCGATAACTCCGCCGTAGCCGGTTCGGGCGGCGCAGCCACCGATCCGCCGGCGATGCTGGGGACGATCGACACCACGTCGCCGTCCTTCACCGGCGTGGCCGCCTTATCCAGATAGCGTATGTCTTCGTCGTTCAAATAGACGTTGACGAAGCTGCGCAGCTTGCCCTCGTCGCTGTAAAGCTGTTTGCGCAGATCCGGGTGCCGCGTGGTGAGGGCGGTCAGCACTTCGCCCACGGTCGAGCCGCTCAGCTCGACGGAGTCCTGCTTGCCTGCGTATTGCCGCAGGGGTGTGGGAATCAAAACTTTGGCCATTTCAGTAAGTCAACTCCTCGCGCTCCGCTTTGGTTTGCTCGGCATCGGGCAGCCAGCTATTGGCGTGATCGAATGCGCCGTTGCGTATGGAGAGCACCACAAAAGAATACCAGGGACACGAGTTCTTCAGATCGGTCTCGGAGAAATAGGCGTCGCAATCGGGATGCGAATGATAAATCCCTACCAGGTCCAGGTTGCGGCCGCGGGCTTCTTTGTCGGCGCGCAGCAGATCTTCGGGACGCAATTCGTAATGGCTGCCCCGCTCTCCGGTGTAGGCATTTTCGAGCGGCAGCGCGATGCGCACGGTTTTGTCCGATTCGGCGATGGCGCCTAACATCGCGCCGCAGCACTCATGCGGATAGGCCGTTTGCGCGTGCGCCACCATGGCGCGCCAGGCCTCGGGTTCGATGCGAATCATTCCTCTTCCCAGAAGTGGTCGCTGAGATATTTCTCCGCGCTGTCGCAAAGCACCGTGACAATCATTCCCTCGCGGCCTTCGGCATATAACTGGCGCGCGATCTCGAGCGCGGCCACCACGTTGCAGCCCGACGAAATTCCCACCAGCAAGCCTTCTTCGCGTGCCAAACGGCGCACCATGGCGTAGGCTTCCTCGGTTTCCAGCCAGACGTTTCCATCGGCCAGCGTGGGATCGTAGATGCCGGGGACGATCGCGGTAGGCATGTGTTTCAAACCTTCCAGGCCGTGAAAGCTGCTGGAGGGCTGCCCGGAGTAGCACTTGACATGCGGCAGATCGCGATGCAGCCGGCGGCTGACGCCCGTAAACGTGCCGCTGGTGCCCATGGCCGCTACGAAGTGCGTGATCAAGCCGCTGGTTTGTTCGATAATCTCGCGGCCGGTGGTTTCGAAATGCGCTTTCCAGTTGGCCGGGTTGTTGTACTGATCGGGGTAAAAGTAAAGATCGGGGTCGGCTTCGTAGATCTCGCGGCACTTGCGGATGGCCCCGTCGGAGCCTTCGCCCGGATCGCTGAAGATCATCTCCGCGCCGTAAGCTTTCAGAATGCGCTTGCGCTCGATGGAAGCGTTGGCTGGAAGACACAAGCGCACCCGGTAGCCGCGCGCCGCGCCGACCATGGCGTAGGCAATGCCGGTGTTGCCGCTGGTGGCATCCAGGATGATGTGCTCCGGGCGCAAACGTCCGGTGCGTTCGCCGTCCAGGATCATATTCAGACCGGCACGGTCCTTAACCGACCCGCCCGGATTGAAATATTCGGCTTTCGCGAAGATGGAAACGCCGGGGACTTCGCGGCAGATCTTATCCAGGCGCAGCAGGGGCGTATTGCCGATGGTGGACAGCAGGTGTTGGGCCTGGGTCCGGACGGGGTCTGGGACGAGTGCGGCAGCCATAATCTAATTGCTTGGATTAACGGGCGGTACGGCCGGATGCAGGAATCATCGCTCCATCATAACAAACTCCGTCAAGATTGGGGGGATTGCCAAATATTGCAGGTTTTACGTGCCTCCCGCCAGCCGAGCCTGCTACCCTTATCTTTTCCGTATTCCATACGTCAAAATCCTATGCGCCCTCACTCGCAATCCGTCCGTGCCGCCCGGCACGCTTTCGCCGCATGGCTTCTGTTGCTCGCGGCCATCGCGCCGCTCTCCGCGCAAACCAAGCTGCTGCGCTTCCCGGACATCCACGATAACCGCATCGTATTTACTTACGGGGGGGATCTCTGGTTCGTCGCCGCCACCGGCGGAACAGCCACGCGCCTGACTTCACACCCCGGGGTCGAGGTGTTCGCCAAATTCTCGCCCGACGGCAAGTGGATCGCTTTCACCGGCCAATACGATGGCGACGAGCAGGTCTATGTCATGCCCGCGGATGGCGGCGAGCCCCGCCAGCTGACCTTCTACCCCGCGCAGGGCCCGCTCGCGCCACGCTGGGGCTACGACAACCAGGTTTATGGCTGGAGCAACGACGGCCATTACATTATCTTTCGCTCCATGCGGGACGCCCGGGCGCACTCCATCACCCGGCTGTACCGCGTGGCGTTCGAGGGCGGACCTACCGAGCCGCTGCCCATGCCGGTCTCCGGCGGGGGATCGTATTCCCCCGGCGGCAACCAGATCGTATATTCCCCGCAGTCCCGCGATTTCCGCACCGAAAAGCGCTACAGCGGCGGCCAGGCCAATGAGCTTTACATTTTCGATACCGAAACGCATGCCGCCAAGCGCATCACCGAGGGCCCCCGCGCCAGCCGCGATCCCATGTGGATCGGCAGCGAGATCTACTATGACTCGGACAAGGACGGGCACTTCAACATCTACGCCTACGAGACCGGCAGCGGCAAAACCCGCCAGATTACGAATAACACGCTGTGGGATGTCCGCTGGCCCTCCACCGATCACCAGCAGCGCATCGTGTATGAATTGGATGGCGAACTCAACATTTTGGACGTGAAGACCGGCCAAAGCAGCCACATCTCGGTGCGCGTGCCCAACGACGGGGTCAACCGCAGGCCCAGTTATGTTTCGGCCGCCAACCTCATCGAGAATGTCGAATTCAGCCCGAAGGGCGAGCGCGTATTGTTTGCGGCGCGCGGCGACATCTTCTCGGCGCCTGTGGAGAAGGGGCCCACGCGCAACCTCACGCATTCGCCCGGCGCGCACGATAAGTGGCCGGCCTGGTCGCCCGATGGCTCCAAAGTGGCGTTCATTTCAGATGCCAGCGGCGAAGAGGAAATCTACGTTGTAGCGCAGGACGGCTCCCTGCCTCCGGAGAAGATCACCAGCGGCGGGCACGCCTTCCGGTACGATCCCAAGTGGTCCCCGGATAGCGGCCGTATTGCCTTCAGCGATAAAGATGGCAGGCTCTGGCTGGTGTCGCTGAAAGACCATGCCACCCAGGAGATCGCACATTGCACGGAGGGCGAGATTCGCGATTATGCCTGGTCGCCCGCCGGCGGCTACCTGGCGTTCAGCATGAACGATAACCGGGGGCTGTCCGCGCTCTACATCTGGTCGATGAAGGAGAACAAACTGCACCGCGTGACCAGCGGGCTGTTCAACGAATCCTCGCCCGCCTGGCATCCCGGCGGCGATTACCTGTACTTCATGGCGCTCCACGAATTCCATCCGCAGCTTTCCCAAATCGAATTCGACTTTGCCACGAACCGGGGGCGCGGCATGTTCGTGATGGCGCTGCGCAAGGAAGCCAAGAATCCGTTTCCGCCGGAGAGCGACGAAGTCACGGTTAAAGACGATTCCGCCAAAAAAGACGATTCCGCCAAAGACAGCGGCAAGGATGCCGCCAAAGACAAGGACAAAGGCAAAGACGAAAAAGAGAAGAAGGCCGAGGAGCCCAAGGATAGTGCCATTGACTTCGACGGCATCGAGCAGCGCGTAGCCCGCGTGCCCCTGGACGCCGACAATTACTTCGGCCTTACAGTCACTGCCGATGCGCTGATTTATGCCGTAACGCCGGAGTTTTATTATGGCCGGTCCGCGGCCACTAAGGCTTCGCTGCGAATCTTCACCTTCAAAGACCGGAAGGAGACCAAGCTGGTCGACGATATCGGCGGGTTCGTGGTCTCGCACGACGGCTCGAAAGTGCTGGTCCGGCAGGAGCAGGCCTGGAACGTTTACGACGCTACCGCCGCGGGCGGAAGCACCAAAAAGAGCGTCTCCACCGCCGGCTTGATGCTGCAGAAAGATCCGGTCGCCGAATGGAACGATATCTTCAACGAAGTGTGGCGGCGGTACCGGGATTTCTTCTACGCCTCCAACATGCATGGCTACGATTGGGAAGCCCTGCGCCAGCGCTACAGCCAGCTCCTGCCATACGTGGCGCATCGCACCGACCTGAACTACGTGATCAGTGAAATGATTTCCGAACTGACCGTACAACACGCCTATATCGACGGCGGCGACGTGCAGCTTCCGCCTCGCCCGCATGCGGGATTGCCTGGTGCGCGGTTCGAAGTCGACGCCGGGTCCGGGCGATATCGCATCGCCACCATTTTCCGCGGCGAAAACGAGGAAGACGTCTATCGCTCGCCGCTGACCGAGATTGGAGTGGACGCCAAGGTTGGCGATTATGTCCTGGCGATCAACGGCGAAGAGGTGACCACAAAGGACGATATCTACAAGTTTCTGCGCCACGCCGGCGACGCGCCAGTGATCATGATGTTGAATAGCGTGCCGTCACTGACCGGCGCCCGCAAAGTCACTTACAAGCCGCTGACGAGTGAGACCGACCTGGTGTACTTCAACTGGGTGGAGCAGAACCGCCGCCGCGTGGACGAAATGTCTCACGGCCGCATCGGTTATATGCACTTACCCGACATGGGCGAGGCCGGCATTCGGGAGTTCATCAAGTGGTATTATCCGCAGCTTCGCAAAGAGGCCCTGCTGATCGACGACCGGGCCAACGGCGGCGGCAATATCTCACGCATGGTCATCCAGCGCTTGAACCGCACCCTGCTGGGAGTGGACTTTCCGCGCAACATCGCCACGGCTGAGCCATACCCGGATAGCGTCTTTATGGGTCCGAAGGCCGTGCTGCTGGACGGCAACTCCGCATCGGACGGCGATATCTTTCCGTGGATGTTCCGCACTTCCAAACTTGGACTGCTGATCGGCGAACGATCCTGGGGCGGCGTCGTGGGGATCAACGATCACGGCCAGCTCATCGACGGGGGATCCGTGAATGTGCCTGAATTCGGCTATGCCACGCCCGACGGAAAGTGGGCCATCGAAGGCCACGGCGTGGACCCGGATATCGTGGTCGAAAACGATCCGAAGTCGCTGATGGAAGGGCACGACCCACAACTGGAGCGGGGGGTGGCGGAGCTGCTGAAGGCGCTCGAAACGTCCGATCCTAAGTTGCCTGAGCACGCGCCGTATCCGGTGAAGTTAAAGTGAAGGAACGGCGGACTGAAGTCCGCCGCGGCACGCTAAAGCGTGCGCCACGATCCGTCTTGCGCCGGCCAGCCATTTTACGCCAACTGATGCCGCACGCTCCCGCGCTCGTCCTTTTCGACATCGACGGAACTCTGGTCCGGCGCGCCGGCCCGCACCACCGCCAGGCGCTGGTAAACGCCGTGCGCGCGGTGACCGGCCTCGAAACCAGCACCGATCACATCCCCGTGCACGGTATGCTCGATCCCGACATCCTCACGCGCATGCTCCGCGACGCCGGCGCGTCTGCCCGTTCCATCCGGCGGGAGATGCCCGAGATCGTGCGCCGCGCGCAACTGTTGTACGTGCGCGGCCTGCCAAACCTGCAGCGCAAGACCTGCCCCGGCGTGCGGCCCCTGCTGCGCCGCCTGGAACGCCAAGGCGTACTGCTCGGGTTGGTCACCGGAAACCTGACGCGCATTGGATGGAAGAAGCTGGACCGCGCCGGCCTGAAGCCTTTTTTCCGTTTCGGAGCGTTTGGCGAAATGGCCAAAGACCGTGCTGGACTTGCCCGCCTGGCCATCCGGCACGCCCGCGCAGAAGGCTGGATCGCGAAGGGCACGCCCATCGCACTGGTCGGCGATGCGCCCAGCGATATCATTGCCGCCAAGAGCAACGGCATCCGTTCCATCGCCGTCCACACCGGAATTTCGACGCGCGAAGATCTGCTCGCCTACGACCCCGACATTCTCCTCAAAGATCTGCGAGGCTTGACGCTCGCTAGCATCACGAATCGTTGCTAGGAAGCACAGCCTCGTGTCGCACGATGGTACCGTTATCTGGCATGTTTCATGGGTCCATTTTCGCCCGGGGACTTTTACTGCTGGCGGTCGCATACGTAGCTCTTGTCAGCCTGCCGGCGCTGTGGGTACCGTACGGGACCGGGTTGGATGCGAGCTGGTTATTGGCGCTTAACCTGGCGCATCGCCAAGGCTTGGTCGCCGGCCGCGACATCGTATTCACTTATGGCCCGCTGGGATATCTGATCTATCCCGACCCGGTTTCCGGAACGCCGATCATGGCATTGCTGGAGCGCATCGGCCTGTACTTGATCGCGATGGCGGCACTGATCCGGCTGGTTTTGGTGCATGCGTCGAAAGCCACGGCTTTTTGGATAACGGCGTTGCTCGGCTTGGCATTCGCACTGACTGTGTCACCCATGCAGAGCCAGGACGTGATGACGGCTACCGTGGTAGCGATACTGGCGCTGGCGGACCGGTCCAAGTGGCGATGGCTGGAACTGGCCGTGCTGGCCGCCCTGGCGGCTTTCGAATCGCTGGTGAAACTGAATCAAGGCGCCGAATGGATTGGCGTATTCCTGGCGGTAATGGCGGCAGCCTATCCCCTACGCGACTCGCGTGCCAGGCGGTTGTGGTTCGCCGTGCTGGCATGCCTGCCTGTGTTCGGCGCGCTTCTTTATGGGCTGTCGACAGGTTCGCTGGCGGGCTTGGCCGGCTATATTCGATCGGGATGGGAAATCGGTTCGGGCCACTCTGAAGCGATGGGCCTGACGGGCCCGTTGTGGCCGGTGGCATTGGCGGTGGCCACGATTGCTTTGTCATTTAGCGCCGTGCTGCTTACGGCTGTCGATTTGCGCGCCCTCCTGCCCGGGCTGGCGCCGGCATTGATCGTGGCATTCTTCAGCTTCAAGCAATCTATGGTCCGGCAGGATTCACATGCGGTGTACTTCCACGTGCGATTCGCATGCGGCCTGCTATTTTTGCTGGTCTGCGCTAAGGTGGCGCGGGACCGGCGGCTGGTTCTGGTGCTGGCAATGTTTTCGATCGCCATGGGTTATGCCATCTCAGTCGCGGCGTTCCCGACATACGCATCCGATAGCCGGGACCGCGCGGAGTTGAAAATAACCGGGCAGACGCTGGCGGCATTGTGGAATTGGCGAACTACCTGGGCCAACGTCGGCGTAGTCGAACATGTTCTGCGAGGCGATTTGCGCCTGCCGGCGCGATATCACCAGATCGTGGGAAATGGGACGGTGGATGCAGAACCGTGGGATGTCGACGTGGTCGAGGCCAATGGCTGGAGATGGCTGCCGCGGCCGGCATTTCAATCCTACGTCGCGTACACGCCGATGCTCGATGGGCTGAACGCGGAGCACTTGGAAGGCGATCACACCGCGGATTTCGTGCTTTTGAAATTCTTATCGATCGATGGCCGGCATCCGTTCCTGGAGACGCCGCATTCGTGGCGCGCGCTGCTGGATCGCTACGACTTAGTGCTGCCCACGGAATCGGGATTTTTGTTGCGGCACCGTTCCAGATCGCGCTACGAACCCATGGCGCGGGTGGGCGAGTCTACAGCGCATTGGGACGAAATGGTGCGCGTGCCGCAAAGCACGGGCATATTGGTGATGGGTCCTCAGATGCGCCCGAGCCTGCATGGCAAAGTGGAGTCGATGCTCTTTCGATCGGCAGGGGTCTACATGGATGCCTTTTTCGGTTCCGGCAGAACGCTGCGTTGGCGATCGATTCCGCGAAACCTGGCGGCGGGCTTCCCGATTCGTCCATTTCCACAGGAGCTACGGGATCTGGAGCCGCTGTTCCGGCCGGATCTGTTTCCGGATTCCGCGGAGCGAATCGTTTCGGTCCGTTTTCATGCGGATAAACCCGATGAGTATGCCGCGGAGATTCCTATCGTGTGGTCGAGTTTGCGCGTCGCGGAGTCCGGCCAGGTGCCTGCGGCGAGCCATCCGGAATATCCTTTTCCGAAAGGCTCGCTCACGCGTCTCTGGCTTCCCGGCGACCGCCCTCCGCGGGCCACTAACGCGCTGATTGCGGCGCGTCCGCACTGGATCGAAGTCACGCCCACTACGGACGATCCGCAGTTGTTATTCGATATCGGGCCGGAGTTGGGGCGGTTCTCGACGCTAATTGTTCGCGTGCGCTTTGAAAAGGCGGACAGGATCGACGCGTTTTTTGGAAAGCAGATCGAAGGGCGCGGGGTGAACGGGGTGGTGCCGAAAGCGGGCCAGTGGTTGGATGTTTACTTGAACGTGAGCCAGAATCCGTATTGGGAGGAAGAACACGGGACGATGCTGCGGTTCGACCCGGTTTCCTCGGTTGGGCCGGGGACAAAGGCTTCGATTGCCGGGTTGTGGGGTTCCACGCAAGCTGCGCCGGATGTTTGGCCGGAGATCGGGTTCTACGCCGTGCCGGAGGGCAAAACACTTCTCCAAGAGAGTCGTTAATGTGAAATCGATGGCTGGCGCTCACCAGGTTTCGGCCGCCGCATAATCATGGGCAACGGAACCAGGCAAGCAATCACCAGCGACATCACCCAGAAGCTGTTCTCAAAACTCAAAGTGTTGGCTTGCGCCTGCACGGCCGCATACGCCAGGGCCAGCGCTTTCTGCCCGGACGTAACCGCATCGTAGCCCTGCGCGAGGAATACGGCCTTCAGTCCGCCGATCCATCGCTCGAAATTCGGATCGCCATGACTGGTATGCGATGCAAAGTTCATTTGATGGATCTGGTTCTGCCTGGCCAGAAACGTACTGAGAACCGAAGTTCCGATACTGCCGCCCAGGTTTCGCGCAAAATTGGAAAGACCCGATACCTGGTTATTCTTCTCCCGCGGTACGCCCACATAGTTCAGCGTGCTGATGGGGATGAAGATCAGCGGCATGAATAACACCTGCGCCATGCGCAGGTACATGATCGTGTGAAAATCGATCTGCAGGTTGATGATGGTGAACCGGTAGAGCATAACTGCGGTTCCCAAAAAGCCGATGGAGATCAAGATACGAGGGTCGGCCTTGGATGCCGTGATGCGGCCGGCTATGGGCATCATCAACATCAATACGAAACCTGCCGGGGACAGCGCCATGCCCGCACGCTCCGCGGTATAGCCCAGGCTGACCTGCAGAAACTCAGGGATCAGCACTGTCGAGCCGAACAGCACCATCCCCAGCACAAACGAGAAGAACACGGCCGTGCCGAAATTGCGGTTCTTGAGCAGACGCACGTCGACAATGGGATCCGGATGATACCACTCCCAGAGGAAAAATCCGACCAGCACCGGCAGCCCCAAGCCGAACATAATGCGGATCAGGGGTGCGGCGAACCAGTCCACTTCCTGCCCTTTGTCCAGCACGACCTGCAGGCACGACACGCCCAGCACGATCAAGCCAAGCCCAATGTAGTCCACGCGGATGCCGGAGCGCTGCCGGCCTTTCAGCCAGGGCGGATCTTCCACCATGCGGGATGTGAGAAAGAGGGACAGCGCTCCGATGGGCAGGTTGATGAAGAAAATCCAGTGCCAACTGAAGTTGTCGGTGATCCAACCGCCCAGCGTCGGCCCGATGGCGGGCGCCACCACGACCGCCATGCCGTAGAGTGCGAAAGCCATGCCGCGTTTCTCGGTGGAGAAGCTGTCAGCCAGAATGGCCTGCTCGGATGGCTGCAATCCGCCACCGCCCGCGCCCTGCAGAATACGGGCAACGATCAGCAATGGCAGGCTGTTGGCGATGCCGCACAAGAACGAGCAGATCGTGAACAGCAGCACGCACCCCATGTAGAAACGCTTGCGGCCAATTACGGTGGAAAGCCATCCTGAAACCGGCAGTACGATGGCGCTTGAGACCAGGTAACTGGTGAGCACCCAGGTGGCCTCGTTGTAGGATGCGCCTAACGAGCCGGCGATATGCGGCAGAGCCACGTTGGCGATCGAGGAATCCAGCACCTCCATAAATGTCGCCAGCGTCACGGTGAGCGCGATCAAATACGGGTTGTGCGATGGCTGCCACTCTGGGGGTGGCGCGGGGGCGGCGGGCATCCTATTTTCCGATTTGAACTTCGGGTTCCACCGACATGCCCGCGCGCAAGAGGTCGAGGCCCTGCTGGCCAGGACGGAAACGCAAGCGCACCGGGATGCGCTGCACCACCTTAACGTAGTTTCCGGTGGCGTTTTCCGGGGGCAGCACGCTGCTGACCGCGCCGGTGCCGCCGCCGATGTTCTCTACGTATCCGTCGAAGTCACGATGCAGGGCGTCTACATAAATACGAGCCGGCTGCTTGGGCTGCAGGCTGGCAAGCTGGGTCTCTTTGAAGTTGGCGGTGACCCAGATTTCGCCCGCCTCCGCGATGGTCAGTAATTGTTGGCCTGGCGAAACTCGTTCGCCGACTTCGGCGGAGCGCTTCATCACAATTCCATCCGCCGGCGCGACGATCCTGGTATAGGAGAGGCGCAGTTGCGCCTGTTCCAATTGCGCCTGCGCGCTCTGCGAATTCGCTACCTGCGAGCGCACGGCGGCCTGGCGAATGGCTACCTGGTGCGCACCCGTCTGCTGGTATTGGCGTAAGCGGCTCTGCGCCTCCAGTACTTGTGCCTTTCTCTGGTCCACGATGCGCGCCGCCGAAGCTAAACTCGAACGGGCAGCCGCGACGTTGGCCGCCTGCGCCTTGGCCGTGGCGTCGATCTGGTCGTACTCCTGCTGCGCGACTTCTTCGTGCGCGATCAAGATTTTATAGCGCGCCAGGTCCGCCTGCGCCTTGGCGCTATTGGCTTCCGCCTCAGTGAGGCGCGCGGCCGCCGCGTCGCGATCGTGCTCGGCGGCGCCCACGGCGGCTTCCGCATCGGTGACGCCGGCGCCTCCGCTGGACACATTTGCGGTGTTCTCCTCTTGCGTGATCGGGATGTTAGGCTGCTGCGCCGTAACCTGGATGCGGGCCTGGCTTAGAACGGCCGTCGCCTGATCCACCGCGACTTGGAGATCGCGCGGATCCAGATCCACCAGAGGATCTCCCGCGTGCACGAACTGGTTATCCTCGACGTAAACCTTGACAATCGTGCCGTCCACGCGGGCCCCGATCGGCGCCAGGTGCA
This sequence comes from Bryobacterales bacterium, assembly GCA_963709155.1. Classification (GTDB taxonomy): domain Bacteria; phylum Acidobacteriota; class Terriglobia; order Bryobacterales; family Bryobacteraceae; genus Bog-159. The sequence continues at coordinate 158,279 of CAVPVD010000002.1, read as the reverse complement.
TGTCAACAAAGGCGTCGTCCGTCGATTCGAACTGCCGCGCATGCAGCCAATAGAAGGTAATGCCGACGGCCACCAGGAGCAACACCAGGAAGAAGATCGCGAATGCGCGCCGGCGCCCCGCCTTTTCCGCTTTCGGCGGCGCGACGCCGGGACGTGGGGCGGTCGAATCAGCCGGTACGATTTCCGGATTCTGCGTGGCACTCATGGGCGTCTTCCTTTTAATAGATCCGGCAACGACGTCTCCGCCTGACCGGCGGCGCGGGAGAGATTGAGCCGCGCCAGGTCCAGCGAGAATAGGCTGGAAATGTAATCGGCCTCCGCTCCGGCCACCTGCTCTTGCGCCTGCACGACTTCCACGGTGGTAGTGACCCCGAGGTTGAAGCGGTCGCGAGCTTCGCGCAGCGTTTCGGCCGCGTAATCGCGATTGGTGGCCGCAAGCTGGAGCTGCCCGGTGGCGGTTTCGAGCTCGATCAGCGCCGAGCGGACCTCCTGCTCGACCCGTCCCTGTTGATCCGCGAGCTCGGCCTGGCGCTGGCGCAGCGCAACGTCCGCCTGCTCCACGTCCGCTTTCACGCGGTTGCCGGTCCAAATGGGAACAGTCACGCTTCCCGTCGCGGTGAACACACCATGCGTCTCGACCGGGTTGGCGCCCAGCACGCCATAATCGCCGTTAAACGTAACGGAGGGCAAACGTTCGGCGTGAGCGGCACTCACCGCTCGCTCGGCGGCGCGCACCTGCGCCTTCGCGGCCGCGAGATCCGAGCGTTGCTTGAGGGCCTGTTCCACCGCGCCCGCCGGCTCGGGTATAGGAATGGTTTCGGGCGTCAGAGGCTCGGTCAACGTCAATTCGCGGTCGAGGGGCAGGCCGATGACGCGCGCCAGTGCCAGCTTCTGCTTGCGAAGATCCGATTCGAGCGAGTTTAGCCGCTGTTTCTGGGTTTGCAACTCCACCAGCGTGCGCATCACATCGATGCGGGCGTTCGTTCCAGCTTCCTTGCGGATGCGCGCCTGGTCGTACACCGCCTGCGCGTTGGCTACCTGCGCGCGCTGCGACTCGATGCGCGCCGCCGTGGCCGTGGTTTGCAAATAGGCGCCCGCCACCGCGATCACCACCAATTCACGCGCATCTTTCACCGACAGGTTGGAGGCCCGTTCCAATTCTTTGGCCGCGTTCCAGTTGCGGCGAGCTACGGGATCGTAGATTGATTCGGTGAGGGCTACCTGCGCCTGCGAGTAATTATACGGGCCTACGACAGATGGGATCGAGAAGTTCAGCCCGGGCGGCAAATTGAATACAAATCCAAAGGCCGCCAGGTTAGTCTGGGCTACGGTATCGGATGCACTCGCTGAAATGTACGGCAGAAGGACGGCGTGCGCCTGCAAGCTTTGGGCACGCGCCGCGGCCGCCGAGTTTCCGGCCGCGATGGCGCCGAGATTCGTCTCCAGGCCGCGTTTGATCGCTTCACCCAGCGTCAGGGCGATGGGTCCGGCGGGCAAGCTCGCAGAAGGCACGCTGCCTTGCAGATTTCCGCCGATCTGGATGGAAGTGTTCAGGGTATCGACGCCGGCGGGCGAAGTGCTCTGCTGCACGGTTACCGAGCCGGTGGGACTCGTGCGTCCCGACGGCGGAAGTGTCACCGGACGCGTGGAGCCGCCGCCTATTGCGCCCGGCGGCGCCTGGGCCCATAAAATCGACACTGCGGCCGGAGCCAGCACGGCAAAACAGACTGCCTGGAGGCGCCGGGGCTGGAATGCACTCACAGTCTCCATTATATACATGCATGAATGTATATAATAAAAGCAAATGGCCGTTCCCACTCTGGCGCGAGCGCAGGCTAGCGTCGTTCGCCGCCGGGCAGCCGAAGCGCCGCCCAGTAACAAGCACCAGCAACGCACGGCGGCAACCCGCCAGGCATTGCTCAATTCCGCGCGCCGGATCTTCGCGCGCGATGGTTTCGAGGCGGCCCGCCTGGAGGAGGTAGCCGCCGATACCGGGCATACTCGCGGGGCCTTCTATGCCCATTTCCGCACCAAAGAGGACCTGTTCTTTGCGCTTTTTGAGCAGGAAGCGGAACGGCGTATCCAGCAGATCGGCGCCGCACTGGCGCGCTGCCACTCACCCGCGGAGCGGCTGGCGGCCTTGCGGGAGTTTTTCGTTTCGCGCATCGCCGACCGCGGCTGGGCCATGCTGATGGTGGAATTCAAGCTGTTTGCCGTAAGGCACCCGGAACTCCGGCCCGGCTTGGCCGCCACCCATCGCCGCATCCGGGCATCATTCAAAATTGAAGGTATCGGAGAAATTTGTGACGAGTTGCAGAAGGCCGCCTTGGAAGCTGTGCTGGCTGGATTTTGCCTGGAGCACGCTTACGATCCGCTGCGCCTTCCGGCCCGCCGGGCCTCCGAGGTTCTGGGCGAACTTTTCGACGCGCTGGTCGCCGGCAGACGACGCTAGTGTGACGCCGGACTGAAGTCCGCCGCAGCACGCTGAAGCGTGTGCCACGGGCCGCGGAGCTACCTACTCCTGACGCAGCGCAGCCACGGGCGAGAGGCGTGCGGCGCGGAACGCCGGGACCAGGCAGGCGGCCAGCGCAACGGTAGCCAGCAACAACGGCACGGCGACAAACGTCAGCGGATCGACCGGCGGCACGCCATATAGAAGCTTGGCCATGAGCCGCGTCAACGCCAGGGCGCCGGCAATTCCGGCCGCCGTGCCGCAGAGCGCCAGGCCCATGCCTTCGCCGGCGATGAGCCGAAGAATCTGCGCCCACGGCCTTGCCTAGACTAGCAGGCTGCGGAAAAGGCCTGTCTTGAACGCTCCCTTACGGTCGCGGCTCGGTAAGCCGCTGCAAATACAGGGCAACACTTCTGAGCCGCGCGCGTAAGCAAGCGGTTTGTGGCCTTTTCCCCAGCCTGCTTAGAGCATCACAAAACTCCGCAGCATCAATCCCGCGCCGATCAGCAGCCCGCGCACTCGCTGGCGCGCGGCCCCGCTGCCGGACCGGCTGCCTTCCTTCAACGATTCGCGGAACTCTGTCCGGAAGCTTGCAGCGCCGGCGTCTCAAAAAAAGCTGCTTTTTTTTGCTAACCGGCCATCGCCCCCCATAGTCTGACTATCATATAGTGTGACTATGGAAGCAAAAAAGAGGCCGGAGATCCCGCCCGGCACCTTGTACATGCTGATCCTCAAATCGCTTGCACGACTGGGGCCGATGCATGGCTACGGTATCGCCCAGCACGTCCATCGGCTTTCGAACGACGTCTTGCAGGTCGAAGAAGGCTCTCTCTACCCCGCGTTGCAGCGCATGCTCATCAAAGGCTGGGTGGTGGCGGAGTGGAAGCAATCCGAAAACAACCGGCGGGCACGCTACTACCGGCTGACGCCGGAAGGCCGGAAACGGCTGGCCCACGAGATCCGGGAATTCGAAAGCGTGATGGCCGCGATCATTCGCGTGATCGAGCCTGCTTGACACTGCCATGCGGGAACTTTTACGCAGACTTCGTTTTATGCTTCACGCGAACCAGTTCGAGCGGGATCTGGAAGAAGAGATGCGCCATCATCTTGCCATGCAGCGCGCGGAGCGAGGCAGTCCGGACATCAGCCGCGAGTTTGGAAATCTGACTTTGTTGAAGGAGGAAAGCCGCGCCATGTGGACCTGGAACTTCGCCGAACAACTTGCCCAGGATATTCGCTATGCCCTACGGATGATGGCGGCGAATCGGCTGTTCACCGCCATGGCGGTACTTTCGCTGGCGCTGGGTATCGGCGCGAACACCGCCATCTACAGCTTCATGGACGCGATCCTGCTGCGCGCGCTGCCAGTGCAGCATCCCGAACAACTGACGGTCATCCACTGGCAGGCCAAGAATCAGCCGGCGGTGATCGCAGGCATGAGCGGCACCCGCCGCAAGGATGCGCGCTATGGCATCCACAGCCCCAACTATCCCTATGCAGCCTTCGATCTATTTCGCGCCGATAGCGACGTCTTCACAAACCTGTTCGCATATGCCTGGGGCGGAAGACACAACGTCGTCGTCGAGGGCCAGGCCGAAATACTGGATGCCGAATTGGTGTCCGGCGGCTTCTTCACCGGCCTTGGCGTCAATCCCGCCGCCGGCCGCCTGATCCTGGAGGATGACGATCGCTTTGGCGCTGCGCCGGTGGCCGTCATCAGCCACACGTACTGGAAACGCCGCTTTGCATCCAATCCGTCCGCCGTGGGGCAGTCGGTCCTGATCGACGGTACGCCGTTTGTTATCGCCGGAGTCTTACCCCCTGATTTTTTCGGCGTCAACCCAGGATTCGCGCCCGAGTTAATGATTCCGCTGCATGCCGGTCCATGGCTCGCGCCGAAGCCGGACGAGTATCGGAAAAGGTTCCTCGACAAGAGATTCTATTGGGTCGAAATGATGGGCCGATTGCGCCCCGGCGTCAGCATGGGGCAGGCCCAGGCGCGGTTGGCGGGCCAATTTCGCGAGTTCGTCATCGGCACTGCCACCACGGCAAAACAAAGAGTTGACATGCCGGTGCTGTGGCTGGAGGAGGGCGCCTCCGGCCTGGACTCCCTGCGCCACCAGTATGCAAAGCCTGTCTACGTGCTCATGGCCCTGGTCGGCCTCATCCTGGTCATCGCGTGCGCGAACATCGCCAACCTGCTCCTGGCGCGCGCGGCCGGGCGGCGCCGCGAGATCGCCGTTCGATTGAGCCTCGGCGCGGGCCGCTTCCGGGTGGTGCGGCAGTTGCTCACGGAGAGCCTGCTGCTGTCCTTCATGGGCGGGGCAGTGGGGCTGGTGATGGCGGTCTGGGCGATCCGCTTCATCACCTGGCTGCTGGCCAACGGACGCGACAAGTTTACGCTGCACGCCGCGCTCGACTGGCCGGTACTGGGCTTCACGTTCGTACTCGCGGCAGTCTGCGGGCTGCTGTTCGGCCTGGCGCCCGCCCTGCAGGGCACCCGCCTCGATCTCACTCCAGCCTTGAAAGAGGCTCGCGCCAGCGCGCCACGCGGACGGCTGTGGCATTCCGGAATTCGCATCGGCTTGAGCCACGTTTTGGTGGTCTCGCAAATCGCCGTCTCCTTGTTGCTGGTGGTAGCGGCGGGCTTATTCGTGCATACGCTCGCCAACCTCCACTCCGTCCAACTAGGCTTCAACCGCGAGAATGTGCTGCTCTTCAACCTGAACGCCAGGCCGGCCGGATACAAAGGCGTCGCGCTCGCGCATTTCTATGCCGGTTTGCGCGAACGCTTCCGCAACATCCCGGGAGTGCGCAACGTCACTTTCTCAAGGTTTCCATTGGCTGCCTATTACTGGAGCGAATCCTCTCTCAGCATTCCAGGCTTGCAGAAGACCGAGGAGAAACTATCGACGGCCGAGGCACAGGTCGATCAATCCTTCCTCACCACGATGCAAATCCCGATTCTGCTGGGCCGCGATATCGAGCCGCGCGATCTGGAATCTCCGCGTGTCGCTGTGGTCAACGAGAAGTTTGCAAAGAAGTACTTCCCCGGTGAGAGTCCCATCGGGCGCCATGTCGGAATTGGCGACGCCGCTAACCCAGCGGATATCGAAATCGTCGGAGTAGCCAAGGACAGCCTGTACAACTCCGTCAGAGAGACGGAAACGCCGACGGTTGCCTACGTGCCTTACACCCAGGATATCGACGGTCTAAACGGGGTGGTATTCGAAGTGCGTGTCAGCGGCGATCCGCTGGCTCTGGTGGGCGCCGTCCGGCAGATCGTACACCAGGCCAGCCCCGCCGTACCCGTTTCCGACGTCAGCACGCAATCGCGCGTGATCGATCAGACCATCAGCCAGGAGCGCACCTTTGCCGGGCTATGCGGCTGCTTCGCCGCGCTCGCGCTGCTCATCGCCGGCATTGGCCTCTACGGCAATGTGGCCTATTCCGTCGCGCGCCGCACCGGCGAGATCGGAATCCGGATGGCTCTCGGCGCGGAAAGCCGTCGCATCGTTTGGATGGTACTGCGCGAAATCGTCATTTTGACCGCGGTAGGCCTCGGCGTTGGGCTGGCGGTGGCGTACAGCCTGACGCATTTCGTGGCCTCGTTCCTGTTCGGCATAAAACCCCACGACCCGATGGCGCTGTCCGTGTCGGTGCTGGTGTTGGCCGCTGCCGCAATTCTGGCCGGCTACGCCCCTGCGCGCCGCGCTTCCCGCATCGACCCGATGGCTGCCTTGCGCCACGAGTAGACCTCATTCTGGTTGTGCCGTCTGAGTGTCCACATGACACACCCGGCTGTGGTATTGTCTTTAAATCGGTACACGTTCCGGTTAACAAGACACGCAAAGCCGGCTTTCAGCCGGCTTTGGCCGCCTAAAAGGCGGCTGCGGCCAAGATTGGCCGCCCTCCAAAAAGGACAACTTGCCATGATCTCTCGCACGCTACATTGGGGCTGTGACCGCTCGCGGTTCTGCCAACTCTTCTGGCTGCCTTTGTCGCTTGCGCTGGGGGCGTTCCCGGCGTGGGCCCAAACGGGAGCGGCCGTTTCCGGCCTGGTGACGGACGCAACCGGCGCAGCCCTTCCCGGGGTTGCGGTGACCCTCAAGAACACCGGCACCGGTGCGGCGCGCACGATCCCAACTGATGGCGGGGGGCACTATCAAGCGTCCGGTCTTCCGCCGGGGCGCTTCGACATTCGCGCGGCAAAACAAGGGTTCGCCGATGAAACGCGCACGGGAATCAGCCTGGCGGTTGGGCAGAACGCTACGGTCGACATAAAGATGCGGAAAAGCAGCCCAGACGCCTGCGCCAGCGGCCACGAGTTCGCCACCACGGATTGCACGCTGACCTGGCACGGCATCACGCTGTACGGCACCTATGATGTCGGCGTCGGCTGGGTTAGCCACGGCTTACCGGAAAACGCCGTGAACTACGAAGGCGAGTCCCTGGTGAACCGAAACGGCTATCAACATCGATTCCTTATCGCACCGAACAACCTGTCGCAGACGGGTCTGGGCATCCGGGGCAGGGAAGAGTTTCTGCCTGGCTGGTTCGTGGTGTTCAACGCTTCAACCGGCATCAATCCGCAGTCCGGCCAACTTGCCAACGCGTCAGCCACCGACACCGCCAACAACGGCCTTCCAAGAAGCAGCTATTCGATCGCCATCGACGGCGCGCGCGCGGGCCAACCTTTCAATGACGAATTTTATGGCGGCATATCGTCCACGGATTTCGGCACGCTGACCTTCGGCCGCCAGCGCGCTCTCGGAACCGATGCGATGCTGGCTTACGATCCGGCCGGCGGCAGCTATGCCTTTTCGTACATCGGGTATAACGGCACGATGGCCGGCGGCGGCGACACCGAGGACAGCCGTTGGGACGACGCCATGAAGTATCGCATCGCGCATGGCCCGGTCCATTTCGGCGCGATGTATAAGTTCGCCGACGGTTCCGGCGGCTGCTACTCAACGTCCTCAGCCTGGACCGCGGCCACGTGTGCGCCGGAAGCGCCGCACAACACCGCCTATGGATTCGACTTTGGGGCAGAATACGGCAAGTTTTCCGCAGACGTCGTCTACCAGCATTACAACCAGGCGATCAGCGTATTGAACCCGTTATTGGGGCCGCAGAGCCCGTCGCAGCCCTATCAATCGACCCTCAACAGCATCAATACAAACCCCATCAACGGGGCCAACCTGATCGGAACGACTAACACCGTATACGGCATCGTGACCGACAACAGCGCCATTATGGCCGCGGCCAAGTATACGTGGGACTCGTTCAAGTTCTTCGGCGGCTACGAACACATCCGGCAGACTAACCCGTCGCATCCGTTGGGCGTTGGGGCGTTGGATCAGGGCGGTTATATCATGAGCGGCGTCGAAGACGACAATCTGGATTCACCCAAGATCGTGCAGATCTGGTGGACCGGCGTGAAATACGCTATCGACAGCAAAACCGACATCACTTTGTCCTGGTATCATCAACTGCAGAACGACTTCCGTATCCCGTCCACCTGTTCGGCAGAAGCCGGTTTTCGCAGTTCCTGCGCGGGCACCCTCAACGAGGTGTCGCTCTATACGGATCATCACTTCACCAAGCGTTTCGACGGTTTTGCCGGGATTGCGTATTCCTGGGTCAGCGGCGGCCTGGCCATCGCCATTCCGCATGGCCCGGGCGTTCCTTATAACTACAACAACAACCTGGCTCCGGTAGTCGGCGGCCGTTTCACCTTCTGATGGTTCAAGCTGCTTTGGTTGACCAGATCGCGCCCAGCACGCGCACCGCGTTGCTGCCCAGGATCAGCCGGATGTCCCGATCGTTGTAGCCGCGGCGGATCAGGCCATCGGTCAAGTCAAACAGCCGCTTGGGATGCGCCAGGCCATCCACCGCGACTTGCCCGCCGGGACCCGTGTGGAATCCGTATCGCGCGAAATTCGGCTGACCCGAGGGCTGGAACCCGCCACCTATCGGGTTGGCATTGCCGACTACATCCAGGTCGCTGCCCACGGCGAGATGCTCTACGCCAACCAGCTTCCGTACGTAGTCGAAATGATCGAGGACGTGCTCGACGGTCACCGGCTCGCGGTCGCGCACCATGAAGCGAATGAAACTGATGCCCATCACACCGCCCGTCTTGGCCATCTTGCGGATGGCTTCGTCGGTCTTCGCGCGCAGGTGCCCAGGGATCAACGCGCGGCAATTGGCGTGCGTGAAGATCACCGGCCGGGTGGCGGCTTCGAGCGCGTCGAGCGTGGTCTGGTCGCCGCAGTGCGACGCATCCACTGCCATGCCCAGGGCTTCCATGCGCTTCATGATCGACAGGCCGAAGATCGAAAGGCCGCCATCGCGCTGCTCCAGAAATCCGCTGCCGATGCGGTTGTTGAAGTTGTAGGTCAGTTGCGAGATGCGCTGGCCCAGGCTGAAGAACGTATCCACATCGCCGGGTTCGCGGAAATGAGTGGAGTTCTGCATGGTCAGCATGACGCCGGTCTTGCGGGCGCGGTGCGCGCGTTCGATATCGGCCGCGTTCCCGATACGCAGGAGCCAGTCGGGATACGCGGCGAGAAAGCCGTTCCATTCGGCGAAGAAGCGCAGGCCGTCCGGATAGTCGGCGGCGGAATCCCCCAGCGCGAAGGCGTTAATACCGGAAGCCTGGTAGATGGCGGCGTCGGCGGCGGTGAAGGTGCCGGGCTGACGCATCCACCGCTCTATTTTGGGCGGTTTTTCGGAGTAATCCGGAAAGCGGAACTGGTTCAAGAGATCCACGACCGGCGTCTCTTCCATCAGGCGAACCGCGCGCGCGGAGTATTCGGCTTCCGGATGCGCGAACAGTGGAAAGCGTCCGCGCAGGATGGCCGGGGCAATCGCGCCGCCGCGCAGTACGGCTCGCCTGGAGATCGTAACGGACCGGCCGGACACTACACACTCACCGGCACGTCCGCGATCTGGCGCAGTACGTAGGGCAGGATGCCGCCATAGCGGAAGTATTCGACTTCCTGCGGCGTATCGACACGCACCAGTACGTCAAAGTTCTTCTGCCCGCCGGCATCGTCTACCGCACGCACGTGGGCGCGGCGTTCGGCCCCGCCACCCAACGCCTCCCGCACGCCTTCCACGCTAAACGACTCGCGTCCGGTGAGCTGCAGGCTGGCGGCATTTTCGCCATACATGAATTGCAGCGGGAGCACCCCCATACCGACCAGGTTCGTGCGATGGATGCGTTCGAAGCTTTCCGCGATCACCGCCTTCACACCGAGTAACAGCACGCCCTTAGCGGCCCAATCGCGCGACGATCCGGAGCCATACTCCTTGCCCGCGACGATCAGCAGGGGCACGCCTTCCTGCTGGTATTTCACCGAGGCGTCGTAGATGTACATCTGCTCGCCATCCGGCAAATGCCGGGTCCAGCCGCCTTCGGTGCCCGGCGCGAGCTGATTGCGCAGCCGCACGTTCGCCAGCGTACCGCGCACCATCACTTCGTGATTGCCGCGCCGCGCGCCGTACGAATTGAAATCCTTGGGCTGCACGCCCTGCGCGATCAGATAGCGGCCGGCCGGCGTGTCTTTGCCGATCGATCCGGCCGGCGAGATGTGATCCGTGGTGATGGAATCGCCCAACAGGGCCAGCACCCGCATCCCCCGCAGATCCTGGATGGACGTTTCGGGATCCACCATATGGTCGAAATAGGGCGGCCGCTTGATGTAGGTTGATTTAGGGTCCCACACATAGATGTCGCCGGTAGGCACGGGCATGCTGCGCCAATTGGTGTCGCCTTCGAACGCCTTCTGGTATTCGTGCTGGAACATATCCTGGCGGATGGAAGTGCGTACGGTCTCGCGCACTTCTTCATCGCTGGGCCAGATGTCGCGCAGATAAACGGGCGCGCCCGCGGGATCCTCGCCCAGCGGCTCGGTGGTCAGGTCGATGTCGATACGTCCGGCCAGCGCGTACGCTACGACCAACGGCGGCGAAGCCAGATAATTGGCCTTCACTTGCGCGTTGATGCGGCCCTCGAAATTGCGGTTGCCGCTCAGCACCGCGGCGACGGTCAGGTTCTCCTTTTGTACGGCTTCGGAAACGGCCTCGGGCAGCGGTCCGCTATTGCCGATGCAGGTGGTGCAGCCGTAACCGACCAGGTGGAAGTTGAGGGCTTCGAGATATGGGGTCAGCCCCGCTTCGCGGTAATAATCGGAGACCACCTTCGATCCGGGCGCCAGACTGGTCTTCACCCAAGGCTTGGGCTTCAGCCCGCGCTCGACCGCTTTCTTGGCGAGCAAGCCGGCGGCCAGCATTACGGAAGGATTCGAGGTATTGGTGCAACTGGTGATCGCGGCAATCACCACCGCGCCGTTATCGAGCGTGGCGTGGCCGCCATTCATGGCGATCGAAACCGGCTTGTGCGCGCCGCCGAATGCCGTTTCGAAGTTCTTTTTCACGTCCGGCAGGTCTACGCGATCCTGCGGGCGCTTCGGCCCGGCCATCGATGGCGTGACGGTCGACAGATCCAGATCCACGGTTTCGGCATACACCGGGTCGGGCGTGGCGTCGGTGCGGAACAAGCCCTGCTCCTTGGTATACGCCTCCACCAACGCGACGAGGCCGGCGTCGCGATTGGTAAAGCGCAGGTACGCCAGCGTCTCCGCGTCCACCGGGAAGAAGCCGGCTGTCGCGCCATATTCGGGCGCCATGTTGCCCACGGTCGCACGATCCGCCAGGCTCAAGGCGCTCAGGCCCTGGCCGTAGAACTCGACAATCTTGCCCACCACGCCCTTCTTGCGCAGAATCTGGGTGATGGTCAGCACCAAATCGGTTGCGGTCGAGCCTTCCGGCATGCGGCCGTGCAGTTTGAACCCGACCACGGGAGGCAGCAGCATGGACACCGGCTGGCCGAGCATGCAGGCTTCGGCTTCGATACCGCCGACGCCCCAACCCAACACGCCCAGCCCGTTGACCATGGTGGTGTGCGAATCCGTGCCCACCAGCGTGTCGGGATACGCGTCCCATCCCTTCGCGGTCTGGAGCCGGAACACCACCGATGCCAGATATTCAAGGTTCACCTGATGCACGATGCCGGTATCCGGCGGCACCACCCGGAAATTCTGAAATGCGGTCTGGCCCCAACGCAGCAGGATGTAGCGCTCGCGGTTACGCTGGAATTCGAGCAGCGCGTTGATGCCGAATGCGTCGGCGCTGCCGAAAGCATCCACCTGCACGGAATGGTCGATGACCAGGTCGGCCGGCAGCAGGGGATTGGCGCGCTTGGGGTCCGCACCCATGGCAGCCAGCGCATCGCGCATGGCGGCGAGATCGACCACGCAGGGCACGCCGGTGAAATCCTGCAACAGCACCCGCGCCGGCATGAAGCTGATTTCCTTAGCCACGGACGCGCCCGCACCGCGCGCGACATACTCGATATCGGCGGCGCCGACGCGGCGGCCGTCTTCCTGGCGCAGCAGGTTTTCGAGGAGGATTTTGGTCGTGAAAGGCAGGCTGGAGACGTTGCCGACGCCTTGTTTTTCCAGGCTGCCGAGGCGAAAGATGCGGTAATCGGCGTTACCGGCGCGCAGCGTGGAGGCGGCTCCGAATGAGTTGGTGGACATGCTTAATTATAACGGCGGCGGGGGCTGGCGGGCTCGCAGATCAATGCGGCAGCGTTGGCCGCGCTGTTCGCTTGGTTTTCACGAGGCAGAGCACGTGGCAGCGGTTGCGGGGCCGGCACCGCTCCAACATGTGATGGAGGTACAGGCGGTCGTCCTTCACAACGGCGTCGCCTCGTTCAGAATACGGTCGCGGATGTACCAGTGCAGCGAACGTTCCGTCCCGACATGAACCTTGGTCCCCAGCAGTTCCTCAAGATCCTGCACCAGCCCGACGTGATCGAGAAGGCTCCTACCAGCCTCCCAGTCCACCAACAGGTCGAGATCGCTCGCATCGGACGCATCCCCACGGGCCACGGAACCGAAAACGCGTATGTTTCGAGCACCGTGCCGCTTGGCCAGGCGTAGTACATCATCGCGCTTGTCGTTGCGCAACGTTGCCATGGTCACCATGTGTTCATTGTGCGACAAAACGGTTGGGAAGTCACGGTGTCACATATAATCCGGCACCTGGATGCCCAGAATATCCAGGGTCCACTCCAACTGCCGCCGGAAGAAGTCGGTCATCCACAGCAGGAAGACTTTCTTCTCGCGGTTCTCTTCGTGGATGATGGGATACAAGTGATAGAAGTTATTAAACGTCTGGGCGAGTTGGAAGGCGTACTTGGCCACGTGCGCCGGCTCTCCGGCCACCACCGCGCGCTCCACGGCCGCGTCCGCTTTGGACGCCGCCAGCAGCACTTGCCAGAAGTCTTCGCCGGCTAGCTGGCGCCCCAAAGCGGCGGGGGTCAACTCGGCGCGGAAATCGGGCAGACGTTCTCCCTTCTCTTCCAGCTTGCGCAGAATGTTGCGCGCGCGGACGGCGGCGTACTGCACGTAGGGTCCGGTCTCGCCCTCGAAGCTCAGCGCTTCCTGAAAATCGAACGCGATCACCGAATTGCGCGTGAACTTCAGCAGGAAATAGCGCAACGCGCCAATGGCGATCTGCGAGGCGATGCGCGCGCTGCGCGTCGGGCGTAGCTTCGGCATGGCGCGCGGCCACTTCGTCCAGGGCCTTCGCGATTAGCGTGTCGATCAAATCGTCGGCCTTCACACCGAGACCCTTGCGCCCGGAGACTTCCACATACGGCCGCTTGCGGTCTTCCTCCGAGAGCGCGATGCCCAACTCGGCGCAGCAGCGCGGCGATAGCGCCACGCGTTCGTAGGAGAAGTGCACCGACTGCGCGGCCTGCTCTGGATAGCCCAACGCCTTCAATCCCGCTACCACCACGTCCTGCAGATACGATTGTCTGACATCGATTACGTTGTATACGCGCGTGGCATGGCCGAACGGCGGGGCCGCGCCGCCGGCGGGCGAATCGGTCGATACCCATAGCTCCCGGCCATCGGCATAGCGCATGAAAGGGCGATAGTAGAAATCCTTCCCCAGCAAACCGAATTTCCAGAGTTGGTAGGCGATGTCCTTGCCGACATACGTCACTGTTCCATCGGAACGCACGATCACCTTGCTGTCTTCCGAACCGGAATCGCCGGCGAACGCCGCGGCAGGCATCACCCAACAGCCGGCGTTCTTGCCCTCGGTTTCGAGGTAGATGGCCTGGCGCCCCTTCAGCAGTTCAAAAGCCGAAGCCCAGAACTGCAGATGCAGGATCTCGCTTTCGCGCGGCAGGACGTCGTACTCCACGCCGAGCCGCAGCATGGTCGCCAGGTGCCGTTCGACGATGGCGTCGGCCACGATGTGGGCCATTTCGGCCAGTGGACCGGCGGCGGCCTCGATGGCGTGCAGCGTCTCACTGCGCCACGCGCGCGATTCGGGGGCTTCGGTATAATACGCCGTCATGCGGGCATATAAATCCCAACAGAGATAATCGAAGCGTACGGCGGGGTCCGCGATGAGCTGGGCGACCTCGGCGGGGGTTTTGTGTTCGAGATAGTGAAAGGCCACTACCACGTCGGCCACTTGCACGCCGGTGTTGTCAATGTAGTTCTGTACCTCCACGCGCTGGCCGCGCGCACGCATCATGCGCACGAACGTATCGCCCAGCGTGGCATTGCGCAGATGCCCGATGTGGGCCGCCTTGTTGGGATTGATGTTGGTGTGCTCGACGACGATCTTGCCGCCGGCCGCTACGGTCTCCGCGGCCGTTGGGGCGAGCAGTCCCTGCGCATAAGACGCGCGGTCGAAACGGACGTTGATGTATCCACTGCCGGCCACTTCAAGCGCCGCAACTCCCGGAATTGCCCCGAGCTCGGCCGCCAGTTCCGCGGCGATCTTGCGCGGCGGCTGTTTCAATTGCTTGGCCAACTGGAAGGCGGCGGGCAATGCCAGCTCGCCGAAGTCGCTTTGCTTGGGCTGCTCGACGGCGATGGCAAGATCGATGCCGTAGCGCGCCTGGATGTGATCGTGCAAAACGCGCTGAACCTGTTTTTCGAGGAAGTGAAACATCTACTGGGGGAGCTCCGGATCGCGAATGAGATCGCGCTGCGATTGTATCTTACACCCCTATTATAAGGCCTCTCGCGAAATGACGATATAATCCGGTTTCATACTCTCAAAAGGAGCTTCCATTGCGAAAGAAGATTACGGTTGTAGGCGCCGGCAACGTGGGCGCCAACTGTGCCCTCCGGATTGCCGATAAGGAATTGGCGGACGTGGTGCTGGTGGATGTGATTGAAGGCGTCCCACAAGGCAAGTCGCTCGACCTGCTGGAGTCCGGCCCCGTTCAAGGCTATGACGTGATGCTGACCGGCGCGAACGACTACGAGCCGACCGCCAATTCGGACGTGGTGATTCTGACCGCCGGATTCCCGCGCAAGCCCGGCATGAGCCGCGACGACCTGCTGCTGGCCAATTACGACATCGTGCGGGCCGCCACCGAACAGATCGTGAAGTATTCGCCGAACTCGATTCTGATCGTGGTCAGCAACCCGCTGGACGCCATGTGCCAGACCGCTTACATGGTTTCGAAATTCAGCAAGAACCGGGTGGTGGGGATGGCCGGCGTGCTGGATAGCGCGCGCTTCCGTACCTTCATCGCGGCGGAATTGAAGGTCTCGGTGGACAACGTGACGGCGGTGGTGATGGGCGGGCACGGCGACACCATGGTCCCGGTGGTGCGGCTCACGAATGTCGCAGGGATTCCGTTGACCGAGCTGATGGATCAGGCTACCATCGACGCCATCGTAACGCGTACGCGCAATGGCGGCGCCGAAATCGTGAAGTATCTGAAGACAGGCAGCGCCTATTATGCGCCGTCAGCGGCCGCCGTGGAGATGGCCGAGTCGATTCTGAAGGACAAGAAGAAAGTGCTGCCCTGCGCCGCGCTGCTTGAGGGCGAATACGGAATTCACGGGTTGTTTGTGGGCGTGCCGGTGAAGCTGGGCGCGCGCGGCATCGAACAGATCTACCAGGTGAAACTCGAGCCGGAAGAACAAGGCATGCTGCAGAAGAGCGCCGCCGCCGTGCAGGAACTGGTCGACGTGATCCGGGCCAAGCATGGGTAGTTTGTCGCGCATCGCGCAACGTGACTGGGCGCGGCTCGCGCGCCGTGACTGGTTGTTGGTGGCTGGTGGCTGGTGTTTAGCCGTTTGCTGCCAGGGCGCGGTGCCGGCTCCGGCATCGCATTTCGGATACACTCCCGGCGACGATTATAAGCTGGCGGATAGCGGCGAGATTTTTGCTTATTTCCACAAGCTCGCCGCGGCCAGCGACCGTATCCGGCTGGAGGAGTTCGGCCGCAGTTCCGAAGGCCGGCCGATGTATGTCGCGTTCATCTCGGCGCCGGAAAACCTGAAGAAACTGGACCGGCTGCGGCAGATCAACGCGCGGCTGGCGCTGGGGCAGGCTACGGCCGAGGAGGCCCGGGCGCTAGCGGAAGAAGGCCGCGCGGCGGTCTGGATCGACTCCGGCCTGCACGCCAGCGAAGTCGCGCCCGCGCAGCAAGCGCCGCTGCTGGCCTACAAAATGCTCACCGACGACAGCGCCGAAGTGGCGCTGGTGCGGCGCAACGTGATCCTGATGCAGGTGCCGGTGATCAATCCGGATGGCCTGGACATGGTAGCGCACTGGTACCGGAAAAACGTGGGCACGCCTTATGAAACCGCGCCCATGCCATGGCTTTTCCAGAAATACTGCGGGCACGACAACAATCGCGATTGGTTCATGCTCAACCTGGAAGAGACGCGCAACGTCTCACGCCTGCTGTTCCGCGAGTGGTTTCCGCAGATCGTCTACAACCAGCACCAGGCGCCTCCCTTTCCGGCGCGCATCTTCGTGCCGCCTTACGCCGAGCCGCTGAACCCGGATATTCCAGCGGCCGTGATGGAAGGCATCAACAAGCTGGGCACGGCGATGCGGGAGCGTTTCGCGCGGGAGGACAAGCCGGGCGTGCTCTCTTACTTCGGTTTTGACGCCTGGTGGAATGGCGGCCTGCGCTCCGCGCCCGCTTTTCACAATATGCATGGCATCCTGACGGAGACGGCCGGGTACGCCTATGCCACGCCCAAGACTTACCAGGCGGACGACTTGCAGGCGGCATTCGCCAACGGCATGGCCACCCGCGAGCCCTCGATGTTCTACGAACGGCCGTGGCTGGGCGGGAAATGGGGCCTGCGCGACGCTATCGAATATATGCTGACCGCGGACATGGCCATCCTGAGCGAAGCGGCCGAACGCCGCCAGGACTACCTTTTGAAGAGCTATCAGATGGCGCGCGAGGCGATTGCCGCGGGCGCGCAGGGCAAGCCGTACGCTTACGCCATCGCGGAGAAGCAGTGGGACTGGCCCACCACGTGGGATTTTCTGGAGCGACTGTCGCTGGCGGGCATTACGGTCGAGCGGGCGCGCCTGGAGTTTCGCGCCAATGGCAAACAGTACGGGGCGGGCACGCTGGTGATTCCCGCGGCCCAACCGTTCCGCCCCTATTTGATCGACATGCTGGAACCGCAGCGCTATCCGAACCTGAAAGAGAAACCCTACGACATCACCGGCTGGACGCTGCCCATGCAGATGGGCGTGACCGTGGACCGCATCGACGCGCGTTTTGACGCGGAGCTGGAGCCGGTGAAGGAGTTTCGCGCGCACGGGTCGGCGGCAGGCCAGGGCTCCGTGCTGTTGCTGGATCATCGCGAGAACGATGCCTTCCTGGCCACTTCGTTCTTCATGGATCGGGAAGGCGCGGTGCGCTGGGCAGCGGACGGCACCATCGAGGTGGATAGCGCCTATACCGAGAACGGCGGCAGGGCGGAGAACTTCGCGCGCCAGTTCAACGTGCGCGTGACGCTGGCGGATAGCGCGCCCAAACCGGTCTACGAATTGCGGCGGCCGCGGGTGGGGCTGTATCAGCCATGGACCGCTAATTCCGACGAGGGCTGGACCGAGTGGCTGCTGGACCGCTATCACGTACCTTATACGCTGCTGCACAACGATGACGTCGCCAAAGGCGAATTGCGGGCGCGGTTCGACAGCCTGATCCTGGCATCGCAATCGGCGACATCGATTTTGAACGGTTGGCGTAACGGCGAATCTTCTCCGCGGCGAGAAGGCGCCAAGTCCGAGGCCTTGGTGCAGAGGCCCGAATATACGGGCGGGATCGGTCCGCAGGGCCTCGCTGAGTTGCAGAAATTCGTCCGCGGGGGCGGCACTCTGATCGCCTTGGATACGGCCGCCGACCTGCCGCGCGAGTTCTTTCCGCTGCCCCTGCTGAACGTAGGCGGAGCGCCATTTGTATGCCCAGGATCGCTGGTGCGTATGGCGGTGGATCCGTCGCAGCCGCTGGCCTTTGGAATGCCGGCGGATGCGATCGCATTTGTGACGGGCGGCGAGGCTTTCGACGTGAACCTGGCGCCCGAGTATAACGTGGGCGACCGTGAAGTGCGGGTGGCCGCACGCTTTGCGGCGAAGGATCTGCTGGCCAGCGGCTACGTCAGCGGAGAAAAGGCGGTGCTGGGCAAAGCGGCGCTGGTGGACGCGCGCTTCGGCGCCGGGCACGTGGTGATGTTCGCGTTCCGGCCGCAGTTCCGCGGGCAGCCATTCGGCACGTTCAAATTCCTGTTGAACGCGGTTTATCTGGCGTCGGCGCGGACGATGTAGCGGCGGAGTGTCGAACTCCCGCGACGAGGTTGTTCCAGATTCGGACTACCTCGCCCCAGAGGCCGACCGCCTGGAGCACGCCCACGCAGGTGGCGACGACGACCACGATATTCAAAATCGCCTTGATGCTTCCCGCCATCGGGACGTAAGTATTGATCAGCCACAAAGCGATTCCTACCACGATGAGCGCCAGGACGATATTCAGAATCACGGTCGCGTTGCGTGGCAGGGTGATGTAACGATTGATGAGCGACGCAAGAAGGGCGACGGCGACCAGCGCCAGAATGACATACAGCAAGGGCATAGCAGTACCTCGCAAATGGATGGGCAAGCGAGGCGCCAGTGTGATTCCTGGTACGGTGGGTGCGCGCTGCCATGCGTATCATCAATGCGTATAATCAAGGCATCGATGGGGAGCTACATCGTGATTGACGACAAGCTGATGCGCGAAGCGCTTCGCGCCACGGGCTTGAAGACGAAGCGCGAGGTGGTTGACGAGGCTCTCCGGACGTTAGTGCGGCTGAGGAAACAGGCTGGCATCCGCGAGCTTCGCGGGAAGTTGGACTGGCAGGGCGATCTCAACGCGATGCGGATCGACCGGTGATTCGGGCCGGCGGCAAGCTAAGCCTGCGCCTCCCGGACTACATCCACTAAATCCGCGAAGACCCCATAGGCGGTTTGCTCCACGCCGGGCGAAATCGATACGGTGCCGATGGTTCCCATCAAGTCGGTGTGCAGGAGCAGCACATTCGAGGTGCCGCCCACGCAGGCCAGCACATCGTTTTTTTCAAGCACCTCGGCGCGCACGCGCAGCGTGATACCGGCTGTGCCGCGGCGGGCACGGCTGATGAGCCGCACGGTCTTGCCCGCGCGCGATAGGTCCGCGATGCGCTCGGGAGTGAGGCGCGTGATGCCGCGGGTCGAAACCGCTTGCGGCGTGGTCCGCGCATCCATCAGGACGTTGGCCAGCGCGGCGGTCTTGGCCGCCGAATCCCAGCCTTCCACGTCGAAACTCGCATCCGCCTCCGTCACGCCCAGGCTGCGCGCCAGCGCCAGGCCATCCGCGAAAGAACCGCCGCGTTCCATGGTCTCAATCACCAGCTTCGAGGTGGAATTCAGCGCGCCGGTGAAACCCAATACCGCGACGCCCGGCAGGGTGTAACGCGCCAGGTTGAAGACCGGCGCGCCATCCATCACGGTGGATTCAAAGCGGAACGCGACGCCCTGGCCGGCGGCCATGTCGCGGAGATCCGCATAGGCGTGGGCAATGGGGCCCTTATTCGCCGTCACCACGTGCATGCGGCGCGCGAAGGCCGCCTTGATGTGCGAAATCGCGGGCTCGCCCGAAGCCGGATTCAGGGTGGTCAGTTCCACCGCGATATGCGCCTGCGCCGCATCCAGAAACTGGTCAATCGAAGCCGCCGCCGGGCCGAATACAGGATCGGGGGGCACCCCGCGCGCCGATATCGCGGTACCGTGCCGCGCCGTGTGGATACCGGTGATGCGGAAAGGAAACCTGGCATGCTGGCGGCGCAGCAGCCGCGCCAGCGCACGCGCCACGTTCCCATAACCGACCAAAGCCAGGCGGGTCACGGCTTGGCTCACTTTTTCGCGGCGTCCCGCGTGGCCTTCAGGGTGTCCGTGAGGCCCTCGCGTTCAATGGTGTGGGTGGAAGAAACAAACAGCGCGCCGATGATGGGCGGCAGGCCGCGTGTCAGGGACGTGGTTTCGCACTCGAGGTAGACGCCGCCGTCGCGCTGCTCCAGCCGCCAGTAGCCGTTCAGCCGCCAGAGATAGCCGCTGCCGTGGCCGGGCTGCAACTCATGGCGCTTGGGCTTGCCGTAGTCTTCGATTTCCACCACGCGTGTGGAGCGCGTCTGGCAAACCCAGCGGGTGGCGTCGATCTGCTGGTATTGCGCCTCCAGATCGGTGCGAAAGACACCGCTGATCGGGCCGTTATGCAGCACGCGCAGCCTGTAATATTTGAAATCGTTGCCATTGTGCGAGAGCAGCTTCGATTCCGGCACGTCCTTGTAGATGTCTTTATGGCGATCGTAATCCTGCATCACGGCCAGCGTTTTTTCGAGGGTTCCGCCGGGGATGAAAATGGCGCCGATCCAGTCGTGAATGGATGCGCCGCCCACGAAGGTGTCGCCGTCGCCTTTCGCGGGTTCCACAACCACCTGCCCCTGCTTCACCAGGCGTAGCCGCTCCGGGGATGCGTCCACCCAAAGGAAGGGTTTGGCGGCGGCCAGACGCGCTTCGGTATCGTGTGTATAACGATCGAAAGCCTGCACGGCTTCGGGCTTCAGATCGGCCGCCAGGCACATGGAGGCGGCCACGAAGAGGATAGCCAGGGTTCGGATCACACCGAATTGTAGCAGGCTGGACGAAGCCGGTTCATCCAAAATCCCCAGGCCACCACCGAGGAGAAGAAGATCAGGCTGCCGACCGCCATGGAGTGCGGGCCCGGCGGCGGGGGCCCGGTGATATTGCGGTACCACACCAGCGTCAGGAGAACGGCCGCGATCCAGAAGACGTATAGGCCCAGGCGGCTTCCGGGACGCGTGGCGCGCAGGTAGACGACGATCGCCGCTACCCACAGGCCGCCCTCGACCAGGACCGTTGCCGGGGCGGAACTCCAAAGCCCCAATCCGAAGTACCGGTGAACGCCCGGCGCGAGGGCCATGTCCGGCCGATGCGCCAGGAAATCCAGCAGCCAGTGGCTCATCACGGCTGCGAAGAGGACCCACGCGCCGCGCGCACGACGCCGCGCGACCCAGTAGACGGCGGCCAGCCACGCGCCCCAAACGGCAACCATCAACAGGCTATGGCTGAACGCGATATCCGATTGGGCGAAGTAGTTCGCAGCGCCGCGGCCGGGTTGGAGCGCGACGTGTTCGATGCCTGCCAGGAGGGAACGCACACCACAGCAGGTCGGGCAGCAGAGCCGCCAGCAGCAGGGTGCCCAGGGAGACACGCGGCGCAATGCGCTTGGAGGCGAGGCCTACCGCGATGTGTCCGACGAGCATGGTGTCCGCCCGAACCATAATTCGCGAGGCATGCCGGCAGGCCGCATCATCCGCAGGTCGGGCAGACTGCGCGCCCGCACGCCGGGGTCGGTGGTGAGCTTAGCGATCCACTCGGCCGCGGCGCCGGTGAGTAGCCCCGCCAACTCCTGGCCGTGGCGACGGGCGTCCACTGTTTCCAGGGCCGCAGCCATTTCGGCGGCAAACGCGGCGCGGTAATCGTATGGGTAGAGTGTCAACAACGCCTGATAGATCGATTTCATCGTCAAGTCTCCCGGAGGAGGCGGGCGCTGGCCAACCGGGTCAACTGCCGCATGCGGTCCAATTCCAGTTCCAGTTGGCGGCGTCCCGCGGCGGTCAGCCGGTAAGCCTGCTTGTCGCGCGAGGTGTCAGCCTGCGCGAAACGCTCAATCGAGCCGTCTTCGAGCAGCCTGCGCAACGCGCCGTAGAGGGTGCCTGTGCTCAGGCGCACGCTACCGCCGCTGAGCGCTTCAATATCTTTCAGCAGCGCGTAGCCATGACGCGGCTGGTCCGCGAGGCTGGTCAGGATCAACAGGACCGGCTCGCCGATAGTCCGTTGCGCGACATGTCGCATATCGCCATATTACGGCGGCGCCGGAGTGCTTGTCAAGAGGTGGTTGTCAAGAGGCGCGGCGCGCCGCTTCGGCCGTGTTATATTCCGGGGGATGCGCGTCTCACCGGATCGAGCATGGCTTTAGAAGTCGGGCAAGTGGAGGCGATCTTCAGGTATCCCGTGAAGTCCATGCGCGGCGAAAGGCTGGAAGCCGCCACGCTGGGCTGGCACGGCCTGGATGGTGACAGGCGCCTGGCATTCCGGCGGATTGACGATCGGGGCGGGTTTCCATGGCTAACGGCCGGCAAGCTTTCCGAACTGATCCTGTTTACTCCGCAGCGCAAGGACGACCGCGGTGAAGGAGATCTTCCGACGCATGTGCGCACGCCGGATGGCGAAGAGATGGCTATCTTCGGGGACGAGTTGGCCGCGGAGATCGGACGGCGGTACGGGGCTCCCGTGCAGATGATGCAGATGAAGCATGGCATCTTCGACGATGCCAGCGTTTCGGTGATCGCCTCGGAGACGGTGTGCGAGATCGGGCGGCTGGCGGGGCTGAGCCCGGACGTGCGACGATTTCGCCCAAATATTGTCGTTCGCTTGCTGCGTCCGGCTCCCTTCCAGGAGGACGAATGGCTGGGCGGTGTGTTGTCGTTCGGCGAAGGGGACGAGGCACCCGCCATTGCCGTCACGATGCACGATGTGCGCTGCGCGATGGTGAATCTGGATCCCGACTCGGGAGAAATCGCTCCAGAAATGATGAAGGCGGTGGTGAGGGCGAACCAGAACCGCGCGGGAATCTACGGGGCAGTCACACGGATCGGTGGCGTGGCGGTCGGACAGGCCGTATTCCTCTATTTACGGTAATTGTTCGTTCGTTACAGTGACCGCCGGTTTCTCGCCAAGACGCCAAGGTGACCGCCAAGGGCGCCAAGAAGACGGGAGGAATTTCAAACTGGCTTCGGGGCGAGCTCAAGGCGGGCGGGTGCCTAAAGAAGCTACGCGGCCAAGAGCGGGACTTGAAAGTCCCGCCGGCACGCTAAAGCGTCGCTAAAGCGTGCGCCACTAGAGGGCTAGTTCGAGGTGGGCCACCGTTTCCAGGTGATAGGTTTGCGGAAACAGATCCACCAGGGTCAGACGATCGATGCGGTATCCGGCGGCGAGCAGTCCCGCGAGGTCGCGCGCGAGCGTGGCCGGGTCGCAAGAAATTAGCGCCAGTTTCGGCGGCCTTAGTTGCGCCAGGCGCGCGACCATATGCTTGCCGATGCCGGCGCGGGGCGGGTCCAGCAGCACGAAGTCAGGAGCGGTTTGCAACTGTTCCAGCCAGACTTCCGCGTCCGTCTGTTCCACGCCTAAGGCGATGCCGGCGCGCTCCGCGTTGGCGCGCAGATCGCCCGCCGCCCGGGCGCCCGATTCCACCGCGGTCACGGAGGCGAAGCGCTCCGCCAATGCCAGCGAGAACAGCCCCACGCCCGCGTATAGGTCGAGGGCAGTCTGACCCTCCGCGCCGTCCAGGGCGGTCTCCACGAGCTTATCGATGAGGAAGCGGTTGACCTGGAAGAACGAGCCATGGCTGACGCGCCAGGTGTGTCCGGCGGCGGGGTAATCGAGCGCGCCCGAAACCAATCCAGGGATGCGTTCCGCGCACCAGTCGAAGAAACGGCGCGCCACCGGATGCTCGGTCTCCAGAACATTTAGCTGTATTTCCGTTTCATTGGTGAACAGCTCGATGGCCCGCAGAAATCGCGGCCAACGCGAATCGGCGAGCATTTCGCGCAGAGTGGCGATGGCGGCGTTAATTGCGGGCGAGGCGATGGGGCATTCGGCGATGGGGCAAATCTTGTGCGATTGCGCCTCCAGATATCCCAGCGCGCCCTTGGCGATATGCAGTTGCACGCGATTGCGGTAAGCCCAAGGCTCGCCCGCCACCACGGTAATTTCGGGCGCCGCGATCTTTCCGATGCGTCGCAACTGGTCCTCCAGAATGCCGCGTTTCAGCGCGAGTTGTGTTTCGTAAGGCGCATGCTGGTAATGGCATCCGCCGCACCGCCCGAAATAGGGACAAGGCGGCGCCACGCGTTCCGGAGCGGCGGCCAGGACTTCCAGCAGGCGGGCGCGCAGCAAGCCGGGCTTCTCCGCGACGCCGCGCACGCGCACGCGCTCGCCGGGCAGCACGAACGGCGCCAGCACGGCGCGGCCCTCCAGGCGGCCCAACCCCTCGCCACCGTAAACCAGCTTCTCCACTGTGATCTCAAAATCGCTTAGGATAAAATTTACTCCTTCGAACCCACCTACCATGAGAGCACGAGTCTTCTCCGGCATGCAGCCGTCGGGCAATTTGCATATTGGGAACTACCTGGGCGCGCTGAAGAATTGGGTGCGCGTGCAAGCGGAATACGAGTGCATCTTCTGCATCGTAGATCTGCACGCCGTGACGGCCTACCAGGACCCGGGCGAGCTGCGCGCCAAGATTATCGAGATCGCCGGCTTGTACCTGGCGGCCGGGATCGACCCGCGGCAATCGAGCGTGATGGTGCAATCCGCCGTGCCGGCGCACACCGAACTGGCCTGGATGCTGACCTGCGTGACGCCGGTTGGCTGGCTGGAGCGCATGACGCAATACAAAGCCAAGTCCGCCAAACAGGAATCCGTGGGCGACGGCCTGTTGCAATATCCGTGCCTGATGGCGGCCGATATCCTGCTCTACCAGGCCGCGGCCGTGCCGGTGGGCGAGGACCAGGCGCAGCACCTGGAACTGACGCGGGATATCGCGCAGCGCTTCAATTCGCTGTACGGCGAGACCTTTGTGATGCCCGCCACCAGTCTTCCGGGGGTGGGCGCGCGCATCATGGGCCTGGACGATCCTACCGCCAAGATGAGTAAATCCGCCGCGGGCGCGAATCACGCCGTGGCGCTGCTCGATCCGCCGGACCGCATTCGCAAGATCGTGATGCGGGCGACTACCGATTCGAATCCCGCGGTGGATTTTGAAAAGCTGGGGGAAGGCGTGGCCAACCTGCTGAACATCTTTCAGGCTTTTTCGGGTTGGACGGACGAGCAGATGCGGGCGCATTTCAGCGGCATGCGATATGGGGATCTGAAGAAGCAAGTGGCCGAGATCACGGTCTCGCAGTTGGAGCCGTTCCAGCAGCGGTATCGCGAGATCATGGCGGATCCGGGCTACGTTCCGGGAATTCTACGGGAGGGCGCGGAGAGGGTCGCGCCGATCGCCAATTCCACTGTGGAGTTGGTGAAGCGGCGGATGGGCTTGTATACCGAGAGCGGGGCTTAAAGCCCGCCGGCACACTAGCGTGCGCACGACCCCCCCTCTCATGCGTTGAATGTACTTGCCCTGTACAGAATATGTATGGGGCGGCGCGGGTTTCGCTCGCAAACTCCTGATTTAGCAGTCTCGCGGGCTGGTGCGAAACGTGCCAGCCTAGTGAGCATGATCACAGAACTGGAACGCCATTTTGCGGAATGGACTACCGCGGGGCTGCTGGATGCGGAAACCGTCGGCCGCATTCGCGCCTGGGAGAGCGCCCGGCCGCGTCCCGAGGGTCTCACCTGGCCGGTCCGCATCGCGCTCGCTTTTGGGGCGATTCTGCTCGCCGCGGGCGTGTTATTGTTCGTGTCGGCGCACTGGGCGGAACTCTCGCCGGCGGGACGCATGGCGCTGTTGATCGCCACGTTGGCCATTTTGCACGGGTCGGGCGCCGCCGCCGCACGCCGCTTCGAGGGACTCTCGGTGGCGCTGCACGCGGTGGGCAGCGTAGCGCTGGGCGCGGCCATCGCGCTGGCCGGACAAACCTTCAACCTGAGCGAGCATTGGCCCGGGGCTGTTATGCTGTGGGCCATCGGCTGCGCCATCACCTGGCTGCTGCTGCGGCACTGGACGCAGGCCGCGCTCTGCGCTGTGCTATTTCCCTGGTGGCTGGCCGGCGAATGGGATGTCCAGGTTCCGCTGGCGAGTTCCCGCTCGATGCTGCCGGTTTGGGTGGGTATTTGCGCGCTGAGCCTGGTATATTTGAGCGCCAGGCGGTCGGCGTCCGGCGATCCGGCGCGCAAGGCGTTGGCGTGGTTGGGCGGACTGGCATTCCTCCCGGCGGCGGCGGTATTGGCGACGTATGGAGAGTGGGAGCGAGGCGCCGCCGCTTTTCAATCCCAAGGCTATTGGATCGCGTGGGCGGTCGCGCTGCTAGGCCCGCTGCTGTTGGCGCTGGCGCTCGATGCCCGCAGGGCTGTTTGGAGCGGTGTAGCCATTGCCTGGACTCTGGTTCTGGCGGCGATCGCCAGCGTCCCGCCCGTCTCCCTGGCGACCTATGC
The DNA here is from genome assembly GCA_963709155.1 of Bryobacterales bacterium. GTDB lineage: Bacteria > Acidobacteriota > Terriglobia > Bryobacterales > Bryobacteraceae > Bog-159. The sequence goes on along the minus strand of CAVPVD010000002.1, from coordinate 132,202 downwards.
CTGGTGTGCGGCGGGGGCGTGCGGCCTGGCGGCGTGGGGCCTCCGCGATGGGCGTCCCGAGCGCGTCAACCTGGGCGTCGCGGGCCTGGCGATCACGGTCCTGGCTTTCTATTTCTCAAGCGTGATGGACAAACTCGGGCGTTCCGCCAGCCTGATGGGAATCGGCCTGCTATTCCTGGGCGGCGGTTGGTTGCTCGAACGGACGCGCCGCCGGCTCTTGACGCACATGATGTCGAAGGAGATTTTATGAAACCGCTGTATCGCAGTGCAATTGTGGCCGTTGTGCAATGCCTGTTGGTGCTCAGTGTGGCCGGCAAGTATGCCTTGGATCGGGAACGGCTGCCGCGCGTCTGGGCGAGAGCGACCGCGGTGGACCCGAATCTGTTCGTCCGCGGACGGTACGTCAGCCTGGGCTTGGAGGTAAATCCGCCGCCGGCCGCGCCGCCTTCGAACGGGGTCGCGGTGGCCTGGACGGGCGTCCGTCTCTCTGTGGTTGGGGACCGCCTGGTGGCAACCCCCGATCCTCAAGGCACGCTTCACGTCTGGGAGCGCCCCGCCCGGACCGCGGCCGATCCAAACGGCAGGCAGTGGGTGCTTGCGGAGCCGGTGGCCTTCTTCATTCCGGAGCACATTCCCGACCCTACGCACCGGGCAGCGGGCCAGGAACTGTGGGTGGAGGTGACTGTGCCGGAGAAAGGCGTCCCGCGCCCGATACGGCTCGGAGTGAAGAAGGACGGGGTGCTGACGCCGCTGGAGCTACGGTAGAGGCGATATCAGCGCTGGGGCGTCTGCCGAAACCAGATAGCCTCGGCAAAACCCCATATTCCGGCAATATCGGCTCTGCTTCCAGCAACAGGAGATCAAACCGGATCGAGGCGCAGGCTCTGTCGGATTGTCCTTGATATCCGTTACATGACGCATTACGATACAGAATGATCGCCTCAATCCGCCACAAAGGACTGAAACGCCTTTACGAGGACGGCGACCCGCGCGGCATAAATCGAGAACATCTGCAAAAGGTGCGTGACATTCTGGTGCGCCTCGACGCCGCAGGAGCGCTCGCCGATATGGATGTGCCTGGCCTTAAGCTCCACCCACTGAAGGGCGAGCTGAAGGGCTTTTGGGCGATCACGGCACGCGCCAATTGGCGGGTGATTTTTCGTTTTGCCGACGGCGACGCGCTCGACGTCGATTATGTCGATTACCATTGATGGAGGATGAAACTATGCCGATGAAGAACCCACCCCACCCCGGCGGCTTCGTGCTGCGGCAGTGCATTCAGCCTTTGGGCTTGACCATCACCGATGCCGCCGCCGCCCTCGGCGTGACCCGCACGACGTTGTCCGAGTTAGTGAACGGGAAGCGCGGTATATCCCCGGAAATGGCCGTGCGCTTGTCCAAAGTTTTCGGCGGCAGCGCCGAAAGCTGGCTAGTGCAACAGGCGCAGTACGAGCTTGCCCACGTTCCCGCTGACCGAATAAAGCTCAAGAGGCTGGAACTCGTATAAAAGCGGTTTATCGCAAAGACTGGAGACTCAATGCGCCTTAGCTGGAACGAGTTCAGAGCACGAGCCGCACGGTTTGCCGGGGATGGAAGAACGCCCACTTCGAAAAAGGCGAAAGCCAGACCTTCTAACGAGTTCTTCGAGGTCTTCGGTGTCACGCGCCGGCGCGTCGCCAGTTTCGAGGAACCAGTCAAAAAGCTTGGCGATGAACGCGGGTTCATCGATCTGTTTTGGAAAGTCTCCACCCTATTAGTGGAATCCAGTCGCCACGGTTGCCCGACGCCGCCATTCCGATCCGATGCCGATCAGCGTTCCGAACTACACCGTAAAACCAATCGGCATCAGTTCGGAACAGTTCTCCCTCCTTCTCTTGCCGCAGCGTCGCTTGCCAAATCCCTCAGCGTGTCGCGACAGTGCTCTTATATCAGCTTAGATCGTGTTGGGCGCGTCGACAACGGAAGGCGTGTAGCGGGCCGTATCGAGGACTGGACCTTCGGTTGGCCTCGAGCTCCAGCGGTCCGATTGCTTTTTCCCAACGGCTGTAGCTGCTGGCTGACAGGGTCTTGCCGGCCCCGGCGGTCTCATCGAGACTGCTGCCCCGGTGATTCTCAGCCCAGTGGCGGAACTGGTCGTCGTACTCCTCTCCGGGGCCCCGGCACCTCCGGCTACTGCAAATTCAACGCTCTAATTCAACATCTAAGCCCGCGACTCTGGACATCGAACAACTCTCACGCGGTGGCTGGTGCGTCGCGGACCTGCGTCCAATGGTGTGGATAGTATTTCTCCCGCAGCTTGTGGGTGATCGCTAAACAACCTAACTAAATCATGCCGGCGATCACTCTCTCGACAGCGTCCCATTCAACTTGCTCCTCTGGCTGAAGCGGCTCTTATTCGACTCAGCATCGCCTCCAAATCATGGACCACGTCTTTGGCGAACCGCTTCCGTCTCCCTTGTCCGCCAGAAGACCGCCCGCCCACTCCCCTCCAGCTCTTTCGGCCTCGGCCAGGGCCCGGGAACTCTACGGTAGAGGCGATATCAGCGCTGGGGCGCCGATGCCTCCGGAACCGCATAGAACTGCACATCGGGCCACGCCGGATCGGCGGCCTCGGTCGAGCCCCATATTCCGGCCATATCGGCCCTGGTCCCCGGTCCCGCGGAGGACACCGGATCGAAACGCAGGCTCTCGCCATGCTCCAGTTCCCAAAACGGGTTGTGGCTCATATTGAAGTAGACGTCCACCCACTGGTTGGTAACCGGGACGATGCCACTTACGCCTCTGCCGTCCACTTGTTTGCCGAAGAAGGCATCGATGCGGTCGGCCTTTTGGAATCGCGCCCGAATGACCAACGTCCGCACACCGGCAAGGGCGGGACCGATGTTGAATAGAAGTTGGGGATCTTCGGTGAGGGGCGTTATTTCGATCCAGTGAGGCTGCATTTGCATCCGCGCATTGGAACATAGCGGAGGACGATCGCCAGGCAGCCATAAGGGAGACAGGGTTTCCGTGATCCGCACGGGGATAGGCCGCGGCGCACCCAGCGGGCACGCGGTTTTTCCGTCGCCTACGATGGCATAGGCCTGCAAAGTGCCGGAAGAACGATCGGCTGGCGCAAAGCCCACCCAGTCGAGATGCGACGGCGGCGTTCGGGTGCGAGCCGCCGGGAGGGGGTAGCCGCCCGCGCGGGTCGCGCCCAGCCCGGCAATCTTCCGCTCGGCGTCGACTAAGACGATATCCTGGGGAGGCTGATGGGCGCGCGAATCGAAAGCCCGCCCCTGCGCGCGAAATCCGTTATCGACCACCGTCACGGCATCCAGCGATCCGGAACAAAGGCCGGCCGCTCCCAGCGCGAATAGGTTGTTTACCGGATGGCCGATCCAATCCTGGCGGCCGGCGGCGAAGATGGACAAGCGCCTGGCCCGCAACACCGGCGTCCTTTCCCAGACGATGGCGGGATCCTGGTAAACCTCGCTCAGATCGTCACGATCCTGTACGGCAGTCTCGAGGCCGATGGCGGCTTCTGCGGCCCTTGCCTGCCGCACCGCGCCCGCTCTCTCGGAAGCTTCCTGTTGGCCCATGACCGCGACCAGAAGCGCCACCGTCATGGCCGCCGCGGCCAGATGCCAGACGTATTGGCGGACGCGCGACAGCCGGGTCAATATCCAGCCGACGAGCACTACCAGGCTGGCCCAGAATGCGAGCGCAATCATGGCGTAGCGTACGGCCCTGGCTTTCAGGAACGTAGGGTCGGCCGGGTTGATGCGCCCGTAGGCCACCATCAAAGCCGAAAATACGATGAACAGGCAAAAGCCTATGCCTACGATCGAGACCACGTCCGGGGCGTGGCGCCGGCGGATCGCCCTCACCAGCGCAAGCATGGTGAGGGCCATCCCCATCCATCCCATGGCGCCGCCAAATGCGTTACCGAGATAGCTCGCAGGGGCGCCCAGAAAGATCGCCATGAAACCCGCGGCGTACAACGGATGACTGAGCAGGCGAATCGCGTTGCCTTGGCCCACGAATCGATAGCCTATGAAATACACGGCGATGGTGACTGTCGCGGCGATGGCCAGCGCCGCAATTTGTCTCCGGGGCAGGCGCAGCAGGACGGCGAGGCCAACTAAAATCGGCCAGAGAAGCATGCCGTTGCCGGTGGTATAGGTCACCACCACCGCGGCTGCGATTGACAGGATCAAGCTGGTTGGGCGCTCTTGCCGCGCCGCGCGCCAGAGAAAGAGAAGCGCTAAGAAGACCAGGCCTTGTGCCAGATACCACTGCACCAGGAACGGGATGACCATGGCTTGCACATGAATTGCGGTGGTCATCAGAATTCCGGAACCGGCCGCAAAGGCCAGCCGGAAAGGCAACGGAATCTCTTTCATCCGGTGCAATAACCACCACAACAGGGCCAACTGGGCCAACTGGCAAACGATCTCGCAACCCACGAGGAGGAACTGATGTCCGTGAAGCAGACCGAAGTCGGCCCAATAAAGGAGCTGCACGGCGATCACACGGTGTTCGTTATGTTGCCGCCACAAGGGCCGTAAATCGAACCGGCACAATGCGTCCAGATCGAGAACGCACCGCCATGCATCCCAGGTCGGAATGTCCACGTAATCGAGCCGCAAAGCGCGAACTGTATAGAAGACGGTATAGATGAAGCAGGGCAGGAGAATCAGGACGTAGATATACGGGAGGCGCCGGAGAAGGCTCTTCATTTTCGCCTTAACGGCAATGCTAACAGACCGCATATCGCCGGCCATTGGCGACCTAGGCTCGGCGATGCCGTATCATGGGCGTATGGCGGAACTGGTATTTGAGGTTGTCCAGGAGCCCGATGGCGGTTATTGCGCTGAATGCCTGACGGAGAATATCGTTACGGAAGGGGATACCTGGCAGGAGTTGCGCCAGAACGTGATCGAGGCGACGAACGCTTTCTTTTTTGACCGGGAGCGGCCCGAACGAGTCCGGCTTCACTTGGTAAGGGACGAAATACTTTCCGTAGTATGAGGGTACCACGCGACGTGTCGGGTGCCCACCTCGTGGACACGCTATGCAGGCGATGGCAGTACACCATCGTGCACCAGGTCGGCAGTTATATCATCCTGTAAACCTCTGAGCCGTCCCATCAGCGGATTGTGGTTCCGCACCACGATCCGCTTCGCCTCGGCACTTTTGTCTCGATTCCGCGATTAGTTGCCGGCCATAAACACTCCTCACGAGACGCGATCATCGCCACATTATAGAGGCCAGTGCTCCAACGAGCCGGTAGGGCAGACGGCACACGCTGGCAGTCTGCCCACACAGAACGGAGAGGCCCGAGGCCTGTTCCCTTACGGGAAGATGCCGCGCACGCGGGTGGCTTCGGCTACCCGCGAAACGGCCAGGATATAAGCGCCGGTCCGCATGTCGGTACGATAGCTTTCCGCCGTGCCGTGGACTTCCTTGAACGCCGCATTCATGGCCCGCTCCAGGTATTGGTTCACCTCGATCTCGGTCCAGAAGAAGCCATACAGGTCCTGTACCCATTCGAAGTACGATACGGTGACGCCGCCGGCGTTGCACAGGATGTCGGGGATCACCATCACGCCGCGCGCGTGCAGTTCTTTGTCCGCGCCCGGGGTGGTTGGGCCGTTGGCCGCTTCGGCCACGATCCTGGCCTTAATGCGGTCCACGTTGTCGAGGGTGATGGTGTTCTCCAGCGCGGCCGGTACCAGCACGTCGCACTTGAGTTCCAGCAGGTCTTTATTGGAGATGAAATCGCAGCCGGGGAAGCCGACCACGGTGCCGGTCTCATCCTTATACTTCATGATCGCCACGGGGTCCAGGCCGGCGCTGTTATAGACGCCGCCCTTGGAATCGCTGACGGCCAGAACGCGCGCGCCATCTTCATGCAACAGCTTGGCGGCGATGCTGCCGGCATTCCCAAAGCCCTGCACCACGACGGTGGCTTTGTCGAGCGAAATGCCCTTCAATTCGCACGCGGCGCGGGTGGTGTACTGGCAGCCGCGGGCGGTGGCCTCGTTGCGGCCCTTCGATCCGCCCAGGCTGAGCGGTTTGCCGGTGACTACGCCCAGTTCGGTGTGGCCATGCAGCATGCTGATGGTGTCCATGAACCAGGCCATCGTCTGGGAGTTGGTGTAAACATCCGGGGCGGGGATGTCGCGATCGGGTCCGATAATCGGAGAGATCTCGGTCGCATAGCGCCGGGTAAGCCGCTCCAGCTCATTGAGCGAAAGCTGCTTGGGGTCGACGCGTACGCCGCCCTTGCCGCCGCCGTAGGGGATATTGACGGTGGCGCACTTCCAGGTCATCCATGCAGCCAGGGCCTTTACCTCGTCCAGGGTGACGCCCGGGTGATACCGGATGCCGCCTTTGGCGGGGCCGCGGGACAGGTTATACTGCACGCGGTAGCCTTCGAACACCTGAATTCGCCCGTCGTCCATGCGCACGGGGATGGAAACAATCAATTGCCTCTTGGGTTGTTTCAGGATGGCTCGTAGTCCAGCGTCCAGTTTGAGATGATCGGCGGCGATATCGAATTGCTGCTGGGCAATCTCAAAGGGATTGAGGACCTCTTGGGTTAGTACGGCTGTACTCATGCTTTCTCCTTAATTAGAGAGCGCCTGCGGTAACAAGCTGCTCTTCTTCCTGCACTGGCCGCACAAGGCTCACCTGGTGAAGTGGGACATTGCGGCGGCAAAAATCACATGAGGCGCGATCGGCGTAATAGCTGGCTTCCAGTTTCGCCAGGCAATAGAGCGGCAAAGATCCGAAGTCGCGGGTCTGCGGCGTCGGCTGATAAACCAGGACCGCCATGGCGATCACTTGCGCGCCGCGGGCTTCGAGCAATTGGCGCGCCTCGGTGAGGAGCATGCCGGAGCGCAGCAGGTCGTCGACCAGGACCACCTTCTCGCCGGCCACAGGCTCCAGAAACTGGCGAAAGCGCATGGGGACGTCCCGGCCGTCCTTTTCGGCCCAATAGACCTGGTGGGCGCGTAAGGCCTCGCACAGGCCATAGGCCACGGGCAGGCCCGCCGAAGTGGCCGAAACAATGGATAACTCGGGGATCAGGGCGCGCAATTCCGGGTTGGCGCGCAGTTTGCGGCTCAGGCCGACGCTGAGCGTTTTGGCGTTGCGATGATAGCGCATGGCCAGCGCCGTTTCCAGGTTGATATCGGTGTGTAGACCGTTCAGGCACTCAAAGTGCCCGGTTTGCAGGGCCCCAGTCTCGCGGAGGAGCGCGAGCACCTCATCCTGGGTGGGAATCAGTTCCATGGCCTTACCTGCCTTTCGGTGACGAATCTATAGTATCAGAGGTGTTTGTCTTTATCTATCCCCACCAACGAAAAAGTGGTGCTGCGGGGCGATTCAACGCAATTTTTCCTCGACGCTGTTGATTTTATCCTCGATATGTTGTTCGCGGTCGGTTCGAGTGCCGAAGCGCAGGGTGGAAGTGATGCGTGGCGCACCCATGGCGTGGACCACTTCGTGGCAGCGTTTGATGGCCGCGAAGACGTCGTCCCACTCGCCTTCGATGTTGGTGCCATAGGCGTGCAGCCTGGTCTTCAGGCCGGCGTCGGCGAGCACCCGCTCGCAGGCCGCGACTTCTTTAGAGACCGAAATTCCGACGCCGATGGGCACTACGCAGAGATCTGCAATGACGTGCATGCCCACAGTCTACTGCATTCGAGCTATGGCCAGGGCGGGGCTTAAAAGCCCCGCCGGCACGCTCCAGCGTGCGCCACCGGGCTCACTGAACGGCCATCGTGACGGTGTTTGACGCTACGCCGCCGATCGAGAGAAGCACGGGCGTGCTCGCATTCGCCGGCATTCCCGCCGGAACCTGCGCATTAACCTGGTACAGGCCCACATATCCCGGCGCCAATCCGTAGAACGATACGGGAGCCGTATTTCCGCCGATGGTCACGGTGGGAACGGTGGTGGTCCAGGATAGCGGGTCCCCCAATGCGGGCGAACCCGTGGCAGGCTGATTCGTGACTGCTCCCAGCCCGGTGCAATAGATCAGGATATAACTGCCTCCGCTGGCCGGATTGGTGGAATCGACCAGGCGATAGGATGCGTCCAGAATCGCGCCGGGCCCCGTCCCGCTGGAGCCGGTCGTGAAAATTGCGGGCGCGAACGGCGCCACGGCGATCGGTTGGGTGTTGCCCGACTGCCCGTTGTAAGCGGGCGCCATCAGGTTCTGCCATTCCAACTGGCCAGACACGGTGACGCCCATCTCCCAAGGGATTTGAAGATTCACCTGCGAGCCGGATGCATAAAACAGCGGTGCGAAGCCGGCGCCGATGACCTCCGGGCAGATCGAAGCTTCCGGCGCGCATATGCTGCTCCATGCCAGCGACAGTCCACCCAGATTGGTCGAGAGCGGCAGCCCGGTGTCGCCCAATGGGGAGGCCAACAGGAAATTGCCGAATGCCGATGCGATGCTGCCAGGCGCCACTTGCGGAACATAGTCCGCCGCATTCACCACGCCACTGGCATTGATCGAGAGGGTGCCCGGCGGTCCCAGCGCGAGGCTGAACACAACACCGTCGCCGCCGGCGCCGCCTCCCAGGGTGGTCCCGAAGAGTACGCCGTTGGCGCCTTGCACGAGCGCGGCGTTCGGATTGGCGCCGTAGGTACAGGCAGTCAGTGAACAGGGGAAGCCATATAAGATCGTGAGTACGCCGGCGGGCGTGATTTCGTAGATCGCGCCTTCGGGATCATTCAAGGCTCCGCCCTCCTGGACGGTCCCGTAGAAGTTTCCATCCGAACCTTGAATGAGGGCGGAGGGAGCGGCGCCCTCCGATAAGGCGAAGGTGTGCAGCGTAGTCAGCGCGCCGGCGGGCGTGATTTTGAAGACCGTACCACACGCGGGCTGGCAAGCTGTGGCGCTGGGGTCAAAAGAGGTGGTCCCATAGAAGTTGCCGTCAGTGGCTTGTATCAGCGCCGCGGAGGGGGCCATGCCGTCGGGGCAGCCGGGCGAGGCGCAAAAGTTGTAAAGAGTCGTGAGCGAACCGCCCGGAGCGATGCGGAAAACCGTACCCTGTTGGTTGACGCCCCCTAACTGAGTGGTCCCGTAAAAGTTTCCGTCGGTGCCTTCGACCAGTCCGGAAGGGACTTCACCGTCGGGGCATCCGGTCAGGGCACAGAAACTGTACAGCGTCGTGAAGGCGCCATTCGGAGTCATCTTGTATACCGTGCCGTAGGTGTAAGCTCCGCCGGCGGGAGCGGTGCCATAGAAGTTTCCATCCGACGCCAGTATCAAGGCATAGGGATTGGCGCCGTCGGGGCCGTCGAAGTTGTGCAGGGTGGTCAACGCGCCGCCGGGAGTCAACTTGAAAATCGTACCGTCGCCGTTGGTTCCACCACTGGCAGTGGTCCCGTAGAAGTTGCCGTCCGCGCCCCCCACCAGCCAGCCCCAAGGGTTGCTGCCGTCGGCGCAGACCGCCTGAACGCAAAAGCTATACAGGGTGGTCAGCGCGCCGTTAGGAGTGACTTCGAAAACGGTTCCGGCGTTGTAGGCGCCACCCTGGCTGGTTGTCCCATAAAGGTTGCCGGCGGCGTCCATTATGAGAGAGCCGTACAAAGGGTAGGCGCCGTTGGCACCGGCGAAACTCACTAACGTGTTATAGGTTTGTCCGGACGCGGCGACGAGGGTCGCGCCAGCGAGTAAAAACAAGTTCCAAACTCTTTGTCGCGAGTCAAGTTTCGCCATGAAAGCCTCCGCGCCGGCGGTTATGCCAGTCACAAAGTGATACGTCGATTTGTCTCGCGCCGTTTCTTTCCGAGCAGGAAAGCGCGAAGATCGCTAAGACGATGCGCCCGCCCGCTTTCCGGATCCTTCCGCCAGGAACTTGACGAGTTCGGCATTCACTTGCTCGGCATGCGTCCAGGTGATGCAGTGCGGCCCATCCTTCACCACCACCAACCGGGCGCCCTGGATCATTTTGGCGGTGCGGAGTCCCGAAGCCGTAATGGGCAGAATGCGGTCGGCGTCGCCGTGGATCACCAGCGTGGGCACATCGACACGCTCCAGATCCTGGCGGAAGTCTTCCTGCCACGCCGGAACGCAAGCCACGCTGGCGGTGGCCGATGCGCCCGCCGCGACATTCCAACTCGCCTGCACGGCTTGCTCGCTGACGCGTTTGCCGAGCAACACGTCCGTATTGTAGAAATTCTTGAAGAAGTCGGTGAAGAACGCGTAACGATCGGCCGCCACGGCCTTTTCGATGCCCTCGAAAACACTTCCATCCACGCCGTCCGGGTTGTCCGGGGTTTTCAGCAGGAAAGGCGGGACCGAGGAGACGAATATCGCCTTACTGACGCCCCTGGATCCGTGTTTCCCGATGTAGCGCGCCACTTCGCCGCCACCCATGGAGAAACCCGCCAGCGTGAAATCGTGCAGTTCCAGCTTGGTTATGAGCTTGTGCAGGTCTTCGGCGAAGGTGTCGTAGTTATAGCCGGTAGTCGGCTGGCTGGATTTGCCGAATCCCCTGCGGTCGTAAGCGATCACGCGGTAACCCGCGGCCAGCAGGACGGCGGTCTGCTTCTCCCAGGAAGCGCCGCTTAGAGGATATCCATGAATGAGGACTACGGGCTTTCCAGCGCCGTGGTCTTCATAGTAAAGATCGATGTTGCCGGAGTTTTCTTTCCCGACGGTAACGTATGGCATTGCGGATCTCCTTTGCAAATAGATTGCGTGTTGACCATTTGGATGGCTTTGGACGCTCAAAAGGCGCAATAGCGATGTGCGATTTCGCATAGATCGGGCGGCCAGCGGCGGCGATCCGTTGTGCGACGATGTGAAGCATGGATCTTACCAGAAGGGCTTTTGCGTTGGGCGGCGCCACGCTGGGAGCCAGCTTGCAAGTTGCGGCGCAAGCCCCGGCGCCGACGATCCGCCCGACGCCGCCCGTTTGCCTGTTCTCGAAGCACTTGTCCACTCTGCATTATTCCGAACTCGGCGGCGTCCTGAGGGATCTGGGTTTCGACGGCTGCGATTTGACCGTGCGGCCCGGCGGACACGTGGAGCCCGCGCTATCCGCCGCGGATCTTTACCGGGCCGTCGAAGCCATCCGCGGCGAAGGCATTGAAATCCCCATGATCACTACCGCCTTCGTGACGGCGTCCGACCCGACGCTGCCCAATGTCCTGGCACTCTGCGGACGCGACCGCATGAAGGTGCCTTATTGGAAACTGGGCTATTGGAACTATCGGCCGGGCGACAACATTGAGACGCGCATCGCCGAGGTGCGCCGCGACGTGACGGGGTTGGCGGCGCTGGCGCGCGCTTACGGAATGGTGGCGGGATTCCACAATCACTCCGGCAACTACGTGGGCGAAGCCGTTTGGGACGGCCGCGCCGTGATGGAGGGTCTGGACCCCAACTGGATCGGCTATTATTTCGACCCTTGCCATGCGACCGCCGAGGGCGGGGAAGCCGGCTGGTCGATCGCCATGCGGATGGCTCTGCCGCGCATCAAAATGGTGGCCCTCAAGGATTTCTATTGGGAAAAAACTGGCGGCAAGTGGAGCATGCGGATGTGCCCGATCGGCGAAGGCATGGTGAACTGGACGCAGGTGTTCGGCATGTTGGCGGCCGCGCATTTCACTGGACCGCTGTCCCTGCATCTCGAATACGAGCCGGCCGACATGGCCGCGATTGCCCGCGATCTGAAATTCGTGCGGAAGCAGGTGGCCGCCGCGTATGCAGCCTGACCGCATGGTACAACACCAATATGCCCACCTTCCACGTGGAAACGCCGCCCGCCGCATATGACGTGGTGGTGGAGCGCGGCATCCTGGCACGCACCGCGCACTATGTGCCCGCGCGGGCCGGCAAGTTATTCGTAGTTTCCACCGAAGACGTCTGGGGCCATCAGTGTGCGCGTATCGAGCAGGGCCTCGCCGGTATCCCGCACGAGGTGCTGTTCCTGCCCGGCGGCGAAGACCAGAAGCGGCTGGCGCCTGTGGAGCATTTGGCCGAGGAAATGGTGCGCCTGGGCGGGGACCGCTCGAGCGTAGTGGTAGCGTTCGGCGGCGGCATCGTCACGGACATGGCCGGGTTTCTGGCGGCCATCTTCATGCGTGGCATTCAGGTGGTACAGATCCCCACCACGCTGCTGGCGCAGGTGGACGCGGCGATCGGCGGCAAGACCGGGGTGAATCTGCGCATCGGCAAGAACCTGGTGGGCAGCTTTCACCAGCCGCGGGCGGTTCTAATCGATCCCGATGTGCTCGAGACGCTGCCCGGCCGCGAGTATCGCGCGGGGCTGTACGAGATCCTGAAGGCGGGCGTGATCCGCAGCGAGCCGTTATTCCGCTTCCTGGCGGAGCGTAGCGCGGACGTGCTGGCGCGACAGCCGGAAGCGGTCGATCGCATTATCGCGGAGTCGGTCGAGATCAAGGCGCAAGTAGTCTCCGCCGACGAGCGCGAGGGTGGCGTACGCCGCATCCTGAATTTCGGCCACACTTTCGGGCACGCACTCGAAGCCGAAACCGCCTATACGCGCTTCCTGCACGGCGAGGCGGTGGCCTTCGGGATGCGCGCGGCGGTGTACCTGGCGCAGATGACGGGTCATCTCTCGGCGGAAGATACGGTGGATATCCTGGAGGCCATTAAGCTGTATGGGCCGATTCCTGCGCTCGCCGGCATCGAGCCGGAGCGCCTGCTCGCCCGCCTGGCCAGCGACAAGAAAACCATCCAGGGCAAGGTTCACTTCGTGCTGCCGGAGCGGATCGGAGAAGTGCGGGTGCTGTCCGGCATCGACGCAGGACTGGTGCTGGCGGCGATCCAGGCCGCTCTGGCATGAAGGGAACCACTCCGGAGGGAGCCCGCAGCGAACAGGAAGCGGCCGCGTGGGTGCGCGCCATGTTCGGCCGCGTGGCGCATCGTTACGACCTGGCCAATCATCTGCTTTCGTTCAACATCGATCGCTACTGGCGGGCGCACACGGTGGCGCGGGTGCGGGATGTGCTGGCGCTTCCCGAGACCCGCGTCCTGGATATTTGCTGCGGCACGGGTGATTTGGTGCGGGCTCTGCAGCGGCGGCGTGCCGGGGGCGAGCCCGTCATGGGGTCGGACTTCTGCCATCCCATGCTGGTCGCGGCGCGCGCCAAGGTGAGCCGCAACCCATTCTTCGAAGCCGACGCCTTGCGCCTGCCCATGCCGGATGCCTCGCTCGATCTGATCACGGTGGCGTTCGGCTTCCGCAATCTGGCCAATTACGACGCGGGGCTGCGGGAGATGCGGCGGGTTTTGCGGCCGGGCGGAGCGGCGGCCATCCTGGAATTTTCGCAGCCGCCGAATGCTGTATTCGGCGCGGCGTATAGGTTCTATTCGCGGCATATTCTGCCGCTGATCGGCGGAGTTTTATCGGGCTCGCGCGATGCCTACGCGTACTTGCCGGAATCGGTGCGCAAGTTTCCCGCACCGGACGAACTGGCGGAGATGATGCGGGCAGCGGGATTCGACCGGGTCGATTTTGAACGGATGACAGGCGGAATTGTCGCGCTGCATCTGGGCTGGGTCAGTTCGCCTTGTGGGGCGGGCAATCCTGCCCGCAGCCGGCTTTCAGCCGGCTCTAGCCGCCTGAAAAGGCGGCTGCGGCCATGATTGGCCGCCCCACATCTGGTTTTTCAGCATCTTTTATTGAGCGCCAATGGAGTCTCAGGTCAGCCGGGACGCATTAGGGCTTGGGGCCAGTGTATGGCAGGCCCATGGTGGCCTGGTACATGGCGTCCAGCAAGACCTGCGAGTGGCCGTCGTAGTCCTGATCGAGCGACCACATAAACGTACCCCCAAGGCCGCGTTTCCAGTCCGAATACCAGATCCGCACGTAAGTGGAATACGAATCGTCGTAGGTGACGAAGCCGGGCGATCCGTCGGACCGCAGCAGATAGGGGACTATCGACTTTTCGTCAAAGTAAGGCGTCCAATCTCCGCTTTGGAGAACCTGTTTGACCCATGTGCCATATGCCACCGAGACCACCGTATTGCCGTCGCAAATCAAATTCGGTTTGCCGGGCCAGCACAGTCCGTATACTTCCGTGACGTTGGTGTAGAAGTAGCCATAAAACGGCGTGCCCATATTGAGCTTGGATGGCGGCACATGGAACTGCTCCAGGAAGATGTTGGCGGCTTCCGCGGCGCTGCCACCGGGTTCACATTCCCATGGCTGCGGATTTTTTGGATTCGGGAAGATCGGCGAATTGAGCTGTCCGTCGTCGGTCCAGGGCCCCGCGCAGTCGTACATCATGATATTGAAATAATCGATCACCGGTTCGACGCCCGGAACATCGTACCCGCCGCCGCCCCATGGTGGAATGTCCGCGGAGAGCACATAGGTGGGACTGGGGAAGGTCTTGCGCAACCCCGTCATCACGGCGTAGAACATCTGTTTGTCCGCCGTAGAACTGGGATATTCCCAATCGATATCCAGGCCGTCGTAGCCGTTGGTGGTGATGAATGTCTGCAAATTTCCCAACAGGACCTGGAGGGCGCCGGGGGTGGTTTCGAGGCCGGGAAAATCGCCGCCCAACAATAGCATCACCTTTACTCCGGCGGCGTGCGCCTTGCTGATGAGCGCCGGCTCCAGGAAGCCGTCAGGCACCGAAAGGCTGCCATCGGCGTTGAACCCGACGCCTGCATGGTTGATGTGCGTTAACATGTGGAACGGAATCTGGGCCGAACTGTACGGGGGCGTTTGTGTCCGGCTCCAATAACCGTAGTCGCCCACCAGACGCTTGGGCAGTTGCGCCTGCGCCGGCACGAGCGCCAGGCCGCAGGCGATACAAGCACCCAAAACCACCGAAAACCGAGTCATTCGAATGCCTCCATTAGTGTGTACTTTACACCCTTTGCGCGACGGAACGCCACTGCCGGGCGCGCGGGCCAACTGCCGAATGGCTCGTTCTATCGGCGTTCATCGGCGTCCATCGGCGGCCATATATGCTTTTCTTCCGGCCCAACGGGAACATCAAAACCCGATATTGGCCGCCGATGGACGCCGATGAACGCCGATAAAACTTAAGTTTTGTACCATCCTTCGGCTCCGGCTAAATCGATATTCCGTTTTGAGTCCGGCAAGCGCATAATTGAAGTAAATACGCCAGGAGGCGGTATGAGTTGCCGAACGTGGGTACCTGCGGGGATGATGCTGGCCGTAGCGGCGGCACACGGTCAGAATCCGGGACAAGCCGCAATCGACAAGAGTGAGGAGCGGGTGGTCTTCTTCACCGGCAGCGTGATGCTGGAAGATGGCTCGGCGCCGGCGGACTCTGTGCGTATCGAGAAAGTCTGCGATGGACGCACCAGTTTTGAAGCCTGGACGGACGAGAAGGGACATTTTGGCTTCAAGGTAACGCCGGGCGGAAGCGACGTTTCGTCAGGCGACGCCAGCCTGGGAGCCACGCAGCGCAATGACGAACTGAACAAGGCCATGAACGCGACCTCCACGCAATATTCGATGCCGATTACCCAGGCGTTGAGAAACTGCTGGCTGCGGGCGGTTCTGCCGGGCTATCGTTCCGAAAACGTAAACATGGCCATCAAGAGTACTTTGGACGATGCGCGCATGGGCACGATCATTCTGCATCCACTCTCCCGCGCGAGCGCCCTGGTCGTCAGCGCTACTACCCTGCAGGCTCCCGCGAGCGCCCGTAAAGCTTACGACAAGGGCCTGGAAGCGATGCGCGCGCAAAAGTGGGATGCGGCAATATCCGAATTCGGCAAGGCCGTCAAGATCTACCCAAAATACGCGATCGCATGGTATCAACTGGGCCTCGCACGACAGAGCAGGAATGACTTAGCGGGTGCGGTGGAAGCCTGGCAGGAAGCACAGAAAAGCGACCCGAGGTATGTCAAACCCTACGAGAACCTGACGCTGGCGGCCGACCATAGGGGCGATTGGGAGGAATCCGAGAAATACTCGCACCTGTGGCTGCAGCTCGATCCGGAGGATTTTCCGGGGGCTTATCTTCTGAACGCAGTCGCCAATGCCCGGCTGAACCGGCCGGAGGAAGCCGAGCGGGCCGTGCGCGAGGGCCTGCGCCTGGATAAGGACCAGAAGATCCCGCGCATGAGCTACGTCCTCGGCCTGATCCTGATGGACAAGAAAGAGTACGCGGAGTCCGCCAAGTGCTTCCGCAAATACCTGGAACTGGCGCCCAATGCGAACGACGCGGCGATCGTGCGGCAGCAATTGCCTAAGCTGGAGGAACTGGCCGCCAACCCGCAAGCGAAGTAAGGCGCCCGGCGGAAGGGCGGCTCACTTGACGGCCAACCGGAAATCCACGGTGACGACCAGCGCATCCGGCATCACTTGAATGCGCGGCACGCTGAAATCGAGCAATTCCTGGCGGTAGACCGCCTGCGGCGCGGTTTGCTCCAGGAGGCTCCTGGCCTGATCTCCCACGCGATATTCGAATTGCTTCCGCAGGCTATCGCCCAAGGCCGCACACACCCGGCGCATGTAATATCCGGTGCGCGGTTGGCCGCCAGGGCCGCGGCTTTCCACGCGGACATCTTTCAGGCCGATCGCCCGGTTGTGGTAATAAGGAACGGCCGTGATGTAGACGTCGAATGAGTCGCCCAATCCAATGCATTGGCCTAAGACATTCAGGGCGGAGCGGCCGGTGAATTTGGCCTGCAGGGTCAGCTTTCCGTTTTCGCCGCGCAGTTCGGGATGCTCCAGGTAAGCGAAGCTGCATTTGGCGGCTGGGCTGCCGCGGACGTAACGGCGGCCGTCCTGGGTGAACACCTCCTGCGCCAGGATCTTCTGGATGGCGCTGTAGTGGATTTCGAGATCGGCGGCACGCGCGCCGGAGACCGACAGCAAGGATAAAAGGGCGACTGCGACATTCCCGCTCATTAGAACCCGCAACTTCAATTCTTGCGTACATTGAATCCCCGCGCATCCGGCACACGCGAATAAGAGCGCCACGGCCAGGTACCGGTACCCGATGAAGGGTTGAAGATCCTTATATCTGATACAATACGATCCAGAATCGGAGGAGATTCCATTGTTAGAACTTGCCAAAACCGTTCACCGCTTCGGCCTGCCGTACATGCTGCACCTGCAAAAGACCTACCGCACGGGGTGGGATGAGATGATTCGCGGTTATCTCGAAACCACCACTATGCACGCGCTGCTCAACGTCGGCCTGATCGACGAAATGCAGAAGAAAACCAGCGTGAATATCGACGAATTCGCGGCGCAGGCGAACCTGGAGCCGGGCGTGATCCAGCCGCTTTGCGAATCCTTTTACTGCCTGGGAATGTTCGATCGGAACGGAGATGGATACTGCCTGTCCGAAAAAGGGCGGAGCATCGTCGAAGTGATGCGCGGGTGGCTGGAACTTTGCTACGGATACGACGAGGTCTTCCATTCGCTGGAGCCTCTGATGCGGAAAGAAAAGGTCTATGGCCGCGATCTCTACCGCCGGTCGGACTTCGTGGCTCGCGGCAGCGGCGAGATGGAGAACCTGCTGTTCTTTCCCATGGTCAACGACATCGTCATGGCGAACGGCTACAAGCGGGTGCTCGACCTGGGATGCGGCGACGGTACCTTCCTGCGGGCGCTGTGCGGATTGAATCCGGAGGTGCGGTGTTACGGCATCGACCTGGCGCCGTCGGCGGTGGAGGAGGGCAACCGTTTGCTCGCGGAGGCGGGCCTGGAAAACCGGGTCACATTGTCCGCCCTGGATATTTCCAGGATCGACCAGGCCGGACTGCCGGCGATCGACGCCGCCACCGTGTTCTTCGTGCTGCACGAGCTCCTGTATTTCGGCGAAGATGTGCTCTTGAATTTTCTGAAAGACTTCCGCCGGCTGTTTCCGAACGCGCCGTTGATTGCGGTGGAGGCCGTGCGGCCCCCGGTGGAGGATCTGCGGAAGCATCCGGGGATCTCGGTTTACTACTTCCTGTATCACGATCTGACGCAGCAAAAGCCGGTCAACGCCGACACCTGGAAGCAACTCTTCCGGCGGGCGGGTTTCGAATCCGTCGAGGAACGCCAGTTGGATTTCGCGAAAGCCGCGATTTATATCCTGAAATAGCATGGCCCGCCTGCTCTTTACGGTCTGGCCCTATCCGACGCACTTGCGTCCATTTATCGCGCTGGCGCTCAAAGCCGGTGCGCGCGGCCACGAGGTGGCGTTCTACTCCGGCGGCGATGCGCTGCCGGTTCTGGCGCGTGAGGGCTTCCGTTGCTTTCCGTTTGGCGAAGTGGACTGGGAGCGCGTGCAACGGACGGTTGACGATCTTATCGCGGGACGCAACCATCCCTCCGCGATGTGGCGCTTGTGGCCCAGGTTCCTGGTGGAAACCGTGCCCGCGCAGGTTCACGACCTCGAGGGCGTGCTGGCTTCCTGGCGGGCGGATTTGTTGGTTTGCGACATCGCCATGTGGGCGCCCATCCTGATCCTGCGGGACCGCATAGGAATCCCGGTGATCGCGTTCTCCCACTTGGCGCATTGTCTTCTGCCGGGGCCGGATGGGCCCATTCAGGGAATCGCCCTACCGCGCCACCGGCACATCTGGCAAAAAGTTTATGGGGGTCTCGCGGAGCGCGCCGTGAAGCTGATTACGGCCCGAACACGTAGGCGAGCGGCGGCGCTGCGCCGCGAATTCGATCTGGCGCCGCTGGGGATGAGCGTCAACGAATTCACCGGCACCCTGCCCCTTTACCTGGTCCCCAGCGCGCCGGAGTTCGATAATCGCCGCAGCGATCTTCCGTCCGCGGTGCGCTACGTGGGGCCGTGCCTTTGGGATAAGCACGCCGGCGAACCGCCGCCCGCCTGGCTAGCGAATGTACCCCGGCATCAGCCGGTGGTAGTGGTGGACGAAGGCGCGCTCTACACGCATGAACCGCGGGTGCTCGAATTGGCTGCGCGCGGGTTGGCCGACCTGCCCTTGACCGTGATTTTACTGGCGGGGAAGGGGCGCGATGCGGCTACGCTGCGGCTGGGGACGACGGCGGGGAACATCATGCTCAATCCAAACGCGCCGCTGAGCGATGTTCTGCCGATGGCGGATGTGCTGGTCTCGAACGGCAACTCCGAGTCGGTGCTGGCGGCTCTCGCGGCCGGCATTCCGGTGGTCGTGCTACCCTCCATTTGGGACCAGGCTGAAACCGCCTGGCGGGTGGCGGAGACCGGCGCCGGGCTGCGTCTCTCTCCGCGGAGCGCGGCGCCGGCCGGGATGCGGCGGGCCGTGATGCGCGTGCTCGAGGAGCCATCCTTCCGCGAGAACGCCGCCAAAATGGCCGCGGCATTAGCGCAATGCGGGGGTCCCGCGCGCGCCGCCGAATGGATTGACGATCTGCTGGGTCCCGCGGCGCGGCAGTAACTAAACCGTCGCGCCCAAAGTGAAGCCTCCGCCGAAGGGGACCGAAGAGGTCGTGCTCACGGGCGCGGGCTTTTTCAGAAACTGCTGGATATGCCCGGTCAGCAGCTCGGGCTGTTCCAGCGGGCCGAAATGCTCGCCGCCGGGTAGCAGCACGGACTTACAATTGGGCAGCGCCTCGTGCAGGAAATCATAAGAACTGATGAAGTGCGAATTGCGTCCGTAGACCAGCAATGTGGGCGTTTGGATGGTGCGTACGGCATCGAGCGTCATGGCGCCGACGACTTCGTAGTCTTTCAGCAGGGTGGTGTTGCGGATCAGGTGCAGCAGCGGCTCGCGATTCCGCGGCAGGCCGCGCGCCGGGCCGTAAAACTTGGGGGTTTCCAGGCTAAGCTGCAACAGAAATTCCGCATCCGTGCGCTTATCCTCCGGGACGTGAATGCCGGCTTCTTCCAGCTTGGCCACCCAGGCCGCCCATCCGATCCAATCTTTGTCGTTGCGCAGATGCACCAAGGCTGCCAGTCCGGGCTCCAGAGCCACCAATTTGGCGACGCGTTCGGGGTATAGCAGGCTGAAGTACATGGCGATGTCGGCGCCAAAGCTGTGGCCCACCAGGACGGGCCGCTCAATGCCCATTTCATCCAGGAAGCAGCGCAGGTCTTCCGCCATATCCGCGGCCGTATAGCCCGTGGGCGTCACGTCGCTGTAGCCGTGGCCGCGAAGATCGTAGGTGGTGACGCGGTGCTCGCGGCGCAGAATGGGCGCCATGTATAGATGCCAGACAGCCAGGTTGCCGAGGAAACCGTGCAGCATGACGATATCCGGACCCGCACCCACAGTGATGTAATGCAGGTGCAGACCGTTCGCTTTTATCTTCGGCATATCGTATACGCTCCCCAGCGCGACAGAACACAATGGTACATCACAAATGTGACACTAACAATAGTACGGAACCGCACGATGGCCGCTTTTTCGGCTGCAATAATGCAGTGATAGCACGGGGCTTACGGTTTCTTCGGCCCATTGCAGTGAGAAGTGGATCCGAGTACCAGTGAGTACTTTTCCGGCATGTTTAAGACGGTTGGGGCGCGCCGGGGCCGGGCACAGCCTTCAGCCTGGGAATGCGGCTCTCGGCGCGCGGCAGTTCCGGAAAGTCGGTGTAAGCGCCGGCCTGATACCAATAAGCCACCGAAAAATAGTTATCGGCGCGGTGATTGGCGTGGCCGTGCTCGATGGTGTACTTCAAATACTTCGTGAAAGTGATGGGATTATCGGCATGCCAGCGGTACAGGCAGTACCGGCCTCCGGGGCGCTCGCCGGCGACGATCAGGGGGGCCCCGTTGTAGAGATGGGCGAACGGGATCGCGGTATCGCGCCCGCCGAAGTCCCATGCACCATTGAAATAATCTTCGGTGCCGGTCCCGGTGATCAAGGGGTGGCTCTCATTGTCCACGAAGATCATTTCGTCGCCTTCGCCCATCCAGTAGTCCTGATTCTGCAGAACCCCGAGCGTGACCCCCATCAAGTGGCCGCGTCCGCGCGTTTCGGCGAAGACATAGTTTTTCTGGCCGTCGAGGTTTTTCAGCTTGTCGGCATCCCCGTTGGTGCGCCAGTCGTTGGTGGTGGGCTGGTTCGGGTCGGCCTGGCGGTACTGCGCGTGGAAGTAGAGCACTTCGTCCGGCAGGGCGGGAACGATCTGGTAGTCGATGTTGGAGTAGAAGGCGTGCACGCGCGCGGTGCTTTCGTTGGTCGCGGTAATGCGCGCCGACTTGCGGAAGGGCATGGCGAAGTAGCAGTTCAACGCCTTCACCGAGGAGCAGTTCAGGAAGGCCGACTGGTATACGAAATATTGCCCGAGATTCAAGCCGAAGAAGTCCCCTACGGGCACTTCCACGCTGGGTTTGGCGGCGCCATCCCAGTAGATGCGCAGCACGACCTCTTTGAGATGATCGGCGCTCTGGGCGGCGATGGTGAACCAGATATGCGTGATCACACCGGGACCTTCGGAGGCGAACACCTCGCGCGTGGCGCCGGCATCGATCGGCCAGGCGTCGGCATTGCCGCCGGTGCGGTCGAAACTGGATTGTTTCAGCGACCGGTAATTCTGGGCGCGCGCGTAATGCGGCAGAAAGGGATAATCGCCGGCGGCTTGCGGGCCGGTCTGCGCGCTGGCCGAAGACGCGGCGGCCGAAAGCCCGGCGAATCCCGCCAGGCGCTGCAGAAAGCCGCGGCGGGGCGCTATTTCGGATGACATCGTAAGGGTCTCCTGTGGAACGAGGTTGAAGCCGGATTATACTACGGGCGAAAGTGGGTGGAGCAATAAAATGGAGCGGGGGGTACGCGGGACGCCGATAAAACTTAAGGGTTGTGCGCAGGGACGCGCCCGCCGTGCCGCTTGCGCGGCAGAAACTGAACGCGTCCCTCGACCAGGCTACTGATCTAAGCGTAAAGAACGGCGGCCGAGGGGAGTATCCTGCCGGGAGAGTATTTTCTCCCCGCATTGGGTGGATTTTGGCGACTGCCACGCTGCAAATCTACCGAATGGACGGTATATGATCGAAGAAGCCGGGTTGATACCTTACCTATGGAGCCTGAGGACGCCAAAGACGCTGTGGTTTTCAAACGGAGCGTGCAGCCTCTCCAATGGGGAGCCCAATTCGTGTTGTTGGCCAGTTTCGGCGGCATGCTCGGCCTGATGCTCTTCGCCGGGATCGATTCTCTGCGCGTACTACGCCAGGTACAGACACGCAACGTCCAGATTCGCCAGACATTTCTGTTGCGCAATCGCGCGCTCGAGGACATCCGGTCGGCGCTGTATCAATCGGGCACGTTTACGCGCGATTACCTGCTGGAACAGGACGCCGTGCGGGCGGAAACGTATCGCGCCAGCCTGCAGCAAGTGCGCGGAGAGATGGATGCAGCGCTGGCCCGCTACGCGCGGTCGCTCGATGCTGGAGAAGTCGCACCCTTTCAAGCCTTACAGGCCCGCATCGCCGATTATTGGAAGGTGCTCGATCCGATCTTCCATTGGGATGCGCGGGAAAAGCTGGCCCGCAGCGATGCATTTATGCACGACCAACTATTCCCGCGGCGCGCCACATCGCTCGAAATCGCGGACCGTATCGCAGGGGTCAACGAACAAGAGCTCAACACTGGCGATGAGCGGCTGAGGCAGCTCTTCGACCGGTTTAGATACAGGCTAGGCTTGATGCTGGCCATCACGCTGGGGCTGGGCGTGCTGCTGGCGCTGGCGACCACGCGCCACATCCTGCACCTGGCGCGGGACGCCGATCTGCGGTTTCGCGAGGTGACCCTGGCGCAGGGCAAGCTGAAAGAACTCTCCGCGCGGCTGGTGGAGGCGCAGGAGCAGGAGCGCCGCGCCATTTCGCGGGAACTGCACGATGAGGTCGGTCAGTCGCTCAGCGCGCTGCTGATGGAACTGGGCAATTTGGGGGCGGTCGCGCCGGGGGACGCCGAACTGCGCAGCCACCTGGAGTCCATCCGTAAACTGGCGGAAAGCAGCGTCAACGTGGTGCGCAACATGGCCCTGCTATTGCGTCCCTCGATGTTGGACGATCTGGGGCTGGTGCCGGCCTTGCAATGGCAGGCGCGAGAGATTTCCAAACGCACCGGCATGGCCGTGACGGTAGATGCGGAGAGCGTGGCGGACGATCTGCCCGAAGATCTGAAAACCTGCATCTACCGCGTAGTGCAGGAAGCCTTGCACAATTGTGCGCGGCACGCCTTCGCGCACAGCGCGCGCATCGAGGTGGTGCAGGAAAGCGGAAGCATCCGGTTGAGCGTGCTGGATGACGGCCAGGGATTCGATAGCACGCACACGCGCGGACTCGGACTGCTGGGCATGGAGGAGCGCGTGACGCACCTGGGGGGCCGCTTCCATTTGAATTCCGAGCCGGGGCACGGCACCCGGTTGCGGATCGAAATTCCGTTAGCCGAGCGCCCGCTGGAGGTAGTCGCGTGACCCCGGTGCGGATCGTGCTGGCCGACGACCATACCATCATGCGCAACGGCCTGCGCCTGCTGCTGGAAAGGCAGCCGCATCTGCAGGTGGTGGGCGAGGCGGCGGACGGCAGGCAGGCGGTGGCGCTCAGCGAGACGTCCAATCCCGACGTGGTGATCATGGACATCGGCATGCCGAACCTGAATGGTATCGAGGCCACCCGCCAGATCGTCAATCATAGTCCGCGGACGGCTGTCGCGATCCTCAGCATGCACTCCGACGAGAGCTACGTGATCCGCGCGCTGAAGGCCGGCGCGCGCGCTTACCTGCTGAAGGACTCCGCCGAAGCCGACCTGCTGGCGGCAGTGCGCGCGCTCACGGAAGGCAAGTCTTTCTTCAGCCCGGCCATCAGCAAAATCCTGGTGGAAGACTATATGCGGCAATTGGAGAGCCGCGGGGCGGAGGATACTTACGAGCTGCTCACCAACCGCGAGCGCGAGATCCTGCAGCTCTTGGCCGAGGGGCGCACGAATAAGGAAGTGGCCAACATGCTGAACCTCAGTCTCTACACGGTGGAGACGCATCGCACTCACATTCTGCAAAAGCTGAACCTGCACAGCGTGCCGGAGCTGATTTTGTATGCGGTGAGAAAAGGCATCATCGCCTAAGCGCGGGTTCTGGATGAAAACCGAAAGTAGTGGGGCGGCCAATCTTGGCCGCAGCCGGCTTTCCAGCCGGCTTAGCCGCCTGAAAAGGCGGCTGCGGGCAGGATTGCCCGCCCCACGGTGAGTTTTCGACGGTGCCCCAAGCGAAGTCACACGATATAGTCCAAACCGGCCCGGCCGCCGGCACGCTGAAGCGTGCGCCACGGTCTGTTGGGCTACGATGAAGCTTCGAAATGCGCTTCGATCGATACGGCAGATACCTGGCGTATGGCGCGGGTTTGGCGCTGTTTGCCTGGTTCATTTTCGCGATTCGCGGCGGACTGGATTCCTGGTTCGACGGCGACGACATCATGAACCTGCATTACTACTGGACGCGGCCGTGGTCCGCGTTGCTGAAGGCCAACCTGTTCTTCTGGTCCAGCTACCTGCGGCCCATGGGCGGCCTGTTCTACCGGTCGATCTACGAATTGTGGGGATTCGATCCGCTGCCATTCCGGATCGCGGCGCTGGCCTTGCTTTCGGTGAATTTCGCACTGCTGGCGGCCGTCGTTTGGCAGCTTACGGGATCGCGTTGGGGCGCGTTGGCGGCGCTCTTGCTCGTGGGCGTCAACCCTTCGTTCGCCGGCGTCTACTTCGATACGGGAGCGATCTACGACGTCCTGGCCTATACCTTCTTCTGGGGAGGTTTCGCCTGGTATGTGCGGCTGCGCCGGGGAGGGCGGCTGCCCGGGTGGGGCGGCCTGGCGCTGGTATTCGGCGCTTTCGTAGCGGCGCTGAACGCCAAAGAAATCGCAGTGACGCTACCTGCGGCGGTGGGCCTTTACGAACTGATCTGGCATCCGCCCGCGAACTCGAAGCCGGCGGAGTTGTGGCGCTGGATACGGCGGGAGGGCCGATTCGCAGCCCTGGGCGGTCTTGCCGGCATCGCCTACATGGCAGGGAAGCGGTACGGCGCGGATTCGTTGTGGCAATTGGACGCATATCGCCCGCATTTTTCGTTGGCTGCATACTTCGCGGCGCTGGCTCACTATCTGAGCGGGCTGATCTTCAAACCGGTGACGATTTCGTCGTGGCAGATTGCCGTCCTGATGGCTGCCATGGTGGCGCTGGCCGCTGCAACCAGGCGGCGCTGCCTCTTCTGGGGAGCCGGTTTCATCGCGGTGGGGGTGTTGCCGCTGGCGTTCATTCCGCCGCGGGATGGGGTCGCCTATCTCGTGCCTTCGGTTGGATGGGCGGTGTACTGTGCCGGGTTTCTGGATTGGCTGCTCGGAGTTTTTACCGGCCGAAGTCTCCGGTTTCGGTACGCGCAGGCGGGCGTATTGATCCTGCTTTTTGCCGTTTTGGCGCCGTGGCAGCGGAAGTGGATCGATATGCGCGCCGCGGAAGCGCACCAGATGCAGGCTGCTTTACGGGATCGCTATGTGCGGTACCAGGGGCAGATCCTGGCCTTGATTCCGGCGCCGCGCAAGGGCGCGCAAATCCTGTTACTTTCCGACGCCGATGGGCGCGACGATTGGGGCATTTATATGTTGATCCGCCTGACATACGGCGATCCCTCCTTGCAAGCGTACCGGAAGACTGTCTGGGACGCGCACCGGATGCCGATCGATCCTAGCGGCTTCGACTATGTTCTCGATTGGGCGAACGGCCGGTTTGTTTTGGTGAGGCGAAAATGAACGGGACTTAAATGTCCCGCCGGCACGCTGAAGCGCCGCTGAAGCGTGCGCCACGGCACGAACGTGCGATCATGATGGTTTGAGTCTCCTGGTTCTCGTACTGCTGGCCCCCTTCATCACCCCCGACATGGGGAGCGCGGCGCGCGATCTGGCGCGCTCCGTAGCGGCCGCGGTTGGGCACGATCCGGTGACCTTGAGCGTCAAGAATGCCTCTACGCTGCGCGCCGCCGAAGTCGCCGAGATTCGCCGCGCGTTTGAATCCGAGTTGAAAGCGGCGGGGCAGCCGGCGGCTGACGTCCAACTCACCATCTCAGAGAACCTGACGCAGTTTCTCCTGGTGGGCGAGATTCATCGGGGCGGCGAGCGCCAGGTCCTGTTCGAATCCTGGCCGCGGACCCCCGCGGCCGGCAACCCCGTAGCGGACAAACCGGTGCGCGTGACGCTCGAGAAAAAGCTGCTTTGGGAGCAGGACCAACCCATCCTGGATGTGGCGCAACCGGCTGGCGGCGTGCTGATCCTGGACGGAGCGAGGGTGCTGCTGGTGCGCGGCGACGAGCGGCAATCGGCGCAGATTCCGCGCACGCAACCTTGGCCGCGCGACCTGCGCGGACGCTTGTCGGTGAGTGACACCACCTTTACCGCGTATCTGCCGGGAACCATTTGCCGCGGAGGCACCGAGCCGCGGCTTTCACTCGATTGTGTGGACTCGCAAGATCCCTGGCTGCTGGCGCCCGGAGCTATCGCTCGATTCGCGCCGGAGCGGAATCTCTTTCAGGGCCACGTAGATATCCAGCCCGGCGGCGTGCGCGACCTTCCCCCGTTCTACTCAGCCGCTCCCGCGGGCGATGGCTGGATCTTCGCGGGCGCCGACGGGCGCGCGCACTTTTACACGCGGTCCTGGGAACCGGCGGGAGCTATCGAGCAGTGGGGCAGCGACATCGCCGCGGTCGCAACGCCGTGCGGCGCGCATATTCTGGCTACGCGCGGCACCCGCATGGCTGAGCCGGATGCCATCCAGGCTTTCGAACTGGATGCCACGGCACCCATGGGATCCGCGCCCAATCCCGCCGGTCCGGCGCTGGAATTCTCCGGACCCATTACCGCGCTATGGTCCGCCGGGAGTACTGCCACGGCGGTTTCGCGCGATCTCGAGACCGGACGGTATGCGGCTTTCAGCCTGGCTGCCACTTGCGGTTCTTAGCGCCTCCGCGGTGTGCGGGGCGGCGGTGCGCCCGCGGTACGGCGGCACGCTGCGCGTGGAGACGCGCGCGGCTCCGGCGGCCCTCGACCCGGGCGCCGGGGATAGCGCCGCGCCGGCCTCGCTGGTTTTCGAGACCCTGGTGTACATCGACGCGGCCGGAGTCCCGCAACCGCGCCTCGCCATATCCTGGCAGCACGACGCCGGCGCCAGGCGCTGGCAATTCAACCTGCGGCCGGGCGTCAAGTTGCACGATGGCTCCGCGTTGACGGCCGCTTCGGCAGCCGCTTCCCTGCAAATAGCCATCCCAGGCATAACGGTTGCCGCGAGCGGCGAGGTGCTGAACATCCACGCGAGCCACCCAGTGCCGGACCTGCTGCTCGACCTGGCGCATACCGGTTGGCTGGAAACGGGACCCTTTCGCTTAACTGCCTTGGATCCCGGCCATCGTGCGACGTTCGCGGCCAACGAAGATTATTGGGGCGGCCGGCCGTTCCTGGACGGCATCGAGGTTCAGTTCGGCCGCGGCGCGCGCGACCAATTGGCCGACCTCGAACTGGGCAAAGCCGACGTCGTGGAACTGGCTACCGCCGACCTGCGGCGCGCCTCCGACCACGGCATGACGGTATGGAGCTCCGCTCCCATCGACCTGATCGCGCTGGCATTTACACCCGGCCGCGCGGTGGATCCCCGCCTGCGCGAAGCGCTGGCCCTGGCGATCGACCGCGCCGCGATGCACACGGTACTTCTGCAGAAACAGGGAGAAATCACCGGCGCGCTGCTGCCCCAGTGGATTTCCGGATATGCATTTCTCTTTCCCGCCGGGCCCGATCTGGCGCGCGCCCGTGCGACGGTCAACGTCGTGCCGCCGGCGTCCCGAACGCTGACGCTGAGCTACGACCCAGCCATGCAGAGCGCCCGCTCTCTGGCCGAACGTTTGGCAGTGAACGCGCGCGACGCGGGTTTGGTCCTGCAGGTCTCGCCGCAAAATCCGCGCGCCGATGCGCGCCTGGTTGAGATCCGTCTGCGCTCGCTCGATGCGGCACAGGCGCTGGCCGGAATCGCGGCGGCGCTCGGCCTGGCGGCGCCCGTGGTTCCGGCCGCGCCCTCTCCAGCGGCGCTTTACGAAGCCGAGAACAAGCTTTTGGAAGGCTTCCGGGCGATCCCACTCTTCCAGCTTCCCTTGCTCTATGGGGCGGCTTCCCGTGTGCGCGTGTATGCGCCGCCGCCGATTACGCGGCTGGGCGATTGGCGGTTCGACAACACCTGGCTCTCCGGGACGGCGCCATGACCTTTCGCACACGGCTGTTGATCGCCTTTGCGCTGACCACGGTGGGCGCGGTGGCCTTCGTGGGCGCCATCGTATCCACCACCACCCAGGCCGTCTTCGAGCGCCAGGACGAGCAGCGCGTCTCGGCCCTGACAGCCCAATTTCGCCAGGAATATCTCCGCCGGCAGCGCGAGATCGCCCGGCAGGTGAAAGATATCGCGGAGGCCGACAGCACCCGCGACATGGTGATCGCGCTGAGCCGGCCGGATGCCGATCCATCCGTTTATGTGGATGCCGCGCAGCCGCTGGCCGCCGCGCACAACCTGGATTTTTTGGAGCTGGTCTCGGCAAAAGGCAGCATCGTTTCGTCGGCGCAATGGCCGGCGCGCTTCCTTTACCAGGAAGATTGGGTGACCCAGCGCGACGACTGGAATTCGCAGGAGCCCTTTCTGAAGCGCGAGGAACTGCCCGACGGCACGGCACTGGCCTTGGTCGCGGTGCGCATCGCCAGCGTGGGAGACAGCCAGGGCGATAGCCGGATCTACGTGATCGGAGGTGAAGCCCTGGACCGCGATTTCCTGTCGTCGTTTGTGCTGCCGGCCGGCATGCGCACGCTGCTTTACCGGGAGCCGGGAT
The DNA here is from genome assembly GCA_963709155.1 of Bryobacterales bacterium. GTDB lineage: Bacteria > Acidobacteriota > Terriglobia > Bryobacterales > Bryobacteraceae > Bog-159. Next base: position 103,442 of record CAVPVD010000002.1, on the reverse strand, counting down.
CGATCGTCGGGGCGGCCGGCCCATGGCAGCGGACAGCGCCGCTGGCGCCCATGATCGAGGCCCTGCGCCAGCAGCGGCAGGAGGTCACCCGCACCGTCGAGTGGTCCACCGACGCCGCTGGAGCCGAGACCTTTCACGGCATCCCGCTGACCGGTCCTGGGGGCGATTTCATGGGCGCCTTTCTGGTGGGCAGCTCGCGGGCCGCGCAGGTGGGTTTGGAGCGGTTTCTGCGCCGGGTCGAGGTATTGGTGGCGATGGGCGGCATTCTGCTCGCGCTGGTGGTGGCCTTCTGGACCACGGCCCGAATTACGCGTCCGGTGGAAGCGCTGGCCGCCGGAGCCCGTGCGCTGGCCGCCGGCGACTGGCATACGCAGGTGGATGTACGCTCCGGCGGCGAAATCGGCGCGCTGGCGGCCGCCTTCAACCAGATGACCCGCGATCTGCTGGAGCAGCGCGACCGGCTGGTGCAGGCCGAGCGTGTAGCTGCCTGGCGGGAACTCGCACGCCGCTTGGCGCACGAGCTGAAGAATCCCCTGTTCCCGCTGCAGATCACCGTCGAGAATCTACAGCGGGCGCGCGCGGCGCATCCCGACGAATTCGAGGAGGTCTTCCGCGAGAGCACGGCCACGCTGCTCGCCGAACTGGGGAAACTGCGCGGCATCGTGGGGCGCTTCAGCGATTTCGCCAAGATGCCGCACCCGCAATTGGAGACGGTCGACTTGAACGGCCTGGTGCGCGACAGCCTGAAGCTCTTCGAAGCGCAGATGCAGTCCGCCGGCGTGGCTCTCCGCCTGGATCTTGCCGCGGACTTACGCGCCATCCAGGCGGACCCCGGCCAACTGGGCCGCGCCTTCCAAAACCTGGTGTTGAACGCTATCGACGCGATGCCCGCGGGAGGTACGCTCTCCATTCGCACCGCGGTGCACGAAGGCGGCGCACGCCTGGAAGTGTCCGACACCGGCCAGGGTCTGACCGAGGAAGAATGCGCGCGCCTTTTCACGCCGTATTACACGACCAAAACCCACGGCACCGGATTGGGCTTAGCGATTGTGCAGTCCGTCATCAGCGACCACGGGGGAAAGATCGGAGTGCTGAGCGAGCCAGGGAAGGGAACCACATTCGCGATCGATCTTTCCTGAATTTCCCGTGGCGCACGCTTCAGACGGTGGTGAAAAAGTAAGTTTTCGGAGTTAGGACCTAAATTCGGGGGATGCGAAATCTCCAGACCGCCGCCAGGGACGCGTTCTAGGGCATCTGGACGCGATGTTTTTCCGCGGATGTTTCGGCGCGCCCCGAAAACTTACTTTTTCACCACCGTCTTCAGCGTGCCGGCGGGACTTTTAAGTCCCGCTGTGGGCGAGCTTATGCTCGCCAAAGATCGGGTCTGGAGACCCTCTGCAGGCGTAAACGCCCGCCCCACCAAATGTCCAAACTCCAGGGCGGGACTTTTAAGTCCCGCTGCCCGTATACAGTCACCAATCTGCAAAATATAATCCAACCCCGCATCTAACTGCGCCGGCGCTACTTACTAATCCCCTGTCTTCCACATACCCCCGTTCCCCATCAACCTCGGCCCTAAAATGAAATCGGGTATGGACGCCTCATCCCATCCCCAAATCCAAATCCAACCGCAAGGAATAACTCATGCTGATTTCCCGCAAACAACACCAGGCCAACCGCGAGAACGCGCAACACTCCACCGGCCCGGTCTCCCCCGAAGGCAAGGCCGCCGTCCGCCTCAACGCCCTCACCTTCGGACTCCGCGCGCGCGACGTCGTCCTCATCCACGAAGACGCAGCCGCCTACCAGCAACTCTGGGATGTCCTCGAATCCGAGTGGCAGCCGCAAGCCCCCACTGAAAGAATCCTCCTCGAACGCATGGCCGTGGCCCATTGGCTGCTCATGCGCACGGATCGCATTGAAGAGAGGGTCTTTACCGTCACCGAGCCGGGCGCAAGACAATTCGCCCTGCTCGATCGCGTCTCCGCCCAGCGCGCCCGCCAAGAGCGGTCTTTCAGTACCGCCATGCGCGAACTGAAGCAGTTGCAAAACGAGCGCCGCACCCGCACCCAGCCGGAGCCCGTGCAGCCGGTGTACGCCGAGCCCGCCGTCATAGCTCCCGTGCACCGGCCCGCCCCGCCGCCCGCATACGTGATGTCCGCCGCCCCGGGCGCCCAGCCGCTATCGTGCGCCCCTGTCTCCCCGGATACCCGTTAGCCGCCTGCCCCCTTGCTCTTTGACAATCTGGCAAACGACCCCAAGCAGTCCACCCGATCTGCCCCCAAAAATGACCCCACCCCGGTAACCCACACCCCAGAACCCGCAACCTGGAACCCACACCCGATAACCCACCACCCACAACCCACCAGCTATAACCCTCGAATCACCCACATAGGCTTTGATCGTCAGTCGCGAGCGGCCCTCCAATTCCAATGCCCGCGATTGCATTTGCCTATCCCCCGCGTTAAACTCAGGTGTTTCAAATCCTAAACTCGCTCGGAGACCTGCACAAGAGGCCCAATACGTGAAACTTGCTCCTGTTGACTACGTGATTCTCGCCCTGTATTTCGCCTTCGTCTTAGGCATCGGTTGGAGGCTCCGCAAGCGGATCTCCTCCAGTGGCGATTTCCTCATGTCCGGACGGTCCGTCCCCGTCTGGATCACCAGCCTGGCCTTCATCGCGGCCAATCTCGGCGCGGTGGAACTGATCGGCATGGCCGCTTCAGGCGCAAAGTACGGCATTATGACTGCGCATTTCTATTGGCTCGGCGCGATCCCCGCGATGCTGTTCATGGGCATTTTTATGATGCCTTTCTATTACGGCAGCAAGGCGCGATCGGTGCCCGAGTACCTGAAGATGCGCTTCGACGAGAAGACCCGCGCTTTCAATGCCTTCTCCTTCGCGGTGATGACCATTTTCTCCTCGGGCATCTCCATGTATGCGCTGGGGCTGCTCCTGCACCTGGTGTTGGGGTGGAGCTTCGATGTTTCCGTGTTGGCCTCGGCGGCTATCGTACTGGCGTACACGTTCCTGGGCGGCCTTACCAGCGCGATATATAATGAGGTGCTTCAGTTTCTGCTCATCGTGATGGGCTTCGCACCGCTGGCGATCCTTTCGGTCAATAAGGCCGGTGGATGGCAGGGCATGGTGGCGCGCCTGCCACCGAATATGACGCATGCTTGGCGCTACATGGGCAGCCCCACCGAAAACCCCATGGGCGTCGAGATCTTCGGTATGGTTGCCGGACTGGGCTTCGTGCTCTCGTTCGGTTACTGGTGTACCAACTTTCTGGTGGTGCAGCGCGCGATGGCCGCCGATTCCATGTCCGCCGCCCGCCGCACTCCGCTGATCGGCACCCTGCCCAAAATGTTTCTGCCGTTCATCGTGATTCTGCCCGGTATCGCCGCGCTGGTGCTTTCGAAGATGAACCTCGGTTACGCCTTCCCCCTGAAAGCCAGCGGCGGCCCAGACTACGACCAGGCCCTGACGACGCTGATGGCGCAGTTCTATCCCGCCGGATTGTTGGGCGTGGGGATGACCGGCCTGATGGCGTCCTTTATGTCCGGCATGGCGGGGAATGTGACGGCGTTCAATACGGTGTTCACCTACGACATCTATCAGAGCTACATCCGTCCCGGAGCGCCCGACCATCATTACCTGACGGTGGGGCGGGTGACCACGGTTGTGGGTGTGCTGTTGTCCATTGCGGCCGCCTATCTGGCCACCCGCTACAACAACATCATGGATCTTCTGCAGTTGGTCTTCGGCTGCGTGAATGCGCCGCTGTTCGCCACCTTCCTGCTCGGCATGTTCTGGAAGCGCACGACGGCCCACGGTGCGTTCTCCGGATTAACCCTCGGTACGCTCGCCGCGGTCCTGACGTTGTCGTCCACGACGGCCGAAGGGAAAGGCGGCTGGATCGCCAACTTTTACACGTTCCCCTCGCAGATGGCGCAGAACTTCTGGATCGCGATCATCGCGTTTACGACTTGCCTGGTGATTTCGGTTCTGGTGAGCCTGTTCACTACGCCGCGCACCGACAAAGATATGGAAGGGCTGGTCTACGGCCTGACGAAGGTCCCGCACGATGCCACGGCCAAGTGGTACCAACGTCCGGCGCCGCTGACTGTTATCGTAGTGATATTGCTGCTGATCTTGAACATTTGGTTTAGATAACATGGACCTCAGAGTGCCTTCGGGCTGGTTCTTCGCTATAGTCGGCCTTATCCTGTTAGGGATGGGCTTCTTCGCGCCGCACATGGGCGCCGCGCCGCTGACCACGGAAAACGTCAATCTCTACACCGGCGCCTGCATGCTGGTATTCGGGATTTTTATGCTGCTGATGGCCTGGCGCGCCACACGTCTCGAAAAAGGACGCAATCCATGATCGACGCCTTCCGCCGGCTCTACGGATCCGCGGATGGCATCCGCGTTTTCCGTGCGCCGGGCCGGGTCAACCTGATCGGCGAACACACGGATTACAACCTGGGCTTCGTGCTGCCGGTGGCGCTGGACCTGGCAACCTATGTGGCCACGGCGCCGGCAGAGGGCGGCAAACTGCGCCTATACTCCGAAGATCGCGCCGAATCCGCCGAGTGGCCGGTAGCCGATATCGCCGGCCTGACGCCGCGCCATCATTGGACCGATTACCCGATCGGCGTGGCGCAGGAGTTGATCAGAGCGGGCTTTGCGGTCGAGCCGGCCAACCTGCTGATTCGCAGTACCGTGCCCGAAGGATCGGGCCTCAGTTCGTCGGCCGCCCTGGAAGTCTCTTCGGCACTGGCCATGCTTACCAGCCGGCGCGTGCCGCCTTTGGATCTGGCGCGCCTCTGCCAGAACGCGGAGCGCAATTTCGTGGGGATGCCCTGCGGCATCATGGACCAATACGTCTCCGTATTTGGCGAGGAGCACGCGGCGATTTGCATCGACTGCCGCAGCTTGAAGCATCAGGTCGTGCGGCTGCCGGAGGGCACGGCTTTCGTGGCCGTGAACACGATGGTGAAGCACGAGTTAGCCAGTTCGGCATATCGGGAACGAACGGAGCAGTGCGCGGCGGCCGTTGACGTTGTGCGCCGCCGCCATCCGCGCGTGGAAAGTCTGCGGGACGTGACTCCGGCGATGTTTGAAGAGGCGGAACCCGATATGCCGCCCATCATCGCGCGGCGCGCCCGGCATGTGGTTACCGAAGACGCCCGGGTGCTGCAGTTCGTGAGCGCCTGCCGCGATGGCGCGGTGGAACGGATGGGCGAACTCTTCGAAGCGTCCCACCGCAGTCTGCAACACGATTACGAAGTGAGTTGCGACGAGTTGGATTTCCTGGTGGATGCGGCGCTGGGCATCGAAGGCGTCCACGGCGCGCGCATGACCGGTGGCGGCTTCGGCGGCTGCACCGTCAACTTGATGCGTCCGGAGGCTGTACCGCACTTCGAGCGGGAGGTAGCCCGGCTGTATCACGAGCGCTTCGCCATTCAGCCGCGCATCTATGTCTGCCGGCCTTCCTGGGGTGCGGAAGAAGAAAAGAATCTGGAGAAGATTCCGGCTCCAGCGCAACTACCAAGTTAAAGGAACACCTCTCGGACGGATTAGATCCGTCCCAAACGTCGTCTTGTGCCGAGGGGCCGGCTTCGAAACCGGTCCCTCCTTTTCGCGCGCCGATGGCGTGCTTTCAATTCACGTTTTGCGTGATCGATCCCGAACTTCCCAGAAAATCGGTGTTTCCGGCATAGGTGGCAGTGATCTGGTCCGCCCCAGCGGCCAGCGTCGAGGTAGTCGCCTTGGCCACGCCGGCCTGGAGTGTAGCGGTACCAATCGTAGTGGTCCCCTGTTTGAAGGTTACCTGCCCGACTGGCGTCGCAAATTCCGAAGTCACCGTGGCGGTGAAAGTTACAGACTGGCCGGGATTCGATGGGTTATTCGAAGAGCTGACTTTAGTGGTCGTGGCGGCTTTTTCCACGGTTTGGATCAGCGCCGGCGAAGTGCTGGTGAGGTGCGACGGATCTCCGTTGTACGTCGCCGTCATAGAGTTTGTACCGGCGGGCAGAGTGGCCCAGGTAAAGGTGGTGGAACCTCCGGAAAGCGTTCCCTGTCCCAACTTGGTCGAGCCATTCTCGAACGTCACGGTACCGGTAGGTGTGCCAACGCTCGAAGTCACTTTTGCCGTGAACGTGACGGACTGGCCATAGGTCGAAGGATTTACGCTCGAAGTCAGCGCCGTAGCGGTGCTGTCCCTGACAATCATTTCCTGAAGAGGCGCTGAAGTGCTCGCGCTGAAGGTAGCATCGCCCGGATAAGACGCGGTGATCGAATGCGTGCCCACAGCCAGGGATGATGTCGTGAAGGTGGCCACGCCGGACGAGGTCTTGCCGGTCCCAATGGCCGCCGTACCATCTAGAAATGTCACTGTCTCGCCGTTCGGTATGCTCCCCGAACTGGCTCGAACGGTGGCCGTGAAAGTGACCGCGGTTCCGAAGGCCGCGTGCGAGTTCGAGGATTTGAGGGACGTGTTCGTCGGCTCGTTCGAATCGACTGTCTCGTTCAAGGGCGTCGCGTGACTGCCCACGAAGTTAGCGTCTCCCGAATAGACGGCGGTGATGGAGTAAGTCCCGGCGCTCGCGAAACTGGTCTCGATTTTGGCCTTCCCGCCCGCAACCGTGACGGGCGAACCGATCTGCACGCCGTTTGACGAAAAGGTGAGGGTTCCGGTGGGGAATCCGCCGAATTGGCCGGTCACAGTTCCGATGAAAGTCACTGACTTGTTCACGAGTACAGGGTTGGCGTTGGACTGCAACGTCAATGTGGTGGTGGCCTGAGTAACTACTTGGGAAACACTTCCCGAACTGGACGCGTGATTGGTGTCGCCACTGTAGGCGGCTGAAATGGTGTGGGTGCCGGCCTGTACTACGGGAGTGAGGGTCGCTACGCCCGAGCTTAGGTTTACCGTACCCAGGGTGCGCCCGCCCTCCGTGAAGACGACCGTGCCCGTGGGAGTGCCAGACCCCGCCGTGGTTGTGACTGTGGCGGTGAACGTGACCGCCTCGTCGTAAACCGACGGGTTCAGGCTCGAAACCAGCGCAGTGGTCGTGGTGGCCTGATTCACGGTCTGTAAGAGGTTACCCACGCTGGGTTGAAAGTTCGGGTCCCCGCTATACGACGCCGCAATGCTGTGCTGACCCAGGGCCAACGTGCCGGGCGTCACCGAGGCCGTTCCGTTGGAGAGCGTAAACACTCCCAGCGAATTTCCATTATCTGTGAATGACACAGAGCCGGTAGGTTTGTTGGTGCCGGAAGCCGGGATCACCGTAGCAGTAAACGTGACCGGCTCGCCGTACCCGGATGGATTCAAACTGGAAGACAACGACGTGCTGGTACAAACCAGCCCTCCGGGCGCGCAATTCACGCGAAACACGCTGCCCGCGCCCCCTCGCGCCGCCGTCATAGGTGGTTCCGTAGAGTTTGCCGTCGCTACCGAGAGCCAGCGGCGCCGAAGGAATCGCGCCATCCGGTCCGCTGAAAGTGTAGAGAGTGGCAAGGGTGCCCGCACCGCCGGTGGGCGGGATGCTAAACACGGTGCCGTCTCCGGTGGTGTTGCCGCCCGACGGCGTGGTGCCGTAGAGGTTTCCGTCGCGGCCCAGCGCCAGCGCGGCATTCGGACTCTGACCATCCGGCCCATTGAAGGTATACAACGTGGTGAAGGCGCCGGCTAGCGTGATCGTGAAAATGGTACCGCAACCCGCCGCCCCATTCGGACACGACGTGCTGGTACCGCCCTCGAATGTCGTTCCGTATAAGTTGCCGGGGCTACCCAGCGTCAAGGCGGCATAGGGTTCCGAGCCGTCGGTTACCACGAAGCTGTGCAGAGTACTTACTACGCCGGCGGGCGTCATCTTAAAAACCGTGCCGCATCCGCCGACCGGGGACGGGCACGAGCCGCCGCCGGCGCCGCCCTCGTAAGTGGTCCCGTAGAAATTGCCGTCACCGCCGAGAGTCAGCGCCGCAAATGGCTCCCAACCATCGGGTCCGCCGAAACTATGCAAAGTGGTCAAAGCGCCCGCCGTGGTGATCTCGAATACCGTCCCGCAGCCTTCGGAAGGGAGGGGACACTTGGAGCCTACGCCGTTTGCGCCACCGAAAGCCGTGGTTCCGTAAAGATTGCCGCCGCTGCCCAAAATCAGCGATGAGGGCTGCGCGCCGTCCGGTCCGCTGAAGTTATAAATCGTGTTGAGGGCGCCGGCCGGGGTAATTTGGAAGACCGTGCCGCATCCCGAGGCCGTGATCGGACATGCGCCTGAATTCGCGCCACCCGCCGCCGTGGTCCCGTAATAATTGCCGTCGGTGCCCAGGGTGAGGGCAGAGGGCTGCGCGCCGTCCGGTCCGCTGAAGCTGTAGAGGGTGGTCAGGGTGCCCGACAGCGTGAGCGTGAACACCGTACCGCATCCCGATCCGCCGCAAGAGGAGCTGTTGGCACCGCCGTGGCTGGTGGTTCCGAAGAAGAGTCCAGTGGCGGGCGTGAGAGCGGTCCGCGGCGACGATCCGTCGGATCCGCTGAAGCTATAGACGGTAACGATCGTCTGGGCCTGCGCGGCGGCGGCCCAAAGCACGGCCAGGGCCATGGCGAGAATCGAGGCAAACTGGCCGCGCCGGCCGCGTGGAGAAATATCCGCTGGTTGCAATCGAGAAACTCCTATCTTTGATCTGGCCTCTGCGGACGGATCTATTCCGAATACCAGATTCAGCGCGGACAAGTCAACACATGCCGTGTTACATCTGCCCGCCGGGAAATGCACGACAAGCCACGCAAATCGCTGATTCGCATAGTTGTCGAAGCGTTGGCGGGCTGCGGACCCGGTCCCTCGATGAAAGCTCCGCGGCGGTACTAGGCTAGTCTCGCATTTGTGGGGCGGGCAATTCTGCCCGCAGCCGCTTTCAGCCGGCTGAAGCGTGCGCCACGGGCCGCGGCCAGTCATCACGAGATCAGGCCAAAGTCCAGGATTGGCCCCACAAAGTCGCCCAAACACTCTTCATGATTTCGGACGCACTAGGGAACGGGTCTAGCGACGGCACCGCTGGGCGCCCCCGCGCCCACGCGATAGGGAACCTTGGCTTTACTCAGATCGTTTCCAATCAGGCGAATTCCATGGCTCTTTGCGCCCGCAATGTCCAGAAACAGATTCGTGCCGGGCGCGGCATTCGAATTCCGAACCCAAGCGCCGTCCACATTTGCCAAAGCAATGGCCGGCGCGCCGGACGCCGCGGCCATCCCGCTGAAGCCATCCAGTTCCAGGTCCTCGGCATCGGCTACGCGCAGTGCGCTCTGCCACTTCACCGAAGAAGGCTTGTCCCAGACGATCTGCACATCCCTGAGTTTCAAGTTACGGGCCCAGCGCACCGCGACGGCGTCTACGGTCTTCTGCAACGGCGAATCGGGATCGTTGGAAACGAATAGCTTGACGTTATCCAGGCTGACGCCGTCCAGCCAGCTATCCGGATGTCCGTGGATCGTCGAAGTCCCCTGCCCATGCGCGATCACATTCCGGATGGTGACATTGCGGATCGAACCGGGCGGCGGCTCGTTAGGCTGCGGCGTGCCGGAGACTTCGCTGCGGCGTTTGATTTCGAAGTGGATCGGGTCGCCGTCTCCCCACCAGAACCAGTCGTGGCGCCGGCAGTCGATGGTCATGTTCGACAGCACCACGTCGCTCACATATCCGCGGTCGAACAACATGAAAGCGATCCCCCGGTTAGAATCGGTGATCACCGTGTTATCCACGGTCACCCGCCGGATGCAATTCATGTTTCCATCGCAGAACTTCAGCGCGCTCGAAGCCGACGAGAGCCGGCAATTCGTGATGGTGATGTTCTCGCACGGCAGGGCCGGCCCATAGATATTGGACGACCACAATACGATGGCGTCGTCGCCGGTCTCGATGGTGCTGTTCGAAATGCGCACGTCCTTGCATCCGTCCGGATCGATGCCATCGGCCCAAACCGCATCTTTCAAGCTGGATGCGATGTAAACGCCGTCAATCGTCAGGCGTTCGCAGGCATAAGGATTGATGGTCCAACTGCGCGACCGCACGAAGGATAGTCCGGCGATACGGACATCTTTACAGCGCAACAGCAGGACCAGGTGCGGATACATCTGCTCGGTGGGAAAGCCGGATGGAAATGAGCGCATCAACGGCTTGCCCAGGGCCTTGGCCAGCAGCATGTTCTCGCGGATGAGGGCGTCGTCGAAGTTGCCGTTGGCCCGCCACATGTAAGTGGCCTGGCCGTCTACGGTGCCGCGTCCCTCGATGGTGATGTTGTCCACGCCTTCGCCATAGAACAGCGCGGCTTTGTCGAAGGCTTTGCTGTCCAGCGAGGCGTAAACGGTCGCGCCGGAATCGATGAGTATGCGGACGTGGCTGTGCAGATGCAGCGTGCCGGACGTGTATGCGCCCGGAGGCATATATACCGTACCGCCTCCCGCGGCGCCCGCCGCATCGATGGCCTGTTGGATCGCGGGACGCGCGTCGTCCGGCCTGCGTCCGGTGGCGCCGTAATCTCTGATGTTGTAAATGGCCTCGCCGGAAGCGGCCAGCGAAACCGGCCCAAAGACAAGGGCGAGAAGGAGGCAGGCCGGGGTACGCATGTTTATGCCGGCAATTCGGGCTCCGGTGACGCGCTCTCGACAGGCTGCGGCTCCTCAATAGGCGGAGAGGGCTCGCCGGGCATGGGCGTGGGCTCATCTATGCGCGGCTCGGGTTCGCCCGGCATCGGGGTCGGCTCCTCCACAGGCGGGAGGCTCTCCGGCTCCGGCGGCTCGTGCACCGCGGCGGCGGTGTGCATCGGTTCGTCGAGCGGCACCTCACACTCGCAACAGTCGCTGCACCGGCCGCATTTCTGGCAAAGGTGGTTCGCGCAGGTGTCTTTGGTACACCACACGCAGATGCGCGTGGATTCCTCTCCGCAGATCGTGCAATTGAACGGCATCTACTTTTTCTCCGTCTTGGAACCGGCATTTGGCTGCTTGGCCAGGATGCCGCGGCAGCGTTGCGCTTCGCGATCCATCACGGCGCATTCCTGTTCGTGGGTGGCGGCCAGGTCCAGGATATAACGCTGGAATCGCTCGCGATTCGCGCCATTCTCGGCCATCTGGCTGTTCAAAAGATCCGCCACCGCGGGATTCCAGTACTTCCGGATTCCCTCCTCGATCGAAAGCAGCGTTTTCTCGAGCGACTGCATGCGGAAGAAGGTGGCCAGGTCGGCCGACAGCTTCTCGGGCGAATTGGATAACGCCAGCGCTTCCGTGGCCAGCGCCTTGGCCTGCACCTTGCTCTCGTTGAGCTGGGTGACGTAGGTGTCGGGCATGCCGTTCTTGGTCATTTCCTTAGCGTCGATCTGTTCGAGAATCGGATCGAGGCGTTGCGCGTGCGCGGCGATCTCCTTCAACACGGGCCGGATGTCCCAATCGGTTTCGATCCCTTTATCCTGCGCGCTAAGGGCGGCCGGGAGGGCCAACGCCAGCCACAAGAGGTGAAAGCAGCAAGCTCGCATATCTCTTTTCAATCTAACATCGTGGGTGATTGGCTTGGAGGCAGGGTCGCCGGCAATGCCTCACTGAATGGATGCCCCTACTCGATCGCCGCAAGCACTTCGCCCGCTGCTACCGTTGCGCCCACGCGCGCAGTGAGCGAAACAACTTGTCCGGCTTTCGGCGCTTTCATCTCATTCTGCATCTTCATGGCTTCCATCACCAGCAAGCCCTGGCCGGCGGTCACCGTATCTCCCGCCGCTACCAGCAGGCGCACGATTTTGCCGGGCATGGGCGCGGCCACGTTCAGGCGGCCTTCGACGCCCGGCTTGCCCGCCTGCCGCGACCAGCGGCGCGGATCGCGGATTTCAACCTCAAACCGGTGTCCATCGATGAATACGATGACACGGCCATCGGACTCCTCGATGCGCGCTTCGTAGCTGTGGCCATTCTGCAGGACGGAATAGACGCCCGGCTCCACGGCGGCGATTTGTGCGCCGGTCCCGTGCCGATTGCATCCAGATCGATTTCGCGAGGCCGCCCGGCGATCTCGACCGAAACTTTCATCGCAGCACCTCGCGGCGTCCGATATCGAGCCATCGGCTGCGCGGCGGCGACGGCCTCTCCGCCCGTACGCCACCCTGCGCGGAGTGATAGGCGGCCACCAGGGCCGCGACGGATTCCAGATCCAAGTGCGGCACGAAAGGCCTGCGGCGGGCCAGAAATTCATCCACGAAGCCGGTGTGCAAGCGGCCTGCGCGGAATTCCTCGTCTTCGAGAATCTGGCGAAAAAATGTAATGTTGGTGTGAATTCCGGCCACGTCGTATTCCCGCAGCGCGCGCAGCATGCGGGAAATGGCGGTCTCGCGCGTGCCATGCCACACGGCCAGCTTGGCCAGCAGCGGATCGTAGTCGATGGGCACGGTCCAGCCTTCGTATACGCAGCCATCCAGGCGGATCCCCGGCCCCAGCGGACGCGTCAGCCGCGTGAGTTTGCCGGGCGATGGAAAGAAGTTGTTGTATGGATCTTCGGCGTAAACGCGGCACTCGATGGCGGAGCCGCGCCAGGAAATATCCTCCTGCCGGAGGCGCAGCTTTTCGCCCGCGGCCACTTCAAGTTGCAGACGCACCAGGTCATGGCCGGTGACGAGCTCCGTGATGGGATGTTCCACCTGCAAGCGGGTGTTCATCTCCAGAAAGTAGAAGTCGCCGCGGGCATCCACCAGAAACTCCACGGTGCCGGCGTTGTAATAGCCGGCGCTGCGCGCCACACGGATGGCCGCCTCGCCCATGGCTTCGCGCATGCCGGGACGTGCGGCGACGAGCGGCGACGGGCACTCCTCCATCACCTTTTGATGCCGCCGCTGGATCGAACATTCGCGCTCGCCGAAGTGGACCATGTGTCCGTAGCGGTCGCCCATCAATTGAATTTCAATATGCCGCGGACGCTCGATCAGCTTTTCGACATAGAGATCGGGGTTCTTGAACGAGCGCTCGGCTTCGCTGGCGGCGTCCCGAAACGCGGCGTCCATCGCGGCGTCCGAATCCACGCGCCGCATGCCCTTGCCGCCGCCGCCGGCCACCGCTTTCAGCAGCAGCGGGTAGCCGAACTGTTGGGCGAAAATGCGGGCCTCGTCCGGACCGCTGAGCGTTTCGTGCGCCCCGGGTACGACCGGCACGCCCGCGGCAGTGGCCATCTGGCGCGCGGCGGTCTTCGATCCCATGTGCCGGATGGACTCGGCCGAAGGTCCAATGAAAACAATGCCCGCGGATTCGCAAGCGGCGGCGAAATCCGCATTCTCGCTCAAAAACCCGTAGCCGGGATGGATGGCCTCGGCGCCATATTTCCGCGCGGCGTCCAGGATGCGTTCGGCGCGCAGGTAGCTCTCGGCCGATGGCGAGGGACCCACCCATTCAGCCTCATCGGCCATGCGCACGTGCAACGACTTGCGATCGGCGTCCGAGAAAACGGCCACCGACGCGATATCCATCTCGCGCAGCGTGCGGATCACACGCACCGCGATCTCGCCGCGATTGGCAATCAGGACCTTGCGGAACATCCAGCAGATTGTAGCAGGGGATGCGATCTTGCCGGCGTGGTTGGCGGATGGTTGGCGGATGGTGGTCAAGTCGTGCACCCCCGCCTGTGAGCCCGGTGAGCCCGGTCGCGGTTCCCCGCGCCAAGTGTTAGACTGATTTCCCATTGACGTCACACGTGTAAATGTGGCCGGTGCCATACGGCGCCGGCGGGATTCTGGCTGGTGGGGGAGCTCTTGCGGGGCGTAGCGTGGATTTCCTGGCTCTTGATCGCGAAGGCAGTCGCCGCACAGCCGGCGCAACCGATTGCGTATTCGCATAAGCAGCATATCGCGCTCGGGTTGCAATGCCTCGATTGCCACAGTTCCGCCGATACGAGTGCCGCGGCGACTCTTCCTTCGATTCACAAATGCATGCTCTGCCACGCCAAAGTGGCGGCCTCTAAGCCCGAGATCAAGAAGCTGGCTAGCTTTGCCCAGAGTCAGCGTGAGGTCCCCTGGCGGCGCGTGTATGGCTTTCCGCCGGAATCTTTGGTGAAGTTCCAACACGCTCCGCATGCCCGCGCCCGCATTTCCTGCGCGACGTGTCACGGCGACATGACCCAGGCTTCCACAGCCGAGCTTCTGGTCAAACACAATATGGGCACCTGCCTGAACTGTCACAGGCAATATAAGGCCACGGAGGACTGCGCCGCATGCCATTACTGAGACGCCGGCGGCCACGGCTCCGCAAGGAACGCTGAACCCATGGATCGCCGGAACTTCTTCAAGATTCTCTCGGCCTCATCGGCCGCGTTGGGCGCCTGCGGCGGCAAGGCCGACAAGGCCATTCCGCTCCTGGTCCCCGAGCATGAGATCGTACCCGGTGAGGAGCAGTGGCATCCCGCGGTTTGCGCCGGTTGCGGTGCGGGCTGCGGCACCGTGGTGCGGATCATGGAGGGGATTCGAACCGTGACGCGCAACGGCGAAGAGTGTCACGAGCGCATTGCCGCGATCAAGAAGATTGAGGGCAATCCTCTCGACCCGATCTCCGGTGGACACCTCTGCGCGCGCGGTCAGGCATCGGTACAATCGCTATACCACCCCGATCGCTTGCGCGGCCCGATGAAACGCACCGGCCGGCGCGGCCAGGCACAGTTTGCAGGGGTCTCCTGGAACGATGCCGTCGCTCAAGTCGCCGAAAAGCTCGCAACGGTGCGATCCGCCGATCCGGCTGGCATCGTTTTCCTCCGCAGCGGGCAAGCCGGCACCCGCTCTCTTGCCATCGCGCGCTTCACACAGGCGCTGGGTGTTGCGGACCCCGTAGTTTGCTCCATCGGCGATCACCAGGCCGAGCGCCAAGCCGCCGCGATGGTCTTCGGATGGATGGGCTTGCCGGTCTACGATCTGGCTCACGCTCACTACACGTTAGGCGTGGGCGCCGACTTCCTGGGCGGCTGGGCCTCGCCGGTCTACTATGCGCGGCAGTTTGGCGAATTTCGCCAGGGCCGGCGGCAGATCCGCGGCCAGCTCGTGCAGGCCGAGTCGCGCCTCTCCGTCACTGCCGCCGCCGCCGATCGGTGGCTGCCCCTCCGTCCCGGCACGGAGCCGCAGTTTCTAGCCGCCGTCGGGCGCCTGCTGCTGGATGGCCGGCTGGCGCGGAATGCCGAAGCGCTTCCGAAGCCGGTGGCCAGGGTTTTTCAGGAGGCCGACCCCGCCCTTCTGCTGGCTGCCTGTGGGCTCGACCAGAACCGCGTACGCCAGGTTGTGCAGGAACTCGGAGAATCGGAAGCCCCGCTGGTGCTCGCCGGCGCATCCATCCCCCAAACGAATTCGGTGGACGCGATCGTCACCTCTCACTACCTCAACCTGATGTTGGGCAACGTGGGCAAACCCGGCGGCATGCTCGCTCCCGCGGGCGCCGCGCAGCATCCCGAAAATCGCGCGATCGTGCAAGCGCTTTCGCAGGCGCGGGTCGTGTTCATCGATGGCACCAACCCGATCTACGCGTTGCCGCGCTCCGTTGGCGTGCCGGACGCATTGGCGCGCGCAGAGTTGGTAGTATCCTTCGGGACCTTCTTGGACGACTCCTCCGCCTGGGCCGACATCCTAATGCCGGACCACCATGAACTTGAATCCGCGATGGCTCTGTTGCCGGCGGTCTCCGCCCAACAGGCGGTTGCGGTATCCACGCCATTCGTAGAGCCGCTATATGACACGCGCGCCGTGGAAACGACGCTGGCCGAACTGGCCACCAAAATCGGCGCCGGGTACCGGCCCGTCACTCCCCAAGATGTCGTCCAGCCCTTGCTCGCAGGCGGCATAACTTATGACGATGTAGCGCGCCAGGGCGGCCTCTGGCTCGCACCGCCTCCGGCCGCGCCCGCGCGTCCCAATGCGGTTGCCTTGGACTTCGCGCCGGCCCGCTTCGAAGGGGATCCGGCCCAATATCCGTACTATTTCCAGCCCTATCTGTCGCTGCAATTTCACGATGGCAGCGGCGCGCACCTCCCGTGGCTGCAAGAACTGCCCGACCCAACCTCGAGCTCCATCTGGAGCTTACCCGTGGAGATCGATCCCGGGACTGCGCGAAAGTTACAGGTGGCGAACGGCGATATGGTGCGGGTGGAGTCTCCGCATGGGTCGCTCGAAGCCCCGGCGTATGTCCACCCCGGCGCGATCCCGGGGGTAGTCAGCATGGCGATAGGCGATGGGCATGCGCACTTTACCCGCTATGCTTCGGGCCGCGGCGCCAACCCGCTTTCGATCCTGGCGCCGGTTTGGGACACTTCGACCGCCGCCCTCATATCAGGCGCGACTCGGGTTCGCCTGGCGCGCACCGGCGGCAGGCGCGGCTGGACCCAGTTCTCGACCGGGGACCGGCAGGAAAGAGGCTTCGCCGAAAGGTAGACAATTATGGAACACCGCTGGGGAATGGCCATCGATTTGGACCGTTGCACGGGCTGCGAAGCTTGCGTCGTGGCATGCCACGCCGAGAATAACCTGCCGGTCTCGACTCCCGAGCAGGCGGCTCGCGGACGCACCGCTCATTGGATCCGGGTTAACCGCTACTATGAGGGCGAGTTTCCCGACATCAAAGTCCGCTACATGCCGGTGCTCTGCCAGCACTGCGACGACGCTCCCTGCGAGCCTGTCTGTCCCACCTACGCGACCTATCATAATCCGGAGGGCCTCAACGTTCAGGTCTACAACCGGTGTGTGGGCACCTTCTACTGCGCCAACAACTGCCCTTACACGGTGCGGTACTTTAACTGGTTCGCCCCGGATTGGCCGGAGCCGCTCCCGTTGCAGCACAATCCGGATGTCGCGGTGCGTCCGGCTGGCGTGATGGAGAAATGCACGTTCTGTATTCAGCGCATCAAGCGGGCCAAACAGGATGCCGCCGAGGACGGCCGGCCGCTGAAAGACGGCGATGTGCAGCCGGCATGCGTGCAGTCGTGTCCCGCCGAGGCGATGGTATTCGGCGACCTCAACGATCCCGGCAGCAAAGTTTCGCGCCTTGCCGGGCATGGCCGCGCCACCCGGCTGCTCGAGGAATTGGGGACTCAGCCTAAGGTGTTCTATCTGCAAAAAGGTTAAGCCGTATGTCGCCCGCGCCTGAGTTGCTCCCCTATCGTCAAATTCGAGAAGACCTGTTCCGGCCGCTCTCGCGCGTCAGCGGCCGTTACGTATTCGCGACCGTGCTCCTATTTCTGGTGGGCGCCGCCGGTCTCGCCGCGTGGGGTCTTCAGCTTCACTCGGGAATGGGCGTCACGGGCCTGGCGAGGCCGGTGTTCTGGGGAATCTACATTGTCGATTTCGTTTTCTGGATCGGCATCTCGCACGCCGGCACGCTCATCTCCGCGATTCTGCGGCTCACCGGCGCGGCCTGGCGCAAGCCCGTCACGCGCGCGGCGGAGGCCATCACGGTCTTCGCGCTCATGATCGGCGGCATGTTCCCCATCATCCATCTTGGCCGCGCCTGGCTGTTTTATTGGCTGCTGCCCTATCCCAACTCGCGGATGCTTTGGCCTAACTTCCGCTCTCCGCTGCTTTGGGATCTCACGGCCATCGTCACTTACGTCACCGGCAGCGTCATCTACCTGTACTTGCCGCTGATCCCCGACCTGGCGCAACTTGGCGAGCACAATACGCCGTGGCGGAAGCAACTCTACCGTGCGCTTTCCCTCGGCTGGACGGGCAGCGACCGCGAGTGGCACGCCCTGGAGCGCGCCATGAAGCTGATGGCTTGCATCATCCTGGCCGTGGCGGTTTCGGTGCACACCGTGGTGGCCTGGGATTTCGCCATGGCGATCGCGCCCATGTGGCACAGCACCATCTTCGGGCCGTATTTTGTCACCGGCGCGATCTTCAGCGGAATCGCCGCCCTGATCCTGGTTATGGCCATGATCCGCAAGTTACTGCACCTCGAGGTCTATCTCACCAGGCACCACTTCGACCGTCTGGCCAAGCTGTTGCTTCTGATGAGCCTGCTGTGGTGCTACTTCACGCTCGCCGAGAACCTGACCGTCTGGTACGGCAACGATCCCAAGGAGATGGCCGTATTCGGCGCCCGTACGCGCGGGCACTACGCTCCCTATTTCTGGACCATGATGTTCCTGAACTTCGCGGTCCCGTTCGTGCTGCTGGGGATCCGCCGCTTTCGCACCATTGCCGGCGCCACCGTGGCATCCGTCGCGGTGCTGATCGGCATGTGGATCGAGCGCTTCATAATTGTGGTTCCCACGCTGGCGAACCCGCGGCTGCCCGCGGCGTCCGGTTTCTACATGCCCACATGGGTCGAAGCCGCCATCACCGCCGCCACCTTTGCGGCCATGGCCATGCTGTACATGATTTTCGCGAAGCTGTTCCCGATGATTGCCGTGTGGGAGTTCAAACCACATCCACAGGAGGATGACTGACTAGCTACCTGATTGCCGAATTCCGCGAGAAGGACGCGGTTGCCGCGGCCATCCGGTCGCTGCGCGCGAGCGGCATTTCCTTCGCGGACCTGGACGTCTTCTCCGAGGAACCGGTGGAGTTTCGCCGCGGCGTGCTGGACCGGCCCAGCCGCATGTCTGTAGTGTCGGTTTTGGGTGCGATCCTGTGCGGTACACTGGCGACCGCTTTCGTCCGCTGGACGCAACACAACTACCGCCTGGTCACTGGCGGCATACCGATCTTTTCGTTCTGGGCGACAGGCGTGATCACGTTCGAAATGACCATGTTGGGCGCCATCGTGTCTACCTTCGGCTGGTTCCTCTGGGAAAGTGGCCTAGTCCGCCGGCCGAAGAAAAAAGCGCCCGTGCCGGATGTAGACCCCGGCGCGGTGTGCCTGCGGGTCCGCTGCCGCGGCCATGCAGCCGACCAGGCCGCTGAAGCCATGCGCAGCGCCGGCGCCGTCGAGGTTCGGGGATGGCAGGCATGATCCGGAAAGCTGCACTCGCTCTGGTCTTCGCCGCCGCGTTGGCGGGCGACGCCCCTCGGCCGCTCCCCTGGGAGAAAAACCACCTGCGGATCGGCCAGGCGTTATACCGCGAAAACTGCGCGGTTTGCCACGACATCGACCGGCCGCAGTCGAAGAAATTCGGCCCGAGCTTTTACCAGCTCTTCCGGCGTGCCCAAATGCCGATCGCCAAGGTCAAACCCAACCGCGAATATATCAAGCTGCGGGTTAAATTCGGCGGCGCCCTGATGCCCCCGTTTCGCGGCTGGCTCAGCGACCGCGACATCGACAGCCTGATCGACTACATCGCCTCCAAGTGAGTAGTGGACCGGGGCATGCCTTCGGCGTTGGATACCGCCGGTCTCACTCTTGCCTGCTGGCGCGTTTAGAAAATCGTTCCACCGGCCACGATCATCGCCGTACTCGGGTTCTCGTCGAGTTTCACCCAGCCGAGGCAACTGCCCCCCTTGCACGGTGCCCCGGTATATTGCCAGATCGAGCTGTCGTTGTTGTGTAACTGATAGACGGTGCCGGGCCCGGCGACCGCGTAAGAGTTCGGGTTGTTATCCAGTTGTACCCAGCCCAGGCAGGAGTTTCCATTGCAAGGCCTTCCGGTATACTGCCAGATCGAACCGTCGTTATGTTCCTGATACAAGGCGCCGCCGGCGGTGACCAGAAAGGTATTCGTGTTGTCGTCGATTCTCTCCCAACCGGGACAATCGTTCCCGCTGCAGGCTGGCCCGGTGTACTGCCAGATGGAGCCATCCAGATGACGCTGGTACAGTCCGTTTGTCCCAACCGCAAAGACGATGAAGGTGGTTGGGTTGTCGTCAATTTCCAGCCAGCCGGGACAGTAGCTGCCGCTGCAGGCCGGACCGGTATATTGCCAGAATGAGCCGTCGGCGTGCAGTTCGTACAGGAAATTCCCGTTGGCGGCAAAAGAGTTGGCGTTCGGGTTATCGTCGAGTTCAATCCAACCCGGACAGGTGTTGCCCTTGCATGGCACGCCGTCGTATTCCCAGATAGACGCGCCCCGTAATTGATAAAGGTTGCTGCCGCCAACGCCGATCGTTCCACTGTTTGGGTCGTTCCCTATCTTCTCCCAACCGGGGCAAGCCCCCCCGCTGCAAGGCGGTCCTATATAACTCCAGACCGAGCCGTCGTTGTGAAGCTGGTAGAGGCTGCCTTCCCCGCTGGCAATCATTATGCTTTTTGGGTTGTTATCGAGTTCCCGCCAGCCGGAACAAACATTTCCGTTGCAAGGCGTTCCCGTGAATTGCCAGATCGATCCATCGAGATGCTGTTGATAGAGCGGCGTGCTGCCGCCCCAAGCCATGGAAGTCATGCTCGCGGAAATGCCGGCTGCGAGGAGTGCGATCCGTTGCCATTGAGATACTGTCTTCGTCATAAAACTTCTCCTTGTGTTGAAATCCTTCCACCACGTAATGCGTAAATGGCGGAGAGATTTTCGGGGCACTCGGCGGATAAGCCGATTCGCGTGGCCGGTGCTTCACTTCCACGCGAGGCCTTGTCTCTGTGGTAGATTTGCGCTCATGCGGATTCCTTTCGCCTTCTGCTGGGTGGCATCGTTGGTGTGCGGCGCTAGTCTGCCGACCGCGGCTCCGGAGCAGGCTGGTTTCTCCCGTGATCGCCTGAACCGAATTAATACCGTGATCGAGGAACATATCGCCGCGGGCCGCCTGAACGGCGCTTCCGGCCTGATCGCGCGGAACGGCAAGGTCGTCTTCCGGGAGACTTGGGGGGATTATAAGCCCGGCACGATCGTACGCATGTACTCGATGACCAAGGCCATTACCGGCGTCGCCGCCATGATTCTGTACGAGGAGGGCAAGTTTTCGCTCAGCGATCCGGTATCGAAATATCTTCCGGAATTCACGAAGATGAGCGTGGCGCAAGAATCGTTTGACGCCGCCGGCCGGCGAACATATTACACCGTTCCCGCAGAACATCCCATCACCGTCCGCGACCTGTTCCGGCATACCAGCGGCCTCGACTACGCAGGACCGAAGGATGAAAACGGCGAGCCGGCTTACAAGAAGCTGGGTGTGACGGGCGGAAACGGGTGGGTGCCTTTTGATTTGGGGGAAGCGGTACGGCGTCTGGCCACCGCCCCTTTAAACCACCAGCCGGGCACGACGTTTCACTATGGCTTCTCGATCGACGTGCTGGGCCGCCTGGTGGAGGTCGTCAGCGGCAAGCCGCTCGACCAGTTTTTCGAGGAGCGGATTTTCCGTCCGCTCGGCATGCAAGATACGGCCTTCTTCGTGCCGGAGGAAAAATGGAATCGTCTGGCGGTGCTGTACACGCCGAAGAAGGGCGGCGGCATCGAACGCTCCACTTCCCCAGCGCAGGAGAACTTCAAGAAGAAGCCGACACTGCTATTAGGCGGCGCGGGTTCGGTATCGACGCTCGACGACTATGCGCGATTCGTCAGCATGTTGCTGAACGACGGCGAGCTTGATGGGGTGCGCATTCTAGGCCGCAAGTCGGTCGAACTCATGCGCAGCGATCACCTGGGCAACCTCGCACGCACCGACGGTATGCCGGCGGAAGGCTACGGTTTCGGCTTGACATTTGCCGTCAATCTTGGCCCCGGCAAGTCGGCGAATGTGGGCTCGGAGGGTGAATATAATTGGGGCGGCGCGGCGGGAACCAGTTTCTGGATTGATCCCAAGGAACACATGGTCGGCGTCTTCCTGGTCAATATCCTGCCCAGCGGCGACGTGGTGGCCGGTGGCCAGTTCAAGAGGATGGCCTACGACGCCTTAGTGGATTGACGGCGCACACCAGGCGCCTTCTTCTGTATCCGAGGACAATTTCCATGAATCGCAATTCCGTTTTCTATTTGACTTTTCGGCTGGGCTGTATGGTCCTGTGTGGCGCGTCCTTTGCGGCGTTCGCGCAGGAAGAAGCGGCCGTCACGCTCACCGAAATCAGCTCCGATCCCTTTACCGTTCCTCCCGGCCAGCACGCCACCGAGGTTGAGCCACACATGCTGGCTAACGGCATCACGCTGGTCTCCGCGTTTCAGACCGGGCGCATCGCCCCTGGCGGCGCCACCGCTATTGGTTGGGCCACCTCAACCGACGGTGGGGCCACCTGGGCGCACGGATTCCTGCCCGGCCTCACCAGCGCGAACGGCGGCGGCCCCTACAGCGCCGCTAGCGATCCTGCCGTCGCCTACGATGCCAAGCACGGGGTCTGGATGATCGCTTCGCTCCCGATCCCCAGCAGCGGCCAGGCCCCCGCGGTCGTCGTCAACCGCTCCACCGACGGCGGCTTGACCTGGAACGACCCGGTCAACGTCTCACCGGACGTCGCCAGCTCCGACAAAAACTGGATCGTCTGTGATAGCCAATCTTCCAGCCCGTTCTACGGCAACTGCTACGTGGAGTGGGATAATCCCGCGGCAAACGACAGACTTTTCATGAGTACGTTGACCGATGGCGGCGTAACCTGGGGCACTGCCGGCGCAACCGCGAACAACGCGACGGGGCTGGGCGGCCAGCCGCTGGTTCAGCCTAACGGTACGGTAGTGGTCCCGTTCGAAGGCGCATCCATGCAAGCCTTCAGTTCCACCAATGGAGGCGCAAGCTGGAGCGCATCGGTCAAGATCTCCAATATCCAGGCCCATATCGACGCCGGCGGCATCCGCAGCGGCCCGCTGCCTTCGGCCGCGATTGACGGCGCGGGCAACGTCTGGGTGGTGTGGGAGGATTGCCGGTTCCGCGGCAGTTGCTCCACCAACGATCTGGTTTACAGCACTTCGAGCGACGGCACGCACTGGTCGGCGGTGACGCGCGTCCCGATCGATTCCACCACCAGCATGGTCGATCACTTCATTCCCGGAATCGGCATCGATCCGGAGACCTCGGGCAGTGCGGCCCACGTGGCGATCACGTACTACTTCTACAGCAACACCAAGTGCACGCGGTCCACCTGCAGGCTCAACGTCGGCTTCATTTCGTCAGCCAACGGCGGAAGCACGTGGAATGCCGCGCAGAAGCTCTCCGGCCCTATGGCGCTGCCGTGGCTGCCCAAGTCACAAAACGGACTGATGGTGGGCGACTATATCGCGACCGCCTTTACCAACGGCGTGCCACATGGCGTATTCGCGGTCGCTGCGGCGCTCTCGGGAACCACTTTTAACGAATCGATGTATACCGCGCACGGCTTGACCGTTGACGAGAAGGGCCCACAGTTCTCCTCCGCCGGCGACAAGCCGCTGCATCATTTATCCGATCCGATTGAGCGAGAGCAGCCGGAAAAGGGCGTAGTGCCGCCGTCGAAGAGCGCGAAAAGGAACGCGAAGTAACGCGACGCATAAGCGTCGCCAGCGAGAGTGATAATCCGCCGGAGGCTTCGATTCGTAGGGCATTAGCCCGGTCAACAACGTGAGCAACTTGGAGGGCCGGGCCGAAGGCCGCGCAATGCCAGGGATGCGGTTTTTCTTTGTCTGAACCCCGATTGTGGAGGATTATCTTGCCATACCAACATGGGCACGCCAATCGGCCGAGCCGCCAATCGGCCGAGCCGCCAATCGGCCGAGCCGCCAATCGGCCGAGCCGCGACCGTCAGGGAGCGTCCCAGCGCTGTTTCCGATTAGAAGTCTTGAGCCTCACCCTGCTCGGCAACGACGGTGCTGGATTGCTCCGATTGGGATCAACTTCTCCAGTTTCATGTTGCGCGCCCCTGGCATTTCAGGCAAACGGCGGCGTTTTGCCGAAGCTGGTGTATACTGGCGATGACTGGGTACCAAGAACACTCCCATGAGAAGACTTTTCGGCGCGTGCCTGATCTCCGCCGGTCTCGCCGGGTTGCCAGCAGCCGTACACGCCGGCACGTGTCCCACCCAGTTCAATCCAGGGTCGTTCACAAAGGGCAACTTCTTCACTAACTTCGACAACAAATGCTACTTCGTGGATTTTGCGACCGGGCAGGGCTCCGGAAGCCAGTGGGGCGATCTGAACAGCCTCTATAACAAGATCTTTTTCCGCATTGATCCGGCGCTTCCTCCGTACCAGTTGGTGGTGGTGGGAGATTTTCCGAACGCGCGCTACTTTTCGGTCGATATCAACGACAATCATTCCGCCATCAGCCAAAGTCTCACGGATATGAACATCGTGCCTTTGACGGCGGCGGACATCAATCCCTATCTGCCGGGCGCGGCATTCGTCGCCGGGCAGCAATATGCCGTGCCTGTCAATCTGGGAGGAACTCCGGGCACTCTCGAGGCGGGTTGCACGACGACCGGCTACAACTTTGATGTCAATGCACTGGACGGCACCGTGCGCCATCCATTCATGAACTGGAACCTGGATGCGGCCTTCTTCCACGCGAACCCCACCATGCCGCTGCACCAGGTTGACACGGCCGAACACTCCAATCCCAACACGGCGGGTGTGATTCTGATCCGTAACTACCTGGATCTCACGCCCGTTTCCAACGCGCCGCACATCATCGTGCGCGACGTAGCTTCCGGATGCGCCTACCCGGCTTCAATGGTGAGCGGAATGAACATCCTGACCACCGATACCGACACCGGCAACGGCTGGCTGACACAGCAACAGGTGCAGGAACACAATTCGTACGCGAACTGGCAGACCACTCAATGCTGGGGCATTGTCCCGTCCAGCACGATGCAAATCATACGCGGCGACGAATATATTCCGGGCCCGGTTCCGGACGGCAGTTACGTCTACGCCTATGTGCCGCCCGGGCTGCCGCAGACGCTGTCCCAAGCGGGAGAGCTGATGCGCCTTCGTTTTCGCGTTCCCACCACGCCGCCGACTCCCTGTACCAACGGTTGCGCGCGCAGCGGCAACGAACAGATGCGGTATGTGAGCGTGTCGTTCGACGTACCCGGCGGAGGCACGCTGGCTAGCGTGCCCGACAGTTGCCCGGTCAACCCGATCGTTCCCTGCTCCCCGCTCATTCAGGATGCCAACGGCTATGTCACTTTGATTGTGGGAACCGGCGCCACGCAACCCGCGTGGGTGACGCCCGCGAACGGATACACCTGGCTCGATCTGACCAAGACCACTGGCGGTAACTATCAACTGTTGAACCAAATCATGATCAGGAACATATTGGCGGCCAGTTCGTTCACTTGCGCGGGCGAGTACGTTCCTTATAAGACGGGGCAAGCGACTACGGGGGGCGGCGGCCTGATGGGTTTGTATGCGCCGGAAATCGACTATCCTTTGGCCGCGACTCTGCCGCAAACGGCAAGTCCCATTACGGGGCCGGGGGCCTGCGACGAGTTTCCCGTCGGCCCGGGAGAGGCATCTCCCAAGTGCGGCGTGCAGTTGCCCAATGCGCCACAGATCGCGGCGCTGACCACGCAATGCGCCTTGCCGGGATGCAGCCAGGTAGTCGTACAGACCCAGCCGCCCATCGCCATTCTGGCGGCGGCGGGCGGCTTCGGCAATTTTCCGGCGGGGCTGCCTTACCAGGGCAACTCGAATTTCGTACGGATCACCGACATCACCCAAAACTGGAGCGCGGGCTATACGGGAGACATCTGCACCGTTCAGATCGGCGAATGGTCCGACACCACCATTTCGCTGGTGGCGAACGTGAACCAAAATGGAGTGTGCCCCATGGCAGCCGGTGACCAATTGACGGTGACGGTCTGGAATCCGCAGACGCGGGCCACCGCTTCGTTGTCGGTGCCGGTCGCCGCTCAGGCCGGCAGCCAATAGGCATCGGGCGGCGGCGCCGGCTTCAGAAGCCAAGCGCCGGCCTGCTCCGGAACCGCAAAGAGCTTGCGTTTTCGGCTGGCCGGTTTATTACGCTGGCCCGGGATTTGCTTAGATTGGCTTCGACCTGCCATGCGACATTCCGAGAACGACTTGACGCGAAGAGAGTTTGTGGGCGTGACCGTCGGCGCGGTGAGCCTGAGCGACGGTCGCGGAAGCGGTGCCCTCCCGGACCACGCTCACAATCAATGGCCAGCCGCACGACCTGGCGATTGAGCCACGCGTGACCCTGCTCGATCTGCTGCGCGAGCAACTGCATCTGATGGTCCTAAGAAGGGCTGCGACCATGGCCAGTGCGGCGCGTGCACGGTGCTGGCGGACGGGCATCGCATCCTGGCGTGCCTGCCCCTGGCGATCACCCAGGACGGGAAACAAATCACGACGATCGAGGGGCTGGCGGCGGGCGAAGAACTGCATCCAATGCAGACCGCTTTTATCGAGCACGACGGATTCCAGTGCGGCTTTTGTACATCTGGGCAGATTTGTTCGGCGGTCCCGCCCCACGATGCGACGCAGAATCGTTAATCTGTGTGACGCACTACACCAGGTGGCACACGCGCGGCAGTGCGTAACTTGCGCGGCGGGCCTGCGGCCAATGATGGGTTCGCCCCCAGTTCGTCCGTCCGCAAAGTGTATGGATCGAACGGCGGATTGGCTGCGCGGTACTGGCCGCGCCGGGTGAGCATAAAGCTCTCCTTTTCCGGACCTATCGCTTTATCGATCGGCTAAACTGGACTAAACCGCTCTGATGGGCTATCCGGAGACAAACCCGGCCCTTACGAAACCCTCGCGCCGCCGCGGCGCGGGCGGCATTCGGATGTGTGGCCCTTGCGTAATGGAATGTGCACTTCTTAGGCGGCCGGGAAGCCAGAATTCTGATTTATGAAAAGTTTATCCGCCATTGGACTCTGCGCGGTTATATCGATCGGTTTGGGTTTGGGGCAAAGCGTCTCCGATAGCAGTGGCGAGATCGGCGTACCGCTTCCGGCGTGGACTCCCGGAACGCTGGACATCCACCAGATTGCCACAGGGCGCGGCAATTCAGCCCTGATCATCATGCCGGACGGGACTACACTGCTGGTGGACGCCGGCGCGGCGGGCGATGGCATTCCGGAAACGGACCCTCATCCGGACGCGTCGCGGCCGCCAGGCCAGTGGATTGTACGTTATCTTCAGCGGCACTTGCCAAAAGGCGCGGCGAGTCTCGATTATGCGCTGATCACTCATTTTCATCCCGATCACATGGGTAAACTGCGACCCTCATCGCCTCTTGCCGGCGGCGGCACATACAAACTGACCGGCATCACCGAGGTCGGCGATGCAATTCCGATCCACAGAATGCTCGACCGGGCGTGGCCCGATTATTCGTACTTGGCGCCTACCGATGAAGCCTTTGCAAACTATCGGCGGTTTCTCGAAGCGCAACAGAAGAACGGCATGGTGGTGGAACGATTTAAGCCCGGGTCGAAGACGCAGATTGTGCTTCGCCACGATGCGTCGAAGTTTCCGGAATTTGAAATCCGGAACATCGTCGGCAATGGTGAAATGTGGACCGGATCGGGCGAAGCAACGCGGCAGTTGTTTCCGGCGCTCGATACGCTTGCGCCGGCCGACCGGCCAAATGAAAACATGTGCAGCCTCGGATTCCGGTTACGCTACGGCGCGTTCCGATACTTCACAGGAGGCGACCTTCCAGGCACGCCCGATCCGGGTTTCCCGGCTTGGCAAGGAATTGAATCCGCTATTGGTCCGGTTATTGGGCGAGTCGACGTACATGTTGTGAACCAGCATGGCTCAATGGGTGAAGAAAGCGACGTGTTTCTTCGTTCACTTGGATCGACGGTGCTGATCGTGCCTAGTTGGGCGCCGAGCCACCCGGCGCCGGACGTCTTGAAGCGCATCATGAACAGCCGTTTCGCGCCGTCGAAGCGGCTGGTGTTTGCGACTGACCTAAGAGAGGCCGCGAAAATTGTGATCGGCCAGCGTGCGACGCAACTGGCTGGGCCTCCGGGACATATTGTAGTCCGCGTGAACCCCGGCGGCGAAAACTATCGAGTCTTCGTATTGGAAAACCAAGACGAGCGCGACCTGATTGCGGCTATCGAAGGCCCATTTCGTGCCAACTGATCCGGAACGATCGACGGCGCCGGAATCGCGTTGCTCGATGAGCTAATCGGTCCGGGGGCCAGATCAGCGTTCGTTTTGCGTTGGCGAGGACCCCGGAGGCAAGCCTGCAAGGCCGCAGCCCTCCCAACGGCGCGGCATGTGGGCACCGCCTGATTCAAGATTTTATTAAATTATTACATTGCGCGTGGCCCGTTTCGCCTGCCTGCTCGCCCATTAGTTCCTAGAAAGGAAGCTGTCTTGCCAACCATCGATATGCAAACGGAATACGCGCGTCACAAAAGAATCCTGCCCTGGCTGACCGTGATCAACCTGAGGCGGTCGCTGATTCACAAGCCCCTCGCCGTACTGATGTCCATTCTGCTGCTGCCTGCCCTTACCTGGATGGAGAGCGGCGGCGCCGGCGCGCGGCCATTCCAGGCGCGGGCAGAAGGCGTCCAGGGCTGCGCATCCACCACCAACAGCATCATCCAAAGCTACTGCGCAAACGGGGTGGTCTACTACAACGATCTCGTCCAGTTGGAAAGCGATTCGGTGAGCGCGTATCTCGCTCTGCACAACATGCCCCAGTCCGACTCCCAGTTGATCTATAGCGCCGGCCGCACGGACCTGCGGACCGCGGTCCGCGCGGTCATGCTTTCGAGCCTTTTGGGGATTATCCAGATGGCGCCGGCAGCGGCCACTTGCGGTCCTCCGAATTGCCGGTCCACGCACCAGCAGAACCTCTTCAACTGGTTGCAGGCACTGGTCCAAACTAACGAAATGACCATGTATACCAACGCCATCAATCAATTCCAGACCTGGGAGGCAGACCCTTGTACGTTCGCGCTTGATTCCGCGATCGCCACTGCCTACAACCTGTCTTACGACGGGAGTCCCTATTGTTTTCAGAACGAGAACGAGGTCATTGGCGCGAAGGTCCCGTCCGAAGACTATTTCACCGCCTACGGCCTAAAAACGTCTTACGGGGCTCTGTCATCCACGCTTACATATTTCGGCTCGCTCGTGACTAACACGAGTTTAAATGTAGGGGAGGTGGTTGGAATCAGCGGCGCGGCGTCGGCGGTGGTCACGGCCGCGGCGGTCGCCGTGAGCGCCCCTGTGTTCGCCGCCGTCAGCGTTGCAGTGGACGCATTCGTCATCGCCGGGGCCACCGCCGCCGGCCTGGCATCGCAGGCCGGCATAGCGACGATAGTGAGCGGCGCAACGGCAGCATGCGTGGGCGGCGCCGCCGTGGTGATTGCCGCGCCGGTTTTAATCGTTCTGGCAGGCGTGGCGATCGGTATTACCGCGGGCATCGAGCTGTTTCAAAACGTCCAACAGATCAATACGGTCAATACCGACCTGACCAACGGTTTGAACAACGCCAAAAACCCACCGGATTTGCAGGCCATGGCGCTCGACACTAGCGGCACCGGGTACTACAAGCTGGAAATGACGCTCGATTCTCAGACTACTCCCGAACAGGCCAGTACCGCCGCGCTTCCCGTCCATCAGCCAGCCACCGATTACGCCTTCAACATCAGCGGTACCATCTCCGATACGCTCACGTATCAGGACTGGGCCGGAAACATCTGGACGGCGCAAACCGCGGGCGCATGGTTTGTCCAGACTTGTGCCAACGGGACCGGCGGTTCGACCTGCCCACAGCCCGACAGCCTGATCGGATCGTTCTACTATGTCGACGGATCCGGAGTGGATTGGACGGCCTCGCGGGTCGGCAACAGCTTCGTCAGCACCAAGGCCACCCCCAATCCGACAGATGTTCCCTGTCCCGCCAACCTGGCTACCGGTCTTACCCCCAACCCCAACCCGGCGACGTGTTCGAGCTACGTGTCCAATACCATCCCCTTAAAGGACGGGAATGGAAGCGTCCAGCAGGTTTCTCTTTCGGTCTTGACCGTGCCGGTGTTTACGGGGCCGACAACATTCTCTTTTGCGCCGTACATTGTGTCGACGCAAACCATCACAGCGGTAGGCAATCCTACGCCCAACATCAGTTTCACGAGCGGCAACCTGCCATCCGACTTTAAAATGACTGGCGGGAGCGGGACCTTCCAACTGCAATTCGACGGGAATCCCTTCGCCCAGGGAAACTTCACACTGGTTCTCACCGCGTCGTCCAGCTCCGGCAGCGTGCAGCAGACTTTCTCGCTCAACGTAACCGAGACACTGGCGATCATATCTGCGAATTCGATCAATGTTGGCGCAGGTATGCCCATCACACCGTTCACCGTGGTGGCAACCGGACAGCCTACCCCCAGTCTTTCCATCGACAGGGAGCTAAACCTGGGCGGACTGACGTTTACGGATAACCACAACGGCACGGCCACCATCAGCGGGACCTGGACGTCGCCCTTGAGCGGCCCGACCTCCTGCATCAACCCCAACGGCGGCAACTGCGGGATCATCGCATCCAACAACTCAGGCTCCGTCGAGCAGCAGTTCACCTTTAATGTAACGCCGGCCGCACCGGCGGTCATCACGGGCTGCCCGCTGATTGGCAACTGCAGTGTCGGCGCGACTTTCATCGCCGGCATTTCCAACACGGTCCAGGTTTCGGCCACCGCACCCACCGGGATTGCCTTTTGGGAACTCGATACCTCCAACCCGACTCCGCCAAGCTGGATAAGCCTTACAGATAACGGCAACGGAACCGCACAACTGTCCGGCAATCCACCGGTGGGAACTAGCGGAATCTTCTACGTCGGGGTTACGGCGTTCGCCGTAGCCGCCTTTGGTGGCGGAGCCAATTATCCCATCACCGTAGTGACTCCACCCACCTTCACCAATGGGAATAACGCCACATTCACGGTCGGAACCAACAGCTCGTTCGGGGTCGAAGCCACCCAAGGGACCATCAGCCTCAACGGCACGCCGCCGCAAGGTCTGTCATTTACGGCCGGGAATACCGGGACCCTCAGCGGAACACCCGCGGCTGGAACCGGTGGGCAGTATGACCTCAGCGTTACCGCCAACGCCGATGCCGCGGGATCGGCTACCGAAGCCCTAACGGTAGATGTGTACGAAGCGCCGCAAATCAGCAGCGCGAACTCGGCCACCATGTTTGTGGGAACGCCAGGCATGTTTGCCGTAACCACCACGGGTTTCCCGAGCGCGTCGAGCCACGTGCTCCCGGCCAACCCGGCGCCTCCTACGGATCCCTCGCAGGGAGACGGCATGTACTTCACCGTGACGGGTCTGCCCTCCGGCCTGAGCTTCAGCAACCTCAATGTGACCGGACTCGCGACGGGAACCTTGACCATCCAGGGAACTCCATCGGCGGCCGACGCCGGAACCCATACCGTACAGATCACTGCGACGAACGCTGTGGGCACGGCGGCCGAGCAGACGTTGACGCTCAAAATTGTCAAGATCACGGGGGCAGCGCCGGCCTCCGGCACGAAGTGCAATGGCAATTACAACGGTACGTTCAAAGGCGCCATCACGGTTGCGTCTGGCCAGAACTGCTCGTTCTACGCCGGCGGCGTGACCGGTAATGTTACGGTGAACGGCGGACATCTGGCTCTCACCAATGCCACCGTGACGGGCAATCTGTCGATCCAGGGTTCCTCCGGTTTCTCGATCGGTCCCGGAACCACGATCGGAGGAGCTCTGACGATTGAAAACGTGGCTTCGGGATCGGCGGCGAGTAAGATTTGCGAGACGCACGTGAACGGAAATACGCAGGTCTCCTCGAATGCCATCCCGATTTTGATCGGTTCGCCGCAGAATACCTGCTTCGGGAACACTTTTGGGGGCAGCGTGCAAATCGAGAGTAACACCAGGGCCGTCAGCTTCTTCGACAATGCGGTCACCAAGAGCGTGGCGTGCGAGCGAAACTCTAAGATCACCGGCGGCGGAGACACCGCCGGGAAGTTAGGGGGCCAATGCGCGACATTTTAGCGGCATAAGTGCAGGGAATCTGGGTCCTTTGGGAGAAGGGCTCCATCAGGAGCTCTTCTCCTTTTCTTTTGATTCATCGCCAAGGGTCCGGGCAGGCTCAGCATAGGCGACAAACCGTCAACTTGAGCTGCTAGGCCTAGCGCCCTGAGCGATAGACATTTGTTCTCACGAAGCGATCACACGGTATTGCGGCGTGCTCTCGCTGAACTCGTTCCTGATCTCGGTAAAGCCGGCGCAGCGCAAACGTTCGACCAAGTCCTCAACGTGAAACGGATGGTAGACGATCGGATACGATCGAATAGATGCCTTCCCGCCAGAATCGAATACCAAGATGACGTCTATCGTGTGAGCATCGTGGAACTTTTCCGGGAACGTCCAGACATAAAGAAGGCATCGCTGCCCGCCGCGCTGCCTCCATTGAAAGTGCGTGAAGCGTTTCTTCTCTTTGTGGATTTGGTCCCAATTGAGGGAGTGAATAACGAGCTTGCCACCATTCCTGAGCACTGCCCGCATTCCCTCCATTGACCGGAGCATTTCCTCTTTATTGCGGGTGTGACCAATGGAGTTGCCGAGACAGAAAACCACGTCAAAACGGTCCGTGAAGTGATCGGGCAACTCCTCCCACGGGCAACAACTCAACGGGATGTCTACGCCCGCGTTCTTTGCGGATTGAATCGCTTGTTCGAGCATTCTCGGGCTAGCGTCAGAACCGCT
Organism: Bryobacterales bacterium; assembly: GCA_963709155.1. Lineage (GTDB taxonomy): Bacteria > Acidobacteriota > Terriglobia > Bryobacterales > Bryobacteraceae > Bog-159. The sequence continues at coordinate 70,942 of CAVPVD010000002.1, read as the reverse complement.
GACTACATATCCAAGTTTGGCGAGTGCTACCGCAAGAGTTCCGATTCCGCAGGAACAATCCAAAATGTGTGCCTTCAACCCGGCTTCTGTCACGACGTCTTCGTGATCCTGAAGTGCCGCTTTTCCACTCAAGGTGTAGTCCGAGTAAAGCCAATGGTAGTCTTCGGAGAGGGTATCGTACTGTCGTCTCGATTCGTCGCTCATTTATTAGAGAATATCGCACCTGTATATCGAGGGTCGGTGGCAAGTGGCCCGCGTTCTACCATGCTCGCAGTCCACTTGACGGATAACGCGCAAACCACCGAACTGGGGTCGCGGCTGGCTGGGGGCAACCGTCCACCTGTGAAAGAATAATAGTCATGAAACGACCGTTCACCGCAACCGTTTGGCGTGAGGGCAATTGGTACGTCTCGCAATGCCTGGAACTTGATATTGCCAGCCAAGGCGAGAGCGAACAAGAGGCGCTGGCCAATTTGAAGGAAGCGCTCGAACTCCATTTCGAACCCCCACGGGCCACGCGGCTACCCGAAGTTCGTACCATCGAGGTTGAAGTTGGCGCGGCTTAACCCGCTGCCTTTTAGGGAGATAAAGCGCCGGCTTGAGGCCGCCGGTTTCGTAGAGGCAAGCCAAAAAGGGAGTCATGTCAAGTTCGTCCGGCGCACCGGCGATATCGTCGATACTGCAGTGGTTCCTAAGAAGCACGAGGTCCCAGTCGGCACACTCAGGAGCATTCTCAGCCAAGCCCACATCGGTACCGCCGAATGGGAAGAGCTAGGTTAGTCTGGTCACCTGGCCGTATCACGCTCGACGATGAGAGGTGTTCGCAGCGGATTGATCCTCCTGACGGTGTAGCGTTTACCGGAACGGGCAAACCGGTTGGAAAGGCAACTGGCTACAAACAGAAGCAGCTGAAGCCGCGCTGCCTCACACTGGGTTCGCCGGCTGAGCGGGCCGGGCCCTCCAGCGCCGATCGGATATGGTGACCCACGGATTCCTCAGAGGAGGGTTCTTCTTCATCCCACGTATGCGGGCCGCGGGCTGCATTAAATGCGCTAGAATCTCCGCATATGCCCGATTCGGGGGAGCATCCGCCGACAGTCCGTCGGCTGATGGCGGATTTTCGGGGCGGGAAGAGCGAAGCCGCAAATCGCCTGGTCGAGCTGTTCTACCCGGAGCTACGCAGGCTGGCCGCCCAGCGCATGCAGCGCGAGCGCCCCGGCCATACCTGGCAGCCTACCGCGCTGGTCAACGAACTCTATCTGGTTCTGGCGCGCGTCAAGGCCCTGCCACCGCCTGGGCCCGATGCTGAATCCGAGAGAGCCGCATTTCTCGGGTTGTCGGGCTTCCTCATGAAACGGCTGCTCATCCACCATGCGCGGCCCCTGTCGCGCCGCGCGGGGAAGTCCCCTCCACCCGATGAGCTGGACACTCCCGCGCCGGACGATACAGACCTGACCGAGATCGAGGATCTGTTGACCCGGCTGGGCCGCCTGGATCCGATGTTGCCGCAAATTGTGGAGATGAAAATCTTCGAAGGCGTGGAGAGAGAGGAAATTGCGGCGCGGCTGGGGTGCTCGGTGCGTACTGTGGGCCGCCGTTGGGAATTCGCGCGCAAGTGGTTGGAGGAGGCCATGGCGCCCGATCCCAAATGACGGAAGAACAGTGGCGCGAGGCGTGGGTCGCGTTTCAGGCCGCCGAAAACCTCCCGGAGGAAGAAGCCGCGGAACTCCTGGAGCAATCGCCCATGAGTGCCGAAGTGCGGGATGCGGTGGTCGAGATGCTTCACTCCGGTGGATCGGCCACCGGCAGCCGCACGTCCGGATTCGCGCACAGCGACCCGGCGGCGGGACCTCTTCCGGCGCCGGCATTATCGTTGGCCGCCGGCACCGTAATTGACCGTTATTTGTTGCTGGAGAAGATCGGCGAAGGCGGGATGGGCGAAGTGTGGCTTGCCGGGCAGAAGGAACCCGTGCAACGCCAGGTAGCGCTCAAGTTGATCAAAACCGGCTCCGGCAGCCGCGAGCTGATGTCCCGGTTTGAATCCGAGCGCCAGGCGTTAGCGCTGATGGACCATCCGGGCATAGCCAAAGTATTCGACGCCGGGTCCACGGCGCAAGGACTGCCGTACTTCGTGATGGAATACGCCGCCGGCGAACCGATCACGACTTATTGCGACCGTCGGCGCCTGAGCACCCATGAGCGGCTGGAGCTGTTTATCCAGGTCTGCGAGGCCGTGCAGCATGCACATCGTAAGGCTATCATCCACCGCGATCTGAAGCCGTCGAACATTATGGTCGTCGAAATCGAGGGACGGCCGGCACCCAAGATCATCGATTTCGGCATCGCCAAGGCACTGAACCAGAAATTGAGCGCGGACACCATCCACACAGGTTTTGGCGCACTGGTGGGAACACCCGAATATATGAGCCCGGAGCAGGCTGTTTCCGGGGGCGCCGATATCGACACACGCACCGACGTCTATTCGCTCGGCGTCGTTTTCTACGAGCTGCTGGCGGGCGCGCGGCCCATCGACCTGAACCCAATGGGACTGGAGGAGTTTCTGCGGCGGCTGCGCGAAGAAAATACATCGCGGCCCAGTACCCGCGTCAGCACCAAAGATGCCGCCGCTTCGAGCGAGGTGGCCAGCCGGCGCCAAACCGACCCGCCGGCACTGGCCAGGCAGTTGCGCGGGGATTTGGATGCCATCGCGCTCAAGGCGCTGGAGAAGGACCGCGAAAGGCGCTACGAATCGGCGGGTGCCATGGCGCGGGATATTGAACGCTACCTGGCGGGCGAGGCGGTGGAAGCCCAGCCGCCGTCACCGGGCTATCGTTTGCGGAAGTTCGCGTCGCGGCATCGCTGGGTGCTGGGAGCAGCGGCGGCTTTGCTCACGCTGCTGATTGTGGCGGTCGTGTGGATGTCGGTGGCTTTGCGGCAGCAGATGCGTGCCAATGCCAACGCCGCCGCCCTGCGCGACGTGGTGCGCAAGGTCATGATCCAACGGCCCGCGCAATTGGCCCAACTACCCAACTCTTTGCAGCTCCGCTCCGATCTCATGAGCGACGTGGAGGGTGCGCTGGCGGCCTTAAGCGGCGAAATTGGACGCGACCGGAACGCCGATCTGGAGCTGGCGCGGGCTTATTACGCCATTGGCATCGTGAGAGGCGGTGACGTTTCCGACGGCTCCTTGGGCCAGTTCCAGACGTCCATCAACTATTTCAAGCGATCGGGCGAAATCGCGGGCGGCCTGATCCACGCGCACCCCGAGGATAAAGATGCGCAGAAGATGTTCTTGACCAGCCAAATGGCCATCCTCTACAACTACCGCCGGTTCGAGCGCTTCGCGGAGGCCGAAAGAGTGGCGCGCCAGATTGTGGCTCACGCCCAGGCCTTACCCTCACGCATGCATCGCGAAGACGCCTTCGTCGATTACGACATCTCCACCGCATACAAAGAAATCGCCGCGATGAAGACCAGCCAGGGCCAGTTGGAGGAATCGCTGGCGCTGAATCGCAGTGCTCTGGCCGCGTTTTCCGCGAACATGCAGCCGCAGTGGCTGAAGTTGCCGTTGGTGAAAAACAACTTGGCGGCGTGCAATGCGGACACCGGGCTCTCCGAGTGGCGATTGCATGGTTATTCCGCCGAGGCCTCGGCCCTGATGCATACCGGGCTGGCGGCGGTCGAGGGATGTCCGGACAAGATGTGTCGATCGCGCACGGCGGAGTTGGAGGGTTACGCCGGCCTGGTCGACTGGTCGGGCGGGCGAGAGAATGATGGGCTGCGGTTGATGCAGCGGGGAGTCGCCGATTTTGACGCGATGTTGACCGCGGACAGCGCCGACGTGGTGGCCCGTACCGCGGTACAGTCGCTGCGCGGGAGTTATGCCTTGGCGCTGATTGGATCCGGACACCCGGGCGAGGCGCTCGCTGTCCTGCGCAAATTCGTCAAGCCGGATGATTTGCAGGCTGAACCGAGGGATCTGCTGATCTACGGCCAGGCCCTTGAAGCGGACGGGCAAGGGATTGGCAGCGGACGTTATTTTCAGGCGGCGAGCGACCGTCTAAACCAGGAGCATGCGGATGGCTTTGAGCCGCAAACCATGCGCTGGGCCATCGCGCACATGCTCGCCGGCCGGGCAGATCGCTTGCGAAACTACCAGGAGGCGATCGGGTACCGGCGCGTGGAAATGCATCTGGCTGAGCATTTGCCCGCCGATGCCAGTACCGCCAGGATCTTTAGAAGCGCTAGCGCTGCGGCATTCGCCCGCAGCGTTGCTGCGATACCGAATGCGCCGGCTGCGTTACGGGCGGAAGCGCTCCGGGCGCTGTCCGGCTGTTCGGAAAGCGTGCCGAGTCCTTACCGGGTGGAGCATGCCGGGATGATCGTGACGACGCCCACGCCACAGGAAGTCGTGAATCTGCAAGGTGCCCTCGGGAATTAGGCCCTTTTGGTTCGTATGCAAGCAGGGAACCTGCTTTGAGTAAGTCGCTGAAAATGGTGGGCGCGACAGGACTCGAACCTGTGACCTCCTGCGTGTGAAGCAGGCGCTCTAACCAACTGAGCTACGCGCCCAAACTGGGAACCTCTTCTGATATTAAACTACTTCCTGGGCTTTGCGAAAGTGCCATGCCGGCTCGATGCAACCCATCCTCAATGCGCCACCGCCGGCGACGCGCCCACGGGCCCCCGCCGGTCCCGCAGCGCAGCCTGCACCTCGTCAAAAACCTGCGCAAAGAAATCGCGCGACGACGGCGAACAGCCAATATGAAACGTCTGGTTTCCCGCCGGTTCTTCGATAAAACCCAGCGAGCCGTTCCAGCCCAGATCGTCGAGCACGAATCGCAGGCACTCCCATTCCCCCGGCGGAAGCCCCGCTACCGCCAGATCGAACACCTGCCCGCTGGCATGGTCCTCGGTCCGCGCGCCGCGCGCGGCATCGCCTGCCTCGCTCGCGGCCTTAGGCAGAACCAGCGCGGTCGCCTCCAGCGGCAAAAAGGCTTCCTCGGGACGCATCGCCTCATACAGCCGGCGCGTTTCGAACGCAATATACGCCAACGTCCCGATCGTGGAGGGCAGGGCCTTCACCCGCCAGCCGTCGTTTCCGCCCACCATACCCGGAGCATTCACCCGGTAGCCGAAGAAATCCGGATCGTCGGGCGCACTCACCAGCTTGCTGCCTTCCTCCTGCCGGATCAGATCGCTGTTCTGGTAGATCAGGTCTCGTGGTTTCAGCCACGCCGAGAGCCGGTCGGGCGCCCGTAGCGCCGGCGCCGCCGCATACGCGTACTCCGCCGCCAGATCCTTGAACTCCGCCGGATCGTCGCGATACATTTCCAGCAACTGCTGCGCGCGCATCACGCGGAACCAGTACGTGGGTGAGTAGTCGCGATCCATCTGCGTGCGAATGGCCTCGCACAACTCGCGATTCCACACCGGGCTGCAACCGAAGAAAACCTTGGCTACCGTCGGGGGCGGACCCTCCAAACCGGTGGCGTTCTGCGCCATCGCCCGGAAATCGGCCACGCAGCCTTCGCCGCAGTGGTAGGCCCAGATGGCCCAGTCGCGGCCGCCGTAGCGCTGCTCCATCCCGGCCAGGTAATGTGCCGCGGCTGGAATCGCCTTCTCGGGTTTCAGCCGGTCGTCCCGCACCAGCACGGAGAAGGTCTCCTTGTGACGCACCGTGTGGGATACCAGCTTCCCATGTTTATTCCGCACCATGGTTTTCGTTTTGGTCACGCGATGACGCGTTGCATACACGATGCGCAATCCCATGCGCCGGCCGGTGGCGTCGGAGATCTGTAGAATTCCGCGCGGTCCCGCCGGACTCTCGGCATTGGCCACGCCCCAACTCTCCAGGTAGGCCATCGCCTGCAGCACCGATGCCGGGAAGCCGCTCTGGCGCTCGGCATCCCGAAACAGACGCTGCAAGCCAGGAGTGTATATCCGTTCGGCGCCCTGCGTCGCCAGCGGCTCGCGCATGATGCCGAAGGTCTGCGATTGGATCATCGCCGCTGTGCGCAGCGCCAGCGTCTCGTCCGTCAGCTCTTGCCGGCCGATGCCGATCGACGGCAGCCGGTGCGCGGGCGCGAAGTGGTCAGGTTCGGTGGGCAGCGCGGGCAGAGCCACAAAAAAAGACGCAGCCAGCGCCGCCAGGCAACGGTTGAAGTGGATCAAATTCCATTATCGCGCGCTTCGCTATTTCGCCGAGCGCGGCCGTAGTCCAAATTCCATGTGCAGGCGCAGGCTCTCGATCCACACGGGGCCCCGGTCGTGGTTGAATGCCAGGTTGTTGTCGCGCTGCAAGTCCAGCGTGGCGAAGAAACCGGGCAACAGCCGGGCGCTATAGTAACTCTCCCAAACATACTCCGGCGCGTAATTCAACCGGCCGTCGCCGATCAGGAAGTCCAGGCCGCCTTGCGCCAGGTAAACGGCATGCACGCCCGAAGCGCCGCTGGCCGTGAAGGATGTGGCGGCCACATCGTTCTTTCGCTTCCACTTCGTGCCCTTCACCGACAGGCCGGCGCTGGCCAGCCGGTCGATGGCCGTGAAAGCGAAATCCTGGGTCTTGCCGTCGTTCCACCCCAGCCGCATGAATACGCCGGTATCTGTCGTGATCTCCTGCTCCAGGTTCACGCCCGATCCATATTTCAGGGTTCCGTACTTCTTGACCGCGTCCACGTTGGGCGTGGTGCCGGTTTCCTCACCCAACTTGATGGCATCCGCGTAGCTGCCGGAATGCGTATGGTTGAAATACTGCAGCAGCCTGATGGTGCCCGCGCGCTTGCCCAATTTGTATCGCCGTTCGCCTTCGAAAACGGTGCCCAGGTCCACGAGCAGGCGCCGGTCGAAACGGCCGCCGTTGGCCACCGTGGGCTCCGCGGCATTGGCATACCGGAACGACCAGTTGCGCGTATGCAGTTCGTGTACCCAGCCCCAGGTGTAGCCGCGCGTGTCCGCCGGATAGTCCCAGGCTCCGTTATACATCACGGCCCATGCCATGAACTGCGAGCGCGGATCGTGCGTGTAGGCGTTGTTGTCGAAGAAATCCGTAAGTGAGAATCGTCCGGCGGTAATCGTGTACCGCACCATAGGACGATCGCCGGCCAACTGGTTCTCGTCGCTCTCCACGTGCTCTTTTTCCGCTCCGAAGCCGAAGTCGTATGTCAGATACAGCCTTGCGATATACGGTTTCGGAGTGGCCGTGGCCACCCTCGGCAGTTCGCCGTTCGAAGGGTTCGCCAATCCATCCACGCCGCTGAAGCCCCGGCCGCCGGCGATCTCCGGGTTGAAGACAAGTTGCAGATTCGGTGCCAGCCGCGCATCGAAAAACAACGTGGTCGTCAGCGATACATCGTCCTCTTGACGATCCTCCAGGCTGAGCGGGCCACTGTACGGAGAGTTGAAGGTACCGTGGTTCTGCCCGATCGAAGTAGCCTGGTAATAGAGGTTCCAATTCTCGAAAGCCGGCGCGTCCGGCGACTGCGCCGCGAGCGAGCCGCAAAGGAACGTTAGCAGCACCGCGATGCGCAGCATGGTGGGGCAGGCGTCTACGCCTGCAGAGGGTCTCCAGACCCGATCGATCTGTATGCCGCAATGCATGAGTCCTGGCCCAAGTTACTCAATCAGCTTACCCAGCCGTTACGGGCGGGCGATCGGCTTTCGATTCCGTGTATCTTCCTGGAGACGAACGAAGCTGGCGGGAAATGAAGGGACCATTTCCCCCGGCTGAGAGAAATGGCAACTCCGAGTCCCAAGGTATCATTCGCGTCGCAAATGTGTCAAATAAAAAGCCATTAAGACATCAGCCGCCTTCCCAGGTGGTAGCCTCTAGAAATGCGCTCTAAATTACAAACTCTGTCCAGCGCCGCCGTGCCGGCCTGTCTCATAGCCTGCGCGGTCGCGGCGCAAGCCCAAACCGTCCCCGCCGCCAAGACCGCCGAACAACAGTTCAAGAACATTCAGGCCCTGCAGGGAACGCCGGCTGACCAGGTCTTCCCCGCCATGCAGTTCATGGCCGCGTCCCTGGGCGTGGAGTGCGAATTCTGCCATGTCGAGCACAAGTTTGAAGCCGATGACAAACCCGCGAAGAAGACCGCGCGCCAGATGATCGCCATGACGCTCGCGATCAATAAGGACAGCTTCAATGGCCGCAAGGAAGTGACTTGCTATTCGTGCCATCGCGGCAGTCACGATCCCGTAGGAACGCCTCCGGTCGTCACCGGCGATGCAGAGCCCGCGCACGACGCGGAAACCCCCGCCGCATCCACGCCCGCGCCCACCGCCGATCAGATTCTTGAGAAATACATCACGGCGGTGGGTGGAGCGGAGGCTCTTCATAAGATCTCCAGCCGCGTCTCCAAAGGCAGCATCAATGCCATGGGTCACGACACGCCCATCGAAGTTTACGCCAAGGCTCCGGATAAGCGGATGTCCGTTACCCATATGGGAAGCTCCGACAGCATCACCGCTTTCGACGGGCAGGGCGGATGGCTCGGCAGCACCGGGCGTCCCGCGCGCGACATGTCCGGCCAGGAAGCCGCGGCCGCCCGCCTCGACGCGGATTTCTACTTCGCCACGCACCTGAAAGAGATTTTCACCGGATTCCGCGTGGGGCATCCCGACCAGATCGGCGATCGCCCAGCTTATACCGTGATCTGCATGCGGCAGGGGCAACCGCCGGTCAGGCTGTACTTCGACCAGCAGTCCGGCTTGCTGCTGCGCCAAATCCGCTATACCGACACGCCCATCGGCCGCAGTCCCACCCAGATCGACTACGCCGATTACCGCGCGGTGGACGGCGTCAAAGTGCCATTCCGCTGGACCCTGGCGCGCGTCAACGGACGCTTCACCATCCAGATCGCCGAAGCGCAGCAAAACGTGCCCATCGACGATGCCAAGTTCGCCAAGCCCGCAAAATAACCGTAGCGCGCGCATTAGCGTGCCGGCGGGACTTTTAGGCCCCGCTCACGTCGGACTGAAGTCCGCCGCGGCACGCTGAAGCGTGCGCCACGGGCTGCGGCCAGTCATCATGGGAAAGGCCAAAGTCCAGGGCAGGCCGCCCTGCAAAACCAAAAAGCCGAATCGTTATTCATTATTATTCATCGTTATTTGTCGTTATTTGTCGTTATTTGTCGTTGGGGGGCGCCTGGCGGGGGACCGAGGGGGGCGGAGTGGGGGAAAATTGCACCATTGTGGGGTCTTCTGGGTTTGCTTCGTAATTCGTTGAATCCGAAGGGGTTTGGGGCGGATTTGGCGGTTCTGGGGCGGGGGGTTCGGGGGCCTGCTGGGCTTCCGGGACGGCGGGGCACTGCGCGTTGCGCGCGGACTGGAGGGCTTTGAGGTGTTTCATGCTGCGTTCGATGGAGCGTTCGATGGCGGTTTCGTAGCGAACGAGGCGGGTGAAGTTGTCGGGGCCTTTGGCAGCTTGCATGAAGGCGCGGGCTAGGAGATCGTCCGGTTCGTACGGATCGGGCGGGAACGGATCGCTCTGGCCTTGGCTTAAACGCATTTCGTGAAGCTCCCGCTTGTTCCGGTCGATGCGGGTCCGGATGGTGGATTCTTCGCGGTAGATGCCGGTTTCGAGGGCAAAGGCGCGGTCGAGCCGCCACTGGGCGGCGGCGATGCGGTTGACGACCAGTTCTTCGCTGTCGCCGACGGGGCGGAGGTGATCGCAGAGATCCTGGAGGAGGCGGAGGAAGGCCGCGGGATCCTCGCCTTCGAGGATGAAGTGTTTGTCGCCGGAGAGGCCGTGGGTGAGGCCGTTGCGGCTGGAGGCGGCTTTGCCTTCGGGGGTGCGCGGGCCGGTCGATTGTTGGGCGTTGCGGCGGTTGGCTTCCGCCTGCTGTTGGGAAACTTTCCGATCGTGATGGCTTTTCATTGATTTGCGGGCGCGGGTATGGCCCTTCCTTTCGACTACAGGGTAGCTGGGAGGATTTAGGGATTACGGGTACAATTCTTGCAAACGGTTGAAAGGACGGGGATAGAAATATTGGGCCGGGCGGTGACCGAAAACCGCTAGCCGCCTGAGCGGGACTTAAAAGTCCCGCCGGCACGCTGAAGCGTGCGCCACGGGCGGCGGGCGGTCATCGCGGGAGAGTGCAAACTCCCATCACTCGTCCCGCAACGCCACCATCGGATCGATCCGCGTGGCGCGCAGGGCCGGCACGGCGCAGGCCACCAGAGCCGTCGACAACAACAACGCCGTCACCACCCCTAGCGTGAGCGGATCCCGCGCGCTGACGCCGAATAGCAGGCTATGCAGCACGCCCGCAATCGTGGTGGTCGCCACCAGCCCCAGCAGCAATCCCCAGAACACCAGAATCGCTCCTTCCGCCAGGACTTGCCGTATCACCATGGACGGTTGCGCCCCTAAAGCCATCCGGATTCCTAGCTCGCGCGTGCGCTGCCCCACGGAATAGGAGATGACTCCATACAGGCCGACCACTGTAAGCAAACCAGCCAGCGCGCCGAACGCCGAAAACAACACGGCGCCCAAGCGCTCTTCCCACAGCGTGTCGTAAGTCACTTGCGTCACGGTCTGAAGGTCCGACACCAAGACATCCCTATCGAGCTCCTGCACGCTGCGCTGTAAGACCCCCAGGATCGCTTCGGGATCGCCCGCGGTGCGCACCCATAGGGTCAGCGCCGGCGAATAGCTTTGCCGCAGGCACAGATACACCATCAGACGCGGATCTTCCGACAGGCTGGTGTAAGTGCTGTCCTTGGCGACGCCCACGATCTCCACCGGGGCGCTGTCGCCAAAGAAGCGCAGGCGCGCGCCCACCGGATTGTTCCCGTCCCAGAATCGTCGTGCCATCGTTTCATTCACCACCGCGACGCGCGGACCGGTTTCCGAGTCGGCGCTGTTGAACGCGCGCCCCCGCAGGATTGGAATGCGCAGCGCGTGAAAATAACCCGCATCCACCACGTTGATGGACGCCAGCGTGGCAGTCCCCGGTCCACTCTCGCGCCCTTCCACGGTGACGCTGCGTGCCCGCCGCGCGATGAACGGCGCGTTCAAAGCCAAGGCCGAGGCGGCCACCCCCGGCAAGCTTCCGGCCCGCGCCAGGACCCGTGTGAAATAGTCCTGGCCTTCCGCGGGCGTGAATCCGCGCGCCTTCACGTTGATTCCCAGCGTGGCCAGGTGCGCCGCGTCGTATCCCGGATCGACCGATTGCGCATTGCGCAGGCTGCGCAGGAAGAGCCCCGCGCCCGTGAGTGCGGTAACGGCCAGCGCCACCTGTACCATCACCAGAACGCTACGCAGGCTCACCCGGTGTCCGGCCCGGGTCCAGGGGCTGCGGCGCTCGCGCAGCTCGGTCGCCAGGTTGGTGCGGGTTGCGTTTAAGGCGGGCGCCAGGCCGAACAGCAGCGTGGCCAGCACGGCGCTCAGCAGCGTGAATCCGAGCACCCGGCCATCCAACCTAAGAACGCCCTCGCCGCTCAACATCCAGTCGGGCCGGTAGCTCCACAGCACATCCCGTCCCCACCGCGCCAGCAGCACCGCCGCCGCACTGCCCGCCAGCGATAGCAGGCCGCTTTCGGTGAGCAGTTGCCGGATCAGGGCGGCACGTCCCACGCCCAAAGCCAGCCGCAGCGCCATTTCCTTTCGCCGGCCGGCGGCGCGTATCAACAAGAGGTTGGCTACGTTCGCGCACGCGATCAGCAGCACCAGTCCGCTCACCCCCAGAGCTACCCCGCCCGCCAGCATCAAAGCGCCGCGTGAATTGGGTTCGATGATCGAGTCGGCCAGCGGCAGCAGCGTGACTGTGCGACCCTGGTTATCTACCGGATACTCGCGCGCGAGTTGCGCGGCGAGCGTCCGCATCTGATCCTGCGCCTGGCGCTGGTTGACGCCATCCTTCAGCCTGCCGGCGACCGAGAACAACAGCGCTTTCCGATAACTCACCCAGTCCGCCAGGGGATACAACTGCGGGTACATCATCATGGGAACCCACACGTCCGTGCCGATGAGCGCGTTGGGACCGTGAAAATCCTTGGGCGCCACTCCGACGACGGTATAGCGGCGGTGGTTCAGGCTAATGCTTGCGCCGAGCGCGCTCCGGCTGCCGGCGAACCGGCGCATCCAGAAAGCGTAGCCGATCACGGTCACCGCCTGCGCGCCCGGGACGCGATCTTCCTCGGGAATGAAACCACGTCCAAGCACCGGGTGCACGCCCAGCACATCGAAGTAATTCGCGGTTACGATCTGCCCCAATATCTCGCCGGTCTGGCCTTCGCCGGTCAGCGTAGCCTGCACCGGGGTGTAGAGCGTGAGGCCGGAGAAGACCGTGTTGCGGTCCCGGTAGTCCAGGTAATTCGGGTATGAGCAGTACATCAGGCGAGGGCTGCTGCGATCCGACGTGAATACCGAAACCAGGCGGTTCGGCTCGCGCACCGGCAGCGGCTGCAGAAGGATGGTGCTGACCAGGTTGAAAATCGCCGTATTCAGGCCAATCCCCAATGCCAGCGAAGCGACCGCTACTGCCGTGAATGTGGGATTTTTCCGAAAACCGCGAAGCGCGTAAAGAAGGTCTCGCCTCAAGGATACAGTATATCCATAGACCGTGGCGCACGCTTCAGCGTGCTGCGGCGGACTCCACCAGTCCGCCCCTTACTGCCGTATCGGAGTAACCGCCTCCCCACTGTGCAGCATCACCTCCGTGGGCAGCGCCACCTCGGCCCCTTCCGCCAGCCCTTCCAGAACCTGCACGCGCGTCACGCTCACGGCCCCTGTCGATACCGGCTGCCATGCCAATCGCCCTCCCCGCAGCGTGAATACTCCCACGCCGTGGGCATCCCGCCGCAGGCATTCCTTCGGGATCGTCAGCGCTTGATCCACCGTGGCCGTCCGGATGTGCGCATCCACGTTGGTGCCCGGCAGCAACACCCGGCCGGGATTATCGATGGTGCAGAGCACTTCGCCCACCTGCCGGCTTCCCAGGGCCACGATATTGGCCGGCTTCCGCTCTACGGTGCCCTGCCACTCGCGGCCCGGCAGCGCATCCCAGGCGATGGTCACGGGCTGGCCTTCCGCCACCCGGCCCAGTTCGGGCTCATCCACATACACGCGTACCCGCAAACGGGCCGTCTGGCCGACGTTCGCTACCAGGTCGCCGGTGTTCAGATACACGCCCGGGCGGGCCGCCAGACCATAGACGACGCCACCGATGGGCGCCCGGATTACCGTTTGCGCGATGTGCGCCTTGGCCAGTTCCACCGCCGCCTCGGCGTCCCGCAAGCGAGCCAGCGCCACCGTCCGGTCGGATGGCGTCACCAGCACGGTCCGCCGCTTTTCCAGGGCTTCGATCCCCATTTGGGAGGCCTGCACTTTGCTCTGCACTGCATCCACTTCCACCCGCGAGGCGGCTTGCTTCTCGGCCAACCGGCGCAGCGCGGCGTATTCCTTCTCGTCGTGTTCTTTCTGCACGCGCAGGCGGGCCAGGTCGCTATCGATAGTGGTCAATTCGAGCTGCTTGCCGCCCGCGTCGATAGTGGCCAGATCCGCCCGTGCCTGCGCCACGCGCGCGGCCGCCGCGTCCAGGTCCGCCTGTAGGCCGGTATCGCTCAGCATCGCCAGCACAGCGCCCCGGCCTATCGCCTGTCCTTCCTGCACCGGAACTTTGGCCACCAGGCCAGGCTGCTCGTCGCGCACCGCCTGCCACTCGATGGGTTCCACTTTGCCGTTAGTGGGGAGCGTGCTGGTGAGCGTCTCACGGACGACTTTGGCGAAAGGCACCTGCGGCGCATCCGCGTCCCGGTGGTAGGCCCACCAGCCCAGCGCCACCAGCGCGGCCGGCAAAAGCCACAATATTTTCTTCACTATTCCTATCTTAGCCGCCTGCCAGCATGCTTTCGAGCGTATGCAGCTTATCCGGCTGGCCCATCACGATCAGGTAATCGCCGGCCGAGATGGCTGTGTCGGGCGGGGGATTGAAGACCATCTCGCCGTCGCCCTTGCGGATGGCCAGCACAATCACGCCAAACTGGCGGCCGATCTGCAGCTCGCGGATGCTCTTTGTAACCAAGTTGCTGTGTCCCGAGACCCGCACCTGCTCGATCACCACCTTCAGCCCGGCCGTCTGTGTAGTGAAATCCAGAAACTGCACCACGTGCGGACGCAGCAGGGCTTGTGCCAGGCGATGGCCGGTGATGGCGTAAGGCGCGAAGACCGCGTCGGCGCCGGCGCGGCGCATCTTGTCTTCCGCGCTCTCCTCGGCGGCGCGGGAGGCGACGTAGATCTGGGGATTCAGAAACTTCGCCGAAAGCAGCACAAACAGGTTGTCGGCGTCGGTGGCCAGCGCGCAGACCAGCCCCTTGGCACGCGCCACGCCCACCGCGCGCAGCGTTTCGTCGCGCGTGGAATCGGCGGCCACCGCCAGCATGCCCGCCGACATTGCTTTCTCTACGCGGTCGGCGTCGATATCCACCACCACGAAAGGTACGCCGGCTTGCTGCAGTTCGGATGCCGCACCGCGGCCCACGCGTCCGAAGCCGCAGATGATGAAGTGACTGTGTAACTTATCGATCATGCGTTTATTCCGCCGTTTCCCGATCAACTCACCGAATTCGGCTTCGATCACCGTCTGCGTCATGGCGCCGATGGCCACCAGAATGGTGGTCACTCCTACAATGAGCAGGAAAGAATTGAGAATCCGGCCGGCTGGGTGTAATGTGTCGCCATACCCCACCGTTGTCATGGTCAGCAGGGTGGTGTAGAAGGCGTCGAAGAGGGAGTAACCCTCCGTGAGCATGAAGCCCGCCGTGCCGACCGCTAACACGGCCGCCAGCGCCAGCGCCACGAACAGGAAGCGGCGCGAGAGGCGGTCAAAGGACGTTAACGGCGAGGTCACATCGTATTCTTCCGGAAGATCAGGATATGCTGCCGCGGCAGGTTCTCCAGGGTCTTCTCCAGCCTGAAGCCTTCCGGCTCGATCTCCGCTTTCACCTCGGCCACACTCATCTTATGGCCCTCCCGGATCTGCAATTGCGGATCTTCCTTGCGGTATTCGAGCAGCACCATGCGGCCGTCGGCGGTCAGCGACGCGCGGATCTTGCGCACCATCTCCTGCGGCCGCGAAAACTCGTGGTAGACATCCACCAGGAGCGCCAGGTCGATCCGGCCGGCAGGCAGGCGCGGGTCGTCTTCGGTGCCCAGCACGGCTTCGTAATTTGCCAGTTTGCGTTGGGCCATATTGCGCCGTAACTGATCGAGCATGCCTTGCTGGATTTCTTCGGCGTAGACCTTACCCGCCGGTCCGACGCGTGCCGCCAGCCGCCAGGTAAAGAAGCCCACGCCCGCGCCAATGTCGGCCACCGTCGCCCCTTTGGGGACGCCGATCGCATCCAACGCGGTGTCCGGAGCTTCCTCCGCCTCTCGTTCCGGCCGCACCAACCAGGGCGCGCCCCCCATGCCCATGGTGGGAGCGGTTTGCCGGCCGGTGACCGGATGCACTTCCTGGCACCAGGCCCCGGCTTGCATCAAGGCTTGTATGGCGAGCAGGCACGCCAGCTTCTTTCGTGACATTTCTTACAGCATAGCGCGCGGCTTCAGTCGGGATTACCATGGTTATAGGGAGTTGGAGGTGAAAATCAGATGCTTTCCGGAAGATTGATTCACTTGATCGAAGATCACCAGGAGCAAATTGCCGCCAATGTAATCAGCGAGATCCGCCGCCACCCCGACCTGGCCGGTTTAACCAGGCTGTCCGACGCGGAACTTCGGGAGCGGGGCCAGCAGATTCTGGAGAATCTGGGTTATTGGCTATCCGGGGGCCACGAAGCGGAAATCGATGAAAGCTACGAAATGCTGGGAAAAGCGCGTTTTGAGGAGTCCGTGCCGTTGCATGAATCGGTGCGCGCGCTGGCGATCGTTAAGGACAAGATGATCGAGTTCGTACACTACCAGGGTATCGCCAGGACAGCATTGGATTTATACGCGGAGGAAGAACTCGAGCGCCGCGTGGGGCACTTCTTCGATGCGCTGACAATTCACATGGTGCGCGGCTACGAAACCGCCTGGCGCCGGGCCGCGCACGCTGCCTGACGCCGCTATTGTTTCAGCGTGCGAATGTAGGCCACCAGATCCGCCGCTTGAGCATCGGTAACTGTTTGCGGTTTCATCTTGCCGACGCCGGCGGTGATGTCTTTCTTCAAATCGGCATCGGACTTGGCCTGCACTTCGGCGGAGCCCAGCGGTTTCATCTTCATGGCCGCCATGCCGGAACCATCGGCCTTGTGGCATCCTTTGCACTTGGCGTCGTAGACCGCCTTGCCATCGGCCGCCGCTCCAAAAGCTTGGACGGCGCCTAATGTGAGAAAAACAGCACAAACGGGTAAGAATCTCATGTACTACCTCCTTGGAGTATTGTATCCGTAAATCGCTCATTTTTCTGGTGGCGCACGCTTCAGCGTGCCGGCGGGACTTTTAAGTCCCGCTGCAGGGCTTCAAGCGGCCCCACCATGGCTCCGGGATATAATTGGTATCGCAAATGACACGCAGAGAACTCGGTAAACTGGCTGCGGCCGGAAGCGCAGCCTTATTGCCCGCGGGGCGCGCCGCCGCCCAGAACAAGTACGGCGGAGCGCTGGACGGATTCGCCGATAAGGTTGACGCCGCCACATTCGATCCGGTTCTTTATACCCGTAAGCTGTACGAGTCGGCGCCGCTGCGGCTCACTTTCCGCGCGGAAAATCGCAGGCAGGCGGAAGCCTGGCAGAAGCGCCTGCACGCCAAACTGACGGAACTCGTGGGCGGATTTCCCCCACCCGCCGCGCTGCAGCCGCAGACGCTCGAGACACGCGATTTCCCCGGCTATAAGCGCGAGAAGTTCGTCTTTGAAAGCCGCCCGGGGATGTTCGTACTGGGTTACCTGCTGACGCCCCATGGCGGCGCCGCTCCGCATCCCGCGCTGGTCTGTGTGCCGGGTCACGGGCGCGGCGTGGACGATATCGTGGGCATCGACGCGCAAGGCCACGACCGCACGGACAAGCCCGGCTATCAACACGATTTCGCCATTCAGGCGGTCGAACACGGCATGGCCGCGGTGGCCATCGAACCGTTCGGGTTCGGCTGCCGCCGCGACGCCGTGACGCGTAAGAAAAGCGCGGAGGCCACCGCTTGCCAGCCCTCGGCGGGCGCCGCCCTGCTGCTTGGCCAGACCATGCTGGGGTGGCGCGTGTATGACGTGATGCGCGCCATCGACTGGATCGAGACGCGCCCGGAACTCGACGCGCGCCGGGTCGGCTGCGTGGGCATTTCCGGAGGCGGCGAGGTGACCACGTTCGCCGCCGCGCTGGAACCGCGCATCCGGGCCGCCATGATCAGCGGCTATCTGAATACCTTCCGCGACAGCATCATGAGCCTGTCGCACTGCATCGACAACTACGTTCCCGGCATTCTGAATTGGGCCGAGATGTACGATGTAGCCGGCCTCATCGCGCCGCGCCCGCTGTTTGTCGAGTCGGGTATTAAGGACGATATTTTTCCGATCGAAGCCAGCAAGCAAAGCTTCGCGCGCGTCAGCAAGGTGTACGAAGTGTTTGGCGCCGAGGGGTTGGCGCGACAGGAGGTCTTCAATGACATCCATTCCTTTCATGGCGTGCAGGGGCTGCCATTCCTGGCGAAGCACCTGGCATAGCGCCGCCCGGGTTGCTGCTGTACTTGGATCCGCTGCTGGATTTGCCTGGTTTGCGGCGTGCGGCGCGCGCGACCGTCAGCCACCCGTCACCGAAAGGCAGCGCGTACGGATCTTGCAGGCTGTCCAAGCGTTGCGGGGTGACCTGAACCGCCTACCTTGCGCGAGCATTCTGGATCCCGCTCGCGAATCCTTGCGCGGCGCGTGGATGGAGGGATGCGGCCATATCCGTGAAAAGTGGGGCGATTGGCAAAGTTTCATGCCCAGCCATTGGTATTGGGCAGGCCCCGCGGCGATCGCGGTCGAGGGTCCCGCTGACTTCGCGAACGGACGCTGTGACGTCCAAATAGTCTGGGACTTAGTGACCGGCTCGCCGCGTATGCTGGCTCTCTTTGTGCGATCGAAGGACGACGAAGTGAAATTCCCTGCGCCGGCGAGGCGGTTGATGGACCCGCCTCGGAAACGGGCCAGATTCGACGGCTGACGGCGGGCTGTCTGCGGTGTTTGATCTAGAAATTATCGCGACTCCATATGCGCATCATCCTTTCGCGAACCTGCCGGCGGAGCACGCAGGGCCTCCGCGACATATATAATAATAGCCGCAGGAGCCGACTTCTGCCATGAAACTCGAGCTACGCTTTCCGAGCTTGGTTCTCACTGTTACATCTGCCATCGTTCTGCCGTGTGTTGGGCGGGCTCAAGAGAGCGACGTCGCCAAGGCCTTTCCAGGGGCGCAGGCTGCCAAAGCTCTGGCCCACTATCCCGCGGGTAGCTCCACAATCACGGGGTATTCGACAACGACCTGGCAGCCTGAACAGACCATCGCGGCTCGAAACAGTTCCAACTTTGTGCTCTCTGCCGACGGGAAGACGCTTTTTGCGGTTTCACCCGGCGTGGGCGTATTGGCAATTGACCTGGCCAGCGGCGTCACGCTCCATTCCTATCCGACAAGATTTCCCGTTTTTGGTCCGCTGGCTGTTCTTCCGAACAAGTCTCAGATATATGTAGGCACTTGCGCCTACTCCAAATTCTTTGAAACGTGTCAGGCCGGGATGGTCGAGATCATTGATATCGCTACTGGTGATCATCTCGGCATACGATCCATGGGCGAGGATGAGGTAACCCAGATTGTGGCCGCTCCGGGCGGTGCAATCGTCTATATCACCCACTTTTACGTGGAATAAATCATGGAAGACCGCGCGAGGCGGAAAAACGAAGCTCCGTGCTAGACTTGTCTGCTTACAACTAGGAGGAGAAGTTGGACTCAGGCGCGAACGATCTTGCTGGATTCCAGAGTATCGGCTCAGGCCAGCTAAAAGGCGGTGCCCGGGCAGCGCTCATCTGTGCTTCTTTCGGTTCTGCTTGGATGTATTGGGCTGTTGTATTCTCCGGCAGTCAAAGCCCGGTATGGTTCTCGATTGTCACAGTGCCAGCAGTCGTGCTAACGCTTCGGGCGATCCTTCGCGTTCGAGCGTTTCGCCACCTCGCCTCTTCTCCAGCCGAGTTAGCGCACTGGATGCGCTTTCGTAAATTCTTCTGGATCGATTTCGGTATCGAATGGGGACTGGGAGGTATCGCGGCGTTCGTTCTCGCGCACGTTGGGCGTTCTGACCTAATACCGCAAGCCTTTGGTGTGATCATCGGGTTGCACTTTCTTCCGTTGGCAAAAATCTTCGAGGCGCATCTCTACTACTGGACGGGTGCGATCATGGCGATCGCAGCGATTGGGTCTTTAGTCATCCCGCGTAGCGACGTCCGCAGTATTGCCGGATGCACAGCTATTGGCCTCATACTCTGGTTAACTGGCCTAGTTATCCTGCGGCGGATCACTTGGCAAAGTGACCGCCTTGCTAATTCTGATATCTGATAGGCAATTGGCAAGCACGCTTCGGCCTTGGTTAATACTGCGACCCGCCCCATTTTCTCGATAGCGACAAACGTGCTTTCGCTAGCAGTGATCCATTGGGCGCTCGACGCGGAAGCAAGGATCAACAAATCCGTCGAGAAGGATGTCCTTCACAACGCGGATTGATTTTGGGAGAACGGTTTACACAGAATACTTGACACTACCTCCATAGAAATTCTGGGTGAAAACCTCTACGTCCCGGCGTAGCCTTGCAGCTTGAAAATTACTCCGCCGCCGCTGTTCGGCCCCTCGGCGGCGCAGTTCCAGGCGCAACCAAGTG
The DNA here is from genome assembly GCA_963709155.1 of Bryobacterales bacterium. GTDB lineage: Bacteria > Acidobacteriota > Terriglobia > Bryobacterales > Bryobacteraceae > Bog-159. The sequence goes on along the minus strand of CAVPVD010000002.1, from coordinate 51,120 downwards.
CTACGGCTAATTGCCCGAAAGATCCAACGTGCTGAAGAAGTAGGCCAGTTCCACCGCCGCGGTCTCCGGCGCGTCCGACCCGTGGATGCAATTGCGCTCGATCGATTCCGCGAAGCGCTTGCGAATCGTGCCTTCCGCGGCATTCGCCGGATTCGTCACGCCCATCGTCTCGCGCAGCTTTGCGACGGCATCCTCACGTTCGAGGGCCATCGCGATGATGGGCCCTTCCGTCATGAACTTCACGAGGCTCGAGAAAAAGGGGCGCTCGCGATGCACCGCGTAGAATCCCTCGGCCTGCAGCCGGCTCAGGCGGGTCATGCGCAACGCCACGATCCGGAAGCCTTCCAGTTCGAGGCAGGCGAGGATCTCGCCGGCGTGCCCAGACGACACGGCGTCCGGCTTGATGATCGAAAACGTACGTTGCAGACTCATATGCGGCCCTTTATCTTTTCCCCAATTTCAGCCGGCGAAGAACAGACCGTAATGCCGGCCTCTTCCATCGCCCGGATTTTATCCACGGCCGCGCCCGACCCGCCCGAGATGATCGCTCCCGCATGACCCATGCGGCGCCCAGGCGGCGCGGTCTGTCCGGCGATGAATCCCACCACCGGTTTGCGCACATGATCCTTCACATAGCGCGCGGCGGTCTCTTCGGCGTTGCCGCCGATCTCGCCGATCATCACGATGGCGTGGGTGCCGGGGTCCTCGTTGAACAGCGTGAGCGCATCCAGAAACGTAGTGCCTATGATCGGATCGCCGCCGATCCCGATGCATGTGGATTGGCCGATGCCGAGGCCCGTCAACTGCCCCACCGCCTCGTACGTCAGCGTGCCCGAGCGCGAAACCACGCCGACGTGGCCTTGCAGGTGGATATGTCCCGGCATGATACCGATCTTGCACTTGCCCGGCGAGATCACGCCCGGACAATTCGGACCCACCAGGCGCGTCCCACGCCCCTTCAAGAACGCCCAAACTTTCACCATGTCGAGCGCCGGAATGCCTTCGGTAATCGCGACCACCAGGGGTATGCCGGCTTCGGCGGCTTCCATGATGGCATCCGCCGCAAACGGCGGAGGGACAAAAATCACCGATGCGTTGGCGCCCGTGGCGCGCACGGCCTGGTCCACCGTATCGAAAACCGGCAGATCCAGATGCGTCGAGCCGCCCCGTCCGGGCACCACGCCGCCCATCACCTGCGTGCCGTAGGCGATGGCCTGCTGCGCGTGGAATGTGCCTTCCTTGCCGGTGAACCCCTGCACGATCAGGCGAGTATTTTCGTCAACCAGTACGCTCATCGTCTCCTCTACTGGGCAGCCAGCCGCACTACCTTTTCGGCGGCGTCCCGCATGCCTTCCGCGACCGTGAAGTTGAATCCGGAATCCCGTAAAATCTGGCGGCCCAACTCCACATTGGTGCCTTCCATGCGCACCACGATGGGAGCCGCGATGGCCAGGTCGCGGGCCGCCGCCACCACTCCGGTAGCCAGCGTGTCGCAGCGCAGGATCCCGCCGAAAATATTGATCAGTACCGCCTTCACGTGGGGATCGGAAAGCAGAATGCGGAACGCGTTCTTCACCTGCTCGGCGCTGGCGCCGCCGCCCACATCCAAGAAGTTCGCGGGACTTCCGCCCGCATACTTGATGATGTCCATGGTGGCCATCGCCAGGCCCGCGCCATTCACCATGCAGCCCACCGTGCCGTCCAGCTTGATATAGTTGATGCCGAACCGGGAGGCTTCCACTTCGAGCGGATCTTCTTCGTTGAGGTCGCGCAGATCCAGCAATTCCTTGTGCCGGTAGAGCGCGCTGTCGTCGAAATTGATCTTCGCGTCGAGGGCATACACTTTGGCATCCTTCGTCAGGATGAAAGGATTGATTTCCGCGAGCGAGCAATCCTTGGCCACATAGGCTTTGGCGAGTGCGCCCATGGCGGCTGCGGCCGCCCTTACGCTGGCCGCGGGCACACCGATACCGAACGCCAGCTTACGAGCCTGAAAGTCCTGCAGGCCGATGCCCGGATCGAACGCCTCTTTCAGAATCAGCTCCGGCGTTTTGGCGGCGACTTCTTCAATCTCCATGCCGCCGGCCGCGGATGCCATGAAGACCGGCTTGCCCTGCACGCGATCCAGCACAATTCCCAGATAGAGCTCGCGCTCGATGGGCAAGGTTTCTTCGATCAGCAGACGCTGCACGATGCGTCCTTCCGGGCCGGTCTGATGCGTCACCAGTTTCATGCCCAGCATCTTGCGCGCGAGCTCCGCGGCTTCCGCCGCATCGCGTGCGATCTTGACGCCGCCGCCCTTGCCCCGGCCGCCGGCGTGGATCTGCGCCTTCACCACCACGCTTCCGCCGATATTCTTGGCCGCCACCTCGGCCTCGTCCGCCGTGAACGCCACCTCGCCACGCGGCACAGGAACGTTGTATTGGCCCAGGATTCCCTTGGCCTGATACTCGTGAATTTTCATGGAAACCTTATGATAACGTGGATTTGAACCCTCACTATAGCATGTCGCTTCTGCCCTACCTGCATCGCGTAGCCGACCACCGGAACCTCGATAGCGACGACGCCCTGAAGGCCATGCACATCATTCTCAGCGGTGGCGCGACGGCTGCTCAAATCGCCGGATTTCTGGTGGCGCTGCGCATGAAGGGCGAGACCGTCGACGAACTGGTGGGGTTCGCGCGTGCGTTGCGCCAGATGGCCGAGCCGATCGATGCCGGGCTGGGCGGCGAGCCGTTGCTCGATACTTGCGGCACCGGCGGCGATGGTCTTTCGACGTTTAATATTTCCACCGTTGTGGCGTTCGTGGTGGCGGGAGCCGGCGCGCGCGTCGCCAAGCATGGCAATCGGTCCATATCCAGCCAGTGCGGCAGCGCGGACCTGCTGGAAGCCATGGGCGTGCGTATCCCCATGCCGCCCGCTGAATGCGCGCGCGCGATCCGCGAGATTGGCATTGGTTTTCTGTTCGCGCCGGCTATCCATACGGCTGCCCGACATGCCCACCCGGTGCGCATCGAGCTCAAGATGCGGACCGTGTTCAACCTGCTCGGGCCGCTGACGAATCCCGCGGGAGCCGGCGCGCAGCTTGCCGGGGCCCCCACGGCGCATTTCGCCGAATTGATCGCTGGCGCGCTGGCGGCCCTGGGACTGCAGCGCGGCTTCGTGGTACACGGCTCCGACGGGCTCGATGAGATCACCACGACGGGCCCGACTTTAGCTTTTGAAATCCAGCACGGCGAGGTTGCGAGGCGCACGCTCACTCCGGACGACTTCGGGGTCGCCGTGGCCCAGCCGGGGGATCTGAAGGGTGGAGATCGGGAGATGAATCTGGCGATCGCCCGCGAGATTCTGGATGGCGCCAGGGGACCCCGGCGCGACATCGTGCTGGTGAATGCTTCCGCCGCCCTAGTGGCCGTCGGCCGGGCGCGCGATTTTCTAGACGGAGTGCAGCAGGCGGCGGAGGCTATCGATTCGGGCGCCGCACGCGGCAAGGCGGAGGCATTGGCCCGTTTCACGCAGGCGTGGGAGCCAAGGCAGACGCCGGAACTTTAGATGACGCCGGAGTGGCGCTTTAGAATCTGCTGGAGATTCTGCGAGAACGCCGAACGCGCCATCACCATATCGCAGCCCGCTTCCTGCGCGGCCTGCTTCAGCTCCCCCTGCACGTGGGACAAATAGCCGATCAGGCTCACGCCCTTGAACTCGGCGCTGGCCTTGAGCTTGGCGATCAATTCCAACGGCTGCGCATCCTCGAAATTCAGGTCGAAGATGATCACGTTCGGTTTTGCCTTAGCTTTCAGCATCAGTTCGTGCGGGTCTTTCACCAGTTCCACCGCCATCCCTGCACGTTTGGCGGCATCGGTAATCTTCACGGAAAAAAACAAATCGCTTACGACTGCGAGAACCTTCTTGTGTTGCTGCGGCATAAGAATGTACAAGTTTGTAATTCACGAAATGCAAACAGGGCGGGACACTCAATCGTACCTGCTTTGAAGCGCCACATGCAAGCCGATTTGCGGACGCCGCCCGGAATGCCCCTTGGGGCAGGGTTCGCCGTGGCGCACGCTTCAGCGTGCCGGCGGGACTCTTACGTCCCGCAGACGGCGGACTGAAGTCCGCCGCAGCACGCTGAAGCGTGCGCCACGGGCTTCTCCTTCTCAAGAACAATGCTGACTCAGGTCGGTAATATTGTAGCCACTAACACGCTATAGCAATCCTGATTTTACAAGCGTGTCCTGTATTTCGCTTGTTTTCCGCATGTGGCAGTGCCTAACATCGAGATAGCCCCACTCAAAGGGGTGTCCTTCAAATCAGACTTACCGAGAGGATATATTGACTATGAAACAGTATGTTATCAGCCGCTTTATGGGCGCCCTGGCGCTGTCGCTGTCACTGGCACCGGCTCTACCTGTCCAGGGCGCGGCCCGTACGATTGTGACGGTGGCATCTACTGTCCCATCGAATGGAGACGTGAACCCTTACGGCGTGGCCGTGGTTCCAGCATCGACGGGAAACCTGGTTCAAGGCCACATCCTGGTAAGTAATTTCAACAATAGCTCCAACCTCCAGGGCACCGGCACGACGATTGTGGATATCGCGCCAAACGGGCAGGCCAGCTTATTTGCCTGGATTGACGCAGCGACCCTTCCCGGCAGTTGCCCGGGAGGCGTGGGACTGACCACCGCCCTGGCTGTGCTGCGTGCGGGCTGGGTCGTCGTAGGCAGCCTGCCCACTACCGATGGGACGTCGGCGACCGCGCAAGCCGGCTGTCTGATCGTCTTGAACAGCACGGGCACAGTGGTAGAAACCTTCGTCAGCGACCTGATCAACGGCCCGTGGGACATGGCGGCCCTGGACATGGGCACTACGGCGGACCTCTTCGTCACCAACGTACTCAACGGCACGGTGGCGGCCCACGGTAACGTCATCAACCAAGGCACGGTCGTGCGCATCGATCTGGCCTTAACGCCGGCTGAAATGCCCAGCGTGGTCTCCATGACCACCATTGGTTCCGGATTCCCCGAAAGAACGGATCCCGCGGCTCTGGTGATTGGCCCGACCGGGCTCGGACTCTCTCAGGATGGGACACTCTACGTGGCCGACAGCCTCGACAACCGGATCGCCATGATCGAGAATGCGGCCACCCGGACCACGAGCGCCGGGACCGGAGGCAACGTCACCATGGGTAAGTATTTGAACGATCCGCTGGGAGTCACGATCAATCCCGGTAACGGCAACATCCTCTCGGTGAACGGCGATAACGGGCTTCTGGTGATCACCACGCCCGGCACGGGACAGGTCGCCCACAGGTTGCTCGACGCCAGCGGGATGCCGCCTGGAAACGGTGCTCTTTTCGGGCTGGCGCCCGCTCCCGAAGGGCTCTATTTCGTCGATGACGCCACCAATACCCTGAATCTGCTGCCGAACCTCCCGTAGTTTCGCGCCGTAATCATGCCATGGCGCGCTGCGCCCGGGCCTGAAAAGATTGTAGACTGGTTCTTTATCCCATCCGGAGAACACGAACCTGTATGCTGCACTCGAAAGTCTTTGCTTTTGCCGTTGCCTTCGCCGTCGCTTCTTCGGTCGCACTGGCGGCCAAGAAGGGAGATCCCGCGAAGGGCAAGGAGGTCTTCCAGCAATGCACTCCCTGCCACAACGCGGATAGCACGGACAAGAAAATGGGCCCGGGCCTGAAAGGTCTGTTTACCAAAGACAAGCTGAATAACGGCAAAAAGCCCACCGAAGAAAACGTGCGCACCCAGATCGAAGAAGGCGGCAACGGCATGCCTGCCTACAAAGAGATGCTCAGCGACGACGATATGGTCAATCTGCTCGCTTACTTGAAGACCCTGTAGACCGGGCAGCTCGAAAGCCCCCGCATGCCGCGCGTCGCAAGTTCCGTCGAGCAGGTTCCGCACTCCCGCATCCGCGAGTTGGCTGAAGTGGCCATGTCCATGGATGGTGTGCTGCGGTTGTATTTTGGCGAGTCGAACCTGCCTACGCCGGATTTCATCAAGCGCGCGGCCGTGGACGCGCTAGCCGGCGGCTACACCTTTTATACCGAGAACGCCGGACTGCCCTCTCTGCGCAGTGCCATTGCCGCGCAGTACGAAAAGCTGCACCAGGTGACGCTGGACCCGGCTGCGGAGATCGTAGTCACGGCGTCCGGGGTCCAGGCGCTGAATGTCGGCATTCGTGCCGCGCTCGATCCGGGTGACGAAGCACTGGTGCTGACGCCCGCGTGGCCGAACGGCTCGTCCAATGTGGCTATGGCCAACGCGGCCGTCCATCAGATCCCGCATCCGCTGCGCGGCGACCGCTACGGCATCGATTTCGCCGCGCTGGAAGCAGCCGTCACGCCGCGTACCCGTCTGCTGCTCTATACCTCGCCGTCCAATCCGCTCGGATGGGTCGCCACCGCCGACGAACAGCAGCGCCTGCTGGATTTCTGCCGTCGCCATGGACTCTGGCTGATGGCCGATGAAGTCTACGACCGCCTCTACTATGAAGGCGGCGCGCTGGGTGATCCCGTGCCATCCATTCTGCGCCTGACGACGCGCGACGATGCCGTCATGGTGGTGCAGTCTTTTTCGAAAACCTACTGCATGACCGGGTGGCGCGTGGGCTGGCTGGTAGCCCGGCGGGACTTGGCACACAAGGCCACGCAGTTGAACGAATTCATTATTTCCCATGCGGCTAGCTTCGCGCAGAAAGCCGCCGAAGCGGCACTGGCACACGGCGAAGAGGAACTGGGCCGCATGTTGGAGCGCCTGAAACAAAATCGCGATCTCTGCCTGGATGCGCTGGGATCCATGGAAGGTGTGACCGTGCCGAAGCCCGATGGCGCGTTTTATCTGTTCCCTAAAATCGAAGGGCTCACGGATTCATTCGGGTTCTGCCGCAAGCTGCTCGAAGACTGCCGGGTCGGACTGGCGCCCGGCGTTGCATTCGGCGCCGGCGGCGAAGGGTCGGTGCGCATCTGCTACGCGGCCGGACGCGAAATCCTGGAACCCGCCATGGAACGCCTGGCCCGGTTCTGCCGGTCGTCCGCGTGGCGTACCGTTTAGCGTGCCCACGGCTGATTCTGTACGCTGCGTCCCTCCAGCGCTCCGCAGGATCGCCGATTTCGCGTGCAAATGGCAACCTAATTGTGGTACATATAGATTTGCAGTACAGGCGGTTTCCTAGACCGGCCTGTTCTGAGCGTTCGGTCCTTTCCACAGAATCCCTCCGGTAACCCGACGTCTACCTCGGCAGCCTGAACTGCCCAACGGGGACGTGGTGATCGATTGGTAATGCGCGACAAACCGGCCGCTCGCTGAGTTGGAGATTTTCCCTCTGCAAGTTTTGGAGTAACCAATTCCCCATGGACAGCGATCGAAAGTATAGACAACCGGGCTATCGTGACTCGGATCGCTCGGATTTCAAAGACCGTCGCACCGACGACCGGCCCCGCACTCCCGGCCCCAAGCCACCCATCGATATCACCGGTCCGCGGCTGCCGCGCCTGGTGCAAGCGGTGACTGCGGCGCGCTGTTTCAACTGTTCCACCCAGTTGCCCTCCGGCATCGATTGGTCGGGGAACTGTCCGAAATGTAACACTGCCCTGCATTGCTGCAAGCAGTGCTCCTATTTTGAGCCCGCCACCCGGTTTCAGTGCCTGAAGCCGATCCCGGTACGCATCGCCTTGAAGGACAAAGCCAACGAGTGTACGCTATTCTCTCCCCGTGTGACCGTGGCGCGCGACGGCAACGCCTCGGCGCCTCCGCCCAGCCCGGTGATGGATGCCCCGACTTCGCCCGACGCCGCCCGTAGCGCGTTCGACAAGCTATTCAAGAAGTGATTCGACCGATCAGGGTGTCTGCGCGGTATGCGGCGCGGTCTTGTTCAGGTATTTGTAATAGCCTAAATCTTCCCCGGTAAGCATTTTTGTGGCGTAAACAATCTGACCTGTATGGCCGGAGAAGTGTTCCACCACCGCGTAGATAGCTTCGAGCACCGTAACGTCGTAGCCCTGGATGGTGAGCCGCGCCGCCAGGCTCTCGGGCGCAAGCTTTTCGATCGCCGCCGCGGCTTCCTCGACGGTGCCGTGCAGTTCCTGCGCCAGGCTGGGTGCGGCAAGCCCGCCCTGCGCGGCGAATTCGGTGTCCCGCCGGCGGATATCCGGCTGCCCGCCCACCCCGGCCACGATCCACTGCCGGACGTTTCCACTTAAATGCAGCACCAGGTTGCCAACCGCGTTTTCGTTCGCCGAGCCCCGTGCCCAGACCTGATTGTCGTCGAGCCGGCCCAGGCAATCTTCGATGCGGGTGTTAAGCTGGCGAAGCTTGCGCACCGAATACTCCAGAAACAGATGGGCGGCGGAATCCATAACAGAATTATCACGCACTTCGGAGACACTTCGGAGGCTGCACAATCGCCCACCAATCGATATAATTAGTAGGTTAATAGGAGGAGAACCAAACTGATGGCAACGTATGCACACCCCGAAACCCTTGTCAGTACCGATTGGATAGCCGCCCACGCCGGCGATCCCAACGTCCGCATCGTCGAAGTCGATGTGGATACCAAAGCCTACGATGAAGGCCATATTCCCGGCGCTATCGCTTGGGCCTGGAATTCGCAGCTTTGCGACACCGTGCGGCGCGACATCCTATCGAAGCAGCAGTTCGAAGAATTGATGGCCGCATCCGGCATCAGCCCGGCCAGCACCATCGTGATCTATGGCGACAACAACAACTGGTTCGCCGCCTGGGCTTTCTGGCAAGCCAAGATCTACGGTCATACGGATGTGCGGCTGATGAACGGCGGACGCAAGAAGTGGTTGGCGGAAGGCCGCGAACTGGCCACCGGCACGCCGCACGTATCGCCGGCGCAATACAAGGCCGCGGAAGCGGATCTGTCGCTACGCGCATTCCTGCCGCAAGTTCAGGCCGCCGTCTCCACGCATGGGGCATCGCTGGTGGACGTGCGTAGCCCGCAGGAGTTCAGCGGAGAAATCCTGGCGCCTCCCGGATTGCCGGAAACTTGCCAACGCGGCGGACACATTCCCGGCGCCCGCAGCATTCCCTGGGGCAAGGCCTGCAACGAAGATGGCACCTTTAAATCCGCCGACGAGTTGAAGCAGCTTTACGGCGGCGAGGGCATCGACGGCTCCCGGCCGGTGATCGCCTATTGCCGGATTGGCGAACGCTCCAGCCACAGTTGGTTTGTTCTGAAATACCTGCTCGGCTACGATAAGGTCACCAATTATGACGGCTCGTGGACGGAGTGGGGAAACCTGGTGGGTGCGCCGGTCGAAAGAGGCGCCGCCGCGGCTGCGGCCAAGAGTTGATACCCGCGGCTGCTATCGCTTCCGCAGCCACAAATAGCAGTGGTTCCCGATGATTGCGGCACGCACCGTCCGGAAGAACAGCAGATCCAGATAGCGCAGCGGAAAAAGCAGCCAGCCCAGCACGCCATGTGCGATCACGCGCCATGCGTGCCACGGCAGCCAGAGCTTTACGTATTCCAGTAAGAACACCAGCATGGTTGCCGTCGGGCCGGTTCGCCAGCCCTCGGCAACCACCTCGAGTCGGTCGCCGGCCAGGGGCTCATCGCGGGCGAGTTGCTTCAAACCCTCCAGCGTGAAGCGCCTGTAATCCTCCGGATACGCGTGGAAGGGATGGCAGAACGGCGTCACCACGTGCAGATAGCCTCCCGGCGCCAGCACCCTCGCCATCTCCCGCATGGCTCGGCCCGGACGCCGCACATGCTCCAGCACCGCGTCGCACTCGATACGTTGAAACAGGCCGGAGCGAAAAGGCAACTGTTCGGCATCGCCGGCTACGTCCACGCCGGGAATCGCGAGCAGGTCCAGATTGATGCATCCCGCGGGCTTCGAGCCGGCGCCTCCGATCGTAAGGCCCCAGCGGCCCAGGGGATAGTTCAGCGGCTCGCGCGGGTTCCTCACGAACGGCGTGGGCGGTTGCAGTGCGCGGTACAGCCGGGCCCGCCAACCGTGCGCCCGCCTGCGCGCGTAGACCGCCTGCATAGGAGCATCCATCGTCTTCATGGAATCGGCCGATCGCGGGCTTACGCGGTCTTGATCCCGGCGGCTGCCCGCAAGCCCAGTGCGTCGATCTCCTGCTCGCGGATGCGGAACTTCTGCACTTTCCCCGTCACCGTCATCGGGAACGCGTCCACGAACCGGATATACTGCGGAATCTTGAAGTGCGCGATCTGTCCCCGGCAATAATCGCGTACTTCGTCTTCCGTCATGCGCTCGCCCGCCTTCAGCTTGATCCAGGACAGCACGGCCTCGCCCAGACGCGCATCCGGCAGCCCGACCACGTAGACGTCCGCGATCTTCGGATGCTGGTGCAGAAACTCCTCGATTTCGCGCGGATAGATATTCTCCCCGCCCCGGATGATCATCTCCTTCAAACGCCCCGCAATATGGAAGTAGCCGTCGTCGCGCATCACAGCCAGGTCGCCCGTGCGCAGCCAGCCTTCGGGGTCGATGGCGCGCGCGGTGGCTTCCGGTTCCCCATCGTAGCCCTTCATCACCAGGTAGCCGCGGGTACATAGCTCGCCGCGCTCGCCGGTCTCCAGGATTTCGTCGTTCCAGGGCGCTACGATCTTCACTTCCGTCTCGGGCAAGGCCCGCCCGATGGTCGCCACGCGATGCTCCAGGCTGTCGCCCGCGGCGGACATGGTAATTCCCGGAGACGTTTCCGTCTGGCCGTAAGCCACCGTCATCCCGGTACAGTGCATGTCTGCGACAACCCGTTTCATCACCTCCACCGGACACGGCGCGCCCGCCATAATCCCGCTGCGCAGCGTGTGCATATCGTACTTCCCGAAATCCGGATGATCCAACTCCGCGATGAACATGGTGGGTACGCCATAGATCAGCGTGCAGCGCTCCGTGTCGATCGCCTGCAGCGTGGCCAGCGGGTCGAATTGTGCCGCCGGCAGCACCAGCGCGATCCCATACACCATCGCCAGCAGCGAACTCATGACGCACCCAAAGCAGTGATACAGCGGAACCGGCGAGCAAAGCCGGTCCGCGCCCGTTACCACCATCTCCCGCCCGACCACATACGCGTTGTTCACCAGGTTGCGATGCGTCAGCAGCACGCCCTTCGGCGATCCGGTGGTGCCCGACGTGTATTGAATGTTGACCACATCCTCAGGCGACTGGGTTAATGCGGGCACTTCCACCCCGCCGGCCAGCATCCCGTTCCAGGATTCCGCGCCCAGCAACACCACGTGTTCGAGAGCCAGTTCCTGACCCTTGCGCGCGTCGTTGAGGATATCGAGGTACTCCACCCGCGCATCCCGCGCATGCAGAAAGACGGCCTTCATGCCGGACTTGCGCAGCACGTACCGCAGCTCATGCGCGCGATACGCCGGATTGACATTCACCAGCACCGCGCCGGTCAATGCCGTGGCGATCTGGAGGTAGATCCACTCGGCGCAGTTGCAGGACCATAGGCCCACACGGTCGCCCGGCCGGATGCCGAGCCCCCACAAACCACGCGCGGTGCGTGCGGCGTTCTCTTGCAGTTCTGTAAATGAAAGCCGCAGCCCTTGATGGCGGGAGACCAGCGCATCGCCCGATGGATTGCGTGCCACGGAGTCGGCGAGCGCCTGGCCAATGGTCTTTTCAAGGAGCGGCAAAACGGGGCCGCGTACGTAGCTTTTCACGTTGAGGATTATACCGTAAAGCGGAGATCAAAAGCCCCGCGCAGGGCACAGCAAAGGTGCGCCACCATTCACGACAGCTCGTGGCCCGAAGTCGTCACCGTGAATCGCCCATGCTTCACACCCTTCGTGGCGATCAGTGCATTGGCCAGTTTCTGCACCAGGCTGGCCTTGCCTTTCACCAGGACAACTTCCAGACAATTGTCGTGATCCAGGTGTACGTGCAGGGTGGATAGGACGGCGGCGTGATAGTCATGTTGTAGCTCGGTGAGCTTATCCTGCAGCAGACGCGCGTGGTGGTCATAGACCAGTGTCACGGTCCCGAAGACTTCCGAATCCGACGACTTCCATGTCTCCTGCACCAGTTCGTTACGAACCAGGTCCCGAAAAGCCTCCGATCGGTTCGTGTATCCGCGCTCCCCGATCAGCTTGTCGAACTTACCCAAAAGATCGCCGCTGATGGCCACGCCAATCCGGCAAAGGTCGCTCATACTGTCCATTAGAATACAGAATCCCGCGCCGGTCTCCCGCCGCTTACGGCTGAGGCACGGACGGAATCACGCGCGATTCCACCTGAAACTTGCGGTAATTGGAAAAACTCGTATCCGATTCGATGCGATATTTCTTGACCAGCGCTACCCTGGCGGAAGCTTTGGCCTCGATCCGTTTCGGCAGCCACACTTCGTCGTTCACGCGCGTCATCTGGATATCGAGCTTCGCCCCTTTGCTCAGGCGCGCCACAAACAGGCCCCACGAGATGTTATCGGTGACCTCGGCTTCCGTCTTCACCCACTGATAGTCGGCTTTGTCGATCCACAGTCTGCCGCGAAATTTGGGAAACAGCTTGGCCAGCGTGCTGCGTCCGCGATAGCCGGGCCGCGGCGTCCCATCGATGATCCAGGCGTCGCGGCCGTCGATTTGTCCCTCGCCGGCGATGCGGAAGTCGAAGGCATCCGGCACTTCGTCCAGAGGCTCGCGCTCGCGCTGCCGTTTCCTTTCCCAATCCGCGATGCGCCTGGCGCGCTCGGCGGGCGTCTCCTTCTGGCGCTGCGCGATGCTGTCCTGCAGCTTCTTCTGTTCGATGCGCTCCTCTTCGGGCGATAAGCCATGATCGTCCTTGCCCACCAGCCGCCGGTATGGCGAGCCTTCCAGCATAGTGACATCGAAGAGCAGGATCTTGCGCGTCTTTACGTGCGCATCGGAATCCAGTTCGCGGGTCTCGGCTCGTTCCAGGAAAGTGTAGTTACGGGCGATGGTCAGGTTTTGGTCCATGCGCGCGACGGAACGCCGCACGATTTCCCGCGGGTCCTGCGCGGCAGTCAGCGAACAGAGGAAGGCCAGGAATAACGCAGCACGCATTCGAATAATATACGCGCGGGGCAGGGCGGACGTTGCATTACTTGATCCCGATGAAGGAGAGCATGCGGCCGGCCTGCTCCCGGTCGCGGCGGTACGAGTGGAAATCGCCGCCGCACCGCGTGCAGAGACGCGCCGTATAGATCCGCGGCTCGGAAACGCCGGCCTCGGCCAATTGGCGCCCATTGGCTTCCGCCAGGTCGATGTGGCACACGCCGCTTTCGCCAAACTGCGCGGACACTTCCGCGCCCACTTCATAGCAGCACTTGCCGATACCCGGGCCGATCGCCGCATGCAGATCCGCGGCTTCGGTGCCGAATTCTTCCTGCATCCGGCGCACGGCCTGCTTGACGATGCGCTGCACGGTCCCGCGCCAGCCGGCATGCACCGCGGCCACGGCGCGCTGCCGCGCATCCACCAGCAGGATGGGGATGCAATCGGCGGTCTTGACGGCCACGCGATGCCCCGGCGCATTTTCAAGCAGCGCGTCGCCATCGCCCAAAAGCCCCGCGCGGCCGCGCGCCGCCACGCAGATATCGGAGTGGATCTGATGCAGAGTGGCCAGCGTGGAGTCGCCGGCTAAAGCCTCGGCTGATGTGTGGCGCGTACCGAAGCCATGCTCCAGCCAGGAAAACTCCATGAGCGGACGCGCGCGGTAGATATGCTGCGAATCCTGGTAAAACACTAGGCGGGTTTCTGGATCTGGGCGATCATCACCTGCTCCTTGAACTGCTCGAGCATGGACTCGTCCAGGCGGACCTCGGTGGGCCTCTTCACCAGCGTGGTCATCTGATCGATCTTGTCCTGCAGCTTCAGCAGCGCGTAGAACAGGTTTTCCGGCCGCGGCGGGCAGCCCGTGACGTACACATCCACTGGCACGATCTTATCCACGCCCTGCAGTACGGCGTAAGTATTGAACGGTCCACCCACGCTGGAGCAGGCGCCCATCGAGATGCACCACTTGGGATCGGGCATCTGGTCCCAGATGCGTTTGAGGACCGGCCCCATTTTCAGCGTTACGGTGCCGGCCACGATCATCAGGTCCGACTGGCGCGGGCTGGGGCGGAAAACCTCCGCGCCGAAGCGCGCGATATCGAAGCGCGACGTGCTGGAAGCGATCATCTCGATCGCGCAACACGCCAGCCCGAAGGTGAGCGGCCACAACGCGGATTTACGCGCCCAGTTGAATACGTAGTCGACCGATGTGGTGACCACGTTGCTATCGAACTGGTGCTGGATAAGCGATGACACCGGAACCCTCCCCTGGAACCGCTATTCTATCACCCCGAATCGCGCGCGCAATGTGGCGGCGTATTCGGCCTCGCCGTCGAGATCGCGCTCGGCGCGTCCGGCGGGCGAGGTTTCGATCAGCCGCATGCCGACCAGCGTGACGCGCCCTTCGGGTTTGGCCAGCGTGCAGATGCGGCCTTGCACGAAGCTGGATTCGGGCGAAGTCTGGTGAAACAGGCAGCGTTCGGCGAATTCATCGAGCGTGTGCGGCTGCAGCGTGAAGTGGTATTGCGGCGTCCAGCCGCCGCCGGCATCGCGGCGCAGCAGGACGCGATATTCCCCGTCCTCGACGATGAGATAGGTGGACTTGCCCTGCGGCTGATCGGCGGCATCGTTCAGCCGCACCGGCAGGCGGAATCCGTTACCGAAGCCGACGTCGACGAGCCATGGCTCGTCCAGATCCACTGCCAGCGCCAGGTGATCAAACTCCGGACCAAAGCCGCCGGACTGGCGGGAAACCCCCGCCGAGAGCATCGTCACGCGAAAGCCCAGTTCGCGCAGGAGCCCGCAGAGCAGGCCGTTGAGCTCGTAGCAGAAGCCGCCACGGCGGCGGGTGACGATCTTATCGAATAGCGCGCCCTGCTCGAGCGAGAGCGGCCGGCCCAGGTGGATGTCGAGGTTCTCAAAGGGAACCGCGTAAAGATGCGCCAGGTGCAGGGCGCGCAGGGTGTCTGCATTCAGGTCGAGCGGACCGTGGTATGCGATTCGTTCGAGATACGCCGGAATATCCAAAGGGATAGATTAACAGAGGCGGCGGCAGGCGATATGATGGTTTCCGATGAAGGTGTTCATTCTCTTCCTCTGCGCTGCCTGCGCGGGGATGTTCGCCCAGCAAGTGGAGCAGCCGCTGGCCAGCTTTACAGGGACCGTGCGCGAAATCAACTCTACGAACCTGCGGCTGGCGCGCCAGGATCAGGACGATCTGGACATCTCCTGCACGCATAACACGCGCTATTTCGCGGGCGGGCAAAAGATCAAGCGCAGTAAGATCAGGCCCGGCGACCGCGTGTCTGTGGAGACCAAGCTCGACCTTTACTTGAAGCCAGAGGCGGTCAACGTGCGCGTGTTGCCGGCGGAAAAGCCGTAGACCGTTAAGCCAGACCTTCGAAGGCCGCCCACAACTCGGCGAGACCCACCGTGACCTTCGGGAAGCGCAACGGAGTGGCCTGACCGGCATCGAAGGTCTGCCACAGCTTCAGTTCGCCGGATTCATAGCGGTATGCGGCGATCTGATGGGCCAGTGGATCAATGAGCCAGACTTCCGGCGCCGCGATGCGCGCGTAATCCGCCAGCAGCTCCTCGATAGAGCCTTTCCGGTTGGATGGTGAAAGGCACTCCACGATCAACTCGGGGACGGCCCAAATATAGGGGTCGTTTGCGGCCGTCGCCACGCGGTCCCGGCGCAGGTCCTCGGTCCGAAAGACCATCAGGTCCGGGATGCGATATGTCAGGGGGACTCTTTCGATCCCCAAGCCTGCCCCCCCGGCGCTGACACGATATTCCCGCTTGTCGAGTTGGCCGAGCAATATATTCAACAGATCGTCAATCAGATAGACATGGTTCTTGATCGGCGGCGGCATGACCCTGCTTTCACCATGTACGATTTCCTCGAACCGATTCTCAGGCATCGACAGCGAATCTTCGTAAGTGATCGGCCTGGTAGTGGTTCCCATAGCATCCTCAAGCCCGCGCCGCGTCGGCTTTTTCCGTATTCACCCCTAACTCCGCAAATGCCGCCGTGGCGCGCTCGATGGGAAACTGGCCGTCGCGGGCCAGCCGGGACAACGCGGCCACGGCGATGGACTCCGCATTGATCTCGAAGTGCCGCCGCAGATGTTCCCGGTTGTCGCTGCGGCCGAAGCCATCCGTACCCAGCGTCTCCATGCGGCCGGGCAGCCACGGCGCGATCTGGTCCGCCACCACTTTCATGTAATCGGTGGCGGCCACGATCGGACCCTCCGCGCCCGCCAGCGCCTGCCGGATGTACGGCTGTCGCGCCGGCTCGCCGGGATGCAACCGGTTCCAGCGCTCCGCCGCCAGGGCATCGCGGCGCAGTTCGTTATAACTGGTCACGCTCCAAACATCGGCCGGGACGCCGTACTTCTCCGCCAGCATGCTTTGTGCGCGTAGCGCTTCGTTCAGGATCGGACCGCTGCCAAAAAGCTGCACCTTCCCCTGACCTTCGGCGGCCGTCTTGAACCGGTAAATGCCCTTAAGGATTCCGTCGGCGACGCCCTCCGGCATGGCCGGCATGGGATAGTTTTCGTTGTACAGCGTCAGGTAATAGAACAGATCCTCCTGCTCCTGGTACATACGCCGGATGCCATCCTGCACGATCACGGCGATCTCGTAGGCGTACGCCGGATCGTAAGCGGCGCACGTCGGGACGGTGCTCGCCAGCACGAGGCTGTGGCCATCCTGGTGCTGCAGGCCCTCGCCCGAAAGAGTGGTGCGCCCGGCCGTGCCGCCCATCAGAAAGCCTTTGCCGCGCGCGTCGGCGAATGCCCAGATCAGATCGCCCACGCGCTGGAACCCGAACATGGAGTAATAGATGAAAAACGGAATCATCTCCGTCCGGTAATTCGTGTAAGCCGCGCCGGCCGCCGTAAACGACGCCATGGAACCGGCCTCGGTGATGCCTTCTTCGAGAATCTGCCCGTCCTTCGATTCTTTGTAATAAAGGAACATCTCCGCATCGTGTGGCTTGTAGAGCTGCCCCTTGCTTGCGTAAATGCCGAACTGCCGGAACAGCGACTCCATCCCGAACGTGCGCGCTTCATCCGGCACGATGGGGACGACCCGCTTACCGATCTCCTGGTTCTTGAGCAGCAGCGTCAGGATGCGGACGAAGGCCATCGTGGTGGAAACCTCACGGCCCTGCGAACCGGCCAGCGACTCGGCGAGCGACTCAAGCGGCGGCGCGGTCACTTTCGTGGCGGGCGTCGTGCGCGTGGGCATGTATCCGCCCATAATGCGGCGGCGTTCGTGCAAGTAGGCCATCTCGGGACTATCGTCCGGCGGACGGTAGAAGGAAGCGTTGCGGGCCGCTTCGTCCGGGATAGGGATTTCGAAGCGCGAACGGAAATGCGCGATTTCCGCTTCGTTCAATTTCTTTTGCTGGTGGGTGATGTTGCGGCCCTCGCCCGCTTCGCCCAGCCCGTAGCCCTTCACCGTATGCGCCAGAATCAGCGTAGGCGAACCGACATTCGCCACGGCCGCCTTATAGGCGTTGTAGACCTTCTTGGGATCGTGGCCGCCGCGCTTCAGGCGCATGAGTTGCTCGTCGCTGAGGTGCGCCACCAGATCCAGCAGTTCGGGATACTTACCGAAGAAGTTCTTGCGGAAAAACGCGCCATCCTTGGTGACGTAAGTCTGCCACTCGCCATCCACCACTTCGGCCATGCGCTTTTGCAGCAGGCCCTTGGAATCGCGCGCCAGCAGGGGATCCCAGTCCTCGCCCCACAGCACCTTGATCACGAACCATCCCGCTCCGCGGAAGGCGGCTTCCAGTTCCTGGATGACTTTGCCGTTGCCGCGAACCGGTCCGTCGAGCCGCTGTAGATTGCAGTTGATCACAAAGATCAGGTTGTCCAGTCTCTCGCGGGATCCCAGCGTGAGCGAGCCCATGGATTCGGGCTCGTCCATTTCGCCATCGCCCAGAAAGGCCCAGATTTTACGGGGCGTGACCGGAATCATGCCGCGATTTTCGAGGTAACGCATGAAGCGCGCCTGGTAGATGGAATTGATGGGGCCCAGGCCCATGGAGACGGTGGGGAATCGCCAGAAATCGGGCATCAGCCAGGGATGCGGATAGGAGGAGAGACCGGGCGTGTCGCGCAGTTCGTGGCGGAAGTTACGCAGGTGATCCTCCGTGAGGCGGCCTTCCAGAAACGCGCGCGCGTAAACGCCGGGCGACGCGTGACCCTGGAAATAGATGAGATCGCCGGGCTGGTCGCCATAACTGGCGTGAAAGAAATGATGAAAACCCACTTCGAGCAGCGTGGCCAGGGAGGCGTAGGTGGAAATGTGGCCGCCGATGCCCGCGTCGTATTTGTTCTGGCGCACCACCATTGCCATGGCGTTCCAACGCGTCAGGCTCTTGATGCGGCGTTCCATGGCGCGGTCGCCGGGATAGGGGGTTTCCGCCTCCGGCCGGATGGTGTTCACATAGGGCGTATTGAGTTGGATGGGAAGGTCGGCGCCGGCGCCGCGCGCCTGTTCGTTCAGGCGCTCCAGCAGGAAGGCCGCGCGATCGGGCCCCTCCTGGTCCAGTATCTGATCCAGCGCTTCGATCCATTCGGAAGTTTCGCGCGGATTCAGGTTGACAACACGTTCAGTGAGTTTCTGGTGCATGGGTTCTTTTCATTATAAACGCGGCAGCCTTGGCTTCGTAAAACTGACCCACTTCCGTGCGGCGGGCCACACTAGCAGGCCAGTTGCTCCGGCAGTGGAGAGGAGATAGTCGAATGCGCAGTTTTACACTCGTCCTGTTAGCGGCGGTTGCTCTGGTTGGATTGACAGCCGGGGCTCCCAGGGCAAATGCCCAGGTTGCCGTCGAGGTGGGGGCGCCCCCCGATTGCCCCTATGGTTACTATGACGTAGCGCCTTACGCCTGTGCGCCGGCCGGTTATTACGGTCCGGAGTGGTTTGTCGGCGGCGTCTTCATTGGCGCGGGTCCATGGTTTCATGGCTCGGCCGACTTCCGGGGCCACGTAAATAATCATTACCATCCGGCCCACGGGTATAAAGGTCCTATGCCACATGTAGGCGAGAAGCCGGAGCCCGCCCGGCGTGTCGATGCGGCGCACTTCAAAGGCAACGAGACCCGGGACGGCCGCGGCCACACGGTCAGAGACAAGAAGTAGTATCGCTGGTGCCAGTAGCGCACGCTTGGCGGGACTTTTAAGTCCCGCTCTGTGCCCGAAGATCAGGTCTGGAAACGTTTTGGTAAACTATCCAGGTGCGAGCCGCCTTGCGCACCTTCCGGCGATCGCCGGGCTTCACCGCGGTGGCGGTATTATCGCTGGCGCTGGCCATCGGCGCGAATACCGCCATCTTCAGCCTGATAAACACCCTGATGCTGCGCAGCCTGCCGGTCGCGGATCCGGCACGGCTGGTAGAGTTCCTGAACCAGTATCCGGGCGATCCGCCGCTCAATGTCTTTTCCCGCCAAAGCTTCGCGTACTTTCGCGATCGCTAACACGTCTTCTCAAACCTGACCGGCATGCGTCCCGCCCATTTCAGTGTGCGCGGGGACAACCTCGAACCGGAAACGGTGGATGGAGAAGCCGTCGTTGGGAATTTCTTCGAGATGCTGGGGGTGAAGCCCGCGATTGGCCGGTTGATCGCGCCCGGAGATGCCGCCGTCGCCGTACTGAGCTGGTCCTGGTGGAAGAACAAGTTCAATCTGGATCCGGGGGTGGTGGGCAGGCGCATCGTGGTGGACGACGTGGCGCTCACCGTGGCGGGCGTGGCGCCGCGCGAGTTCTCGGGTTTGCATGTGGGGCTTCGGCCGGATATCTGGGTGACGCTGGGCCCCGCGGCCCAGGACCGCGCGCCCTTGCAGTTGATCGCGCGGCTGCGTCCGGGCGTCTCGATCGAACAGGCGCGCGCGGAGATGGCGGTGCTGTTCCGCTGGACTCTCGCGGAAAGGTCTGCCGCATCGCCAGACCCCGCGATGCGGCAGCTCAAGTTCACCGTCGAGCCCGCTGGCGAGGGATTGGCGACGGGCCTGCGCGGCCAGTTCGCGAAACCCCTGCTGGCGCTCATGGCGGTGGTCGGCCTACTGCTGTCGATTGCCTGCATCAACCTGGCGAATATGTTGCTGGCCCGCGGGGCCAGCCGGCGGCAGGAGTTGGCCGTACGCGTGGCCTTGGGCGCGAGCCGGTCGCGCATCCTGCGCCTGGTGCTGACCGAATCGCTGATGCTATCCGCGGCGGGCGCTGCGGCGGGGGTGGTGCTGGCTTATTTCGGCGCTGGAGCGTTGGCGCGCATGATGACGTCCGGCCGCCCGATCATCGGCTTGCCGGCGCGCATCGAGATCGATGTGCGGCCGGACGCGCACGTGCTGCTCTTCACCGCCGTCGTGGGGCTGCTGACCGGGCTGTTGTTCGGTGCGGCGCCGGCCTGGAGCGCGCTGGCTTCCGGCCCGTTGACTTCGCTGCGCGAAATCGGGCGCGTGGGCGGAACGCGGCTCACCCGGCTTGCCGGTAGGACCCTGGTTGTCGCGCAAGTCGCCTTGTCGGTGGGCCTGTTGAGCGCCGCCGGCCTCTTCATCCGCCACCTGGCTAACATCGAAGAAATTGACCTTGGCTTCCGCCGCGACCACGTTCTGCTGGTGAAGCTGGATCCCACGCGCAGCGGATATAGCGGAGCGCAATTATCCCGCGCTTACCAGGATTTGCTGGGCAGGCTGGAGACGATTCCGGGCGTCCGCTCCGCAACCCTCAGCGCGCCGACGCCCCTCTCCGGCGCCGCCGCCAGCCGCTTCGTGAACGTGGAGGGTCATGCTGAACCGCCCGCGGACCGCCGCTACATTTCCGTTAAGCTGGATCGCGCCGAAGTACTTCCAAACCTTCGGCACGCCGCTCCTGATAGGACGCGACTTCACCTTCGAAGACCTGGGCCGTCCGCCGGTGTCCATCGTCAACCAGGCTATGGCGCGCTATTATTTCGGCGGCGGCAATCCAATTGGCCGCTACTTCACTTTCGAGGGCGAGAGCCGGCCCTACGAAATCGTGGGGGTGGCGGGCGACGCGAAGTACCAGGAAATTCGCGAGGACCTGGCGATGAGCCGCTCCGGAACGATAGACGCGTCCACCTGGCCGGCAAGCGTGACCAGCCGCCCACTGCCACCGTTTTCAGCGCGGCGCGCACGGTTCGCCGCACTGCCGGACCCACCGCCTCCGGGGGCATGCGGGTGCGGATTGCGAAGTCGGTGGCGGGCTGTGGAGACTGGAACGTGTCGAGATAAACCGTGCGAATGCTTGGACTTTGACCTTTTGCACGCCCGTTTCCGCCCCACCAGCGTCAATCCGAGTGCAGCGCCTGCAACACATCCACGCGCGCGGCACGCATCGCCGGCAGCACCGATGCCACCACGGCGGCAGCCAGTAGCACCACCGCCGAACCCACCAACACCAAGGTGCCCGGCAGTCGCACGGCCTCAAAATAGATGCCAGCGAGCTGCGCCAGCCCGTAGCCGAACACCACGCCTGCCAATACGCCGGCCCCTGCCATCACCGCGCCCTCCGTAAGTACGCCGGTCACCAGGTGTCGTGGCGCGGCGCCCACCGCCAGCCGGATCCCGAACTCGCGCGTCCGCTGGCTCACCGAGAACGCCAGCACCCCCGCGACCCCCACCACCGCGATGGCCAGCGCCACCGCCGCGAACCCTCCAAATACCAGCGTGTTCAGCCGGTCGGGCGTGAGCACCTCGGTGCGGATGTCTTCCAGCGTCGCGGCATGCTCCACCGGCTGTTCCGGCGACATCTGGCGGATAATGCGCGTCACCGGCGTCACCAGCGAGTACAGATCGCCGTGCGCGTGGACGAACAGCCGGCCGCCCCAGAGGATCTGTTGCTCAAACGGAGTATACACGGTTAGCGCCGGGCCTGGCACCACGTTTTCGTCATCCACATCGCCGGCCACTCCCACAATGCGCCGCGGGCCCATCGAGATGTTGACGAACTTCATGAGCGGATCGGTCCAGCGCAGGTGATGGTTCACCGCATCCCCACTGGGAAACATGCGCTGCGCCAGGCTCTGGCTGATGATCACGACCGGCTCGCTGGTTTTCCGGTCCGCCTCGTTGAAATCCCGGCCGCCGATGAGCGGGATGCCCAGCGCCGCGAAGAACCCCGGCGAAATCGTGCGCATGCGTCCGCGCGGATCGTCTTCACCGGGCGCGGGTACGCGGCCTTCCACCGTGAACTGGAATCCCGGACCGAACGTGCCGCCATCGCGCCACGGCGTCAGAATGCCCACGGCCACGCGGTCCACACCGGGTAAATTCGTGATCCGCCGGATGGCCTCTTTGTAGAAACCCACCGTTTGTTCGGGGGACCGCCCGTACGATTCCGCCGGCACGTTCAACACCAGCACGTGCCGCGTATCGAAGCCGGTTTCCACCGACTGCAGCTTCAGCAGCGTCTTCAGCAGCATACCGGCGCCCGCCAGCAGCAGGAAGGACGCCGCGACCTGGGTGACGGCGAAAACCCGCAGCCGCCGCCGCGTGCCGCTGGTAACCCGTGTGCCTCCGCCCGCCATTCCCAATCCTCCCGCCGCGTCGGCCGAAGGCAGGCGTGGGACAAACGCCAGCAACAGGGCCGCTACCACCGCCAATGCCGCGCCCACCCAAAGCATGCTGGAATCCACCTTCATGTCCAGTGCGCGGACCGAGAAGCGCGAGGCATAGCGAGCCAGGATACCGGCCATCGGGCGCGCGCTCAAAATACCCAACGCCGCGCCCGCCCCGCCCAGCAGCAGGCTCTCCGCCAGCAGCGTTCGCCGCAGCGCGCCCGTCGTTGCGCCCAGCGCCGCGCGTACGGCGAGTTCACCCTCCCGCCGGACCGTGCGCGCCAGGATCAGGTTGGCCACATTCGAGCAGGCGATCACAAACACCAACCCCGCGGCTGCCAGCAGCACCCACAACACGTTCTTCGCGCGGGAGGTGATCTGCTCACGCAGTTTCACGGCGTCGATCCGGAAGTCCGCTTTCACGGGATATGATTCGGGATGTTGCTTCATCATGGCCCCGTGCACCACGCGCAGTTCGGCGCGCGCGGACGCCAGGTCCACGCCCGGCGCCAGCCGCCCGAAGAGTTCCGTCATGCGGTGTTCGCGGCCTGTCACCATGGTGGCCGAGAGATGGTGCGGGCTGGTGACCAGGTTGGCGAAGATCTCGGTTTCCGACGGATACGGAACCGACGGTTCGAGCACCCCCACCACCACCGCCGAGCGCGTACCCAGCCTGATGGTTTTGCCGACTGCGCCGGCGTCGCCCTTCAGGCTCTCTTTCCAGAAGCGGTAAGTCAATACCGCCGCGCCCGAGGCGGCCGGGCCGTCGTCGCCCGGACCGAGCAGGCGCCCCAGCACCGGATGCAGCCCCATCACGCTGAAATACGATCCGCCCACGATGCCCGCCCGCACTTCCCTGGGCGCGCCGAGTCCCACCATGGTGAAGCCGATCGTCGAAAAGTCGCCGATGGAGGTCAGCGTTTTCACCCGTTCGCGCAGATCGCGGATCTCCGGAACGGAGAAGTCCGCGTTTTCGGCCCCGACGCCGCGGGCGCTCTGGTGGATGTAGATCAGGCGGTCCTCGTCACGGTTGGCGAGCGGCCGCAGCAGTACGCCGCGCACTACGCTGAACATGGCGGAGTTCGCGCCGATGCCCAGCGCCAACGTAACGATCACCGTAATCGAAAGCCCCTTGGCGCGAGCCAGCGATCGCGCCGCGAATTTCAGGTCCCGCAGGAATGTGATGAAGCTGTCGGTCATTTTTCTCTCGCTCCTTACTAACTTTATGTCGAACGGCCCTCCACCGAATCGACAGGCCCTGGCTTTTTTTTCACCGGTGCGTCGGGAGTTCCGGGAGTCCCTGCATTTCGCGCAACTGGCGCACCTCGATGGTGGCGATGCTGCTGGGGCCCAGAAAGCCGGCCGCGATGGCGACGGCTTCGTCGAAATCCCGGGCCTCGAGTAAGGTGTAGCCGCCGACCTGCTCGCGTGTTTCCGCGAACGGACCGTCGGTAAAGATCTTCTGGCCCCCGCGCATCCGGACGGTGGCCGCTGCCGGCGTGGGTTCGAGCGGTGCGCCGCCCAGAAACTTTCCGCTGGCGATAAGCTGTTGCAGGTGGGGCAGGGACTCGCCCACGATCCGCAGTTGCTCAGCCTCGCTCAGGCCGAACCATTTTTCTTCGTCCAAATATGTTAACAGGAGATATTTCATCCCGAATATTATCCTCCAACGCTAGCGTGGCGTACGCTTCAGCGTGCTAGCGGGACTTTAAGTCCCGCAGCCCGTATCCAGTCACCGATCTGCAAAATATAATCCTCCCCGGCATCTAACTGCACCCACACCACTTACTAACCCCCCGCCCTCCACATACCGCCGTTCCCTATCACCCTGGCCCTAAAATGAAATCGGGTATGGACGCCTCATCCCATCCCCAAATCCAACCGCAAGGAATAACTCATGCTGATTTCTAGCAAACAACACCAGGCTAACCGCGAAAACGCGCAACACTCCACCGGTCCCGTCTCCCCGGAAGGCAAGGCCGCCGTCCGCCTCAACGCCCTCACCTTCGGACTTCGCGCGCGCGACGTAGTCCTCATCCACGAAGACGCAACCGCCTACCAGCAACTCTGGGACGTGCTCGAATCCGAGTGGCAGCCCCAAGCCCCCACCGAAAAAATCCTACTGGAACGTATGGCCGTCGCCCATTGGCTGCTCATGCGCACGGACAGGATTGAAGAGAGGGTCTTTACCGCCACCGACCTGGGCGCGGAGCAATTCGCCCTGCTCGATCGCGTCTCGGCCCAGCGCGCCCGCCTCGAGCGCTCTTTCAGTACCGCCATGCGCGAACTGAAGCAGTTACAAAACGAGCGCCGCGCCCGCACTCAGCCGGAGTTCACTCAGCCTGAGCCTGTGCAGCCGGTGCAAACCGAGCCCGCCGTCACAACCCCCGCCCACCGTCCCGCCCCGCCGCCCGCATACGTGATGTCCGCCGCCCCGGGCGCCCAGCCGCTATCGTGTGCCCCAGTCTCCCCGGATACCCGTTAGCCACCTGCCCCCCTGCTCTTTGACAATCTGGCAAACGACCCCAAGCAGTCCACCCAATCTGTCCCATAACCAAGCATTTGGAAGCCGCAACCCACCACCCGCAACCCGCAACCGTCAGCCCGCAACCCACAACCCACCACCTATAACCCTTAAATCAACCACATAGGCTTTGATCGTCCGTGGCGCACGCTTCAGCGTGCCGGCGGGACTTTTAAGTCCCGCAGCCCCACCGCCCTGCTAGAATATCAAGAGGAGTTCGCGCATGTTGAGATACTCTTTCGCAACGCTCTTGCTTGCGGCCGGTGTTATCCTGGCGCAGGAATCCAACGACTACGTCATCGCTCCCGGCACCCGCATTCCCCTCGGCCTGATCAACACCATCAGCACCAAGAACGCGGCAGAGGGCGACCGCGTATATCTGGAGACGGTCTTTCCGATCCTGACAAACGGCCATATCGTCATTCCCACCGGCAGTTGGGTCTCGGGTACGGTTACCGAGGTCAAGCGCCCCGGACGCGTCAAGGGCCGCGGCGAACTCTATCTTCGCTTCGATTCCCTCACTCTGCCCAATGGAGTCACCCGCGATTTCCGCGCCCGCGTAGGTGGAGTGGACGGCCAGGGCGGGGAAGAGTTCAACAAGCAGGAAGGCAAGATCCAAAGCGAGGGGAATAAGGCCGGCGACGCGCGCACCGTCGCGGAAACCACAGTCACGGGCACATCGATTGGCCTGATCGCGGGTGCCGCGGGCAAGAACCTCGCTCTGGGCGGAGGCATCGGAGCCGCCGCGGGCGCTACCGCCGGGCTGATGGCAGTCCTGCTGACGCGCGGGCCGGATGCCGTGCTAGCCAGGGGCAGCACCCTCGAAATGATTACCGACCGGCCGCTGCAGTTTGCCGCCAACGAGGTCAATTTCGCGCCCATGCAGCCGGGCCACTATGCCGGATCCGGTTCCGAACCCCAAGCCAAGAAGTCCGCGTGGCAGCGCTGGCCGCTATAGGCGTGTGCGTTGTCAGGCCGAGTTTAGCACGGCTGGCCGTTTCCTGTATACTCGGCTGCCATGAAAACAAGCAGTCGCAGCGGCTGGGTATCGTCCCTCGCCTGTTTCGTTGCGCTCCCGGCCCTCGCCGCTGACCCGGCGACCCTGAAAGTGATCGCCGCCTTCAACGGGCTCGGTTCGCCGGCGGGAATCCTGGAAGGCTCTCCCGGGGTCTTTTACTCGAGCGGCACCCAGGGCAGCCAGCCGGTTTTCACCATTACTCCCCAGGGAGCAATCACCTATCTGGCCACTTTCCCCACCGGTGTAACCGGCGGCGGGCCGTTCATCGGCGGCGATAATGGCCGGTTCTACGGCACAGCCTACACCAGCGCCTCGCGCACGTCCAGCGTCTTCTCCGTGGCGTCGCTTCCAGGCAGCAAGAAGGTCTACGCGAACCTGACCATTAACCCCGTCTTCACCCAAAACCTGCCGGATGGCACGCTGCTGGGCTTCGCCCTCGGTCCCGCGGGTGCTTATGATCTGGTCACCGGCGACCTGAACGGCAACGTCGCTCCGCTCTATGAATTCCCCGCGGGCGAAGTTCCCCAATTCTTCACCCTGCTGGCCAGCGACGGCAACTATTACGGCGTCTCCGTTCCGCCGGATGACCCCGCTTACGTTTACCGTGCCACCCCATCCGGAACTGTCACAAAGATCTATACCTTCGCATCCCAGAGCTTCTACCAGAATACGGGTCCGTCGCTGATCCAGGCGGATGACGGCAATCTGTACGGCACCACGCCGAAAGGCGGCAACGGCTTGGGCACCATCTACAAGCTCACGCTAGACGGCCAATACACGCTGCTTTACAGCATGCCTCTGGCCGGTATTTCCCAGTGGCCCGGATCGATGCTCGAAGCCAGCGACGGGAATCTGTACGGCACCACCAGCAGCAACTTCTATGCGCCGAACGGGGGAAGCAGCCAGGTCTTCCGCATCACGAAATCGGGCGAATTCAGCGTCGTCGCCGATCTGAATGCCGACGGCCTGTGCCAGTGCTGGCTAATCCAGGGAAGCGACGGGGTCCTTTACGGCGCGGCCTCCTGGGGCGGCCAATACGGCTTCGGCTCCATTTTCACTGTGGACGCGGGACTGCCCCTGCCGCGTCCCTGGGCCCAGCACTTCCATCCGGAAGCGGGTCCGGCCGGTACCCGGGTGCGGATCTGGGGCAGCAACCTGTTCGGCGCGGCGGTCGAATTCAACGGCACGCCGGCCAGCTCGGTTTCGAACAGCGGTTCGAATTATGTGTGGGCCACCGTACCGGCGGGCGCGGCCAGCGGGCCAATCACCATCGTCACCCCCGGCGGTACGGTAACGACCAGCGCCAACTTCACCGTCCCATAGCCGGACTGCATCCCGTCACCCGCACCGGCCATCCAACCGACAGGAGGAAATGGCATTGGAAACGCGACGAATCGGATCGCTGCAGGTATCCCTGGCGGGCCTCGGCTGCAACAATTTCGGATGGCGTATCGACGCGGAAGCCAGCGCGGCCGCCGTAAACGCGGCACTGGACGCGGGCATCAACTTCTTCGATACGGCCGACATTTACGGCGCGGGCGCCAGCGAAGAATTCCTGGGGCGGGCTTTGGGGCGGCGGCGCGGCGAGGTGCTGATCGCCACCAAGTTCGGGATGAAAATGGACGAGCAGCGCCGCGGCGCGCGCCCTGAATATGTGCGGCACGCGGTCGAGGACAGCTTGCGGCGCCTCGGGACAGACCACATCGACCTGTATCAACTGCACCAGCCCGATCCGGAAGTGCCCATCGCGGATACGCTGGGCGCGCTCGATGAGCTGGTGCGCGCCGGAAAAGTGCGCGAGATCGGCTGTTCGAATTTCTCGGGCGAGCAACTGCGCGCGGCGGAGGCGGCCGTGCCCAAAGGCGCCGCGCATTTCGTGAGCGTCCAGAACCAATACAGCCTGGTGCATCGCGAGCCGGAAGCGGACGTGATCCCGGAGTGCGTGCGCGCGGGTATTGCATTTCTGCCCTATTTCCCGCTGGCCAACGGGCTTCTCACGGGCAAGTATCGCCGCGGCCAGGCACTTCCCGAAGGCAGCCGCGCGCGGGATGGATTCGGTCCGAAGGTCTTCACGGACGAGAATCTGGCCCTGGTGGAAGCGCTCGGCGAATATGCCGGGGCGCACGGGCACAGCATGCTGGAGCTGGCGGTTTCGTGGCTGGCCGCACAGCCTGCCGTGGCCTCGGTGATCGCCGGCGCCAAGACTCCCGAGCAGGTGCGCGCCAATGCATCCGCCGCCGGGTGGAAGCTCACCAAGCCGGATCTGGCGGCCATCGAAGCCATTCTCACCCGGCCGCTTCAGGCGCGATGACGCTCGCTTGTGGCAACATGAAGCTTGCGCATCCTGCTGGCTCATAATTCGCTCTACTATCCGTCTTACGGAGGCGGCGACAAATCCAACCGGCTGCTGATGGAAGCCCTGGCAGCCAGAGGACACGCGGTGCGGGTGGTGGCCCGCGTGGAGCATTTCGGCGCGGAGGCGCATGCCGCGCTGGTGCGTGAATTGAACGCCCGCGGCGCCGCCCTGCACCATGCGCCGGGCAGCGTCGAATTCCAGTTGAATGGCGTGGAAGTGCGCATTCTCACTGGCGATCCGAATCTTAGGGCTTATTTCGCAGCACAGGTGTGCGCGTTTTCGCCCGAGATCATCGTCGCTTCCACGGACGATCCCGCGCACTTGATGCTGCAGATCGCCTTGCGCACGCCGCGCGCCCGCGTGGTGTATCTGGTACGTGCTACCGTGGCCTTGCCTTTCGGTCCGGACACCGGGCTGCCTGGCGAGTTCCAAACCGAAGCGCTGCGGCAAGCCGACGGCGTGGTCGCGGTGAGCGAATACGTGGCCGCATACACGCGGCGGTGGGGCGGCGTGGAGGCCATCCACGTGCCGATTTCGCTGCTCGATCCCGGCGGTCATCCGGAGTTGGGGCGCTTCGACAATCGCTTCGTCAGCATGGTGAATCCGTGCGCGGTGAAAGGCATCGCGATTTTCCTGGCGCTGGCGGAGCATTTTCCTCGGGTAGAATTCGCCGCGGTTCCCACCTGGGGCACCACGCCGGCGGATTTCGCGGCGCTGCGGAAGCTGCCGAATATCTCCATCCTGCCGCCCTTCGACGATATCGACGATCTGCTGCGGCAGACGCGCGTGATGCTGGCGCCATCGCTGTGGGCCGAAGCGCGCTCGCGCATGATTCTGGAAGCCATGTCGCGCGGCATTCCGGTGATGGCCAGCGACGTCGGCGGCCTGGCGGAAGCCATGCTGGGCATGGACTATCTGCTGCCCGTGAATCCCGTCCGGCGCTATCGGCCCACGGTGGATGAGTTGATGGTTCCCGCGGTGGACGTTCCGCCGCAAGACGTACGGCCGTGGGCGGCAGTGCTCGGGCGCCTGCTCGGCGAGCGGGCGCATTACCAGGAATTGGCGGCGGCATCGCGCCGGGTGGCGCTCGAATACGCGCGGCGCCTGAATGCCGGCCCCTTCGAAGCTTTTCTCGAACAGGTTTTGCGGTCGCCCGGACGGCGCACGAGCGCACGGCGGCCGAATGTGAGAGCGCCGCTTTCCGACGAAAGGCGAAGGCTGCTGGCGCTGCGCCTGAAGCGAGCGAATACGCATGTGGGTCAGTGAGAAAACGGGCGGCGACCGGCAGACGGTGGCGCGCCGCGCGACAGCTTTGGCGCGCGCGGCCATGCCGGGCGTGGACGTGGAGATCCTCTGGGACGGTATGTGGGTGCGGCGCGTGGGTTCCGATTATTTTCCGGATCCCGGCATGTTCCGCTTAGCTCCCGGCAAGACCGAGCCGGATTGGGAACGCTGGGCGCGGCAGTCCGGCAAGTATCTCCGCGACGCGCAGGATTATTGGTTCCATGTGTACAAACCCGCGGCGGGCGATTCGATCGTGGATATCGGCGCGGGCCGCGGCGAGGATGTCTTCGCATTTTCCCGTGCGGTGGGCTCCGGCGGGCGCGTGTGGGCCATCGAGCCGCATCCGTTTTCCTTTAAGATTCTGGGCCGGTTTTCGAAGCTCAACCACCTGCGGAATGTGAGGGCGTTGAATTATGCGTGCATGGACCAGGCCGGGCAGTTACAGATCGAAACCACGACCGTCTGGGAATCGAGCTACGTGCGCGCGGGAGATCCCAGCCCGTCCAGCCATCCGGTGCGCGCGATTCGCTTCGACGATCTGGCCGCGCAGCAGGGTATCCGTCGCATCGACTTCCTCAAGATGAATATCGAAGGCGCGGAGCGGTGGGCGCTGCCGGGCTGCGCCGAGGCGCTGCGCCGCGCGCGATTTGTGTGCATCGCGGCGCACGACTTTCGCGCGGGCCGCGGGGAAGGGGACGCCTTCCGCACGCTCGATTTCGTGAAAGAGTTTCTAGCCGGCGCGGGCTTCGACGTCGTGACGCGCGACGACCCGCGCTACTACGTGCCCTATCACGTGCACGGCGTGCGCCGGGGCGCGCCCGCTTAAGAGGCAGATGGCCAGCGCGGCGAGCGCTTTTCTTGAAACGCCCGGATGCCTTCCTGAAAGTCGGCGCTGCGAAAAACCTCGTTGCGCATGCGGCGCGCCAGATCGCCGGCTTCTTCCCAACTCTTGCCCGCCGCGTCGCGCACGAAGGCCAGGCCGGCGTGGATCGCAGTGGGGCTGGCTTCGGCGACAGACGCGGCGATCTCCTGCGCGCGCTGCATGAGCACGGCGGGCTCCACGATATGGTGTACCAGGCCATACTCGCGCGCTTCGGCCGCCGCGAAGATGCGGCCCGTCAGAGCCAGCTCGGTGGCGCGCCGCTGGCCCAGCGCGGCGGCGATCGTCCGAAAGATGACGAACGGCCAGAGCCCGATGCGGATCTCGGTCAGCCCGAAAGTGGCATCCTCGGCCGCCACCACCACATGGCAATTGGCCACCAATCCGGTGCCCCCGGCTAGAGCCGCGCCATGCACGGCCGCGATCAGCGGCTTGGTCATGCGGATTCCGCTGGTAAAGATGCGTTCGTGCGCCTCGTTGATATCGCCGCCGCCGGGCGACAGCACCTCGTGCAGATCCATGCCGGCACAGAACGATTTGCCGTTTCCGCTGAGCAGCACGGCGCCCACGCGCGGATCCTGTTCGGCTTCTTCGAGCGCCGCGCCGAGCGCGTTGCACAGATCCATATTCAGCGCGTTGCGCCGTTCCGGACGGTTCAGCGCGAGATGCAGGAAACGGCCCTCGCGGCTAATCTGTAAGCTCTCGCTCATAGACCTCGATCTCCATGGCCAGCAGCGCCGCGCCCAGGGTTTTGCCTTGCGCGTCGGTGCGCAGTGAAACCGTCCCGCCGCCGCCCAGGCCATGGTGCAGCAGCAGGTTTAACGCGTAGAGATTGGGCAGCTCGAAACGGTCCACGCCGCCCTTGACCATTTCCCCGAAGAAGGCTTTGACGCGCTCCGGCGTGACCTCGCGCAGCAGGATCGGATAGTATTGCGGCAGCCATGCAATCACTCCGATATTAGCGATATCGCCCTTGTCTCCCGAACGGGTGTGGGCGATGCGGGAAAGCGGCAGCTTCATTCGACCACCTCCACACGTGTCTGGATTTCTTCGCGCGGAATCAATGCCGGCCAGTAAGCGACGATCTGGCGGACTTCGGGCCGGCCTTCGCCATATCCGGTGCCGCCGGGGGGCCCGGTAAGCACCAGTGGAATCATTTCACGGGTGAAGCGGTCCACGGCGCGCTTATCGGGGCCGCGCACGCCGATGCGCACCTGCACTTCCGGCGGGTCGGAAACCGGCCGCGCGGCTGGACCGTGGCAGGCATTCACGCCAAAGTATTCGGTGTGGATTTCGTCGAATTGCAGGCCGAGTTGCGCCAGCCGCTGGCGGGTGATGCGGTCCGCCACGCGCGCCTTTTCCAGGGCGTCGGGCCAACTGTAAACCAGCGTGCCGGAAGCTTTCCATCCGGCGTGATAACTGATAGACGCTTTCAGCATGGCGGGACGCGGGCCGCCGCGCACGCCGTGGCCGTGCACCCGGTTGGGGCCGGTATCCTCAAGCTGAATGGAGGTGAAGTCGGCCACGCAATCCGGCGTCATATATTGGCGCGGATCGCCGATTTCATAGAGAAGCTGTTCCTTGACGCCGTGCGAGTCGATGCGTCCTCCGGTCCCGGGATGCTTCGTGACCGCGAAGGATCCGTCGGGCTCGGCCTCCACGATGGGGTAGCCGATGTTGGCCAGGTCCGGGATGTTCTGCCAGTCGACCTGGCAGTTGCCGCCGGCGCACTGCGCGCCGCATTCGATAATGTGTCCGGCAACGATGCCGGCCGCCAGCTTGTCGTAATCGTCTGGGCCCCAGCCGAAGCGATGGATCATGGGGGCCAGCACCAGGGCGGCGTCGGCGCAGCGGCCGGAGATGACCACGTCGGCGCCGGTCGCCAGGGCTTCGGCGAGCGGGAACGCGCCGATGTAAGTGTTGGCGCTGAGGATGTGCTCGCGAATGGTGGAGATCCGCTCGCCGGTATCGATGTTGCGCATCGCGTAGCCTTTGCCGAGGAACTCGTCGATGCGGCCGAGCACGTCGTCGCCCAATACTACGGCGATCTTGAGGCCAGGGGCGGCTTTGAGCACCGCGCGCGCGCAGGCTAACGGGTTCACGCCGCCGGCATTCGCGACCACCTTGATGTGGCGTTCTCTGATCTTCTTGGCGATGCGTCCGATCAGGGGAGGGAAGTCGCGGGCGTAGCCGAGTTCGGGGTCCTGCTGGCGCTGCTTTTGCAGGATGGACATGGTGACTTCGGCCAGGTAATCGAGCGTAAGGTAATCGATGGGCCCGCCGTCCACCAGGCGCACGGGGGCTTCCAGCCAGTCGCCCCAGAAACCTTGACCGTTAGCAATTCGAATCATAAGAATAATTGTGGGGCGGCCAATCTTGGCCGCCGCCGCCTTTTAGGCGGCAGAACGGCGATGCATGGCGAATAGCATTCATAGTGTCTCCAGCACGAGTGGGGTAGCCCGCGGGCGATGCAGCGTGACTTCCAGCGCCATGGTCAGGATTTGCCTCGTTTCGAGCGGATCGATGATGGCATCGCAATGGCCTCTCGCCGCGGCGTAGCGTGCGTCCAGCCATCTCTCGTAGTCGGCCTTGGTTTTGTCGATGGCGAGTTGAAGCTGCTTGGGAATCGGTTCCCCGGCGGCCTTTAGCTTTTCCAGCTCCACCGAGAAGAGCGCCTGCACCGCGGAATCGCCTTCCATCACGCCGATGCGGGCGGTGGGCCAACTGAACGTGAAGTTCGGCTCGAAACCCTGCCCCGCCATGGCGTAATAGCCCGCGCCGCTGGCGTGATTCAACGTCAGGATGAGCTTCGGCACGCTGGTGCAGGACATGGCTTCCACCATGTCGGCGCCGGCCCGCACGATGCCCTCGCGCTCGGCTTCGGGCCCTACCATGAAACCGGAAACATCCTGCAAATAGATCAGGGGGTAACCGAGGCGTTCGTTCAACTCCACGAAGTAAGCCACCTTGCGCGCGGATTCCGTGTAGACAATGCCGCCGATGCGCGGCCGGCCTTCAGCGCGCAGGAAGCCGCGGCGATTGGCGATGATGGCCACCGGATGGCCGGAGAGGCGCGCATTCGCGCATAGCATTTCCGGCGCGTATTCCGGTTGGAATTCGGTGTAGTCGCCCGCATCGAAAATGCGGAAGATCACTTCCTCGATGTCGTAGGGCAGGCGATGGTTCTCGGGAAGCACGCCGTAAATATCGTCTATGGGACGGGCGGGCGGCTGGGGCGGCGCAGGCGGTTCCGCCTGCCGGTTGGGCAGATCGCGGAAGCGCTGGCGGATGCGCGCCAGGCATTCGGCATCGTCTTTGGCCATGTAATGGGCCACGCCGCTGACACTGGTGTGCATGCGCGCGCCGCCGATCGCTTCGGAATCGACCACCTGGCCGGTGGCGCCTTTAACCAGATTCGGACCTCCCAGGCCCATGAAGCTGGTGCCTTCGACCATAATGATGTAGTCGCTGAGCGCGGGGAGATAAGCTCCCCCGGCAATGCAGGCGCCCATCACCGCGGCGATCTGCGGCACGCGCAGCTTGCGCCGCATCAGGGAATTGTAGTAAAAAATCCGGCCGCCGCCGTATTGCCCGGGGAAAATGCGGTCCTGGTAGGGCAGGTTCACGCCGGCGGAATCCACCAGGTAAACGATGGGGACGCGGTTGCGCATGGCGATTTCCTGCGCGCGAAGGCCCTTAGTCACGGTTTCGGGCCACCAGGAGCCGGCCTTGACCGTGGCATCTCCCGCAATGATGACGGCGTGGCGGCCTTCGATCATGCCGATGCCGGTGACGGAGCCCAGGCAGGGAGCCTCGCCATCGTATTGATCGTAGGAGAGCAGCAACCCGATTTCGAGGAAGGGCGTGCCCGGATCGATCAGTGCGGCGATCCGCTCGCGGGCCGTCATTTTCCCGGCGCGATGCTGGCGCTCGATCTTGGCCGGGCCGCCGCCCGCGCGGAGGCGATCCTCGAGTTTCTTGAGCTGGTTGACCAGGTGGCGCATGTGGGCGATGCGGGCGACTTTGGGGACGGAGGACGCGGGTTCGGAAATTGTGCTCACGTTATGTGATCTTAGCGCGGATGGGCCGGGCTGGCGCTTGCCGCGTTCAGACGGACCGCACTCCAGACCAGAGCGGCAGTAGAGATCAGGGAGAACCCGGCCTGGATCATGCCGAAGTAACGCAGGCTGAGGATGATGCTGGCAACCTGGGTCGCGCAAAGCAGCCAGGCGATGGTGCGTGCCAGAGGTATTTCGGCGATGCTGGCCGTGCTCAGGCGCCACGCCAGGATCGCCGAGAAGAAACCGGAAACAGACACGGCCAGACCGAATCCCATGAAGAGGTCCATCCAATGCACGGTCGCGCTGCCAAAAGCGAACGGTACACTGCGCATGGCTTGCATGACCTCAAGACCCTGCGGGGAGGCTGGCCGGAACGTTTGAAATCCTACGGTGTGCCCTAAGGCGAAGAGGAACAAGATGATCGAGGAAATACGCAACGGTAACTTGGCTCGCATGGATTTAGTAATGATAACTGACTGCGTCCGTTAGTCGCGCGGGTTCAAATGGCCCTCCGCATGCTGACTTAGGCTGCGTGGAAAACCTGCGCGAGCCAAGATCCGCAACCCACGATAGCGAGGATTTAAATATGCTGACCGGCAACATGCTCTTAAGATGTCTGGCACTGGCAACTCTTGAATGCCTCGCGTTGCGCGGCGAGCCGCTGCCCGTGCGGCACACGCGCGGCTTTATCCATGGGTTCGTCGTGCTGAAGGACGTAGACGACAAGATACTGGCGTCTGGGGAAGTCGTCCAAACCGTATCCGGCTCCCGCCTCAATGGCGGAATGACCCTGCACTTTAACGATGGCTCCCTTTACCAGGAAACAACGGTATTCTCACAGCGGCGGTTCTTTCATCTGCTCAAGTATAAGCAGGTTCAAAAGGGACCCTCCTTCAAGAGGGATGAGACTCTCTCCCTCGATACGTCCACCGGTAACGTCAGCATCCAATACACGGACAAGGACGGTAGCGAAAAGAGTATCTCGGATCACCTTTCTCTACCGGCGGATCTGGTGAACGGTATCATCCCGACGGTTATCGGCGATATTGACCCCAAAGGCGAAACCACCCTGTCGATGCTTGTATCCACCCCCAAGCCGCGCGTCGTGAAATTGAAAATCGCGGCGTCCGGCGAAGACTCGTACTCCTTCGGCATGCCGGCCAAAGCTACGCACTATGTCATCAAGATGGATATCGGCGGGATCACCGGCGTAGCCGCCAAAGTGTTGGGAAAGCAGCCGCCACCCGTCAACATTTGGGTAACGAAGGAGGCGCCCACCTTCCTGCGATCGGACGCACCTCTATACGAAGATGGGCCGATCTGGCGCATAGAGCTGGCGAGCCCCGTCTGGCGCAAATAGCCTTGGCGAGGCAATTCGTGCCCCAACAATTGTGCGCTATTCGTAGCGCAGGGCGCGCGTGGGATCCACGCGGAGGGCGCGCCGGGCGGGCAGCACGGCCGCCGCGGCCACGGCCACGGCGAAAATCGCGATCGCGCCCAGATAGGCTGCCGCATCGAAATTGCTCACGCCGTAGAGCAGCCCGCGCAGGATTTGGGATAGAGCCGCCGCGACGGCCAACCCGGCCAGCAATCCAATCGCGACGGGAACGGCGAACTGGCGCAGCACGAGCGACAGGACATGC
The DNA here is from genome assembly GCA_963709155.1 of Bryobacterales bacterium. Taxonomy (GTDB): domain Bacteria; phylum Acidobacteriota; class Terriglobia; order Bryobacterales; family Bryobacteraceae; genus Bog-159. Next base: position 14,722 of record CAVPVD010000002.1, on the reverse strand, counting down.
GCCGGCCGCGCGCCCAGCGCCATGCGGATGCCGATCTCTTTGGTGCGCTGCGAAACCGCGTAGCTTACCAATCCGACGATGCCTGCGCAGGCCAGCAGCAGCGCGAGGAAGCCGAGCAGGGTAGCGGCCATGGCGCTGGTCTTCGCGGTGCGCAACTTTCCGCGGAAGGCGCTCTTCATCAGTTGGACCTCCGGGTTGAGGGTGGGATCGATGGACTTCGCAATGGAGGCCACCGAACGCAGTAATCCTTCGGGCGGAACCGCCGTCCGCACCATCGCCACCATCGAGGGCAGCAGGTCCACCTGCGCGAGTTGATAGATCTCGACCGCATCGGAATCTTCCGGCGAGACCAGCCGTGCGCTGCCGGAGACTCCCACTACGGTAAGACGGTCGTTCCACAACTGGAAGGGCTGGCCCACGGGGTCTTCGGCCGGCCAGCGGAGGCGCGCCAGAGATTCGCTCACGACGATGGCGCGCGTATCGCCGGGCATCAGATTCCGTCCGCGCAGCAGCGGGATTCCCAGGGTCTCGAAGAAGGCCGGGTCGATGTGGTTAACGTGAATGTCCACCGTGCGGCCGGCCACAGGCGTCTTGAAGACCGTCCAGCGGTTCCCCAGCGGGGGATTGGAGACCAGCGCGACCGACTCCACTCCGGGGACGCCGTGCAGACGGCCCGAGAGCGCGTCAAAATAGGCGCGCGCGGCGGCCGGCCGATAACCTCGCAGGACCGGGTCGATCGAGATCACCCGGCTATATTCAAAACCGGGATTCGTATTGATCGCGTGGTGCATGGCGCGCGCCAACAGCCCCGCTACGATCAGAAGCACGCAACTGGCGGCCACTTGCGCGCCGATCAGGAACTGCCGCGCGGCGCCGCCGCGATGGCGCTGGCGGGCGGTGTGCCAGGCCGGAGTCAGCCCGAAGAGGATGGCGGCCGCGAATCCCATACCGATGGCGAAGGCCATCACGCGCCGGTCGGGTGTGGGATCGAGCCAGGCGGGAGCCTCCGCCCAAGTCATCAGGAAGCGCTGGACGATGTAGCCCAGCGCCAACCCGGCCAGCGATCCGAGCAGCGCCAACACCAGGCTTTCGGTGAACAATTGGCGCATCAAACGGGCGCGGCCGGCGCCCACCGCGACGCGAATCGCGATCTCCCTTTGGCGTGCCACGCCGCGCGCCAGCAACAGGCTGCCGAGGTTCCCGCAAGCCGCGGCGAGGATCAGCAGCCCCAGCACCGCGACTATGGCGAAAACGGGAATCATCTCGTGCCGGATGCGGTTGGCATAGCCGCCCGGGGCACTGAGAAGGCTCTCGTTTGCCCAAACTTCCTTGGGATGCTGCTTGTGCAGTTCCGCGGCCAACAACTTGAGTTCTGCTTCGGCCGCGGCGGGGGCGAAGCCCGGTTGCAAGCGGCCCCACATCGGCACGCTCACGCCACTATCGGAGAAGTCTGTCAGACGGCTGCCTTTTGCGAAGTAAGGCTGCTGGGTAATCGGCGCCCATAGGTCGGGCGCGCTCCCACCGAGGCCGCTGAAGTCACCCGACACCACGCCCACGACGGTGGCCGGCTCGCCATTGATGTGCATGATCTTCCCGACAACGGACGGATCCGCGCCGAAATGGCGCTGCCAGAACGGCTGGGCCAGCACCACCACCGGCGGCGCATCGGCAGCCTCATCCCGCGCGGGAACCAGCAGTCTGCCCAGCGCCGCCGCAGCGCCGAGCTCGCTAAAGAAGTTCGCGGTCACAAAGCTGGCGTGGCACTCTTGCGCGGTGCCATCGACCGTGACCGTGGCGCCACTCGAAGCCATCACAGCCGCCAGCGTTTTTGTGTGTTCGCGATAGAACGCTACTTCCGCATACACGAAATTGTCCGCGTAGTCATCCGGCGCGCTGCGGTCGAAGCGCAGCAGGGTGGCCGGATCGCGAACGGGCAAGGGGCGCAGGAACATTAGGTCGAAGAAGCCGAAGGTGGCTACGTTTACGCCGATGCCGAGCGCCAGCATCAGCAGCGCCGCGGCCGTGAAACCGGGCGATCCGCGGAGCATGCGCGCCGCGTAGCGCAGGTCCTGGGCCAGACGATCGATCCAGGTCCAGCCCCAGGCGTCGCGCGATTGCTCGCGCAGCAGCAGCGTGTTCGGCAAAGGTGTGCGGCTTTCGCGCGCCGCCATTTCGCGATGGAATTCGATATCACCTGCCAACTCGCGGTCGAAGCGGCGGCGGTGCAGCAGATATTGGATACGGCGAATGAACTGGTTCATAAGCTACTCATGACGGAGGGCGCGCATGGGATCCACGCGCAGAGCGCGCCGCGCGGGCCATAACGCGGCTACTGCGACGGTGAGCGCAAACAAGCCCACCGCGCCCACGTATGCCATGGGATCGAGATTGCTGATGCCGTAGAGCTCGCCGCGCAGCAGGCCGGACAAGGCGGCCGCCGCGGCCACGCCGAGCAGCAGCCCGGCGGCGAGAGGACGCGAGAATTGCCGCAGCACTACCGACAGGATATGCGCGGGGCGCGCGCCCAGCGCCATGCGGATGCCGATCTCCCGGGTCCGCTGCGAGACCGCATAGGCCACCACGCCCACGATGCCCAAACAGGCGAGCAGGTCGGCCACGCAGCCTAAGGCGCTCACGGCGAGGGCGCTCGATTCCGCGCCGCGCAGCTTCTGGCGGAATCCGCTCTTCATCAGCTGCACTTCCGGAAAAGTGTTGGGGTCGACGGCTTTGGCGGTGGATGCGACCACCCGCATGAGGCCCTCCGGCGCGGCCGCGGTCCGCACCAGGACGGACGTCCCCGGAAGGTCTGCCGGGGCGATGGGGAAATAAATCTCCACCGAGTCGGAATCCTCGAGCTTGACGACCCGGGCAGTACCTGCGATTCCAACCACGGTGTACGGTTCATCCATGGTGAACTTGTTCCCTAACGGGTCCTGTCCGGGCCATGCGGCGCGCGCCAGGGACTCGCCCACGACAATGGCATGCGCTTCGCCGCGCACCAGGTTGCGGCCCCGCAACAAGGGGATTTTCATGGTCTGAAAGAACTGCGGATCGACCCGGTTGATTTGCACGCGCATGTGCCGGCCATCCAGATCGATGCCGGCAATCTCGGACCGGCGGCCCAGCGGCGGACTTTGCGCCAGCGATACGGAATCCACGCCGGGAAGCGCGCGCAGGCGGTTCTGGAGCGTGTCCAGATAGGCTCGCGCTCGAGCCGGCGAATAACCGTGCAAGCCGAGGCGCGGGTCAATCGCGATCACCTGTTGATAATCGAAGCCGGGATTACTCGACATGACATGCTTCAACGCGCGGCCCAGGAGTCCCGCTACGATCAACAACACGCAGCTCGCCGCCACTTGCGCGCCCACCAGTACCTGCCGCGCGATGGTGGCGCGATGGCGTTGGCGGGCGGCTTGGAAGGCCGGCATCAGGCCGAACAGGATCGCGGAAACACATCCCACGCCAAAAGCGAAGACAGCCACGCGCCAGTCAGGCGAGGCATCCAGCCATGCGGGGCTTCCGGTAGCCGTCATCAGGCCGCGCAGCACGGCATAGCCCAGTGCCAATCCTGCGGCGGCGCCCAGCAGCGCCAGCAACAGACTCTCCGTGAATAACTGGCGGATGAGCCGGCCTTTGCCTGCCCCGACGGCTACCCGTATGGCGATTTCCCTCTCGCGGGCGACACCCCGCGCCATCAATAGGCTGCCCAGATTGCCACATGCCACGGCCAGAATCAGCAGGCCGAGAGTGGCGACCAGGGCCATCACCGGAAACAACTCGTTCTGCTTTTCCGATCCGGTGCCGCTGCGGTCGCCGATCATCATGCTTTCGGCGTAACCTCCCGGATCGCTGGGAAGGTTTTCTTTTTCCAAGATGTCGTCCGGATGCTGCCTGCGCAATTGCGCCGCCAGCGACTTGAGTTCTTCTTCAGCCGCTTTGGGTGCCACCCCAGGCCGCAGCCGGCCCCACATCCGCACGCTGCCGATGGTGAAATCGGTCGGCAGTTGGCTGCCGGGTGTAAAATAGGGTTGTTGGGTGATGGGCAGGTACAGAGGCGAATCGTTCAAGCGGAGGCCGCTGAAATCGCGCGGGGCCACACCCACGATAGTCGCCGGCTTGCCATTCAAGCGAATGGTTCGGCCGATAACGGACGCATCCGCGCCGAAGTGGCGCTGCCAGAAGCCTTCGTCGAGGACTACCACGGGATCCGCATCCGGGGCCGCGTCCCGCGCGGGATCGAGCAATCGGCCGAGCCGCGGCGCGGCGCCCAGTTCGCTGAAGAAATTGGCGGTCACGAAGCTGGCCTCCACTTGCTTGTCCTCGCCTTCGACAACCACGCCGGTGGTATTGAAAGCCAGCACGGCCGACAAGGTGGTGGCGTGCGCGCGAAAGAACGCCATTTCCGGATAAGGCATGGCGAACGCATAATTCTGGGGCGCGCGGCGATGGAATCGCAGCAGCGTGGCTGGATCGCGAACATTTAAGGGCCGCAAGACCATCAGGTCGAAGAAGCCGAAGATGGCCACGTTGACGCCGATCCCGATAGCCAGCATCAGCACCGCGGCCAGCGTGAAGCCAGGCGACTTGCGCAGCACGCGGGCCGCGTAGCGCACATCCTGCGAAAAGCGGTCGATCCAGGTCCAGCCCCACGCGTCGCGCGCCTGTTCGCGAAGCTGCAGCGGGTGGGCCAGCGGACGGCCGGCGGATTCGGCCATTTCGCGATGAAACTCCAGGTCGTTGGCCAGTTCCCGGTCGAAGCGGCGGCGGTGCAGCAGGTAATGGATACGGCGGAGTAGGTCGTTCATGGAGTGCTTCCTCAGGCGGTGCGCAGGACCGATTGGATGGCTTCGTTCACGCGGTCGTATTCGGAGAGTTCGGCTTCGAGTTGCCTGCGGCCGGCGGGCGTGAGGCGGTAGAAGCGGACCTTGCGATTGGTTTCGGAAATGCCCCATTCGGAGGTGACCCAGCCTTTAAGCAGGATTTTCTGGAGGGCGGGGTAGAGGGAGCCTTCTTCCACGCGCAATACCTCGGCGGAGAGCACGTGGATGCGCTGGGCGATGGCGTATCCGTGCAGCGCCCCCGATCGCAGGACGCGCAGGATGAGCAGCACGAGCGCCCCCGAAGGCATTTCAGGCTTAGGCATAGGCTTCATAGGGGTATTGTATCGATGGGTGTCGCTCGTGTCAAGCGGCCCGCGCCGGGCTAGTTGCACGCAGGCAGCGGCCCGCGATATCATCGATGACGCTCTAAAGCGGAACGATTCGGAGGTTCAAAATGGCAATTGTCATCGCCGAGATGGTCAGTAACTGGAAGGGTCACATGCGGAGTAACTTCGGGATGTTCCCGGATTGGAGGGGCCAGGTGGGGGCCGCTCTGGCGCAGATTCAAAACAACCGGCGGGGCGCCGAACTCTATCAGGAAGTGAAAGAGGCGGCCAAGACAGTCACAATTGTGCGCTCGGCTGATGGCAATCAGTCGAATGTCACTTGGGTGGACGGCGACGTGTATCCTCACTACCATGCGGTGGATGTGGATGCCATCAATAAGGCGCTGAAGATCGCCATCCGAAGCGAACCGGAGTTATTGAAACTTAAGGGGCGCATCAACCAATTGGCCGAAAAGGTTGCATGGAAGTCCGCCACCGAAGTGTCGGCAATTATCTTGAATGAGCCGGGAAATCAAAACCTGCAATACGAATTAGAGACATACGCTTGCCTGACGCCCGGAACCGGCATGGATTGCTATATCCGATGGCATCCGGTCAATGACTTTATCGGTGACTCGACACTTGACAAGGGCGCCGCGGAGAATAAATGGCGGACTCGCCCGCCATGGATCGGGTTGGCGCATGAACTGGTGCATGCATGGCGTTTTGTGGCCGGCCGTTGTATCTTCACAGGCAACGACCTGGCCGACGAGCAGTTGGCTACCGGGGTGCCTCCTTACATGTTGGGTAAATACAACGAAAACGGGATGCGTTACTACGCGTTTCAGATCATGCGGCCGTATTATGGCTCGACGCATGGAAAATAAGCGGCGGGCACATCAGGTTTCGCCGAGCAGGGCTTTCAGGCGCGCATAGCCGGCCCGGCTGACGGGCAGTTGCGTGCCGTCGCGCAGAACGGCGATTTTACTGTCCTTAGTGTAGGCCTCGATCTTGGCGACGCGCTCCAGATTCACGATGTGTGAGCGGTGAATGCGGATGAACACGGCAGGGTCGAGCATGCCCTCCAGGCTGGAAATGGTCTGCTGTTTCAGATAGGTCTTCTTGTCGCTCTTCAACGCCACGTAATCGTCCTGAGCTTCGGCGTAGTCCAGTTTCTCGACGGGAATGACGTGTACGGCGGGCCCGTCCTTCACCACGATGCGCTGCAAATACTGTTCGGGCGGACGCGCGGCGGCAGCCAGTTCCACGGGGTCGGGGGTTTTCTCGCCCAGCCGCTGCCTGGCGCGATCCAATGCTTTTTCAAACCGCTCCGCGCTGAACGGCTTCAGCAGGTAATCGACGGCATGCGCATCGAAGGCCCGCATGGCGTAAGTATCGTAGGCCGTAGTGAAGATTACGGCAAGGTCGCGGCCCACCAGTTCCAGGACTTCGAAGCCATCCAGCTTGGGCATCTGGATGTCGAGGAAAAGCAGGTCCGGCTTGAGGTCTGAAACGGCCTTCACCGCCTCGAATCCATTGCGGCATTCGGCGAGTACGCGCACGTCGGCATGCGCTTTCAGCATTTCGCGCACCAGGCCGCGGGCGAGCTCTTCGTCGTCCACGATAACCACGCCGAGTTGCGCGGTACGTATCCGCACGGCGCCGGTCTTCTCGGAGACGGCCGGCTCGTAGCTGCGCTGCAGGTTCTTGAGATCCACCAGCAGGTCGCGCGCGGACTGATAGCGCCGGTCGCGATCTTTTTCCAGACACTTGCGCACGATGCGCTCCAACTCCGGCGGCGTTTCGTAGTTGAAGCGCGCCATGGCCTCGGGCTGCGATTGCAGGATCTGCATCAACAACTCGGTGGCATTGGCGCCGGAATAAGGGAGGCGCCCGGTGCACATCTCGTAGAGCACCACGCCGAGGCTGAAGAGGTCGGAGCGCGCATCGGCCTCGCGGCCCAGCGCCTGCTCGGGGCTCATGTAATGCACGGTGCCCATGACCATGCCCGGATCGGTAAGGAATTGCGTGGCCGCACGGCTGGCGCCGGAAGATCCGCCGGGCGATTGCATCTTGGCTAATCCGAAATCCAGCACGGAGACGTGGCCGCGCGGCGCGATCATGATGTTGGCCGGCTTGATGTCGCGGTGCACGATGCCTTTGTCATGCGCGGCATCGAGCGCATCCGCCACCTGAATGGCGATGGCGATGGCTTCGGCCAGCGGCAGGGGCGCGCCGGCGATGTGCGCATCGAGGGTCTGGCCCTCGATATATTCCATCGCGAGGAAGCTGACGCCGTTCGCCTCGCCGATCTCAAAGACGCGCGCGACATTTGGGTGGCTCAACGCGGATGCGGTTTTGGCTTCCTGCACGAAGCGTCGCATACGATCGGCATCCCGCGCGACTTCAGGCGGCAGGATCTTGAGGGCGACGGGGCGCTCCAGATTGAGGTCTTCGGCCAGGTAGACTTCGCCCATGCCGCCCGCGCCCAAACGGGAGACGATGCGGTAGTGGGCCAGGAGGGCTCCGGCGGAGAGGGATTCGGGCATCTCCCTTCATGGTAGCGTGGCTGCCCGTGGCGCACGCTTCAGCGTGCCGGCGGGACTTTTAAGTCCCGCTAGAGGTTCATTTCCTGTCCGATTCGTTCGAGACCGATGCGTTCGGGTTCCCTGCCGGCGGCGCGATAGAGCCGTTCGATCGGCTCGTGGCGGGGCTCGCGGCTCAGCGGAAACGTCTGGTGGTGCACGGGCAGGAAAATCTCGGCGCCCGCGTCGTTGCCCATCTGCCAGGCTTGTTCGGGCGTGCAGTGATAACGGATCCACGGATCGTAGGCGCCCACCGGCATGATTGCCAGGTCGATACGCCGGGAACTGCGCAGCGCACGAAAAGCCGTGGTGGCCGCGGTATCGCCGCCGAACAGCACGCGATAGCGGCCGGCTTCGATCAGGTAGCCGTTGTATCCGCGATACGTATCGCTGTGCATGCGCGCGCCCCAATGATTCACTTCGAAGGCGCGCAATCCGATGGGCCCCACGCGCGTGTGCTCGCCCCATGCAAGCTCTTTGACGGCCGCATACCGGCGGGTGCGCAACAGGTCGCTGGTTTTGGCGGCCGTGACCACGGTGGTCGAGCGGCTCTCGAGCGCGCGCAGTGTCGCCAGATCGAAGTGATCCATGTGCGCGTGTGAAAGCAACACCAAGTCGATCTTCGGCAGCTCATCGGCGCGCAGCGCGGGCGCCACCAGCCGCTTCAATCCGACCGTCAGGGGACCGACGCTCACGCCGACGCGATCGCCTAACACGGGATCGGTCAGGATGGTGACACCATCCAGTTTCAGCAGCACCGTGGTGTGCCCCAGCCACGCGGCGTGCAAACCGCGATCGGGCCAAAGTTTCGGACTCGGATGTTCCGGGGAGGGTGTGATATGCGAACCTCTGCCTATTAGATGCCGGGCGGACCACGCACGTTGCGCGGCGTTTTCCGTCCCGGCTATTGGTCAGGGCATGCGCCGGTATCGAACAGCGCATTTACGCCGCAAGGGGAAGTGAACATTTTGCGCGCGGAGTGGGCCACGCCGGGCACCAGCCAAAGCCGCTGATTCCAGCCGGATATATGGCGCGTATGCAAGTAGGCGAAATATGCCTGCCCGCGGAGCAAACGCGAGGGCCCCTGCGTTTCGGCGGCACAGGAAACATCCAGATCTTTCTCGTGCGGATCGATATCCGCGGTGCCCAGCAGGTAGATGACGTCGCGTTGCGCATAGTCCCGCTCGCGCTGAGCCCAGGTGACGCCGGGATCGAGCTTGACGTATGCAGGCGGATCGACCGGGCCATACTTCCAACGATCGAACTCCCGGCAGCGACCGCCACCACCGGCCCCCGGTCTTTCATCGGAGAAATAGAGGTAAGAGGAGGGATTGGCGATCACATAGCGCACCTGGATGCCGGCGGCGGCTAGCGCGGCCGCGGACCTGCCCACGGCGGCGTATCGCTGGACCAACTGTCCGCCGCCGGAATGTCCGGCGAGGACCACGGTTTTGAGATTTGGGAAAACGGAGCGGTCGGCCAGGCGCGCGAGGAGCGCATCGACCACCGCATACGAACTGATGGGAGAGGGCGACAGCGCGGCCTCACCGCCTTCCCACGCGACCCGGTGCCAGCGCAGCACCTCCTTTGGAAGATGGTGCTCACGAACGTCCTCCTCACCGAGGAATTGCGGCGCGATGATGAGGGTGTCGCGGCCGGCTGGGCCGGCCTGTTGCGCGGCGTCCTGGATGGTGCGGTAGTACCCCGTCACATCGCGCCCCACTCCGTGAAAGACGATGACGGCGCGGGCCACAGCCGGCTGCGGCTGGGACCAATCGAGGGAGATGAGAAAAGGCTCGTTGGCCGGACCATGCGGCGTCGATATGCTGAAAGTCTGACTGGCCACCTCGGTCGCGCGCAGGGCGGCGGCGTTCGCCGCGACGGCGGAGGACTGCGAAACCGCACGCCACGGCCACGACGAGAGTGCGACGGAACGGCATCAATCAGGCACATTGTAAAGCGGATCGGGCCGCCGGCGCTCGGTGCAGTACAATTCACATTAAGGAGCAGCCCATGCCCGATGCCCATGGCATGATATCGATCGAAAGCCATTACAGCGTAGACGCCACGCTAGAGCGGCTGAAAGGCATTCTCGATGCCGGCGGAGTGAAGATATTTGCAATCGTCGATCACAGCGGCGAGGCCGAAAAAGCCGGCCTGCAGATGCGCGATACCAAGCTGGCGATTTTCGGGAATCCGAAGGGAGGCACGCCGCTGATGCTGGCGTCCCCGACCGCCGCGCTGGATCTTCCCCTGAAAATCCTGGTGTGGGAAGATGCCGGCGGCAGAGTCCGGCTGACTTACAACAGCACGGAGTATATCGCCGAGCGGCATCATCTGCCCGCGGAGCTCGCCGCCAACATCGCGGTCATCGACAAGATTGCCGCGAAAGCCGCCGGGTAGCTCCGCGCCATTGTAAACTGTCTGCATGACGATGAAAACGGTTCTACTCTTTGCGGCGGCGATGACCGCTTCAATCACGATTCCTGCCGCGAGCGCGCAGGACCACGGGCGCGTGTTCGAACTGCGCACCTACACCTGCAACGAAGGGAAGCTGCCGGACCTGCTGGCGCGCTTCCGCAACCACACGATCGGCATTTTCGAGAAACATGGCATGACCAGCATCGCGTATTGGGTGCCGCAAGATCCGCCGTTGCACGAAAACACCCTGATCTATGTGATCGCGCACGCCAGCCGCGACGCCGCCAAGAAGAATTGGGAAGAATTCGGCAAAGACCCGGAATGGCAGAAGGTGCAGAAGGAGTCGGAAGCCAACGGCAAAATCGTGAACAAGGTGGTATCGGTCTATATGGACCCGACCGATTTTTCGCCCATAAAGTGACACGGGGTACTGGTCAGGGGGGAGGGAACATGCGCATCGGAGTGTTAGGATCGGGCATCGTGGGCCAGGTGCTGGGCGCGGGCTTTCTGCAGCACGGACACGAAGCCATGCTGGGCACGCGCGATCCCAGGAAAAAGGATGTAGAAGCCTGGGTGCGGGAAACCGCCGGCGCCAAAGCCGGGACCTTCGAGGAGACGGCGCGGTTCGGCGAAATACTGGTGCTGGCGGGTCTGGGGCGCGCCGTGGAGAGCATCATCGAACTCGCTGGGTCCGCGAATTTCGATGGCAAGACGGTGATCGATGCGACTAATCCGATCGCCGACGGGCCGCCTGTGCAGGGAGTCCTGAAATACACCACCGGGCCGAACGAGTCGCTAGGCGAGTGGATTCAAGCGCGGATTCCGGCGGCGCACGTGGTGAAAGCCTTCAACAGCGTGGGCAATGCCTTGATGGTGAACCCGCATTTCGCGCAGGGCGTCCCCACCATGTTTCTGTGCGGCGATAACGCGGCTGCCAAGGGGCAGGTTTCCGGGATCATCGAGCAATTCGGCTGGGAACCTTACGACTGCGGGGGCATTATCTCCGCGCGGGCTATCGAACCGCTGTGCATCTTGTGGTGTCTGCCCGGATTCCTTAGAAATGACTGGCAGCACGCCTTCAAAATGCTGACGAAGTGAGTTGGCGGCGGGCGGCGCGGTTAGTGCGGCCCGGCGATATACCGGGAAATACGCCATAACACATCGGGGCTTCCGTCATTATTGAAATCGCCGGTACCTACGATGTCCACGGGGTTGGTTTGATCGAGGTCGGCCGCGCCCAAATCGGGGTGTCCATCCCGGTTAAAGTCCGCGACAGAAACGACCTTCCACGGGTTTTTGGCGGTAACATTCGCCGCGCCAGTCAGAGTGACTCCGCCGGAGATTCGCCGGTCTCATAAGGCAGCAGGATTTCGATGCGATAGCGCCGGTCGCCGCACTCGGAGGCCATATCGGCGCGATCCCCGTAACGCGCCAACAATCGCCGTTTCACGATTTGCAAGCCCAGCCCGTTGCGGCGGGCGGCGGCGCCCTCCGGATCGAAAGGATTTTCTACGCGAATGTGCATGGCATTATCCACGCGCCAAGCCTCCAGGCGGACGATGCCGCCATCGACCATAGAGGCGATGCCATGCTTCACCGCGTTTTCGACCAGGGGCTGCAGCAGCAGCGGGGGCACCAGCGCGAATTCGCAATCGGGGGCGATCTGCTGCTCCACGCGCAAGCGCCCGCCGAAGCGCACCTGCTCGACTCCCAGGTAGTTATGCGCCAGTGCCAGTTCTTCACTCAGCGGAACCGTCTCGCGTTCGCCGACACGCAGGCTGCTGCGCAAGAAGTCGGACAGCCGCACGCACATCTCCCTGGCGCGCGCGGCATCGATGCCCGCCAGCGCGCTGATCGAATTCAGGCTATTGAACAGGAAGTGCGGGTTGATTTGCGCCTTCAACGCTTTCAGTTCCGCGTCGCGGGCGGCCACCAGGGCCTGCATTTCGCGATTCAAGGCTTCCTTGGATTCCTCGACGGACGCCATCGCGTAATGCATACCGGCGGAAAGCAGGTAAATCAGCACGCCCATGCCGAATACCAACGGTGCGTGCGGGCGGAAGCGCTGGTTGACCATGTGGAAGGTGGCGAAGCGTGAAAGCAAAACCGCCATGCCGCGCGCGATCGCCAGCAGCAGGATACTGCCGCCGACGGCCGCGCCGAAGTTGGTGGTGAGGATGCGAGCCATGGAGCCTGATCGCAGCGGCGTCATGCGCACCACGTACCAGGGCGACAGGCAGACGAATGCGTAAACCAGGCAGGCCGGTATGACGATGGCGGCGCTGGCTTCCCAGCCAAGGTTACCGGATGCCTCGAGCACGTAGATCAGCAGCGCGGCCAGCGGGACCCACCCTCCCAGGTAGATGGCCAGCGCGGCGCCGGATACAAGAAGAGGATGCATCCCGGCGCCTCAGTTCTTGATGCCCATGCCCCCAAAGATGGTGGAACCCTTCACGATGAGGCGCTTGGGGTTGGGCACCAGGCGCGAATCGGGCTGATGGGTCTTGTCTTCGTGGCCGCCGAATATTCCGGCAACATGCACTTCGACCAGCCAGGTTTCCGGTACGCGGATCTCGAAGCCGCCGAATATGGCGTTAAGGTTGACTACGGCTTCATCCGCCGACATTGTGGCATTGCGCAGGTCGAGTCCGCCGCCTCCGAAAATCGCAACGAGGTCGGCGCCTTTAAAGTCGCCGGTCACCTTGCGGTTGCTGCCGCCGAACATGGAGAACATATTGACGTTGCCGGGAGTCGCCGGCGGGGCCCAGGGCGCCCCTACACGCATGGTGCGCAAAGTGTCCTTGCCTTCCAGTGCCCCCCATAGGGTCATGAATCCGAATGCGATGATCGCCAGGGGCCACAACTGCCAGAGGCTGACGTTGTTGAGAAACGGCAGATGAATCTTGTCGGCGATCAGGACCAGCCCTACCAGCATGATGACGGCCCCGCCGGTGCGGCCGGAAGTATCGCGGGAATCCACCACCTTGGCGAGACCGATGGCGATCAGGATGACCGGCCAATAGCCCCAGAGGAAACCCACCGGCACGCCAAAATTGTCCAGGAGAAAGAGCACGCCGATAGCGACTACCGCAAATCCGAAGATGAGTCCTCCACTGATGGCGCCACCGTTCGGTTCCGATGCGGGTTGCCAGGTTCTGTGGTCGCGGGGTTCCATATCTGCTCTCCTGATTGAAGGTTAGCGGGACATGGTAGCTAAGTCCTGTGTTTTTCGGCAAGAAGCGGCGCACAACCGGTAAGTGGCGAACTGGAGGGTGGGGTGGCGTACGCTCCAGCGCCGGGCGAACGGCGGCCGTACCGATGGCTGCCGATAAGTATGGCATGATCTCGATCAAGAAGCTGATTGAGCGAAGTGGGGAGGAACTCTTTCGGGAAACGCTGAATTCCTACCGTGCGGCGCTGAATGCGATAGGGGAGAGCGGCGTCCAAGCGTGCCCGCCGGTGGGCTCCACATTGCGCCAGAACCTGCTGCGGCTCGAGGCGGCTATTGCCACTACATCGAACGCCAGCCTTCTGCAGGAAACCGGGCAAAAGGTGGAGGCCGAGATCGCGCAATGGGGCAGCGGGGCGGCGGACTACTTCAAAGAGCGGGCTGGCGAGGTGAAAGAACTGATGCTGATCCTGGCGCGCGCCGCGGAACTGACCGGCGAGCGCGATCGGCGCTACAGCCACCAGTTTCAGGAATTCACCGGCCGGCTGGAAGCCATGGCGGACCTGCACGATCTGGCGGTGATCCGCGATTCGCTGATGAAGAGTGCTCTGGACCTGAGATCGTGGGTAGAGGCCATGGCGGAGGAGAGCCAGAAATCCGTGGCGCGCCTGCGGGCGGACGTGGTGGTGTATCAGGGCCGCCTGGACGATGCGGAACGGCGCGCATCACAGGACCCGCTGACGGGGCTATACAACCGGCGGCGCGTGGAATCCGCCATCGAGTACCGCATCGCGGGGAAGGAGAAGTTCTCGGTCCTGATGTTGGATTTGAACGGTTTCAAGCAGCTTAACGACACCTGCGGGCACCTGGCGGCAGATGAAGTGCTGAAGCAATTCAGCGCGGAACTGAAATCCGCCTTCCGCGCGACCGATGTGGTGGGGCGATGGGGCGGCGACGAGTTCATTATCGTTTTGGATGCCGGTCTGCAGGAGGCTACGGGGCACATCGCACGCATTTCCCGCTGGGTCTTCGGAGCGTACGCGGTGGGCGCGGGCGACAGCCATCGTAAAGTGGGGGTGGGCGCCGCGATTGGCGTGGCCGAATGGCGTCCCGGCGATACTTTGCGGACCCTCGTAGACCGCGCGGACGCGGCTATGTACGAGGACAAACGCGGTGTTGGGGGCGCCAAAAAGGTGGATTGATTGCAGGAAAGCCGAGATCGGTGGCGGAAGTTGAACTATGCTATAGTGTGGCTGAAAACGCGCTTTCGAAGGGCTGCGGCCTAAGCGGGGGCGCGGCTGATTTGAGGGAATGCGGGAGTAATTCAGTGGTAGAATGCCAGCTTCCCAAGCTGGACGTCGCGGGTTCGAGTCCCGTCTCCCGCTCCATCTTTTCAATAAC
>CAVPVD010000001.1:0-1115080 GCA_963709155.1 Bryobacterales bacterium | reverse complement strand
CGAAATTGCGCGAATTCTTCCGTCTAACTTGCGCTACGGAGGACAGATGATGAGGGAGCTTTCAATGTGCCGGGCCGCAAGACCTGCTGTCGCGGGGCCGCGCTGGTTAGCGTTTGGTTTTTTGCTCGCTGCGATTGTTTTGCCCGGCTGCGCGCGGGCGCCGCGTCCGCCTTTTCACAGCACGGTGGCTTTTCGAAACGACGCGGGCCAGACGGCTCTCGTCAAGCTGATCGGACCGTCGAAGCGCGCCGTCCCGGTTCCCAAGGGTGAGAGCCGTACCGAGTCCGCCGTCGCGCCGGGACGCTATTACATCGTGGTGCGGTACGGCGACCAGGAGAAGAACTACAGCTACAGGAAGGGTGACCGGTTCAGAGTCGAGGAATCCAAAACGGGCTATTCCGAGATTTCAATCACCCTGTACACGGTGGCAAACGGCAACTACGCCAGCCGGCCTGTGAATAAAGTGGCGTTCGAGAGAGCCCTGGCGGAATGAGCGAGAAAAAAGAATTAAATTGGAATCTTTTCGATGTATAGTAAATGAAACCGAAAAGTCAGTGGCCTTTTGTAGTAAGATATCGGGCTGTGCCCGTCATATAGGAGTAACGAACGACAATGCGAAACTTGACGATGAATAGCTTGCTGATTGCCGCGCCTCTCTTCATGGTACTAATGGTACCCGGCGCCGCGCGGGCGGGAACCGGTCCGGTAGTCAAAGACTGCCCCGTGGAGCCGGCCCAAGGGGTAGCCATCACCTCCGGCGAGACCTACTATGGAACCAATTGCTCCCTCTCTACTACGGGAGACGCGGACACCTTCACGTTCAATGCGGCCGCCGGGGATGTCTGGGAAATGGCTGGCGGGCCTGGGGCCGTCCCCCACGACTCGGTTGTCTGACTCTTTACTCCCCGGGTGTTCCGGCAAACCAGATCTTTAATGCCTGCACATGCAATGGCGTGTTGTTGCGCGGCTCCGCCTCGGTCAGCACGAATCAAACGCTGACTACCGCCGGATCTACACGATCAAAATAAGCGAGACGAACGACGGCGTTCAAGCCTACGGGCTCTCGCTGGAGCGTCTGAGCCCCACGCCGCCCGACGCCGTCGCGCTAACTCTGGCCAAGAACGTAACGGGCGACGTAAGTGCGCCAACCTCCCAGAACACATTCACTTTCAATGGCGGCACGACCGGCACATACGAGATCGCCGCCAGCCTCGCCCCAAATCCAACTTCGGAAGTTTGCTTCAATGCGTATCAGCCTAACGGCACCAGTGCCCTGTCTGGTGGGTCTTGCCAGTGTACCTGCAATGACTGTTGCTGCGGCGGCTCAAGCTCCTTCCAGGTCCAAGCCAATGCAACCCCGTCGCTTAGCGGGCACCTATGTTGTGTTGATCTGACGGATCGGGTGGCAACGATACGACTGTTAGCTATAACCTGGAAGACACGTGTATAGTGGGCAACTGTCCTCCGGCAAAGCCCTCTTGCCTGCTTACGGATTCGCCCTCCTACGATGCCTCTACCGGGATCCTGACCATGGACTTCAGCGTGGGCACTCCTGTCGCTGCCACCTGGAACGGCTTCCTGGAGATTAAGAACAAGATCGAATCCGTCTTCTCCCAATCGCTGCCGGTCACCGAGCCAGCCACCAAAGTAACTCAAACCAAATCGGGTGTCGGCGTGACCGGTGACGTCGGGATCCTCTCGACGATCACCACCCCAGGAGGCGGGATCACCTGTTCCAGTTTCGTGACCGTCAACACCGGCACGCCATAATCTGACCGCTCGCACAGCCGTGATGCGGAGCGGCCTCCGAACTAAAGGCTACTCCGCATCCCTTTCCACGCCGCCCGCAAGGTGCCATCGAAGGCCGGAGGAATCACTTCCATGAAGCTCACAGCTACGGATAGGCGCTCGTCCCGGAAGGTCTGGCCGGCTCTGTCAATGGCACTGCTCTTTGCCGGAGTGTGCGCGGCTCAGCCCATCTTCAATAGCATCACCGGCCCCTGTAGCTCGTCCTGTGAGAGTGCGACTGTCGCCGGGTCCAGCATCTCTCCACCGGGTTCGTCGTATGCCGCCCAGTTTACGTCGGCCACTGCGCGCCAGGCAGTGGACGCCAGGATCGTCGTCATCTCGGGTGAACAGCCGGGATCTGACGGCTCGTTTAATGTTGCGATATTCTCAGACGCCGGCGGCCTCCCGGGTTCGCTTGTGGGCGCCGCTGTCGCAGGCTTGACGGCCCCTCCCTACCCTGGCGGGATTGTCACGGCGACATTCAGTCAGCCCATCTCATTAGGGGCCGGCACGCCATACTGGCTGGTGTTGACCCCTGCCGATGCCTTTACTTACATTGGCTGGATTCTAGGCGGTTCGTCCACCGTTCCGGCCGCGGGTACGGCATCCCCTTCCGCATCGGGCGGGTGGAGCGCCAGCAGTTTCGACACGCTGCAGTTCGCCATCGATGCCACGGCGCAACCGTCCCCGCCGGTAATTACCACGTCCTCGCTGCCGGGCGGCACCGTCAATGTCGCTTATTCTCAGACCCTGGCCGCCAGCGGCGGCACGCCCCCATACGTCGGCTGGACAGTCGTGTCCGGCGCGCTGCCCGCCGGCCTGACGCTCAATGTTCCCAGCGGCGCGATCTCTGGGACGCCAGTCGCCGCCGGTACTTTCCCCTTCAGCGTCACCGTCAAGGACAGCGCGGGCAGCGTTTCCGTCGCGCAAGCCCTGTCCATCGGGATCGTGGGGGCACCCGCCATCGCCGGGCTTTCACCTCTATCGGCCGTCGCCGGCGGGCCGGCCTTCACCCTGACCCTCAACGGCTCGGGCTTTCTCCCCGGCGCCACGGTCCAGTGGAATGGATCTCCCTTAGTGACTACCTATGTCAATTCAAACCAATTGACAGCCGCGGTCTCTGCCAGCATGATTGCCGCGGCAGGCAGCGCCGGCGTGACGGTGGTCAACCCCGGCGGCTTGACCTCCAACGCGGCGGCCTTCACCATCAATCCGCCGTCCAGGCCCCCGATCGGTACCTTGAGTCCTATTTCGGCGACAGCCGGCGGACCCGCATTCACCCTGACTGTCAACGGCTCGGGCTTTCTCGCAGGCGCGAAGGTGCAGTGGAATAACTCTCCCCTGGTTACGACTTACCTCAACGCAAGCCAATTGACGGCCGCCGTGCCCGCGGGCCTGATTGCCGCGGCAGGCAGCGCTAGCGTGCAAGTGGTGAACCCTGGCGGTCAGGCGTCCAACACGGTGACGTTTCAGATTAACCCACCACCCGCTCCCAGCATCAGCGCGTTGATCCCTACTACGGCGACCGCAGGGGGGCCGGACTTCACCCTGATCGTCAACGGCGCGAACTTCCTCTCCGGTGCTGTCGTACACTGGAACGCCTCACCCGTGGCGACCAGCTATGTCAACCAAAACCAGCTAACGGCCTTGGTGCCCGCTGGCCTGATCGCCGTGCCAGGCAGCGCCAGTGTGACTGTATTCAACACCGGCGGATCGGCCTCCAATGCGGCTACCTTCACCATAGTACCCAACACGGCGCGGCTATTCGTCAGTCCCCAGAATCTCACCTTCACCTACCAGCAAGGAGGCAGCCTTCCCACCCCGCAGACTGTCTCCGTATTCAGCAGCGGCGCGCCTCTGAAGTATTCGGTAACCACGTCCGCCAATTGGTTGAAAGCGGCAGCCGGTACCGGACAGACTCCCGATAACGTGACAGTCTCTCTGCCGAATCTCTCCAACCTGCCCACGTGTCCAGGCCCGGCATCCTGTACCAACACGGCCACATTGACCGTTGCTCCCCAAGGCAGCCCATCGGCAGCGGCTCTTGTCAATGTCACGCTCACGGTGACTCCCGCGCAGCCGCAACTGGTCGTTTCGCCCCAGTATCTGACAGTCTCCGCGGCGGCCACCGGCTCCAGCATTCAGCGGCAAGTGCAGGTCTTCAATACCGGTGGTGGAACGCTCAACTACACCGTCACCGCGGCCGTGCTGCCCTGGCTGACGGTCTCCTGCGGCGCCTCCGGATCGGTGACATTCACCAACCCGGCGTCTATCTGTATCACGCTGAACCCGTCCGCGGTGCAGGCCGGCCTCTATCATACGCTGGTGACGGTGAATGCCGGTTCCGGCATTCAAGCTACAGTGAATGTGACTTTGCAGGTGGTACAGGCCGAACCGTTAATCCTGCTATCGCCCGGAGCTATGGAATTCAATGCGGTAAGCGGCGGCCAGACACCTTCCGCACAGACGTTGACGGTATTCAACATCGGCACCGGCACCATGGACTGGTCCGCCCAGGCCAGCGGTAACTGGCTGCAGCTCTCCACTAATGGCTGCGGCAGTATCAGCCAGCCGGTCACGGGCAGCGCCACCAGCGGGGGTCCAGCCGGCTCGCTCGAGGTATGCGTGGATCCTGCGCAGGCCGTGCCGGGCGCCAACTATGGCCAGATCACGGTGCAGGCGGTGAATGGCGCGGCGGGCAATTCCGAGTCGATCGCCGTGCTGCTGAATGTGCTGCCCACCGGCTCGCCGCTGCCCGAAGTGGCCGCTCCCACCGGACTCATCCTCGAAGCCGCCGGTGGATCCAGCGCGCCCGCGGGCAGCGTGACGCTGTCGAACCCGAATGCCTCGGCAATCAACTTCACCACCGCCGCCGCCACTGTGACCGGGGATGGGGCCGCATGGCTGTCGGTAAGTCCACCAAGCGGCTCGCTGGTAAGCCAGGGCACTGCGCAATTGCAGGTGAAAGGCACTGCGGGGGCGCTGGGGGCAGGCATTTACCATGGTCAGGTCAGAGTCGGATTCGGCGATGGCAGCAGCCAGGTGATCAATGTCATTCTGGTGGTAACCGCGGCTTCCGGTACCGCTTCGCAGGGCGCATCGGCCCGGGAGCAGAAGGTTCATCCGCTGGCCTCGCCGCCGAACTGTCCGGGCGGGGAAGTGCTGCCACCCCAGTTCGTAAATCTGAGCCAGCAAGGTTTCACAGTGCAGGCCGGAACGGTGCAGCAACTCCTGGTGCAAGTTAAAGATTCCTGCGGCAACCTCATCACGGATAGCGATGTGGGGGCCACCCTGAGCGTGGTCATCTACAATTCCGCCACCCAGGCGACGCTCGAGACGCCCAACCTGGTCTACAGTACGACGGAAGCTCTCTGGCAGTACGGCTGGACGCCGACCAGCACAGCCAGCAACAACGAGGTTGGCCCCGTGGGCATGTATGCCGTGGCCGGGGTCGGCGTCGGCGACAATTCCATCGGGAACCGGTCCGACATCTGGACGGGAACGGTAACTGCGGCGGCGACGGGATCGGCTGCCCAGCCGGTGACGGTCATCAACGCGGCCAGCCCGAACATCGATAATATCTCGCAGTACAACCAGGTAGCGGCCGGCAGTTACATTTCGATCTACGGTGTCATGCTGGCCGACGGGACGGCGAATCCGTACCCGTTCCCGACGCAAGCGCAAGGGACGGAAGTGCTGCTGGGCGGCATCCCGCTGCTGCTGGATTATGTCAGCCCGACGCAGATCAACGCACTGGTGCCAACCACGTCGCAGTTGCCGCGGAACGCGCCGCTGCCGCTGAAGATCCAGCGTGACGGGACGGTTTCAGTGCAGGATCTACAGGTATCGGTGGCCGCGGTGCAGCCGGCCATCTACGCCCTGGATGGGAAACAAGCGGCCGCGCTGATCGCCAATACGGTATACATCGTCGCGCCCGTCGGATCGCCATGGGGAGGGTCGCGGCCGGCGCAGGCCGGAGTGGACTACATCGAGATCTACTGCAACGGGCTGGGGCCGGTGACGAATCAGCCGCAAGACGGCCAGCAGGCGGGATCGGATCCGTTGTCGTGGACCGTGACCATGCCTACTATGACCATCGGAGGAGTGCCTGCTACGCCGATCTTCTGGGGCTTGTCGCCCGGATCCGTGGCGCTATACCAGATAGACGTACAAGTGCCGGCGGGCAGTCAGACCGGCGACGCAGTTCCGATTGTGATTCAAATGGGGGCTGTCTCGTCGAACACAGCTTACATCGCGGTACAGTAGGAGATCCATTGATTTAGCCCGGAATATTGCCGTACAAGGATAACGAATGCGCAAACGAGCAGGAGTAGTAGTCACTCTATCGATGTTGGCCATGGTTTTGCCGGCAGTTGCCCAGGATGTAGCTATACTGAGGCAAAACCAATTTGAGGTCGGTGGATTTGCCGGCTTTAGCTATGGCGTGGATCACTCACGCGCCATGGGCGGGGGTAACATCACCTACTCCGTGCTGCCATGGCTGCTGCCCTATGCCGAATTCAGCTACTTCCCCAGTATTGAGAGAACCTATCTGAGCCCTCTGCCCAACGGTTCCCCAAACTACAAGGAAGTGTTTGATATCCCGCTCACCGATGCCAACTTCGGCGTGCACGCGCGCGTGCGTCTACCCCATACGCGGATCGTCCCCTACGTTGTCGCGGGCGTCGGCGTGCTCCATTCCCCGGCCCGATCCGAGAATCGGTATGATTACGAGCCCAATACGGGAACATACTCCACCACTCCTTCGTCCCCCGTGCCAGTGCCTGTCAGCACCAACTTCGCTGCTAACTTCGGCGGCGGCTTTCGCTATTACTTGAACGAGCGATTCGGATTGCGGGCCGAAACCAAAGGCTATCTCCTGAGCAGCGGACCTTTGTATCAAACCGGCCGCTGGATCTATCGCGCAACCTTCGGCGTGTTCTTCCAATTCGGAGGGTAAATAAGTAAGCGTCGGCCGAGCCGCGACCGTTAGGGAGCGTCCCAGCGCTCGTTCATCCGCGAGAGCATCCTGGCGCGGCCTTTGTGATACTATAGGCCGAATCAAGATGCCTGAGCCCCTTCCCGAGCACTTCGCGGATTATCAGTGGGCCCAGGCTGTAGCCGCTGGCGACGCGGACGCCCGCCGCCGCTTCACTCAGGAATATGGAGAGAAGATCCTCCAGGCTGTCTATATCTGGTGCAAACCTTTCTGTAACCGCGATTGCCAACTGCACCGCGTCGGAATTCGCAAGCTCATGGCGCATTTCCTCCGCCAGGAGTGCGATCAGATCCTGGGCGGTTATGCCTACCTGCTCGATCAACTTGAAAACGTGATACTGAAGCGCTATCTCGGACAAGCCGCACTTAGCAGCTTCCTCTTCTCGGTGTTGCATCCCGAAGGCGCCTTCTTTCATAGCTATCGCATCGGCTTTGTGCAATCGGAGAAGGGCAAGGTGGTTTTGCCGGTGTGGGCCGACAGCCTTTCGTCTACCGATCGCGGAGTGCTGAAAGAGTTGATGCTCGGCCGCGACATTCTGGAGATCGCTTCCCGGCTGAAACTCTCCCCCGAAGGCGCCGATGAGTGTGCCGGCCGGATTCGCGGCGCCGCGCTCCACGCCGGGTGGGGCAAGTACTGGCGTCACTTCATAAAGGTGCATGGCCGTGAGACCCAGTTACCGGTTTCGTCAGCCGATGAAGACGACGAAAGTCCGCCGCAATTCGATCCACCCGATGCCGCGAGCCCACCGGACGTGGCCGCGGTCCTCAAGAGCCAATTGGCCCGTCTGCCGGCCGCCTTGGCGCAACTGTCGTTGGAAGAGCGGGTGGTCATCAGGCTGCGGTACGTGGAGGAGAAATCGGTTGCCCAGGTGGCCCGCGCGCTAAACAAAACGGACGGCCAGATTCGCATCATGGAGAGAGAATCTATGAAGCGTCTGCGGGCATCCTTTCCCGGCGGCGATTCTTTATCGGAACGGACGGCCCCGCGCGAGTTTCGGGCCAGCATGGGTGGAAGTGGAGCAGCCCAATGATCCGGACCAGGCTTCAATCTGCGACGAAGAATCCGGCGGGCCGCCTCGAAAGCCGCGAATTCTTCCGTCTAACTTCTTGTGGAGACCAAAATAAGCCATGCCTCCGCGTGGTGGGCGTCTCCCTGAAGGAGTGTGCCGGAATGGCGAGGTCTAAATGAGTTGTCCTTCGCTGGATGATATTGCCGCCTTTGAGGCGGACGGCTCGGATTCCGACGAGGACACGGCGAACCACATTCGCGGTTGCGCGGACTGCGAACGGCGGTTGCTGGATTTGAGGCGTCAGCGTGCCGCCGTCGTCGATCTGCTCGCTTCCCGGCCGCCTGAGCGTGTGCCAGGATGCCCGGATTGGGAGTCTCTGGCCGCGTATGTCGAGCGTGGGCCGGATGCCGCGGATGCATGGGTTGCGGACCATGTGGAGCGTTGCGAGGCCTGCCTTCTCCAGGTTGCCGCGTTCAGAATGGCCCGGGAGCCCGCCAGTCCGAAATTGCGGGTGCTGCCGCGCGCCATCCCGGCCCCGGTGGAAAAGTCTGCATGGCTCGCTGGACTCGGCGGGAAGTGGTGGATGACGGGGTCCGCGGGAGCGCTGGCCGCCGCCGCGATGCTGACGCTAATCGTCGTAAATCGTCTCCCCGAATACGCCACCGTCGCACTGTCGCGTCCGCGCGTGGATCTCCTTCCGAAATCCCCCGTCCAGCCGCCTCCTCCTCAGCCTGCGCACCCTTTTCCAGCAGGGTCGGGAACCCGTGGGGTGTCGCCGGAACAACTGCAGCCGGAAGGACCGGTCCTTTACCGCGGACTGCCGAAAACCGAGCCGCCCGTCAGTGTCATCTTTCATTATTCATCGGGCGGCGCCTCTCGCCAGGCTCCGCTTCCCCTGCCGGAGGGTTTCACTCTTCACTCCGGCGACAGGTTTTCGATGCAGGTGGCTACAAAATCGTCCATGTGGCTTTACGTGTTCCAAGAGGATGGTCAAGGCGCGGTTTCGGCGCTCTTCCCAAACGTGAGCTTTGAAACCGGAGCAAACCCGGTCAGTTCTGCCGCCGACAGAACCATACCCGCTCCCGGACAGGCGTTTGAGCTCAACGAAACCACCGGCATCGAAAGGATCTATGTGTTCTACGGCCCGGCTCGCGTCGAGCGCTGTGAAAGGCTCCTGGCGCTGGTGGAATCTCACGCCGTCGATCCCGATGTAAGAAAGATCCTGCGGGAAATGGTGCGCGCGGCCGACACCAGCGACCTATCCGCACTGGGCTACGCGGCGCTTCGGTTCCCTTTCCGTCACGAGCCGTAGTCAGGTCCCCTCGCGTCCGAATTCAATCCGCCGGCCATACCTGATTCCGCGGGGCTCGAGCTAGCAGGCTGCGGAAAAAGGCCAAAAACCGCTTGCTTACGCGCGCGGCTCAGAAGCTTACCGAGCCGCGACCGTAAGGGAGCGTTTTCGCCAGGCCTTTTTCCGCAGCCTGCGAGGAGCCATGACAAAGCACTTGTTATCTGAGTCGTATAACGCCCCTCCGCTGGGGGAGCGCTCCGCCCCACGACAACGCACCTGAACAACTCGATTGTTGACTCTTCAGTCTGGCGCACGGTATCTGCCCGAACAGCACCTTGGCCGCACCGCGTCCACTTCGGCCACAAGGCAGATCGGGCGATCAGTTCGCCGCGCGGCATGGTGCCTTGCGCGGTATTATCAAGGCATGTCCTGGCCTGATCGTATCGTGGTCATCCCGACGTGCGCGCGGGCCCGGCTTGGCACACGAGGATGTCCTGGCTTGCCTGGCGTACGCCAGCCATCTGGCCCATGAGTACAAGGCGTAGCATCTTCCCGTCTGATGCGACTGGCAGGTGAGAACTTCCCGTTGCCGGCCGTGGAGGCGTGGCGGCAGGCGGGCCACGAAGTGTTCTGGGTACGAACCGAGGCTCCCGGTACCGGAGGCTCTGCCCTCCTGGACCTCGCGGAAGCGGACGCCAGGGTGTTGCTAACGCTCGACAAGGATTTCCGGCAGATCGCGATCTAGCGCCGCAAGCCACTGGAACGGAGCGGGGTGACTTTGCATCCATCCAGCGATTCAGACGCCGGACCATCGCCGGCGGCGGCACGCGCGGCGCGGCGCGGCGCACTCCAGTGGGCGGTGGGCTCGCGTTGAAGGGCGAGCGCCAATGCCGCTGAGGAAATCGATGTGCAAGTAACTCCGTGGGACCCGGCGGCGATGCCGCCTCGAACCTATTTAATTGGCGAATCCGAGAGTCTGGAGACGTTCGTCTCGAGACACGCTCAGATGCGTGTGGAGTTGGAGGCACGGAATCCAGTTTGCCCCATCTATGGCTACCCCAACCCCAACATGATTCCCGGCTGGCAAGCCAAGCTAGCATTGAACATGCTGGAACTGCCCCGGTGACCTGGACTCCATCGCCGCACGGAGAGTTTGGCAGACCTCCGCGATCTGGCCGTCGGTCAATTGGTTGAAAAAAGGAAGCGCCAGGGTCCGCGGCGCGGCGTCGTCTGTGACCGTAAGATCGGGACTGCGGCGAGCATAGGCCGCATAGAGAGGCTGGCGGTGCACCGGCGCAAAATAGCGACCGCAGGCGATGCCCCGCGCCGCCATGCGCTCTATGATGGCATCCCGGTCCGCCTCCGTGAAGCGCGCCGCCAGCCTGACGACGAACACGAACCAGCACACCCGTCCGCCGGCGATTTCAAAGACCGGGAGCGTCAAATCCGGAACCGCGCGCAGGTGTTCGCGATAGAGCGCCGCCCGATTCTCGCGCCGCGCCAGTATGCTTTCGATCCTCTCCATCTGCGAGATGCCCAGCGCGCAATGGATCTCCGAGAGCCGGTAGTTGTAGCCCAGCAGAGCATGGTCCAGCCAGCCGTCGCACGGGCGCCGGCCTTGGTTGCGCAGCGCGCGCATGGTTTCGGCCAATGCCGGATCGCGGGTAACGGCCATCCCGCCCTCGCCGGTGGTGATGGGCTTGTTGGGATAGAACGCGAAGACGCCCAGGTCCGCGATCCCGCCGGCTTTCCTTCCCTGGTATTCCGCGCCGAGGGCTTCGCAGGCATCTTCTATTACGCGGATACCGCGGTCCGCCGCCAGGCGCAAGATCGGATCGAGGTCCGCCGGACACCCGAACGTATGCACCACGATCAGGGCGCGGGTTTGCGGCGTAATGGCCCGCGCGACACTTTCGGCCGACACGTTCAGCGTACGCGGATCGATGTCCGCGAATACCGGCGTAGCCCGCACGTAAAGCACCGCGTGCGCCACCGCGATGAACGTGAAAGAAGGGATGATCACTTCATCGCCTTCACCAATGCCGAGGGCGGCCAGCCCCAGGTGCAATCCCGCGGTGCCGGAAGATAACGCCACCGCGTAAGGCACCCCGGTATAGCCGGCGATAGCCGCCTCAAATTGCTCAAGCTTCGGTCCGAGACTGAGCCGCGGCGTCCGCAGCACCTCCACCACGGATACGATATCGGCTTCGCAGATGTCCGGCGATGAAAGCGGAATCCTCATGGCGCGTGCTTGATCAGAAGTTCTTCGCCCAGCGGTACGGTGGTGAGCACGGACACGATTCTCTCGGACGCGTGACCGTCGCCATAAGGATTCTCCATCCCCTGTAGCGAACCGCGAAACTCATCCGACATCGCGATACCGATGCGCTCCAGAATCGAGGCCGTACTGGCTTCCGCGTCCAACACGTTGCCGCCCCGTTCGCGGCCGCGCTGGCGGATCCCCACATTGACCGCGGGCAGCCCGAATGACGCCGCCTCCATAATCCCACTGCTGGAGTTGCCCACCAGGAAATCCGCCGATCGCAACAGGCTCCAGTACAGCACTGGGTCCAGATTGACAAAGACGCGGCCCTTTCCGGTGCGCTCGATGAACGATTCTGTGCGCGCAATCAGGTGGCGGCTGCCGGCATCCGCGTTCGGGTAGCAGAAGACAAGCTGCGCCGGAACGGATTCGAGCGCCTGAAAAAGGGTGTCGGCTTCGCGCGTAGGATCGCGCGCGATGGTGGTGGGGTGGTAGGCGACGAGGGCCGCCGGCGGCTCCAAACGCAAATCGAGGCGCGCTTCGACCTCTTCCCGGCTCAGGAGCGCACTGCGGCGCAAATGGTCGAGCGAGGGTGCCCCGCTGCGATGCACGCGCCACTCCTGCTCTCCCATCGCGATCACGCGCGCGCGCGCCCGTTCCGTGGAAGTGAAGTGAATGTGGCTAAGCTTTGTGAGCGCGTTGCGCACGGCGTCGTCGATGGCCCCTTCGCTGATCTCGCCGCCTTCGATATGCGCCAGCGGAATGCGTAGCGCCGTGGCCACCGCCGCGGGCGCCAGCATTTCATAGCGGTCGGCGATCAGCAGCAGCAGGTCGGGGCGCATTTGAGCCAGGCAGTCCGCCAATCCCAGGACAGCCACCCCGATGGTCTTGGCCATGCCCACGTCGGTGTCCGAGCTCAAGAGGCATTCGATGCGCGCCGCGATAGGGAATCCATCCTTTTCGATTTCCGCGGCCGTGCAGCCGAATTCCGGGGAAAGATGCGGGCCCAGCGCGATGATCTTCAGATCGACGGACGGCTGCGCGGCCAGTTCGCGAAGCGGCCAGTACAGGTGGCTGTAGTCCGCGCGCGAGGAAGTCACCACCGCGATCGTGCGCTTCATCCGGCCAGGCTCTTTCCGGCGTCCATCGCCGAGACGATGGCATCGCTCGGCTGATACTCGGGGACCAGCGTGCGTACCGCCTCGATCACGTCCGCCAGATCGCCGCCGTCGCCGCCGCCGTAAGCCAGCCGCGCGAGATGTTCCATTTGCCCATGCAGTTCGGCCGCCCCGGGCACGGGTGTCCGGATCACTTGCAACGGACCGGCGCATCCCTCGCGGACTTCCGTTTGAAACATCAGATCCTCCGCCAGCTTTTCGCCGGGACGCAGGCCGATAAAGTGGATCGGGATTTCGTTTTTTAGGCCGTTCCCGGCCGCATCGATAAAAAAGCCCGCGACCTCGGCGATGCGCTCCGGCCCGCCCAAATCCGGCAGCAGGATTCGTCCGCCGCATTCCGCCGCGCCCGCCGCCAGGATCGCCGCCACCGCCTCCTGCGCGGAGATGAAGTAGCGCGACACGTCTGGGTGCGTCACGGTGACCGGCCCACCCCGGGCGATCTGCTCCAGGAAGATGGGGACCACACTGCCGGTCGATCCGATGACGTTGCCCAGACGCACGGCGTTCATGCGGCATGCCGCGGAACTCAGTACGGCCACGGTCAATTCGGCAATCCGCTTGGATGCGCCCATGATACTGCGCGGGTTGACGGCCTTATCGGTCGAGACCAGCACCAGCGCCGGTGTGGCATGGCGTAGCGCCGCCTGTGCCAGCGTGTAGGTGCCGATCGCATTATTGCGCACCGCAGCCAGCGGGTTGAGTTCCAGGAGAGGCACGTGCTTCAGGGCCGCCGCGTGATACACGATCTCGGGACGAAAGCGGCTGAACGCGCGGTTCAGCAAGGCCGCATCGGTCACGCTGCCCAAAATGGCTTCGCACGCCATGTCTGGATAGGCGGCGTCCAGGCGATGCTGGATTCCAAAAAGGTTGCTCTCGGAAGAATCCAGCAGGATGAGCCGGGCCGGGCCTCCCGCCGCGATCGCTTCCGCCAGCGCCGATCCAATAAAGCCGCCCGCGCCCGTAATGAGAACCGTCCGTGGCGCACGCTTCAGCGTGCCGCGGCGAACTTCAGTTCGCCGGCGCGCTTGACCGGACATCTCACTCAATTGGATGCCGCCGCGACAGCTAGTCGTAACATCGCTCTTCCTTCCATCGCCGAGGGCATTGATTCCCCGCAACGCGGCTTGAGCCGACGGATCGGTCAAACCCTAAGTCTTATCCGCGTTTATCGGCGTCCATCGGCGGCCAGATATGCTTTTCTTACGGCCCAACGGCAACATCAAAACGACTTGGCCGCCGATGAACGCCGATGAACGCAGATAGAACGAGCCATCAACAGTTCATGGCGAATTGTGTATAATATCACTCATTCCGGCTCCCGCATGTGAATTCCGGCCACTCATGATCGGCGCCACCGTCACGCATTACCGGATTGTCGCCAAGCTCGGCGAAGGCGGCATGGGTATCGTCTATGAAGCCGAGGATCTTACCCTCGGACGCCATGTAGCCCTCAAATTCTGCTCCCAGGGCCGCGTGGACGAGAAGGAGCGCGCCAGTCTGCTGAAGGAAGCCCGCGCGGCCTCTTCCCTCTCGCACCCCAACATCGCACACATCTACGAGTTTGTCGAGAACCCCGGAGGCGACCCGTTCATCGCCATGGAGATGGTCTCCGGCGCCAATCTGGCGCGCCTCCTCGGCGAGCGCCAAATGACCGTTGACGAGACCCTCAAAGTCGCCGCGGGCGTGGCTTCGGCGCTGGCCGAAGCGCACCGCCACGGCATCGTTCACCGCGATATCAAGCCCGCCAATATCCAGATCACCTCCACCGGCGACGTCAAAGTGCTCGACTTCGGCATCGCGCGCGCGCCGGTGCTTCCCATGGCCGGACAAGCGGAAGCCGCCACCCAAACGCTCGAAGGTTTCTCCGGGACACCGCTTTACATGTCGCCCGAACAGGCCTCCGGCGAAATGCTGGATGCGCGTACGGACCTCTTTTCGCTCGGCGCGGTCCTTTACGAGTGCCTGGCAGGCAAGGCGGCATTCGCGGCGAATAACCTGGCCTCGATTCTGGCGAACCTGTTGACCCGGGATCCCCCGCCGCCGTCGCGTGTGAATCCGCGGTCGCCCGCGTATCTCGACCGGATTATTCTCAAACTGCTGGCCAAAGACCGGCGGCAGCGCTACCAGTCGGCGGACGGCCTGCTGGCCGACCTTCAAACTCCCGCACGTCGTCCTTCGCGCCGCCGCGCGGTGGCCGCACTTGCGGGAGGAGTTGCCTGCGCGGGGACCGCCGCCTTGGGTTGGTTTTGGGAAACAAAGCGCCATCGCGAGCCGGTGGCCGCCGCCGTTCCCTGGTACCGCGACGGCGTGGCCGCGCTGCATAACGGCGCTTATCACCGGGCCAGCAAAGCTCTGGCGCGCGCGGTCGAGATCGACCCTTCTTATGCCATGGCCCACGCCTATCTCGCCGAAGCCTGGTACGAACTCGACTACCTGGAGCGCGCCAAAGACGAATTGCTGAAAGCCATGCCATCGCGCGGTTCCCTGCCGGAAGCGGACGCACTCCATCTGGACGCGATCCGTCTCACCGTCACCGGCGAGTTCCGGGACGCGGCCCAGGTTTTCGAGAAAATGAGCGCGCGAACCGGCCCGGACGAACGCGGCGGCGCGCTGCTGGACTTGGGCCGCGCGCAGGAGCGCAACCAGGATACGAAAAAAGCCCTGGCAGCTTATGCGGAAGCGGTTCGCCTGGATCCCCAGAACGCCGCCGCCTGGCTCCGGCTGGGATCTTTGCAGGCACGCACCGGGGCGCCCGAGGATGCTGGCCGTTCGCTCGATCGCGCCGAAAATCTGTTTCAGGCGGCCTCCAGCGTGGAAGGCGTGACGGAGTGCGCGTATGTTCGCGCCCGTTTCGCGCGCACGCCGGCCGAGGCCCGCGAACTGATCGGCAAGGCTCTCGAAGCCGCCCGCGTCACCGGCAACGACCAGCAGCAGATCAAGCTCCTGCTTTTGTCGAGCGGCGATTACCTGGAGGCCGGCATGACCGCCCAGGCCTTGGACGACGCCAACCGCGCGATTGCCATCGCGCGCGCGGCCGGCATCGAGAACCTGGTGTCGCGCGGGCTAATCGACTTGGGTAACACGCTGTTTTTCAAGGACCGCACGGGCGAGGCCCTCCGCACGATCCAGGAAGCACTCGACATCGCCAGACGCAACCATGAGAAGCGCTCGGAAGCTCGCGCGCTGGTGAACCTGGGCAGCATCCGCATCCAGGCGGGCGATACCGCGCAGGGCGTGCGCGACGTACAAGCGGCCCTGGCATTTTACCGGCAGGGGGGATTCCGCTCCGAGGGCGCTATCGCGCTTCTTCTGCTGGGCCGTGCCGCGCGTGATAAGGGCGACTACGAGGGGGCCCGGCGCAACTTCGCGGAAATCGTGTCCACCATGGGGCCGGCGGGCCCCTCGCTGCCGTTGGCGCTCGCACAGGAAGGACTGGCCTCGCTCGAAGAGATCCAGGATCGCTGGCCGCAGGCGCTGCGCATGTTCGAGGAGACTCGCCGCACCTTCGCAGCCATCGGCAATTCGTCCGGCACCGCCAACAGCGAACTGAACGCGGCCCTGGAGCATGCCATGATTGGCCACAAAGGCGCCGTTACGGCGGTCTCCGACAACGCTGCAAGCGCCAATCCCGTCAGCGCTCTGCAAATCCTTTTGATGCAGGAACGTTTCGGCGAAGTGCGCGTCAAGGCCGAAGCCTTGCTCCGCAGGGCCGATGCCAGCGACCGGGAAACGCAGCGTGGCGCCAACCTGGCGCTGGGTCTGGCGTTGGCGCGCTCCGGCGCCGGGGCGCGCGGACTGGAAGCGTGCCGCCGAGCGTTCGACCTGGCGCATTCCGCGGGCAAGCCCCCGGCGGAAGCCGACGCGCTGCTGGGCGAGGCGGAAGCCGCTCTGGCCGCCGGAGATCGCCCGGCCGCTGCCGGATACGCCGGCCGTGCGCAGGCCTATTACGAATCGGCCGGGAAGCCGGAATCGCTCTGGCGCGCGTGCGTGCTGCGGCTGCGCGCCGGCGGGCCGGACCCCGCGGTTGCCGCCCGGGCTGCCGCCGCGATCGCCGTATTGCAGAATTCCTGGCCGGCGGAAGATTTTCGCTCGTACCTGGACCGCCCGGTTATCCGGCGCATGCATGCGGAACTGCTGCGCGCCTACCCCGGGACGCCCGATATACACTAACGGAAGGAATCGACCCACTTATGCTACGGATCACATACGGAAGTTCACTCACGCTGGCGTTACTGCTGCTATGCGGCAACCCGGCGCCGATTGAGGCTCAATCCGGCGATACCAAGGTGACGGTCAAAGACGGCTCCATCGTGCTTCATGCCGATGGGCTCGATGCCGGTCAGACATGGAATCCCACTAAGTACGAACTGCGCCATCTCATCGGCACGGGCGTGCTGGGTGCTGTGCAGATTACCGATGGAGGCGCCAGTCAATGTTCGGGCTCATCGCTATGCGGCATCGACGCGACAAAGCCGTGGTCCATCAAGGTGACCTACAACGGCAGTAAACTGACCCTCTCTTCCATCTCCACCAATAAGGGCCTGCACCTCAAATTCTCCCATAAGATTTCCTGGGACAAGTGGCAGAAAACCGGAAACCCCGACGAACGCATATTTTCGCTCAACGACGGCAAGCACATTGGCCGCATTCAGGTTAATGGAGCCGCCGCCAGCCTGTGCACAGGACAGGGCGCCTGCCAGATCTACTTAGACTACAAATACTAAGCGTGTTCGTGGCGCGCGCTTAAGTTTGGTGGGCCAGGCGTCTACGCCTGCAGAGGGTCTCCAGACCCGATCTTTGGCGAGCGTAAGCAAGTCCCGCTGAAGCGCGCCACGGGTACCCGATCTCAGGCTTATTTGCCCGCGGCCGCCGCGCCGCCGCCTTCGGCGAAGAACGCGTCATTTTGAATCTTGAAATTCAGCGTCGCGGTCATGCCGTCCATCCACTTCTTGAATTTGGCCTCTTTCAGTTCGTTGACGATCGCTTCCTGCACCTGGGCGAGAGGCTGCGCGGTGACTTCTTCGGCGCGGAACAGGTAGAAGCCGTTAGGCTGCTTGACGGGCTCGCTCACCTCTCCCCGTTTCAGCGCGAACACGGCCTTGCGGATCGGTTCCGGCAGATTGTCAGTGCTGTGCAGAGTACCAAAGTCCCCATCCTTGGCCGCGGATGTCTGATCTTCCGAATTCTCTTTCACCAGTTTCACGAAGTCCGCGCCCGCCACAATGTCCGCCCGCAGCTTCGCGATCTTGGCCTGTGCTTCGGCTTCGGTAAGGTGCTTCCCTGCGGCGCCCGGCGCGTCCGCGGTAAAGGGTATATAGATCGCCTTCACCTTGACCTCGGTAAAGCGTTCCTTATTCTTATCGTAGAAAGCTTCCACCTCGGCGGTCGGCACACTGATACCGGTCAGCACTTCGTGCAACTGCGCGTTCATCAGCAGGTACATGCGGTTAAAAGCCAGCGCTTCGCGCGTGGGGCTCTGTTCGCCGAGCTTGGCCTTATCGGCCAGTTCCGAAAGCCGCTGCATCAAGGCGAATTGCTGCGCGAAGGCCCGCCGGTCGCGGCGCGCCGCCTGTTGCATGTTCGGGGGCATCGCCGCCAGGAAGCTGGTCAGCTCGCCCGCTGTAAGTTTCCGGCCGTCCTCGAAAGTGGCCACCACCGTGTCCGGCGGAACCGGCGCCATATGCTGGCCGGCGTTGAAATTCGCGGGAGGCGCGGCCGACTGCGCCCACACCCCGGCTGTAAGAAGGAAAAAAATGAATGACTTCATGAGGTTGTTGGTTCCTTCAGTCTAACGCGAACCGGCGCTACTCTGCTGCGCCAAGGGTGGGCGACATGAAAAGTGGAGAAGTTGATCCCAATCGGCTGAGCCGCCAATCGGCTGAGCCGCGACCGTTAGGGAGCGTCCCAGCGCTCGTCTCCGATTAGAAGTTTTGAGCCTCAAACACACGCCTGGCGTGCGTACGCTTCTCCTAACCGAGTGCATCATATACGCTCGATAAATGGCGACAAAAAAGAAAAGCTGCACCCCTTCCACATTTATGTCCCGCACCCCCGCGCCAGTAAAGACTGCACCCGCGCGATGAGATCCTCCAGCGTGAAAGGCTTCAGCAGCACATGTTCGGGTGATTCACGGAGCAGGCTTTCCATGGCGATCGATTCGCCGGCCGACGACATATAAAGTATCTGAATCCCGGGCGAATCCCGGTTTAATTGGGCGGCCAAATCCAAACCGCTAAGCCCAGGCATCAGGAAGTCGACAATCACCAGCGTTAAGGCGCTACCGGACCGTTTCCGGATGGCCAGGGCCTCCAGGCCATTGGCCGCTTCCAGTATCACCGCGCCATGCCGTTCCAGCGTCTGCCGGATCAGGCTGCGGATCTGCGCCTGATCGTCGACCACCAGGATGGTCTGCCCCTTCATTACCGGCGCGCTCGGCTCCGCAGGCATGGCTCAGTCCATCATCGCAGATAATCCGCGTTTTGGATCGGGGAAATCCCCCTGTGCCGCACGGGGAAAACCCGCCTGCTATAGTGGTAACCGCCGATGCCGAAGATCCGCGTCCAACTGATCGACGATCACTCTGTCGTCAGAGCCGGAGTTCGCATGCTCGTGGATTACCAGGCCGATATGGAAGTGGTCGCGGAGGCCGCCAGCGCCATCGAGGCTGTCCGCCAGGCCCGCGAACTACGGCCCGATGTGATGGTCTTGGATATCGGTCTTCCCGGTTGTTCGGGGCTGGACGCCATCGCCCCCTTACGGCAGGCCTCGCCCAACTCCCGCATCCTGATCCTCTCCACACACGACGATCAGGCCTATTTGCGGTCGGCCCTGGCGTCCGGCGCCGCTGGCTACGTGGCCAAGCAGGCCGATGCCACCGAATTGACTCAGGCCATTCGCACCGTGGCCGGCGGCAGGTCGTACGTCAATGTGACCCTGGCGGGCGGTGGGTCGCTGAAGACGCTTCTGGCCGGCAAAGAGCCGCCCGCGTCACCGCTCGATGCTCTCAGTAAGCGTGAGAAACAGGTCCTGGCTATGATCGCCTCCGGCCACACCAACCAGGCGGCGGCCGACGAACTCTCGCTTAGCGTCAAGACGGTGGAAACTTACCGCCGCCGGGTGATGGAGAAACTGGGCGTCTCCAGCCGCGCCGGCCTAGTGCGTATCGCTTTGGAGTGCGGCATCGTCGACGGTGGCCGCACGGGCCTGTCTGCGCACGATGAGTGACTAATCTCCAGGCTCGTTTCCGCCGATCAGTCAGCAGGAAACGTTATGTCCCAACTTCTCGCCCGTCCACAGGCACCCTGGGCCTTGCGCCTTCTGCCACCCTTCCCGGCGATCGCCCAGCGCGTGCTCACCCTGGTGACCCAGGAAGACATCGGTATCCGGGAACTCGGCGATCTGGTCAAGATGGACCCGTCCTTTTCCGCGGAATTGCTCCGTTTCGCGAATTCGGCCTTGTTCGGAGTCCGTCAAGGGGTGAAGAGCGTCTCGCAGGCTATCGTTTTGCTGGGTCTCGATCGCGTCAAGACCATGGCGACGCTAGTGGCCGTTAACCGTATGATTCGGTCCGCGGTCCGGGTCAACGCGCTGCGCAAGGTGTGGATCCATAGCTTGGCCACCGCCCTGATCGCCGAAGAAGCCGCCCGCGTTAGCGGCATAGCCGCCGACACGGCTTATACTGCCGGCCTGCTGCATAACCTGGGGACCCTCGGGCTGATGTCCGCCTATCCCGAGGAATATTCGCGCATGCTGGACGTCACCCGGGAGTTCGGATTCGATCTGCTACAGACCGAGCGGGATCTTTTCGATATCGATCACTGCCTCGCCGGCTCATACCTCGCCCAGGACTGGGACTACCCGGACGAACTAGCCGCCGCCATCGCCGTTCACCACGAAGAACCCATCGCGGGCGAAATCAGCCTCGACAACGTGGTCAAAGTAAGCTGGCGGCTCAGCGATACGCTGGGCTATGTCGCGTTCCCGCCCGATAAGCCCTGGTCCTATCCGGAGTTGATCGCGTTCCTGCCCAATGCGTCGTCCTTTGGGCGCGGTAAGCCCGAAGAGTTCCAAGCCTCCATCGCCAAGCGCCTCTCCGCAGCTCCCATCTAGCGCAGGTGTGGCGCACGCTTTAGCGGGGCCGCCGGCCGAGCCGGTTGGACTCACCGTGGGGCGGGCAATCATGCCCGCAGCCGCCTGTCAGGCGGCTAAGCCGGCTCGAAAGCCGCCCCCAGAGGGGACCCCGGGCCAAGATTGGCCGCCCCACAAACATGGTTTTCATCATCTTTGCGGCTCCGAAAAGCAACCTCTAACTTATTGAGCGGCAACGGGTCTCAGATGAGCGCGCTTTCAGCGTGCCGGCCGGGACTGTGAATTGGGCCTGTCGTTATTGGTCACATCGACAATGCGGCGCACAGGTAGTTTTCAACCTCACCTCAGGGTGACGTCGGCTCGCGCTATTCTGAAGAACGTGGGAGGGAGGTTTACAGCGTGGCAAAACTTGTCTACGGATTGAGCCAGTCCCTTGATGGCTACGTTGACCACATGAAGCTTGGGCCGCCGGCACCCGCAGCCTTCCGTCACTTCATCGGGCTGGTGCGCGACGCGGCGGCCCTCATTTACGGTCGCCGCACGTACGAGATCATGCGTTATTGGGACGAAGATCTTCCTGATTGGGACGCGGAAGATCGCGAGTTCGCGGTGGTGTGGCGGAGCCAGCCGAAGTGGGTCGTGTCGCGTTCCCTCAAGTCAGTTGGCCCCAACTCGACGCTTGTCGCGGATGGCTTCGAGAAGGTGATACGCAGGCTGAAGGCCGAACTGGCCGGCGAAATTCAAGTTGCCGGACCAGTCCTGGCGCAGAGCCTGACCGAGGCCGGTCTTATCGATGAGTATCGACTCTACCTCCGCCCCGTCGTGTTGGGTGGTGGCCAGCCATTCTTCGCGGGCCCCCGGCCGCCGCTCCATTTGGTGGCCAGCGATTTAATCGCCGATGACTTGGTTCGGTTGACGTACGTTCCTGCTTAATCGCGCGACTCGCCCGACGGACTGCGCTCAGAAATTCAAACTGAGACACGACCGGACTTTCAGCCCAACCTACAAAACCGAAAAGGCGGATCATTATGCATCGTTATTCGTCATTGTTTGTCGTTGGAGGCGCCTGGCGAATGACGGGTTGGGGCGGAGTGGGGAAAATTGCGCCATTGTGGGGTATTCCGGGCGGTTTCGTAGCGGACGAGGCGGGTGAAGTTGTCGGGGCCCTTGCCACCTTGCGTGAAGGTCGTTCTGGCCTTGCTTAAACGCAATTCGTGAAGCTCCCGCCCCTGCCTGTCGATGCGGGTCAGGATCAGGCATTCTTCGCGGTAGATGCCGGTTTCGAGGGCAAAGGCGCGGTCGAGACGCCATTCGGCCGGCGCCGATGCGTTTGACGGCCAGTTCTTCGTTGTCGCCGACGGGTCGGAGGTCGTCGTGCAGATCCTGGAGGAGGCGGAGGAAGGCTTCGGGATCCTCGCCTGCAAGGATGAAGTGTTTGTCGCCGGAGAGTCCGGGGTGAGGCCGTTGCGACTGGAGGCGGCTTTGCCTTCGGGGGTGTACGGCGGACTGAATGAAGTCCGCCGCAGCTCATCTGTGACACCATTGCCGCTCAATAAGTTAGCGGTTG
Source organism: Bryobacterales bacterium (assembly GCA_963709155.1). Lineage (GTDB taxonomy): Bacteria > Acidobacteriota > Terriglobia > Bryobacterales > Bryobacteraceae > Bog-159. The sequence continues at coordinate 1,092,897 of CAVPVD010000001.1, read as the reverse complement.
TTTTTAGGAGCCGCAACGATGATGAAAACCAAAAAGTAGTGGGGCGGCCAATCTTGGCCCGGGGTCCCCTCTGGGGGCGGCTTTCCAGCCGGCTTAGCCGGCTGAAAAGGCGGCTGCGGGCATGATTGCCCGCCCCACGGTGAGTTTTCGACGGTGCCCCACGCGGGGTCACACATTTGCTCCAACCGGCTCGGCCGGCGGCCCCGCTGAAGCGTGCGCCACGGGCAAGCGGCCACGAGATAAGTCCCGCTCTAGCCATGTCTCTCTCCTTAGTGACCGGAAGTGACCGGACCAAAATCCGATCCGAAGAAGCATACCATCTTACGATTCTTCACCCTGAATACTGTGTGAGTGAAGATCAACCAGGGCGAGTGGAAGGCGATCGTTCCGGTGGTCCAGGGCGTAGCTACAGAGCAGAGGAACGGAGTGGGCATTCACTATGTCGTTCCATAGCTCCTCCATCCTGGTGGTCGCCTCCAGATTCACGGCGCGCAATTGGCTGACCATCTCACCAAAAAGTCGAACCCTACCCTGGTAGCTGGCGCCCGAACCGACCCGAGCACGTAATATCAGCTCCCCGACAATCGATTTGAACAACCTCTCATTCACAAACCCATCGGTCGTTAGCTACGCTAATAGATCCTCGGTCTTGAGACAGATCAGGCGATCCTTCCGCTCATATTCGTCAACATCGAGGCCCCCGGTTCGCAAGCGATCTTTGATGGGTTCGAAATGATCAGTGGTCATGATCAGGATGACACTCTCTCCAACTCGAAGACCGGCACTAGCGTAGAGGCAGACGGCTTGGCCGACGTGATTCTCATCGGTCTATGGATAAATGATGTGGCCGCACGGATGCGGATCTGTCAGAATTGCAGCGCCGGAAGCGTTCATTGTTGTGCATTCTCCAGGCCGAGTGTGCGGGCGCCAACACTCTACCACAATGTTCTCGATATTCACAGTTTGTGGAGCCGCTTGTTAAAATCAATGGCAATGAGGTTTGCATGCCGAATACTCCCGACAGAATCTACGTTGGAATTGCAGGCACCGTCCTGGCGATTGACCGCAACAGGGGCGCGGAAATCTAGCGCGTCAGTTTGAAGGGCTCGGATTTCGTGGGCGTCGTTCTGGATGGCGACAAGATCCTGGCCGCGACCAAGGGCGAGATCTTCTGCCTCGATGCAGCCACGGGCCGGGTCCTTTGGCACAACGAATTGCGTGGGTTAGGCTTCGGCTTGCTGACCCTGGCCACCGCCAACTCGCCATCCGGCGCGATCGTCAATTTGGCAGAGAAGAAGCGTCAGGAAGATGCCACGGCGGGCGCCACAGCGGCACTTTAGTCCACTAAACGAAATTGCGCAGTGCCGCTGCTGCCCGCGCAGCGTCAGCCCCAGCCCCAGCGTCAGCAGATAACCGGCGGTCATAGCAGGCCCGCGGTGTCATTCCACCAGGGCTACGCAGATGCCCGCGCCATCGAACGACGTCGCGCCGCCCACGCTCACCGTCAGGTTCGTGTTCGCCAGGCCCCCTGGCGGCGGAGCCACTCCGGCCGCGCACGGCAACTCGCCGTCCTGTAATGGAGGCACCACGAAGTTGATCTGGTAGAGCCCGGGATAACCAGGTGTCAGCCCGGTGAACAAAGGCACCAGCGGCGCCGTTCCGCCGGCCGCTGCGGGCGAAGGCAGGATGGGCGGGCGCGAAGCCAGCGCATTGGGATGGTAATTGAAGTCCAGCGTGAATGTTTCCACGGTGGGAGTGGGCTGCGAAACCGGCTGTCCCGCCGTGGCCGCGGGAGTGGTGGCGCCCAGCCCGAGCGCGTAAATCACCAGTTCCTCGCCCGCCATGGCCGGGCTGTTGTTCGAAACCAGCGAGCCGTCGGCGTGCGCCACGATCGGCTGGCACGGCCAGCCGCCAAAGGCCAGGGAGCCGGGTCCTCCCGTAATCACCGGATCGCAGGCTGTCAGGATATGCACCTGGTCGGGCTCCGGGTTCACGCCGCTGATCGGCCCCGCCACGCCATTCTCCGTGACGAAAAACTGGGTCAGCAGAACCAACGCAGGGCACGCCGTGTTGGATAGCGCGCAGCCGGTCCATAGGCCGTAGGGAACCTGCATGGTAATCGCGGTAATCGTGCCGCATCCCGTGCCGCACGTTTCCACCGGACTCACTTCCTGGATCGGCGCGGGATAGTTGGTTCCCCCCTGCACGATGGTGACGCCGATTCCGGCCAGCGACGTGGGCCACTTGCCGGCGGGCGCGTAGACGGCTTGCGTAAGACTGCTGCCCACGCCGGCCGCGTAAACGGTGATGATTTGGCCGGGCGCGACGTTGATGGCGGTGGGCGATACATATCCTGCGCTCAGAATCGTGCCCGGATTGCCTTGCGCCAGGGCGGAAAGCGCCGTGGCCGCGGCGATCAATGCGATCGGGATATAACGGTTTAGAGGAATCATGACGAGTACCCTTTCCTAAGACTTCCGGCCGGACGTTTGCCCTACACCCCTGGGCCAATCACGCCGAGGGCGCCCACGCTACGACGTGCGCGAGCCCGCTCCCACTTCCTGATCCTTATACTGCAACTGATAAAGCTTCCAGTAGATGCCGCGCAGTGCCAGCAACTGCTGGTGCGTGCCGCTTTCCCGCAGGCGGCCCTTGTGCATCACCAAGATGCGGTCCGCACGCTGGATGGTCGATAACCGGTGCGCGATAACGATCGACGTGCGCCCCTCCACCATGCGGCTGAGCGCCTCGCGCACCCGGAACTCGGTCTCCGTATCGACGCTGGAAGTGGCTTCGTCCAGGATCAGGAAGCGCGGATTGTGGGCCAGCGCCCGCGCGAAGCTGATGAGCTGCTTCTGTCCCGTGGAAAGGCCGCTGCCGCGCTCCCGGATGGAATGCGCGAATCCATCGGGCAGGGAATGAATAAAGTCCAGCAGATTCACCTGTTCGGCCGCGTCCTCCACGGCCGCGCGGCTGATGCCCTCCGTGCCCAACCGGATGTTTTCTTCGAGCGTCCCGGTGAACAGGTATGGATCCTGCAATACGACGCCGAACTGGCGGCGCAGCTCCTGCGGATCCAGTTGGCGGACGTCGCTGCCGCCCACCCGAATGGCGCCCTGCTTGACATCGTAGAAGCGCAGCAGCAGGCTGATCAAGGTGGTTTTGCCCGCGCCGGTGTGCCCCACTACCGCGACGGTTTCGCCCGGCTCGATCGTGAAACTGACGTCGTGCAGCACCCAGTCCTCGTCCTTGTAAGCGAATGACACGCCGTCGAACTCGATGCGCGCCGAAGCCGGCGCCGGCTCGGGATCGCGCGGCGGCAGGATCGCCGCGCCCGTGTCCAGCAGCTTGAAGATGCGTTCCGCCGAGGCCATGGCGCCTTGCAGGATGTTGTATTTCTCGCTGAGGTCCTGGATCGGGCGGAAGAAGCGCAGCCCGTATTGCAGGAACGCCACCATCACGCCCAGCGTCAGCGCGCCCCGCTCAATGCGGAAGCCGCCGTACGAGAGGATACCGGCCAGCGTCAACATGGAGAGAAATTCGACCACTGGATAGAACCAGCCGTACGCCAGGATGGCATCCTTATAGGCGTCCATGTGCTCGCGGTTGACCCCGTCGAATTCCTCCCGGCTCTTGGCCTCGCGGTTGAAAAGCTGCAGGACCACGATACCTGTGACATGCTCCTGCAGATACGAATTGATTTTCGCGATGGCAATGCGGATGCGCCGGTAGCTTTGGGTTACGCTGCGCCGGAAAATCGCGGTCACCAGGATCACCAGCGGCATCACCGCCAGCATCAGAACCGTCAGCCCGGGGCTCAGGTTGAACATGATCGCCACGATGAATCCCAGCACCAGTACATCGCCCAGAATGGTGACCAGGCCGGAGGCAAAGAGATCGTTGAGCACGTCCACATCTGTGGTCACGCGCGTCACCAGCCTGCCGACCGGATTGCGGTCGAAAAACGCTACGTCCAGGCCCTGCAGGTGCGCCATGAGCTGCTTGCGCAGGTCGAACATGGCGAGTTGGCCGGTATACTGCATCAGGTAAACCTGGGCGAACTCGAATACGAAGGTGCCCAGCAAAACCCCAAGATAGAGCAGGCCGACGGCCTCCAGACCCTTCCAGGGGCCGGCCGGAAGATACCGGTCTAAGAACGTGGGCACGCGCGTGGGATTGGGCGCCAGGTAGCGGTCCACCGCGATCTTGGTGAGCAGCGGACCCAGCACTTGCAGGATCGACTGCAACAGCAGGAAGACGAGCGAAAGCCCAACATAGCCGCGGTACGGGCGCATGTATCCCAGCAGCCTGCGCATCAGCCGGGAATCGTATGCCTTGCCGAGGACCTCTTCTTCCACTCTCTTGTCAGTTTAGCGTGGGGGAGACGGATACGGGCTGGGTGGAAACTGCGGCGGAAACCTGCGCCGGCTGCGCAGCCGTAGCGTGGAAGGCCAGCACATACCGCTGCATGGCTACCTCGAACCAGGCCATGCCGTCGGACCTGGCTTCGGCCAGCGCCTTCGCGTTGCTCCAGCCGTCGTGCGCGATTCGGTAGCACGCGATCATGGTTCCGGTGCGGTCCGCCCCGCGCCGGCAGTGTACGAAGACAGGGTCGTTTCCATTAAGCAAACCGAGCACCTGCGAGACCTTTTCGGCTGGCGGCGCCCCCAGCCCGGCCAACGGCACGTTTACGTAATGCATGCCGGCGGCCTCCACGGCCTTTTGCTCGGATTGCAGGGAATGCTCACCTTCTTCGCGCAGGTCGATCACGGTCTTGATCCCCAGTTTCGCCAGGCTGGACCAGCCTTCAGCCCGGGGTTGAGCTCCCCGGTAGACCCGCTCATTCACTTGATGGAAGTTAGGAACGCCAGGAACGGCAACATCCGCCGCCCAAATTGTTGTGGAAAAACAGGCATTGCCGGCCAGAACCAACAGTGCCACCCCGGGTAAGATTCGCATTTGGACCCTTGGAAAGACTCTGTACCCAGTATATCACCGGCCGTAAAAGGGCTCCAGTTTGAGTTTGGAGGGCGGGCAATTCTGCCCGCAGCCGCCTATTAGGCGGCCGAAGCGGGACTTAAAAGTCCCGCCAGGGGTCTGCTATTCTTGTCCCCAGAAGAATATGGAAACAACAGGCGGAATCGCGTTGGTCACCGGCGCGGGCAGCGGTATTGGCCGGGCGGTCAGCCTGGCGTTACAAGGCGCCGGATACTCGGTCGTGCTGGCCGGACGGCGCGTGGAGGCGTTAGAGCAAACCGCGGCCATGGCTCGTGCCGGCGGCGGCCGCATGCTCGCCGTGCCCACCGATGTCGGCGATCCCCAAGCCGTGCGCGCGCTCTTCGCCGCGGCGAAAGAAGCCTTCGGGCGGCTCGACCTGCTCTTTAACAACGCGGGCATGGGCGCTCCCGGCATCCCCATGGAGGATTTAACCTACGCGCAGTGGAGCGCGGTCCTGAGCGTCAATCTCACCGGCGCGTTTCTGTGCGCGCAGGAAGCCATCCGGCTCATGAAAGTGCAAACACCCCGCGGCGGACGGATCGTCAACAACGGCTCCATATCCGCCCATGCGCCGCGCCCCAACTCCGCGCCTTACACAGCCACCAAGCACGCCATCACCGGTCTCACCAAGTGCATTTCGCTCGATGGACGCCCGTACGATATCGCCTGCGGACAGATCGACATCGGCAATGCGGCCACCGAGATGGCCGCGCGCATGCCGGCAGGGGTTCCACAGGCCGACGGCTCCAGGAAGCCGGAGCCCGTGATGGATGTGCGGCACGTGGCGGATGCCGTTTTATATATGGCAAGCCTCCCGCTGGACGCCAATGTGCAGTTCATGACCGTGATGGCGACCAAGATGCCGTTCGTGGGGCGGGGATGACCGTCGATTACCGGGATCGCTTCCACATCCCCAAGGGGCCCGATGGCGTCGATCGCGCGTATCTATGCGGGCATTCTCTCGGACTGCAGCCTAAATGCCTGCGCGCTTATCTCGAGCACGAATTGAAGGATTGGGAGCTATTGGGCGTGGAAGGCCACTTCCGGGCTCGTCATCCTTGGGTCGAGTACAACAAGCTGTTGGCGGAACCGGGCGCGCGGCTGGTGGGCGCGCAGCCCATGGAGGTGGTCACGATGAACTCGCTCACCGTGAACCTGCACCTGATGATGGTTTCGTTTTACCGGCCGGCGGGCCGGCGCCACCGCATCGTCATCGAAGAACACGCGTTTCCTTCCGACCAATATGCCGTAAATTCGCAAATCCGGTTTCACGGATACGAGCCCGCGGAGTCGATCCTTACGGTGGCTGGAGAGGACGAGTTGGAGGACCTTCTGCAGCGCCAGGGAGAGTCCATCGCCCTGGTCCTGATGGGTGGCATCAATTATTCTTCCGGCCGCGCGTTCGATATCGAGCGTGTCACCCGCCTGGGCCACGCCAAAGGCTGCATTGTAGGATTCGACCTGGCGCACGCCGCCGGAAATCTGGTCCTGAAGCTGCATGAATGGGATGTGGACTTCGCCGCGTGGTGTACTTACAAGTATCTCAACGCCGGCCCCGGCAGCATTGCCGCCTGCTTCGTTCATGAGCGCCATGCGCAAAACCAAAATCTGCCGCGGTTTGCCGGCTGGTGGGGCCATCGGCCGGAGACGCGCTTCCGCATGGGGCCCGATTTCGACCCCACGCCCGGCGCGCAAGGTTGGCAGGTGAGCAATCCGTCCGTACTGGAGCTGGCGGCTCTGCGCGCGTCCCTGGATCTGTTCGACGAGGCCGGCATGGAGTGGGTGCGCCAGAAGAGCGTGGAACTGACCGGCTATTTGGAATCGGAATTGGACCGGCATGCCGGCTGCGGCTTCTCCATCCTCACGCCGCGCGATCCGCGGCGCCGGGGCGCTCAACTTTCCATCCGCGTGCCGGGCTCCGTGCGCGCCGTATGCGAACGCCTGGCGGACGCGGGCGTGATCTGCGACTGGCGCGAACCCGATATCCTGCGCGTGGCGCCGGCGCCGCTCTATAACACGGCCGGCGACATCGACCGCTTCGTGGATTCCTTCGTGCGCGCTCTGTAGCCTGAAAGTATCGGGCCTGAAATCGATATTCGCCTCTGATATACTGATGCTTCCGCAAGGCGGATTGGAGTCCGCGGACAATGGACAACACGCTGGGGCTGGTTATGACCGGCGGAGGCGCACGCGGCGCTTACCAGGCCGGCGTTCTCCAACGCATCGGGGAGATCAAGCGGATTCGAACGCGCGGCAACCCGTTCGCCATCGTGGGCGGCTCCTCCGCCGGGGCGATTAACGGCGGCGCGCTGGCGGCCGGCAGCGACGATTTCTCCTCCTGCACCGAAACGCTCGCCCGGCTCTGGTCCGGGCTGAAACCCTCCGACATTTTCCGCTGCGACGTCCTGACGCAGGCCCAAAACTCCCTCACCTGGATCCTCGATCTCTCGTTTGGCGGCGTCGCCGGAGGCGGCAATGCGCATTCCTTATTGGATGCCACGCCCTTGCGCCACTTTCTGGCAGCCCACCTGCATTGCGACCTGATCGAGGCGAATATCAAGCGCGGCTTCCTGTACGCGCTGGCTGTCTCCGCCACGAACTATAACTCGGGCAAGAGTTACCTGTTCATCCAAGGGAAGAAAGGACATCCCATGTGGAACAGGAGCCGCCGAGTGACTCTCGCCACCAAGATTACGGTCGATCATATCTGCGCGTCCGCGGCCATCCCTTTGGTCTTTCGGCCGGTGAAATTGCAAACGGCGCTGGGGACAGCCTTCTTCGGGGACGGCTGCATCCGCCTGCAACAGCCCCTTAGCCCGGTGGTGCGGCTGGGCGCACGCAGGATCGTGGCGATCGGCGTCCGCTGCGAAAAACTGGAACACCAGGAGGAAGCCGCCGATCAGAGAGACCCGTCCCTGGCGCAGATCATGGGAGTGCTCTTCAACGTCATGTTTCTGGATCACCTGGCGGCTGACATTGAACACCTGGAGCGCCTGAACCAGTTACTCGGCAACGGCCAGATCGGCCAACCGGGCACCGAAGCCTGCGAGAAAATTCGCCCGTTGAAGACACTGCTCCTGACGCCTTCTGTCGATTTGTCCCACCTGGCGGAAATACACCAGAAGGACATGCCCTATCTGATCCAGTATTTCATTAACAGCCTGGGCCGCGACCCCGCATCCTGTTCGGATTTGATGAGCTATCTGTTGTTCACTTCCAAGTACACCAAAGAGCTGATTGAAATAGGCTACGGCGACGCGGACCGGCGCATCGACGAAATCGAAGCCTTCCTTTATTCGGCCTAACTAATCTAATCTAGCCTATTCCGAAACACGCTCTGAGCACATCTTCAAAAAACTGCTCAGCAACTCGCGACGAAGATGGTTCAGCCGTCGAGGCCAGCTTGCCGCCTTCCACCCGGTTCACAAAGAGCCCCTTCTGTTTGTTAATCCAAAGCTCGCGAAGGCGTATGCTCGGGTTGTCCATCGGCGATTCCTCGCCACCGATAAACCAGTTCAGTTGGAGCGGAATATTCTCACGGTCATTCCAATGAAGCGCATAGTCACGAAAGAACCGGAAGAAGAAATGCTGCGTAGTGCCTTCGTTATCGTGAAACCTCACTGAGAAGAACCAACTCTGCGGGGCGCGCCCTTGTCGCGAAGCTGAATATACTTGGAAAAGTCAGGTGCAGGATAGGCCTTGAAGGTGATGTCCACATTTTCCAGTTGGTCATCCAGCAGCTCTGCCCTGCTCTGGAACTTCAACCTGATCGCCTCAAACGACGAAAGCCATATTCTATATTCGCGTTCCTCTCTTCGGTGGGCTGATTCCGCTTCCTTCTGGCCGAGCTTGTCGGCCCAGACTTTCATTCGGTCGGTTTCCTCGCGAACCCTTTTCATCTCGCCAAATACTTCTAGTGAACGGTCGAGTCCCAGGCTAATCAGGGCCGAATACAAGCCAAGGTCGGCAAAAGTTAGCCCCTCGTAATATCGGGGCCTGTCGTCTCGTTTGATATTCACGACTGGGTATCCATATCTCAATAAGATGAGATTTAGGAGCAGCCGGGCGACGCGCCCGTTACCATCCATAAATGGATGTATAGCCGTAACCTTGTGGTGCGCGATCACGCGAATGCGAATATGTCCAACTCCTTGTGACGGTTAAGCCAGGCTATTAACCGGAATCAACGAGCTGGAATTGGCCAGGACCTATCTGGCAGGTTATGGCATCGAAGAGATGTGCGACGAACTGGTTAAGACGTACAATCGGTTGCTGCTGGAGAGGGCGGTTGGGAAGGCCCGTCCATCGGAATCGACATATAACAAGGATCAGTACGACGAACTCCTCAATTACATCACGAGAGGCATCGGAAGTATGCGAAGTCCCAAGAACTACGATACGGACGCCCGCACTAAGACGTTGTATAACGGATTTCTGGCCGAAAGGCTGACTCGCGAAAATATAAAAGACATAGCCAATGCAGCATGGGCCAACGGATTCACTAAGTGGAAAGCGGAGCGAGGGCTTTAGGAGCGTATGACTGTTTTATCATTGGCTCTGTTGTGAAAGGCGATATCTCCGAAACCATAGAACTGCTAGGGTCAACCCGATTCCACCGACGGCTGCGAATGCCATCCATTTCTGCCACGGGTACCTGGGCTCGAACTCAAGCATCGCAGCAGCCTTTAACATCTTCCCTTTAGCGGACAAGCGGGTCGCACCTAGCCAGCCGGCAACTGCTTGGCCTTCCGATGTGGGACTGATCTCGAACTTGCCCTCGCCTGAGATGGGTTTCCCTTGGCCGTCAAAGCAGACTGACTGCCCCTTGTTGAAGGTTACAGTTCCCGTTCGTGTGCCAGCTTTGCATTAACTGTTGGACCAGTCCCGGGACGGCCAAAGGCTCTGGAGGCTTCAGCTCGCTGCCTGTGATTACTACGCCAGCATGTCGATCGGATCCGGTCGCGCTTCGGGCTTGTCGCCCACGGTCAATCGATGCATTTCACGGAAGTCGATTTCGCGAAAGGGCTCGTCTTGTTGAGCGCACACTTCGAGGAAATGGAATGCTGCGTCGAGATCCTTCACCTCGACTTGGTCGGCGATTGGCCTGTCGCGAAGCTCAACGCCTTCCAACAGTACGACCTCGGTTTCTCTCAGCGAAAGCCTGTTTCCTTCGATGCCGGTACTGTGATAGATATGCTGCAAACGGAAATACTCCGACAGTTTTCTCGCCGCAAGCGGTTCAAGAGGCCCCTTAGAGCGAAAAGTGCTAACTTCTTCTGCAAGTGAGGTGAGTCGTGCATTCGTATCTGGCTCGAGTTCGAGTTCCGCGATTGATTCGGCTGTCACATCCGGCGTGCGGGCGGTTGTGTGCTCAGCACCTAGCCGATTTCGAATCTTCTGGGCGAGTTCTGCGTCGATCGCACTCGAATGGGTTAGCTTCCGGTGAACGCCCATTTTCTGTAGAGTTTCCAGAATGAACGAGGCTTTGACCTCAAGCTCTCGTGCGAGTTCATTAAGCCTAACGACCGCCATTGCGCTGCCCCCGTCCTCCGTCTAGAACTTCATCGCCCTGTGTCTTTAGAGCTCGCGAACGCGAGGTATCAGCTTGGGCGTTGGAACTAGTAATCCAGATTCTCTCATATCGATCTGATTTTCGGTGGCCATGGGCAAACCCCTTAGGTCCGGCGGGCCCTTTTGGTCGAAATCACGAGTACAGGCGAGGATAGCCAAGGGTGCCCGTCCCCCGTCACGATTTCTTGTGGAGGACTCCGCGCGGCCCCCGCCGAGTGGCCGATCCATAAATGCGCGGTAGCTACGTGACAAGCTAGTGCCGCCCCAAAAAACAAAAAAGCCGGGAGCGCATGGTGCGCCCCCGGCCGCTGCCGCTGACGGTCCAATTTCAGCGGGAAGCTCGTAGCGTGGCTGTATGACCCAAGGTGGCGTTGATCGTCACCGATCCACCCGTGATCTGCAGGTCCCGCTGCCACACGTTCGATCCCTGCTGCAACACCACCCGGTGCACTCCCGGCGCCAACTGGATGGTGGTCGGCGCGTTGCCTACGAACATCCCGTCCACCTGGATGTCCGCGCCCGGCTGGTTCGAGTTGATCGTTAGCGTGGCCGGGTTGCCTTGCGTGTCCGCGGCCGCTTGCGCCGGCGCCGTGTTCACCGCCGAGGCGTTGCTCACCAGCACCGGGTTAGGCACCGTGTTCACCCCCGCCGGCAGTCCGCCGTTGTTTACCGGCGCGCCGTTGGGCTGGCGCAGCATGGTGGGCGGTGCTTGCGGCAGCGCGCGGGTCATCAGCGGCGTGCTGGCGGCCATCGCGCCGGCCACGTAGGTGCTGGCATCCGCGAAGACATCGTAGGTGCGGCCTTTGTTGATTTCGACGTCGTGGCCCTTGATGAGCAGGCCCAGTGGCGCGGCGGGCCAGAAGACTACCGCCAGGATGCCGGTGGTCACGCCGGCGGCGGCGCCGTTGCCCTTGCCATGATTCTTGTTGGGCGTGTAGCGCACATTCAGCCAGTTGCCGTCCACCATCTGCACGCGCTCGATGGAGAAATCCAGCATGCCCGCGCGGCCCATGCGGCGACGGGGTTCCACTTTGACGATGCTGCCGGTGGCGGGCGCGCCGTTGGCGATGACGATGGCATCGCCGATGCGCACTTCCTGGGTGACGGCGAAGTCAACGGTCTGGCCGAGGTCGGCGGATTCCGAGGAAAGGTTTTCTTCCAGGCGGAGGCGGATGCGGGTGCCGTCCGGGATCATCACTTGGGCCATGGCCATGGAAGCCGTAAACAGGGCAGCGAGGAACAGATTGGTTTTCATCCTTTTGATCTCCTTTTAGGTGAGTGCGTTCAATCGCTCTCACCCTTAACGCGACATCGCCGCGAAAACGGGATCAAAAAAAAACTTTTACCTTGCCGTGGGTGCGACATGAAAGTGAGAAGTTGATCCCAATCGGCCGAGCCGCCAATCGGCCGAGCCGCGACCGTGAGGGAGCGTCCCAGCGCTCGTCTCCGATTAGAAGTCTTGAACCTCAAACAGCTCGGCAACAACGTACTGGATTGCCGCCGCAGCTTCCAAAGCCATCGTGTGCTTCCACATTCATGTCGCCCTTAACCCGTCCACCAGGACAGGCCGCCCCTCAAATGTGCTATCCATTTGATTCGTGCTCCGGCTCGCGATTCCTCTGCTCATCGCCGCCCTCGCCATGCCCGCCAGGGCCCTGGATTTAACCAGCGCCACCGTCGTGCCTCCACCGGCGCTCTCCCCGCAGGAAAACAAGGCGGTGGTCCTGTTGCTGGAAGAAGTCGAAAAACGGTCCGGCATCCGCTGGGAGTTGGGCTCCGCCGCCACAGTCACCGTCGAGCTGCAGCGAGGCTCAGGGCCAGCCGAGGGGTACGCCATTCACAGCGGGCCGCACAGCGTAACCGTCTCCGGCAACGATGCGCGCGGCATCCTGTTCGGCGTCGGCCGCCTGCTGCGCGAATTGCGCATCGCGCGCGGATCCATCCAATTGCCCGATGGTTTCTCCGAAATCAGCGCTCCGCGTTACCCGCTGCGCGGCCATCAACTCGGCTATCGCCCGAAGTCCAATACGTATGACGCATGGTCGGTCCCCGTCTTCGAACAATACATTCGCGATCTCGCGGTCTTTGGCAGCAATGCCGTGGAGCTGATTCCGCCCCGCTCCGACGATGCCGCCGACAGCCCGCACTTCCCCTTGCCGCCAATGCGCATGATGATCGAGCTTTCGCGCCTGCTCGATTCCTACGGCCTCGACGTCTGGATCTGGTATCCCGCGATGGATCGCGATTATACCGACCCCGCCACCGTCGAGTCCGCCCTCCGTGAGTGGGGCGAAGTGTTCCGCCGGCTTCCGCGCGTCGATGCCGTTTTCGTGCCCGGCGGCGATCCCGGCCACACCGCGCCCCAGCCCCTCATGGCTCTACTCGAAAAAGAAACCGCGGTCCTGCATCGATATCATCCGCGCGCGCAGATGTGGGTTTCCCCGCAAAGCTTCAACCAGGCGTGGCTTGACGAGTTCCTGGCCATCCTGCGCAACCGCCAGCCAGACTGGCTTACGGGCGTGGTCTTCGGCCCGCAAAGCCGCATCTCGCTGCCCGCCCTGCGTGCGGCCGTGCCGGCGCGCTACCCCATCCGCGACTATCCGGATATCACGCACAACATTCAATGCCAGTTTCCAGTCCAGGATTGGGACCCCGCCTTCGCGCTCACCGAAGGCCGCGAAAGCATCAACCCCCGGCCGCTCGAAGAAGCGCGCATCTTCCGCCTGTTCCAGCCGCCCACCATCGGCTTCATCAGCTACTCGGAAGGCTCCAATGACGACGTCAACAAATTTGTATGGAGCGCGCTCGGTTGGAATCCGGACCAGGACGTAACCGAAATCCTGCGCCAGTACAGCCGCTATTTCATCGGGGACGCATTCAGCGAAAGCTTCGCGCAAGGCCTGCTGGCCCTGGAGCGTAACTGGCACGGAGCGCTCGCGTCGCACACCGGCGTTGACGCCACGCTCGACCAGTTCCAGGCGATGGCGCGCGCCGCTCCTCCCGGCGTACTGCGGAATTGGCGCTTCCAGCAGGCGCTCTACCGGGCTTATTACGACGCCTATACGCGCCGCCGTCTGCTCTATGAAACGTCCCTTGAAGAGGAAGCCATGCGAGAGCTGCGCGCGTCGCGCGACCCCGCCGCGGCTGCCGCAATTCTGGATCGCGCGGCCCCGCATCCCGTCGCGCCCGATTGGCGCGCCCGGATTTTCGAGCTGGCCGAGGCGCTGTTTCAAAGCATCGGCATGCAGCTCAGCGTGCCGCGTTACCAGGCCATCGGGGTGGATCGCGGCGCCAGCCTCGATACGCTCGACGTGCCGCTGAATAACCGTTTGTGGCTGGAACGCCGTTTCGCCGACGCGCGCGCCGACCCGGCCGAAATCGGGCGCATTCTCAACTGGACCGATCCCGGGCCCGGCGGCTTCTACGACGATCTCGGCGATCCCACCCGCCAGCCGCACCTGCTGCGCGGCAGTGCCAGCCTGGAATATCATCCTCAATGGCCCAGGTCCTGGTGGACCTATGCCGAATCGTTTTACGATGAGCCTTTGCAGATGCGCTATACCGGTCTCGATCCCGCCGCACAGTATCGCATCCGCGTGGTCTACGCGGGCGACAGTCCGGGCCGCAAGATCCGGCTGTCCGCCGGCGCCCTCGAAATCCATCCACTCATGCTGAAGCCGCAACCCGTCCGCCCCCTCGAATTCGAGATCCCGCGCGCCGCCACCGCGCAGGGCGAGTTGGACCTGTCGTGGTACCGTGAAGCGGAACTTGGCGGCAACGGCCGCGGCTGCGAAGTGGCGGAAGTCTGGTTAATCAAACAATGACTACAAATTGGGAAAACCCCGTCAGAAAACGCTTGCGCGAAGGTCAGCCGGTAGTGGCCGCGACCATCACCGTGGCCAACCCTGACGTCGCCGCACAAGCCGCTACGCTGGGCTTCGATTTTCTGTGGGTCGAGATGGAACACTCGCCCATCACTCTCGAAACGCTGCGCAACATCGTGCTGGCTACCCGCGGGCTTCCCGCGCTGACTTACGCGCGTGTACCGGTGAACGATCTCTGGACCGCCAAACGCGTCTTGGATGCCGGCGTCAGCGGGGTGATGTTCCCCTTCACCAGCACGCCGGAGCTGGCCGCGCAGGCCGCCGCCGCCTGCCGCTATCCGCCCGCCGGACGGCGCGGCTCCGGGCCCGTTCTCGCGCGCACCACCTGGCCCGCGGGCGAGGCGAACTATCACGATTCGGCCGACGCGAACGTGATGGTGATCATCATTATTGAAGAGGCGCGCGCCGTCGAACGCATCGACGAGATCGCCGCCACGCCTGGCGTGGACGTGCTCTTCATCGGCACCAGCGACCTGTCGTTTTCACTCGGCCTGCGCGGCCGCCAGAACGAGCCCAAGCTCGAGGCGGCCATCGCGCGCATTGCCGAAGCTGGGCAGCGCCATGGAAAATTCCTGGGCCGCCCCGCCGCCACGCCCGAGATTGCCCAGAAGTATATGAAGCAAGGCTTCTTACTGTTTCAGGGGCCGACCGATCTGGGCCTGATGGCCGCCGGCGCGCGCAGCTATCTGGAGCCATACGGCAGGATGGCCGGCGCCCCAGCTCCGCGTGCCCTATATTGAAGGGCTAATCCCCAGCCACCAGCCACCAGCCACCGGCCACTAGCGACTGGCCCGTCTTCTCTCAGCCGCCCGCACCTGCCGCTCGTCCATGCCGAAATAGTGCGCTACCTCGTGCCACACCGTATCTTCGACCATCTGCTTCAATTGCGCTTCCGAGTGTGCCAGCCGCTCGTGCGGACCCTGGAATATCGTGATCCGATCCGGCATCGCGAAGCTCTCGAAGACGCTACGCTGTGGCAGCGGACGCCCCTGGTACAAGCCCAGCAGAGTCCCGCCCGGTCCCACTCCGGCTTCCGCCAGTTGCGCGGGCGACGGCTCCGCTTCCACCAACATCGCGACGTTTTGCAGCCGTTTCCGGAACTGGGAAGGAATCCGCCCATAGGCCCCTTGCACCAGTTCGTCGAATTCATTTGCAGTCATCGCTCCTGCTATTCTACCTTCCATGTACTCTCGAACAGTCAAAAGACCGCGGCGGCCGCTCGGCGCGCTGCTGGTCGCCGGCCTGCTGATGGCCGGCGCCGCCTGCAGCCGGACCCACACCGTGACCACCTCCGATGGCAAGGTCAGCTACCAGGACAAAGGCAAAGATGCCGGCGCGATCACCGTGACCGGGAAAGATGGCAAGAGCGCCACCATGAGTTTCAACGAGAACAAGGTGCCCGATGGTTACCCGAAAGACGTGCCCATCTACAGTCCATCCAAAGTCGTGATGGCGCAATCCGCATCCGACAAGAACACCAGCAATCTCGTGCTGGAATCGCCCGATGCCGCGGACTCCATCGTCGCCTTCTACAAGAAAGGCCTCGACGGCAACGGCTGGAAGACCGAATCCACCATGGCTACGGCGCAACTGACCATGCTCACCGCCTCCAAAGAACAGCGCCAGGTTGTCGTGCAGATCACCGACAGCGGCGCCAAGCGCAACGTCATGCAAGTAGTTTCGGACAAGCAATAGTGGCTAAGACATCCCGGCGAGTAGTCATCGCCATCGACGGACCCGCCGGCGCCGGTAAAAGCACCATCGCGCGCCGGCTCGCGGAACGGCTGGGTTTCACTTATATCGATTCCGGCGCCATGTATCGGGCCGTGGCGCTGTGGGCTATGCGGCAGAACTCCGACACCGCGGACATGCACCGCATGGAACAGCTGGCGCGTGCGGCCGATATCGACTTGCAGCCTTCCCCCCCAGCCGTGCTGCTGAACGGTGAGGACGTTACAGCCGCCATCCGCACCGTCGAAGTTGGCCAGCAGGCGTCTGTGGTCGCCGCGATCCCGGGCGTGCGACACGCCCTGGTGGAGAAGCAGCGCGCGCTGGGACTGCGCACCAGCGTCATTATGGAGGGCCGCGACATCGGCACCGTGGTCTTC
Organism: Bryobacterales bacterium; assembly: GCA_963709155.1. Lineage (GTDB taxonomy): Bacteria > Acidobacteriota > Terriglobia > Bryobacterales > Bryobacteraceae > Bog-159. The sequence goes on along the minus strand of CAVPVD010000001.1, from coordinate 1,076,336 downwards.
CCGGATGCCGACGTCAAGATCTTCCTCGACGCCGATCCCGGGGAGCGCGTCAGCCGCCGCGTGCGCGACTCCCGCGATCAGGGTGAAGCCGTAACGCCCGAAGCTATCGCCGCCCAGATCCGCGAACGCGACCAGCGCGACCGCACCCGCGCCGAAGCGCCTCTCACCCAGGCGCCCGATGCCGTTTATATCGATTCCACCGGACTTTCGCTCGATCGCGTGGAAGAAGAGATTTTACGGGTCGTGCGGGCACGATTAACTAACGGAAAGGATTTCAGTTGAACGAACTACTGGTAATGAAGTTCGGCGGCACCAGCGTCGGGTCGGCCGAACGCATGCGCATCGCCGCCGGAATCGCCGCCCAGCCCATGCCCGGCCGCCCGGTGGCGATCGTGGTTTCGGCTATGTCCAGGATTACGGACCTGCTGCTCGATACCCTGCGCCGCGCAGAAGCCGGAGACCAAGCGGGATTGCAGGCCAATATCGCCAAACTGCGCGAGCGTCACCTCGCCACCTGCGCCGAGTTGCTGCCTCCCGCGCGTCAGCAGCCTGCCGCCGACGGCATCGCGCATCTGATCGCCGAATTCGAACGCATTGCCGGCGGCATGCTGATGCTCAACGAAATGCCGCCGCGTTCGGTGGATGAAGCCGTAGCCATCGGTGAGCGGCTGTCGGCGCTGCTCATTTCCGAATACCTGAATACGCAGGGTACGCCCGCCGAAGCCGTCAACGCCGCGGAAATCGTGGTCACCGATGCGGTCTTCGGGAATGCCTCGCCCTTGATGGAACCCACCCGCGCTAAGGCTCGGGCGCGCCTCCTACCGCTGCTTGAACGCGGTGTGATGCCCGTGGTCACGGGGTTCAACGGCGCCACCGCGGACGGCCGCCCCACCACGCTGGGCCGCGGCGGCTCGGATTTCTCAGCCTCGATTCTGTCGGCCGCGCTGGACGCCGCGGAGCTGTGGATATGGACCGACGTGGATGGCATCATGAGCGCCGATCCGCGCCTGGTGCCTTCTGCCGTGGTGCTGAATGAAGTGACTTATGCGGAGGCCGCCGAGTTGGCCTACAACGGCGCTAAAGTGCTGCATCCGCGCACGCTGGCGCCGCTCATTGAAAAGAAGATTCCCGTTTGGAGCAAGAACAGTTTCGCGCCCGCCAAGCCGGGCACGCGCATTCTGTCCACCATCGGCGCGGCCACCGGCGCGCGCGCCGTGACATCTCTCGCGCAAGTGGCCATGATTTCGCTGGAGCCCGCCAGCCCCGAGTTGAGCGGCGCCCACGTGATGGCCCGTGCGCTCGATGCGCTGGATCGCGCCAACGTGGAAGTGCTGGTCTTCTCCAGTTCCAGCTACCGCCAGAATTTCTGTTTCCTGGTGCGCACCGAGGAATTGGCGAAGAGCCGGCATGCGCTCGAATCGGCGCTGGCGCTCGAGTTGGCCCACGATTATGTGCATCCCATCCAGGTCGACGAGAAGGTGGGCCTGTTGGCCGTGGTGGGCGAAGGCATGCAGGGTAAGCCCGGCATCGCGGGACGGATCTTCACCGCCATTTCGCGCGAAAGAGTGAATATCATCGCCATCGCGCAAGGTTCGAGCGAATTGACCATCGCCATTGTGGTCAGCCGTGACGGCCTGGAGAAGGCCGTGCGCGCGGTGCATGCGGAGTGCGGCATGGGAGGGTGACGAACATGCCGGATGAACTCACAGTCGGCGGCTTTCTGATCGGGATTCTACCCCAATTGCACGGCGATCATCAGTGTCGCGGCTAGAGCGCGAACGCGTTAGACCTGAAATATGGCAACCGCAAGCACGCTCCGGTTTACGCCCCACGACGCAAACGTGATCGCGGCGTTGGCCATGTTCCCTGGTTCGCCGGATGAGAGGAAGAAGGAACGCCTCGCCAGCCTGCAGGCGGAAGAGGCCCGCCTTGTGGGCGAAGTCCTGGCAGGTGTCCGGGAAAAGGCGTCAACCCCTCCTGAAGTGCAGGCCACGGTCAACCTTTATCTCGCCTGGGTGGAGAACAACAAGCGCCTGCGCCTCAACCGCGAAGCGCGCCATCGCTCCAATCGCGGCCGGTAACCCCCCTCAACCCCGCCCCGCTCAAATCTGTGAGATCCTTGGAACAACATCGCCGTACTCGGCGTTATGTCCTAAGAAGGAGACCAGCGCTAAATGAAGAAGACCCTGTACCTCGCCGCGGGCCTGTTGATCCTCGCGTCCGGATTCCAATCCGCCAACGCACAGGATAAGGCCGCCCCCCGCACCTTGAAAGTAAAAGTGAATTACACCGGATCCGGAACCGTCGACGACAAACACAAAATTCAGGTGTTCATGTTCGATTCGCCGGATTTTACCCAAGGCAACGCCATGCCAACCGGCATGCAGATGACCGCGGCCAAGGATGGCAGCGTGACGTTTACCGATATAGCCGGCTCGCCGGTTTACGTCGCCGCCGTTTATGATCCCACGGGAGGCTATGATGGCGCATCCGGCCCGCCGCCTTCCGGTTCGTCCATGGGCATGTACATGAAAGACGCCAAGCCTGCTCCCATCGACATCGACCCAGGCAAGACCGCCGAGGTCACCGTGACCTTCGACGATACGGCCAAGATGCCCTGATCATCCGCGCCGCAGCATCTCTGTGGCAATCGCCGCCTGTCCCAGCGCAATGCCGCCGTCGTTCGGCGGCACTTGCGCGTGGATGAATACGTCGAAATCCAGCCGCCGCAGACCCGCTAGCGTACGCGCCAACAGCTTCATATTCTGGAACGTCCCGCCGCTCAGGCACACGCGGTTCAGCTTCTCTTCCGCGCGCAGGCGCCGGCAAACTTCCGCGATCGCTTCTGCCATCGTATTGTGAAAGCGCGCCGCAATCGCCGCCGCCGGCGCGCCGGCACGCGCCTCCGCCACGATCCGTTCAATCGCCGGCCGGAAATCCACGGTGTCCGCGTCAAGCGCAAACGGATAGCTCTCCTCCATTCCCTCCGCCGCGATCGTCTCCAATTCAATCGCCGCCTGACCCTCGAAATTGATCTGCTGGCGCAACCCGATAAGCGACGCCACCGCGTCGAACAACCGGCCGCAGGACGATGTCTCGATGGTGTTCACCCGATGCGCGATCATGCTACGCACCGCTTTGCGCCGGCTCTCCGGGATGGCCCGCCATATCGCGAGTTCCGGAAACTCGGCCGCCGGTCCGAAGGTATCGGCTAGGTACGCCAGCGCCGGCCGCCAGGGCTGCCGTACCGCCGCGTCGCCACCCGCCAGCGCCACATAGCGCAGGTGCGCGCGCCGTTCGAATCCACCGTAATCCGCCACCATGAATTCGCCGCCCCAGATCTTGCCGTCGGTTCCGTAGCCGGTGCCATCCAGCGCCACCCCGATCGCTTTGCCGCGCAATCCGTTCTCGGCCATGCAACTGGCGATATGCGCGTGATGGTGCTGCACGCCGATCTTCTCCAGGTCCGGCACCCGCAGCGCGTATTGCGTGCTCAAGTAGCCCGGATGCAAATCGTGCGCTACCGCGCGCGGTTCCACGCGGAACAGCTTCTTCAGGTTCGCCAGCGTCTCTTCGAAGAAGACCAGCGTCTCGTAATTCTCCATGTCGCCGATATGCTGGCTGAGCACCGCATACCGCCCTTTGCTGAGACAAAATGTATTCTTCAGTTCGCCGCCGCATGCCAGGATTTCGGCGGCTTCCATGCCCAAATCGATCGCCTGCGGCACGAATCCGCGTGACCGCCGCAGCACGCGTTCCGCACCCTCGAACGTGCGCACCACCGAATCGTCGGCGCGCATGTAGATGTCGCGATCGTGCAGCAGGAACCAGTCCGCCAGGGGCCCCAGCCGCACCAGCGCCTCTTCGTTCGACGTCACGATCGGTTCTTCGCTCAAATTCCCGCTGGTCATCACCAGCGCGTCGTAAGCTGTGCCCCTGAACAACAAATGGTGCAGCGGGGTATAAGGCAGCATCACGCCGATCGTATTGTTCCCCGGCGCGACCGCCGCCGAAATGCCCGAATCGGCTCTCCGGGGCAGCACCACAATCGGCCGCCGCGGGCCGCTCAGCGCCCGCCGGTCGTCGTCGGAAACCGCGCAGAAAGCCTCCGCCGCATTCAGATCGCGTGCCATCAGGGCGAAGGGTTTGTCGCTGCGGCGCTTCCGTTCCCGCAGCCGCCGCACCGCGCCATCGTTGCGCGGATCGCAGGCCAGGTGGAACCCTCCCAATCCCCGGATCGCCACGATCTCGCCCTGGCTCAAACGCCGCTGCGCTTCCGCCACCGGCGCGGATAATCGCGGCCCGCATTCCGCGCACGCGTTGGGCTGCGCATGAAACCGCCGGTTGCCCGGATCGTCGTACTCCGCCTGGCACGCGGCGCACATTTGAAAGACCGCCATCGTCGTGTTCGGCCGATCGTATGGAATGTCGCGGATGATCGTATAGCGCGGCCCGCAGTTGGTGCAGTTGGTGAAGGCATAGCCATACCGCCGGTTGCCTGGATCGGTGAAATCGCGGTAGCAGTCGGGGCAGGTGGCCACGTCGGCCGATACCAGCACAAATTCGCCTTCCTGCGCCTGGCTCTCGCGAATCGTGAAGTCCCGTTCTCCCAGCGGCTCGATTCCGGCCACCCGTAGCTCTTCGATGCGCGCCAGTGGCGGCGCCTCGTTGCGCAGCGCCGCGGCGAAACCGTCCAGCATGTCCGGCGCGCCTTCCACCTCCACCACCACCCCCGCCGAAGAGTTCAAGACATATCCCGCCAGCCCCATCCTCCGCGCCAGGTTATACACGAACGGACGGAAGCCAACTCCCTGCACCACCCCGCGAATCCGGATCTGCCGCCGCGCCAACTCCACGCCCGATGGTAGCGTATCCGGGAACTTCGACCCCGCCGTGGTTTCTAAATCAAAATGACCACCCGCCGCCATCTGGATATTCTCGCGCAGGATCTGCGCTATGCCGCGCGCGGTTTTGTGCGATCCCCCACCTTCACGGTGGCCGCCGTGCTGGCCATTGCGCTCGGAACTGGAGCCGGCACCGCCGTCTTCAGCGTGGTCGACCGCATCCTGTTTCGCAGCCTTCCCTACGCGCGGTCCGAACGCCTGGTTTCTGTCGGGTTTGTGGCGCCCATCATCCCGCAGGAGTTCATGCTGGGCACCGATTACATGGAATGGCGCGCGCGCCAGCAGCCATTCACTTCCCTTACCTCGTGGGCCGGCATGAACGACTGCGACTTGACCAGCACACGGCCGGTGCGCCTGGCATGCGCGCAGGTGGAGGCCAGCTTCCTTCCCACGCTCGGCGTGCAGCCGCTGTTGGGCCGCAACTTCACGCGCGATGAGGACCGTCCCAACGCGCCGCCGGTCGCGCTTCTTTCCTATGGCCTCTGGATGAGCCGCTTCGCCGCGGATCGCGGCATCGTGGGAAAAACGATCCCGCTCGATGGCCACTCCGCCACCATCCTCGGCGTCCTGCCGCCGGATTTCGAATTGCCCACCTTGGAACATGCCGACGTAGTGGTGCCGCAGGCCATGGATGAAGCCGCGCAGCACAGGCCCAACACCGGCCGCGTGCTGCAGTCCGTCGCGCGCCTGAAACCCGGCGTTACGCCGGAGCAAGCCGCCGCGGCTTTGCAGCCGCTTTTTCAAGAGTCGCTGAATTTCGTTCCCGGGCCATTCCGCAAGGAGGTCAAACTGCGGGTACGCGCGCTCCGCGACCGCCAGATCCACGATGCGCGCCTGGCTTCCTGGATTCTGCTCGGCGCGGTGCTGGCCGTGCTGCTGATCGCCTGCGCCAACGTCGCGAACCTCTTGTTGGCCCGGGCCGCCACCCGCCGCCGGGAGCTTGCCGTGCGCCTCGCGCTGGGCGCCACCCGCGGCCGGCTATGGCGTCAGACCCTCACCGAAAGCCTGCTCCTGGCGCTTGCCGGAGGCGCGGCAGGATGCGCCCTCGCCGTCCTGCTGCTGCGCATCTTCGTCACCATCGCGCCGGAAGGCATACCCCGCTTGCAGCAGGCTACGGTCGACCTGCGGGTGCTGCTCTTCACCATGGCGATCTCCTTGTTTTCCGGCGTGGTCTTTGGATTGGTCCCCGCCCTCGAAACGCCGCGCGCCGAAACCCTGACCGGATGGCGAACCCTGGGCGCCCGCCATAGCTTTCTTCGTCACGCGCTGGTAGCCGGGCAGATCTGCGCGTCGCTGATCCTGCTCACTGGCGCCAGCCTGTTGCTGCGCAGCCTTTGGAACCTGCAGAATCAGCCGCTCGGCATGCGAACCACCCGCGTGCTGACGGCTACCGTCACCCTGGGCCGGAAATCCTATGACGAACCCGCTGCGCAACTGGCCTTCTTTGAGGATCTCGAGAGGCGTTTGCATGCCATCCCCGGTGTGGCCGGATTCGCCCTCAGCGACTCCGTGCCGCTCAGCGGAACGCCGCGTTCGACCATCTATTCCGTCATCGATGTAGCCGGACGTCCGCCCGCGGCCGAAGGGACCGGCGGCATGGTCACCTGGCGCGCCGTCACTCCCGGATATTTTGCGGCGCTTGGCGTTCCCATCCTGCGCGGGCGCGGATTCCGCGAAGAAGACCGCGACCCGCACCAGAACCCCATCATTTTGAGCGATTCGCTGGCCCGTCGCATGTTTCCAGGCCAAGATCCCCTGGGCCGCCAGATCCGTCCCGGCCCGTTTCGCTCCGGCCCCTGGCTGACGGTGGTTGGAGTGGCCGGCAACGTGAAGAACAGCGCCTTGATGGTGAGCGACGATCCGGAGTTCTACGTCGTGCGCGACCATTCGCCGGAGCCTCTTGGGCGCACCGCGACGGCTATCCTGAGCGGCCCGATGGACCCATCCGCCATGGCCCGCTGGGTGCGCGCCGAGGTCGCGGCCATCGACCCTACTTTGCCCGTCAATATCGAAACCCTCGCCCAGCGCGCCGGCAAACTTGCCCAGCGGCCCCGCTTCAACGCCTGGCTGCTGGGCCTGTTCGCCGCCATGGGATTATTGCTGTCGGCCATCGGTCTCTACGGGGTCGTCTCGTTCGTGGTCGCGCAGCGCACACCGGAGATCGGCGTGCGCATGGCGCTGGGCGCGACACCCGGCGCGGTCGTTCGGCTGGTGCTCGGGCACGCCGCGCGCTGGACCTTTGCCGGCGCCGCTCTGGGCATCGTGGGATCGCTGTTCGCGGCGCGGCTGCTCGCCGCCATGCTGTTCCACGTCTCCGCGCGGGATCCCTGGATATTGGCGGCTGCTGTCGCGGCTCTGTCGGCGACGGCCATGGTGGCCGCCTGGGTGCCCTCCCGGCGCGCCGCGCGCATCGATCCCATTCAAGCCCTCCGCCAAGAGTAGTGGTTGGAGGGCGGCCAATCTTGGCCGCAGCCGGCTTTCAGCCGGCTCTGGCCGCCCAAAAACCGGTCATGCCTCGGGCATGCTCCCGGTAGGTCCTGCTATACTGAAATTTCCCCTTATTTCAGGAGATTACGCTACATGTTTGATCTGTTCCGCAGCCGAGACAAAGTGGTCCGCATCATGCTCGGCGGCTTGCTTCTCGTGGTGGCCTTGTCCATGTTGACCTACCTGGTGCCCAGCTACAACCTGGGTGGCGGCGATTCCGACCAGGTGGTCGCCCAAATCGGCAAAGATGCCATCACCGTGCCTGAGGTCCAGCAGGCAGTCCAGATGCAACTGCGCGGCCGCCAGATTCCGCCCGAACTGTTGCCGCACTATGTCCCACAGTTCATCAATTCTATGGTCACCGAGCGCGCCCTGGCTTACGAGGCGACCCGCTTGGGCTTCAAGGTTTCCGATGAAGACCTGGCCGGCGCCATCAAGCAAACCCTGCCCCAATTGTTTCAGGATGGCAAGTTTGCCGGCAAAGATGCCTACGCCAACATGCTTTCCCAGCAGAATCTCACCATCCCGCAGTTCGAAGAAGAGATGGCCCGCCAGGTACTCATCACCAAACTGCGCGATGTCGCCCTCGAAGGCACCATCGTCACCCCCCAGGAAATCGAGCAGGAATATAAGCAGCGCAACGACAAGGTCAAACTTCAATACGTCAAGATCTCGGGCGACAAATACCGCTCCGAAATCCAGGTCACCCCGGACGAATTGCGCAAGAGCTACGAAACGAACAAGCCCATTTACCAGGTGCCCGAGAAGCGCGATCTCGGCATCGTGATCATCGATCAGGCCAAATTGGAGCAGACCATCCAACCGACCGATGCCGATCTGCTGCGCGTCTATACCGAAAACAAGGACTCCTACCGCCTCCCAGAGCGTGTCAACGTCCGCCACATCCTGCTGAAGACCAACGACAAAGATCCCAAGTCCGACGCCACCGTGAAGGCCAAAGCCGACGACCTGGTGAAGCAGTTGCGCGCCGCAAAAGGCGCGAATTTCGCCGAGATGGCCAAGAAATACTCCGATGACCCCGGTTCGAAGGACAAGGGCGGGGAATACGACGGCGTGGTGCACGGCCAGATGGTTCCGGAATTCGATAAGGCCGCCTTCTCCCTGAAAGTGGGCGAGATCAGCGACCCCGTGAAGACCACCTACGGCTACCACATCCTGCAGGTCCTGGCGCATGATCAGCCGCAGTTGAAGCCCTTCGACGAAGTGAAAGCCCAACTGGCCGTCGAGTACAAGAAACAGCGCATCAACGATTTGACGCAGCAGATGTCGGATAAAGTCCAGTCCGCGCTCACCAAGGATCCCACCCATCCCGACAAAGTGGCCGCCGATCTGGGCGTGCAATACGTCGAGGCGAAAAACGTGGGCCCCGGCGATCCGCTCCCTGAAGTGGGCGTGAACAAGGATTTTGAAGACGCCATCTCCACCTTGAAGAAGGGCGAAGTCTCGCAGCCCGTGGTGCTGACCGGTAACACTAAAATTGCACTGGCCGTTTGCACCGGCGACATTCCGCCGCATCCCGCCGGCTTTGATGAAGTGCAGAACAAAGTCCGCGATGCGCTGATTAAAGACAAGCTCAACAAACTGGTCGACCAGAAGGCCAACGAACTGATGACCAAGGCCCGCGCGAATGGCGGCGACCTGGAAGCCGCCGCGAAATCCATGGGCCTGGAAGCCAAGACTTCCGACGCCGTCGATCACGCCGGCGCCATCGAAGGGCTGGGGTCCGCGGGCATGTTTCCCGACGCATTCACCAAGCCCGTGGGCTCGCTGATCGGTCCCAACGGCCTCGCCGCCGATTCCAAGGTGGTCTGCAAGGTGGTGGAGAAGATACCCGCCGATATGGCCGGCCTCGCCGCCCAGCGCGTCGCCATTCGCGACCAGATCAAGAGCCAGAAGGGCCGCGCCCGCAACTCTTTCTTTGAAGAAGGGGTCCGCGATACGCTCACCAAGGAAGGCAAGATCAAGGTTCACGAGGAAGTCATCAACCGGCTGCTCGCGAGCTATCACGGTTGAACCGCGGCTCACGTCGGCTAATGCATGCATTCCCTGCTGGATTTCCTACACTCGCTCACCGATCCTGAGCGGTTGATTCATCTGCTCGGTACACTTCTCACCGGCTGGCTCGGCTATGCCGCGTTGTTCGGTCTGGTATTCGCCGAAACCGGCATGCTGGTGGGATTCTTTCTGCCCGGCGACTCGCTGCTGTTCACCGTGGGCGTGGTTTGTGGTGCCGGCCAGCTTAATATCGGGCTGGTGATCGTGCTGCTTGTCTGCGCCGCATTACTGGGCGATACGGCAGGCTATCTGATCGGCCGCGGCACCGGGATGCACATCTTCAACCGCCCCAACTCCCGCATCTTCCGCCGCGAGCATTTCGATCGTACGCACGAATTCTACGAGAAACACGGCGGCCGGACCATGATCTATGCCCACTTCATTCCCATCATCCGCACGTTCGCGGCTTTCGTCGCAGGCGTGGCCCGCATGAATCTGGTGCGCTTCCTTTCCTTCGATGTTTTTGGCGTAACGGGATGGGTTGTCCTGATGACCCTGATGGGCTACGAGCTCGGCGGTGTCGGCTTCGTTCGGCATAATTTCGAAAAGGTCATCCTGGGGATCATCGCCCTTTCGCTCGTGCCGGCGGCTCTAGAAGTGCTGAAAGCCAGGCGCCGGCGGGTCGCTGCCGGCTCCGCCGGCTAACGAGTCGGCGCAAGATCCCAATCGGCCGAGCCGCGACCGTGAGGGAGCGTCCCAGCGCTCCGCCAATCGCCCGATCCGCCAATCGCCCGCCAATCGCCCGATCCGCGACCGGCCGAGCCGCGACCGACCGAGCCGCGACCGTGAGGGAGCGTCCCACCGCTAAAGCCATCGTGTGCTGCCATCGTGTGCCCATGTTGTATGACGGTTGTCCGATGCGTTCCTCCACAAATCGGGGTTCACACATGGGTACGCTTGTCCTGACCGACCGCATCATATCCGCTCCGTCAAAGGGCCACAAAGAAAACCGCATCCCTTCCATCTTTACGCGCACCCAACTCCGCCGGTTAACGACTCGCCGAATTCGCCAAAATGATATGATCGTGTAGAAGCGCAGCCGGGCGAACGTGGCGGAATTGGCAGACGCACCAGACTTAGGATCTGGCTCCCGCAAGGGAATGGGAGTTCGACCCTCCCCGTTCGCACCATGATCCACCTAACTGCGCGGGACCAGCCGGGAGGCCTGTTGTAACCTGTGCACTCTACCAGTGCCGCGTATTTCCTCTTCGTAATCGTCGTTATCCTCGCATATTGGTTGGTGGCCGGGTCGCGCCTGGCCCGCTTGACCGTGCTATTGGCGGCCAACTTTTTCTTCTGCGCAAGGTACGGACTATTCTATCTGGCACTCATCCCGGCTTGTTCCTCCCTCGACTATCTTGCCGGCCAGGGCATGCAATTCTTCAAACGCGCCTTCGTCCGGCGTATGTTCCTCAGCCTAAGTCTGGCCGCGAACCTGGGCTTACTCGTCTTGTCCCGGCACATGACCTTGTTTCTGCAGCCATCGATTTGGGACTGGATCTTCCCACTCAGTCTCTCGTTCTATGCCTTTCAATCCTTGTCTTACACCATCGATATCTATCGTAACGATGCTACCGCCGCCTCCAGTTACCTGGGCTACATGGCCGCCGCTTCGTTTTTTCCGACCATCCAGGCCGGTCCTATCACCCGTCCCGCCGACATACTGAAGCAGCTCTCACGCAAGTTCGATCTCGCCCCGGCCGACGGCTCGCGCGCCTTGTTTCTGATCGTCTTCGGTCTCGCCAAGAAGCTTTTGATCGCCGACTATCTCGCGGGCAACCTGGTCAATCGCGTCTTCGACACGCCCAATCTATATAGCGGCATGGAAAACCTGGTGGCCGTCTATGTATATTCCCTGGAACTCTATTATGATTTCTCCGGCTATACCGACATAGCCCGCGGATGCGGCCTGCTGCTCGGCGTGCGCCTTCCGATTAACTTCGACCGGCCCTACACATCCGTGAACATGGCGGACTTCTGGCGCCGCTGGCATATCACCTTTTCCAACTGGCTGCGCGACTATCTCTATTTCTCCCTGCCCGGCAAACGCACCCGCATCTGGCCCTATCTCAACTTAGTCATCACCATGCTACTCGGCGGATTGTGGCACGGCACCACCTGGCCGTTCGCCATCTGGGGCCTGTTGCACGGCATCGCCCTGGCTGTCACCCGGCGCTGGCAGGCCTGGCGCGGACGCCGTCCCGGCTCCGGCCCGTTGTCGCGGGCCATCCGGATCTTCTGCACCTACCAGTTTGTCTGCCTCACCTGGATATTCTTCCGCAGCCCCACGACGGCCGTGGCCGCCGCCATCCTGAAACGCATCGCATCGCTGACCTTCTCCCTGCAGAATGTCTCCACCGGCGTCTTCCTGGTCTCGCTGCTGGCCGCCGCCGGCCAGGCCGTCCCCAAAGCCTGGTACGACCGCGGCGTGGAGCTATTTGGACGCACGCCATTTTACGTGCAGGCCGCCGCCATTGCGTTAGCCGTGGCAGCCATTCAATTATGGGCCGGCCGCGGCGCGGCGCCCTTCGTGTACACGCGGTTCTGACATGCGCCCTTTTCCCGTCCGTACCGCTCTCACCATCGCCATCGCCGCGCTCGTCCTGGCGGCCTTGTCGCGCGTCGTCCATGGTGTTGACCTTCCCAACTGGCAAGCGGCCGCGGCCATCGCCGAGTTCAGCCCCGGGGCGACCCCGCCTGTTCCCTGGCGGCCGCATGTTGCGCCCGAAACCATCGTCCCAACACCCAGCCCCCTCGCCGGACGCCCGCCCGCCGCCCCCATCCTCGACGACCGCAATGGCGGACTCGACCATTTCTACGCCGCCTTGTGGCGCACCGAACGCGGCGATCCCATGGCCATCACCCGCATCCTGCATTACGGCGACTCGCCCACTACCGCCGATCTCATCACCGGCGACACCCGCCAGTTCCTGCAAAAGCGCTTTGGCGACGCCGGCCACGGTTTTACCCTGATCGGCAAGCCCTGGGCCTGGTATGAACATCGCGGCGTCGAGCTATCCAGCCACGGCTGGCAGATGGACCCCGGCACCCGCTGGGATCTGCGCAACGGGCTGTTCGGCTTGGGCGGCGTGGCCTTCTCCGGGCGTACCGGCGCTTATAGCCGCGTTACGTTGCGCGACCCCAACCAGTCCCGCTTGGAGGTCTGGTTCCTGCAGCAGCCCGACGGCGGCAGCATTGCGATTTCCTCCGCCGGCCAGCCTATCGGCGCCATATCCACCGCCGCGCCCTCGCGCATGGCCGGTTTCGCGCGCTTCGAACTGCCGCCGGGAACCGGGCACGCTCGAGTTCCGTAGCGAAGGCCCCGTCCGGATCTTCGGCATCACCCTGGAGAAACCTAAGACCGGCGTGGTTTACGATAGCGTCGGTCTGAACGGCGCATCCGTTTCCATGCTGGCTCTGCTGTTCAACGAAAACCACTGGGCCGACGAATTGCGCCACCGCAACCCCGACCTGGTCGTGCTGAATTACGGCACCAACGAGAGCGGTTTCGCCGCATTCCTGACCCACGAATACGAGAAGGAACTGCGCGAAGCCATCCGCCGCGTGCGCGCGGCCTTGCCCAATGCCTCTATACTGGTGATGAGTCCCATGGATCGCGGCCAGAACAATGGCGGCGAGATTGAAACGCTGCCTACCATACCCCGCATCGTCGACATCCAGCGCCGCGTGGCCGGCGATACGCGCTGCGGCTTCTTCAATACGTTCGAAGTGATGGGCGGCGCCGGCACCATGGCCCGCTGGTACGCCAGCCAGCCGCGCCTTGTTTCGGCGGATTTTATTCATCCCACGCCGGCCGGCGCGCGCCTCATTGCCACCGCTTTCGTGCGCGAACTGACTTCCGGATTGAATCGATATAAATTGCGCCAGGTCTTGCACCCGAACAACATGGCCGAGGCGCGCTGACCCCATGCCGCGCGCCGCCGCCATCGCTCTCTGTTGCCTCTGTAGCGCGCTTTCGTTCGCGCAGACCAACGCGGCCACTTCTCCGCCTGCCCGGAAGAAGGCCGCGAAAAAGCCCGTCAAGAAGCCCGTCAAAAAACCCGCCAAGAAACCCACGAAGAAGGCTCGCGCGCCCCGCGTGCGCCATTATTCTCCGCCCCGCGTAAGCGTAAACGTGCGCGCCGCATCTCTGCAGAAAGTGGCGCTCCAACTGGATGAGCGCCCCGATCCGGCCATCGACCGCCCGGGCACGCTGGTACCCTTCTTCGAGCGCCTCTATCGGCTCTCCACCGGCGACAGCCCCTCCCTCCACATCGTCCACTTTGGCGATTCCCACACCGCTTCCGACGATTTGACCGGCGTGCTTCGCGATCTCTTCCAGAACCGTTTCGGCAATGGCGGCGCGGGATTCTCCATGGCCGGCATCCCATTCAAAGGGTACCGGCGCTTCGACGTCCGCGGCGGCGCCAGTAAAGGCTGGGAATCCGCCGGTCTGCGCACCGGAGAAGGCGACGGCCTTTTCGGACTGGGCGGCATCAGTATTTCCACCGAACGCGCCGGCCAAACCATCTACCTCGATGCGGACTGCGCCTCGGTCGAGCTCGACTATTTGCAGCAGCCCGGCGGCGGCCGCGTGGCGCTTTCCGATAACGGCGCGACCGTCAACGAAAGCTCCACCGAGGGCCCCTTCGCGCCCGGCTTCCTGGAATACGCGGCCACCCCCGGCCACCACCGTTTTGAGGTCCGCACCTTGCAACAGGCGCCCGTACGCCTCTTCGGATGGGTCACCGAAAACCCCAAAGGCATCACCTACGAATCCATGGGGATCAACGGCGCGGAAGCCCCCCTCATTCAAAAATGGGATGAACCCATGCATGCGGCGTATCTCAAACGCCGCGACCCCGCCCTCATCGTGCTGGCCTACGGCACCAATGAGGCCAGCGACTCCAAGTGGACCGAGGCCGGCTACCTGGAAGCCTTCTCCGGCATCCTGCAGCGGCTGCGGCGCGCCGTGCCGGCGGCTTCCATCCTGGTCCTGGGCCCTCCCGACCGCTTTACCCGCGTGAACGGACGCTGGCGCGCGTACGACGGCGTGGACCGCATCGTGGCCGCCCAACAGGAAGCTTGCCGCCAGAATCGCTGCGCCTACTGGAATACCCGCGCGCGCATGGGCGCGGAAGGCTCCATGCTCAATTGGGTCATGGCCGGCCTCGCCCAAGGCGATTATGCCCACTTTACTTCCCTGGGCTATCAGCGATTGGCCAACGTCCTTTTTCAAGATATAATGCGCCTATACGAGAGCTATCTGAAGGTGCGCCCCGAGTTAGCCTCCCAAGCTACCGATGAACAAACAAGCCAGGATCACTGAGATTGTCGAGAAACTGTCCGGCAAGCCGCTCTCCATCGGCCCGGATGAATCGTTATTTGAATCCGGCGTCCTCGATTCCTTCGCCCTCGCCGACATGGTCGGAGATCTGGAGAAGGAATTCTCCATCCGTATCCCGGATTCCGATCTCACGCCGCGTAAGTTCGATTCCGTCGCGCGCATCGCAGCTTACATCGAGAGCCACTCATGAATTCCCCTGCCGCGGGTGTTTGCCTGAGTTTCTGAAAAGCCATGGCCTTTCTCCAGGCGTTCGGCGCTTACCTGCCTTCCCGTATCGTTGACAACCATGAAATGGCGGCCGCCACCGGCACCGATGCGGATTACATCCTGCGCGCGTCCGGCATCGTAGAGCGTCGTTTTGCCGCGGCTGAGGAGTCTGTCGCCTCGCTGGGCATCGGCGCCGCTAAGAACTGCCTCGAAAACGCCGGCTTGATCGCCCGCGATATCGGGCTCCTGCTGGTCGCCAGCGGCTCCGCCGAACACCGTTTTCCGGGTCCGGCTTCCTCCATTGGCGCGGGATTAGGGATCAACGGCGTGCCTGCCATCGACCTGCCCATGGCCAGCGCGGGATCGCTGTTTGGCATGGCGCTCGCCGCGCACCTCGCCCCGGTTTACGGCAATGTGATGATTGTCGGCTCGGAAGTCATGTCCCGCGTCGTCGCCCTGCATCCCGCGCACCGCGATACCGCCATCCTCTTCGGCGATGGCGCCGGCGCCTGCCTGGTCAGTCCCACCACCGGCTTCGCCCGCATCCGCGATTCGTTGCTGGCGAGCGACGGCGATCTGGCCGCCGCCCTGCGCCTCGATATCGACGCTCCTTTATATATGGATGGCCGCACCATCATCCTGCAGGCGGCCCGCAAAATCCCCCGCGCGATCGTCGAGTTGTTGGAGCGCAACCGCATCCCGCCCGCCACGGTCGAAGCCTTCCTGATGCACCAGGCCAATCTCAACCTGATCACCCGCGTGGCCCACGCCGTGGCCGTCCCCGAGGAACGCTTCTTTCGCAACATTCAGCGCTACGGCAATACCTCTTCTGCGTCGCTTTTCATCGCCGCCGCGGAGTGGCGGCAACAGCACCTGTCGCCTCCGGCCGGCCCTCTGGTCTTCGCCGCCTTTGGCGCCGGGCTCCACTGGGGCGCTCTCCTGGCGGCGAATGAATGAATATTCAGAGATTAAGATCTTAACACCAGGATGTAGTGGTGCTATAATCAGGTCATGATCAAGCAAGTTCTCTCTTCGTTCGCCTTCGTAGCGCTCTCCGTCGCCAGTGCTGCGACTTATAGCGTGTCCTTTGTGGAACCCTCCGTCGTGAAGGGCCAGGAACTGAAGGCCGGCGATTATAAGTTGGACGTAAAGGACAACTCGGTCGTCATCGAAAAAGGTAAGAAACAGTTTGAAGTCCCCGTAAAGGTGGAGAATACAAATCAGAAATACAGCCGCACCCGGGTTCTTTACAACGAGAATAAGGGAAAATTCACCATCCAGGAGATCGAACTGGGCGGCACGACCACCAAGCTGACCTTCGACTCCGGCGTCCAGACCGGCGGCGGCGAGTAACCGCGCCCACTTTTTCCACGCCGTAAAAGGCGCGCCGGAGAGCAGCCGAGCCCCGTGGTGGCCCCACAGAACCGTACCGCCGGGAGTCACCACCGGGCTATGGATGCTATGGAAGCATTTTCTCAGTACAGGCCAATAGTGACATAAGGCCATAAAAACATGCAAGGCCAAGAATGATTTTCATGGATGCGCCTCGGCGTTGGGATTAAATCGCCGCACGCGGATTTCCTTTTCCCGGGCGCGCGTCTTGGCAATATCGAAAGCGGATTGCATCCGCATGAGCGTTTCCATCTTCACCCCAAAAGCCTTCTCGATGCGTAACGCCATCTCCCCGGACAGATCGGCCTTGCTATTCAGCAAGCTAGACAGGGCAGGGCGCGATACCCGAAGCGCGGCGGCTGCTGCGGTGACAGACAGGCCAGCCGGGCCAATGATCTCCGTCCGGATGAAATCTCCGGGGTGCGGCGGGTTCTTCATGGGCATAGTTTCGGTATTCCCCTTTTGCTAGTGGCAATCCTCTAAATTCACGTCGCGGATTTCGCGCGCGTCGTCGATAGTGAACGTCAAACGGCGGTTGCGCGTAACGCATAAACTCCATGTACCTTTGCGGTCGCCGGGCAACGCAATTCGTCGGACTCCTGCATCGCGTCGAAAAACGCGAGAATCTTCCGCAGTTTGTCCACCGTATCTGACGGAACGCCTTTAGTGCTGTTCTCGGCGTAAAGGCGTTTAAGGCCCTTGTGTGCGAAGCCGCTCATTTTCATCGCCAGACTGTAGCCTGTAGCTTAACACTTGTCAAGCGCGGAAATCTAGTGGACCCTGAGCGCGGCAAGCCCCAACTCGTAGCAGGCCATCCGAGAATCCTCCCGATAAGTGCGTAGCCCGCCCCCTGCCTCAGTCGCTGCGCGGCGCCACCGCATAGATGCACGCCGCCTGCGGCCCGGGAATCACGCCGCTGCGGCCGGCTTACTCATATCTCAAAGCCGCCATCGGATCGATGCGCAGCGCCCGGACGGCAGGGGCCAGGGAAGCCAGTAGCGCGGTTGCACCGAGCGCGCCCATCACGGCCAACACGGACATGGGGTCCAGAGCGCGCATGCCCGGTACCAGGAACGTGGCCAGCGGCTGCATGACCAGGAAGGCTAGCGCCAGACCTGTAAGCATGCCGCTTCCCACCAGGGCCAGACTTTGTCCGCCGACGATCCGCAAAACATCACATGGGGTGGCGCCCAGAGCCACGCGGAGACCGATCTCCCGGGTGCGGCGCGAGACCGAAAACAACAGGACTCCATAAAGGCCGATGGCGGCCAGCATGAGTCCGAGTATTCCCATCGTTCCCAGCATCACCGCTCCGGCCTGGCTGGGCAGCAATGCCAGTCCGAGGGCCCGGCTCATCGGTTTCGTTTCGATTACAGCCGTGGAATCGAGGCTGCTCAGCGCATCCGTTACGGGCTTCACCCACCCCGCCGGCGAGCCGGCTACGCGAACCAGAAAGTGCAAATTGATGGGCTCCGCGCCGGCAAAATACGGCTCGTATACCGCCAGGCGCTGCCGCTCGCCGAGGGTAAAGTAACGGCTGTCTTTCGCCACGCCGACGATGAGCTTGGGTTTCTCATTCACAAAGTCCGTGGCGATGGTGTGACCGACCGGGTCGGTTTTGCCGAAAACCGCGCGCGCAAATGTCTCGTTCACGATGGCCACCGCTGGCGATCCCTTACGGTCGGCCGAGGTAAACTCCCGTCCACGCAGAATCGGAATGCCGATCGTGCGAAAGTAATCCGGCCCGACGCTGTTGCATTCGTACTCGACGCCGATTGGAGTGCTGGACAAGTCCGTTCGAAGATGGGCCCCGATCACGCAGTTGTCGTTTAATGGCACGCGCCGGGCGATGGCAGCCGAATCGACCCCGGGTAGAGCGCGCAGACGCTCCAGAGCGGAACTTACCACGGCCGTCTGCTTAGCTTGGCTTGGGTCGTTGTACTGATCCGGTACCAGGCGCATGTAAGCCCAAATGGTGTGCCGCACGTCGAAGCCGGGATCCATCGACGTGGCTCGCAGCAGGTTATGCACGAAGAGAAAGCCGGTGGTCAGCAGGACGATCGAGACGGCCAGTTGTCCGGCAACCAGAACGCTGCGCAAATTCCATGCGCGGGCGGTCTGCCGCTCCTCCTGCTTTAAGGCGCGGCTCACATCTTTTCTTACCGCTTTCAGCGCGGGCAGCCAGCCGCAAACGAGTGCGCTCACCAGAACGATACCCAGCGAGTACCACAACAAGCGCCCATCGGGCGAGACCACCGGATGAAACGGGATGGGCAGCGGCAGAGCGACGCTGTTGATCCCCTTGGCGCAGGCGATGTCGATGGCCAATCCCGCGGCCGCGCCGAGCACCGCGAGCAATAAGCTCTCGGCCAGCACGTGACGCACGATCCGCCTGCGGCTGGCGCCGAGCGACAGACGAATGGCCAGTTCCTGAGAGCGGCTGGAGGCACGCGCCAAAAGCAGGCTCGCTACGTTCGTGCACGCGATCAGCGTCACCAGCCCGGAAACAATCAGGAGCATGACGAAAAAGGCCACCACCGCGCCTGGCAACATCTGCCGCAACAGGTCCAGGCCCGTGACGCCGGTGATGCGCATCTGGCGTGTCCTTTGCCAGCCCTCCTTCGGGTGAATCCGGTCGAGTTGCGCGAACAGGCTGAGCAGGCGCGTGCGGGCCATGGCACGGGTCACGCCCTCCGGCAGGCGCGCGTAGAGTTGTACGAGCTCTTCCGGATTCGTCACTGGAATGTAAATGTCCGGCGCGATGCCGTAGCCCACCACCGAGCGATGGTCCGCGGGAAGCACGCCGGCGACCGTGTAGAAACGACCCTCCAGGATAAGCTTGCGGCCGAGGATTCCCGGGTCCGCGCCGAACGTACCGCGCCAGGCCCGATAGGAGAGCACAGCGGTATTCGTTTCGCCGGGTGCTATGCCGCGGCCAAGGAGAAACGGGATGTCCACGGTGCTCAAGAAATCGTCAGTGACCGTCCCCGCGTAAAACCGGTTGGTGCGATCGCCGTCCCGCCAATTCACTTCGCGCTCGACACTGATTCCCGCGGTTCCGGCGAAGGGGTGCGCGTCATGCAGAAACTGAAAATCGGAAAACGCCGCGGCGCTGTTTCCTCCTTCCCAGATGGCGATCAGCGAGGCGCTATCACGGCAGGAAGGCTGGCTGAACAGAAAGCTGGTGGTGATATTGAAAATCGCTGTATTCGGCCCCAATTCCTAGCGCGAGACAGCAAATGGCGGTGGCGGCGAAGTTGGGGTTGCGGCGGAACGCGCGGGCGGCGTAACGGAGATCGGATGCCAGATCCTCCAACCACTGCATCTGCCAGGCGCCGGAGGTGTCTTCGGCCGCCTTTAGTCGCGACCCAAATTCGCGGCTCGCCCGGCGGACCGCTTCGCTGCGCGGCACACCGCTGTTCTCAAGTTCGTCAGCCCGGGTCTCGATGTGGAATTGCATCTCGTCGGCGAGCTCGGACTGAAATCGCGACCGGCCCGCCAGCCAGCGCAAGCGCAAGTAAACTTCTCGTAGAAATGCCATGGAGTTCATTCCTCAAGCGGTTTTCATCACCAGTTGGATGGCGTTCACCAGCTTGTTGAATTCACCTGCTTCCGCGGCAAGCTGGTGCCGGCCTTCCTTAGTGAGGCTGTAAAAACGGGCCTTCCGGTTGGTTTCTGAGGTTCCCCACTCCGCCCGCAACCAGCCCTTCAGCAGCATGCGATTCAAAGCGGGATAGAGGGAACCCTCCTCGACGTCCAGCACATCCGCCGAGCACTCTTTAATGCGGCGGGCAATCGCGTATCCGTGCAGCGGGCCGGCCGCCAGAGTGCGCAGGATTAGCAGGTAGAGGGTGCCGGGCAGCAGTTGCGGGGAATCTTCAGCCATTCTCCTCCCTATTCCAGACTATATATAGCCTGGAATAGGGAAGAAGTCAAGCAAGCATCCGGGGCTAGGCGCCGGGATATCTGGACCGTCGCCGCCGCGGGGCCGCGCCCTTCCCGGCTTGAGCCGTGCGTACTGAGGTTCGCGGCGTCCCCGCTTGGCCTTCGGGCTGCTCCGCTTGCGCGATAGCGGCCCTGACCAATTCCCGTACGCCTTGCGCGTCCAGATCCGCCGCCTGCGCGATCCGGACATGCCGGATCAGCTTGCCCTCGCCCCGCAGCAGGCCGTCCGGATCGGGCAGATGGGAACCAAAATTAAAGCCGAGGTTCACCCAATTGGCATGCGTGGTGGTGAACACGAACGCGTCGCTGGGTCGCTCGGTGAAGGTGAAGTGGTCGGCGATGGTATACACCTCGTAGACGAACTCGCTGGCTTCCGGCGCTTCTTCGAGGATCAGTTTACGCGTAGCCAGTGCCAGCTCCTGAATCGCTTCCCCGTAAGGCTGGAGGAGCCTGACGTACTCCGGATCGGGTGGACGTAAGCGCACTCAGCCAGTGTATCCCACCGGCGGCCGGCGATATAGGTGTCGAAATCAAAACCGGCGTTACCCGTGACCCATATCATTGGGAACTGTCGCGCAGGTGTCCGGCGACAACGTCGCCAGTCTTCCAATCGCGCGCGATCACCTCTCCGCGTGCGAGCGCTGCTAACTCTAGCGGTTGCCCCCCCACCTTTGCCGAACACGTGACCTCAAGATCCGCTGTCCTAATACCCACAGCATCACTGCTAAAAGGGCGAGCGATAACGCACAGGTCTTCGTCAGGTGCGAACGTGTAGTCACCGATGAACTGCCGCATGCCACCGGCGGAGTTCTGGACGCGAGACCTTCGCAGAACGCGCAGGTTTTGTGCATCGATCGCGACAATGCTGTCGTAATCGGTTGCCCAAATCTCATCGCCCGTTTTTCCCATTCGGAGTATCGGATTACCTCCGCTTCCGCCGAGATCGAGCGTCCCCTTGCGCGCACCGGTCTCCAAATCATGGAGAACCAGCACGGAGCTGCGCTGCACTGAGATCAGGGCTAAACCCTGGCCGGGCAATTCCAGGGCGCCGATCACACTCTGGTAATTCTTGTCATAGGTGTGATCGTACCAGTCCAACCTCTGCGCCCAGACCTTACCCGAAGTCGGAGAGATTTTCAGAAGGACGAAATCCTTCCACGGCGCGAAGCTCAGATAATGCACATGCAAGAGCGGGACGTCCTTCCATTGCTCCAGTTCGGCGGTAACTTCGCTAAGGGTGTCTGTCAGCGTGGCTCTGGCCACCACACGCAACGGACCGGAAAAATTGTGGACTGTCAACTCGAACCGCGAACCCTTGAAATCATACGCGAGTGAGAATCGGTCAGGGCCTGCAGTATGGACCTTCACACGGTCGGCCCCGCTATTCAGCGGAATAAGTCTTACCTTGCGCCCAGGCACATCGAAGCACCAAAGTGCATCGTGATCCACCCAGCCCATAGATGAAATGAGGATAGTTCGGTCTGCGTTCGAAATCACAGATCAGTCTACCTCAAGGAGTCTCCTTCGGGGTGACGCCCGATGCCGAGGTGGGCGGCCCGAACCAAGTGATTAGCGCGTCAGCCAGACCTGCCTGCGTTAGGTCGCCCACCCAGGCCACATATCCGTCGGGCCGAACCAGAACGCCGTTAGGAGCCGGGACCACCCCGATCGCCGGCAGCTCCCACGGACCCGCGTACTCGGCCTCGACCAGTTGAACCCTCTCCGCCCATGGAGCAATGTCGAAGCCGCCGGGCTCGCCCAGGTTGAGCAGCACCGGCCGGGCATCGTGCAGCAGGGTGAAGACCCGCAGCGGGCCGCTGGCGGTCACCAGGTCCAGGTCGGGCATGCGGCGGCCCAG
The DNA here is from genome assembly GCA_963709155.1 of Bryobacterales bacterium. Classification (GTDB taxonomy): domain Bacteria; phylum Acidobacteriota; class Terriglobia; order Bryobacterales; family Bryobacteraceae; genus Bog-159. The sequence continues at coordinate 1,054,120 of CAVPVD010000001.1, read as the reverse complement.
CAGCGGGTGTCCCTCGCCGAGCTCGTAGCGGATATCCAGGCCGGACATCATCGCGGCGTACCGTTTGCGGGGCTCGTCCATCCGCAGGAACTCGGAAACGACCTCGCAAGCGGCCTTGGAGCGATCATCCGGGCGGAGAAGGGCGACTTGCGCCAGCGTGTTTCGCAGGACCCGTGCGGCGACTGGGTGGCGCTCGGCCTGATAGGTGTTCAGCAGGCTTTCGGGCGACGTCCCCTTTACCACTTGGGCCAGCTTCCATCCCAGGTTCACGGCATCCTGAACCCCCGTATTGAGGCCTTGTCCGCCCACCGGGTAATGCACGTGGGCGGCGTCGCCCGCCAGCAGGATGCGCCGGTCGCGATAGGCGGACGCCTGACGCGCCGCATCGGTGAACCGGGAGATCCAGACCTGACTGTGGACCCCGTAGTCCGTCCCATATACTGCGATAAGCTCCTCGCTGAGATCGGAAAGGCTAGGTTCGCCGATGCGGCCGAGGTGCCGTTCGGTCACCAGAACCCGCACCAGGCCGCCGTCGTCAAGCTTGCTCAGGCCATGCGGACCGGCGGCGCCTTGGCGCATTCCCCATTCCGGCTCCTCGGCCAACTCCACCTCGGCGATCAGGTGGCTGATCGTGGCATCCCACCCGGTGAATGCGATGCCCGCCGCTTTACGGACCACGCTACGCCCGCCGTCGCACCCGACGAGATATTGAGCCCGCATCGACTGGCCATCGGAGACCTCCACGTCGACGCCGGCGTCGTCCTGCGCGAAGCCGGCCACCTCGCGCCCGCGATAGATCGGTATGGCCAATTCTTCGATCCAGCCGGACAGAATGCGTTCGAAGTGTTTCTGCCAGAGGGCGAGCCCGTAATTATGCCGCGTCGGAAAATCGCTGATATCCAGCGGAACGTGGGCGAAGCGCGCGACCTGCATCGCTTGGCCGTGTGCGAGAAAGCGATCGGCGATCCCGCGCTGGTCGAGAACTTCGATCGTGCGGGCGTGCAGGCCACCGGCACGCGAACCGATGAGCTCCGCGCTCGCGCGCCGCTCGACAATGGCGGCATCGACGCCTGCCAACGTGAGCTCAGCCGCCAACATCATCCCCGTCGGCCCACCTCCGGCAATCACTACCGCATGTGCGGTCATCGCTCGATCGCTTCAGTTGACGATTATGCGGCACCACCCGGATCTTGCGGCAAGCCCCCCGCCGTGCGGTATCCTGAAATCAGACGGCATTCTCCTTTCGTCGCTCCGCGTGCAAACTCCAATCGCAGAAGCGCTTGCAACCAGCTTGGTTATGTCTACAGCCTAACTTTTCAGTTTACCTGTAGATATGCGATACTGAACTTTGTGCGCAGTCGAAAGTCTTCTATTCAGACCGGGCCCGCTTCGACGCTTGCCGCCGAAATCCGTACCGTAGGCGGAAAGCTTAAGCGGCGTTTACGCGAGCATGGGGGGCCGAACGGCCTGACGCCGTCTCAAATCTCCGTTCTTCTGCGGCTCGAAAAGCACGGTTCGGCTACGGTCTCAAGTCTGGCGCGAGCCGAAGGCATGCGTCCGCAATCCATGCGCGCTATCGTTACGCCGTTGCAGGAATCCGGCCTGATCGGCGGCGCACCCGACCCGAGCGACGGGCGGCAAACGCTGATGTCTATCACGCCCAAGTGCCTGAAATGGATTCGGGACGGCCGGGCCGCGAGACAGGACTGGCTCGCCACCACCATCTCCCTCAAGCTTTCTGTCCACGAGCAGGAGAAGCTTCAGGCGGCACTCGAACTGCTTACGCGCCTGGTTGAGAAGTGAACCCGCTGTGCCCGCCTTTACGCAACTGGATATCCGAGGAAAAGACTTATGCCGCTTTCTACTCTTGACCCCCATGCCGCGTTGATCGTCATTGACCGGCAGAAAGGCATCGTCAACGGAAACTTTCTGCATCCCATCGGCGGCATCATTGACCGCACGCGCGCCCTGCTAGATGCTTTCCGTGCGCGACATCTTCCAGTCGTGCTGTTCAATGTGGCGGGACGGGCGCCCGGCCCGCGTCACCAACGTTTTTCCGCGTGTGGGTGAGACCGGGTCCACCAGGGAAATCATCTCGCTACTCGAAAGATTGTGGAAAGAAAGGAACGCTGCTTCATGAATTGGCTTTGGCTTGTGTCGTACTTCTTCGCGGGCATTTTTGCGGCAAACGCGGTTCCTCATTTTGTCGCCGGCACCATGGGACGCCCCTTCCAGAGTCCCTTCGCCAAACCACCCGGCAAAGGGCTCTCCTCTTCGACGGTCAATGTTGTCTGGGGATTCTTCAATGCGCTGGTTGGATATCTGCTCCTCGCGCGCGTGGGTGTTTTCAATCCGCGCGCGACAAGCCACGCCCTTGCGCTCGGTCTGGGTGTGCTGCTCATCAGCCTCCACTCGGCGCGTCACTTCGGCCAGTTTCATGGAGGCAATACGCCCACCCGCACATGAAGACAACGTCGGTACGTGGATGCAGCGCGTGGCCCAGGATCGGCTCGTGCTGACACAACTGACCCATCACGATGCGTCGGCGCTGGGTATCGTAATGGGCCTCCAGTTTGCTCCGCAACTTGTGTTCCTGCCCTGGACGGGATTGGCCGCGGACCGCCTCAATCAGCGCAAGCTCCTGATGCTTCTCACGATCGCCGGAGCCGTCCGCCTCTGGCACGTATATGTGTTCGCATTTCTTTCCGGTTCCGCCGCCGCGTTGGATGCGCCGGTGAGACAGACCTTCGTGGCGGAGATGGTTGGCGATACGGATCGACCGAATGCCGTGGCATTGAACTCAACGTCTTTCAATGCGGCCCAGATGATCGGTCCCGCCGTCGCCGGCTTGCTCATCGCCAGGGCGGGCATCGGCTGGGCCTTTCTTCATGTCTTTCTTCCGTCTCCCGGAATTGCGCACCAGTGCCAGGGCGCATCGCACGGCATCTTGATTTCTGGAAGGCCTTCGCTTCGTGTGGAGAAAACCGGACCTCCGGGCGATTCTGATCATGTTGTTTTTGATCGGCACCTTTGGCTTGAACTTTCCAATCTTTATCTCCACCGTGGCCGTCAGCGTCTTCCACGCCGATGCCCGCGGTCTCGGCTTGCTCTCCTCCATCATGGCCGTGGGCACGCTCTCCGGGGCCTTGTTTGCCGCGGGGCGCCAAAAACCAGGCTTGGCGTCTCTTTTGGCGGAAGCTGCTGTCTTCGGGCTCGGCTGCACGCTGGCCGCACTGGCGCCCGGATACGGGTGGTTTGCCGCCGCTCTGGTGGTCATCGGCGCGGCTGGCCTGACTTTCATCAACGGTACGAACAGCATCATGCAACTCTCGACAGAACCAGCGATGCGGGGCCGAGTGATGGCCCAGCGGGTCGGCATTGCACTCGGGGGAGCACCCATCGGCGCACCGATCGTCGGTTGGGTTGCCAACCACTTCGGGGCTCGCTGGGCACTCGGCATCGGCGCCGGGGCCGGGTTCACCGCTGCCCTGGTCGCCGCCTACGTCCTGGCCCTCCGGAAAAGCCACTGCTTCGGCCGCGCCCCCTCAGCGTCGAATCGGTAATCGCCGGAGGCGATAGCCCTGATCCTCGACGATGATGATCGCGCCGCTCGTCAGTTCGGCCGCGCAGTTGCTGATCACGCGAAATAGCCGCGGGTTCACGGCCGCGGGTGTCTGATTTCGCAGACGGAAAATAATGACGCTGGGCCCTTCGGCGCGCGATACGGCGAGAATGTCTCCGAAATCCAAATCGAATGTGAGCACGACCCTTTGCTCTTGAATGGCTTTGGCGACGATATCGGGATCGGGAAGCCGGATTAGCCCTTCTTCGCGGAGGTGTACCGCGTCGTGGGCTGCCGCACGCAGGGCGCGCACGGTTGTGGCGGACACGCCCATGTCGGCCAGGAATCTCACGCGGCGGGGCTCTTGAAAAACCCGATTTCTTCATTGGCCAACGCGGAGGCGTATTGCAGCGCCTGGCGTATGTCTTCGGCCTCAAGTTCCGGATACTCATGGACAATGTCCTCTGTGGACATCCCGTTCGCCACAAGATTGACCACAAGCGCGACAGTCATCCGCATCCCGCGAATGCAGGCGCGCCCTCCCATTACCGTGGGGTCGAACGTGATCCGATCGAACATAGGGTTAGTCTACCAGCCCGGGTAGCGGTCCGAAAGCCAATTCGGGCCTGGGGCTCGCGTCTGGTGCGGCGCCTGCGCCTCGGAAGCGAAGCACCTCGTCACGAGTGAATTGGCAAAATGGAACCCGCCTGGGTTAGTCCGCACAAGTCCTTCGATTATATCGGGAGCTCAAGCCGCCTTCGCAACCATAAAGTATTGGCCCCCATCCTATGGCTCCTGCCGTCGTCGGTATTCGATCCAACGCGATAGCGCGTCGATAAATGTCACGAGTACGTCCAAGAGATTGTCAGGTGCAGTCGCTACCCTGGCCGGGCTGTTCAATTGAGCATTAGCCGCTCCATACAGTTGACCAATCTCTTTTTCTGCGCTGTTGACCGCCGCAATGAATTGTTTGGAAGCACTGCGGAACTCACCTCCCCACTGCGCAGCCGGCGGCGGCCCGCCGCCCCTTGGGGGAAGCGGCGACAGCTTGCGGGAAACTAATCCAACCTGGCCATTGGCATTCGCGAACTCATCACGGCTCGCCTTAAGGCCCCGCAGCAGGTTGTCAGCCTCCTGCAATAAGACCAGGCCGTCTATCGAGGATGAAGATAACCTTAGAGTGCGGGCATGCGTTGCGAATAATTCGACCTCATTTCGAACGCGATGCATACGTTGGATAATCTGTCTTGCTTGAAAGTCGGCCAACACGCTCATTGGCATCTCCTCCAGTTGAGGCTACGCGTTTTTAGTGGCACCTTGTCAACGCGTTTGGTCCCCTCTGGCGTCGGCCATTCCTCGGGCGCGGTCCGCCGGATTACTCTCACAAGCCGGCCCGTGCACCGCCATCCTGATCATTCTCCGCGGCAACCAGCCCATAGCCTTCGATCCGGCCGTGCCGCAGCCCGTGGCGCACGTTTGAGCGTGCCGGGCCCCAATCGACTTAGCTGCCAACATTTAACCCCCCGGCGACCTTGTAATGATTGAGCAGGATGCCGGTCGGCGTTGTTTGCGTGCCGATGAGCTCGAATGACCGTGCGTGGATTCCCTCCGCAAAGAGGCGCTTCCCCGTGCCCAACACGACCGGATAGACCGCCAGCAGCACTTCATCCGCCAGCCCATGTTCGAGCAGCGGCGATGCCAGCGTGGAGCTACCCGCGAGGATAAGGTCCCGCCCGTCCTGCGACTTGATGCGGCGAATGTCCGCGACGATGTCCGGTCCAAGGCCCTCGTATGGGCCCCATGCAAGACTCTCCGGACGGTGGGTAGCGACATATTTTGTCGCCGCATTGAGGCCGTCCGCGATCGGACTGCTCGGTGCCTTTGGCCAGAAGCCCGACCAGGCATCGTAGGTGCGCCGGCCAAGCAGCAGATCGAAGCTCCCGCCATACGCGGCGCTGATTGCCTCCCTGCCGGCGGGAGTCCGATAGGGCGCGGTCCAGTCGCTGTAGGGAAAATCGCCGTCATCGGCGGAGTGCTGGATCACGCCGTCCAGCGACATGTGTTCGATGATTTTGAGCTTTCTCATTTGAGTCTCCGTGTTCTGGGGTTGCAGTTTCTATTCTGTTGGCGTGGCCAGGAACTCGCGCACCTCGACCGATGCGCGGCAGGCGGCGACGGCTTTGCGTCCCCACGCCACGGCCTCATCCATGTTGGCTGCGTCGAGTATCCAAAAGCCGCCAATGTGTTCCTTGGTCTCAAGGTAGGGTCCATCGGTGATGATCACCTCTCCGCCGGGCTGCTTACGCAGTGATTTCGCCTGCGGCGCCGATTGCAGGCCGCCGGCGAAGAACCGGGCACCGGCAGCCGCCATCTCTTCGTTCAGCACATCGATATCGCGGACCATCGCTTCGTCCTCTGCGGACGGGTCATAGTTGTCGGGGTGGTGAATCGCAACCAGATATTGCGGCATGTCGTCTCCCAAGAATTGATCTTCAGCCGGGCTCTTGCCCGCCTTCACTATAACGTCGAACGGCAAGACCGGAATTCGACAAATTGTCCAGAAGAATGCGCCACAGACGGGCGCCGCCGGCGAAGATCGTAAGGCGCAACCCGCGTCGCGCCCGCGAGCGCACGCTGGCGCGCTTCCCGTTCCTGATCCTGCGTGGAATCATCGCCTCTACTTTAGGCGCGGCGGCGTGGGTACGGGGACCGGAGCGCGGAGTAGCGGAGCCTTCGTGGTCGCGCCCGTGAACTCCGGATAGAGGCGCCTGAGTTCCTGCGCGGCGTCTTGGAAATCATCGCGGACGGCGACGGTCATGGTCTGGCCGGGGACGTTACGCGCGGGCGGCGGGGTGACGGTGATCTCGCCGACATAGAACGCCAGCGGGCCGTCGCCGGGATGAAGGCGGACATAGGTGATTTTGTCCCAGGCGGTCTTGGCGCTGCCCACGGCGGCTTCGAATTCGTCAAGCACGGCGAGGGCTGCGGGCTTATTGAGGACGGCGTAAAAGCGGTGGTTGCCGCCCACCGTGACTTCCTGGAGGAGATACTCCGGAGCGGCGCGGTTGGATTGGTGGACGAAGCGGATGCTGGGTTGCGCCGTGGAATCCACCGCCATGGAGAGCGAGCCGAAGACGAGAACGTAAGGCTCGTGCTTGCGGGCGAACTGGCGGAGAAGGCTGCGGGAGACGCGATTAGGATGGGCGCAGGCGGCGAGAACGACGATACTGAGAGCCAGTACACTGCGGGGCGCCATATGCTACTAATAAATTAGTACTAAATAAATCAAAAAGCAAGTAGTGAAAACCAGACGGTTTCCCCAACGATGACGCATTCCGGCACACCCGTACCCCGCTGAAAACAAGTGCCGATGCCCACCCGGTAAACCGAATCCCCACCGCGCCCGTGCTATATCTCGCATAAGGAGCCCAGACCGGGCTCCGAACCGGCATCCGGCCTCAATCCAGCACCAGATCCATGCACGTTCCCGAACCAACCCGCGCTCGCGCCAATTTCACGATCCAATAGCCGCCCTCGCCGACCCGAGATCATCGACCCGGCTCGCCTCCAAATTGGCTTTGGCACTTTTTAGCTCGATTGATTCTAAATTACTTATTGGGTTCGTTGGTCGAAAAATGCAATTCTCCTCAATTTGAACCGCCGTCTCCCATCACTCGGATTTGCAGACATTGCCGTATGCCAACCGCCCCCCGTGCTCCCACGGCTTGTAGGTGTTGGCGAACTGGACCCGTTGGGCCACGGACGGATGTGTCGCCTGGGAGATCAGAAAGAACGTATCCCAATCGGGCGCCACATCGCCCCTTTCAACATCTCCGGCGAACGCCATCGCCGCCGCCCGATTCTGATGAGTCAACTCCAGGCCGAATCGGTCGGCTTCGTGCTCGATATGGCGGCCGATTAAATTGAAAAACGGCACAAAGCCAAGCCAGAGGAAGGTCATCAGGAACAAAATCAGCGGCAACGACGCCGAGTTGGAAAGTTCGCTGAATCCCCAGCGCCGGGAGAAGCGGCGGATGGCGGCGCGGCCCAGGCGGTCGGTCAGCCAGAATCCGGCCAGCAGGCAAGCGGCGATGATCGCCAACCCCTTCCAGGCATCGTGCATGATGTAGTGCTTCAATTCGTGGCCAACGGTGAATACGATTCCGTCAGGTGACTCAACGGTCGCCAGGTTGCCTTGCAGAATGATGCGATGGGTAGGACCGATGCCGGTCACCATGGTGCTGTTGCCTCCGACGAAAACGGGGATATGCGCGATGCCGCAGCGGCTCGCCAGCGCGTCGATTCGCGTCTCGAGCGGGGGATCGTCAAGCGGCTTATAGGACGTGGTTAGCGGAGATACCCAAACCGGCCAGGCGACCATCGCCAAAAAGGCCACCGGCACCAACGCGAGGGCGCAATAGAGCCACCAGCGGCGGGGGCTTTTGGCGATCAGCAGGTAGGGAATCCAGATAAACAACGATGCCAGGATCAATCGGACCGCAAGTGGCACGCTATCGCCCATCAGCCAATTCAGCAAGCTCTGGTTCGAATGTCCGGCGGAGTGTGGCTGCAGATAGCCGGCATAAAACTCGAAGGGCAGCGCCATCAGCGCAGCCAGGATCAGATAGCCGCAGGCGAAAAGCGTGACCGTCCAGAACCAGCGGCGGCCGGAGATGGATTCGCACACCCGGCGCATGCGGGCCCCGAAGCCGGTGAAAAGAACGAGGATCGGAATCGCCAGCGACAGAAGCCGGAAGGCCGCCCAATAGATGTCTCCATGGCGCTCCTGGGCGAGCAGGGCTGCCGTCGTTTTGGGCACCTCGACCGCCAAGTCGGCATAGGCTGTGGTGGACCACAGGATCACTCCGGCGGTGCCGGCGGCCAAAGGTCTCCATGAGATGCTCCGCAGCCAGGCTGAGGATTTCAGTGCAAATTGAGGGCACTTCATCGGTCTTTACTTCCTCTCCGCCGTCGCGACGGATCTGCCGCGGCCCGTTACCGCGCGGCAAAGGCCTTGCCGCGCACTGCGGTGTAGACGGAGTCAAAAACGGTCAGGCCCTTGATGTTGGCCACGCCGCCCACGGTGATCGGATCGCCCAGATACTGGACCTTGCCCTCGGTCACGGTGAACGCCGGCCATGCGGGCAGGCCGGGGCCGTTTGGATCGCCCGATCTGGCAAAGTTGACCCAGTAGCTGGACATCTCGCCGGCCAATTTCCGGTCCCCCGCGGTCCAGTTCCACGGCGACTGGTCCAGGTGGTCGAAAACATACCAGAGTTCGGCGAAGTGGCTGGCGCCCCAGCCCGCGTACACCGAGCCGGCGGGAAATGGCGGCTGCTGTTGAAACGAGTAGTAGAAGACAGGATGCCGGCCGGTTCCGGCTTGTAACCGCGCCCAGGCCCACATGTCCCAGCCGAAGCGGAGGTCGCGCTCGAGCCCGAGTTGCGCCTGCTTCGCCTGTTCGTCGGTAGCGTGGGGATATGCCGCGACCAGCGCGGGGGGAAGCTGGCCCACGCTACGCTCCAGATCGCTCGCGAACGTCGCGGCCGTCTCGTGTGACACGTCCAACAGCGCACGCGCCTCTTCGGCGTTTGAACCGATGAGCAGCGGGACATCGTTTTGCCGCCCCGCGGCGAACGCTTCGTAGGGCGACGCGGGAAGCACATACGGCTCGATTACCGCGTGAACGGTGCCACCGGCGTTGCCGGTGAGTTGGCTCGCGGGCAGCCGCCGCAGTTCCTTCAGCGAGGGCGCTCCCAGCGAAGCCGCGTACTTCTCCCCATCGCGCTCTGCATTGGCCAGAAGGAACTTCGGACCGAGCTGCAGCGGCTCAAACAGGCCGCCACTCTCTCCGATGGCGCGCTGAAACAAGCCTTTCGCCAGAGGCGATGCCATCAGGATGCTGACCGATATGGAACCGGAGGATTGACCCGCGATGGTTACGCATTTCGGGTCACCGCCAAAGGCTGCAATGTTTCGATGCACCCACTCGAGTGCGGCGATCTGATCCATCAGGCCGTAGTTCCCGGACGAGTGGTGCGCGGACTCGCGCGTCAGTTCGGGCAGCGCAAGAAAGCCGAGCGGGCCCAGGCGATAAGCGATGGTGACGACAATCACGCCCTTGTGGGCGAGGCGGTCACCCCAGTACAAGGGCATCGCGGCCGACCCGTTGATGTATCCGCCGCCGTAGATCCAGACGAGCACAGGCAATGGCTCTAGTGGCCTGTCGTGAGGCGCCCAGATGTTCAGATAGAGGCAAGCCTCACTCACTGCCGGCGGCGTCTCGCCCGGCATGGAGACACCGGTTTGCATGCACGCCGGAGCAAACGCATCCGCCTTCCGCGTGCCTGTCCAGGGTGCGGCAGGCATCGGGGGACGCCAGCGCAGGTCGCCGACCGGCGGGGCGGCGAATGGCACTCCCTTGAAGACCGTCAAGCCACTTGCGCTTACCCCGGAAATCGCGCCGGACTCCGTGAGGACTTGCGGTGCGGCGCCGGCATTGGCCAGACTTGCCGCCGCCAGCACACATGCGAGTTTCCATGAATTCTGCAATGGACCCTTCTTTTGATTGTCTGCCTGCTGGCGCATGCGCGGTGAGCAATACTGCTCACTGGCCGGGAAATCGCTCCCCCGGCGCGCCCCGCGCCACAGCTACAATCAGAAGCATGGACAAGCTCCAGGAGCTCCGCCGCCGCCACGCCGCCGCCGAGCAAGGGGGCGGCGACGAACGCCGTAACCGCCAGCACAAAGAGGGCAAGCTCTCCGCCCGCGAACGCATCGAACTCCTCCTCGATGAAGGCACCTTCGAAGAGCTCGACAAGCTCGTCACCCACCGCGGCCGCGACTTCGGCATGGAAGACCAGATCGTTCCCGGCGACGGTTTCGTCACCGGCTACGGCTACATCGATGGCCGCCTGGCCTATGTCTTCGCCCAGGATTTCACCGTCTTCGGCGGCTCCCTCTCGGAATCCAACGCGCAGAAAATCTGCAAGATCATGGATCACGCCATGAAGAATGGCGCGCCCGTCATCGGCCTCAACGATTCCGGCGGCGCGCGCATTCAGGAAGGCGTGCTCTCGCTAGCCGGCTATGCCGATATCTTCCTGCGCAACACGCTGGCCTCGGGCGTAGTGCCCCAGATCTCCGCCATCATGGGGCCATGCGCCGGCGGCGCCGTCTATTCGCCGGCCATCACCGATTTCGTCTTTATGGTGGATTCGACCAGCTACATGTTTGTCACCGGCCCCGACGTCATCAAGACCGTGACCCACGAGGACGTCACCAAGGAGCGCCTCGGCGGGTCGATGACCCATAACTCCGTCAGCGGCGTAGGCCACTTCATCGCGCCCAATGACGGCGAATGTCTGCGCATGATCCGCGAGCTGCTTTCCTATCTGCCGCAGAACAATCGCGACGATCCCCCGCGCCGTCCATCCACCGACCCAGCCGACCGCATGGATCCGTCGCTCGACACGCTGGTGCCGCTCGCATCCAACCAGCCCTACGATATTAAGGATGTGATCCATCGCATCGTCGACGATGCCGGGTTCTTCGAAGTCCACGAGCACTTCGCGCGGAATATCGTGGTCGGTTTCGCGCGGCTCGCCGGACGCCCTGTCGGTATCGTCGCCAATCAGCCCGCCTATCTGGCCGGCTGCCTGGATATCGATTCATCCGTGAAAGGCGCGCGCTTCGTGCGCTTCTGCGATGCCTTCAACATCCCCATTCTGACCTTCGAAGACGTGCCCGGCTTCCTGCCCGGCACCGCGCAGGAATTCGGCGGCATCATCCGGCATGGCGCCAAGCTGCTCTACGCCTATGCCGAGGCCACCGTGCCCAAGGTGACCGTCATCACCCGCAAGGCCTATGGCGGCGCATATTGCGTGATGGGGTCCAAGCACATTCGCACCGATATCAACCTCGCGTGGCCCAGCGCCGAAATCGCCGTCATGGGACCGGAGGGCGCGGTCAACATCGTCTACCGCCGCGAACTCTCCGCGGCCGCCGACCGCGACGCCGTGCGCGCGCAGAAGACCGAAGAGTTCCGCGAGCGTTTCGCCAATCCCTTCATCGCCGCCGAGCGCGGCTTCATCGACGATGTCATCGAGCCGCGCGAGACCCGCCCTCGCGTCATCCGCGCCTTCCGCATGTTGGAGAATAAGGTGGACACCACGCCTCGCAAAAAGCATGGCAATATACCGCTATAAAGGGGCCGGCCTTCGGGTGCCCGCAATTCTCCTGCTGTGCGCATCCTCCATCCTGTCAGCCGCCCCTCGCCCGATTCACTGGCGCAGCGTGAACGCCGAGGCGCTGCGCCACTTCACCGCGCTCCTGCGCATCGATACATCCAATCCGCCCGGCAACGAAACCGAAGCCGCCAAATACCTTGCGGGCGTGCTCGAGCGCGAGGGCATCCCGGTGAAGCTGCTGGCGCTCGAACCCGCCCGCGCCAACCTGGTGGCCCGCGTCCGCGGCAACGGCTCCGCGCGGCCCATCGCCATCCTGGGCCATACCGACGTGGTCCCCGCGCCACGCGCCAAATGGTCGCTCGATCCCTTCGCCGCCGTCCGCCGGAAAGGCTTCGTCTACGGCCGCGGCGCGGTCAACGACAAAGAAATCGTGACCGCGGCCCTCATGGTGATGCTGCTCTTGCAGCGCGAACACGTCAAGCTCAATCGCGATGTAATCTTCGTGGCCGAAGCCGGTGAGGAAGGCACGCCCGCAGTAGGCATCGACTTCCTGGTGAACCGCCATTGGGACGAGATCGCCGCCGAATACGCGCTGGCCGAAGGCGGATCGGCGGTGGCGCAGGGCGGCCACGTGCGTTACGTCGCCATCACCACCGCGGAGAAGGTCCCGCGCGGCGTCCGCCTGATCGCGCGCGGACCCTCCGGGCACGGATCGCGCCCCTCGCCGGATAACGCCGTTTTGCGCCTGGCCGCCGCCGTCGCCAAACTCGGCGAGTGGCGCACCCCCTTGCGGCTGAACGACACCACGCGCCTTTATTTCGAGCGCCTCGCCGCCATCAGTCCGCCCAACGACGCGGAACGCTACCGCCATGTGGGCGATCCCGCGCGCCTGGCGGAGATCGACCGCTATTTCGAACGCGACGAACCGGCGCATGACGCCATGCTGCGCACCACGCTGGTGCCGACCATGCTCAAGGCCGGCTTCGCCTTCAACGTCATCCCGTCGGAGGCCGAAGCCTACATCGATATCCGCGCGTTGCCGGATGAAGATATGCCGCATTTTTACAAGGAAATGCGCGAAATCGTCGCCGATCCGCATGTGGAAATCGAGCCGCGCAAGGCGGACCGTCCCGCCACGCCGGCCTCCCGCACCGATACCGCTATGTTCCGCGCGTTGGAACATGTCCAGCGCAAGATGTTTCCGGATGCGATTACGCTGCCTTCCATGTTGACCGGCGCCACCGACTTGGCGCAGTTGCGCGCCAGGGGCGTGGAGGCCTATGGCTTCGGCCCCGTGGTGGAATCCGGCGACCCCGGCGGAGCCCACGCCAACGACGAACGGCTGGCCGAAGCGTCGCTCTACAAGCTGGTCGAATTCCTCTGGGCAACAATCCTGGAAGCCGCCACATGATACGAAACTGAGCGGCGCCGCCAATCGGCCGAGCCGCCAATCGGCCGAGCCGCGACCGTCAGGGAGCGTCCCAGCATCGCGCACCCCCTCCAAAACCCGCCACCCCGCCGCCAGTAAAGTATAATAAGACATGAAATTACCGCTTTAACATCTGTGCATCCGTCAGAGCGGATCGCCGTCATCGATAGCGGCGTCCCCCTCGAGGAGGTAGCGAATGGAAAAGATCTGGCTCAAGAGCTATCGGGCCGGTGTTCCGGCCGAAATCGACCTCAACGAATATGCTTCTTTAAACGATGTCCTCGCGCAAAGCTGCCGCAAATTCCGGGATCTCCCGGCATTCCGCAATCTCGGAACCACCATTACCTACGCCGAACTCGACCGTCTGAGCCGCCACTTCGGCGCCTGGCTGCAAAGCCTGGGCCTCGCCAAAGGCGCGCGCGTCGCGCTGATGATGCCCAATCTGCTGCAATATCCGGTGGCGTTATTCGGCACATTGCGCGCCGGCATGATCGTGGTCAATGTGAACCCGCTGTATAAGGCGCGCGAAGTGGAGCACCAGCTTAAGGATTCCGGCGCCGAAGTCATCGTCATTCTGGAAAACTTCGCGCATGTGCTGCAGGATGCGCTGGCGAACACTGCCGTCAAACACGTGGTCACCACTCAGGTGGGCGATCTGCTGACGCCGCCCCGCCGCCTGATGGTGAATTTCGCCGTCAAGCATGTCAAGAAGATGGTGCCGGAATGGCATATCGACGGCGCCATCCGGTTCCGCGTCGCGCTGGAGCGCGGCGCCCACGCGCGGCTCGACGACGCCACTCCTACTCACGCCGATATCGCCTTCCTGCAATACACCGGCGGCACTACCGGAAGATCCAAAGGCGCCATGCTGACGCACGGTGGGCTGGTGGCCAACATGCTGCAGGCGCGCGCCTGGTCGCGCGGCTTCCTCGAAGAGGCCCAGGAGGTGGTGGTCACCGCGCTGCCCATGTACCACGTTTTCTCCCTGACCACCAATTGCCTGCTGTTCATCAAGCTGGGTGGCCTCAATCACCTGATTACGAATCCCAAAGACATGCCGGGGTTCGTAAAGGAATTGAGCAAAACACCGTGGACCGTCACTACCGGCGTCAATACGCTGTTTAACGGATTGCTGAATACTCCCGGTTTCGCGGACCTGGATTTCAGCCGCGTGAAATTCGCGCTGGGCGGTGGCGCCGCCGTGCATCGCACGGTTGCCGAGCGCTGGCAGCGAGTCACGCGCCGCCCCATTTTTCAGGGCTATGGGCTGACCGAGACCTCGCCCTTCGTGACCTGTAACCCGTTGGACGGGGAATACTCCGAGTCGATCGGACTGCCGCTGCCCTCCACCGACGTCACCATCATGGATGAAGAGGGGCGCGAACTGCCGCCCGGCGTGGAAGGTGAGATCTGCGTCAAGGGTCCCCAGGTGATGGCGGGCTACTGGCAGATGCCCGGCGAAACCGCGGGAGCTTTTACCTCCGACGGATGGCTCCGCACCGGCGATATCGGCATCATGGACAATTCCGGTTACCTGCGCATCACCGACCGCAAGAAGGATATGATCCTGGTTTCCGGCTTCAACGTCTACCCCAATGAAATCGAGAACGTCATCTCCGCCGTGCCGGGCGTCATCGAATGCGGCGTCATCGGCGTTCCGGACATGATCGCGGGTGAGGTCGTCAAGGCGTTCGTAGTGACCGAAAACCCCAGCCTTTCCGCGGACCAGATTGTTTCCTATTGCCGGCAGAATCTGACGAATTATAAGGTACCGAGGATGGTGGAGTTCCGGAGTGAACTGCCCAAGACCCCGGTCGGCAAGATCTTGCGTCGTGAGCTGCGGGCCATCGCCATAGCCGACCAGGCCGCTGCGGAGTCCAGCCTCGCAGCCCAAATCGCGCGCCGGTAGGGGTCCTGTCGCTCTTCCCCGCGGAGACCTCGCAGGCCGCCCGCAAAATCGTGCGCTCACATCGTGAATTTACATACTTCGCCCGTGCCTTGGAAATCATTCGATACCAACTCGCCCGCCGGACATGGTAAAGTATCACCACAGATACGGGAACCATCATGAAGGCCTGCTCGATTGCTTTTCTCCTTGTTTTTGCCGTTAACATCCAGGCATCTCAGAACCTGGAGCGTGCCCGGCAACTGGAAGACTCCGGGGATGGCCCCGGCGCGCGCGCGCTGCTGGCGCATGCCGCTCAAACGGACCCGCACAATATCGCGGCGCTTACCGAATATGCTGAATTTCTCGACGGCCACTCCGATCCGGCCGCTATCGAGGCTTACAACAACCTGCTGGCTGCGCTGGACGCCACCGCCCACCGCGCCGAACGCGCCGCGGTGGCGCGCCGCATGGTCGAATTGTACTTGCTCGCCGGCGACCGGACGGGCGCCTTACGCTCGCTCGAAATCTACCAAAGCGCCGGCGGCAGCGGCACCCTTCCCGCCCCGGCGCAGGTGGCTCCCGCGGGCGAACGCCAATACGTCGAGATACCGGGTCCGCTTTCCTCATTCGGTCGCATGGCGGCCGTCTCGAGCACTTCACAGCTCGACGATCTGCTGCCTGCCCTCGCGCGCAACGTGGTCACCAATGGCTTTCAGGCGGCCCACAGTAACGAAGCCCTGGAGCAGACCGAGTATCTCAAGCTTGTGCATCGCTACCTCTCGCAAGCCCGGGAGATCGAAAAGCTGACCGGTCCGGACAAAGTCATCAAGATCGAGACCTGCGACTCGCCGAACGCCGGCGACTTGCTGAAGATCCTGGGCTTCCGCATGCGCGGCGGATGCGGCAGTGAAGTCGTGCTGGAAACCGTCAACGCCACGCGCGCGTTCCTCACTACCGATTCCGGCTTCCCTCTTCCCACCCTGGAACAAGCGCTGCGGACCAATCGTCCGTTCATCTACGACTATCACCCCGCGCGCCTTCCCGTGCTGTTCGGCTCCGATTACTGGCTCTCCGAAAAAGAAAAGGAAAACAGCAACTTCCTCGACGTGTTGCTGTCCGATCCGGCGCTGTGCCGCCTGTACCTGGGGATGTCCAAGCTGGACCGCGAAACCGCCGAGGTGTTCCATAAGAGCATTGCCATGGCGCACCTGCGGGCCTACGCCCACGTGCTGGATTTCTTTGGCGGGATGTTCGAGGTCCGCGATGGCAAGGCCGTCGTGCCCGGCGCACCGCGCAGCGTAGCGGCTTGGACCGAGCTGGCCGGCGCGCCGCCGGACCAGGGCGCTGCGTTCTTCGAGAAACTGATCGCCAAGGACGACGGCTGGCTGGCCAGCTACTACGACTCCCTCGCCCGCATCAACGGTCCGGTCCGGGACTATCTCACCGAGCCCGCCCGCATGCTGCGCTTCTACCAGGCCATCCGCGGTAAGGTAACCAGCCCGGGACCCGCGCGCCCGGTTTTCCGCGCCAACGCGGACATGATGCTGCTGACCACGCGCTTGTGGCTCGAACCCGATGGCCGGCTGCACGTCCCGGGAAATCTGCAGGTGTGGAAGGATCTGTTTGCCGTGCATCCGCAAGGCAGGTACGACGCCAAGCTGACGCGCGCGGCCGGCTCCTGGAAGGACGCCGATGACGTCCTCGAAGCCCTGTTCGGGCTCACCCGCAAAACCGTGGAGAACGAGCCCCTGAAGATCTTCATGGCCATCGGAGATCTGGATCGCTATCGTTCCAAGCCGCTCTCGCCGGAGACGGTGGACTTACTGGCGCGCAACTATCATGTGTACGGGAGCCAGTATGCCATATTCAACGACGCCGCCAACGTCAGCGACAAATCGATCGTCCAATTCATAAATACGGCCGAGGAACTCAGCCGCGTCAAGGATCCGGTCCTCCGCGCCGACACGCTCGGTACCATGGAATCGCTGGTGGGAATCTGGCAGATCCTTTCCCGCTCCGGGAGCCTGTCCGCGGCTAAAGCCGACGAGACCTTCGCGGCGCTGCTGACTCCCTTCCCCGCGGTGCACGACGATCGCACCCTGTTCGACGCCGGTCGCGCCGGTGTGACCCTGCTGCTTTCCGCCACCGGATCAAAAGCGGGCGCGCCACCGCAGGAGCGCATCCTCGACCTGCTGGCCGGCGCGGCCGAGCCCACCGACGTCGAGTCTCACACCCAGCTCGTCGAAGAGATGATGCGTATTCTGGACGCCCAGCACATCGTCCCACTCGACGATCTCTTCGCCCTGGCGAATCATTTCGACAGCCTGGCGCGCGGCGAGAAGCTGAACACCGCGCTGCTGAATCGCATGGCCACGCGCATCGCGGATATCCCGCTGTCGCGCGCCAGCCTGAGCGCTAACGAGAAAAACGCGCTTTCTTTCGGCTACTGGACGGATAAACACGTGGATGCGGAGCGTAAGCTGAATTTGCGCGCCGCCGTGGAGAAGGCCTCCGGCGAAAAATTGAAGGACGTGCGCGGCCTGCTGGCGCCCTTCCTGCGGGACACGCTGGTGGCGTACAATTACGTCCACTACGCGCCGCCCGGCGCGCAGATCCTGTACACCAATCCGCTGTTCGTGCGCGGCCACGATTTTCTCGGAATACAGGGCGGCAATCGCATGTGGCGGACCACGGAAGTGTTCGGTTCGGGTTGGCCTTCGAATGCGGGCGGCCGGTTGGTGGGCTCGCTGGCAGGCCTGCCCTATGCGCTGGCTGAGGCCGAACAGAACTTCCTGGTTCCGGACCAGACCCAGGCGCTCATCTGGGGCGACCTGGTGCCGCAGATGATCGTCAGCGCCGTCATCCCGCGCTGGTGGAATGTGACTCCCTCGCAGTTGCATTGGGTGGCGCTGCACATGCGTTATGCGGAGTCTCTGCTCGCCCAATCCGCGCTCGACCCCGCGCTCCGCGCGGAAACCATGGGCATATTGAGCGTGCAGGCGGCGCCGGCGCGCGTGGGCCAGGTGGCCGCGCTGCTCGCGGATGGCGACGTGCGCGCGGCACTGAATAAGGTGACCCCGTCGGAGTTGTTCGTGCTGGCCTCCCGCATGGCCAAGATGGAAACGAATGGCCGGCGCGATGCGTCGCCGCTGCTCGCGGAGATTCGCCGCCTGGCCGCCGCCTCGCCCGATCGGATCAACGAAACCGTCATCTCCGCCGCGTTCGGGACGCCCAAGCCCACGTTGGCCAACTCGTACCGTCCGGAATTGCTGAACCTGCGCACGTTCCCGACTTTGATGGGATATTCCAGCCGCATTCTGGCCGAAAGCTGGGAATCCAATGCACTCTACTGGGCGGAACTGGCGGACGAGACCAACGTGCAGCCTTCGCAGCTCAATGTGCGCATCCCGGAATGGACCCAGAAACTGGTCGAGCACATCTTCGCTTCGCATCTGGAGGACTGGCCGGCGGTGCTCCGCTCGCTGCGTGCGGTGGGAGACGAAGTACGCACTAAGGCGCGCCAGCAGGCTGTCGCGCAGGCATCGCCGCAACAACCGGTTAACGGCGGCAACTAAAGGGGGCACTCATGCAATTCATATCCCGGCGTGGTTTTCTAGGAGTGGCGGCAGGTACGGCCTTATTGAAGGCGCAAGATGCGCAGCGCCCCGTTTTCCGCGTGAAAGTGGATATGGTGGTGCTCAGCTTCACCGTCACCGACAGCCATAACCGCTACATCAACGGCTTGAAGAATACGGATTTCAAGATCTACGAGGACGGCATCGTGCAAAAGATGGCCACCTTCGCCGAGGGCACCAAGCCACCCATGCAGGTGCTCGAAGACGGCACCACCAGGCCGCTGACCGCCGGCGAGGCCGCCGAAGCCCCAGGCAACCCCGGAATCGACCTGCATAGCGACGCTTTCGTGGGCACCAATGTCTTCGTGCTTTTCGATACCAGCAATTTCATGTATCGCGGCTTCGTATACGCCGAGGACGCCATCGCCGATTTCGTGCGCGGCCTGGACCGCGCCGATTCCGTGGCCGTCTACACCTTCAGCCGCAATTTATCCCGCGCCGCTACGCTGACCCGCGATCGCGGCGATGCCATCGGCGGGCTGCGCAAATCCGTGGCCGGAGACGATACCGCGCTCTATAACGCGCTGCTGCTGACCCTGCGCGACGCGGCCAAAGTGCCCGGCCGCAAAGTGGTGATCGTGTTCTCGAACGGCCCGGACAATGCCAGCATGGTGGCGCCCGACGACGTGCGCGCAGTGGCCGAAGACGAAGGCATCCCCATTTACGTGATCTCCACCAACGAGGTCAACAAAGATCCCATTTCGAGCGGCGTCTTCCGGCGCATCGCCACGCGCACCGGCGGCAAAGCTTATTGGGCCAAGACCTGGCAGAAGCAAGTAGAAGCTTTCGAATCCATCCGCGAGGACTTGGGCAATTCCTATACCGTGACCTACTATCCGCAGCCGAATCCGAACGAGGGCTTCCGTAAGATTTCAGTCGATATTGTGACCGACATCGGCAAGAAGTATCGCGTCCGGTCCAGGCCCGGCTATCGGCCGCGCGGCGGCTTCTAGCCCATCGCCGCTCGCCGGCGCCTGCATCGGTCACAAGCCCGGGAACGTATCCCCCGTTTCCACTTATTCACAATTCGTCAACCACTTACAAGCTATCCCTCGCGTCCCATACCCGTAGTTCCGCACCAGCCGATGCTACTGTGAGTCTGAAGGGGCGTTCCGCTTCCCGGATGCAACTTGGCTTCCGGGCGAAGATCTGGAAGAATAAGCCCCAACCCTTCTTATATTCATCCCGCTGACGTAGTGGGGCAGGCGTCTACGCCTGCAGAGGGTCTCCAGACCCGATCTTCGGCGAGCGTAAGCTCGCGGGCGGGACTTTTGAAGTCCCGCCCGCTGAAGCGCGCGCTATCTGGCAGTTTGCAGTTTCAGCGCCGGCGACAGCGCCGAGTTGTTGTTAGCCAGATCGAAAGCCTTCACCTGGTAGTTATACAGGGTGTTGAGATTCAAATTGGAGTCCCGGAAACTCGGTTGCGTGGTCGTGCCTATCTGAACGCCGGTGCAAGACCCGCCGGGGTTGCTCGGGGTGCAGCGATACACAGTGTAACCGGCCACTCCCACGTTGTCCGTAGAAGCGGTCCACGAGATATTGGTCGAATAGTAGCCCGCCGTTCCAACCGGCTGGGAGGGCGTCGATGGCGGAGTCTTGTCCGGTGCGTCGACCAACAGACCGTAGTAGGCCAAACCGGTGGTAGTGAACTCGGGCACCGCATCGGCGGCGTCAGCCAGCGCATTCTCCTCGTGCAAAATGTCGGAATCGCTACAACTGCCGCTCTCGACGGTGCACCGGCAGGTGGCCGCCCCGCCATTGCCGGCGGTACCGTCATAGGTCTGGTAGGCGAAGAAGTAGTTGGGGCCTTCCGGTACCGAATAGACCATCTTCGTATAAGCCGCCAGGGATTGTATGGTCTGAAGGAAAGCCGAGTCGAGGGGCGCCCAGAAGCTCATGGGATCGCGCGCCCGGAAGTCGTTGCCCTGCAGGACGCCCCATTCGCTGTTCTCCATCTTCCATGCCCAGGCCTGGCCGATTGCGATGGGTTTGCCGGCCACCGCGGAAAGACTGGCAACCGTCAATGCGTTCGCGATCAGACTCACTCCGCCCTCCGTGTTTACCGGAAAGATATGGATATCGATGTAGTCGAGCGGCAGGGCAATATAAGCGTCGATGTACTCCAGCAGGCCCGACGGCGGATAAGCGCCCATCCAGGTTCCAAATCCGGCGCCCATCATGGGAGGCTTGGACATATTCAGGGCGTCCACGGCGTTGATCTCTCCCTGAATCATTTGCGCGGCATCGGTGGGATTGTTCAGATTCTGCTGGCCGCTGGTGTTGGCCTCGGTATCGGGTTCTTCCGCCACGATCAGATAATCGGGCTGCATGGTGGTGGCGATGGTGGCAGCCATGGTGGCGCGCCCCGCCATGTATTCAGGCCAATTGAGCGAACTAAAGAACGCCGAGGGAGTGGGGCTGTGCGAGCCCCAACCGCTCTCCACGCTATTCGAAAGCAGGATCTCGTTGTCCACGATGAGCTTGAGCCCAGCGGCTTTAACGGCTTGGGCGACGTTCGCATAGAAGTCCATATAAGGTTTGAGTTCGGCTTCGGTGCCTATAAACGGGGCGTACAAAACGGGAAATCCCACCGGTACCGAAACTGCTTGCACGCCCATGGCTTTCAATTCTGTCAGTTCATTCAAAACAGTGTTTATATAAGTGCTGTTGGAGATTTGAGGGCCGGCGCTGGCGTCCGCGGTCTGCAGATTCGCCCCGTACTTCGTGGGTCCATCCGAGACCGGCTTCCAGGTAGGGGGGACCTTCAGCAGCAGGTTGAACGCCTGCAGGTCCGGAAGCACCTCGTTGTAAATGGTGCTGCAGTAGCCGGCGGGAACGGGCGGCGGCTTCGGTGGGTCGGCAACGTCGGCCCTACCGACTGCAGAAATTAGCGGTATTAAAGCCGCTAAGGCGCAAAGAAAGAATGGTTTATGGCTGCTCATCATGGTTTTTCCGATATAAACACACGCGCCCCGGGACAACTTTGTCGGGATTCGCGCTGGAATAAACGCAGTTGAAGCAGCGCCCTTTCCACCTGAGGAAAGGTAAAATATATAACAATTCTAGTTGGTGTTGAAGTTACTGTCAATTCTCACAGTCACGATTGTTTGGGCTGCGGTACCTGTCGGACCGGTTTCCAGCCGGGGATCGGATTCCCGCCGCACGGGGCACTGTCGTAGAATCTTAGTTTGCCCGATCTCCTGGTAACGGTGGTGGTTCCCACGCTGGCCGCGGATGCGAGGCTGCAGGAATGCATGACGGCCCTGGAGAAGCAGACGCAGCGCGATTTTGAAGTCGTCGTCGTGGACAACAGCGGTACCGGCGCCGTGCGCCGCAACGGCGTACCCTCTTCGGGCGTGCGGGTGTTTGAAGAGCCGCGTAACGTGGGTTTCGGTGCGGCGATCAACCACGCCTTCCGCGAATCGCGCAGCCGTTACGTTGCCAGCCTGAACGACGATGCCGCACCGCATCCCGGGTGGCTCGCGGCATTGATTTCGGCCATCGAAACCCGCCCGGACGCCGGCATGTGCGCCTCGCAGGTGCGGCTCTATGGGGAGGATACCTTGGATTCGGCCGGCATGCTGGTCTGCGGCGACGGCAGCAGCAAGCAGCGCGGCCACGCGCGTCCCCCGGGATTCTTCCCGGTAGCCGAAGAAGTCCTGTTTCCCAGCGGCTCGGCGGCACTCTACCGGCGCGCCATGCTGGAGCAGATCGGCCTGTTCGACGAAGATTTCTTCCTTTATTGCGAAGATACCGACCTCGGTCTGCGTGCCCGTTGGGCCGGATGGCGCTGCCTGTATGTTCCGGAAGCCATCGTAGAGCACCATTATTCGTACTCGGCGGGGCGTGCCTCGCGGCTAAAAGCGTATTATGTAGAGCGCAACCGGCTGTTTGTGGCGGCCAAGAACTTTCCCGCGCGGATGCTGGCCGCGGCGCCATTCGTATCGTTGGCGCGCTATGCCTGGCATTTGCGATGGATGCTGCGCGGACGCGGTGCCGCCGCTCGCTTTCGGCTGGAGGGCGCGTCCGGCTGGCGCATGCCCTGGTACGTGCTGCGGGCGCATGGCGCGCTGCTGCTGCGTGCTCCCACTTTGTGGCGCCAGCGCCGCGAGATCCGGCGCACGGCGCGCGTGACGCCACACATCTATCGGCGGCTCCTCGGCTCCTATTCCATTTCCGCGCGCCGGGTCGCCGAGCTTTGAGCATGCCTCTAATGCCCACGCCGCCCGCGTCAGCCGACTCGCTGCTGGTGATCGTGCCGGCTTTCAACGAGGAAGCCGCCGTGGGGGACGTGGTGCGCGCCATCCACTCCGCCCTGCCGGGAACGCCGGTGCTGGTGATCGACGACTGCTCGACCGATGCCACGCAGGGGGTCGCCCGCCAGGCCGGAGCCCAGGTATTGCCCCTGCCGCACCATCTCGGACTGGGTGGTTGCGTACAAGCAGGCTACAAACTGGCGTTCGAGTTGGGATATGCATACGTCATCCGTGTGGATGGCGACGGCCAGCATGACGCCTCCGATATCCCGCGTGTCTTCGAGGCCTTGCGCGAGTCGGGCTGCGAGATGGTGATCGGTTCGCGCTTTATGGACGGGAACGCCGCTCACTCCGGGGCGGTCAGGGGATTAGGCATCCGCTTCTTTCGCATGGTGTTGCGTCCGATTTTGGGCAAGGCCGTGTACGATCCGACTTCCGGATTTGTGGGCGTGAATCGCAACGCCCTACAGGTTTTCAGCAAGAGCTTTCCCCTGGAATACCCGGAAATCGAAGCGCTGGTCGTGCTCCAGCGCAAGCGCTTCCGCTTCCTGGAGATTCCCTGCAAGATGCGCCCGCGCACCACCGGCCGATCGTCCATTACGGCCGTGCGTTCGATTTACTACATCGTGCATGTGCTCCTCGGTGTGTTCGTGAATGTGCTCAAATTCGACCAGCGGGCGCGGCATCCAGCCAACCCCGGGAAATCGTAAGGAAGGATTTCGATGGACCGTCTTTTGAACGTGTTGACGCTGGTAAGCGGTTTGCTGCTCCTCCTGGTACTGGCATCCGTGCGGCGCGCCCACATCCGCGTCGAATATTCGGTAAGCTGGTTAGTGGCCGCGGCCACCCTGTTGATTGTTTCGCGGTCCCGCGGCATGTTGGAAGCGGCCGCGCACAAGCTGGGGCTTTCCGATCCGCCCCTGGCGCTGCTGCTGGTCGTCGGCTGTTTGTTTCTGCTCATGTTTTACCGGTTCTCCGTAATTATCTCCAAGCTGCGCGACGATAATATTGCGCTGGCGCAACGCCTCGCGATCCTCGAGTTTCACCTGCAAGCCCTGCGCGATGGCCACCCGCATGTCTGAAACGCGAGTGAAAGCTCGCAAAGGGCAGGCGAAGGGCAGAGCGCCCGCTCCGCCGAAAAACGGTGCCCCGGCTCGCAAGTCCGGGAGGCCCTGGTGGATTTGGGCTGCGGCCGGCGCAGTGGCCTTGTATCTGCTGTTTCAGGCATACGCGCCCGCGCTCGGCGGACCGTATGTTTTCGACGACAATTCGCTGCCCTATCACACGCAGGATTTTCCCAACAACTTGCACGCCTGGATCGGCGGCGTCAGGCCGTTGCTCATGTTTAGTTACTGGCTCAACTATCAGATCTCGCAGGCGCCCTTCGGTTTTCATTTCACGAATATCCTGATCCACTTACTCAACGGTTTCCTGGTATTCTTCATCGTCCGGAAGTTGTTACGGCCCGAGTCGTCCGATTGGCTGCTGCCGGCGTTTGCCGCGGCGGTTTTCCTGTTCCATCCCATCCAGACGGAAGCCGTATCCTATATCGCGGGCCGTTCGGAAGCCTTGAGCGTGATGTTTCTCTTGGCGGCCTTCGCCGTCTTCCTGTACCGGCCGAATCCGGTGGTGTCCTGGCGCATTGCCGCGGCCGTCTTGCTGTTGTTCTGCGCCGCCGCGTCCACCAAGGAACACACCGTGGTGCTGCCCGCGCTGCTGCTGCTGACGGACTACTATTGGAATCCAGGGTTCTCGTTGAGCGGCATCCGGCGCAACTGGCGGCTTTATGTCCCTGTCGCGTTGGTGGCGGGGGGCGGCGCCGTGTTCGTCGCCAGGATTCTCGCGCACAACACCAGCGCCGGTTTCGCCCTGAAGGACCTCACCTGGTACCAATACTTTTTCACCCAGTGCCGGGCCTTTTTCCTGTATCTGCGTTTGCTCGTTTTCCCGGCCGGGCAGGATCTGGATTGGGAATTTCCCATCTCCCGGAATCTGCTGGATCACGGCGCCATCGTGGGCTTGGCCGCGCTCCTGCTGCTCGTGGGCGCCGCCATTTATTACCGGCGGCGATATCCCCTGATTTCCTACGGGTTTCTGGCGTACGTACTATTGATGGCGCCGACTTCGTCATTCGTCCCGATCAAAGATCCGGTAGCGGAACGGCGCTTGTACCTGCCCATGATCGGCATCCTGCTGGTAGTCGTGGCGGCGCTGGCCCGCCTGCGCGTGAACCGGCGCAAACTGGCGGCCGCGCTTTTCGGGATCGTAGCTGTGCTTGGCATTCTGACTTACCAACGTAACCGGC
Source organism: Bryobacterales bacterium (assembly GCA_963709155.1). Classification (GTDB taxonomy): domain Bacteria; phylum Acidobacteriota; class Terriglobia; order Bryobacterales; family Bryobacteraceae; genus Bog-159. Next base: position 1,028,856 of record CAVPVD010000001.1, on the reverse strand, counting down.
TATGGGCCGATGACATCGCCATCTGGGAAGACGCCAGCCGAAACTCGCCCGGCAAGCAGCGCGTGCACTTCCAGTTGGCGCACACTTACTATGTCCACGGCCGTTGCCTGGATGCCATCGAGCAATATGCCGCGGCGGCGCGGGTACAGAAGCCCGACTACGGTCTGTTGGTGGATTGGGGCCTGGCCTACGACTGCGCGGACCAACCCGATGCGGCGGTGGCCAAACTGCGAGAAGCCGCGGCGCTCGATCCCACCGCGCATGTCTACTCGCAAATCGGCATGGTTTATGCCAAGCGGTCGCGATGGCCGCAAGCCCTGGACGCGTTGGCGCAGGCGGAGAAGGCGGATCCCAATTACGCCGTGACCTATTACTACCGCGGCGGCGTGCGCGCCAGCACCGGCGATTTTGCCGGGGCGGTGGCCGACTACCGCCACGCGCTGGCACTCGATCCATTGATGGCGCCGGCGCGCGAGGGACTGGCCTACGCGGAGCGGCAGTCGCGCGCGCCACGCTGACATGCGCCCCTTGCGTATCGGCGTAAACGCGCTGTATCTGATTCCGGGCCGCGTAGGGGGCACCGAGATCTACCTGCAGGAACTGCTGCGCGCCCTTGCCCGAATCGATGCGCGCAATCGATATTTCGTTTTCACGAATCGCGAGACCGGAGCTGGCCTGACGCCTCCCCAGCCGAATTTCCACTGGACGCCCCAGCGGGTGCGCGCCGCCCGCCGGCCGTCCCGGATCGTCTGGGAGCAGACCATGCTTCCGCTGGCCGCCACACGGCTGGGTTTGGACGTTTTACTGAACCCGGGATTCACGGCGCCGGTCTACTGCCCATGCGCGGCCGTTACGGTGTTCCACGATATGCAGCACAAACGCCATCCGGAGCACTTCCGTTGGTTCGATTTGCCCTTCTGGCGGATACTGCTGTTCGCTTCGGCGCACGCCTCCACCTTGCTGCTGGCGGACTCCGAATCGACGCGCGCGGATATCCTGCGCTATTACCGCCTCCCAGCCGGGAAGATCCGGGTCGCCCCACTGGGCGTGGACGCGCAGTTCTTTACGTTGCCGCGCGCGCCCGAAAAGCTTTTACTCACCGTCTCCACGCTGCATCCGCACAAGGGCCTGGATGCCCTGCTGCAGGCGTTCGCGCAGTTTCACCTCGTCCATCCCGGCTTCCGGCTGGTGGTCGCCGGACTGCGCGGTTTTCACACCGAAGCCCTGGAACGTCTGCGCGAAGATCTCGGCTTGCGCGGCGCGGTCAACTTCACCGGTTGGATTCCGCGATCCCAACTCTACGACTTGTATACGCGAGCCTGGGCGTTCCTCTATCCTTCGACATTCGAGGGTTTCGGCATGCCCCTGGTCGAGGCCCTGGCTGCGGGAATTCCGACCGGCTGTTCGCGAATTGAGCCGCTCTCCGCAATCGCGGGCGAGGCGGCGCTGCAGTTCGCGCCGGGAAATGTGGATGGCATAAGCGGCGCCCTGGATCGGCTGGTTTCCGATGCGCCACTGCGCGCCCGGCTCGCGGCCGCGGGGCCGCTGCGCGCCGCCGCATTCTCCTGGGCCGCCACTGCGCGCGCCACGCTGGATGCGATCGAGGAGGCGGTCCGGCTGGATGGCATGTAAGGAATTCCGGCCCGCGTAGACTACCTGAATAGAAAGGACGATGGTGGCCGAAATCGCCGGGGAGGATCCGAAGGCCGCCTTCCTGCGTATCTTCGAGGAATACGCTCCGGCGATCGAGCGGTTGGCTGGCGCGTATGCGGCCGCGCGCGAAGATCGCGAGGACCTCGTCCAGGAGATCGCCGCCGCTCTCTGGCGGGCACTGCCAGGCTATCGCGCGGAGGCCAGCCAGCGCACCTGGCTCTACCGGATTGCGCACAACGTGGCCATCACGGCAACGTTCAAACAGCGCCAGCGCGAGAAACGGGAAGTCGTACCGGACCGCCACCGGACTTCCGTCGGCGGGCGCCAGCGCCGAACAGCATCTGCTGGCGGAGGAAAAAAGGCGCATCCTATTCGCGGCGATCCGCGGTCTGGCGCCGATGGACCGGCAAATCACCGTGCTGCACCTGGAAGGGTTGAGCGGCGCCGAAATTGAAGCCGTGACCGGCATCGCCGAAAGCGCGGTGGCCGCTCGCCTGACGCGTATCCGCGAGAAATTGCGCCACGCCGTTCGGGCGCGGGAGGCGGGTGATGGCCGATAAAGACGAACTCAATCAGCTTTGGTGCGGCCATACTACCGGTCCGCCAAGAAAAGGAGAAGATATGTTGACGATCGCCATGGAGAGAGTGAACCGGTTCGACCGCCAGATCCGCGCGCGCAATTTGCGCGAATGCGTGGCGGGGCTGGCGGTGACGGCGATCTTTGCCGCCATCGCCGTGGCAGTCTCCGAATGCGTTGGCGCGCGCCGGCAATCTGCTAGTCGCGGCCAGCGGCTTGTGGTACGGCTTCTGTATCGTGCGCTATGGCCGCGAAGCGCCATCGCCCGCGCCGGACCGGAGCGTGGCCGACTTCCAGCAGGCCATGCTGCGCAAGTACGACTACCAGATCCGGCTGCTCAAGAACGTCAAGTATTGGTATCTTCTGCCGCCGTATGTGGGGCTGCTGCTGGCTAGCGCGGGCATCGTGATGGCCAACATCGCAGGCCGAAAGCCGGCTTGGCCGCAACTGGTCGCGGTTGCGATTTACACCGCGGTTTTCGGAACTGTCTGGTGGCTCAACGAGGTGTATGCCGTGGGCAAACTACGGCGCCAGCGCGCGCGGCTGTTGGACGAAATGCGTCCACCGCTGTAGGCTGCCACGCAAGTTTAGCGCCGCATCCGCACTACGTTCGAGTAGGCGGATTCGCCGTTGCCGTTAGCCGCCCGCACGCGATAGCAGACGACGCCAGCCGGAGCGCGGCCGTCCGTGTACTCAGGATTGGCTGCCGGCCCCGTGGCGATGCGGGACCACGATCCAGTGTCGCCGGTACGGCGCTCCACGATGGCATTCGCCGGATCGCCGTCATGCATCTGCCAGCGCAACTGGATGGAATTGCCGGCGGCGGCCGCCGTGAGCGAACTGGGCGCTTCGGGCAACACCGGCCAATCGAAGTAGTCCGCGCCGGCGATGGCCATCACGCTGTCGCGTATGGGCAGGTTCGGAAACACGTCGCCCGTTTCCGGTTTATCGAAGGGCTCGATTGCGCCGGATACCACGTCGATCAGAACCGGATGCCGGATGCCCGCGTGCGCGATGGTCAGGTCCGCGTGGATGGGCGGGAATGCGCCGCCGGGCACGCTATGCGCAGCCAGCCAGTAGGCCACGATTGGCTTGCCGGTCCTGCCGCGGAAACCGTATGCCTGGAATGGCTGCGAATTGTTGTGCAGCGCAGGGACGTCTGCCGGCGCAATCTGAATGGAAGAGTCGAAGCGCGTGTCCGCAAATAGCGCGTTGGTATTCTGGAGCGCGTAGAAGACTGGCCGCGGCGTGAAGTCGCCGGGCGAATGCAGCAGGCCGTGAATGAACCCGAAATCATCGTACTCGTTGCCATCCGTGCCGGCGGTGAGCAGCCACACGAAGGTCCGTACGCCCCGCGCCCAGTTATAGACGAGGCCGCGCGGGATGTACTTGGACTGCACGGATTCGTCCGAGCCCGGCCACGACGGAATGGAATTGAACTCGTCATCCCAAAACGGCATGTCCCGCCGGATGCCGGGATAAGCGCGCACCATCTCGCGCAGTTTCGCCGGAGACTCCTCGCCGTACGCGCCATAATCCATCGACTCGGGATTTAGGTTCTGCCCGTAGCCGGGGTAGGTATGATAGGCGAACACATCGATACCCGCGGCGCAATCGCAGGCGTCCAGCGCGCGCCGCGCGAAATCGCGGGCAGGTTCAGCCTGGCCGCCGTAGATCACTCTAGCCTGCGGATCGGCGGCATGTACGGCGGGGATGAAGGCTTTCAGCAAGCGCCCGTAATCTTCCGGATTCGGCAGCGGATTCCAATAGTCGATGTCCTGCTCATTCCACAAAGCGTAATATCGGATGCGGCCCCGGAAATGCGTCACCATGAATTGCACGTATTTCACGAATGCCGCGATCTGTGCGGGCGTCTTGGGGGGCCAATATGCGGAATAGAGACTGCGGTCGGGATTGTGGAAGCCGCCGGGCGCAGGTACGATGGCGTCGGGCAACTGGCCCGCGGGCGAGGTGTACATCGGATTCCCATACATCAACTGGACCTGGACCTTGACGCCGTTATCGACCAGCGAATCCACGTAATCGTCCAGGCCGGCGGGAATCGCCAGGACGCCGCGCTTTTGCTCGATCCAGTCCCAACTGGTGTAATCGGAGCTGTTCTCGTACTGGCCAATGCGGATCCAACTCACACCCGCGTCGAACATGCGGGTCCACCAATGGCGGTCCCACGGGAGATAGGGCTCGCGGGGCAGGTCGGAGTTGATGCCAAAGCCATCCTGGATCTGGGAGGAGCGCTTGGGCGGCACGCGCTTCTGCGCGAACAACGAGAGGAACGCCAGCATGAGGATAAGAAAAGCGCGCATAGAGATACTGTTATACCCCAGAGTGCATGGGTGGGGATTGACGAAAAAAAGACTTCCTTTAGCCAGGTCATTCGGAGTATTCTAGTAGCAGGATCGGGGGGGCGGTACCCCCCGATCCTGCTCGGCCGCTACCGCCGACGCTTGCGCCAAGTGATAGTGACCGTGACGCTGCCATAAAACAGCAGGCCAACTAGAATCAGGATCATAAAAGACCCTCCTTTCTGCATCGAAGTGGAAGGCCCGGGCGTCTCCCGGGCTTTCCGAAATCGGAGCTCGAGTACTCGTTTCGTGAACCCGCTCTTCCAATCTCCGCTGGAAAGGTCTTCGCTTGTGCAGTGCGCCGGGAGGCGCTAAGTTCTCAGGCTATTCGGACGGGACGTCCCGCACGCCGGTCAATTCGCCGATCAATTCCGCGATCAGGGCATCCCGCCCGCGATCGAAATCGGAATGCGCTTCGGTGGGCCGGTGGGCTTCGAGCCACGCCTGCAACAACTCGGTAACCGGCTTCGCGACGGCTTCTTCGGCTCCCGGCTCAAAACGCAGGGGAATATCGGAACGTTGGATGGCTGCCGTGAGCAGTTCGGGGAATTTCATTTGGCGCTCGCTTTCAATCCGGTGGCTGCGTGATGATTCAATGGGCCGGCGCCATGGCCCAGCCCGGGGTTGGAGCGGATGGCCTGCGTGACGAAATTCTTGGCGCGGGCGACTGCCGCATCGATGCTGGAGCCGCGCGCCATCTCCGCGGCGATGCCCGCCGAGAGCGTGCAGCCGGTGCCATGCGTGTGCGGAGTATCGAAATGCGGCGCAGTAAACTCGCGCCAATCCTGCCCATCGAAAAGGACATCCACCGCGCTCTCATGCAAATGGCCGCCTTTAACCAGCGCGGCTTTGGCCCCCATTTCACAAAGGCGTTTGGCGGCCGCCCGCATGTCTTCGATGGTGTGCACCGCAATACCGGTCAGTTCTTCAGCCTCGTGCAGATTCGGGCAGATCAGAGCGGCGCGGGGCAGCAGCATTTCGCGAACCGCGGCAATCGCATCCGGTGAGATCAGGGGCTGGCCGTGCTTGCTGATCATCACGGGATCGACCACCAGCGGGAACCGGAATTCGGCGGCCGCCGCGGCGATGGCCTCCACGATCTCCCGGTTGCCGAGCGCGCCGGTCTTGGCGGCTTGTGGCGGGATGTCTTCGAGAACCGCGGCCAACTGGGCGATCACGAGTTCGGCCGGGATGCAATCGACGCGCGTCACCCGCACAGTATTCTGCACCGTTAGCAGCGTGATCACCGCCTCGCCATACACGCCGAATTGATGGAACGTTTTCAGGTCAGCCTGGATACCGGCGCCGCCAATGGGGTCGGAACCAGCGATAGTGAGCGCGACTGGGAGCATGAAGCCAATAGGATAACAAGTTGGCGGCATGGCCCGTCTGGTTGTCCGGGCGCCGTAGTATACTGGCATGACCCGATATGCCAGAACCCTTCGACATGCGCCTGATCCAACGCGGCGCCCGCTTGCGGCGCTCGCCCTTTTTCGAAGCCACCCTGCGGGCAGGCTGCCGCGCTTACACCATCTACAACCACATGTTCCTGCCCAGCTACTATGACGATCCCGTCAACGAGTACTGGCACCTGTTGAACGAGGTGACGCTGTGGGACGTGGGTGTAGAGCGGAACACCGAAATCACCGGGCCGGACGCCTTCCGTTTCACGAGCCTGTTGACGCCGCGCGATCTGAGCAAGTGCGCCGTGGGGCAGGGCAAGTACGTGCTGATCACGGCCGCCGACGGCGGCATTGTGAACGATCCCGTGCTGCTGCGCCTGGGCGAGCAGCACTTTTGGATGGCGGGCGCCGATAGCGACCTGCTGCTTTACGCCAAAGGCCTGGCCGTAAACGCGGGCATGGATGTGACCATCCGGGAGCCGGATGTTTCCCCATTGCAGGTGCAGGGTCCCAAATCGAAGCAGGTGATGCAGGCGTTGTTCGGCGATAAGGTGCTCAGTCTGCGTTATTACTATTTTCTGGAAACGGATCTGGACGGTATTCCGTTGATCGTCACGCGCACCGGTTGGACCAGCGAAGTCGGGTACGAAATCTACCTGCGGGACGGCAGCCGCGGGGACGAGTTGTGGGAACGCATCCTGCACGCGGGGCGTCCGTTTAATATCAGGCCGACGGGCCCGAGCGATATTCGCCGCATCGAAGGCGGCATCCTGAACCATGGCGTGGATATGACGCTGGAGACGAATCCTTACGAAGTAGGGCTGGACCGCCTCGTCGATCTGGACAAGGAGGCTCCGTTTGTGGGCCGCGAGGCATTGCAGCGGGTGCGTGCAGAGGGTGTGAAGCGGCGTTTGGCCGGAATCGAAATTGGCGGGTCACCGATCGAGTTCAATATGACACGCTGGCCGGTGCGCAAGGGCGGCGAGAGGGTCGGCCAGGTGACTTCAGCCATCTATTCGCCGCGCTTGAAAGAGAATATTGGATTCGCGATGCTGCCGGTGGCGCACGCGGCGCTGGGCACGAAGCTGGAAGTCGAGACGCCCGGTGGCACCGCGCCCGCGGTGATAGTGCCGATGCCATTTGTGGATCCGGGCAAGATGATTCCGAAGGCCTGAGTGGCGATGCGTGATGGGTGTTTCCGGTGGTTTGCCCTGTTGGGAATCACGGCGGGTTTCTGTTTGGCCGCCGAACCGGCACCCGTTATCCTGATTTCGATTGATACGCTACGCGCCGATCATCTTAGCGCCTACGGTTATCGCCGCATCCAGACTCCGAACATCGATTCCTACGCGCAGGATGGAACTCTGTTCAGTAACATCGAGACGCAGGTTCCGCTGACTCTGCCTTCGCACACCACGCTGTTCACTTCCACTTACCCTTTTCAGAGCCAGATCGAAGAAAACGCGGAGCGAGTGCCGCCTGGAATTGTGACCCTGGCGTCGGTGCTGCGGTCGCATGGTTACAAGACGGCGGCATTCATCGGCAGCGTGTTTCTGGAAAGCGAAATGGGCCTCGACCAGGGCTTCGACTTATATGACAGCCCGTTTCATTTCGAGGCGTTCTCGCCCATTTCGGGCTCTATGTTCTTCGGCGGCGCCGGCCGCAATCGGTACGGGGTCAGGGACCGGCGCGACGGCGCGCTGGTGTTGGGCGCGGCGCGGCGCTGGCTGGCAGCCAACCGCGGCGCGGTATTCGTGTTTGCGCATCTCTTCGATTTGCACAAGCCGTACATTCGGGCCGGATACGATGCGGAGCTGACTTATGCCGATGGACTGCTGGGAACATTCAAGCAGTCTCTCATCCAAAACGGATTGTGGCAACGATCGCTGGTGATCGTACTGTCCGATCATGGCGAGAGTCTCGGCGACCACGGCGAAGACAGCCACGGGTACTACATCTACGAAAGCACGCTGCGCGTCCCGCTGATTGTCCACTGGCCCGAAGGCGCGCCAAGCCGCCCTGCGCGCGACGACCGGCCGGGCGGGCTCATCGATGTGGCGCCGACCGTCCTGGACTTTCTGCACGTGGCCGCGCCGCCCTCGTTTGAAGGGCGCAGTTTGCTGGATGCCGGCGGCGAGCGGGATGTCTATAGCGAAAGCCTCTATGCGCACGATGGCTTCGGATGGGCGCCATTGCGCAGCCTGCGGGAGGGTTCCTATAAGTATATCGAGGCGCCGCATCCGGAACTGTATAATTTAGCCGCCGACCCACATGAGCAGGCGAACCTATACGGCAAAGATCCGGCCCGCGCGCAAGCCCTCAGGGTCAAATTGCGGAAACTGGTGGCGAGTCATGCGCCGAAAGAGCCGGCCTCACCCGCCGCCATCTCACCGCGGACGCGTGCGCTGCTGGCTTCGCTGGGATATCTGTCGGGCGGCCCGCGGACCGCGGCCGGCGGCGCGATGCCCGATCCGAAGGATCGCTTGCCGGAGTACCGGTTGTACGAGAAAGCGCAGTCCTTGTTGTATGACCGGCGCCTGGAAGAAGCGGCCGCCGTTTTCCGGCAGATCCTGGCTCGCGATCCTAAGAATACCCTGGCGCGGCGGGACTTAGGTGGCACTTACGTGGAGCAGAAGCTATATGGCAAGGCGCGCGAGTGCTTCGAGTTCGTAGTGACGGCCGCGCCGGACGATTACATGGCCCAATTCGAGTTGGGCCTTGCCGACAAACATCTGGGTCTTCGGCAAGAAGCTCTAGAGCACTTACAGGCTGCCTGTAAAGTGGCGCCCGGCGCGGAACAGTGCCGGCGGGAGTTACAAAGCCTGCAGCCGTAGCGGCGGGCTATGGCTTAACTTGCCGTACTACAAATTTCAGGGCGGTATGGGTCTCAGAGAAGCGAGCCACCTTGATATCGACCAGGCCGGCCCGCCGGCCCGCCTGGATGACGCCCACCTCCGTAATCTGTTTCTGGCCCTTCGGATAGATTACCCAGATGGCGCCTTTGCTTTTGAGCGATTTCTGGAGGGATCCCAGCTTCGCCAGGTCTTTAGCGGCATTCGCTCCAAAGAAGATCAGGTCGGAGTCTTTGGCGGCCTTGCCTTCGGTCACATCCGTGGTGCGTCCCTCCAGATCGACACTGACGCCCACCAGAGAAACGCGCAGTCCAGGCTTGATATCCAACTTGTCGGCGAGGCTGCGCGGATTGCGGATCTTGTGTGCCCATTTAGCGGCCTGGTCGCCCAGCTTGAGAAGCGCGGTCCCCGCAGGCCATGTCACGCGCAGCACACCGTCCGCCGCTTCGAGCGACTCAATACTCGGCAGCGGAATCGATAGCCGGAATTCGCCGCGGAAGAGCAATTCGTCGGTTTCGAGCAACGCTTTGCCGGCCGAGGTTTTGCCGCCGAAACGGGCTTCGCAGCTAGCTTCCTTTCCCATTGACGCATTCCTCCAATGACCGGTCCAGCAGCCGCGCGAACTCGTCCACATCGGACTTTGAGATGTTCAGCGGCGGCGAAATCCGGATGCAGTTGCCATAAGTGCCCCCTTTGCCGATCAGGAGGCCATTGCGGCGCGCGGCTTCCATCAACTCGGCGGTGGCGCGCGGGGCGGGTGCTCTGGTCTCGCGATCCTCTACAAGTTCGAGGGCTTGCATGAGGCCCATGCCCCGCACATCGCCGATGACCGCATGTTTGGCGCGGAGTTCCTCCAGTTTAGCCCGCAGATATGCGCCGGTTTCGGCGGCATTGGTAAGCAGGTTTTCTTCTTCGATGAGGTCCAGCACGGCTTTGGCGGCCGCCGTGGTCACCGGGTTGCCGCCGAAAGTAGATATGGTAAGGCCTGTGACTCCCGCGGCGACCTCGGGGGTAGCGATTGTCACTCCGATGGGGCACCCGTTGCCCAAACCCTTGGCGCTGGTCATGACATCGGGAATGACTCCGTAGTGTTCGATGCCGAACCACTTGCCGCCGGTGCGCCCCCAGGCGGTCTGCACTTCGTCGCTGATGAAGATGCCACCCGCGGCGCGCACGATTCCGGCCACGATGCCGAAGTATTCCTTGGGCGGCGTGATGAATCCGCCGACGCCCTGGATCGGCTCGGCGATGAATCCCGCCACGCGGCCGGAGGTCGATGTGCGGATGACATCCGCCACATCCTGCGCGCAGCGGACGTCACAAGAAGGATAAGTGAGCCCGAACGGACAGCGATAACAATACGCATTGTGCGCGTGGACGATGCCCGGTTGGATGGCGCCGCCCACGCGCCACGAGGCTTGGCCGGTGAGCGCCATCGTCAGGGCGGAACGGCCGTGATAGGAATGCCGCAGGGCGATGATTTCGCTGCTCCCGGTGTAGCAGCGGGCGGCGAGGATAGCGGTCTCGTTGGCCTCGGTGCCGCTGTTGGTGAAGAACGATTTGGTGAGGCGTCCGCCCGGGGTGTGCGACGCAATCTTCTTCGCGAGGGCCGCTTGCGGCTCGGTGACGAATACCGTGGAGACGTGCTGCAAAGTGTCAACCTGGCGATGAATGGCGGCATTCACGCGGTCGTTGCAGTGCCCCACGCTGATGGTGAGGATGCCGCCGAAGAAATCCAGATACGCCCGGCCGGCCGTATCGTACACGAACTGGTTTTTCGCGCGCGCGACTATCAGGGGCTCGCGATAGTAATGAAAGACAGCCGGGAAGAGGTAATCCTGGCTGGCCAATAAGATTTCGTTGGCATCCATTGGGATAAACGTTTCAGTGTAACAAACTCATTTATTGACGAACGAAGCCAATCCGCTGAGGGGCACGTAAGCGGCCACGCGGCCTGCGAGCGGCTCTAGCGTGTGCCTGCCCCACATCGATTTCACTGTAGCATCGGGTGCCGTGGGAATGACGGGCGCGGGGCACGGCGACGGGTCACGGATTGGCTGTAAATTACTGACGCGATACGCGAATGTGGATCGGTCGCTCTTTGTGGGGCGGCTTGTGATCGAGTCGGCCTTATGATGGAAGGATCATGCCTAAATCTCTCGCCGCCCGATTGGCGGCGCTGTCCGCCTTATTATTTGGTTTGCACGCGTGGGCCGCCGCGCCTCCCAAACTGGTGGTAGCCATAGTGGTTGACCAGTTCCGTTACGATTATCTGACCCGTTTTCGCGGCGACTACCACGCCGGGTTCGAACGGCTGCTCACCAAGGGCGCGGTGTTCACCAATGCCCGGTACCAGCACTATCCCACGGTGACGGCCGTGGGCCACAGCACGTTCTTGTCGGGCGCCACGCCGTCCATGAGCGGCATCGTGGGCAACGAATGGTACGAGCGCGAGACGGGCAAGGTGGTGACGAGCGTCAGCGACGATTCCGCAAGAATGTTGGGCGCTAGCGGCGAAGGCGCTTCACCCCGCCGCATGCTGGTGGATACCATTGGCGACGAATTGAAAATGGCGCGCGGCGGCAGCAAGGTGATTGGCATCTCGCTGAAGGATCGTAGCGCGATCCTGCCATCCGGGCACATGGCGGATGGTGCGTATTGGTTCGACCCCCGCAGCGGTAATTTTGTCAGCAGCACTTACTACTTCGCGGAGCTGCCGGAATGGGTGACGGCCTACAACGCGTCGCGCCCGGCGGATGCATTTCGCGGCGCGCATTGGCTGAACCACACGCTGCCCAGCGATACGTCGGTCTATGCCGCAATGGAAGGCAGTCCGTTCGGCAACGATCTGGTGGAGACGTTCGCGGAACGCGCTATCCAAGCGGAAAAGCTGGGACAGCGGAACGTGACGGACCTGCTGGCGGTGAGTTTCTCGGCGAACGACTATGTGGGCCACGCGTCCGGACCCGACTCGCCGGAGGTGAAGGAGATATCTATCCAAACCGATCGCGTCTTCGGCAAGTTTTTCGCCTTTCTGGACGCCGCGGTGGGGGCGGGCAACGTCCTGGTGATTATGACGGCGGATCATGGCGTGGCGCCGGTTCCGGAAGTGAATATTGCCCGGAGGATGCCGGGCGGGCGGATGCCTTCGGGAGTGGTGCGAAAAGCGGTGGAAACGGCGCTGACCGATAAATACGGGGCAGGGCAGTGGATGCTGAACCCCTCCGATACGGCGTTCTATTTCAACCGGGACTTGATCCAGCAGAAGAAGCTGGACGCCGCCGAGGTGGAGCGTACGGCCGCGGATGCGGCGCGGGCCGTAGCGCATGTGTTTCGGGTCTACACGCGCGAGATGCTGCTCGACGGCGCCGTGGATCTGGAGGTGGGGCGGCGGGTGATGAACGGATTCTACGCGCCGAGGTGCCCGGACATGTATGTCCTGCTGGAGCCGTACTGGCTCTACGGTAGTAAGGGTACGACGCACAGCACCACATTCAGCTACGACGCGCATGTGCCCGTGATCTTTATGGGTCCAGGAATCAAGGCGGGCCGCTACGATCGGGAGATTGCGGTGAATGACGTGGCGCCTACGCTGGCGACTTACCTGGATATCGAGACACCCAGCGGAAGCGTCGGGCGGTGCCTGGCGGAGATTCTGTTCTGATCGCGGCGTGGGGGGCGGCACGATTGCCCGCCCCACATTAGTCGATAATCGACTGCATGACGGCGTTCTCGAAATCTCTTTGTACGGAAGTAACCTGTGTCTGGATCATGACGATGGTGACCATCTTTTCGCGCGGATCGATCCAGGTCTGGGTGCCGTAGGCGCCATCCCAGCCGAAGCTTCCATTGGAGACGCGCAGGCCCGCGGCCACGTTGTCTTCGACAATGCCTACCAGCAACCCATATCCCATGCCATGTGCCGGGCGGCCCAGTTTGCCGTTGAACATATCGCCCACGTGATTGGACGACATCAACTCCACGGTTCGCGGACTGAGCAGGCGCCTGCCGCGCAACTCGCCGCCATTCAGCAGCATTTGCGCGAACTGGAGATAGTCTTCAGCCGTGGACATCAATCCTCCGCCGCCGGAGAAATACGACTTCAGCGAGAATCCATCCTGATTGTCCGCCTTCACCAGGCCGTTGGGAGTCTTGCGGTAGAGGGTCGTCATGCGGGGGCGGCGGTCATCGGGAGGATAGAAAAAAGTATCTGTCATGCCGAGGGGCTGAAAGATGCGCGTGCGCAGGAATTCGTCGTAGGTCTGGCCGGAGAGCAGTTCCACGATGCGGGATAGCGTATCGGGCGCCGCGTATCCGCTATAGGCCCATTGGGTGCCGGGCTGAAAGTCGAGCGGGGCCGCGGCCAGCTTCGGGATGTAAGTGGCCAGGGTGTCGCCTTCCACCATGCGCGCAGGGCCGGATTTCGATCCGATGCCGCCGGTCATGAGGCCGTTGGTGTGGGTGAGCAGGTCGCGGATGGTGAGGTCGCGATCGGCGGGGATCAGGTAAGACTCTCCGGAGGTTCCTCGGGCGACGGCGACTTTGGCGTTCTTGAACTCGGGGAGAAACTTCGATACGGGGTCGTTCAGGTGGAGCTTGCCTTCTTCGAGCATCATCATGACGGCCACGCCGGTGATGGGTTTGGACATCGATGCGATGCGGAAGATGGCGTCCTTTTCCATTGGACGTTTCGATTCGATATCCATCAGGCCATGCGCTTCGAAGTGGACCAGGCGTCCGCGGCGGGCGACGAGGGTGACGGCGCCGGAGATTTCTCCAGCATCGACGTGGCGCTGGACGGCTTCGTGGATACGGCGGAGGCGCTCGGTAGACAAACCCACGTCTTCGGGCTTGGCGGGGGGCAAGTCCGCCGCAAGCAGCGGGGCGGCCAGAAGGGAGAGCAGCAGAAAGGAGATCGGGTGAATCGGTTTCATGGTTATCAGGTAATAAGGTAGCAGCGTGCAGCTGCCAGCCAGCCCCACACTGGAATACCATATTTTCATGCTTAAGGGTTGGATTCTGACCTTAATGATTCCGGCATTGATGCATGGGGCCTTGCTGCGCATCGAAGTGTCCGAGCGGAGCGATGTGCTGGACGGCAAGGCTTTTGCGGCGGGCCCTTACGAGCGGATCGTGGGCAAGGCGTATTTCGCGGTCGATCCCAATTTGGCGGCCAACAAAATCATCACCGATATCGCCAAGGCGCCGCGCGACGAGAACGGGCGGGTGGAGTTTTCCGCGGATTTCTATTGTCTGAAACCGCGCGATTCCAAGAATGGCAACCATGCGGTGCTATTCGAGGTCTCGAACCGCGGTCATAAGGGGATGCTGGGGACCTTCGATCTGGCAACAGGAGCCTCCGACCCGCGCACGGAATCCGAATTCGGCGACGGATTCCTGCTGGACGAAGGCTACACGCTGGTGTGGCTCGGTTGGGAATTCGACGTTCCGCCGGGGGCGGGAGCCTTGCGGTTGTACGCGCCGGTGGCGAAGGGAATTACCGGGCTGGTACGTGCGGAGATCACGGTGGATCGCCGGGAAACGCGCCGATCGCTGGGGGACGGTGGCATGCTGGCCTATCCGGCCATGAATCCGGACGATCCGGCATTGACGTTGACGGTGCGGGAACATCCCGAGAGCCCACGGCGCCGGCTGCCACGGGAGGCGTGGCACATCGAAGGCGGCACAGAGATCGCGATGCCGGCGGGATTCGACCCCGGCAAGATTTACGAGTTGGTGTACACGGCGAAGGATCCGCCGATCGCGGGGCTGGGGCCGGCGGCGGTGCGCGACCTGATCTCGTTTTTCAACTATGGCATCGCGGCCGAAACCATGCTGGGCGATCAGCACGGCTACATCAAGCGCGCCTACGGATTCGGCATTTCGCAGAGCGGGCGATTTCTGCGCAAGTTCTTGTACGACGGCTTCAATCGTGACGAGCAGGGCCGGCGGGTATTCGACGGCATGCTGGTGCACGTCGCGGGGGCGGGGCGGGGAAGCTTCAATCACCGCTTCGCGCAGCCCTCGCGCGATGGACATCCTTTTCTGAATACGTTTTACCCGACGGATATTTTCCCGTTCACGGACCTTGCTGAAACGGATTCCGAAACAGGAATTACCGACGGCCTGCTGACGCATCATACGCCGCCCCTGGCCGTGCCGAAGATTTTCTATACGAACACTTCGTATGAGTATTATGGGCGCGCGGCGTCGCTCATTCACACGTCCATCGACGGCACAAAGGACGCGCGGATTGCGCCGGACACGCGCGTTTATTTCCTGGCAGGATGCCAGCACGGGCCGGCTGTGTTTCCGCCCGCGCGCGAGATGGCGCAGAACCTGCCAAATCCGAATAACTACCGGTGGACGCTGCGCGCGCTGTTGATAGCGTTGGACCGATGGGTGCAAACCGGCGAAGATCCGCCGCCCTCGCGTTATCCGAAGATTGCGGATGGCAGCCTGACGCCCCTCGCTACGGTCGCGTTTCCGAAACTGCCGGGCGTGCAGTTTCCGGCGCGCATCCACGAGGCATGGCACGTCGATTATGGCGAGGAATTCCGTAGCGCCGGCATCGTGACGATTGAGCCTCCGAAAGTGGGGAAGGCATTTCCGGTCCTGCTGGCGCAAGTGGATGCGGACGGCAACGATACGGCAGGTATCCGGATGCCCGCGACAGCCGTGCCGCTGGCGACGTACACGGGATGGAATCTGCGCGGGACGGAGATTGGCGCCCCGGAGGAGTTATATACCTTCACGGGATCCTATATTCCGTTTGCGCGCACGAAGGCGGACCGGATCAAGGCGGGCGATCCGCGGTTGTCGGTGGAAGAGCGGTATGGCAGTAAACAGGCGTATCTGGACAAAGTGCGGGCCGCGGCAGACGATCTGGTGAAGAGCGGCTATTTATTGGAGCGGGATGAGACACCGGTACTTTCGCGGGCGTCGGCGGAATGGGACTTTGTGATGCAGATTCAGGCCCACTAACCACGCGAATGTAGCGTGAATACGGATGTCAAACGCCGCAACATTTCGAGTTGCATGCAGGAACGATCGTCGAAGAGTGGGTGCTTGCGGTCAATCGAAATCGGTGGGCCAGCCGGGATTCCGATAGTGTTCGAAGAAACGGTGAATCTGCGCGGCGGTGACGCGCGAAGTGGATAGCGCGGGCAGCGCATCGGCGGCGAACCAATCGACAGCCGTGGTTTCGCTGCTGGGAGCGGGCGTGCCGCCCAGCAACTCACACTGGAAAAACAGTTTGTAGGCGTGGAAGGGAATGGGCGGATGGCCGTGGCGATTGCGGTCGTAGAGGGCCATTAATTTGACCGCGCGCGTCTGGTAGCCCGACTCCTCGCGCACCTCGCGGACGGTGGCATCGGCGGGAGATTCGCCGACGTCGGCCCATCCGCCGGGCAGGGTCCAGCCGCCATCTTCGCGCTCGCGCACCAGCAGAATCCTGTCGTCGCGGAAAAGCGCGCCGCGCACGTCCACTTTGGGTGTAGCGTAGCCGGACTGGCCGGCGAAAAGGACGCGGATGGGCTCCACGGGCGCGGCCGATATGGCAGCCATCATCTGGGCGGCAATTTCGCGCACCGTTTCATAGCGCTCGAGATCGTACGGGTTCGGAGAGTAAGCGAGACCGCTTTGCGCGATCGCCTGGAGGCGGCGGGCATAATCGAGCCAGGAGGGTTGCATCACAATTCAGGCTATAACATACACAAGCCAAGAGCGGGTCTGGTGACCCGCTGCAGACCTGGAGGTCCGGCCCACAAATCGCTACCATTCTTTCCAGAAGAGCTCGGCGTCGGAGCGGCGCACGTAGTTGGCGTCGATGGCGGCGGGGTCGGCGGCTTGGCCGGCGCGCCAGCGATCACGCGCGATGCGTCCCACGGCGGCGGCCAGCGCGCGGGGGACTGTGGTGACCCGCGCGGAGGAGAAGCGGGTATCCGCGACCGCCGGGGCGAAAGGACTGAAATCCATGGCCACAAATTCGATTTCTTCTTCCGGCAAAGTAGCCAGCCAGGCAGTGAAAGGCCCCACGGTTTCGGGGACGACGGCTGTACCGCCGGCATCGTAAACGGCGCCGTAAACCTCACCGCGGCGCGCATCCAGCACTACGGCGCGCAGGGCCGACGATCCAAAAGTAGCCATGGCGGCCAGGTTCGATACGGCCACCGCGGGTTTGCCGGTAGCCTCGGCCAGTCCTTTGATGGAAGCCAACCCGATGCGCACGCCGGTGAACGAGCCAGGGCCGGAGGAAGCCGCGAAGCAGTCTACATCCGCGACGTTGCAGCCGTGGCGGGCCAGCAGCTCGGCCATGCGGCCGAAGAGGATCTGGCCGAAGCCCTCGGGCGAATGCAGCAACGTCTCTTCCAGTAACTCCGGGCCGCGCAACAGCGCCAGGCTGCCGAATTCGTGCGTGGTGTCGAGAGCCAGCAGCAGTTCGTTCACTTGTCGAGCTGGTAGGTCTTGTCCACGCTATAGACCTTGCCGTTGGCATTCATGCCGTAGAGGCGCAGGTCCATGACCGCCGGATAATTGATGGCGATGTGCGGAGGGAAACTGACCGTGCCTTTCTGGCCGGTGCCGATCACGCGATAACCCTCGCCGTTGACGGTGGCTTCGCCGGTCCAAAGCCACATCATGCTGCGAGTCGCCCGCGATTCCTTCTTGAACTTTGCCTCGAACCAGGGAAGCTTCGTCTCGGAAATGGAAGTGTCGGCGGGCTGGGCGATCTCGAAGGGCACCTTCTGGATTTCCTGTTCGACCACTTGCATGTCGATGCGCCGCGACTCGAACTTGTAAGACTTCAGCATGCCTTCCTTGTGACCTTCGCGCGACACGTGCAGCACCCAATCGTGCGAGTTGTCGGGCGGCGAGCCGGTGAAATGCTCTCCGTGGTAGCCTTTCTTCTCTTTGATCTCATCGCCATCGATGGGGTTGATCCAGGTGACTTCGTAAGTGTGGCTTTCCACGCGTAATTCCACGGGCCGCGGATTCTCGACGTAAACGATGTATTCGACCGACGAGATGGTATCGTTGTCCAGACTGCCGTCGCCGATGGGAATCTGTTTTTCGGGGATGGCCACCGCGCGGCCGCCATCCACGTCGAAGTAGGGCTCCAATTCCCAGTGACGGCTGCCGGCGAAGAGCTTGTACCAGACGGACATGGCTTTCACGCCGGGAGCATCCAGATAGCGGGCATCCACCGGGATGTTGGCGGCGCCCGCCGTACCGGTATTGAAGTATGTCGGATAATCGCCATCCATGGCGGCATTCCAAAGATGGTGGCGGAAGGCGTTGCTATCCATGTCGTCGGGCTGCGGCTTGCCGGCGCCGCTGTCCTCGCCGCCGAATTTCAAGTTGACGAAAGGCGTGGGAAAAAGCTGGTGCTCGATGGCGCAGATCTGGTCTTCAGGCGTGTGGTGCGCTACGAAATCCATCCAGCCGTCATCCAGCAGCGGGCCGGAAGTCGCCAGGCTGCCGCTGGTGCGGGGATGCTGATAGGGGTCCATCTGCTTCAGCAGCGTGCCGATTTCCTTCATCAGGGCGCGGCCGGTATCGTATGTCTCGAAGGACTGCACACCTTGCCAGGTGACGTTCATGCCGGCATAGCGCCCCACGATATAGCCGATATAACGCTGGCGCTGCTGCCAGGTGGGAAAGAGGCGGGCGAGCTGATTTTGCGGTCCGGCGAGAATCAGGTCGGCGACGATGCCCTTCTGATTCATGTAGCGGACGCACTGGTCGAGGTGCTGGAAATGCGCGACGTTGGGGTGGTCAGGCGAGGGGAAGATGCGCGCGGCTTGTTCGGCGGTGCCCAGCGCCAGGCCGCGAATGTGGTTGAATTTCTGCCCGGACCGGGCGTCCACGATGCGCTGAAACAACCCCTGGTCGAGGAAAGCGAAGGGGTAGAGGGTGTCGCCCATCCAGAGGTGCGGCTGGTGGCCCAGTCCCGCGGTCCAGGCCCAATGATGCAGGTTGGCGGCGCGCACGAATCCGGGGGCATCCGACTCGGCGGAGGTAAATGAGCCGTTCTGGCCCTCCCAGCGCTGAATGTTGCTGCTGACGCGGAAGAGCCACTCGCCAGGTTCCGAGGGTGTGAAGCGGATGACCATCCGCTGGCCGCCATCCCAGAAGCCGGGCAGCTTGAAGGTATGAAAGTGGGGCGAGCGGAATTCGGCGGAGAGGTTGACATCCACGTAGGGGTTGGGGTGCGCGGCGGCTTCCTGGGGATTCAGGTCGAAGACGAACTCGCAGGGGCTGAAGGCCGGTGTGTTGGCGCAGGGCGACTGGGCGAAGAGGGACAGTCCGATGCCGGCGAGCAGCATCAGGCGGAAGAAGGGCATTTCTTTAGTGTAATCGGGTCCGCATGCGGCGAGCTTCGCGGTCTTGTTACACTCACGTAATCGGGATGTTCAAAATAGGGGTCGTTCTTTTTCAACTGGGTGGTCCGGATTCCCTGGACGCCATCGAGCCGTTCCTTTACAATCTTTTCTCGGATCCGGACATCATTGACTTTCCGTTCGCGCGCATCGCGCGGCAGCCGTTGGCGCGCTTGATATCCACGACGAGGGCGCGGCACGTGCGGAATCATTATGCGGAAATCGGGGGCCGCTCGCCGATCCTGGAATTCACCGAGCGCCAGGCGCGGGCGTTGGAGGCGGAGCTGCGGCGCGATTTCGATGCGCGCGTGGTGGTGGCGATGCGCTACTGGCATCCGTTTACCGCGGAAGCCATTCGCGAGCTGGAGGCGTTCGGGCCGGAGGAAATCGTGCTGCTGCCTCTTTATCCACAATATTCGCGCACTACCACGGGAAGCAGCTTGAACGAATGGAAACGGCGATTCCAGCCGAACGGTTGGAATCCGCGGGTGCACGCAGTTACGGAGTTTCACGAAAATGCCGGTTATATCGGCGCACTGGCGGAAGCGATTGGGGAGTCGCTGGCGGCGTTCGACAATCCGGCGGATGTGGACATGTTGTTCAGCGCGCATAGCGTGCCCATGTCGGTGATCGAGGCGGGCGACCCCTACCAGCGGCAAATCGAACGTACGGTCGAGCTCGTTTGGGAGCGGGGACATTGGCCGGGACGGAGGCATCTTTGCTACCAAAGCAAAGTCGGCGCGTCGAAGTGGCTGCAACCGTCGATGCACGCGACCATCAAGCGGCTGGCGGACGAGGGCAGCCGTCGCGTGCTGACGATTCCGATTTCCTTCGTTTCAGACCACGTGGAGACGTTGCACGAGATCGACATTGAGCATCGTGCGCAAGCGCACGAACTGGGTATTGCCGAGTTCAGGATGATGCCCGGATTGAACGATTCCCCGCGGTTTATTGGCGTCCTGGGAGAGTTGGTGCGCGCGCGGGTGGCCTTGATGTCGGAACCCCGGGTTTGAAACAGTACCGTAATTTCCCTGATTTATGCGGCAAATACGGGAAAGTTTCGCGCATTCGTGATAAAATCGGTGCATACCTGAAAACGACCGCCACGTTGTCGGTGCAACATCAGGCCAAGGAGACGAGGCCATGAACAGCGAAGACACGCAAGCCGTTTCCCAGCGATCTGTCAATGTATTGTTGATCAGTCCTTTCGACGAAGATCATCGACATTTACGTGACATCCTGAAACATTCCAATTGGCAGCAGCACGGGGCACGCACGCAGCGGGACTCGTTAGAGTTCCTGAAGGAAAACGTGACGCCTGTGGTGATCTGCGACAGCGAACTACCTGACGGCACATGGCAGGAAGTGTTATGCAGGCTCGGCCGGATGCAGTGTCCGCCCATACTTGTGGTGACCTCGCGGATGGCGGACGACCGGCTGTGGTCGGAAGTGCTGAATCTGGGCGGATATAACGTCCTGGCTAAACCCCTGGCGATGAAGGAATTCTTTCATGTAGCCGGGTTGGCCTGGATGTCGTGGAAGAATCGTTGGGAAGGGGGCCGCGCCCTCGCGCGGACGGCGTAAGAAGAGGGGATCGGGTCTGGAGACCCTCTGCAGGCGTAGACGCCTGCCCCACTCACTATCCGCGGCGGGCCAGCTTAATGAGCTGCCCGTAGCCTTCTTTATCGAAGGGCGGACATCCGGTTGGAAACTTTCTCCGCATCAGGAAAGTGCAGTACGTGAGCGTCTTGCAGCAGCGGCGCTCGTCCAGTTCGCCTTTTTCCAGGGCATCGCGCGCAAAATCCGGATAGGCCAGCGCGCCGCGGCCCAAACCCACGAAGTGGATGTCGCCGGCGGCGATATTGTGCGCGCCGGCGTTGATTGCGTATTTCTGCAGCCAGCTATAACCCGTACCCACCATGGGCAGATCCGGAAATGTGCGCTGCAATTCCGCGGCGATGCGGAAGTGCCGTTCGACTCCGGTGAGCGGGTGCTCCGGCTGCTCATAATTGCCTTCATCCGGCTTTTCGAACGGCCGGCCAATGTGGGGGTTGTAGTAGGGCGAGCCCAGCGAAAGATTCAGTAATTCCACGCCCCATTCGCGAAAGTGGGCAATGGCCTGCTTCACTTCGCACAGATCCTCAACCAGGGGATTGGCGGAATCCACACCCCAGCCGTACGGATAAGGAGTTTCAAAATCGCAGCCGAACGGTACGCCGTCGAAGGCGTTCATGCGAATGGCGATCGTCAGGCGGTTGCCAAAGGCGGCGCGCAGCTTGCCGGCGACGTTACGAATGAAGCGCAGGCGATTTTCGAGCGCCCCGCCATAGCGGCCTTCGCGCGTCTTTGCGCCGAGCAGTTCGCTGAGCAAGTAGCCATGCACGGCCTTGATATCCACCGCGCGGAAGCCGGCGTCGAGCGCCAGGCCGGCGGCGGTCACGTAATCGTCTTCCAGACGCTCCAGTTCGTCATCGGCGATGACGGGATAGCCGGACGGCGTCTCGGTTTTTCGATCGATGTGGGGGTTGTGATACGCGATAATGCGCCGCGGCACGCTGTAGCGTCCCGAGTGGGTAAGCTGTATGGGAACCAGCAGGTCGTCGGCGCCGCCCCAATGTTCGCGATGCAGTTCACGGATGCGGGCGAGCAGCCGGGCGAATCCGTTGAACGTTGTAGCGCGTGATCCAAAGCTGACGGCCGTTGGCGCGTCCGTCTTCGCGCACGGCAGTGGCTTCGAACCAGAGGAGCTTGGCGCCGCCGCGCGCGAAGCGCTCGTAGCGCCGCCACGTGAGCTCGCCGGGAGCCCCATCCGGGGTACCGTCGCAGCCTTCCATGGGTTGGATGGCTATGGAGTTTCCTACCGTGAGCGGGCCCACGCGCACGGGCCGCGCCAGCAGGCGCCGAACGTCGGCAGGGCTGGCGACGAAGCGGACGTGTGCCGCGCCAACCTCGTCAGCCGCGCGCTGCAATTCGTCCAGGGTCTTGTAAACGAAGTGTCGCATCCTCTGCCTGATGGCGCGGCAGCAGCAGAATGGCCAGCGCACCGATCACCGAGACGGCGAATACCGCTCCCATGGCGATCGCGTAGCTGCCGAAGCGCTCGCGCAGAATCGAAACGAAGTAGGGAAACCAGGTCTGCCCGATGGTATTGACGGGAAGAATAATGGCCATGGCGCGCGCCAGGGTGTTGACGCCGAACTGCTCGGCGGCCATCAGGGGGATCAACATGTAGTCCGCGCCCATGCCGAATCCGAACATCACTGCGAAGGCCACGGGGGATCGCGAAGGGCTGACCGTGAGCAGCATGGGAATGGTGGCGGCGACCAGAAAGTAGGTGACGGTCATGACCCATTTCTTAGAGAAGCGATCAGCCAGGCCGCCGATGGCCAGGCGTCCGGCGATGCTGGTGGCCAGGATGGTCATGGAGGCGACGCGCCATGTGGAATTCAGGATTGCAAGACCCTGCTTGGTTTGGTCGGTGAAGCCCTGGTCGAGAAACACGAATTTCATGTGGAAGTTCACAGCGCCGATCGCGCCGATGGAGCAAAAGCTGCCGATCAACAGGAGCCAGAACGAATAGTGGCGGAGAAGATAGGCGAAGGTGTGAGATTCCGCATGACTTTCGGCGGGCGGCTGGCTGTCTCCGTCCGGGTAGAGGCCTTTATCGGCGGCGCGGTCGCGGATGGTGAAGATGGCCAGCGGCCATGCCAGAAACATAAGCGCGCCCCAGACGATCAGGGCGATGTGAAAATTCGTTCCTTCGGTGAGCGGCTTCACGACGTAGGAACCGAGGAATCCGACGAGGCCGACGCCGACGTACAGAATTCCCATGGCCTTGCCGCGGTTGCGCCGGAACCAGTGCGAGATCACCAGTTGATGGGGGATCGGTCCGGACAAAATGTAGCCCACAGTGTATAGGAACCAGAGGGCGTAATAGACGGTCAACGAGCCGTGCATGGTTCCGAAGCCCAGGAAAGCGGCGCAGGTAAGCGCGGTTCCCACCAGGATGAGCTTGCGCGGGCTGAAGCGTGGCACGAGGACGGGGCCGATCCAGAGCGTCAGCAGGGCGGCCAGCGGAAAGCCGAAGGTAATCTGGCCTTTGGTCCAGTGGAATTCGCGCTGGAAGTAATCGTAGAAGAACGGCATGTTGTAGTAGGGGAGGCCGACGGAGATGCCGAATGTCAGGAAGGCCGCCAGTGTCACCCACCAGCCGTAAAAGGTTTTGCGCATTGCGGGCAGACTTCAGTATAGCGGGGTGAGCGGGGCCGGGCATTGGGTTCGTAAAGCCCGGCGGTGGCTCGGCAAGAGAAGGGCGGGTTCTGGAGAACCCGCGCAGGCCTGGAGGCCCGCCCCACAGCACAGCTACTGCACGGCGATGACGGCGCCGGCCGGCGAGGCGGTGGTGCCCACCAGGGCCACTACCGGCACGTCTCCGCTGGCGGTGGAGGCGGGCACTGTCACGTTGATCTGGAACAGGCCGGCATAGGTGAGACCGGCGAAGATCGGGGTGGTGGCGGTCCCGCCGATGGTGATGGTCGGCATGGTGACCAGGGGCAGCGCCGTCGTAATGAGCTGGTTCGTGGCTGCGGGATTGGTGACGCCGAACCCGGTGCCGTAGAGCACAATCGTTTCGCCGGGCGCCGCCGGAGCCGCTCCAGGCGTGGTCGACGGACCCACCAGTGAGCCATCCGCGTGAGTCGCCGCAATGTGTTTGCCGTCGTTTTGCAGGAAGAAAGCCGGCGCGACATCTTGTATCTGGACAGTTACCTGGGAGCTGGCAAGACCGAAGTTGAAAGTTTGCACCGTGGCCTGTCCCGCCGCGAGACTCGGCGGCAGAAGCACGTTGAGCTGTGTGGGGCTGACATATTCCACAAATGCGTATGTCCCGTTTACGCTCACGCTGACGCTATCGATGTTGGTCGGTAGCGCCCCATTCACGAAATCGTCGGCATCCCATAAGCGCGTGGTTCCCGAGAGGTTCCCGCCCGTGATGGTGACCCAGGTGTTAGGAGCGATTGGAGGCTCGAAACTGGCGCCATTCACGACGTTCGAAGCGGTGACAACAGGCGCCGCCTGGATGCGGCCAAACAAGCCGTGGTTTCCCATATCGGGGCCCGGAATTCCGGCCGTAAAGTAGATGGCGTTCGAGTCGCCGCCGCTGCCCCCATTGCCGACCTGCAGAGCCCAGAGGTTGGGGATCACAATGGGGATGCCGTAGACGTCGTCGAGCGTCGCAATGGATACACCCGTTGTGGGGTTAAATACGTTGATGGTGCCGTCGCCGAAATTCCCGACCAGCAGATCGCCCGCGTAGTCGCCGAAGCCGCTGGAAGCGATGGCCAATCCCCAGGGAGCATTCAGCGGTCCGCCTGAAACCAGGCGCTGCATTAAGGTACCGGCCGGGCTGTAAACATCCACGTAGCCGTCGCCTGCGGCAGTTACCGGGAAGTTCTTAGCGGTGTTCTGCAGAGCGTACGCGACGTACAGGTTACCGGCGATGTTCTGCACATTGAAAGGGGCGTAACCGGCTGGAAGGTTACTGTCCTGAAAGGCATTCGGCAAAGTGGCAGCGGTAAAGGTGGAGTCGTAGACGTCAATGGTGCCGTTACTGAAATTCGCGGCATATAAGTAGGTGTTGGAGCCGCTGGTGCCAATGGCCAGGCCGGTATAGACCGCGCCGGATGCCGAGTTATCCACCATGACCTGCGCCGTGGTCGCGTTCACGCTGTGGTTCCAACCCGATATGGTGCCGTCCAAAGTGGCGAAGATGAATGCGGCAGGGTCTCCGGTGGCGATGGTAAAGCCGGTGGTTCCGTTGAATACCGTGCCTGTTGGAGTGCCCGCTGCGCCGGCCATCGCCGCTTTGGATGCCGGTATGGTCACCACCAGCGAAATCGGCGCGCCGCTGCTGCTATAGAGCGTGGAAAGGCCGGTACCCGCGTCCGCTATCCAGAACGGACTGCTGCTCGATTCCGAGATGCCCCAAGCGCCTTTTAAGTTGGGATCGGTATAGTCGGCCAAGTCCGGTATGTCCGAGGTCAGATTGCGAACCACATAAGCGTTCGCCGCCTGGAGCGGTTCCCGATACGCACTCATCGACAGGATACATCCCGCCAGTAACATCCATTTTCCACGGTCGTTCGTATACATGATTCGGTTTGCCCTCTTTTATTCCGCGCTGCGTGATAACGATCACACTTACTGGGATCGCGGCGCCGCGCAGCACTTAGTTAGTTAGCGTCAGTGTACACCCGATGGTTTCAGACGGATTCGAAACCGCTCAATTATTTACACTCCTGAACCTGCGATGGCTCCTCCAGCTCGCCGGCTGCGCATCGAGAGTCCGGCGGCTGAAGAACGGGTCCGCGGCTGGAGAGCCCGCCACTGTCTGGCTACACTGGCGAGTCGTGGGGAAAGGGGTTAGCATCTATAGGGAGAGGAGATTTCCGATGAGTTCTACGTTCGCGGCGTCCCCGACAGCCGCTACTTATATGATTGAGCCCGCTCACTCGAGCGCCCATTTCAAGGTCCGGCACCTGATGATTGCCAATGTGCGGGGCGAGTTCAGCAAAATCAGCGGCACGGTGATCGCCGACTCGTCGAATCTGGCGGCCTCCAGCGTGACGGCCGAGATCGATGTCAATTCGATCAACACGCGGGAGCCGGATCGTGATAAGCACCTTAAGAGCGCGGATTTCCTGGACGCGGCGAACTTTCCCACGATCAAATTCCAATCGAAGACGATCGACACGGACGGTCCGGAGGCCTACAGGGTCACCGGCGATCTGACCATCCGGGGCGTGACGCGCGAAGTGGTGTTGTATGTCACCGGACCGACGCCGGAAATCAAAGATCCCTGGGGATATACGCGGCGGGGCGCGGAGGGCGTAGCGAAAATCAACCGCAAGGACTTCGGCCTCACCTACAATCCGGTGCTGGAAGCCGGCGGGGTGGTGGTCGGCGACGAGGTCGAGATTTCCATCGAAGTGGAACTGGTGAAGACCGCCTGAGACGGGATGCCGGTAGATCCGGGGACCGTGAGCCGCTGAAGTTTATAATAGAGGCTCATGGAATATCGCAACCTCGGAAGAACCGGCTTCGAAGTCAGTGCGCTCGGCTATGGCGCGTGGGGTATCGGCGGCAGCCAGTGGCTGGGCGGTACCGATGACGAATCGCTGACGGCTTTGCGGCGGGCGATCGAACTGGGCCTGAACTTCATCGACACGGCGCTGGCGTACGGAGATGGGCACAGCGAACAACTGGTCGGGCAAGTGGTGCGCGAGGCCGGCGCCAGGATTTATATCGCCAGCAAGGTACCCCCAAAGAACCTGCTATGGCCGGCGCGCCCCGGAGTCGGCATCGAGGACGTGTTTCCGTACGATTACATCCTGAGCTCGACCGAACGCAGCCTTAAGAACTTGGGCGTGGAAAGCATCGACCTGCAGCAATTGCACGTTTGGAATCCGGAGTGGATCGCACGCGATGAGTGGCGCCGGGGCCTCGAAGATCTGAAGCGGTCCGGCAAGGTGCGCGCGGTGGGCATTTCAATCAACGACCACCAGCCGGATTCGGCTCTCGAAATCATCGAAACAGGCTTGATCGACAGCGTGCAAGTGATCTACAACATCTTCGATCAGAGCCCGGAGCGTAGTTTGTTTCCGTTGGCGATGGCGCGGAATATTGGCGTGATCGCGCGCGTGCCCCTGGATGAAGGCAGCCTGACCGGCAAAATCGACGAGCATACGCGGTTCGCGAAGGGCGATTTCCGCGAGGGTTATTTCAAGGGCGACCGGAAGAGGCAGGTGCGGGAGCACGTGGACAGCCTGCTGGCCGATCTGGGGGTAGATGCGGCGAGCCTGCCCGAAATTGCGCTGCGCTTCTGCCTGTCGCATCCGGCGGTATCGACTGTGATTCCGGGAATGCGCAGCCTACGGAATGCGGAAGCGAATTGCGCGGTACCGGGTAAGGGACCTTTACCCGCAGAGACTTTGGCGGTCATCCGGCGGCATGGCTGGGACCGGAATTTTTACGATTGAGGGGGCGCCGAACGAGCCGCTCAGCCGTGGCCGAAATGCATCACCCAGCCGATGCCCACCAGGGCGGCCACGAAGCATCCAAACACGTATAAGCCGTAGCGCAGGCGTTCGCGGTCATCGCGCTTGGTGACCACACCCATCACCACAGAGGTGAACAGGGCGAACAGCAGCGAGGCTTCGAAATGGGAGAGATTCATCTTGGGCATCAGCTTTTCCTCCCCGCCGCGATTTCGAACGCGTCGACCATGGCCAGGATATTCAGCAAACCGGCGGTGACCAGGAATTTCGTGCCGTAGTCGTGCACGGCCCCGGCCACATCGGGCTGATTGTAGCCCAGCCAGACGGTCAGCATATATAAGACCCCCGAAGCCAGGTCGCCGATGAAGCCACCGGTATTGATCAGGATAGTCAGCAGGTCGCCGCTTTGCGGTTGGAACATGGCGCCACGCATCAGCAGGCCGCAAAGATACATCAGGGTGACCGAAACCAATAACAATACGGCCCGGCCATTGCGTTTGAGGAGAAAATGACCTCCACCGGGAACCAGCCAGCCCAGCGCGACAGGTCCCGCCCAGAGCTTCAAGGGCGGCATGGGCTCCTTGGGTTGCTTTTGTTTCGCCATTTCTCCGATTTTAGCAGGTCCAGGGCCGGCGTTAGTGGGATGCTGGCCTCCGAGTCAGGTGGCGGGCCGTAGCCCTAATGGGCGCCTTTGTGGTGACCTCAGCGCCTTGGCGGGAAACCCGATGGACCCCGGCAGTCTGTCGGGTTGTTTTCGCGGGCCGGAAATAGGATACTGCGGGAAGCCGCACGGAACGCCATAGTCAGTCTCGGTTCGCGATGCCTGTTAGCTGCCGGCTACTTGTTTCGTTTGGAATCATGCTGGCACTCTCGCCAGTCGTGCCAGCCGGCGCCGCCACCGTCGCCGAACCGCTGCACATCAAGCCGGGACTGTGGGAAATCCAATTGACCGTGCGCAGCAGCGGCCAGCCGCCCATGCCGCCGGACGTGCTGGCAAAACTGACGGCCGCGGAGCGTGCCAGGATCGAGGCGAAAGCCAGGGAGCGGGAAGCCGCGGGGCCGCGCATCACCGTGCAGAGAAAGTGCCTGGACGAGCGGGAGCTGGAGCAACCGCTGGCCCTCACGTTTGGCGGGGAAGGACAGGGCTGCAGCCAGACCGTGGTCAGCGCATCCCGCAACGCGCAGGAGATTCGCGTGGACTGCGGGAAGGGCGGCGGGACGGTACGCATCGAAGCGCTGGATCCGGAGAACGCCCAGGTGGTGTCGGATTGGACTGCGACGGACGGGACGCGCACGCTGAAGATCGGTTCGACTGCGGCTTTGAAGTGGCTGGGAGCGGCGTGCCAGCCCACTAAAGCGGCAGCGCCTCAAGAAACGGCCAAGCCGTCCGTGGCCGCTAGAGCGCCCGCACCCAAATCCGCGGAGCCTGCGCCGCCGACGGTTCCCGCGAGAGAGGATCCGGGTTCCTATTACAAGCGCGGAAAGGAGCAAACCGGCCGCAACGATTTTTGGGGCGCGATCAAGTCGCTGAACCAGGCCATCGATTTGGACCCGCGGAATGCGGCGGCGTACAACGCGAGGGGTTACGCGTACCTGCGGCTGCGGCAGTTCGCCAATGCGGCGGTGGATTTCTCGGACGCGATCCGGCTGCGCCCGGATTATGCCAACGCGTACCAGAATCGCGCGATTGCCGAGCGGCGCCTGGGAGACGAGAAGGCCGCCGCGGCGGATACCCAAAAGGCCGCGGAGTTGTCCAGCCGGCGCTGAGTTAAAGGCAGATGCGCACGGCTCGGGCTTCAATGGCCGCGCCCAGCTCGCGTAGGACAGCCTCCGGCAGCCGCGCCTGAGCCATCTGGAACAGGTCGCTCTCTTCGCGCCGGATGTGCTCGCTGAGCAAGCCGCACAGGCGCTCCAGCAAATCTTCAGTGGGAGCGGCGCGCAGTTGGGCGATCAAGTCCTCGACCTGGCGATGCTCCGCGGCGAGGACGGGTAGCAGAGGAATCGGTCCCAGAGCGTTTTCCATGGCCGGAAAGAGGATCTGTTCCTCGATCTCGAAGTGGTTCGCCATTTCCAGCTCATAGCGATCGATGGCGCGGCGCGCGAGTTGGCCGACGTTGGCCGGTGAAGCGTCCGCGCGCAGCGAGCGGCGCGTCAGCACACACATGGCCAGCGCATTATGATGCTGGTGCGAGAGCGGAATCAGGTTGGGATCGCGAAGCATTGTTGTTACTATAGCGAAAATGAACTGGAACGATGCCGCCGAGGATTTGCTGCAACAGATATTGGCTCAAACGCCGCGCCCGGTGCGGGAAGAAGCGGAGGCGCAGCTTCGCGGGACGGCCGAGCGCCTGGCGGAAGACGACGGCAAGAGCCGCGTGGGCGTGGAGACGGTGATCGCGGCCTGGGTGGCGAATACGCCGGAGACGGTGCGTCCGGACCTGCCGCGGCAGATGGAGCGCTTCGGCCTGGACCCGGGCGAGTACGGGCACCTGCTGGACTGAGGCGGTAAGCTACGGCTCGACGCGGGACATGCGGCGGGCCAGCAGCGCATCCAGCGAGAGGCGGCCGGGGCCGAAAATGAGCACGATCAGGAACGCGAGCAGAAACGTGTACGGGGCGGCGGCGTAGAATTTGTCGGGGTCCGAGAAGACCGAGAACAACGCTTCCCGATCCGCCGTGATAAATGCCACCAGCATGTCGCAGCTCAGCAGCAGGGCGACCAGGCGCGATCCAAGCCCCAGCATGATCAGGATGCCGCCAAGGAATTCCAGGCCCACGATGAATGGCGCGTTCAGGGCGGGTAGGGGGATGCCCAGACTGGTGAAGAAGTCGGTCACCTTGGCCAGGTTGTGCAGCTTGCCCCAACCGGTTTGCATCATCTGGAATCCCCAGTACAGGCGCACCACCAGCAGAAACGGCGATTGCAGTCTGGAAGCCGCGGCGATCAGGAGGTTGTAGAGTTTAGTCAGCGCGCGCATAACCAGCCCATCTCCGCCCACGCGGCAAACCAGGCTTCGACGCGGCGCCGCAGTTCTTCGACCGGGACGGGACTGTCTTCGAGGGCCGCTTCCATCGCTTTGCCCACGGCCAAACCCTTGCCCAGTCCCGCCAGTAGATGGAACTCTTCGGCATCCAGACGGCGATAGTAGATCATGAAATCGTGGCGATGCACGGCCAGGAAAATGTGCTCTGGCGGCATGCGGCGGATGCGGCGCACCATTCCGCCGGCCTTGCGCTTCAGTACGGCGTTGCTGGCCGTGCCATGTTCCTCGGAAGCCGAATTCACTTTCACGCGTAAATCGTCCACCGGATAGCGCAGCTCGATCAGCCGGATGTGCGGCTGCAAGGCGATGCGCATGGCGGGTCCCAGTTCCAGCAGATCCTCGGGGCCGAGCACCTTCTTATCAGCCTGGTCGAAGGCTTCGATGTGCGCCCATTCGAGGCGGATCATGTCGCGCGCCAGATCCAGCCGGTCGCCGGCGAATGTGGGATTGCGTTGCAGCCATTCCTCCAGGCGCGATCCCAGGTTGCGCAGGGTCCAGGATGCCGAGGGCCGCTCGGTCAGGTAGGCTTTCGCCAGCCGCTCGAAGGCGCGCTGGCCGAGCACCGCGCGCAGCCCCGGAAAGTCCTCATAAAGCGAATCGAGCAGGCGATACCAATAGCTGCGGCTGTAGATCTCCAGGTGCTCGAGCGAAGTAAGCCGGCCGTTCGGCTTAATGTAATCCACCGGCGCTTGGGGATCGATGCGATCACCCGCCACCAACGGGCGCATCACGGCGGCGGCCATTCGCTTTTGCAATGCCAGCAAGGTCATGGCGCGACCACCATGGGCGCGCCGTCCGGCAAGGCGATGAACTTTTCGGCCTTGCGCGCCTCCGCGTGTACTTCGTCGAATGAGGGAATGCGATCGTCCCACTCGAGCAGAGTAGAGGTCGGCCCGACCCGGCGAATGGCGTGCTCATAGAGCTTCCACACGGGGTCGATCACCGGATGATCGTGCGTATCCAGAATGTATTTCTGGAATTTGGAGTGACCGGCAATGTGGATCTGCGCCACGCGTTCCGGCGGCACGCTGTTCAGATATTCGTAGGGGTCGAAGTTATGGTTCCGCGATGAGACGTAGATGTTGTTGACGTCCAGGAGAATCCCGCAGTCGGCGCGCTCCACCACTTCGTTCAGGAATTCCCACTCGGTCATGTCGGATTCGTGAAACTCGGCGTAGCTGCTCACGTTTTCGACGGCGATGGGCACTTCCAGGAAGGACCGCGCTTCGCGCACCTTCCGTGCGGTGAGTTTGGCGGCTTCAAAGGTGTAGGGCATCGGCAGCAGATCGTGGGTATAGCGGCCATCCACGCTGCCCCAGCAGAGATGATCGGTGAGCCAGGGTGTTTTGGTGCGCTTGACCAGCGACTTCAAGCGGCGCAGATGATCGCGATTGAGCCGCTCGGCGGAGCCGAAATACATCGACACACCGTGCTGAACCACACGGTATTGCTCGAGGATCTGGTCGAGGATGGCCAGCGGTCGTCCACCATCCACCATGTAGTTTTCCGAGATGATCTCGAACCAGCCGACCACCGGCTTCTTCTCCAGGATGTGCTGGTAATGGGGAATGCGGAGACCCACTCCCACGCCGTAATCGGTGAATCCGTTGAATCGATTGGCAGGCACTTGATTGAGGAGAAATTGCGGCCGCGTAGGCCGGGGGCAGCCCCGCAAACGCGGCCGCAAGCCACACTAGGTGGTCTTCTTGGAGCCGTCGGTGGCGCAGCCGCCCTTACCCTTGCAGGAGTTCTTGCCCTTGCAGCCGTTGTCGCTGGTCTTGCAGCCGCCCTTGCCCTTGCAGGAGTTCTGGCCCTTACAGGCATGCTTCTCCTTCTTCGCCTGCCAGATGGAACCGGAGGACTGTCCAGCCAGCGAAGTGCTGGAAGAGAATCCCTGGCCACTGGAGCTGGCGGAGACGGTGCTGGCGTTTAGGCGTGTCATCGTGCCACCCAGCAGGCCGGTGAACGCCGCGGTGAGTACTAACGAACTTTTGGAAACTTTCATGTTCTTGTATACCCCTTCCTTTGTCGGTTATTCCCGAATCCCTCAGATTTCGGAGTCCCTTGCAAAACGCCTTTTGAAGCGTAGTCGCCCGGGTTCTATCAGAGTATACGACAGTCCGGAGCGGTGTGGATTCGAATGCCGGGGGATGCCGGACAAGAAAATAATGAAAAGACATTCATGAAACCGGGGGATCGCAGCCCAATCCGCGGAACTCGCCGGGGCCTCATTGTTGGGAAAGAACCATGAGCGAATAAGGCCCGATGGTGAGACTGCCGCTATACGGCATAACCGAATATGCTTTAGCCGTGGCCTTCACCGCCGTCGAACCGATGCCCGTGAAGGTTGCGCTATACGTTGCGGGACTTAAAAGTCCCGCCGGCACGCTGAAGCGTGCGCCACACGGGCAGAGCCGCGCGCGGCCATGCTTTATCATACGTGGTGAAGCGTGCATAAAGCGATGAAAAGCATACTGACAGCATTGCTGCCGGCGCCAGCCGATAACACGATCCGCGGAATGAAGTTGCCGGTTTACGTTTTCACCGCGATCGCGATGGTCAGCCTGGTGCGAAGTTTGATTCATTTGCTGGCTCCCGATGGCGGCGCGGGAAGTATCGCCGGCATGGATCTATCGGCCGGTGCGCCGGGTATTATTTTTGCCTTTGCGCTTTGGGGAAGCGCGCAATTGATTTACGCCGTGGTCCAACTGGTGGTGGCGTTCCGATACCGGTCGCTAGTGCCGGCCATGTATGTGCTGTCGATTCTCGAGACCCTTTTGCGGCAGTTGGTAGGACACATGAAGCCGGTAGTGTTTGCGCACACACCACCGGGCAAGATCGGAAACTATATTATGTTGCCGCTCGCCTTCCTGATGCTTGCCTTGTCCGAGTTCACTGCTGCACGCCGCAGGCGGCCGAATCCGGCTGGCCCATGAGCAAGTGCTCGATCTGGCGCGAGATCCCGGCCGGGGTGCCGGTGGCATCTACGCGATGGCTGCCGCCGTTGCGGTAATACGCGATCACCGGACTGGTGGCGTCGTGGTAAGCCTGCAGGCGCGCCAGGATGACCGGTTCGGTATCGTCCTCGCGGCGGATCAGCGGCGCATAATCGTCGTCGCAGATTTCGCCGTTTTTGGGCGGCTGCGACAGCATATTGTAAATGCGTCCGCAGCGGCCGCATTGCCGGCGCGCGGTAATGCGCGACACGAGCACTTGCGCCGGCACGTCCAGGTGAATGGCGACGGGCTTGGGCAGGCCCAGCTTTTGCACCAGGGCGTCGAGGAACGCGGCCTGTTCCAGCGTGCGGGGATAGCCATCCAGCAGGAAACCCGCGGCGCAATCCGGTTGCTGGATTCTGGCGGCCACGATCCTGTCGACAATCTCGTCGCCAACCAGGCCTCCCGATTTCAGGATGTTGCATGCCAGGCGGCCCAACTCGGTGCCGGCCTTGCATTCGGCGCGGAACATGTCGCCCGTGGAGATGGCGGGGATTTGGAAACGATGCGCTATCGACGCTGCCTGCGTGCCCTTGCCGCAGCCGGGCGGTCCGAACAACAAGACGATCACATTGGCCTCCCAATAAAGGATAAGCAGATCTGTTAATAGTATAGCATCGGTCCGGCGCCGACCGAGCGGGACTTGAAAGTCCCGCCGGCACGCTAAAGCGCGCGCCACTCGCTGTAGACCGCCCGCTCGAAATCGCCAAGGAGCGCGACTGCTTCTTTGTCCACGAACGGCAGGAATTGCATCATCACCACCGCGCAAAGGGATCGCTTGGGATCGATCCAGAAGAACGTATCGAAGATCCCGGCCCATGCCAGGCTGCCGGCCGAACGCCCGCCGTTGTATGCGGTGGTATTGATCAGGAATCCCAGCCCCCACTTTTCGGCGGCTCCCGGTTGCATATCCACATCGCTCGAAAAGTCCGGGCGGTAGCTCTTCATCTTGCCGGCGGTTGCGGCGCCAATCTGGTTCGTCTCCATGCTCTCCACGCTCGCCGGCTCAAGGATTCGGACATTGTTGCTTGCGCGCCCCTTGCCGAGGATCATCTGCATGAACCGCACATAGTCGCCGGCGGTGGAATATAATCCGCCGCCTCCGCTGAATTCTTTAGGAGCGCGCGGGGGGACACGCGTATTCGGCTTGAGCGATCCATCGGGCTGCCGCGAATAACCCGCGACCAAACGGGCGAATTTCGAGGCCGGGACAAGGTAGCTTGTATCCCTCATCTCCAACGGTCCCAGAATCCTGGCCTGAAAGTACTCTTCGAGATTCATGCCGCTCACCGCTTCGACCAGCCGGCCCGCCCAATCGACTCCCGAACCATATTGCCAGCGCGTGCCCGGTTCAAACATCAGGATGGGGGCCTCGGGGCCGGTCGTTTTGGCGTGCGAGGCGTAGCGGAACATCTGGGCGTCCCAGATGTCGTAACAGAGGCCGGATGTATGCGTGAGCAAATGCTTCAGCGTCACGGGCGTTTGGGCAGCCCGCAGAATCGATTTGCCAGTCTGGGAATCGAAGCCTTCCAGGACTTGCAGCTTATCGAGCTGCGGCAGGTATGCTGCAACCGGCGCATCCAGCTTCAGCTTGCCTTGTTCGACCAATTGCAGAGCAGCGACTGTGGTGACCGGCTTGGTCATGGATGCGATGGCGAAGATCGAATCGGGGCCGACTGGCGGGCCGGATGAATCCCGGGTACCGAAAGCGCCCGAATAGAGGGTGCGGCGTTCGTTGGCAACCATAGCCACGACAGCCGGAATCTTTCTTTGCGCGATTCCGGAGCGCAAGACCGCATCGATTCTGGCGGTCGGGCTAAGGGCGGCGCGCAGGGGTCCACACGGGACGCCCAGCGCCGCGAGCAAGCCACCGAGTTCCCTCCGATTGATATGCCGCATTTTGCCCCACTCTACTGCATATCGCGAAGTTCTTCAAACAAAGCCTGAAACGTCTGGACGGCTTCGTGGACTTCGGAATCCCCGGTTTTTTCTCCGAAATAGGCATTGGCGAAAGGACCGATAGGCACCCAGGTGGTCTGCATCACACCCTGCATCCGATCGGCGATCTCGCGGGTGGCGTGCGCCCGCGTATCGCGCACCAGCGCAAGCTGGCCCAGCGCCACGTTCGGCTTGCGCCACGGGCAGGCGACCACGGGGAATCCCTCCATGGCGAAATAAGTGATCGACGGCAGCACCTTCTCGTAATGCCAGTCGCAGATGACGATGTCCTTCGGGACCGCGCGAATCGCATCCTGGGTGCCGTTCATGCTGGCTTCCCATTTACCCATGCCCGTGGTGGCTCCATCGAGGAAACGATCGCCCCAGATCCACAGGGTGCGGCCGGATTTGGCCAGATGATCGTGCAGGGCGGTCACCTCGCCGGCGAACAGATCCGACTTTTTCCGGCCTTTGCAGCGCGGGCAGTCGTCTTCGCCGAGCAGGAAGATCTCATCCATACCGGCGTGAAAGGCATCCGCCCCGGTGGCCTCGACCAGCTCGTCGATCAGGTCGAAGACGATCTCATGCACTTTGGGATGCAGCGGGCAATAACTGCGGCAGTAGATCCCGGCGTTCCCCGGATATTTGCCCGGCGTTTCATCCAGTTCCGGATGCGCGCGCAGCAGCCCTGCCGTACTGCCGGCCCAGGACTGGTGCCCGAGACAATTGATCTGCGGAATCAGCCGTACGCCGGCCTGGCGGCACGCGGCGGCGATCCTGGCGACGTCATCCTTCGACAGGGCGTCCGGGTCCGTCACCTCGGGCCGGCGCGTGAACTGGTAGTGATAATCGAATTCCATCACCAGGGTGTTGACACCCTCTTTCGGCAGCGCTTCGCGAATGAAGCGTAACGTCAGATCCACCTCGCCGGGCTTGGGCGCCATCACGTGCAAGCCGCGTATGGGCAGCGCCGGCGGCGCCGCGTGCAGGGCGAAAATAGACGCGAAGGCCCAGATTGCGCGCACGGTTCGGGTTTTGATTTTCATGGCCGGAGCACTCCGTTTCCAACCCCCGCAGTGTAGCGCCTGTCCCATATCGCCGGCGTGAGCGCACCATTTGCCGCCAACCGCGCGGATCAGGCATCCTAAGAGGAGTGCCCCTTCTGCGGTTCAAGCGCGTCTCAAAGTTTTACTCCACGGTGCCGGCCCTGGCGGATGTGTCGCTGGACGTCGCGCGCGGCGAGTTCGCGGCGCTGGTTGGGCGCAGCGGCTGCGGCAAATCGACGCTGCTCAATGTGGCGGGCGCCATGGACTTTCCGACCTCCGGTGAGGTGGTCCTCGACGGCGTGGTGACATCGTCGCTGGGCGAGGCCGCGCTGACGCGCCTGCGCCGCGAGAAGGTCGGCTTCATCTTCCAGTCGTTCCAGTTGCTGGCGTCGCTGTCTGTGGTGGAGAACGTCGAGCTGCCGTTGTTGCTGGCGCGGCGCGCACGGGCGCGGGAGGCTGCACTCGACCGCCTGCGACAAGTCGAAATGGAAGACTATGCCGCGCGCATGCCTTACCAGCTTTCCGGCGGCCAGATGCAGCGCGTGGCGATCGCCCGCGCCCTGGTGCACGCGCCCGCTCTGCTGCTGGCGGACGAACCCACCGGCAACCTGGACAGCACCACCGGAAACGTGATCCTGCAACTTCTGCGGCGCATTGCCGATACGCACCAGACGACCGTCCTGATGGCCACTCACAGCGTGGAAGCGGCGGCCCTGGCGGATACCGTTGTCCGGCTTCTGGATGGCCGCGTACAGGAAGTCCTGGCGGGGGCAAATAGGCTGCAGTGGCGTACCTGAAGATCTTCTACCGGCTGATTTTGCGTCCTCTCGGGCGTGAACGCATGCGCACGGCGCTGACCATTGCCGCGGTGGCTTTGGGCGTGGCGGTGGTCCTCGCGATCGAACTCGCGGGCGACGCGGCGGCCGGCTCCTTCCGCTCGTCGGTCGAGACACTGGCAGGCAGCGGCGACTTCGAGGTGACCGCTACCGGAGGCGTCCCCGCGGAAATCCTGACACGCCTGGCGCTGCTCCCCTATCCGCTCAAACTGAGGCCGCGGATCGAAGACTACGCGGTGATCGCGACGAACCATCGGGTAGTGCCGCTGATCGGCGTCGATATGCTCGCGGACGCCGTGAATGCAGAGAAGATCGACGCTTCCGAGTTCCAGCGCGGCGATTCCATCTGGGTGGGGAAAGACGCGGGCTGGAAACCGGGCGACCGCGTCCGATTGACCGTGAACGACGAATCCGCGGAGTACACGGTACGAGGGATCGTGGACGGCGCGGGCGACGCCATCATTATGGATCTGGCTCCGGCGGCCCGCCTGCTGCGCCGCGGCGCGATGCTCGACCGCATCCTGATCGATGTGCCATCCGCGCGCCCGCTCGATCAATGGGAGGCGATCCTGCGGCGCGCTCTGCCGGATGGCGTAACGCTGGCGCCGCAGGGCGCGCGCACCAGCGAGAACCGCCGCATGCTGGCCGCGTTCCGTTGGAATCTGCGCGTGCTGAGCTACATCGCGCTGGTGGTGGGCGCATTTTTGATCTACAACACCATCTCGGTGTCGGTGGTGCGCCGCCGCGAGGAGATCGGCATTATGCGCGCGCTGGGAGCCACGCGCATCGGGGTTTTGGGCGCCTTTCTTCTGGAGGCGGCCTGCCTGGGTCTGGCGGGCGGCATGCTGGGCGTGGTGCTGGGGCGGCTGATGGCCACCGGATCGGTACGGCTGGTGGCCGCGACCGTCGAGTCGCTGTATGTTTCGAGCACGCCGGCACCGATTGCGCTGACGTGGGCCGCGGCCGCCGCCGGAATCACGATCGGCGTGCTGTTGTCGGTGGTCTCCGCGGCGAGTCCGGCATGGGAAGCTGCGCAGGTGACGCCGGTGGAAGCGATGGCGCGCGGGCGCCGCGACCATCAGATCCGGATGCACCAATGGCGCGACCTGGCCGGCGGCGCAGGAGTGGCTATGGCCGCATGGCTGGCTGCACGTCAACCGGCGGTGGGCGGTAAGCCGCTGTTCGGCTACCTGGCGGCTTTACTGCTGATCGGGGCCTCCGCGCTGGCGATCCCCGCGCTGGTGACTTTGGTGGCGGGGGCCGGCGCGACCGTTGCGGGCCGCATTCTCGGCGTGGAAGCGCTGCTGGCTTCGCGCAGCCTGGCGGGGTCGCTGCGGCGAACGGCCGTGCTCGTGGGGGCACTATCCACGGCCATCGCGATGCTGGCCGCGGTCGGCATTATGGTGGGCAGTTTCCGGCAGACCGTGCTGCTGTGGATGGAGGACCGGCTGCAGGCGGACCTATACCTGCGCCCGGCCGGACCTACCGGGGCCGACCGCCATCCGACGCTGGCGCCGGAGATCGCGGCACGCTTGAAAGGCCTGCCGGAAGTGGCCGCCGTCGATCAGTTCAGGGCCTACGAGATCAGCTACCAGGGACTGCCCGCCACGCTCGGCGGCGGAGACGCGCATATTGCGGGGCGCTATGGGCGGCGGCCGTTCCTTTCCGGCGCGCGTCCCGCGGATGTCTTCGCGCAACTGCCGGGCCGCGACAATGCGATCGTGAGCGAGCCATTCGCCAACAAGCACGGAGTCCGGCCCGGCGATACGCTGGAACTCCCGCTGGGCGGACGGCGCGTGCGATTCCGCGTGATCGACATTTATGGCGATTATTCGAACGAACGCGGCTACATCATTATGGACCGCGGCACGCTGTTGAAATACCTGCCCGACCCCGCGCCGTCGAATCTCGCCGTGTACTTGCGACCGGGCATCCCGCTCGAGGAGGGACGCCGCGCCGTGCAAGCCGCGCTGGGCGAGCACCGGGTGATGGTCTTCACCAATCGCGCGCTGCGCGAAGAGGCCATCCGGGTTTTCGACCGCACGTTCGCGATTACTTATGCCCTGGAAGCGGTGGCCGTGTTCGTCGCCGTGATGGGAGTGGCCGGCGCATTGCTGGCGCTGGTGATCGATCGGCGGCGGGAGTTCGGACTGCTGCGTTTCCTGGGCGGCGCCACGGGCCAGATCCGGCGCATGATCCTGTTCGAAGCCGGCATGCTGGGACTGCTGGCGAACATCGCCGGCATCGCGCTGGGGTTCTGGCTATCGCTGCTGTTGATCTTCGTGATCAACCGCCAGTCGTTCGGCTGGACGATCCAGTTTCACTGGCCGGTGACCGTGCTGGTGTCCGCCTTGTCCATCGTCTACGGCGCAACCGTGCTGGCGGCGCTCTACCCCTCGAAGGTGGCGGCGGACCTGGTTCCCATCGAGGTGATTCATGAAGATTAGCGCGCTGCTGCTGGCCGGTTTCGAACTTTACCGCGCGGCGCTTCCGGGCTACCGTTACGAGTTCCCGCGGGATCACTTCAATCACCCCGAATTCCAGACCGAGTGGTGGTATTACACCGGGAATCTGCGCGACACGCAGGGCCGGCGTTTCGGCTTCGAACTGACTTTCTTCCGCCATGGCGTGGAGCGCGGCAAGGCGCCCGCGAGCGTTTGGGAAGTGCGCGACGCGTGGCTTGCGCACCTGGCATTGAGCGACATCGATGGCGGCCAGTTCCTGCATGCCGAGCGGCTGAACCGTTCCGGCGCGGGCCTGGCCGGGGCATCGCTCGATCTGGCGCGGGTGTGGAACGGGAACTGGCGCGTGCAATGGGACCTGAGCGGCGGCACACAGCAATTGCAGGCCGTGGAGGCGCGGTTTTCGTTCGATCTGGCTTTGCGGCCGTTGAAACCGCCGGTGATTCACGGCGTCGATGGCATCAGCCAGAAGGCCGCCGGCGCCGGGCACGCGTCGCATTATGTCTCGTTCACGCGGCTGGAAACGCGCGGCGAAATCGTGATGGAGGGGCGCACGTTCCACGTGGATGGCCTGGCCTGGATGGACCACGAGTTCTTCACGCAGCAACTTGACGCCGGCCAGACCGGATGGGACTGGTTCAGCCTGCAGTTGGAAGACCATACGGAGCTGATGCTCTTCCGGCTGCGCCGGCAGGATGGCGCCGCGGACCCATACTCGGCCGGCACTTACATCGACGCGCGCGGCCATACGACCCATCTGACCCATGACGCGTTCTCGGTCACGCCGGGCAAGCTATGGAACCCGTATCCGGTCGAGTGGCACGTGCGTGTGCCGTCGCTGGGGGTCGATGTCGAGATCACGACTCGTCTTCCGCAGCAAGAGGTCGCCAGCAAGCAGAATCGCTACTGGGAGGGCGCGGTAGACATTAGCGGCACGCGCCGCGGCGCAGGTTATCTGGAGATGACGGGTTACGCCGCGCCCGTGCATTTCTGACTTACTCCAGCCCGGCTGCCGCCAGCATGGCGAGAAACTGCTTGCGGGTACGCATGTCGATGGCTTGCGCGACTAACTTACCCTCGCGGTCGAACACAAAACTCTTCGGGATTCCTTCGATATCGAATAGCTCGTTCACTTTTCTACCCGGATCGAGCAGGATCGGATAAGTAAACTGGCGCTCCGCAATGAAGGGCTGCACTTTGGCGGCATCTTCGTCGGAGATAGCCAAAACAACCAATCCTTTGGGGGCGAAGTGACGATAGAGCGCTTCGAGATCGGGCATTTCCTTGCGGCAGGGCGGACACCAGGTGGCCCAGAAATTGACGAGCACCACGCTGCCGCGCAGATCCTTTAGATGCCAGCGCTTTCCGGCCAGGCCGGCGAGGGTGAAGTCGGCGCTCTGGCGGCGATGGTCGTCGGCCTCCAGTTTGGCCATGGCCGTTTGGAAGCGCGGGTCGTCGAGGGTTACCTGGACGTGCTCGTACCGCACGAGCTGCGCCAAGGTTTGAAAGCCGCCTTCGGGCGGATCGTTGGCTTTCAGCACTTGGGCCAGGGTGGTAGCGACTTCCTGTAAAGCCTCCGCGCCGGGATCGCCCTCGGTGACCAGGTTGGCGAGCGACGCCGCCAGCATGCCGCGATTCGGGCCGGCGGGCAGTTGGCGTATTTCGAGGGCCAGGCGACGGGTGGTGGCGGCGCGCTCGGCGTCCGGCAAGCTACGCAGTTTGCGGATCTGGTCCACGATCGGTTTTTCGCGATCACTCCAGACGATTTGCGGGCGCTGGGCGAATAGCGTGGGGGAGATGGCGGCCAGCAGCGCGACGGCGCGGAGCTTATTTCGAATTGACTTCATTTCTGCATTGTATGCGTCCTTTGGCTGGCGGCGGGGCGCTGTTGCGCACGGAGTTTGACGGATGCAGGTTGAGATTGATAATTAGCCGGGCGGCGGGGCGGCGGACGGTTTGGGTCCGGCTTTGCCGAGGCAGCAATGCTTGAATTTTACGCCGCTGCCACAGGGACAGGCCTGGTTGCGACCGGGTTGGGCGTTGGGTTTACTTTGTAATTCTTCGTTTTCGGCCGGCGGTTGGGCATTATTGTGCACGTTTTCGGGGATTTCAGCGAGGGACTCGTCCGTGAGCGGGGGCAAGTGACCGGAGGACCGATCGATGACGCCGAGGGCGGCTTTCAGGCGGACGGCCGCAGGGACGGCAGGATCGGTGAGCATGGTGCGAATGACGTTGTAGGCCTCGGCGGCGAGCGAATCGGCATGGTCGCGCACGGCGAGCGCCTTTTCGTATAGGGCTTCGGCCATGGCGTCACGGTATTCGGACGAACGAAGCCAATTGGCCACGGTGTTGCGATGAACGCCGGCGGCTTCGGCGGCGGCGCGGGCGGTGGATCCGGCGGCGATCAGGGCCAGGACTTTTTGCTGGGCGGCGTTTTGGGGGCTATCGGGCGACATGGGGGTTCTCCTCGGTTTCAGAAGAGCATGGGAGCGTGGGGCAAATTGGCAACAAACGGGGCAAGTGGTTATGGGGAAAGGGGGGGAATTATTTTTTCGGTTGGTGAACGAAAACCGTCGCTCCACTATGCCGGGGGTTAGACTGGGAGCTTGGCGGAGGTCTATCGAATGAGAAATAGGATACGAGTCCTATTTGGAATAGCATGCGTGGCCATAGTAAGTAGTTGCGCGATGGCACAGACAGCCACCGAAGTCATCCTGCACAATTTCGGCCGATTGGAAGGCGCGGAGGCCAATTCGGCTCCGGTGCTTGACGCAGCCGGTAATCTCTATGGCGCCACCGAAAAGGGCGGGATCAACGGCTATGGAGGTTCCGTCTACAAGTTGGATACGTCCGGCCATTACACGGTATTGCACAGCTTCACGGGGGGCACCGATGGGGCGATCCGAATGGCGTCATGGTCGATCCCGCCGGTAACTTGTACGGGACAACAGAGGGCGGAGGGGACCCATCCTGCGTTGTAGATGGTTGCGGTACCGTTTACAAAATCGAACCCTCGGGCCGCTTCACCGTGCTTTATAACTTTGAGGATGTGCCGGACGGGGCGTTCCCTAACTCGGCCCTGGTCCGCGACGCAGCCGGCAACCTGTATGGGACCACATCGGAGGGCGGTATTGACTCGCTTTGCGCGGCGGGCTGCGGTGTCGTGTTCAAACTGGATGCCAGTGGCCACGAGAGCGTGCTGTTGCGATTCGTCAACGGCGTGGTCGGCTCTACCGGAGCTTTTCCGAGCGGGGTTGCCTTGGATTCCGCGGGGAACATCTTTGGAGTTACGGAGACCGGTGGCGCGAATTTGGGTGGGGTGTTGTACAAAGTGGATCGGGCGGGCACGGTGACGGTGCTGCACAGTTTTAGCGAAGATATCGTTGGCGCGCCCAACGGCGTGATTCTCGAAGCCGACGGGGCCATATACGGGACCACGGTGTACGGCGGGACGCACAAA
Organism: Bryobacterales bacterium; assembly: GCA_963709155.1. Taxonomy (GTDB): domain Bacteria; phylum Acidobacteriota; class Terriglobia; order Bryobacterales; family Bryobacteraceae; genus Bog-159. The sequence goes on along the minus strand of CAVPVD010000001.1, from coordinate 985,790 downwards.
CTCGGCGTACTCTACAAGTTCGATTCGGCCCATCACTACAGCGTGCTCTACAATTTCCCCGGAGGTGCAAACGGAAGCTCTCCGATATCGGGGGTCCTCCGCGATGCGGCCGGAAACCTCTACGGCACGACGGAAAGCGGTGGAGGGTCCTCAGGATGCTCGGAAGGCTGCGGCGTAGTGTACAAAGTCGATCCGGCCGGCAATGAAAGCGTCCTGCACAGCTTCGACGGAACCGATGGGTGAGATCCGATAGGGATTGCGCTCGACCCGGCCGGCAACATTTAGTGAAGTATGCGATGTATATCAATGAAGATGGCACCGGCGCTATAGATTGCGGCGATGTGGTGCGCGGTTACATCCGCAACAACAAGCTGGACATCGTACTCTCGGATAACATTCTTGCGCACGATGTGCACCTTCTACTTATGGACATAGCATCTCCTCTTCGGCGGCGTCGGCTTTTAAAGGTCGCCTATACCCTAGACGGACCTGAGCGCGAGATCGTTAGATTTCAAGGCGACCGGCTGATTATTCCAGAGGTTGCCTAAAGGGCTAGTCTCCGCCTAGGGTGCTTAGAAGAGGGCTACCAGAACGCCGTGGTCTGCCAGCCGGTGGGCGCGCTCAGCGCCATTGTCGCGCAGTAAATGGATAACGTTGTCCGGTCCGGCCGCCACAAGGCGCCGGCGTCATGCAGGCTGCCGGCCGAGTCGGCCACCAGGCCTGCGTAGCGGTCCCTTATTCTTGCCGCAGGACGGCATTCGGGTCCAGACGCGACGCGCGCCGTGCCGGGGCATACGCGCCCAGCGCCGCCGCAGCGACTAGCGCGGCCGTCACCAGCGCGACAAATGGCACATTGAACGATGGCACACTCAAAGCGGCGGTGAACGCCTTACTCGCCAGGACGCAAAGCAGCAGGCCGATTACGACGCCGGCCGCCGCCAGCAGCATGCCTTGCTTCATCACCATGCCCAGAACCCCGGAGCGGCCCGCGCCGATCGCCATGCGGATGCCGATTTCCCGCGACCGCAGGCTTACCGAATACGACATCAGACCGTAGAGTCCGCCCATCGCCAGGATCAGCCCCAGCAGGCCCATGGCACCGATGGCTTCGGTCATGATGCCGAGGGTCCTGGTGGCGCGCTGGTCAAAGACTTCCTCCATGGTGCGTACGCCGAACATCGGCTGGCCGGCATCCAGCGAGCGGACCACTTCGCGCAGCGGGGCCGCCGCGGCGCTGGAAGGACCGGCGGTTTCCACCAGGATGGTCAGGGCCCGTTGCGGGTTTTGCGAAAGCGGCCTATAAATGTATTCCACGGGCGGCTCGACTAAGAAGAAGTATCTGCTCTGGCGCGCCACACCCACGATCTCCAGCATCTCGTCTTTGCCGCTTTTCAGCCGCAGCCGTTTGCCGATGGGACTCTGGCCGGAATAATACTTGCGCGCGAACCGTTCATTCACAATCGCCACCGGACGCGATTCGGCCCGGTCTGTCTCCTGGAAGGCGCGGCCCTCGACGATCGGTACGTCGAGCGTCTCGAAGTACCCATCGCTGACTGTGTTCGAGATGACACTGATGGCCTCGGTCCCAGGGGGTAGCTTAACGCCTTCGGGCACCAGGCGGCTGATGTCGCCGCCCGGCAACATGGGCACGGCTTGCGAAAGGGCCGCCGACTTCACGCCGGGGAGATTGCGTACCCGGTCCAGGAGCGGCTTGAAGAACTGCTTGGCCTGGTCCGGCGTGTACCGCGCCAGCGTGGTATCGAAACTGGCTGTCAGCAGGTGGTTGGTGCGGAAGCCGGCGGGGCGGGAAATCGCGATCGCTGCACCGCGGTAAGCCTGGGTGGCGAAGACCAACAACAGCAGGGCTCCGGCAACCTGGGCTACCACCAGCGCGTTTCTGCCCAGCAGACGCCGGCGCTTACCGTCGTCCGACTTGCCGGACTTCAACGCTGGAACGAGGTCGGGATGGCTGCATTGCAACGCCGGCGCCAGTCCAAATACCAGGGCGCTGGCCACCGAAGCGAGGATGGTGAACAGCAGAACCCGCGGGTCCAGGCGGACGTCGATCACGATGGGAATATCGGCGGGTATTCTGATCTGCCCAAACAGATTCACGCCAGCGGCGGCCACCAGGATCCCGAGCCCTCCGCCGCACACCGCGATCACCAGGCTCTCGGTCAACAGTTGGCGGACCAACCGGCCCCGGCCGGCCCCGATGGCCAACCGGACGGCAATCTCGCGGGAACGCGCCCGGGCGCGGCTCAACAGAATATTCATCACGTTGCCGCAGGCGATCAACAAAACGATGGCCGCCATTCCCAGCAGGAACAAGATCAACGCGGTGTCGATGGGGCTCTGTTTAAGCCTGGATGCGACCTCGTTGTCCACCACCATGGAGCAGCTCCGATTGGTCGCTGGATAGGACAGGGCGAGTTGCTGCGAGATCACCTTAGCCTCGGCCGCCGCTTGGGCGACATTGACGCCCGGTTTCAGCCGCCCATAAACGGTCATGCCGCGGTTGTTGCGCGCCTGCAGCGTGCTTTGTTGCAGGTCGTCCCGCAGGCGCGGCGCCATCGCCAGAGGAACGAAGAGCGCGGAGCGAACCAGTCCGTTCGAGCCGGTGAACCGCTCCGGCGCCACGCCGATCACGGTGAAGGGAACATTGTTCAGGAAGATGGTTCGTCCCACGACGGCGGGATCCGAGGCGAAATCCGTGCGCCATAATTCGTGGCCCAGCACGACGACCGCATCGCGGCCCGGTGCCTGGTCTTCGTCGGCGCGGAAAGCCCTCCCCAACGCCAAGGGGACATCCAGCATGCGGAAGAAATCGCCGCTCACCAACTCGCCGAATTTCATCCGCGGCAGCGTGCCTTTTTCAATGGTGAATCCGAATTGCGAGTATTGGGAAGCGGCCAAGCCGGTATAGGATTTATTGCGGTCGCGGAGATCCTTGAAATCCGGATAGGAAAGGCCGGAGTACTGGGAGATTCCGGCGAGGGCCTCGCCCTGAAGTTGCGACTGCACTACGACGAGCTCGGAAGCATGCGGGACGGGGAGCGGCCGCAGCAGCAGCGCGTCAGCCAAACTGAATATCGCCGAATTGGCGCCAATTCCCAAGGCCAGCGAAATGATGGCCACGAGGGCGAACCCCGGGCTTTTCCGCAACGTGCGCAAGGCGTACTTCAGGTCGTGGAGCATGCCAGGAGGAAGGCACGCCGACTGCCAAGGTTGCCGGCACGTATCTGATAGTAAAAGATGGTGGGGGCGGCGGGGGGCGGTTCGCTTGCCGTCCGTTCCTGGGATGCGAGGCTTCGGTAGCGGACATGCGCGGCTTGCCGCATCCGGTTAGCCCGATGGCAGCCGGTCATCTGGTTTCTCCAGGAAGACGAAGTTCACGATGGGCAGATCATAGCGCATGTAGAGGAGTCGCGAGCCGTCGCACACGGCCGATTCGTCTTCCAATGCAGAAACGCGATGCAGGCGTGGGCCAACGCCCTCGGCGGGACTCAAATGTTCGACGGTTAGCGGCTGTTTCGGTGCGGCAACGCCCGCCGCACGAGACGATAGTGTCGTGTTTTCGACGGTGCGCCACTGCTGGCGGCGCGCGCTGCGGCGCTGTCTGTGCCATCAAAAAAGCTCATCGCTAGGCAAAGAAACTGTAACAAAAGAAACCGAATTGATATATACTCTCCTAAAGAATAGGTGCCTAAAGCTAAACGAACAGCGAAGAGGAAGCAAGTCCTTACTTGGGAGGACGATCCCCTCAGCGCCGAGCCTTGCCAGCCCGTCCTGGTTCCGGCGCCGCGTTTTCCTGCCAAGGGCTTAACCATCAACATTCAAGGCGCGGGAGTACACCAGCCCGGCCGGTACCCAATAGGGACCGACAACTTCAGATATTGGGTTGCCTATGAGGCTCTTAACCGCGGCCTAGATTTTTGGTGTCAGGTTTTTGGTGAAGAAAAGCTTGAACCCCAATGGCAGCGGGGCGATGACCGTGACGAGACCTTGCCTGTCAGATTGAACGGCCTGGTGGATCTCAATGCCTACTACGACCGCACACGCCTGGACTTCGGGCATAAAATCGTTTCGGGCGATACGATTTACACAGGCGAGAGCCCGGACATCATCTGTCACGAGCTAGGGCACGCCGTTCTGGACAGCATCCGCCCTGCATTGTTCGATGCCGAATCCGACGAAGTGGCCGCGTTTCACGAAGCATTCGCGGATATATCCGCGATGTTGTTGACACTTCAGTTACAAGAGTTCCGCGTATCGGTGCTCGAAGAGACAGAAGGCAGGCTGCAGAATACGTCGCGGCTTTCGAGATTTGCGGAACAGTTAGGGGCAGCCATCCGCACCCGTAGACCGGACACGGTCGAGCCGGACTGCCTCCGGAATGCCGCCAATTCCTTTTTCTACGCCGACCCCAGGACACTTCCGCCAACGGGTCCAGCCGTATCACTCTCTTCCGCGCCGCATTCCTTTTCGAGGGTCTTCAGCGGGGCCTTTCTGGAAGTCCTGGCCGGCATGCTCCAAATCGTGGCCAAAGGCCAGAACCCAACAGAGGCGGAACTTCAGACCGTGGTTCACTTTGCGGGCAGGATGATAGCGGCGGCTGTGCGGGACGCGGAGTTCCAGCCGGCTTTCTTTGCTCCCGTCGCGCGAAGCATGATCGCGTACGATGAGGAAACCCATAAACGACGGTTCCGTTCCGCAATCCTAACGGGCTTTACGAGAAAAGGCGTTCTGGAGGTTGGTGAATTGCTGCCGAGTACTGCGTCCCCTACCAAACGCCGGTCCGTCGCGTCGGAGGGTGTAGGAGAGACGTTACGGTTTGACGGCCGTCGTTTCGGTCTGAAGGAATGTGAGATTGTCGTGCGGATTCCCGCTGAACGCACGGCAAAGAAAGGTATCACCGAACACACGACCGGCTGGAAAGAGGCCGCTGAGAGTTTTCTCACGAACCTGTTCCGACGGGGCCGTGTCGGGTTGGAGGAAATTGGGGTACCATTGACAGGTGATGTCGTTCACCCGCCGGCGTTTCTCGACGCACCGCGTAGCCATATACTTCGGCTCGCCGACCAATCCGGGAAAAAACCTGCGCTCTTCGTAGCGCGGCGATTCTTCGATATTTGAACATGTTCGCCCAACGGCAACGAAAGTGACGGAGTTTTTTCATGGCAAAGACAGCGGTGCGATCCCGCGGCAGTAAAAGGAAAAGCAGACGGAACGCCAGCTCAACCCGTGCGTTTCGAGAGGGTCTGGCCCTGCGCGGCGAGGCCGCCGAAGTTGGCCCCGGGCAGGAACTACCGGCAGGGGCGACCCACCAAATCGTCAGCTATGATGAGCACGGAATTCCGATCGTCAAGCGTCGTAGGTTCTCATTATCCGGGGCGTAGGAAGGGTTCACGGTCAGCAGCGGTCTTTACCCGCGGGACTTAAAAGTCCCGCCGGCACGCTGAAGCGTGCGCCACGGGCAAGCGGCCAGTCAGCACCAGAAATGTCCAAACTCCAGAGCCGCCTGAAAAGGCGCCTGCGGGCAAAATTGCGCGCCCTCCAGCCTACCAGAAGGCGGTGGCCACCACGATGGGCGGGCCGGCATCGTCCTGGATTACTTCGGTGCGGATGACGATCTGCATGTTGCGGGTCTGCCAGCCGGCGGGCGCGCGCTGCGCCATGGCCTGAAGATTCGCGGGGTCGGTCAAGAACTTTCCGGCGGCCAGCGTGCCGTATCCGTAGAGGCCGGCCACGGTGATGGTAATGCGGCGGGTGCGGGGATTCTCCACGCGCGAGATCACCGCGAAGTCTTCCTTCAGTTGCAAGCGACCCTGGCTGTCTGTGCGGTTCAAGTCGATTTGCCAGTCGCGCCGGGTGGGGTGATCGCGATCGACAATCCAAGTCCGCAAGCCTTCGGCGTGGAAAGTGAACCGCATCTTTTCCATGAGCCGGAGGGTCCAGGCGTCGTTGAAAGCGCCAATCAGCACGGCGGGGGCGCGCTGGAAATCCTCGAATGTGGCGCGGTCCTCGGAGACCAGTTCGAAGGACGCGCCCTGCGCCTGGATCAGGCCGGCCAGACGCGCGAGGGTGACGGCGTCCCCCCAGGGAACCTGCAGTCTGGCCGCGATTCCGCCCGACGCAGCGGCTTGCGGGCGGGGGCCGGCGCCTCCAATACAAACCAGGACGACATTACCGCGCGGCGTCACCACAGGATGCCAGAACTGCTCGAGCGCGCTCGGCCGGCGCCACGGGCGCGAAACCAGCGTGCCTAAAAGAGCCAGGAGTCCGGCAGCCAGGCATACCGCCAGCCAGCGGGACGAAACCCAGCGGCGGGCGATCATGGGCCCGGGCACGGGCGGAAGCGGGATGGCCGCCGAAGCCGCGAGGAGACTGAATTCGGGCTGGTAAGTGCCCAGCGGCATCTCGATACGGATTTCGGTCTCGCGGCCCGGCTGCTGGTAATACTGAGCCAACCTTTTGCGCACTTCGCCGGCGGTGATGCGAACGATGGGGTCGACGCTGGGATCGTAAGACGGATCCCTGGCAAACACATCCACTGCGATATTGCGTTCTTTCAACTCGGACGCGGCGCCGCCCAGGGTGCGCTCCACGACATAGCGCAGGAAGGCCGGGTAACGGCGGCTGTGGCGGAAATGTGGACTTGCGAGAATTTGTTCTAGTTGCTGCCGGACCGCAGCCGGTCCGATTCCCCCGGACAGGAGGTCGATCTCAGGGCCCACAGCGGGGCCAGCTGGATCGTTCGTCACGGTTCCTTCTTTCATCGAATGCTAAAGCCTTCCTCGGACTTTTACCCAGGTAACGATACCTGCCGTTATCAGGTATGATACCTATGCCCCATCCACTTCATTCTACAGCGCTTTCATGCTCGGCAGCTTATCTTTACTGTAACAGACCTATCGTGGGCCGCCGCAAACCCGGACAATTGGCTTTGTTCGAACAATCCAACGAAAAGGGAACCCAATGCTCAACCTCAAACGAATCCTCGGCACGTCAATAGTTACGCTCGGGCTGCTTGCGGCCGGCCTGGTCAACGCCAACGCGGCGGAAAAAACCAAGAGCTACGATTTGTCGTTCCAAAGCGCCACTAAAGTAGGCACACAGGTCCTCACTCCGGGCGACTACAAACTGCACCTCGACGGCGCGAACGCGGTCTTCACCAGGCGCAGCAACGGCCAGAACAAGGCGAGCGTAACCGCACCTGCCAAAATCGAAGCAGGCAGCGCGAAGTTCGACCATACGACCATGCATGTGGTCCTCGATGCGGGCCAACCGCGGATCAGCTCGATCGAACTCAAGGGCAGCAAAGACCTGGTGCGGCTCGACTGATCGCTGGTTATTTCCCGACGACGATGATGTGAAAGCTGTCCGGCAGGATGGGCGGGCGCACTCGTTGTCCGGTAGATGAGGCGGGAGTGGGCCCGTACGCGGCAGCCAGCAGGTAGACGCGGTGGCTCCTGGGATCGACGGTCATGGTGCGGGCGCTGCGTTCGGTCGGGACGTTGTCCACGGTCTCATACTTACCATTTACCTGCTTGACGATACTCAGCGTTCCGTCGCCGCCGTTGGAGCTGAATGCCAGGCCGAGGTCCGGATCGAATCCCGCGCCATCCGGGCCGGCGCCGATCGGCGGAGTGGCCACTACTTTGAGCGTGGGGATGTCGATCACCGCCATCACCTTGTTGTCGCACGCGGCGAAGAGCTTCTTATTCTTTACGTCGATGGCGAGGCCGGAGGGCGATTCGCAGGGAGCCAGCGAGGCATGCCGTAGCACGGCCGGTTTGGCTGCATCGATTTCAATGATCTCGCTCGAATCTTCCAGGTTGGCATAGATTTTGCCGGTTCCGTCGGCGGCGCACTCTTCCGGCTTTCCGCCCAATGGGAAACTCTTGATCACTTCATTCGTTTTGGGGTCGATGGCGGTGGAATCGCTGGAACGGCCGTTGAAAGTGAAAATGTGCTTGGTTTTCGGCTCGAAGCAGACCGAATCCGGGTTCTGGCCGGTTTGCGGTTCGCCGACCTTGGCGAGTGTTTTCAGGTCGAATATGGTCACGCTATTGGATTGGCCATTGGTGATGAAACCCTTGCCGAACTCCGGCGCGACGGCGATGCCGTGAACCCCATGGAGCTGGGTGATCTGACCGATTACTTTCCCGGCATTGATGTCCACCACCTCCACCAGGGTTCCGTGCGAGGCGTAGACCCGGCCGGCCGCCGGATCCACCGCGAGATAATCCCAACCGCCCGTTCCGCCGATCTTAATCTTGCCGACCACCTTGAAGCCTTCGGCGGCAAAGGCGGCGGCGACGAGCAGGACCGCGGCGCACATTCGTTTCGTCATTGAGTTGCTCCTTTCGATTTCAGCTACGGCCTCCGAGATAGAAGCGGACAGCCGGTGTGACTACCAGAGAGAGAACCATCGAGGCGAGAATTCCACCGATTACCGCAATCGCCAGGGGTTGCAGCATCTGCGAACCCGCTCCCACGGCAAAGGCCAGCGGAAGCATGCCGGCCACGGTGGCAAGCGCGGTCATCATGATGGGGCGCAGCCGGCGCTCACCCGCGCGGATCATACTCTCTTCGGGTGAAAGGCCTTCGGCGCGAAATTTCTGGTCCGCATCCAACAACAGAATACCGTTCTTGGCGACGATGCCGATGACCATGATCAATCCCATGAAGGAAGAGAGGTTGAACGTGGTCCGGGTGACGAGCAGCGCGAGAAAAACGCCGCAGGTGGATAGAAGCGCGGACGAGAGCACGGCGGCCGGCGCCGAGAACTCTCCAAATTCGAACAGAAGGACCAGGAAGACGAGCACCACCGCGAGAGCCAGGACGAATACGAGATCGTGGAACGACTTCTGCTGTTCGGCATATTGGCCGCCATACTGCACCCGTATGCTGGAAGGCAGGCTCGATTCGGCGACCGCCTTCTGCACCTTGGCGATGCCATCGCCGAGGCTGATGCCCTCGAAGCGGGCGGTGACGTCCACGCTGCGCTGCAGGTTCTCGCGGATAATCTCGGTCTGGCCGGGAATTTCGGTCATGGTGGCGAGCGAGCCGATGGTGGCGGTTTTGCCGGTTCCGGAGACCAGCAGCGTGTTGCGCATGCTGTCCAGGTCTCTGCGCGCGGAGGGCGGAAACTGCACGCGGATGGTGTACGACCGCGCGTTCAGGACTAACGGCGTGGTAGCCGGTTCGCCCTGCAACATGGCACTGGCATCCAGTTCCACTTCCTGCGGCGTGAAACCGGCGCGGGCCGTCACCATGGGATCGACGTCGAAGTTCATGGCGGTGCCGCTGGTAGTGTTGTCGATGCCGTCTTCCACGTCCACCACGCCGGGAACCTTTTTGATGGCGCTGGCTTCCACCGGCGCCCAGTGACGCAACAAGTCGCCGTCTTCGGAAAACAGCTTGATCACCACGGGCTGCGGAGCGCTGGTGAGGTCGCCGATCATATCCTGCAGCAGTTGCGGAAATTCGACGTCCAGGACCGGCTCGGCCTCGGTAATTTTGGCGCGCACGGCGGCGATCACCTGGTCGCCGCTGCGCGCGCGCTCATTGGGGCCGGCCATGCCCAACCATCGCGACCAGAACGGCGCCATGGGCTTCAGCTTCACGCTGATATCGCCCTGGTTGGCTTCGGTGACGGCGGCTAAGCCAAGCTGAAGACCCGTCCGGCGCGCGGTGCTGGCGACTTCCGGCGTTTGGCGCAGAATGGACTCCACGTGACTGATGACGCGATTGGTCTCGCGCAAAGAGGCGCCGGGGGGCATCACGTAATCGACGATGAATCCACCTTCGTCCATGGCGGGGAGCAGGTCGGATCCGGTGTTCGTATAGCAAAAGTAGGCGCCGGCGATGAGGAGTACGGCGAAGGCGGCGAGCGCCAGGGGATGGTCCAGCGTAAAGCGCAGAGTGCGTTCATAGGTTCGCAGCAGCCAGGGGGAGACACTCTCGTGCCTGGCGGGCGCGGCCGTTCCGGTTTTCTGTATCGCGCAGGAAATAGTGGCTCAGGGTGGGAGTCCAGGTGAGCGCCAGTGCGAGAGAAGTGAGCAGCGCGACGCCGACGGTGATTGCCAGAGCGCGGAAGAATACGCCCGTGACTCCTGTAATCGAGATCAGCGGCAGGAAGACCACGATGGGCGTAATGGTGGAGCCGATCAGGGGAACGCGGATTTCCCGTATGGCGCTGCGGATGGCTTCCGCGCGCGACTGGCCGGCGTCGCGATGCATGACGATGTTTTCGACCACCACGATGGCATCGTCGATCACCAGCCCGACGGCGGCAGCCAGTCCGCCGAGGGTCATCAGGTTGAAGCTCTGGCCGAGGATATGCAGGGCGATGAAGGTGACGCCGATGGTCGCGGGAATCACCAGGCCGGCCACCAGCGACGTGCCGAAATCGCGCAGGAAAAGGACCATGATGCAGGAAGCCAGAATCAACCCGAGCAGGATGGCGTCGCGCACGCTCTTGATGGATTCGTTGACCAATTCCGATTGATCGTAGAAGGGTCGAATCTCGATGCCTTGGGGCAGGTCCTTGCTGAGACTGGCGATTTCGCGATGAACCGCGTCGGCCACTTCGACGGTATTGCTGGCGGGCTGGCGGAAGATATTCAGCAGGACGGCGGGCTTGCCGTTGGCGGTGACCACGGTGTAAACCGGCAACACCGAATTCTCTACAGCGCCAATGTCGTGGATGTGCACCGGCGCGCCCGTGGGCGTACTCTTGATGACGATATTTCCGATGTCGGCAAGGCTGCGCACCTGGCCGCTCATCAAGGTGAGGACTAACTGGTGATTGGTTTCGATGAGGCCGGGCGAATCGATCATATTGCTGCGGGTGATGGCGTCCAGAATATTCGGGACGGTGACGCCGTTGAGGATCAACTTGGCGGGGTCGGGCTGAATGCGAAACTCGGGCACCTGGCCGCCCTGCACCACGACCGAAGAGACGCCCGTGGCGCGGTTGAGGCGCGGCTTGATGGTGTAGTTCGCCAATTCCCATAGGGCGGTTTGCGGGATACGGCCGGACGTCAGGCTGTAACCCAGCATGGGGAAGGCGGCGAATGTGAGGCGATTGGCGATCACCTTGGCGTTTGCAGGCAAGGTTGGCTGAGCCCTGGCCAGAGCGGCGTTCACCAATTGGAGGGTCTGATCCATGTTGACGTGCCAATCGAAAAACAGGTCAATCTCGGCGCTGCCGCGGCTGGTAATCGAAGTGAGGTGATCCAGGCCGGGGACCGTATTCACGGCCTCTTCCAACGGCTGCGTGACCGTCACCAGCATCTGGTCGATGGGATAAACGCCGACGTCGGCGCCCACCACGATGCGCGGGAAATCGGTACTGGGGAAAACCGCGACGGGAATGGAAATTGCCAGGTAGACACCGACCGCGACCAGGGTCAGGATGGCGAAGATGATGGGCTTGCCGTGGCGCGCGGTCCAGTGCGGGCGTTCCGCCGCGGCGCCGGGCGGGGGGGTGGGGTTCGGGCTCATTTCGGCTCCGGCTTCGCGCTATCATTCTTCGGGGCCTTCTGGGCGCCTTTCTGGTCGTTTGAAGCGGGCGCCTCGGGCCCGTTCTGGTCGTCGGTATCGGACTCCTCGACCGCCGTGGTGACTACCTTCACCTTGGTTTTGTCATCGAGGCCCATGCCGCCTACTACCACGACCTCTTCGCCGGGGTTCGCGCCGCTCAGGATTTCCACCTGGCTGCCTTCGCGCACCCCGAGCGTGACGGCGCGCTTGTGAACAATGGAATCGGGGGATACCGTGAGGACGGCGGTACCGCCTTCCTCGCCGGGCAGAATCGCGGCGACGGGCACGACGGTGGCGGCTTTGTGAACCTCGGTGGCGATGGCGGCGTGGATGGCGGTGCCGGGTTTGAGGCGTTCGCCGGGGTTATCGATCTGAATCCAGACCTGTACGGTGGTGGTGCCGGGATCGGCCGCGGGACTGACGACGGTGACTTTACCTTCAACCTGCTCCTTTGTATCGGGCTGTGTGAGCGTGGCGGTCTGGCCGAGTTTCACGAACGCGGCATCGGCTTGGGGGATATCGACGCGCGCCACTACCCGCGAGATATCCATAACGGTGATCATCGGCGAGCCTTGCGCAGCCATTTCGCCGACGTTAATCGGGCGATCGGCGACGATACCGGACATCGGGCTGGTGATGCGCGTATAGACGACCTGCTGTTCCTGGGATTCGAGATGCGCCTTGGCGGATTGGACCTGGGCGGCGGCGGTCTTGATCTGCTCTTCCTTGGAGACCGATTGGAGGGCTCTCAAGTTTTCGCGTGCCTGGCGGTATTGCGCGTCGGCCTGCGAATATGCCACCTGGCTTTCATCCACCTGGCGGCCGGCCAGAGCGCCTTCCTTGAACAGTTGGCGGCGGCTTTCGAGCACTTTGAGCGTGCTTTCGCGAGACTCGCGCGCGGCTTCCAGGTCCGCTTCCGCCTTGACGACTGCTGCCGGAACCGTGGCGCCCTCGGTGGAGCGCAGGTTGGATTCGGCCTGCGCGAGCGCACCTTTGCTCTCGGCCGCCGTATCGATCAGGTCGCGGTTCTCGAGTACCGCCAGAAGCTGGCCCTGCTTCACGTGATCGCCGCGATTGACGTAAAACTTCTGGACCGGCGCTGAGATCTTGGGCACGATGCTGGCCTGATCCCTGGGGAAAATCGCGCCATCTCCGCCGACGATGCGGCGGATGGTAGCTTGCGTGACGGACGTCACTTGCACCGGGGCAGGCGCCTTCTCGGTTTCCTGAGGTTTGCTACAGGCGGCCAGAACCAGGAGAGACAGGGCGACGAAAGGGATCCTGTAGAGCATGTTCAGAAGGCTCCGGTAATTGTTTGCAGGCTGCTGAGCGCTACGCGATAGCGTACCAAGCCGTCGTCATAGGCGTTGCGAGCCTGGATAGAGGTCGTCTGGGCGTCCACGAGTTCGAGGATAGTGGCTTCGCCGGCCTGGTAGCGGAGCAGGTTCAAGCGCAGATTCTCGGAGCCCAAATCGACGGCGCTGCGCAGCAGGTTGACTTCCTGGCGGGCGGCCTGGGCCTCGTCGTAATAGCCGTGCAAGTTTCGCACTAGGGTGCGCTGTGCCGCGCTCAAATCCACCTGGGCCTCTTCGTGCTTCAGTTCGGCCTGGCGTACCTTGCTGCGCCTGATCCCCCAATCCCAAACCGGAATGTTCAAGCTGGCGGTGACAAAGTAGCCGAGGTTCGGGAGGGGGCCGGCTTCTTTGTTCGAGGCGACCGTGCTCCGGAGGGCAAAGGCGTTGGCTTCAATTCCATAGACCGCGTTGACCGTTAGTGTGGGCAGGTAAGCCTGGCGCGCCATTTTGATATCCAGGGCGGCGCCGCGCAGGGCCAGCATGGCCGCGCCCAGGGAGGGGTTTTCGCGCATGGCCATGCCCTCGATATCGCCCATGGGGGGAAGCGGGGGCGCTACGTCCAGGTCGTCCACCAGCGAGAAGTTCTCGCTAAAATCGCGGAACAGCAACACGGCCAGATCCATGCGCGAATTCTCCACGCCGAGGTTGGCTTCTTTGAGCGCCTGCTGTTGCGCGATTAACTGGAGGCGTGCTTTCACTACATCGCTGTGCGCCACTTCGCCGCCATGCTCCAATTGTTCGCTGATGGTAGAGGCGCGCCCGGCTTGGTCGAGGGCCTGCTGCGCGGTGGCGTATTTTCGCTGGGCAACGATGAACGCATAGTAGCTCTTGGTGACCGTAGCCGCCAGACCGCGGCGGGCAATTTCCAGTTTAGCGTGGGCCAGCGCCTCGGCAGCCTGGGCGCGTTTCACGGCGATGCCGCGCAGAGTTCCGGGCGAGAGATCCTGGTGGACAACGGCCCAGTCGCGGTAGACATGCACGCCGTCGTTGGTGACAAAGCGGCTTTCGGCCAACTTGCCGTTGCCCTGGGTGCCCAGGTATTCCGATCTGCCCGAAAGCGAGGGATACATGCCGGCGCGCGCCTGCTTGCGATCCTCGGCGGCGGTCAGGCTGTCGCTCTCGGCGGCCAGCATGGAGGGATCGTTTTTCCCGGCCAGCGCCAGCGCGTCCTTTAGCGTCAGCGTGGCGGGCGCCGGCTGCCCGAAAACCGGCGAAATGAGAAGAATCAGCGCGCTGATCAGGCAGGGCGCGCCCGCGCCGGCGCCGCGGAGTGGTGAGCGATGAAGATGCATGATGGCCTCCTCCTTTTACTATCATGTTTTCAGAAAGGCCTGCCGTGGCAGCCTGAAAGCACCATAAAAAGGGTACCTTAAGCTTGGCTTAAAGCATCCACCTGATACAATTCAGTTCGAACATGACGATTTCGTTGCGCCCGAGAAAAGCAATGTGGCTGGCCGCGGCGTTTAGCATTTTAGGGGTGCTGGCTAGCCAACCGGCGACGGCCCAGCAGACGCCCGCCGCAGCGAACGGCTGCGCATCGGCCATGAATTGGACGGCGGAGCAGGACCATCAGAACATGATGGATCAGTTGGGCATCAAGGCGGTCCGCCCGGGTCCGAGTGGCAACGAGAAAGCGCCTAATCACGCCAACTACGATGAGTCGAAGGCGAATCCATATCCGGACCTGCCGGATGCGCTTAGGCTGAAGAGCGGGCAGCCTGTGACATCCGCCGGACAGTGGTGGAATCAGCGGCGGCCGGAAATCGTGGAAGACTTCGCGCGCGAAGTTCTCGGCCGAGTCCCGGCGAACCCGCCCAAAGTGACTTGGGCGGTAACCAGCACCACGGATGCGAAGACAGGGGTCTTTCCCGTCGTTAAAAAGGAGCTCATCGGACACGCGGACAACTCGTCGTGCCCTTCGATTACCGTCGATATTTCGATGACGCTGGTGACTCCGGCAAATGCCAAGGGTCCGGTGCCGGTGATGATGATGTTCGGCAGCGCGGCATTTCTGAAGCGCATGGCGGAGATGATGGCCAGCCGTCCGGAAATGAAGGCGGCGATGGGCACCGATCCGCCTTCGATGGAACAGTTGATCGCCGCGGGATGGGGCTACGCGCTAATCGACCCGGGCAGCATTCAGGCGGACAACGGCGCGGGGCTGACGAAAGGAATCATCGGCCTGGCGAACCAGGGGCAGCCGCGCAAGCCTGACGACTGGGGCGCATTGCGGGCGTGGGCGTGGGGCGCGTCGCGCGGTCTCGATTACCTGGAGACCGATAAGGCCATCGACGCGAAGCGGGTGGGCATCGAGGGGGTCTCGCGTTTTGGGAAGGCCGCGCTGGTGACCATGGCGTTCGATACCCGCTTTGCGGTGGTGCTGGTGGGCTCGTCGGGAGAGGGCGGCGCCAAGCCCCATAAGCGCAATTTCGGAGAAGCGGTGGAGAGCCTGACGGGGTCCGGCGAATACCACTGGATGGCCGGCAACTTCATAAAATACGGTGCGTCCGAGGCTTCGTTCGGCAGCCGGAATGCGGGCGATTTGCCGGTCGACTCCAACGAATTGATCGCGCTGTGCGGGCCGCGGCTGACTTTCATCAGTTATGGAATTCCGGAGAAGGGGGACGCCAAGTGGTTGGACCAGCAGGGCAGCTTCATGGCAACCGTGGCCGCGGGCCCGGTGTTCCGGCTATTGGGCGCGCAGGATTTAGGAGTCACGGGCGATTATCGCAGCGCGCAGATGCCGCCGGTGAACCACGGGCTGCTCGATGGTCAACTCGCATGGCGGCAGCATGACGGCGGCCACACGGATGCCCCGAACTGGAAATACTTCATTCCCTGGGCGGACAAATTCCTTAAATATCACGGGACGCCGTGGGAATTTGCAGCCGATCAGCCGGTCTTCCGCACGGATGCGAACTCCCTGGTGGCGCACTCGCAATTGCTGGCGAAGGCGAAGCAGGGCGGGATCGACGTCTACTTCGAAGGCGATTCCATTACACGGCGTTGGGGCGCTCTCGACTACCCCGACCTGCTGGCCAATTGGAAACAGAATTTCTTCGGTTGGAATGCCGCCGATTTCGGATGGGGCGCGGACCGGACGCAGAATATTCTATGGCGTTTGGAGAACGGCGAGTTGGATGGAGTCAACCCCAAGGTGGTGGTATTGCTGGCGGGCACGAACAACCTGGGGAATCCATCGTCCGCAGCGGAAGCTAACGCGCGGGCAGACGATATCGCGCGCGGGCTGCAGGCGATTGTGGGCGCGATTCAAACCAAGGCGCCGGCGGCGACCGTGATTGTCATGGGAATCTTTCCGAGAAACGACAATATGGCGTTAATGCCGGCGATCGACAGGATCAACGCCAATCTGTCCAGGTTCGCGGACGGGCGGAAGGTCCGGTATCTGAACATCAACGACAAACTCGCGGGCCGCGACGGAAGATTATTCGACGGGATGATGAACGAAAAAGACAAGCTGCATCCGAATGAGAAAGGGTATCAGGTGTGGGCGGATGCCTTGAAACCCGTTCTTACGGAGTTGCTGGGGGCTCCGGGCGTGGAGGATCATGCGCCGCCGGCCACCGGCGATCCGAGCGCGGGACACCGTGATGGGATGCGGTAGGGGCTATAATGCGCTTTCGAACCAGGCGACGATTCCCAGGAGAAAAGCCAATCATGAAATTGAAAGTATTTGGAATGGGTGCGGCGTTGACCGCTCTGTTAGTCACCGGACCCGCGTATTTCGCACAGCAGGCGGCTCCCGCGAAGCCTTGCCCGGCGGAAGGATTTAGCGGAGGCTTCAGCAAGGGCTGTCCGCAAAAGCAATTTGCAAATCCCGCGGACATATCGGGCATGATGGCCGCACTGCCGGATAGGCCTTATGCCGCGCCACAGAGCTTGCGGCACGTGCTGGTGCTGGGCCGGGCAGTCGGCTGGGTGCACACCTCGATCCCGTTGGCGGCGAAGATGGTGGAATACCTGGGAGACAAGACGGGCGCCTGGATGACGACGATCACCTACGACGCGGCCGCGATCACGCCAGAAAACCTGAAGCACTACGATGCCATCTTTCTCGATAGCACCACCGGCGAATTTCTGGACGATCCGAACGACAAGGCGGCCACGGACCTGCGCAGGCAGGCGCTGCTCGACTTTGTGAAAGGCGGCAAGGGACTGGCGGGCGTGCATGCCGCGACCGACAGCTACCATACGAATGGCCAGAAGTTGACCGGTACGTGGCCCGAGTTCAACGAAATGATCGGCGGGTTCTTCAAGTTCCACTGGACCTATCCGACGCTGATCCCGGTGAAGGTGGACGATCCAAACAGTCCTTTGACGGCGATGTTTCCGGCGCGTGGATTTGAGATGGTGGACGAGACTTACACGTTCGCGCAGGATTCGTTCAGCCGCAAGCGGGTGCATGTGCTCACCAGCATCAACTACGGCAGGATGAGCGCGGAAGACAAAGCCAAAGAGCCGGCCGCTACGAAGCGCACCGACGGCGACTACGCGTTGAGCTACATTCAGCACGTGGGCAATGGCCGCGTGTTCTACGAGGCACACGGCCACGACGAGAAGATCTACTATTTGCGGCCTTTCGTGGCGCACATGCTGGCGGGCATCCAATACGCGATCGGCGATTTGAAAGCCGACGACAGCCCGAGCGTGAAGTAGGCCGCGGCGGGCTCGGATCAGGGGAACCGTCAGCGAGCCGACGGCGTTGGTATTCCGATCGAGGACGAACCTGGCTGTCAACGGACTGGTCGTGAGCGATGGGGGTACCCTCTTTCGTGGCGGCCTCGCGCTCGGCAGCGGGGATGGCATCCGGCGCACGCGGCGCACGATAGGGCGGGGAAGTGGCGATACGGCTCGCTTGGAGCGACGAAGACGCGCGGGCACATTTGACCAGCATGTTTCTGGGCTGAAGAAGGCCAGTCTCTGCCGGGTTGCGCCTCACGAACGAAGAAGAAGAAGGGGATATAGCCATGCCGATCACGCAAAGGACAAAATGAAGGAACTGAGCCCCGCCCAACGCAAGAAGGTCGAGGCACGCGCCGCTGAGTTGATTGCCGAGGAAATGACCTTGCGCGAGTTGCGGCACGCACGCAAGCTCACGCAGATAAAGATGGCCAAGACGCTCGGGGTTACGCAGGATAGTGTGTCGCGCCTCGAAAAGCGGAGCGATCTCTTGCTCTCCACGCTCCGCAAAGCGGTCGAGGCCATGGGCGGGAATCTTTCGCTGGTCGCCGAGTTTCCCGACCGTGCGCCAGTGGTTCTGTCCGGCATTGCCTAAGATGCTCCAAGGCCAAAGCCGACAAGCCGGAGACGTGTCGCCTAAGATTCTATTCAACGGTGTCCCAGAGGAATGGGACACGCCCGTCTATATGGAGGTGTTTACCGCGGCATAAAGGCCGTTCGGTGGGCTCAAAATCGCAATCCGCTCGACCTCATCGAGTGAGATCTCATCCTGTCGCCGGTCGAAGAGCGTGCTGCGCGGCTTCAAGCGTTCCCCTGTTCTTCAGGTACGCGGCGATGGTCTAATACAGCGGGACTACGCTCTCCAAAGATCGGGTCTGGAGACCCTCTGCAGGCGTAGACGCCTGCCCCACCAAATGTCCAAATGAAGCGTGCGCCACGCGAATCCGTCAGTCGTGGCGCAGGGCGATGGACGGTTCGATGCGCGCGGCGCGCCATGCCGGCAAACAGGCGGAGATCGCCGTCGAGATCAGGATTGCGCCGAGCACGCCGATCCAGGCCGGCGCGTCAGTAAGGCGGACACCGAAAAGCTGACTCTCAACCGCCAGCCCGGCGGCCACCGCGCCGGCAGTACCCGCGGCCAGACCTAAGGCGACGACCACTCCACCGCGCGCCAGAATCAGGCGCACAATTTGGATTTGGCGGGCGCCGAGCGCTACCCGGATGCCGATCTCACGCCGGCGAAGCTCGACCCAGTGCGCGAGCGAACCATACAAGCCCACGACCGCGAGCAACATGCCGGCGACCGCCAATCCATTTAAGAGGAAGGCCACAAAACGCCGCAGCCGCAAGGAGCCGGCGACGCGCTCATCCATGCGCCGGACATCGAAGAGAGCGATGCCCGGATTCAATCCGGCGATGACCTTGCGCACGGCAGAGGTGGGATCGAGATCGCCCTGAGTCCGCAGTACGAGGTACATGGCGTCGGCGCGCTCCTGCAGTTCGGGATAATAGACTTCGGGTTCGCCGGGTCCGCCCAAGTCGCTGTTATGCACGCTGCCGACAACTCCGACGATGGTCGCCGGAGTGTCCGCCCCACCGCTGCCGATGAGTTTGCCGAGAGGGTCCTCGCCGGGAAAATAGCGGCGTGCCAACTCTTCATCGATGACGGCCACCAGCGGCGCACCGGCGCGGTCGCGATTCGTAAACGTGCGGCCGCGCAACAGCGGAATTCCCATGGCTTCGAAGTAGCCGGGAAATGCGATGTCGATCTGCGCTTCCGGAGGCGGGGTCCTTTTGGGCTGCTGGGGCAATTGCAGCGCTTCGGCCCAGACGCCGCTGGGATTGAATGGAAGCGCGTTAGAGCCCGAAGCCGCCTGGACGCCGGGCATGGACGCGAGCGCTTGGAGCAGCGGTTCGAAGAAGCGCGTGTTCCAACTCTGAACGGCGGTATCCCGCCAGCCAGACAGCGTGAGCGCCGCACTCCAAACGTGGCGCGGCTCGAACCCGGGTGGGATGCGCGTTAGATTCAGAAAGCTGCGGCTCAACTGCGCCGCGGTGAAGACGAGGGCAACGGCGACGGCAACTTGAGCCGCTACGATTCCATCGCGCCAGCCGCCACCCCTTGTTGACGTACGGGTAGCTCCGCCTTTTAGCGCCTGCTCGACGGGCAGACTTGCGGCGAGCATGGCCGGGAGGAGTCCGGCAAAGATGGTGGTGACCAAAGCCAGCGCCACCGCAAAAAGCAAGGTCCAGCCTTGGACTGGCGTGGGCTGGTTCAGGGGTCCATAGAGATTGACAAGGTGCACCGACCCGACGGCGAAGACAATGCCGAGGGCACAACCAAAAGAAGCGAGCACACCGGTTTCTGCGAGGATCTGGCGAACAATCCGAGATTTCGTCGCGCCTATGGCCATGCGGACGGCCATTTCGGCGTGCCGTGCTGTGGCGCGAATCAATAGCAAGCCGCTCACATTGATGCAGGCAATCAGCAGGACGGCAAAAACGGCGGCGAATGCCAGGTAGAGCCAGCGCCGGATGGATTCCGTCTGCTCATCGCCGAGTTGGCGGGTGGTGAAGCGCCAGCCCTGGCTTCTGGGATAGAACATCGGGTAAGTGGATCCGAGTTGGTCGCCGATCAGTTGCAGCACCGCTTGCGCGCTTTCCGGAGTGGCTGCCGGAGAGAGCCGCGCGACCATATGCAGCCACTTCTCGAGCCGTCCTCCCTCCAGAGTAAATTCAGTCCGCCGCAGAGCCACGGGAACCCAGAGTTGAGTTTCGCGCGAGGGGAACTGGAAGGTAGGCGGCATGACGCCGATCACCGTATGGGGCTCGCCGTTTAAGTGAATCGTGCGTCCCAGCACGCGGGGATCGGCGCCGAAGGCATTGCGCCATAAGCTATCGCTAAGGACCGCGGTTCCGGGGGCGCCATTTCGATCTTCAGCCGCGGAAAACGTGCGGCCCAATTGCGGCTTCACGCCGAGAGTGCTAAAGAGCGTCGCGGAGGCGTTGACGACGTCGATGTGCCGCGCGTCGCCCATGCCAGAGAGCGTGAGGTCGTTCCAGTAGAAGATGCCGGCATTCGCGAAGACGCCGGTGTGCCGCTGAATCTGGGCATAGTCGAATGCGGAAACGCCCGCCACCGCGACCTGATTCTTAGGAAAGGAATTGTGGACGAAGTAGAGACGCCGCGCACCGGGGTAGGGCAGCGGCTTGAGCACAGCCTGATAGAGCACGCTGAAGACCGCGGTCGAGCCGCCGATGCCAAGTGCCAGAACGATTACGGCAAGCAGGGCGAAGCCGGGCTGCTTCCGCATCTGCCGGAAGGCGAAGAGCAGATCGAGGACCACATCGGCGCAAAGCTGTTTCGGGGCGGCTGCCATAGATCGAGATTCTATCACTGCGGAGGCGTTCGCGGGTTAGGCGGCCTTACCTTGAGTAAGCGACACAAAAGTGGAGCGCTGGGGAGAACTCAGAGCCAAGAAAAAGCATATTTGGCCGCCGATGAACGCCGATAAACGCCGATAAAACTTAAGGGTTGTGCGATCCGTCCGCTCGCGCGCCCCCTTACTTTGAGTAAGCCACAATGTCGATATCCACTTTGTCGCTGACGCGAAGCAGAAAGGTGCTGGGATTCTTCATTCCCCACTTTACGTACGGGATGGTGAAGTGCATTTTGGCGGTGGCTTTGCCGTCGGTGATCTGCACTTGCACGGGCACCATAATGTCGTGGGCGGCGCCATGGATTTGAAATTTGCCGTACACCTGGACCTGGGAGGAGCCCTGCGGAGCCACCGTGCCTTCGACCCGGTCGGGGACAAACAGGATGTCCTGAAAACGGCCGCTCTCCAGAATGTTTTTGTGCATGCGACTGTCTCGCCCATCGCTGCCGCTCTCGCCGCTGGCGGCATCCACGGCGACTTCGCCGCTGATTTTTCCAGTCGCAGGGTCGAAGCGGATGACGCCATGTTTGACTTTGAAATCGCCGTGAACCGTGTGCAGGACATCCGCCAGGGTGAACTGCACGGTGGTGCGGGCGGTATCCAGGTCGAGCACAATTTCCTGGCCCGGAGCGGCCGCGGCGATCAGCAAACGGCTGGAAAGGAGAGTGGCAAGAATCCAGAGGAGAGAGGCGCGGCGCATCATAGGTATTGCCGTGGCCGCCATCCGCGAGGGGTTTTCCGGTAGATCAGCCAAAGAGTCGAGAGGCCGGCAGCGAGGGAAGAAAGGCCGATGGTCAGGGCCTGGAGGATGTGGCGCTCGATCAGCCCTTCCGCGGTCGCCAGGAAGCCGGTAAACAGCAGAATATAGGCGAGCAGAAACATCGCCAGGAGGCCCTTGGTCAACATGGGCCCGTAGGTCGCTTGACAGCCGGGGCAGGTCAAGGATCCCGGCTCGACGTTTTTGCCGCACAGTCCGCAAAGCATAATTCTCAGCTTAACCGATCAACATGCGCCAGGCCAGGGCGCAACCGCTGGCCGCGAATTCAAGCGGCGAAAGGACGCCTACGTGCATGGACAACATGTTGCGGAAGATCCCTGGCTGGGCGGCGAGAGCATGGAGGGCGCGCCGGCGCAGACCCGCGCGTTGGTCCAGGGCAAGCATGCAATTTGCCATGAGGGTGGGACGTTTCGCCAGACTGCGATGCACGGCCTGGTAATGCGCAAGCGTCCCCAACGCGAGGCTGTCGGCGAGTGCAATCGCCTGGCGGAAGGATTGACAGAGTCCCTCCCCGGTGATCGCGTCCACCGAGCCGGAGGCATCTCCAACCAGCGCCACGCGGTCGCGCCACACGCGCCGCAGCCGGCAATTCGCGGTAACCGCGCCGCGCTCGGAGGTTGTGGGGCAGGCGCCCTGGAGGCGCGCTTGAAGTTCGGGAAATTGCGCCAGCGCCTGATCCAGCCGCAAGTGCGAATCCCTGGAGATGAGGGCCACGCAAACTTCCTCGGGGCTGACCGGCGTCACGTAGATCTGGCAATCGACGCCCCAATGCAATTCCATGCAATCGCTCCAGGGCGCCACGCGGTAGTGGATCCGGAATCCGAAGCGCTGCGGCTTCAGCCGGCATGCGGAGAGCCCGGCCCACCGCCGGACGCGCGAGTGGAAGCCGTCGGCGCCGACAATCCAGCGCGCGGGTACAGTCTGGCCCTCCAGTTTCACGCCTTCGGCGCAGATTCCAGTGACAGGCGTACCCCAGAGCATGCGGACCCCGGCAGCAGAAGCCGCCCGGATCATCTTGGGATGCAGCACCGTGCGCCGCACGCCGAGCGCATAGCCTTCCGGAAAGCCCGCTTCCACTGAAACGCCGGCGCCGACAAAGCGGATGCCGTGGAACGTATGGGCTTCGCCCGCTTCGACCGTGATGCCGAGACTGCGGAGCGCGGCCAAGCCATCGGGCATTAACCCTTCGCCGCATGCCTTATCGATGGGCGGGCGTGCACCGTCCGCCAGCGTGACTTGCAGGCCTTTGCGCCGCGCGGCTATGGCCGCCGCCAGCCCGGCCGGTCCGCCGCCGATCACGAATACGTCGGTGGCTTGCATCAGATATTTATAGCCCGGCCGGCCAAGCCCAGCGCTTCCGACCAGAAGACGTTCGAGGAGTGCACCAGCTCGATCACCTCGCGAATGGCAGAGACGAATTCATCAAGCTGCGCCTCCGACACGACCAGGGGTGGGGCTACTTTGAGCACCAGGAAGTTATTGCCGCAGATTTGCGTCAGGATGTTCCGATCGCGGAACAGACGCATCACCAGAACCTGCCCGAACATTCCGGGATGAATCCTGCGAAAGGTTTCGAAGGGGATGCGTAGACGGAGTTGGCGCGGGGCCGTGAATTCGATGCCGGAGAGCATGCCGAGGCCGCGGACTTCCTTCACCATTTCAAATCCCGCGAGCGCTTCCGTGAGGCGCCGGCGAAGTTCCGCGCCCAGAGTTGTGGCGCGTTCACCGAGACGGCCGCTTTCGACCACCTGCAGGGTCGCCAGGCCGGCGCGCATGGCCAGACTGTTTTCACTGAAGGTGGACGTGTGCACGATGGCCCGCTTGAGCGAGCCGTAAACGGAATGGTAGATGGCGTCAGACAGCAGCACGGCACCGCAGGGAATCAGCCCGCCACTAAGTGCCTTGGCCAGGATCACCATGTCGGGATCGAGACCGAAATAATGCGCGGCGAGGAAGGGACCGGTGCGGTACATGCCGGTCTGCACCTCGTCGAGCACGAACAGCGTGCCGTAGCGGCGGCAAAGCGCCTGCGCGGCTTGCAGGTATCCGGACGCCGGGAGGCGGATGCCCGCTTCAGCCTGCACGGGTTCGACGATGAAGGCCGCGAATCGCCTGGTGGAGAGGCGCTCCTCGAGGTCCGCGAGACTGCCGAATGGCAAAGCTTCGGTGCCGGGGAGAAGCGGGCCAAACCCTTCACGCCAGAATGGGTCGCCCATCAGCGAAAGCGCGCCGCAGGTGAGGCCGTGGAAAGCTCCCTGCGCATAAAGCAATCCGGGACGGCCAGTGTGCGCACGGGAGAACTTGATGGCTGTTTCGACGCCCTCGCTGCCGGAACTGCCGAAGGAGACCTTGGTGAGCCTACCGCCGGCGCGCCGGCAAAGCTGCTGAGCCAGCTCGCCCGCGAGCTCCGGCACGTGACTCTGCAACATGGCGGGGCCGTCGCCGCTTAACTCGTGCTGCAGGGCGGCCACGATGACGGGATGGTTGTGTCCGGTATTGTGGACGCAGTAGCCCGAGAGGAAGTCCAGAATGCGCCGGCCATCCGAAGTGAACAGTTCCGCGCCGAGGCAGCGCTGGTAGCGGACGTTCATTTGTAACAGATTAAGGAGCCGTACCCACTGCGGGTTGACGTGTTCGGAATAGAGCGCATCCGCGCCGGTAGTTGGTGAGAGGAGTGTTTCCAAAATTGTCCCTAAAGTTAGCAGACGAATCGATGCGGCGCCGCGTTTCCTGAATCGCGGATGGGGCGCCGGATGGTTCGCCAACCCCTACCGGGTTAGAGCGGCTGCGGCTTGAATCAGCGCATGCGAAGCGTGGCTTCATATTCCGGAATTACATGCACACCCTTCAACTCCGCCAGTTCGGCTGCCGATGGGATGCGGGCGCCGGGCGGAAGGTAGATCGGAGCATCGCCCCGTAGGGGCAGTACCTGCAACTCGAGATCGGGCCCGCTGCGCCAGAGGCCGATCTCCAGGGGAGCGCCGTGATAGAAATCGTCCGTGAGAAGTTGGTTTCCCACATAGACGCGGGCGATGTCACCCACATAGTCGAAGCTGATCAGCGCGTTTTCGATTTGCGGCACATGGATCTTCCACGCTGCGGCATGCGCGAAAGCTGAATCAGCCGGCATGATGGCGGTTTCGGTTCCCATCTTTACCGGGTCGGCTCTTCCCTCCCGCACCTGGCGGACTTCGGCGGTCACCGAAACCGGCTGCACCCGCGCGGCATATTGCTGGAACGCGCCATCCTCTCCGGCAGCCACCAGTCCCTGCACGGCGCGTTCCGGCGCCGGAAAGATCCCTATGCGCAGGCCGGCGGCGTTGCGCGAGCGCAAATGGACCTGGCCGGCTTCGAACCACAGATCGGCCGGCGATAACAGCAGGCGTTCTTTTCCGCCCAGGTTAGCCTTCCACAACTGGCGCGCCTGCGCGCGGGAAAGCAGGATGATGCCCGTTGTCTTGCCATCCCGGCCGCGGACTTTCATGGCGGCGCCGGAGCCGGTTTGAAGCCCATCCACAAACACGCGGCCGGCGGCGCCGCTCACGTGGGCGTGGGACGCCTCAACGGCATCCTGGGCAATACCATCGAAAGCGAATTCTGGCGCGATCCCCGGCCAAGCAAAGAATACCAGGGTCGCCGGATCATCGAGTTTAGCCACTAACTGCGCGGTGGCATAACGCAGCGTAGCTCCGCCGACATCGAGGTTCACGGGCCAGACCGTATACGCGCCGCTGGGGACCGTGGCCGGCCGGCGCGGAACGTCAACGGATCCGGACGGCAACTGCAATTCCACCTGGAAATTCTTGCGATCCGGAAGCGGATAGTTAGGCTGATAGTTGTTGATAAAGATGAATCCGCTCCGGCCATCGATGCGCGCCGTCACGCGCGGCGTGGCGGTGTCCGATTTTCCTTCCGGCATCCGGGCGGGGAAGCGCACGGTCATAGGCGCCAGCGCGGCGCCGAAATCGTGCAGAAATAGATGCATGATCTTCAGGTAGGAAAATACGGGGTGCATCTGCCCGAACTCGCCGATCGGCGCTTGATAATCGTATCCCTTCACCGGCAGATCGTTGAGCGAGCCGCTGGCCTGCGACTCCTGAAGGGTGGTCAGCTTTCCATCCGGATTCGTTCCTCCGTGGAACATGTAGTAGCCATATCCCACGGCGCCCGCGCCCAACTTAGTCAGCGCCATGGCGGCGGTATCGTCCGGGCTCAACAGCGGCCTGCGATGATAGGACTGCACCATTCCTCCGCCCATCTCGGCGGTGATAAAAGGGTAATCCTTATATCGCGCGTCCAGATCGGGACGCTTTGAGCGCAGATCGTCTCCCACGTTCTCCTCGCAGCGGATGGCGGTGAAGAAGTAGTTTGGGTTGGGCGGGAGCGGACCCGGGGTGCGCCACCAGAATCCGTCCGCGTAGCCGCCGAACACCGGGATCGTGTCCCGGCCGGGCACGGCTGCATTGTCCCAGGCCGTGACCGAGTAGAACGGTGCTTCCAGCCCGGCTTCCCGCATCATCCTCCGCAACGTCAGGATGTGCTCCGCACCTTTCCCGGGGCCCCGCGCGCTGTATTCGTTTTCCACTTGCAGGCCAATCACGGGCCCGCCATCCCGCCACAGCAGACCGTTGAGCTGCGTGGAGATTTCGCGAAAGTAACGGTCCACGTGCGCCAGGTAACCGGCGTCGTTTTCGCGCGTGGGTCCGCTACGCAACAGCCAATCGGGCAGACCGCCATTGCGAGACTCGCCGTGGACCCAGGGCCCCACCCGGACCAACGCGTACATGCCGTGCCGGCCGCACAACTCAACGAAGTGGCGCAAGTCGCGCTGTCCCGACCAGTCGAACTGGCCCTCGACCTCTTCATGATGGATCCAAAACACGTAGGTGGCTACGATCTCGACGCCGCCCGCCTTCATCTTCAGGATTTCCCGCTCCCACTCGGCGTCGGGATATCGCGCATAGTGGAACTCTCCCATGATGGGTAGCCATGGCTTGCCATCCAGGGAAAGATAGCGATTGTTGATCGCGAGCACATGACCGGCCGGTGAGCGGCCACCCACCGCAAACGGCAGATCATGCACGGGTGCGACGCGCTCTCTGGCGTCGATCACGATCTTGCCCGATACATCGGCCAGCGTGGATTTTGAGCCGGCGAACCCAATTGTGCCGATTAAGAGAGCGAGCGCGGCTGTCCGGCAACCTGTTTTCATCGCTTACGAACGTAGCGCGCGCCGCCGGCAAACGTATCCGACCAAAGTCTGATTCCGGAGACGAGCCCGCACCGGACGTGAATTAATCTTTTTTAATCCCCAAATCCAACTTTGGTTGGATCACTGTCGGCCGTACCCAACATACGATTGAATCGTTCTCGCTATAGATGGCGGCGCAGGATCGCTTACTGCCGGTACGCGCATTGTGTACTAAACGGCACACCAGCTTTTCTCGAACGCCGTCCACGAAAGGGTGGAGCATGTTGAAACGAACAGCGTTGTTCCTTGTAATCGGCGCGATCCTTTGCGCCATCCCCGGCAGCGCCCAGAACTCAAACACGGGCGAGATTAAGGGTTCGGTGACCGACCCTTCAGGAGCCGTTGTGCCTGGAGCGGCCGTATCGATCAAGAATGTGCAGACCGGTGTGGTAACAGCCACGACCACGAATCAGGCCGGCTTGTACGATGTCCCGTTCCTGGCCCCGGGTAACTACACCGTCACATTCTCGAGGGACGGATTCCGCAATATCGTCCGCGAAGGCATCGTTCTCCAGATTGAAACGCTGGAAATCAGTGGCACGCTGCAAATCGGCACTTCTGCCCAGGAAGTTGTGGTGAGTGCCGGGGGACCGCTCGTAGAGACGGAAACCACCGAGCAGCACGTGGATTTGAGCGCACAGGCAATTGCCACGGCTCCCATTGTGGGTACCGACTGGCGCGGCGAGATGATGCAGTTGATTCCCGGCGCGAATACCGGCGGGGGAACGGGTACGGCAGGCGGCGGCCAGTCAGCCGGCGTCAACGGCACCCAGGGATACAACATCAACTTCCTCTCCGACGGGTCGGCAGCCACGGCGCCGAGAGACTTCAATAGCAGCAACTACTACCCGCCGGTCGACACCATTTCGGAAGTGAGCATCAATTCTGGTAACGCTCCGGCGCAATATGGCAACGGACTTACCTCCATCAACCTGATTACGAAGAGCGGGACCAATCAATTCCACGGCAGCGCGTATGAGTACGATCAAAACACGGCGCTCAACGCCCGAGGTTTCTACAATACGACGGGGCAAAAATCCGTGGAACACTGGAACGAATACGGCGGCACCATCGGTGGGCCGGTGATTAAGAATAAGCTGTTCTTCTTTTTCGCATACCAGCGCAACCCTTCGTCGACGCCGACTTCCGGGCTCTACAGCTACCCGACCGCGGCTATGGAAGCGGGTGATTTTTACGGCATCGCAGGGGCTACTGGGAAGGCTTTCGGCCCCACCGGCGTTCTGCAGGGAACCTACGATCCGGTCGCCTTGAAGCTGCAAAGCTATTTTCCGGCGGCCAGCGCCAAGGGGTGGGTAGCGGGATGCCCCGGCCCGGTGAACGTATCGGCCGGCACTCCCCAGACCTGCCCGACTACGAACAATTACGTATTTAACGGAACCAGCCCGAACTTGAACTCCTGGTACACCGGAAGAGCCGATTACAACATTTCCTCCAAGCAGAAGCTCTCGTATAGTTTCAACTATCTTCCGGCGCTGGCGTCGTATGTTCCGCCCGATCCGCTCTACCCCAACGACGCTACGGCGTTCGACCAGGGCCATACCGACGACCTCACCAGCCAGCTTACTTATGTCTACACAATCAGCCCGACCGTACTGAACGAGTTTCGTTTGGGCGGCAGCCGCGAATTGGACAAATACAAGCCGCCGTCACTCGATAAGAACGATCCGGCGTCGCTGGGCCTGGAACCGGAGTACGGCAGCAACGCTCCGGCGAACGTGTTCCCGAAAGTCACCATCGACAGCGGGGCGGGAGTCGGGGGTATGGGTCTCGGCGCCGGCAACGGGCAGAATGGCAACATCGATGCCGTTCTGGGCGAGGGCGTATATAACGTCTCCGACGTGCTGACGCTGATTCGCGGCAGGCATACTATCAAGGTTGGCGGCGAATACGACAGGGATTATCAGAACTACACGAGCTGGGGCGACATCACGTCGGGGAATTTCGAATTCAATGGCGGCGTCACCGGAATCCCGTACGCCGACTTTTTGGCCGGCGACGTTTATGGGTGGTACGTCTACGAATCCGACGCCACCAGCGCGCACATGTGGAATTCGGCGCTGTTCGCCAGCGACGACATCAAAGTTACCCCGCACCTCACACTGAACCTCGGCCTACGCTGGCAGATGCAGTCCGGTTGGGGCGTGAATCACAATCTCTTCGGCAATTATGACCCGAATCTGCCGAATTCCGCGGATGGCGGGCTTTATAAAGGGGCCATCCTGTTTGGCGGGCAGAGCGACACGCAATATGGAGGGACGATCTCCAATATGAGCACCATTCAAAACGGCGATTATAAACAATTCGCGCCGCGTGTGGGCGTGGCTTGGGCGCCGCACGATAAATGGTCGGTGCGTGCCAGTTACGGCATCTTTGACGCGCCGCGCGATGCCGAGAACTACACCGATGGCGCGTTAGGCCTGGGCTTCAATCCGCACAACGTCGGCAACGGGGGATATGTCAACGGGAGCTACGCATTCAAGCTTGCGTCAGGACCTCCTGCCGGGACCGTTGTTTTTCCAACCCTGCAAACTCTTTCGTCGACGATTGACAACTATAGCGGCGTCGAATATTACCCGTGGAACATGCCGACCGACTATGTGCAGCAGTTACTGGTCAGCGTACAGCATGAGTTCGCGGGCGGCATCCTGCTGGACACCAGCTACGTCAACACCCGCGGCCGGAACCTCAACTTTGCAACGGATATCGACCAGGCGCCGGCGAACCTGTTGGGATGTACCGGATACAATTGCGGAAATCCCAACCCCGTATTCAACTCCATTCAAGCGCAGATCTACGATGGATGGTCGAATTACAACGCGCTGCAGATCCGCCTTCAAAAGAGGATGTCGCATGGCGTGAACCTCCAGGTGAATTACGCCTGGTCGAAATCGCTCGACACCGGGACCGGGAACGGGCACGGGTCCTCCATCGATATCTACCAGAACGCCTACAACGCGGGCGCGAATTACGGCTTGTCCGATTTCAATGCGGCCAGCACACTTGCGGGCCAGGTGGTCTACGAGCTGCCCTTCGGCAGCAACCGCCAGTTTGTAGTCCACGGAGTGCTCGACCAGATTGTCGGTGGATGGCGCGTTTCGAGTGTATTCCAGTGGCATTCGGGGAATCCGTTCACCCCGGTAATCCAGAACTCCGTGGCTGAAGGCGTTGACCCTGGCCTGGATTCCTTCTTCGGCGCCGGAGCCGGCGCCGCACTGTATCCCAATCTGGTTGGCAATCCCAAGGTATCGAATCCTACGCTGACGGAGTGGTTCAACCCCGCGGCCTATGCCAACCCGGCGCCTGGCACCTTTGGCAACTCCGGACGGAATACCCTGGTCGGGCCGAGCTTCTTTAATGCGGATTTCAGCGTCGGGAAGAGTTTTCGGCTGCCCCGCGAAGGCATGCAGCTCGAAATCAGAGCGGACATGTACGATGTGTTCAATCACATTAACTTCGGGAACCCGGACGCGAATGTTGGCTACGTCAACGGCGTATTAGCCGACACCACCGCCGGCACCATCACAGGTCCCGCGGGATATAACGACAACCGCCGGATCATACAAGTCGGCGCTCACTTTACCTTCTAACCGGCGGCCGGCGAACGGACTGACCCCACCAACGCGGGGTGCGAAAGCAGGTTTCTTTCGCACCCCGCACCGTTTTTGCGGTTTGTCGGAGCGGCGGATTTCGTGGTACCTTTCGCACAGCAAAGCAGGCGTTGTTCCTCTATGAAAGTTCCCCTACTGGTCATGGTCCTCCCGTTTTTCACTGGCGCGCTGGCGGTTATGGACGCACAGACCGTGGTGCCCCGCGCCGCCTCCCTTCACGACCACCTGCGTAAGGCGGCAGAATACCTCAAAGCTAACGATTCGAACTCGGCCGTAAAGGAGTTTGAAGCGGTTCTGGCGCTCGATCCCAAGAATGCCGAGGCTTATGCCAACTTAGGCGTCATGGCTTTCTTCCAGCATGACTATAAGAAGGCTTCCCAATTTCTGCGCAGCGCGCTGGCGATCGATCCATCCTTCGCAAAAACACAGGCTCTGCTGGGCATCTGCGAACGAAGATTGGGACAGCCTTCGGCGCAAGCCCTGTTGGAGAAGTCCTTCCCCAAACTGAAGGACAAGAGCCTCCAAATCCAGGCGGGCATGGAATTGGCAAATCTTTACTACCAGCAGGGTAGCCTGGACCGCACCGCCGCGATCATGCGCGCGCTTGTCGATCTCGATTCGGACAATATCGAGATCCTATACATGGCGCAACGCGTCTATTCGGATCTGGCCGATGACACGCTGAACAAACTGGCCATACTGGCGCCGGGGTCGGCGCGCATGCAGCAGGTGATCGCGGAACGCTTGATCAACGAGGGCGATTTGAAGGGCGCCACCGCGCACTATGGAAAGGCGCTGGAGATCGACCCGCGGCTGCCGGGCGTGCACTTCGAGTTGGCCGAAGCTATCCTCGAATCGTCGCCCACCGACCCACAAGTGCAATCCCAGGCGGAGAAGGAGTTGGAAAACGCCGTGAAGCTCGATGGCGATAGCGCCCGGGCCGAATGCGTGTTTGCCAGGATCGCCACCAGGCGCGCCGATCTGGATGGGGCCCAGGCTCACTACACGCGCGCGCTGGCCCTGAATCCCGGGGAGGTGGAAGCGCAGGTCGGCTTGGGGCGCCTGCTGGCGAGCAGCGACAAGCCGCAGGAAGCGGCCAAGTATCTGCGCATGGCGGTTCAGCAGGATCCCCTAAACGGCGAGGCGCATTACCGGCTGGCGTCGGTTTGCAGGAGGCTCGAACTGAAAGACGAAGCCGCCAGGGAATTCCGGCTGTTTCAGGAAATCAAGCAGATCAAAAATAACCTGAGGGAACTGTATCGCCAAATGAACAAGAAACCTCCGGAGCAGGAGGAACAATTCTCCGATGCCGAACCCTAAGAACCGTCTGTGGGTCTGGTGGATCGGCATGCTTGGCGGCGTTTCGTGCGTGGCTCAGCAACCGACGCAACCAGTCGATATCACTCCACTCGACGGGGAAACCTATTACGTTCTGAATCAGCTCAGCGGTCTGCAGGCCGGCCCGCGTAATTCCACAGCCGCCGGTGCGCCCATCGTTCAACAACAGCCGGGTTTCACGAACCTCGGGCAGCGCTGGGCCTTTACCAGGATTTCCGGTGGACTTTGGCGGATCAGCAATATTCTAAATGGACTGTGTTTCGACAGTGAGGCCGTGGCCGGTGTGGCGTCCCCGGTTTGTCCGCAACCTTGCGGGCGCCTGCCGCGGCGAGGCCGGCAGGCGGAAACGGGGCCGCATTTCATGACGGCGCATTACCTGGTGCAGAGTCCGTGTGCGGCGATTTCGCCCCAAGCTTGGGCTCTCGAGCCAACCACCAACGGCTACTACACGATCTCCAATCCTGCAACCGGGCTCTCGATCGATGTGTCGCAAAGCTCCGGGCCGGCTGGGACGCCGCTGGTTTTGACGGCGCTATCCGGAGCCGCGACCGGGAGCCAGCAGTGGCTGCTGCGTCCGGTTTTCTTTCGCGGAGTAGATAATGCGTTGCTCGAAAAGCAGGAGGCGGCTCGCGCAGCCACCCGATTGTCCTGGTGGCAGGATGCCGGCGAGCCACAGGACGTGCTCCAGATTCTCAAGAACCATGGCGTCAATATGCTGCGCTTGCGGCCCAGTTCCGCGCCGCCTTATGCGAACGTATCGCAGGCGCAGTGCAGCGGCAACGCCTGCTACGGGGAAACCGACGCGCAGGATCTGGATCTCGCGAAACGCGCCAAGAATCTCGGCATGAGCCTGGAACTGACCCTTCTGTTCGATGGCGGCGGTTCCTCCAGCGTCCCACCGGCCTGGGCCGGCGACACCGAACTGACCCAGTTACAGGCTGACTTGTACAGCTATGTGAAGGCCGAAGTCCTGGACTACAGGCAGCAGGGCACCATGCCCGATCTGGTCTCCATCGGCAATGAAGTCGATACCGGCTTTCTGGGCGCGCTGGGAAGCCCCACGGGCGCCGACTTTGCCGGTTTTGCCGCGCTGCAGATCGCAGGCATGCAGGCAGTCAAGGACGCGGCGGCGGATACCTCGGCCGGTCCCGCGATTCCGCCCCCGCTCACCTGTATTCACATCACTCCGGCCTGGGATCTGACCCAGTTCTTCACGCTCGCGAATCAATTCAATGTCCCCTATGACCTCATCTGCCAGAGTTACTACCCCCTGTATCATGGTCCGTTGACCGATACACAGGCAGCCGCGTCCAATCCGAATGGCAAGCCGGTAGAGCAAGACGTGCTGGTGAACGCGGCCAACAACATCGGAAAGCCCATTTTCATCATCGAGACGGGGGAACACTATGAAAACGGTTTTGACGCGAACGATCCCTGGTACGCGCCGCCAAGCCAGGCGCTCCAGCGTCAATTCCTGCTGGATCTGCAGAGTGTCGAAAAAGGCTTGCCCAATAGCCTGGGCATGGGATTGGAGTACTGGGATCCGGCCGGCGTGAATATACCGAATGCGAGCGGCGGATTTCTTAACGGCGACAATCTGCCGGATGCCATCTACATCTGGAACGGCCTGACCCTTTTCGATAATGCGGATAGTTCCGGATCGACGAACGTTACCGCGCCCAATTACGCGATGGTGCTACCGGGTATTGACGCGCTGGGCGGCAAGCTCGATCCCACGTTGAATTACAAATTCGTCAATGCCGGGAGCGGACTGATCCTATCCGTTTTCCAGGCTTCTACCGCCGCGGGCGCCATGCTGGACGCCGAGGTGGACGGCGGGAATCCAACATTGAGCCAGCAGTGGCGCATCACCGGCAACAACGACGGATATTTCGAAATTGCCAGCCTAAACCCGGGCGTGGGCAATACGACCCATGTTCTGGACGACCCCGGCGGATCCACCGTGAGCGGAAATGCCGTTGTGCAATCCGCGTCCGGCAGCGGGCAGGAACTGGAATGGGACATTGTTTCCGCCGGCAGCGGTTCCTTTCATTTCGTCAACCGGGCGAGCGGCCTGGTATTGGACATGGCCGGCGGTTCCGGATCGGCGGCCGGCTTCGCCGTCGAGGAGCCGCAAGACAGCAGCAGCGCCACGCAACAATGGCAAATCGTTCCGGTCCATTAGTGCCCCGCAAGGAGGCGGTGAAAGTTCGATGAAAAGCATGCAGCGCATCATTCTATCGGCGTGGCTGCCGTTGGCCATGGGGATGCCGCTTGGCGCGGCCGACTATGCCATTGGCGCCGATCTATCGTTTCTAAAGTCCGCGGAGGACCACGGCAAGGCTTTCAAAGATGCGGGCGCCGTCAAGCCCGGGCTGGAGATATTCAAGGATCACGGCTACAACTGGATTCGGCTGCGCCTCTTTCATACGCCCACCGATCTGCCCAACAATCTCGAGTACACCATCGCGCTCGCCACATCGGCTAAGAAACTGGGTTACCGGTTTCTGCTGGATTACCATTATTCCGATACGTGGGCCGATCCGGGCAAACAGTTTCTTCCCAAAGCCTGGGAAGGTTTGTCGCATCCCCAACTGGTGAAGGCGGTTTTCGAATACACAAGGCAGACCATGGCCGCCTTCCACGAGGCGGGCGTGTCTCCGGACATGGTGCAGATCGGCAATGAAGTGATCAACGGCATGCTTTGGCCGGATGGCCGTATCCCCGAGAATTGGGACCACTTCGCCGATCTGGTGAAGGCCGGTATCGCGGGCGTCTACGCGGGCACGGGAGATGCGCCCCGGCCACGGATCATGATTCACATCGACCGTGGCGGCGACAAGAGCCGGACGCGGTACTTCTTCGACAAGCTGAATTCCTACCAGGTCGAATATGACGTTATCGGCCAGTCTTACTATCCCTGGTGGCAAGGCAGCTTGAACGATCTGCGTGAAAACATGGTTTTCATGGCGCTGGAGTACAAGAAGGAAATCATCGTGGTGGAAGCCGCCTACAACTGGATGCCGGCGGAATACACGAAGCGCCCGGGGCCATTTCCTGAAACGCCGGACGGACAAAAGCAGTTTCTCGAAGAACTGAACCGCGTGGTCGAAGAGACGCCCAACGGCCTGGGAAAGGGCGTGTTCTGGTGGGAGCCGGCCGTCAGCGGCCCGCTAGGTTCGCGCGGCTTCTTCGACGAAGCAGGCAACGCGCTCCCGGTGATTGCTGTCTTCGACAAGTACGCGCGGCACTGAGCCAAATACGGACAGATTTCAGGCCAGGGCTTTTCCGTACAGCGCGAGCAGGCGGCTCCATGCCTTTTCGGCTTGTGCCTCGTTGTAGACGTGCGAATCCGGGGGACACCAACCATGCGCGGCGCCGGCGTACACTTCGATTTCCGCCGGCAGGTTAGCCTTAGCAAAGGTCTCTTTGAGCACGGTCTTGTCGTTGGGCGAGCGCGCATCGTCATTTTCGGCGATCGCGATTAGAAACTGAGCTTTGGACTTGGCGGCCTGAAGGTGCGGGCTGTTGGGCGCGTCGGTCACGAGTCCGCCGCCATGGAATGAGCCGACCGCTCCCACGCGATCGGGCACGGCGGCCGCGGTACGAAACGCGATCGGGCCGCCCATGCAATAGCCCTGGGTGCCGATCTTCCGGTCTTTCGCCACCGATTTTTGCTGGTCCAGCCAACCGATGAACGCTTTGGCGTCGGTCATTTGCGTCGTCTCATTCAACGCGCGCGCGAGCGGCATCAGTTCCTGGACTGGAGTGGCGGCGCCGGCTTCCGCAGTCGGGGCTTTCTTGACGCGATAGAAAGGATTCACGACCAGTACCGAATAGCCCGCTTCGGCGAGCCGTTTGCCCATGTTGCGGAATGCCGGGCGCAGCCCAAAAATATCCGGCCACATGAGAACTCCGGCCACCGCGCCGCTCGCCGGATGTACGAAGTAACAGTCGGCGCTGCCGTCCGGCGTGGTCACCATTACGTCCGTTTCCGTAACGGTGAGGGCATTGGCTGCCCTCGGCAGCATCATGGCGACACCCGCGCCCAAAATAGCGCCGAACTGTTTGCGTGTCACCAAACCTTGAGATTCGTACTTCTGGCGATCCTCTTCGAAGTGATCCTGATCACACATGCGTGCCCTCCTCATCGCCTGATTTCGCTGTAGAACGCAGGCGTATGGCCCTATTATACCGACGGTGGCCGCCTGTGTATGCCTTGACAAGCAGATGCCCCGTGGGGTATGCGAAAAGAGTAGAGTCTCTGAATTCGAGGCATAGATCCAAATGAATCCAACGGAACGTATTGACGAACTGATTGCATCACTCACAGACTGGCGTGGCAAGACGCTGGCCCGCGTCCGCAAAAGCATTCTTGCGGCCGACCGGGAGATCATCGAGGAATGGAAGTGGATGGGAAGCCCGGTATGGTCGCGCGACGGAATGATCGCGGTAGGCAACGCCCACAAGGACAAGGTGAAGCTTACCTTTTCCCACGGGGCGAGCCTCCCGGATCCGGACAAGCTCTTCAATGCGGGCCTCGAAGGCAAGGTGTGGCGAGCGATCGATATCTTCGAGGGCGATAAGGTTAATGAGCGTGCACTCAAGAATCTCGTCCGTGCCGCTATTGATTACAATCAGGCCAAATTGAAGAGGAAAGCGCCCGCGGGTACTCGAGCAAAAGCTTACAAGAGTAAGATGTGATGGCTGCCGGAGTATTTCGCGGTTGCCGTCTTATTGTTGCGACAGGATCATGAGCGAGTAGGGGCCGATGGTCAGGCTGCCGCTGTAGGGCAGACCGGCGTATGGGCTGCTGCTCGCTTTCACGCTTTTTGAGCCGGAGCCGGAGAACGTCGAGCTATACATTTTGCTGTCGCTATTGAAGTGCGTGACCCATGTTCCGGAGGCGGGCAGTCCCAGGCGAACGCCGGTCCGGGTGGATCCGGTGAAGTTCGCCACGACGATGGACACGCCCGCCGCTTGCGAGTCGTATCGCTCGTAGGCGATGAACTTATTCGTGTTGTCCACTTCGTAAACGTTCACACTATCGCCTGTCAGGTTCGGCGTATGGCCGGCGGTATCGGCGCGGGCCGCCGCCAGGTTGGCCCACAGCTTGCGAATGCCGGCGAATTCTTTGGCGAGGCCCCACTGCAAAGGCACCTTTACTTCAAGCGGTTCGTTTTCGACAAATTCCTGACCTTGATAGATCATGGGAATACCGGGTGAGGTGAACAGGATGGCTGCACCCAGCGTGCTTTTCTTGAGCGATAACCAGCCCGTAGGATCGCTGGGATCGATTAAGGTGGTCAGGCGCTGGCCGCCGCTGACTTCGTTGTGCGACTCGGTGTAGTTCAGGCTCTGGATGTAGCTCTGGTTGAATGCAGGGCGGATGGCGCTGGCGATGGCGTTCATGTTGACCGAGGAATCGCTCGATTGCGTGAGCTGGGCGCGCATGTTCGATACGAAATTGCCGTTCCAC
Organism: Bryobacterales bacterium; assembly: GCA_963709155.1. Classification (GTDB taxonomy): domain Bacteria; phylum Acidobacteriota; class Terriglobia; order Bryobacterales; family Bryobacteraceae; genus Bog-159. The sequence continues at coordinate 948,266 of CAVPVD010000001.1, read as the reverse complement.
TGGCTCAAGAATCCAGCGCCTCCCTGCGCGGCAGGTTCGGTGGTGGCGGCGTTGCCGGACAGGTCCTCGGCGATGTTCACAAACGCCGCGTTCTGGTTTACGGTCTGCGCATTCGCGTTTTGGAGCAGCGACAAACCGTCCGGGAGGGCGACGCCGGCGGTGCCGCAGGTGTTGTAGATGCAGGAAACGGAGTCCCAGCGGAAGCCGTCGATGCGGTACTCCTGCTGCCACATGGTGAGCGAATCGTAAATGTATTGCGCCACGTTGGTGCTGGAGTAATTGGGCCGGGGGCCCCACGGCGAAGAGTAGTCCGCTTCGTCGTAGAAGTAAATGCCATCCGGATATTCGGTGGTATACCAGCCGTCGAATTGATCGGTGGTGAGGCTCCAGGGACCCCAGTGATTGTGGACGATATCGAGAATGACGGCGATCCCCGCGGCGTGGCAGGCATCTACCAGGGCCTTGAAATTGTCCGGGCCGCCGTAAGTGTGGTTGGCCACCGCGAATTGGTCGCTAGGTTCGTAGCCGATGGACGATGGCAGGTTATTTTCGTTCACCGGCATGATCTCGACCGCGTTGTAGCCAAGATTCACGATTTCGCCGAGCCGGGCGATGGCGGATTGAAACGTGCCCTGCACGCCGGCGCTGCCGTTGTAGGTAGCGATCTGCATTTCGTAGATCATCAACTGCCGGGCCGGCGGCGCGGTAAACGGCGGGCTCTGCCACTGGTAAGCGTTGGTGTCGTAAACGATGGAATAGCCCGTGGGGGAAATCGGAGGGTAATTCGAGCCTGTTACCAGGCGGCAGTAGGGATCGCGCCGGATCTGGGTGGGAAAGCCGGGGCTGGTCATCACGTAGCTGTACTGCTGTCCGACGACGGCGCCGGGCACATCCACCGACCAGTCGCCATTGCCCTCCGCTACCAGCGGATTTGCGGCTTGGGACCAGTTATTGAAATCGCCCTCGACGCTGACTGCGTTCGCGTTGGGGGCCCAGACACGGAAGGTGACTCCGCCGGAATAGGGAATAGATCCCATGCCCGGTTGGCTGCCCTGGCCGAACGCTAGGGACGCGGTGAAAATAGAAAGCAAATAATATTTCGACATCGCCCGATTGTAACGCGGCCTGCCGAATCGCCACGATTATAATGGGCGAATACGCTTGGGGCCATCCAATGAAGGCGGCTCGCGCTCCATTACGCATTCCCGCGTTCCAGCGCCTTTGGCTGGGGCTGAGCGTCTCGTATCTCGGGGACCAGTTCACCATCATCACCTTGCTTTGGTTCGTCCTGCAGTTGACCGGCTCCGGTGCGGCGGTGGGTCTGGCCATCCTCTGCTTCGATCTGCCTGCGGTGGCCACCGGGACGATCCTCGGGCGTCTGCTGGATCGCTACCAGCCGCGCCTGGTGATGGCCTTCGACAACCTCGGCCGAGCGGCGCTCATCGCGGCGATTCCTACGCTGTACGCCCTGGGATGGTTGCAACTGTGGCACGTCTTCGTGCTGGCGTCGCTGGCCGGAGCGCTCTCGCCGGCAACCACGGCTGGCGTGCGGGCGTTTGTGCCGCACCTGGTGGACGACGCCGCGCTCGACCGCGCCAACGCGCTCACGGCGGCCAGCCTGCAATTCTCGTATCTCGCCGGCCCGGTGGCAGCGGGCTTCGCCGTCGCCAGGTTCGGCGGCCCCTGGGCGCTGTTCATCGACGCCGCCAGCTTCCTGCTGATGGGCCTGCTGGTGCTGACCCTGCCCACGATAGCGCGCGAACCGCTTGTCGCACAACACGCGGAAGCCAATCGTTGGCTCGGTTTCGGCGCGCTGTTCAGCCTGCCTTACGTGCCGGCGATCACGCTCCTCTCGCTGGTGTTCTTCTTCTCCTATGGCCCGCTGGAGGCCGCCCTGCCTGTCTACAGCAGCCAGACATTACACGCCCAGGCCAAAGGCTACGGGCTGCTGTGGACCGGCTTCGGCGTGGGAGCCTTCGCGGGTGTGCTCACGCTGACCAGGCTCTCGCAGCGCTGGCGGCCGAGCTTTGCCTTACCGATGATCGCAGTGCTCTGGGGAGCGCTGCTGTGCCCCCTGTTTTTCATCCGGCAGCTCCCGGTCGCCATGTTGTTCCTGGGCGTTGCCGGAGCATCCTGGGCGCCCTATACGCCGATGGAAACCACGTTGCTGCAGCGGCTCGTCCCCGCCGAGATGCGCGGCCAGGTTTTCGGCGCGCGCCACTCGATAGTGGTAGCGGCGACGCCGCTGGGAGCCGCGTTCGGCGGGCTGCTCCTGCATTATCTTTCGGCGCCTCTGGTGATCGCGATCTCCGGCCTCGCCTGCATCCTCGCCGGGCTGGGTGGCCTGCTCTCCCCGTCACTACGTCAGTTGCAACGAGGAGGCCCATAACGTTCCCTTACGGTGCGGCTCGGTAAGCCGCTGCAAATACGTCCGCCGAGGATCATTTGATCCGATTTGTTTGCTATACTGATACCGATGGTACCGCGCGCTACAGGCGAAATTCTCGGCGGCAGGCGGGTTTTGGGCAAGACTGTGGCCTCCCTGCTGGAATTGAACGAGGCGGTGGAGCGGGGCCTGCCCAAAGCTACGCTGCGAATTGTCGCGGCACGCATTTTCCCCGACGCTTCCAGCCAACGCGCCATGATGAGCCGCATCGTCCCGGAGGCGACCTACAAGCGCCGGCGCGAACATCTCAGCCCCGCGGAGAGTGCCCGTACGGAGCGTTTGGCCCGCATCGTCGCCATCGCCGAAGATGTCTGGCAGGATCGCGAGCAGGCCCGCCGCTTCCTGACCACCCCTCATCCGGAGATAGGGGGGAAGTCGCCCCTCGACGCCGCTCTGACGGAATTGGGCGCGCGGCAGGCTGAGGAGGTCATGGCCCGCATCGTCTATGGCCTCCCCGCGTAGCGGCTTGCGGCGAGCGTTCCGCATAGCCGACATGCGGCACGCCATATTCGACGGCACCGGCGCGATGCTTCACGGCGCTCGCTGGAATTCGCCGGGCCGGCGCGTCATCTATGCATCCGAGACCTACGCGGGCGCGTTGTTGGAGGTTCTGGTCCACGCTTCGGGCAGCGTACCGCGCAGTCAAGGCTACATCGAGATCGAGATTCCAGCCGGCTTGTTCATCGAAGAAGTCAAACCCGCCGACTTGCCTCACTGGGATTCACCCTCGATGCGGACCGCCCGCGCATTCGGCGACCGTTGGTATGAGGAGGGCCGCACGCCGGTCCTAATGGTTCCCTCGGTGGTGACACGGGTGGAACGAAACATTCTCATTAACCAGGAGCATCCCGATTCCGCCCGCATCCGGGCCACCCGCGCGCTGCCCGTGCGCTGGGATAAACGGCTTTGGAGAAGCCCATAGTTGAAGTACCGATGACCGCTCGGCGCGCCCGGCGCGGGCGTAATCCAACAGAATCCGCCGCATGACAAAGCCCCGCATGGTGTTGCCATGTTCCAATAAGGAAAGGCGGTTTTCATATGCGATCCGACATTGTGCCGGGGGCCATCTTCCCCGACTATGAGCTTTCCGATCACACGGCTAAACGGCGAAGGCTCTCCGAACTTCAAGGACCACATCCAATGGTTCTGGTCCTCAGCCGCGGAGGTTTCTGCCCGAAGGACCGCCGGCAGGCTGAAGGGTTGGTCGAACTCCATCGCGAGTTGGAAGTGTGCCTATTGCCGGCTGGTCACCATCAGCACCGACAATATCTCCGAGACGAATGAATATCGTACCGGAGTCGGTGCCCATTGGCCCTTCCTCTCCGACGCGGGGCGCACGGTGCAAAAGGATCTGGACATCGCGGAATACACGGATCCGCTCCACAACCCGATGATTCCCCATGTGATTGTGCTCGAGCCAGGCCTGGTGGTCTACAAGGTCTACAACGGCTACTGGTTTCTCGGCCGGCCCACGCTGGAGGATCTCCGCCAGGACTTAAGGGCAGTTACCCAGAAATGCCGGCCCGACTGGGACATCACCACACCCGAGCTCAAGGCGGCATGGCAGCAAGGCCGCAAGGAACTCTTCTACCCTTATGGGAAGACTTACGCCCAAACTCTCGGCGAACAGGACTAAGATCAAGTCGGATTTTGGATCAACGCGGACGCTGATCGGGCGGTGGCGCCGGGGGCTGATGCATATCCGGGATACTGAGTTCGCCAGCATGACCAAATAACTCGGGATGCAGGTAGTGGCCGCGGTCTCCGGCATCTTTGTCCACTTCGAGGGGGATGCGATGGAGATTGGCCCAGGCGTCCTGCCGGATGCCGGTTACTTGCCACGAGACCTTGACATTCGGCTTGTCGGTGCGGATCGCAAACGTATGGTTGGCGATCTCCGCGCCAATCCAAACCTGCGCGGCCTGGCCGATCGCCGTCAACTGGTAACGGAAATCCCGGTTCAGGGTTTCCATCCACTCCGGCATGTCAACGATGGCAGTCCCGCCGGAATCGGTTACGACGTTGCCGTTGTAGACGTTCATCATGTCCGGCGATTCGACAAATGAATGGTACAGATATTTGTTCGCGGGATCGGTTGGGTGATCGATGAGAAAAGACCCGCCGCTCTTGCTGAGATTTCCAAAGACATAGACTGATCCGCCAAAGTACCCAGCCAATCCAGTCGTGATGCCTGAGGGGCCTCTGCCGGCAAACGCGTTAATTCCATTACCAGCGCTTCCCCCAGTTGCGGAATCTCCGCCGGAGGTCGATATCCCCGAACCGGCACTGACTGCGAGGGTATCGCTGCCTCCGCCGTAGAATATTCCGCCGTAGCCGCCGCCGTCTCCGGCAGCCGTCGGGGTTCCCGCCGAGGCAAAAACCCCGGGACCTGCGATGGAGCCGGCTCCCGAGCTATAGCCCCCAATGGCGTTGAGTCCCGGACCGCCCTGGCAGCCACTGCATGCAGAGGCGGCGCCCGCAATCCCGACCAGAGCCGGCTCACCCGCGCCACTGGTGAATACCAGAAAAGCGGCCGTTTCCGCCGTTGTCGAACCGGAGAAAGGTAAGGCAACCCCAGCGGGCCCTTGTGGACCGGTGGGACCAGCTGGCCCCTGCGGGCCAACCGCGCCTTTAGTCACATCGAAGCTGGCCGCGGCAGACCCATTGTTCACCGTAAGCTGAAAAGTCCCGGCGCCGAGGCCTGCAGGCAGGTTCGCCACGATCTTACTGGCGGTGTAGGACACCAGCGACAAGGTTGAGGCATCCAAAATAACTACCGGCGGCCCGCTAGCGGGCGTGAGCCGTCCGCCCATGATTGTAAGTTGTCCGCTTGCCGGATTTACCACCGCGCTCACGATTACAGGCGCGGTAGCTGCCGCCAATCCGCTCACGCCGAACGCGAGACATACCACGAAACCAGACCATGGCATCGCTCTTTCCCTCCTAAGAGATATTGAAGGAGGCGGCGGAAATGGTTACATGCCTGGCTTTTGGAGGGCGCGCAATTCTGCCCGCAGCCGGCTTTCAGCCGGCTCTGGCCGCGTAAAATCACGGCTGCTGCGCTTGCTTCTTCATCCGCGCGGCGGTCCACGGCGGCACGATACCGTTGATCCGCGCGTAGGCGACTGCCTGTCCCAAATGCTCGTGTGCGTCCGAGACCACCAGAAAAACGACATCTCCTTCGCTGGCATCCGGCCCAAACTGCTTAACGATCGTCTGTAGTTCTTTGTTCGATCGCTTTTCCAGCGCCGCGCGAACGTATTCGAACGATTGGTTTAGTTCCGCGATGATCTTGGCTTTGTCGGTAGTCGATTTTTCAAAGCCCTTCTGCACGAAGTCAGCGGCCGGCGACGCGCCAAAAGATGGCGCAAGCGAGAAATTCAGCGAGGCCACATGCAGAAACACTTCACTCACGGAGCGCACGCCTTCGGCCGGACGCCATGTGAATTTCTCCGCTGGAATGGCATCCGCAAGATCGGTGAACTGCTTCTGCATGACCTGCAAATCCTGCAGCGCCTGCGGTTTCAGGTCGTAACTCGGTGGCGCAGTGTCGGCAAATGCCGCGGTTTGAGCCAAGCCGGCCAGAGCGCTGATGGCACAGACGGCGAGACTCGTGGAATGTAAGTTCTTCACGGTGGTTCTCCTTTCTCGAAGTGCGATGCCAAGTTAGACGCGCGCCCCAGGATATTGTGCCGCCGGCCTGCCCCATGCCGTCTATCTCGACTTCGTTGGCTTGGTATTGGGAATTCCGTAAACCCACAGATCGAACAGGTTGTCCAAGGGCTTTGGAGTATTCTTTGGATTCTTCTTGCGTCTCGAGGCAGTGGCTTCTTTGCCCGTCGTTCCATTGCCCTTGTCTACAGCATCGAAAGCCTTTTGCAGATCTTCACTCGTAACCGCGCGGCCCCATTGGTCGCTCGTGTACAATCGCAAGCCGTTCCAAAAAGCGCTGTCTCCCACCAGCAGATTCACCAGGTAGAGAAAACTCGCTCCCTTGTACTCGGGAATCTCGCCATCGGCTTCCTGACGGTTGGTCCACCCGGTTTCGGAAAGCGATCGATCCTTGCCCTCGGCGCGGAGTTGATTATAGATCTGCCGGGAGCGTTGGATCTCCCGTTCATACGATTCCTTGCCGAAGCGCTCTCCCAGAAACGCATCCGCCAGAAATGCGGATACTCCCTCGCTGAGCCAAAGGTCCGACCAGTCCTTCACAGTAATCCCAACTCCATACCACTGGCGCGCCAGTTCACTGGTCAGAAGCCAGAGACTGTCCGGCTTCTTCCCCAATTCCGGCGCACACGATTCCGGCAGCAGCGCCAGGCCCGCCGCCATCGAACGGCTCACGTGGCCGTGGGTGAAGACCTGCGTGTACGTCTGGCCGGCATAGTGCTTGCCAGTGCGTTCGGCCAGGTAATTCATCGCGGCGGCGGTAGGCTCAAAGATCTGGGCGCCCGCTCCCAAGACCCGCAGCTTCACGCCTTGGGCGTCCGATGTATTTTCGGCAAAGGCGCCTAACGCGAAACCAAACCAGAAGGGCTCTGCCGGCGAATCGAGCTGCCATTCCGTGATGGTTCGTCCATCAATGGCGCGGGTAGCCGTCAATTGGCCGCTGCCGGCTGCCTTCATATCCGGCGGGGCGGCCAGGGTCAGATGCAGCGTGGCACGCTCGCCGGGTGCATCGTTGCACGGCATCCAATCGCTCGTCACGGTTGTGTAGACCTGATCCGGGAAGAATTCAAGTCCCGGCGCCGGCCCCGCTTGGTACCGCACAGTAATGGTGCGGGGCTCATCGGGGCGAAGCGGTTTCGTCAAAACGACAAACAACAGGCTGTGATGCCGCTCAAAGGACTGTGGAGCTTGCCCCTCCAACACGTTAGTGATCAGGAGTCCGCCTGCGTCCAGCTCAAAGGCGGAAATATCCGTGTCCATCCGGCTGTGAAACCGGATTTTGACTTCTCCATCCAAACGTTGTTTCACCAGGTCCGGCTGGACGCGTACGTCGTAGTTCTCCACCGTATACATGCGTCCCAGGGGCGCTGCCGATAGTGGAACGATCGCGCTCCAGACGAAACAGGCCGCGCTCCGCACCATCCAACGCTTCAGGCCCCTTCTTCGAACTCGCGCGTGCAGCACTCTGCGAACCTCTATTTTGATTGTACGGTGTGGAGTGCCGGCCGTAGGCTTTCACCCCCGAACAGGCGCAGGCGACCGCTGAGCTAGAGTGGTGGTAGTAACCGAAGACAATACTCTGGCAAGCGACTTGCTAATCAGGCCGACGTGAGAAACCAGACGCCCAATTCGTGGGGCCGCAGCCGAAAGCTGTGGCTCGGCGCGCTCGCCGGGTTTGCCCTGCTGGCGATCATCTGCGGCTGTCTGGTGCTGACTGCCGGTACGTGGCTGACCCCCATTGCCAAGCGCGAAATCCTGGCCGCATTGAAGCGCCAGTATCGCAGCGAGGTGGAGATTGAATCGCTGGATATTTCGTTCTCTCCACACCCCCACGCTAAAGGAACGGGGCTCGTTTTTAGAGCGGTAGACCAGGTGGGCGGACCGCCTTTGATTACGCTACGCGGCTTCGATGCCGATGCCAGTTGGTTCGGCCTGCTGCTGGCTCCCCATCGCATCGGCAGGATCAAGCTCGATGGACTCGAGATACATATTGTGCGCGGCGGGCAGCCGCACGAGAGAGGCGGTCCTGGTTCGGCGAAAGCCGCGGCGCCGGACCTGATATTCGAACAGGTAGTGGCGGATGGGACGGTGCTGCAAATCTTGCCCCGCGACACAGGCAAGCAGCCCCTTACCTTCGACATTTATAGACTCTCGTTGACATCCGACGGCGCAGGCCTGCCGATGCATTACCGTGCGCAGCTTCACAACGCCAGGCCGCCGGGAATGATCGACGCGAATGGCGATTTCGGCCCATGGAACGCGGCCGATCCCGGCGAGACAGGCGTCACGGGTAAGTACCGGTTTGCAAACGCCGACCTCAGTGTCTTCAGGGGGATTTCAGGCCAGCTTTCGTCCGACGGAGAGTTTCACGGCAAGCTCGATAAGATCGAAGTGAATGGGGAAACCGATACGCCCGATTTTGAAGTGTCGGTCGGCGGACACCGGATGCGCTTGCGGACTACCTTCAGCGCGACGGTCGACGGCACCAACGGCGACACGCTGCTGCACCCGGTAAACGCCAGGTTCGGGCGCACCACGGTCGTGGCGCAAGGCGGAATCACAGGGCAGCCGGGTGAGCGCGGCAAGACCGTAATGCTCGATGCCACGCTGCAGGATGGCGATGTCGCCGACGTGCTGCGGCTGGGCGTAAAGTCCGAGCCGCCGCCCATCAAAGGCCACATTCGCTTTCATGCGAAAATCCGCATTCCGCCCGGACCGGCGGATATTCCGGACCGGCTGGAGTTGAAAGGGCAGTTCGCCATTGCCGGCGGCCGCTTCACCAACGCGGACCTGGAGCGAAAGTTATCGACCGTATCCGAACGTACGCAGGGCAAGACGGACGGGAACGGGGAGAGCGCGGCGCTATCCGACTTCAGCGGAACGTTCACGCTTCGCGGCGGCCTGGTGACGCTGGCCGGGTTCTCGTTTCGAATTCCCGGCGCGACGGTGCGGCTGGACGGCACCTACGGACTGAAGAGCGAAGCGCTGGATTTTCGCGGCACGGTGGCCACGGAGGTGCGGCTCTCGCAGATGACCACTGGAGTGAAGTCGGTGCTGTTGCGGGCGGTGGATCCCCTTTTCAGCCGGAACAGGAAGGGTGCCGTGATTCCGATCCATATCGGGGGCACGCGCGCGAACCCATCGTTCGGATTGCGGTTCGGGCGATAGCGCCTTTTTTCAATAATCGTCAACGTGACATCGGAATGCGGTAAACGTTGACGGAGTATGGACGCAACTGCCCGGAGATAGCTCCGGATCGGACTTCGACCGTAGACAGCTCCGGCGCAACAGTCTTCGGTTTCTCAAAACTATTCTCGGCGTTCAGGTCGGGGTTGGCGAGGACTGCTACCCTTGCCACTCCGGACACATTGACACCATTCAGCCGGATCTCGGCGGGCCGCATAGACGCCGTATCGTTAATGACTTTAACGATGACTTCCTGGGCGGGCTCGTCTAACGATGCGCTGGTGAACACGCCGCCTTCGGCTTGCGGTGTCACCGGTACGATGCGGGTGCCCGCCGCGGTAGCGAACAACATCTGCACGTAGTAATCGGGAGTGCCATAGGAACGGAGGTTGTCAAACCAGATCGCGTCCGGCGTCCACTGCCACGCCTCCACGTGTGCCATTAGCGGAGCGTAGGATGCCATTTGGACTACGTCTCCGTTCCGCTCCAGCCCGGTCATAAATACAGCCTCGGAGATTGCGGCCTTCCAATTATTTCGATTATCGGGTTTTGCCACGCCGGAGGTCTGCGCGGCATACTCCCCTGCGAACACCTTGGGTCCCGACCTATCGTAGCGATCGTAGCGGCCGGTGTTGGCCAGGAACCACTCCGGGCTCATGTAATAATGCTCGTCCACGATATCCGCATTCAGTTGCCGCCAATTCGACCACATGCTCTCGAATGGCTCGCCGGACGGGGCAGGGCCGGCGCTCACAACCAGCTTGATCTCAGGATGCTTGGCTTTCAACACGCGCGCGAAAGCCTGGTAGCGCTCTACGTAACGGGGACCCCACTGTTCGTTGCCAATCCCAAGCATCTCAAGCGAAAAGGGGGCGGGATGGCCCATTTGTGCCCGCAACCTACCCCACGGAGAGCTCACTTGCCCATTGGCGAACTCAATCAGGTCGAGAGCGTCTTGAATGTATTCGTCGAGTTCCTCAAGCTTGGCAGTTTCGCTCGAGTTGAATTGGCAGGCCATACCGCAGTTCAAGATGGGTAACGGGCGCGCCCCGATGTCTTCCGCCAGTCGGAAGAACTCATAAAATCCGAGACCAAAAGATTGGAAATAGTCCGGCGCCGGCCTGCGATCGAACTCATCGTTCCAGCGGTTGACGATGGTCTTGCGTTGCGCGATATCTCCTACCGTCGTCTTCCATCGATAGCGCGTCAGCAGGCGCCGCCCCTCGACGATGCAGCTGCCCGGGAATCGGATGAATCCGGGGTGCAGATCGTAGAGCAGTTGCACCAGGTCTTTGCGCAGTCCGTTCGGGCGCTGTCTCCAGGTCTCCACGGGGAAGAGAGAGATCATGTCCAGATCGAGATAACCTTTTTCATCGATGAACAGATTCAACTGCGCGTGCGAAGCGGTGGCGTTGGCGCGAATGAGAGTCTCGTAGCGTTTCCACTTCCCGTCGAACGCTTGCAGCCGCCCACTTCCGATTTCGCGGCCGCTCGCGTCCGTGATGGTGGCGCGGATGGCGTGCGGTCCGCTGCTTCGAACATACGCCGAAAATCGATACTCAGATCCGCTTTCAACTCCCATGCCGCGAAAGCCCGAGTTCCAGAAACCATAGCCTGGCTCGTATACCTGGGCACGCAAGTAGTGGGGATTGGACGTGTTCAGCGGGTCTTCCGTGCGGATGTCCAGTTCACCCTTCGGTCCGCCAATGCCTTTTGCATTCACCGTTAGGACTTCGTGCCAACCCGCCAGCGGTTCATTGAATTCGAAAGATCGATTCTTGACGAGTTCCGGATAGAGGCCGCCGTCGGCGGCGAAATTGATGTCTTCGAAGAATATGCCGAACATCTTTGGAGACATCGCGGCCCCGGGGTGAACGGGATCGACACGGATGATCGTAGGGTTCTGCTGCCCCCGCGCGGCTGGCCCCAGGGAAGTTAGTACGAGTGCCAGAATTGCGCGCCAGAGTTTCGAATCCATAGCAGTTGCGTTCCATTGTAGTGCGGTTTAACTGGATGCCGAACGCTAGCGCCGCCAGGCCCGCGTTGTCCTATTGGACTGTTACCGCCCACAACAACGCGCGTTGAAACCCGAACCGGCCGGTATCGGTGACGGTGATCGAATCGAGCGTCTGTTGCTGGAATTCGGGCGGCAGATCGACTTCCACCAGATCCATGCGCTGCCCGCGTCCGCTATCGAAAGCCGGCCGCGACGTCGTGCCGTTCAGCGTATTGGTGTACACGCCGCGATTGTAATCGCGAACATCCACTCCGCCGACGAGCTTCTTTTCAAAAATCGCTCCGCGGTCGCCGGTAAACAAGAGGGCAAGGTAGCTGGCGGGCCCCGGCTGGCCCCAGATCGTGTTCATCAGGAAAAACGCTCTGGTTATGGCGGGCTGTTTTACGGAGACCGTGATGCTGGCGGGCCGCGCTCCCCGCATGGGCGTACCGGCATCCCAAAAGCGCTTGGCTCCGTCCGGTAGCACAAATGGTACGCCAGCCAGAATGCGCGGCCCGGCGGGGAACGTCTCCTCATTCCACGCGCCGGAATCGTTTGCCAGCGGTGCAATATCGATAGGCGTTCCTTTGGGCGCGCAGGTGTAAGAGATGCGCACGTCCGAGGCCCCCGCCAGGGGAACGATGCAGGTATCGCCATATACCGGAACGTCGCCGGCTGAGCCGGTTAGCACGCAAGTGTCCGCGGCCAGTTGCACCAGGGCCGGTGCACGCAGCGATATGGGTACGCCGGCCTTAGTGTGGACGGTGCAGAGCGGATAAGCGCGCTCGCCATTCGCGAACATCTCGATTCTGGTGTCGGTGCTGCGCGCACCCAATGCCATACCACCAATTTCCACTTGAGCCGCTTCCCGCCCCAGGCCCGCAAAGAAGTTCGGCTTGGCGGCGCAGGGATTGCCGGGATCGGTCAGACCGGAAAGGACCGGCTGAATGCGCGATGCGCCCGTGGTCCGCCGGTACGCGAAGACGTTGTAAGCGCGCTCCAGCACGGGCGCCAGGTACGAGCCCACCAGGGTGGCCACAGCGGCATCCAGATGGGCGGCATTTTCTAAAGGAGCCGTTGCGGACCAGAGCGCCCGCCCTGAGTTCCGTCCGTAAAGCTGGAACCGAACTTGAAGCGCTCCCTTTACGCGATCGACGTCGGTTACCAGGATCAAGGCCGCTGGAATCCGCGCGCGTGCTTCCTGCAATGCGTTTGATCCACGCAAGCCGGTTACGCTCATCCAGCCCAGCACGCTGAGGCCGCGGGTGGTCCTTAGGGCGGCGCCGATCTCTTGTGAAAAGGCGTCCGCGCTGTCGGCGAAATCGGCCGCATTGGCGCCCACCACCGCCGGCAGAACTGCCAGCGAGAATGGCGGCGGCTCGGGCGTCCTCGACATCAGCCACAGCGGCACGAGCGCGGCTGCCAGGACCACGAGCGTTCCGGCGGCTATGTGGGTCCAACGCGTCTTTGGCCCCAGTGTAGTGGGACTTGAACCGTTCGTCGAATCCGGCGCCGCCTGGGCACGAAAGACGGGAACGTAGCTCCGCGAGGGCAGTTCCAACACAAAGCCATCCGCGTGCATCCTGGCGGCGTAGTAATCCCTCAGATTCTGCCGCAGCCGGCTGACCTCGGCCCGGACCACGGCATCGGTTTTGGGGTCGAACGATTCCGGCCGCTCGAACACGTTGACGCCGATGGCGTATTCGTTAATTTGTTCAGGTTGTCCGGCCGCGGTGCGCTCGGCCAGATACCGCAGCAACCTGGCCCGCCGAGCGGGTATGCGGAAGTCAGGCGAGCGCAACAACCGGTCCACATACTCCTGAATACCGGCCCCCTGACGTTCCGCTTCCACGGCTCTCAGCTTAGCATGCGCGTTATGTACGTTGCTGATTACAAAGGCTGTACGTTTTGCTGCCCCAGTGTACTTGCGCACGCCGTCATGGCCCGTCCAGAATGCTCCCCATGACCTACCGTGGACGATTTCTGGCGCTATTCGCCGGCGCCGCCTGCCTGGCTTGGGCGGCCGATGGGCCACCGTTGCCGCGCATCCATTTCACCATCACGGACGACGACTGGCTGGGAGGACCCGGCAACTGGAACTCGACGAACTGGTCAACCGGGAGCAGCCCGGGGGCCGGCAACAACGCGGTAATTAACAATTCCTCGCCGGCCGCGGTAGTGCAACTGAATATCAGTCCCACGATCAATAATCTGACCATTGGCAGCACCAGCGTTCTGAATTTCCAAAATGCGACCGTACTGACGGTGAACGGCAGCACCATTACCAACTCGAACGGCGCCGGCTCGGGTGGCTTGGTCATCAACGCCACGGGCGCGGATACCGGGCTGATGATCGGCGCCAACGTGACCCTCACTGGCGGCGGCACCATGACCCTCACCAACAATGGCTGTTGCAATGAAATCCTCGGCGCGGTCTCGAGCGATGTGCTGACGAATTTGAACAACATCATACAGGGCTCAGGCTATATCGGCAACGACCAGATGGGGCTGGTAAACCAAGGCACCATCGACGCCAACCAGTCGAATTCTCTTTCAATCCGTACGAGCAATGGCACTACGAATACAGGGTTGCTGGAGGCTACCAATGGCGGCAACCTGATCCTGCACGGCGATACGTACACCAATGCGGGCGGCACAATCCTGGCTTCCGGCACCGGGTCCATCGTCACTCTGGAGGGTCCGGCCATCGACGGCGGAACGCTGAATACCACCAACGGAGGCTTGATTCAGGCGAACAGCAGTCCTACGCTTAACGGGGTTACGAACCAGGGCACCTTCCAGATTCCGAATAGTAATACGGCGACCCTGATGGGCACCATCGCGAACACCGGCGCCATTCAATTGAACTCGTCCGGCACGCCGACTAGTTTGATCATGGGCGCGGCGGCGGTAACGCTCACCGGCGGCGGCACGGTGACTCTCAGCAACAGCGACAACAACGGAATCTACGGCGCGGCGGCCAGCGATGTGCTCACCAACGTAAACAACACGATCCAAGGGTCGGGCTTCATCGGCAACGGTCAAATGGCGTTGGTCAACGAGGGCACCATCAATGCCGACCAGCCTACTGTGCTTTATATCCACACGAGCAACGGTACTACCAACAAGGGAACCCTGGAAGCTACCGCCGGAGCCAATCTGATTTTAGTGAGCGACACCTTCACCAACACCGCAGGCACAATCTTGGCCTCCGGAACGGGCTCCGTGGTGACCATCGAAAACGCGACCATCGTGGGAGGCATCCTAAGAACGTCAAATGGCGGGCTAATCGAACCATCGGGAAATCCCACGCTAAACGGCATCACCAATCAAGGAACTTATGAGCTGCCCAACGGCAACAACTCCACGCTGATCGGAACCATTACCAATAGTGGCGCCCTGCAGATGGGCTCGACCGCCAACTCGGGCGGCACCTTCACCGAGCTGATCCTCGGCGCATCGGGAGTCATGCTCACCGGCGGCGGCACCGTGAGCATGAGTAACTTCGCCAATAATGGATTTATTGGATTGGCCGGCATGGACGTGCTGACAAACGTCAATAACACGATCCAAGGGTCGGGCTTTATAGGAGACGGTCAGATGGGGTTAGTCAACGAAGGAACCATCGATGCCGACCAGTCCACGCCGCTCTATATCCACACCAGCAGCGGAACAACCAACAAGGGCACATTGGAGGCTACGGCTGGAGCCAATCTGATCCTGGTGAGCGATACGTTTAACAATGCAGGCGGTACCATCCTCGCTTCCGGTACCGGTTCGGTGGTAACGGTACAGGGGGCCACGCTTGTGGGCGGTACGTTGAACACGGCCGGTGGCGGGCTCATCCAGGCGTCCGGCAATCCCACGTTGAGCGGCGTGACGAATCAGGGCACCTATCAGATCTCGAACGGCAATACGACCACGCTCGAGGGAACCGTTACCAACAACGGCTCCGTCCAGGTTAGTTCCACAGGCACGAACACGTATCTGTATATCAGCGGCAATACGACGCTCACCGGGAACGGAACCGTCGCGCTCTCCAATGCGCCGCAGAACATATTTGAAGGCGTCACGGGCACCGAAGTGCTCACTAATAACGGCGATACAGTCGAAGGCTCGGGGGCCCTGGGCAACGGCCGCATGGGAATCGTCAACAACGGGACCATCCTGGCCAACCAGGCGGTCAGCCTGACGATAACGCCCAATAGCACTGGATTTACCAATAACGGCACGGTACAGGTGAACGCAGGCAGCCTGCTCAACATCACCGGCGGTCCATTCAATAACTTCAATAGCGGCACCGGCACTCTCACGGGCGGAACATATGACGTCAACGGCGGCACGCTGCAGTTCGATGGCGCCAACATCGTGACCAATGCGGCGAACATCGTCCTGTCCGGTTCAGCATCGCAGATTGTCAACGGCGGCAACGCGAACGCATTGGCCAACTTCGCCGCCAATGCTTCCGGCGGCTCGTTTACGCTGGGCGCCGGGCGCAGTTTCACCACGGCCGGGAACTTCACGAACAACGGCCTGCTTTCGGTGGGTACCGGCGATACATTCAAGGTCAGCGGCAGCTTGACCAACTTCTCATCGAATACCCTGACAGCCGGAAGCTACTTTGTGAGCGGCACGCTGCAGTTCGGCACGAGCGGCAGCAGCATGACTACCAATGCGGCAAACCTGACGCTGAATGGCGCGAGCCCGCAGCTCATCGATCTGGGGGGAAATAACCTGCTGGCGGGTTTCAAGATTAACGCGGCCAGCGGCACGTTTACCATTTCCGGAGGAGGCACCTATGCTACGCCGGGCGCCTTCACCAACGCGGGCACGCTCGATCTGGAGCAGGGCGGGAAGTTGACCGTCTCCGGCGCTCTCTCGAACAGCGGCACGGTGGCCACGAACAACACAAACTTGGGTGGCGGAGCCAATACGCTGACCGTGGCGGGCACGTTAACCAACAACAACGGAGGCATTGTCGCCATCGGTGCGCATAGCGATACCGCCGACGAAGCCAATGTGGGACTGCTGGCCAATGCCGGGACCGTCACCGTAGATGGCGGAGCAACCCTCAATCTGACCGGGTCGGGTACAAACACCAATTCCGGCAGTATCGACGAAGAGAAAGGAGGCGTGCTCAGCGTCGCCGGAAACCTGACCAACACAGGCACCATCACCACCAATGGCGCGAACCAGGGTGGCGGTGCAAATACGTTGGCGGTGACGGGTACGCTCACCAATACCGGCGGACATAGCGTCACGATCGGGGCCAACAACGACACCGCCGATACCGCCACCGTGGGATTGCTGGCGAACTCCGGCTCAGTCACGGTGGACAAGGGCGCCACGCTGAACCTGACCGGCGCCGGAGCCGATTCCAATACCAGCGCGATCCTGGTAAGCGGCGGAACGCTCGATGTGAAAGCCGGATCCTTCACAAATTCCGGCCAGTTCGACCTCGAGCAAAGGGGCAATCTTACGGTCTCCGGCAGCCTGACCAATGCGGGCACGCTCACGACCAATAACGCCAATCTGGGCGGCGGCGCCAACAGCATCACGGTGACCGGCACGCTCACCAACGACGCTGGCGACAGCATCACCATCGGCGCCAACAACGATACCTCTGATACTGCCGCCGCCGGCCAGCTCTCCAATGCGGGCACGGTCACCGTGGACAAAGGCGCAATCTTGAAACTGACCGCTAGCGGCGCGGATTCCAACACGGGATCCATCGCCTTGTCCGGTGGCACCCTGAGCGTCCAGGCCGGCACATTCACCAATTCCGGCGCGCTGGATGCGGAGCAGGGCGGCAAACTCACAGTGACCGGCAAGCTGACCAACAACGCCGGCGCTACGGTGACCATCGGCGATAACAACGATACGGCGGATACCGCCAGCTTGGGCACACTCTCAAACTCAGGCACCCTCACCGTGGGTATGGGCGCTTCTGTCACGTTGTCCGCCGGAGGCGCCGATACGAACTCCGGAACGATCGCCGTCAATGGCACTCTGGATCTGAAAAAGGCTACCACTCTCGGCGGAAAAGGAATCCTGACGCTTACCGCCGGCAGTATTACGGGCGTGGGCTCTGGCGTTACGCTGAATAACACCAGCACGATCCAGGGTTCCGGCACGATTTCGAATGTGGGCATAACCAATGCCGGCACCCTTGCGGCGACTCAAAGCGCCGCGCTGGTGATTCTGCCGTCTTCCGCCGGACTGGATAATACGGGCACCCTCAAAGTGAGCGCCGGTGACACCATGCAGATCGGCACATCGGCGGGCGGCGCGCTCGCGAATTTTTCAGGCAACACCCTGACAGGCGGAACCTACAATCTCACCGGTACGATGCAGTTCGGCGCGAGCGGTACCACCCTTGCCACCAATGCGGCCAACATCACGCTGAATGGCGCCGGCCGGATGGTCGATTTCGGCAACCACAACATTCTGGCGGGATTCAATAACAATGCGGCGGCCGGTGTATTCAAGCTCGCGTCTGGTGCGTCCCTCACTACGTCCGGTGGCGGTTTCACCAATGCTGGAACGTTCACGATTTCCGCGGGCACTATATTTACAGTGGGCGGCGCCGGTTTCAACTTCACGCAATCCGGCGGATCTACGACCGTGGATGGCACCTTGGCTTCTTCCTCGCCCGGCACATTCGCCCTAAACGGCGGATCGCTCGACGGAGCAGGCACTCTGGGCTATAACGTGGTGGATGACAGCACGCTCACTCCGGGCGATTCCGCCGCCAAGACGGGCAAGCTGACGGTTTCCGATACCTATACGCAAGGCTCCACGGGAACGCTCGACATCCAGATCAACGGCGCGACCCCAGTCACCAGGTATGACCAACTCAAAGTGACCCAGGCAGCCACGCTCGGCGGCACGTTGACCATTTCCCTCGCCAGCGGATTCACGCCCACGGTGGGACAGAGCTTCACCATCCTGACTGCGTCGACCGTGGCCGACCAGTTCAGCACGGTGAACGGACTCGCGATCAATGGTAGCGAACACTTCACCATCACTTACAATGCGGGTAGCGTAGTGCTGACGGTGGTCAGCGGCGCGCTGCCCGCGTCGTATTCCTACCAGGCATTGGCTCCGCATCGCGAAAGGCACTATACAATAGCCGCGGTCGCCGCAGCGCGCACAAACCAGATTTTCACTCCGGGCCCGGCGTGGAAAGCCCAGACTTCGATTTCGCGAGCTTTGCGGCCGAGGGAGGACTTCGGCGCTCCCGCCGCCGCGCCCACGGCCGTCCCATCGGGCCTCGCGACGATGGCGGCATCCGCGTATAACAGCATGGCCGCCATGAATCACATGCGCTTCGAATGCGGCGTGGATCTGAAGGCATTGCTGAAAACCGGCCGTAAGCGGCTGATGAAAGGATTATGGGCCGCGCCGGATTCGGCGGATGCCCTGTACCTCGGGTACATGGCTTACAGCGCCAGCCACTAAGCGGGTCATCGGCATGCCAGTGATTCTGGAGCTAAAGGCGGGGCAATAATCCCGACGTTCCAATTCCATGGCGTTTGGCCCTCCGCGCGGCGCCGGCACATCACCTCTTCGTGAAGCGCATACATCCCGGGCAACGGATTTACACCCGGGCGAGGCACATCCGCCAGTTGCATGAAGGCCTTACCGGGAGCGAAGGGCGGCCATGCCGGTTGTCCCGCGGCGGCGGGGGATCCAGTGCGAATGAAGGATGTCCAATAGCCGGCCGTAGCCTCAGTGAAACGCTTTTCTTCGGGCGTTTCCGGCAGCTTGGGCCAGGCGGGCGGCGTGCGATCGGCGGTACCGAAAATGTAGGGCAGTTCGCTGGCGTGGAAGGCGTGCAGCCCGGCGGCTTCCGCGGCGGGATAGCCGTGATCGAAAAGGTAGAGAAAGGCATGCTCGCCGATGGCTGCCTGTTTTGTGGCGATGCGTTCGGCTGTCCAGCCATAGAGCGCGTCGCGCGGCTCGGCGAGGATGCTTCCGGGTATGTCGGACGCCGGGTAGAGCCGCAGAAAAGCATCGGCGAGTGAGCCGTAGCGATCCCGGATGGCGGTCACGTAAGCCTCCGCGGTGGTGGGCGGAGGCGGCGCCAGAAAGCGCAACGAACGGATTTCACCGCTATTGAATCCAACCAGCACGGGAACATGCGCCTGCTCGCCGCGATCGAATGTATCAACCAACTGGCGCGGCAGCACGTGTCCATCGATCGTTCCGAACGGCAGGTACCCGGTTAAGGGCGCCCGCTCCGTGATGGTGGCGGCGTCCATACCGCGCAGACCCGCGATGCTATCCACCTTCAGCCTGGTGGCGAGGCGAACCCCCAGCGCTTCGGCCGGCTCTTCGCCGAAATGCTTCTCCCGGAGTTCCGGCGTGGAGATCATATACGCGCTTTCGAGGATGGCTTGATGAAAGAGGCCGCGCGCCATGGGGGAAGCCATCAGATACATCACGCTGAGGGCGCCCGCGGACTCGCCCGCTATGGTGACACTCTCAGGATTTCCGCCGAACGCCGCAATGTTGCGCTTCACCCATCGCAGGGCTTCGATCTGATCGAGCAGGCCGTAGTTGCCGGAAATATCGTCCGCGGATTCGGAGCTAAGTCCGGGATGCGCCAGGTAGCCGAGTGCGCCCAACCGGTAGTTGATGCTTACGACTACAAGGCCGCGCCTGGCCATCGCCGAGCCGTCGTAGAGAGTCTCGCTGCCGGCGCCGCCGGTCAACGATCCGCCATGAATCCAAACCATGACTGGAGCGTTGCGCGCATCGGCGGGCGTCCAAATGTTGAGCGACAAACAATCTTCGCTCATTTCGGCTGGAGGATCCGCATAGATGCTGGCGGTTCGCGGCTTAGGCTGGAAGCACGCAGGCCCAAACCTGGTGGCGTCGCGTACGTTCTGCCACGCCGGCGGTGCCACGGGTGGCTTCCAGCGCAGGGGCCCGGTGGGCGATACAGCGTAGGGTAATCCGCGGAAGATGCGCAGGCCGGCCTGCGCCTCGCCCCTGACGGCGCCGGCGGGAGCGCGTACGATTGTCGTGTCTTGTGCGGGAACAAGATTGGCATAGGTACAGATCGAACCTAACGCCAACGCGATTCGGATGGATGCAGTCATGGCTAACGCACTGACTCAGTGCCCCTCCCTGTCGATCGCCACTTTCCCGGCGAAACTCCGATACGTATATACGAAATAACCCGTAGTCAACAGCATTCCGGGAATGAACCATACCAGGCCCACCTTCAATCCGTACGGTGCGGCGGCGGCGTTGTAGACTGTGAGACCGAGCGCCGCATCCGTGCTCGACGGCAGCACGTATGGGTATAATCCG
Source organism: Bryobacterales bacterium (assembly GCA_963709155.1). Classification (GTDB taxonomy): domain Bacteria; phylum Acidobacteriota; class Terriglobia; order Bryobacterales; family Bryobacteraceae; genus Bog-159. Next base: position 927,648 of record CAVPVD010000001.1, on the reverse strand, counting down.
AACGCGGCGCTGGTGAGCATCCCCACGATGAAGGACGAGGAGCACAGGAACGCGGCGAGACTCCGGCGGGCGAGCGCGCGCATGCCGATCCATCCGGCGACGGCCAACAGCGGAAACACGTAGCCCCACGGACGCGCGCCGAAGCTGGCCCAGAGCCGCGGCTGGATCGCAAAACTGCACCAGGTGATGGCGGCGATGAGCGGCAGCAAAACCCACCAGCCCGTACGGGCTACCTGGCGCGCGCGCTGCTCCAAGTCGCCCTCGGTCTTCAGCGCCACCCACAACGCGCCGTGTACCGTGAGCGTGGCGAAGGCCACCACGGCTACCAGCACGGTATACCAGTCCAGAATGCCCACTTCGCGGCCCAGGCGGAAATTGGTCCACAGCGGCAGGAAGAATTCGCCGGCGGCGTCGAGCGGCACGCCGCGCACCACGTTCCCCAGCGCCGCGCCGAAGAAGATGGCCAGCAGCGCGCTCGACCCGCAGAAGACAGCGTCCCAGAACGGCTTCCACACCAGGCTGTCGATGTGATTACGGAATTCGATCGAAATACCGCGCAGAATCAGCAGCCATAGCACCATCATCAGGGGCAGGTAGAATCCGCTGAAGCTGGATGCGTACAGTGCGGGAAACGCGAAGTACAACGTGCCGCCGCCGGCCAACAGCCAAACTTCATTGCCATCCCACACGGGACCGATGGCGCGCAGCACCTGCTGGCGCTCGCCATCCGTGCGCGCCACCAGAAACTGCACAATGCCCGCGCCGATGTCGAAGCCGTCGAGTACTACATACACGGCGATCATCACGGCTACCAGCATGAACCAGATGGTTTCCATCATGCCGCCTCGGGACCGCGCTCGATTTCCTGGTAGACGAGCAGCAGAAACAAGATGGCCAGCACCGCGTACATGCCCATGAAACCGATCAGTGTGAACAGCGCATTGCCTGCCGAAACGTGCGGCGATACTCCCGCGGGTGTGCGCATCAGGCCATAGATCAGCCAGGGTTGCCGGCCGGCTTCGGCCGTGATCCAACCCGCCGTATTGGCGATATAGGGAAACGGCGCGGACAGCATCAGCAGCCACAGCAATTTGCGCCGCGTAAACAGGTGGCCGCGCCATAAATCGAGCGCGGCAAGCGCCATCACGGCGATGAAAATGGTGCCCAGCCCAACCATGATGTGATAGCTGAAATAGACCAGCGGGATGTTGTCGGGCCAGCGATCCTGTGGAAACGCGTCGAGTCCCTTCACCTCGGCCTTCCAGCGCTGGTAGGTCAAAAAACTCAGTGCGCGAGGCACCTGCAGCGGGTTGTCGAGCCGGCGATTCTCCATGTCCGGTTGTCCGATCAGGGCGAGTGGCGCGCCGGCTTCGGACCGGAAAAGCCCTTCCATGGAAGCCAGGGTAGCCGGCTGCGAGAAGGCGATGTTTTTGCCCTGCTGGTCGCCCGTGGGGAACAGCATGAGAGCGGTGGCAACGATGCCCGCGCTGACGCCGATACGAACGAACGTTCGCCCGTACGGCTCGTCCCGTTTCACCAATAAGTAGAAGGCGCCCACGGCCGCCATGACGAAGCTGCCGGTAACCACCGCGCCTATCATGTTGTGAAGGTACTGCCAGAACAGCCACGGGTTCGAGAGCAAAGCCCAAAAGCTCGATAACAGAATCTCGCCATGCGGACCCAGCGTGTAGCCCACGGGATGCTGCATCCAGGCGTCGGTGGCCACGATGAAGAATCCCGAAAGCCACGATCCCATGAAGACCAGGAAGCCCGCCACCCAGTGCATTCTGGGTCCCAGCTTCTTCTCGCCGAATAGAAACAACCCCAGGAAGCTCGATTCCAGGAAAAACGAGAACACGCCCTCCATCGCCAACGTCTGTCCAATCACTCCGCCGGCCAGTTTCGAAAAGCGCGCCCAGTTGGTGCCGAACTGGAATTCCATGGGAATGCCGGTGACCACGCCCATGGCGAAGTTGATGGCGAAAATGCGCGCCCAGAAGCGCGCGGCGCGATTGTAATGTTCGTCGCCAGTGCGGAGCGCCATGCTTTTCAGCACTACCAGCAGCAGGGCCAACCCCATGGTCAATTGCGGAAAGATGTAGTGGAAGGTGACGGTGAAAGCGAAATGCAGCCGGTGGAGTGTCAGGGCATCCATGATCTTGGGCTTGCGGGCTCTCTCTAATGGTCGCACAGGAAGGCCCGCCAGTTGATCCCAATCGGCAGAGCCGCCAATCGGCCGAGTCGCCAATCGACCGCGCCGCCAATCGACTGCGCCGCCAATCGACTGCGCCGCCAATCGGCCGAGTCGCCAATCGGCCGCGCCGCCAATCGACTGCGCCGCCAATCGACTGCGCCGCCAATCGACCGCGCCGCCAATCGACCGCGCCGCCAATCGACCGCGCCGCCAATCGACTGCGCCGCCAATCGGCCGAGTCGCCAATCGGCCGCGCCGCCAATCGGCCGAGCCGCGACCGTTAGGGAGCGTCCCACCGCTCGTCTCCGATTAGAAATCTTGAGCCTCAAACAGCTCGGCAACGACGTACTGGATTGGCGCCGCAGCTTCCAAAGCCATCGTGTGCCGTTCATGGCGTGCCGCCTTCGAGGAAGAACGCATGGACGCGCACCCCCAAGAATAGTTACAAATAAACGGACCCTGAACTATCATATAGTTTGGATGTCACCTTTCCACACGCACTGCATCTGGTAACTGGAAACCAAAATGGAAGTCATCGTTCAGCATCTCGGCGGCGTACAATTCGAAGCCTCCGCGCGCGGACATCGCGTGCTATGCGATCAGCCGGTGGAGAACCGCGGCGCCGACCGCGGCATGACGCCGCCCGAATTCCTGCTCGTCTCGCTGGGCACCTGCGCGGGCTATTATGCCGCTGAATACCTGCGCACGCGCGGCCTTGCCACGGAAGTATTGGAAGTCCGCGTGACCGCCGAAAAAGCAACCGCGCCGGCGCGTCTGGCATCCTTCCGGATCGTGGTGACGGCGCCGGATCTGGACCTCCGCCACGAAGCCGGCATTCTGCGCGCGGTGAAGGCCTGCCTGATTCACAATACGCTGCTCAACGCCCCCTCCATCGAGATGGCCCTCGAAAGGCGCGTACCCGCTACAATCGGATAGCGGGAGCGCGTTTGGAAAAGGAAGCGGAAGTACAACTGGCACGCGATTTGATGGCCGGACAGCCGGAAGCATTCGACCGCTTCGTGGAACACTTCCGTGCCAGAATCTTCCAATACAGTTGGTTGATGTGCGGCCACCGCGAGGACGCCGAAGAGGTCGCCCAGGAGACGCTGTTGCGGGTTTTCGAGAGCTTCAACCAGCTTCGCGAGCCCGCGCGCGTGCGCGCCTGGGTGCTGCGTATTGCCAGGAACTATTGCCTGATGAAGCGCCGCCGCAGCCAGTTCGCTCCGCAGCGAGAGCTCTCGCTCGACGAATTCATGCCCGTCAGCGAGGGCAGCGCCGGGCACGTTAAGCTGCAGATCGCGGATTGGTCCGGCTTGCCCGAGGACCGTATGCTGCGCGCCGAGTTGCGGCAGGTTCTCGATGCGGCTGTGGCCAACCTTCCGGAGACTTATAGGCCAGTCTTGGTGCTGCGCGACGTGGAAGAGCTATCCACCGAGGAGACCGCGCATGTGCTGGACCTCAGCGTCGATGTGGTGAAGACGCGTCTGCATCGCGCCCGTCTGGCCCTGCGCCAGGATTTGGATCGTTATCTCAACCACCGGGAGGTATCCGCGCATGCCCCGCGCAACTGAAGATTGCAAGCGGATCTTCGCGACGCTATCAGCGTACCTGGACCTGGAATTGCCGCCCGAAGCCTGCCGTGAAATGGCCGCGCACCTGGCCGGCTGCCCGCCCTGCGTGGAGTTTGCCGAGAGCCTGCGCAAAACGGTTGCTCTGTGCCACGAGTACCGGCCCAGCGAGATGCCGGGACCCATTAGCACCGCGGCCCGCGCGCGTTTGATGGAAGCCTGGCAAAAGGCTTTGGCCGCATCGAAGTCTTAGCTGGTGACTGAAGTCACCGCGCCGGATCGCGAAACCATCTAGCTTATGGGTATGGTTGCGGCGCAATTGGCATCCCCTCCCAAAACGAAGATCAAGTTCATCAAGCGATTGGCGCCCGATAAATCGCAGCGCTTGCGGCGCGCCTTTCAACTCGCGTTCCTGGCGCTGAATGTGTGGATCGGCGTCGCATTCGTTCTCTTCGTCCACTATTACGAATCGGGCGGGCGCGGGATGCGGGTCGCCAGGCCGGCGGGAGTCGAAGGCTGGCTACCCATCGCCTCGCTGATGAACCTGAAACTGTGGGTCTCTACCGGCCGCATCCCCCGCGTGCACCCCGCCGGAATGTTCCTGCTCGTCGCATTTCTGGCCATCTCATGGCTGCTGCGCAAGAGCTTCTGCGCATGGCTTTGTCCGGTGGGTACCATTTCGGAATGGCTGTGGCGGCTCGGCAGGCAGACGTTTCACCGCAACTGGCGCCTGCCGCGCTGGATCGATATCGCGCTGCGCAGCCTGAAGTACATCCTGCTGGGTCTCTTTCTTTACGCCGTGGGCAGTATGTCCGTGCCCGCCATTCAGAGCTTCCTCGAAGGGCCCTACGGGTTGGTCTCCGATGTGAAGATGCTCAACTTCTTCCGCTTCCTGGGTTTCGCGGGTGGCGCCGTGCTGGCCCTGTTGGTGGTGTTGTCGGTCTTCGTGCAGAATTTCTGGTGCCGCTATCTTTGCCCCTACGGAGCTCTGATGGGTCTGGCGGCGCTAGCCAGCCCCCTGCGCATCCGGCGCGAAGCGTCTTTATGCATCGATTGCGGCAAATGTGCGAAAGCCTGCCCGGCCATGCTGCCGGTGGATAAGCTGGTGAGCATCGGCTCGGCGGAATGCACGGGGTGTTTGGAGTGTGTGGCGGCCTGCCCGGCGGAGGGCGCCCTGCGCATGTCGGCTCCCGGCAGGCGGCCCGTGCCCGCCTGGATGATCGCGTCCGCGGCGGCCGCTATTTTTCTAGCTATCTGCGCATACGCCCGCTGGGCCGGCTACTGGAACACGGACTTGCCGGAGCGCGTGTATTTGGATTTGATCCCGCACGCACGCGAATTTACGCATCCGTAAGCGGCGCGGATCCCGATTCGTTGGCGTTTAATCGGCATTACGCAAACGTTGTTACTCCACCCTCAGCGCCACGATCGGGTCCACCAGCATCGCCTTGCGGGAGGGGAGCCAGCAGGCCAGCGCCGCCGTCACCACCACCAGCGCGGCGGCGAGCGCGATAACCGCTGCCCCGTCGCCATGCAGGCCCGGCAGAAAGGCACAGAGCAGTTTTTCCACGGCCGCCGTTGCGCCCGCGCCGATCGCCAGGCCCACCGCTACGCTGGCAAAACCCTCGCGGAACACCAGGTTATGCACGTTCCGTGGAGTAGCCCCCAGCGCCATCCGGATGCCGATCTCCTGCGTCCGCCGCGAAGTGGTATGCGCCATCACGCCGTAAATCCCGGCCGCGGACATGGCCAGCGCCAGGCAGCCCGTGGCTGCCAGCAGCAGCATCAGGAAACGCCGCGCCGCCAGAGAATCCCCGACCAGCGTCTGCATCGACACGCTTAGAAGCACCGGCTGTTGCGGATCGACGGATGCCACGGCGCGCCGCAGCGCCTCCTGGTATTCGCCCGCGGGGCGCGCGGTCCGGGCAACTAAAAACTGCGCGTGGCGCATGGCTTCGCCCGCCAGGTATACCGGTCCTTCCGCTTCGCCTTCCAGGCTCAGATGCCGCATACTCGAGACCACCCCCACCACGCGCTTCCAGTTGTCCGGCTCTTCCGGTGTGCAGGATACACAGAGGCGCTTGCCGATGGCGCTCTCGCCCGGCCAGAGCTTCCGCGCGGTCAAATCGCCGACGATGGCGGTGTCTTTCTCCTCATCGCGGAACCACCGCCCTGCCTCCAGACGCGCGCCCATGGCCGCCAGGTAGTCGCCGCCGATCGTATCCACTTCGGCCACCATCTGCCATCGGCGGTTGGCAATGTCCTCCGGCCTGGCCGTCACGAAGCCGCCAAAGTTTTCGCCGCTGAACGGCAGCGCGTCCACGGTGCCCGCGCTGACCACGCCGGGTATTCTTCGGGTGGCCTCGAGAAACCGGCGATAGACCAGCGCGCGTGCCGCCGGATCCTTATAGCGGTCCGGTTGCGGCAGGACCACCGCCGCCAGCACGCGGTCCTGTACGAAGCCGGTGTCCATGCGGAGCAGTGCCATGAAGTTCCCCAGCAGCCGTCCGCCAGTAATGACCAATGTCACTGTGATGGCGATCTCCGCCGCGATGAATGCGCCGCGCAGCCAGTCACGCCGGCCGGTGGCCGCGCCGCGCGCGCCCAACATGCCGCCGCGGGATGCACGCAATGCCGGCGCCAGCCCGAACAGCAGTCCGTTCAATATCGCCGTGCCCAGCGCAAATGCCAGCACTCCCCAGTCCGGATGCGCGGTCGCCAGCCGGGGAATGGTTCGCGGCGCGATGGCCGGGAGTATCCGCCATGCGGCGAATGCTACCACATAACCCGCCGCGCCTCCCAACAACGCCAGCACGCAGGCTTCGGTGAGGAGTTGGCCTACGATACGGCGCATATCCGCGCCTAACGCCATCCGGATGGCCATTTCGCGCTGGCGCCCGAGCCCGCGTGCCAGCAGAAGATTCGCGACATTCGCGCAGCCGATCAGCAGGAACATTCCCGCGGCGCCCATCAACAGCCACAGCGTTTTGCCCGCCTGTCCGATCGCGCGGTCCCGCAGGCGCGAGACGCGCAGAATGCGATCGCGATTGCTGTCGGGAAACTCGCGGGCCAGGTCCGCGCCGGTGGCCGCGATATCCTGTTGCGCCTCCGCCAGCGTTATGCCCGGCTTCAGCCGCGCCAGCATCTGGACGATGTTCATCGGCTTCTCCCCCGCGAGCGCCATGGGCGCCCAAAACTCCACGTAGGGCTGCGGGGTGTGGGCCGCTTCGCGCCGCAGCGGAAAGTTGAATCCAGGTCCCATTACGCCGATGATGCGGCAGGCGCGGCCATTCACTTTCACGGTCCGGCCCACCACGCCGCGGTCGCCCTCGAATCGCCGCATCCACAGCCCGTAGCTGAGAATCATCTCGCCGCCGGCATCCGGCTCCTCGTTCTTCTGAATATTGCGTCCGAGCATGGGCTTAACGCCCAGTGTGGGCAGCAGACTGGCAGTCATCCGCAGGCCGTAGAGTGCTTCGGGCGGCGCATTGCCGTCGCCTCCGAGATCGAAAACCGCGTTGGTCCAGAAGCCCGCACTTTGCAAAGTGCGTGAGTGCCTGACGATCTCCTGTGCCTCGCGCCGGAAGATCCAATCGCCCTGCGATTCGATCACATTCCGGTAATCCGCGCTAAAGAGGACGAGTTCATCGGGCCGCCAATACGGTAGCGGTTTGATCAGGACGGCCTGTACGGCCGTGAAAACCGCGGAGATGGCACCCACGCTGAGCGCGGTCGATAGCACGGCGACCGCGGTCACCCCGGGGGCCCGGCGCAATAGCCGCAACGCCAGACGCATATCGGGCCAGATCGGCATAGACCGTTTTTGACGTATAACCCAGCCCTATCGTGTACAGGTCGCCGGATGGGCGGTATCAGGCGTCGCGCAACAGCCAAAGCAGGACGCCCATCAGCAGGGCCAGGACGGCATCGGTGATCTCCGGCGTACGGCTGGGCAAGTAGACCTGGACGCGCTCCAGCAGCAACAGGGCCGCGGCGGCGGCAGCGGTGGCCCACGCCAGGCTGCGTCCCGAGGAGCGCCACAGCCAGAGAACCGAACCATACCAGAAGCTCTTGCGGAAGAGGACGTCAAAACCATTCCGCCAGTCGGAGCGGAACAATCCGCGGAAGGGTACCCAAACGAAGGCGTGGCCTTCCTGCCCAGCCGTGAAGCGGAACGGTGAAAGCTCGCCCAGGATTAACGCGCCGGTCAGAAGGAAGGGCGCCGTCCGCCGTATCCATACCCGCGGCAGGCACAGCCAGGCCGTATAGGCGGCGCCTGCGCCCACCACATCGGACCACGCCAACGTACGGCTGGCGATGATCAGGCGAGCGGGCACCAGCAGCAGCAACAACGTCAGCAGTCCGGTGGTCTTCTTCTTGCGAATGCTTTCCAGCAGGCAGGCGACCGCCAGCCATTCCGCAAAGACCACCAGGGTATCGACCGGCGAGACGCTAGTGAGAGATCCCATGGCCGCCACTTTGTTCATCAATTTGGTGCGGCCCCACGAAGGGAATAACGGAAAGAGCTGGTATCCGAGCCAGCAGGCCAGCAACATCACGGCGCCGGAAGGGCGCAGCAGCGAAGCCGTATCCTGGGCCACCAGAAAGCGCTGCAGCTTCACGCGATAGAACGCCCCGGCGGCGATTCCCACGGCCGCGCCGGTCACATTAGAGGCGACGTCGGAGAGGCTGCACATGCGTCCATCGTCGAAGAGCTGGAGCATCTCGATGGACGCGGAAAGCGCCAGGCCGAGTGCCACCGGAGCCAGAAGCCGCAGCCATCGCGGCGAGTCCGCGCGCAATGCGAGATAAGCGAAGATGCCCAGCGGTACATAGAGGGTAATGTTGACGCCGACATCCCAGATCACGTAGCGGTCGAGGACGCCGGGCCAACGATGCAGGAGCATCCAAAGCGGGTTGTGGCCGTATTGCCGCGCCTGAAACTGCCAGGGATAGAGCGACCCGTACAAGATGAGCGCGACGACGATAGCGAGGATACGGCGATACGGCGCCGTTTCCGCATCCACCGCCGCGGAGCTCAAGCCAGCCCCGATTCGCGCAGGAACTTAGCGGACTCCTCCGGCGGTGTGGGGTTAATGTAGAAGCCGGTGCCCCACTCGAATCCCGCCACCTTGGTGAGTTTCGGAATCAATTCGATATGCCAGTGATAGTGCGCCAGATGATTCTCCTGCAATGGGGCGCTATGGAAGATCAGGTTATAGGGCGGATGCTCCAACACCTTGTCGAGCTTGCGCAGCGTGGAACGTACGGCCCATGCGAGGTTCTGCAAGGTAGCAGGCTCGGTCTGCTCGAAGTGCGACTCGTGCCGCTTGGGCAGAATCCAGGTTTCGAAGGGGAAGCGGGGAGCCCATGGCTGGAGCACCAGCAGGCGGTCGGTTTCGGTGACCACGCGCACGCCCGCGGAGGTCTCCTGCCGCAGGATATCGCAGTAGACGCAGCGCTCTTTGAAATCGAAATACACCTTGGCGCCGTCCAGCTCTTCTTTCACCCGCTTGGGGATCACCGGCAGCGCGATCAGTTGCGAATGGGGATGTTCCAGTGTGGCGCCGGCGGCTTCGCCATGGTTCTTAAACAAAACGATATAGCGGAAGCGGATGTCCTTCTTGAGGTCGTCAACGCGGTCGCGGAACGCGCGCAGCACCTCTTCGATCTGGTGGTCGGTCATCTCGGCCATGGTAAGGCTGTGGTCGGGGCTTTCGATGACCACTTCATGGGCGCCGATGCCGTTCATTTTGTCGTACATGCCCTCGCCCTGGCGATTCAGCTCACCTTCGATGCCCAAGGCGGGAAATTTGTTCGGCACCACGCGCACGCTCCACCCCGGCTGGTTGGGACCGCCGCCGGGACGATAGGCCAGGACTTCGGGTGGAGTCTTCTGCTCGTTACCGTAACAGAATGGGCAAAGGCGGGAGGCGGGGGGCGGCACCGGCTGGCGCACGAAGTCGGAGGGACGGCGTGCGCGGTCTGTGGCGATGACGACCCAGCGGCCTGTGATGGGATCCTTACGTAATTCCGGCAAAGTAGAAGTGCCTCCGCAAAAAAAGGATTAATTGTAGAACAAGCGGCGCGGAGAAAGTATTATAGCGTCCGGCTGATAGGAAAGGCATCCTGGATCCATTCGATCTCCGGCGGATCGTTCAGGACGATGTTTACCAGATCGAAGCGCGACGGGCCGGGAAGTGCGCCGCGGCGGCGGAGATACTCGCCGGCGGCGCGGCGCAAGTCTTTTTCTTTATCGGGTCCCACGGCGCGGCTTGGGCTGCCGAATTCGGCGGTGGCGCGGGTTTTCACTTCCACGAAGACGAGGGTCTGGTGGTCCCAGGCGACTATATCCAATTCGCCTCGTCCGGCGCGTTGGTGGAAATTGCGGGCTACGATAGTGAGACCGTGACGGCGCAGGTAGCGGTGCGCGAGATCTTCTCCGCGCCGGCCATGCGCCTGCTCCGTGGTGGAGTGGCGGGAGCGGTAACGGTCGCGGGCGGCGTCGGCCAGGTAGTAGAGGGAGATGGCCTGCCACAAACGGCGATAAATGCGGATCGGCGATTGGATTAGCCAGTGGGTTTGAGGACTTCGAATTCGAAGTTCATCACTTTGCCGCGCACTACGAAGCAGAGGTAATGCTCCCAGAAGCGCCGGTAGCGCGGAAAGCGATTTACCAGGAACTCGAATCCCAGCCATTTCCAAAACGAGAGTAGCTTCACGCGGACGGAATTCTCGCGAAATCTGGCTTTGGTGTAATAACCGAATCCGCCATGGTCCTCGCCGAAATACCGGAACGAAAAGCTATTCAGATGGCTGCGGTGGGTGGGATCGCAAAAAGAGCTGAAGTCGGTGTAGTGCGGGGTTTCGATACGCACGGTGCCGCCCGGCCGCACCAGCCGGTGAAATTCCTCCATGGTGCCGATGACGTCGGCCACGTGTTCGATCACGTGGATGGCAAACAGGCGGTCGAAGGAATTATCGCGAAAGGGGTAAGGGAGGCGGTCGAGATCGCACAAAACGTCGGCACGGGTAGCGGGGTTGCGATCGATCCCGATGGCTCCCGGCTGCTTATGGATGCCACAGCCTACGTCGAGCATTCTGGGTTGTGGGGAATCGCCAGGGCGGGGCACTCTTCCAGAGTATACTGTGGACGCGTCCACTCAATTCCTCTTAGCCGCTTCCGTGCGGGCGCTCTCGAAGGCGGCCCGAACTGCCGCCTCCTGGCTGCCGGCGCATTCGAGCGCCAAGGCGGCCTGGCGTTCTGCTTCGGGACCGCGGCCGGTGAGCCAAAGGAGACGGGCCAGCATGGCATGCGGCCGGTACCACCAGGGGGCGGCGTCCGCGGCGGCGCGCAGTTTCTCCTCGGCATTGGCCAGATCGCCGGAAACGATTGCCAGAGTGGCGGACTGGTAGAGCGCGCTGAATCTCTGCTCGCCGCTCTGTTCGGCATCGGCACTGGCCTCTTTGGCCGCCGCCAGCGCCTGCTGACGCCAGGGCGCGGGCAGCGACCGGGCAGCCGCGGCCATCTGCTGCGAAAACGGCAGGCAATCGGCGGGAAATGGAAAACGGAGGGCCAGCCGGAAGGCGCCGCGGGCCCCCGCTATGTCTGCGTGCGCGGCCCGGCGCTGGGCCGTCGCCAGCCAGGCATCCGGAATCCCATATAGGGCCGCGGCGGCCACCATCGCCAGCGCCGCCGCCGATTGCATGGCTCGCGATGCGGGGCGCGGCGCGGCGGGGGCGGACGAATCCATGAGCCGACCGGCCGTGGGCGAGGCCAGCGCCACCGCCAGCGCGATCACCAGGTAGAAGTAGAGCATGTTAGTGATGGCCGGAGGAGCGAACTGCGCGGAAATCGTCATCGCCACGAGCGCCGCCAGCAGCATGGCGCCGTGAGGCGTTCCCTTCCTGACACAACGGTAAGCGCATACCAGGCCCAGCGCGATCAGGCCGCACGTTATGGCGCAACCGGCGACTCCCTGGTTTATGGCCGCGCCCAACAACAGATTATGCGGGTCCTCATGATAATGATCGGGAAAAGCCCGCGAAAGCTGGAGCGACTGCCGCTTGCGGAACTCGCCGGCGAAGACTTCCGGGCCGATGCCCACGAGCCAGCGATCGCGGATGATGGGCAAGGAGTCGCGCCAGACCATCAATCGCGGACCACCTTTGCTATCCTGCACCCATTGCGCCAGGCGGACACGGAAGCTTTGTCCGGCGGGAGAGAATAGCAGCAACGAAATCAGGGCCGCGCTGGCCAGTACCGTCGCGGAGACATAGGCCAGCATGGTCTTCCGGCCGATGCGGCGCGCCTCGATGAGCGCAAACAGAATGCCGCCCGCGATCAACCCCGCGATTGCCGAACGCGTCCCGGTCAGGATCAGCGCGGCGGCGGCGATCGAGAAAACGCCGGCGTGGAAACATCGCCAGGCGAGGCGCGCTTCAGCGATGAACTGGGAACCGGTAATCAGAATCACCGGGATCAGGAAGTTCGCGAAGTAAATCGCGTGGCGCAGCGTGGCTGGAGGCCTGACAATATCTCCCGTGAAGCGGATCGTATACAACTGCGAAGGTAGTAAGGGATCCCAGCCCAGATATTGCAATATGCCGTAGATGCCTGCCACGGCCGCGCAAATCTCGATAGCTATCGGCAGTCGCCGGGTAAAGCTACGGCGAGTGCCAACCTGCGCCGCGACGACTCCCACGATGAACAGGATCACGATCTGAGTCAGGGCGCCCAGACGCCGTGAACTCGTCCCGCCAAATGCCAAAACGGGATCGTGGGAGAACGCCGAAGAAATAAGCAGCGAGCCGCCCTGGGCCAACAGCAGCAAATAGAATATGCGGCCCCCAGAGGTGCGCCACAATTGGATCGCTGCCGGCCACCAGAGCCCCGAAAACAACAGGAGCGTGGCGGCTGCGAGATACACAACCAGCAGCTTCGGTGTGACGTCGTATCCCAGAAACAACCCCGGCGCCATGGCCAGGGGAGTGACCGCTACCGCCATCAGCAGGGCGATCTCAACCGGCCGGCGCGCACGGTCTCGCGGAGGGACGGCTACCTCCGCGGCCCCGGTTAGTTGTTTTCGACGAATGGCTGCGGAATGCCGATGCGTCCGTCGCTCCAGGAAAAGAATGGCGTATTGCCGTTGCAGGTATTGTCCGTATAGTCGCCGAAATTGGGGGACATCATCGAAGAGTCTTGCGTCCAGTCCGAGGATACGGTGGTGATTTTGAAGTCGGTCCCGTTGGTGCCGGGCACGGTGCGGACTTCGCCATAGTAGTCCGTCGAGCCGGATCCCGGCGTGAAGTTTCGCCGGTCAAACCAGGATGTGACAATAGAGCCGGTGGTTTCGACACATACGGCGGGGAACATGTGCAAGGCTCCCGTGGTGTCGTCGTTGACGGTCTCGATCGATCCGGCTTGGGCGAAATGCGGGGTATAGGAACGCATAAAAATGTCGCCCAGCGGGTGATGGCTGGCGTCGTTCCAGACAATCACGATCTGGTTCTGCGTGCTGTTCCAGGCTATCCGGGGAAAGTCATTGGCGGTTCCGGTGTACCCGGTGACCGGCACCAGGTCCATCGATTTGACGCCGCCGTTGACCGAGTCCAACTGACCCACCGTGACGACTACCGGCGAGGACGGACTGCCAATCGATGGCGCCGAAGCGCCTGCCGGAATCAGCGCCGCCTGCACGTAGACATAGGGATTGCCATCGGTCTGATTGGTATACCAATTTCGCTCCCACACTACATAGATGTCATCTTTGCCGGTGGACGAATTGTAGGCCAGCGCGGGATAGACGCCTTGGTTCTCATACACCGACTCCTCGGGCCAGATCATCACCGGCTTTGAGAAATTCGCGGAAGACAACAGCGGCGGAGAGGTCGGGACAGTCGCCGTTACCACTTCGGGTTGACCGGTGCCATAACCGGAAAAGGTGAAACGGCTGTAAGTGACAGCCAGGGTCCGGGTCTTGGAGTCATAACTCATGAAATCCTTGTCGAGCAGGGCGGTCTGGCCGCCCGGAGCACAGGCATTGCCGCCGGTCGCCACAATGATGGGATTGGTAAACTGGACGGCACTGGCGGTGACCGTCGCCACCGACACCGCTATGGCGTTCTGGGCCGGTCCCTTGCTGCAATCGTAGGGAAAAACGCTGGCATAGATACTGCTGACGATGAAGTACTGGCCGCCATCGAGAGCTACCACGCTAGGGTCTCCCGCCCACTTCTGGTTCGGGTTTGTGTTCGGCAGACCCAGCAGGTCGGTAAAGGTCTGCGCGCCATCCCGCGAGAGTCCCACGCCGGTCCCGGAGGCCTGCGGGTCGGTGCTGGGCGAGATAAAGAAGGTACTGGCATCGTTCCAGGCGGCCATCACGAAATTCTTGGAGGCGGCCACGGCGGTTTCACTCTGGCCGGGCGCGACATCCAGATTGGGGTTGTCGGCATCCACGTTCGCGCCACCGCCGCTGGTATTGGCGTCGGGCGGCGGCAAGAATGGAAGATATTGGCGGAACGAAGGTCCGAACCACCATGCCTGAGCTCCCTGTGAGAGACCATGCGGCTTAATGTGGTTGGGAGGAAGGTACTGTCCGTATCCCTCGGCCAGAGCCACCGGTATAGTGACTGCGGCGCATACCGCGCAGATGACCCAAGCCATCTTGAATCGTCGAAACCCAGACTGGCCTTTTTCCATGCGGCACTCCGTCAATTGAGCTACTTCTATTAGTGACTTATCCGGGACTTTTGTTACAGCCCCCGGAGTTCTGTTAAGTATACACCCAACTGATTCGGTTTGTGCCAGGTTTTCTTTGCGTTTTTGACTGCCCGAGCGGCGGCGCTGTGCGATACTCTCTCCTAAACAGGAGATACACGGATGGATGCGGAAGACTTTCGCCGGATCGCCCTGAATCTGGAGGGCGCCGAGGAGGGTTCGCACATGGGCGCGGCGGATTTTCGGGTCGGAGGCCGGATATTTGCCACTCTGGCCTCGCAGAAACAGGGGTACGGGAACCTGATGCTGACGGTGGAACAGCAGGCCGCGTTTGCCGCGGAATTGCCGGAAGTGTTCCTCCCGATCCCCGGAGGCTGGGGGCGGAATGGGGCGACGCATATCCGCCTGGCCGCGGCCAGCGAGGATGTGCTGACCGGCGCGCTGCGCACGGCCTGGAAACTGCGGGTTGAGAAGAGTGCTAAGCCGGCGCGGCAGAGAAGGGCACGGCCTTCCCGGCCGGACTAGGCTTCCTGAATGGCCAGGGTCAGGCACTCTTCCAGAGTGTCCAGCGCGAAGTCGCATTGGTCGCGGGTGATGATCAGCGCCGGGCTGAGACGCAGCGAATTGTCGCCCGCGCCCAGGATGAGCAGGCCGCGCTCGAAGGCCAAATCCACCACGCGGTCGCGCAATTCCGGCGCTTTGGTTTTAGACTGCTGGTCGCGGACCAGCTCGATGCCCAGCATGAGGCCCAAGCCGCGCACGTCTCCCACGATGGGGAAGCGGGCCGGCCAATCGCGCAGCCGGGACATCAGGTGCGCGCCCATGCGGGCGGCATTATCGAGCAGTTCCTGCTCGAGCAATTCTATGGTAACCAACGCGGCGGCGCAGGCCACCGGATTGCCGCCGAACGTGGAGGCGTGCGCGCCGGGAACCCAGGTCATCAGATCGGCACGGGCAACGGTGGCGCCCAGCGGCAGCCCGCTGGCGATGCCCTTGGCAACTGTCATGATGTCGGGCGCCAGATGGAAATGCTCGGAGGCAAACATCTTGGCGGTGCGGCCCATTCCGGATTGCACTTCATCGCAAACCAGCAGGATGCCATGCTTCTGGGTGATGCGGGTGAGCTCGTCAAAGAATTTCTGCGGCGGGACAATGTACCCGCCTTCACCCTGCACCGGTTCGATGAAGATAGCCGCGACTTCGTCGGGCGGTGCGATGGTTTTCAGAAGCGTGTCTTCGATAAACCTGGCGCACTCGACGGCGCAGTTGGTGGGCGTCTGACCAAACGGGCAGCGGTAGCAGTTGGGATAAGGCGCGTGGATGACGCCGGGCACCAGTGGCCCGAAGCCGCGGCGCTGGACAGCCTTGCGCGCGGTGAGCGACAGCGCTCCCATGGTACGGCCATGAAATGCGCCGAGGAAGGCGATGAATTTGTCGCGGCCGGTGGAGTACCGCGCCAGTTTCATGGCGCCCTCGACGGCCTCCGCGCCCGAGTTGCAAAACGAAACGCGCCGCTCCATGCCGCCAGGCGCGAGCGAACCGAGTTTTTCGGCCAGGTCTACAAGGGCCTCGTAATAGAAATCGGTCCCCGACATGTGGATCAGATTGCCGGCTTGTTCGCGGATGGCTGCGACGACGCGGGGATGGCAGTGGCCGGTGGCCACCACGGCGATGCCGGCGTTGAAATCGAGAAAACGATTGCCGTCGACGTCCTCGACGATGGCGCCTTCGCCGCGCCGGGCGACCAGCGGATAGCCGCGCGTGTAGGAAGACGAGACCGAACGTTGGTCGCGCGCGATCACTTCTTGCGCGCGGGGTCCAGGCAGAGGCCCGATCAGATTTGGCAGATCCTGCCGGATCTCCGCTAATTGCGCGGCGCTCTTGCTCATATGCAACTCCTTACAACAAATACTTTAGGGGGCCAACGAGTGCAGGCAGATAGAGGGGAGAGTACTAATCGGAACCGAACAAAGCGGGACGGCAGAGGCAGGGGCGGGGGAGCACACCCTATTGTATAACGGAAGTGCAGGATTTGCGCCGCATGAGCGATTCGGCCATCCTTAACCGTTTTTGGGAAACCGGTGACGGACCTAATGATTTCGCGGGGTTTACAGAGCCGCGACCGTAGTTTACAGAGCCGCGACCGTAGTTTACAGAGCCGCGACCGTAAGGGAGCGGTTTCTTCAGCGAATCGGCCATCCTGGCCTCCTTCGATTTACGATTCTTCGCTCTCAATTCCAGAGTGCGTTGGTAGCGGTCGTACGCGCGCGACAGCCAGTCTTCAAACGTGGCCACCTCCAAGAGCAATCCGCCCCCGAGGTTCTCATGCAGCCGGACTTTGCCGCGATTCAGAATTTCGTTCTCCAGCGCGAAACATCCGCGTTGCAGCCACAAGAAGTCCGCCATACATTCGATCACATTGCATTCGGCGCCCTGCGGCTTATAACGCGCGCGTAGATCCTGAAGCAATTCGGTGTACCCCGTAGGGTCGATCCGCGCCAGCCGTCTGGTGACCATGTCGCGGATCGGGGCATACCGGGCGGGGATGTGGCCGTGGTTTGTCCAATTGCTATTCACGATGGTGCCTCCCGATTCGATTGTAATGTCCAATCACCGGTCTGAGCGCGGGCGTCGGCCGCGCTTTGAGCGGGAAACCGCTGGTTTTAAAGGGTGCGGTATTTTTTTTCCCCGCGCGTGACCGGCGAGTCGTCCGTTTTGCGATATCCTCGAACATATGGCGGATCGTCGTATTAGCGATGTGGGCGGAACCTCCGGCGGGATCGGCGAATTCCTGCTGGGGTTTGCACTGACTTGCGTCGGCGCTTACCTGCTGACCAACCAGGTAACGGTGGCTGGTTCGTATTGGAATTTCTGGGGTGGCAACACGTTCGGGATCACGCTCATCCCGATGCTGATCGGTATCGGGCTGCTGTTTTGGGATGGACGCAGCGTGATCGGCTGGCTGCTGACCGCCGCCGGTGCGCTGTTCATCGTGGCGGGCGTGCTGGCGAACATGCACATCTATTTCCAGCCAACCAGTTTATTCAATACCCTGGTCATGCTGGTGCTGCTGGTGGGCGGCTTGGGGCTGATCGCGCGCGCCATGCGGCCACATTCCTCGGAGTAGCACATTCTAAGGGCTTTAAGCCTTTCGCAAAAAACAATACTACCCCCGGTGCTATTCCACACTCTATAATGAAGGTATGGCAAGAGGTTGGGAAAGTAAATCGGTCGAGTCGCAGATTGAGTCGGCCGAGATCCAAGTCCGTCCTCCTTTCGATGAGCAGGTCCCGCCGGAACAATTGGAACTGCTTCGAAAGCGTGAAAGTTTGAACCTTTCTCGTACCCGGGTCCTTCGGGAACTGGAAACGAGCCAGAACCCCCGATACCGGAATCTGATGGAAAAGGCGCTGGCGGATTTGAACACCGAACTCAGGCGTTTAGAACACGGCACCGTGCGCGCCGCGACTGCGTAGCACAGCGGGACACACAATCAGGCGAGGTTCGGCAGATCAGATCTGCCCCCGAGGAGTCTTGCGCCGGCTAAGCCCGTGGCGCACGCTTCAGCGTGCCGGCGGGACTTTTAAGTCCCGCTCTTGCCCAACATTTTTCTCCCCGCCTTTTCAGAAAAACACAACTGGAGGGCGGCCAATCCGGGCCGCAGCCGGCTTTCAGTGGCGCTCAATAAGTTAAAGATGACGAAAACCAAGAGTCGTGGGGCGGCCAATCTTGGCCGCAGCCGGCTTTCCAGCCGGCTTAGTTAGCCGCCTGAAAAGGCGGCTGCGGGCATGATTGCCCGCCCCACGGTGGGTTTTCGACGTTGCCCCACGCGGGTCTCGCCGTTGTTTCATCCGCATCCGCGCGGGCTCTCGCTGAGGCGTGCGCCACGGGCAAGCGGCCGGTCAAAGTGGGGGCTCACGCCCGCCAGCGGACGCCCACGCCCAGTTTCTTCTTGGCGTACTCCAAGCTGCGCTCCAGATCGACCCGCTGCTGCTCCTTAAGGGCCGCCTCCAGCACGGGCGCGTTGTCGGACCACTGTCCCACCACCATATTGCCCAGGAAGGGCCGTCCGCTCTTGGCCAGCGCCACGAAGCGCGCGAACTCCCATGCGGGCGTTTTCTGGAAGGGCTTCCAGAAGTCCGGCTCCAGGTATGGCAGGACCTCCGGCGGCCGTCCCGTGATGATCTCGAGCTGCATGGATGCCGCCGGGCACCACTTCCGGTAGAGTTCCACGAAACGCGAGAAATCCACCGCGCCCTCTCCCAAGGCGACCCATTGCGCGGCCGCGCCGCGGGGATGCTCGAAAACAGCGCTGTCGCGCACGTGCGAGGTGGCCACGTAGGGCGCCAGAATCTCCAGCGTGAGCAGCGGATCCTCGACCACCCACATGGGGTTGCCTGTGTCCAGGCAGGAGCCCACAAAATCCTTGCCGGCCTCTTCGATCAGCGTTTTCACTTCGCGCGCCTGCATGTCGCCGGCATGGTTCTCCACCGCGATGCGCACGCCTGCATCGAGCGCCTGCGAGCGCACCGCGCGCAGCACCTTCACCGTGTTCTCGATGTGGGCTTCGAGCGGCAGGGCTGTACGGCGGTTATCGCGATTACCCATATAACAACGCATCACCTGCGATCCCACGGCTTGGGCGACGCGCAGGCCGCGCGCGACGTACTCGGCCGGTTCGCCCTCCTTCTTGTTGTACGCGGGCGAGGAAGGGCAAATGCAGCCGATGCCCGCATCGATGGCGATGCCCACGCGCGCGGCATGCTCCTTCACCCTCTCCAGATACGCCGGCTCGAAGGTCTCGTAATCGTCGAGGCTGGAAAGCTGGATGGTATCGAGCTTCAGCCCCGCCGCGTAATCCAGCAACTGGATGGCTTTCCACCGGAAGGCCCGGATCGAATAGGAATCGAATCCGAGCTTGATAGGGACGGCCTGGGCCGCCGGGCTCATGGCCGCGGCCGCCGCCGTGGATGCGGCTTGCAGAAACGTACGCCTGCGCATAGGAAATCTTGTCTCACGGTTTCGAAAACGCAATCCCCGCGAAGCTGACCACGCTCTGCGGATCGATATTCCACTGCTCGTAGCGCAGCAGTTCGCCGCGCGCTTCCGGCAGGGCTTTCAGGAAAGTGTAGAGCGGCGCGGACCCGCACCATTTCAGATCGTCGTGGTTCTCCTGCACCAGGTTCCAGAAGCCGTCGCCATCGGATTCGACCACGCGCGCGATGCGCTGGCGGTCGCGTTCGGCAACTTCCGCCATCACGCCGCGGTCCGCGTAGGCCGCGAAATCGTCTTGATATCGTGCGCCCATATGGGCCATGTCGATGCCCAGGATCCAGAAAAGGCGTTGGGCTTCGCGCGCGGCCATTTCGCCCAGCGATCCGAGGAAGCGGCGCACGCCATCGTCGGCTTCCGGCGCGCCGCCGCGATAGATGCTGTTGGCGTACTGGCCGCAGAGAATCGGCAGAATGCGAATGTCCGGGCCGTAGATATGCTGGAGGAAGATCACCTGTAACTCGACGGTGTGCTCGAAGGAATGACAATAGTCCTCCATGATTACCGCCGGGCCGCCTTCAGCCTCCAGCCGGTTGACTAATGCCGTATCGGTTTGGGTTTCACCAAGCGGGGTCACAAACGGTTTGCGTGTCAGGCCGAAGTGTTCGGGCGTGCCGTAGTGAGAAGTGGCCAGGATCACGAAAGTGCGATCTTTCAATTCCGGGCCGAGCGCCTGATAGGCGGCGCGATAGGATTGCCATCCGCCTTCGGGGCTCACGTGCGGCGCGGCAATGCCGCAGAGTCCGGCGGCTGCAGCGGGACGGGCGCCGGCGCCATCCATGTAGCGCGTCATGGTCTCTCGAAGGTCGGCCAGTTCCAGCGGGTATGCGCCGCCGGCGTGGGCGGGCTCGCGTTTGGGCGCTGCGGCGAATTCGCGCTGGCGCCCGGCTTTCATCTGCGCGAAGGCTTCATCTTCGAGGAATCCAGCCGCGCTGAAAGTTTCGATCAGGTGTTGTTCGAGTTCGCCGACCTGCAAATCGCCAGTGAGGCGCACCAGCACGGAGCGCAGGTCCAGTTCCGTCTGGCGGCCATCGAAGCAGCGGAGGCACTCGACCAGCGGCGGCGGGACGATCAGCACCGCGTCGGAGTACCGGTATGGGTCGCGGATGAAGAGCCCCGGCCGATCGGGGACCGGCGAGGGGACCATGTCCAGCGCGTTCCTGAGGCGAGCGAGTAGCCGGGGCAAATCTCATGGTATCAGTTGAGGCCCGCGTCGAAAAACGCCACGCCCGACGTGCCGTTCACTCCGACTTGGGCAACTGATCGAATGAGAGAGCGGTGCATGCGCCGGCCGAATCGGCGGTGAACCCTTTGATGCTCGAATAGGGCGATTGCATATCGGTCGCAAAGCAACGCACGATAGCCTTGTTATATGACTTAATGGGCTGGGAATGGAAATCCTTCATGGAAACGGCGCGGCGGACCTGGCACGGTTTGACTCCGCTGGCAGCCGCGGACGGCATATAGCTGCACGGGCCGGCTTCGCCGCCGTAGATCACTTGATCGGTAAGGAACTCCAGACCATAGGCGATGTCCGCGGCCGTAGGCACGACGATGGCGCTCAGGATCGCGGTGCTGCTGTGATATTCCCTGGCGGGCGGCAGCGGAATCCCCGCGATGGTGCCAATGTAAGGAAGCTGGACGAATGGCGGTATCAGCGGGAAGCGGGACTGCGAGCGCTGCAGCACGGCCGAGAACGAAGAAATCTCGAAGAGCTTGACGGACTCGATGCGCACGCGCGTAGAAGTATCGTGTTGGGAGACGCGCGAAATATTCGCCGGGGTACCGTTTTGCGCGCCGCCTCCATAGTAAGTGGGGGCGGCCGATTCGTCGGCGTTCAGGGAGACCACGATTTCCGCTGAGGATGCCGTCGCCAGGCTGCGCGGGATGGCCGTGATGGCGAGCGACCTGCCGACCTGCGCATAGGTCGTTTGGTAGGCGTTGGCGACATTCGCCAGCGCCTGCACCGTGGGGGGCGCAGGGGTCGCTGCCCCGGCCCCTCCCGGCAGGGCGCCGAGTAGAGCCCCGATGGAGGGTGCGGTGCTCGCATTCAGAAAGCTCTGGGAAGCGGTTGCCACGCTGCTCCACTGGCCGGAGATGGTGCGGACCGTCACGATGCCGTCATTAAAGAACGACGGCTTATCGAGGCCGAACAAACGTTTCACGCAACAGCGCCGATCGCGTGCGCTGTTCACTCGTTCAACGTCATAATGAACGACTACCCGCAGATAATTCTGGAAAGCCGTTACGTCGCGATTGAAGGCATCGATCAGCGGAGCGAAAGCGGAGTTCACCGCGTCGGCGCTCTGGCTCAGATCGTAGGGCGTGAATTCGTGTGGGTACTGTTGGCTCATTTTGTAGTGAAAGAGGAAGTTGGCAATCGCGGAACGCAGCAGGCCCACGGCGGACGGTGAGGGGCTGGCCGCGGTCGGGCCCCCGAGGAACAGTTGAGCGGCATGCTTGAAGCATGTAAGGAACATGCGCGGCCCAGGGCGCTCGGGAGACGCAGCGGTGGGCAAGGGAATATCCGCCGCAAAGGCCTGGGCCACGTCCTCGGAATCGCAGGTACGGGCGGAAGGCATCGTCGCGGCGATCCGGTCCATGCCCAAGTCGCTCCAGAGGGTCGCGCATTTATCGCGGCTATCCTTGCTGGTCAGTTGCCCGCAGTAGCCCGCCATCACGTTCGCCGCGTCACCCTCGGCGGCCTGCGCGGATCGCACCGCGACGTCCCGGGGGTTTTTCGCGGCGGCGATAGTCAGAAAGAGATCCGTCAGGCGCGGTTTGAGAGGCTGAAAGATGCTTGTGTACCCGAGGCAATAGCGGCTCCGGTCGCAGATTCCAAAGTCGCTGAGCTTTCCTGGGTTCGGGCTAGCCAGTATGGCCGGACTGTTGTCCAGGAACTGCTGGGCCGCTGTGGGGGCATCCGCCGCGGGAGTGGCGGCGTTGGTATCCGCCACAAAGCGGTCGGCAACATAGTGATAGAACGGCTCGTCGAAATAAGGGCCGTTCGTCATTTGTGATTTCAGGGATTGCCAGCCTCTCAGGATGACCCATTCGAGGGCCTCGTTGAATTGGTTGACGGCATCTTTGACCACCCCATTGAATGCGCCCATGGCTTCGGGGCTGGTGGTGGAGTTCTGCATCACCCACCCGCTAATGATCATTTCCGGACGGGGCAGGTCCAGCAGGGCAAGCACGCGTTTGCGCTCTTCGACCTGGGCTTCGTCTCCCGGATTCGGGCCGGAGAAGACCAACTGATCCGTGCCGAGGGATGCCATGGAAATCGGTGGCTTGGCCGCCGGTGTAACGGCGGGCGGCGGGGTGGCCGCGCCTGCCGGCGGGGTGGCCGTGGTACAGGCGCTGCTGTTGCTCAGGGCCAGTCCGGCAATCACACAGGGCGTAGTATCGGATTTCAAGGCTACGACACTGCCGGGCGGCTGGGCGATCGAGATGGTGGCATTGGATCCCGGCGGGGTTGTGGGCGCGGGAGGGGCGGGGGGAGCGGGGGGAGCCGGGGGTGCAGGAGTGGCTGCACCGGAGAGACTCGCAAAAGTCGTGACGACGTCCGGCGCGGCCGTGTAGGTCGCAGCGTCGGAATTCGCCAGGTAGTAGAGACGGAGGGTCAGCGGCTCGGGAGAAATCTGCCAGGCATTCCGGCGGATATCCGATAAGAAGGATTTCCAGACATCGCAGTCCGGCTGCGCGGGCGCATTGATGCGCACTTTATCGGTCCCCACATCCTGGATCGTGAACTGGCTGTAGTTCAACGTCGAGACCCGCGTCGCCAGATCGCCCAACGCCGCGGCGTGGGGGATTTCGAGCTCCACGCTAAACGGCTTGGCCGCGGTCAGCCCCAGCGAGTCCGACGTTCGTCCGAGCAGCACCGAAATGCCGCGTTGGATGCCGTCAAGGATGGCTTGCTCATCCGGCGGCGGCGGAATCAGCGGCATGCGGGTCGCATACACCAGGATGGTGTTGGGTCCCGCCGCCGTCAGGCTGAATGGCACGGGGCTGCCCAGCAGGCTGACAATACCGGGCAGGTCGATCTGCTTGACTTGTTGGGGCGACGGTTTGGGAGCCGGAAACAAGGCGCAGTCCGGAGCCTTCGGTTTGGTGTCAGTGACTTCGAATGCATACAAAACCGGGGCTGCGGGTGCGTAACCTGTGTCTTTAGGATCCGGGTCCCCGTCCTGCGTGGCACGGATCACAACGGTTCCGGGACCCGCGGCATGGTACGTAACCAAGCCAAGCCCACCCGTTGCCTTGACGTTGCCCGAAACCACGGTCTGCGTCACCACCAGGCCCGAATCCGAAGTGGCCTCGATGAAGAATTCCGTTCCGCTAGAAACGGGATAGGCGGGCGAACAGATGGCGGCCGATCCGGGCGCGCAGACCTGTTTCAGCGTGATCGTCTGCGGCGTCTTCTTGCCGGCGTGCGATCCGGCCTTGTGGTCGCCGCCCTTCGCCGCCGGCTTTTCCGCGGCCGGGAGCGGGGGGGGCGCCGCGCAACTGACCGCGTTCGATGCGTGGTCGATCGTGCAGATCTCCACCAGATACTTTCCGAATGGGCGCTCCGTGCCGGGAAATGGCACGGCGTGCGGCTTGTCGGCGAAAGCTGCGGTAGCGAGCAACAGGCCGGCGGAAATCAGGGCTTGAAAGATTCGCATGGGATCACCTTGAATTACCAACGGATGCCTAAGACGACCGGTACGAGCGTGGTGTGGCCGTTGATGGCCAGGCCGTGGACATAGCGGCCTTCCAGGTAGAGACTCGCGCCGGTTTTGGATAATCGAAAATTCAGGCCGGCTCCCAGATCGAAAACGCCGGAGTTGGAATCGGCGAGTTGCAGGGGCACATTGCCGGGATAGATCAAAGGATTGGGCGATGGAGGTCCGGTGAGTTCGACGCTCCGGCGAAGCCAGCCGAAGCCGCCCAGAATATATGGTGAAATGCGCCCGTTGGGGACAAACCGGTAGGTCGGATCGACGGTGGTCGTGTAGTAACGCGCCTTTCCGCCTTCGTTCACAGGCAGCGCGGCCGTCCGGATGTTCGCCGCGTCGTACATGAAATTCGCCGTAAAAAACAGGTGGTGAGTGGCGGCGAAGCCTCCGCCGGCCTGGAAATCGGCGCGGCCGTCGATATTCTTGCCGTCGTTGCCATAGACCGAGTCATAGCCGCCGCCAATCTCGGCGGTGCAGGAGTGAAAGGCCGGGTCCGATTGAGCCGTACAACGGGGCGGGAGCGCCGCGGCGAGTATGCCGGCGAAAATCGCACCCCGAATCAGGCTCCGGTAAGAGAAAAAGATAGACGGCATTTTGATTTCTCGATTTCTCTGCGCTACTTATACAGATCCTCGACATACTGAAACAGTCTCGGCACTCCAGCCCCGTTGGCTTTGACACTGGATGCATAGCAAGCGCGGATTGCCGTCAAGTTGCCTGGGGCTGCTTTCAGCTTGTCGTCGGTGTCGCCCTGCTCAGCCAGCAGCCAATACAGGGCGCGCAGGTAATTCTTCTGCAAATAGTAAGTGCGCACCTTGTCGAGAGGAACATCGTGGCCATACAACTCTTCAATGGCCTTCTTGGCGAGCGGGCAGTCTCTTTCGGGATCGGACGCGTCGTCGCTGCTTTTTGCGGCCTGGGAGTTATCCGCCGCCGCAGGCGCGGTCGCGACCAACACCCAGAAATCGTCGAACTTAGAAGCTTCGTCGTAGACTTGAAGGGCGTGTTCGAGCGGCTTCTCCAGCCCTTTCTTCAACTCTTTCAGGCCGCAGACGGGGCATTGCTCCTCGACCACGAGTTCCAGGGCTTTGACGCATACCGCTGGGGAATACCACCATTCCCTCCTCAGGAATTTGGTGGCGTCTTGACGGTAGGTCTGCCCGAGTAGGGGAATTACCAGGACGATAAAGCCTGCGATTGAAACAGTCATGCGGCGCATTTGAATCCGCCTCCTCTACATGGTGAAGCGGAAAAACAGATTCAAAAGGGACAGAAGAAAATAGCAGGTCAGATGGGGCGGCCGCTTTCCGATGGCAGGAGGAGATCAGACCGGCTGCCGCGGCCGCCAACTCTCTTATCGGTCGTTTCGCGGAAGACTTGCTCAGGCCAGCGCGCGACGGCAATAGTCGTAACACTTGCGCATTTCGACTACCGTATCGCCGCCATCGTATTCGTATTCGATGTTGGCCGGTATCGCATATTTCTTGCGCTTCAGCAATTGCAGGACTTCCTTGATCGGGGTGTCGCCCTCGCCGAAGGGCATGTTCTTGCCCTCGTTCTTCTTGCGATCCTTGATGTGCAGCGTCACGATGCGCGCGTGATGCTCCTCGATGAATGGCACCGGATCGTAACCCGCCGCCCAATAGTGCCCAATATCCAGGTTCACCGCGATATAGGGGGACAGCTTCATGGCTTCCACGAACGTCTCGGGTTTTGCGAATTCGTTGGGATCCTTGATATTCGAATGGCCGTGCATGCCCACTACCATCTTGTATTTTTCGGCTTGCGCCGCGATGCGCGGAGTCACCGACACGGTGGCTGAGGTGGTGATGGCCTTCACGCCGAGCGCCCGCGCGACATCGAAGCCGCGCGCGATCTCCTCGTCTGTGAAATCATCGCGCATGTTGTAGGCGTAAGCGGAAAGCGAGATGCCGGCCTTATCGAATTTTCGACGGATGGCGTGAATGTCATCGAGCGGGACATTCAGCCGCCACTTGCGCTGGGCGGCGCGGCCTTCCGGCCCCCGCGGAAATTCGGGCTCCACGTGTCCCATGAACAGCTCGCATTCACTTAAGCCCACGTCAACGAAGCCCTGGATGGCCGCATCCAGCGGCCGATCGCGAAAGCTATAAGACTGCGCGCCGATCAGCACGCCATCGATGTGGGAGTCCAACTTGCCGAACGCACGGGCCAGCGGCAACGAGGCCAGCGCCAGGCGTCCAATATCGCGTCGGGAATACATGCATAACTCCTTTGCGGAACGATCCAATTGTAATCGGATTTGCTATGTTGCAAAGGTGAGCGAAATTCGGACCTTGCTGGATGTGCTCGATGCCGCGGATGGCCGGCGCACCGCGGTGGTTCTGCCGGATACGGGTTTATCCGTCACTTACGAGGATCTGCGCAGCCGGGTGCGCGCCATGGCGGGTGCGCTATACGCGGCGGGTGTACGGCGCGGGGACCGCGTGGCTATGGCGCTGCCAAATGGTCTGGACGCCATCGTGGCATTCCTGGCCGCCGCGGCGGCCGGCACGGCGGCGCCGTTGAATCCAGGCTACAAGTTCGACGAGTTCTGTTTTTATCTGGCCGATACACGCGCGAAGATCCTGCTGGTGCCGCAAGGGGATGGCGCCGAAGCCCGCCGCGCGGCGGAGCAGGCAGGCATCCCGGTGGTCACGCCGGATATTTCCGCCGCCAACCACACGCCTGAACCAAATCCCGACGATATCGCGCTGGTCCTGCACACTAGCGGCAGCACCGGACGGCCCAAGCGCGTACCCCTGCGTCATCGGAACCTGGCGGCATCTATACGCAACATCGCGGAAACCTACGCGCTCGGCCCGGACGATGTCTCGCTCTGCCTGATGCCGTTGTTTCATGTGCATGGATTGATGGCCTCGACGATGGCCACGCTGTTGACCGGCGGCACGGTGGTGGTTCCCGCGCGCTTCAATGCGCTGAACTTCTGGCGCACCGTGCGCGAGCATGGCGTCACCTGGTATTCGGCCGTCCCCACCATGCATCAACTGATCCTCATGCGGAAGAACACAGGCGAGCACAAGCTGCGCTTCGTGCGCTCGTGCAGCGCGGCGCTGCCGCCCGGCCTGATGCGCCGCATGGAGGAGTACTTCGCGGCGCCCGTGCTGGAAGCTTACGGGATGACGGAAGCCTCTCACCAGATGGCTTCAAACCCGCTGCCACCCGCGGCGCGCAAAGCTGGCTCCGTTGGACCGGGAACGGGCGTGCGGATCGGCATCCTGGACGACCGGGGCGGGGAAGTGCCGCGCGGAAAGGCGGGCGAGGTCTGCATCGACGGTCCCGGCGTCATCCGCGAATATGAGAACAATCCCGAGGCCACCGCGAAATCGTTTTTCGGGGAATGGTTCCGCACGGGCGATCAGGGGATTCTGGACGAAGACGGCTATCTGCACCTCACTGGACGCATCAAGGAGCTGATCATTCGGGCCGGCGAGAATATCGCGCCGCGGGAAATCGACGAAGTGTTGCTGGCGCATCCCGCGGTAGCCGAGGCGGTTTGCTTCGGCGTGCCGCATCCCACGTGGGGCGAAGAAGTGGAAGCGGCGGTAGTGCTGCGGCCCGAAACGCCTGCGGGCGAGGCCGAGCTGATCGGTTTCTGCCGCGGGCGGCTGGCCGATTTCAAGTGTCCTAAAAAGGTCCACATCGTCGCGTCGATTCCGCGTACAGCGACGGGTAAGATCCAACGGCTGAATGTGGCTGCGGCGTTCAGCGGAGCCTCCCGGTGAAATTCGTCGTTGCGGGTGCCGGGGCGGTGGGCGCTTATATGGGCGCCCGGATGGCCCGCGCCGGTATGGACGTGACCCTGTTCGCCCGCGGGGCGCAATTGCACGCCATCGCGGAACGCGGGGTGCTGGTCAAGAGCCCGGACGGCGATTTCGCGGCCCGGCCGAAAGTCACCGGCGATCTGGAATCTATCGGGCCGGCCGGCGTGGTGTTTCTGGCGGTAAAAGCCCATAGCCTGCCCCAACTGGCGCCGCGCCTGGCTGTCCTGCTCGGCCCCGAGACCTGCGTGGTCAGCCTGCAGAACGGTGTTCCGTGGTGGTTCACGCCTTTGGAGCGCGTCGATCCGGGCGGCGCGATCGCCGCAGCCATCGCAGCCCGCCGGGTGGTGGGATCGCTGGTATACTTCGCTACGGAAATCGTAGAGCCGGGCGTGGTCCGTCACATCGAGGGGCACCGCATCTCGATCGGCGAGCCCGATGGTACGCGATCGGCTCGCTGCCGGGCCATTGCCGAGGCGCTGATCGCCTCCGGGCTGCGCTGCCCGGTCACCACCCATATCCGCGAGGAGATCTGGGTGAAAATCCTGGGGAATGTGGCCTTCAATCCGATCAGCGCCCTGACCGGAGCGACCCTCGCGCGCATGACCGGCGACCCGGATGTCGCGGCCCTGGCGCGCGGCATAATGACCGAGGCCGAATGCGTGGCAACGCGGCTGGGGATGAAGCTACCGGTGTCGATCGATCAGCGCATGGCCGGTGCGGCCCGGGTTGGGGAGCACAAAACCTCCATGCTGCAAGATCTGGAGGCCGGCCGTCCGTTGGAACTGGAAGCGATCGTAGGCGCGGTGCTGGAACTCGGTGAGCGCCTGCATGTGGCCATGCCGGCGACGCGCGCTATTTATGCCTGCACCAAGCTGCGCGCCGCCATGGCCAAGTGCTGAAGGCTAGCTGACAGGAGAAGTGCAAAACGCGCAACGCTTCGCTTTAATGGGGATGGTGCTCAGGCATTCCGGGCAAGACTTGGTGGTGGGGTCGGGTGGGGCTTCGCCACGCCGCGCGCGCGCCATTACCGCGTTTACCGGGACCACGACAAAGAAATAAACTGCTGCGGCGATCATCACAAAGGCGATGACTTCATTGATGAAATCGCCTACCAGAAACTCGCTTTTGTTGATCGTGAACTTGATTCCGTCGAAATGCGGCTGGCCGCCAATGGCCGCTATCAGCGGCGTCATCAGGTCTTTTACCAACGCACTGACAATCTTGCCGAATGCTCCGCCGATTACCACGGCGACTGCGAGATCAATAACATTGCCCCGCAGAAGAAACTGTTTGAAACCTTTTAACATGTATCCTCCGTGAGGCCCATTCTAGCGAACCTCGGGAGGAAGTGCTTAGTGACGCCCGCCGGCGCTGGCGCCGCCGCCCCCGCCGCCGTGAGAAACGGGCGAGGAGGTGACGTTGGACACCGGAGAGGAGGAGGGAACCCTTCCGGTATTGCCATTGCCGGACGAAAATCCGCCGGAGCTTCCCGCAAACGTTCCCGATGTGCGGTAGGGTGCGCCGGTGAGGCCGGGCCGTCTGGCCGGTACACTATTGTAATTCACGCCATTATACACGCCGGCGTAGCCCGGATATCCGGTTCCGTAGCCGTAATAACCAGGGAAGAAATAGTAGCCGGGAACGAAGGCCAGATCCACGTCGAACGGGCTAAACAGGGGGTTTCCATAGGCGCTGTAGAACATTCCCCCGGTGCCGGGGACAAACGTGTACATGCCGAAGAACGGATTCCAATACCATCCGCCTCCGAAGCTCCCGCTGCCCCATGCTCCGCCCGGTAACATGCTGCTGCCGCTGAACATGGAAGAGCGCAGCGTGTCCGCCGCCGCCACGTTAGCCAGCGAGACATACTCCGCGCGCCGTTCGCTCCAGCGGTTTAGCGCGTCGGTGTCCGCCTTGTCGAACTTGTGTAGCGCCAGCGTATCCAGGGAAATCGAGTGGCCTTCCTTGACCTCCACGGTTTGGTCGCCGGAGGTCACTTCCGCCGAGCCATCGAAAACCCGCAACTCGGCAGTGGCGGCATCGAACCGGTAGACGCCTCTCTTGACAGGATGCACGCGGGCATCCTTAAAAGCTACCGTAACGGAATTATCTTTCCCGAAGTCTTCCGCTTCGACCACCGCGGATCCCGAGAGGAACTCCAGGCGCGTATCGATCAGGCGGTTGGTGAGCATGCGGAACGAACTGTTCTCGCCGAGCCGCAGGAAAACACCTGGGGTCAACAGCACTTCCGCGCGGCCTTCCTCGGTTTTGAGCTGCTGGTTCTCCTTCACTTCCGGGAAAACGCCGAACTTGGTTTCCACCGCTTGGTCGCCCAGGTAAACCTGGCCTTCCACGTAGTGGATGAGCCCGGAACGGGCCGAAATCACCGCCGACTGGGCCAAGGCGGCCACGCTGCCAGCCGCGAGGGCCAAAACGCCAAGAGTGAGTGTCCCTACCGGTCGCATAGGTGCTCCTTTACAACCCCTTAATAAAGGATCTGCGCAATTAGGACGTTTGTCAATGGTTCCGCGTTACTACAGACGCACTATGTGCGGCGAATTCACACCTTTCAGGGCATTGCGTGTATCCACGATCAACCGGGCCTGCGCCACGATGCGCGCATAATCGAACGCACTATGGTCCGTGATGATGGCTGCGCAATCGGCCTCCCCTACCATGGCTTCCGGCTGCGCGCGCAACTCCTCGTCGTCCAATTGAAGGTGCGGCACATAGGGATCGCTGTAGGTGAGCCGGGCGCCGCGCCGCTTCAGCAGCAGCATGACGTCCAAGGCGGGCGACTCGCGCAAGTCCTCGATATTCTTCTTATAAGCCACGCCGAGGATGTGGATATGCGACCCCTTCACCGGCTTGCCCGCATCGTTGAGGGCATTCTGGATCTTGTCCACCACGAAGTGCGGCATCTGGCCGTTGATATAGCCCGCCAGTTCGATAAAGCGGGCCTCGATGCCGGCCTGTTTGGTCTTCCAGGACAGATAGAAAGGATCGATGGGAATACAATGTCCACCCAAGCCGGGGCCTGGATAGAACGGCATGAATCCAAAGGGCTTGGTGGCGGCGGCCTCAATCACCTCCCACACATTGATGCCCATGCGGTCGCACATCAGGGCCATCTCGTTGACCAATCCGATGTTGATCATGCGGAAGGTGTTTTCGAGCAGCTTGACCATCTCTGCGACCTGCGTGGAACTGACCGGAACCACGCTCGAAAGCGCCTGCGCATAGAAAAGCCGGCCCATTTCGGTGCAGGCGGGAGTCGTGCCGCCCACCACTTTCGGGATGTTGGCGGTCTGATACTTGGGATTTCCCGGATCCACCCGTTCGGGCGAAAAGCAGAGAAAGAAATCCTGGCCCACGCGCAGTCCGGATTTCTCGAACATGGGAAGCAGCAGTTCGGCCGTGGTCCCTGGATAGGTGGTCGATTCCAGGATAATGAGCATCCCCGGATGGAAATACTTGACGATTTCCTCGCAGGCGGACACGATATAGCTCATATCCGGGTCTTTGGTTTTGCGCAAGGGTGTGGGTACGCAGATGTTGATCGTATCCAGATCGGCCACCGCGGTGAAGTCGGTAGTGGCGCGTAGCGCGCCCGCCTCGACCAGCTTGGATAGCACCGCGCTGGAGATATCGCCCACATACGATTCGCCGGCGTTCACCCGTCCGGTCTTCCCGGCGTGTAGATCGATGCCGGTTACGGAGAATCCCGCCTTGGCGAATTCCACGGCCAGGGGCAGCCCCACATAACCGAGTCCGATAATTCCGACGCGCGCACGGTGGGAAGCGATCTTCTCTGCCAAATTGCTGGCGGTAGTTTCCGCGGAGACCGTTGTCATATAACTATCATACAAGCGCATCACGGCGGGATTCACCCATTTGAACCAAATACGGGGAGCCTGCGTTAACATAGGTGATAAGAAAGGGTGCCCATGCGTTTACGTCTTCTCGCCTCCGCGGCTATCCTCACCGGCTCCTTGTTTGGGGCCGATCCCGAACTGGTCGGTCTGGCCATGCCCGATACCCAGGTGATGGCTGGAGTAAATGTCGAGCAGGTGAAGCTCTCGCCGCTCGGCCAGTTTCTGCTGGCGCAGATCCCCCAGAACTCCGAGGGCGGCTTGCAGGAGCTGACTAAAACTACCGGCTTCGATCCACGCCGGGACCTGCGGGAAATTCTGGTGTGTACGAAT
Source organism: Bryobacterales bacterium (assembly GCA_963709155.1). Taxonomy (GTDB): domain Bacteria; phylum Acidobacteriota; class Terriglobia; order Bryobacterales; family Bryobacteraceae; genus Bog-159. The sequence continues at coordinate 895,385 of CAVPVD010000001.1, read as the reverse complement.
GGGCTGCCGGCCAACGGCCCCACGCTTCTACTGGCGCGCGGAGCTTTCGACGTGCCCAAAATCCTGGCGGCGGCAGTTGCCGATGGCGGGAAGAGCGAAACCTACAAAGGCGTTCCCATCGTCATCAGGGCGGCGCGCGGATCTCTGGCGCTGCCGGATTCCACTTTGGCGATAGTTGGGCGACGTGGCCGACTTGCACGCCGCGATCGACCGCAAGACGTCTCCCACAGCTATCGGTTCCGCCCTGGCGGTGCAGGTGAACCAGTTGAGCACTTCCGAGGATGCCTGGTTCGTCTCCATGGTGCCGCCCAGCCAATTGCAAGGGCCGGCGGCAGCCAACAGCGGCGGATCGGGTCCGAATCCAATGGCGATGTACTCCAAAGTGCAGCAGGCCAGCGGCGGCGTGAAGTTCGGAGCCAATATGGTGGTGAGTCTGCAGGCGGTCTCGGAGACGGACCAGGATGCCGCGATGCTGGCCACCGTGTTGAAGGCGATGGGCATTGGATTATCGGGAAATTCCCAGGGCGACCTGGGAGTGGCCGCAGCCCTATTGAAAAGTCTTAAACGTGACGGCCGACGGTAAGATCACCACGGTATCCTTGACCGTGCCGGAGCAGCAGCTCGAGCAGATGATGGCGTCGCACATCGAAGAGTCGCATCACGCCAACCCTCCGCAATCAAAAATCGAGCCGGTTCCGCAGCGTATTCGGGTCGGTAGCGCCGTACAGAAGGCCAAACTGCTACAGCATCCGGAGCCGGTTTGTCCCGCGCCGGCATTGCAGGCGCGCATCTCCGGCGTGATGCACCTGAACGTTGTTATTGGAAAAGACGGGACGGTGCAAAAAGTCAGTCTCGCCAGCGGCCATCCCCTGCTGGCGGGCCCCGCGATGGAAGCGGTGAAGCAGTGGACCTACGCGCCGACGTTATTGAACGGCCAGGCCCTGGAAGTGGCCACTCAAGTGGAAGTAAATTTCGACTGCCAACAGTAGCGGCAATACTCAGCCGGCCGTGCGCCGGGTCATGGCGCGCTTCACCTGTTCGAGCAAAGCGTGCGCACGTGGCAGGCTCTCGACCGCCTGCCGTACTTCCGGATCGTTCGCCCAGCCCAGGTGATCCGCGGAGCGCTTGTCGAACGCTCGCGAATACAGCTCGTACTTTAGCCGCTCCTCGACCCAGGGGCGATTCGCCGCGAATTCCTCGTCCGTGAAAGCCACGCCCTGCTGGTGCAGATAATCGCGAAAGCGATCGACCACCGCGGCGTCCGGCGACCAGCCCTGCGCCAGGTGCGGAGCTTGCCCGCCAAAATACACGTCACCGAAATGGAAGAATTCGCCCGGTTGCGGGAATGCCACCCGCCGCTCGAAGGCGTTCAGCATTTGCGGGGGGAATTTCTCGTCCGGCGTGATTCCGCCGCCGCCATATACGGTGCGGCCGCTGTCCGTCATCTTCACGTCGTTCGAGTTCTGCGCATCTTCCTGGCGGTTGTGATAGTAGTAGTCGAAAAATGAGCGGTGCGCATAATCGCGTTGGATCAGGCGGCCGCTGGGAGTATAGTAGCGGGCGATCGTCAGCAGCAGCGCGGCGTCCTCAGACAACGGGAATTGGGCCTGCACCAGCCCCTTGCCGAACGTGTTTTCACCCATCACCCAGGCGCGATCGTGATCCTGTAGCGCGCCGGCTACGATTTCCGACGCCGATGCCGTGTTGCGGTTCACCAGCACCACTACCGGATACTGACGCCCTTGATTCCCGATCTTGGCGCGGAATACCTGCTCCGGTTCCGATCGGCCGCGATGCGATACCACGGTCTGGTCTTTGCGCAGGAAGTGGCCAGCCACTTCCACGGCTTCGTTCAGCAACCCGCCGCGGTTTTCGCGCAGGTCCAGGATCAGGCCGTTTACGTTGTCTTCGCCCAATCGCCGGAGATCTTCTTCCATGTCGCGGCCGACGCTCTGCGCCTCGAAGGTCTTGATGGTTACGTAAGCCACCCCGGGCCGCACCCAGAAGGCGTCAACTACACTGGGCGAAATCTCGCCGCGAGTGACATTATATGAAGCTATGGTGGGCGCGCCGAAGCGCCGCACGCCGACTTTCACCAGCGTGCCGCGGGGGCCCTTCAGGCGGTCCGCGACCGCGCCCGAATCTTCTCCCTCCACGTCGTGGTCGTCCACCGCGGAAATCACGTCTCCGCGACGCAATCCCGCGCGGGCGGCGGGTGAATCCGGAAATGCCTGCACCACCACAACGTGCGGGCCATCCATCATCACTTCCATGCCGACGCCGTAATACTGCCCGCGTTGGTTCTGTTGCAGCAGGCGGTACTCCTCGGGGTCGAGGAAGTTCGAGTGCGGATCGAGCGTGCGCAGCATGCCTGGAATGGCCCCCTGATAGATGGCCTTATCCGGCGCGATGGCGTCCGCGAAGTTCTCTTCGATCAGGGCATAGGCGTTGGCGAAGGACTTCACGTTGCCGCGCAAGTCGCCTTCGGTTTGTCCAGTCGCGGTGCGTGCGATCCCTGGCCCCCACAGGGCCATCACGCAGGCCAGCACGATGAGAAACGGCAAAAATGCCGCGGAAGGGGTCTTTTTATTAGGTCTTCGGGAGTGTGTCGCCACGCAGCAAGCCCTCAGTTCTCTCTATCATAACACCGAGGGTGGCCGCGCAATCCTCAAGGAATTGTTAAGCTTGCTCGTCCAAAACCGGCGCCCGGAAGCTTACCCCATGTTAAGCTGCTGGAAGTGGCCGAACCTTCCGGCCAGGCGCCGAAGCCCCCCAAGGTGTCGGCCCTGGTAGTTTCTTACAATCGAAAAGCCCTGTTACGGCGCGCGCTTGAAGCGCTGGAGCGGTCCGAAGCCCGCGACACCATCGAGATCGTCGTGGTGGACAACGGTTCCACCGACGGCAGCCAGGAACTCGAAGCCGAGTTTCCCGCCGCCCGCTTCATCCGCATTCCGCGTAATTTCGGCCTGACCAAGGCCCTCAACTTAGGTGTCCGCGGCTCGGAAGCCGAATACGTGTTCTTCCTGCATGAAGACACGGAAGTTTATCCCGAAACCGCGCGCCTGCTGGCCGGACTGCTGGACACACAACCGGACGTGGGCGCCGTCTGCCCGCTTCTGGTGGATGCCGAAGGAAAGCCCGCTCCGCAATTGGGAAAGTTTCCGCCGGACGATACCTGGCAGCCCGCCGCGCCCGGCGCGGATCCAATGCCGGTCAACTACCCGCGCGGCGCGGCGCTCATGATGCGGCGCTTCTTCATCACCGCCATGCGGCAGATCGACGAGCACTACGGTCAATTCGGCAGCGATGCCGACTTATGCTTCCAGATTCGCCGTGCGGGAAAAAAGATCCTGTTGGCGCCACAGGCGCGCGCGCGCCACGAGGGCCGCGAAGGGGAGACGCCCCTGCGCGTTGCCGACCGCAAGCAGGGCACCACCGCCTGGATTGGCAAATATGGCGGCTTCTTGAGCGGCCTCCGGGCGCAAATCGGCGCCATTTTCGGCGCGTTGGGTTCACTTCAGTTAACTGTACTGAAGTATCTAATGGCCAGCCAGAAGATTGACGGAAGTCAACAGGAGTAGTCTAAAAGCATCCGTACGGTAGCGGTTTCCGCTATCATGTAGCCAATGGACGCTATTCTCTTTGTACTGCTACCGGCCTTCGTGGCGGTCGGATCCGGCCTGCTGGCGTTCTATATCATGCAGTCCCGTATGGATGTCGCCCTGGCCCGTGAGCGGGAAACCATGGCGCAGGCCCGCGGCACTCTTGAGGCCGAGAAAAACTCTCTCGAACAAGCCCTGCGCGGCGCCAAGGAATCGGCCCGGCGCGAGGCTCTCGACGAGTTCCTGGCCGATGTGCATGTGGAGCAGCGCCACTACGTCAAAGATAATAAGCTTCTATTCCAGAATCGCAAAGCGCTGGTGCTGCAGGAGCGCATTTATTTCCGCAATATTCCGCTTTCCAATTGGATCGAGAACGAGATCGTCATGCAGGAAGGCGAGGACATCGACAAGGCCGCCCGCAGCCTCACGAACTTCGTGGATGTGGTCAGCGTAGAACCGCAAACCCGCAATGGCAATCGGCTGTTGCGCTGATCCGCACACCGCCCGAAGTTTCTGAAATCAAACGGAGCGAACATGCCGGCGGCGGCGAGCCGGCGTTTTATCCGTAGAAGTGCTCACCATTGCCGCCAGTCGATCCACCACATGCTTTAAGGTTACCGACTGCGCGGTAAGTTCCTGGGCGGTCGCGGCGCTCTTTTCGGCGTTTGCGGCATTCGCCTGCGTGATCTGTTCCATCTCGGCCATGGCCTTGCCGATCTGCTGGATGCCGCAGGCCTGCTCCTGGCTACCCGAGTTCACTTCGTCAACCAGCGTCTTCACTTTCGCCGATTCCCCGGTCATGGCCCGGATCGCCGCGGCCACCTGATCGACTTTCGCCTTGGCATCATGAGACCGCGAAATCGATTCTTCAATCAACGAGGCCGTATCTTTAGCCGCGCGGGCGCAGCGTTGCGCCAGGTTCCGAACCTCGTCGGCCACTACCGCGAAGCCCATACCGGCTTCCCCGGCGCGGGCGGCCTCGACAGCCGCATTCAGAGCCAGGATATTGGTCTGAAAGGCAATCTCGTCGATGACTTTGATGATCCGGGAAATCTTATCGCTTTGGGTATGGGTCTCGCGCATGGACGCTTCCATTTCTTCCAGCGCATACCCGGTTTGCACGAACTCCTGCTGCGACTGGGTGACCAGATCGGCCGCGGCACGAGAACTCTGGCTGTTCCGGCGAGCCATGGAATTGATTTCCTCGCTCGATGCCGAAGTCTCCTCGATGGATGCCGCCTGCCGGGATGCACCTTCGGCCAGCGACTGGCTGGATGCGGACAACTGGCCGGCGCGGGCCGCTACCTGATCGGCGCCTTCGGAGAGTTCGGCCGCCGCTGTAGCCAGGGACTGGCTGACGCCCCGCACGACAAAGGCCGCGACCATAACGATTGCAATGAGCAGGCTGGCGATCAAGACGGTGATGAATAGGCTCCGGGACCTGGCCGACCGCGCACGCGCCTGCGACTCCTTGAGAAGCTTCCGTTCGATATTCTTGACGTCGTCGAGAGCTCCTTCCGCGACTCTTGCGATCTCCCGCACCCGGGGATCCACGTCCGTTTCCAATTGCTGAATCTGGTTCTCTTTGCAAAATCGAAGGAACTCCGCGGACACTTTCCCGTATTCGCCCATCGCGGACTCGAACCTGGCCAGACCCTGCCGGCTCTCTTCGACCGTCAGCAGCGGCCGTACCTCGCGAATCTGTTCACCCACCCGTTTGAATGCGGAATTCCACTCCCGCTCGCGCGCATCGATCCCCGCCCGGTCCCGCCCCACCGCGGCCATAAACATTCCCCGATTGGCGGCCACCATCTCCCACGTACGGGCTCTCGCCGCATTCACCAGATCGAGCGTGACCGCGGTTTTCCCGGTCGCTTCGTCAAGCGCGTCGCCGAGCGACCGTACATACCGGATTCCGGCGCCCGCAACGGTTAGACCCATGAGCGCCAGCGCGCCCACGCTGCCATATAGTTTCGTCGATACTCGCATGCGGCTCACTCAAGTTATCGGCCTGACTGCCGGGCACCTTTATGCCATGCCGCGGTTACTTCGCCGTGAACAGCATGCGGGCGGCTACCAGCAACAGAAACACGGCGTAAATCCGCCGGATCGCCACGGGCGGCAGGGACAAGATGATGCGCGCTCCAAAAAAGGCGCCTACAAACAGGCCCGCCGCGATCACCAGAGCATATTTCACGTGGATATGGCCGGTGCGGTAGTATTCCATCGCGCCCAGAAGTCCGACAGGCGGGATCAAGGCCGCCAGGGAGGTGCCGATGGCATCCACTTCGCCGAGCTTCATGAAGTAAAGGAGCGCCGGGACGATGACCAGGCCGCCGCCAATGCCGAACATTCCGGCCAGGACGCCGGCCGCCAGACCGATCGCGATAAGGGGCAAGTACGCCATAATCCAGCGAGTCTACCATTGCCGGGCCATGCCGCGAGCGGCAACGGCTCCCGCGCGCCTGCGAGTATCATGTAGGTTCACATGCCCATCCGCTGGCTCCTCATCTTCTGGATGTTCGCGATCAGTGCCATCTCATTTCTCGACCGTGTGAACATCTCCATCGCCGGACGTTTCATCCAGCAGGAGTTTCACATCAGCGATTTGCAACTCGGACCCGTATTCAGCGCTTTCCTGGTTGGGTACGCGCTGTTTCAGGCGCCCGCCGGCCGCCTGGCGGACCGCTACGGGCCCCGCCTGATCCTCACGCTTGGCACGCTTTGGTGGGGCCTCTTCACCGCTCTCACGGCGATGGTTTCGGCGGGCGCGGCCAACCTCTTGCTGGTGCTGCTGACGGTGCGTTTCTCGCTGGGCGCGGGCGAAGCCGTTTTGTTCCCCGCCTCCAACCGGCTGGTAGCCAACTGGATTCCCTCTAAAGAACGCGGTTTGGCGAATGGATTAATCTTTGCCGGCGTGGGCGCCGGCGCCGGCATCACCCCACCGCTGGTGACCTACATCGTCCTGCATTACGGATGGCGTTCGTCGTTCTGGATCAGCGCGGTCATCGGACTGGCGGCGGGTCTCGTATGGTACTGGATCGCGCGCAACCGGCCCGAAGACCATCCCTGGGTGACAGCCGAGGAGACCGCACTGATCGAGCGGGGATTGCCGGAGCTACCCGCCGAGCTTGAAATCGGCAAGCCGCTGCCCTGGCGCGTGATCTTTGCGAGCAAAGACCTCGCCGCCATCGCATTCAGTTATTTCACTTACGGCTACGCCGCCTGGATATTCTTCGCCTGGTTCTTCATTTACTTGAGCCGGGTGCGCGGCCTGGATCTGAAATCCAGCTCCTACTATTCAATGCTTCCGTTTATCGCCATGGCGGTCGGCTCTACCGTCGGTGGCCGTATCAGCGACATCCTGACGCGGCGGTACGGCAACCGCATCGGCCGCTGCGGCGTAGCGGTAGCCGGCATCGCTTTGGCGGCGATCTTCATCGCTTCCGGTACGCAGGTCGAGAGCGCGCGGTTGGCCAGCGTGGTGCTGGCCGGAGGCGCCGGCGCACTCTATCTCTCGCAAAGCTCTTTCTGGTCGGTGACCGCCGACATGGGCGGCGCGTCGGCCGGCTCGGTGTCGGGCGTGATGAATATGGTCGGCCAGTTCGGCGGCATTGTGACCGCTTCGCTGACGCCGCTGATCGCGCACCAATTCAACTGGACGGCGTCGTTCCTGGTGGCGGCGGCCATGTGCGCCGCGGGATCCCTCGCGTGGCTGGTAGTCGATCCGAATGTGGAGCTGGGAACTTCCGCCCACTGAATCCGGTGTTGAAAACACAACGTGGGGCGGGCAATCCTGCCCGCAGCCGGCTTTCAGCCGGCTTCTTCATCCATTTTGGTGGCCCGCAGGGCCATGCCGACACGCCTCAGCGTGCCGGCGGGACTTTTAAGTCCCGCTCTTGGCGGGAGTCACCGCCTTGCCCAATATTTTTCACCCCCTCCTTTCAACCAGTTACGTAAATCATATCCCGTTATCCCAAATCCCCCCAGCTACCCTGTAGTCGAAAGGAAGGGCCATACCCGCGCCCCAAAATCAATGAAAAGCTATCACGACCGTAGACCGTCCCAAAATCAGGCGGATTCCAACCGCCAAAACGCCCAGAAATCCACCGGCCCGCGCACCCCCGAAGGCAAAGCCGCCTCCAGCCGCAACGGCCTCACCCACGGCCTCTCCGGAGACAAACACTTCATCCTCGAAGGCGAGGATCCCGAAGCCTTCCTCCGCCTCCTCCAGGATCTCCACGACCATCTCCGCCCCGTCGGCGACAGCGAAGAACTGGCCGTCAAACGCATCGCCGCCGCCCAATGGCGTCTCGACCGCGCCTTTGCCCTCGAAACCGGCATCTACCGCGAAGAATCCGTAATTCTGACCCGCATGGACCGAAAAAGACAGACGGATCACGAATTCTACATGAACCGCGACGGCAAACACACCCCGCCCGATCCCCACGAACCGGACGACCTCCTCGCCCGCGCCTTCATGGAGGATGGCAAAGGACCCGGCAACTTCACCCGCCTCGCCCGCTACGAAACCGCAATTGAGCGCTCCATCGAACGCGGCATGAAGTACCTCAAAGCCCTCCAGGCCGCCCGCAGCGCGCAGTGCCCCGCCGTCCCGGAAGCCCCGCTCCCGCCCGAACCTCCCGCCCCCGAACCGCCAAACCCGCCCTCAACGCCATCGGATTCAACGAATTACGAAGTGAACCCAGAAGACCCCACAATGGCGCAACCCTCCCCCACTCCGCCCCCCTCGGTCCCCCGCCAGACGCCCCCAACGACAAAAAACGATGAATATTGATAAATAATGATGCATAACGTTCCGGCTTTTCGGTTTAGTAGGGCGGGCTGAAAGCCCAATCGACATCTCCACGGCTGTTATGCTGATGAATGAGGCGGGCGTGGACCAGGCTACCGCGCTCCGGGCGCTCGCACCCCTGGTGCGCACCAGCGTGCGGAATACGTTCCAGTTCGGCCCGCGGCAGTGGCCGGGTTATATCGCGCGGCAGGGCTTGCCACACGGGAAACAGCCCGCCAGATCGAGGAACTCTTGCCCAAGGGAGAACGGTGTGACTAAGACAAAGCGGATCCGGCTGCCCGACCTGCAAGCCAGGAAACAGCACGGCGAAAAGATCGCCATGTTGACGGCCTACGACTACACCATGGCGCGGTTGTTGGACCGCGCCGGCATCGACATCCTGCTGGTCGGAGATTCCTTGGGAATGGTGGTCTTGGGCTACGAGACCACTCTGCCCGTGACGTTGGACGCGATGGTGCATCATACCCAGGCGGTGAGCCGGGGTGTGGAGCGGGCTTTCGTGGTGGCGGATATGCCGTTTCTGACGTATCGTGTAACCCTCGCCGAGTCGCTGCGAAATGCGGGACGGCTGATTCAGGAGGGCGGCGCCGCGGCGGTGAAGATCGAAGGCGGCGGAGCCGTCGTGGAAGCGGCGGCGCGCCTGGTGGAAGCGGGCATTCCCGTGATGGGCCACTTGGGGCTGCTGCCCCAATCGGTCCATCAACTCGGCGGATTCCGGCAGCAAGCCAGGCTGGAGGAAGAAGCGGAACAGTTGCTGGCGGACGCCCAAGCCCTGGAAGCGGTGGGCGCATTTGCGGTGGTGCTTGAGTCCATCCCAGCCAGCGTAGCGGAAACCGTCACGGCCGAGCTGCGCATTCCGACGATCGGCATCGGGGCGGGTCCGCATTGCGATGGCCAGGTGTTGGTGAGCTACGACATGCTGGGTCTCTCGCCCGACGCCGTACCGCCATTTGTGAGGCGCTACGCGGACCTGGGCGAGCAAGCCGTGGCCGCCGCGAAGGCCTACGCCGACGACGTGCGGATGGGCCGGTTTCCATCGGGCCACCGCCGCCTGGCGGCAGACCTGGCGCCAGACCTGACGGTAGAGGCGAAGTAGCGTTGCAATCCATCCACTCGATCGCGGATATGCGGCGATGGCTGGCGCAATCGCGGCGTCCCCTCGGATTCGTTCCCACTATGGGCGCCCTGCACGAAGGTCACGGCCGCCTGATCGACGAAGCCCGCGCCGCATCCGCGACAGTAGCGGTCAGCATCTTCGTCAATCCGGCGCAATTCAACCAGAGCGAGGACTACGCCCGGTATCCGCGGCCGCTCGCAGCCGATCTGGCGTTTTGCGCCGCACGCGGTGTAGATGTGGTTTTCGCGCCGCCGGTAGAGGAGATGTATCCGCGGCCCCAAGTGACCTTTGTGGAAGTGGGGCGCGTGGCGGATGCCATGGAGGGCCGCTTCCGCCCGGGTCACTTCCGGGGAGTCGCCACCGTGGTTCTGAAACTGTTTCAGATCGTGCAGCCGGATCGCGCGTATTTCGGTGAAAAGGACGCGCAGCAACTGGCGGTGATTCGCCGCATGGTGCAAGATCTGAACCTGCCCGTGGAGATCGCCGGCGTTGCCACCGTGCGCGAGCCGGATGGCCTGGCGCTGAGCTCGCGCAACCGGCATTTGAGCGCGGAAGAGCGGAGCATCGCGCCGCGAATCTACCAGGCCCTGCGCGTGGCCGCACAGCGCATAGCGGCTGGCGAAACCGGCGCGCAGGCGGTCAAGCTTGCCGCGCTGGATGTCCTGGCCGGGGAGCCGCGCATGCGGGTCGAGTATCTGGAGATCGCCGGCGACTCGGACATGCAGCCGGTGGAGCGCATCGCCGGTCCCGTGCGGGTGGCCGCGGCGGTGTGGGTCGGCGGCACGCGGCTGATCGACAACCTGCCTTGCAGCGGGCCCCAGGCATAGCGCCAGAGGGCCCTGATTCCCCCCTTAGCTGCCATTCGCCCGGCAAAACTCGCCATTCCGTGCTAATTGCAACTGAGTTGCGAAAAACTGTTTTACAGCCAAGGATCAAATGGGTATTCTGTTTTATTGATGCAAATGACTTGCAAGAGAAGATCCTCGGCCGGCATGGGCCTGTTCCTCCTGATGACCTCCGCCCTCTGGGCCGGCGAGGGCGGAAGCCTGCTGGGCACGGTCACCGACCCGGCCGGCAAGGCGGTTCCGTCTGCGCGCGTCACGGCCATCTCCGGCGCCGTGAAAGAAAGCGTCGCCACCGACGGCCACGGCTTCTTCGCGTTCCAGAACCTGCCGGTGGGCCGCTATGATGTCGAAGTAGTGGCCGCGGGTTTCAAGCCTCTGCGGCGTACCGGTATTGCGATCGACGTCGCCGGCAAAGCGGTACTGGACGCACGCCTATCGATCGGCGAAAGGACTGAAACCGTCACCGTTTCCGGATCCGCCGCGCACGTCGAAACCGCCGACACCCAGCTCGGTGAGGTGATCACGGGCAAGCAAATGACGGCTGTACCGCTGAATGGCCGTAGTTTCACCGACTTGCTCGCACTGCAAGCCGGTGTCGTGCCAGTCACTTCCCTCACCACGGACACCACGCAGGATGTGGGTGTCAGCGCCTTTTCTCCATCCGGCGATTTGAACCCCGGTACGGTTTCCATCAACGGTCAGAGGGAATTCGCCAACAGCTTCGTGCTCAATGGCAGCGACGTCGAAGAAGACGTGAACATGGGCGCGGCCATCGTTCCCAATCTGGATTCGATCGACGAGTTCCGGATTCTGACCAGCAATTTCGACGCGGAGTATGGCGAGTTCAGCGGCGGCCAAATCAGTGTCGTGACCAAGTCCGGAACCAACGCCTTTCATGGCGATCTTTTCGAATTCTTGCGTAACACGGATCTGGATGCCCGCAATTATTTCTCTCCCACGCGCGGCGCCTTCAACCAGAACCAATTCGGTGCCACGCTGGGTGGCCCGATCAAACGGAACCGGATCTTCTTTTTTGCCGATTACCAGGGCACCCGTTTGACCCAGGGAATCGATACCGGCGAGATCCCGGTTCCCTCGCTCCAGGACCGCGCCGGAAATCTGTCCGATCTGGCGAGCGCATTCGCCACTACCGGCCCAAATGGAAACCTGGTACCGGCGACCGTCAGCGGCCCCTATTGGGCCAGCCAGCTCTCCGGGAGACTCGGCTACGGCGTGACGGCCGGTGAGCCCTACTACTTCCCAGGCTGCACCAATCCCACCCAGTGCGTGCTCCCGAATGCCATCGTACCGGCGAGCGCGTGGTCCGCGCCCGCTGCGAATCTTCTGCCATACATTCCCGCGCCCAACAACGCGAATTCGACCTATTCCACTTCGTCCTACAACGAAACCCTCGGAGATAACAAGGGAGCTCTGCGCCTCGACGGCGATAGCCGTTTGGGCCGCTTGTCCGCCTATTATTTCTTAGACGGTTGGCGGCAGGACAATCCATACCCCGTGGCACAGGGGGGCGCGAACGTCCCGGGCTTCAACGCTCTGAATCTGGGCCGCGCGCAACTGCTGGCCTTGGGTGACACCAAGACCATCGGCGCTACCGCCGTCAACGAACTGCATGTCAGCTTCATGCGCGACTCCACGGATTTGGGACGTCCCATTGGAGGTGTGGGGGTCAGTCTGGCATCCCAGGGCTTCGTTGTAGGCCGGCATACGCCGGGTATCGTGGCCTTGTCGCCCCAGACCGAGGGTGTGGAAAGCGTCAATTTCAATGACTTCTCGATCGGGACGAATACCAACGAGCTTAAGCAGGTCAACAACACCTTCCAAACGAACGATAACCTCTCAAAAGTCGCCGGGGCGCACACCATCGCGGCCGGCGCGCAGTTCCATGCGGACCAGGTCAACGTCAATCCCGTTGCGCAATTGAACGGCAATTTTGTATTCTATGGGAGCGAAACCGGCAGTGACTTCGCGGATTTCCTGCTGGGGATTCCCAGCCAGTACAACCAAAGCCAGCTTCAGTCGTTCTACGGCCGCAACAAATACGCCGGACTGTACGCGCAGGATGGATGGCGCATCAAGAAGAACCTGACGTTGAATTACGGCCTGCGCTGGGATCGCATCGAACCGTGGTACGAGAAATATAATCAGATCGCCACTTTCGAACCCGGCCGCCAGTCCATCGTTTTTCCAGGTGCGCCCGCCGGTATCCTGTTTCCCACAGACCCCGGCGTGCCCCGTACCCTGGCGCCCGCCGGGAATCGGGATTTCGCGCCGCGGGTGGGCTTGGCGTACTCGCCTGGCAGTTCCGGCAAGACCAGCATCAGGGCCAGTTATGGCATGTTCTATACCGCTATCGAAGCGCTGACCATCGGCATCATGAGCGCGAATGCCCCGTATGGAACCACTTACACCAGCCCCGCTCCGCCACTATTTGCCACGCCATTCGTCAGCGCGGCAACAGGTCAAAACCTGGGCCAGTACTTTCCGGTGCAGCTTGCGCCCTTAAACACCTCGGCCAGCCACCCGGACGCGAGTCTTGACTGGTCCCAGTTTGAACCCATCAGCGGCGTGCCGGCTTACCCGGCCAACAACCGGATTCCTTACACCGAAGAGTATATGCTCTCTATCGAGCATGGATTCGGGAACAACACGGTGCTGGCCGCGAGCTACGTAGGCACCCAGGCGCATCGCCTGCTGGTGCTGGAGGAGGCCAATCCGGGCAATCCCGCGCTTTGTCTGCAACTGAGTAACCCGGCCAATCTGGCTCCGGGCCAGGCTCCCTGCGGTCCGTTCAACGAAAGCAACGTGTTCGTCACTTCTTCCGGCCGGACGATCAACGGAACCCGGGGGCCGCTGGGGCCGAATTTCGGAAGCGACACTCTGGAAGCCACCATCGGTAACTCCAGTTACAACGCTCTGCAAGTCACATTGCGCCACACCAGCGGGCCCCTGCAGTTGCTGGCCGCGTATACCTATAGTAAGTCCCTCGATCAATCTTCTAACCTGGGCGAAGAGGTCTACCCGCTGAATCCCGCGCTCAGCAGGGCTTTATCCGCCTTCGATATCCGGCAGAACTTTGTGGCGAGTTACAATTACCGGCTTCCTTTCGAGCGCTGGTTGCGCGGCGCAAACCGCGCCATTCAAGGATGGGAATTATCCGGGATCACGCGCTTCAGCACGGGGCTGCCGGTGACCCTTACGGACTACGGCGATAACTCCTTGTTGGGCGCCGAGCCAAACGGCATTAACAACTATGGCGTCGATGAGCCGGATGTAGCGGCTGGTTCCCTCAATCTGAACCACAATGCCCGGAACGGCCGGCCGTACTTCAATCCGGACCTGTTCAGCCAGAATGTATTGGGTACTCCGGGCGACGCCTCGCGGCGCTATTTCCATGGTCCCGGAATGCTGAATTTCGATATGGCGCTGCTCAAGAACCTGCGCCTGACCGAATCGAAATCCCTGCAGTTCCGCCTGGAAGCTTTCAACGTCTTCAACCATGCACAGTTCTTTGGACCGCAAGCCGTTGACGGCAACATCGCCAGCTCCACGTTTGGGCAGGTGGTTAGCGCCACGGCCCCGCGGTTGGTCCAGGCCGGCGTGAAGATCGTGTTCTGAAAAGCGCGACTGCGTTAATTCACGGTGACGGCAACCGGCGTGGAAGCGATGCCATTCGCCACCACCACCAGTTCGCCGCTGCCCGCCGGAATCCCGGACGGCACTTCGAAGTGTGTCGAGACCGTCGCCGGAGAGGCCACCGCCATGCTGCTGTGGCCGAACGTCCGGCAATAGAATACGTTTCCGCTGGCCGTCATCGTAATGCGCACCAGCGGATAGTTTGTAGCCGACTGGTAATCGTCGCCGTAAGCGCTGGCCTGCGACATGCCGTTGAATCCGACGCCGGAAATATTGTATGTCTTCCCGGGAGCCACGGTCTTGGGCGCGGTCGAAATCACGGGCGCCCATGCCGGGCTCGGCTGTCCCGTCCCGGTAAACACTTCAATATCCTTGCTGCCATCCGTGAAGAATATCTGCCCGGTGGGAAGCACCAGCATGCGCCCGTAGAACGAGGAATCGCTCGCTGCGTCGGGCGTTCCCGGCACGGAATTCAGATTGGTCCCGTCGAATTCATAGAAAGTGAGCGGCAGCTTGTAGGCTCCGGGACTGGCCGCTACCAGCACGTCGCCATTCGGCAGCAGCGCCGCGGGGCCATCGGCGACGTCAACTTGTTTCCCGCTGACCACCGGAAAATTCGGGCCGGCCGTCCAGACTCCCACTGTCCCTCCGGCCCCGGGCGTGTAGATCGCCGTCTTACCGCTGGCCCCGGTCGCGAACACGGTCCCATCGGGGCGCAGAACCGCGGGCCCCATCTCCGAGTAATCCTCCAGGTTCACCGGCAACTTTCCGGCGCTGCTCCATGTGCCGGACGAAGGGATGTAACGTTCAGAATTGGGCGTGTCCGTCACGTCCACGGTCAACACCGAGCCATCCGGCAGCAGGGTCCATCCTTCTTCCGCATTCGAGTCGGCCTTGTCCGCGCCTGTGATTGTCCAGGTAAGCGTGGTGGCATCCAAAATGGCTTGCTTGTTGCTGCAGCAGTTCCCCAACATGTAAGATCCGTTGCTCAATACTACGCTCTGTGCGTCGCCAATCTCCGTCCACCCGGATGGGGCGGCCACCTTCCTCCACTTGTTAGTCACAGGGTTATAGATCGCGCCCAGGTTCGTTTCCACGATGCTGTTGCCCAAATTGTATTCTCCGCCGTTGATCACCACCATTCCGTTGGGCAGGACCGCGGACGCGTAATACAGGGGCCCATATCCCGCGGGCAGCGAGGCCAACTGCGACCAGGTTCCGTTGACATAATCTCCATTGGAGTCGGGCGTGAGCCGCCACCATTCCCGTGAGCCCGTTCCCGATACAAGCGCCTGCACCATCACCGTGCCGTCTGTAAGAAGTAATGCCGAACTGGCGGAAAAAGTCGGTTGATTCACGAGCGGCTGCCACGTCTGAGCATGGGCCAGGGCCGCGAAGGCAACCAGCGCAAGGGAAAGTTTTTGCATAATGTCTTTGGGAGTTTAGCATAAATCCGCGACGTCCCACCCGCCGCCTGCCGGGCTATACTTGATGGGCGAGGGAGCGCAGGGAAGGGCTTTGAGAATCGCATTCACAGCCATCGTGTTCTGTACCGTGGCTCTGGGCGCCGGCCCGGGCTTGCGCAGTTTCATCGTCACCAACGACGACCAGGCGCCCCCATTTCCAGGCACGGCCACGTTCCGCACGGTGAACCCGGATGGCACCCTGGGCGCTAAGACCAGCGTGGTAACCGGGGGGAGCGGCATCCAGGGCGGCTTCTTCGCAACCGCCCGCGTGATCGCGGTTCCCGACGGCGCAGATGCCTGCGTCTATGTATCGAATGCCTGGGATGGCGACATTGTGGGCATCGACGGCCTGACGCACACCGTGACTGGAAACTTCTACGGCTCGGCCACCGACTCCGGCGCCACCAATGGTATCGGGCTGGCCGCCAATTCCGAATACCTTTACGCGACCTTCACCGCCTCGACGACTATTGCGACATTTCACGTGCAGGCGGGGTGTACGCTCAGTTTCGTGAGCGACATCTTTGCGGACGGCCTTGGCGGCGGTACGGTGGATGGCATGGCGATTCGCGGCCATATCATGGTGGTAACCTACGGAGACGGCTCCATCGAGTCGTTCGATATTTCTGGCGGCGTCCCCGTGCCCAACGGCGATGAGCAGTATTCTACGGGCTCCACCGACGATCACCTGCCGAATGGCATTGCCATCACCCAGGACGGACATTACGCGATTTTTGGAGATGCCTCGACCGGAACGACCGTGGAAGTGTCCGATATCTCGGCGGGCAAGTTGAGTCCAACGATCGCTTACGATTTAGGCGCGGCGTGGAATTCCGGTAACGTGCGGCTAAGTCCGGACGGGACACTCCTCTTTGTCACTAACGGTTCCGCGGGCCAGGTGACCGCGGCCTATTTCGACGCTGCCACGGGTCAAGTGCGCCCCGGGTGCACCTCGCATACACTCAGCGGATTCTATACTAAGTTCGCCTATCTGGGGAACATCGGATTGCAACTGACCAGCGGCGCCGGCGGCATGATCTATGTCCCGGAGTTTGGCTCCAGCGGAAAATCTTACATCGGTATGCTTCAGTTCACCCGGGATGGCACAGCCTGCACGCTGACGGAGTCTGCGAACTCGCCGGTCTCCGATCCGGGCGAATTCTCCTACCTGCTGTCGATTGCCGCGTATCCGGTGACGCCATGAAGAAATTCATATTCGTATCTCTGGCCCTGCTACTGGCCGCCGGTGTTGCCGCTGCGCAGTGTCCCGCGCGACCCAATCCGGGCAGCGTGGTGAACAATCCACCGGAGGTCGTCAGCCAGAACGGCGTGCTCCACGCCGGCTTCACATTCCGCAGTTCCTTCGATAGCCTGGGCTACCTGCATGAGTGTTACGTCTACCAATCCAGCCAGGGGCCGGTAGAGGCGCCGACGCTGCGCCTGAATCCAGGCGACCAGTTGGCTCTGGATCTGACCAATCGATTGACTTATGTGCCTCCGCCGCCTCCCGGACCGAAAGCGGTCAAGTCCATGACCGGTATGTCCGGCATGTCCGGTATGAGCACCCGGACCACGCCGAACGATCCCTGCACCGGCGGGACCATGGTAGCCACTTCCACCAACATCCACTTTCACGGATTGAATATCCCGCCTCGGTGTCATGAGGATGAAATTCTGACGACCGACGTGCAAAACACCGATCCGCCCTTCCAATATCGCTTCGAGATTCCCGGCAACGACGCGCCGGGCATGTACTGGTATCATCCGCACCTGCACGGGGAAGTCACTCTGCAAGTGAACGGCGGCGCGCCCGGCGCCCTGATTATCGGTGGCATCGAAAAGCTAAAGCCCCAAGTAGCCGGATTACCGGAGCGCGTGTTTGTCATCCGGCAACAATTCACCAACCCCAGCTCCTGGATCGCGGGACCAAGTCAATTGACGCTGAACTATCAGCCTGCGCTCGCTCCGTTTTCGCCCTCGCCCATCGTCAGGATGAAGCCGGGCGCGAAGGAGTTTTGGCGCGTGGCGAATGCCTCCTCCCAGGCTTTTTTGTCGCTGCAGATCTGGTTCGGGTCCACGCCCCAACCGTTAGAAATCGTCGAATTGGACGGCATCCCGGTGTCCGGAACAACCCAGGTGACCACCATCCAGATTCCGCCCGCGGGCCGCGCCGAGTTCATCATGCAAGGCCCCGCCGCGAATCAAGCCGCCACCTTCCAGCAGATCGGTTTCAATACGGGGCCGATCGGCAACCCCAATCCGCCGCAGGAACTGGCGGTGATCGAGACTTTCGCGGATGCGCAGGAACCGCCGGCGCTGCCGGGGACATCCACGCCGCCCGCCGGACCGCTGCGCTTCGCGGGCCTGGAGACCGCGCCCGTCACGGCGAAGCGGAAGATATACTTCGCGGAAGCGACCAACGGTTCAAACGGTCCTACGGAATTCTTCATCACTGTCGATGGACAGAAGCCCAAAGTGTTCAGCATGTCGGACCCGCCGGCCATCACGACCACGGTAGGGGCCGTGGAAGATTGGACCGTCGAGAACCGCACCGGCGAGACGCACGCATTTCACATTCACCAGATCCATTTTCTATTTCTGGCGGTCGATAGCACGCCATTTGCAGCTCCCGATCTGCGGGACACGGTGATCGTGCCGGCCTGGAGCGGGACTGGCGCTTACCCGACGGTGACGTTGCGCATGGACTTCCGGGAACCGCAAATCGCGGGCAAGTTCGTTTACCATTGCCACATTCTGGATCACGAAGATGCAGGCATGATGGCGATCATCCAGGTGAAACCGAAGTGAAAGCGCTGCGCGCGACTGCGACTATTATCTCGGCCCGGGGGACATCTGCTTCCTGCCCTCCTCGGCGAAAACCGCGGCCCAGGTGAATTCCAAGCCGATTGCGAATTTCATAGCCAGTCGCCGGCAATATCGAACTGTGGCATTGCCCATCAAACCATAGTTTGGGGCGCTGAGGTATACGTTCGAACGAGCCACCAGAGGTTCGTTGCACTCCGCGAGGGCGCCGTGCAGCGAGATCTCGCGGCAGGTGGCCCGGGTGGTGCACAATTCTCCGTTTGCGCGCTGCCAGGAAATCTGTAGAGCGCAGACCAACGGGTAGCGTTTTTCCCGGCGAGATTCGCGGCCATGCCCTTGAGGGTTTGGCTCCTTCTTGCCGGTCCCAACCTCGATGAGTTGCTGAATCACGGTGAACGCCTCACCGTCGCTGTCGGTCCCGCGTGCGTCTCGAATCGGCGATCTGCTTGCCCGGCCGGCGCGGGAAAAATGGTCAATAATCGCGACATACGCTAGTTGATCTCCACCACTGTCTGGAACAACGACGTCGGCAGTTGGATGCCGCACGCCTTGATCCGCTCGCTGGCACGGGGACGTATGCCGGTAGCACGGAAGCGCCCGGTTACGCGGCCGTCTTCTGCAATCCCCACCTTTTCGAACAGGAAAATATCCTGCAGTGTGATGGTCTCTACTTCCATACCGATCACTTCGGTTATGTGGGTCACGCGGCGGCTGCCGTCGCTGAAACGCGAAACCTGCACGATGAGATCGAGCGCGGCCGCGATCTGCTGGCGGATGGCGCGCACGCCCATGTTGGAGTTGCCCATGCCAACCATCACTTCCAGCCGGGATAGGGCGTCGCGCGGGTTGTTGGAGTGGACCGTGGTCAGCGAGCCGTCGTGGCCTGTGTTCATGGCCTGCAGCATGTCCAGCGCTTCCTCGCCGCGGCACTCGCCCACGATGATGCGGTCGGGGCGCATACGAAGAGAGTTAATCACCAGATCCCGAATCTTGATCGCGCCCTGCCCTTCCACGTTGGCCGGCCGCGTTTCCATGCGCGCCACGTGCGTCTGTTGCAAGCGCAACTCCGCCGCGTCCTCAATGGTCACGATGCGCTCGTCTTCCGGGATGTAACTGGAAAGCACGTTCAGCAGCGTGGTTTTTCCGGCGCCCGTACCGCCGCTGATCATAATGTTCAACCGCGCCCGCACCGCCGCCTGCAACAACTCCAACATGCCATCGGTGAGCGTGAGCCGGGTTACCAGATCCTTGCCCTGCATCAGGCTCTTGCCGAATCTGCGGATGGAAAGCAGCGGTCCGTCCACCGCCACCGGCGGAATGGCCGCGTTCACGCGCGATCCGTCCGGCAGGCGCGCGTCCACCAGCGGCGAGGATTCGTCCACGCGCCGTCCCACTCTCGATACGATCTTCTCGATGATGCGCAGCAGGTGCGCGTTGTCTTTGAATTCGACCGACGTGCGGAACAGTTTGCCGTTGCGCTCCACGTAGACCAGCCGCGGCGTCGTCACCAGGATATCGGAGATGGTGGGGTCCTGCAGCAGCGGCTCGAGCGGACCCAACCCAAAGACCTCATCCAGGACCTCTTCCACTACCCGCTCTTTTTCCAGCAGGCTGAGCGGTGTCTTCTCTTCCTCGATCAACTTGGCCACCGCGCCGCGCACTTCGGTGCGTACGCGCTCGCCGCCCAGCGTCGCCAGCGCCTCCAGGTTGATGCGGTCCAGCAGCTTGCGGTGCAGGGCAAATTTCAGTTCCTGGTGCTCCAGGACTGCCCTCTCTTGAGTGAACAGGCGGTTCACCCAGCCCGCTTCTTTCTCCCCATTCTTCGTCAGCGATCCGTTTATAGTTGTTGCCACTTTTCACCCTCGTTCGCAATTGACTGCCAGGTTGTAGGTTA
Source organism: Bryobacterales bacterium (assembly GCA_963709155.1). Lineage (GTDB taxonomy): Bacteria > Acidobacteriota > Terriglobia > Bryobacterales > Bryobacteraceae > Bog-159. The sequence goes on along the minus strand of CAVPVD010000001.1, from coordinate 875,168 downwards.
TGGGTTATGGGTCTGTCACCCACCACCTATCACCCATGGCCCATCACCTTCTTAACAAACAATCCGCCAAACTTCTTCTTCGCCGCCGGCTGTTGTTCCAAACCCGCCATGCGCGTGGCGAGTTCGCGGATTGCTGTTGCCAGTACACTCCGCTCCGGCAGCAACTTGCCCACCGAATAACACTCGTGCAACTCCGGGTAGCAACTGGGCAGTACCGCATAGACCGGCAGCCCCAGAATCTTCTCAATCTCGCCAGGCGCCAGTTCCGAGCGCTTGGGCACCCGATTCAGGATCAGTTTCAGCCGGTCCTTGCCATAACCGGCATCCATCAGGACTTGCATTACTTGTTTGGCCTGATGCAGCGCTGGAACTTCCAGCGTGCTGATCAGATAGGCTTCATCCATCTCTTCCAGCGCGCCTACGCCTTCGCGCGTCAGGCTGCGCCCCATATCGATCAGGGTGAAGTCGTAAACCGATCGCAGAAAACTGAACAATTGCCGCAACTGCTCTTTCTGCGGAAAGGTCTTATCCGCGGTGGCCCCGGGTGCGGCGATGATTTCTACGCCTGGTATGCCGTTGGAGACCAACGCCTTCCAATAGCTCACATCCAACCGGTGCAGATTGCTGACGGCGTCCAGGATCGAGTAGCCGGGCTTGGCCTTGGTCAGAAAACCAATCAGGCCCGCGTCCAAATCCAGGTCCGCCAGCAGGACTTTCTGGCCGCGTCGCCCCAGTTCCACCGCCAGGTGGCAGACCACCGTGGTGGCGCCGCAACCGCCCTTGGAGGAGAAGAACCCGATGGTGCGCCCGCCGAAACGCATTCCGGCGCTGTGCCGGCGTCCATCCGCCGACCTTCGCTCCAGCGCCGCACGTAGCGACGATTCGATGGGCGGATAGACATATTCGTTCGCACCCGCGCGCATGGCGCTCAGGATGGCGGCCGCGTCGGCGGTCATGTGCAACGCTATGATGGTGGCCTCCGGCGCCTTGGCCCGGATCATGGGGATCAGTTCGCCAATGGGCTCTTTCGCCGATGCCACGTCGAGCAGCACCACTTCCGGGCGCAAGCGCTCCAACCGCTCCAGGAAAGAGCCCATGGTGGACATGTCCCGGTGCTCGATGACAGACCGCAAAGGCAACGCCGGCAGACAGGTCTTTACCTCGTTCCAGAGTTGCTCGTTTTCGATTGCCATGCCTAGCGTGAGCGAATACATCGTCTTGGTTTCTTCAGCCTACTTGTGCCTTGACCGCGGGCACACTGCGTTCATCGTCGATAAAGGAAAGCGGCTCGGTGGCGCGCTTCCAGATTGTGAGTGGTTCCCGTAGCCGGCCTTGGAAGGGTCTGGACGCCCGGCATGGACGGCGATCGTCCCGCCGAAATCGGAACGGAGTTTTCGGCTTTGAGCGGCCTTGCCCGCTTTCGTTCGGCTAGACTGGGAGGGCTACCGAAACCACGAAAAGTGGTGTCTGCGAGCGAACCCGCCGTAAGGATCTTCAGGTGGGGGACAGAGCCGGCTGCTGCCGGCCGTTGCCTATTGGCTGACGGTTTCTGGAATAATCTCTGGCGCCAGCACAATTGTTGCTGTCATCGGATCTTCCATGCATGGCAGTCCTAATATGGACCTTATAGGGACAACTGTCAACGGATATTCACTACCATAACAATGGTTAACTTGGACGAAATCGTCCACATATAGCCTTATAACACCGAATAATACCGCTGCCATGGGGCGCTCGGTGCTTTCGGCTGTGCCGATTCCGGATTCCGCCAACGTCACCGCGCCTCCGAAAGCGCGGAATTGTGTCTGATCGTCAAGCTTCCGTAGTAGGTGGGATCCGCAAACCTCTCATTGAAGATCCGGTCCCAGCGGAGGTTATCCAAGCACCATCTGCACTCCCCGCATTTGCAAAGCTGGCGTCGCTGAATACGATACCGGCCATCCTCTACGCCGTCCGGATTGCGCCGCGCGGAAGGTTGGGCGGACGCCGGAATCGCAGCATGCGATTGCGCCCGCGTGAGTGGCGCGGCGGCGTGCGGGAGCGGGTAAGACGGAGCCGTTTCTCGGGGTATCTGGCCGCGCCGGCGCTGTTGGGAGTGCGGACCGTAGCCACCGCTCACGTGCGCAAGGATGCTGAAGAGATCCGCCTCTGACGCCAGGAAATCCTCTGGTGCGAGGAACGCGGGATCGGAAGTTGCGGCGGCGTGGCCTGGGGCGGCCGGCTGTCGAGTGGCTGGCGAAACCGCGGGCGGGTCCGCACATACCACCTTCCAATGAGGAGTGCGAAGAATGGGTGTGTCTGTGGAATAAGCAGAAGCACGCCGGATGTCTTCGATCGACGCCAGGTACGGTTCGGACCTCGTTACCGGCATAACGGCTCCATGGATAAGGACCTGAGCCCGGCGCCTTTTCCCTCGGCGGAAATGTTGGCTAGGCTGAAGTTCCTCAGACCCTGGACGGCGAGATCGAACCGGTCTTTGGCCCCTGACTTGGTAAAAAGATGAGACAGGTAAACCTTGACAGTGCCCTCCGTAATCCCTAATTCGTGAGACATTTCCTTATTCTTGAGGCCGCGGGTCAGCATGCTCACCAATTGGCTCTCCCGTGGCGAGAGCGACACGCGCCGGGCGGAGCGAAAGCTGTCGGTCAGGCTCTTTTCAAACCAGAGTTCACCCGAAAACACCTTGTGCAAACATTGGCGGTGCCCTTCCGCGGGCAAGGTCTTGCGCAGGACACCGCGAACGCCCGCGCTGAGCGCCTGCAAAGCAAAATCGCCGGCTATCAAGTCGGTCCATAGGATCAACTTGCATTGCGGGGCCAGGCTCTGTAGTTCGCCGAGCATGGCGAACGTGATCTCCGGCGTCAGGTCCAGCACTGCCAAATCGGGTTTTTCGTTTGCCATCTGCTCCTTCAGCGCGGCTGAAGTCGAGCAATAAGCGCTTAATTCAAGTGCGGGATCGGAGACGATCAAGCTCTCCAGACCCTTCGCCAGGATTGGCTGATTCGAGTAAAGAACAATACGTATCATTTTCGTTTTCTCTCTTTATGCTTATTAAATCTTCGGTGAATTCGGCCGCGCGTATCCCGTTTGGGCCGCACCGGTAGTCACTCCCGGCGGACTGTCCTGTAGCCTGGCAAGCAGGCAACGCACCCGCCCGCGTAAATGCCTGGCCTCATCGAGGGCACTGGCCACCTCGGCGTGTAGCTCCAGCTTGAGCGGCGAGCGATCGCTATGATTTCGTTCTGCGAGTGGGGACATGATACCTCCGCATGGATCGGGGTTGGCTTGGTTTGTCAAACTTCCGGTCCCCGCGTGATGGTTGGGATACCCATCTACGATGGCCGTATTGAAAGCACGTTGAAGTGGGAAAAGGCAGGCTTCGCTTCCCCCGAATGCGCCGTCCAAAAGGTCCTAAACGCTCCCACCCACAACTCTGCTCGAGAGGGGGCGGCTGGGCGATATCGGAACCACGACAGGCACTGGTGGCAGTTGGCCGGTTGTGAGGATGCTCGGGAGCAGAGTGGGACACAGCCAACACGCTGGTCTGACCGATGCTCTAAAGAGCGCAGATTGCGGGAGCCCGCCAAACATTCCAGCATGCTGACGCGATCGGCGGTTTGGCGCCAGGAATTTGGCGGAACCGGCTCAATCGCTCGCTGCCAGTCATTAAAGGAGTCTGACTCGCCGTATACTCTGTCTGCGTTATCCCCTTTTTAAAGGGAAACTCTTAGTACTTATGTCGTATATGGACTAGTACTGCTCTAATATGCGCTCTATCAAATGATTTGTCAAGATAAATCTTTATCGATAGGAAAGATAACTAACGACCATTAAGCCAGGTATTTCTCGCGCCTATCAAATACCACCAGGTGAACCCCCGGCAGTCGCTCGCCAAAGCACACACCTTGAGATTCTACCGGAAGCACCGTATCATGACCTAGAATGTCTACTAAAGACCCACGCGAGCGCATCGAACTTCTGCAAGGAACCCTCGACCTGCTGATTCTCCGCACGCTGCTGCTTGGGCCGGCGCACGGCCACGCCATCGCCAAAGCCATCGAGTTCAACTCGGACGAAATCTTGCAGGTCGAGTAGGGATCGCTGTATCCGGCAGTGCACCGGCTGATCAAACGAGGCTGGATTTCGGCGGAAGAAGGCACGTCGGAAAATAATCGCCGCGCAAAGTTTTACAAGTTGACGCCCAGGGGCCGGAGACAATTGGCAGTAGAGACCTGGAAGTGGGACAAACTGGCGGGAGCCATCGCCCGGATTCTACGGCCTACGGGGCAGGAGGGTCGATCATGAGGCGCCGCAAGCGAATGCTCGCCGACCTGGATGCGGACCTTCGCGATCACATCGACAGGGAAACCGAAGACAATATCGCCGCACGCATGAAATCGCTCGCGCTGATCGGCCTGGCGATCGGACTACCGCTCGCGTTGGCAATGGGCAGGGCGATTTCGGGCTTGCTATTCGGTGTTGCACCAGACGACTTCCCCACGTTTCCGGTGTCGCAGTGATACTCGTAGGGGTTTCGCTTGCGGCTTGCTAGATTCCCGCGCAGCGCGCCATGCGGGTCGCCCCTGCGGTTGCGCTCAGATACGAGTAGGGCCTCGCACATCGGAAAATCTCGTATGCGCGCACGGACTAAGCCTGCGCGGTTTCGATCGGCGCGGGCGCGCTGAGCGCAATAAAAAAAGCCGCGCCCCCTTTGCGGGATAGCGCGGCGATTTAGTCAAGTTAAGTTTAACTGAACGGACTTAGTAGTCCATGTCCGGGCCGCCGTGGCCGCCGGGACCGGCCGGAGCCGATTTCTTCTCCGGAATCTTGGCCACCATGGCTTCGGTGGTCAACATCAGGGATGCGATCGATGCCGCGTTCTGCAGCGCCGTGCGGGTCACTTTGGTGGGATCGATCACGCCCGAAACCACCAGGTCTTCGTAGGTGTCGGTCTGCGCGTTGAAGCCGAAGTTCGGGTTGGAATTCTCGCGGATCTTCTCCACCACGATGGCGCCCTCGGTGCCCGAGTTCACCACGATCTGGCGGATGGGATCCTGGCAGGCGCGCCGCACGATGTTGACGCCGATCTGCTCGTCGCCTTCCGCCGTGTAGCCTTCCAGTGCCTTTGCCGCGCGCAGCAGCGCCACGCCGCCGCCTGGGACGATGCCTTCTTCCACGGCCGCGCGAGTGGCATGCAGCGCATCTTCCACACGAGCCTTCTTTTCCTTCATTTCGGTCTCGGTGGCTGCGCCGACTTTGATCACGGCCACGCCGCCAGCCAGCTTCGCCAGGCGTTCCTGGAGCTTCTCGCGGTCGTAGTCGGAGGTGGTCTCGTCGATCTGGCCGCGCAACTGCTTGATGCGGCCTTCGATGGACTTCTGGCTGCCGTTGCCGTCCACGATGGTGGTGTTGTCTTTGTCCACCGTGACGCGCTTGGCGCGGCCCAGGTCATCCAGGCGTACGCCTTCCAGCTTGATGCCGGTCTCTTCCATGATGGACTTGCCGCCGGTCAGAACGGCGATGTCGTCCAACATGGCTTTGCGGCGGTCGCCGAAGCCGGGAGCTTTTACCGCGCAGGCGTTCAGCGTGCCGCGCAGCTTGCTCACGACGAGCGTCGCCAGCGCCTCGCCTTCCACTTCCTCGGCGATGATCAGAAGGGGCTTGCCGGAGCGCGCAATCTGCTCGAGCAGCGGCAGCAGGTCCTTCATGTTGCCGATCTTCTTCTCGTAGATGAGGATATAGGGATCTTCGAGCACGCACTCCATGCGCTCGGGGTCGGAGACGAAGTACGGGGAGAGGTAGCCGCGGTCGAACTGCATGCCCTCCACGGTGCTCAGCCCGGTGACCATGGTCGTGGATTCTTCGATCGTGATCACGCCATCCTTGCCCACTTTCTTCATGGCGTCCGCGATGAGGTTGCCGATAGTGGAATCGCCGTTGGCGGAAATAGCGCCGACCTGCGCGATCATCTCACCGGAAACCGGCCTGGAGAGCTTCCTGATTTCCGCAATGGCCACTTTCACTGCCTTCTCGATGCCACGCTTCACGGCCACCGCGCCGGCTCCGGCGGCAACCTCCTGCATGCCCTGGCGGAGGATCGACCGCGCCAGAATGGTGGCCGTGGTAGTCCCGTCTCCCGCCATATCGGATGTCTTAGAGGCCACTTCGCGCACCATCTGCGCACCCATGTTCTCCAGGGGATCTTTGAGATCGATTTCCTTGGCCACCGTAATGCCGTCCTTAGTGAAGTTCGGACTGCCGAACTTCTTCTCCAGGACGACGTTGCGGCCCTTGGGGCCGAGGGTCACTTTAACCGCATCGGCGAGCCGATCGGCGCCGCGCAATATCGCCTGCCGCGAGTTTACGGCGTAGGCAGCTTGTTTTGCGCCGGTCGGATGCCTCCCGCCGCGTGGAGGGCCGGAGCCGGGCCCAGACTGCGGCGGCGGTGGCGGCGGTGGTGGAGACCCCGGGCCTGGGCCTAGCGGCAGCGTCACGGATTCTATCCGCTGCGTCGCGCGCATCGCTTCTTGCGTGCCGCTGTGAGTCTTGAGAACCAGGCTAGTCAGCAAATGCCGGTCATCGGAAAGTTCCAGGATCGCGAGAAGATCGCCCTCGACTCGCGGGGTCATCGAGAATAATCGGGGAAGGGAGTCGCCATCGGGTGGGAGCACCACTTCCTTGGACTGTTTTTGCGGCTCGAAACCCTTGGCTTCAATGCTGACCGTCAACTTCATTTCCGCCGGGTTTCCGTCCGGGCCGGCCGGGAATTCAAGTTGGATCGAGCCACTCGACGAAATCTCCTCCTTGTGGAGTCCATAGACTTCGACCAGACTTCGAAGGCCCGGCGACGAAGGCCGACGGATCATAACGGCGATCAACACCTCTTTGCCGACCGTGACGCTGCCGGGAATGCCGGCATCCAGGATCCGCTCCGCCAGGTCACCCGGAAAAGTGGGCGAGGCAGGAGTTCTCATCGACTGCACCAGCTTGAGAATACCTTCGCTGACATTACGAAAGGCGGAATCGTGGTCGGACCACTGCGTGACTGGCTTGGCGTCTTTGGGCAGCAATTGGAGGTACTTGATTGGCAGCGGCTCCAGCGTTACGGGCCGCAGGACCACTCCAACCACCCGCGCCTCATGGGCAGCGCGCCGTTGCATGGCCCGCTTATACTCGACTTCCCAGATGTAGTTTGAATTGATAAAGTCGGCACTGAGCAGGAGCAGGATGACATCGGCGCTTTCCAGATGCAGACTGATTAACTGCGGCCATGGGTCGCCGGGGAGGATCTCGCGATCGTGCCATTCGCGAATCCAGCCACTGCGGCGCAAAGACGCGAGATGTTTACTCAGCTCAGTCCGGAGGCCCTCGTCCGCGTGGGAGTAGGAATAGAAGAGCGAAACCCTATGATCGAGTGGCGGTATGCGGAGGAAGTTGCGAATGCCGTCTGCTACGTCATCGAGTGCCTCCCGGCGGTTGGGCCATTCGTTGAGGGCTGGACCGACGCCGGGTAGAATCCATGCATTCACGAGCTGCGCCGGCTCCAGGAGAGGAGCTTCCAAGTAGACCAGCACAACGCCCGCTTGTCCGCCTGGTGCTCGCTTCTGAGCCCGATGAAAGAGTTCTTCGAGGAACGGGATTCGCGCGGATTCCGCATGGTTGAGAATTACGACGAGGTCCGCCCCTTCGAGTGCATCATCCAGGCCTGTGGACGGGGCAGGATCTTCAGTGGACTGCGGGCCCTGCTGATTGGGCAGCCGCAATACGACCCAGTCCAGCTCGCGCTCCCGGCCGCCGCGCACGCGCCGCAGACCCAGGCGCGAAGTGAGGAAATCGCAGAAAGTAACGCTATTGAGCCGGTCCGCATCGACGGCCGAAGACGCTAGAACGACAATACTTTCAAAAGCCATGGCGGGACGATTCCGTGCTCCGCCCCTATTCTAACAAGGCAGGTATCGGCAATCGCCGGGGCCGGCTAAAAGCCGGCTGCGGGCAGAATTGCCCGCCCTCCAAAGAAAACGCCGCGCCCCCCTTGCGGGATAGCGCGGCGATTTAGTCAAGTTAAGTTTAACTGAACGGACTTAGTAGTCCATGTCCGGGCCGCCGTGGCCGCCGGGACCGGCTGGAGCCGATTTCTTCTCCGGAATCTCGGCCACCATGGCTTCGGTGGTCAACATCAGGGAAGCGATCGATGCGGCGTTCTGCAGCGCCGTGCGGGTCACTTTGGTGGGATCGATCACGCCCGAAACCACCAGGTCTTCGTAGGTATCGGTCTGCGCGTTGAAGCCGAAGTTCGGGTTGGAATTCTCGCGGATCTTCTCCACCACGATGGCGCCCTCGGTGCCCGAGTTCACCACGATCTGGCGGATCGGATCCTGGCAGGCGCGCCGCACGATGTTGACGCCGATCTGCTCGTCGCCTTCCGCCGTGTAGCCTTCCAGTGCCTTTGCCGCGCGCAGCAGCGCCACGCCGCCGCCCGGGACGATGCCTTCTTCCACGGCCGCGCGAGTGGCATGCAGCGCATCTTCCACACGAGCCTTCTTTTCCTTCATTTCGGTCTCGGTGGCTGCGCCGACTTTGATCACGGCCACGCCGCCAGCCAGCTTCGCCAGGCGTTCCTGGAGCTTCTCGCGGTCGTAGTCGGAGGTGGTCTCGTCGATCTGGCCGCGCAACTGCTTGATGCGGCCTTCGATGGACTTCTGGCTGCCGTTGCCGTCCACGATGGTGGTGTTGTCTTTGTCCACCGTGACGCGCTTGGCGCGGCCCAGGTCATCCAGGCGTACGCCTTCCAGCTTGATGCCGGTCTCTTCCATGATGGATTTGCCGCCGGTCAGAACGGCGATGTCGTCCAACATGGCTTTGCGGCGGTCGCCGAAGCCGGGGGCTTTTACCGCGCAGGCGTTCAGCGTGCCGCGCAGCTTATTCACCACTAGGGTGGCCAACGCCTCGCCTTCGACTTCCTCGGCGATGATCAGAAGGGGCTTGCCGGAGCGCGCGATCTGCTCGAGCAGCGGCAGCAGGTCCTTCATGTTGCTGATCTTCTTCTCGTGGATGAGAATATAAGGATCTTCGAGCACGCATTCCATGCGCTCGGGGTCGGAAACGAAATACGGGGAGAGGTAGCCGCGGTCGAACTGCATGCCGTCCACGGTGCTCAGTTCGGTGACCATGGTCTTGGATTCTTCCACCGTGATCACGCCATCCTTGCCCACCTTCTTCATCGCGTCCGCGATGATGTTGCCGATGGTGGAATCGCTGTTGGCGGAAATCGTGCCGACCTGCGCGATCATGTCACCGGAAACCGGCTTGGAGAGCTTCTTAACGGCATCGACGGCCACTTCGACAGCCTTGTCGATCCCGCGCTTGAGAGCCATCGGATTGGCGCCCGCCGCGACCGCTTTAACGCCTTCGCGATAAATGGACTGCGCCAGAATGGTCGCGGTGGTGGTGCCGTCGCCGGCCACATCGGAGGTCTTGGAGGCAACTTCGCGCACCATCTGGGCGCCCATGTTCTCCAGCGGATCCTTCAGTTCGATTTCCTTGGCCACCGTCACACCGTCTTTGGTGATGTTGGGGCCGCCGAACTTCTTCTCCAGAACCACATTGCGGCCCTTGGGGCCGAGCGTGACCTTTACCGCATCGGCCAACTGGTTGACGCCGCGCAAAATTGCTTGACGGGAATTTTCTGCGTATATAATCTGTTTCGCCATTGATTTTAAACTCCTTAGGAAGCCTTCTTGGCCACTACTGGCTGACTTTCCAAAATGCCGAGGACTTCGTCCTCACGCATGATCAAGAACTCATCGCCATCCAACTTGATGTCGCTGCCGGAATATTTTCCGAACAGGATGCGATTGCCGACCTCGACGTCGAGCGGCACGAGTTTGCCGTCTTCGAGGCGCTTGCCCTTGCCCACGGCGACGACTTCGCCTTCCTGCGGTTTTTCCTTGGCGGAATCGGGGATGTAAAGGCCACCCTGCATGGTTTCCTTCTCCTCGATCCGTTTGACCACAATGCGGTCGTAAAGCGGACGAATCTTCATTACGGTACAACCTCCATGTTTCGGTTTGTCTTTGGGGTCTGTCGGAAGCCGGGTAACGGAATCCGAACTCCATTATTAGCACACTCGGGCGGAGAGTGACAAGATCTTGCTGTAATCTATTGAAAACACGGATGGATTGCGTGCTTGACAGAAATGCCGGCGGGGTTGCGCAGTAACGCTTTTCGCCACCCCATCATCATTCGCAACCGTTCATTCATAATAGGATACATATGGGATTCACGATGGGACCTACGACGCTCAAATGGCCGGATGTCTTGCGCCTCGCTAAAGAAGGCAATCCGGCTCCCGACCGCAAGGTCGTCAAGACCGATGCGGAATGGCGCCGGGAACTCAGCCAGGAGGAATATCACGTCACCCGCCAGGCGGGCACCGAGCACCCGTTCAGTTCGCAGATGTGCAGCTTGTTTGAGCCCGGGATCTATGCCTGCCGCTGTTGCGAAACCGTCCTTTTCGACGCCGCGGAAAAATTCGAGTCCGGTACAGGCTGGCCCTCGTTCACGCAGCCGCTGGCGGTAAATGCCGTTGCCTACCGCTTTGACGGACCTGCTTTCCTGAAACGGGTGGAAACCATCTGCAACACGTGCGACGCGCATCTCGGCCACGTGTTTCCCGACGGTCCCCCGCCGAGCGGCCTGCGGTACTGCATGAACGCCGTTGCACTGAAGAAAACGTCCTCGCATTAGCCGGGGCCCTCTGGGCGAAGGGAAAAGGGCGAAATCCCCAGCCCGTGGCGGTGCCGTAGGATGATCGCATCGGTTAAGATAGAAGACGGAGGAATGGCCGAGTGGTTGAAGGCGGCGGTCTTGAAAACCGTTAACGGGGTAACTCGTTCGGGGGTTCGAATCCCTCTTCCTCCGCCAATACAAAATTCGCGTGCGCGTTACGCGCGTATCGAGGCCGGCAAATTCTCGCGGATTAACAGCGGGAAAAATCACCTTGGAAACGGATCTTTGGGATTTACCGAAGATGGTAGCAGCGCCCCAGAACCGCGGCCTTGAGAAGCGGCAGATCATCCTTGATGGTCTTGAATATGACCGGCAATTCAATCCGCTCAGACTGATGCCGTAGCCAGTTTCCGATACCCCGAATCTCGCGCCATTCAATGCCCGGAATCTTGCTTTGCGCGACGGCGCCCGGGCGAATCGCGGCCTCGCTGATAATCTGCAACTTCCGTTCCACGGCGGCGATAGTTTTAGGATCTTCGCGAAAGGCGTCGAAGTCCATCTGAGCCGTGAACCGCTCGATCATCCCGATTGCGTAGGCGATATCCCGCAGCAGTGTTTCGGTGGCTCTAAAAGGCAAGCACTGCCTCGCGTGCGGCGTGCTCGCGAACGCCTTCCTCCTTAAGCATTCGGGCTGGGGAAAGGTCCACCCTCACCCCCAGGAGGTCCACAAGGCGGTTTTCGAGCCTCACCCTGTCCAAGAGGGAATACTCGCGGCCGCCGTCGAATTCCGCTATGAGATCCACGTCCGACACGTCGCGCACGGCAGTCCCTCGCGCGTATGAGCCGTGGAGCGTCAAATGCTCTACTCCGACGGCCCTCAGTTCCGCCTCGTGCTCCCGCAATTTGGCGATGATTGTGGACTTGTCCATTCCTCGATCATGCACTTTATTATTTTGGCGCATCGCAAGGTCTCACGACAACCACGGGGGATACAATGCCGCCAAACGACGCGCCGCATGGTGCGGGCAGGCCGGCGAGAACAGAAGCGGCCCCCCTCCCACATGAGCAGCCCGTCGTGTGGTGGATTGCGTGCCGGCGTTCGGCCGCGATTGCTCACCGATCGTGTTAACCGGGCTTTTCATTGGCCCGCACGGGAGGCAAGGACAGTTCGACGCCTTCCCGAGCCGCCATGCGCGAGATGTTGCGATGGGAATGCTGAAATCTTTCGTCCAGCCACGCAAGCTGTTTCACATCGCGAATTCCTTTCAGCGCGTACTCCAATTCGGCTATGGTCAAACTTGCGCCCAAAGGCGTACCGGCAAGATCACACGCGAAAGGCTCGTGATACAGAGACTCATAGAGGCAGCCGAGCATGACATTATCGTAAGCCGCGGTCAGGCACGCCGGGTACTCGGCGACCGACTGTAAGAACGCTTGCTCGCCGGCAGCCCGCGTAATGTGCTCACGGCTGGATCGAAGGCCCGTCGTACCCCGAAAGTTCACAATGTGGCGCGCCGACTCGTCCACGTCCACATTGATGACGATCTTTCCGCCCTTGACCAACTCCCTGGCTGCAAAGTCTCCCGGTTGCAGATTGACTCCCCGCGGCCAATTTTCTGGAAACTCATATCTGCAGGCAAGCGCCGGCGCAGGCAGAGCGCGGTAGCTCTCCGTTCGGCATAACAGCGCAAATATTGCGGGCGCGCCCTTTCGCGGCACGAAGGAAACCGCCGCCACGCTTGGATCGGTAAATGATTCGAAATAGGAGCCCGCCCAGGCGCCATCCAGGACAAAGGTGTCGGCGTCGAGAAAAAGAACGAAATCACATGGAGCATTCACGGTCGCATCATAGAATTCCATGAAGTCCCGCATGCCTGGACCGCTACAAGTGAAGCGAACTCCAGGAAACAGATGAGGAAGGAATCGATCGGCGTTTGCGTCGCAAAAGATATTGACATCCACTGTCAGGCGCAGGCGCTCGAATTCCGGCACTAACTCGCGCACCACAAATCGATGCCACAAACGCGCTAGATCGGGATAACGATGCGGGCTGGCGATCAGCAGGCGCGCCATTGTTTAAATAGGAAAAGTTTAGCCCGGAAAAGGGCTGTCGCCCCTGGAATGGTAAAGACCGTTCCGATCAAAACCGCCCTCCCATATCCCGCTCAGCCATGTGCCGCCCCAGAAGATTCCGCCGAGGAAGATGCCGCCAACGAACTGTCCCGAGCGAAACATACCGCCCGTGAAGAGCCCAGACTCAAATAGTCCCCCGTCCCACTCGCATTCGAACAATGCAGCGCCCCGGTTGACCGTGTCGGGGCCGAACTTTTTCCGAATGTGTAACTCACCGGGCCCCAATATTGAGACGTCGCTCATGGTGCGTTCAATGCTTATTCTGGCACTATTGCCGCCTTAATGGGGCTGCGCCCTTCACCGAACGCGGCCATGCTTCGAGCCAAAGGGTGAGCGACATGAAAGTGGAGAAGTTGATCCCAATCGGCTGAGCCGCCAATCGGCTGAGCCGCGACCGTTAGTACCTACGTAGTTAAGTTCTTGCCGAAATTGGCAGATTTGAAATCAGCGGTAGGGCGCCGCCGCAAGTTCTGGAATAATGACAAGCTCCTTGAGTTTGAGGCCCAGCGCGACTACCTGTTTGCCGAGCGCCGTCAGGTAGTACTTGTAGCAGTGGCTGGCCTTCTTGATGAGCCCGTGCGTGCGAAGCCGGCGTAGGATCCTGGAGGAGCCCACAGGACAGTCCCGGCTTGCGGAACCCCGTTTTTCCTACCAGCACGATATTCTCCGCCTTAGTGATGAACTCCAACTCCGCAAAACCGCGAATCTGTTTGCGATTCACGCCAGGTTGTCGCGCGAAGGCAGACGTTTCCATCGTCCAGCGCTCCGGCAGATTGGCACGCCGGATGCGCCATTCCAGCGCGCCCTCCTGCTTCGCCTGAAACTGCGCGCGCACCATCGCCGCATGCGCGGCCGGCGTGCCGAACTTCTCCGCCGGCCATTCCGCCGACCAGCCGCTTGATTTTCGGGATGGACTGTTGGATTCCCGGAAGGGCCCATGGGAGGTGATGACTCCCAGAAGCTCCTGCCCTGGAGGGGGACCGCTCCCCTCCGGGGCGCAAACCTCCGGCTCAATTACGAATCAACAATGTAACTGAATCCCGCCCTTGGAATCCCGTGGGCGCCACCATACCCGGCGAGGGCCTCAGCTACGGGCCGCCTGGGTCATTCTTGGAAAGTACCGGTGGGTTAGTTCTGGCGCTCGCCGAAGCCCCTATGAGAAGGGACTGAAATTGAGGCACTAGGATTGGTAAAATCGGCGATAGCGCGCCGCGCGCGCGGCCCCTATGAGAGAGGACTGGAATCTGGCGGCAGGTGAACTTCCGCCATACCGACCTGCGTCAGCCGGGCGTGCGGCCCCTATGAGAAGGGGACTGAAATTCGGACTCGTGACGCATGAAGGCTCATTGACGTGGCGCCGCGCGCGCGGCCCCTACGAGAAAGGGGACTGAAATAGAAGACCGGGCGGGTTGAACTTTCGCCACAGACCGCGCCGCGCGCGCTGCCCCTATGAGAAGGGGACTGAAATGGAAGCGACCGAACTCCTCCGACTCCGACCATGGCCGGTGCGCCACGCCGATGGTGATGACGGCGGATGTAGATAAAGGGAGGCGAGGGCGAACGTGGAGATCTGTAGTGACTGCCCGCGATAAGATCCGCAGATTCGGACTCAGCATGCTTGTGGCGAATGGGGCATTCACAATAGTCAATTCTGTTGCGTATTGGTTGCGCACGCCTCCCTGCTGTGACTGGGCCTATACCTCGGGCCTCCCCTTCCGGTTTATGCAAGAGGGAGGATTCGTGGGGGTGCGGCGTTTCCTTTGGCTCGGCGTGGTCGCCGACATCGGGGCCATCCTCGCAATCGCTCTCACAGTAGACGGGGCGATGAACTTTCTAGGCCGCATAAAACGGTAGCCCTTCCAACCAGCGTGGGGCACTTTTGGAAAGCGCGGGTGGGTCATTTCTCCCAAACGCCGACACCCTTTGAGAAGGGGACTGAAATAACAATCGACGGATCGGTGCTACCGATCGGATCGGAATCCGCGCGCGCGGCCCCTATGAGAAGGGGACTGAAAAAGAATTTCTCCAGGATACCGGCTTTTCGACCGGCAACGCGGCATGCGATGGAACAGCTTACTTCTTGGGGAACATCAGCTCGCCGGACGGGTCCTTTTGCTTAAGGCCCGTGACCTGGCCGTCCCGCACCGCAAATTCAAGCGTAAGGTCCGAGAAATATGGCGTCCGGAACACCAGCCCTTTGATCTGTGTCAGTGGTTGGACAGGCTGTCCGGGCAGAACCAGCGACAGCTTGCCATCCGGCGCTAGCGAGACCTGGATCTTCACACCGCCGGGTGTTTCATATGCGCCCGCCAATTGACTGAGCAGTTTCGGATCGATGGTCTCCGGCTTTCGCGTAAATACCGCCTCCGCCTCGTCCAGCGACATCACCGCCTGATCGATATCGCCTTGCGGGTTCGTGCGGAAGTTCACCGCCCATTTTCCGTCGATCTCGTCATCCGGTGTATCGAAACGGTCATAGTGGAAGTGAGTCATCGGTAACTTGATTTTGTGAAAGTCGAATTGAAGCTGGTTGTCCTTCAACCCGATGGTCATCACGCCATAGGCGGGGTTCTCGTAGGCACCGGCGTAATCCGCAAGCGGGTGGGACGGCTTCGTATCCGGCACGCGGCCTTCGTTGGCCTTGGTTCGCGATTCAGTGCCAGCCTTCTTGTTCTTCAGCCGGATTGCGAGCTGCCGCTCGCTCCAAGGCGTCTGATCCATGCCGAGCAACCGTTCGTAAACGTTGTAACTCACAATGTTATAGAGGGGCTGGCTGTGGTTTCCTATCTCGAACACGATGACGCCAATGCGGTCCTGCGGCATGAACGAGACCTGCGTGTGGAAGCCCGGCAGGTCCCCGCCGTGCATGGTGATGAGATGGCCCCGGTAGGAAGCCGTTTCGCGGCCCATCCCGTAAGCCATGTTCAGCATCTCCGACCAACCCCTGGTCTCCAGCGCCGTGTTGGGCAAAGCTATGGCGGGCTGTAGAGTAGCTTTCAGAACCTCCGGCGGCAGTACTTGCTTGTCTTTATATTGGCCGTGGTTCATTAAGGCGATCAGCCAATGCGACATATCTTCGATGTTGGAAACGATAGCGCCACAAGGGGCCACCCCGGATATGTCCTCGTAGTAGGGGATTTTGTAAAGCTCAAAGGAATCCCGCCGCTCGGTAAACCCGACGCCGAACTCCGGGCGCTGCAACATATCCGCAATGCTATAGGCGGTGGAGTTCATCTGGAGCGGATCGAAGATCCTGTGTTTGACGAATTGCTCCCAACTCTGGCCTGACTGCAACTCAATCAGGTACCCGACGGCCGCGAACATCAGGTTGTTGTACAGGAAGGTCGTCCGCATGGGCTGTTCCGGCTCCAGATAGACCAGCTTCTCGAACAGCTGCTTGCGGGTGAAATCGGATTTGTACCAGATGGTGTCGTGCCGGGTGATTCCGGTGCGGTGGGACAGCATGTCGCGCAGGGTCACCGAGTCATTTAGTTGATCGTTGAAGAAGCGAATGGACGGGACGGATTCGCGGACCGGCTTGTCCCACGTCAGCTTGCCCTCCTCGACCAGCATGCCGGCGGCTATCGCGGTGAACAGTTTCGTGTTCGATGCGATCGGACTCATGGTGGCCGGCGTGAACGGGAGCTTCTTCTCGTAGTCCCGGTAGCCATAGCCTTTGGCGAAAACCAGCTTGTCGTTCACCACGATGCCGACGCCCACGCCAGGCGCATTCCAGTCCTTAAGGACTTTTGCCATATAGGCGTCAAATCCGTCGAGCCGCTGGGTGACGTCGATGGCCTGCGCCGGTGCGAAGCGGGCCAGGGCGAGGAACAAAAAGCCGGCGGCAAGGCGCCGGTGCGCGCCAGTGAATAGAATGCTTGGCATAGAAATAGACTCTTCGCTGCGAAGGATGTGGTCCGGTTTCCCCCGGGAGCCTGAACCGGCCAGTATACACCCGATTCCAGCGTCGTTAGTTGCCACCGGAAGATGTGCGATGACTGATGCTCCAGACGTATGCGGCAACGGCGGATGCCTGATCGGGGGTCAGTTGTGCCCCGCCCATCGGGGGCATCGGGCTGCGATATTGCTTGGGTTGCGGAACGCCGCCGGTAATCACTTTCAAGATTCCCGCAAGACTGCCGTCGCTCCACAACCATTTCCCGCCGGCCAGGCTTGGACCTAGAGGTGAGCCCGTACCGTTCGTGCCGTGGCAACCCGCGCAAGCCGCTCCGCCCACTTTCCCGTGGTAAATACGATCTCCAAGGGCAACCATGTCTCGCGTCGCGCCATCGGGAACGGGGATGCTCGCAGCCGAACCTGCGTCTACATTCGTTCCTTCGGGCGGGTTTGCTTTTGTCTCGACGATATCGCCGGCCGGAGCGGAGGCACTCGGACAAGGGGCGCCCCTGGCGTCGTCCGCGGCGCCACCGCGATAGACGATCCGATAAATACGTCCGCGAATGTCGTCGGATACATAGAGCGCCCCATCGGGTCCAACTGCCAGTCCCGCGGGACGATGGACGGCGCCCTCCGGAGTTCTTACGGCGCCGGCGAAACCGTCCGCGAAGACTTCGCAACTTCCCGACGCGCGTGTGCCGGCGAGCGGTTGGAAGACCACGTTGTACCCACCTTGCGGATATGGCGCACGATCCCATGAACCGTGGAAGGCGATGAAAACACCCTCACGGTAGCGCGCCGGAAATTGCTTTTTGTCGTAGCGAACCATCCCATTAGGTCCCCAATGCGCCGGAAAAGCCGCGACAGGCCCCGTCTTAGTCGCGCAAACACCTACCTTCCTGCCTCCGTCGCCGCCATATTCTGGAGCAAGCACTAATTTCTTCTGCATGGCATCGTAGTAGCACTCGGGCCAGCCATAGTCTCCTCCGGACTTCAAGAGCAGTAACTCTTCGGCGGGTAGAGTGGCTTCCTCGGAGGGTTTGTAGAGAGCGGGCCAATTCGCGTGCAGTTGATCCCGCCCATGCTGGGTCACGAAAATGTGCCCCGCGGAATCGATGGCAAAGCCTTCGCCATTGCGTATCCCCGTGGCAAAGCGGCCCGCCGGCGAGAATGTCTGATTCGTTTTGTTGGCATCGTAACGCCAGATGCCGCCGCGCGTCTCCAGTTCGGTACAGGGGTCCGCGCCGGGGATGTTGGGCTGCCTGTTTTTCGGCTGGCAGGAGTTAGTCGCCGTAGCCACGTCGACATACATCGATCCTTCCGGGCCGATGATGAATGGATGCATCGGATGGTCGCCACCCAGAGGCAACCCGGAGACGATGGTTTCCGGGGGATCATGCGGAACCAACGCGCCGGACGGCAGGGAATAGCGCACGATGCGGTCATTGATCTCCGCGTAAATCGATCCCTTGTAAATACCGATGCCCGTTCCACCCGCGCCCCCGGATTGAACCGTTTCACCGAAACGCTCAATCACGTCCGCCTTCCCCGTCCCTGCCTTGTCTTGAAGAGCCACCAGGAAGCCGCCGTCATGCGGCTTGTCGGAACCGAAGTAATCTCCCGACCAGGTGTTGACGTAAACGACTCCGCTGGGCCAAACCGCCAAGTGGCGGGCGTGACCGATGCCGTCGGCAAATACAGTCGCGCAGAAACCGGGTGGCAATCTCAATCCACCGTCATCGTTCGAACACGGTGTATTCGTAGAGTTCTTGGGCGGATTGATCTGGTTTTGGGCCCACACCGGAGAAGCGGCGGCGGATAATGCCGCAAACGCGACGATGGCGAGCAAGCGAGGTATATATAACTTGAACGATCGCATGGTATCCTCCAACGGAGTGAAGAGCATTTAAGAGCCAGCCACGTAGGTGGCCGACCTGGATGTCCCCTGGAGCTGTTCCATCATCCCGAGCATGTCCCAGTTCTGCCACCCTTCAACTGCCTTGCCGTTGACAACCCGCATGATCGTAATGCCGGTCACTTGGACTGTCTTGCCAGTAGCGGGGATGCCCAAGCCTGGGCCAGAGTGCTTCCCACTAAACGACCAGCGAACGCAGATTCGATCGCCTTCTGCAATCGTGTCATAGACCGTGGTTTGAATGTCCTCCATGGCGGCGTGCATCCGGTCGAACAACGGGTAGAACCCGTCGGGCCCCACGGAATCCTGCCCTCCTTCATGCAGCACGGCATCCGGCGCCAGCATTTCGGGAATCGCATCGCGCCGGCCCGCATTCCAGACTTCCTCGAACCAGCGCTCTCCCAGGTTTCGTTCTTCGTCGGTCATGTTTTCCCTCCATCGTTATCGTACTCCAGTCCTCCGCGATGGCTACTCGTTTCTTCACCGGCGGATTAGAATAAACGCAGGAGAGGATCGGTACATGTTCACCTTCAATGCTCCAACACCAACCGGCTTTCACGCCGATTTTGCCTTGTGCGTGATGCTTCCGCTCGCTGAAGCGGCTTACGCCGTAATGAACCAACCCGGAGTGGCGCCCCAACTGCCGCCGGGCTTCCAGATGACCGGGCTGATTCAGGCGGATGAGACCTTGCGGCGGGCGATCCTGAATTTGCCGAACCAGTCGAACGTGGCGAAGGCGATGATGGACGACTCCGGCATTTTTGGATTGATGGGCAAGAACCCACTCACGAAAACCGCGTTTGTCTCCTTCCGCGGCACGCAGACCTTTGACGATTGGGTGGGAGATTTCGACGGGTTGTTCGAACCCTACAAGTATGTTCCGAACGGCGGACTGGTACACGTGGGATTTCAGGCGATTTACGGAGCGCTGCACGACAGTGTCGCCGCTGGAATCGGCGCGGCTATCGCGGGTTGCGACGATCTGCTGGTGACCGGGCACAGCCTCGGCGGAGCTTTGTCGGTAATCGCAGGCCCCGATATCGCTAAGAATCTGACACCCTCGCTGGTACCGGAGCTGATCACATTCGCCGGGCCCGCAGCCGGCCTTTTGGACTTCGCCCGCTTCTTCGACCTGGTCATTCCCTCCTGTTATCGGGTGGTCAATTTCTGGGACATCGTCCCGCGGCTTCCGCCGCAGATTCCGATCGGGCTCTACGACCAAACCGGCACGAGCGTGAACGTAGACCCGGGGTTCGCACTTCCAGTGGACGCACACAGCCTCCAAAAATCCTATGTTCCGGGCTTGCTGAAGCTGCTTCCAGCGGGATACGCGTGCGCGTAACGAACCCGCTCAAGGGAGGCGCGGGATGTGCCATGCTGGAGTTGCTATGCGAGATCCGGAGACCATCGAAACCGAGCTGATGGAAATCGGCGCCATTGCCGACGATACCCTCAAGCTCGAGCGCATCATCGCCTGGTGCGCCGCGCATCCAGACGAAGTCCCTTTCGCCCTGCATCAGTTTATGGGCCGGCGCACGAAGCACCCGGCGCCCACGTCCAACACCTGACTGCGTACTCTGAACCTAACCTAAGGCTTGCTGACGCGCGCGGCCCAGAAGTGTTGCCCTGCTTACCGAGCCGCGACCGTAAGGGAGCGGTCCCGACAGCCCTTTTTCCGCAGCCCGCTAGCCTAGCCTAGAACATATTCCAGAGGTATTGTGTGTAGACTTCGTGATGGTATTGCACTTCCGGAGCCTTCACGACAGTGCCTAGCGCGCGCGGGCAGCGATCCGCCGCGGCCGTCTTCAAATCGGCGTACCGGCCCTTGACGTCTTCGCCCAGCAGCTTGGTAGTCCACTCGGATGCGTTGAAGTTCGCGATCGCATCGTAGATGTTGTCCGGAAGGAAGCGGGGTGCGCTGCGCAGATTCTCGATCTGCGCGATATCGCCCTCGAGGCCCGTTCTGAAGATTCCATACAATACCATGTACGGATTGGCATCCGGCGCGACGGCGCGAATCTCCACGCGCGCGCTGCGCGAGTTACCAATCGGAATGCGGACCATGGAGCCGCGATCGGTGGCCGAAGCCTTAAGCTGGTTGGGCGCTTCGAAGTGCGGATCGAGCCGGCGATAGGCGTTCACACTGGCATTCATCAGCAGGCATAGATCGTTACCGTGCGTGAGGATGCGATCGACGAACTGCCACGAGAACTCGCTCATTTTTTCCAGGCCGTCCGGATCCCAGAACAGGTTCGTGCCGTCCTTGGTGATGGACACGTTGGTGTGCATGCCCGTGCCATTCACGCCGACGATCGGCTTGGGCAGGAAACACGCAGTCAGTCCCATCCTTTTGGCGACCTGGCGGCAAATCAACTTATAAATCTGGATCTGGTCGGCGGCCGCCACTACCTCGGCGTAGCCATAGTTGATTTCGAACTGCGAAGGGGCCACTTCCGGATGGTCTTTCTCGTTCTGAAAACCCATCGCCCGCTGAACTTCGGCCGAGGTGTCGATAAACAGACGCAGCGCATCGCCCGGCAGCGAGTGATAGTAACCACCGGCGCTGACATACTCGAACTTGCCGGTTTCGTGGTAGCGCCGCTCCGCGTCCACTCCATTGAAGAGGAAGCCCTCAATTTCGTTGGCCGCGTTCAGCGTATAGCCGTCTTTTTTGTAAACTTCGTTGGCGAAGGCCTTCAGAACGGCTCGCAGGTCCGCGCGATAAGGCGCCCCGTCTTTGTCGATGACCTCACCGAAGACCATCACCTTGCCTGAGCCGAAAATGTCGGCGGGACCCCAGTAGAAGGCGGACCAGTCTACCCCCAGCCGCAAGTCACTCTCTTTCTGCGCCGTGAACCCTCGAATCGAAGAGCCGTCGAAGGTCAGGTTGTCCCAACTCTTGACGAGAAACTTTTTGTCGTAATCGAGCATGTGCAGGCGGCCTTCCAGGTCGCTAAAAAGCAGGGTGACGGCCTTAATGCGTTTCTCGTCTGTCAGGTACTTGAGGCGTTCTTCCTGAATCTGGTGCGCCGGAACGCGCTTCATGCGCTGCTCTTTGGCGCGCAGGTTCAGGTCTTCCAACTCGGTATAGTTAAGCCGCAGAAATTCTTGCAGTTCGTTACTCATTCATCTCCTTAAGGATGTACCAGGAACTCTTGTTGCTTTTCGGACCTTTCATTATCGGCGCAAACCGCTGCTGCGACAATGGTTTCGCCGATAGATTTTATTTATGGGGCCGCATTGTACTGTTTTGGCGCGCCCGCCCGACTCCGGCAGACTGTCCCCTTATGGCTTTCTTAGCGCTCCCTTATGCCTCATTTATGGACCGCCGGCTAACATTACAAAGGTCGGCTGCCATTGGGCACCCACTGCCATGTGGTGCAGCCCGACTGAGCGCATTAGAGGAGCGCATGTCGAAATCGCTGCCGGTGGTGCTCGTGCTTTTCGCGGCCTTAGCCAGGTTAGCCGGCCAAACCATGCGCACCGAGGCCCGTCTGGTACTTGTTCCGGTGTCAGTCACCGACAGCAGGGGCGCGACGGTCACCGGGCTGGAGCGCGGCAACTTCACTCTGTTCGAAGACAAGAGAGAGCAGGATATCGTAGCTTTCAGCGCGGAGGACTCACCCCTGTCGGCGGGGCTGATTTTCGACATCAGCGGAAGCATGCGTGGCAAGCTTGACCTAGCCAAATCCACTCTTCGCGCGTTTGTCGACAATGCTAATGCAACCGACGAAGCCTTTCTCTTCACGGTGTCCAGCCGTCCCGGCGCTTCCGCCGGTTTTACCACCGACCTGTCATCGCTTGCCGAAGAAGCCAGCTTCCTGAAAGCCGCCGGTGACACAGCCTTGATCGATACTATCTATGAAGGTCTCGAGCGCATGCGATCGGCCTCTAATGCGCGCCGGGTGCTATTGATTCTGTCCGACGGTATGGACAACCACAGCCGCAGGTCAAGCAGCGAACTCATGCGGATGGCACAGGAAGCGAATGTGCAGGTCTACGCGATCGCAATTGACGCGCGAGTACGCACCCGGAAGGCCATGGAGCAGCAGGATGCGCAGCGCGGCTTGGCTTTCCTGCAGGATTTGGCGGACAACACGGGCGGCCTAAGATCCATCATTTCCGACAGAGACGACCCCCGTAGCGTCATTGCGCGGACCATTTTGTCGATGCGCAACCAATACCTTCTCGCCTACCGTCCGGCGCAGCCCGTCCAGCCGGGCAAATGGCACCGAATTCGTGTGAAGTTGAATGTGGCGCACACGAATGTATCGGCTAGAAATGGTTACTCCTGGCAGTAAACTGCTCGACCATCGGACCTACTGTAAAGATACTTCGTAGGCGCCGGCAGTGACCGGCTGATCTATAAATCGCATGAGACTGATCCAAACTTTCTATTTGCTATAAGTTTTTTATGTGGCTAGACTGACCCTAAGCCAATAGGCTGCGCCGAATACACTCCCAACCGCGAGGAACAAATGAACCGTTGTCTCTGTCTGGGCATAAGCCTGACGTGTGTTTTCACGGCATATCCTGCATTCGGGCAGGATGCGCCGGCTACGCCGGCCGCGCCCGCTGCGCCGGTTGCCGCCCCAAAGTCTCCTTTGACGCAATGGGGTACGGACTTCAGCTTTATGTTCGACGGCTATGTGGACTGGAACGCCAATGACCCGTCGTCCGGATTTAACGCTTTGCGTAACTTCGATCTGCGCGCCGATACGGCCCACGTAAACATGGGGATGATCACCATCGACCACGCGCCGGCGCCGCTGGGTTTTCATCTGGATGTAGGCTTCGGCGAGACATTCGACGTGATCCACGGCTCCAGCCGGGATCCGCGGGCCTGGAATTACTTCAAGCAGGCATATGTCAGCGTCAAGCCCAAATCGTGGCATGGACTCGAGGTCGATGCTGGAGAATTCGTCACTTCGGCGGGCGCGGAAGTCATTGAGACCAACCAGAACTGGAATTACTCCCGTTCGCTACTCTTCGCCTGGGCCATACCTTACCTGCACTTCGGCGTGCGCGCTACCATGCCCATCGGCGCTCACTTTACCGCGGGCGTCCAGGTAGTGAATGGCTGGAATAACATAGAACCACTCAATAGTGGGAAGACGGTCGGAGTCAACGGCGCGTATGCCTGGAAAAAAGTCACCTGGACCAACAATTACTACGTCGGGCCCGAAAAGCCCCGCACCACGATCGGGCTGCGCAATCTATTGGATACGGTGATTCAAGTCAACGCGACGGACAAGTTCAGCTACTACATCAACGGCGACTACAGCCGCGATAAGAACGTGGGTCCGGGCGCCAGTGTATGGGCCGGTGTCGCGGTGGCGGCGCGGTATGCCATCGGGAAGAAGTATGCAGTCGCCTCCCGGCTTGAGTATTTCGACGACCGTAACGGGCTCTCCACCGGTACCGCGCAGCACGTCGAAGAATTCACTCTCACCGGCGAATACAAGATGTCCGATTGGTTGATGAGCCGCCTGGAATTCCGCAACGACTGGTCCGACCAACCGTTCTTCCAGACATCCAGGCCCGGCGCCGGCTCTAAAACGCAACCGACCGTTCTGCTCGGGCTCATTGCGTACGTGGCGCCGCACAAATAAAGGCGCGTGCCGCGAGTCCCGCGAGGCTAGAACTGTGTGATTTCTTCGGTGTGGGTTATGAACTCCGGGTAGGCCCCGGCGCCTAATTCATGCAGGTCCATTCCGTGGCGCTCGCCTTCCGGCGCGACGCGTTGGGAGTAAAACCGGTTCAGGAGCCAGTTCAGCGAATAAGTCATCGGTAAGACAAAACCCAGCAGGGTTGCGATTCCGACAAACTGTGCCAGCCATTGGCCTGCGATGTTGTCCGGAAATCGCGCGAAGAGGCCCACTGCCAACACGCCCCACAAGCCACCGGCGGCGTGTACCGAAATCGCGCCGCAGGGGTCGTCGATCGAAAGCGGCCACTCAAGGTAAGCCACGGTGAAGGTAACCAGGACCCCGGCTATTACACCGATGGCGGCCGCGGCCGGCGGAGTGACAAATGCGCATGCCGCGCTGCCGGCCACCAAACCGCCCACCCATCCATTGGCGCATAGCGAGGAATCCGGCCGGCCGAAACGCGCGGTAGTGACGGCCACAGCCGCCAGGACGGCGCCGGCCGCGGACAGCATGGTATTCACTGCCACCAGCACCACGCGCCCCGGTTCAGCCGCGGCGAACAACATGGCGCCCGCTCCGTTCAATCCCAGCCATCCCAGCAGCGCGAGAAAGCAGCCAAACAGAACGACCACCGCATCATGGCCGGGAATGGCGGCCGGTGGCCCGTCGAGGGTGTACTTACCTCTGCGCGGACCCAGGATCAAGGCGATGGAAAGCGCCGTCAAGCCACCCACCGATTGGATACAACTCGCTCCTCCGGCATCCAGAAAGCCATGACCCATGCCATAAGTGACCCCTAGCGCAGCAAGCCATCCGCCGCCCCAAACCCAGTGGGCGAACAGGGGATAGGTCCAACCGGCAAGCAGCGCGGCGGAAGCGCAACTGGCGCCCAAGCGCCAGCGGTCGGTCCCGCTGCCCAGCGGAATCAATGCCGCCAGCGCCACACTCATCATCTGCAGCAGAAGCGACAGCGACGCGGGCGAGCCGTCCAGGAGGCGACCCCGCAGAAAGAACGGTTCCGCCGCGATCCAGTTCCAATCCTTTCCCGCCAGGTGCACGGTGTGCGCGGCGCCTCCCGCGAATCCTTCCCACGCAAAGCCGCACAGAGCGAATACGATTACCGCGACCGCCATCACGCATAGGGAAGCCAGCATCGCCTGGGCCGCGCTACGCGAACGCCCCAAGCCGGTATTGATCAGGGCGAGTCCGGCGGCGGCCAAGGGCACGAGAAGGATTAACAGCAGGCACAGAACCGAGGCAGGCGTCACTCGCCGTCTCCCTGGGGCCATCGATGTGCGCCGACGGCCAACGCCAGGCCCAACACTTCCACGCCGATTCCGGCGGTTACAAACAGGCTGCGTGCCGCCGCTGCCGGCAAGAGCGCCACCGCCGCCAGCACGATCGCCCAACCCGCTACTAGAATCAGGAAGCCCAGGACCTTCATGCGGGGATCTCCGCGGCCGCGAAACCCGCATGCCCGCGAGTCAGCGGCGCCACGGCCAGACCCCCATTTTCTATCGTTCCCATAAGTCTAGCCATATAAATTCTTTATGAGCACGATAGAAAGATTCCGCTTCGTCACGGGCTAAGTTCCGACTATGATACCAGGATCGGAATCATTTACGCAAAAGGGGGAAGACTGCATGGCCGATAACGCTCCAGTCCAGATGAAGTCCACCTTAGGCCTAACCGGCTTAACCATGAACGCGATGGCGCTGATCGCTCCGGGCGCTTTTCTTTGGCTGACTTTTCAGATACAGGCGACTACCGGCGTCACCTCGCCCTCGATGTGGATCGGTATCGTGGTGGCCCTCTTACTGTGTCTCGCGACCGCGGTCTGTTACGCAGAATTGGCTAAGTTATATCCGGGGACCGGCAGCTCCTACTACTTCGCCGAGCAAGCCTTCCTCAATCACGAAAAGGCCTGGCGCTACGCGCGTCTCTCGAAGTTCATTGTGGGTTGGGGCTCACATGTTTATTACTGGGTTTATCCAGGTGTAATGGTTGGCGTGATGGGCATCCTGTGCGGCTACCTGGTGGGCACGATATGGCCTAATTTCATGAGCGCCTCCAATCCGGGTCCGGCCTTCATGATGGTCGTGGCCATTGCGTTCGCGTTTCTGGTAGGCTACATCGCCCATCGCGGCATCAACGGCTCCACGGCCGTCAGCGTGGCGATCAACGTGATTCAGATCAGCGCGCTGGTACTGTTCTCCGTACTGGCGCTGGGCTACCGCATCAATCACGCGCCAGGCACGATTGCGTATCAGTTCGACGCCACCTCCAGCGAAGCCTATAGCTATGAGTTCGCCACCGAGAAGACAGTCGCGAATGGTCAAACCACGGACACGATTGTAAGGGACGCGAACGGCGTGCCGAAGGCGAAACTGGATGCGGCTGGAAAGCCGGTGCCCTACCATGTCAGTTACCCGGTACAAGACGAAAAAGGCAACTTCCTGACGCATGCCAAAGCTTCTTCTGTAGTGGGATTCCACAACCTGGCCTGGGCATTTATCCAAGCCACGGTTGCCATTCTGATTCTAGTGGGCTTCGAGTCAGTCACGGCCATGGGAGCGGAGGCGAAAAACGCCAAACGAGACATTCCCATAGCGGTGATTGTTTCTTTGCTGGTGCAGGGCGTGTTTTGCTACTTATTTGAATACTTTGCCGCCAACTATTTCTTGAACAGCGGTTACACCATGCAAAGCGCCGCGGGATCGGCGGCGCCTCTCGGGGATATGATGATCATGGTGGGCACGGCGCTTTTTGGTCCGGGGGGCGGCCGGATCTTCATGCTGTGCGAGGCATTCACCGTGTTTCTAGCCCTGATCGGCACTACCCTGTCGTGTATGAATACGGGCGCGCGTGTCACTTATGCCATGGGTAAAGATCGGGAGTTGCATGGATACTTCGGCGAACTGCATGCCAAGAACCTGAGTCCGCATCGCGCTATCTGGGTCTTGGCCGCCATTTCCGCCGTGATTGGCTGTGTTGCCGTGATCATGCCGTTTGGCGATGCCGGCGCGCTTTCCGATGCCACCATTAAGGCGCTGCCGCAAGGCTTCTGGTCGAGCTTCGGGTATACCTCGCACGATGCTATGGCCTCCATGCCCAATTCGCTGCTGACCATGACCCTGGCTTCGAATTTCGGTACTTTCATGCTCTACGGACTCAGTTGCATCATCTGTCTGGTGGCCTATCATAAGCACCCGAAGTTCAGCTTTGTCCGCCACCTCCTGATTCCCGTGTTCGGCCTGGTTGCCAACCTGGCCTGCATGGCGTTCTACCTGATCGGGCCGTTTATGGGCTATGGTACAAAGATGGAGCCGCTACTGGCGCTAGGTGTCGCCCTGGTATGGGCCATATATGGCGGAATCTACTTTGTCCGCGCAAGTAAAGTATCCGGGCGGACCACGCTCGTCGGCGTGCGATCCGAGGTAGTGTGAACGACGGAACGAAGGGCCGTCCATCGCCTTGAGGGCGCGCGATGCTCGACGTGGAGTTCGCGCAGTGTTCTCACCCCGGCCGGGTGCGTGAACACAACGAAGACTATCTTGGTTCGGTAGTGCCCGCCACGCCCGATGAAGCCCGCAGGCACGGTTGGTTGTTTGTGTTGGCGGACGGGGTTGGCGGGCAGGATCGCGGCGAGGTGGCTTCGCGCGTCGCTGTGGAAAGCATAATCGCAGGTTTTCGCGGCGCCCCACCGGGAGAGCCTCTGCCGGGCTTGCTGACCCAACTCATCCAGGCGGCCAACGCGCATGTGCTGGACGCCGGGCTGGCCGCGGCTCCCGGAGGCGTCAACATGGCGACCACCGTGGTGGCCTGCGCTCTCCGATTCGACCGTGCGGTATTGTGCCACGCCGGAGACTCCCGTTGTTATCTGATCCGGAGAGGCCATGTCAGCGTGCTCACGCGGGATCACACAGTCGCCAACGAGCAACTGCGCCTGGGAATCCTTTCGACAAGGGAAGCCTCGGCCGTGGACACCCGGCATTTGCTTACCCGCTCGCTGGGAAATAGTCTCTTCGTGCAGGTAGAGACCGGCGGCTGTCAAGTGCTGGTGGGGGACGTGCTTGTACTTTGCTCCGACGGTTTGCACAATGCGGTGGATGCCAAGGATCTAGGCCGCATCCTCGGGCGGAATTGCAACCTGGAGGTGGCCGTGCGCGACCTGGTCGCTCTAGCCAACGCGAACGACGGCAGCGATAACATCAGCATCCAGGCGATCCGCGTGCGCGGCGTCGAGCGGGTCGGCATGTATCGCGGGCGGCCTTACCCGCTGAGATAGAGGATGCCTTGCTACAATAGCGGAGTCCAATTCTACTGAGCGATGTTTCCAGTCCAAGCCGGCAGCCAACTCGACCATTACAGTATCGACAAGCTGGTGGCGCGCAGCGGCATGGCATCTATATTCCGCGGCACGGATTCGCGCACGGGCCGCACCGTGGCCATTAAGATCCCGCATCCGGAAATGGAGAGCGACCCGGTGTTTTTCGATCGCTTCCGCCGCGAGGAAGAGATAGGCAAGATGCTGGATCACCCGGGCGTGATGAAGGTCTTCGGCGACGACGAACGCAGCCAGCTCTATATGGTAATGGAGTGGGTCGAGGGCCGCCTGCTGCGCGAAATTCTGAACGAACAAAGGAAGCTCCCCGCCGAGCGCGCGGTGCGTATCGCGACCCGTATCGCCGAGGTGCTCGAGTACATTCATACGCAGGGCGTGGTGCATCGCGATCTAAAGCCCGACAATATCATGGTCGACGATCAGGACCGGGTTAAGCTCATCGACTTCGGCATCGCTTCCAAATCGGGATCGCGCCGGCTCACCTTCACCAACTTGTCGCAAGTTATGGGAACGGCCGAATACATTTCACCGGAACAGGTGAAAGGGAAACGCGGAGACGCGCGCAGCGATCTGTACGCGCTAGGGATCATGCTCTACGAAATGCTCACGGGCAAGACGCCGTTTTCGGGGGATAATCCTTTTCTATTGATGAACGACCGCGTGCTCAACGACCCGGTGCCGCCGCGCGAAGCCGATCCGAGTATCTCGCTTGAACTGCAGGAGATTATCTATCGCGCGCTGGAACGGGATCCCAAGAGCCGGTACGCCAGCGCGCACGAATTCGCCTGGGACCTGCAGCACCTGGACCAGGTGGGAGTGGCCGAGCGCCCCGCACTGCGGGATTGGAAAAAGCGGCGTACCCCGGGCCCGCGCCGGGTACTCTTCTATGTAATGCTGGCCATGATCCCGATTGTCATTTTCGGATTGCTGCTGCTGGTCGCACGTCACACATGAAACAAAGCGTCATACTTCTTGTATTAGCTCTGGCCGCCCTGCTCGAAGCCGGCGGCGACGCCTTAGTGCGGCTGGGCCTGCACTCTACATCGGCTGTCCCCAGGTTCCTACTCTTTCTCGGCGGGGCGGCCGTTCTGTTTCTTTACGGCTGGACCGTGAATTCGCCGCCATGGGATTTTGGCCGGTTACTTGGCCTTTATGTAGTATTCTTCTTTCTATTTGCGCAGATCATTTCATGGTTAGTCTTCCATCAGCGGCCCAGCATAGCCGTGCTGGTGGGAGGCGGCTTTATTGCCATTGGGGGCCTGATTATTTCGCTGGCGTCCTGATCGAGCCGGGTCTGGTAGACTGTATCTGACCATGGAGGAGTAACTGGCGTGTTGAGGGCGTGCGGCATCGGCTTGGCTCTGTTCGGCTGGGTTCCCCTGATTGTTCCGGCGCAACCCATTGCGAACGGTTTTTCGCTGCACGGCCGCGCGGTCGATGAAAACGGCCGGCCTATCGCCGGTCTGCAGATCACGATTTCCGACGATAAATGGAAAGCGGCGAGCGATCCGGCCAGCACGGATTCCGAGGGCCTGTTCGTCTTCAACGGTCTAGGCGAAGGCCAGTATATTCTGGGCGCAATTCTTCACGGTGAAACGGTTTTCTATCACGAACTGCCCAACTCGGACGATGTCGTCACCACTCCCGCCGGGCCGAAACAGGAAGGCTCCCAAGTCCTGTTCCGCGTGGTTCCGCACGCGGTCATCACGGGCTTCGTTCGGGATGAATTCGGCGATCCGGCCGCGCATGCCGGTATTACTCTCTTTCAGGGAGGCTGGCAGGATGGAAGAGTGGTTTTTTCCGTGGTTCAATCAGCGGATACAGACGATCGCGGCCAGTATCGGATTCATGGGCTACATCCCGGGGCGTACGCCGTTTGCGCGGCGGTGGTACCCAATCGGAACGGCGCCGACGCTCCCGGCGCGATTGCGCCCCAGCCAGGCATCGTGGACTTCCAATCCCGCGAGACGCTCTACTACCAGCGCTCCTGCGTTCCCGCCAGGCCTCCCGCGTTTTTTGTGCTTGAGTCCGCGCAGCGGGTACAAAAAGATGTGGTGCTGGCTGCGGCGCGCGCGTTTTCCGTGCGCGGGCGCGTCACGAATATCCCATCCGAAACCGGCGCCAGTGTTTCGCTGGTGCGCGACGACGGGTTAAGCGTAGTCTCGGAACCGCGTTCCACAAGCACCAGCCTGGCGCGGGGAACCTTTGAACTCGAGGGCGTCGAGCCCGGCCGCTACCGGATCGAGGCCAGCGTCTCGACGGTGTCGGGGGGTGTGCCCCTGCGTTTGTCCGGAAAGCAAACTGTCCAGGTGGAAGCCGCCGATGCCGGCGAAGTAGAAATCGCGCTGGAACCGCCCGCCAGGATCGACGTGGCGGTGCACGATCTGCCCAGCGGCGCACCTGCCGATGCGGTCAGCATAGGTCTGCGGAGCACCGGAGCGGCGTCATGGACGAGGTGGGCGCAGACCGCGCCCGACGGATCGCGGAATTTCGATTCCCTTGAAGCGGGCACTTACTGGCTGCAGACGCGCACGAATGGTCCGCTTTGTGTCGAGTCAGTCAAATTCGGCGGCCAGGAAGTCCTGCAAGGTACAGTGACCCTCGCCGCCGCGCAGGAAGCCCGCCTGGATGTTGCCATTTCGACCCAATGCGCCGCCATAGACGGCACGGTCGTCTCGCAGGGTAAGCCGGCGCCCCTGGCGCGCGTGATGCTGCTACTGAGCGGAACCGCGGAATCGCCAGGAGATACGTTTATGTCCATTTCAGGCGACGACGGCAAGTTCTCGATCGTGGGCCTCGCGCCCGGCCGGTATCTGCTGTGGGCCTGGAGCCAGGAAGAGCTGGGGTTTGCGGGCCCGCCGAGTTTGTCGGAGCTCCGGAATCAGGGTACCCCGGTAGTGTTGACCCGCGGCGAACATAGCGCCGCGATCGTCCCCCTATTCCGGTCCGGAGGTACGCAATGAGCCGGCTCGGGGGTTGGGTCGCGGTATGCGGAATGGCTTCTGCGCTCGCCGCCAATGCGGCCGGCAACATCACCGGCCGCGTGGTCGACTCCCAGACAGGCGAGGGCATAGAACGCGCGCGGGTGCTCGTACAACTCACTCCTCCGGGAAACGATCAGCCCGTCACTTTGGTCGCCCTCACTAACTCGGAGGGTACATTTGGCGTGCGCAATCTGCCGGGCGTCCCCTGCCGGATATGGAGCGAGAAGACCGGCTATCTGGGCGGACAAAACCGAACGGAATCGCAAGCTACGATTCCGATTTCGGACGCGGAAGCGACCGCCCCGATCGTGCTGCAGCTTACCCCTCAGGCGGTGATCGAAGGCAGCATCGTGGACCCGGGCGGCACGGGCATCGCCGCGTGGATCAAACTGTACCGGGTGGTTCCCAACAAGAGCGGCGGGATCGAGTTCCAGCGCGATCTGCAGGTGGACGAAAGCGGTGAGTTCCGGCTGGCGGGCCTGGAGGCGGGCAGCTACTATATCGAGTTTGCAGGCCCCCGCGCGTGGGTGAACCAAGCCAAGGTTCGGGCCTACGCCGTCCGTTTCTATCCGAACGCGGCCGACTTGCGATCGGCGAGATCCATCCAGGCCAAGACTGGGGCCGTGGTGCAGGTCACACTGCAATTGCACGTGGCTCCCTCTTACCAGATTCGCGGCCGGGTTCCCGCCGCCTCCCAAAATCCTTCGCTCTCGCTGCGCCTGCCGGGCGAGCCGGCGGCCGGGATGCAATTCTTCAACGCCGCCTGGGACGATCGGAATCGGAGCTTTTCGTTCTCGGGCGTGCCACCCGGAGTGTGGCTCCTCGAAGCCAACTTCATGATCGACGGAAACGCGGTGCAGGGGTCCAAGATCGTTACCGTGGAAGATGCGGATGTGGACGGCGTCACGATTGAGCCGGCCGCACGCGCGAACTGACGGCGGCTTGCCCCGTGAAAGGATACAAAGCTGCTTAGCTTATTGCGCATGCGTCTTGCCGTCACCGTCCTGCTGCTTTCATCGACCGCCCCGGCGCAGTTCAAGAGCACAGTTCCGCTGGTGGTTGCGCCCACCACCGTGACGGATTCCAAAGGGGAATATGTGGATGGGCTTACCCCGGACGACCTGATTCTCTACGACAACAATGTGCCGCAGAAGATACAGATGGATTGGATGGCTTATCCGATTGACCTGGTGGTGGCGGTCCAGACCAGTTCCAACTCCGGCGCGGTAATCGATAAGTTGGGCGGAACGGGGATTTTGTTCACCCAGTTGTTGGCGGCGGATGCCGGGGAGACGGCGGTGATCTCATTCAGCGACGACGTGCAACTGCACCAGGACTTCACGCATGACCCGGACCTGGTGATTCACGCGTTGCGCATGCTGCGCAAGGAAGGGGGCCAGGCCCACATGCTGGATGCCATGCGCCAGGCGCTGGCGATGCTGGAACAACGGCCCAAAGGCCGGCGGCGAATCATTCTCATGATCGCGGAGAAACGCGACCGTGCCAGCCAGGCGAAGCTGACCGACGTAATGGCGCAAGTGGAGCGCATGAACGCCGCGGTTTATTGGCTGACCTATTCGCCCCTCCTGCAGCCTTTCACCGTGCGGCCCAAGACCGCCGAGGATCTGAAACCCGAAGACGAGCGCATCAAAGTCCGAAAATGCGATCTCTGCCCGGAACCCGACGACACTCCCGTGCCCCCAGACTTGGGGCCCGGCGATCCGATGTATGCGATCGGCGAATTGGTACGCTTGCACAAGCCGGACCTGGCGGACTTATTCACTAAAGTCACCGGCGGGCGAACGCTGAATTTCTTAAAGAAGAACGCTCTGGAAGACGCCATTCAACTGGTGGGCGAAGAGGTGCATCGCCAGTATATTCTCAGCTTCGAGCCGAAAGGCGGAGAGCCCGGCAGATTTCATGCGATCCGGGTTACTGTGAAGGGCCGCCCGGAGCTCGAAGCCAAGACGCGCGAAGGGTATTGGGCGCTGCCGTAAAGCGGGGGATGGGCTATCAATCCCATCTTTAAGAGTCCGCGTCCGCCCTGTGCTACGCTGAACTCGCACTCACAGTTAATTCCGCACAAAGTCACTTGGATCCGGGAGTACCTTCGCCGGCGAGATGGATTGCGGTAGTTCGC
This sequence comes from Bryobacterales bacterium, assembly GCA_963709155.1. GTDB lineage: Bacteria > Acidobacteriota > Terriglobia > Bryobacterales > Bryobacteraceae > Bog-159. Next base: position 841,375 of record CAVPVD010000001.1, on the reverse strand, counting down.
TGCTTGTCGAAAGGCCGCCTCCAAAGGCGAAATGTCACTCAATCAACCCGACCATGTCGCGCTCATAAGCCGCATAAATCCTAAAACCATCGCGACAGCGGCGAAGTGTGAGCTGTTTTGACCGCGTTACTTGGGCCGCGGTGAGCAATTGTGACCAGACTCGACCGCTGCAAGTTGTTCTGTTGATAGAAGAACACAAATACGAGGGGACTCTCCGTGCGAATTCTACTCTATAATCCCGACAATGGCGTGACCGCAAACTTCATGCCGCACCTCTGGATGTTTCTGCTGCAGGCTTTGACGCCCACGGGTCACGAAGTCCTGCTGATCGACGGCAATACACAACCGATGAGCGATGCCGAGATCGTCCGTTTCGCGCTGGAAAAGGGCATCGGGCTGGTGGGAATCGGGGCGATGACGCGCATGATCGCGAAGGCTTACCGGGTGGCGGATGCCCTGCGCGCCGCCGGGGTCCCGGTGGTGATGGGCGGTCCGCACGTCACCGAAATGCCGGATGAAGCCTTGGGGCGCGATGGGGGACCGCGGCATGCCGACGCGGTGGCGCTGGGCGAGGCGGACGAGACGTGGCCGAAGATCGTGGCCGACGCGGCGCGCGGCGCACTGAAGGAAAGATACGTGCCGGTGGATGCCTTCGGGCAGGAACACAAACCGGACTTGCAGGGTTATCCGAAGATCCCGTGGGACACGCTCGACATCCAGCAGTTCAACCGCATTCCGGGCTTCGTGCGCCCCATCATGGCGCACTATAAATGCGAATGGGAGACCTTCCACATCATTCCCATCGAATCCGGACGCGGATGCCCCTACGGATGCGAGTTCTGCACGGTGACCGGCTTCTTCGGGGACTCGATCCGCTTCCGGTCCAATCGGAGCATCGTGGACGAGTTGCTGCTTTTGAAAGCGCGGGCGCGCGGGACCAAAGGGCAGGTGGCCGTATTCTTCGTGGACGATAATTTCGCCATCAACGGGAAGCGCACGAAGTCGCTGTTGCGCGACATCATCGCCGCCGGTGCGCAACTGAATTGGGTGGCGCAGATCAGCGCCAACCTGTTGCGGGACGAAGAACTGGTGGACCTGATCGCGGAGTCGGGAGGCCGCTGGATCTTCATCGGCATGGAGTCGCTCGATCCGGCGAATCTGGCGAGCGTCAACAAGAGCTTCAACAAACCAAGCGAGTACGCCGCGGTATTGCAACGGCTGGCGCGGCGGAACATCTACGCCATCACCTCGTTCATTTTCGGGCTGGACAACGACCGGGCCGGCGTCGCCGAGCGTACCTTGAGCCAGATACGTACCTGGCCGCCGGTGCTGCCGGTCTTCGGACAGATCACGCCGTTTCCGGCCACGCCTCTTTATACACGGCTGGAAAAAGAGGGGCGCCTGACGCGTCCCAAGCACTGGCTGGATTTCGCCCCGTTTCACATGGCGCATACGCCGTTGCACATGACCGTCGACGAGGTGCAGGACGAAGTCAAGTATGCCTGGACGCACGCTTATAGCGCGGCAGCTACGCGCGGCGCGCTAGAGTCGATGATCGACGAACCCGCGCCGTACAAGATCAGCCATTTGATCGCGCGGCTGTTTTTCCGCGGCATTTATTTCCCGAACAAGGGCGCCTGGGCATGGGTGAAGGCGATCGCAGAGAATCGGGGCACCGTGGCGCATGTGATCCATGAGTGCTTTACGAATTGGCGCGGGCGGCGCGTGGCGGTTGGAAGCCTGGACTTTGAGGAGCCGTTGGCGCGTCCCGTTTCCGGCGATTAGCAAGCAGCGCACGCAAGCGGCGCGCTGTGCCGCGCTGGCCGCCCGGCCCCAGGGCTGGATGGTCCACCCCATAATTCCGCGCGGGCGAAACCAACTAAGAGACTTGTAACTTGACGGTCAAGGTGGCGATGGTGTTGGCAGCCGAGGTAGGATCGCCGCCGGCGGCATTTTGCAGATAGAAAGTCATGCCGTTAGTCACCCAGACGCCGGTCATCATGGACCCGCTGTTGGGGCCTTCGGCGAACAGCGCGCCGTCCGGAGCGTTCACGCGCAACTGGATGGCGGCTACCGAGGGCGCATTCCAGGATATGGTGGTGGCGCCGCCGCGTCCCGCGATCACCGGAATGGGATTGGGGCTGGCAGTAAGCGAGGCGGGTTGATAGGCGGGCGGATTGCCGGTGGATGCGAGGCCGATGGACGACGCCTGCGACAGAGCCGTGGCGAGCGAAAAACCAGGGCCCGTGGAGGCGGTCAGAAACGGCGTCAGTGCGGAGACCGCCGAATTGGGGCCGTTGTAGACGGTCAACAGGCCGTCGGTCTGTTCGTAGTTGAGGTTGTTCGGCTGATTGGCGTTGAGGATCACCGAGCCGAGCACGCGATGCTCGGCTTCCACCCCCATGATGGATGCCGCCACCTGGGAGAAATACTGGAGCTGGGCGGCGCTATAAGGGCCGCCGTAGGGTCCGTCGGCCACGGAACTGGCGGTTTGCGCGGCCAGCGCGGAGAATTCGCGAACCGCGGTGAGATACGCGCCGATGAAAGCGGATTCGAGAGCTTCGAGGGTACCGATAAAGGCGCTTAGCGTATCGAAGGTGCCATCCGGGAAATAGAACATCTGGTAGGGGTCGGAGGCGGCGCCGGTCCCGAAGTTGCCCACGGCGCGCAGCAGATTGGCGTGCGAGATTTCCTGGGCCATGGCGGCGCGGAGGTAATCGACGTTGGGCACATTGCCGGAGGCACTGGGATTCGCGGCGGTGCCGCCGGGTCCGGCCAGAGCCGGATCCTGAATCACCCCGCCCACCAGTCCGTTGTAGTAGAACGTGGTGGCGAGATCCTCGGCCACCAGGGCGGCCAGCAGAATCTGGTTGGGCTGGTCCGGGGCGGCTGGCGATTGCGCCTGCAATCTCGAGAGGTGACTCAGGACGAAGCCGCCGGCCGCGGCGCCCATGCCCACCTTGCCCAGCTTCTTGAAAAACGTCCGCCGTGCCGGTTCCAGCACCGTTCTTAGGATCTCGTCGTTATTCTGCATCTGCCCCGCTCCTCGAATTTAAGTTTGAAGTGCTCACTCGTAATGGGTACGAAGGGGACCGGCCTTCTGGATGGAGAGTTGGTTCGCGGCCGGCGAGGCGATGTATGCAAATACACGTATGCCCTCGTGAATTTGGAAAATCATCGCACGAAGATTACATTCGTGCTATGCTGCCTTCGAGCGGCGCATGCACATTCCGGATGGCTATTTGAGTCCCTCGACGTGTGCCGCGCTGGCCGCCGCCGCCGCGCCTTTCTGGTATGTCGCGCTGCAGCGCGTGAAGTCCGCGCTACACGCGCGGCTCATCCCCCTGATCTCGCTCTTCGCCGCATTCTCGTTCGTGGTCATGATGTTCAACCTGCCGCTGCCCGGAGGCACGACCGGACATGCAGTGGGCATGGGTGTGGCATCTATTGTTTTGGGCCCCTGGGCGTCCATACTGGCCATCTCGATCGCGCTCACGATCCAGGCTGTATTCTTCGGCGACGGGGGCATTACCGCGCTGGGCGCGAATTGCTTCAATATGGCGATTGCCGGGTCGCTGGTCGGCTATGCGATGTACCGCCTGATCGCTTGGCGCGCGGCGCTCGGTTCCACGCGCCGCGTGGTGGCGGCCGGGCTCGCGGGTTACACGGCCATTAACGTGGCCGCCCTGTGCGCGGCTATCGAATTCGGCATACAGCCGCTGTTGTTTCACGATGCCTCCGGAACGCCGTTGTATGCGCCGTACCCGCTGCGGATCGCGATTCCCGCCATGATGCTCGGGCACCTGACGCTGGCGGGTTTGGCGGAACTGGTGATCTCGTCGGGCATGGTCGCCTATCTGCAGCGCACCGATCCGGGGTTGCTGCGCCAGACCGCGCCGGATGCGCCGGCTTTTAACGAACCGGTGCGATCGCCGCGGGAGGCCGGCCCGTTGCCCACGGCGCGTAAATTGTGGCTGGGGTTGGCGGCACTGCTCATCCTGACTCCACTTGGAATTCTGGCCGTGGGCGGCGCCTGGGGCGAGTGGAACGCGCAGGATTTCAGCGATCCGCAGGCGAGACGGGAAATTGCAGCGGCATCGCACAATCAGGCGCCGCCACCCGCCGCGCCGCGTGGTTTGGAGCGTCTCTCATCGCTGTGGACCGCGCCGCTGTCGCGCTACGCGCCGTCGTTCATCCGCAGCGCGTCGTTCGGCTATCTGGTTTCCGCGATGGTGGGAGTCGGATTGATCGTGGCGCTGGCGCTACTGCTGAATTGGCTGCTGGCCCTGCGGCCGCCCGCGGCGGGGCGCCTCCGCCGAAAAGGCTTCGTGGAGAAGACCGCCCGCGGATTGGTGGAAGCCACCGGGCAGGCGCTTTTCGCCGAAGATATGGCGGTGGCCGGAGGCTTTCTGCAGGGTCTCGATCCGCGCGTGAAGCTGATCGGGATCGGTGCGTTGATCGCCGCCGCGGTGATCGTGCATAGGCTCAGCGTATTGGCGGGAATCCTGGCGCTGGGCGTGGTTTTGGCGCTGTTCTCGCATATCCCGATGCGGCTGCTGGCGGCTCGGGTTTGGCTAGCGGTGCTGGCCTTCACCGGAGCGATCGCGCTGCCGGCGATTTTTCTGACGCCCGGCGCGGCCATCTGGCGGATTCCCTGGCTGGCATGGCCGGTGACCGAGCAGGGCTTGCGTAGCGCGGGCTTCCTGATCCTGCGCGGCGAAACCGCGGCCACGCTATCGGCTTTGCTCATCCTGTCTACTCTTTGGACCCGTCTGCTGCGCGCGCTCCGTTACTTTCGCGCGCCGGTAGTGCTGGTGGCCATTTTGGGGATGACCTATCGTTATATGTTCCTGTTCCTGGCCACCGCGCGCGATATGTTCGAATCGCGGGAAAGCCGCATGGTGGGCGAACTCCGGCCGGCCGACAGACGGCGCCTGGCCGCCGCCAGCGCGGGCGTGCTCCTGGGCAAGACGCTGCAGGTGTCGGGCGAAGTGCACATGGCCATGCAGGCGCGCGGGTTTCGCGGCGAGATTCGCCTGCTCGACGAATTGCAGATGCGCGCGAACGACTGGCTGCGGCTGGCCGCGTTCGTGGGCGCGGCCACTCTGGCGATATGGCTGGGGCGATGACCGAGCTGGCTTTCGATGTGCGCGGCGTTAACTACCGCTACAACCAGGTAGCGGCTTTGAACGCGCTTTCGATGTGCGTGAAGCGCGGGGAACGCGTCGCCCTGCTGGGCGCCAACGGGTCGGGCAAGTCTACGCTCCTGCGCTTGCTCGCGGGCCTTTGCTTTCCGGATCGGGGCGAGATTTCATTTTTGGGAGAGCGCCTCACCGAACAGCGGCTGCAGCAAGAGGAATTCTTTTTCGCCTTTCGCCGCCGCGTGGGCCTCGTTTTTCAGAATGCGGATGTGCAGTTGTTCAACCCCAGCGTATTCGATGAACTGGCCTTCGGCCCGCTGCAACTGCGCTGGCCGGCCGGGAAGATCCGCGCGCGCGTTTCGGAGGTGCTGCAGGCCATGGATATTGCGCACCTGCAGGATCGCGCGCCGCATCGCCTGTCGGGGGGCGAGAAGAAGCGCGTGGCGCTGGCTTCCGTGCTGGTGCTCGATCCGGAAGTGCTGCTGCTCGACGAGCCCAGCGCCGCGCTCGATCCCAGCAGCCAGGCGCGCATCGTCGATTTCCTGGTTTCATGTGGCAAGGGGGCCAAGACGGTAATCGTGGCCACGCACGACATGGATACCCTCGAAGATATCGCGGACCGCTGCTACGTCTTTGCGAACGGAAAGGTGGCCGGCGCCGGCACACCGCTGGAGATTTTGCACGATGTCGAGTTGCTGGAGCGCGCCAAGTTGATTCATCCGCACGCGCATGTGCACAGGCACGGGGAAGGGGCGGTGCAGCCTCACCCGCACGTGCATCGGCACGATTAGTTTTTGGAAGGCGGCTGCGGGCATGATTGCCCGCCCCACTCATCTAAGCCAGGCGGCCAGATGCTCCGCGACGAAGGCGTCGTCGTTCAGATGCGGATAGGCGCGGCACACCCGGTCGATCCCGGCGGCCTGTCCGGGCGAGAGGTCTTCGTCCGGATTGAGGCACCAGCGGCCCTCCAGCAGCCCTTGCCGCCGCAGGACCTCGTGGATGCCGGCGATCGAGCCGCGGAACTGGTGGGCGGCATCGAAGAACGCCGCGTTGGCGTCGGTGATCTCCGCGCCCAGCGTCAGCCACGATGACGCTAGCGGCTTTTGTTTTTCCACGGCGGCGTGGATCTGCTCCAGCATGCGCGCGGCGCGCAGGGTCCAGACGGCCCAGTGCCCCAGCAACCCGCCGGCGATGCGTAGGGTGCGCGCGCCGAAATGGAACCCGGTGACCAGGTCGGCGACAATGTTGTCGTCGTTACCGGTGTACAACGCGATCTCGTCCGCGCGGCCGGAATCCGCCACCGCGCGCAACACATCCAGCGTCTGGTAGCGGTTGAAAGGCGCGATCTTGATGGCCACCACGCGCGGCATTGCCGCGAATTCCCGCCAGAACGCATAGGGCAGAATGCGGCCTCCTACGGCCGGCTGCAGATAGAACCCAAACAGGGGGATCGTTTCGGCCACGGCGCGGGCGTGCGCCAGCAGTTCCGGGACGGGCGCATCGCGCAGAGCGCCGAGGCTGAGCAGACCCGCATCGTAGCCGAGACGCGCGGCAAGTTCCGCTTCGCGCACCGCCTGCGCGGTAGGGCCCACGATGCCGGCTACCTTTACCAGTTCATCCGCGTCGTCGGAGGCGCGCAATTCCTCCATGGCCAGTTCCAGCACCGCTGCGAAGAGGCCGAAACGCGGATCGCGGATCTCGAATTGGGTAGTGTGTACACCCACCGCGACGCCGCCCGCGCCGGCGGCCAGGTAATAGCGCGTGAGGGCGCGCTGGCGGCGCTCGTCGAGTTTGCGCGCGGCGGTCAGTGCCAGCGGATGCGCGGGGATCGCCACACCTTCCCGCAGCCGCTCGCTCCAGCTCATCTTTTGTAGCCGATCGTGCGCAGAAAGTCGTGGCGCGCGCGCGCGTCGGCTTCGGTCTCCACGCCCTTCGGCGGGAAGCCGTCGATCACCCCCAGCACGCCGCGGCCCTGCTCCGTCTGGGCGATCACCACCTCCAGCGGATTGGCTGTGGCGCAGAAGATCGAGCAGATTTCGGGTACCTCTTTGATGCGCCCCAGCACATTGATCGGGTAGCCGTTCAGCAAGGCAATCACGAAGATGTGGCCGGCCGCGATGGCGCTGGCATTGCGCGCCGCGAGCGCCTGCAGCGCGGCGTCGTTGCCGTCCACGCGCGTCAGGCAGGGGCCGGAGGCCTCGTTGAAGGCGATGCCGAACTTCAAGTTCGGCACGGTATTCACCAGCGCCTCGTACAAGTCTTCGACGGACTTGATGAAGTGGGTTTGTCCGAGTATCAGGTTGCCGCCTTCGGGAATCTCGAGGCGAACGGTGGTCAGATCCATGGCCCCAGGATACCGCCGCGCAACGGAGTCATACTTGAAGCATGAAATTGAGATCGAGGGGCGCGCTTCTGTTGCTGACGATGGGACCGGTGGGGGGCATGGTCGCGGATGCCGTATCCACCGACGAGCGCTGCAACAATATCTTGCAGCAGGCGTTGGAGAACAAGAATCCGGACACCCGCAAGCAGGCCGTGGTGGCGCTGAGCCTGGCGGCCACGCGCGACCCGGTCTTCGCCAAGCTGGAAGGCATGCTCCAAGACAAAGACGTGGAAGTGCGGCTGGCGGCCGTGGCCAGCCTGGCCGAGGTGAAGACCGACAGCGCACTGGCGGCGCTGCGCAAGGCGCTCGACGACGACGTGCCGGAAGTGAGTTTCGCGGCGGCCAAGGCGCTGTGGACGCTGCACGATCCGGCGGGCGAACAAGCGCTGCTTGCGGTCCTGAGCAAGGAGAGTAAGACCGCCTCGAACTTCATTACGAAGCAGAAGCGCGACGCCATGCGGATGCTGCACACGCCGCGAGTGCTGTTCCTGTTCGCGGTGAGATCCGGCATGGGATTCGTGCCGGTACCCGGATTCGGCGAAGGCGTGAACTCGATGCAGGCGCTGCTCACCGATCCCGGGGTGTCCGGCCGCGCCGCGGCGGCGCTGCTGCTGGGTAAGGACAAAGGTCCGGCCACGCTGGATGCGCTGAAGGACGCCCTGCTGGATATGGATTGGTCGGTGCGCGCCGCGGCCGTACACTCGCTGGCGTTGCGCGACGATCCAGCGCTGAAGCCGGACTTGGAGCCGATGCTGGACGACGACAAGGTGCCCGTGCGGCTGCGCGCGGCGGCCGGAGTCCTGCGACTCTCGGCAATCGAACAGGATCGGGCCAAGGAGCCCGGGCAATTAGAAAAGCCGCAGGACTCGAAAGTCCCGCCGGCACGCTAATCTGTGACACCATTGCCCCTCCAAGGCGAAGCGCTTTCGACGTTGTCCAACGCGGGTCTCGCCGCTGTTTCACCCGCATCCGCGGCGCCCCCGCTAACTAAAAGCGAGCGCCACGAGGTCACTCTTCGCGCAGGGCTACCGCCGGATCGATGCGCGCCGCGCGCCAGGCCGGAATAGCGCCGGCCGCCAGGGCGATCGCGAGCATCAGCGCGGCGACTCCCACCAGCACAAATGGACGGCCGGGGCCGGTAAGCAGAAAGCCGCGCAAGAGCCGCATGCCGGCGATGGCCGTCAGGGATCCCACTACGATTCCAGCGGCCGTCAGCAGCAGGCTGCGCCGCACCACCAGCCCGATCACATCGCCGGGCGACGCGCCCAGGGCCATGCGTACACCCATTTCGCGGCGCCGCTGGGTGACCAGTTGCGACAGCACGCCGTACAGCCCGATAGCCGCCATCAGGAGTGCCAGGCAGGCGAACAAGCCCAGCAGCGCCGCGCGGAAACCGGGCTTGGAAAATGCCTGCTCGTTCAGGAACTGCCGCATGCTGGTCACTTCGGAAAGCGGCAGCGTGGGATCGGCCTGGGCGATGGCACGCCGTAGCGCGGCCACCAGCGTATCGAGCGGCCGGTCGCCCGCGCCCAGCCAGCGGCCGCCCGCGCGCATCATCACCACCAACTGCCGCCCGCCGTTCGGCTCGCCTTGCGGGAAGGGCAGATAAACGTGCGGCTGCACCTTCCAATGCATTTCGTCGAACGGGTTGGTCTCCTTGATATTGCCGGTCAAGCCGACCACGGTTCGCCAGGGCGCATCGGAGCCCAGGTCGCCGAGCCGGATGTGTTTGCCCAAAGGGTCCTGGCCCGCGAAATAGCGGCGCGCGAATTCGCGATCCACGATGGCTACGGGCTCGCTCTGCGCCGTATCGAGCGGTCCGAACTCGCGGCCGGCGAAGAGCGGCAGACCCGCCACGCGAAAATATTCCGGGAAGATGAGCGCGCGCTCGATAAAGCCGGTCTCGCGCGCGGCGGGACCGCCGGCGGCCGCGGCATGCACCAGCCTGCCGGATCGCACGGCGGCTTCAAGCGCGGGCATTGCGCCTAAGGATCGCTCCAGGCGCGCGCAAAACAGCAGACGATCCGTCAGTTTGGGGTACGCGGATTTGGGCAGTTCCAGCCGGGTGGTCAACAGCCCCTCCGGGCTGTATCCCAGGGGCTCGGCGCGCAGCCGGAACAGACTTTCGATGAGCAGTGCCGCGCCCGTGAGCAGGGTCAAAGAAAGCGCTACTTCGAGGACCACCAACAGGCCGCGGGAGCGCTGTTCGGCGCGTCCGGCCGATCCTCCGCGGCCGCCCTGCTTCAGCAAATCGTGCAGCCGGAAGCGGGAGGCTTGCAAGGCGGGCAGCAGTCCGGAGAGGGCCGCGGTCAGGATGGCCAGCGTCGCGGCGAAGGCCAGTACCCGCCAATCCAAAGAAACACCCCGGGCGGCATCTCCGACGGGCATTTCCACGGGTTGCACGGCCAGAAAGTAGCGCATCCCGCCGTATGCCAGCAGCACGCCCGCCGCCGCTCCCAGGGCACAGAGCAGCAGGTTTTCGGTCAGGATCTGGCGGACTACACGGCCACGACCCGCACCCAGCGCGGTACGGATGGCGATTTCGCGGCGACGCTCCAGCGCGCGGCCCGCCAACAGGTTGGCGACGTTGGCGCAGGCGATCAGCAACACGAATGCGACCGCCGCAAAGAGCAGCAAGAGTCCCGAGCGCAGGCCGCGGCCGGCCAGCCACGTCAGTTCATCCTGTAAGCTGCGCACCATGGCGCCGGCGTGCGCAAGCTCGTCGGGATCGCTCTGTTCGAGCGCGGCGCGCAGCGAAGCGATCTCGGCCTCCGCCGCGGCCATGGTCACGCCCGGACGCAGGCGGCCCAGAGCGCCCATGGAGTGGAATTTGGCGGTAGCCTGGCGGGCCACGTCGGCCGGCGTGAGCAGCGCCCAGAAGAGCGCCTGGCGAGGATAGAACTCGAACCCGCGGGGCATGATGCCGAGGACCGTGTACGTCCTGCCGTCGAGCGTCAGGGGTTGCCCGACCGTGCCGGGAGAACCGCCGAAGAGGGATTTCCATCCGGCATGGCTCAGCACCACGGCCGGTCCGCGGTCGAGGTCAGCCGGGCCAAACGTGCGGCCTTCGGCGGCGGACACGCCGAGAGTTTCGAAGAATCGCGCCGTTACGGCTTCGCCCAGCGTGCGGCGCGGGTCGCCGCGGCCGGTGAGCGTATACTCCACCCATTGCCATCCTGCGACGCCGTCGAACGAACGGCTTTGGCGGTCGAAAACCTCCACATCGCGATAACACGAGAACACCTTGGGATCCCAGTTGTGCGTGGTTTCCCAGATGGCCGCCAGGCGCGCCGGATCGCGGAAGGGAAGCGGGCGGAGCATGACCCTGTTGACCAGGCTGAAGACCAGGGCATTGGCGCCGATCCCCAGTGCCAGCAATAGGATGGCCACAGCCGCGAAGGCGGCGTTTTTGCGCAGCGCACGAGCTGCGAAACCCAAATCGGCGATGAAATCGCGCATAGCGGATTGGGTCTAAGGTATCAGAAGTGGGGCGGGCAATTCTGCCCCGGGGTCCCCGCTGGGGGCGGCTTTTAGCCTGCTTTACCCTGCAGCCGGATATAATCATAGCAACAGGTATCGATATCTCGAAATATGATCGAAAGGCACTATTCGCGGGTGTGGGCGGTTGTCCTGGCGCTCTTGCCGCTGGCGATCTCGTGCAGCCGCGGGCCGGCTAAGCCGATAACCGCGGTCTCAGCGGACCCTCTCACGGTAAGCACGCCTCGCGATCGTTACGCCGACGACCTCGGGCGGTTTCTGGCAGGCGTGCCGGCGCGCGCGGGCAGCCAGTTCGACGAACTTGAAAAACAACCCGCCTGGGTCAAACACCAACGCGAGATGGACCATGCCTGGGGCAGGCTGGAACAGGCAACCCTCCCCGCCATGCGGGTCTTCCAAAAGCAGAACCTGGGAGCCATGCCGGTTGCCAAATCGCCCGTCTTTTATCCTTTTAGCGGGCCGGACGCGCTGATGGTCACGGTACTGTTTCCGGACAATCCCACCTATGTGATGGTGGGTCTGGAGCCCGCCGGGACGCTGCCGCAACCCGGCCAGATCGAGCGCAAGAACCTGGAAGCCTACCTGGCAAGTGTACGGAACACGCTGGCTTCGGAGCTGAGCCGCAGCTTCTTCGTGACGCGGCAGATGGACCGGCAGTTTCGTGGGCAGGTGAGCGACGGGCTCTTCCTGCCGATCCTTGAACTGCTGGTACGCTCCGGCCACACGATTCTGGGCTTCCGTTACGTCCGGGTGGACGATGCCGGACGGATCGTCGAGCGATCCGCTGGCTATAAAGCGCCCGGCCGGATTGGCAATAAGGGCGTAGAGATCGATTTCCGGCGGGACGACAATCAATCCGTCCACAACCTGGTCTACCTGTCTGTGAATCTGTCCGATAAAAGCCTGGCGGAAAACCAGGCGTTTTTGACGTTTCTGGGTAGTTTGAGAGGCACTGCCACGCTGCTTAAGGCCACCTCCTATATGGTTCACAAGGAGGATTTTTCGATCATTCGCGAGCGCGTACTGGCGAAGAGCGTCGCCGTGTTGCAGGACGATTCGGGCATTCCTTACCGGTTCTTTGCAGCCCCGGCGTGGACGGTGCAGTTGTACGGCAGTTATGTGCGCCCATACGGTAGCTTCCGGTGGCTGCAGCAGGCCGATTTGCGCGCCGCTTATCAGTCGGCAGGGCCTAAGCCGCTGGGTTTCCGGATTGGGTATGGATACGGGAAGGTGCCGTCGAATCTGCTATTCGCCCGAAAAGCGGACTGAAAGCCGCCCTCCGAGTCAGTTAACACTTGCGGCTTATACCCGCCGCCCGCGGTTAGAGATAGAATTGTCCTATGCGAAAGGTTGGAATTCCCCTGCTTGCCTGCCTGCTTACGGCCGCCGCCGGCGTGATCCGTGCGCAGGACGCAACTCCCCCGGCGACGGGACCGACGATCCGGGTGACTACGACGGAAGTGGTGCTGGACCTGGTGGTGCGCGACAAGAAGGGTCGCGAGGTGAAAAACCTCAAGCCCGCCGATGTCGAGATTTACGAGGACGGCGTCCGCCAACAAGTGCTCAGCTTCCGGATGGTGCCGGGCCGCGAGGTGTTAAAGCAAGCGGAAAATGAGGCAAAGACGGGGCAGCCTTCTTCCGCCACGCGGGCGCTCCCCGAACCCAACACGCTTTGCATTGTATTCCACAACATCGATCCGGTGACGCGGCCGCACGCGGTGGAAATCGTTAAAGAATTCATCAAGAGCGATCTGCCGCCGGAAACCTATATCGGCATCTTCAATTTGAACGAGACGCTGATCCCGCTGCACGAGTTCACCAAGAACCGCGATGAGTTACTGCAGGCGATCGGCGGGGCCTTCAACGGGAAGCCTCTGGATTTCGCGAGGGCCTCGGAAGCGCTACTCACGGCCAGCCCGAACATTGTTACGGTGAACGCGCAGGTGAATAACGCGACGCATGCGGCGAATGTCTCGGTGGACGTCACCGGTGGCGAGGTCGCGGGCACCACCATCATGGGCGCGGACGTCTCCACGGGGACGGGCGCCAACCGCATCCGCGGCGACCAGGTCCGGGAACGAAGCGATTTCGCCAACATCACGGGCATGCACGAAACCGACCGCATCTTCACCCTGATCAACCAACTGGGCACGCTGCCAGGCCGGAAAACCGTGCTCCTGGTGACCACCGGCCTGCAGACCACCGGGGATCCGGACCGGTTCCAGAAACTGCTGAACAACGCCAACAGCCATGGCATTACGTTCTATGCGCTGGACAGCACCGAAATGAGCGCGATGAACGACACCGCGCAGGCCGGTAAACTGGCCGTCGGGCAAATGGCGCAAGTCAGCCAACAGCAGACCAATAAAGCCGCCAGCGCCAGCCAGATGCGGCAGAACAGCCGGGCGGGAGACGACACCGTGGCGGCGGTGCGTACTTCCGATACGCAGGCCAGCCTCCGGCAGCTATCCGAGGGTACCGGCGGATTCCTGATCGCCAACACCAACGACTTCCGCAAGCCCTTCCAGCAACTGGTCGAGAACCTGGACACGCACTATCAAGCGGTCTACCATCCGGCCTCGGCCAAGTACGACGGGCGCCTGCGGAAGATCGAAGTGAAACTGGCGCGCAAGGACCTCGAAGTGGACAGCCGCACCGGCTATTTCGCGATGCCGGATTTGAAGGGCTCCGGTCCGCTGACGCCGGTCGAATCCACCGGCCTGGCGGTGCTGAATGCCGATCCGCGGCCGCATTCTTTCGATTTTCACGTGGGCGCCTATCACTTCCAGAAGGATGCCGGCAACTCACGCGGAACGTTGGCTTTCGAATTGCCCGGTACCAAGCTGGGCGCTTCGGCGGACCCGGCGCGCAAAATTCATAAATTTGAAGTGTCGCTGTTCGCGCTGATCCGGGATTCCAACGGAGAAGTGGTCGACAAATACAGTCTCGACCAGCCTTATTACATCGCGGATGCGAATCTGGCCGCGACGCGGGCATCCGCCCTGACCTATACGCATCCGATCGATCTGCCGCCGGGCCATTACACCGTGGAAACGGCCATTGTAGACCGCGAGGGCAGCCAGGCGACCGCCGAGACTTCGGAGATCGAGGTTCCGGCGCCTCCCAAAGGTCTGGGCATCAGCAGCCTGGTGGTGGTGGAACATGTCGAACCGGCCAAGGACCAGGCGGACGCGGCGGATCCGCTGACCTTCAAAGGAAAACACGTGATTCCGATGGTGCAGCCTACGGTGAATCCGGCCAACAAGCGATTTGTGTATTTTGTGGTCTATCCGGACAAATCGAACACGGAGAAACCGAAGATCCATATTGAATTTAAGACCGCCGGGCAGGTGTTTGCGGAACAGACTACCGATCTTCCAGCGCCGGATGCTTCGGGCACGATTCCGATGTTCGTGGCCGCGGTTCCGCGGCCGGGGACTTGCGAACTGCAGGTTACCGCTTTACAGGGCAGCGAGTCCGCCGCGTCGCACATCAAGTATGGGGTGACGACGGCGAACTAGGAAAGGGCGCGGAACATCTGGTAGTAGCGGGCGGCTTCGGTCGGATGACCTGCCCGCTCCAGTACCACGCCGCGCAGGAAGAACAGGCGCGGAAAGTAGAGCGAGGAGAACATGGGCAATCCCGAAGCTTCCGGTAGCGGGGTGAGCCGTAGCAAGGGCTCGGCGCGCTGCCATGCGCCGGTCTCTTCGTAGGCCCAGGCGAGCAGCACGGCTAGGCCGTCATCCAACTCCGCGGTAGGCCGCGCGTAGATCTCCTGGAGTGCTTCGAGGGCAGGTTGAAACTGCTTCCCGAACAGCAGCGAGTAGGCCCGCGTATACGCCCTGAAGGGAGACTGCGCGGGCAACGGAAAGGCGTCCGGCAGGGTCACCGAAGCGACCAGGGAAGCGAGCGCGGCGGTGGCCGGGACGGCCTCGGTGACCGCCTTGCGCGCGTGTTCCGCGGCGCCCGCCCGATCGTCCAAATTAAGCAGCCAGATAGCCGCCTGGGCATCCGCACGGCAGGCGATCTCGCGCAGCACACCGCCGGCATCGGCCTGGGACAGACGATCCATGGCCTCAATGGCCGGCCGGCGCGCGCCGGTCTGCCACGACCAAACCGCCGCCTGATACGGCGCATTCGGATCGTGGGCCGCCTGACGCTCTGCCAGGTAACGATTGAAAATCTT
This sequence comes from Bryobacterales bacterium, assembly GCA_963709155.1. GTDB lineage: Bacteria > Acidobacteriota > Terriglobia > Bryobacterales > Bryobacteraceae > Bog-159. The sequence continues at coordinate 826,167 of CAVPVD010000001.1, read as the reverse complement.
TGTGGCGCCGGGAACGTCGCCGGTCATCAGGCGCGCTTGCGCGGCTTTCAGGAATTCGCCGCCGTTCAGAAAGGCCGGGGCCTTGGAGCGCGCGGCCAGATAGAATTGCTCGGCCTCGGCGAAGTGCCCCAAGGCGAAGTGCACGTCGCCTAGCGAGTCGAGGGGATTTGGTTCGTTCGGGCGCAACTGCTCGTAACCTCGCAAGACCCGTATGGCGGTGGGCAAGTCGCCGGAATAAGCCGCCGCATAGCCCATAGTGTTCAACGCCAACACATCGTCCGGACGGATGGAGAGGGCGCGGCGGAATTCCACGATGGCGCCGTCGTAGTCGCGCATGCTGAGCAGGGTTTCAGCCAGGACGCGATGGCGGTTGGGATCGGCCGGATCGAGGCGGGCCAGTTCGCGCCGCGCCGCCAGTTCGGCATGAAAGTCGCCGCGCAAGGCGGCGGCGTCCAGATCCAGTTCGGTGCGGTCGAGCGCGGAAAAGCGGTCCTGGTGGGTGCGCGCCTGTTCGACGATCCGGTCCGCTGCACCGCGGTCGCGCTGGGCGATGGCTGAGTCGAGCCAGAGCACCCAGGCCCGCCCGAAATCTGGATCGGCTGCCACCGCCTGCGCAAAATCCGCGGAGGCCGCGGCGGGATCCGGCGATTCCAGGGCGGCCACGAAATCGCGTAGCGCTTGGGCGTTTTCCGTGTTGGCCGGACGTTTCGCGCCCAACTGGCGGGCCAGCGCGTCCGCGACCTGGAAAATGCCGTTCGCGGGTCCGCTCGCCGAAGCCACCAGCGCCATCTTATGCGTGAGCAGATCTTCCTCGGTCGCACTGGCGTGGAGGATTCCGTTCACCACGGAGAAGTCTCCATACACAATTTCGTTGGCGCCGGCGACTAATGCGCCGGTACGCTCGGTGGAGATTCCGGGAGCGCCGGGGCGCCGTCCCAGCGAAGCATCGAGCGAATGCACGGCGCGCCACGGGATCGCGTAACGGTCGGAAGAGCCTTGCAGTTGGCCGCTGAGGATTTCGGCAAAGCCGATATCCATCCAGTCGAGAGAGGGATCGGACGACAGGTTTTCAAAACGCAGCACCGCGACTTGCGGCACCGTCTGCGGGCGATCGCGGCGGGCGCAGCCACCCAGGCACGCCAGGCACGCCAGAAAGATAACGACCGTGATGGAACCGGGAGAGGGCGGCTCCCTCACGGTCGCGGCTCGGGGCGCCCGCTACAGGACACGCGGCTCCAGCGTGAGCAACTCCTTGAACTCGGGCAAGTCGCGGAGGGAAGCGAATTCGGGATCCTGGAGCATCTTCTTGCGGTCGGTGAAACCCTCCTCCAAGGCTTTGCGAATGTACTGCAGCGCGCGATCCTTTTGTCCCTGCTTGGCGTAAATCTTGGCCAGGTAGTAGTGGAAGCGGGCGCGCTCCTCGACGGTGCGCTCCTGCAGCAGCACGCCATAAGTGCTGCGGTGTTCAAAGACCTCGGGATCCAGTTGAAACGCGGCGTTGTACGCCTCCCAAGCCTGTTTGTATTTCTTTACGGCGAAATAGGCAGTGCCCAGGTTGCTGTAGATTGACGCGGACCCGGGCGCCAGCTTCAAGGCCCGCTTATACGAACTGGTAGCCCTGCCATAGCGCTTCTCCGCGTAGTAGATGGTGCCCAGGTTGTTGACGGCTTCGGCATACTTGGCATCCAGGCGGATGGCGTGCTGGTAGCGTTTCATGGCCGCATCCAGTTGCAGCATCTGGTGATAGGCGATGCCCATCTTGTTCCAGACTACGGCGGAATCCTGGGGCGCCTGTTGATAATATTCGATGGCTTCGCGATACATCTTGCGCGCCATGTAGACGTCGCCGCGGTCCTCCGCCGAGAGCGGCGGGGCTGCGGTATTGGAGACGGTTGGTTTGGCAGCGAGCGGTTGGGAGTCGAGAGCGGGCTGGCTTTGTTGCGTAAGAGCGGTCCCGGAAGCAATCCCCCAAGCCAGGCAAGCGCCGAAAACAAATACGAGGTTGTGAGCGGAAAGCATAGAGCTCCCCCTTTTGCTCTATTTAAACACACCCAGCAGGCGCCGGAAAAGGCTTTTCTTCTCTTTGGGCTTTTCGGCCTTCTGCGCGGTCTGTACAGGAGGGGCAGGCGCAACGGCCAGGTTCGGCGGCGGGCGGCGCGCAGCCAACGCTGGCGGCGATGCGATCACGTGCGGCGAAGGGTCCGCCGCCTGCGGGTTAACCGGCACTTCCCAACCCGCCACATGCGTCACGCTCTGGCCTCCTCCATGCAGCGGGCAGGCCTGCACGGGCTGCGTGCCGGAGATATATACTTCGGTAATCGTGCGCGGACAACCGGGAGTGGCCAGCAGGCCCGATTCGGGATCGATTTGCACGGAAACGATGCCGTCGGGCGCCTCAAAAGGTTGGGCGTTGCGATACGCGCGATACTGCAAGGCGCGTTTCATAAATTCAGTCCAGATGGGCAGAGCCGAGTGCGCGCCTTCCAGGTCCAGGTCGCGGTTATCGTCGAAGCCGACCCACACGATACACAGCAGGCCGGAGGTATAACCGGCAAACCAGCCATCGTGGTCGGAGGTTCCGGTCTTGCCCGCGGCGGGGACTCCGAAACCGCGCGCCCGCACGCCGGCGGCGGTGCCGCTGCGCATGACTTCTTCCATCAGGTTGGTGATCAGGTAGGCCACCCGCGGATCGAGCACCGTGCGCTCTTCCCGTTTGTTGTTGTAGATGGCTTTGCCGCCCTGGGAGCGCACCGAACTGACGAATTCGGGCTTCACATAGACGCCCTGGTTGGCGAAGATGGTATAGGCCCCGGCCATTTCCATGGGAGTCACGTCGTAGGATCCCAGCGCCACCGCGGGGGTGGGGCGAATATCGTAATTTAGTCCCGCCTTCTTGGCCAGGTCGACGACCCTATCGAAGCCCACCATCTCGCCCACTTTGACGGTCGCGACGTTCATGGAGTGGGCCAGCGCCTGACGCAAGGTCACGGTCCCGTAGAACTCATGCTTGAAATTGCTGGGTTCGTACGGCTTGTTGTCGTACCAGAAAGTGGTCGGCTCATCCACGACCGTGGTTCCGGCGGTGAGAATGTGGGATCCGCCTTCAATGGCGGTATTGAGTGCCGCGGTATAAACGAATGGTTTGAAGATGGACCCGGGCTGGCGCTTGGCCAGGATGTGATTCAGTTGGCTGACGCCGTAGTTCCGCCCCCCGGCCAGCGCCTTGATTTCGCCGGTATGCGGGTCGAGCGCGATGAGCGCGCACTGGGCTTCGGGAATGTTGATCTGGCCCTTGAAGCGCTTCTGCTTGCGGATCAGATCGTCTACGCTCTGCATGCCTTCGCGGATGGCCTCTCCGGCGGCGCGCTGCAAATCCAGATCGAGCGTGGTGTAAACCCGGAAGGAATTGGCCTGGAAATCGATATCCTGAAACTGGCTCTGCAGGAACTCGTTCACTTGGTCCACGAAATAGGGCGCATCCAGCGACTGCACGGCGCCTTTGGCCAGGTTGAGAGGGGATTCCACGGCCACGGCGTACTCGCGATCGTCGATATCGTCGTTCTGGCGCATCAGGGACAGCACCAGGTTGCGGCGGTCGCGGACACGGTCTGGATTGCGCCACGGATTGTAATATCCGGGCCGCTGGATCATGCCCGCCAGAGTGGCGGCCTCCGGCAGGTTGAGCTGGCGGATATCCTTGCCGAAATACGCCTCGGCGGCCTCGCCAAAACCGTTGATGCGGAAACTGCCGCGGCTGCCGAGATAGATCTGATTGGCGTAGTCCTCAAAGATCTGCTGCTTGGTCAGGGTCTGTTCAAGGCGCAGGGTGATGAGCAATTCGGCCATCTTGCGCGTCCAGCGCTTCTCAGGATCCAGCCAGAGATTCTTCGCAAGCTGCTGGCTCAACGTGGAGGCGCCTTGCTCCTTGCGCCCCTCTTTCAGGTCGACATAAACTGCCTTGACGATACGCAGCGGATCGAACCCCTGGTGCTGGAAAAAGCGCTTGTCTTCGGCCGACGTGACGGCGTCGACCAGCACCTTCGGGATATCGCCAAACTTCACCAGACGGCGTTTCTCGCGGTTGCGATCGAAGAGGTTGGTAATCAGTTGCGGTTCAAGCTGATATTGGCCGCGGGCCGTGTTATCGCGCAGCGAGACGATCTGGGAGATGCGTCCGTTGGCGAACTTGATGACACCGGCCTCCTGGTCGAAATAGGATTCGGGGCCGGGGAAGATCTCGATATCCCCGCCGGGCCGCATCTGGAACGAACCGATCGTATTGCCGCGCGACTCGGTATAGCCGCAGCGGCGCAATTCGGCGGCGATTTCATCGCCCGTAAGCGGATCGCCGACGGCGATCAGGCGCGGCGCGGCGAAGATCTTGGAAGTATTGGCGAACGGGCCTGCGCGCAGCTTCAGGTCGATCAAGCGGGAGTATTTGGCGTAATAATGCGTGAGCACGCCGGCCATCAGGACAAAAGCCAGGGTGAAAGAAATCGCCAGGATTTTGCCGGCGGGATGCAGAAAGAAGCGGACCAGGTAGGCTCTTTTAGGTACCCGGACTCTGACATTCTTCCTGGAGTCGGCTTTCTTCTCTGCCACTAACAATGATTCTCTCATAGAGCGGGAGTTGAAAGTCCCGCCGGCACGCTCAGGCGCGCGCCGCGAGGCTCCCGTTACCGGCTGCCGGCGCCCGGATAGAAGTGCAGATCCACTGTATAAAGCGGCAGGTCAACGCGAACCGAGTAACGCACTTCAATGTGCACAGTGTCCGGTGAGCGCTGGATGTGCACGTTATCGGCCACCACGGGAAGCTCCAGATCGGCGGCCTTTGTCAGCACCCAGGAGCGCAACACGTCGTCGGAGCTTGTGGGCGCCGCGGCACGGTGTGTCACGTCTTCCACGAACTGCTGCAACTCCTGATTATGGACGTAGATAGGAATCAGCCGGACACCTAAAACAACCAGCACAACCAGTACGGCCACGCCGGCTGCCTGGCGCAAACGCGTGGCGATCACGGATGCTGATCCGTATCGCGCGCGGAGGCGCACAACTCATCCCATATTTCGCCGTGCGCGTTCCATTCGGGATTCTCCAAGCCCGAAATCTGTAGTTCCGCCAGCTTCAAGGTGCCGTGCCCGTATGGACAAATATACTCGATGCGCGGCCGCCCCATGAACAGCATGCGGCTCCAGGATCCGGTTTCCACAGGCATGCGCAGGCGCCGGAGGCACACCCGGCAGCGATACTTCTGATCCCACACGCACAGGTACAGTAGACCGCAGCAAGCCAGGAACCAAAGACCCGCTACCAGCGTGTACGGGAGATCGTAGATGAAACGGGGCGGCGTGTAATTGTGAAACTGGGGCGGCAGGGGCCACGCGGAGTTCAGCCACCGCAACAAGCCGTACATGATTGCCGCACTCAGACCGACCTTTCCCGCAAAATAGGCCCAATACCGCATACATGCTTAGATGCCACACCGCGATGCTAAGTTTCCGGCCGGCAATGGCATGAAGTCAGCTACGCAAGAGGTTCCGCGCCAGGAAAATGACGTTGGCCGGCCGCTCCGCAAGCCGCCGCATGAAATATGGATACCACGCCTGGCCGTAGGGTACGTACAACCGCAGCCGGTATCCTTCTTTGACCAGGCGCTTCTGAATGTCCCTGCGGATGCCGTAGAGCATCTGGAATTCGAAGGAGTCGCGCGAGATTTTGTGCGCTGCGACGAAACTCTTGGTCTGTTCGATGATCTTCTCATCATGCGTGGCTATAGCCGGATATACGCCGGTTTCGAGCAGAAGGTTCATCAGTTCGACAAAATTGCGGTCCACGTCCGCCTTGCTCTTGAAGGCCACCGCGGGAGGCTCCAGATATGCGCCTTTGCATAAGCGCACGCGAATGCCGCGGGCGCACAGCATTTCGACGTCCTTACGGCTGCGATACAGGTAGGCCTGTATCACGGTGCCGGTGGTCTTGTAGCGGTCGTACAGGCTGACCACCAAATCGAGGGTGCGGTCGGTATACTCGCTCGATTCCATGTCGATGCGCACGAAAGTGTCGAGCTCCGCCGCCTGGCGCACCAGCGCTTCGACGTTGGCACTGCATTCCGCAAGTGAGAGGTCCATGCCGAATTGGGTCAGCTTCAGCGAGATGTTGCCATTGATCTTCAGCCTTTCGATTTCTTTGAGCGCAAGCAAGTAGGCATCCCGCGAGGCGAGCGCTTCGTCGAGCGACGTGACGCTTTCGCCCAGGTGGTCGAGGGTCACCGCGATGCCTTCTGCATTAATTCGCTGGCAGGTGGCCAGGGCTTCGGGCAGATTGTCGCCCGCCACGAAGCGGGCCGACAGACGTCTGGCCCAGCGGGAGGTTTCCATCCATTTCCGCAATTGCTTCTGGCGCGAGAGGAAGAGGAAGAAAGTGCGCATGGGGCTCCTGAGTTCACCATAACAGTGGGGCGGGGTGGATTGGGGATTTTGTCGCCTACCCGCTTGCGGAACTCTCTGGTACCCTCGGGATGTGCTCAGGCATTTGATCACGGGCGTTGCCGCCACCCTTGCCTCCGGCATCCTCTTCTACTTCGGAACGGGTCTCCACCCGATTTGGTATCTCACCTGGCTGGCTCCCATTCCGGTGCTGCTGTTCGCGTCCAGGGCGCCAGCGTGGGCTGCTTTCGTCGCGGCGCTTTTGGCGTTTCTGCTGGGTAATACGAATATGTTTGTCTACGCTCACAACATCATCGGCCTGCCCCTGTTGATTCTGGTCCCCATATTAGTTATTCCGTCGGTTGCCTTTGGGATTGCGGTGCTGCTCTGGCGCTTCTGTCTGCGACGAGGCGCGTTGTGGCAGGCCGTGTTGGCGTTCCCCTGTGCCTGGCTGGCCTACGAATTCCTGAATGCGTCCACTTCTCCCCATGGCACATTCGGCAGCCTGAGCTATTCGCAGATGGACTGCCTTTCCCTGCTGCAGGTTGCCGCGATTACAGGGCTGTGGGGGATTGTTTTCACGATCCTGCTGGCAAGTGCCACGGCCAGCGTTCTGCTGCTCCCCGGCGGCCACAAGTCGAAAACAGAGCTCGGCCTATGCGTTGCCACAGTGCTCGCCGCGGTGCTCGGGTTCGGCGAGTGGCGTCTCCACGCGGACCTGCACTCCACCGGGATGCTGAAAGTCGCCCTGATCGGCTCCGATGCGGAGGAGGATCACTGGGCAAAGGACGATCAAGACGCGCTCGCCATCCTGCAACGATATGCCACTCACATCGAGTCCGCGCAGGGAGCGCAGATGATGGTGCTGCCGGAGGACATCGGACCCATCTCACCGCCCGCCGCGAAGGCCGCCGTTCAGATCCTCAGTGCCGCCGCACAGCATAGCGGAGCCGAGGTCGTGGCCGGACTGAGAGTTGGCCGGAGGCCGCCCATATTGAATGAAGCGTTAGTCTTCGCCCCGTCCGGAGAACTGGAAGCCCGTTACGAGAAGCATCACCTGATACCGGGACTCGAAGATGGCATCGTGGCAGGCACAAGTATCACGTTACTGCCCACATCGACAGGTGTGGAGGGCGTCCAGATTTGCAAGGATCTGGACTTCCCAAAGCTGAGCCGCGACTACGGTGCGCGCGATGTGGGTCTGTTGCTGGTACCTGCGTTCGACTTCGATGTGGATGGATGGCTGCATGGGCGCATGGCGGTGATGCGTGGCGTGGAGAGCGGATTCAGCATCGCGCGGGCTGCGCGCCACGGGTTGCTCACCGCATCGGACAATCGCGGGCGCGTTCTGGTGCAGCGAGCCGGGTCGCCTGCGGGTTTTGTCATCGCCACAGCCGACGTCCCAGTTGCGCACGCAGCCACCCTTTACGGCCACTTCGGCGATTGGTTCGCTTGGGTCTCGATAGTTCTTCTGTTCCCTATAATCGCCACCGCCCGGCGACATCGATAGGGACTCGGCATCGGAACCGTTTTTCCGCCCGGCCCTAGCCGGTTTCTAAAGGCTTCGCACGCCCCCGCCGCACCGTTTCAAAGTGTTCGACGGTGGGAAACGGATCGTAGAAGTGGTGCAGCAGCCGTTTCCATTCCACGTAGCCGGCGCATTGGCGAAAGCCTACGGTATGATCCTCGAGGCTGCGCCACTCGACTAGCAGCAGGTACTTGCCGGGCGTTTCCAGGCAGCGCTGCAACTGGTGCGAGATATAGCCGTCCATCGACGAGAGGATGGCTTGGGCCTCGGCGAAGGTTTGCTCGAAAGCCGCGGCCTGTCCCGGACGCACATTCAATGCAGCCGCTTCGAGGATCATTTTTGCAGCTCCAGGGCAGCCTCCTGGACCTCGCGCAGACGGCGTTCCAGAAAGCGGCGTTCGCTGTCGTTGGCGGCGAGGTCCAGCGCGCGTTGGTAGCTCTTGCCGGCTTCCTCAAAAGACCCCATCCGGCGCAGAAAATCGGCGCGCGCGGCGTGCAACAGGTGGTATTTGTCCAGATCGCTGCCGGCGGCGAGGCGATCGACGATCGCCAAACCGAATTGCGGACCGTTGGCCATCGCTACGGCAACCGCGCGGTTTAGGGAAATGATGGGAGAGGGCTGCAGCCGTTCCAGAACATCGTAGAAGCGCACGATCTGCGGCCAGTCCGTTTCCGCGAAGCGCGTCGCCTGGCAATGCACTGCCGAGATGGCCGCCTGCAAGGCGAACGGACCCGGTCCGCCGGCGAGGGCCTCCGCGACCAGTGGCATGGCCTCGACGATCTGGCGGCGGTCCCAGAGGCTGCGATCCTGGTCTTCGAGAATCACCAGATCGCCGGCGCCATCGAGACGCGCCTGCCGCCGCGCATCGTGAAGCAGCATCAGGGCCAGCAGGGCCGTGGCTTCCGCGGGAGGCTGCGGGGCCATCAGCGCGCGAATGAGGCGCCCCAGCCGGATCGCCTCGGTGCAAAGATCGGTCCGCAGCAGCGGTCCGCCGCGCGTGGCCGCATAGCCTTCGTTAAAAACCAGATAAATAACGGTCAACACGGCGTCCAGCCGCTCGGCCATTTCGTGGGTCTGGGGCACGCTATAAGGAATGCCGGCGTCGCGGATCTTGCGCTTGGCGCGCACCAGCCTTTGCGCCATGGTTGCCGGGGGCACCAGGAAGGCGCGCGCGATTTCGTCGGTCTCCAGCCCGCACAGCGTGCGCAGTGTCAAGGCCACCTGCGCCTCGGGAGCCAGCGCGGGGTGGCAGCAGGTGAAAATCAGGCGAAGGCGATCGTCGGGGATGCCGGAATCGTCATAATCCGGCTTTTCGCTGACGGCGGCCAGTCCGTCCGCCACGTAGGTTTCGAGCTTCTCCTTCAATAATGCCTGGCGCCGGATGCGATCGATGGCTTTGTGCCGGGCCGTCTGGATGATCCAGGCGCGCGGGAAGTCGGGAATGCCGGTTACAGGCCACTGATCGACCGCGGCTGTAAAGGCTTCCTGCGCCGATTCTTCGGCGAGATCGAAATCGTGGGTGATGCCGATCAGGGTGGCAACGATACGTCCCCAATCGGATTGATAGACCGCTTCGACGGCCTTCGCGGCGTCCGCGGGCATAATCGATTATATTGAATTTTTTTCCGCGGATGTCGATTCCGGCTGCCGCCGTTCGATTTAACCATGGAGCCACGCAAATGAAATACATGTTGTTGATTTATGGCGACGAAAAAGCCTGGACCGAAGCCGAGCGGGAGGCCTGCTGTGTCGAGTCCACCGAACTGGCCCACCAGCTTAAGGCCGAGGGGCAGTTTCTGGCGACGGCCCCGCTGCTGCCAGTGGCGGCGGCCACCAGCCTCCAGATCCGCGAGGGCAAGCGGCTGGTGACGGATGGTCCATTCGCGGAAACGCGCGAGCAGTTGGGCGGCTATTTCCTGATCGACGCCAGGGACCTGGACGAAGCCATAGCCATCGCGGCCAGGATTCCGGCGGCGCGCAAAGGCACCGTCGAAATCCGGCCCGTGCTGGAACGTGCGGGCCTGCCTTCATAGCGTGACGATGCCAAGCGCAATATTAAACGAACAGCCGGTATCGAAAATGCAGGCAGCGCGGGACGAAGCTGAAATGGTGGCGCCGTCGCTTGCCAATCGTGGCATGGATCTCCGGGAAAAGCAGGCGTGGCTGGGCGGCAGACCTTCCAGGCTGCGGAAAAAGGCGAAAAACCGCTTGCTCACGCGCGCGGCTCAGAAGTGTTGCCCTGTATTTGCAGCGGCTCACCGACCCGCGACCGTCTTACCGACCCGCGACCGTCTTACCGACCCGCGATCGTCTTACCGACCCGCGACCGTCTTACCGAGCCGCGACCGTCTTACCGAGCCGCGACCGTCTTACCGACCCGCGACCGTCTTACCGACCCGCGACCGTCTTACCGACCCGCGACCGTCTTACCGACCCGTGACCGTCTTACCGACCCGCGACCGTCTTACCGAGCCGCGACCGTCTTACCGACCCGCGACCGTCTTACCGAGCCGCGACCGTCTTACCGACCCGCGACCGTCTTACCGACCCGCAACCGTCTTACCGACCCGCGACCGTCTTACCGACCCGCGACCGTCTTACCGAGCCGCGACCGTAAGGGAGCGTCCCGACAAGCCTTTTTCCGCAGCCTGCTTGGGCGCCGGCCCGGGCGATCGGCTTCCGGATGCGTGCCACGGTATGCCCGTTGCGGGAGACGAGCACACATCCGTGCCATTTTATATGGACGGCAACACGCACAGCCGGCCTTCGATCTGGAGCCCTGACCTATGTCCAAGAGAATGAACTACGGGCTGTGGACGATTCAGGTTTTGCTGGCGCTCCTCTTTCTCCTGTCGGGTGGGATGAAACTGATCCTGCCCATCGCCGAGCTGACCAGGCAGATATCGCTGCCCGGGCTTTTTGTGCGATTCATCGGCGTGGCGGAAGTTATGGGCGCCGCCGGCCTGATTCTGCCAGGGCTTTTGCGCATCCGGCCGGGACTAACGCCGCTGGCCGCCGGCGGTCTGGTGATCATCATGATCGGCGCCACGGGCCTCACCTTCGCGCATGGCGGCGCGGCGCAGGCGGCGATGCCCGCGATCGTGGGGATTCTGGCGGCCTGGGTGGCCTACGGCCGCGCACCGAGGGCCGTTCCAATTTCCAGCGAGGGGACGATATGATGCAATTCAATTGGTTTTTGGAGGGCGGGCAATTCTGCCCGCAGCCGGCTTTCAGCCGGCTTTGGCTGCCCTCAAAAACCAAACGGGCCCACTACCGAAAGTGTCTGGGCGGCAAGATCGAAGCCATGATGACGCTCCGCCCGGCCAGTATGAGTTGCCCAAAGGCTTCTCCGTGCAACTCGGGGTGACGGACGCCGCCGAGGCGGACCGCGTCTTCCATGGCTTAGCGGAGGGCGGCACGGTGCGGATGCCGATCCAGAAGACTTTCTGGGCGGCCCGCTTTGGTATGCTGACAGATCGGTTCGGCATACCGTGGATGGTGAATTGCCAGTAGCGGGAAATTGGGGGGATTGAGGGATGAGCACGGTAAGAGTCCTGGCAGGCACGCGCAAAGGCGCATTCGTCCTTACAGCGGACGGCAAACGCGAAAAGTGGGACGTCAGCGGTCCGCACTTCGGCGGGTGGGAAATGTACCACGTGAAGGGTTCGCCCGCCGACCCGAACCGAATCTATGCGTCGCAGTCGAGCGGCTGGTTCGGGCAATTGATCCAGCGCTCGGACGATGGCGGCCAGACCTGGAAGCCGGTGGGCAACAAATTCGTCTACGACGGCGTCCCCGGCACACACCAGTGGTACGATGGCACGCCGCACCCCTGGGAGTTCAAGCGCGTCTGGCATCTGGAACCGTCCCTGACGGATCCCGATACCGTCTACGCGGGCGTGGAGGATGCGGCGCTGTTTCGCTCGAGCGACGCCGGCCAGACCTGGGAGGAACTCTCCGGCCTGCGCAAACACGGGTCGGGGCCGCACTGGCAACCCGGGGCGGGCGGCATGTGCTTGCACACCATCATCCTCGATCCGGCCGATGCGCAGCGGATCTACATCGCCATCTCCGCGGCGGGCGCCTTCCGCACCGGCGATGGGGGCCAGACCTGGCAGCCCATCAATCGCGGCCTGTATTCCAAATACATTCCCGATCCCACGGCCGAGGTCGGGCATTGCGTGCACCACGTCGCCATGCACCGTTCGCGTCCGGACGTGCTATACATGCAGAAGCACTGGGATGTGATGCGCAGCGACAACGCCGGCGATTCGTGGCAGAAGATCAGCGGAAACCTGCCGGTGGATTTCGGCTTCGCGATCGATGTACACGCGCATGAGCCGGAGACGATTTACGTGGTCCCGATCAAGAGCGATTCGGAGCACTATCCACCCGAGGGCAAGCTGCGCGTGTACCGCAGCCGCACGGGCGGAAACGAGTGGGAGCCGCTATCCGCGGGCTTGCCGCAACGAGACTGCTACGTGAACGTGCTGCGGGACGCCATGGCGGTGGACTCGCTCGACGAGTGCGGCGTTTATTTCGGCACCACCGGCGGGCAGATCTACGGCTCGGCCGATGCGGGAGACCATTGGGCGCCCATTGTGCGCGACCTTCCAGCCGTGCTTTCGGTCGAGGTCCAGACACTGCCATGATCCGGGTGGTGCTGCCGGCGCATCTGCGGATTCTGGCGGGCGTCAAGGGTGAAGTGGCGCTGGATGTCGCGGGCGAGGTGACGATATCCGCGGTCCTGGACGCGCTCGAAGCGGCTTATCCAGCGCTGCGCGGTACGATTCGCGATCAGGTGACGAAGCAGCGGCGGCCGTTCGTGAGATTTTTCGCGTGTGAAGAAGATTTATCGCACGACTCGCCGGATTCACGCCTGCCCGCGGCGGTGTGTTCGGGGGCGGAGCCGCTTTTGATCGTCGGCGCCATCGCCGGCGGCTAGCCCCGGTTTCTACGGCCCCCGTGGCGCACGCTTCAGCGTGCCGGCGGAACTTTTAAGTCCCGCTCTTGCCAGGCAGCGGTGACAGCCCAGCCAAACATTTCTTCCCCCGTCCTTTCAATCATTTACGCGAATCATATCCCATTATCCTAAATCCTCCAAGCTAGCCTGTAGTCGAAAGGAAGGGCCATACCCGCGCCCCAAAATCAATGAAAAGCCATCACGATCGGAAACTTTCCCAACAGCAGGCGGAAGCCAATCGCCAAAACGCCCAGAAATCCACCGGCCCCCGCACCCCCGAAGGCAAAGCCGCCTCCAGCCGCAACGGCCTCACCCACGGTCTCTCCGGCGACAAACACTTCATCCTCGAAGGCGAGGATCCCGATGCCTTCCTCCGCCTCCTCCAGGATCTCCACGATCACCTCCGCCCCGTCGGCGACAGCGAAGAACTGGTCGTCCAACGCATCGCCGCCGCCCAATGGCGTCTCGACCGCGCCTTTGCCCTCGAAACCGGCATCTACCGCGAAGAATCCACCATTTTGAACCGCATCGACCGGAACAAGCGCGAGTATCATGAATTGTGCATAAGCAAAGGCCAGAAAGACTCGCCGCCCGATCCGCACGACCCGGACGACCTCCTGGCCCGCGCCTTCATGGAAGGTGGCAAAGGTCCCGACAACTTCACCCGCCTCGTCCGCTATGAAACCGCCATCGAACGCTCCATCGAGCGCGGCATGAAGCACCTAAAAGCTCTCCAGGCCGCCCGCAACGCGCAGTGTCCCGCCGCCCCTGAAGCCCCCGAACCCCCCGCCCCCGAACCGCCAAATCCGCCCTTAACGCCATCGGATTCAACGAATTACGAAGCAAACCCACAAGACCCCACAAGGGCGCAATCTTCCCCCACTCCGTCCCGCCCCGTGATCAACAATGATGGAGGGCGGGCTATTCAGCCTGCAGCCGGCCTTCAGCCGGCTCCGCGGGACTTAAAAAGTCCCGCCGGCACGGGCAACAGCCTATAATTCAAAGAGGTGCGAAAGCGAATCCTCTACGGCGGCGGCATCGTCTTGCTGGCGATTCTGGTGGCGCTTGTCGTCTGGCAGGGTTCCTTCAATTTCGGTAAGTACGGACCGGCCGATCCGCAACAAACCTTTATTTTCTGGGCCATTTCCAGCCTCATTTTCGTGCTGATGGTAACGCTGGGCTTCATGCTGGTGCGCACCATCGTGAAGCTGTACATCGACCGGCGCAGCGGCCGCGAAGGTTCGCGCATCCAGACCAAGCTGGTGCTGGGCGCTCTGGCCCTGAGCATTACGCCGGCCCTGTTCCTGGTGCTGTTCAGCTACGAAGTGCTGAACCGCAACCTGGACAAATGGTTCAGCCAGCCGGCGGAAGCCTCGCATCAGACGTTTGTCCAAATCTCGGAAACACTCGCAAACGAATTGCGCGACGAAACCGAGTTGCAAGCCGCTTTGCTCGCGGCGCAGCCCGAAACCCGCCGTTTGCTGGTGGATGGAGTGCAAACGCCCGGCTTTCTGCAGCGCTTCGCGAGGGACCAGGACCTGGCATCGGCGGCCATCATTCCAGTCACCGGAGAAGTCCCGCTCGACCGGATCGGCCCGTTCCCTATTGTGCCCTCGCGCGACAAACAGACGGTGATCGCCCAGCATGCCGTGGAAATCGACGGCGCCTTGAAGGGCACCGTGGAACTGGCCGCGCGCGTGCCGATCGACATTGCGGAGAAGCAGCGCGAGATCGACAAATCGGATCACGAGTTCAAGGAACTGGCCGGCTCCCGCCGCAACGTACGCACCTTTTACCTGCTCTTCATGGCTATGATCACGCTCTTCGTGCTCTTCGTGGCCACCTGGATCGCGCTCTTTCTTTCGAAACAGATCAGCGTGCCGATTACGGCGCTGCTACATGCCGCGGGCGAAGTGAGCCAGGGCAATCTGAAGCATCGCGTGCAGGTGCGCGCGATCGACGAATTGGCCAGCCTCGTGCGCGGCTTCAACGAAATGACCAAGGAGCTGGAAGCCAACAGCCGCGAGTTGGACGCGCGCCGCCGGTTCACCGAAGCCATCCTGGAAAGCATTCCCACCGGAGTCATCTCGATCGGCGCCGACGGCCACATCCGGCGGGTGAATCGCGCGCTGGGGCGCATGTTCCCGGACGTGCAGGTGGCCACCGCGACGCGGCTTGAGGACCTGTTCTCGCGGGAAGACACCGCCGAGATCAAATACCTGATGAAGCGCGCGCGGCGCACGGGCCTGGCGTCGCGCCAACTGGAAATGCAAACCGAACGCCAGACCATGCACCTGGCCGTCACGGTCTCGGCACTGGAAGAGAAATTGACCTCCGGATTCGTGGTCGTGCTGGAAGATACCAGCGAATTACTGCGCGCGCAAAAGGCCGCCGCATGGCACGAAGTGGCGCGGCGCGTGGCGCACGAAATCAAGAATCCGCTGACTCCCATGGCGCTTTCCGCCGAGCGCATGAGCCGCCAGTTGGAGCGCCTGCAGATTCCGGCGGAAAACAGCCGCATCCTGAACGAATGCGCCAGCACGATTTCGCGATCGGTGGAATCGGTAAAAACGCTGGTGGACGAGTTCTCGCAATTCGCGCGCTTCCCGGCGGCGCAGCCCGTGCGCTCGGATCTGAACGAAGTGGTGGAAAGCGCGCTGGCTGTATTCCACGGGCGCCTCGACGGCATCGATATGCGGGTGCAGCTTGCGGGCGACCTGCCGCCGGTGAATATCGACAAAGATCAGTTCCAGCGCGTCGTGGTGAACCTGGTGGATAACGCGGCCGAGGCCATGCAGGATTCCCCGCTGAAACGGCTGCTGATTACCACGCACGCGGGCGCGGCCGAAACCGTGGAACTGACCATCTCCGATACCGGCTGCGGGGTTTCGGCGGAAGAAAAAGAGAAGCTGTTCCTACCTTATTTCTCCACCAAGGGGCGCGGCACCGGCCTGGGCCTGGCGATTGTCAATCACATCCTGGCGGACCACGGCGCGCAGATCCGGGTGGAGGACAACCAGCCGACCGGCGCGCGCTTCACCATCGAGATCCCAGCCCTGGTGGATGCTGAAAACGGCGAACCTGCGCCGCGGCCGGCAGTGGTCAACGCATGAAACCAGTCCACATCCTGATCGTGGACGATGAGCCGGACATCCGCCAGTCGTTGAGCGGCGTGTTGGAAGACGAAGGCTACACCGCGTCCGCCGTGGAAAGCGGCGAGGCGTGCCTGGACGAATTGGGCCGGCAGCCCTGTGAACTGGTGCTGCTGGACATCTGGCTGCCGGGCATGGATGGCATGGAGGCGTTGACCCGCATCCAGGAGATGCCGCTGCCCGAAAGGCCGGTGGTGGTCATGATCTCCGGCCACGGCAACATCGAAACGGCCGTGAAAGCCACCAAGCTGGGCGCCTTCGATTTTCTGGAAAAGCCGCTGACTATTCAGAAAATCTCGGTAGTGGCCAAGAACGCGCTGGAGCATCGCCGCCTGCAGATCGAGAACAGCCGGCTGCGGGAGGGCACGGAGTCGCGCTATCGCATCATCGGGGAAAGCGTGCCGATGAAGGCGCTGCGCCACGAACTGGCGCTGATGGCCGGGACCAACGGGCGCGTGCTGATCTATGGCGAAAGCGGCACCGGCAAGGAACTGGTGGCGCACGCGCTGCACGCCATGAGCCCGCGCGCGGCCGAGCTGTTTGTGGAGGTGAATTGCGCGGCTATTCCGGAAGAGCTGATCGAGAGCGAGCTGTTCGGGCACATCAAGGGCAGTTTCACCAGCGCGCACGAGACCAAGATCGGCAAATTCCAGAAGGCCGATGGCGGGACGATTTTTCTGGATGAAGTGGGCGATATGAGCCTGCGCACGCAAGCCAAGGTGCTGCGCGCGCTGGAGGAGCAGCGCTTCGAGCCGGTGGGCGCGGGCGCCTCGGTGCAGGTGGACGTGCGGGTGGTGGCCGCCACCAATAAGAACCTGGAAGAAGAGATCGAACGCGGCAATTTTCGCGAAGACCTGTTCTACCGGCTGAACGTGATTCCCTTTCACGTGCCGCCGCTGCGCGACCGGCGGCAGGATATCCCCCTGCTGGCGGACTATTTCCTGCGCGAGTTCACCACCGCCTACGGCCGCAAGCCTAAGGAACTGACTCCCGAAGCGTATCGCATCCTGCAGGAGTATCATTGGCCCGGCAACGTGCGCGAGCTGCGCAACCTGATCGAGCGCATCGTGATATTGAATCCGCAAGTGCGGGTGGACGCGCGGCACATCCCGCTGAACGTGACGCGCCGGCCGGCGGAACGGCCCATGGACCGTTTCGGCAGCCTGGCGGAAGTGCGCGAAGCCGTGGAGCGTGAGTATATTCTGAAGAAGCTGGAAGAGACTAACGGCAATGTGACGCGAACGGCGGAGTTACTCGGGCTGGAGCGGAGTAACTTGTACCGGAAGATGAAGACGCTGGGGATTGGGCCGAAGGAATAGGGAGGGATTAGAAGCCGGGCGGCTTCGGTCGAGCGCCCGCGGCGGGGCAGCGTTCTGTCGCCGCCCTGTCAGCCGGATCGTGCAGAGAGCTTGCACTTCACCAGTTTCGATAGGGCACCTCGGATTTGGTCCGACCACAACTTCAGTTAAAGGGAAACGGTTGCCGATATGCCTTAGCGGAACACGCCGGTACGGTATTAATGTCGATTTACCTTCTCGAAAGGCCAGTGGGGTTTCCCCGGTATCGGGTGCGTCTTCCATCATAGGTTCTGAGGAGATGATTCGCCATTCCCTCTCTTCCGAGAATTTTTCGTGTTTAAAAAGCAGCGCCAACGGATGAAGTTCGGTCCGGCAAAACAGATCAACGTACACCCTTACGTCGATCCCTGGCTGGCGCAGTTCACTAAAGCCATCAAGGAGGCCCTTAACGAGAGACCTGAGTATCCTGCGTTGCTTTCCCTCATCGTATTCGCAGCGCACCAAACTGAATGGGCTCGGGAGCACTATCCCATCCATCTCAAAGCCAAGGGAGAAGCCGGACGTCGGCCCTCCATAGGCGCGCCATTGAGCGAGCGAATCCGGGTCTTCTGATAGGCTGGCCCTCCGTGCCAACATGGATGAGACAGATCTCCTGGTCGTAATTACTGAGCAGGGCGAGAATAGGAATCCATGTGAAGAACAACGGAATATCTTCGACTTCTCCTGCTTCTCCCCCGGTTTTGCTCGCCGATGCGTAGGTAGGCATGATGTCTAGTGCGGGGTCGCCCGATTGCGTGTGGCATGCAGCTCGGCGAGTGCACCCGGGTTCAGGCTTTCACAGTATTCCAGCGCCGCGCCAATTCACGCATTTCGTGCTCGTAGTCCGGCCAATCGTGCAGCGTGGCCGGGTCGAAGTCGGCTCCATTGGGCCAGACCAGCGTGTGCACCTCAGGGTCAACCTGAACACGGTTAAACAGATCGATGTACTGCAATGGGCCGTAGATCTCGCCTGCAAGGATAGGATGAAAGTCGATCGTCTGCTCTGTGCCGTCCTCAAAGTGAACACAAAGAGTGTATGGGCCGACTATCTCAAACGAGTGGACTTCGTGGATCGCGTGCGTCATACGATACTACCGCAGGGGCTCGATGGGCGCAGGCTTACGCCCCGCCTGTAGTTCTGTCCAATCAGCCGCGAGGGCACCTTGATGCAACTCCGCCCAGGCTTCGACAAGCCGCCTCTGCTTCTTCGGCAAGAAACCAGCAATCATCTCGACCGGGTCAAAACTGAATACCGCCGCGTCCTTCTGGTAGTAGGCGTGGAAATGTGGCACATGATGGTACGCCCGGCTCGGCAAACATGCGAATAATGATCCCAAAAAACCGGCTGATTTCGCACACACTATTGTACCCCTCTGGATCGGTCCGGCTTCAACCGCGCCCGTACCGCGCCCGCAGCACCGTCTTCTGCACCTTCCCCGTGCCGCCCTTCGGCAGCGTCTCCATAAAATCCACCGACGTCGGACATTTGAAGTGCGCCATGCGCTCGCGGCAGTATTCGATCAGCTCCGTTTCGCTGAGCGCGCTCCCCTGGCGCCGCACCACCGCGGCCTTGATGGCCTCGCCCCACTTCTCGTCGGGCAGACCGATGACAGCCACTTCCAGCACTTCCGGATGCGAGGCGATCGTGGATTCCACTTCCGGCGAGTAGACGTTCTCGCCGCCGGGCTTGATCATGTCTTTCTTGCGGTCGAGGATATACAGATAGCCCCGCGTATCGAAAGTACCTATGTCGCCGGTGTGCAGCCAGCCGCCGCGCAGCGTATCGGCGGTGATGGCGGGCTGGTTCCAGTAGCCCTTCATGATGTTATCGCCGCGCGCCACCACTTCTCCCACCTGGCCCGGCGGGAGTTCGCGATCGATCAGGTCCACGATGCGCACCTCGACGCCCATCAGGGGCCGGCCCGCGGATTTCACCGGCGTGAATTCCTCGTGTGCGTTTTCGAGCGTGTGGTCCTCGGGTCCCAGGTAGGTCAGCGTGGGGCTGGCCTCGCTCAGCCCGTAACCCTGCGCGAACGGGCACCGTAGTTTTTCCTGCGCGCGCCGCAGCAGGTCGAGCGGCATGGGCGACGCGCCATAAATGATGGTGCGCAAGCTGGAGGTGTCATAGCTGTCGAACGCCGGATGGTTCACCATGGCGTTCAGCATGGTCGGCACTACGAACAGATGCGTCACCTTGTAATGTTCGATGGCTTTCAGGCAGGCTTCCGGATCGAAAGCCGGAATGAAGCAGCTCCGGCCGCCCTCCATCACCAGCGAATAAACCACGGTCGCATCCGCCACGTGGAACATGGGGGCGGCGTGCAGCCATACCCAATCCCTGGTCATCGCCAGCGACACCATCCCGTGAATGGCGTTCGCATAGAGATTCTTGTGGGTCAGCATCACGCCTTTCGGGCCGCCCGTGGAACCACTGGTATAGAACAGCGCCACCACTTCGTCTTCGTCCGGAAGCGGTCCATCGAGCGCGACGGGCGTGGCCGCGGACAGCAGCGCCTCGTAATCCGGCATGCCGGCGGGGCAGGGCCCGTTGCCTGCGAATAGATATTCGAGAGCCGGCAGGCTGGCGCTCAGGGCGGGCGCAATCCGCGAAAAATAATCGTCAACCACCACCAGGCGCGCGCCGGCATCCGCCAGCCCGAAGCCGATCTCGGCGGCATTCCAGCGGATGTTGATGGGCACGATCACCGCGCCCGCCAGCGGGGCCGCATGGTACAGCTCGAAATAGCGCAGCGAATTCAGCATCAGGACGGCCACCCGGTCGCCCGGCTGCACGCCCAGATCGCGCAGCGCGCCGGCCACCCGCGCCACGCGATCGGTGAATTGCGCGAAGGTGATCGAGTTCGCGCCGTCGGAAACCGCGATTGCCTCCGGATGAAGTTGCCGCGCGCGCCGCAGCGCATATCCCACGTCCATATTTATTGCCTCCCCAGCACGATCACGCAGGCCACCGAACCCGGGCCGCCCAGATTGTGCACCAATCCCAGTTCCGCGTCGCGTATCTGGCGCGCGCCGGCCTGGCCGCGCAACTGCGTCACTACCTCATAAATCATGCGCACGCCGCTGGCGCCGATGGGGTGCCCGAAGGATTTCAACCCGCCGCTGGGATTCACCGGCAAATCGCCGGAAAGCGCGCTGCGGCCCTCGCCGATGAAGTGCATGCCCTCGCCTTTGCGGCAAAATCCCAAGTCCTCGTAGTTGCTGATCTCGGTCCAGGTGAAGCAGTCGTGCACTTCGGCGAAGTCGATCTCGGCCACCGGGTTTTCGATGCCGGCCATGCGGTAAGCCTCATCGGAAGCCGCGCGCGTGGCGGCGAAACCGATGTATTCGTTGGCGGAATCGTACCAGGGCCGGCCGCTGGTAACGGCCAGTCCCAGGCCCTTCACCAGCACGTAATCGTCGCGGAACTGGCGCGCCATATCCGCGCGGCAGATCACCGCAGCCGCGGCGCCATCGGTGGTGGGGCAGCAATCGAACAAGCCGAAAGGCCATGCCACGATGGGCGCTTTCAGAACCTGCTCCTCGCTCACTTCCATCTGGAAATGCGCCTTGGGATTCATGGCGCCATTGTGGTGGTTCTTCACCGAGACTTTGGCCAGCGCCTCGCGGCCCGCGTTCTCGTGCGGGCTGAAGCGATGGAAGTAGCGGTTAGCGGCCATGGCGAAGACGCCCGGCGCGGTCAGTCCGTCGTGTTGATAGGGATGCCCGTTTTCCCAACCCAGGCCGCGCATGGGGCGATCCTTCAGCTTCTCCACGCCCGCCACCAGCGCCACGTCATACATGCCGGATGCCACGGCCATGGCCGCATTGCGAAACGCATCCGTGCCGGTGGCGCAGTAGTTCTCCACGCGCGTGATGGGCTTGCCGTAGAGCCGCAGCGCGTCGGCCAGCGACACGGAGGCCTTGCCGTTCCCCGCATAGGGGGAGAACGTCCCCAGCCACGCGGCTTCCACGCGCTCCGGCTCGATGCGCGCGTCGGCGAATGCCGCGAACCCGGCCTCCACCAGCAGATCCTCGAAACCCTGGTCGAAGTTATCGCCGAACTTGGTGCAGCCTACGCCCACGATGGCGACTTGATCTTTAATCGACCCCCCCATGGCATCCTCCTATACCGGACGGCATTTCCAATAGTAATAATGATCGCCGGCGCCCTCGCGCATGCGGCGCAGCACCAGTTCGACTTCCATCCCGATCTCTACCGCCGCCGGGTCCACGTCGGTCATCTGGCACAGAAAGCGGCCACCGCCTTCGAGATCCACCACCGCCACTACGGTGGGCTCGACAGGCGCGCTGTACAGAAAATCCTTGGTGAACGTAAACAGACGGCCGCGGCGCGCCAGCGGCTTTTCGGTGAGCTCGCCATGATAATGACATGCCGCGCAGACTTTCGCGGCGGGGAACTGCAGCGCGCCACATTGGGGACAGCGCGACCCATGCAGGCGCACGTTCTGGGTCTCCTCGCGCCGCAGCAGCACGTTGGAGATCTCGGTGCTTCCGCCGCCGGCGCGCAAATATTCGCGCAGCTTCCGGTAGATCGCGTAGGTGGGATATTCCATGGTTGAGGTGTCCGGCCGGAGGCGCCCGCCATCTCCCAGCGCACGGAACAGAAAGCCATCCGCGCCGTCGCCATAAGCGATCGCCAGAATCAGGTCGCCAGGTTGAGCGCGGTCGAGCGCCTGCGCCAGCAGGAATAGCGGCATGGCGGCGCCGGTGATTCCGATGTCGCCCGCGCGCACATCCTCCACACGCGCCGCAGAAATGCCCAGCGCCTTTGCGGCCGCGAGGTGTGCACGGCCATCGCCGGATGCGAGCGCGATGCGTGCGATCCGGTCCGGCTGCACGGCCGCTTTCTCAAACAACGCGCGCCCCACGGCCACCACGTTTTCGGTATAGCCGCGGGCCAGCGAGAACTTCGAGGCGAACGAATGCACCTGCGCATCGGTGTCGCGGCGCCACTCGTCCGGAAAATCGTCGCAGCGGGAAACCGAAGCCACCAGTTCCGCGGCCAGGTCTTCCGAACCGACGGACACAGCGGCGGCGGCATCGCCGAACAGCAACTCTTCGGCCGATTCGGGCGCGCCATCGCGACAATCGGCGGCCGCCACCAGCGCGGTGCGGACGCTGCCGGCGGCTACCGCATCGAACGCGGCCCGTAGCGCCGTCATGCCCGCGCGCAGCGATGCGCCGAAATCCGCGGTCGCGGTTTCGGCTGGTAGATCGCAGGCGGCGGCCATCAGGCTCGCGGGCGAGCGCTGCCAATACGGCGAGGTGGTGGAAGCGAACGAGAGCGCGCCCGCGCCGCCCGCTTGCACCAGCGGCCAGGCCGCGGAAAGCGCCATGGTCAGCGCGTCTTCGTCGAAGTTCATGACCGCTTTGCACCCGGGCAGCTTGGGCGATCCCCAAGCGGCGGCAATGACTTCGCGCCGCATCCGGCAGCGCGGGACGTATACCGAGTAATCCTTGATTCCGATCATGGACGTTCCTCCTGCGATCGTCCCAAAATCTCGCGCGTGTGGGCCCCGAGCGCCGGCGGCGCGCCTCCTAGCCGGCCGGGTGTTTCGCTAAGCCGGGGCGCCACCAGCGAATCGCCGCGGCGCAACCCGAAATGCTCCGCGACTTCCGCCACGTTCAACACCGGCGTGACGCAAGCATCCGCCGGCCGCAGGCGCGCAAACCATTCCTTAGCGGTCTGCGTGCGGAAGATTCGGGATAACTCAGCGATGATTTCCGTGCGCCGTGGATCTTCGGCGAACTGGTCTGCGATGAATTGCGCGCATTCCAGCGCGTGGCACAGGGCCTGCCAGAACTTCGGCTCCAGCGCGCCGACCGCAATCGAGCGGCCGTCCGCCGTTTCGTAGACACGATAACAGGCGTAGCGGCCGGTGAGCACGCCATCGCCGCGCGCGGGCAACTCACCGGTCGCGGCGTGCAGGCCCAGCGCGACCGGCAGCAGGCAAGCTACGCCTTCCACCATAGAAACGTCGACGGATTGGCCCCGCCCGGTCCGGCCGCGTGCCGCTAAAGCCAGCAGGATACCGGTGACCGCCTGCATGGCGCCGCCCGCCAGGTCCGCAATTTGAATCCCAGGAATTGCGGGCGGACCACCGGGTACACCGTTCCCTTCCAGCGCCCCGCCCAGAGCCAGGTAGTTGATGTCGTGCCCGGCCATCGGCGCCCATGCCCCCTCCTGGCCGTAGCCGGTGATGGACACATAAACAATCCGTTCGTTCGCCGCGCGCAGCGTCTCATAGCCCAGGCCCAGGCGTTGCATGGTTCCGGGGCGGAAGCTCTCCACCACCACATCCGCGCCGCGGGCCAGCTTCAAAAAATTGTCGCGCCCGCCGGCGGTTTTCAAATCCAGCGCCACGCTCTTCTTGCCGCGATTCACCATCTGGAATACGGCGCCCGCGCCGTCCAGAAACGGAGGAATCCACCTGCCGTAATCGCCCCGTTCCGGCTCTTCGATCTTGATGACTTCCGCCCCGAAGTTGGCAAGCTGCATGGTGGCCGCGGCGCCCGGCAGCAGACGCGTCAGGTCCAGCACCACCAGGCCGTCGAGAGGTCTCATTTCCTTCTCATCACCAGCAGCTTGTCGGTGTAAACGATGACTGGCTCATTATTCTGATTCAATACCTGCGTTTCGAAAGTGACGATGCCGCGCGCCGCGTCCTTCTCTTTCAGTTCCACCACGCGCTTGGTAACGCGCACGGTGTCCCCGATAAATACGGGGCCCGTGAATCGTAACTTATCGATGCCATAAAAGGCCAACACGGTGTCGTTGATCAGATTCATCTGGGTCATTAACCCTGTAGAGATACTGAACACGAGCGCGCCGTGCGCGATGCGCCGCCCGAACTGGGACTTCCGGGCGAACTCCTCGTTGGTGTGCAACTCTACGAAATCGCCCGAAATGCCGGCGAAATTTACGATATCGGCTTCCGTTACCGTGCGCCCGCGCGATTCATGAACGCCGCCGGCCGTGAAGTCTTCATAGTAATGGCTCATAGTTTTGCTCCTGGGTGCCGCGCGTAGAGAAGCGATTAGAAATCATACCAAAGCGCGGAGCGGATGTAACCCATGGCGAGGGCGATCCGTAGGAAGAAACATGCGACCCGTGCTGCTGTTCCTGTTGGCATCCATGTCTGTTTTCGCGCAGCCTTTTTCGGCGGGGATCAAGGCAGGCATCCCGCTCACCGATTTTCTGAACGCCACGGAAAATGGCCTTTTCCAGTATAATGCGCCCACCCAGCGATATATCGTCGGCGGCGTGGCGGAGGTGCGGCTTCCGCTGGGATTCGGGGTGGAGTTCGATGCGCTATACCGGCGCTTGGGATTCAGCGGTTCCGGATACGGGGGATTGCCGGCGTTCAGCACGGTGAGCGCGAGCGGCGGCAACTGGGAGTTTCCACTTCTGCTGAAATACCGCTTCCATTTTCCCGTGGTGCGGCCCTACGTGGATGCGGGCGTGGCGTGGGATACGATCGCCGGCCTGCATGAGACGTTCAGTGAAGTTGGTGTGACGGGGATCTCGGGGCCGCCGTCACCCGGCGCGGAGGCACAGAAGAACACCACCATGGGGTTCGTGATGGGAGCGGGCGTGGATATCCACGCGATCGTCCTGCACATTTCACCGGAGATTCGCTATACGCGCTGGAGCACGGCGCAGATCGGCTCGACGCTCGACGCCACCACCCTGCTGCGGTCGAATCTGAACCAGGCCGAGTTCCTGGTGGGCTTCACGTTCTGAGCGCGCCACGCGTGTTACCTTTCGATTAATGGCCAAGATTCAACGCGTCCTGATCAGTGTCACCGACAAAACTGGCATCGCGGCGTTTGCCCGCGAGCTCCACGATCTAGGTGCGGAACTGATCTCCACCGGAGGTACGGCGCGGCTGCTGCGCGAATCCGGCATTGCCGTGCGCGACGTCGCGGAAGTGACCGGCTTCCCCGAAATGCTGGATGGGCGGGTGAAGACCATGCACCCGAATGTGACCGGCGCGATACTGGCGATGCGCGGCAAGGCGGAACACATGCAGGCGCTGGAAGCGCACGGCATCCGGCCGATCGATATGGTGGTGGTGAATCTGTACCGGTTCGAGGAAGCCGCCGCCAAGGCCGACGCCAGCCTGGCCGAGCTGATTGAGAACATCGACATCGGCGGGCCTACCATGATCCGCTCGGCCGCCAAGAATTATCAGGACGTGGCGGTGGTGGTATCGCCGGGCGATTACGCGGGCATCCTGGCGGAGATGAAGGCGCAGGGCGGGGAACTCTCGCTTGAAACCAAGTGGGCGCTGGCGCAGAAGGCATTTCGCACCACCGCCGATTACGATCGCGCCATCAGCGCCCGCCTGGGGCAGACCAGCGCGGGGCCGCTGCCCGCTACGCTCGATGTACGCGCGGGCAAGATCATGGATCTGCGCTACGGCGAGAATCCGCACCAGTCCGCGGCGCTTTATGGCACGCCTGGAGCCGGCATTGCGGGCGCCGCGCAGCTACATGGGAAAGAGCTCTCCTATAACAACCTGGTGGATCTGGATGCCGCCTGGCAACTGGCGAATGAATTCGATGGGCCGGCGGCCGCCATCATCAAGCACACCAACCCGTGCGGCTGCGCGGAGAAGGAGACGCTGGCGGAAAGCTACCGGCGGGCATTCGAATGCGATCCGGTTTCGGCCTACGGCAGCGTGATCGGATTCAATCGCACGGTCGACGAGGAAACCGCCCGGGAATGCGCCAAAACATTTCTGGAGGCGATTGCCGCGCCGGATTACACCGCGGGCGCGCTGGCGCTGCTGGGCGGCAAGAAGAATCTACGGCTGATGAGAGTGGCGGCGGGCGGCGACGGCCTGGTAGTGAAATCGATTTCGGGCGGTTTCCTGGCGCAAACGCCGGATACGGCGCGCCTCGACCGCAGCGCTGCCATCGTGAAAACCAGCCGCGCCCCGAGCGCCGAAGAGTGGATCGCGCTCGAATTCGCCTGGAAAGTGGCGAAGCACGTGAAGTCGAATGCCATCGTGTTTGCGCGCGCTGGACAGACCGTAGGGGTGGGCGCGGGCCAGATGAGCCGGGTGGATTCGGTGAAGCTGGCGGCCATGAAAGCGGTGCTGCCGCTGGCCGGAACGGTGGTCGGCTCGGACGCTTTTTTCCCGTTTGCCGATGGCTTGGAGGAAGCCGCCCGCCACGGTGCGACCGCGGCGATCCAGCCTGGCGGATCGGTACGCGACGCCGAAGTGATCGAGGCGGCCGACCGTTTAGGCCTCGCGATGGTGTTCACCGGGGTACGGCACTTCAGGCATTGAGGCCGGCGTAAAACCGCGGGCCGTCAGAACTGAAAACGCAATTGCAAATCGATGCGGCGGTTGTCGGTGGGCGTTTGTTCCGCGCCGTATCCACCGTTGATGGCGGTGTACTGCAGGAACTCGGTGGATCCCATGGTGCCCACGGGCGCCGCATAATTTACGTGATTCAATAGATTGCGGGCGCTGATCGAAAGCGTCAGATTGTAGCGATGTTCCGTGAGGCCGCCGCCGAAAGGTCCGCCACGGCCGCCAAAGCCGCCAAAGCCGCCGCGGCCTCCACCTCCGGAACTGGCGCGCGATCCGCCGCTCGATCCCGCGAATTTGGTGGTGCCGAATCCCCAGGTCCGGCTCAACCGCAGATTCAAACTGAACTGGCCCGGGCCGGTCCCCAGATTCCGCGGGATGAGCGGCTGACCGGGCAACGGGTTGGGGTTCAAATACCCATAAGGCGTGGGTACGATTCCCGGACCGGGGCCGCTGGCAAGAGCCGGCCGCGCGTTCAGAACTCCATCGGGCAAGCCGTCATAATCATAGAAACTACCCGTGGTGATGTTGAAGGGCGCGCCCGTGGATGCCACCACAAACGGGGCCAACTGAATCTTCAGCGGTGCGCTGATCGTGCCGAATATGAACATCCTGTTCTGGACGTCGAGTGAAGACCGGCTCCATTCTCCCGAGAGATCGTACGGAATCACCGGCGTGGACGTGCCGCAGCCGACCGAGGAAGGGCATAAGCTGCCGTCCGTGTTGCTGTGCGCGGTACCCCAGATGTAAGCGCCGGAGACGGACACGCGGCTTCCCAGTTGGGTGTTGACGCGGGTAATCACTTGCAACTGCTTCAGCAGGCCGTCCGATTGAAATTGAAAAAGCTCGGCCGGTCCCGGCGGGCTGACATCGCTGGTGACGAATTGATGCACACCGCGGGTATCGGTCACATTGACCGCCAGCGTCGTGCGGCGATTGAGCTGCCGCTCCACGCCGATCGCGGACTGGATCAGGTAGGGTGCGCGCAGGTTGTTGGCGGGCACGAATACGACGGGCGTGCTGGATGTCAGATCGGAAGGAATGCAGCCGGCGAGGGCGGTCGGGCAAAAGAAATCGGGATTGTTCGCCACAAACGCCTGCTGATTCCTTCCGTTGTATTGCTCGGTATAAAGGTTGTCCACGTTGGAATAGCGGATGTAGAACATGCCGAACCCGCCCCGGATCACCGTGGAAGGCCCGCCCTTGGCCGAGGAGCGGCCGGGGGCCCAGGCGAACGCCAGGCGAGGCGCGGCATCTTTCCAATCGTGTATGTTGGTCTGGCCTTCCCAACGCAAGCCGGCGCTGATCGTCAGGCCCTGCGCCACGCGCCAGTCGTCCTGCACAAAGGCGCCCACATCGAACATGCTCGAATTGACCAGCGGCTGCCCCTGGCTGAGGGTGAACTGCGTGGGACCCGCGCCGCTCGGAAACGTTCCCGGCGGGCATCCGTTGGCGCAGGTGCCGACGGACGCGATCATGGCCTGGTAAGCGGCGAAAGAGGCGAAGGTAAATGTGCCATTGAAGTTTGTGGGCGAGTTGTAGTTCAGCAGATCATTTCGGGTACGCGCGCCGAATTTAATGGTGTGCTTACCGTGGGTCACCGTCGTATAGTTTTGAAACTCGTAGTTGCTATCGGTCTGTACGGTACGGTTGATGCCCGCTCCGCCGATGTCGAAGTCACCCGGCACAATGATCTCGGGCGCGTCGGATACCGCGGTCTGGCCCGTCAGATAATGATTGAACTGAAAACGGGTCTCATTGACTACACTCGTGGACAGCACGGCAGTATCGGTGACTTGCCCGAGTTGCTGCAATTGTACGTAGCTATAACCGTTTTCGGGAAGATTGAATTGGCCGATACCCCACAGATCCCGGTGCAGGTCCAGATAGGAATAGCGCACACTCAGTGTATTATTGCCGCTCAAGGCCCAGTCGATGCGGGGGCTGAACGTGGTGCGTTGCTGCGGCGTAGGAGTAAAGCCTCTGTCGATCACCGGCGAAAGGGTAGTGGGATCGAGGATGGTGGCGTTGAGAATGCCATTGTCGTCGATCTGACGTCTTTCGACATCCAGGAAGAAACTGGCGTGCTTGTTAATCGGGCCACTCACGTTACCGCCATAAGTCTGCGCCATGAATCCTGGAATAGGGTTCGTCGTGAGGAAGGGATTGCGGGCATTCCAGACACCGTCGCTGATATCGTAAGAGGCCGTGCCGTGAAACTTGTCCGAACCCGGCTTGGTGAAGATCTCGATGCGGCCGAATCCCAGCTTGTCGAATTCGCTGGAGAAGGGATTCTGGTTGATGCGAATCTCGCGGATCGATTCTTTCGGCGGCAGCCGGCCGCTGGAGAATCCATCGATAAAAATCTCACCGCCGTTGGGTCCGGCGGAAGGTCCCGCCAACGCCTGTAAATCCTGCTGCAGATCGTCGGGATCGTCCGGCAGCGCCTGTAGGTCGGCGCCTTTTATGACCAGGGCGTCCGCGTTCTGCGAAGATTGGACGCTCAACTGGGTGTTATTCTCCTCACTCACCGTGACGGTCTGTTTCACTTCCGCGATCTTCATGGAAACGTCGCCGCGCGCGACTTGCCCGGTACTCACCAGGACCGCGACTCCGCCGGTCTGGTCCAGCCCTTTAAAGGTCGCCGCCACAGAATAAGTACCGGGAGCCACCGCGCGGAAAGTATACACACCATCCTGCCCGGTCTGGGATTGCAGCGTCGTGCCATCTTCACCCGTGAGCGTCACTGTGGCGCCCGGGATTACGGCCCCTGTAGCATCCTTCACGGTACCGGTAACGGTGCCGCCGTTGGGCGACGGCCGGGCGGGCTTAGGCGCCTGTGCGTAGGAGGACACGGCGGTCAGACTGAGCAAGGCGAGCGAGTAGACGAGGAATTTGGAAACCACATTGTCTTGGCGAATGGGAGGGCCTTGCGGTTACAGGCAAAGGAGGAAGGGCCGAGATAGAAGTCATCGGACAGAAATAGAGATGGGTCACATTGGCCGCCAGGTGCAGCCGGCAGATAGTGAGTCTCCGCCATGGTCGCGATTTACGGCAGGTTCCAATAGCCATGAGCCCGCCGGCTGCGGCCAAGATTGCCCGCCCTCCAATTCAATCCCCGTGATGCGCATACAATAGAAGGTATCAGCTTGTCTATTGTCATTGCGATCCTGGCCGTCGTAGTTCTGCTCATTCTGTGGGCCTTGATCGTACAGCGCCGTTAAAGCCGCATGCACCTGGATTTTGTCACCGCGTTTCTCAACGTCGCCCTGCTGTGGCTGCTCACCACGCCGCACGAATTCGCGCACGCCTGGGTAGCCACGCGCCTGGGCGACGATACCCCGCGCCTGCAGGGCCGCCTGACCCTGAATCCTCTGGCGCATGTGGATTGGTTGGGCACCACCATCCTGCCGGCGCTCACCTCGCTATTCGGCGGCGGATTGCTGGGCTGGGGCAAGCCGGTATACAGCAACCCAGCGAAGCTGCGCGGTGGATTGAACGGGCTGGCGCTGGTGGCGCTGGCCGGACCCGCCAGCAATGTGGTGTTCGCCGTGATCCTGGCCGCGGTGGCCCGCCTCTCCGCCGGTGCGGCTCCCGCGCTCGCACAATTTGCGGCGCACGGTGTGACTCTGAGCCTGTATCTGGCCATCTTCAACATGCTGCCCGTGCCGCCGCTGGACGGTTCCAAGCTGTTACTCGCCGCGCGCATTCCGATGGCGGTCTATAATGAACTGGCGCGCGCCGGATTCCTGCTGCTGATTGTGGCCGTCTCGTTTTCGGACCTGGGGCGCTGGATGTCGGCGTGGAGCTATGCAGGTTCGGAACACATCTTTGGCCTGTTCAGGTGAACTTATGAATTCCTTCTCGCTTTCCGGTAAAACTGCCCTGGTCGCGGGCGCCAGCCGCGGCATCGGCCTCGCCATCGCACAGCACCTGGCGGAGGCCGGAGCACGCACGATCCTGGCGGCGCGATCCGTCGATCGGCTGCAGGCGGAGGTGGAGGCGCTGGCGGCCGCGGGTTTCGAGGCCGTCGCGCAGCGCCTGGATCTGGCCGATTCCGAATCTATCCGTGCGGCCCTGAACGCTGTCGGCACGCCGGACATCCTGGTAAACGTGGCCGGCACCAATATTCGCAAGAGTTTTTCGGCATACACGCAGGCGGAATATGAGCACGTCATGCGTACTAACTTGCACGGCATCGTGGAACTCACGCAGAAGATCGGCGCGCGCATGATCGAGCGCGGCGCGGGCGGCAAGATCATTATGATCGGCAGCCTGATGTCGCTGCTGGGCCTCCCGTACCTTTCGATTTACGCGATGACGAAGGGCGCCATCGGCCAACTGACCAAGGCCCTGGCCGCCGAGTGGGGACGCCACAATATCCAGGTGAATTGCATCGCGCCGGGTTTTATCGTCACCGACCTTAACCGCCGGATGTGGGAATCGGCGGAGTCGGCGCCGATGCGCGAATGGCTGAAGGGCGCGCAGGCCAATCCGCGGCTGGGGGCACCCGGCGATATCGCGCCGCTGGCCGTTTTTCTGGCGGGCCGCGGGGCGGATTACATCACCGGACAGATCATCGCGGTGGACGGCGGCTACACGACCACGGCGGTCTGGCCCTTCGAGCCGGAGGGTTGACATGCACCGGCTGCTGGTCGGCTTGTTGCTGGCGGCGGTGCTCTGCGCGCAGCAGGCCGTCGAGTTCACCTGTCCGATGGATCGCGACGTCAGGTCTCCATCACCCGGCAAATGCCCACGCTGCGGGATGACCCTGGTGGCGAACTTACCGGAACCCGTCGAGTATCCGGTGGATCTGCGGGTCAATCCGCCGCGGGTCCCCAGTGCGCAGCCCATTCAGCTTGAATTTCGCATCGCCGATCCGCGCACGGGCGCGCCCGTGAAGCAGTTTGAAATTGTCCACGAGAAGCTTTTTCATCTGTTCATTGTCGGCCAGGACCTCAAATACTTCGCGCATGTGCATCCGCAACTGGGCGCGGACGCCGTTTTCCGCCTGGATACTTCGCTGCCCAAGCCGGGCACTTACCGTCTGCTCGCGGATTTTTATCCTACCGGAGGCACGCCGCAACTCGCACCCAAGACGATCACTACAGCCGGCTACACCGCGCCGCTTGAAGCCGGTATTCCACGGCTCGCGCCGGATCTTTCCCCCCAACATGGGGAGAATCTGGTAGCCGAGTTGAAACTGGATCCGCCGCAGCCGATCGCCGGCAAGAAGACGATGATGTTCGTACACCTGACTCCCGCGGAGGGTTTGCAGCCATACATCGGCGCGTGGGCGCACTTACTCGCGGTGAGCGACGACCTGGTCGACACCATCCACGGTCATCCATTTATCGCCGACGGCGGGCCGGATATGCAGTTCAATATCTTCTTTCCGCGCGAAGCGGTCTACCGCGTATGGATCCAGTTTCAACGGCAGGGAGTCGTGAACACGGTCGCGTTCACCATTCCCGTGACAGCTCTGCGATAGGACTTAGTGGCCGGCGGGACTTTAAAGTCCCGCTTCCGGCGAATTAATAACTACCGGCTAAACCCGGTAGAATTCGTTTCCGACTGAAAGTCGGGTTGCGGCTAAAGCCGCCTGAAGGGCTCCCGGCTGAGAGCCGGCTCAAGGCCCAGTGAGCGCGGTGATCTTGAACCCTTGATCTTCGTCGTCCCATCTCTGGCTCTCGATATACTTCTTGATGGTATCCTCGTCCACCGCGCCCACGCTCGCGCAGAAGTACACGCGCGCCCACAGGTGTTGCCCCCAATACCGCTTCCGAAGTTCCCCAAATTCGTCCTGCAACCGGCGCGACGACCGCCCCTTCAGGTACTGCACCAGTTTCGCCGGCGCCATGTTCGGCGGACAGGACACCAGCATGTGAATGTGATCCTGTGACACCGCGCCCCGCACGATCACCACTTCCCTGCTCTGACAGATCTGTCGGAGCAGGTCGCGCGCACGCTCGGCCACTCGTCCGCGCAGTATCTTGTATCGGTACTTGGTAATCCATACGATGTGATACCTGATATCGAACACCGCGTGCGCGCTGGTTCGGTACTCGCCCATCCCCCTATTTTCGCAGTAGGAGGCTCGAAGCTGATCGCCTGAAGTCCCCTGTTAGCCAATCTGTTTCTGCATTATGCTTTTAATCGGTGGATGGCGAAGCAATATCCGCTTTTGAGCGGTATGCCGACGATGCCATCGTGCATTGCAGGACGGAGAGGGAAGCCCAAGAGGTTCGGGTGGCCATAGCCGCGCGTTTGAAGGAGTGTGGGTTGGAACTTCATCCAGAGAAGACGAAGGTGGTCTATTGCAAGGATGATGACCGGAGGAGGACGTATCCAAACGAGAAATTCGATTTTCTGGGCTACACGTTTCGGCCGCGGAGATCGAAGAATCGGTTCGGGAAGTACTTCATCAACTTCAGCCCGGCAGTTTCCGACAAAGCGGTGAAAGCCATTCGGGCAGAGATTCGAAGCTGGGACCTGCATTTACGCAGCGACAAGCGAATCGAGGATCTGTCCCGGATGTTCAACCCGAAGATCCGAGGCTGGCTTCATGGAGCGAAGGGGGCAGGCCATTCGCGTCATGGTCAACTTGGCCAACTGGCAACAGGAGGAGCCGAATGGTTGTGGCGGAGGGCGGCAGCTCTCAATGGATGGCACGAGCCGTGTGACTGGAGACAGTCACGCACGGTTCTGTGAGCGCCTCGGGGTGAAATTCCCCGGGGCGACTCGGCGGTGCCAGGCAACTGGCATCCCTACCGCGACCGCGGTGCGGGAAGCGCTACTTTTCGAACCCTGAGCGAAGGTGCGTTCGTCCTGCCGTTTAGAGGAACGGGTCGACGGGCGCTAACCTCGGCAAGATCGACTTTCCATTGGCAACTTTCCATCATGCTATTCTCATTTTTCCGTGTCCCGCCATCCCCCAGCCGCGCGCCTTTATCTCGTTCGCGGGCGCGTACAAGGCGTTGGCTATCGGGACTATGCGCAGCGCGTAGCATCTACGCTGGGCCTGACCGGCTACGTGCGCAATCTGGACGATGGCCGCGTGGAAGTCTTCGCCGCCGGACCGCCCGATAAGCTGTCGGATCTGGCCGCGGCGCTGCGGAAAGGCCCGCGCTTTTCCGACGTGCGCGGGGTCGAAGAGCAGGAAGCCGCGCCGAAGCAATACTCCGTTTTTCAAATCGAGGTCTGACCGAGGTCTAATGGATAACCTGAAGTCGCTGATCCGCGAGGTGCCGGACTTTCCCAAAGCCGGCATCCTCTTTTACGACATCACCACCCTGCTGAAAGACAAGGCCGGGCTGCGCGGCGTAATCGATGCGCTGTGCGAACACTATCGGGATGCGCAGGTGGATATGGTGCTGGGCATCGAAGCGCGTGGTTTCATCTTCGCGCCCGCGCTGGCGTATGCGCTCGGCGCCGGGTTCGTTCCGGTGCGCAAGCCGAAGAAACTGCCGTCGGAATGCCTGCGGGTGAGCTACGATCTGGAGTACGGCACGGATACCCTGGAAATGCACAAGGATGCCCTGGTGGAAGGCAGCCGCGTCCTGATTGTTGACGATCTGCTGGCTACCGGAGGCACTGCTGCCGCGGTGGCGCGGCTGGTGGAACAGGCTGGTGGCAAAATCGCCGGGCTGGCTTTCGCCGTGGAACTCACCTTCCTGAACGGCCGCGCCAGACTGGCGGGCTACGACGTCTTTTCGCTCCTGCAGTACGACAAATGAGCCAGACCCGTCAGGCCAGCCTGCGCGCTCTCGCAAAAATCAACCTGGATCTGCGCGTGCTCCACGCCCGGGCAGACGGCTATCACGAGATCCGCACGGTGTTCCAGACCATTTCGCTGGCGGACGCGATCGATGTAGCCTTCACTCCGGCGCGCGGCACTTCGATTCAGATCGACGGCGATCTCGACATTCCGAACAACCTGATGGCGAAGGCCGCCGTGCTGGCGCTGGATGCCATGCGGATAACGGCCGCAGTGCGCTTCCGGCTGCGCAAGCGCATTCCAATGGGGGCCGGCTTAGGCGGAGGATCGTCGGATGCAGCCGCTGTCCTGCTGGCGTTACCCGCGCTCGCGCGGCGCCGCCTGGAAATGCCCCAGCTTATGGGACTCGCCGCCGAACTCGGCAGCGATGTGCCTTTTTTTCTGCTGGGTGGGACGGCCGTGGCCTTGGGCCGCGGCACCGAACTCTATCCCTTACCCGATGGGCCGCCGCGCCGGGGCCTTTTGGTGGCGCCCGCGGTGCATGTCTCGACCGTCTCCGCCTATCGCGCCCTCGCCCCCCGATTGACAACCGAATCGCAACAAAATAAGATAGTTAGTTTCCAGGCGCGGGCATGGGGCGAACTTGGGGCTGGAGCCTGTGCAACTGGTGTTAACGATTTTGAAACAGTAGTTTTCGAGCAGTTCCCGCAACTCGCCGCGTTGAAGCAGCGGCTCGTGAAGCTGGGTGCGAATCCGGCCATGATGACCGGAAGCGGTTCGTCGCTCTTCGGTTTGTTTCGTACCCGGGAACAAGTGAATCGCGCCACAAAATCATTTGCCGACGAACGTGTTTTCCCGATTTCGCTGGTCAGCCGGGGGCGCTACCGGAGTCTCTGGTGGCGTACCCTGCAGCCGCATATTGAAAATAAACTATGGCCGCCGCTAAACCCATCCGGGCGATGATGCCCGAGCGTTTGAAGATTTTCTCGGGCACAGCCAATCCCTGCCTGGCGCACGAGATTTGCGCGTCGCTGGATATGGAACTGGGCAACCTGATGCTGGAGACGTTCTCCGATGGAGAAGTCTACCTGCAGTTCCAGGAAAACGTGCGCGGAGCGGATCTGTTCCTGATCCAGCCGACCTGCCGTCCGGTCGATCATAACCTGATGGAACTGTTCCTGATGATCGACGCCGCCAAACGCGCCTCAGCAGACCGCATCACGGCAGTGTTACCCTATTATGGTTACGCCCGGCAGGACCGCAAGGACAAGCCGCGCGTTCCCATCTCGGCGAAGTTGATCGCGTCGTTGCTGGAACGCGCCGGTGCGGACCGCATCATGGCGCTCGATCTGCACGCCGCGCAGATTCAGGGATTCTTCGACGTCCCGGTGGATCACTTGTTTTCGGCGCCGGTGATGATCGAATATTTCAAGCCGCTGGAGGTGCCGCATCTCACGGTGGTGTCGCCGGATCCCGGCGGCGTGGAGCGGGCCCGGGCCTTCGCCAAACGGCTGAACGCGCCGCTGGCGATTATCGATAAGCGCCGCGAAAAGCCGAACGTGGCGGAAGTGATGAATGTGGTGGGCGAGGTTGAAGGGCGCAATTGTTTGATGGTGGATGATTTGATCGACACGGCCGGCACCCTGGTGAAAGGCGCGGAGGCGCTGCTCAACCAGGGAGCGCGCAGCGTGAGCGCCTGTGCTACGCATGCCGTACTTTCCGGGCCGGCGGTCAAGCGCATTGAAGAGTCGCCCTTAAAGGAAGTGGTATTTACGAATTCGATTCCGTTGCTGGAGGAAGCAAAGAATTCGAGCAAGATCAGGTCTCTATCGGTGGCGCCGCTGCTGGCGAGGGCCATCCAGTCGATCCACGAAGAGACTTCGGTAAGCAGTCTGTTTGTATAGCGAAAATCAGGGCTACGCAACCCACGTCAGGCGAAAGCCGATCGGTCTTGCGCCCCTTGAAGGAGAAATGCAGTGAGAAAAGAGATAACCGTTGCCGCGCAGCCTCGTGAATCGCGCGGCAAGAATGAAGCGCGCCGTACGCGCCGCTCGGGGATGATCCCGGCGGTGGTTTATGGCGCATACAAAGAGCCCGTGGCGGTGGCCGTGAGTCCCAAGGCGATTTTGCAGATCGTGCATTCGGGCAGCGGCTACAACACGATCTTTAATTTGGATATCAAGGGCGGCGAAAACACGCCGGTGATGGTGGTGGATCACCAGAACGATCCGATCCGCGGCACGCTCCTGCACGCGGACCTGAAGCGGATCGATCTAAGCAAGCGTCTGCGCGTCTCGATTCCAGTGACCACCGAGGGCGAGCCCAAGGGCGTCAAGACCCAGGGCGGCCTGCTCGAAATCATCTCGCGCGCGGCCGAAGTCGAGTGTCTGCCGGACGAGATCCCGGAGAGCTTCGTGGTGGATGTCACCGAATTGCTGATGGGCCAGAGCAAGCGCTTCAGCGATCTGCCCATGAGCGGCTCCATGAAGCTTTTGGGCTCACCCGAAACGGTGATCGCGCACATCGTCGCGATGCGCGCCGAAGAAGTGAAGCCGGCTGCCGAAGCCGCGCCCACCGCGGAAGCCGCCGCCACGCCGGCCACCTCCGAACCTGAAGTCATCAAGAAGGGCAAGAAGGAAGAAGCGGCCGAAGAGGCCAAGCCCAAGAAGAAGTAGCGCCGTCATGTTCCTGGTTGCTGGCCTGGGAAATCCGGGCGAGGAGTATGCCGGCACCCCCCACAATCTAGGTTTCAAGGTGGTGGACCGGCTCGCGGAAATGCATCAAATCCGCGTCACCAGGCACGATTCGAGGGCGCTTACGGGAGTGGGGCGGATTGCCGGCCACGAGGTGATGCTGGCCAAGCCCCAGACATACATGAACGGCAGCGGCACGTCGTTGGCGCCGCTGATGGAAAAGCATTTGTTAACGGCAGCGGATCTGATTCTGGTTTACGACGAATTAGCCCTGCCGTGGGGCAGTTTGCGGATCAAGCCGCGCGGGTCGTCCGCCGGCCATAATGGGGTGGACTCCACGATCCGCAGTCTGGCCACACAGGAATTTGTACGGGTGCGTTTGGGGATTCATCCCGGCCACCCATTGAGCAGCGGGGTCGATTATCTGTTATCGCCGATCAAGCGCTCGCTGCATAAGGAATTGGAGCAACTGGTGGCCGATGGGGCCGACGCGGTTGTCTCCATAATCGCCGAAGGCGTCGAAAAGGCCATGACGAGATTCAATCGCGTCGCGCCCAAGGCTTAAAACGAGGAAGCATGCGAATCTACGAAGAGCTGTTTATAGCGAAACCAGACGCTCCGGACGAAGAAGTGGACGCCTTCATCGAGCAGATGAAGACGACTGTTTCGAACGCCGGCGGCACGGTGGACAAAGTGGAAAAATGGGGCAAGCGCAAGCTGGCCTATAAAGTGGACCGGTACCGCGAAGGGGCTTACGTCCTGTTCCAGTTCACCGCGGGGCCCGAGACCGTGAAGGAATTCGAGCGCCGGCTGCGCGTCTCGGACCTGGTGATCAAGTTTCTGACGGTGCGCATCGACGAGACGCTGAAGCGTCTGGAGAAGCGTAAAAAGGACCGCGACAAGCGGGCGCATCGTAAAGCGGTGGCTGCGCCGGCCGTGGCTCCGCCTTCAGTGGCACAACAGATGATGGGCGAAAGCCCCGCGGCGCCGGCCATGCCCGGCCTGCCCAAGGAGGCGTAAGGAGATCCCATGCCAGAATTCAAAGGAAGACCCGGCAGCGCCGGACAACGCCCCACCGGCGGCGACAAAGCCGTCGCCACGCAGAAGAAGGCCTATTTCCGCCGGAAGAAAGTTTGCCGCTTCTGCGTGGAGAAGATCGACGACATCAATTACAAGGACACCAAGCTGCTGCACGCCTTTGTGGCGGAGCGCGGCAAAATCGTCCCGCGCCGTATTTCCGGCGTCTGCGCCCCGCACCAGCGGCGGCTCACCGACGCCATCAAGAAGGCGCGCAACATCGCCCTGCTGCCGTTCGCGGCGCAGTTCTAGGAGCCGATCATGGAAGTCATACTGCGCGAAGATATCGAACGACTGGGGAACCGCGGCCAGGTAGTGAAAGTGGCCGACGGTTACGCCCGCAATTTCCTATTGCCCAAACGCCTCGCCGTGGCCGCCACGGACGCCAACCGCAAGATCGTGGAGCAGGAGCGCCAGGCGCACTTGCGTCGCGAAGCCAAACAGAAGAGCGAAGCCGAAGATCTCTCGAAGCTGCTCACCGGAGTGACGGTGACGATCGCCCAGAAGGCCGGCGAGAACGACCAGCTTTTCGGGTCGGTCACCTCAAAGGATGTGGCCGATGCGCTGGCCCAGAAGAACTTCACCATCGACCGTCGCAAGGTGCAGATGGACGAGCCGATCAAGCAGCTCGGGGAGTTCAAGGTGCCCGTGCGGCTGCATAAAGACGTCACCGCCGAAGTCACCGTACTGGTGGTAAAAGAAGAGTAGTCCTGCGGGGCGGCGCTGCTGCTGCCCCGATAACTTCTTCCTCCGGCGAGCCCCCAGCTCGAAGCGCAACGTGAGTAGGCCGCGCGTTGCGTATCGCCGTTAGAATCGGCCGGTCCTGACGAAGCGGATTGCACCGCTGATCCCTTACATACATCACGGAAGACCGTTTTCCGTCGAACCTGGGCGGGTTGACCATTTGTCAGGTATGGCGACAAATGCTCAACAGGTTCGTTTGTCTGCCGAGTCGCTACCAACTCACGGACAAGAAGAAATGACAGTAGGCTCCGGATGCCCTCACGGGCAGCCTTGCGAAGTTATTTTCAAGCTCGGCTACTGCCTCGCGTGCACGGGCCCGTTCCCACTCATAGTCCCTCGTAAAGCGTGGCTGCGAGTGATAGATCACCGCGAAGCCGAACAACGAGCTACTTAACGCCATGGGATCGGAAGCCGGACAAAAGGTCTTTGTAGTCTTGGTACATCGGGTTCGATCTTCCATCCCATGAGCGCGTATGCGGTTTCGATCATTTCCTCAACCGCGTCGAACCGTTCATGCGCGGGCCGGCTCTGCCAATAGCGGTACTCATCCGCCTTCATCTCGTCAAGGTCGGTGTACTTCCGCCATGTGATCGGCGTGTCGTCCATGGCTCTGTTTCTAGCATAGCGGGTGAACACCGGCGATGCTTCCCAACCCGCATGGTCAAGCTGCTGCACGTCTTCGTGGCGGGGCGCGGCAAAATCGCCCCGCGCCGCTGGCCCAGAAGAACTTCGCCATCGACAGCGCAAGGTGGAGATGGACGAGCCGATCAAGCACACCGCCGAAGTTACCGTACTGGTGGTAAAAGAAGAGTAGGGCAGACCAGCCCTGCAATTCTAGCCACGGGTATCCAAATGCTCTTCGATCTGACGGGCCAGACAGCCATCGTGACGGGCGCGGCCACGGGCATCGGCGAAGCCATCGCCCGCCGCCTCGCGCGCGCCGGGGCGGCCGTCGCGGTCGCCGACGTGAACTTCGAGGGCGCCGCGGAAGTGGCGCACTCGATCGCTGGCCTCGCGTTCCCCGTGCACATCGACATCACCCTTTCCGATTCCGTGAATGCCGCCGCCGCCGAGGTGCTTTCGCGCACCGGCCGGA
Source organism: Bryobacterales bacterium (assembly GCA_963709155.1). Taxonomy (GTDB): domain Bacteria; phylum Acidobacteriota; class Terriglobia; order Bryobacterales; family Bryobacteraceae; genus Bog-159. The sequence goes on along the minus strand of CAVPVD010000001.1, from coordinate 786,091 downwards.
TCGACATCCTGGTGAATAATGCCGGTATCGCCGGACGTACCGCGCCCGTGTGGGAAGTTACGGACGAAGACTGGCAACAGATCATCGCGGTGAATATGACCGGCGTCTTCTACTGCTGCCGGGCCGTGCTGCCGCACATGCGCGCGCGGCGCTATGGGCGGATCGTCAACATCGCTTCCATCGCCGGGAAGGAAGGCAACCCCAACATGTGCGGCTACTCGGCCACCAAGGCAGCGGTGATCGGCTTCACCAAGTCGGCCGGAAAAGAGGTGGCCACCGAAGGCATTTGCGTGAATGCTGTGGCGCCCGCGGTGGTGCGCACCAAGATCCTCGAACAGTTGACGCAGGCGCAAGTGGATTACATGACCGAGCGCATTCCCATGCGGCGCACGGGCACGCCGGAGGAAATCGCCGCGGTGGTGCACTTCCTGGCCAGCCCGGATGCGGCGTTTGTGACCGGTCAGTGCTACGACGCCAGCGGCGGACGGGCTACTTATTGAAGGTAGACGGTCGGGGCCTGATTTCGATCGCTACAACACCCGACGCCCTGGTCGTTACCACGGAGGCTGGATCTGTTTCGATCCCATGGGAGGAATGTTCCGTGCGGCTTGCGCGTGCGTCTCTCGCCGAACGGAGCCGGGCTAAACTATCGCCGTCCGGATATGGCATCCATTGGCCACTGATCGACGAGGATCTCGCCGTCGGGCCGCTACTTTTGGCCCACACATCCCGCCGAACTGGCGACGGCACATAATCTCTGCATGCCGCGATGGGTCAGAGCCGGACCTGGAGGTCGGGCTCAGTTCTGGAGAACTGTCCACAGGCGCTAGTTCGGGCCGCCAATGCGCCACGAGTTCGGGCCGCTCAATCCGGCAGTCCCCAGCAGCAGCGTACCCTGTGCGCCGGTCATGAACCAGATCTCGCTGGCGCCGGACACCGGGTCCTGCCAGACCAGGTCCGGATGGCCATCCAGGTTGAAGTCGGCGATGGCCACCACGCGCCACGGGTTCGGCCCGCCGGCATTCGCGGCGCTCAGAAATTGATTTCCTTGTGCCCCGCCCATGTACCAGATCTGGATCCCGCCGCTCACCGGGTCCTGCCATAGAATGTCGGGATGCCCGTCCGCGTTAAAATCCGCGGCGCCGGCGATAAGCCAGGGGTTGGCGACGGTCAAATCGGCCGCCGAGAGGAACACGTTGCCTTGCGCGCCTCCCATGTACCAGATCTGCGCCAGCCCCGTTTCCCGGTCCTGCCATAACAGGTCCGGGTGACCGTCTCCGTTGAAATCCGCAATGGAAGCCAAACGCCACGGATTGGGGCCTGCAATATCGACCGATCCCAGCAGCGCAGTGCCCCCCTGGCCTCCCAGATACCAGACCTGTACCCGGCCGCTAACCGGATCCTGCCACACCACATCCGGCGTGCCGTTGCCGTCGAAGTCCGCGGCTCCGGCAATCTGCCACGAATTGGCCTGTGTCAGGTTCGCGGCTCCCAACAGCGAGTTTCCCTGCGGTCCGCCGAGGTACCAGACCTGAGCCCATCCGGTGATGGGATCCTGCCAGATGACATCGGCGTGGCCGTCGCCGTTGAAATCCACGAAGCCGGCGCGACACTGATAGCTGTAGCCGGCGGCCGGTTGCAGAATGCCATTCACCTGCGCCGCTAACTCCACGTAGACGTTGCCACCGGTGCAGGGAAGAGCCGTCACCGTTTGCGAAGTCCCCGTGGTGACGCCGGAGAAGATGTTTGTGCCGCCTGCGGTTGTGCCGACCGTCAGTTGATACAAAGGCGCGCCGCTTACCGAATTCCAGGTGAAATCCGCCAGACTTCCCGATAACGTGATTCCCGGGGCCGGGCTGAGCACACCCTGGGCGCCGCCGGGATTTCCGAACTCATAGGCGCCGATGGAGGGCGAAGTGCCCCGCGGAAGCCCATCCTGGTCGCGCCCTGTATTGTTGGCGCCGAACACACCGATCGAACCGAGGAGCGCTCCGGCACGGATCGCCGGGCTGCCGGAAGTGAGGTGCAGGTCGGGCGCGGATGTGCTCACCAACAGCGGATCGGCGGCGATCGTCGCGACAATCTCGATCAGGTTGGTGACCGGGGCGCCCGTGCCGGACATCAGGTTATTGGTTCCGAAGAGCCACGGACAGGCTTGCGAGTCAGCGCAAAGACTGCCGGTTTGCGGGTCCCAGACGACTACATACGGAACGCCGCCCGGATAGAGGGCCGAACTCGCCGATTCGATCAGGTTGTTGACCATGTTGACGTAGATCGGCGGCGCGCCGGAGGGCTCGTCGCCATTTTCCGCAATGGCGCTGTTGTCGTTGCTGTATGGAGGATTGGCGAAAGTGCCGCACGCGAAGAGGGTATTGTTGAACACCTCTACGGTGCCGCTCCCGGCGGGTCCATTCTCGGTGCCGCCCGGAACATCGATACAGTTCCACGCGCCCGTGGCTTCCGGATTGTCGGGCCCGACCCCGGCGTTGTATACGACGTTGTTATAAATCGTGACCGGGCCCTGGGAAGGATCGACAGTGTCGACGATCAGGCCATCGCATTGCGTGTCGTGGATGGTATTGTCGTGGATCGAAATGTTGAATTGGTCGTGACCCGTAGGATCCTGCGGGCCGCCGCTGCCCAGCGGCGACGAGTGCACCTGCACGCCACGGCAGCCGTGTACATACTCGACCAGGTTCCATCCCATATCGATTTGGTTGCTGTCGGTCGAGAAATAGACCGCCTGGAACAGCGCAGAGGCATTCGCGGTGCCCGCATTGTAAACGTGATTGCCGTAGAAATCGATGCCGCTTGCCTGGGATGTGAGGAAGCACGCGCCGCCGCCAACGCCTTGCGAATAGGGACAGGTGATATCGCTGCCGGAGAATCGATAGTTGCTGCCGCTGCCGGGCTGCGCGGGAGCCTGTCCCCGAAAGCTGATCCCCGAGAACACCCAGTTGCCCTGGCAATCGCTGGTGCGCAGGCCGTAGTCCGGCAAACCGCCGGTGGCATTGCCGATGGTGACCACGGCTCCCGGGTAAGCCGCCAACGCCCGCGGATAACCGGTTGCGGAACACCAATTCCCCTGGTTGATGCCGGACAACAGGAATGCGGCATCCCATCCCGTGCCATCGTCGGTCGATTGGGTCACGCCGTTCATGGCATAGGTGATCTCTCCCGGCTGCATCGCGTTGCGCGCGTGCAGCAAAGTCTGCCACGGCGCGGCGAAAGTGCCGGCATTGGAGTCGCTGCCGGACGTGGAGACGAAGTAGATGTTGCCGGCCGCTACGGTGAACGGCAGCGGATTAGATGACTGCCCATCGACCGTGACGATCAAGCTGCCGCTGGCCGCCCGCGGGCCGAGTTGGCAGGCGATCTTCTGATACCAGAGCCACGCGGAGCCCCAGATCTTGCAATTGACCATCGGCCCGCCGCCGGCAGTCACGGTGGAAGCCCCTTGTGCCGCGCCGAGATAATTTCCGTAAATCGTGACGTACGCGCCGTTGCCGTTTTCGCCGCCGGTGTTGGGTCCGCTGACTATATCGCTGAAGAACAACACGGGCGCCTGCGCATGCACGGGTCCGCAGACCGCGATCAGAACGATTGGCAGATAGAACCATCGGCAAATCCCGGCCCCAATTTGCATGGATTCCGCAATTCGTGTGCGCGTGAAGACATCCTAACAGAATCCGGCGGCCAGCCGTCCTTTACGCCGAAACAGGAATAGTGCATAATGTTTTTATGCCGTTAAGGCGAAGGAGTGTGCCCGAGTGAAGTATCATCCCATCGGCGACATGAAGTGCCCGTTCTGCGGACAACTCAACCTGGTCTACAAACGTCCCGGCCTGAGCGGCGACGTGTATCGCTGCGCCGCGGAACTGGGCGGCTGCGAACGGACGGTGGTCCATCGCCGGCGTAAGGGAGACACGCGCTGCGGCGTCGTCGCGGTGTTGAATTTCGGCCACGTAGGCCAGTGGCATCCTTGTATGCAAGCCGGTATGCAAGCCGGTATGCAAGCCGGCCAGCCGGCGCAAGCCGCCACTGAGCCGCGACCGTGAGGGAGCGTCCCAGCGCTCACGTCGCGCACCCATGCGCGCATGGCTTAACCGGCGTCTGCTAAAATTGAACTGAAATGATCCCGCTCGACGACCTAGAACGCCAGTACATTCCCCTCCGCGAACAGGCTTTGGCCGTGCGGAGGTATCTTTGACGCTCCCGCGCTGAAAGCCAAGCTACAACAAACAGAACAGCAGACCTCCGCGCCCGACTTCTGGAGCCAGCCCGAGAAAAGCCAGAAGATCATGCAGCAGCGCAAGCGCCTGGAGGAAAGTCTCGGCAACGAGCAGCGCATTGCCTCGCTGACCGACGATCTGGACACGCTTTTCGAGCTGGCGCGCGAGGGCGAAGATGTCAACGGCGATATCGAGCGCGATCTCCAGTCCTACTCCCAGTTTGTCGAGCGCGTGGAAACCGCCATGCTCCTCTCCGGGGAGAACGATCAGCGCAGCGCCATCATGACCATCCATCCCGGGGCCGGCGGCACGGAAAGCCAGGACTGGGCCGAGATGCTGCTGCGCATGTATCTCCGTTGGGCCGAGCGCGACGGCTTTGCTACCGTCATCACCGACCGGCTGGAGGGCGAGGGCGCCGGCATCAAGTCGGTTACGTTTGAAATCAACGGCGACAACGCCTACGGCATGCTGATGTCCGAGATCGGCGTGCACCGCCTCGTGCGTATCTCGCCATTTGACGCCAATGCCCGCCGCCACACCTCGTTCGCTTCCGTCTTCGTCTACCCGCAGGTGGACGACGAAATCAAGATCGATATCAAGCCCGACGATTTGCGCATCGATACATTCCGTTCGGGCGGCGCCGGCGGCCAGCACGTGAACATGACCGATTCCGCGGTGCGTATTGTACACCTGCCGACCAACATAGTAGTGCAATGCCAGAACGAGCGGTCGCAGCACAAGAACCGGGATAGCGCCATGAAGCAGTTGCGCGCGCGGCTGTATGAGTTCGAGATGGATAAGAAGCGCGCGGAAGCGGCTAAGACCGAGGCCTCCAAGCTGGATATCAATTTCGGCAGCCAGATCCGCAGCTACGTGCTGGCGCCTTACCGCATGATCAAGGATCACCGCACGAAGCTGGCCATCGGCGATGTGGACCGGGTGCTCGAAGGCGATCTGGAACCGCTGATCCACGCTTACCTGGTCTTCCGCAAGACGGGCAAAACGGCCGGCGACGGCAAGGACGATCTGCCGGAGTGACGGATCCGGCGACCCTCGCGCGCGCCGCGGAGTTGATTCGTTCCGGCGGGATTGTCGCTTTTCCAACCGAGACGGTCTACGGTTTGGGGGCCGACGCGCTGGATGCCGCGGCGGTGGCGCGCATCTTCGCGGCGAAAGGGCGGCCGCGCCAAAGCCCGCTGATCGTACACGTGGATTCGATCGAGATGGCACGCGCGCTGGTGCGGGAATGGCCCGACGCCGCCGATCGGCTGGCGCGGCGTTACTGGCCCGGTCCGCTGACGCTGGTCCTGCCGAAGCAGCCCTCGATTCCAGATATTGTGACGGCCGGCCTTGCCACCGTGGGCCTGCGCGTGCCAGACGCATCCTCTGGCGCTGGCGCTGATCCGCGCGGCGGGTGTGCCCATCGCGGCGCCCAGCGCCAATCCTTTCACGGAGCTTTCACCCACCACCGCGGAGCATGTCCGCCAATCGCTTGGCGATGCCGTGGACCTGGTTCTAGATGGGGGGCCGGCCCCGGTGGGCATCGAATCCACGGTGTTGTCGCTGGCCGGGGACGAGCCCGTGCTGCTGCGTCCGGGCGTGATTCCGCTGCCGGAGATCGAGTCGCTGATCGGTCCCGTGCGCGTTGCCGGAACCGCGGGGACGGGCGCGCACGCTTCGCCCGGGATGCATGCGCGGCATTACCGGCCGCGCACTCCGCTGCTGTTGCTGACCCTCGGCCATCCCGTACCTGGGGGCCGCGGAGAGTGGTTGCGCCTGGGCCGCGAAATGCCCGCGGAACCTGCCGGCTACGCCGCTGCGCTGTACGCGGTGCTGCATCGCCTGGACGCGCTGGGGCTGGATTGGATCGCCGTCGAGCGTCCGCCGGATACGCCCGCATGGGCCGGAATCCTCGACCGCCTCACGCGCGCCGCGTCCCGTTGAGAAAACCGGTCTCCCTACAGGCGATCGCCGGCGCAGCGCACGCCCATATCGCGGTGTGCGGTATCGGGCGTTGCCCACAGCCGGTCGGAAACCCGCACATGAGCGGGAAGGTTGTAGAAGGAATCGCCGCGCAGAACTCTCTTGTTTGGCTCGGGCAGGTATACGTCTTCCACCCACTCCCAGACGTTCCCCAACATATCGGAGAGTCCGTAGGCGTTTGGCAGCTTCTCGCCAACCGGGTGGGTACTGTCGTGGCTATTGCCGTCGTGCCAGGCGATCTCGTTGACCGGACCGTAACGTGCCGATGCCATACCCCCGCGCGCCGCATATTCCCACTCGGCCTCGGTGGGCAGGCGCATGGCCACCGCCTGGCAGTAATCACGCGCGTCGTACCAACTGACCCGATCCACCGGCAGGTGCGGCCCCCGATACTGGCTCGGGTTGCGGCCGATGACGCGGAGGTAAGCTTCCTGGGTGACCTCCGTGCGGCCCATCCAGAATCCGCTTTGAATCACGACACTTCGGGCCGGCTTCTCCCAAGTGAAGCAAGCGGGGTCTGCAGCCGGGCATCCCATCTGGTACTTCCCGGGTGCGATCCAGACGTAGGCCAGCCCATCCTTCGGGTTGACTTTGCTTATCGGGCCGGAAGGCGCCTGTAAAGCGTGCGTGGCCGCCGCGCCTAACAAGATCGTTGCAGCCCGGCTCCACCGCACGGCGCCTTCCGCGTCCTCCTGTCTCTTCGCTAGAAATTCACGATGCCCGCAAACGAATTGGCATCCAGGCTGGCGCCGCCCACCAGCACGCCGTCGATCTCCGGCTGCGCCATCAGGATACGAACGTTGTCCGGCTTGACGCTGCCGCCGTAGAGGATACGCACGGCATCCGCGGCCGCCGCGCCGTAGTGTCCGCGCACTTGCGCGCGCAGCACGCGGTGGGCGTCGGCGGCAATTTCGGGCGTCGCCGTTTTTCCTGTGCCGATGGCCCACACCGGTTCGTAAGCGATCACGATGCGCGCGAACTGCGCGGGGCTCAACAACGCGATGCCACCCCTGAACTGCAAAGACAGCAAGGCTTCGGTTTCTCCCGCCTCGCGATCCGCCAGGCGCTCGCCCACGCACACGATGGGAGTCAATCCGGCATCCAGCGCGGCGACTGTCCGCTGCAGCACGGTCTCGTTGGTCTCCTCGAAATACTGACGCCGTTCGCTGTGCCCGACCAGCACGTGCGTACACCCGCAAGCCTTGATCATCGGTCCGGAAACCTCGCCCGTGAAGGCGCCTTCCTTAACCCAATACAGATCCTGCGCGCCGATGCCGATGCGTGTGCCTTGGGCGGCTGCGACGGCCGCGGCGATGTCCGTATAAGGCGGACAGATGACGATCTCGCAATGCTCCGCCTTCTCAACCAGAGGACGGAACTTCTCAAAAAACGCGGTAGTTTCGGCGGGGGTCTTGTACATTTTCCAATTGCCCGCCATGATTGGCTTTCTCATATAATTTGTTCTAAAAAGCTGGCGCCATTCGCGATCCGCGCGCCGAAGTTAGCGGCCACGGTCTGGCCGATGTCGGAGAGCGTCGAACGCAATCCGAGATTCACTCCCTGGCGTGCGCGCGGTCCGCTCACCAATAGCGGAACGTACTCGCGACTATGGTCGGTGGATGGCGTGGTGGGATCGCAGCCGTGGTCGGCGGTCAGGATGGCGAGGTCGCCGTTCTGCTCGGCGGCAAAAAACTCCGGCAGCCAGGCGTCGAACTGCTCGAGCGCCGCGGCGTATCCTTCCACATCGTTGCGGTGCCCGTATTGCTGATCGAAATCCACCAGGTTGACGAAGATCAAGCCCGCGTCGAACGATCGCATGGCTTCGAGCGTGTGCGCCATGCCGTCGGCGTTGCTTTTGGTTTTCGAATAATCGCGGATGCCGCGGCCCAGGAATACGTCGAAAATCTTGCCCACGCTGTGTACTGCGACCCCGTGGCCGTCGAGCACGTCGAGCAGCATGCCGCGGGGCGGCGGCACGGCGTAGTCCTTGCGATTCGGGGTGCGGGTGAACGAGCCGGGCGCGCCGGTGAAGGGACGCGCGATCACGCGCCCCACTTCAAAAGGTCCACGCAGCAGGCCGCGGGCGGTCTCGCAAATCTTGTACAGCTCCCACAGCGGGATGACTTCCTCGTGCGCGGCCACCTGAAACACGCTATCGGCCGAAGTGTAGACGATGGGCGAGCCGGTGCGCATGTGCTCCGCGCCCAACTCCTTGATGATTTCGGTGCCCGAAGCGGCCTTATTGCCCAGCGTGCGGCGTGCGATGCGGCGCTCGAACTCGTCCATGATTTCACGCGGGAAACCGTGGGGATAAAGCGGAAAAGGCTTTTCGAGATGAATGCCTGCCATCTCCCAATGCCCGGTAGTGGTATCCTTGCCGGGCGAGGCCAGCGCGCAACGGCCAAACGATCCGGAAGGCTCGGCGGCGGGCGGCAACCCCTCGAGCGGCTTGATGTTGCCGAGACCCAGCGCGCACAGGTTGGGCAAACGTAGCGGACGGCGGTGCGCGATGTTGCCGAGCGTGTCGCTACCCGTATCGCCGTATGCGGCGGCATCCGGCATCTCGCCGATGCCCACGCTGTCGAGCACGATCCAGATTATGCGCCGGAACACAATTTGAATGTAGCATCGTTGCATCCGGCCACACCGGCGGAGAATCCATTGATCATGACGTATTACGGATCGAAAGAACTGGCTGCCGCGTTCCGCACCGTTCGCCGGAACACTATTCAGGTGGCCGAAGAAATCCCCGAAGAACATTATGGTTACCGCGTGACGCCCGAGTCGCGTTCCGTGGCCGAGACGCTGGTACATATCGCGGTCGGCCCGCGCTTCCAGGAGCAGGTACACATGGTCGAACATCGTACTACCATGGTGGGCTTCGATTTCATCGGGATGCTGGCCACGTTGACCGCCGAGGAAAAGACGCCGCGCTCCAAGGGCGAGATCCTGGATTTCCTGCGCCACGAGGGCGAAAGATTCGCGCACGCGCTGGACAGTTTCCCGGAAGAGCGCTTCGCCGAACAGGTCACTTTCCCCGCCGGTGCGGAGCCGCCGGCCAAGAGCCGGTTTGAGATGCTGCTCGGCCCCAAAGAGCACGAGATGCACCACCGGGGCCAGTTGATGGTTGCGCAGCGCCTGCTGGGCATTACGCCGCACCTCACGCGGCAGATGCAGGAACGTGTCGCCGCCATGAAGGCAGCCCACGCGTAATTCGTAGGGTCGTTTGGTTTTTGGAGGGCGGCCAATCTTGGCCGCAGCCGCCTTTTCAGGCGGCTAGCCGGCTGAAAGCCGGCTGCGGGCAGAATTGCCCGCCCTCCAATTGTTTCGCTGGAGGTATGATACCCAGGTGCGATGGGATGCCGCGATCCCCGGGGTGTTGCTGGTATTAGTCGGCTCACTGCGGATCGTGGCCACCTACCCGGTTTTCAACCACACCGCCGACGAGCCCTCCCACATTCTGTGCGGCATGGAGTGGCTGGATAAAGGGACCTACTACCTCTGGCCGGAACAGCCGCCGCTTTGCCGCGTGGCAGCGGCGTTCGGTCCGTACCTGGTGGGGCGCCGATGGGAGAATCTCCCTGGCTTCGACGAACGAGCCATCGCCATTCTTGCGGGCGACAAACATTATGACCGGAATCTAGCGCTCGCCCGCCTGGGGATTCTGCCGTTCTTCTGGATTGCGTCGCTGGCCGTCTATCTCTTCGGCAGGCGCTGCGCCGGCGTGCCAGGCGCGCTCGCGGCACTCTTTCTGTTCACATTTCTGCCGCCAGTGCTGGCGCACGCCGGATTGGCAACCACCGACATGGGGATGACGGCCTTTTTTGGCTTGGCTTTTGTGGCGGCCCTGGCATGGCTGCAGAGTCCCGGCTGGCGCAACGCCCTGGGATTTGGAGCCGCAACCGGTCTGGCCCTGCTGGCCAAGCTTTCCGTTCTCGCTTTTCTTCCGGCCGCATTAGGGGCCGCTCTGGTCTGCTATCTGGCGACCGCGCGCCCCAGTCTTGCGCACATCGCGAGGCTCGCGGGCCGGCGAATTCCGGCGCTTTGCCTGGCAGCGGCGGCGGCGTGCCTGGTAGTCTGGGCCGGATACCGCTTCTCGTTCGGCAAGGTCTATTTCGCGGACCTGCGCCTGCCGGCTCCGGAATTCTTCGCCGGCATCCGCCAGGTACTCGATCACAACCGGATGGGCCACGAATCTTACCTGTTGGGAAAGCGCAGCCCCACGGGCTTCTGGTATTACTACCCCACGGTGTTGGCATTCAAGACTCCACTGGCGTTCCTGCTGCTGGTATTTGCCGGGATCGCCAGTTGCTTCACACGGCAGCGCCGCAGCCGGTTGAGCACATGGCTGCCGCTGGCGTTCTCGCTGGCCGTGTTGCTGGTGGCCGCGAACGGGCGGATCAACATCGGAGTACGCCACATACTGCCGGTTTATATGGGGTTCTCGGTGGTCGCGGCCGCGGGTCTTCTCTGGATGTTTGCTCTGGCGCGAAAGTCCAAATGGATAGGTTTAGCGGCAGGCATGCTCCTGGCCTGGTTTGCGCTATCTTCCGTGTTGAGCCATCCCGACTATCTCGCTTATTTCAATGTTCTGGCCGGCAACCAACCGGAAAACATCCTCGTAGATTCCGATCTCGATTGGGGCCAGGACGTGAAACGCCTTGCCAAAAGGCTGCGGGAATTGAACGCCCCGCATATCGCGTTTATTCCTTTCATGCCGAACGCGGAGGCCTGCGGTTTCCCGCCGTTTGAATTGAACGATCCCGTAAAGCCCGCGCCGGGATGGAATGCGGTCAGCGTCAGCAATTGGAAGCTGAACCGCCTTTGGCTGGGCGATAAGCATCCGGAATTGATATTATGGCCGGACCGGTTTAAGCCGCGCGAGCGGGTGGGGAAAAGTATCCTGCTGTATTATTTCCCGCCGGCCGCGGCATACTGAAGTTTCGCAGCGGCCGGATTGGCGCCGCGCGTTATGCTTGAAAGGACAAACTTGATCGGCGCAATCGATATCGGTGGAACCAAGATCGCAGTCGGGCTGGTGGACGAATCTGGCCGCATTCTCAGCCGGGCGGAGTGTCCCACGGATTCCGAGCGCGGCTTTCCGGATGGCTTGGCGCGCATGGTGGCCATGCTGCGCGAGACGGCTGCGCGAGACGGCGCGAAACTGGATGGCATCGGCATCGGCTGCACCGGTCCGGTAGATCCCGTCACCGGAGTGCTCGGCACCGTCGATCTGCTGCCCGGATGGCAGGGCGGGGAAATCGTGGCCGGTCTGACGGAGGCTTTCGGCGTTCCCGTGGCCATGGAGAACGACGCCGACGCCGCCGGTTTGGCGGAAGCCGTATGGGGCGCGGGCCGCGGCAAACGGCGATTCCTCTATGTGACCGTGGGCACGGGTATCGGCGTGGCCATCATCCTGGATGGGAAGCTCTACCGCGGCGTGGATGGATTCCATCCGGAAATTGGCCACCAGGTGATCGACGCCTCCGGACCGCCATGCTACTGCGGCGCGCGCGGATGTTGGGAGATTCTGGCGGCCGGACCCGCCATGCTGGCTTGGGCGAAATCGCAGATCGCACCGGGGACGGGGGATTGCGAACTGACTACGAAACACCTGTGCGATCTGGCGGAGGCGGGCGACCCTCCGGCCCTGGCGGTAATGGACCGTCAAGGTTATTACCTCGGATTGGGCTTGGCCAACCTGGTTACGATCTTCTGTCCGGATATGATCGCGCTGGGAGGCGGCGTGATGGAGAGCGGCCACCTGTTTATGGATCGCGCGCGGCAGGTCATCCGGCAATGCTGCACTCTGGTGCCATTCGACAAGGCCGAAGTGGCGCGCGCGTCTCTGGGCGCGGACACCGCGCTGGCGGGCGCGGCCCAGGTATGGCATCAGCGCTTCGGGTCCGGAGGGAGCGCGAATGCGCTTTGATCCCGCCGCGGTGGAAGGGCCGTATTTGCGCGATCTCCTGGCGCAGCCGCGCGCTCTGGAGGACACCGTCGCCGCATTGTGCCAGGCGTCCGCGCCGGCGGATCTGGGCGGATTCGACCGCATCGTGCTGACCGGGATGGGCGCGTCCTATCATGCCTTGCAGCCGCTCCAGATACAACTCGTAGAACACGGGTTCGAGGCTGTCGCTTATGAGACCTCCGAGCTGATTTACTACTACCCCGCGGTGCTAACGGCGCGCACGCTGCTGATCGCGGTTTCGCAATCGGGCCGCAGCGTGGAAATCGTGCGGCTGTTGGATGCCGCGGCTGGAAAAGTACGTATCGTAGGAGTTACGAACACGCCGGACTCGCCATTGGCCCTGCGCGCGGATTTCACGCTGCTGACGGACGCGGGCGCGGAATCGTCCGTTTCGTGCAAGACCTATGTGGCGACGCTGGCCGCGCTCGCATGGTTGGGCGCAACTCTGTGTGGGGCGGAGCGAAAACAGGTGGAAGCCGCGCTGGGCGAGGCCGCGCCCGCCGTAGGGTCCTACTGGTCCGGATGGGAAGCCAAGGTGGGCACACTGGTCGAACTATTGGACGGCGTCCGGGCATTGTTTGTGACGGGTCGCGGAACCTCCATGGCGGCGGCCGGCCTGGGCGGCCTGACCCTGAAGGAATCGGCGCATTTCCACGCCGAAGGGATGACCTGCTCGGCATTCCGGCACGGCCCGTTCGAAATGGTGGGCCCGGATGTTTTTGTACTGGTCTTCGCCGGGGACCCGCAAACGGCGGCTCTGAACGAAGGCCTGGTGCGCGACGTGCGCCAAGCCGGCGGAAAAGCCGCGCTGGCCGGGACGGAGACGGAGGGGAGCGTTTTTCGCATCCCGCGCAGCGCCCCCGCCGTTCGCCCCATCGTCGAAGTTCTTCCCGTGCAAATGATCTCGCTGGCGCTGGCCGCACTGGCCGGCCACCAGCCGGGCAAATTCAGGCTGCTCACCAAGGTCACGACCATTGAATGAACGCATGAGTCCGCAGCCGCCGGTGCGCCGTCCTTACCTGGTCGGAGTGGTGCTGGCGATCTTCTTCGTGATCGCCCTGCTGACCAATATCCTGGGGCCGATCATTCCGGATATTATCCATAGCTTTCACCTGACGTTGACGGCTGCCGGCTTCCTGCCATTCGCTTTTTTCATTGCGTACGGAGTGGCCTCCATACCGGCGGGCATCCTGGTGGAGTGGCTGAGCGAAAAGAAGGTGATCCTGGCCGGATTCGGGCTGGCGTTCGCCGGCGCTCTCTTTTTCGCCGTATTTCCCGTTTATCCGGTCGCGATTGCGTCGTTGTTTCTGATCGGGGTGGGGATGGCCCTGCTGCAGGTCGCGATCAATCCGTTGCTGCGCGTAGCCGGCGGATCGGAGCACTTCGCCTTCAATGCCACGCTATCGCAGTTGGTGTTCGGCTGCGCATCGTTCATCAGCCCGCTGGTTTATTCGTACTTCGTGCGCAACCTGGAAAGCGGCGCGGCGGACCGGGCCGGCATATTGGTCAGGATGCTGGCGCGCGTGGTGCCATCGGGCCTTGCCTGGATCTCCGTCTACTGGCTGCTGGCGGCCAGTTCGGCGATCATGGTCGCCCTGTTGGCGCTGGTGCGCTTCCCCAAGGTCGAGCGGCAGGAGGATGAGAAGTCCGGAAACTGGCAAACGCACCGCAGCGTCTTTCGCATGCCGGTGGTCCTGTTGTTTTTTGCCAGCACCTTCGCCTACGTGGGCGCGGAGCAGGGCACCGCCAACTGGATGTCGCAGTTTCTGGCGACCTATCATCACCGCGATCCGCAAACCACCGGCGCGCTGGCCGTCTCCTGGTTCTGGGGGCTGATGACCGCGGGTTGCGCAATCGGCGTCGTGCTGGTGCGCCGGTTCGATTCGCGCAAGGTGTTGATCGGCGGATCCAGTTTGACCCTCCTGATGCTGACCCTAGCCGTATTTGGATCGGACGCCGTCTCCGTTGTCGCATTCCCGCTCATCGGGCTGGGCGCCAGCGCCATGTGGCCCATGATCGTATCGCTGGCGCTCAATTCGGTGAGCGAACATCACGGGACCGTTTCCGGCATCCTGTGTACCGGAATCGCCGGCGGTGCGATCGTGCCGCTGGCCATCGGGTATCTGAGCGACCATTTCGGCCTGCGCGTGGGAATCCTGCTGCTCTACCTGGTCTTCGGCTGGGTGCTGGGCATTGGCTTCTGGGCGAACCCGATCGTGAACAACGAGACGGTGGCCAGCCGGGCGAAGGCGGAAGGATCATCCGCGATCGAGTTGGTCCCGTAGCTCGGCCGGATACAGCGATTTCAACGTGAAGGAGGTAGAGTATGACGAAAGATGCCGCCCCACCGGAGCGGTGGTTTTTCAACGCCTTCTTTTCGTGTTCGCTTTCGCCCTGGCCCTCGCCTCCGTCGCACGGGCGCAAGCCTATTCCGTTCTGCATACGTTTCAGTATTTCCCGCACGGAGCCTCCCCTTACGCACCGCTCTATCGCGATGCCAGCGGCAATCTTTACGGCACTGCCAGCGGCGGAGGCTCATACAATGCCGGAGTGGTCTTCAAACTCGACGGCGCGGGTAACCAGACGGTGCTGCATACTTTCACCGGCGGCGCGGATGGCGGCGGTCCCTGCGCGGGCGTAGTCATGGACTCGGCCGGTAACTTGTACGGCACCGCCTATCAGGGAGGCATCGCCGGAGCGGGGGTCAACAAACGGGGCGCGGGCGTTGTCTTCAAAATCGACACTGCGGGCCACTATACGGTTTTGTACAGCTTCACACGAGGGGCGGATGGCAGCGGGCCGTTTGGGGGCGTGATTGTCGATGCGGCCGGCGCGCTGTACGGGACGCCTTTAGCGGCGGGGGGCAGGGTAACTACGGGGTGGTGTACGAACTCAGCCCGTCGGGCGAGGAGACCGTGCTCTATAGCTTCAAAGGTTCGCCGGACGGCGCCAACCCTTACGCGGGTGTGACTGCGGATCGTGCGGGAAACCTTTATGGCACGACGTACAATGGCGGCGGCTACGCGGTAGGGGGTAATTTATAAGCTCAACGCGGCGGGCCAGGAAGCCGTGCTTTTCCCGTTCGGCAGCGTGCGCGGCTCGGGGGGCCATCCCACCGGTGGAGTCATCCTGGATTCGGCGGGTGATATCTTCGGCGGGGCAGCAGAGATCGTTTATAAGTTGGACCCGGCAGGCCAGTTCACGGCGATTGGAGATCTGGGCTCCAAGGACGCGGGCCTATCGACGTTGGCGCGGGATGCATCCGGTAACTTCTATTTCACGGCGAACGAAGACAACGGCCAGGGTATTTGGCCCAACGGCGCGGTGCTCAAGATGGATCCCAGCGGTACGATCACTGGGCTATACCAGTTCACAGGGGCCGTGGTTTCGCCCAGCCTTTCGTTACCGGTAGCCCCTGGAAAGGGCCTGACTGCGGGCGTGGTCCTGGATTCGTCCGGGAACCTTTATGGGACTACGCCGTTTCAGGGTACTGCGGGGATTGCTTACGAGATCGAGGCGGGAGGCAAGGTCGAGTCGCTATACGACTTCCGACCCTACTACGGGGGCTCGGAGCCGTCCTCTGGCCTGACCCTGGATGCAGGCAGCTTTTAAATGTACCTGGTGGAATTCGATAACCGCTTATTGGTGCTCACCGAATGGGTCTACGACTACATTACCCGCAATCGCGGCGCGCGGCTGATCACCGGCGGAAAGTAGGTGGCGCAGGCACTCTGCCGTGGCACTCTGCCTGCCGCGTTGGCACTCTTGCCAACGCAGGCGAGCGAAGCTCGACTAGCTTTCGCCAGCCGCGGGCCCGACTGTGTAGCCCAACCGTTTGCAGTACCCCTTCGCCTTTACGCTTGGCGAGCGCCAGATCCAAAGATCAGCCTTCCTCGCGAAGCGCCGTCATCGGATCTACCCGCGCCGCGCGCCTCGCTGGAATCAAGGCCGCCAGGGTGCCCACCACAGTCATGAGAACGCAGGCAGCGGCGAGCGCCGCGGGGTCGTGTGCGGATACCTCGAACAGCAAACTTTTCAGTACCCGGGTCAACGCAAAGGCTCCGGCCAGTCCCACCGCCAGCCCCACCATCAGCATCGCCAGAGCGCCGCGCAAAGTGTGCGCTACCACGTCGCCCGGCTGCGCGCCCAGTGCCATGCGGATGCCGATCTCCCGGCGCTGCTCGGTTACCGCATGCGCCAGAACGCCGTAGAGCCCCAGTGCAGCCATCAGCGCGGCGACTCCGGCGAAGGCGCCCAACACCCAGGTGGGCTGCCTGGCCCAAATGATGCTCTGTTCCTTCACCTGCTGCATGGTCATCACGTCTCCCAGAGGCAGGTTGGGATCCACCCGCCGCACGGCCTCCCGAATGCCGGACATGGCCGCCGCCGGATCGATGCGCGTGCGCACCACCAGCTTGATGTCCTGCCGCGGAACTTGGGCCAAAGGCAGATAGGCGACCGATTCCGGCGGCGCGTTCAATCCAGCAGTTCGCTCGCTCCGGATCACCCCCACGATCTGAAGTTTCACCGTGGACTCCGGGACTGGACCGTAGCCCGGCACATCGATCGCCACGGTCCGTCCAACCGGATCCGCCATTCCGAATTTGCTCGACAAATACCGGGCGACCTCCTGATTAATGACCACTACCGGCGGGGTGCCCGCGCGATCCCGATCTTCAATTCCGCGGCCGGATTCTATCGGAATTCCGAACGCGCCAAAATAACCGGGGTCGATCAGCTTCAAACGAACCACGGAAAGCTCCTTCACTCCAGGCAGGTATATATATTCGCCCCATTGCACGCCTTGCAGAGGCAAGCCCTGAGAAAGCGATGCCTGCTCGACACCGGGCACGGCTTGGAGCCGTTGCACCACGGCTGAGTAAAATCTGGCGGCGCTCGCCGGGGACGGGTATGCGGCCAATGGCAGATCCGTTGACATGGTAATGATATGGTCGATCCGGACGCCGGCATCCACTTGCTGAAGTTTCTCCAGGCTCTTGAACAGCAGCGCGGCGCCGCAGATCAGCACTACGGACGCCGCCACTTCACCGGTCACGATCGTCCGGCGCACCTTGGCGCTCGAACCCGACGATCCGCGCGCCGCCTGATTCAACGCGGTGGATAGCGCGCCGTAAGAAGTCCGCAAGGCCGGCAGCAGGCCCGTGAGGATTAAGACCGCCATCACCGCCGCCGCTGCGAAGCCCATCACCCGCATATTCAGGCTGAGATCCGCGGTAAACGGCAGCGATGATGCCACCAGCGGGGTTGCGGCTTGCAGCAACAGGTAGGCCACCGCAACACCTGCCATGCCGCCAAGAATGCACAGCACCAGGCTCTCGGTCACCAACTGCGCGATCAAACGGCCCCGGCCGGCTCCCAAAGCGGTTCTCACCCCCATCTCCTTCCGGCGGGTAGCTCCTTTGGCCAGCGCCAAGTTGGCTACGTTCGCGCAGGCGATCAGCAACACCATCAGCACCGCTCCAAATGCGAGGTAGATCGAGCGGCGCAGGGTATCTCCAACCAGCATCTGCCCGAAAGGATCCACGGTGAAGCCCCAGTCCTTCTGGTAAATGACATTGTTGAGTGTGGCCCTCAACGCAGTCATCTTGGCTCGCGCCTGCTCGATGCTTACTCCGGCGCGCAGACGCCCAATGGGGTCCAGCCAGTGTTGACCGCGATTCATTTGTTCCGGTGCGAAGATCAACGGCTTCCAATACACCGCCTCGTCGCGATCGAAACTGCCCGCCGGCAGCACCCCGATAATCTTGTGCGGCTGACCGTCGAGCACCAAATCGCGGTTCAGCACGCCCGGATCGCTCGCGAATTGCGTTTGCCAGAACGCATGGCTCAGCACCACCACCGGCGGCGCTCCAGGCTGATCTTCTCCCCGTGCGAAGGTCCGCCCGATTTGAGGCTTCACGCGGAACACTTGAAAATAATCGGCCGTCACCAGCTTCCCCGGAATGCGCTCGGGATATCCATCCATCGCCACCGCGGCCTTGGTAGCGCTCTCGAAGGACAGCGCTTCGAAGAGTTCGCTCTGCCGCTTCCAGTCCAGAAAGGTCAGTGTGGTGGTGCCGTTGCGCTGGCCCGGAGGCGTTTCCCAAACCCTTACCATGCGCTCCGGCTCGGGGAACGGAAGCGGCTTTAACAGGACGGCGTCCACGATGCTGAACATCGCTGAGTTGGCGCCTACGCCCAGAGCCAGCAGTCCGATGGTAACCGCGGCGAACCCGGGATCCCGCGCCAGCGAAGCCATCCCGTAGCGGAAGTCTCGCAGCAGGTTCTCCATCCACCGGACGCTGCGGCGATCGCGATGTTCTTCCTTCATCTGTTCCACCCCTCCGAAACCGCGGCGAGCCTGCCGGCGGGCATCGTCAGGCGATAAACCGGCCGCTTGGGCATCCAGCTCGGCCATCTCCAGGTGAGCCCGGATTTCGCCCTCTAATTCTTTATCGAGACGCCGTTTGCGGCCAAGAGCCAGCAGACGGTGGGCTGTCAAACGCAGCTTCACGGCTCCGCCTCCAGGAACCGTGCCACCAGCGCCGTCGCCCTCTCCCAGTTCGCCACGGCCACCACCAGTCGCTTTGCCCCGGCCCTCGTCAGGGAATAGAACTTCACCTTGCGCTTGGTCTCGGAAATTCCCCATTGCGTGCGGATCCAGCCTTGCTCTTCCAGGCGGATGAGAGCCGGATAAATCGACCCCTGGTTCAGCCGCATTAGATTCTCCGCCACCTGCTCAATCCTCCTGGCGATGCGGTAGCCGTGCATCGGCCCCATGGTGTCCAGCGTCTTAAGGATCAGCAGATCGAGCGTGCCATACGGAACGTCCGTTTTGTTTTCAGACATGTTGGCTGCCTACAGCTCTATACTAAACCTGACTACAGGTAGGCTGTCAACATCCTGTGGTGTGTGTGCCAAGCGCGGGCCCGCGGTCGGCTCGCACGGCGTCAGTGTTGATTAAAGCAAACTCTCCCGGCGCCACCGGGACGATCACTTCCGCTCAGCCAACGCACGCTCATGTTCGAGTGCTTCGTGCAGCAGCGACTTGATATAGGTTTGGTACGGCAGGCCCTTCGATTGGGCGAGTTTCTGCGCCAGTGCGATGTCGGGCTCTGGCAGCCGGATGGACAAAAGGCGCGACAATACGCGGTGAAGAGGGTGTTCTGGATGCTCATGCACCCTCGCCCATCCTGCCGGGTCCTTCACTTCCGGAATATCGCTCGTGTCGATCTGATCGTCAGGCAACGCGGCGAGACGCTTTAGCCGCTCGCGTTCCGCTTTCGTGAGTCTGCGTTTCTCGATCTGCTCAATCGTCCTGGTTATCATTCTGCTGGGCGTTTCATTGGCTTTCTTCATACAACTTCCTCTCAGCAGGCGTCGCTTTGCGGGCTGCTTCGCAATATTCGCGCGATCCTTGCCCTCGTCCCACTCGAAGCACACCGCC
This sequence comes from Bryobacterales bacterium, assembly GCA_963709155.1. GTDB lineage: Bacteria > Acidobacteriota > Terriglobia > Bryobacterales > Bryobacteraceae > Bog-159. The sequence goes on along the minus strand of CAVPVD010000001.1, from coordinate 766,458 downwards.
ATCAGATCTTCATTTTAGTACATACAGCGTAGCTACGAAACATGGGGGAATAGCTTCACAGGAGGGGCGGAGGGCAGCGAGCCGTTTGCGGGCGCGTGGCCAGCCGGGCGAAAGCGGAAGGATCATCCGCGATCGAGTTGGTCCCGTAGCTCGGCCGGATACAGCGATTTCAACTCAGGATACGCCTCCGCCAGCCGGATCAGGTCCAACTCGTCCTTCTTGCGCTTGCTCAGGCGCCGCCGCGGATCGCCGTAGGCCCAGAGCTTGCCTTGCGTGACGTCTTCCAGACAGGCGATCCGGGCGCGCACTCCCAGGACTTCGGCCTCCACGGACCGGGAAAGGAACGGCTGGTATCTCTCGTCGGTCGAGAATTGAATGCGAAGTTGGCTCAGCGGCGTCGTGGCTGCCAAGGCTGGCGGGTCGGAATCGGCCACCACGAAATCGGCGTCCAGGGTATAAACCGGCTCCACGAAGCAATTGACGGCCAAGCCGCCGATCAGGCAGTAGGGTCCGAAGGCCTGGCAGGCGCGATCACCCGCGCGAAATCCGTCGCGCCACCCTCCGTGGTCAATTCGTATACCTCCACCGCGGTCACAACTTCACTGTATACGACGGGGCGCGGTGGCCGCCAGAGCCACAATGCTAAAATTAAGATTCCCCAGGAGGATCGATGGCAGTGAAGCCCCGCCGCGTGGCGGCCGTGGTAGACGTAGCCGGTGTCAAAGTGGGCGGCAATTATCCGATTGTCGTGCAGTCCATGACCAACACCGACACCGCCGATGTAACCGGCACCGTAAATCAGGTGATGGCGCTTGCGCGCGCGGGCTCGGAACTGGTGCGGGTTACCGTGAATACCGAACAGGCGGCTGCGGCCGTCCCCAGGATCGTGGACTGCCTGGACAAGTTCGGCGTGCGCGTGCCCATCATCGGCGATTTTCATTACAACGGCCACATTCTGCTGCGCAAGTATCCCGAGTGTGCGCGGGCTCTTTCGAAGTACCGCATCAACCCCGGCAACGTCAACATCGGCAAGAAGCACGACGACAATTTCCGGACGATGATCGAAGCGGCCATTGAATACAAGCGCCCGGTGCGCATCGGCGTGAATTGGGGGTCGCTCGACCAGGCCCTGCTCACCCGCCTGATGGACGAGAATTCACGCCTGGCGGAGCCCAAGGACGCGCGCGAGGTCACGCTCGAAGCCATCGTGGTGAGCGCCCTCGAATCGGCGGCGGCGGCGGAGCAATACGGGCTGGCGCACGACCGCATCATCCTCAGCGCCAAGGTCAGCGGCGTACAAGACCTGGTGGATGTATACCGCGCCCTGGCCGCCCGCTGCGACTACGCGCTGCACCTGGGACTGACCGAGGCCGGCATGGGATCGAAGGGCGTTGTGGCCACTACCGCGGGCCTGGCGATCCTTTTGCAGGAGGGCATCGGCGACACGATTCGCGCCTCGTTGACGCCCATGCCCAATGGCGACCGCACCGAGGAAGTGATCGTTTCGCAGCAGATCCTGCAGTCCCTGGGTATCCGCAGTTTCACGCCGCAGGTAACGGCTTGTCCCGGATGCGGCCGCACCACCAGCACATTCTTCCAGGAGATGGCCGATCAGATTCAGACCTACCTCCGCGAGCAGATGCCGGTCTGGAAGGCGAAACATCCGGGCGTGGAGAGCATGAAGGTGGCAGTGATGGGCTGCGTGGTCAACGGGCCCGGCGAATCCAAGCACGCCAACCTGGGTATCTCGCTGCCCGGCACGTTCGAAGAGCCCAAGGCGCCGGTCTTCGTGGATGGCCGCCTGATTACGACCCTCAAGGGGGATCACATCGTAGCCGAGTTTATCGGGATGGTGGACGACTACGTGGCTTCGCATTACGCGGAACCGGTCGTCTGAAATGGCGAAGCGCTTCACACTGTGGGAGGCCGAGCGCATGCTTCCGCAGGTCCGCGATTGGATGCGTGAGGCGGTCGCCACGAAGCTGCAATACGACGAGGCGGAGCGCGCCGTGCAAGCACTGGCCACCCGAATTACCATGATGGGCGGCATCGTCGCGAATCGCGCGAAGGCGGCGGAAGACAAGGAGCGGCGCGATGCGGCCAGCCAGAAATTGCGGTTGTTACTGGAGAACTTTGAACAGGCCGGCGTGCTGGTAAAGGATCTGGACAAGGGGCTGGTGGACTTCCCTACGCTGTTTCGCGGCGAAGAGGTTTACCTGTGCTGGAAGCTGGACGAGCCGTCCATTGGGTTTTGGCATGGCACCCACGAAGGCTTTGCCGGGCGCAAAGCCATCGATCAGGATTTTCTGGATCACCACGCCGGCGAGCCGACCAACTGAGCCCGCGCCGGCGACTGTGCGAGGTGGGCCAGCCGCGTCCCACAAGCGGACACCGCATCGCCCGGCAACCCCTCTAAACCCTGCATTATCGATTGGGCCTGCACCTGCTTTAAGCATGGACCTCAAATTCGCCCTGCGATCCCTGCGCAAGAATCCCGGATTCACCCTGCTCGCCGTGGCGGTCATGGCGCTCGGTATCGGCGCCAATACCGCTGTGTTCAGCGTGGTGAACGCGGTGCTGCTCAAGCCCCTGGCGTATCGCGATCCGGACCGTATCGTCACGCTTTCGTCGCTATGGCGGAAGAGCGGCGGCCACGGGCAGGTATCGGCGCCCGATTTCCACGACTGGCACAATCAGAGCACGGCCTTCGCCGCCATGGCCTACTATGACGACGATTCCGCCTCCGTGATGTCGGGCGCGTCGGCCGAATACGCGCACGTGGCCGAGGTGACGCCGGAGTTCTGCAAGGTCTTTGACATTGAGCCCGTAGAGGGCCGGTTGTTCTCACCCGAAGAGCAAAAGCCGGGCGGGGCGGGCGCCGTGCTGATCAGCTATTCGTACTGGCAGAGTCATTTTGGCGCGAACGCCAACGCGCTCGGGCAATCCGTGCGCATGATGGGCAAGAGCTTCAGTATCGCCGGAGTGCTGCCACCGCGGTTCCACTTCCCGAAACAGACCGATATCTGGATGCCGGCCAACGTGCTGTTCGCCGAGACGCCTTCACGCTCCGCGCATAACTACCTGGTGGTGGGGCGGCTGAAGCCGGACGTCAGCCTGGAACAGGCGCAGGCCCAGATGACCGCTATTGGCGCGCGCCTGGAGCGGCAGTATAAGGAGAGCAACGAAGGCAAGTCGGTAGCCGTGTCACACATGCGGGACGAAATGGTGCGCAACGTCAAGCTGACGCTGTACCTGCTATTGGGCGCGGTCACGTTGGTGCTGCTGATCGGATGCGCGAATGTGGCGAATCTGCTGCTGGCGAAGGCCACCGCGCGCACGCGCGAGATCGCCATTCGCGCGGCAGTGGGCGCCAGCCGCGGACGGATCGTACGGCAGTTGTTTGTGGAAAGCATGGTGCTGGCGCTGATCGCGGGCGCGGCGGGGCTGTTACTGGCGAAGTGGGGATCGGATGCGCTGGTGGCACTCGCGCCCGGCAACATTCCCAGGTTGGGGGAGAGCGGCATCGATATGGGGGTGCTGGCGTTCACGTTGGTTCTCTCGATGGTCTCCAGCCTGCTGTTTGGCCTGGCGCCCGCGCTGCAGATTTCGCGCGTCGATCTGAATGAAACGCTGAAACAGGGCGCCAGCCGGGCGGTCGGCGGCGGCCGCGCGAGCCGAACGCGCACGGCTCTGGTGGTGGTGGAAGTGGCCCTGTCCGTAATGCTGTTAGCCGGCGCGGGCCTGCTCATCCGCAGCTTCGCCGCGCTGCACAATGCCGCTCTGGGCTTTCGCCCGGAACACGTGCTGGTGATGCAATCGGATGTGCCCTCGTCGGATATAAATAGTGCGCGGCGCGCCACCCGATTCTATAAGGATCTGTTGGCCGATCTGGCGACCCTGCCCGGGGTCACAGCCGTGGGCGGAGTCCGCAACACGCCGGGCACGGTATTCTCGGATGGGTCCTACTTTGTCGATCGCCTCGGCAGGTTAACGCCAAACACGCCACAGGCGGTCTTATCCGTGGTCACTCCGGGCGCGTTCGCCGCCCTCGGCGTCCCGCTCAAACGTGGGCGCGACTTTAACGACGGCGATAACTACGACGCTCCCTTCACCGCCGTCATCAACGAAGCCCTGGCGCGCAAATCGTTTCCGGGCCAGGATCCCCTGGGCCGCTTGATTTACTGCGGGCTCGACTCGCCGAAGTTCATGAAGATCGTGGGCGTGGTAGGAGACGTCCGGCAATACGGGCCGGGCGTCGCACCCGCGCCGGAAATCGTCATGCCTTACGAGCAGCACCCGCAAACCGCGACCGCACTCAACATCGTGCTGCGCGCCTCGGCTGCCGGCAGCGTCCTATGGGGTCCGGTCCAGCGCAAAGTGCGCGCCCGATCGGCGGAGGTCCCGGTGAAGTTCACCAGCATGGATGAATTGCTATCGGAGAATATCGCCGCGCCACGATTCCGCACGATGCTTTTGGGGCTTTTCGCGGCGATCGCGGTGTGCCTGGCGATGGCCGGCGTTTACGGCGTCATGGCTTATACGGTGGGACAGCGCGCCGGTGAAATCGGTCTGCGAATGGCGCTGGGCGCGCGCTCGAGCGATGTCCTGCGGTTGGTTCTGCGGCAGGGCATGGTGCTTACCGGCATCGGACTGGCCATCGGATTGATCGCCGCCGTGGCCGCCACGCGCCTGGTTTCCAGCATGCTCTTCGAGGTGAAGGCCACCGATCCCGCGACCTACATAGGCGTGGCCGCGTTGCTCGGCGCGGTTTCGCTGGCGGCCAGCTACATTCCGGCCCGGCGCGCCGCGCGCGTGGACCCGGCGGCGGCGTTGCGGCGCGATTAGACTTTTGGGGGCGGACGCAGTGGGACTTAAAAGTCCCGCCAGCACGCTGAAGCGTGCGCCACCGGGGCGGCCCCACAAGACCAAAGTGACCCACTACGAGTTTTGAGATGGGCTCGCCCTCTGGTTAACCGGCCAGTGGACTATCCGATTTCAGCGTATCTTCCGGCATCGACTCGTCCTATCTTTAGTCTGATAGACGGAGAACAGGCGCATCCGTCGCACACTTACCGTTTTGGCGCTCATCCGGAGGATCTTTCTGATGTTCGGGGCTCGTAGCCGTGCGCTGTTCAGCGCCACCTTTTTGCTCGCGTCCGCGGGCGTCGCATACTCCCAGACAATCACCGTCACTCCCGCCGAGCCTTCGGTGGTGGTCGGCCAGACTGCCCAGTATGCGGCCCAGGTGAGCGGGCTCTCGCACACGGGTGTCACCTGGTATGCGGGAGGCGTGAAAGGCGGCAACTCCACCGTGGGCACGATCGATGCCAAGGGCCTCTATCGCGCGCCATCCACGCCGCCGGCGCAGGATCCGGTAAGCATCACCGCCGTCAGCGTGGCAAGAACCAGCATATCGGGCAGCGCTTATGCCTATATCATCAAGCGCGGACCCAACATCACCGCCGTATCCCCGAATCCCCTGCCGCAGGGCACGTTCAACGTGACCATCACCGGTACCGGCTTCGAGAAGGGCGCCGAAGCTTATGACGGCGCGGTGCAGTTGGTGACCACCGTCGTCAAGTCCACCAGGCTTGTCGCGAACGGATATCAGGTAGCCGCGAGTTCGACTACATTTTGCGTCAAAAACCCGGGCACGGATTGCGGCAACTCTCTCACGGTGCCGGTGACCTCCGGCGGGTCGGGCCCTTATACGCTCACGGTGGTACACGGCTCCGGCAGCGGCAGCTACAGCGCCGGTGCGGTGGTCACCATCACCGCGAACGCGCCACCGGCGGGCCAGTCGTTCCTGGATTGGACGGGCGCGGCCGTGCAGAATCCTAACGCGGCCACCACCACGCTGACGATGCCTGCCGCGAATGCCACCGTCACCGCCAATTATTCCTCCGGGCCGGTTTATACGCTCACCGTGGTCAATGGCTCGGGCAGCGGCCAGTATGCCGCCGGCGCGGTGGTGGCGATTGCCGCGAACACCCCTTCCGCCGGCCAGGTTTTCACGGGCTGGACCGGCGCGGCGGTGGCGAGCGCCAACTCCGCCAATACGACGCTCGAAATGCCGGCGGCGGCTACCACGGTGACGGCCAACTTCGGTTCGCCCGCGCCCATCCCATTTCCCGTGACCACGCATCCCCGGTTGTGGATCACCCAAAACGACCTGCCGCGGCTTCAAAGCTGGGCCACGTCCTCAAATCCCATCTACGAGCAGGGCATGCTGCCCGTATTGAACAACGCGGTTTCCATTTACAACACGCAGTTCTTTCCCGGTGGGGTACCGAACCCGAACTATCCCGATCCAGGAGACACGCAAGGCTACACCGGCTACCTGACCGAACAATACGGCGCGGTGCTGGCCTTCAACTCGCTGATCGATCCCAACCCGGCGAATCGCATCCTGTACGCACAGTACGCGCGTAACCTGATCATGTATGCCTTCAACATCGCGGCGCTGGGTCCACTTTCCGGCGCACCGTTCCGCGATCCCATGTTCCCCACTTATAACCGCGCCAATGGACAGGGCGAACAATGGCCGCTGATCGTGGATTGGATCTACAATGCCACCGACGCAGGCGGTAATCCGATCCTGACCGCCAGCGACAAGGCCACCATCCAAACGGTGTTCCTGCTATGGGCCAACGAGTGCCTGAACGCCTCCACCGCGGGCGGCGATCATCCCGTGCCGGTGGGAGTGACTAACAGCCTGCAGCTTCTGCCGGGCAACTTGCCGTACCGCATGGCTTCCAACAATTACTACATCGGGCATGCCCGCGAGATCGCCATGATGGCGCTGAGCATCGATCCCGCCGACGATCCGCCGCTCAACGCCAGCCTACCCGGGTCCACGCTAGGCAACACGCTGCGCAGTTACATCCTGAATGCCACGGGCGCGTGGTTGTACCAACAGTACGCCATGATGGGCGACGCTACAACCGTGGTCAATGGCTACGGCATCGGCGGAAATGGCGCGGGATTCGGGCTGGCGGCGGGCGGTCTTCCACCGGAGGGCATGCTGTATGGCGAATCCTTCGGCTTCGCGCTGGGCGAGTTACTGGCGCTGCAGACTGCCGGCTTCAACAACGTGGCTTACTCCGGCCCGCAGATCAACCTGATCGGCGCACCGGTGTGGGATCGCTGGGTCACCGGCATCATCTCCTCGCTCACTCCCACTGCGCAGGTCTTTTCCAGTGCGTCTTACCTGGGCCCGCTCTATCAGTACGGCAGCTATGGCGACATCCTGCGCCTGTGGGTCACGCCGGATTATATGCGTCCATTCAGCTTGCTGGCCATGATGGACGAAGAGACCGGCGTCACCACCCACATCAATGCCGCGCGCTGGTTCGTGGTGAATGCCGCGCAGGGCGGTCCGGGCTTTCTGATGTCCCGCATCACGGACCCGTGGAGTTTCACGGAGACGATTCTATACTACATGCTGCTCGATCCGGCGGCCGCCGCGGGCACCGATCCGCGTCCCACTTACCCGGCCATTTTTTATGATCCCGGCGCCGGCCGCATCTTCGCGCACAGCGATTGGACCTCGCACAACACAATGTTCGATTACCGCGCCAGTTGGGAATCGATTAACCACCAGGATGGCGACGGCGGCCAATTCGAGTTCTTTCGCAAAGGCGAGTTCCTGACCAAGGAAATGAGTAACTACGACAACAACGCCGTCGGCCTCACCTCGGTCTACCACAATACGCTGTCACTGCAGAATTACTGCGCCAACGGCACGCCTTCAAATTTGCAATGGGACGAAGGCGGCGAGTGGGCCAATGGCGGCCAGTGGATTCTGGGCAGCAATAACGGCGATCCCAGCACCGTGATGAGCAGCGGTCCCGGCTATATCTATGCGGCTAGCAGCCTGACCAATCTGTATAACCGTCCCGATTTCTGGTCGCCGCCGGACGCGGCCATGAGCATCACGCAGGTCACCCGTTCCATCGTGTGGCTCAACAACGACTACATCGTGGTCTACGACCGCGCTACTTCGCAGAATACAGGCCTGTTCAAACAGTTTCATTTGAGCCTGGTAACCAATCCGATCATTGCCGGCAGCGTATCCACCGAAACCATGGCGGATGGGCAGCAGTTGTTCATCCAGACCTTGCTGCCCTTGAACGCCAGCATCGGTTCGGTATACGGGGCAGGGAATCTGAATCCCATCGCGCAGTTGGAGCCGACCCAGTATATCTTCACCGTGGAAGATCCCACGCTGCCTACCGATACGCGTTTCCTGCACGTGCTGCAGGGCGCCGATCCGGGGGTGGGGATGGCACGCGCCACCTACCTTCAGAGCACGAATGGCACGGCCTTCGACGGGGCCGTGTTCGGCAACTCCGCGGTATATTTCCCGCAGAGCGCCAGCGCCGTATTTACGGGCGCGGCTTTTGCCGCCCCTTCCGGCGTGCATACGATGCTGGTGACCGGATTGAGCCCCAACACCGGCTACGGTTACAGCGTCCAGCCTGCCGGCAGCGGCAACACTGTCACAGTCAGTCTGAATGGCGCGAGCGCCACGACGGATAGCGCGGGATTACTGCTGCTTTCGTTTTGAGTTGCACGGTTACCCTGCGGGCCGCAAGCCCAGTCCCGGCCGGTCCGGAAGAATCAGCTTTCCTTTTTCCACCAGCACGCCTGAGAAGGGATCGTTGGCGATCAGCAGATTGCCATCCAGGTCCGCATAGTCCACCAGCGGCGAAAGGTGCGCCGCGGCGGTCACCGAGACCGAACTTGAAATCATGCAGCCCAACATGCTCTTCAAACCAAGCGAGCGGGCTACCTGGATCATGCGGTAGGCCTCCAGAATCCCGCCGGCTTTGTCCAGCTTCACGTTCACGCCGTCGAACGCGCCCACAAGCTTCGGGATGTCGGAAGCGTGGCGGCAGGCCTCGTCCGCGATCAGCGGCACGTGTACGCGGCTATGCACCCAGTGCATTTCCTCCAGCATGTCGGCGGGCATGGGCTGTTCCACGAACTCCACGCCTTGCCCGGCCAGCCAGTTGATCTTGCGCACGGCGACTTCCTTGTCCTTCCATCCCTCGTTCGCGTCCACCCGCAGGGGCTTGTCCGTGGCGCTGCGTACGGCGGCGATGGTGGCTTCGTCGGTGTCCAGCCCGACCTTGATTTTCAGCACGGGATAATCGGCCGCCTCGCGGACTTTCTGCCGGGTCATCTCGGGATTGTCGATGCCGATCGAGAACGTAGTTACTGGCGTATCGCGCGGGTCCAGGCCAAAGTAGCGATAGAGCGGCACGCCCAGCTTTTGTCCCACCCAGTCCATCAGCGCGATATCGATGGCCGCCTTGCCGGCCCACTCGCCTTCCACGCGCCCGAAGACCTGCTGCATGATCTTTGTGAATTGCCACGGATCGGCCGCTGCCAGCAAGTCGCGGACGGAATCGACCGCTGCCCGCGCGCCTTCCGCGTTCTCGCGATAGCGCACGATGGGCGCGCCCTCGCCGTGGCCGGTGATGCCGTCGTGGGTGTAGGCGACATACACAGTATCCCGGTAGTCGCTCGACGACATGGTAGTGGTCCATGTGTGGCGCAGTTTCAGGCGCTGGATCTCGGTGCGCACCGTGGCGCGCGGCGCGCCGCTGCCGGAGGATGCCAGCACGGCCGGCCATCCGGCCTGCGCCAGGAAGAAATGACGGCGATTCATTTGAGTCTCCTGCATGCGACCAGCAAACGGGTCCAGTGCGGATCGCCGAGATCGCAGATTTGCACGACCGGATGAATCCAGGTGGTCGCGTTGATGAATTTGCCTTCGCCGACATACATGCCGGTGTGTGTGATGTGGCCGGCGGCGCTGCCGAAGAAGAGCAGATCGCCGGGCTTCAAGTCCTCCCGCTGCACCGGGACCACGCCCTCCCAGGCGGCTTGCTTGTCGGCATCCCGCGGCATCAGCGTGCCCCGGCGGCGGCACAACATCTGCGTGAACCCCGAACAATCGTAGCCGAAACTGGATGTGCCGCCCCAGGTGTAAGGCAGCCCCAGGAAGCGCCGGCCCAATTCGATGGTTTCCGCGATGGAAAGAGGCCGGTTCTCGAAGGTCACGTCGCCGCGCTGCAGCCAGCCGGCGCGGTCGTCGGGCAGGCGGATTTCCAGCCAGCGTGGATTATCCTGCGGCTCGGCGATCGCTTCCAGGCGCGTTTCGAACGGCACGGTAATCAGAGGCTGCCGCCGGGTGACGTTGGGTTCGTGATAGATATTTGCGAAAAGGCTCTCGACACGGACCACTTGAGCGCCCTTTGCGGAAGAGTCTGCATAGCGGGCGCCCAGGCGCAGCCCGCTCTCGGGCATCCAGCCGGTGTAGTCGTCCGGCGTGCGCACGCGCAGCCAGCCCGGCCGGGTCTCCAGCACGCGCACGTTGCTTCCGTAAATCGCCTGCGACACCACTTCGGCGTCTTCCGCCGGCTGCGCGTACATGTTGGCGACGGGTTTGAGGACAACCCCTTCGGGCGCCGCGGCGGCGAACAGGGCCAGGGTCATAAACAGGTGCATGGGGCCTGATTTCAGACTAGCAGGTGGGACACGGCCTCGCCCGCCAGACGCTTCAAATCTTCACGGATGCGCGGCGCGTCCTCGCCGGCCGATGCGATCAGCTTCTCGAGGGTGCCGACCAATGTATCCAGCCGCGCGATCGAGTCCTTTTCCAGGGCCAGCAGCGCGGCGCCCGTAACCTCCTCCCATTGAGACGCCAGGCGCGACAGGTTCATGAACACGACTTCCGCCACTCTGCGCGCGAAGTGTCTTTTCACCGCGCCTTGTAACAGCGACATCGGTGCGGCCGCCGAGAGTAACTCCCAGTTATGATCGAAGATCCGTCCCACCCGGATATCCGGCGATCGCGGCTCCTGCGTCGTGAGTTCGATTTGGGTCGTCTCGAACGGCACGCCCAGCGCGTCGAGTGTCTGCTTCGCCAGCCGGTTCCGGAAATCCTGGAGCGACTGGGAGAGTTGGCGGCCGGCGCGCCGGGCCGGTTTCAGGAATTCATCGCGATGCCGGTTCGAGAGCGCCGCCATTTCCCGGGTCACGCCGGCGCGCAGCCATTCGTCGAAGCGCTCCATGGCGAAACCGAGGCTGCGCGTCCAGGCTGGAAACTCGCGGTCCAGGCCATCGAGAAGCCGCTGGCGCACCGGTGACTCGTCCGGCCGGAGCATCTCTTCGAATGCGGCACGCGCTCCCGCATGGGCATGCCGGGCTGCCAGACGCAGCGTCAGGCGCACATCGTCGAGCGACTCCTTCCGGCCGCATATCCGGTCGCGCAATTCTTCACGATCGGAATCGGCCGACTCCGCGGCCTTCAGCGCCACGTTCAGATACGCGCGGCATTCGCCCAACAGCGACTCGGTTTTGTGGCGCAGGATAGCGGCGCGCTGGCCGCCCGCCCGCGCCAGGACCTGCTGGTCGAGTTTTTCGCGCAGAGCTTCGAATCCGGGCCGGATGGAAAAGGGAAACACGCCCACGGAGCCGTTCCAATAGCGTCCCAATTGTCCGCGCACAAATCCTTCGACTTCGGTGCGGTCAGCGGGGGGCAGCGTATCGACTTTGGTCAGCAGGACCGAGATATTGGGCGTAAAGCGGCTCAAGCTGCGGATCAGTTCGATATCGTGCGCGGAGAGTGGCGGGTCGACTCCCACCGCCACCAACGCCAATCCCGTGTTCGGCAGCCACTCGATGGAGGCGTCCGTGTTGTGCTCGAATACGCTGTCGAGGCCCGGCGTGTCGACGAAACAGATGCCGCGATAGGGCGCCATCGCGGGCAGCGTGAGATGCACCGAGGCAACCTGCTTCGCATTGCCGGGATTCGCCGTCTCTGCAATATAGTCCGCGATGCGCCCGACTGCGATCGGTTCCGAACGTCCATCGAGGAAGCGGACTTCGCCTTTCTCCACCGGGCCAAACTCGATTTCGGTGATGACCGAGGTGACTGGAATCACGCCGCAAGGTAGAATCGGCGCGCCCAGAAGGTGGTTCAGGAGGCTGCTCTTGCCGGCCTTGAAGCGCCCGAAAATCGCGACGTTGAGGGTTTCCGCGCGGGAGAACGCGCGGCAGCTCTCCAGGAAATATGCGAGGTCCGCCAGGTGGTAGCGCGCGCAAATGTCCGCGGCGATTTCGAGATCCCGGTCAGCCGCCTTGCTCATTGGGCGTGGCCGCCTTCTTCTGCACGCGGACGATCTGCACATCGGAAATCGCCATCAGGCCGGTGTCCATCATCTCCTCCACTACGGGCACCAGGCGCGCCAGGTTCTCCGCGGAATCGACGATCGAGATCAGGATGGGCTGGTCGTGGCGCGTGAGATGGTGCTTATGGATCTCGGCGGTCTCGCCGTAGCCTTCCAGGCCGCGAAACACCGTCGCGCCCGCGATCTTCATCTCCCGGCACTTGTTCACAATCGCTTCGTACAAGGGCTTCCCGTCGCAGAGATCGGATTCCGAAATGTGAATGCGCAGCAGCCTAGCGGGTTGAGCCGGCAGCATCGGGCGCCTCCATCGGGGATTTACCGCGCACCAGCCTGATCATCTCCACATCCGACGTCACGATCAGTCCATCTTCGAGCATTCCCTCGACGGCTTCGGTGGCGGCGGCGATTTTATCTGGCGAGTCGATTACCGAGAGCATCACCGGCAGATCGCGCATGGGGTGGAACACGCTGCGCTTGTGCGGTAGCCCTTTGGCGCCGTATCCCAGGATGCCCCGGTATACGGTGGCTCCGGCGATATCCAGCATGCGTAGCTTGTTCACAATCGCTTCGTAAAGGGGCTCGCCGTGCCACTTGTCGGCCTCGCCCAGATACACCCGCAGCAGCTTGGCGGGACCCTGCTGGTGTTCGTGCGGCAGCGCCGGCTCCGGCTTGGCGGATTTGTGCGCGAATTTCACGACGGTGGTGTCCTGCACCTCGATCAAGCCATCGTTGACCATCTCATACAACGCCGGCAGGATCTCGTCGACTTTCTCCGGCGTTTCGATGAATTCGATGCGGATGGGCAGATGCTGCGCCAGTACTTCGACCTTCGGGGTATGCATCAGTTGATGCGTGCCGAAGCCGGAGTAAGCCCGCGTAGCGGTGGCGCCGGAGACGCCCTTGTGCATGAGGTAGGTCATGATGGAATCGTGCAGCGCCATCATGTGATGCTGGGTATCTTCGTTGATGAAGATGGTGACCTTCTTGGCGGGTCCTTTAGTCAGCATGCTTTGCTCCTTGGGTTACCGGCCGCTCGCCAGAAGCGTGCCCAGCCATACGCCCGCATACCCGAGGGCCACGCTGCCCACGAGGTACAAAAGCCCCAGCCAGCGCTCGCCGTCGCGGACGGCCTGAAACGTCTCGTATTCGAAGCTCGAGAACGTGGTGTACCCGCCAAGCAACCCCACCACCAGAAACAGCCGCCAGTGGGGATGCGGATGGAATCGTTCGGTCAGCAGCGTCATCAGGACGCCGATGAGAAATGCGCCCGTGATATTGATGACGAAAGTGCCCAGCGGAAAGCGGCCGCCGTACTTCGCCATGATCCAGGTGCCCGCCACGTAACGGGCCAGGCCGCCCAGGCCGGCGCCCGCCAACACTACCAGGTATTTGTCCAACCGTACGAGTCTCCTTTCGTGTCCTACATCGCAGCATATATCGAGGCCGATGCTGCCGTGATTCTGACCAAATTGCGTGCAGCGTTTGGAGAGTACCGTCGAGATGCGCCGCCAGTTGGCGATCCATTACACGCAGTCCTCAACACGCTGTCTGAGTGGTCGATGCGGGATAGGCAACGCAAAACTCCCACAGATGAACCACTGTAGGAGTCATTGGCCGCCAGGGACGGCGTTAAGCGAACTCCACCGCTCTCAATTAAGAAGCTACAACGGATCGGCGGTGAAAGCAAGCCTCAGATCTGGCCCGGCGTCAGGTTTGGAAGCCGGTCCTTGATTTTCTCCGGCAAGACGCGGTTCAACTCGCGATAGCTTTGGCGGAAGGTGCGCTTCACCTCGTCGGGCGAAGCGTCCGCTACGCGGCGGGCCGTATCCATCACGCAGGGCGCCAGGCGCGACTGCGACAGTACCAGCTTGGGCGGCACGGGCATCAGCACCATCAGGCCCCAGATCATGATGGCGCCGAACAGAAAGCCGCGCACGACCCCGAATCCCCCGCCCAGGGCACGATCCAGCCAGACCAGGTCGGTCGAGCGGATAAAACGCGCGAGCACCCCGGTGACCACCTCGCCTAGAATCAGAATGCCGCAGAACACGATCATGAAACCCACCAGATCGGCGGTTACGGTGGCTGAGATGTGCGGCCGCAGACTGACCGCCACCGCGCGGTAATAGCGCAGGCCGAAGACCAGGGCCAGGATCGAGGAGAGCAGACCGATAGCCGTTCTGGCGAAACCAAGTTTGAGGCCGGAGACGATCGAAACGATCATCAGCACGGCGAGCGTGAGATCGATCCAGTTATGCATAGACGTTTCCATCAGGATAATACGCAGAACGGCGCAATTTGTTCCGAAACCCATCGATAGCGAGTTTCATAGGTTGCAGTACCGGTAGCCTGCCTGTGTGCGGGCACGCTGGTACACCAGGTGGGCCGCCACCAGGTCTTCCACGGCTAGTCCCAGCGATTTGAAGACGGTGATCTGCGATTCCGAGGTGCGGCCGGGCACCGCTCCCGGCACGACTTCGCCAAGTTCGGCCACCACGTGGCTTTCCCCGAACCGGCCTTCCTGTATTCCCAGTACGATGTCGCCCGATTCCTGAAAGGCGGAGTCCCGTGAATCCACTACCAGGCGGGCCCGCGCCACCAGGGCCGGGTCCATCTCCCGCTGGTTCGGACGGCAGGCTCCTACGGATACCACATGCGCGCCGGGCTGCACCCAGGCATCCTCGATCACCGGGGTGGACGAGGCGGTCGCCAGCACCACGATGCCGGCCTCCCGCACGGCATCCGGCGCGTCTTGGCAAGGGCGGACCGGTATGGGCGATTCCGCCGCAAACCGCTGGACGTGGTCCGGCGTCGGGCTCCAGACACGTACTTCGGTGAAGGCGCGAAGCAGCCGGAATGCGGCTAGGTGGCTGCGCGCCTGCACGCCGGAGCCCAGAATCGCGAGGACCGAGGCATCCCGGCGTGCCATGTACTTTACGGAGACGGCCGAAACAGCCGCGGTACGCATTTCGGTGATGAGCCGGCCGTCCATCAAGGCCAGGAGCGCGCCGGTCTCCGGATCGAGCAGCAGGATGCTGGCCTGGTGGGTCGGCAAGCCGCGTGCCTGGTTGGCGCCGATGACCGCTACGAGTTTGGCGCCCAGGACCGCGGGATCCCGCACAAATCCGGGCATGGCGGCGAAGAAAGCGCCGTCTCCCAATTCGACAACGGGGCGTACGGGCTGCACAACCTGGCCGGCGGAGAACGCGGCCAGCGCGCCTTCCATGGCCGTGATGAGATCGGACATAGGCAGCAGGGCGCGGATGTCGGCTTCGCTGAGGCAGAGCGTCATCGGATCACCCCCATCATAGATCGTGGGGCAGCCCGTGGCGCACGCCTTCAGCGTCGTGGGGCGAAAAGCCGGATCGTTATTCATCATTGTTGATGAGGGGGCGGGGCGGAGTGGGGTAAGATTGCGCCATTGCAGGGTCTTCTGGGTTTGCTTCGTAATTCATTGAATCCGAAGGGGTTGATGGCGGATCTGGCGGTTCGGGGGCGGGGGGGTCGGGCGGGAGCGGGGGTTCGGGGACGGCGGGGCACTGCGCGTTGCGCGCGGCCTGGAGGGCTTTGAGGTGCTTCATGCCGCGTTCGATGGAGCGTTCGATGGCGGTTTCGTAGCGAACGAGGCGGGTGAAGTTGTCGGGGCCCTTGCCACCTTCCATGAAGGCGCGGGCGAGGAGGTCGTCCGGGTCGTGCGGATCGGGCGGCGTGTCTTTCTGGCCTTTGCTTATGCACAATTCGTGATACTCCCGCTTGTTCCGGTCGATGCGGTTCAGGATGGTGGATTCTTCGCGGTAGATGCCGGTTTCGAGGGCAAAGGCACGGTCGAGACGCCATTGGGCGGCGGCGATGCGTTGGACCACCAGGTCTTCGCTGTCGCCGACGGGGCGGAGGTGGTCGTGGAGATCCTGGAGGAGGCGGACGAAGGCATCGGGATCCTCACCTTCGAGGATGAAGTGTTTGTCGCCGGAGAGGCCGTGGGTGAGGCCGTTGCGGCTGGAGGCGGCTTTGCCTTCAGGGGTGCGAGGGCCCGTCGATTTCATAGCGTTGCGGCGGTTGGCTTCCGCCTGCTGTTGGGACAGTTTCCGATATTTATCTCTGTTCATCGATTTTCGGGCGCGGGTGCGCCCCACCTTTCGACTACAGGCTAGCTGGGAGGATTTAAGGACTACGGGTACGATTCTTGCAACCGATTGAAAGGAAGGGGCAAATTTGTTGGGCTCGATAAGTGACCGAAGCGTGCGCTACAGGCGAGGCAACCGCTCCGCCTTGTACAGTGCCGCCGTGTTCCGGACACTCGACACAATCAGCATCAGCCACATGCCTGCAATTCCCACCACGCCACCGGCATCGAACAGCGGAAAACGGTACCCGAACAGGTTTCCCATCGGCTGGAACAGCAGCGCGATATTTCCCGCCACCAGCAACAATCGCAGTTCGGTGGGACTGAACTTCCAGTACGAGAGTTGGAACGTGCCGAGCGCGTAAGCCGCCAGGTACGCCTGGATCGAGAGCATGAAATAGGCCACCAGCAAGACCGCCGCCACCGTGGGGCTCATGTAGCCGGATAAGCCCATACCGCCGATCAGGAAAAACGTCCCGAAAGCGTCGGTGATGTGGTCCACGTAGAATCCGTAGCGCGGCCGCTGACGATTGCGCACGCGGGCCAGCGTGCCATCCAGACTGTCGCCCAGCCAGTTGGCCGCCAGCCAGAAGATCACCGCCAGCAGCATGTACCGGTTCCAGCGCGCCAGCCAGTAGCACAAGCCGGCGAAGAACATGGAAACGAAACCCAGCAGCGTGAGGTGATCGGAATTGATCCAGAGCGGCGTGGCGCGCGCCATGCGGACGAGCAGGCGCTTTTCCACCGGCGCGAAGAAGCTCTCCTGCTCGCGGCCCGCTTCTTGGAATTTCCCGGTTGTCTCCGGCATATTAATAGGATAACCGCGTCCGAGTACCCAAAGCTAATTGGCATCACCCCTAAAGCTGCGCCGCATTTCACCGATAGATATTCGTGGGATGTATCCTCCAAGACTCAGGTATTGATGCGGGCGCGATTCAGGCCCGCGAGGGGCTTTGCCGGCTGCCGGTTTTCGGGCCGGTGGCGCTGAAAATGTTAAAACTCTTCGCCAACGAAGAGACCGAAGTAACGGGCGTGGCGAACTTGCTGCGCTCCGATCCCGCGCTGAGCGCGGAATTGCTGGCGGTGGCCAACTCTTCGTTTTATGGCACACCTCACTACATCGACAACCTGCCGCGGGCGATCCTGGTGCTGGGCTTCGAGCGTACCCGGTCGCTCACCCTGACTGTCGCCCTCCGCTCCTTCACCCGTCATCCCGCAAACGCCAAAGTCATGCAAGCCTGCTGGCAGCACAGCCTCGCCACCGCGCTGCTGGCCGAGGAACTCTCACCTTTATACGAGATCGCCAGAGATCGCGCATATACCGCCGCTTTGATCCACGATGTCGGGCGCCTGGGGTTGCTCAGGGCGTACGGCCATCGCTACGCCCCGGTTTTCAGTACCGTACACCAGACTTTAGCGGACTGTCTCGAAGCGGAGCGCGGGCTTTTCGAGATGGACCACTGCCAGGCGGGCTTGCTGCTTACCCAACGGTGGGGCTTCCCGTCCGAGTACTCCCGCGTCGCGGGCTGTCATCATGGCGGGATGCCCACGGTCAGGCAGGACCTGGTATCTCTTACGCACACCGCTTGCCTGCTGGCCGACGCCTTGGGATTCGCTTGTGTCAGCATCGCGCAAGCGCCCGGCGCCGCCGCGATGGTCGCGGATTTGCCGCCCAATCCCTGGAATCCTTATACGTTCGATGAAGAGGCGATCAGGAAACGCATCGTGGGACAGATGGCGACTATGGAACTGCCATGAATCCCGGATGCTCACTTTCAAGCGGCCGCTCAAGGCTCGGTCAGAATTGGGAATGGCTCCGGTATCTCCATATCCAGGAGCCTCGGATCGAGCAACCTCTTGGTGTCAACGTTCCCCATCGCCGAAAGCATATTCTCTTTCAGGTGCGGGTACTCCTTCTCTAGCTCGCCAAAAAGACCGCGCAACGACCGCCGCACGGTTCCCGTACGCAGAGAACAGTCGCATGGGGTCAACGGCACGGCGCGTTCCGCGGCGTAGGCGCGGGTAATGTCTTCGGTCACGAAGACCAGCGGCCGGATCAAGCGGAATTGCCGGTCGCGCGAGTGCGTGATGGGCGGCAGCGCGCTCAGCCGTCCCGTAAAGAGCGCATTGCGCAGCAGCGCCTCGCAAAAGTCGTCGGCGGTGTGCCCGAAG
Source organism: Bryobacterales bacterium (assembly GCA_963709155.1). GTDB lineage: Bacteria > Acidobacteriota > Terriglobia > Bryobacterales > Bryobacteraceae > Bog-159. The sequence continues at coordinate 747,960 of CAVPVD010000001.1, read as the reverse complement.
GCGATCACGTTGGCGCCCAGGCCCGCACAGATCTCGTAAACCGCGCGCCGGCGATAGCGGCTGCAAAGATCGCAGCCATGGCCCGGCTGCTCTTCGAGCAGGCGCAGCGACGGCTTGTCGCGATAGTAGGTCCACTCCACGCCGCGCTGCTTCAGGTATTCGCCCAACGGCGCGATGGGACGCAGAAACTTGCCCTGTTCCACGGTGAACGCGCAGACCGAAAAATCGATCGGCGCGCGCTCCGCCAAGAGCAGCAGCGCTTCGAGCAGCGTCACGGAGTCCTTGCCGCCCGAGAGCGCCACGGCCACCCGGTCGCCGTCGCGAATCATCTTGAAGCGGTGGATGGCTTCGCCCACCTTGCGCAGCAGTGTCTTTTCCAGTTCCACGTAGTTTGATTATAACGGTCCAACGGCTTGCCGGCTGAAAGCCGGCTGCGGGCAAAATTGCCCGCCCTCCAAAAACCAAACTGACCCACAGCCAATTGTTGTATCATCGATTCAAGCCGATGAGCGCCAAGTGTCCAACCATCCTGGTTTTTAACTCGGCTCCTATAGTGCGCAAGGTCCTACAGGAGACCCTGGAGCGCCCGGGCTGGCTGGTCAGGGCCACCGGCGATCTGGGAATCGCCGTGGATATGGTTCGCGAATCCCCGCCCGATTTATTGGTCATCGACGTTTACGTCGCCAACATCAATGGGCGTGACGCCGCCTTGTACCTCTGCCAGAAATGCCCCAGCATGCGCGTGCTCATGGTTTCGGGGCTGCCTGCCGATCAACGAATTGAAGCGCGCACCACCGATGAGGGTTTTTTGGTCTTTCCCAAACCGTTCCCACCCGCCGAGCTGATCGCTCGGGTGAAGGAAATCCTGAAGCCGGCCTGATCAAGACACGTCCAACAGTAGTCTGGCGTCGTTGTGGAATCATAGAGTTGCCGTTCCGTGCGATAATAACGACTTCCATGCCCGTTTTGGATATCAACGAAATCCGCGACATACTGCCACACCGCTATCCCATGCTGCTCGTCGATCGAATCATCGAGTTAGAGGCGGAGCGGATTGTGGGCATCAAGTGCGTCACGCAGAACGAACCCTTCTTTCAGGGCCATTTTCCGGACTTCCCGGTGATGCCGGGAGTGCTCATTGTGGAAGCGCTGGCGCAAACGGCCGGCGTGCTGGTGCTGAAACACGTTGCGGACCGGCACCGCAAGCTGGTCTTGCTGGCCTCCATCACCAGCGCCAAGTTTCGACGGCCGGTCGTGCCGGGCGACACGCTGCGGCTGGAGATGAGGATTCTCAAGCGCAAGGCCAGCGTGGCCGTGATGACCGGCACCGCCACGGTTGACGGCCTGGTAGTGGCCGAGGCGGAAATGATGTGCAAGCTGGCCGATAAGGAAGAAGCGGAAGCGCTTTCCTGATCGATGCCGGTTCACCCCACCGCGATTGTTTCCGCCGCGGCGCGCATCGCCGAAACCGCCGACATAGGGCCCTATTCGATCATAGGCGACGACGTCGAAATCGGCGCCGGCACGCGGCTCATGGCGCACGTTTATATGGAAGGGCCGGCGTGGATCGGCGAAGACAACGTCTTTTTTCCATATAGCACCGTCGGCGTGGCGTCGCAGGATTTGAAGTACCATGGCGAGCGCGCCGAAACCCGTATCGGAAGCCGGAACAAGATCCGCGAATTTGTCACCATTCATCGGGGCACGGAAGGCGGCGGTCTGGTCACCCGCATCGGCGACGACAATCTGCTGATGGCCTACACGCATGTGGCGCACGATGTCGCGGTGGGTAACCGGGTGGTATTGGCCAACGCCGTCACTCTCGGAGGGCATGTCGCGGTGGGCGATTGGGTAGTGATTGGCGCGTCCACCGGCGTGCACCAGTTCTGCCGGATCGGGCGGCATGCCATCATCGGCGGATATAGCGTGGTGACCCAGGATGTGCTGCCATTTTCGAATACCGTGAGCGAGCGCGGGATCAAGGTGTTTGGCGCCAACCGGATCGGGCTCGAGCGCCGCGGATTCGAACGTTCCACCATCGAGAAATTGCAGACCGCGATGCGCCTTTTGACCCGCGCCGGCTTGAATACTTCGCAGGCGGTGGAGCGCATTCGCGCGGAGATTCCGGGGTGCCCCGAGGTGGAAGAATTGCTGGAGTTCATCCGCGAATCGCAGCGGGGAGTCGTCAAGTAGATGGCGGGCACACGGCCGCGGGACTGGAGTCCTGCTCCGCGATGAAATACGGTCTGATCGCGGGTAACGGGCGCTTCCCGCTCCTGGCGCTGGAAAATGCGCGCCGCCTGGGCCACGAAGTGGTGGTATTGGCGATTCAGGAAGAAGCCTCGCCGGAGGTCGAACGCCTGGCTTCGCGCTGCCACTGGCTCTCGCTGGGCCAGTTGAGCCGGCTGATCGAGATCCTCAAGGAAGAAGGCATTCACGAAGTGGTGATGGCCGGGCAGGTGAAGCACGCCAAAATCTTTTCCTCCATCCGGCCCGATTGGCGGCTCATCAAGCTGCTGGCCTCGCTGCCGGCGAAGAATACCGACGGGCTGATCGGCGGAGTGGCGCAGGTGCTCGCCGATGAGGGCATCCAGCTTCGCGATTCGACCGCGCTGCTGAGAGAATTGCTGGCCGGCCGCGGGGCACTGACGCGGCGCAAGCCGGACGCGCGCGAGGAAGGCGATATCGCCTACGGCCGGAAGGTGGCCGCCGCGCTGGCCGGCTTCGACGTCGGCCAAAGCGTGGCCATCTGCGAGCGGGCCTGTGTGGCCCTCGAGGCTATGGAGGGAACCGACGCCCTGCTGCGGCGCGCCGCCGCCCTGGTGAACGGGCGGCCTTTGACCCTGGTGAAAGTTTCCAACCGCCGGCGGCATTTGCTCTTCGACGTGCCGGTGGCGGGTCTCGATACCATTGCGGTCATGCGGGAAACCGGCACGACCGTAATGGCGGTGGATGCCGGACGCACGCTGCTGCTCGACCGCGAGCAGATGCTGGCGCGCGCGGACGAAGCCGGAATCGCGATTGTGGGGCAGGCTCCCGATGCATAGAATCGCGGTGGTAGGCGCCGGTCAGTTCGGGCAAAATCATTGCCGGGTGGTGCGGCAATCGACGCGCGCGGAACTGGCCGCGGTGGTGGATCTCGATCCCGCGCGCGGCACGCTTTCCGATTACCGCGACCTGGCCGGCAAAGTGGATGCGGCGATCGTATCCACGCCCACGTCGGCACACGCGGAGATCGGCGGCTGGCTGCTGGAGCACGGCATCGACGTGCTGGTGGAAAAGCCCATTGCGCCGGACCTGGAATCCGCCGGCCGGCTCATCGCGGCTGCCGAAAGTCATGCCCGGGTTCTCCAGGTGGGCCATCTGGAGCGGTTCAATCCCGCGGTGATCGCCCTCGAAGGCCGCGTCACACTGCCCCTGTTCTTCGAGATCCACCGGCTCAGCGTATTCAGCCCGCGCAGCCTGGACGTGGATGTGATTTTGGATCTGATGATTCACGACATCGACATCGTGCTGAGTCTCACGGGCGCGGAACCGTCAGGAGATCCGCGGCGCGGGCGTTTCCATCCTCTCGCAAAAGGTGGATATCGCCAATGTCCGCCTGGAGTTTCCCAACGGCTGCGTGGCGAACCTGACGGCCAGCCGGGTTTCCACCGAGCGGGTGCGCAAACTGCGCCTGTTCCAGCCGCAACAATATGTTTCGCTCGATTACGCCCGCCAGGAATTGCTCATGTTCTCGGTCGGCGGCGACCGCCAGGTGGCCTTCGATCCGGTTCCGGTAACGAAATCCGAGCCATTGCAGTCGCAATTCGACGCCTTTCTGGATAGCGTAGAAAGCCGAAAATCGCCGAAAACTTCGGGGCCCGCGGCACGTCAAACATTGCGGATCGCTTTGTCCATCCTTGATAAAATCAAGGAACACTCGGAGATAGTCTCAAGGTCGTTGGCAGGCGGATGGAAACTCTAGTTCGTTCCTCGGTGGAAGATCCGTCGGAATTGCATCTGCTGACCAGTTGGGGGCAGGATCGCGGACGTGTGGGCTGGGCGCGCGCGCTTTCCGTGGCGGCACACGCAGCGGCGATCGTGGCGCTGTGCCTGGTGCCGCCCAGCGTGATGAAGCCGCCCCGTCCCCCGGAACAGATGACGCCGCTGATCGAACCGCCCACGGAATTGACCCAGAAGGCACCCAACAAGGGCCCCATCGCCAAGGAAGTCACGGTGGAGGCTTTACAGGCGCATCCCCACATTCAGGCGCCCAACTCGCCGCCTTCTACCACCCGGCCCCAGGCCAAGATCGCCGCACCGCCGCGGCCTCCACCCCCAACGATGCCGGAGCCGCCGCAGATGCAAGCCGGGAATCGGGATGCACAGCCGCCGCGCGGCCTGCCGGTGGGCCCTCCCGCCGTCCAGCCCATGCAGCCCCAAATCCAGGAACAGGAGAAGCCTAAGCTGGCGTTCGAGACCCCCACCGAACCGCCGCCTTCAGGCGGGCAGGGAAGGGTGCCGCGCTTCGACCCCTCCGTGCAGGGGGCGATCGCGGCACAGTTCGGCCATGGCGGTTCGCCGAGCGGGATGACCGTGGGAGACGATACCAGCGATCCGGGTCCGGGCGGGATCGGTCGCGGCCTGAATCTGCCGCCTTCGTCGGGCCAGATGGCCAGCTCGCTCGAACTGATGACCGATACCAAAGGCGTTGACTTCAAGCCATACCTGTTGCAGGTCCTGGCCGCCGTCCGAAGGAACTGGTTTGCGGTCTATCCGGAGAGCGCCAGGATGGGTCTGCGCGGCAAAGTGGAAGCCCAGTTTGTGATCGAAAAGGATGGCGGCGTTCCCAAGCTGGTGATCGTGCTGCACTCCATTCCGGCGCTGGAGCGCGCCGCCGTGGCGGGGATAGACGCGTCGCATCCGTTCCCGCCGTTCCCTACGGGATTCACGGGCGATCGCATCGTGCTGAAGCTGACCTTCAGCTATAACATGCCCAAGAGGTGACTCCTCACGGACAGCCGACGCTCTCGCCCACGGCGGCCGGCTCCTCCAGCGGCACCGCATACTCCCGCTCGATCTTCTCCCGGTACACCGGTCCCGAGTTATACGCGCAGAACGGATAGATTTTGCCGTTGGGCGCCGCATAGTGAATCACGCAGCGCTTCACCCGCTCGATGTCGTAGTTATAGGAATCCATGAAGTGCATGCCAGCCACCATCAACGTACGGTAAGTGAAGCCTTGCTTCTCCAACTTGCCGCGCCCGTAGCGTTTGTCGGTCATGCCTTGTAGGGTTTGCAGGAACTTCTGGAATGTCAGCCCCTCGGGAGCCTTTTCCGCGTGGAAGTACTTACGCAGGATATTCCAGCTCTCGAATTTGGAGAAGAGCTTCACGCGCCGCGTTTCGGTCTTGCGCGCCAGCGTGTCCATGGCTTGCAGCATGGGACCCACGTCCACGAAGCGTGTGACGGGAACCGCGCGCCGGTTCTGATCGACGAACAAGTACGTTCCCAGCGAACAATGCGGATGGCAGGTCAGCGTAGTAGTCTGCTCGCCCCGCATGGCGCTCAGCAGCTTCGAAAACGGCGAGACGCAAGCCAGCGGGAACCAGTCTTCGTAGGGCTCGCAAATGCCGGTCTGCTCCTTCACCGCGTGCGCGAAGTCGGACAAGGTGAAACGCTTGGCCTCCAGATCCCGCCGCGCGATCCGGCCGGTAAAGGCCACCGGCTGGAAGCTGATGCCGCTGGTGCATTCGATATTCTCCAGCGCCAGGCGCAGGATGTCGCCGATCTGGTGATCGTTCAAGCCTTTCACGATGGTGGGCACAAAAACGATCTTCAGGTTCGCCTTGCGCACGTTCTCGATGGCCTGCAGCTTCTGCTCCCACAGCGAACGGCCGCGCGTGCGGCGGTAGATATCGTCGCACACGCCGTCGAACTGCAGGTATAGCGTATGCAGGCCCGCCTCTTTGGCCTGCTGCGCGAATTCCAGGTCGGTGAACTTCAGCCCGTTGGTGGCCACCTGCAGGTGCGAGAAACCCATCTCCCGGGCCATCCTGAGCACATCGAAGAAGCGCGGATAGATGGTCGGCTCGCCGCCGGAGAACTGCACGATGCGCCCGGCCACCGGCTGTTCGCTGCGCAGCGCCTGCAGCATGCCGCGGATCTGCTCGAAATGCGGCTCGTACACGTAGCCCGCGGCATTGGCGTTGGCGAAACACACGGGGCAAGTCAGGTTGCATCGATTGGTCAGGTCGATGTTGGCCAGGCCGGTGTGGCTGGTGTGCAGATTGCACAAACCGCAATCGTCCGGGCAGCGCGTGGCCGTCGAGACCCCGGGGTTCGACAGACCGCGGCTATCGCCGAACGTCCATTCCTCCATCTTCAGGTAAAGGCGGGCGTCGGAGAACACGATATCGCGGAACTCGCCGTGTTCGGGGCAGACTTTCTGCATGATCACGCGGCCGCTTTCCTCGAAGATGTCGGCCGGCAGAGTTCGGGTACATTCCGGACACAGCGATTGGGTGGTTTTGGGAAGGCCCTTGCGCAACGGCTCGATGCGCGATCCCGAATAGGTAGTTTCGGGTTGTATTACCTTAAAGTCCGCCATGGTCATTATTGTAGGAAGGGGTCTTGGCGATCCCCGAACCGTGGCCGCTTAACAGCGGATTTTAAAGGTCGTACGGCGAATTGCCGGGCGTGAACGGAACGCGCGGCTATTTGATCTCGAAGCGGCCGAAGGCCAACCCGAGGTCGCGTTGGTCGGTGCCGACGCGCACGGTGCGGTTTACCTCCACCGCGATGCCGATTTCGCCCTTGCCTACGGTCTCCGGCGGCAGGGCGAACCCGAACGTGGCTTGCGCATCGCCTTTCGTAAACTGGACGGGAGGCAGCCGTGTGCCGTCCACGGTCACGGTCATCTCCAGGGGCCCATTCCGCACTTGCGCGGCAGGGCAAATCGCGGTCAGGTACAACCGCTGATCCGGGCGGCGCGGTCCGGGCATGCGTAAGGTGGCGCGGCGCGGCATCCAGCGGAACCCCGATTCGAGCGCATACCACTCCGGGCCGAGCCGATCCTGCGCCAGCGGATCGGCCATATCGACGCGCAGGGGTCCGGGCGCGGCGGGATCGCCGGCGGGCGGGACATAACGAGGCGTGATGTTCTGCAAGGGCCCGCTGGCCGTGTTGTATACCACGATCCGCCCGTTTTTCAATCCGCGGCGAGCCTCTTCGGCGGGCAGGATGAACTTGGACACTTCGTCCAACTCCGGATGGCGCGAAATGCCGGCTTCCGAACCCGGAGTCAGATATACGTCTGGAATATTGAGGAACAGGAACGGGCGCTGCGCGATGGCGCCCCAGAACAATTCGTCGTTGACGCCGTCGAGCAGGATGACTTTGCCCGGATGCAACTCGTGCGCGCGGGCCACTCCCAGCACCAGCGCCTCCTGGGCCTCGCTCCGCGCGCGATACCATTGGGCCAGGCGCCGGCCTACGGGAGCGTGTTGCGCAATGAAGCCGGCGGCCAGCACGGCGCTCACGGCCCGCAGCGCATTCTTCCCGGGCGCGCCTTGCTGCCAGGCCCAAGCCAGGGCGTAGCCTCCCAACATCCCCAGGCACATGGCCGGCAGCGTCAGGGAGTAGTCCATGATGTGATACCGCAAAGGAACTACGGGACCGAGAACCATGAAATACCAGGCCAGGAAAACGACCGCAAGCCACTGTTTCCGGCGTGCCTGATAAATGGTGAATGCCAACAGCGCGATCGTACATGCCGCCATTATGGCCACGTTGACCCATGCCGGAAAGTCCGTCAATTGCCGCAGGCCGATGGGCTCGAAGGAGCGGCGCCAGTACGTCCACAACGTGCCTGGAATGGCGCTGTCGAAATGCATCGTGTAGGGCACGGTGCCCTGGTTGGGCGCCAGCGCGAAGTGCAGGATTCCGTAAACCGCCGAGGCCGCGAAGAACGGCAGAGTCCGGCGGAAATAGCGGCGCGCACAGAGCAGGGCGTAACTGCCGGCCAGCGCCGGAAACACGATGTTCGTCTCCATCGCCAGGAAGCCTGTTAGGAATGCCACCCACGTCCAGCGATAGTAGCGCCGCTCGCCGGTTTCCACGTAGCGCAGGAAGAAGTGCAGCGCCAGCAGCAGGAAAAATCCGCAGGCCACCAGGATGTACTCGCAGGTCCACGACATCACCGTGGCCAGCTTGCTGTTTGCCAGCCAGAATATCGCCGCCCAGAACCCGGCCGCGCGCGACCCGGTCAGGCGAGCCGTAACGGACTCGGCCAGCGCCAGGTTGGCGAACATGGTGAGGAACACCCAGATGCGGTAGGGCAGGGCATCGCTGCCGAACAGGGCGCCGAACGCCAGGAAGAATGCGCGCTCGCTGAGGGGCCGCCAGGTTCCTTGGGAGGTCGGCTGTATCAGCATGCGCAGCAGGCCGTTCCAGCCGTGTACCTGGTTCGGCAGGTTCAGCCAGACGAAGTCGTCCTGTTGGAACCAGGCCAGCAATCCCGGCCAATAAAGAATCAGGCAGAGGATAGAAGGGACCAGCCAGTAGGCCGCGGTGAGAAGTTTCCGCCTCAACGAAAGATTATACCGAGGCGCGCCCGGCGCCATCGGCCGCCTGCCCGTGGCGCACGCTTCAGCGTGCCGGCGGGACTTTCAAGTCCCGCTTTGGCGCACGGTCACCCATCTGCATAATTTAATCCTCCCCCGCATCTAACTGCACCCGCGCTACTTACTAACTCCCCACCCTCCACATACCGCGGTTCCCTATCACCCCGGCCCTAAAATGAAATCGGGTATGGACGCCTCATCCCATCCCCAAATCCAACCGCAAGGAATAACCCATGCTGATTTCCCGCAAACAACACCAGGCCAATCGCGAGAACGCGCAACACTCGACCGGCCCGGTCTCCCCGGAAGGTAAGGCCGCCGTGCGCTTCAACGCCGTCACCTTCGGGCTCCGCGCCCGCAACGTCGTCCTGTTCGACGAAGACCAGGCCGCCTACCAGCAGCTCTGGGATGTCCTCGAATCCGAGTGGCAGCCGCAAGCCCCGACCGAAAAAATCCTGCTCGAACGCATGGTCGTCGCCCATTGGCTGCTCATGCGCGCCGACAACAGCGAAGCCTGGATCTCTACCGCAACCGTGCCGGGCCCCGAACAATCCGCCCTGTTCGATCGCGTCTCCGCCCAGCGCGCCCGCCTGGAGCGCTCTTTCAGTACCGCCATGCGCGAACTGAAGCAGTTACAAAACGAGCGCCACGCCCGCACCCAGCCGGAGCCCGTGCAGCCCGTGAACCGCGAACCGGCTGTCAAGACTCCCGTACACCGGCCTGCCCCGCCGCCCGCATACGTAATGTCTGGTGCCCCGGGCGCCCAGCCGCTCTCCTGCGCGCCGCTCTCCCAGGATACCCGCTAGCCCTCCGCCCCCCTGCTCTTTGACAATCTGGTAAACCACCCCAAGCAGTCCGCCCGATCTGTCCCCAAAAACAGCCCGTTCAGCACAATCCACCATCCAGAACCCAGCATCCAGAACCCACCTCAAGATCCGTCCCTACACCCATAACCCATAACCCACCACCCACCACCCACATAGGCTTTGATCGTCACAATGCCCGCAGCCGGGCTTTAACTGTCAGCCACAGGTCCGCCGGCTTACCGGCGACCTGAAGTTCGCCGCGCCACGCTTTATTGTGTGTGCGCAGCGGGCACCTCGATGCCTTCACCGATTCTCGCCACCCCTGGGATGGTGACCGGCGTATGCCCGCGGATGGCGGACTCCCCGTAGAGCGCCTGCACCGCGGCCGTCTCGGAGGGCGGCACGGTGCTGAAGGTCAGCAGAAAGGCGGCGGCTTTGGGAAAGCTGCGCACCATGTACGGATTGCCCATCGCGATCAGGGCCACCGGCTTACCGGTGGCGAACAGCGCGTCGAGCAGACGCGGGAAATCGCCTCCCAGCGCCACGTCGCCGCGATAGGCCGCCACGGAAGCGAAAGCCGCCACAGCCACGCTCGTGCAAGCCGCGGTCTTCTCGACGGCCGCATCCAGCGACGCGGCGGGCAGCGAAGCGTCCAGCGCGATCACGGTGGCGTTCTTGTCGCGCCGGTGCACTTCCTGCGCGAATTCGAATCCTTCGTTCGAATAATGGCTTTCCGCCAGCGTCAGGAAACAGGTTTTGGCCGGCGCGCGCAGCGGGATCAGATTGCCTTCGTTCTTCACCAGGGTGACGGCGCGGCTCGCGATTTCCTGCGCCCGCTCCTGATCTTCGGGCATCTCGATCTGGTCGCCGATGGCTTCCAGATCGACTGTAGCGCGGCGGTCGAGGCCCATGCGCTCCTTGGCGGCCAACAGCCGGCTGAGGCTCTCGTCGATGCGCGCGCGCGTGAGGCGCCCGCTCTGGATGGCGGCCAGGATGGCTTTGATGGCCGCTTCCGGATCGGGCGGCATCACCAGCGCGTCGGCGCCCGCGGCCAGCGCCAGCACTGCCGCTTCACCGCCCGAATAGCCCTGTGCGATGCCGCCCATTTCTAACGCATCGGTGACCACGATGCCCTTGAATCCCATTTCGCCGCGCAGCAAGCCGGTCAGGATGGCGGGCGAGAGCGTGGCGGGCACATCGGCGGGGGCCAGCGCGGGCACCGCAATGTGCGCGGTCATGATGGCATCCACACCAGTTTGGATGGCGGCGCGAAACGGCGGCAGTTCGATACTCTGTAATTGCTCGCGGGTGGCATTGATGACGGCCATGTTCAGGTGCGTATCCACGGCCGTGTCGCCATGTCCCGGGAAATGCTTGGCCGTCGTCAGCACGCGATAATGCGGGTCGGCGCGGGTGCCTTCGATGAACGCGCTCACGAGCGCCGACACTTTCTGCGGGTCTTCGCCATAAGAGCGGATGTTGATGATAGGATTATCGGGGTTATTATTGACGTCGGCGACCGGGAAAAAGAGCCATTGCACGCCGATGGCGCGTGCCTCGCGCGCGGTCACCTGTCCCTCGAAACGCGCCAGCGACGGATCGCCGGCCGCGCCGAAGGCCATGGCCTGTGGAAACACGGTGGTGCCGTCTACGCGCATGGACGCGCCACGCTCGAAGTCGCCGGCCACCAGCAACGGCACGCGCGACAGTTTCTGCATGCGATTGAGAAATGCGGCGATAGTATACGGGTGCGCTTTCTGGGTAAGCCGGCCATTGTTCCAATTGACCAGCACCATGCCGCCCACGCGGGTCTCGTGCACTAGCTTCAGAAACTGGCGGTATTCGCGGGAACGGCTGTTGGGCGCCGCACCGTGGAACGGGATGAAGATCAATTGCGCCACCTTCTCGCGCAAGGTAAGAGCTTTCATCCAGCGGCGCACGAAGGCCGACTGGTGGCTGGGTCTGGCCGCCGGCAATTTGGGAGGGACGGCGGCGGCCAGCGGCAGGGCCAGGGCCAGCAGAACGATGAATGCGCGGAAACGAAGCACAACTTCAGTGTACCCGGGAGAAACGCTTTTACTGTGGCAGCCACGCGGCAGGCGCTCACAGCCGGCCTTGCCGCTATGTTATCCATAAAGGACAGTGTCATTTACACGCATAACCCTGGCTTTGGCCGCCCTGTTGAGCGCGGCCTGCGCTACGCGGCCTGTCCCCTTGCGCATCGCCGCGGCGGCCGATCTGCGATTCGCTCTCGACGAGGTAGTAAAGACGTATAGCCAACGGCAGCCCGGCGCGCGGATCGAAGCTGTCTACGGCTCCTCGGGCATGTTCTACGCCCAGTTATTGAACCACGCCCCGTTCGACCTGTACCTCTCGGCGGACATGCAATACCCGCACAAGCTGGCCGAGCAGGGATTGATCCTGCCGGGGAGCGAATTCACGTACGCGGTCGGACGCATCGTGGTCTGGACGGGCAAGACCTCCGGGATCGACGTGGAGCACCTGGGGATCGCGGCCCTGCGCGAGCCCGCCGTGCATCACATTGCCATCGCCAACCCCGCGCACGCGCCCTACGGACGCGCGGCCGAGGCCGCCCTGCGCTCGCTGGGAGTCTACGACGCGGTGAAGGACAAATTGGTGATGGGCGAGAACATCTCGCAGGCTTTTCAAATGGCGCAAAGCGGCGCGGCCGAGGCGGGCGTGGTGGCGCTCTCGCTAGCCATGGCTCCGGGTGCGGCCGGCCAGGGCCGCTACTGGGAAGTGCCGTCCTCAGCCTATCCCCGCCTGGAACAAGGCGGCGCGATCCTGCGGTGGACTCAAAATCCGGAAGCCGCGCGGGCCTTCCGCGCATTCCTACTCGCCCCCGAAGGCCGCGCTATCCTGAAGCGATATGGATTCTCGGGAGAATAGATGGAGTGGCAAGCGCTCTGGCTGAGCCTGCGCCTATCGTTCTGGACCACGCTGATCCTGCTGGCCATCGGGCTCGCCGCCGCGCATTGGCTGACGTTCTCGCGCCGCCGCTGGAAGTTCCTGGTGGAAGCCGTGGTCGCGCTACCGCTGGTTCTGCCGCCCACGGTCCTGGGATTCTATATCCTGCTGGCCATCGGCCCGCACAGTCCGGCGGGACGCTTGTATGCGGCAATCACCGGCGGCATGCTGCCCTTCTCGTTTCAAGGGCTGTTGGTGGCTTCCGTCCTTTATAGCCTGCCTTTCGCCGTGCAGCCGATGGCATCCGGATTCGCGGCGGTGGACCGCGGGCTGATCGAAGCCTCCTGGTGCCTGGGAGTTTCGCGCGCCGCCACCTTTTTCCGCGTGGTGGTGCCGTTGTCCGTTCCCAGCATCGTCACCGGCATGATCCTGAGCTTCGCGCATACTTTGGGCGAATTCGGCGTGGTGCTGATGGTTGGCGGCAATCTGCCGGGCATCACCCGCACGGTATCGATCTCCATCTTCGACGACGTGCAGTCGCTCGAATACGGCGCCGCGATGCATACATCACTGTTGCTGCTGGGCATCTCTTTTCTGGTTTTGGCGGCCACATACGGACTGCGGCGGAGGGCCTGGGCCGTATGGCCGATCAACTGACGGTTGACGTCCGCAAGCGCCACGCCGGAGGTCCGGAGATCGCGGCCGCGTTGTGTCTGCCGCTCGGTTCGCATTCCGTGACGGTATTGTTCGGACCCTCCGGGGCCGGCAAGACCACCGTGCTCCGGCTGATCGCGGGGCTGGATACGCCCGACGCGGGGTCCATCCGCTGTGGCGAGGAAGTCTGGTACGACGGCGCGCGCGGCATTCGGGTGCCCCCTCAACAGCGCCGCGCAGCCTACCTGTCGCAGGACTACGCCATCTTCCCACACCTCACCGTGCGCCGGAATGTGGCTTACGGGGCGCGCGGCTGGGCGGTTGACGATCTGCTGGCGCGCTTTGAACTGCGCGAGCTGGCGGAGCGATATCCGCGGCAACTTTCCGGCGGCCAATTGCAGCGCGTGGCCCTGGTACGCGCGTTGGCGGCGCAGCCCCGTCTATTGCTGCTCGATGAACCGCTTTCGGCGCTCGATGAGCCTACCCGGCTGCGCGTGCGCGACGACCTGCGGCGGATGCTGGCCGGCGTGCAGATGCCCGCGATCGTGGTGACGCACGACCGCACCGAGGCGCTGGCGCTGGGCGATTCGATCGCCATCATGATCGAGGGCAAACTACGCCAGGCCGGCCCCGTGGAGAGCGTTTTCGATTTCCCGGCGGATGCGGAGGTGGCCGCCGCGGTCGGCGTGGAAACCATCTGCAGCGCGTGCGTGGTGGCGCGCAGCGCGGGCCTGGTCACGGTCGAAATCGGCGCGGCGCGACTGGTGGCCGTCGACACGGCCGGTCCGGGCACGGCAGTTTTTGCCTGCATTCGTGCGGAGAGCGTTACCATCGAGCGGAACACGCCCGCCATCGCCACCAGCGCGCGCAATCATTTGCCGGCACGGATTGTCTCGGTGGCTCCGGAAGGGCCGCTGGCGCGCGTCACGCTCGACTGTGGATTCCGTCTCGCCGCGGTCGTGACGCGGCAATCGCAAGAGGAAATGCGGCTGCGCGAGGGCGAGGCCGTGACCGCCGTGGTGAAGGCTACTTCCATACGGATTTTGCCCCGGTGATCGCCCAGGCCGGGCCAGAACTTCAGTTGGCCGGCGCGCCGAGCCGGAACGCCACCACCGCATCGCCCATCTTACTATTCATCTTGCCGTGTCCGCCCGCGCAGATCACGATATACTGCTTCCCCCGCCACCGATAGGTCATCGGCGTGGATTGTGCGCTGGCGGGCAGTTCCACGGTCCAGATCTCCTTGCCGGTATCCGCGTCGAACGCGTGCAGGTGCGGATCGAGCGCGGCGGCGGTGAAGACCAGCCCGCCGGCGGTGGCAATGGGCCCGCCGAAGCCGATCGATCCGGGTGGCGAGTCATCGCCCATGCTGCCTACAGCCGTTTGCCATCGCAGCTTTCCGGTTTTCAAATCGAAGGCCACCAGCGCGCCCCACGGTGGCGTGTTGCAGGGCATGCCCGAGGGCGAGACCAGCCAGTCCCGATGCATCCCGTACGGCGTGCCGAACTGCGGCGCGAATTCGCCGCGCCACTTCATCTCCTCGATTTTCTGGCGCGCAGCCGCCATCTCCGCGCGCGGAATCAGGTTCGCTACGGCGGCCACGCGGTTGGTGTTGGCCAGCAGAAGATTGCGCACCGGGTCCCAGGCGGCGCCGCCCCAGTTCACGCCTCCCATGTTGCCCGGAAACGCGATCGTGCCTTTGAATGAAGGCGGCGTGAAGAGCCCGTCGTTGCGATAGGATGCCAGCTTTTCCTGGCACCACTTGCGCATCTCGGGCGTCGGCCCCCACATATCCGCATCTGTCAGCTTCTGCGGAACCATGGCGCTCCACTCCGGCATCGGCTGGGTGGGCGCGGCGTCCTCGCCGGGAATGTCGCTCTTAGGCACGGCGCGCTCCTCCACAGGAATCAGCGGCTTGCCGGTCTGGCGATCCAGCACGAAGACATTCCCGATTTTCGTGGTTACCACTACGGCCGCGTGGCCGCGAAACTCGATCAGGGTGGGCTCGGACGCTACGTCGTAGTCCCAAAGATCGTGATGCACCACCTGAAATCCCCAGACAAACTCGCCCGTGGCGGCCTTCAGCGCGACCACCGAATTGGCCCAGCGATTGTCGCCCGGCCGTTTCCCGCCATAGTAATCGGGGCTGGCGCTGCCGGTCGGGACGAACACCAGCCCGCGCTTCTCGTCGGCGGCGATGGTGGACCATGCATTGGCCGCGCCGGTGCGCAGCTTCTGTTGATTCGCCCAGGGGATGGGGTCCCAGGTCCACAGCAGTTTGCCCGTCCGCGTATCATACCCGCGCACCACCCCGCGTTCCAGGTTGACCGCTGCATTATCGCCGATCGAGGAGCCGGTGATCACCACGTCGCCCACTACCGTGGGTGCCGATGTGACTTCGTAGTTTCCCCGGAGAAACTTCTGGTAGTCCACGCCCTCGGTCAAATCGACCTGGCCGGCGGCGCCGAAATCGGTACACAGCTTACCGGTCCGGCCGTCGATCGCCAGCAGTCGCGCATCGATGGTGCCTTCGAAGATCCGCAAATGGCAGGGCGCGTCTTTGGCCCCTCGCGAGTCCGTCCAGGCAGCCACACCGCGCGAAGTCACTTCCGAGAAATTGCGCGCGCGCGGGATCTGTGGATCGAACTTCCATTTCTCCACGCCGGTGGACGGATCGAGCGCGATCACCTGGTTGAAAGGAGTGCTGAAGTAAAGTGCCCCATCCACTAGAATTGGAGTGGCTTCGAAGGCCGCCTTCTGGTTGAGCCGGGTTTCCGGCTGGAGCGCGCCGGTATGATACGTCCAGGCCACCTGCAGTTTGCCGACATTGGCGCGGGTGACCTGTTTCAGCCGGGAATAACGCGTTCCGCCTGGGTCGCCGCCGTAAGCGGTCCAGCCGTCATTGGCGGCAGGCAGGTTCGCAGCGAAGAGCAACGCAAGAGCGGCATAGCGCATATATTCGCATTGTGGCCGATTCCGCGCCGGAAACCAACTGAGGGGGCGGCCTAGGCCGCGGTCCGCGGCAGTACTTCCTTTGCGATCTGCGGCTGAATCTCCTGCGCGGCGGCCTCGAGGTCGTATGCGACCTGAAGATTCAACCAATACTGCGGCGATGTGCCGAAGTACCGCGCCAGACGCATCGCGGTATCCACGGTGATGGCCCCCTTGCCGTTGACGATAGCGCTGATCCGGTTCATAGGAACACGCAGTGCCCGCGCGCTAACCATACTACGCGCGTACCGGGTCAACTTTGGCCGCACGCGCCATGCGAGGCTGAGAACGTAGACGCCTTGGACGCGCGCGCCCGGTTGCGAAAACCGGCGCAACCCACTATGTTTATTCTTCCTATGTCGAAAACCCCCATCACCGTCGCGCATGGCGACGGCATCGGTCCCGAGATCATGGCCGCCACCCTGGAAATCCTGGAAGCGGCCGGCGCAGCCGTCGAAATCGAGACCATCGAAATTGGTGAAAAAGTCTACCTGCGCGGCAATACCGCGGGTATTGAGCCCAGCGCTTGGGAATCCCTGCGCCGCACGAAAGTGTTTCTGAAGGCCCCCATCACCACACCGCAGGGCGGCGGCTTCAAAAGCCTCAATGTGACCGCCCGCAAGACTCTGGGCCTCTACGCGAACGTGCGGCCGTGCGTTTCCTATCACCCGTTCATCGACACGCTGCATCCCGGCATGGACCTGGTCATCGTGCGCGAGAACGAAGAAGATTGCTATGCCGGCATCGAGTATCAGCTCAGCCCCGGCGCCATGGAATGCCTGAAGCTGATCACCCGGCCGGGATGCGAAAAGATCGTGCGCTATGCCTTCGAATATGCGCGCCGCCACAGCCGCAAGAAGGTCACCTGCTTCACCAAAGACAACATCATGAAGATGACCGACGGTCTCTTCCACAAAGTCTTTGACGAAATTGCCGCGGAATATCCGGACATTCCCAACGAGCACTGGATCGTGGATATCGGCGCCGCCAAGATGGCGGATACGCCCGGGGCCTTCGACGTCATCGTGATGCCCAACTTATACGGCGATATTCTCTCCGATGTGGCCGCGCAGATCGCCGGGTCCGTGGGCATCGCCGGCTCCGCGAATATCGGCGACCAGTGCGCCATGTTCGAGGCCATCCACGGCTCCGCGCCGCGGCGCGCCAATCAGAACCTGGCCAATCCTTCCGGCCTGCTGCTGGGCGGCGTGCTGATGCTGGTACACATTAATCAGCCCGAAGTCGCGGCCCGCGTGCACAATGCGTGGCTGCGCACGATCGAAGACGGCGTACATACTTACGACATCTTTACGGAGGGTTCCAGCAAGGAGAAAGTGGGAACGAAGGAATTCGCGCACGCGGTGGCGGCGCGGCTGGGAAAGAAGCCCAACACGCTAAAGCCGGTCACCTACGCCGCGGCGCCGCCGCGCGCGGAAGCGGCCCGGCAAGCTGTCAGCCGGCCCGATCCGAAGGTAGATCTGATCGGCGTGGACGTCTACGTGAACTGGCCGTCGCTCGACAACGAGAAACTCGCGGCGGTCCTGCAACAGACGGCCACGGACTCGCTCGCGCTCACCATGATGTCGAATCGCGGTTTGAAGACATGGCCGGGCGGACATCCGGAAACGATCTGCACGGATAACTACCGCTGCCGGTTCGCCTCGACGGGAGTAGTCACTCAGGCGCAGATTATCGGGCTGCTGGAGCGTATCGCCGAAACGGGCATGGAAATCGTGAAGACTGAGAACCTGCGCAATTATGATGGTAAGGCAGGCTTCACGCTGGCACAGGGGGAATAAGAAGAATCATGCAGCCTTTGGTTGCCGTTATTATGGGTAGCAAGTCCGACTGGGAGACGATGCGGCATTGCGACGAAACGCTCACGCAGTTTGGGGTCGCGCACGAGTGCCGGGTACTCTCCGCGCATCGCACGCCGCACCTGGCCGCGCAGTACGCCGCGGAAGCGGAATCGCGCGGCATTGAGGTGATCATCGGAGCGGCGGGGGGCGCGGCGCACCTGGCCGGCGTATTGGCGGCGCAGACGGTGCTGCCGGTGCTCGGTGTACCCATGGAGAGTCCCGCGCTGAAGGGCCTGGATTCGCTGCTTTCCACGGTGCAGATGCCGGGCGGCATTCCGGTGGGCACGCTGGCGATCGGCAACGCGGGGGCGCGCAATGCGGCGCTGTTGGCTATCGCGATTCTGGCTAATTCCCGTCCGGAACTGCGCGAGAAGCTGAAGCGGTTTCGCGCCGAGCAGGCCGACAAGGTGGCCCGCGAAACGCTGCCTTAAGCGGGAGTAGTACCGTACCCGCGCACGCCGGGAGCCACTTAGCGAAATTACTGCTACACTGCCGCTAGGAGTACCCCATGCGCAACTTCGAGCGCGCCCTGCTGTTCGCGCCGCTGCTTCTCGGCGCAACCGCCTTTAGTCAGACCTTGGTCAATCGCCTTGTGTTATCGGGGAATGGAAACGATCTTCCCGCCGTAATTACTACCGACAACAACGGGTTTGTCTATGTGGCTGGCACGACCACATCGGGAAACTTTCCAGTTACCGATCCACTCGAAGCGCGGCCAGCCCGCAGCGCGCTGCAGGTGAGCGTCAACGGAGCTGCATTCGCCAACTCCGATCTCACTGCCGGCCTGGTTGGCGCCGTCGCGGCATCGAGTGACGGCACTCTGGTGATCGCCAGCACGCCAAACGGCATCGTGCGCAGCGTCGACCAGGGTGTCACCTGGACAGCCGCGGCCACTTCGCTGCCGTTGTGCGCGGGCGGCGGCCTATGAAGTAGCCGGGGTCTCGCAGATCGACATCGTCGTGGGGTCGGCGCCGATCAACCCGGTCAGCGGTCAGGCTTATGTCGAAGTGTCGATCATCGATGGAATCGGCCACGATGTGGTGATCAACGTCGCGCCGTAGGGGTGGTCTCCATGGCGGCAATCACTTGATCCGCGTTGAAGGGCTTCCACAAGACACTCGAACCGCCCGCGGCGGCCACCGCCAGAAAGACGTCATCCGGCGGCATATCGGCGATCAGGTGGAAGGGCATGCCCTGGCGGACGCACGCGCCGCACAACTCCCGCCAATCGCCGGGCTGTGAATCCCAATCGCAGACGAGGGCCGCCTGAGGCGCTTGCCGCAAAAGCGCCAGGGCATCGCCCGCCGACAGCGCGAACCGGAGATCCCAGTTTTTCTGGAACGCGGCGATCATGAAAGTGGTGATCGTTCGCGTGCCGCGCCCAAGCACCACCAGCCGCATTCCGTTTTGCCGCGGCACGGGCTGAAGCGCGCGCTGAAAACGTGCCCGCAGTTTCGAAAGGAACGGCATATCCGGCGCTTCGAATCCGGCGGCTGGCCGGTGCAACACGGGTTCCGGCGCGTGGCTCGGTCTCCATTTGCGCGTTCGCATCCAGGGCACCTTGGCGTGCCTCGCAGCCAGCCTGTACATAGCATACGCCCGGCCCTACCGCGTGCCCATACCGCAATCGCGGTATCTGCGGCCGGTGCTGGGAGTATCCGGGCCGGGTGGGTCTAATCCACGCGAGACCAGGAATCGTCGGGGTCGAATCGCGTGACCGGCGGCGCGGTCTTGCCCGGAACCGGCGCAATGTCTTTCTGGTAGACGATGCCATCCTGATTCACCATGAACGTGTGAATCCCCGTCACGCCATATTCGGCCGGCCAGGCGACCAGGCCGAAGCCGCCGATCAGTTTGTTCTTGACGATGTAATTGTGCGCGCCCCCTGGCGCATGCGGGCCTTGCCCATCGAGAATCCGGAAATAATAGCCGTGGTAGGGTTTGGCGTTCGCTTTTTGAGCGCCTTCCCAAGCGGCTTGGGCGAAGGCCGCGGGAACCAGTGGCTCAGCCGCACCTTCCCAGTACAACCCGTCGTGACGGCCCGCCGCGCTCATGAGACGGGGGGCGTACTCCAGCATGCCGTCCTTGTCGCGATCCTCGGAGGCGTACTTTTGCTGCGCTTCCACGTAGCCGTGACAGATCTCGATGGCATCCAACTCGTGGGTGCCGATCCGCCGCGCCTGCATCTCGGCATGCGCATCCGAGGCGTCGAAGCTCCATTTACCGTTGACGCGGACAATGGGGATAGGAAACGGCCAGTCCTCGTCGCCGATCGCCAGCACCGCGCGATTCGGATTCAAGGCCGGAATCTCGAGCCGATGCCGGACGTGCGCGAGGTGCGCAAATTCGGTTTGCTCGGCGCGATCCTGCGCGGAATCGCCCGATGTCAGAATGGCTCTTGCCCCCTGGCCGAGAATCGCCGACAGGCGGGCGGAGTCGTGCGCCTCCGCCGCGCTGATGACGGCGTCGGCGGCAGCCTCCGCGGAATCGAAGCGCTGTTGCGCGCTCGATGGCGCGGCGCACGCCAACGCGAACGCCGCGAAAATCGTCAAAGACCTGGCAGTCATTTAGTGCCTCCCTCCGCCGCCACCGTGGAAACCACCCCCGCCGCCTCCGCCATGGAATCCACCGAATGAATGTCCCGCACCCATGCCGGAGAATCCGCGATCGCTTTGCATGCGCGTCATCCCACCATTGTGATAACCGCCGAAGACGCTGTGCTTGCCTGTCCAGCCGCGCTGTTCAAAGCTCTTATTTCCAAAGTGCTGCTGAGGCGCCACCTCGCCGCGGTTAGAGCTCCGGAGCTCAGACCCCTGGAACCTGCCGGGCGCGCCGGCGCCGAACCGGTTGGCCACCTCGCGGTTGGCGTATGGCACGCCTAAGCGGTGTTCGGGATTATGCGTCCACACCGAACGCCCCAAGGGACCTCCATCGCGAAAGCCCTGGGGCATGTAGCGGAAACCGTGGCGGGCGAAGAAGGAATGGTTCAGGAAAATATCGCCGCCGAACCAGTTGCATCCCCAGCCCCAGCCGCCCCAGCCCCAGCCGCCCCAGCCGCCGAAATAAAGACCCAAATCGATGCCCGGAAACCATCCCAAACCGATATCGATGCCCGGGTAATCGAGCGGCGGATAATACCCCCACAATGGCGGTCCCCAAATGTATGCGGGATTGTACTCCGGCACATACCAGATATCCGGATTTCCCGGCTCGATGTTGATGACGGTCTGGCCGTTCTGGTTTTGCGTGGTGACGGTTTCCTGCGGCGTCGAGCGGAGCGTTCCCTTGGCCATGGCTTTGGCCCGCATCCGCTGCACCGCCTGCATGACATCGGCTTGCTGGGCGAGAAAGGCATTGCCGAGCTGCGTGGTCCAGCTCATATTCTGGGTCAACTGCGCGAGAACGCCGGGGAAAGCAACGAGTCCCTGGACGCTGGGATCCCAATTCTGTTTCTTGGCCTCGTCCATGAGTTTGGAGGGTTTCCATTTCGGGTGATCGAGCAGCCATTGTTGAGCTTCGGCGATCTCCATGGGATAAGTGGACGCGGCCAGCACTTGGGCCAATAGGGGATCAGGGTATAAGGCAACGGGCGCCACCAGATCGTCCAGCTGCTGCGGTGGCATCAGTGCGCCCGGCGGCGCGTTGGCGGGAGCGGCGTTCGGGGGAGGAGATTGCGCGAACGCCGCATATAGAGCATATAAGAAGAAGGCGGCCAAGGCCGCCCTGCCATAACGCCATTTCTTGTCCGACATGTCACCGCCTTTTGGCCGCCTAAAAGGCGGCTGCGGCCAAGATTGGCCGCCCTCCAAGAACTGACCCACTACCCAACTTCAGAATAAGCTACGTTCTACAGTTGACGAATACAGCAACCCCGGTAGTTACGGCCAGTTGCTTATAGTACGGGCGGCGACGTATAAGATCAAACGTACAGTGTTGGGGATGCTACTGGGGCGGCTGCTGCTGTTGGCCGTTGATCGTCTCGCCGGGGCGGAGCAGCGAGGGGGCTTTCTTCTTTTCCTTTTCCTGCGCGACCTTGGCGTCCTCGGCTTTCTTGGCCTCGCGCTCGGTGGGCGTCATGGCCGCCTCGAGTTCTTTCTTCTCCTTGGCCTGCTTGGCGGCGATGGCGGCGGCGCGCTCGGCCGGGTCCTGCCGCGCCAGGTCCAGGCTGTCGTTGGTCCCGTCGATGGACTGTTTGAGGACGAAATCGTACCGGGCCATATCCTTCGGCTGGCTGTCCTGGATCTTCTGCAGGTGCTCCAGCATTTCGGATTCGGCGGTGACCAGGGCGGATAGACCCACTTTGACATTCAGCTTGCGCTGCAAGGCGTCGTCGGCCACGGCATCTAGGGCGTCGATGATGTTGGCATAGTCGTCGAGCGCGTCATGGATCAGGACCGAGCGGCCGGCCTTTTCCTTGGCGAGCCAGTGGTCAACCTGGCTGAGGCGCTGCTTAGCGAAATGAATATAAAGCGCCATCCGCTCGTTGGGATCCTGCGCCTCGCGGATCTGGTCGCCCTCGTCCACGGTGAGATAATCCCGCTGCTGCTGCGCCACCACAGGCGCCGCGAACAGCGCGCAAATCAGCAAGGTCTTCATTTCTGTTTGCCCTCCAACACCCCGAGCAATAGATCCTCATGCACCTGCTGCACCTTAATCTTCAGGGCATCGA
The DNA here is from genome assembly GCA_963709155.1 of Bryobacterales bacterium. Taxonomy (GTDB): domain Bacteria; phylum Acidobacteriota; class Terriglobia; order Bryobacterales; family Bryobacteraceae; genus Bog-159. Next base: position 725,447 of record CAVPVD010000001.1, on the reverse strand, counting down.
GCATGGGGCGATCCGATACATCCATCGACTGCTGAAACGCATCCAGGCGCCGCAAGAGGTCGCGGGTGGACGTTTCGGCCTTTTTGAACCACTTCGGGCTCTTCCGCGGATTCTTGCCCGTCTCCTGCAGAGACGTTTCCGCCAGGACCACGGATTCCTGAATTTCCTTTACATACGTTTGTACCTGCGCGCTTTGCCCTTTATTATAGGCGTCGCGCGCGAGGGTGAGTCCGTCGAAGGCGTTGTCGAGCGCCAGCATGCACCGTTTGCCGAGGTTCGGCTCGGCTTTGGCCTGATCGAGATCGGCGCGCAGAAAGCCGCTGCACAGCATCATCGCAAGTAGCAGGCGCGCCATCACTGTTTGTGCAACTCCCTTTCGAGCAGCTTGGAGCGCTGCCGCGCCTTCCACTCTTCATCCGGAAACTTGCCGTTGCTGCGGGCCAGGAACTGCTGGTAATAATCGAGAGCCGGTTTTAGGGCGCGCAGCTTATCGTACGTGATGGCATGGAAGTAGTAATTGGCCGCGGTGTCGTCGCCGAGTTGATGGGCACGGTCCAGCGCGGTCAGCGACTCCGGAAATTTTTCAGTCATGTACAGCATGCCCGCCAGCTCGTTCCAGGCTTCGCGGGAATCCGGCTGTAGGCGGGTGGCTTCGAGAAACTGCTTTATGGCGGGCTCGTATTTCTTGGAATCGCGCAGGCCGCGCCCGTACATCATGCGCAGCGAGAAGTTGGCGGGCTGCGCCGCGACGCTCTGGTCGAGCAGGGGCAGGGCTTTGGCGAACTGTTTTTCGAAGAGGTAAGCGGTTGCCAGGGCCAGCCGGTTGGCCGGTGTGGGATCTTTCTGCATGGCGGCTTCGAGTGGCGCGATAGCATCCGCCGAGTTCTTGTTTTCGAGCATGAGCTGCCCGATGTGCTCCTGGGCGGCGGCATTCTCCGGGAACTGCTGGTAAATGGCGATGGCCTCCGCGTTGCGATGGTTCTTTTCGTAAAGCGCGGCGAGTTCCAGCAGCGCGTCGCGATAATTGGAATCGATCTGGGCGGCGGCGCGGAAGTGCGGCTCGGCATCCGGGAGCCGGTCCTGTTTCGCCAGCGAATGGGCCAGGCCCAACTCGGCCGGGGCGGATTTGGCGTTCAGATCCAAAGCGGCGCGGTATTGGCGCTCGGCGCCGGCGGCGTCGCCGGATTCGAGCAGAGCTTCGGCCCAATAAAGCTGCGGCCGGAATTCCTTGGGCTTCTGCGCGGCCGCCTGCTGCAAATACGGGACGGCGGCGCCCGCCTGCTTATCGCGGATCAGCAAGATGCCGAGATTCAGCTCGGCTTCATAGGTGCCGGGTTTCAGCTCCAGGACTTTCTTATATTCCGCGAGACTGTCCGCATCGCGCTGCAACATGCTGTAGGCGAGCGCCAGGTTGAAGTGGGCCGAATAGTCCTTGGGATCGGCGGCTACGGCTTTGCCGAACCACTCGGCGGCCTGATCGTACTTCGCGGCGTCCAGAGCTTTCAGTCCTTCGGCGCTGTAATCGGGAGCTTGCAGGAAGAACAGGAACGCGGCGAACGCCCACATACTCTTATTCTACGCGTGCACGGTTGCCGGCGGTTTCGATTCCGAGGCCTGCCGCAGGAATTGGCCGGTGTAGGATTCCCGCACCTTGGCGATCTGAGCCGGCGTGCCGGTGGCCACCACATAGCCCCCGCGATCTCCGCCTTCGGGGCCCAGATCGATCACCCAGTCTGCGGCTTTGATCACTTCCAGGTTGTGTTCGATGATTAACAGGCTGGCGCCATTTTCGATGAGACGGCCGAGGGCCGCGAGCAGCTTGGCGATGTCGTCGAAGTGCAGGCCGGTAGTGGGCTCGTCGAAGATATACAAAGTGCCCTCGCAAGAAGCCTGGGCGAGGTGCGCGGCGAGTTTGACGCGCTGCGCTTCGCCGCCGGAAAGAGTCGTGGCGGATTGTCCCAGGCGGAGGTAGCCAAGTCCCACGTCGGATAGTACCTGGAGCTTCTGCGCGATGCGCTTCTGGGCGTGGAAAAACGCGATGGCTTCATCGACGGTCAGTTGCAGCACTTCGTGCACATTCAGCCCGTTGTAGCGGATGTCGAGGATGCCGGCTTTGAAGCGCGTGCCCTTGCACTCGTCGCAGACCAGCTCGACGTCGGCCAGAAACTGCATCTCCACGGTGACAGTGCCGTCGCCCTGGCAGGTTTCGCAGCGGCCGCCGGGAATGTTAAACGAGAAATGGCCGGCGGTGTAGCCGCGTTTTTCGGCGTCGCGGGTGGAGGCGAAGAGCGCGCGGATGAGGTCGAATACCTTGATGTAAGTCACCGGGTTGGAGCGCGGAGTGCGGCCGATAGGCGACTGATCGATCATGATGGTTTCGCCGATCGTTTCGGCGCCCTCGATGCGGCGGCAGGTCAGCTTCAATACGGGCTCGACGGTCTCTTCGCCGGGCAGCAGGGGCGGCGCGGTTTCCGCGGCGGGGGCTTTGTGGAGAGCCTGCATGGAGCGGTAAATGACATCGTGCACCAGCGTGGATTTACCGGAGCCGGAGACGCCGGTGACCACCACCATGGCGCCCAACGGAATCTCGACATCGATGTTCTTCAGATTGTGCATGCGCGCGCCGAAGAACTTGAGCCGGTTGGCCCGCGGCAGCGCACGCCGCGGGCTTGGGATGGCGACGCGCAGCTCGCCGCGCAGATAACGGCCGGTGAGAGACTGGCCATCCCGCAGCAGATCGGGGAAGGAGCCTTCGTAAATGATTTCGCCGCCATGCTCGCCGGCGCCGGGACCCAGGTCCACGATGTGATCGGCGGCGCGCATGACGTCTGGATCGTGCTCCACGACCAGAATGGTATTGCCGATCTCGCGCAGTTCGTGCAGGATGCGAATTAAGCGGCCGGTGTCGCGCGCGTGCAGGCCGATGGAGGGTTCGTCGAGCACATAGCACGATCCCACCAGGCGCGATCCCAAACAGGTGGCGAGCTGGATGCGCTGCGCCTCGCCGCCGGAGAGCGTGGCCGAGAGGCGCTCGAGGGTGAGGTAATCGAGGCCTACGTCGTTCAGGAATTTGAGACGCTGGCGGATCTCGACCAGGATCTTTTCGGCGATGGCGGTTTCCTCAGGCGAGAGATGCAAGGCATCGAAGAAGGCCAGCGCTTCGCCGATATTCATGCGTACCACGTCGTAAATATTGCGATCGGCGACGCGGATGTACAGAGCTTCCTTGCGCAGGCGCGCGCCGCGGCAATCGGGACAGAGCGCGTAACCCCGATAACGGCTGAGGAAAACGCGTACATGCAGCTTGTATTTCTTGGTTTCGAGATGATCGAAGAAGCTCCGGATGGCGGCGAAAACGGTCTCCTGTTCCTTGGCGGTGAGGTCGCAGAAGGGCACGTTGAGGCGCACGCTTTTGCTGCGGGCGGTTTTGCGGAAATTGCCCAGCCAGGAGCGGTATTTGGGCTTGGTCCAGGGATCCACTGCGCCTTCTTCGAGGGACTTGTTTTTGTCCGGGACGACCAGGTCCATATCGAAGTCTATGGTGTTGCCGAAGCCCTGGCAGCGGGGGCAGGCGCCGAAAGGATTGTTGAAGCTGAACAGGCGGGGTTCGGGATCGAGGAACGCGACGCCGCACCGCTTGCAGGCGAACTTTTCGCTGAAGCGCAGGGGAGTGGCGGAGGGAGCGCCGGAGGCCGGCTCGAAGACGATTTCGCCGGCCTCGCGGTAGCCGATTTCGACGGTATCGACCATGCGCTGGCGCAGGTCGGGACCTTGTTCGGCGGGGATGACGAGGCGATCGACGAGGATGAAGACGGGCTGCGAGAAGTCGATATCCAAAAGCGATTCGGGCGTGGAAAATTCGAAAGTGCGACCGCCTTGATAGAGGCGGCTAAAGCCTTTCTTGCGCAGATCGAACAGGTGATCGCGGAGGGCCTGTGTATCGGGGTGGGCCCCGGCGCTGACGGGGAACAGCGCGTACCAGCGGGAGCCGGCGGGCAAGGCAAGGAGCTGCTGGGCCACTTGATCGACCGTGTCGCGCTCGACGCGCGCGCCGCAATTGGGGCAAAAAGTGCGGCCCACGCGGGCGAACAGAAGGCGCAGGAAATCGTAACACTCGGTGGAGGTGGCGACGGTGGAGCGGGGGTTGCGGCTGGTGTTCTTCTGGCGGATGGCGATGGCGGGCGCGATGCCGTCGATATCCTCAACGGCGGGCTTCTCCATACGCTCCAGGAATTGGCGGGCGTAGGCGGAGAGGGACTCGACGTAGCGGCGCTGGCCTTCGGCGTAGATGGTGTCGAAGGCGAGGGAGGATTTTCCGGAGCCGGAGACGCCCGTGATGACCGTCAACTGGTTGTGTGGGAGGGAGAGCGAGATGTCTTTGAGGTTGTGGACGCGGGCGCCACGGATGCGGATGTATTCTGACGGGCTCATTTGGGTGCAAAATGCGCGTTTTGTGACCAACGAACCCAATAAGCTATTTGTTTGCTTATATTTGAAAAAACGCCAAAGCCAAAGCGATAGGCGGATTCTGGGCCGCGCCGGGGGGTGAACTGGGACACTCTTCAGTATAGCAGTGGGGTCAAAGAGGGTTTCTCGCAAAGGCGCAAAGGGGGGACGCAAAGACCGCTAAGAGGAAACGCAAATGACTCTTTTTTGGCTGGGTCCGTGATATGATTCGACGAAGCCAACTGGCGGAAGGACGGCCCGATGAAAGTGTTTGCCGTACTGGCTATCATACTGGCGGCGGCCGCGCCGGCACGCGCGGATTTGAGCTACAAGGTCACTCGCAAGGTTACCGGGGGCATAATGGTCCAAGACCCGGCCGCTAAGGTTGAGCAGGTTTCCAGCCACTACCTCAAAGGGCAGAAGATGGCGGTCGTAAATCAGGGTAGAGTGGAGATCTTCGACTGCGACGCACACACTATTACATACCTCTACAAAGGTAGCCGCCGGTACGTGGTCGCCAAGTTCAGCGACCTTAACGGCGGCACGCCGGCGGATGCCCCGGAGGCTCGGGTAGAGGCCAAACAAACCGGCCATAAGAAGATCGTGGGCGGCTTCGAAGCCAGCGAACTGGTGCTGACCGTCGAAATGGCCGGCCCGCGCCAGGACTCGGCCGGGAAGATCAGGATGGAAATAGATATGTGGCTGTCCACCGGCGCGCCCGGCAGCGCGGAACTGCGCGATTTCTATCGGAGGAATGCCAAGAAGTTACCATGGGCGGCGATAGGACGCATCAACGTCGGAATCCCGCTGGTGCTGCCCGCCGCACTTGATGAATACGTATCGTGCTTCGATTGGCATGGATGCAGGGGTGATCCGCGCATACAGGCAGACATTGACAAACTACAGAGCAATATCGCGTCGATGGAGGGTGTCCCGGTAGAACAGGTGATCCGCGTTACAGCGCCCGTGGGACCGGCGGTGGCCGCCTTTATAGCTGGTTCGGCCGGCTTGCCCGGCCCCCTCATCGAGATGACGATGGACGCGAGCGATTTCTCCACCAGCAGCGTTCCCGACTCGGTTTTTGTCATCCCCGATGGGTATCAGGAGGGCCCGCCTGTAGCACGGCTTCCGATGGAACCCTCGATCGCCGCGCCACCGGGTCCAAAAGGTTCGGGCAGCGATACCGGTTCTGGTTCGGGAGGCATTTATCGCGTGGGCGGCGGCGTCACGGCGCCGGTTGCGCTGGTCCGGCCCGAACCGGAGTATTCCGAAGAAGCCCGCAAAGCCGCCTGTCAAGGCAGCGTGTTGTTGTACCTGGTAGTGGACAGCAGCGGCAGCCCGCGCAACCTGAAAGTAGTGCGCGGCATCGGATTCGGCCTGGATGAGAAGGCTATCGAGGCCGTGGAAAAGTGGCGGTTCCGCGCAGGCTATAAGGATGGCAAGCCCGTCAACGTGGCCGCCACGATCGACGTGAATTTCCGCCTGCTCGATAAGGATCGCACGGGCCAGCGAGCCAGTTTAATTTTCAAGCTGCCTCTCGGCGCGGGGCGGCCGGTACTTGTGAAGGGCAAGATCCCGCCGAATCGGAATTCCGCGGGCCAACGCCTCCGCGTGAGTTTGACCGTGAGCTCCGACGGAACGCCCAAGAACCTGGCCGTTATCGAAACTACCGATGCCGCATGGGCCGATCACGCTTTGCGCGACCTTAAGGATTGGCGATTTACTCCCGCCAGCGTCAACGCCGAGCCGGTTGCAGTCGCAGGTGTTTTCGAGTTAACCGGGGAACCGGCGCGTCCGCCAGCTGCAGATCCGTCGGTTCACTAGCGCTTATGCCTGCTTCTCCCGACTGCCCTTGCGGGAGGGAGAGCGAGATGTTTTTGAGATGGGTGACGCGGGCGCGGTGAGTCTGGACATCCCCGCCGGATTCTATGCGACAATCTTGGAGCGTGCCGGCACCCGAGCGGCGCAGAATTGTCAGGGCCGCTCGCCCGTCACGCTCAATCGATCCCAGGAGGGACTTATGCCGACCCATTACATGTATTCATCGTTGCGGCTTGCGCTCACCACTGTTATCTGGTGTGCGGCCGCCGCTTTTGCCCAATCGCCCGCCAGAAGCGCGACGGCGGTACCGCGCCTGGTGAAATATAGCGGAACCCTCGTGGATTCCGCGGGCAAATCCCTTACCGGCACGCTCGGCGTGACCTTCTCTCTCTATGCCGAAGCGGAGGGTGGCGCGCCCATCTGGATGGAAAACCAGAACGTGGAGGCGGACGCCAACGGTCAATTCACGGTTCTGCTCGGTTTTACGAAGAGCGACGGCATCCCGGTGGAAGCCTTCGGTGGAGGCCCGCGATGGCTCGGCATCCACGTGCAAGGCGAAGCGGAGCGTCCGCGTGTATTGATTGCCAGCGTGCCCTATTCGCTGAAGGCGGTGGATGCCGAGACGTTGGGTGGGCTGCCCGCTTCCGCATTCGCGCTGGCCGGAAGCGGTAGCCATGGCGCCGCGGCGGAATTGGCCGGTGCGCCGGGAGCACCCGGACCGCGGGACGCTAAGACCTCGGGTACCGGGACCGCCGATTATATTGCCATCTGGAAGACCGCTTCGACTCTCGGGAACTCCAGGCTGTACCAGACCAGCGGCGGTAACGTGGGGGTGGGGACTACCGCGCCGGCGGCTACGCTGGAGGCGGTCACGGCCGGCGCAACCGGCATCGCGGTTATGGGATCGGCCTCTTCGGCGACGGGAGCTAATTTCGGCGTCAACGGGACCAGCGCCAGCACCTCGGGCACGGGAGTGATTGGACAAGCGACGGCGGCCAGCGGCACCACTTATGGCGTGCAGGGCACTTCCGGAAGCGTGGGAGGAATCGGAGTGCTGGGAAGCAACGTGAACGGGGCCGGCGTAGAGGGGATTACCGGGAGCGCCACGGCGGGATTGGCGGGGGTGGCGGGCAGCGCGACAGCCGCGTCCGGCAGCGCGTATGGCGTGTACGGGCTGGCGGCGGGCGCTACGGGCGTCGGCGTGGTGGGCTCCGCGTCGAGCACCACGGGCGGGAATTTCGGCGTTTATGGCGACGTAGTGAGTCCGAACGGAATCGGCGTGGAGGGTTCGGCAACCCAGGGGACGGGCGTAGGGGGCGTTACGGCCGGCGCCGCGGGATATGGGGTCTACGGCGCCAATAGCGCCACCAGCGGCAACGCTTTTGGCGTATATGGCACCACTTCCAGTCCCGCCGGATCTGCGATTTTCGGCAATAACCTGGCGACCACCGGCACTGCCTACGGGGTGAACGCGCAGACCGCGAGCACTGCGGGAATCGCGGTGCGCGGCGTGGCGACGGCTACCAGCGGAGCGGACTTTGGCGTGTACGGCGCCGTCGAGAGTGCCGCGGGAATTGCGGTGGAGGGCGCTGGCGGTCCGGGCACGGGCGTGGCGGGCACCTCCACAAATGGCGCCGGATACGGGGTCTATGGCGCCAACAGCGCGACCACGGGCTCCGCCAGCGGGGTATATGGGGCTAGTTCCAGTACCGTGGGCGTGGGTGTGACGGGCGTTGCCCTATCCACCAGCGGAGCCAACCGGGGCTTGTACGGCAACACGCTCAGCCCCGGCGGCACAGGCGTTTCGGCGAATGCCACCGGCGGAGGCGTTGCGCTGGTCGCCACGGCCACCGGTGCGGGCACGGCCGGCCTGTTCAACGGCAACGTGAAGGTAACTGGCAACCTCACCGTGACGGGGACGGTGTCGAAAGGCGGCGGCGCGTTTCGCATCGATCATCCGCTCGATCCGGAGCACAAGTACCTTTATCACTCCTTCGTGGAATCGCCGGACATGATGAATATTTATAATGGCGTGGTCACGCTGTCGCGGCAGGGCGACGCGGTGGTCAAGCTGCCGGAGTGGTTCGATGCGCTCAATCGCGATTTCCGGTACCAGCTCACCTGCATCGGCGGATTCGCCCCGGTGTATATCGCGCGGGAGGTATCCGGCAACGAATTCAAGATCGCCGGAGGAAAGGCCGGCATGAAGGTATCGTGGCAGGTGACGGGGATTCGCCAGGATACATTCGCCAACGAGCACCGCATTCCGTTGGAGGAAAACAAGGCGGACGCGCAGTAGCCTGCGGGCGAGCGAACGCTCGCCAAAGATCGGGTCTGGAGACCCTCTGCAGGCGTAGACGCCTGCCCCACAGCGGGACTTAAAAGTCCCGCCAGCACGCTGAAGCGTGCGCCACGGGCTCCGCCGCGCGCCGCGGGACGCTATAGTAGTCCTTCGCCTTCCATGAAGATTACAGCCAAAGCTCCTTGCCGCGTGGATATGGCCGGCGGCACCATCGACATCTGGCCGCTATACCTGTTCCACGCCGCGCCGGTCACGGTGAATTTCGCGGTGGACCGGTATGCCAGTTGCGTCCTCGAAACACGCGCGGATACGCGCATTACGCTGCGCTCGCGCGACCTCGACGGCCACGAAGAGTTCGAATCGCTGGCGGCATTGCGTGCCGCCAAGCGGTATAAACTGCCGCTGGCCGCCTATATGCTCCGCTACTTCGCACCATCCACCGGACTTGACGTGGTCACGCATTCCGAAGCTCCGGCGGGCGCCGGCATTTCCGGATCGTCCACGCTGATCATCGCGCTGGCCGCCGCATTCAACAAGCTGACGCATGCGGGCCACAAACTCGAAAAGCTGCGCGAGATCGCGCAGAATATCGAAGCCCAGATCATCCGCGTGCCGACCGGCTGCCAGGATTACTATCCGGCCATGTACGGCGGCGTGAGCGCCATCGAACTGACCGAAGCAGGCATCGCGCGCAAGCCGCTGGCGGTGGATCTGGAAGATCTGAACGAACGCGTGGTGCTGGCGTATACGGGCGAGCCGCGCAACTCCGGCATCAATAACTGGGAAGTCATGAAGGGCCACATCGATGGCGACCGGGCCGTGCACCGCAATTTCGACCGCATCGCGCAGATCGCGCGCGAGATGCGGCAGGCCGTGGAGAAGCCGGATTGGGACGAGGTGGCGCGGCTGCTGCGGCTGGAGTGGAGCAACCGCAAGAAGAACGCTCCCGGAATCAGTACGCCGCTGATCGACCGGCTGGTCCAGGCGACGCGGCCGGCGGGCGCGGTAGGCGCGAAGGTCTGCGGAGCCGGCGGCGGAGGATGCGTGTTCTTCCTGGTGAAGCGGGGCGCGAAACCGCGCGTATCGGAAGCCATCGAGAAGGAAGGCGCGACAGTATTGCCGGTGCGGGTCGCGCCCCGCGGCGTCGTCGTGGTGTAGTGGACCGGCACTCTTAAGTCCCGCTCCCGGCGAACTGAAGTTCGCCGCTGCACGCTGAAGCGTGCGCCACGTCTTTTATTGAACTATCCCACCCAAGGAAGCCACCCAGGCCTTGGGCGTAGCTCCGAACGTACGCCGAAACATCTCTACGAACGCGCTGGGTTGCCGGTAGCCGGTGGCGAAGGCCGCCTGCTTCACCTGGCTGCCTGCCACCAGCAATTCCACGGCTTTCATCAGACGAGCTTGCCTGCGCCAGGTGGCGAAGTCGGTGCCCACCTCGCTGCGAAAGACACGTTCGAGGGTGCGTACGCTGGCGCCGGCGGCGGCGCAGAGCGAGTCGAGCGGCGGGTTGTGCGGCAGGTTGGCGATCAGCGCCTGGGCCACGGCGAGCGCCCGCGCATCCTTGGGCATGGTCAGAAATGTGGGAACGGGAGAGGCCGCCTCCAGATGGCTCACGATCAGATCGCGCAGGGCGCAGTGCAGCCGGTTCCTGGCGCGGAGTTGGCCGATGCGCACGGCTTCCACGATCAGTTCGCGCAATAGCGGGGTGACGTGCAGCACGGTGCAGCCCGCAGGCAGCTTGGAAGCGAGGCCGCGCCGCAAATAGAGGGTGCGCATGGAAACGGCGCAGGGCATGCGCAGGCTATGCATGACGCGGGCGGGGATCCAGATGGCAAATTGCGGCGGAATCAGCCAGTAGCTCTGGCCGGCGGATATCTCCATGACGCCGCGGGTGGCGTAGATCACCTGGCCGGCGCCGTGGGCATGTTCAGCCACGTGGAACGCGGGTGGATATTCGTAGGCCAGCGTGGAGATGGAAGTGCCGGGCTTGGGATCGTAGCAGCCGGTATAGCCGTGTCGCATATGAGATATATTATGGCGTCATACAGGGCTTTACGACACCCACTTGGATGCCTGAAACTGGTTCTCATGCGCATGATCAAGGGAATGGGATGGGTGGCCGCGGCGCTCGCGGCAGGCATAGCGTGGGGCGCGGAGGCTCCCGGAGTCTGTAAGGGCTCGGGATATGACGGGCTGAGTTTCTGGGTGGGCGACTGGAAGGTGTCGGACGCCGCCGGCAACGAACTGGGCAGAAGCCGGATCGAGGCCGGGCTGGATGGCTGCGAGGTGATCGAGACCTGGGCTTCCGGAAGCAAATTCCGCGGTAGCAACGTGCATGCGTATAGCGCTGAAGAGCAGCGCTGGCGCCAGTTGAACGTCAACAATCACGGGCACGTGCACGCCTTTGAATAGACCCCCAGACATTCGGCGGCATACAGATCAAGCCTGCTGACACGTAGGCAGAACGGCCTTGTCAAAGTGGAGAGTGTTTGATACCATCTGCCCTATCGGGACGCCAACCCGGATACCTCGGTTAGATGATGAAGGGCGCATCATGACACATCAGCAGTACATTACGGCTCTATTGATTTTGTTCGTTCCTTGCTGCTCGACTGCCCAGCCACAATCCTGCACGCCCGCACCGCCCGGGTTGGTTAGCTGGTGGACGGGCGATACGAACGAAAACGATATCATCGGGGGAAACAACCCGGTAGCTGTCCAGGCTATCACGCTTGTTCCCGGTGAAGTGGGAAACGGCTTTACGTTCGGGAAGGATGGCTATATCCAGATCCCAGATGCCACCAGTCTCGCGAACCAGACCTTTACGTGGCTTGCATGGGTTATGCCCGCTGGCCCAGGCCCCAACGATGACTCCTACGGCAGTATCATACTCGAAAAAAATCTGGACGATGTCGATGATTCTGTGTCTTTGTCGTGGAACGCAATCAGCGGAAAGTTTTTGTTCAACTTCGGCAACAACACATCGGAGGTCATTACGTCAACTGATGCCTTCCAGGCGGGCAGTTTTTACCTGGTTGCTGCGACGTATGACGGGAGCACCTTCCGGCTCTTCGTAAACGGCGCACCAGAAGGTACCTTTTCTGAATCGAAGACCATATCCTACACTTCCAGCGATTGGGAAATTGGCAGCAACGACCCGATTTACATACCGCTTGGATACCCCCGAACCTGGAACGGCATCATCGACGAGGTGCAGGCATACAACATTGCCCTGTCCCAGTCCAAGATACAAGCAATCTATAACGCAGGCGGCGCTGGTGTCTGCAAGGGCTTGACCTTCTCGCCAACGGCCCTGAAGTTCCCCCGGCAGACGATCGGCGCCACCAGCCCCGCCAAGACTGTGACAGCGACGAACTCATTTCCTGTACCCGTGACCGTCAAGAAGGTCACGACCAGCGGTGATTTTGCTCAGACCAATACTTGCCCCGTACCTCCAGCACAGTTGGCAACGGGAGCGAGCTGCACTGCCAGCGTTACTTTCACTCCCACGGCTACGGGCACCAGAACCGGAAAGCTCAAGTTTACCGACAGTGCGCCCGTAACTCCGCAGAGAGTAAATTTGACGGGATCGGCCACCGACATAAGCCTGTCCGTGTCCCGGTTGAGCTTCGGCAGTCACAAGGTCGGAACCACCAGTGCTGCGGAGACCGTAACTGTGACTAATGACGGGACCGTAACCGTAAACTTCACCGGCAGCGGCATTGTAATCGCTGGAACCGATCCGGCTGACTTCATCATCTCTGCCAACACATGCGGCCCCAGCATTGCCACTGGTGGAACCTGTACTGTCAGCGTCGAATTCAAACCGATGGCGACCGGGCTTAGAAGTGCAACGCTTCAATTCAACGACGACGGCGGGGAGAGCCCCCAAACCGTTACGCTGACGGGAACGGGAAGGTAGCAAGTTACTCGCCCGGAACTTTCCCTCCTCACCGCCAGTCTAAACACAAATGCTCGAAGTGCGCGCGATCAGCAAGCAGTATTCCGGCACGCTGGCGGTCAACAACGTCTCCTTCACGGCACTGCGTGGCCAGGTAACCGGGTACCTCGGACCTAATGGCTCCGGAAAATCCACTTTATATCAGGTTAGCGGAAGGTGGTGAGCATCAGGCTTGGTTTACTGCTGGCAGTGCTTTCGAGAATGGTGAAGGGGTGCCTAAGGATCTAATTTGAAGGCGTCGCCGGCAAGAGCGGTCTGGAGTACACCGGCACGAGCAAGAGCGAAGCCGGAGCGGATATCCTGAACCGCATGGACATCCTGAGCCTGGATGCCGGACGAGTAAAGGTATGGTGGCGAAAGTCGGCGGACACGGGCAAAACGTGGACCCCCGCTTACGAAGCCATTTACACCAGGCTGGATCGCGCAAAATAACAAGGAGAGCAAAGCATGCTGGGCAAACAGAAGATCGTAGCTTTTGTGGCGGTCCGCGACCGGGACGCCGCCACGGAAATTCTATCGGGACACTCTGGGTTTGCGGTTGGTGGGCGAGGACCAGTTCGCCATGGTTTTCGACGCCAACGGCACCACGTTGCGGCTGACGCCGATGCCGGATTGGACGCCGCCGCAATTCACGGTGCTGGGCTGGGAGGTCGCGGACATCGTAGCAGCCGTACAAGAGCTGCGCAGCGCGGGCGTCGAGTTCCAACGATACCCTTGGATGAAAGGCCAGGACGAGATGGGGATCTGGACCTCGCCCAGCGGACCGGAAGTGGCCGCGGTGCATGCCGGCGCCAGGGTGGCATGGTTCAAGGATCCCGACGGTAACGTATTGAGCGTCTCGCAGATGCCGGCTTGAGCCGATTCGTAAGCGCATCCTTGTGTTATGCTGGCCCGGACTGAATCCGTCGCCGCATGAGACCGAACGCCGCCATTGCCAGGGCTATTGCCGCATTTGCGGGAAAACGCGTGCTGGTGGCCGGCGACCTGATGCTGGACCGCTACTGGTCGGGCGAAGTCGACCGCATATCGCCCGAAGCGCCGGTTCCCATCGTGCGGAAGGTGGGCACGTCCGGCGTTCCCGGCGGCGCGGCGAATACGGCATGCAACGTGGCGGCGCTGGGCGCCCGCGTGACACTGCTGGGCGTTACGGGCAAGGACGAAGCGGGCGCGGAACTGCGCGGGATGCTCGAACAGAGGGGCATCGATTGCAGCCACATTTCCGTAGCGGCGGGACGCCCCACCACGCTGAAATTGCGCATCGTAGCGCATGACCAGCAGGTGGTGCGGATCGACGAAGAAGACACTTCGCCCATCGATGCCGTGCTGGCCGTAACGGTGGTGAAGCACGCCGCGCGCATCATGGGGCGCGTGGATGCGGTGGTGGTCTCGGATTACGCCAAGGGATTTGCGATTGCGCCGGTAGTCGAGGGTATCATCGCCGCGGCGCGGCGGCGGGGCAAGCCCGTGGTGGTCGATCCGAAGGGTTCCGATTTCGAACGCTACCGCGGCGCCACGGTGCTGAAGCCGAACCGCAGCGAACTGGGCGTGCTTACGGGGCTTCCGGCGCGCCACCACGACGAAACCATGCAGGCCGCACGGGAACTGCTGCGCCGCGGGGGCAACACCGCCATTGTGGTGACCGAAGGCAAGGACGGCATGACCCTGCTCCAGCCGGAAGCGGCGGAGGAGCATTTTCCCAGCTTCGCGCGCGAAGTCTACGATGTCACCGGCGCGGGAGATACTGCGTTAGCTACCCTGGCGGTGGCCCTGGCGGCGGGCGCCGCACTGGGCGATGCGGTTTGGTTATCGAACCTGGCGGCCGGCCTGGCGGTGGGCGAAGCGGGCACCGTGGCCATTTCACATGAAAAACTCGCGCAGGCCATGGCCAGCCTGCGCCGGCGATGAGTAAGATCCTCACCCATGACCAGGTAGATGGCTGGGTGGCCGATCTGCGGCGCGCCGGCCGGAAGATCGGCTATACCTGCGGCGCCTTCGATTTACTGCATGCGGGCCATGTGGATTATCTGGAGCGCAGCCGCGCCCTCTGCGATGCGCTGCTGGTGGCAGTGAATTCCGACTGGTCTATCCGGCAATATAAAGATCCGCACCGTCCGATCTGCTCGGAGTTGGAGCGGATGACGGTAGTCGCGGGGCTGGCATCGGTGGATGCGGTGACCATGCTCGACGATTTGAGACCGTTGGCGCAGATTCAGCGCTGGCAGCCGGACTTCTATATTAAAGGCGGCGACTATAGTACGCGCGGGCTGCGCTCAGGCGAAGCGGTGCGGGCTTACGGCGGCCAGGTGGCCACCATACCGGTTAGCCACGTGGTGAGCAGCAGCCAGATCATCGAACGGGTGATGGCCGTCGAACGGCTGGCGCCGCCGGCGGCGGCAGGCGCCCCGCCGCCAAAGGGAATTGTTTTTCTGGACCGGGACGGCACGCTGCTGAAGGACAGCCCTTACGGCAGCGATCCGCGGGATGTCGAATTAATGCCCGGCGTGGGTGAGGGACTGGCGGAATTGCAGCGGGCGGGTTACCGGCTGGTGATGGTGACCAATCAGCAGGGGATCGGTCTCGGCTATTTCTCGGTGCGTGAATTCATCGCGGTGAATTCGGCGCTGTTTCGCTTGCTGACGCCGTTTGGCGTCACGATTTCGCGGATTTACTACTGCCCGCACACGCCGGCGGACGTGTGCGATTGCCGCAAGCCCGCGCCGGGGATGCTGTTGCGCGCGTTGCGCGAGTTCGGTGTCGAGGCGGAGCGCTGCTTCATGATTGGGGATCGCGACGTGGATGCCGTTGCGGGCGCGGTGGCCGGCTGCCGGCCCGTGCTGGTGGGCGCGGAGGGCTTCGCCACCTTCGCGGATGCGGCGGCCTGGATATTGAATGCACCGCCCCGGTGGCGCACGCTTTGAGCGCGCCGGCGGCCGGGCCCGTTTGAACAAAAGTGTGACCCGGCGTGGGGCACCGTCGAAAACCCGCCGTGGGGCGGGCAATCATGCCCGCAGCCGCCTTTTCAGGCGGCTAAGCCGGCTGGGGCCAAGATTGGCCGCCCTCCAATTGTGTTTTTCTGCGCGGCCCTAACTTATTGAGCGGCAATGGGGTCTCAGATGACCGCTGGCGGCGAACCTTCATTTCGCCGTCATGACTTTCGAACATCGCCGCCAACGAACTTATAATGGAATCATCACAGACCGCCAAGCCGGCCGCTGAATCCGGACCGCCGCCTCCCATGCCCGACACCCCCGCGATCGCCATCCATGACCTGCGCAAGACGTACGGCGACAAGGCTGCCGTAGATGGCGTCACCCTGGTCGTGCCGCGAGGCTGTTTCTTCGGATTCCTGGGGCCCAACGGTGCGGGCAAATCCACCACCATCCGCATGTTGACGGGCCTCATTCCTCCGTCATCAGGCTCCATCGAACTGCTCGGCATGCCGTTGCCCGATCGCGAGCTCGAAATCAAGCAGCGCATCGGCCTCGTGCCGGACGAATCCCTGCTCTTCGACCGCCTCACCGGCGCCGAATTCCTCGAGTTCGTCGGCCGCATGTATGCCCTCCCTCGTCCTGTCGCCATCGAACGCGCCCAGTCCCTGCTCGATCTATTCGAGCTGCGCGAAAAACGCAAGCTCATCGCCGAGTATTCGAAAGGTATGCGCAAGCGCCTCGCCATGGCCGCCTCCCTAATCCATCATCCGGATCTGTTCCTGATGGACGAGCCCTTCGAGGGCGTGGACGCGGTGGGTGCCCGGCTCATGAAGGATATCCTCCTCGACCAGGTGCGCCGCGGCGCCACCATCTTCCTCACCTCCCACGTGCTCGAAGTCGTGGAGCGCTTGTGCGACCGCGTGGCCATCATCGACAAAGGCAAAATCGTGCGCGAAGGCTCCCTTGACGAACTGCGCGGCGGCACCGAGTCCCTCGAAGATGTCTTCGTCCGTCTGGTCGGCGCCGGCCACGAATTCCATGAGCTGGAGTGGCTCAAGTGATCCCGGCCATCCTCCGCGCGCAATGGCTCAGCATGCGCCTCTTCCGCCTGGCGTCCAGCCGGCGCAGTGGCGTGTTTACCGTCGTTGTCGCCGTGCTTTGGTACGGCTTCTGGACCGTTCTGGCCGTGGTTGCCGAGGAGCTCGCCGCCGCGCCGGCGCTGCGCTCCCACATCGTGAGCTTCCTGCCGGTCGCCCTCCTGGCGGTATTCGCCTACTGGCAATTGGCGCCGCTGGCGTCCGCGAATATGGGCGCCTCGCTCGATTTACGCAAGCTGTTGGTCTACCCCGTGCCGCGGCGCTCTTTGTTTTTCGTCGAGATCCTGCTGCGCATTGCCACCTGCGCGGAGTTGCTCCTGCTCATGACGGGAACAGCCATCGGCCTCATCCGCAATCCCGCGTTCGGCGGATTGGCTTCGCTGCCGCGCGTGTCTCTCGCCATGCTGCTGTTCGCCGCGTGCAACCTGATGCTGGCCGCCGGGCTCCGCAACCTGATTGAGCGTCTGCTCACCCGCAAAGGCATCCGCGAAGTCATCGCGCTCCTGCTCATGCTTGCCGGAGTTCTCCCGCGCCTGCTGATGGTCACCGGTGTTGCCAATCGCCGGCTCGCGCACCTCTTTCCGGCTTCCGCGAATCCCTTCTGGCCCTGGGGCGCCGCATCCCATTGGATGCTGGGTCCGGCGGCCGGCCCGTCTCTCATCGCCCCGGCCGTGGCGCTGGCCGCCTGGACGCTGGCCGCCTATCTGTTCGGACGTTGGCAGTTTACGCGCAACTTGCGCTACGACTTCCAGGAAGCGCAAGCCACCGTCGCCGCCGCCAAGGACCGCCCTTGGGCCGAGCGCCTCTACCGCATTCCGTCCCTATTTTTGCCCGATCCGCTCGGCGCCATCGTCGAAAAGGAGCTCCGCTCACTGGCCCGCACCCCGCGCTTCCGATTAGTCTTCGTGATGGGCTTTTCCTTCGGCTTGGTCGTCTGGCTGCCGATGATGCTGCGCGGCCGTGTCGAGCATTCCGCCATGTCCGGCAATTTCCTGGTGGTAGTCAGCCTTTACGCTTTGTTTTTGTTGGCCCAGGTCACCTACGGCAACGCCTTCGGATTCGACCGTTCCGCGGCGCAGCTCTATTTCTTTGCGCCCGTGTCCATCTCTCGCGCGCTCGCCGGCAAAAACATCGCCGCCGCTATCTTCATTTTCCTGGAGGTCGCGGCCGTGGCCGCCGCCTGTTTTTTATTGCGTCTGGGGATCTCGCCGGGCCAGATCGGCGAGGCGTTTCTGGTTACCGCCATCGCCGCGTGCTATCTGTTGGGCGTAGGCAATTTGAGTTCCGTGAATTACCCGCGTGCCATGAGTGTGCACAGGGTCTCTGCCGGTGGCGGCGCTGGACGAACGCAAGGCTTGCTGTTTCTGCTCTATCCGATCGCCCTGCTGCCGGTCTTTCTGGCCTATCTCGCGCGCTATGCCTTCGATAACCAGGTCGTTTTTTATGCCATCCTGGCTTTGGCCGGCGCGTTGGGCGTTGCGGTCTATTGGATGGCTATGGAATCGGCTGTTTCGGCGGCCTATCTCCGCCGCGAAACGATCCTCGCCGAGTTGTCGCGCGGCGACGGTCCGATGGCTGAATGAATGAACCAGAGGATGAAATCCCGAGAGCGCGCCACGCAGTTAGCGCGCCCCGGCATACGGCATTACACCTGGAGAGCAAGCAACATGCGCCGGGTTAGAGGTGCGGCTGCGGCTTAAGGCATTCCCACAGTTCTCTCTCTAAACCGCACCACCCGGAGTCTTCTGTTACAATACATACCAACAATGCTTGGCAAGAGGGAAATTGATTATTTCTATCCCTCCTATTCACGTTTTGTTTGGGTGCGAAGGGACCCCAATGGGCTGGAGCGAGGGGTGGCGTAGCGCATGGATTTCGACCAACTGCACACATTCCTCGAGATTGTCAGGCTGAAGAGCTTCTCGAAAGCCGCTCAGACCTGCTACCGCACGCAGCCGGCCATCAGCGCCCAGGTACGCCAGCTTGAGCAGGAACTGAATACTGCCCTTTTTGAACGTTTCGGCAGCCGAATTTCGCTGACTACCGCCGGCAAAATCTTCGCCGATTATGCCGCGCAGATGCTGGATCAGCGCCGCCAGGCCCAGGATGCCATTAACGAGTTGGAACGTAACCCGCGCGGAGAATTGGTCATTGCCGCCAACGAGGCGACTTGCATCTACGTCCTGCCCCAGGTATTCTCCGAATATAAGAACCTCTTCCCCGCCGTGCAACTCCAGGTGGACCGCTCCTATGGCTCGCGCGTGGTAGACGCCGTCATGGAAAACGTCGCCGACTTTGGACTCACGCAATTACCGGTCGAAGAAAAGCGCCTGCAAGTGGCGGATATCTACAAAGACGAAATCCGCTTGATCGTGCCGGCGCGTCATCCCCTGGCTGACTGCAAGGCCGTTCATCCGGTCGATTTGTTGGAATACCAGTTGCTGCTTCCCAAGTCTGGAACTACTCGCGCGCGCCTCAACGCCTGGTTTGAGCTGGTGGAAGACGACTTGCACGTCTCCATGGAACTGGACTCCACCGAGATGATGAAGCGCTTCGTCATGGCCGGTCTGGGAATTTCGTTTCTGGCGGTCTCGAACTGCCGCGAGGAGATGGCAGCGGCCAAACTGCGCGCCGTTCCGCTCGCGCCCGAGCCGATGGTCCGGCGTCTCGGGCTGGTTTACCGTAAGGACAAAGCCCTATCCAAAGCCGCGCTGGGCTTCATTCAAGTGGTTCTGGACAATCTGGGCGACCGGCATCTGTCGCGCGACAAACGCCCGAAGGTAATGGTGGGATGAAATGAATTGCCGGCGATGCGGTATGAAGTTCGAAGCGTCCGATGGCCTGACCTGCCCCTATTGCGGCGAGGCCCACAAGGCCGTGAAGTCGGGCGTGATGAAGAGCTCGACCATCCTGATCTCGGTGGGCGGCATGGATGCGGTGTACCGCTCGGTGAAGGACGTCCCCGCGCCCTTGCGCCGTAAGCTGCTGAAATCCACCAACGGGCTGAATGCGCAGACTATCCTGATCGCAGATCGCCGGGGCAGGGAAGAGATCGCGCGCGCCATCCAAAACCTGCCTTCGAGCTTACAGCGCCGCTATTTGAAGCCGGCGTCCGAGCAGGCCGAAGGGCTGCGCGACTGGCTGATGCGGCCGGTGGCGAAAAGGATCGTCGCCGCACTGCTGGTCGCGGGCACGGGGCTGATAGTCTGGATTATGTTCACGCATAAGCTGCTTTGAGTGTTGGGATGCTTCGCCGGGAAATGCTGGCCGCGTTGGCGGTTTCGGCGGTTCGCGCGCGGGACTCCGCCAGCCTGGAGCCATTTTTTGAATCGCGCGATGGCGCCGGAGTTCTGCTGGACGTGCACTCACGGCGCGCGATCGCCCTGCACGCGCCGGACGTCGCCGCCAGATTCCTGGCGCCTCCCGGTTCCACCGTCAAGCCTTTTGTGCTGGCGGCGCTGCTGCGCGCTGGAAAGCTGACGTCCGCGGAAGGTTGGCCGTGTCCCGGTCGCCTCACCATCGCCGGACGGTCGTTCGATTGCTCGCATCCACGCTTAGATTCACCCATGCATGTGGACACCGCCCTCGCCTACTCCTGCAATTGCTTCGTGGCGCACATGGCCGAACGATTCGCGCCTGGCGATCTGGCCGGCGAACTGGCGCGGGCTGGCTTTGGAGGCGCGGTGGGACGTCACGTTGACGTGCGGTTGCTGGCGCTCGGCGAAGCGGATATCCTGACCAGCGCCGCGGAATTGGCTTCCGCATATCGCGTGCTGGCTCTGCAGGCGGGCCGCGCGGAGATGCAATCCATCGTGGCTGGGATGGAAGGCGCGGTCGAATATGGCACGGCCCAGCGCGCGCGTGTGGCAGGCGTACAGGTGGCGGGGAAGACCGGCAGCGTGATCGCGGCCTCCGGCGCCCCGATCGCCTGGTTCGCCGGATTTATGCCTAGCCGCGCCCCGGAGGTGGCCATTGCGGTGATGCGCCAAGGGCACGCGGGAGGTTCGGACGCGGCCCCGATAGCAGGCAGGATTCTGGCAGCCTACAGGACGGGGCACCTTTGATGCCGGTGGGGCGGACCTCTCGGTCTGCGCGGGTCCTCCAGGACCCGCAGCTTCCTTACCTGTGGCTTCTGTGCGCGCTGTCCATGCCGCTCGGCGCCGCCCCGCCTGCCGTGAAAGTGCGCGTCGAGACCGCGCGCGGCGCGCAGGTTCTGGATTTGCCCTTGGAGCGCTACGTGGCGGGCGTGCTGGCCGGCGAGTGCAGCATCTTCAAATCGAACGCGGCGCTGCGCGCGATGGCCGTCGCCGCGCGCACCTACGCCGTCGATCTGCGCGGGCGGCACGCCGCCGACGGCTACGATTTCTGCTCCACAACGCATTGCCAGCGCGTGGATATGGACGGTATCACGCCCCGCCTGACGGCTATCACGGCCGAAACCACGGGCGAGATCGTGTGGTTTGAGGGCAAACCCGCATTCACCCCGTATACGCGAGACTGCGGCGGCCGCACGGAGGATGGTGTCGAGCCGTATCTGAAAAGCCATCCGGATGCCTATTGCATGCGTGCCGGAACCGAGACCTGGCAATGGGCCGGCGATCCCGCCCGGATCGAAAAGGCGTTGCTCGCTTCCGGTCTTCGCGTGCCCCGCGCGCTCGAAGGCATCGCCATCGTGAGCCGCACCGCCTCCGGGCGGGCGCTGGCTCTTTCGCTGCGCGGAGCCGGTGAATCCGTACCGGTCAGCGCCGGCTCGTTCCGCTTCGCCATCGGCCGCGCGTTGGGTTGGAACACCGTGCGCAGCGATCTCTACGATATTCAGCCGGGCGGTGGCCCCATCCTGTTCCAGGGCCGCGGCGCGGGGCACGGTGTGGGTCTCTGCCAGCGCGGAGCCGAGCAGATGGCCGCGGAGGGGCGCTCCTATCGCGACATTCTGGCGTATTATTATCCGGGCACTGCGGTGGGCGTGACCGCGCGCGGACTGCCCTGGCAGCGGCTGGGCGGCGATAGCGTGACGCTGTGGACCACGCAGCCGGAGCAGGATGGAGCCGTGCTGGCCATCGCGGAGCGCCAGTCTCGCGCCGTTGCCCGGCGGACAAATTGGCAGCTCCCGGCGCACGTCGAAATCCGTCTATATCCGGACCTTGACAGCTTTCGGAACGCGACCGCCGAGCCAGGCTGGGTGGCGGCCACTACGCAGGGCGCGCGCATCCAACTTCAGCCGGCATCCGTCCTTCGCAGCCATGGCGCGCTGGATGAAACCCTGCGGCACGAGTTATTCCACGTATCGGTGGAGTCGCGCGCGGCGCCGGGTTTGCCGGTTTGGTTCCGGGAAGGGATCGTGGAATACCTCTCCGGCGGCGCGCCGGGGGATGGGCCGGCCGCTGTGCCCGCGGATTCCGACGTTCGTCAAACGGCCGATCCGGCCCGCGCCCGCCATGCATACGAAGAAGCGGCACGCGCCGTGGCGGGACTGGTGAAACGCTACGGCGAGGCCACCGTGCTGGGCTGGGTGGCGCGCGGCCTGCCGCCGGACGTAAGGAACACCAGCGCCAGCCATGCGCCCACAAATAGCAAGTAAGCAGCCAGCAGCCGCGCTACGAAGCTGAGCATTTGTATCTTGAATCCGCCGGTCTGCGGCGCCCAGCCCATCAGGTTTAGCGGTAGCCAGAACGCGCATACCAGCAGGACCGGCGTGGCGACCCAAAACCACCACCGGCGGGAACGCGCGCCCCCGGCGATGCGCGCGACGATGGGCAGAGCCAGCGCCGGCAATACCATCCAGCGCGCCAGCCACAGTACGATATCGAAAGCTCTCGAAACCGCAGCCGGCTTTACCGGCTTACGAAATGTCAGGGTCAGCCATGAGGCGATTTTGAAGGCCGGCGTGGCGAGGTACCCGGAGCCTTGCGCCAGCACCCAGTAGACCGCCAGCAGGACGATTGCGGCGGCCACCAACCATGGCAGACGGCGCAGTGGAAGCCGGCGCGCGTCCGCGAAATACGCGAAGGCCGCGCCTTGCAGCCAGCATTCGAGCGTCAGCAGGACCAAAGCGACCAGCGCGCTCCAGGCCAGCGCCGCGCCGCTCGATTCGCCCAGGCCCAGCCAGTAATAGCCTATCCACAACAGCAGCGCGTTGCCTGCCAGTTGGATTACGGCGAGGGTGCGCATCACTTCACCTCCAGTTGGCGGCCTTCCGTAGTAGCCATCACATCCCGCTGGTACATGGGTCCGACGCGCGCCGGACTGACATGGAACACGCCGGGATTTACCACTTTCAGCAAGTAGAAATACTCCTTTTGGCCGCGCGGAAAGTAGGTTTCGAAAATGGCCATGCGATCGTCGTGCAATTCGCGGCGCGTGAACCAATACTCCCACCATGGCGGCCGCCTGCGCAGTTGATACTGGTTGTCGCGCTCGATGAACTCGGTGCCTGCCGGAATGGGGTCCTCAATCATCATGTATCGCCCTTCCGACCCGGTGACCGTCAACCTCACGGCGATCACGTCGCCCGGCGCGACGGAACCCGTTAGCGGAACGGTATCGTACACGATCTTCTCGCTGTCGCGGCCGGGCGCCAGGCGGAAGTAATCGCGCAGGATATTGAGCGAGACCGCGCCGGTCTTTTCGAAGCGCTCTTCGGTGGAGAAATATTCCGCGCGCGCCGAGTAATACAGCCGGCCCGCGCCGCTGGTTTCGACGCGAATGTGGTTTATGCCAGGCTGTACCTGCGCCGCATCGAGCGTCAAGGCCGGGATGGCCACGCCGCCGGCCTGCGTGAGCTGGCGAGTCAGCACCGCCTTGCCGTTCACCAGCATGGTGACACTCAGATCCGGATTCAGCTCGTTGGTGGCCTTCAGATAATCCACCAGCCCGTAGATCACCATGGCGGTCTGCTTGGTCGAGGACCACCAGTAGCCCTCGTTGCGATGATTCATGAGCCATAAAGCCGCCTTCGGCAGCAGGACGCTATCCCGCCGTTCGCGCGAGAGCAGTTTCACGGCATAGGCCGTGGCTTCCGGGGTGGCGTCCTCATCGAAGTCCAACAGTTGATCGCGGGTGGCGGTCCACCAGGCCTGCTCCTGGTCTTGTTCCGCGGCGCGCTCCAGCGCGGCGGCGAGATCGGCAGCCCGCCCGTCCTTCGCCTGTTCGAGCGCCAGACCGAGAATAGCCATGCCGTATGGCGACAGGTTGGCGCGCTGGTCGTAGAGTTGGCCGAGCGCCGCAATGTCGGCGTGTCCCTCCAGCGCCCGCGCGTATTGCATGTAAGCACGTAGATCGGCGGCCAGCTTGGGATCTTGCGCATATTTGTCCTTCAGCCAGGCTGCGCCCTTATGGATGGCGTCGGCCTTCACCTCCACGCCGGCTGCCTGCGCCTGTACCAGCCCCGCCACCACATACGCCGTCATGAACGGATGGCTGTCGTCGGTTTCCCACCATCCCCAACCGCCGTCTTCGTGCTGGAAATTATAGAGGCGCTGCAGGCCTGCCTCAATCTTCTGGTGCAGCGCAGCCTGGTCCAGGTCCGCTTTTAAATTCAGATCGCGGACAGCCTGCTCCACCACGATGTCCGGCAGGAAGCTCGACATAGTCTGCTCAACACAACCATACGGGAAAGAAGTCAGGTAGTCGAGCGCGGCAAACAGCGAACCGGCCAACGAAGGCGAGACCCGCAGCGAGATCGACCGCGAGCCAGGCTGGACTTTATCCGGGAACCTGAGGTCGAAGGCCGCGGAAGCTCCGGCCTTCAGCGCGCCGCCGCGTGCCTGCGACAGCTTGACTCCCGGCACATTCACCGGCAGATCGAGTTGCAAGGCATCCGACTCTTCATCGGTCAGGGCCTTGCTGGTGATGCTGGCGGCGCGCACCAGTGCGGCGCGCACGCGCCAGTCCACCTTGGCCTCCCCGCGGCTCGGGATCTGGACTTCTTTCGTGGCCCCTTCGAGAATCTCGAGACCGGTGGCGTCGAGCGAAACGCGCGCCGTCTTGGCCGTAGCGAGGTAGTTGTGAACGATGGCGGAGATCACCACTTCGTCGCCCTGTACGAAGAATCGCGGTACGGCCAGCCGCAGGATCAGGTTCTTGCGCACGATGGTTTTGAGCGTGGCGCTGCCCACTTTTGTATCCGGCGTGACGCCGCGGGCCGTGGCGCGCCAGGTGGTCAGCGAATCTGGAAATTCCACTTTGGCTTGCGCGTGGCCGGAACTATCGGTGACCACGTCGGCCGCCCAAAACGCCGTATCCGGAAACGCTTTGCGCACTTTGGGCTGCACCAGGCGCTCCGGCTTCAGCTGCGCCAGCCGCGAAGGCGGACGCAACTCGGCCAGGCGGATGCGGCGCTTGCCCGCTTCACCATTGAAGTAATAGTTCAACGAGTCGGCGGTAAACACACGGTTCCACTGACGATCGAAGAAGAAATTCAGGATATCCGCTGTGCCATCCTTACGTATGGCGTAAATTGCTTCATCCACGACACCCAGGCTGAACTCCGCGCCCGGCGCTGGTTTGCCGCGCCCGTCGGTGACATCGATGCTGTAGTTAGCGGTCTGGCCAGGCAGATATTGCGGCTTGTCGGTGGACACTTTCACGTTCAACTCGTGATCCACGGGCGGCACTTTGATCCACTTGTCGCTCGCATAGAGATTGCCGCCGCGGATGAAACAGGCAGCCACCGTGATGCCGGGCTCGTCGTTGGCGGTCACGGGAATATCGAAGCCCGCCGTGGCGCCCGCGGAATGAATCAGCTTGTATTGGCGCAAATCGCGGCCTTCCACGCTCACATAAACCGCCGTGTTGGGCTGGCCGGTTACGATCAGCAGGTGGGCCGTATCGCCGGCGCTGTAAGACTTCTTGTCGAGAACGATGGGCACGGTCCGGTTTGGACCCGACTCGAACTCACTGCTGCCGCCCGATATCCAAAGGAAGGCGTCGCTCTCCACTTCGCGCCCCTCGGGCGTGTGGGCCGTGACTCGCAGGCGATAGGACCCGCCCTCCGGCGGAAGTTGCATCGTGACTCGCGCATTCCCGTCGGCGCCCGTAACGGCGCTTTCGGCGGCCTTCACCTGGCCTGGCCCTTTATCGCGATAATTCCACGAGAGCAGTTCCACGCGCACCGGCGTGCGCACGGGCTTGTGGTCGTAATCGCGGGCTTCGACGGCCATTACCGCGGCCGCGCCCGGCTCGTAGAAATAACGCTCCGGCTCGGCATTTACCGCGAAGCTTCCGTACGTCGCGATCACCCAGCCGCGGCCGGTGATCTCGCGGTTGGCTGGGTCGGTGACGCGCGCTTCCACGCGATAGATAAAATCCTGCTTGCGCTCCGAAATCGCGGTGGGCAGGGTGATGGTCAGCTTGCCGTCGGCATCCAGTTGACCCTTGGTCTCGCCCACCTGGTCGCCGCTGTCGTCGGCATCGTCGCCAGGCTGCGGGGGCGCGAACGATTCTTCGTCGGGATCGTACCACAGCGGGAACCAATAGCGGCTGCGATAGACGGCATAAACGACTTTTGCGCCGTTGACCGGTTCGCCAAAATAGTAGCGGGCATCGATGGTGGCCTGCATGGTCTCTCCCTCGAGCACGCGCGCTTTGGACGGAACCACCCGCACTTCATATTCCGGCTTTTTGTATTCCTGCACCTCAAAATTGCCGTTCATGAAGGCTTCGCCGGATTTGATTTCGATATTGTAGTAACCCAGCGCCGCGCCGGTTTCGAGCGTAAAGTCGTCGTGAACCGTGCCATTGGCGCTGGCCGTGAGCGTCTTCTGGTAGACCGGCTTCTGCTCGGCATCGTTGATGGTCACCGAAACGTCGCGTCCGGCCGGGATCTTGTAACCGTCAGGTGTGGCTAGTCTAAGGATCCCTTTGAAATGCACGTTGTGGCCGGGGCGGTAGACCGGGCGATCCGTATAGACATACCCGGTCCACTGTTCGTTGCCGGCGCCGAGCGGGAAACGGGCCAGTGTGTTGACCGCGAAATCCGCGCCGGCATGCGCGATCAGGCGAAGGTCGGTGGTATGCTCCGTGGGCAACCGCATTTCCGCGATGCCGTCGGCATTAGTGGAGGCATCTCCCAGGCTTTGGTCGCGCGCCAGCAGGTCCACTTTGGCTGCCGCCACCGGCTGGCCCGTGTTGCGATCGACCACCAGGTTCACCGCGCGGCCATTGCCGGTCTTGGTGATCATGGCGATATCGGAAATCATCAGGATGGTGTTGGCACGCAGGTCGCCGTGCACGGCCTCGACCAGGTACACACCCTTATCCTTGACGCCGATGGCGACCGTGGCGCGCTCCCATCGGGATTGGCTCAATACCGGCTGCTGAAAAGAAAGCACCAGTTGCTGCGAATTCAATACGGGCGCTTCCGCGTAATGCGTTCCCTTGCCGGATGGCCGGGATTCCTTGGGCAGGATGCTCTCGAAATGCGTGCTGGGCGGTTCGCTGAACTGCGCGCGCAGGGAACGCCGAATCTGCGCGTGCAAGGCGCGCTTCCACAAGTGGAGGCGCTCCAGCAGCGTCCGGTCGCGCGGCGGCCGCGGCACATTCCCACCGAACTGATGCGGATCTTCCAGTTGCGTGAAGAACTTGACCGGATCGTGGATGCGGTAGACCCGGAAAGCCAGCGAATCCACGTTGAAGGCTCCCAACGAGACGCTGGGCTTGCCGTCGGTGCCGAAGGTCTGGGAACTGGATAGCGAGAAATACGGCTCGTCTTCGCTCTGGCACAGGCCGATAACGGCGGCCGCTGCCAGCAACAGCAGGCGTACGGATCTAGGGAACGCGCGTGTCATTTTCTTTCCTCAGAATGTTCCATCGGGACACACCCAGAAAGCTGGGATTGGCAGGGATGGGCCGCCATTCGGGCTGCGGAAAACGCATCAGCTCTTCCACCGTGAGCCGGCGTATCTCACCGGGATCGGAACCGGTCGGGCCGGTGTGGTACAGGATGTAGCGCCGGCCGTCGTCGTGAATCTGGCTCTGGCCCAGGTAGATCATGCTGTGATACGGCTCCGCGCCGGACTCCTGGCGAAAGAACAGCAGATCGCCCGGCACGGCGGCGGAGAGCACGCGGCTAACCAGATGGGTATTCAAGCGATAGAGTGTGCGCACGTCTGCGAATTGCGCGAACGCGGCGCCATCCTCACCCACTTCGAGATCCGCCGCCTCGAACGATCCTTCGCGCACGCGAAACAGGGCCGCGCCCAGCGGCGTAAAAGGATATGCATACTTGGTGACGGAATCGAAGCCCGGTATCAGCGGCGTGTGCGCCGTGGCGGCCCAGGCCGAATCGTGGGCGTGTAGAGCTTCGCGATAGGCGTAGCGGATCAGCGCCGCGCAATCCTGTATCTCGGGCGGCCGCGCGGCGGGAGGTCGGAAGTATTGTGCCTCGGCCAGCCATGTGAACCAGCGGCGAAAGGCCTGGCGGTCGCGGTCGTCGTCCAGACGCAGGAAATCCGGGGTGCCGTCCTGGGCGCTGTCGCGGGTGAATGGCAGGGATTCCAGTTGGACTTCGGCCGGCGGCGCGCCAGGGACCGAGACCCGCAAACCGACACGACCGGCTAGGATGCCGGCGCGGATGCGGACCTGCCATTTGCCCGGCGCGCCGGTGATTTCTCCGACGGCGGCGATGTGCGGGTTCCCGATCATGGAGACTACGGGCGCCGCGCGCGCGGTGGATTCAATCGCCAGCGTGGCGCTATCGTAGCCGTCGGCCAGGATCCGCGCGGGTTGCAGTGTGAGGCGGGGCGCGGGCAGGCTGCCGCGCCGGACGCCGCCGGAAATGGCTACGACGGCGGCCGCTCCCGCCGCCCCCAGGGTGACCGCGGCCAGGGCGGCGCGTATGCGAGTGGTCAAGGCGATACGAGTATACAACGCGGCGGGATATTGCAGGTGTGTCGCCGTTCGGCGCCGGCTTCCAGCTTCGACACCACAGGACGGGCCATCCCGCTTATGTCTGTTATAGTCTTTTGGAATGAAGATTTCGCTTGCGGTTCCCGTGATTCTGGCGATTCCCCTTTTTGCGCAGCCCCGGCCGGCGCGCGATCCTGGCCAGCCCGTCGACGAAGAGTATACCCGGAAGATCCGCGAGTACACCACCGAGCCGTTCTTCAATTCGCCGCTCACCGATTATCTGCCGGCGTCTAAAAAGGTGCCGACGCCCAAGGCCGTCCTGACCGACGTTGCGGGCGCGCCGGGCATTTTGCCGTATTCGCAGGAAGTCTACCGCTACATGCGCATGCTGGAATCGGCCAGTCCGCGCGTCAAGGTGTTCAGCATCGGCAAGACCGAAGAGGGTCGCGAGATGATCGCCGTGGCCGTGGCGGACGAACGCCTGTTGGCAAAGCTTGACGAGAACCGCGCCCGCCTCGCGAAATTGGCAGACCCGCGCACGATTCACCTGGACGACGGCGAAGCCGAAAAACTGGTGGGCGCCTCCACGCCTATTTACTACATCACGGGCACCATCCACTCCACCGAAACGGGCGCGCCTACGGCGTTGATGGAACTGGCCTACCGGCTGGCGGTGGACGACAGCGCCTATATCAAATTCATCCGTGAGAACACCATTACCCTCATCACACCCATTGTGGAAGTGGACGGGCGCGACCGCATGGTGGATATCTATCGCTGGCACCTGGCGAACCCCGGCAAGCAATGGCCGCCGCTGATCTATTGGGGTCACTATGTGGGCCACGACAACAATCGCGACGCCATGGGGCTGACGCTGGCGCTGACGCGCAATGTGCTGCATACCTTTGTGGGCTGGAAAGCCCAGGTGCTGCACGACCTGCACGAATCGGTTCCCTATCTTTACGACAACACGGTCGGCGACGGTCCCTACAACGCCTGGATCGATCCCATACTGGCCGGCGAATGGCAGATGATGGGCTGGGACAATGTCGCGGAAATGACCAAGTTCGGCATGCCCGGTGTTTTCACGCACGGCACCTTCGACACCTGGTCACCCAGCTACCTGATGTTTATCGCGGCCATGCACAATGGCATCAGCCGTCTGTACGAGACATTCGGAAATGGCGGGGCGGATACCGAAGAGCGTACCCTCGATCCCGGTGAATTTGCGCGCACCTGGTACAAGCAGAATCCGCCGCTACCAAAAGCCAAATGGTCGCAGCGCGACAACAACAACTACGAAGAGACCGGGCTGCTGACCGCGCTGGCCTATTTCAGTGCCAATAAACAGCTTTTCCTGCGCAACTTCTATTTGAAGGCCAAAAGATCCATTGAAAAGGCTCACACCGAAGGACCTGCGGCTTACGTGTTTCCGGCGGACGATCCGCGCCCCGGCGCGCAGGCGGATTTGTTGCGGATGCTGCAGGAGCAGGGCTGTGAAATCTCGCGCGCCAGCGCGGAGTTCACGGTGTTGATGCCGCCCAAGAAAACGCCGCCCAAGCACGCTCCGGATGCCGGCGGTAAGCCCGGTGCCACCGACGGCGCGGCGGAAGAAGCCGCGGAGCATAAGCCGGACGACAAGACCAAACCTAAGCCCAAGCCCGAACCGCGCACCTTCCCCGCCGGCAGCTATATCTTGCGCATGGATCAGCCATATAGCCGCATCGCGGATGCCCTGCTCGACTACCAATACTGGGCGCCAAACGATCCGCAGAAAGACATCTACGACGATACGGCGTGGACCTTCGGCGAACTCGGCAACGTGCAGGTGGCGCGCGTCACGGATGTGAAGGTGCTGGATGCCGGCATGGCTCCGGTCGATGGACCGGTGGCCGCCCCCGGCGGAGTGGAAGGCTCCGGGGATGTTTTCCTGATCAATCATAATGCCGACAGCGGCCTGGTCACGCTGCGGTACCGCTTTCCCGACGCGTCGTTTGCCGCCGCCGAAGAACCCTTTGAAGCAGCCGGGCACAAATTCAATCGCGGATCGTTCATCGTGCGCGGCGTGGCATCCGGCGACTTGAGCAAAGCCGCCGCCGAACTCGGCGTACGAGTCTATGCGGTGGCCGAGGCTCCCGGCGTGAAGACGCACGCGGCGCGGGCCGGGCACATCGCCATCATGCATACCTGGCTCAGCACGCAGAGCGATGGCTGGTGGCGGTTGGAATTCGACCGCCTGAAGATTCCCTACGATTACATCAGCACCCAGACCATCGCGGCGATGCCGGCGGGCGGCCTGCGTGCCAAATACGATGCGATCGTCTTTCCGCCGGGTATCCGCGGCGCCCAGGCCGTAATCAACGGGATGCCGATGTACGGCAATCCGCTGCCATGGAAAGTCACGCCGCTCACGCCGAATCTGGGAAAGACGGACGAGACCGACGACATGCGTCCGGGGCTCGGCTGGACGGGCCTCGATCGTTTGCAGGAATTTGTACGGCAGGGCGGGTTGCTGATCGCGGCCAGCGACAGCACCAACTTCGCGGTCACATTTGGATTCACCCCGGGGGTCGCCATCGCGGCCGCGCCGCGATTGAAGGTGACCGGGTCCGCACTGCGGTCCAAGACGGTGGATGCAGCCAGCCCTATTATGTACGGTTATGGCGATAACCTGGCGATCTTCGCCTCGAATCCGCCGGTCTTCGGCATCTCGAACATGGCAGGTGGTGGGGGCGGCCGCCGTAACAATGCGCAAGAGCACGAGCGGCCGACCGGCCGGGGCACTGCCGACGATCCCGACGTGCCGCAGGGAAGACCGCCCGCGGACATTCCGGAACCGCCCCACGCGGAAGCCTGGGAGGCGCTGCCGTTGACCGATGAACAGCTTCGCAATCCGATCAATGTGATTCCGCCCGCCGCGCGTCCGCGAGTGGTGTTGCGCTATGCCGACTCCAAAGAATTGCTGGTTTCGGGACTGCTCGATGGCGGCGGAGACCTGGCACAGCACGCCGCAATTATCGATGCGCCCTACGGCGCGGGACATGTCGTTCTCTTTTCGAATAACCCGTTCTGGCGCGCCGAAACCAAGGGCAGCTACTTTCTGGTCTTCAACGCCATCATGAATTTCGACAGCTTGAGCGTGGGCCGCAAATTAGCCGACAGGTGATCGCGAAATGTTCAAACGCTACTGGACGACCTCAGCCACGCGCGGAGGCGTATAGGGCCGGGCCACCGGAATTGGCGGGAATGCAATAACCTTGGACTTCCGCCTGAGTTGCTTGGCCGCATACATGCGCTTATCCGCGGCGGCCAATAGCTCTTCGGCATCCGAGCCATCTTCCGGATAGCTGGCTTCGCCGATGCTCATGGAGACCCACTCCGAGGGGATCGCGGTTTCGATGGCAATCTTGCGCAGTTCGTCGATACGTTCCGGGATCGCGCTGCCGCCGATGCCCGGCAATAAGACGACGAACTCATCGCCGCCCATGCGCGCGACGTAGTCGTACTCGCGGCATTGGCTGCGTAGAGTCTCTGAAATCTGCTTCAGTACGCGGTTGCCTTCCAGATGGCCCAGGTGGTCGTTCACCTGCTTGAAGCCGTCCAGGTCGCAGACAACGACGCACAGCGGCTCGGCGCTTCGCCGGCACCGGGCGAGTTCCGTATCCAGCCGCAGGAACAGCGACCGGGCATTCGGGAGACCGGAAAGATAATCCGTGGTCGCGGAGTCTTCCAGTTGGCGGAAGATCAGCGCGTTGGCGATGGCTACGGAAACTTTGCTGCTGATGGCTTGCAGGATACGGAGATGGTCGCGTGTGAAGGCGTCGGCTTCCGCGCGGTAAAGCGTCATCACGCCGATCACCCCGTTTGGACCTTCGAGCGGTACAGCCAGCGCCGATCGCAAGGTGCTGAACTTGGATTTGTCCGCCTGGTGGCCCGATTCCACGGCCGGGTTTCCGTTCACAATAGGTTTGCAGTTCTCCGCTACCCATCCCGACAAGCCTTCGCCGATGGGGATCTGAAGCGATGAGAACAACCTGAAATCGTCGCCATTGACGTAACGTGGGATCAGCTTTTCGCCGTCGCGTACGTATATAGCGGTAGCGTCGTACGGAACAATCTTGCGCAACCGCATGGCCACCACGGAAAGAGTCTCGTCCAGGCTCAGCGAATTACCGAGCTCCTGCACTAATTCAAACAGGAGCTGTACTTCCTGGCGGGCGGCGGCGATCGAAGACAAGAAGTCGTGTTCCGCGCCATCAGCCACCACCGGGCGGCTTCTCTGAAAGCCCGCGGCGGGGCTCGCTCCATTTTCGATTTTGACATCTGTCGACAATTTGATGGAATCCGGCGAGGGCGCCTGCGCCATACGCTCCATCTCCACATAGCGGCGCTTCAATGCCACCACGACGGCTGGATCGAAACTGCGGCCAGATTGGGATTCCACTTCGGCCATGGCCTGGTCGAGCGGCAAGGCGCGCCGGTATTGACGGTCCGAAGCCAGGGCGTCCAGGCAATCCACGGCTGTAAGGATGCGTGCGCCCAGCGGGATTTCCTCGGCCTTTAATCCATAGGGGTATCCACTGCCATCCCACTTTTCGTGGTGTGCGCGCACGATCGGCGCAACCGCATAAGGAAACGATACGCGCTCCAGGATCTCCGCTCCGACCACCGGATGGATTTTCATCTTCTCGAATTCTTCGGGCGTCAGGCGGCCCGGCTTGGAGATGATGTGTTCGGGTACCGCGAGCTTCCCGATGTCGTGCAGCAGCGCCGCCGCGCGCAACGCCTCCAGGTCGCCGCCCGTCAACCCCATATCTTTACCCAATTCGATGGCGTAAGTGCGCACGCGGTGCAGGTGCTCGTGGGTCTTGTGGTCCTTGGCTTCAATGGCCAGCGCCAGCGCTTCGATGGTTCGCAAATGCAGGGCCGCGATCGACTCCACGTGCCGTTTCTGGTCTTCCAGCCGCCCCAGATAAAGGCGGTACGAGCGAAAGATCAGGTAGATGATGGGCAGTAACATCACGGAGCTTCGCCAATCCAATTGCATGCTGACGAATCCCATGATCCACGCCACGGAGGCGCCCAAGAGATAAAACGGAAAAGACCAGAAGTAGCAGTTATACCAGGTCGCGCCGAAGCGTTTGGCTTCCGAGAGACTAATGGCGCCGGCGATGGGCGCCGTGTTGGCGCCGAAATAGATCAAGCCGGTAACGATTAACAGGAGCGGACTGCCCCGGTCAAAACGATGCACCCAGGGCGAGTTGTGGAAGGAATAGGCGATCAGAATCGCCAGGCCTGTGCTGGCGATGCTGAATACGATCTGGAACAGCGCCGGCCGGCGTTTCGGCTTCCACAGGCATTGAACCAGCGTGCCCACGCATCCAAGCACCACTGTCTCGGCCAGACCCAGTTCCGTGATGCCGACAAAGACAAACAAAAAGCCAACGGACATCGTGCCCGGGATGCCGGGCAGATTCACCTTGAGGCCCGCGGCCAGCACGGAGACCAGCAGGTAGCAGGCGAAGCGCGACAAATCCCGCGAGTCCCAGTGGTAAAGGCTCCACGCGACGGAGCCCAGCCCGATCAGGCTGACCGCGAGGACGTAGATCTTCGATTTTAGGTTCATGAGAACTCACGCCACGCTTAGTTCATGCTTATTTCATGCTTATTTCATGGTTAGTTCTCGCCGTACCCGGTGGTAGTGCCCCACACCGCATTGGTTCCCCAGACGGCGTTTGTGCCCCACACTGCGTTCGTGCCCCAAACCGCATTCGTTCCCCATACGGCGTTGCTTCCCCATACCGCATTCGTTCCGCTGACCAGTACCGCGGTGCCCCAGACGGCATTCGTTCCCCATACAGCGTTCGATCCCCAGATCGCACCGGAGCCGGTGGTTACATTCATCAAGCCAAGAAGCGGGCTGTAGAGCACCGAAGGCGATTGCGCCGTGTACTGCGCCGTGCTGGTGCTGGCGAGTGCGGCTTGGATATCCACGTAGCCGGCTCCCACGGTGAATATGTCGTAGGTGTCCACATAAGTCGCGCCGGTCACCGGGTCCGTAGCGGTGCTCATGAGCGGGAAGTTCTTGGTAGCGGTTTGCATGAGCCGGGCTTTGATGGTTTCGTTGCTTAGGCTGGGATTCTGCTGCAGCATTAGCGCCGCGGCTCCAGAAACTACCGGCGTGGCCATACTGGTACCGCTCAGTTGGAAATAGACGGCGGGTCCTGTGCCGTTCGGAATGTAATAGGACGGAGGCATAACGTCCGCGGGATACTGCGCCTCCAGAGTCGAGCCGGGATCCAGCAGGGAAACCACCAGGTTGCCGGGAGCCACTACGTCCGGCTTAAGCGTCTGATCGATGAAGGTCGGACCCTTCGAGCTATAGCTGGCAATCAGGTCGTCGTTGCGGGCATAGGTTGCCATGGTTTTCATGCAGCCGACGGTAATGGCATGCGGGCTATTTCCGGGCGCCGTGATGCTGGCATATCCGTTCCGGCCCAGGTTGCCGGCCGCCACGACCACCACGATCCCGGACTTCCAGGCCGCTTCCACCGCCTGGCAAAGCGGGTCGAGGGCGCAGCTTTCATAAATCTGGCGGCCGATGGAGAGATTAATCACGCGCACGTTGTAAGTGTTCTTCAGTTGCACGGCCTGCTGAATGGCCGCGATAACCTGGCTATCATTACCCGCTCCGTTTTCATCCAGTACCCGCAGATCGAGAAGGTTGGCTTGCGGCGCGACGCCGCTGAGCAGGCGGGTGGATCCGGGCTGCTGCGACGAACTGCCGTTGCCGGCCAGAATTCCAGCTACGTGTGTCCCATGCCCGTAGTCGTCATTCTGCACCACGGGGACGAAATCCTGCCGGTAGACGACGCGCGATTGATTGGTTCCGGCCACATTCAGGTCGGGGTGAAGATAGATGCCGCTGTCGATCACCGCGATGCCGATCCCGTTTCCTTTCCAGCCCAGGTTCCACACTTGCGGCGCGTAGACTGCCTGGGTGGTGTAGTCCAGAGCGGCCACCAGAGAACGATTGGGGGAGATATAGGTAACATTCGGCTGGTTGGACAATGCCACCAGATTGTTCACTTGCACGGTCGCGGCGACTGCGTTGAGGAGCGAGAATGTGGAATTGACGACTCCTCCCAGAAGATTGACCACGGGGCAGAGAAGTAGACCGAGCAGCCCATTGCATTTCTGCGGTGAGCTGTACTGCACGATCACCTGAACCGATCCCGACGGATTCGACAGGAGCGGTTGCAGGTCCGGAGAGATCTTGGAGTTGTTCGCGAACAAACTGCCGGAGGCGGTTAAAAGGAGTCCCACGGTAGCAACGTGGGCGAATAGCCTGCTTGCAGACAGACGGTACATAATTTCCCCTCGCGGGATTGTGATGCACGTCACAGACCATGCGGGAGCGCGGGATGATTCGCTGGAAGCTCAACGAAACAAAGGGCAGTTCAATTCTGCAACGTTCTCGCTGTGACAGATCTGTCCATGGCCGCGACAACGGTGTCGCGCCGCGGGTGCCAGGCTATACTTCCAGGATGACCGGCATGATCAGGGGCCGCCGCGAAGTTTCTTTCACGATGTAGCGCTTGAGGTCCGCGCGGATCTTTTCCTTGATCACGCCCCAGTCGGTCTTCTCTTCGCGGTTCGACGCTTCCAGCGTTTTGGCCACGACCTGGCGGGCGCTCTGCATGAAGTCCGATCCGTCTTCGGCCAGCGCAAAACCGCGGCTGACAATCTCCGGCAAGCTCTCCATGCGGCCTGTCTGCCGATTGATGGCAATGATGGGCAGCACGATGCCGTCTTCGGACAAGTGACGCCGATCGCGAATCACCATCTCCTCCACCACATCGTCCACCGAGCCGGAATCGATGCAGACTCGGCCGGCGGTGACTTTACCGGCCTTGCGCGCGCCGTGGTGGTCGATCTCCAGTACGTCGCCCGATTCCATGATGAAGGTGTTCTCCAGGCCCGAGGCGCGCAAATGTTCAGCCAGCCGGGCATGCTTGGTGAGCTGGCGGAACTCGCCGTGGATTGGCATGAAGTACCGCGGGCGCACCAGGTTCAGCACCAGCTTCATCTCTTCCATGCTGGCGTGCCCGGAAACGTGTACCGGCGGATTCATGCTGCCATACAGCACATCGGCGCCGCGGCGGGACATGTGGTCGATCATGCGGAAGATGCCCTTCTCGTTGCCGGGAATGATGCGGGCGCTCAAGACGACCGTGTCGCCTTCTTCCACCGAGATGTGTTTATGGTTGTCCACGGCCACGCGCGACAGAGCCGACATGGGCTCGCCTTGCGTGCCCGAGATGAGTACCGTCACCTTTTGCGCCGGAACGCCCATGGCGTCCTGGGGCCGGATCAAGACCCCGTCGGGAATATCGAGCAAGCCGAGCGAGTGGGCGATTTCGCTGACGGATGTCATACTGCGTCCGACAATCGCCACTTTGCGGCCAAATTGCGCCGAGAGGTCCAGCACGAGTTGAATACGATGGATAGAAGAACTGAAGCAGGAAATCATCAGGCGGCGCGGAGCGCGGCTGAAGATATCCTCCATGCGCGGCTGGACGGCGCGCTCGGACTCGGTATAGCCTGGCCGGTCCGCATTCGTCGAGTCGGAAAGCAGGAGCAGGACGCCGCGCTTCCCATAATCGGCGAGGGTA
Source organism: Bryobacterales bacterium (assembly GCA_963709155.1). Taxonomy (GTDB): domain Bacteria; phylum Acidobacteriota; class Terriglobia; order Bryobacterales; family Bryobacteraceae; genus Bog-159. Next base: position 688,371 of record CAVPVD010000001.1, on the reverse strand, counting down.
TGGAGATCGAAGAGCTCGTTGTCGGTAGGAGTGGGGTCGACCTTGAAATCGCCGGTGTGGATGATGACCCCGAGCGGCGTGGTAATGGCCAGCGCCACTGCACTGACGATGGAGTGCGTGACGTGGATGAACTCGATCTTGAATGGACCGATTTCGAGTATTTGCTTTGGCTTGACCGTATTTAGCTGGGGTTCTTCTTCAAGCTCGTATTCCTCCAGGCGGCGCTCTACCAGTGCCAAAGTAAACGCCGTGCCGTAAACGGGCACGCGGATCTCGGTCAGGAAATAGGGGACCGCGCCGATGTGATCCTCATGGCCGTGTGTCAGGATCAGCGCCTTTACCTGGGACTGGTTTTCTTTGAGGAAGGTTAGATCGGGCATGACCAGATCTACGCCCAACAACTCGTCTTCCGGGAACATCATCCCGGAGTCCACCACGATGATTTCATCGGCATAGCGGAAGGCGGTCATGTTCATGCCGAACTCGCCTAATCCGCCTAGCGGGATTACCTGTAATTTCTTTTCTGACATTGATCTTCTTTCAAACGCCGGAACCCGGCGGAAGCGCGCTATCTGTATCCTGCCGCTTGCAGCTCAAATAATTCAGCATACTGCCCGCCGAGCGCCACCAGTTGACGGTGGGTGCCCTGTTCACGGATCCGGCCATTTTGCAGCACCAGGATTCGGTCGGCCATGCGGACTGTGGAAAATCTGTGGGAAATCAACACTGCCATCTTCCCTTTGGTCAGCTCCGCGAAGCGGCGGAAGACCTCGTACTCGGCTCGGGCATCCAACGTGGCAGTGGGCTCGTCTAAGATTAGCAGTTGCGCATCGCGCATGTAAGCACGGGCCAAGGCGAACTTCTGCCATTCACCGCCGGAAAGGTCCACCCCGCCATCGAAGCGGCGTCCGATCATCTGGTTGTAGCCTCCGGGCAGCTTGCCAATTACCTGAAATGCCATGCTCTTCTGCGCGGCGGTTTCGATGCGGTCCCGATCGTCAAGAGATTCAATCTTGCCAAACCCAATGTTTTCTTTGGCGAGCATCTCATAGCGCATGTAATCCTGGAAGATGACGCCGATCTCTTTCCGGAGGTCTTCGACTTGGTATTCCCGTAGATCTATGCCATCGAGCAGGATCTGCCCGGCGATCGGATCATAGAGCCGCGCCAAAAGTTTGACCAAAGTGGTTTTGCCGGCTCCGTTCTCGCCGATAAGTGCTATTTTTTCCTGCGCTTCCAGGCGAAAGTTGATGTTCTCAACCACCATATGGCTGGAGCCCGGATAGGCGAATCCCACGTTGCGGAATTCGAAGCCATCGCGAATCGGTCTGGGGGCTGGCAGGGCATTGTTCAAGCTCCGAATAGAAGGTTCCATTTCAAAGAACTCGAATAGATCCTTCAGATAGAGCGCCTGATCGGAGATATCGGTGAAGCTTTGCAGAATCTTCTCAATGTACATGCGGGAGCGGGAGAAGGCGCCCGTGAGAAACGTGAAGGTCCCGACCGAGATAGCGCCCGCTAAAGTGCGCAGCAGGACGACTGCGTATGCGCCGTAATAGCCGCCCGTCGAAACCAGATTCAGCAGGAAGCCGACAGTCGCACGCTTCACGGCAACCTTTTTATTATCTATATAGATACGATCGGAAACTTCACGGTATCGTTCAGCCAGATGGTCGCCCAATCCGAAGATCTTGATTTCCTTGGCGCTTTGGTTCGACGCGCCCAGCAGGCGAATATAATCGAGCAGCCGGCGCTGCGGAGTCCACCGGTAAAGAACGGAATAGGCCAGGCTGGTGAAGTGGGTCTCGCCCAAAAATGCCGGGATTACGGCGGCGATCAGCAAAACCATCAGCCAGGGAGAGAAAACGATCAGGCCGGCGGAGAGCGAGATCAAGCTAAGCGTGTCCTGGCCGACATTCAGGACGGCAGCCAAAAGTCCAATCCGGCCCGTCGTTTGGCGGCGGGCGCGCTCCAGCTTATCGTAGAAGACGGGATCTTCGAACGAAGCCAGATCGAGTTTCGTGGCATGCTCGATCAGCCGCACGCTGATGCGGTTGGTGAAACGGTCGCTCAGCAGGCTATCGGCCAGGGAATTGGCGCGGCCCAGCAGATCGCTCAGCACGGCCAGGCCTAATTCTATGGCGACGAGCTTCCAGAGGTCGCCGGCATTGCGGTTTCCCCGCCGAATCCAGGCCACTACGCCATCCAGGATGAGCTTCGATACCCAGAGCATGGCCAAGGGCAGCAGGGCGCGTACAAGCCGCAGAAGCGTGGTGATCGATACCAGCGGCGGACTGGTGTCCCACACCATCCTGAGCAACGGCCTGATGTTCCGCAGGGACGCCAGCCGGGCGCGCCAGTTTGCGTCGCCCTCCGGTTTCCTGGGGATAGGTGGGTGCATAATTCAGTTTAGCAGTGGCGCGGTGGAGGCTTGACCTCCAAAAATAGAAATGCTCACCCCGAAGGGTGAGCATCTATTCCCCTGTTCTACCAGGGGGATGTTCGATGGGAGAATCAGGTTCGACGGAATCGCAACTCCGCCAAAAACCTTTGGTAGTTGGATCTTATGGCTCCCAGCCCTCCATGTCAAGTAAAAATCCGATGGAAATTTTCGGCCTGTAATTGGATGCAGATGAGTTATTTACAGGATTTGCACATTTCCACAGGGAGTGTCCGAATCCGGAAAAAGAGACAGTTTTGACCTGTTGATTTGGGTCTAAAGCCCTGGAATACGGGAGTTTACTGGTTTGCGGAACGGCTCGGAGCGCGGTCGTGGAGGTGCAGGACAATCATCGCGTCAGCCTCTTCGCCACGACCGCCGCGCCGCAGAAAAGCCCGCACGCTGCCAAAGGCGAGACCTCCTACGATCGTGAAAACCAGCAGTATACCGATCAAAACAAAAGCGTTGATCACCAGGTCGCCGATGTTGTCGCGGCGCGTGTTGACACGTTCATCGAGGGTAATGTCGGCCTCGTAGCGGATCAGGGACAGCAGTTTCTCCGCGGCGTCGGGACTGGAGGGCGACAGAATTACGGCGACCATGGGACCGCTGCGCTTCACCATGGCGCCCGCGATCTGCTGGAAGCGGATGGTCTGCTCGCGGGCAATCTGGGGCGTGGGATAGTTGAAAAGCGCCAGTTTCAGGTCGCCGCCGGGAGCCCGAAATTCGCCGATCTGCGCTTCGGCGGAGAGATGAAAAGCCGCCGTGGACGGGGGAATTCCCGGGTCGAACTTCTGCAAGGCCGCCGGACCTTCCACGTAGCGCTCGGAATTCGGGACCAGATCCTGGGATGGCAGATATCGGATGAGGCTTGGCAGGACCGTATCGTCCACCTGCTTCAGCCCCTGGATGAGGGTGGTGAGAAAAGGCGCCGCCGGGTGGTAGCCTTCAAAACGCAGCAGGTAGTTGCCATGGGTCAGGATGCTGCCGGTGGCCGTTTCAGCGGCCAGCTTGGCAAGCGCGGAGGGTTTGGAATCTGCCGAACGAAGCCATTCGAAGGCCCCCAGGGCTCCGGTGGGGTCCTCAAAGCGCCATGCGGTAGCTGTAAACTTCTGGCCATCCCCTTGATATTGGGCAACTTCGCCTTCGGCCAAGCCATATTCGGCCCAGATCGCCGGGTCGGCTGACGGCGCGGCCGCTTTGGAGGAAACACGTTGAAAGACGCCTAACTGGTCGGGCCAGATGGCCGCTCCGGCGAGGTTAGGGATAAGAAGGACGAGAAAAAAAATGAGCGCCGGCTGAAAGCCGACTGCGGGCAGGATTGCCCGCCCCACAAGGCACTTTATGCTCCGTGACATTTCTTGTATTTCTTTCCGCTGCCGCAAGGGCATGGGTCGTTGCGCCCTACTTTGTCGCTATTGATGACCTGTTTCTTCCCCGCGGCGGAGCCGTCGCCGCCTACGAATTGCAGTTCGGCCAACTCCTTGTCCTTATCGCGCTGGAGCCTCTTGGTCATGTCCTGGACGGCGGATTGCGCGGCACGTCTTTGCTGCTCGGCGACCGCCGCGGGCTGGTCTTCTTCGCCGTCCTCCTCCTCGTCTTCGTCCATGGGGAAGGGCAAGACGGGTTCCGGCGGCCGATCCAGGCCGGGCTCCCCACGCTGCACCTGCAGGAAGAACAGGTAGCGCAGGGTCTCGTCCTCAATGCGGTCCATCATGTCCTGGAACAGGATGAAGGATTCCTTCTTGTATTCGACCAGCGGATCCTTCTGCCCGTATCCGCGCAGGTGGATACCTTCCTTCAGGTGATCCATCGAGAGCAGGTGGTCTTTCCACTGGTCGTCGATCACCTGCAGCATGATGATGCGCTCGGTCTGCCGCATGGTGTCCGGCCCGACCAGGTCTTCCTTCTCCTGGTACCTCTGGGCGAGCCGGTCGACGATGGCGTCCTCGATCTCCTGGCGGTTCATGCTGCCGAATTCGGTGGTTTCGATCTTCGATCCGAACTGGCTTAGAATGTCGGTCTTCAGGCTGGGGAGATCCCAGGTATCGGGATGCGTGTTCTCGGGGCACCGCCGGTCCATAAATTCCCGGATCAGGCCGCGGACCATGTCCATGACCCGTTCTTTTTGGTCGGTGCCCTCGAGCAACAGGCGGCGCATGCCGTAAACCGCCTGGCGCTGCTTGTTGTTGACGTCGTCGTATTCGAGCAGGTGTTTGCGGGCTTCGAAGTTCTGTGCTTCGACGGCTTCCTGGGCCTTCTGAATGCGTTTGGTGATGAGCTTCGACTCGATGGGCACATCCTCTTCCATGCCGAGCCGCAGCATCAGGCGCTGCATGCGCTCGCCGCCGAAGATGCGCATCAGATCGTCCTGCAGGGAGAGATAGAAGCGCGAACTGCCGGGATCGCCCTGACGGCCGGCGCGGCCCCGCAACTGGTTGTCGATGCGCCGCGAATCGTGACGCTCGGTGCCCAGGATGTGCAGGCCGCCCAGCGCGGTCACTTCGTCGTGTTCGGCGTCGGTCTGCTGTTTGAAACGGCCGAGCAGCGCGGCCCACTCCTCCTTGGGCATCTTGTCCGGGTCGAGCGCCTGTTTGCGGGCGGCTTCGCGGGCCATGAATTCCGGGTTGCCGCCCAGCAAAATATCGGTCCCGCGGCCGGCCATGTTGGTGGAAACTGTAATGGCGCCCTTGCGGCCCGCCTGCGCCACGATGGGCGCTTCACGCTCATGATTCTTGGCGTTCAGGACTTCGTGCCTGACGCCCATGCGTTTCAGGATGCCCGAAAGCCGCTCGGATTTTTCAACCGAGACCGTGCCCACCAGCACCGGCTGGCCTTTTTCCTGGAGTTCCTTGATCTCTTTGGCCGCGTTGCGGAATTTCTCTTCCTCGGTGCGGTACACCATGTCCGGGAATTCTTTGCGGACCATCTCCCGGTTGGTGGGAATCACCGTGACATCGAGCTTATAGATCTTGTCGAATTCAGCCGCTTCAGTTTCCGCCGTGCCGGTCATGCCCGCCAGTTTCTTGTACATGCGGAAGTAGTTCTGGAAGGTGATGGTGGCGAGGGTCTGGTTCTCGCGCTCGATTTTGACGCCTTCCTTGGCTTCCACGGCCTGGTGCAACCCGTCGCTCCATCGCCGGCCGGGCATGAGGCGGCCGGTGAATTCATCAACAATGATGACTTCGTCCTGATTGGTGGCGTCGTTACGCTTCACCACGTAGTCGCGGTCCTTCTGGTAGAGGGCGTGGGCTTTGACGGCCTGCTCCACGTGGTGCTTCCACTCGATGGTGGCGATGTCGTAGATATTGGGCAACCCGAGCAACCGGGCGGCTTTATCGAAACCCTCTTCGGTGAGCGCGGCGCTGCGGTGTTTTTCGTCCACCGTGTAGTCGCCGGTGGTATATTTTTCGCCGGGCTCCTTGCCTTCGATTTCTTCGCCGCGCATCAGCTTGGGAATGATGCGATTCACCTTGAAATACTTGTCGGTGGATTCCTCGCTGGGGCCGGAGATGATCAGCGGCGTGCGGGCTTCGTCGATCAGGATGGAATCCACCTCGTCGACGATGGCATAGTTATGGCCGCGCTGGACGCAGTCTTCCAGCCGGAATTTCATGTTGTCGCGCAGGTAATCGAAGCCGAACTCGTTATTTGTGCCGTAGGTGATATCGGCATTGTAGGCGTCCTGCCGCTCCTGGTCGTCGAGATCGTGTACGATCACGCCGACGGTGAGGCCGAGGGCGCGGTGAATCTTGCCCATCCAATCGGAGTCACGGTGGGCCAGGTAATCGTTGACGGTGACGATGTGGACGCCCTTGCCTTCGAGCGCGTTGAGGTAAGCGGGGAGCGTAGCGACGAGCGTCTTCCCTTCACCGGTTCGCATTTCGGCGATTTTGCCGCGGTGCAGGACGATGCCGCCGATCAACTGCACATCGAAGTGGCGCATGTTGAGGAAGCGGCGCCCGGCTTCGCGAACTACCGCGAAGGCCTCGATCAGCAGATCGTCAAGCGGCGCGCCCTGGCCGAGTTTCTCTTTGAATTCGATGGTCTTGGCAGCCAGGTCGATATCGGAAAGTTGTTGGATTTGCGGTTCGAGGTCATTGATGGCGGCGATGATGGGCTGAATGGCCTTGATTTCGCGTTTGTTTTTGGTGCCAAAAACCTTGGCCAGAATATCGTCAATCATAGAGGCGCCCCGGCAGAAAAGTAGCGATCCGCTGTTTCTATTCTAGCGCGGCTTGGGCGGATTGAAGTGCGATTCCAAAACGTGAAGCTTTGAGCAGCGTCCGGCATCGAGCCAATTCGCGACGGCGCCGTGGCGGCGGCTATTGGGCAGCCGGAGTGGCGCCGTCCCGGCGAATCTCATTGAGCCAATTCGTGACGGCCGTCGAATTCCGTCAGGCAACCGGCATGGATTTCGCGCCCTATCGGCCTGACCGCCAGATGCATAACAATCTCGTCGGGATGTCAGGCCCGTTTGGGGGTCCCATGCTGACGTTTCGTTGCGGAACCCCTGTCATTGGTGACCGAGGCAGACGCGCGGCTTGAGCTCGCCTCGGCCTAGAGCCGCCTAGGCCTTTTCGCCAAGCCGAACGCGCTGTTCATACCACCATTGAGCCTCTTCGGCTTCAGTGGCGAACTTGGGAATAGGCTCTCTGTTTATTACTCGACTCATTTGACTCTCTCAGGTCCCTTTTCCTTCGATCACGCGATGGTAGATGAATTCAAGATTCTTGGTAGCCGGATAAGCGGTAATAGGACGGTAGAAGCCGTTGTCAAGTACGGTCCAGACGATGACCAGAAGCCGTCCGGCGCTCGTTTGGCCCATGACGGTCCAACGCTCTTGTCCGTCGTCTGTGACGCGGTAGTCCAAGTCCACGATTTCGCCTGCGAGCGCTTGCTCGGGGACGTGGGCGCTGTGACCGGTAGCGGTTTGGGCAACGAATACGGTGTACTGGTTCATTTCAGGCCTGCCTGTTTTAGTATAGAGGCCTTTGACTTTGGGTCCAAATCCAACGAAGGATGGCCGGCGATGGTCACCGTCCCCGGCTTGGTCGGATGATGATACCGCCGGTGGCTCCCGCGGGTGCGCGCCAGTCTCCAGCCGTCCGACTCCACCAGCTTGATGGCGTTCACTTGACTCGATCACATTCCCACTCCCCGGATCGCACGGCGGCCCAGGCGATAAATGAGTGTGCCTTTACTTCGGACCGCCATCCAGTTAACACTATGGATGTGAGCCTCAGCCGGGAACTTCACTCCGAATGGGACCGCGGCAAGGTTCTATCGAATGAGCGAAAACATGGAGTGGCGTTCACCTTGGCCCTGACCATCGCGACGCAGAGGAACGTTGGGTCGCCCTCTAGGGTCGTCGTCCCCTGATCCGAAAGACTATGCCGTTTTGCGGGAACGCTCCGGCTAAATCGCACTTCCCCGTGCGTGAATGACCTGCCCGGTCAAATGCCGGGCGGCATCGCTGGCGAGGAACGCTATCACGCGAGCGGCATCTTCCGGTTGGTTGAGTTTTGGCACTCCGGAGGGTACGCTCCATGCGCGTCGCATTTGCTCAGTTATCCAACCGGTATCGGTTGCACCGGGGTCAACTGCATTGACCGTAATCCCGAGAGGAGCCAACTCAGACGCAAGGCTGAGCGTAAACGCTTCGATTGCACCCTTAGTCGCGACGTAGGCCAGTTCGCCCGGCATCGGGCCCCAATCCTGCCCAGAACTCATGCTGATGATCCGACCGCTCAGACGGCCCAGGGCTTTAGCGCGTCTAGCGAACTCCACAGACAACAGAAGAGTCGAACGCATGTTCACGGCGTAGTGCGCATCCAGGTTGGCGGCATCGAGCAGTTCAAACCCAGCATGCGTGGAGTGGGCTGCGTTGTTCACTACGATGTCCGGCAAGCCTAGCCACTCCTGCGCGGCATCCAATACTTGCGCAGCGCTATCTGCATGTGACAAGTCGATTTCCAGGCGCCCCACTTTGACTCCTGAGTTCTGCAGCTCTTGTTCCAGGGCGATGGGGCCGTTCTCATCTACTCCGTGCGGCTGTTCTCGGTCATAGGCCTGCCATGAGGTGAATAAGATATTCGCTCCTTGCGTCGCTAGCGCTCGGCAAGTTGCAGCGCCAATCCCGTTGCCACGGCTGGCCCCGGTAATGATTGCGAACCTTCCTTTAAGATCTGGGTAGACGGCTTGATTCAATGGACCGGCCTGCAAGTAGAGCATAGCACTGACCACGATGTGGAGCCTGGCGTCTGTTCCAACTCCTGCCTGACCGCGCAGCCTTTACCGATGCGCGATGACCCCAGAGCCGTTTACTGGGAGATTGACTGGTACGTGCGCGGACGCCTGATCCAACATTTACAACGACGCAGCCAACGGCCATTTCGACCGCCGGCGGGGGTGTCGTGGTACCAGCACCTGCAAAAGTTGGGGCTGGTTCTTCTATCGGGGCGTGCGCATGCCTGAGGCGAGAGTTTTCAGGAGAGCCGGACGCGGGAAATCCGCATCTCCGGTTCGACGAGGGGAGGGTGAGGCGCAGCCCGGCTGTCACTCACTCTCCTACTCTACCGGCTCGGCCGATTGGCGGCTCAGCGGCGAATCATTTTTGCGCCGCGCGGCTCTCGGCAAGCCGTGCATGGCGGGCCTTTTGTTGCCGCTCCGCTTCCTGGTATTTTGTGGTGACATCCGCCAGGCGCACGTTTTCGAAGCCGGCGCGCTTGGCCATGATGCGGTAGTCGAAGGCGATGTTGGCTGTCCCGCCGCCCAGTTCACGCACTTCAAACGAGGTGGCCGACTTCTGGCTCACATACAGCCCTTTACAGTCGCCGCCCGGCGTCAGGAAGACGCGGTAAGGGACGTTCGTGTTCACCGTTTGCGCGAAAGTGGGGTCCAGAGTGACGCGCCCCACCCCGCTCGCGAGTTGGCCGCCGCCGGCATCCTCGAACCAATTCTCGGCCGATTCCATGGCGTAAACCGAAACCTTCTGTGCGCCCGCCGGCACTACGCCGGTGATGGTACCCAGGCAGGTGAGATCGCCATTGCCGTAAATCAGGCAACTGAAAATGTTCGGGCCGTAAGCGCCGAAAGCCACTGCGTTGCTGGTATCGCTGTTCTCGTTTTCGGTTTCTAACGTCGGCCATGTGCCGCTATTGTTTAGAAATTCCCCCGCTATTCCCGCGTCGGAAGTGCCCAGCACTCCGGTATTCCCGCTGGCGCCGGTGTCGCCCCAAACGCCTGCTTTTCCATTGCCCGCGGCCAGTTGGCTGGATTTCACGGAGTACCCATAAACTCCGACGTTCGGGCCCAGGCCGTACAGACCGAATCCGTTCGGGCTGGATGTGCTTCCAACCACGCCGGCCTCGGTCCCCGAGGTGGCCGCTACGGTGCCCTTGATCCCCGCGGCGGCGGAGCTGTCGGTAGTGCCGACAATGGCGGGAGCCTGGCCGGATGTGGCGGTGTTGGTCACCTGCAATACACCGGAGCTGCTCGATCCGATCATGGTTTGCTTGCCGGTGAATGTGTTACTGGCCGCCAACTTGGCGAGCGCGCTGGAGGATAGCCCGCCAAGCGCACTGGCATTGACGTTGGTGACGCCCGCGCCATTGCCGGAAAGCGACGTCGCCGCGACACTGCCATTCACCGTTTGGTTACCGGTGAACGTGTTGTTCGCCGCCAGCCGCGGCACCTGGGTGGTATCCAGGTTCAGCGTGATGTTGCCGGAAGCGCCGCCGCCGGTCAGATCGGTGCCTGCCGTCACGCTGGTGATAGTGCCCGTCCCCGGGAAAATCTGACCGGCTGAAAAGACGATCTGGCCGTTGCTTGCAATCGACAACCCCGTCTGGGCGGGTGTGGCCTTCCCGCTGCCAAACAATAGGTTCAAGCTGCCCGAATGATTGGGCGTGTCGTTTCCAACCGGCTCCGCCTGCCACTGGAAGGTCTGGTTTATGGCGTCGCCCGTGCCGCGGCTGAACACAGACGCCGCCAGACTTAGCGGCTGGGAGTTCTGCCCCGCCGTAGCCGTAGCCTTGCCGATAGCAGGCAAGCTGAGCGGGCCCCGGATGATGGCGCCGCCTTCCACATCCAGGGTGCTGGCCGGAGTTGTCGTGTTGATGCCGACCAACGCCGTGGCGCCCGATCCCGACTGAAACAGCACGGAATTGCCCAGGTCTCCCGAACTGTCGGTCCAGAGGGGAAGATAATCCGCTGTGCCGCTGCCGCCCACCGCGGGCCGGGTTGCCGATGCCGGATCGCCGCTGCCGGATACCGCATGGGCGAAAGCGTTGGGAGCCGCGGCCATCAGGAAGGCCGATGCCGGCAAGCCGCCCAGAGTCTCCGCATCGCCCGCTTTCAATGCGTAAGGTGCGCTGACCAGCAATATGCGAGGCTCTTCCGGCTGCCCCTCGATAGAAACTCCTACCCAATGCGCCTGCTCGCTGGTGAACAGGCCCACCGGCAGGCCCTCCGACTTACTCGCACCCAATAGGACGGTGTAACGGCCTGCCGGATCGGGCCGGACATTCTGCGTCTCGGACCATAGAGGCGCGCCGCCGGAGGATTCCGCGTAGAGGGAGAAGGTAATGCCGGCGACGCCCGTCACCGGATTGCCCCTGGTGTCTTTGGCGGTCCCGCTGAACCTGACCAGTCGCGGCAGAGCGGACCCATCGGATACTGTCTGGGCTGGGGAGCCGTTACTGAGCGCCAGGGCGGCCATGGCCATCGTCAAAGTAAGTCGTTTCAATCTATCTATCTGCATTCGGGCATCTCCTTGGTCTCACCGTTACCGGTAGATTTGCCCCAGGTTGTTGACCGTCCACGGAACGCCCAAATCCGGTGAGATCGCGATCTCGGTCGCTGCGCCCGGTATCTTCGTCCAAGCTCCATCTTGCAATTGGAAGATTCCAGAGCCTGTACCGGAGATCGTGCAACCGGTCACCCACGCATCCCCAAAAGCATCTCCGAACCAAATCCCCGCCGACAGCGGTCCTACCGCAATACTGCTCGCGCAGCCCGTTGGCACCTTGGTGAAACTGCTCCCAGTCCAGTAATAGATACCGCCCGACGCGGTGATCACCCATGGAGTACCCTGGTCCGGAGATACGGATATCTGGGTGCCTGAGCCGGTTTGCTGCACCCAGGTGGAACCCTGCAATTGGTAAACATTGCCGTTGTGCTGGTAGCCTCCGTCGCATCCGATAACCCAGGGATCTCCGTAAGTGGAACCGTAGGCGTTAGGACCCACACTAATGGATGACGCGCAGCCATTGCCGGGGGCTAGTTCCCAAGCGCTTCCGTTGTAATAGTAGATCTGCCCAAGATGGTTGACCACCCATGGATTGCCGGTGGGAGAAACCGCGATCAAGACTCCGGCGATGCCGGGCTGCTTCACCCACTTTGAATTCACCCACCGGTAAACGAGATAATCCTTACCGCCGCTGTTGGTGCTGGTCCCGAGAACCCATGCATCCCCAATCGAAGACCCTTCCGCGTTCGGACCCACGCCAATGGACTCGGCATAGCAGCCGAAAGAGCTGCCGCACGTGTGGATCACGCCGCTCGGCGCCAGGCCGCCAGTCGTTGCAAACTGAGAAACGCTGAAATAAGTCTGGTCTGTCTTTCCCAGGGAGACACTCATGTGAGAAGTCGAATTCGTAAAATCGGTCAACAGATAAACCTCGGAATCGGTACTAATTGTCTGCGTATAGGCGCCTGTGGTAGAGGAATAGGCTGAACCCGTCATGGTCACTTCGGGGGTGAAGTCGGTGAATTGAGTGGCCGGCTTGCAGCATTGACCGGACTGGTTCTCAATCACGAAATCTGCGTTCACCCCGAGGGTCATGCCCGAATGTACGATGGCCGACCAGCAGGGAGAACCATTAGGCGCGGTACAGCTCAGCACCGCGCCGGTGGTTTCGTCTTCCAGATAATCGCAACCGTAACCCCCATCGATGTTCAAGTTGCCCTCCGAATCGCAGTACCAATTCTGGTCGTAGATGGTGTCGCCCGGGTTGGGGGTAAAAGCCCCACCGTATCCGTTGCTGTTCCCGCCGGGCCCACAGCAAAACTCCCGCCAGCTTCCATATAAGGCGACGGTGCCCAGAGTCTCCACGCTGACGCCCGCCTGGATCAGGCCAGAGCCCGTATCAAAGCCGCCCAGTCCGTCCCAAATGGACATTTCCGTGCCACCGCCGGTCTCGTCTCCGGCCGCAATCGCAGTCGGAACGTTGAAATGCCCCTCGATCGAAATGTAGAAGGGAGCGCCGCCCAGAACGGATCCGACCCAGGGGTTCGCCGTCTCTGTGATCACGGTGTGGGAGTGCGTGCTGGGGCGCTTGGCCTCCAGCAATCTTCCCGGAATTGAAGCCGCGGCCAGCCAGCGGGAGTATGCCGCGGCGTCCTTCGGATCCGGCCGCAGGCCGTAGCCTGCTTGGATCAACTGCAATTGCGTATAAGAGAGAGGATCGCCTGCCAGCGAGGGCCGGTCTGAGCCACGCTCGTTCGCCAGATTGACTGGGCGCGAGGCGAATGTATCGCCGGAGGTGAGGTCGGCGGAATAGACCGAAGATTTTCCGGCGGAATCGCTGCAATCCAAGGTAAGCCGCTGAACTCTTTCGGCAGCGGAGACGCGCACCGCATGGAACCGGGCGTAGCCGTCATCGTCGGTGAACACCGTGAGTCCTGTCGATGGCGCGCTGCCCTCCGGATAAACACGGCACTGCAACCCGGGCAACGCGCGCACGGAAGCCGGCCTATAACTGCGTTCCATCTCCTGGCCCTGGCCATGGGCCGTTACAGCCATCAGGATCGCCAGGAGCGCTCCGGCCGGTATTTTGCCTTGGCATGTCAGGCGCCAATGGCTCCAGGTGCGGTGGTGAGTCGTCATATGTGGGTCTCTCCTTACGCTTCGCGTCAGCTACAACTGCGACTATACGGGGGACCTACAGACAAGTCACTATCCAAATGAATAGGTATATTTCGCGCGGGGTTCAGCGGATCATGCGGCCGCGCAGCGCTTTGGCAACGGCCTCGGACTTCGAATGCACCTGCAGCTTCTCGTAGATGCTGCGCATGTGCCAGGCCACCGCGGCGCGGGTTACACCGATCTCCGCGGCGGCCGTCTTCAGGTTATGTCCGTCCACCAGCAGGCCCAGCAGGCGGGCTTCGTGTGGCGTGAGCTTGCGATCGGATTTCTCCGGCGGGCGAAAATCGCGGAACAGTTCGATGACCCGCCGGGCCACCGGCGGCGACATGGGCGCGCCGCCCGCCACGGCTTCCTGGAGGCATTCAAGCAACCGCGCCGGCGGCGTGCTCTTCAGCAGGTAACCGCAAGCACCGGCGCAAAGCGCCTCGAAGATGCGCTCGTCGTCCTCGTACACCGTGAGCATCAGCGCGGGCAGCGCGGCATAACGCTGCTTCAAAAGGCGGATGCCTTCCGTCCCGGACATACCGGGCAGGCCGATATCGGCCAGCAGCACGTCCGGCACATCGTGGCCGATCTGGGCGAGAGCTTCCTCCATCGAGCGCCAGGCGCCTGCGCAGCCGTAACCCGGGGTGCCCGAGATCAATGTTTTCAAGCCCTCGCGAATCTCTCCGTGATCTTCGACAATGGCTACCCGGATCATTAATGAAAGTGTGAATACAAAGTTTAGACCCGGCCCTCGCGTTTGTCACTATTCATTTGGATAGGGAACGCCAGACGAAGACGCGTGGATGGACCAGTGGGATGCGAAGGTCGATGGTCGTGCCGCGGCCGGCAGCGGAATCGATATTCACCTCGCCGCCCAGCGTCTTGGCCCGCGATCGCATATTCTCGAGACCATGGCCGGCGCCGGAATCGCACTCTGGCAGCCCCTTGCCGTTGTCGCTGATGCGGAGTGCGAGCCAGTCGCGCTCCCGCGAGAAATCAACCTCCGCTTGCGTGCACTGCGCGTGCCGCGCAATATTGTTGACCGCCTCCTTGAACACCAGGAAGATCTCACGGCGCATGTCGGCGCCCAGCTTGAGATCCTGATCGGCCGCCGGCGCCCGGAAGACGAGTTCGATGTTGCGGGCGGCGAGAAGATCCCGGGCGAAGCGGCGCATACGCTGCTGCAAGTCCCACAAATGATCGTGCCGCGGATTGATGGCCCACACGATATCGCTCATGGAAGCCAGCAACTCGCGCGCGGAGCGGGCCATCCCGTCGAGCGGTCCGCTCAAACCCTGGTCGTGGCCGCATCGCTGGATCAGGACCTCGCTCAGAATGGCGATCTGCGACAGGCTGGCGCCGATGTCGTCATGCAGGTCGGTGGCAATGCGGGTGCGCACGCGCTCCAGGTGGACGGCTTGCGCCACGCGGTAGCGGTGCGCCGCCCACACCAGGAAAGCCAGGCCGGCCAAAGCCAGGGTTTCAAACCACCAGCGCCTCCAAAACGGCGGTAAGACCTCGAAATCGATTTCCGCCGGGGCCCCGCCGGCCTTGTCCTCCGAGTTCAGGGCCTTCACCAGAAAGCGGTAGCCGCCTGGTTCCAGCGCCGCGTAGTTCACGGTATGCTCGCGGGTATCGTGCCAGGCCTTATCCGTGCCTTCCAATATGTAGCGGTATACGAGGCTTTCCGCCGGTTCGTCGTTGAACCCGACGAAGGTGACCTGAAGCTGATTCCGCGACGGATCCAGCTTCGGTGGCTGTAGCAGCGCTTCGCCCGCTTGCGAGACAGGATAACGCCGGCCACCGGTTTCGAGGTCTGTAACCAGCACCGATGGGATTCCCGGGGATCGGTCCGCGGTGGGTGTCAGTCTGGACAAGCCTTGTGTCGTGGCAAACCAAAGGTCGCCGGAACGATCCTGGAATGCCGACTTTATTTCTCCATAGGGCAATCCGTCGGCTGAGGAAAAATGCTTGATGCGGCCCGTCGCGGGGTCCAGGCGATCTACGCCTTTACCGGTGCCGGCATAGATGCGGCCTGCTTTGTCCTCCACAATGGCCATGACCTTGTTGCTTGCCAGCCCATTCAAAGTGTTATACGTCCGCGGACGGAACGGTGCCTGGCTGGGGTTTTCCACCAAGCCCAGGCCGTCCGCGCCCGAACCGATCCACATTCTGCCGGCGCTGTCGATAAACAGGGCAAAGATCGCACCCGCCGGCGCCCCATCGCCGGTTTTAATGCGCGTGAATCGGCCGTTTTCATCACGCAGCAGACCGCCGCCCCAATAGCCCATCCAAATCGCTCCGCCGCGATCCTCGGCAAAGGCGCTCACCAACGGCTTCGCTTCATCGTCGAAAGAGGAAATCGCATCCGTTGCGGGATCCCAGCGCATGAGCCGGTCCCCTTGTGGAGATTGGCCGGAAGCCCAGATGCCACCCTTGGAATCCTCGAAGACGCGGAATACGTCGGCGTCCCGCACATAGCACGCTTTCGGTTGTTTCTCCGCCAAGCCGGCCCCGCTGGTGGCCGCGAACCGGCATAACCCAACCTTAGTGGCCGCCCACCAATCGCCGGCGCGGCTCTGCAGGACGATTTGATTCCATCCCCAGCCGGGTTTATCGCCATAAACCCTGGGAACGATGGCGTGAAACTGGCCGCCGTCGAAAACAGCGACGGAACGTCTTCGCAGGGCCCCCATTTCAGTCACTGTCACCACCTGTCCGGCGCGATCGGCAAAAACGGAGAACACGCGATCGGTCATGAGCCCGTCCTGTTCGCGAAAAGTGATGAACCCGGCGGATGCAATCCGCATCACGCCGGCGCCTTCCGTTCCGGCCCACATATTCCCGGCTGTGTCCGGGGCCAACGCGATAATCTGGCGATCGCTGAGTCCGTGTTCGCGGGTCAGATTCTGGAACCTCGGCACGCTTCCCGCCGGCAACCGCGTGATTCCAACCGGCGTTCCCATCCAGATGGTCCCGTCGGGTCCTTCCGCCAGCGCCATGACATTCCGCCCCGCTAATCCGTCCTTATTTGTATAGACTCGCTGGACGCCGCACGGGCCGCGCGCTCCTCCGTCGCGCAGCAGCACGAGCCCATCGCGGGCGCCTGCCCAGAGCCTGCCGGAACGGTCGAGCAGCAGCGCATTCACCCAGTCGTTCGGCAGGCCGTCCTCTTTCCCGAGGCGTTGCGCGGCGCCGTCCTTCCGCAACACGATGATTCCGTCGTCGGTGGCTACCCACACTTTGCCGCCCGCATCTTCGAGGACGTCGGTGACCAACTTCGATTTCAATCCCGGCAACGGTTGCCGCCGGAATGTGCCGCCCTCCAACAATTCGAAAAGCGCCCCCCGCGTCCCGCACCATATCCTGCCGGATCGGGACTGGCGCAGCAGGTAGATGGGCTTGTCGAAGCCGTCGCCCGCTTGCCGGGGATTGACGAATGTCCCGCCGGCCGCACGCGCGTGCAATTGGCTAAGGCCGCGATCCGTGCCTACAAGATACGCACCGGAGCGGGTCTCCAGAAAGGAATCCACCGCCCCGGATGGGAGCCCATCGGAAGCGCCGAAGCTGACCATGCGGTAACCGTCGAACCTGGTGAGTCCTTCAGGCGTGCAGAACCAGATGAACCCACGGGAGTCGGGGACGATGCAGTCGATGCGGTCGGCGGCCAGACCGTCCGACGTGGTGTACGAGCGGATGGGCAACACTTCACCCTTAAGGCAGAGGGATACCGCGACGGCTGCCATCAGAATCGCTCGCATCCTTACCAGTCTATGCGCAAATCTGTGCCACGCCGGCAAGGCCCTCTTTTGCGCCGTAGTTCGGCGAAGCCGACGTTATAATAGACCCATTCCATGCGTAATGCCACGCAGCAAGCAGTGTGTCGCAGACTAACACAAGCCGCTGTCGCCCTATCGTTCTCGGCGGCGGCGCTGTCGCAAACCGCTCCTGTCAGCGGCAAACGATACCCGCGCCTGGCCATCCGCAATGCCATCGTGGTGGATGGCAACGGCACTCCGGCTGCCGGCCCTAAAGACATCGTCATCGAAAACAACAGGATCGCCGCTGTGGTAGCGATCGACCCCGTCGCTTTGAATCATGGCGCGCGCCGCCCGCCCGCGGAAATCGAAATTGACGCTAAAGGCAAGTACGTTCTCCCGGGACTGATCGACGCCCACGCCCACATCCAGGACGAACGCAAGGGAATCCCGCAACCGGTGGAATACGAGTTCAAGACCTGGCTCGCCTGCGGGATCACTACCGTTCGCGACGTGGGCAGCGACCTGACCAAGACCCTGGCCTTGCGCGCCAGGAGCGCCGCAGGCGAAATCGCGGCGCCCCGCATTTTTGTTTACCCGATGTTTGGAAAAGCGGGCGGCGCCGCCGCCATCGACCCGCGGAATCCCGAGGAAGCCCGCGCGGGCGTGCGCCGCGTCAAGCAGTTAGGCGCCGACGGCATCAAGCTGATCCAGGTTCACCGCGACATCATGGAGGCCATCGAGGATGAAGCCCAGAAGTTGAACCTCCCCGTCGCACACCATGTGGGCGTCGAGGAAACCACGGCCTGGGACGACATTCGCCTGGGTACGCGATCCATCGAGCACTGGTATGGGATCCCCGACGCGGCCATTCCCGATGGCGTGCAAAATTTTCCGTCGAATTACAACTATAACGACGAATCCGATCGCTTCCGATATGCGGGCCATCTCTGGCGCGAAGCCGACCCCGAGATGTTGCACGACGTGCTCGCGGCCATGGTCAAAGCCGGTGTTGCCTGGGTACCTACCTTCGATATCTACGAGGCCAGCCGCGACCTACAGCGCGCCCAAAGCCAGCCCTGGTTCCGCGATTACCTGCATCCCGCGCTCGCCGAATACTTCCGCCCGAACGCCGCGAACCACGGGTCGTACTTCCTGCATTGGACCTCCAACGACGAGGTGTTCTGGAAAGAGAACTACCGCATCTGGATGGCCTCCGTGCGGGATTTTGAACGGCTGGGCGGCCTGGTTGGTGTCGGTGACGACGCGGGATTCATTTATCAACTCTACGGCTTCGGTCTGCTTCGCGAACTGGAATTACACGAAGAAGCCGGCTTTCATCCCATCAAAGTCATCCAGCACGCCACCGGAAACAACGCCCGGATATTGGGAATGGAAGGCCAGCTCGGCGGCGTGCGTCCCGGTTATCTCGCGGATTTGATTGTGGTGAACGGCAACCCGCTCGACGATATGAAAGTGTTGTATCCAACGACCGAGGGCGCCGGCATCGAGTGGACCATCAAGGACGGCATCCCCTACCACGCTCCCACGCTCGCCGCGGACGTACGCGAAATCGTCAGGAAGGCACGCGAGTCCAGGGCGCCGCGCTAAGCCTGTCCCACGTGACCCCGTTCAACCTGGAGGGCGGGCAATCATGCCCGCAGCCGGCTTTCAGCCGGCTCTGGCCGCCTTAAAGACGGACCCACTACCGAAATTCCCATACCTGCCGATTAACAGAGTGAGGACGGATCAACTGATGAAACCCACTTGCCGGCTTCCGCTGTGCGCCCTGATGGTAGCATGCTCGATGGCCATGCCGGCTTACGCCGATGACGCGTCTCCGGACGGCAGCGCGCCGGCCACGACGAATGATATCTACGCCATGGATCTGGCATCGCTGCTCAACATGAAGGTGACCACGGCTTCGAAGTTCTCCGAGAATCTGGCCGACGCTCCCGGCGTCATGGAGGTCGTCACCAAGGATGAATTGCGGAGATTTGGCGGGATGACCCTGGGAGAAATTTTGGACCGCGTTCCCGGCCTCAGCATGACCACCGCGTCGTTCACCGACCGCAGCATGGTGGCGGCGCGCGGAGATCAAACCCAGATTAACGGCGGACACATCCTGTTTCTCATCAATGGACGCCCCACCCGCGAGGTCCTGGAAGGCGGCATCATCAGCGATTTATTGGAGTCCTTTCCAGTGAATATCCTGGAGAGAATTGAGGTCATTCTGGGGCCAGGGTCGGTTCTTTACGGATCCAACGCCTTCTCCGCGGTGGTCAACCTGATTACGCAGAAGGCGGACGGCAATGCGCTTGTCGTCACGGGCATGGGCGGCGCGGCAACTGCCGCCGCCACCTCCGGACAAGTCATGTTTCAGCGTGGCGATCTCAGCATTGTAGGCGCCGGACAATTTCACCAGGACCCCAATTGGAACACACCGGTCTCCACAACTTATTTTGGCGTGGTGAATGCCGACATACCGGACCGCTCAAAGGGAGCCTATCTGGAGGCAGACTACAAGGGACTCAGCATCATGTCGTCCTACACCGATTGGACTACTTCATACCTGGAAGGTGCGGTCGGCCTCGCCCGCTGGAGGAGGGGTTTTGCCGACCTGGGATACAAATGGAAAGCCGGCTCGAAATGGGACATGAGCCTCGACCTCACTTATACGCGAACCACGTTTGATGCCGCGAATTCAATTCCGTTCATCACCAGAGACTCGTATGAGGCCCTGCTCGAATGGACCAACACGGTCACGCTCACCGATAAGGACCGCCTGACGTTTGGCACCTTGTTCGACTACAGGCACGGCGAGGAGCTTTTCTACTATGGTCCGCAGCCGACGCCGATTACGGACGGGAGCCAGTCGGGAGGCGCATTCTACGCCCAGATCGACCATGCCCTGCGCGACAACCTGAAGCTCATCGGCGGTTTTCAGGCGAACAAGATGGACGATATCAAATTGGACGTCGTGCCGCGGGGCGGCGTTATTTGGAGCCTGACTCCGCGGTGGATTTGGAAGGCGCTCTACAGCGAGGCGTTCCGCGCTCCCAGCCTCAACGAAACCCTCTTGCATTACATCCCGCCGGCGGCGGTGGGAGGGCCAAGTCTGTTGGGGAACCCCAACCTGGCCCCCGAAAAGGATGCTACCGCCGATATCGGCTTAAGTTATCAAGGCGCGCATTTCCAGACGGGAGTTGACTATTTCCACAGTAAACAAACCAACATCATCGTACTGGGTGATGTTACGTCTGCCGGAGAATACGTCAATCTGGGGAAAGCTACATTCCAGGGCGTTCAATTCGAGGAGAAGTATTACTTCAGAAAAAACTTCTTCCTAATGGGATCCGTGATCTATCAGGCCAATCGAGATGGCAACGGAAATACCGATGTCACTCCCGTGGCCAACTTCGGAGGCAAGGCGGGGATAAGCTACGAATCCGCGAACGGGATCACGGTGGGTTTTTTCGATGTCCATGAAGGCGGATTACCGGGCTACGGTGCCGCTCTAAACCCGCAGCCCGGCGCCTACGACATGCTGAACGCCAATCTGCGGTTCGATCTGGCGAAGCTTTTGCACACAAACGCGGCCAGGGGGATCGCCCTGGTCGCCCACGCCGAGAACCTGGCGAACAGGCAGGTATGGCTTCCCGATTGGCAGGATGTTCCGGGCGACTCTATTTTCGTGAATCGCGGCCGTACCATTCTCGCGGGCGTTGAGTTTGCGCTGAAAGCGGAGTGACAGACGGCCCATGGAGCTCTCCGCCATGCGACCGGGGACGGTTCCGCTCGGTCTCGCCGTAATACTGGCGGCGTTTGCCGGCGGCGGCGCCATGCGCGGGCAGACGGTTGACGAATACCAGCTAAAGGCGGCCTTTCTCTCTAACTTTGCCAAGTTTGTGGAATGGCCGTCGGCATCCTTCAGCGGCCCCCGGGACCCGATCGTGATCTGTATCCTGGGCGTGGACCCATTCGGCGATGCGCTGCGACAGGCCGTGAATGGGAAGATGATCGAAGACCGGAAACCTGTCGTACATCAGATCTCCGACGTGCGGCAGGCCAGCGGTTGCAGCATCCTCTTTATCAGCTCGTCGGAGCGCAAGCGCCTGCGGGCGATCCTCGCCGAAATCAAGACTAACGGCATCCTGACCGTCGGCGATACCGGCAACTTTGCGGTGGAGGGCGGGGTCATCAATCTGAAGCTGGAGGGCGGCCGGGTCCGCCTGCAAATCAACCTGGACGCCGCGGACCGGCAGAAGCTGCGGATCAGTGCCAAACTCTTGAGCCTGGCACAGATCGTCAAGAACTGAACCCATGCGGATCGCAGCTCATTACTACAATCTTCCGACTGGGGACAAGCTGCGCCTGATCATCGTATTGACGGTAAGCGTGGCGTTGCTGCTGGCATCGGCGGCGGTTCTGACCTACGATCAGATCGCTTCCCGTATAGAAATGCGGAGCGAGTTGGAGGTTCTGGCCGAGATTGTAGGCTCGAACAGCACGGCGGCACTGACCTTCGGGGACGAGCGGGCCGCCGAAGACGTGCTTGCCGGGCTCAAGGCCAAGCGGCATATCTCCAGCGCCGTGATCGATTCGGCGGACGGCAGACTGTTCGCCAGCTATGGCGCTAAACCGAAGGCTCCGCTGGCGCCCCTCGCCGGGCGCGCCTACGGAAGCTGGTTTGAAGGCGGCCGGTTGATTGCATACAAAGGCATCGAACTCCGGCGTCAAAACATAGGCTCGGTATATCTGGAGTCGGACACGTTAGAGCTAAGTGCGAGGTTCACCCGTTTTGGCTGCGTCACTCTGGTCATCTTGCTGGGCGCCGCCGCGCTCGCGCTGGGCCTATCGTTCAGGCTGCAACGGGTGGTCTCGGTGCCGATCGCGCACCTGGCGGAGGTGGCGAAAGCCGTCTCCGATCGAAGGAACTACTCCGTGCGGGCGACCAAGCGCGCCGACGACGACCTGGGTCAGCTCGTCGATACATTTAACGGGATGTTGTCCGAAATCGAATTTCGCGACGCGGCACTCCTCGGGCGGCTCAACGAGTTGAACCGCGCACAGGCCGAGTTAGTGCACGCCAAAGAAGCCGCCGAGGAAGCGAATCGGGCCAAGAGCGTCTTCCTGGCCACCATGAGCCACGAGCTGCGGACGCCGCTGAATGCCATTATTGGCTATAGCCAGATGCTCACTGAGGATTACATCGGACCGGAGCAGGAGGAAGTACGGCACGACCTGGAGAAGATCGAGCGCTCCGGCCACAACTTGCTCGGAATCATCAACGACATCCTGGATCTCTCCAAAATCGAGTCCGGCCGCGAAGCGGTCAAGGCGGAAACTTTCGACGTCGCGCCGGTGCTTGAGGACATCTGCGGCACCTTGCAGCCGATGGCGCGGCAACAGGGCAACGTGCTGGAGATCGACTGTCCCGAGCATGCCCGGCTGGTCTATGCGGACCTGGCCAAGTTCCGGCAAAGCGTCCTGAACCTGGTGAACAACGCCTGCAAATTCACTGAGAATGGCCGCGTTACGGTGGCCGTGGACAGGCGGCACAGCCAAGACGGGGAGTGGACTGAAGTGCTTGTATCCGACACCGGCATCGGGATCGGCGCGCAAGACTTGAGCAAGCTGTTCCGTCCCTTCTCGCAGGTGGACGGCTCTTGCACCCGAAAATACAACGGCACGGGCCTGGGGCTGGCGATTAGCAGGAAGTTCTGCCGGATGATGGGTGGAGACATTACGGTCGAGAGCGAACCGGGCCGCGGCGCGCGCTTCACCATCCGGCTGCCCGCTGGAAGAACCATCGCCAGCCACCCGGCGAGTGTGCCTTCGCGTTAGCGGACATCCCTCAGTGTTTTTCGACGGGCCGGTCCGGCAGATCTTGTAATACCTCGATGCTCCCGCGCCCCATGCGCAGATAGATCTGGCGCTTCGGGGTCTGACTTGCACGATCGAAGTGCGAACCCACGAGGAATTGGCTCAGACGGCTCCGGCTCTTGCCTGTAAAATCCGATGAAATGCTGCCCAGTCTGGTTCTGGCATCAATCGAATATGGACCGTGTTCCGGCAGCATCACGATCATGTCTCCGGTGTGGCTGCGCACCTCCAGGTCTCCCGTCATATCGCTTACCCATACATACCCGTTGTCGTGATGGATTACCAGCCGCGACTCGCGCGGCACATGCATCCGGTACTCAACGGTGACGCCGTGTTTAGCCCGCGGTAGAAAGCGATGGCGTCCGGGAATTGTCGAAATCACCAGCTCTTTATCGGAGCGCCGTTCCGTGGCCACCCGGACCTCTGCGAAGGAGTTCTCCGCCTGTTTCTGCCGGCTGGGTGGATAAAAGCCATCGGTCGATTTAATGACCACGATCTCAACCGCCGGTTTATCCCAGCCTTCCACCGTCAGGTAGCCATACGAGTTGTTCAGACGAATGGTTCCGCCCGGCGCAAAAGCCACCCGCTCCGTGGTCGTTGTTTCAAACGACTGCTTAGGCCCTGTCTCGTAGACGTCCTCCGCGGCCCGCAACGGATGTATCGCGCCCAGCAGACTTAGCCCGCAAATCACCGCCAGTCTGTTTGTCATAGCGGTCACCCGCCCTCCTTTTGCGCGCGGGCGGCTTTCACGATTCTCAGATACCTACGCGCCAGTTCACGGATCTGTTCTTCCTTCATCATGGGCAGGCCCTCGGGGTTGATTAACTCCGATCCGATGCCCAGGGCAGTGGCTCCGTTCAGGATAAAATCGCCGGCGGTTCTTTGATTGACGCCGCCGGTAGCGATCAGCGGCACCTGTGGAAAGGGCAGTTTCAAAGCGCGGATGTAACTGGGCCCTCCCAAGGGTCCGCACGGGTAAATCTTGATGAAGTCGGCGCCCATCTTCCACCCCGCGATCAGGTCGGTGGGGGTCATCGCGCCCGGAAAGACGACGATATCGTTCTTCAGGGCGAATTCCACAACCTCCGGGACCAGGCCCGTGCTGGTCAGGAACATGGCGCCGGCCTCCACGCAGCGGCGCGCCGTTTCGAGATCCAAAACGGTTCCAGCGCCCACTACCATTTCCGGGAAGCCGCGAGTCAGATGCGAAATCACATCCAGCGCGTCCGGCACGGTCATGGTGATCTCCGCGATGGGAATGCCGGAACGGTTGACCGCTTCCGCGGCGAAACGCGCGTGTTCGGGCGTCGCCACACGAATGCCTGGAATGATGCCGATATCTTCGATGCGCGCGCGGACTTCTGCCTTTTTCATGGTTTGGATCAATGTAACTCCCTGGTTCCCACCGCCTGGCGAAGCTGCTCCAAAGCCGTCAGGTAGGCCGCTACAGCTTGCCGGTAGGCGAGCTCGGTGGCGCGGTAGCTGCGCTCGGCGTCCAGGAAATCCAGCAGGGCCAAAGCGCCTTTGTGGTAAGCGTATTCGCTGATGTCGCGGCTTTTCTGCGCGACGTCGAGATAGGTGGACTTATAGAGCTGGGCCACGCGCGCGCTCTCCTGCATCCCTTCGTAGGCGTCCTTTACGTCGGTGAGAACCTGCCCGCCGGCCGCCTTCTGCTGCTCCTCGGCTTGCCGGATGGCGATACGCGTCTGCGCAATATTGCCCTGGTTCCGGTCGAAAACTGCGAGCGGAATGCTGAACGACCAAGTCGCGCCGCTGATGCCGTTGGCGTGCGAGTAGTTGCCGGAAATCGTGGGATCCTGCTTGCCATTCGCCTTGGCCAGGGAGTATTGAGTGTTGGCGGCCGTTACGCCCAGCACCGCGGCGCGCAGGTCCGGCCGATTCTGCAGGGCCTTTGCCTGCAGTTCCTCGATGGTGACAGCCAGCGGCCGGTATTCGAATTCACCCACGACGCCGTAGTCGGCGGGAACCGATTCATAACCTAATTGTTGCCGGAGGTCCGACAGCGCCTGTACCTTGTTGACCTGCGCCTGTTCCACGTCAGTCTGAAATTGCACCAACTGGATCTTGATCTTCAGGTAATCGTTCTCGCTCATGCCGCCATCTTTATATTGAATTTCGCTGATGTCGACAGTCTTCTGAAAGCTCTTCACATCCGTCTCGGCGAGCTCCAGGGTGGACTCCGCGAGTTGGGCATTGACGAAGAGAGAACCCACCTGAAACGCGACGCTGCGTTCATTGTCCGTTACCTGCGCCCGCGTCACCGCGGTGGCCGCCTTGGCCGCTTCCAGCCGGCGCGCTCGCTTGTGGCCGCGCTCAATAAGATAGCTCAACCCCAGGTCGCCCTCGGTCGAGGCTTGCAGATAAGTGGAAAAAGACACGCCTGGCGGGGGGGACAGCGGCAGGTATTCCCAATCCGTGAACAACGTTGGGTTCGGACGCAGGTTGGCGGTGATCTCCGCGGCCTGGTTCTGCTGTATATTCGTGCGCGCGGCCAGCAGGCTATGGTTGTGCGCGAGCGCCAGCCGGATGGCCTCGTCGAGCGTGATTTTGACCGCCCCCGGCGCCGCCTGTCCGAGCGCCGGAATCGCACTGGCCATCGAAGCCAACACCGCGCAAACTGCCCAAGCTCCACGTTTAGTGCTCAAAAGACTCCTCCGGTTTCGGCAGTACGTCTTTATCCCCCGCGATCCAGACATAAAAAGTAGGCAAAAGGACGATGCTCAGCAACAGGTCGGAAATCAACCCGCCTACAATCACGATCGCGAAGGGCCGCTGCGAATCCGATCCGATGCCATGCGAGAGAGCCGCCGGCAGCAATCCAAGCGTCGCCACCAGCATGGTCATCATGATGGGACGAAGCCGCAAGACCGCGCCTTCCACCGCGGCATCCGCGATCGAGTGGCCTCGCGCGCGGAGTTGGTTGATGTATTCGAGCATGATGACGCCGGTCTGCACCGACACCCCAAACAGCGCCAGCATGCCGACGCCCGAGGAAACGCTGAGGTAGGTTCCGGTAATCACCAGGGCCAGGAAGCCTCCGACGCGGGCCAGACCCACGTTTAATAGAATGAGAATCGCCCACTTAAACGACCGGAACATGGTGTAGAGGATGATGAAGATCACCAGGATAGTCAGCGGGACGATGACTGCCAGCCGCGCTTCCGCCCGCTTCTCGCTCTCGTACTCGCCGGACCAGCCGATGCTATAGCCCGGCGGCATTTTCACTTTTGCGCCAATCTGTTTCACGGCGTCTTCGACCGTGGTCCCCAGATCCCGGCCCCTCACGTTGAAGGTCACCGCCACGTACCGGCTGTTGCCTTCCCGGTAAATATCGTACGCGCCATCCTTCACGTTGACTTTGCACAACTGCGCCAGAGACACCCGCTCTCCGGAAGGAGCCACCAGACGAACATTTTCAATGGCTCTCGCCGTATTCCGATAAGGCGTCTGGTAGCGCACCACCACGTCGTACCGCTGCTCGCCGATCAGCACCTGGCTCACGGCATTGCCGCCCACGGCGGTCTGGACGGCGTCTTGTATGTCCGCCACGTTGATTCCAAATCGGGCGGCCATGCGCCGGTCGATGGTTAAGTCCAGATTCGGCTGGCCGAAATCGCGCAAGAGTTTCACGTCATGCATGCCCGCAATGCCCGACATGACATCCGTAACTTCTTCGCCCTTTTGCTCGAGAAGCTTCAGGTCGTCTCCGAAAATCTTCAGCGCCAGCGAACCCTTTGTGCCCGTCATCGTTTCTCCCACGTTGTCTTCGATGGGTTGGGAGAAGTTCCAGATCGCGCCCGGATACTTTTGCACCGCGCGATTCATGGCCGCGATCAGTTCCTCTTTGTTCTTATGAAACACCGGGCGCCATTGGTCGTGCGGCTTCAAATCCACGAAATACTCGGTGTTGCCGAATCCTCCGGTGTCGGTTCCGTCATCCGGCCGGCCCACCTGCGACACGACCTTACTCACCTCCGGGAAAGACGCGAACACATAGCGCTCGTTGGTGGTGAATTTCTCGCCCTCCGAAAGACTGGTGCTATTCGCCAGATGTGCCGCGCGCCCAGATCGCGCCTTCATCCAGGTGCGGCAGGAACTCCGCGCCAATGACGCCGCCAAAGCCCATGTAGATGGTTCCAGCCAGCGCGGCGATGCCGATGCAGGCGACAAACCAGCGATGCTGCACGGCCCAGCGCAGCCGCCGGCGATACTGCTCCGTGAGAAACTCCATGATCGGGTTGCGCCGTTCCTTAACCCCCTTGCGAAAAAATGTGGCGGCCAGCACGGGCGCGATCAGAATGGAAAAGGTCATAGCGCCGAGAAGAGCGAAAACCACCGTCCAGGCCATCGGCCGGAATAACCGGCCCTCCACGCGCTGCAGCGTGAAGATCGGCATATAGGCGGTGATGATAATGGCGATGGCGTAAAACACCGGCCGTTGCACTTCGTGGCAAGCTTCGCGAATCATCTCGGCGGTCGTCTTCGGAGTTCCCGACGAAGTGCGGCGGCTGCCCCGGCTCAAATGGCGGATAATATTCTCCACCATCACTACGGCTCCATCCACCACCATTCCGAAATCCAGCGCGCCCAGCGAGAGCAGGTTTGCCGGAATGTGGCTCAAATCCAGCCAGATCGATGCGAATAGCAGAGAGAACGGAATGGTCAGCGCGACGATGATGGCGGCCCGCGCATTCAGCAGAAACAAAAACAGAATGACGCTCACCAGAAGCATGCCTTCGGTCAGGTTATGCATCACGGTGTGCAAGGTGAAGTGCAGAAGATCGCTGCGGTCCAGCATGGGAACTACTTCCACCCCGGGAGGCAGAATGCCGTGGTTCAGATCGTGCACCTTCTTGTGGATAGCTTCGAGCGTGGGTTCCTCTTCCGCGCCTTTGCGTAATCACACTCCGCCCTGGATCACATCGGGCTCATCGACGATGCGCCCATCCTCCATGTGGTTGGCTCTGGCCATGTGGCCCAGCCGGATCTTCGGGCCCTGGGTGACTTCCGCGATGTCCTTTACCCGCAGGGCCGTCCCACTTTGAGTCTTCAAAACCGTCTGCTCGATGTCGCTTACGCCGCCGAACAGGCCCAGCGCGCGAACGTTCATCTGCTGCATGCCTTCTTCGACGAAGCTGCCGCCGGCATTGATATTGTTGTTGGCGAGTTGCTGTTCCACCTGGCCGATGCTCATCCCATACGACACCAGCTTGTTCGGATCCACGCGCACCTGATACTCGCGCACCGTGCCGCCGAAATCGGAAACGTCCACTACATTGGGCACGGATTTGAACTGCTTCAGTAGCACCCAGTCTTCGATGGATCGCAGTTCCATCAGGTCATAGCGGGGATTGGTGCTGCGGAGGGTGTACCAATAGATCTGGCCCGTGGTGCTCCAGTCCGTGCCGATTTGCGGCTGCAGGTTCTGTCCTGGAGGCAGATTGACCTGGGTGAGCCTTTCCAACACCTTCTGCCGGTTCCAATCGTTCACGGAGCTGTCGTCGAAGATCATGATCACGAACGACAGGCCGAAAATCGACTCGGACCGCAGAAACGTCATGTGCGGCATTCCAGCCATTTGGATTTCAATGGGAATGGTGACCTGCTGTTCCACCTCCTCCGCGGACCGCCCCGCCCACTGCGTAATCACCGTCACATAGTTGTCGGCGATGTCGGGATAGGCCTCCACCGGCAAGTTATGAAATGAGATGGCGCCCCAACCGAGCAATAACACGGCCGTAGCCAACACAACGAACCTGTTGTTAAGCGCGAAGTCTACAAGAGCGCGGATCATCCCTGTTTCCTGTTTTCGTTTTGCTTTCGATTCAGATTCACTGGGCGAGCACGTGGTCCAGCACCAGCGCATTAGTGACCACTTGTTGGCCTGGCTGGAGTCCTGACTTGATTTCCTGCAGATTCGTGTTGTCCGGCAAGAGGTCGCCGCCCACTACTTCCATACGGCGAAACTTACTGCCGGGCGCGGGGAGAAACACAAAATCGCGATCGTGCATGTGCAGGATGGCGGATGCCGGGATAACTGTGTGCATCTCGGTGGTCTGCCCGTGGAAGGTGGCCTTCACGAACATGCCCAGCCGCATGATTCCGGGATTCGGAACTTCAATACGGACTTTGCCCGTACGAATATTCGGATCGAGAATGGCGCCGATGTTACTGACCCGTCCCTTAAAAACGCGGTCTGGATAGGCGTTCAGGCTGATATCGGCCGGGTCGCCCAGCCGGACAGTGGCCAGGTCGTTCTCATACACGTCGCAGACAATCCACGTGGACGAAAGGTCGGAAATGGTAAACGGATATGGAGTATTGTACGCCTGCACCAACGAGCCGGTGGTCACTTGCTGGTCGGTAATGATCCCCGAAGTGGGGGCGAAGATGTCCACCATAAAAACGGGCTTTTCCGGGTTGTTGCCCAGCAAACGCAGATGCTCCGCCGCCGTATCCACCGCTATCTTGGCCTTGTCTTCCGTGTCCTGCGCCACTTGCAGATCGTTCAGCGCTATGGCGCCGTGCTCATAAAGATCCTTCGAGCGTTCATACTGGGTCCGGGCAAGAATCTCATCCGCGACGGCCATCCGGTAGTTCGAATACCCGCCCGATACGTCGTCGCTGCGAATGGTCATCAGCAACTGGTCCTTCTTTACGGTGTCCCCGAGCCGCGCGTGAATGGACATCACCCGGCCGGAGGCCAGTGACACCACCGGGACATTACGCGTAATGTCCGGGGTAACCGAACCGGTCACCACCAACTCGGAAGTGGTGGGATGGCTGCCGGCAGTTGCCAGGGGAAATTGCTCCGGGTGGTCCACCGCGAAGAGATTGATGTCCGCGCCAGGTGTGACTTTGGCGGCAGGCGGATCCTCCGCCGCCTGGTCGGCTTTCGCGCCGTGACAGGCGGCCAGCGTCAGCAGTGACAAGATAGCGACGAACAAACCGGCAATTGCCAGACCTTTAGGTTTCATAAGTAAGCCGTGTGCCCAACCAGGTGGTGCATTTGATTCAGATTAGGACAAGCCGCATGAGGACGGCATAAGGAGAGAACCAAAAAAGCGATCTTCCCTATAGAATCCGTCTATAGGAAAGGTTTCGTTCAAGTACGGCCCGCTAAGACGATTCCCGGAAGCGATAGCCGAAGTGAAGTTCCGTCAGCAAGTACTCGGGAGCGGACGGATCGGCTTCCAGTTTCCGCCGCAACTGATGCATGAAAGTGCGCAAGTATTCCAGTTCCTGGCCGTATTCCTCGCCCCATACGGCGCGCAGGAGCTTCGAGTGGGCGATAGGTACTCCCGGGTGGCTCATCAGGTAATGCAGTAAGTCGAATTCTTTGGGTGTTAGACGCAATACCGCGCCGCCCTTGCGTACGATGCGGCGGATGGGATCGAGCTCGATCGCCCCGATGGAAATCGGCATTCGCGAGTCGAGCACCGTGGTGGTGGAACGCCGGACCGCGGACCTTAAGCGCGCGGCCAGTTCCGGAATCGAGAAAGGCTTAGTGATGTAGTCGTCGGCCCCCGCATCCAGCGCTTCAATCTTGTCGGCCTCGCGGTCGCGAACGGTGAGCATCAGAATCTGGCAGCGCGGGGCATTCTGGCGGATTTTCCGGCAGGCCTCGATGCCACCCATGCCGGGCATGTTGACGTCCATGAGAACCGCATCGAATGGGCGCACGGCGGCCGTCCGCACCGCCTGCTCACCATTGGCAGACTCGGAAACTTCGAAGCCCAATGCGTCCAGAGTCCGGCTGAGCACCCGCCGCAGATCGGCGTCGTCGTCGGTAACCAGAACGCTGCCAGGTGTGGAAAACATGCTCATTGAATGTCCGCTCCCCCCGCTGGGATATACGCCGGCAGTGACATCGAGAAAGAAGTCCCGTATCCTGCTTCCCCTTCGGCCCAAACACTTCCCTGGTGCGATGCCACGATCTTCTTGACGATCGAAAGCCCCAATCCGGTGCCGGCGGGCAAGTGCTGCGCTTCCGGCGCGCGATAAAACCGTTCGAAGACACGCTCGCGGTCCTGTCGCGCGATGACCAGGCCTTTGTTGCGCACGGTCAGGACCACCGCATTTCCTTTGGCTGTACCGGCAATCTCTATCGGCGATGCGGGTTCGGAGTACTTAATGGCATTGTCGATAAGCTGGACGATGGACGTCAGGATCAATTCCCGGTCGGCTAGAATCGGCAACTCCGGAGTGGGCACGGAAACACAAAGACGCTCACGGTCAGCCCGTTGGTCAAGTCTCCCTATGGCGGTGCGTATCAGTGCCGAGACGGATAATCTTTCGCGTTTGGGCTTGAATTCCGCGCCATCCAGCATAGCGGCGCTGAGCAGCCGCGAAGCCAGATGCTCCAGCATGCAGACTTGTTGGTCGATCACCGTGACCAATTCTGTTTGCAGCTCGGACATTCCTCCGACCGCCAGCAGACCGGAACTTGCGGTGCGAGCCACCGTGAGCGGTGACTTGAATTGATGCGCCAGGGCATCCAGCACCGCCGTCCGCAACTGTTCCGTCTGCCGCGCCGCCTCCGCGCCGGCCTCTCTCCGCAAGGCGCGCGCCCTTTCCAAAACCACCGCGCTTAACGATGCCAATGCCGTGGCCACCAGTTGCGGCATCCGTGTCCCATGCAGCCCCAGGCCACCCACCGCGCGCGTGCCCAGACGGAGCACACAATACCAAGTGGCGGTTTCGGTATCGAACCTGTCCGCGGCCAGAAAATAGGCATCCCGTGTTTGCTGTTCCGCCATCGCCGGCATCTCGCCGCTTTGATAGGTGGTACCCGAGAGAGCATCGTACAAACGAACCGCCTGCAGATCGAACATCTCGCGTATCAGCGATGCGATGGTTTCCCCGGACTCCCCGCGATTGTCCAGCAGCAGTATCCGGCGCGACGTTTCGTAAAGGCGTTCCATGTCGCGCCGGCGCGCGATGGCTTCGATGGCTTGGAGCCGGGCATCCAGCGAAAGCCGGCTGATGACCAGCGCGGTGAACTCAAATGCGCCCAGCGCGGCCCAGTTAGCCGGACTGTTTACAAAGCTGAATATGGGTGGCACAAAGAAATAGTTCAGGCAGGCAGCCGCCGCCACCGAGATCGCGGTTGCCTGCCAAAACCCGCCGTACACGGCTGCAAATACTACGATGACCAGGTGAAGGAATCCGGTGAACGCAAAACTCTGCCCCCAACGAAAGGACAAGTAAGTGGATGCGGCCAGGGCGGCGAGACAGAACCAGAATGGCAATCCAAGTCCAAGCTTCCGTGCCGCGGTTACCGCGGGCCAATCCCGGAACATAAGAGTGCGTGCGCGGTACATCTCAGGCTCCATCGCATATCTCAAAGTTACAGTTCCAGCTTGCCCATAAACTCCATTTCGTTCAGGTCAAAAGTTTGCGCGACAACAATCCGGCCGATCTGTGCTTCGAATCGGACCTGTCCGTCTCTCTTGACGACTTCCGCGGAGAGAGGAAACAGATAGACAACTACCACGTCCTTCTCCCGCAGGAAGACCTCCACCCGGACCGGCTTCACATCCTTCTTCCCCTCGCGCTTCAAGGCCGCCAGGTTCTTCAGGGGCTTGCCCAATTCTCCAGGATCGCCCTTGAAATCGCCTCCGGGGACGCCATAGACCGCCACTTGATAGCCATCGCCCTCCAGCGTGGGAGGCTCCATCTCGTGCGCCTTGATCTCCGCGAGCCGGACCGGGAGAGCGCTCTCCCAACGCACCTGCAAGGTCATGGGCCGCGAGAGAGACCTCGCGCTGCGGTCATCGCCGCCGGGGCCGGTGAAAATATTCGGCGACACTTTTTCGCCGCTGACCTTCGCGTCTATCCCCTCGTTGCCGAGCCCGCGGGGTTGCCCCATTTGACCGGCTTCCCTAAGTTGGTCCTCCGTCAGGCGGCGCGTGACCGTGGCTCTATTCTCCTTCACCCAAGGCGACCGGGCGAGGATCTGCCGGGCGTCCTCTTCTGTCCACAGATCGCCAGGCTTGCTTTTCCAGGCGGGATCCCCGCCCATGAGTGTGACCGCGGCTGCCATCAGGCAAACCGCCGGCATCGCGAAACAACGCATCTTCGTGACTCCGTTCGCGTAAGTAGCCCTAAAACTTCACCATCACTCCAACAGAGGTCTTAAACTCGCTGCGGCGTAGGTCGGGGAACCACACACTGCTGAGCCCACCGCCGCACGCAGCTTCCGCTCCAGCCAGGCTGTTTGTACCTGAAGTGGCTCCGCTGGCGCAAGTATAGTATTGTGGATCGCCGTTGTTGCCGCCCGGAGGAGTGACGCCGCCGCGCCCCGCGAAATACGGGATGTCCGCGTGACGATATCCAGCTTCCGCCCACCAGGTAATGTACTGTCTGGGCATGTATTGGAAAGTAATCGTGCTATCCCACATGTGCGCCCGTTGCCCCGGATTCTCCGTGAAGTAAGGCGTCCCAGAGACGGCGTCGGCGCCATCGATCGGCGGCAGCAGCGTCAGATAACGGCCCCAATTGCTCATCTCTCCGCCGCCCAGCGTAAGCCCGTACTTATCCTTGTGGAACCACATGCGGTCATAGAGCATCCATCCTATGAACGTTGACTTGCCCTTGCTGGGTGCGCCCGTGCACTGTAGTCCGCCCCCGTACTGGCATCCCGCGTCGGCGGTGAGCGAGAATGCCATCTTTGAAAGGCCCAGGCTTTCCGGCTTGCTGTAGTACCTGATCAGGATGCTGTCGTCCGTGTGAATGCGTTCCGTTTTGGGAAGTCCCAGGTTATCCTGTCCGAAGCCGTATTGGTTGGCCACCAGCTTGAACCATTCCTTCGGCTCCCAAAGAAGCTGCCCTCCCAAGCCCGGATGGCCGTTATACTTGGCGTAGGATTGCCATCCGTTGATGAACCATGGCTCGATTTTCAGCTTGTTCGTGGGGAACCACTGAACGCGTAGGCCGTTGAAGAACCAGGGCGTGTTCGACGACACGTACGACGGCTGATAGGTCCAGTTATCAAAATTGTAATAACTGAACAGGCCGATGTACGACACGAATATGCCGGCGTCCACGTTAAGCCCATGGTTCACATTGAAGTGGTAACCGCCATAAGCTTCCGAAACGTATTTGTAGGCGTCGCGAAGATCCCATTGTCCAACTCCCGCGCTGGCGTCGTTGCGCGGCGTAGTGGTCGCAAACAGGCCATCCATGTACAGGACTCTGCCGCGCACATTCTGCCAGTGGAAATCGCCGCCGACGCTGATCTGCTCAACCTGGACTTCGCCCGATCGGAATGACTCGGTGGCCCCGACGATCGTGTGATCGATCGGCTGGTTGTAATCCTCCATGTACTGAGTGTCGAACCGCACCTCCGGCGTAAAGAACTTCGTGTCCAGAACAGTGTCCTTGTTGCGCGGAGTTCCATTGAGCCACGTAAAGTCGCCGTACGCGAAAGGCGTGAAGTTGTCCACTCCGGGAGTGGATTCGGGGGCCTGCAAGGCGTCCGGAATAGTTGGCGCAGGCGGCGCGGCGGCTGCCGGCGCGGCCGCGGATTGCTGCGGAACGGGCGCGGGACCGGCTTCGGGCGTAGGTTTGGCCGCGGCAACCAATGGCCCGCGCGGCGCCTCTTGGCGGCCGCTCTGCTTCTGCAATTCCGCTTCGAGAAACTCAATGCGCGCCTTCATGGCCGCCAGTTCGGCCACCACCGACGTCTCCGTCACGGCGGGCGTGCGCGTCTTCAACGCGGCATCCGGTACGGAAGAATCGGCCGGCTGCGCGGGCCCATCGTCCGCGGCGAGTTGGACGTTGGCATAGGTAACTTGGTTTTGCGCAATCTCGACGGTCGCCGGTGCGGCTGCGCCGATCCCTTCAGCCTGTGCTGACAGACGGTACCGTCCGGGCTTAAGATCGGCAATCAGGAAGTTGCCGCCGCGGCCGCTCAACACAGTTCGCTTAAGCGGCTCGTCCACGTTTTGCACGGTTACTTGTACCCCGAGCACACTTTGGCCACTAGGACCCTTAGTGACTCCGTGCAGGACGCCATAGGACACCGCACCTGCCGCCGCGCTGGGTAATTCCGCGGCCATCTGGAAGGCCCGCCCGGGGAACGCCACTGCCGCCAAACCGAGCAGGCTGAAGATCGACTTCTGAAACCGCTGACTGCCGTTAATGAATGTCATAGTGTATTCTCGGACTCCCGGTACAGAGCAACCTGGATGTCGACAGGGAGGTCCTCTGCGTCCGGCGACGGGGCATGACTACTCTCTCAGGCAGGGAGAAAGGTTTTCGGTAGACGCAAGTATTGCAAAGCGTCGGCCTGAGAGGCATAAGAAAGACATTAAGACTCGATAGAGATTTCTGATCGCCGCTATCTGATATTTGGATGTTCCGTCCCGTGCCAAACAGCCACTACGGTAACGCCGGCTTCCTTAAGAAGATGTGAGAAACACGTAAGGATTCTATTAGCAGGGTGTTGTTCCGAAGGGTCCGCGCGAAACCGTGCGGCGAGTAGGGGCGGTAGTCCTCCGTTCGCGCTCGGTGGGAAACACCTCACCTGGGTTACGTAGACTGGCCAGCCTCGGTTAACCCCGGCGGATCTCGGAATCGATCCGGTCGACAAACCGGTACAATCCCAGGCAAGCCGCAAATAGGATCCCGGAGATCATGGCGCCCGGCAGGGCCGCTTCCGGATGGCCCGCGAGATACGATTCCAGGGTCGCGGAGAGCAGCCAAATCTGCACAATCAGCAGAATCACGATCAGCGCCATGGCGCCATCGATCGCCGTGAGTCCACGATTCTGCGGCGGGTCGGCATTCATGCGCTCTCTCCTTCCATCCGCACAGCAATTAGCTGGCGGCCTTGCCGTTCCAACGCGACGCGCGGCAGGGCGCGCTGCGGCGGACCCTGTAAGACCGAGCCATCCGCGATCGAGAAGAACCCCAGGTGGCACGGGCACTCCAGCCGGCTCCGCTCTTTTTCGTAATACACGGCGCAGGAAAGATGCGTGCATTTCTGGCTGTACGCCGCGTAGGAATCGTCGCCCGTACGCACCAGAATGCATGGATCGTTGGGCGTAGGATACCCGAAGATCTTCACGCCACCCACGGCGATCTCATCTGCCGCCGCCACCGCCATCCGCGGATAAGTGGGAGCGCGGCGGAGCGCCGATTTCGCCAGAATCCAGATGTTCCCCACTAGCATGCCAAAACTCGTCAGTGTCAAGAACTTCGTGAACTGCCGGCGATTTACATACCTTTCGTCGGCCGTATGTACCGTGAACTCATCCTGCCACAGCGGTGTGCTGGAAGGCTTGCGGAACCAACTCATTCTCCCCCCTCCCATGTGTAGTCCGCCACGTCGATGGCGATCTCACCGGTATCGGCGGGAGCCATCATGTAAACCTTGGTTGTGATCTTCTGATTGCCGAACCAGAATGTGTTGACGGGCTTCTCTCTGCGCGTCGCGGCAATCGTTTCCGGCGTTACATAGGTCAGCGCCTGGCTCGGGCATACAGTCGCGCACATCGG
Source organism: Bryobacterales bacterium (assembly GCA_963709155.1). GTDB lineage: Bacteria > Acidobacteriota > Terriglobia > Bryobacterales > Bryobacteraceae > Bog-159. The sequence goes on along the minus strand of CAVPVD010000001.1, from coordinate 651,848 downwards.
TTTCTTACCCACCGAAGTGCGGTCGTAGCACATGTCGCATTTCATCATCTGCTCGTATTCCGGCACGAGCTTGGGAATTCCGAATGGGCATGCCAGCACGCAATTGGAGCAGCCGATGCACCGCGGTTTCAACGACGAGCCGACGATTCCGTCGTCATACTTCTTGATGGCATCGGCGGGACAAACCTGGGCGCAAGTGGGCTCGTCACAGTGCCAGCAGACATAAGCCGCGGTTGCGATGGACTCCGGGCGATCCACAAAATCGAAGTTGATCATCGAAATGCCGCGATGCGTGTCGCATTCCTCGCAAGCCTTCAGGCAACTCTGGCACCCGATGCAGCGCGAAGGGTCAACATAGAATTCCTTCCCGAACATTACCAACGGCCTCCGGGTCCCGCGGCCTTCTCGATGCGGCAGGCCGAGACTTTGTATTCCGGAATCTTACTGCGTGGGTCCAATGTCCGGTGCGTCAAACGATTGGCGCTCCGGCCGCCGGGCCAATGGTAGGGAATAAATACCGTGTCGGGCCGGATAGTTCGCACTACCATCGCCTGCAAAGTAATCGCGCTGCGGCGAGACGTCACCGTAACCCAATCACCGTTACCGATCCCGTGCTGTTCCGCTAACCGCGGATGGATCTCCACCTTTGGTTCGGGGTTTTGATCCACCAGCGCACCAATGCGGCGGGTCTGCGCGCCGGATAGATATTGGCTCACGACCCGGCCGGTGGTGAGGTAGACCGGGAATCCGGCGTCCACAGGATCTCCGCTATCGCGCCAAGCCAGACTCATAAAGCGGGCCTTGCCATCGGGATGAAAGAAGCGGCCGCCTTCAAACAGACGGGGTGTTCCGGGGTGGTCAAGGGTGGGGCACGGCCAAAAGACCCCCATGTTTTGGTCGATCTTCTCGTAGGTCATGCCGTAATAGTCGGCGATTCCGCCTCGGGATGCCAGACGCAGTTCCTCGAAGATCTCGCGTGGCTCGGTGAACGGGAAGTACTGGCCCCGGCCCAAACGCCGCGCCAGGTCGCAGATGATTTCGGAATCGCGGCGCGCATTGCCGGGCGGGTCCACGGCCTTCTTGATGTGAATCACCCGCGCCTCCACATTGGCCGTAACACCCTCTTCCTCTTCTTGCAGGCTGCCGGCCAACACCACATCGGCATGCGCCGCCGTTTCCGACAGAAAGAAATCGATGACCCCGAAAAACTCCAGTTTCTCCAGCGCCTCGCGGGTGAAGTTCGCATCGGGCAGCGATACCAGCGGATTGAAGCATATCGAGAGCAGCCCTTTAATCTCGCCCGCATGGATGGCGTTCATGATTTCCACTGCGCTGTATCCAGGGCCCGGCAAGTCGTCGGGCGAGATGCCCCAGACTCCGGCAACGTGCGCGCGGGCCGCGGGATCGGTAAGGCTGCGTTGCCCGGGCAACTGATCGCACTTTTGCCCATGTTCGCGCCCGCCCTGACCGTTGCCTTGCCCCGTAATCATGATGGGACCCGCGCCTTCCCGGCCGATATTGCCGGTTGCCAGCGCGATCGCCACCACCGCCTCGCAATTCTCCACGCCTTTCGATTGGTGCTCCAGTCCGCGCGCATGCATCAGCATCGCTTTGCGGGACTCGCCAATCCAATGCGCGGCCTTCTCGATGGCCTCCGGCGCAACCCCGGTGACGTCCGCGGCGCGCTGCGGATTCCAAGGTCCCACCGATTCCGCCGTCTTCTCGAAGCCCGTGGTGTGCGCGTCGATGAACTCACGGTCCGTCAGGCCATCGCGAATGATGACGTGCAGCATGGCCATCAGCAGAGCCAGATCGGTTCCCGGCCGCACCGGAAGATAGAGGTCGGCATTGCGCGCGATTGGCGTGAAGCGCGGATCGGCCACAATCAGCCTGGCGCCTTTGTCGCGGGCCCGCCAAATGTAATCGGTGGTGATGGGTGCGCATTCACCCACATTGGCGCCGATTGCCATCAGCACCTCGGCCTGCGTAATGTCGTTCCAGGGATTTGGGGCGCGGTCCACACCGAGCGCCGCCTTATATGCCGTGCCTGCGGAGACCATGCACAGGCGGCCGTTGTAGTCGATGTGGCGCGTCTTCAGTGCCACGCGCGCGAACTTACCCATCAGGTAGGATTTTTCGGTTGTGAGCGACGCTCCTCCGTAGACAGCCACGGAATCCTGCCCGTACTTTTCTTGCAGCTCGCGCAGACGGCGGGCGGTGAAATCGAGGGCCTCATCCCATCTCGCCGCGCGGAATCCATCGGCAGTGCGCATTAGCGGGTCCATCAACCGATCGGGATGGTTGCCCTGCAGATAGCGCTTCACGCCTTTGGGGCAAAGCATGCCTCGATTGAAAGGGAACTCCTCCCAGGGCTCAAATCCGGTTACCTGGTTATCACGAACCTTGAGTTGAATTCCGCACTGCTGGCCGCAGAAGCAGCAATGCGTTTTCACCAGTTGATCGCCGCGTTTGTCCGCATCCCGTTGCCAACCCGCCGGAGGATTGTAATTCAGATGCGGCCCGAAGCGGCGGCTGAGCTCTTCCTGCGTACTCGGCAGTTTAGCCACGGGCGGTCTCCTGAATCCTCAGTTGGGCGCTGGAGAGCGATTTCCGCTTGCATGCCGGACAGAGAGCTTGCCAATGGCCGGCGGGGCCGGCGACGGCGTAGTCGAAGCCCAATTGCGGCAGCACGGCACGCAGATCGTCGATGTGCATTTTGGATGCAAACCTCTCTCCGCACCGGCTGCAATTCGTGCCGGGATCCTGCAGGCCGGCGTCCTGATACAGTTTGACCCCGAGCTGGGCGGGCCGCTGGAAGATGTGGAAAAACTTTCCGAATGGCAGGAAGAGCAGCGCGGCAATTACGGTAATGGCGTGCAGGATCGCCAGGAAGCTATAGGCCGAGCCGCGCAGCCATTCCTGGGAAACGGTGAGCGCCAATCCAGTGACGGAAATAGCGAACAGCATGATGATCGGCAGGAAATCCATAGTGAACTGCTGCAGCGTTCGCGCACCCTCATCGGTCATGCGCCGCCGCAGCGACAACGCGATGCCCGCCAACACCAGGATCGCCGAGATATCCAGGCCATGGAACAGCAGCCAGGCGGTCACCGTATGCAAGTGAAATGCGCCCATGGGAAAGCCGAATAAATAAGTGACATAGGTCAGTTGATCGCCGGCCAGAGTGCGAAAATGAATCCAGCCGAAGACTAGCGGAAATGTGATGGCGACGGCCAGCAGGCATCCCCAGGACAGACACATATGCATCCACCAGCGCAGGCGTGAGCGCCGCGCGATGAAACGCTGCGCCGCCAGATGGGTGATGGCGACAGTTCCTACCCGAAGCAGGCTCCTGAAGATTCCGCGCTTACGGTATAACTCCCAACCGCGGTCCCAGTAGAGCCGCGTGGGCGGCTTCTCCAGCCAAACGTTGTAATGGTAGACCACGCCCCAGCTCGCGAAAACCACGGCGAATGTGTAGATCACCAGGGCCGGGTCGAAGTTTTGCAGGTTTCGCGAGCCCACCACAATCGCAGCCACCAGAATCGCGGTCCACAGCGTAGCCCAGGCGCCCGCCCGTACCCGGTCGGCGGTTCGGCGCAACTCGGCGGGTAGTCCGATATCGAGCGTCTGCTGGCGCGGCACGAAGACCCGGTGGTTCGCCCACCAAAGTACCCAGGCGGTGACCGCAAGTAGCAGGAATCCCGGCCAGAGGGCGCCGGTACGGCTGCGGAAGAATGCCAGCAGGAGTGGCGGGAAAAACCCGCCGAGTCCGCCCATGGCTCCCACAAGTCCGGTTACCGTTCCGGTTTGGTTGGGGAAATACTGTGGCACCAGCTTGAAGACCGCGCCATTGCCCAGACCCAAAAGCGCGGCGCATCCGAGGGCGCCCACGGTGAAGGGAATCATCGCCGGCCAGGCCATCAACATGCCAAACGGCGCCACGCCCAGCAACACCGCGGATAATACGCGCGCGCCTCCGATCCGGTCGGAGAGCCATCCGCCCAGCGGGCGCATGGTCGTGGCCAGCACCACGAAGCCGGCCGTTCGAAAACCGGCGTCGGCGGGCGTCAGATGAAACTCATCTTTCAATAAAGTGGGCAGGTAGATGGAGAAGGCAACGAAGCCACCGAAGGTGAGGAAATAGAATGCCGATAGCAGCCAGGATAGACGTTCATGCGTGAGCACGTCGATCATCGCGCCCAAACCCTTGCGCTGTGCGGTCGCCGGAGCATTGCGGGCCAATAAAGCGAAGGCTCCCGCCCACAACACCAGCATTACGGCAACGCCATGAAATACCGTCGTCATGCCGGCCCGCGCCGCCAGCACCGGTCCCAGAAATACGGCCGCGGATTGCCCGATGTTGCCCAAGCCGTACACGCCCAGCGCACTTCCCTGGCTCGCCGGAGGCGTCCATCTGGAAACATAGCCGACGCCAATGGCGAATGAGGATCCCGCCAACCCAAGCAGGAAAGCGACCATCAGCAGGTTCGCGTAAGTGGTCTGCCGCGGCACAATCCAAACAGGGATCGCTACGGACGCCATGAGAATCGCAAAGATCCATCGGCCGCCGAATCGGTCCGTCAGGATTCCCATAGGGATGCGGGCCAGCGAACCCAACAGCACGGGAACCGCCACCAACAGTGCCGTCGCGGAAGGTGTCAGGTGGAAGGCTTCGCGGAAGCGCGGCGCAAAGGCGCCGATGAGCCCCCATGCGGCGAAGCACACCGCGAAGGAGACGGTGCCGAGTACGACGGGACGGCGATTGCTCATAATGCCTGGCTTCCATTAACCCACAAGTGTACGACGTGCTGCGTTCACGGCCGGTGACTGAAGTCACGGGAACAGTTCCGTTTGGTTTTTGGAGGGCGGGCAATTCTGCCCGCAGCCGGCTTTCAGCCGGCGCAGCCGCGCGTATTACGATAAAGACTTGCTACCCAAGATCGCGGCACTCTCGCAAATCGCGCTATTCGCGGCCTTGAGCGAGGCCGAACTTCAAGGCCTGGCCCAAAGAGCCGTAGAAAAGCGATTCGCGGCCGGCGACATGCTCTTCTGGGAAGGTGAGGCATGCGCCGGCATATTCCTGATGATTCAGGGAAGCGTCAAGATATTTCGCACCTCGCCTGGCGGGCGTGAAGTCATGCTCTCCATTGAGACCGCTCCTGCCACCGTAGCCGAATTGCCGTTGTTCGACGGCGGCCCGTATCCGGCGTCCGTGCGCGTGGTTGACCCGGTGGTCGCCCTGTTCGTCAACAAAGCCGATTTTCAACAATTCTGCCGTCAAAACCCGGATGTTGCGCTCAAAGTCTTGGCCGTCGTAGGACGGCGGCTCCGGCATCTGGTGGGCCTGGTGGAAACTATGACCTTTGGAAGCGTCACCGAGCGATTGGCCAAAATGCTGTTGGACGCGGCCGGCCGAGCTGGCTCCGAGGTTTTCGACTTGCCGGCCACCCACCAGGAACTGGCCTCTCGCCTGGGCACGGTCCGCGAGGTAGTTTCCCGGAATCTCGGACGTTTTCGCGCCCAAGGCCTCATCAAGATCCAGGATCGTCAGGTGGAAATCATAAACCGCCCTGGGCTCCGGCAAGAGGCCGAGCCGCAGGCCTGAAGGCCCGGGTACGATTACTGTCCAAATTTCGACCGGGACGCCGCAAGCTCGCGCTGGGTGTTTAACGGTGAAATTACTTAAGAATTTTCCCGCGACTTTCCGCATTACATGGTGGATGGAATTCAGTAGTGAGCCGGTGCCCGTGGCGCGCGCTTGAGCGTGCCGGCGGGACTTTTAAGTCCCGCGACAGCCGGGCTCTGGCCGCCCTCCAAAACCAACTGACCGAACTGCATGTCGTGGCAACAAGCGTACAGATGGGCAGGAGAGAGAACATGAATTTACAACTACAAGAAACTGCTCGCCCGGCTTCCCGGTTGATGAGCATAGCCGGCAGCCTGGAAATGGGGCAAACGTTAAGCGCCTCCGCTAACTCCAAGCGGAAGGTTGGCGTGGGTACGGCGGAGACAGAACCGCAATGGACCGGTTCGGTAACCCTCGGCATGCCCCAACTCAGCGGCGTCGGCCTCTCGGAAACGTGGTTGCTTGAAACCTCGGGCAACCTGCATTGGTCCATGGTTTGCCATCGTCTCGGAGCGCCGTCGCACGAACTGCGGGACGCGCTGGGACGCCGCGTATACATCAGCTTCGTTGCGGTGCGGGTTACCAGCGAATGCATGGAGCAATTCATGGAAGGAGATTTACTCCAGTACGCCAGTTCACTGATCCAATGCAGCCCGACGCGGTTCGAAAGTTTGCATAGCTGGCAGTGTGGTTCGAAGACCGTGGAAGTCCAGATGCTTTCCATATTCCTGCGGCGCCGCGAAAACGGCGGGAATGTTCTCGAAGTAGCCCAGCCGGCGCGCGCTTCCGAATCGGAAATGGGCGCGGACGCTACCGATCTGGAGCGCGCCTTTCGCCATCAGCTCTGGAAACGCGGCAGCCGCGAAGCCGTGCACCATGAGTGCGCGTGGCAACCCACGCTCGCGCTCGACTACAACGGCGCAGGCCTGCTCTATTTTGCCCGTTATCACCAGATCGTGGAGCGGGCCGAAGCATCGGTTGCCGGCGAAAGCGCCGAGGTCTCCTACGCTCTGCAGCGTCGTGAAACCTATTACTTCGGAAACCTGAACGCCGGCGAAAGCGTAACCGTCGGGCTTTCCGAAATCTCCAGCGCCGGCCGGCCTCGCCGGCACCAAGCCGAGATCCGCAGGTCGAAGGATGGCCGCCTCATGGCGCGTGTCATCACCGTGAAGAAAAGATGCGCGTGTTTGCGCGCGACAAACACGTTGTCGGATGGCCAATAGGTCGCGCAGTAACGATTCGTTTTAAAGAGGAGAACAATCATGTCACTATCGGCAATCATGTTATCAGTCGACAATACTTGCGAACCTGGCACTGCGCTGAGCTTTGAGCAGACTGTCCCGCGGCGGCTGGTGCACAAGCATTCTCTCGAAAATGTGCTTCTGACCGGGCTCCAGTCCGCGGGCGACGGCCGCTTTTTCTGTGGCGCGCACATGCCCAAGGTTCACCGGTTCTTCAACGAAACGGCCAGGCCGCCCCACGTAGACATTATGTTCTATTCGGAGGTGGGCCGCCAAGCCTGCATCGCCATCTCACATACGTTCTTCGGCGCCAGCCGCGACAGCGCCTTTATCTTCGAACACTGCGTTGCACATATTCCGCAGACCTTCTGGAGAACCGTGCGGGAACTGACCACCGAACAGATTGTCATCGAGGTCCAGATCAAGGAGAAGGAGACGCGCAAAAATGGAGACGTTTCGCGGATTGTGGCGGAACATAGAATCTTCAACGAGCGCGAGCAGGTCTTTCATAGCCTTTACGCCTGGAACATTCAGCCCGCTGCCCTGTTCGAGCGTTTTCGCAGACGATCTACCCGGAACCCGGAAGTCCCTGCCGTCCGGCCCCGGGAAGCGCCGATGTCCCCCGCCTGGCTTGGCCGCGAGCTGGCTGAGAATGTAGTGATTTCGACGCCGGATCTTGTCGACAGCGGCAATTTCGCCGCTTCCCTGATCGTGGACCCCAAACACCCGTTTTTCTTCGACCATCCCTGCGATCACGTTCCCGGAATCCTGCTCATGGAAGGCTGCGCTCAGATGGCCACCACGGCGGCTTCACTGGCCGGCGCGCGGAGGCCGATCGAAGCCTTGGTGAGCGGATACGAGATCGAGTTCGCGCATTTTGTGGAATGCCACCTCCCGGTTACCCTCGAGGCGCACGTCGCACCGATGGCGCGCGACCCACATGGCGTGTTGCGGGGGACCGTCGAAATCCGTATCTCGCAGCAGGAGATCCTGTCGGGAACCGCGGTGATCTCGGTCGCATTCCCCAATTGCGGTAAGCAGTGAACCGGAGAACTGCCATGCGTAAAGATAAATGGATTGTCATCGGCGGCGGTGCCTCGGGACTCGCCACATCGTTCTTCCTCAAGCAACACGGAATCGATTCCGAGATCGTTGAAAGCGAGAGCGCGATTGGCGGGCGCATGGGGTGCGTGAAACTCGGGAATCGCCAGTTGGACTGCGGCGGCAAAAACATCGGGCGCGGATATACCTTGTTCCGGCAATTCGCGGCCGGGCTCGGACCGCATCCGTTCGAGAATTTCGGCCTGAACTCTTCCCAGGCCCGCAACGGCCGGCTGGTCACCTTTGACGCGCAGCGGCGATGGCGGAGCCTACTCGATCTGGCGGGCGGCATATCCCCCTTAGACATGGCGCGTTTCGCGCGGATGCTCCGGCGGGTGCACTCCGATGAGGACAACGGCTACCTCGGATCGAGCTTCTTCAACTCGCTGGAGGAGCGCCATGGCCATCGGCCGGTGAGCGAGTATTTTGGCCGGGAGTTCTGCCGCCGTATCATTCGCCCAATGAGCGTGCGCATGAACGGTGCGGAACCCGACGAAATTCATTTGGGAAATCTCGGGTCGAACTTTCGCATGGTGATGGACACCTATGAGCAACTGCGCGACGGCCTGGCCCCCCTGCTCCGCGATTTCGAGAACGGCTACTCCGTGCGGCTCAACACGCGGTGCCAATCGCTGGTGTTGCGCAACGGCCGGGTCGCCGGCGTACGGGTTACTAACGACTCGGGCGCAACCGGCGAACTGGCCTGCTCCGGCGTGGTCATGGCTACCCCCGCGCCGGTCAGCGCGCGCCTGGTGGAGTCGATCCTTCCCGATCTGGCACGGCGCTTGCACTCGGTGGCGTACTATCCGGTGATGCTGGTCCTCGCCGAATATCGCCGGCCAATCTTCTCTTCGAGGGTCAGGGCCGTTGTCTTTGACGAGCAGGATCCCCTCAGCAACGCCGGCGCTTATGGCCTTAACGATCTGCACGTAGTTCGCTACACGTTCAGCGGTAGGACGGCGCGCCGTTATTTTGCCGACTCCGTTGGGGGCGAGGATCTGCTACGCATCGGCGAGGCCGCCCTCAATCGCTATATTCCGGTTTCCGAACGCGAGCGCGAAGCTTTCGCCGTCCGTCGATTCGATCTGGGGCTGTGCGCCTACACGTCTTCTCATTCAAACTTCCTGGATGCGGTTGGACGAGAACTGCGGAAGGTTTCGGGTCTGTACGTTACAGGCGACTACATGCAGGGAGCGTCCATCGAAGCATGTTTTCGGTCCGCGAAAGCCTGCGTGCATCGCTTGGCGGTGACGGAACGAGAACGGGAAAGCCTCGGTCCGGCAAACGAGTCCGTTTCCTGCTCGCATTAATTCAAAGCGTGCGGGGCTTCCTCTCTTCATAGATGCGCCGTACTCTCGTCCTGTGTTGCAGGCGGGACTGCAATCAAGCGATCGTAGCCCCAAACTGGGGGATCGCGTCGATTATTACAGAGATTACAGATGAACAGGTCTGCAACCCCTTGATAACATCGACGTAACCTGATATAGTACGTGCTAGCGAATGTAATGGCCGTAGCAAGATGGTTGGCACATGATTGCTGTCGTCACAACCGCCGCTGGACATCGAATCGCGAATGAGCTCGCATGTGTTCAGCCGCGGTCCGTCTTGCGCGTCCCGCCCAGGCCAAAGCTTAAGACGACCCAGATACCCACGCTGATCTATGCAATTGCCCTGACGGTGCTGCGCACTCTCTGTCTCGACCTTGGTTGGAACCGTTTGGCGAACGGGATCTCGGCCTATAAGTTCGGTTTATTTCCGGAACTGCGGCGTTGGCAGATTAATAAGTGGGTTGCGCAGTTCAGAAGACAGAATCTATTTCCAAATGCTAACGAATCAGAATTACGAGAGTGGGCCAAGGATTTGGTTTTGGGATTCCTTATCTAATGCAATTGAGTACTCCAGAGCGGGGTGAAACATGAGCGTTACCATAGTTCAACCTTATTGTGAATGCGAAAGCCATGACTGTTTGCTCAGGGACCTGGCGTCGGACGGAGTATGTGCAGTCACGCTCGCAATAACTGACAGCCAGTGGGTCGCTTTGTTAAAGAAATACGATCACGCGATTTACGTCACATCGGCCGATTGCTCGAAGAGCGTAGATCCGTGCTTCAAGTTGATGGAGAAGTGTGACTCTTACTGGATTTATGGTTTGAACCAGGCCGCCGCCGCTCCCAACCTGCATAATACCCAGGAACTCCTGATTCCAACGGCCGGCCTGGCTCATGCAATTGCGGCCGATTACCCCGCCTGACGCCACGGTTTCACTTCCACCACCAGAATGCCGGTCAGGATCAGTCCCGCGCCCGCCGCGGCCCGCGCGGAGAGTGACTCGCCGGTGAGCAGGTAAGAAGTGATCCAGGCGAAAACCGGCTCCAGCATGAAGATCAACGCCGTGCGCGTCGAAGTGGTGTAGCGCTGCGCCCATGCCTGGAAGGTGAAAGCCAGCGCGGTGGCGAAAATACCGGTAATCGCGATCGCCGCCCATACTCCCAGCGTCCATCTGATATGCGGCGTTTCCATCGCGTGGAAAAGCGACCAGGCCAGCAGAGCGGAAATCCCGATCTGCGCAGTGGCTAATAGCTCGAAGCTCGCCGTGGCCGAATACCGGCTCAGAGTGAGAATGTGAGCCGCGTAACATGCGGCACAGCATATGGTCAGCAAATCGCCGCGATTGATCGCGCCGCCCGCTCCCGGAAGCGTCATCAACGCCATCCCGCCGGTGGCCAGCAGAACGCCGCCGATCTCCAGCGCGCGCGGCTTCTTCCGATAGACGCATGCGCCCAGCAGCGGCGTCATCACCGCCGTGAGTCCGGTGAGAAAGGCGGATTTCGGAGCGGTAGTGAATTGCAGGCCGATGGTTTGAAAGGCGTATCCGGCGAACAGGAATCCCCCGGCGATCGCGCCGCCGGTCAACGACCACCGCGGATTGCGTGGCGCGCTCCACGCCCCGCGGAAGAGAACTACCAGGACCACGGTCGCCAAGGTGAAGCGCAAGGCCAGGAACAAAACCGGGGATACGTCGCGCAGCGCCTGTTTGACCAATACGAAAGTGGCGCCCCAAATAATTGTATTGACGATGAGGGCGGCTTCCGCGCGCCGCTGAGCCGCCGGGGCGTCCTGCTTCACTGCGCGGTGGCCGTGAATTGAGGATCGCGCAGCAGCAGGCAAAGGGTCAGCAGGACGCGCTTCAGGCCCAGGTCGCGGCCCTCGGGCTTGAACCATTCCTGCGCGGTATGCGCGCCGCCGCCCTGTCCGCCTGCGCCGATAGAGATCGCGGGGATACCCAGCGACATGGGAATGTTGGCGTCGGTGGACGCGCAATCCAGGTGTGAGCGAATGCCGAGGTGACTATCCACCGCGCGGAGATAGGCCAGGATCGGGGAATGCTCGGCCAGGTTGGCGGCGGGGCGCGCGCCGATCTCGCGAATCTTCACCGCGACCTTGCCGCCGGTGGCGCGCTGATTCTCCACCTCCAGGGCATGCTCGATGGCGGCGGTTAGCGAATCCACCAGCTCATCCATTTTTTCGTTGCTCTCCGAGCGGATATCCACTTTGGCGCGGGCCAGGGGAGCAATCGCGTTCACGCTGGCGCCGCCTTCGATGAAGCCCACATTGATGCTGGATTTCGGGGGGCCGGTGAAACGCACATCCGAAAACTGGGAGATCGCGCGGCTCAGCGCGTGAATGGGATTGCCCACGCCGTAATCGCTCCAACTGTGTCCCCCCGGGCCCGTAAAGGTCACCTCGAAGCGGCGGCTGCCCAGCGCCCGGTTGGTGATGTGATCGGTGGAAGCGCCATCCAGCACCAGAAAAGCTCCGATCTTCCTGCCCAACGGCGATTGCTTGCAAAGGTGGCGCATACCGCTCAGGTTGCCCTCGCCCTCTTCGCCGACATTTGCGATCAACAGCAGATCGGCGTGCCAGCCATCCACCGGCGGGCACATCTTCAGCGCGCGCGCGATCGCCAGCAGGGCCGCCAGGCCGGCGCCGTTATCGGAAATGCCCGGACCGCGGAAACGTCCGTCCGGCTCTACCCGGATATCTTCCTTGCCGCGCGGCGCGAGCACTGTGTCCAGGTGGGCGGTAAGAGCCACGTAAGGGCCTTCCGAGTGCGCGTCGGGCGTGGCTAGGACGTTCCCGGCGCGGTCGATCTGCGCTTCCCATCCCAAATTGCGGAACTGGGCTACGATCCACTCGGCGCGTTGTTGTTCGAGAAATGTGGGGGCGGGCACGCGGCAAAGCTGCAGGTGAATGTCGTTGATCCACTGCCGCTCGCGCGTGAACCATTGCAGGCACTCGCGCATGCCGCGCAGATCGGCTGCTTCACCAACCAGACTGGATATGGGTGCGGGGTTTGCCGCCATGCCATTTCAGTTTAGCAAGCGGCTGGCAAAAAGCCGGGCTCCTTTTTGGGGAGTCCGGCATCGATCTGCGATTCGGCGGTCTGCTCACTGGATGCTCGCGGCCCGGTATGTCGATTTTTCCCAGTATTCCGGGCCGCGGGCATCAGTAAGCCCGACGTCTAGTGCTGCCCGCCGCCACTGCCGGAAGTCTTGGTACGGGGCGTTCCCGTCTCGTATGAGCCGCCGGCTGTGTGAGTTACATGCTGGCTCTGCAGCCAGTTGTCCAGATCCTTTTGGGCTTGCTCGCGCGAGATTCCATAACGTTCCTGCAGCTTGCCCAGAAACTGGTCTTTTTTACCGCCTATCACCTGGATGTCGTCGTCGGTAAGCTTGCCAAACTTCTCGCGTACCGACCCTTTCATCTGTTTCCATTGGCCTTCTACTTGGTCCCAATTCATGATGTAAGAAAACCTCCGCTGGGTAGAAGAGCAGCCTGGTTGCCCTTGTGCCATGGCATACCGGAGCCCGCGTGGCTCTAGAACACGCGCCACAACCCATAGATGGCAAAGGCAGTTACACCGGCGCCCCACACCCGCTGGCGCACCCGGCCGTTCCAGAAAAGCGTGCACAGCATCACCAAAGCCAGAGGGCTGAGCGCATTGAAGCGCACGGCCTCCGTCCACCGGCCTTTGGCCAGCGCGAATAGGGCGCGCGTCAGGCCGCATAGCGGGCATGGGCGCCCCGTCAGCCAATGGAACGCGCACAGCCGCACGGAGGGTTCCGCCGGCACCGTGAAATACCAAAGCGCGGCGAAGAGCGCCATCGCCGCCGCCAAACGGCCCATCGCGTTAGCGGTCACAGAGCGTCCACAGTCTGCGGTTCGAATCCTACGATCTCCTTGTATGCCACAGTGACGGCCGCGAACGTCACCGGTATGGTGACGAATACCCCCACGATGCAGCAGATCACGCCCAGGATATTCACCAGAGCCATCAAGACCAGGAACAGCGTAAAGCCGACATAGTCGCGCTTCACGATCGCGTGGCTGGCCTCCATGGCCGGCCAGAAATCCATGCGCTTATCCACGATGAAAAGGTAAGTGAACTTGTACATCGCGGCCACCACCAGGCCCGGGATCACGCATAACAACGTGCCGCAGAATACAAAAAGTCCGATCACGATGGATGCCACCAGCGTGGGCACGAAGTAATTGAAGCCCAGGAACAGGTCGGCGAACTCCGCGCGGCGGCCCATTAACTTCTTCATCGTGAAGATGTGAAATCCGGCGATCAGCGGTCCCTGCAGAATCACGGGCACCACCGCGCTCAGGATCGAAAACACCAGGGCCAGCAGGACGTAATTGCCCAGGTCCGCGTTCACCAGCGCCCAGCCTTCGCTGAGCCAGCGCCCGGCATGCACTTCGACCGTGGCGGGAGGGGCCCACGGCGCGACGGCCAGGGTAGGTGCCGCCGGCGAGAGCGATGCTCCACAAGCAGGACAGAATTGCACGTCGGAACTGACTTGCGTACCGCATTTGTGGCAGAACATGCGAGGGATCATAACATACCGGCTGCATCCCAAACCAGATTCTCGACTTCGGTAACTTCGATGGCTTCCAGCGTAGGCGCCGCGGCGACCCTCACGCGCGGTCCGCGGGGAGCCCACACCGCCGGGTCCGACGGCCCGAACAATGCCACCACGGGCGTGCCCACGGCCGCCGCCAGATGGGTGGGGCCGGAATCGTTGCCGATGTAAACCCGCGCGCCGGCCAGCCAGCAGGCCAGATCGTGCAGATCGTCGAAACGCCGCGCGCCGGGCAACTCATCTTGGGGGCCCGCGCACCACTCTACCGGCATACGCCGCGTCAACCGTTGCGCCAGTTCCTGGAAGCGTTTGAGCGGCCAGCGCTTTCCGGCACTCCCGGCGAATGGATGGATCGCCGCCCCATTGCCGCGCACCGCGCCGCACGGGATGCGCGGAAAGCCATCGCTCGCGCAAGCCGCGATAGTTCGCGCCTGGTTCAGGTAAAAATCGACGGCATGCGTGCCGCATCCCGCGGAGGGCAGGGCAGGGAAGAAGCGGATCGGCAAGCGCAGCGCAGTGGCCGCTTCGCGAAACTCCGCCCGGTTCGCGCCATACCAGGAGACGATCGAATCGAACTGGCGAAGCGTCTCGAGCAGGTGCGGCTGCGGGCCGGATACTTCCAGCAGATCGAGACCCGTATCCGCGATGGACCGTGCGCGTTGCGCGAGAACTCGCGCCAGCGGCACATTCCGACCCGCCGTCCAGATTTCCAGATACGCGGTGCGCAGGCACTCGATGGCCGGAATGGAGACGATGAAATCGCCGATGGCGCCAGGCCGGATGATCAGCCGCTTCAAGAACCCAGCATAGCCTCGATGGTGAGGCCCTGTGCGGCGGCGTACGGCGCGCCCACGCTTTCCTCCAGCGTGATGCACTGTTCGACCCAGTTGGAGAGCGGGAGATTCCGGAACAGAATGCGTTCGCGCAACACCAGCGTCTGCTTGTTCATGAAAAATAGCCTGCTTTTCCGGACGTATTGGCGTTGTTCGACGCGAAAATCATTGAGAAATTCGTCGAACGCCGCGCGCTTGGCTTCGTTCCGGGCGTCGCTGATGGCGCTTTCCAGCGTTTCTCTCTGCACCAGCAGCGCGCTCTGCAGTTCCTTCAGCGCGCCTCTCTCGCTGGCGATGGCTTCATCCATGCGGCAGCGCATCATGAAGCAAATCAGCAGCGCGGCACTTGCCGCCGTGAATCCCGGCACGAAAATCCAGAGTAGAATGGCCATGCAATCCCGGCTTGATCTAGGCCAATTCTAATAGCCATCGGACAGACAAGCAACGCTGTCCATCGTACCTTAACCCTTCGTTCGACCAGTGGGGGAATCCCGGGTTAATTAACCAGCCAATTTCCGCGTTATACTGCGGGGCGATGCGCTCTCCCACGCTTATTTACTTCTCGGCTGCGGCGAGCACCGTGTATCTGTTTACCCAGAGGTGGCAGCCGTACCCCGGTAGCGCGCTGGTGAAGGGCTGTGCAGTCGGCGCACTGGCATTACTGGCGTTGCGATCGCGAGGCGCCCGGCGGGATGCCGGACTGCTGGCTCTTGCGCTGGCGTTCTCCACCGCGGGCGATGTACTGCTGGACCTTGACTCGCGCCTGTTCGCGCTGGGTCTGGGCGCCTTCCTGGTGGCGCATGTCACCTATATTTGCTTATTCGTGCGAAACCGCACCACGGGCGTAGCACTGCGCTCGCACTTCGGGGCGGCCGTACTCGTCGTTCTGGTGTATAGCGCAACATTGTCGGCGTGGATCGTCCCGTCCGTCGGCGCGTTGGCCGTGCCTGTGGTCCTCTATATCTGCGCCCTGACCGCCATGGTATCGACCGCCATTCTGGCTCGCTTCCGGCAGCGTTGGGTAGCGGTGGGCGCGATTCTGTTTCTGGTTTCCGATTCGCTGCTCGCCGTGCACAAGTTCAAAGAGCCGGTGCCCCTACGCGATTACCTGGTGTGGAGCACCTATTACCTCGGCCAGTGCGGGATTGCGCTTGGGTACCTGTCAAGCGGCGGCTAATTCGTCCAACGCCGCTCCAGCAGCCCCAATCCCGCATCGGCCGCTAGCGCGATACACGCCGCCGGCACTGCCCCGGCCAGGATCTGGGTAGTATCCACCGAAGCGATACCGCGGAAAATGAAAACACCCAAGCCACCGCCGCCGATGGCCGCCGCGATAGTCGCCGTGCCGATGGTCGTGACCGTGGCTACCCGGATGCCGGCCAAGATGGTGCGCGCGGCCAGGGGCATCTCCACGCGCCACAAAAGCTGGCTGCCGGTCATCCCCATGGCTACGGCGGACTCGCGCACGGCGGCGTCCACGCCCAATATGCCCACCATGGTATTGCGCAGGATCGGGAGCAGCGCGTAGAGCACCAACGCCACGATAGCCGTCCGCTTGCCGATTCCCCCGATCCACGGAACCGGAATCAGAAATCCGAACAAGGCCAGGCTGGGGATGGTCTGCATCACGTTGGCGAAGCCCAGCAGCCACGGCCGCCACGCCGCGCGTCGTGTAATCAGGATGCCGGCGGGCACTGCCAGCGCGATGGCCGCGGCCATGGAGACCAGCACCAGCGTCAGATGTTCGAGCGTGAGTTGCAGGATCTCGCTGGCCAAGTCAGGATTCATTCGGCGTCGACTTTCCAATCCAGGCAGGCCTGGAAGGCGCGGGCCTCGGCGCCGCCGGCTTCCAGGAACTCGCGCGGCGTGGCCAATAACTCGAGCATGCCGTCGCGCAGCAGGGCGATGCGAGAGGCCAGCATCAGCGCCTCCCGCACATCGTGCGTCACGAAGATAGCGGTCTTGCCCAACTCCCGCCGCAGCGCCAGAAACTGTTTCTGCAAATCCAGGCGTGTCACGGGATCGACCGCGCCGAAGGGCTCGTCGAACAACAGCACGGATGGATCGGCAGCCAGCGCGCGCGCCACTCCCACGCGCTGCCGCTGCCCTCCGGATAGCTGCGCCGGATAGCGCGCCCCGAACTGCTCCGGATCGAGACCCACCTGGCGGAGCAGCGTGTCCACGCGCGCGCCGATGCGCGGCGCCTCCCAGTTTTCCAGTTGCGGCACCAGGCCCACGTTCCGCGCCACGGTGTAATGCGGGAACAACCCGATCTCCTGAATCACATAACCAATGCGGCGCTTCAGCCGCACGGGATCCCACGCGGTGGTCGGCGTGCCATCTACCAACACCTCGCCGGCGCTGGGAAAAAGCAGGCCATTGACCATCTTTAGGGCCGTAGTTTTGCCGGAACCGCTACGGCCGAGCAGCACCAGCGTCTCGCCGGCTTCCACCGATAGTGTCAGGCTCTGCAAGATTTCGCGTGCGCCGATGCGATAGGACGCGCTGCGGAACTCGACGACTGCGCTCACGCGGCAAACAGGCTCTCGGCGAAGGGCCAGGTGTCGTCGAGCCACTGTGCGCGGCACTCGAAGCCCGCGGCGGTGGCCATCTCGCAGATCTCGCCAGCATAGAACTTGTGGCAGGACTCCGTCCAGATGGTTTCATCCTTACGCAAATCGCACTCGAAGGCGGCCGCCCGGACGAATACATGTTGCGCCTTCAGGGATCGCAGATGCATCTCGACGCGCCGGTGGCGGGCGTCCCAACGTGCCTCGTGCACAAAACTGCGGAGCCCGAAGTCGGCGTTTAATTCGCGGTTGATGCGCGCCAGCAGGTTGCGGTTGAAGGCTGCCGTGACGCCCGCCGGATCGTCATAGGCCAGCAGCATCCGGGACACGGGCTTGATCAGGTCCGCGCCCAGCAGCAGGGCATCGCCGGGCATGAGGCAGGCCCGCACCTCGCGCAGAAAATCCTCGGCCGCGGCGCGCGCGAAGTTGCCGATCGTGCTGCCTAGAAACAATACCAGCAAAGATTCGCCGGACCGCCGCGCGCAGACCGCGCGCCGCAGTCCGTTCAAATAGGAGTCCGCGATAGCATGCACGTCGGCAAACGCGCCCATCTCCCGCGCGCAGAGGGCCAGCGCGGACGCCGAGACATCGATCGGATAGTAGTTCACCGGCCGGCCTTCGGTCAGCGATTCCAGAATGCGGCGCGTTTTGGATCCGCTGCCGCTGCCCAGTTCCGCCACGGCAACCGGCCCCGGCATGTAATCGGTCAGCTTGGGCGCCAGGCGCTGGATGAGGCGCGCATCGGCGCGCGTCAGGCCGTACTCCGGCAGCACCGTGATGGCCTCGAACAAGGCCGTGCCCGTGGCATCGTAGAAATATTCGCAAGGAAGTTGCTTCTGGCCGGGCTGGCCCAGGCCTTCGCGGACGTCGTGAGAGAAATCGCTCAATTTGGTATTAATCCTCGAGCAGCCTGAACGTAGCGTAGATATATGGATACGCGGGGCGAAACCAATTGCGGAAACTGGAGCGTAGCAGGCACCGGGCGGTGCGCGGCGACCCGCCTTTCAGTACATAGTGCTGGCCATCGAAAAAATTGGCCGAGTAGCCGGGATAAAACGAAAAGGGATGAAAACCGGGGAACGGCTCAAAGCGCGTGCGGGTCCACTCCCACCCGTTGCCCACCATTTGCGAAACGCCGTAGCGATTCGGTGGCGATGCGGTGACCGGCTCCGGATCCCAACGCCGGAAGTCCACATTCTCGCCCGCGAATCCATCCAGGCCCCGTTCGCCATCGTACGCCGCGCGATGGAACTGCGCCTCGGTCGGCAGCGATTTGCCTTTCCACCGCGCATAAGACCGGGCCTGGTCGTACGACACGTAGACCGGCCAATCGAGCGGCAGTGGAATATCTTCGAACATGCCGTGATAGCACCATTCGCCATCGCGGCAGATCCAGAAATGCGGTGCCGCGGCGCCGGCCTTTACAAACTCCAGATAGTCGCCGTTTGTGACTTTATGTTGCGCGATGCCAAAAGCCGGGACCTCCACCTCTTGCTGTTCGAACTCGTTGTCCCAGCCGAAACCCTCGCCGCGGCGCCGGCCAAGCGTGGCCGGACCGGCCGGAATCTCAATCATGCGCGCTTGCGGTGCGGGTCCGGAGGGCGCGGTTGGCTGCGCCGGACTGATTTTCTGTTCGAACGGCAGGTGATGCAGCATGTAGGCGAACGTCTCGGCATGCATCAGCCGATGCTCGATGGCTACGTGCATCAGTTCCTCCGGCGCCTGCTCGAGGGCGGCATCGAGCGCGGTACGCACGCGTTGGTTGTACGCGCGCACTTCACCGATCGCGGGCCAATCCGCGGGCCGATCGGTGGGCAGATCGCCGGACTCCGGGTCGATGCCGAAAGAGAACAGATGATCGAAGCCGGCGTTAAACGCAGGCATCTCCATGGCCCGGCCCAAAAGGTTCCAGTCGAATGCTTCCAAATGGCCGAGATAGAAAATGATGCGATGCCGCTCCGGGATCGGGCGTTCATAGAGTGCGCCAGGATCGATGAGATCGAAGAGGCTGTCGCTTTGCGCGCGCGCTCCGGCGAGTGACTGAGATAATTCCGCGTGGGGTGTCATACCGGCTAAACCAGTGTAGCAAAACAAAGATCTTCCCTCCGCTACAAAGGCTCGCCAGAGACGAATTCTTGGTGATATTGGATACTTAGTGGGGCAGGCGTCTACGCCTGCAGCGGGTCTCCAGACCCGCTGTGCTAATTTCTAAATAAGGAGAATCATCGTGCCGGGAGCATCTTGCTTCACCACCCAGGGCAGGCGCATGCAGTTTGGATTGATTGCCGTGCTGGTCCTCGCCCTGTTGTGCGGCAGGCGCCTCGCCGCCGCCAGCCAGCCGCCTCCCGGCGTACCCGGCGTGATGCACGAATGCGAGGGCTCGCTATGCAGCGCCTGGACGTGGGATGACGGCCATTTCGACGCGCACTGGCCGAATGGAGCGATCGCCACCTTAACCGTGCAGAGCTTCACCGCGCAGTCCGTGGTAATTAACCGCACCGATACTTCCAATAGCTCAACCGCGGGCCTAACGGCCGTTTATACAGGGCAGATCTCAAGCCAGGGCGACAGCATCGTGGACGGCCACGTAACCTGGACCTGGCGCGGCTTCCCAAAAGGCGAGGCCAATGGCACCTGGACGGCGACCTGGACTGCGGTCGTCGCGCCGCCCCCGGCTGGGACTCTGACTTTCACGAATCCTTATGCGACCGTAGTCGGGAACACGGCCGCCCTTTCGCCGATCAACCTGGACGCGGCCGCCGCGGCGCCCACCGCCACCGCAATCTCCGCCGACGGCATTTCCGCGGCGGTCGTCGTTTACACCAGTTCCAGCGCAGACCCGGTCACATTCAGCGCCGACTCCGGCGACAACGGCTCGCTGATCGACAGCTACGCGCTTACTTTTTTTCAATATGACCCGAACTACTTGTCCCCCGGCTTCTCCCCTACGAAGCAAACCGGCGCCATCACACCTCTCTGTTCCGTTCAAGTCTGCACGGCGTTGGCCTTGGTCTGGCCGCCCGCCCAGCTTCCGGTGTCGCCGGCGCTGGAGGCCAGTTTCGAGTCGGTCACGGCCCATATCACCGCGCGCCAGGGGACCACGTCCGTCCAAGGCGCCCTGACGGTCTACCCGCCGCCCTTGCTGCTGGTGCATGGCATCTGGTCCAGCGCGATTGCCGCGGGTTTCTCGCCCTACTCCAATCCATCCGGATTCTTCAAGTTCATTTCAGGACAATATCCCCACAGTTTTATCTATGATGTTGACTACGGGCCGGTCAGTTATAAGGCTTTCGACGATCCGGAGGTGCAGGCGGCGTTTACTTTTTCGTTGACCGCGGCCATGACTTTTCCAAACGTAGGTCACGGGGTCGTGGCCCGGACCGTCGATGTCGTAGCCCACAGCATGGGCGCATTGGTCACCCGCTGGTTTCTCTTGGACCCCGCGGATGCCGTTCCCTATTTGCATTTGCCCGCCAATCCGGTACATAAGCTCATCACCATAGGAACTCCTCACCTCGGGTCGAACCTGGCCACCACGTTATGGACCGACCAGAGCAACGTGATTCAAATCCCCACCGACTTTGTCCCCGGGCAGTTAGGCACCGCTCTCACCCTGATCGAAGACCTGTGCCTCCTCAGTAAGGCCATTGGATCTAATAGTTGCTCGCTGCGCAACGTCCTCGGCCTGATCGGCAAGAAGGTCGATACCGGCGTCTTGTCTCTGGAGGGGCCCGACCCACTCTCGAACGAGTTGGACATCCTCGCGGACCCCGCCTCGCCGCCCATGTCGAGTACTTTCAGCGCGATTGTGGGAGAGGCGCCCGACTGCTCGCTTCTCGGCCTCCATATTCCCGGACCTTCCGAGGCCTTGTTGAACGCCTTGATCGGGCTGTTCGCGCCCGGTGACAGCGTCGCCGGCCTGCTGGGCCCATTGAACGATACGATCGTGCCGGTGACCAGCCAATTGGACGCTCCCGCGCAACTGCCATTGGCAAGAGATACTGCGCTGGTTTCGAGCGTCGTCCATACCGCCATCAGCCCCATCGGATACCCCTTCGGCTTCTGCAAGGAAACTGGCGAGACAGCCAGCCCTAACGTCTGGAATCAGGCCCTGTATTGGCTGGAAGGCGGGACGGGCCCCGCACCCGGTTACGCGCAGCCCGTCGCATCCGCCGCCGAAACCGGGTCCGCGCCCCGTACCAGCGCTTCAACCGGAGCCGCGCCCTTATTCGACCTCACCGGTTACACCTCGGTTTCCGATTCCGCGATTAGTTTCTCGCCGCCTTCCAACTCGAACCTCACGGTCAACTCCGCTGTGAATATCGTCGCCGCATCGCCGTCGAAGACCATCACCCAGATCCTGCTGGTTCAAAACGTTGCCGACCCAGTGGACGCGCCGCTCTACTACGTAACACAAGCGCCGTTTTCCATTCCGTACACTCCCGTCCGGCTGGGGACCGCGAACTTTGTGGCGTTCGCCCTGTTCAGCGATATGACTTACACCGCAACCACGCTCACTTACAACCTGCAAACCAGCGGGACCGCTTCCGCGCTCCAACTTGCGGGCGCTCCGGCAGGCAGCGTCATCGTCGGGTCGTCCTTCGTGGCGCGCGCGCTCGCTACCTTCCCCAACGGCCCCGTCGATGTCACTCAGTCCGCCACTTATACCACGGCCAGCGGCGATGCCGCGGTTCTCAGCGTGGGGTCCGGAAATCAGATCGCGGTTACCGGTCCCGGCACGGAAACACTCGATGTCACTTATGGACCGCTGAAAACGTCGGCGAAAATCACGGCAGCCTGTATGTTCACGCTCACCCCTGCCAATCAGATCGTGCCATCCGCCGGAGGTACCGTTCAGATACAGGTGGCCACCGAGGAGGGTTGTCCCTGGACTGCCGGAATTACCCGGCCTGGCGCCATTCCTACGAGCCAAAGCGGCACCGGAAACGGCTCAGTCGCGGTCACCGTACCGGCGAATTCATCGTTGGCTCCGCAGACCGTAACTATATTGCTAGGCGCTCAGTCCGCGGTTGTCACCCAGCCTTACACACCTTGTAGCTATACCGTTTCCCCGGCGCAAATCAGTGCGCCACCCTCCGGTGCGAGTGGAACGATCCAAGTAACGGTGCCCGAATTCTGTCCGCTGATCGCCGCCAGCGACGCACCGTGGGTTACGGCAAGCATCGTTGGATCCTCGGTCAGCTACACCGTAGCGCCCAACCTGACCCTGTCGCCCCGCACCGCAAATCTGATCGTGGCCGCCCAGTCGATCCCGGTCACCCAGTCGAGTCTGCTGGCCTCCAACGGCCCCGTTATCCTGGCGGCCGGCGGAGTCCTGAACGGCGCCAGCTTCATGGATGGCTTGGCTTCCGGAGCCTGGATCTCGATCTTCGGAACGAATCTCTCCTCGACGACGCGCACGTGGCAGTCCAGCGATTTTCAGGGAAATAATTTGCCCACTTCAGTGGAGGGCGTGGCAGTCGACATCAACGGTGTTGCCGCCTATGTCGAATATGTCAGTCCTACACAAATCAACGTTTTGGCCCCGGGCGACCCGGCCACCGGACCCGTCACGGTGCAGGTAACCAACTCGCTTGGCGCCAGCCCTTCGGTCACCGTGAACAAACAGCCGTTCGCCCCCGCATTCTTTGCGTACTCACAGCAGGCTGGGCGCTACGCCATCGCCGAAGAGGGTGGCACGTACGCGTTAATCGCACCCGCGGGGCTCTTCGGCGCAGGTGTATCCTTGCAGCAAGCCAAGCCCGGCGACACCATCTTGCTTTATGCCACCGGCCTGGGACAAACGAATCCAGCCTACCCGGAAGGACAGTTGATCCAATCTCCCGCGCAGCTTGCCGCGCAGTTTCAGGTGCAGTTCGGCGGCGTCACCGCGCAGGTGCCCTTTGCGGGCATAGTCGGCCCGGGCTTATACCAGATCAACCTGGTCGTCCCGAGCCTGCCTCCAGGGGACGCGGCTCTCAACCTGGTCGTCGGCGGCGTAACGGCGCCGCAGGTATTCATCCCGATTGCGGCCCCGTAGTTACTCGTGGGGCAGGCGTCTACGCCTGCAGCGGGTCTCCAGACCCGCTTTACAGCGCTCTCAAGCTTCCTGCCCCAGATACTCAGCCCAGCCCTCCACATCCGAGCTGCCCTCCGCGCGCGCGTGCAGCAGCGTGGCGCCGTTTTCGTAGCCTTTATCGAAAGCCCGCAGGTTCAGCTCGCGGAAGCTATCGGGCACCGAAGCCGCCACCGCCTGCCGCAGCGCCTCGGGATCGAGCAGCGCGGTGACCGCGCCGAAGAACCCGACCACCACGATGTTCAACACCATCTTGCGGCCCAACTCTTCGGCCAGCCGGGTCGCCGGCACGCTGTAAACCCGGATGCCGCTGGGCACGCCGTTCACCCGCACTAGGTCGCGCTCCACGATCAGCGTCCCGCCTGGTTTCAGCTCCGGCAGGAAGCGCGTGTAAGCCTCCTGCGAGAGCACCACCAGCACATCCGGTTGGGTGACGTACGGATACGCAATCGGCTCTGGGGAAAGCACTACCGCCGCGCTCGACGAACCGCCGCGCGCCTCGGGCCCGAAATTCTGGGTCATGGTGGCGTGCGCGCCCTGGTAGATGGATGCCGCCTTGCCAATCACGGTCGCCGCCAGGATCACGCCCTGGCCGCCGAAGCCCGCCACGCGAATTTCCGTCAGCCGCATACGGCCACCTCCGGCTCCTGATACCGATCGCCCAGTTGCTCCGTATATTGATGCCGCATCAGCTCCAGGTAATCGGGACGGTCGCGGTCCACAAACTTACCCACGATGATTTCTCCCTTCATGCTAAGCGCCGTTTCGCTGGTGGGCGCGCCATTCCGGATCTTGCTGGCCGCCTTGTAATACTTCATGGTTTCGAGCGCGTCCCCCAGCTTGTTGCGCCGCTGGTAAAGCGTTGGACACGGCGACAGCACTTCGATAAAGCAGAAGCCTTTCTTGTGCAGCACCTCGGTCATCGAACGGCTGAGCTGCTTGACGTGAAAAGTGGTCCAGCGCGCCACATAGGAAGCGCCCGCGGAGTCGGCCAGTTGCGCCAGGTTGAAGGACGGCTCGAAAGCTCCGTACGGATTGGTGGCCGTAATGGCGCTGGCCGGCGTAGTGGGCGCGGTCTGTCCGCCGGTCATGGCGTAGATCATGTTATTCACGCAGATCACCTTCAGGTCTATATTGCGCCGCGCCGCGTGGATCAGATGATTGCCCCCGATAGCCGAGAGATCGCCGTCGCCCGAGTACACCACCACCTGCAGCGATGGATTGGCGAGCTTCAATCCCGTGGCGAACGGAATGGCGCGGCCATGTGTCGTATGGAAAGAATCCAGGTGCGCGTATCCCGCCACGCGCCCGGTGCATCCGATCCCCGATACCACCGCCACTTTGTCCAGATCGGCCTTCGATTCGAGCAGCGCGCGCGTGAAGCAATTGACCGTAGTTCCGATGCCGCAGCCGGGGCACCAGATGTGCGGCATGCGGTCCATGCGCAGGAACGGCTCTACGGGATTTGGCGGATGGCTCTCTATCGTGATCGGGTTCATCGGTTGGCCTCGAGGATGGCTGCCAGGATCTGTTCGGGTGGATGCACGCTGCCTCCGGCATGGGTCACCGGCATGATGCGCCGGACTGCCCCTGGAGGACCCGCAGAGACTTGCGGGTCTGCTCCCAAACCGCCCGCTGGACTTCGTGGACCATCTGGCCCAGGTTCAACTCCGGCACCACAAAGGCTTTGGCATGCAGTGTCCGCTCGACGAGCGGACCGGCGGGGAAGGGCCAGGCGGTGATCAAGCGGAATTTCCCGTACGCACGCCCTTCGCGCGCGCCATTTTGACGGCCTTCTCCGCCACCCGCGAGGTGATCCCGTAGGACACCACCACCACTTCGGCATCATCCAACGCTTCCGCCTCGAATAACGCTTCTTCCGCCGCCATAGGTGCTGACTTCGAAACCAGCCGCCGCACCAGGCGATCCTGGGTTTCCACGGTCATGGCCGGATAGCCGCGCTCGTCGTGGGTCAGACCCGTGACATGGAAACGGTAGCCCTCGCCGGCATGTGCCATCTCGGGTACCTGGTCGGCCATCGGCTCGTATGGCAGGTAGTCTTGCGGCGCGCGCCGGGTGTGGCGGCGCGGATAGACCTCGATCTCGGCCGCCTCGGGAATCACCACTTTCTCCGTCATGTGGCCCACGCATTCGTCCATCATTAGAAAAACCGGCTGCCGGTATTGCTCGGAGAGATTGAAAGCCTTGATGGTCAGGTCGAAGCACTCCTGCGGCGAATTGGGGCACAGCGCCAACACTGCCGTAATCGCCGTGCGATCCCCAGCGCACCTGCATCATGTCGGCCTGGGCGGGCAGCGTGGGCAGCCCCGTGGAGGGTCCGCCGCGCTGCACGTTCACGAAGACGCAGGGCGTTTCGGTCATGGCCGCGTAGCCGATGTGTTCCATCATCAGCGAGAAGCCCGGCCCCGAGGTGACCGTGAAGGCCTTGGCGCCTCCCCAAACCGCGCCTTGAATCGCGATGGATGCCGCCAACTCGTCTTCCATCTGAATGAAGGTTCCGCCTACTGTGGGAATACGCGCGGCAAACCTTTCGACGACCTCCGTCGAGGGTGTGATTGGGTAACCTGCGGCAAATCGCGCACCCGCCGCGAGTGCGCCTTCGCAGCAGGCATGGTCGCCATCCAGGAAGTGCGCGCCCGTAAGGACTCCTTTTGGATCAGCTTGCATGGCGGGCTCCGAATATCGCGAAGTCCGGGCAGTACAACCCGCAGAGGTCGCAACCGCTACATTTTTCAGCAGCTATGACATGCGGTGGGTGATATCCCTTAGCGTTGAACGCAGAGGAGAGCGACAACACCCGCGTGGGGCAAAACTCGACGCAGAAACCACAGCCTTTACAGCGTTCAATCGTGATGAATACGGAACCTTTGGCCATTTGCGTCAAAAACAGCACGCCAGTGGCCAGCTTCCGCGTGGCGCACGCTTCAGCGTGCCGGCGGGACTTTTAAGTCCCGCTTGAGCGATGCCACGCAGTAAGGTGGCAGTGCGATCCCTCCACGGATCTAGTCAGAGCAGCGCCAGCAGAGATACCGGCAGACACCGGAGGCCCACAGGGGAAAGGTCATCCGCGGGGTTCAACCGGCCACTTCGCAATTCCACATGGAGGAATCAACATCACAATGACGAAAACTCGTTTGTTTATTTTCACCCCTATCGCCGTTATTGGGGCTTTCGGCGTTTGCGGGCAGCAGGCACTCGCAGAGGAATCAGTTTCGAATCCGCACCTTCACAGCGTAGTCATCGGCAAGGCGCCGGTGCAGTCCGATGTCGCGCCTGACGCCACCGCATCGCAAGTTCACCAGCTATACACCACGCTGAACGAGCTTCCGCCGCTCGATAGCAGCAACAACCCGGAATGGCCTTGCAGCGGCGGCGGCACGGATCCCGATTGCTCCACCATCGCCCAGGGCGGGCTGGTTATCGGCTTCCCATTTTATACTTGGCCCCTCACCACCTGCACCAGCAGCACGGATGCTTGCGGCGAGGTCACCTGGATGTTTGAAACCGATGTCGCCAGCACCAAGACGAAAATCGATGTTTCGTTCACCGTAACGCAGGGCACCACCACCAAGACCACCATCTACTCCAGCGGCACCCTCAGCGCAGGCACCAACCCGGGTGCGGGCTACACCGAAGTGTACGCCCTGCCCGTGGGGTTCGGCCCAGGGGACTGCTTTGCCACGGGGAGCACTTGCGGTACGCCCGTTGCGGGCCCTGCCACGATCACCGTAGTCACCACGATCGGCAAACAGCACAGCTACCGGCGTCGCCACCATCATCTTGTCGCGTTGAGAATATCAATATCTGACCAGTAGTTCGTCGGTTGGCCCGCACCGTGCGGGTTTCCTACTCCGCTGCGCTCCGCCCGCACGAGGGGGCGCGGCGGGGTTTCCCCAGCCCTCTGACGTATCCCCTATTCCGCCTTCAGTAGCAGATCCACTTCCGCGCGCGCCGGTGCGGACGCCTGCGCGCCCAATCGCGTCACCGAAATCGCGGCCGCGGCATTGGCGAAACGGACCGCGCGGTCCGTCGCCTGGCCTTCCGCCAGGGCCACAGCCAGCGCCGCATTGAAGGTATCGCCGGCCGCCGTCGTATCCCGGACTTCCACCGGAAACGCCGGCGTGTGAAACGATTCGGCATCGCTCGAATAGTAGGACCCTTCGTCGCCCAGCTTTAAGACCACGCTGCGCGGTCCAAGCCTGCGCAAAGCCCTCGCCAGCTCGGGCGCCTCCGCCGGCGTGACGCGCGTCGGCGCACGCCCCAGCAGCATCTGCGCTTCAGTTTCGTTCGGCGTCAGGATGTCCACGCGGGCCAGCAGTTCGCCGGGCAATGGCTGCGCGGGCGCCGGATCCAGCATCGTGCGCAGTCCTTCCTCCCGTGCCAGCGCCAGGGCCGCCGCCACCGTATCGAGCGGCGTTTCCAATTGGAACAGAGCCACGCCCGCGCCGTGAAACACTTTGCGCATCGCTTCCACGTCGGCCGCGGCCAACGCGTAGTTGGCGCCCGAGGCCACCACGATGGAATTCTGTCCCGCTTTATCCACCCAGATCAGGGCCACGCCGGT
Organism: Bryobacterales bacterium; assembly: GCA_963709155.1. Classification (GTDB taxonomy): domain Bacteria; phylum Acidobacteriota; class Terriglobia; order Bryobacterales; family Bryobacteraceae; genus Bog-159. The sequence continues at coordinate 623,886 of CAVPVD010000001.1, read as the reverse complement.
GGGCTGCGATCTGGAGGCGTGTACGGCGCTGACGTCCACTCCGGCGGCGGCCAGGCTGGCCTTCAGGTGGTCGGCGAATACGTCGTACCCCACGCGCCCGATCATGCGCACCGCCACCGCACCCGCCCCCAGTTTGCCCGCCGCGCAGGCCTGGTTGGCGCCCTTGCCGCCGGGGATCATCTGGAAGTCGCGGCCCAGCACGGTTTCGCCGGGAACGGGCAGGCGATCGACTGACACGACGAAATCCATGTTCAGGCTGCCGACCACCACCAGGGAGGGTATCATCTCGCCAGGTCGATGCCCAGTTTCTTCAGCTCTTCGGAATAATATTTGCGATGCAGCAGGTCCCACTCTTCGCTGCCCTCGGGAATCTCCCGCTTCTGCGAGCGGATCTTCTGGCGTGCCGTGCGGTCAACCTTCTCCTCGGCGGTCAGCACTTCGGTGATGTCGCGGACGATCTCCAGGCGAACTTCGTTGAGGTCCTTCTTCATGCGTAGTTCGCGCGTCTTGCGTAGCGCCACGATGATCTTGTGCGACATGTCGTTGATCTTGTCGCGCGAAAGCTTCATCTGGTCGTGGGTATCGCGTCCGGAGGCGCGAATCACTTTGCGTTCCGCGATCATGGTGTTCTTGACCTTGCGGAACATCTCCTGGTAACTGACGCCTTCCCGCCGCATGTATTCCGCGTACTGCTGCAGAATCTCGCGAACCTCGTCGTTGAGGCGATCTTCGACGGCTAGTTCCTCGGTGATGATATTGCCGATGATCTCGGCAACGGCCTGTGGATTGTTGGTCTCAATCGAAGCAGGCGTCAGTTTCTTCACCAATTCACGGGAGAGATAGGCGATGAATTCCCTGGCAAGCAGCAATCTTGTAGTTTAGCAAATCGGACGTGGCGCACGCTTCAGCGTGCCGCGGCGGACTTCTTCAGTCCGCCGTCTGGAGTTTGGACTTTGGTGGGGCAGGCGTCTACGCCTGCAGAGGGTCTCCAGACCCGATCTTTGGCGAGCGTAAGCTCGCCCTCCGCCGTCCCATTCAAGCGGAAAATGGCAGCACTTCCTCCCGCTGCGGGTCGAACCGGATCCGGCGCTTTTCCAGGTAGCTCTGGTTGGCGAGCAGCGCGGCCTGCGCGGCCCGATGTCCGATATACACATCCGCGTTCGGCAGCTTGCGCGAACGGCAGCAATCCAGAAAATTGCCGACATGCTGGGCCGTGATATCGCCGGGAATTCGCCGGATCACGGGCTCGGAGTTCTTCTCCGCGGCCCGGAATTCATACCGGTTGCGGTTGATGAACAGGCGTCCGCCCGATCCCAGGAACTCTACATGGTACTCGGGACCGTTGTCCACCGCCAGCGAGATGAAACTCACCGTAAAGCCGCCGGGATACTCATACAGCGCGCTAATGGTGTCGGGTGCGTTGCGGCCATCGTGAAAATCATAATAAACGCCGCCGGCCGCCACCGCGGAGGTCGGCGCATCCTGATCCATGAACATGTGCGCCACGTCGATCCAGTGCGCTCCAAAATCGGTGAGCTTGCCGCCCCCGAATTCCAGAAAGGCCCGGAAATCCAGATACTGCGCCGGATTCCAGTCGCGATACTTCACCGGGCCCAGAAAGCGTACCCAATCCAGATTGGCGGGCTTCTGCGCGGGCTCGCTGGGGAGGGCGCGATTGGCGCCGCCGTGCCAGACGCAATCCACGTGCGAAATCTTGCCCAGCATGCCGGAGCGTACGAACCGTTCCCGCGCTTCCAGGTAAATCTCGCCGGAGCGCTGCTGCATGCCCACCTGGCACACGCGGTTGTTCACCCGCGCCGCGCGCACGATCTCGGGCCCTTCCTCGCGCAGACGGGTGAGCGGCTTCTCCACGTACACGTCCTTGCCGGCGCTGAGCGCATCGATGGCGATGGCTTTGTGCCAATGGTCCGGCGTGGCGATCAGCACCGCCTCCAGACCGCTCATCTCCAGCAGCTTGCGGTGATCCGCAAACGTCTGCGCGACGGGGGCCTGCGCCACGGCTTTCGTCGCTGCGGTCGCCAAACACATCGCAGACCGCGCGCAGATCCACTTGCGCGGTCTTCTGAAAGATTCCTGCGACGTAGAGGCCGCGCTCGCCGCAACCGATCAGCCCGAACTGGATGCGCTCGTTCGCGCCCAGGATCCGCGAGTATGAGAGGGCCGTCAACGCGGCCGCTTGAATTCCTTCCCGGCGGGTTAGCATGTCGAGCCTATCATAGCGCCAGGCGGGACTTTTAAGTCCCGCTCTGCTGAGTCGGCAAACAGCGCATAATAGTTGCATGGCTTACCGCGCCGTCCTTCTACTCCCGTTGCTGCTCGGCCCGCTCCTGGCGCAGTACGGGACGACGCCGAAAGCCTCCGCGCAGGAATACCCGGCCCACGCCAAGCTGGATAAGATTTCAATCGGCGCCGAGTACCTGGTGCATAGCTTTTCACGAGGCCGCCAGATGTTCATCGCCAAGGATTATTTGGTCGTGGAAGTGGCTCTCTTCCCGGCTAAAGGCGAAAACCTGCTGGTGAATACGGGCCAGTTCGGCTTGCGTGTCAACGGCCGCAAGGAAACTCTCCAGCCGCAGGGCCCCGAATTCGTGGCGGAGTCTTTGAAGTACCCCGAGCAGAGTAGCGGTCCACACGCCGTGGCGGGATTGGGGCCCCTGGTCCTGGGGCAGCCCCGGCAGACCGAGCGTTTCCCGGGCGATCCGAATGCCCGGACTGGGCCGGCTCCGGGCGGGACCGACGATAACCCCACCGGCGCAGACAAAGACCCGCCCGTGAAGGCCGAGGATCTGGCCGTACAGGCCGCCTTGCCCGACGGCGAGCACCACGGGCCCGCCAGCGGCTTCCTGTATTTTCATTACCGCGGCAAAGTGAAGGGCATTCATTCACTCGAATTAGTGATCGCCGGGCCGTCCGGCCCCACCACCTTGCCCTTGCCGTTGGACTGAGATAACGTGCGGAACTTGCGCTGTCTTTCCGGATCCTATGGAGTGAACCCCAAAATTGAGACACGCCGAAAAGACGCACGTTGCAATTCAAACGACAGGCCGTCGTGCGCGCTGATGAAGATAAAAAGACCCTTGAGTTGATAATCAACTGGAAGGGAGGTGCGCATACGCGACTCGTGATCGCCGATAAACCTACACAACGGTCAATGCAAAGCGCCGGAGCATCGGCTAAATCATCCGCCAGTTCGAGTCCGTATTCTCTTGCCAGAGCGCCCGGGCCCCGCTCAACAGCTTATTGCGCATGCTCAGTCATTGACAAAATATGGACATTTCCGTGGCAGTCGAGATGGACTTGTGCGTTTTGTTTTCGACCTGTTTCTCTGTTCTAGGATCCGTACAGTCAGCGCAATTTCTCGACGAGCATCAGCTCCTGACTGTTGCGTTCAATCAAAGAGAAACAAAGCCACCGCCCATCTGGCGAGATCGCGAGCTGGGGCACAGCCGGGACGGACGGCCGGAACACCATGTGATCCTGCCGCGTTTCCAAATCCATATAATGCAGATCCGGAGTGGACTGGTCGCCCGCCCAGTAGTAAATTCCGGCGCCGGCTAATTCCCATCCGAAGGGGTCCGCGACGTGCTCAACAACGCGGGTGATTTCACCGCCTTTGAGCGGCATCCGGCAGATGCCGCCTGGTGCGTACTCGGTGAAATACAGCCACCGGCCGTCGGCGGACTCCAAGGCCCGCACGACGCTCCGGTCAAGGGCTACCGTGAGAGGACCGCCGGCGGCAGGCATTTTGTAGAGCATCAGATGAGACTGCTTTTCCGCCGACGTGAAGTATACAGAACGTCCATCGCGCGAATAAGTTGGATAAATATCGTGGCTGGGCTGGTCCAGCAGACGCGTGACCTTGCGCGTGTCCACTGCTACGCGATAGAGCTGATACATACCCTGCGGCCCGGTCGCGAACATCAAAACAGACTTACCATCCGGCGACCAATCGGAGGGCACCACGAGCCCGTCACCCCATGCCGCCAGCAGCGATCCCTGCGGAGCCTCGGTCGGAACCGCCCAGATACCAAACTGTCCGAAGCGGTACGAAGCAAATACCAGCGAGGCGCCATCGGGCGAGTAATGGGGGAGCAAGTCGGACCCGGTGGTTGAAGTCACCCGCTCCGGGCTATGGGAGACTCTCCCCGGTCCTTCTACCGCCAGCCTGTGCAGATTCTGAATACTTAGTGGCGAGGTGTATATGAGACGACCGGTTTTGCGGTGCAGGGTCAGGCTTCCTCCAATCACCGCATCCTCGAATGGGATCGTTCGGCCCACCGGTACAGTGGTGCGGAAAAGGTGCATGCCGAAGGGCGCACCGGCAGCGAGAAGCAGCCTGTCATTGGCCTCCCATAGTGGAGAGAAGGCCACCACGCCCGGCGTTTGCAGTTCCTTGGGTTGGGCGGCCGGTAGGTATTGGGCATTTAGTGGAAACCAAAGAAGGCGGCTGGTGAATGGACCGAGCCGTCGCACGAAGGCTATTCGTTTGCCGTCGGGGGAGAATGCCGGATCGGCATCTCCCAATATGGCGCTCGCTTCGAAAGTGAGGAACCGGTGTTCCCCTGTTTCCGCCGAGACCAGATCGAGTTGTCTGCCCTTGGCTGCCGCGAGGTAGCTGCCATCGGGTGTCCAGGCCAGCAGAGAATGCTCCTCCGAACCAAAGTAGTCCAGCCCGAGTTCGGTGAGCTTACGCTCGCTACCGCCCAGCGGGGAGATGAGCATCAGGGCGCGTCCGCCTCCGCTCAAGCTCCTCACGAACGCGATCTGTTTGCCGTCAGGCGCCCAAGCGGGGGAAACATCATCGGCGTCGCCCTTGGTGAGGCGGAGCAAGTCGAAAGATCCAATCAACTTCAAGTACAGGTTGTGATGGTAGTTGCCCGGGCCCCACGCAAACACCACCTGTGAGCCATCCGGTGAGAAGCTGGGGTTCAGGACTACGCCGCCGCTGGAGGTGAGCACCACAGCGGTCGGCGCGGCAGACGCCGGACGACTGTACCACCCCAGCAGGTATCCGGTGGCTGCTATGGCAAAGGCCCCCAGTATCGCGGTCGCGGCGATCGGCCATCTGCGGCGCGGCTTTCGAGCCGAGCCTGAAAGGGAGGATTCCGATACCGTCATCGCCTCCGAGATGTGGTCTCGCAACGAAAGCAACTCGTGGTAGAGATCCCGCGTGCTGGTGTAGCGCGCGGACGGATCTTTGGCGAGGCAACGTTCCACGATCCAGCGGAGCGGCGCGGGAATCGTCTGCGGCAACGGTGCGGGGTCTGCCTCGATAATGGCGGCCATGGTTTGCGGTGCGCTATCGGCTTGGAACGGACGTTTTACCGCTGGCGATCTCGTAGAGGATTGCGCCAAACGAAAACTGGTCCGAACGGAGGTCGAGCGGCAATCCGCGCGCCTGCTCGGGGCTCATGTACGAAACTGTTCCCATGACGAGCCCGGGCTCCGTGATGGTAACCGCTTGCGTGGAATCCGGCTGCGCCGACGTGGCTTCCTGCTTGGCCAGACCGAAATCCAGGATCTTCACCCGCCCCCTCAGTTGTCACCATGATGTTGTCCGGTTTCAGATCGCGGTGGGTAATGCCTCGATCATGGGCGGCGGCCATTCCGTCGGCAATTTGCACAGCCAGATCGAGCAGTTTGCGGACATTCGACGTGGGACGGATCGGCTCACCATCGAGGAACTCCATTACCAGATAGTTCGGCCCGACATCGTATAACGAGCAGATATTGGGATGATTTAGCGCCGCCGTGGCCCGTGCTTCACGTTCGAAGCGCTCCGAGAACTGCTTTTGCGAGATCTTCACGGCAACGATGCGATCGACTCGCGTGTCACGCGCCTTCCAGACCTCACCCATCCCCCCAGCCCCGGCGGGCGACACCAGTTCGTAAGGCCCGAACCGCGTGCCAGCAACTATAGTGGATACTTACGTCTTAAATTGTAGCGCGAAGCGGCTGCACAATGACTTACAGCGTCTTCCGGAAGAAGGCCCCTGTCCGATTCGCGTATCTGTTCTACGCTAATCGAGAGAGGTCTATCCGCAACCGGCTGGAACGTGGGGCGAGCGTCATGCGCGGCCACGCTTCACGCCTCCAGCGCCAGGCGCTCGGGCGTGGTCATCGCGACGAGCGGCGGACGAACGCCTGGCCATTACACAGCGTCTGGCCGCCGTATCGCGCCGCCCATCCGCCCGCTGCCGGTCGCGGCAACGGACGACGCACTTCCAACGCTGGTCACGCCCGCCGTGCATCAAGCTGCGCGAAGCGCCAGTCGCCCCGACGGAAGGGGCACGGGCGCCGGGCGCTCGCCAGGCGCGGCCACGGCTTGCCAGCCTCCAGCCGCGCCCTGCGCTGCGATCCGCGCCTCGTCCGACGTCGCGGCGCGGCATCTGGAAGCGGCGTCGGCCGCCGACGTCAACGCCGCGCGACGAATTGCCTCTCGAACTGACATCAAATTGGCACTTTTCCTTGCTACCATACGAGAGTGCCTATTGACCGTGCGGAATTAGATCGCTTACAGCAGGCCTACAAAGCAGCGGTTGATCTATGGGTCGCTGCCATTCGCGAAGAAGAAGCCCTAGCCACGCCCGACTACTCGCTCCCTGCTTGGGAGCGATGGGACCAAGCAGGCTTCAAAGAACAGGATGCCCAAGATAAAGCCCGGGCGGCGAAGGAAGCCTACAAAGAAGGGCTGCGGCAAAATGATTACGGCTTCTGAAACGAGAAGTTGCTTCAATCGTCCATCGCCGCGCGCAGGTACTCAGTTACTTCTGCCGCCGTTGCGTTCTGGTCGAACGGCACGCTGATATCCACGTGTGGATACGATGTAATCCGAGCGCTCGCGATGGAACCGCCGAGCGGCGGGACCGCCAGCGAACACGGTTAGCGACTGCGGTCGGCGTATCGCGCGGCCACGGCTTGCACGCCTCCAGCGGCCGGAGGGACGCTGTGCACGGCCAGGGCCTTCATCCGCCGCAAGGTCGCACGCAGCGCGCGACGCAATGGCCACGCCTCGCGCCCGGAGATTTCCAAGATCTCGCGGGGGGGAGGACGCGAAAAGCCGCGAACGCAGTTCCTGGAAGATACGTTCCCAGCGGGCCTCGTCGAGGCAGCGTGGGCACTGCCCGCAGTGACAGGCTGTGTCTGCGGGTCGGTTGCGCCGGCGACGTACGCCACGATTCTGAAAATCGCTGGCGCGAAGCTCGCGAATCGGGCATGGCCGCCTCTCAGTATACTCTGCCCCAGAGGCGCGCGACCGGCTCCAGGCCTAGCGACGTGTTACGCTGAGCGCATGGCCGAAGAAGGTCAGGTCAGCCCCGAGTCCGGCTTCTATCGTTGTGCGATCTGCGGCCGGGAAATAGTTGTGCTGGCGGGAACGCCCTTTCCGTCCTGCGGCGAGCGCGATCACACACCGAGATGGATTCTCTGTGCGGAGCAACTACTAACGTCCACTTCAACGTACGGCTGAAGTCGATGTTGCGAACGTCTCTAAACACCGACTCTACCTAATGGGACTTGCCACAACGTCTCGTCCCCATCGCACCGCCCATCCACCCACTGCCGGTCGCGGCGCCGGGCGGGCGCGGGCAGCGTATCGCGCGGCGGATGAAGTCCCTCTCGAACACCGTCTCGTCGCCAGCGCCTCCGCAAAAAGGCAGCGTTCCCTCCGCGTGCGGGGGCCAACGCGCGCGCAACGCTGTTGCCGCAGGAAGAAGCCAACCGCAAGGCTTAGAGGTTTCCGTTTCAATCCTCGCCCTTGAGCTTTGTCGAATGGAAAATCGCCGGTGTATGAAAGCGGAGAGAACCTCCAGCCACTGGCGATCTATTCGTCAGGAACATCCATCTTCTCAATCTTGCACTACAGCGTGACGTGGTGCCATGCGCGAAGCACGAACGTTGGTAGGCGCATGCTTGCGAGCAAGATATTCGAACATGCTATCGGACCCCTTATCATTGAATAGTATAAAGGCCAAAGCCGTCCCTTATGCCTGACATCAAGATCCTCGTCGCCGCCGGCGAGATGCCTGCCTATCTCGCGATTCCCCAACAAAGCGCGCCATGCCCGGGTGTCGTCGTGCTGCACGACGCGGCAGGGATGAGCCAGGACCTGCGAATTCACGCCGATTGGCTCGCCGGCGAAGGATACCTCGCCGTGGCGCCTGATCTATACTTCCCGGGCGGGAAGATCGCTTGCATACGCGACATGATCCGCGATGCGGCCGCCCGCAACGGAAAATTCTACGCCGATATCGAGGCGGCCCGCGCTTGGCTCGCGCGGCAGGAAGGATGCTCCGGCAAAATTGGGGTCATCGGTTTCTGCATGGGCGGCGGATTCGCCCTGCTGCTCGCTCCGCCCGGTGGGGGGTTCTCGGCATCCAGCGTCAACTACGGCGGACGGATTCCCAAGGATGCCAAAACCTTGTTGGCCGGCGCATGTCCTATCGTCGCGAGCTATGGGGCCAAAGATCGCTTCGCACGGGGCGCCGCGGCCGAACTGGAACGGGTGCTGAGCGCCGTTCACGTCCCACACGATGTGAAGGAATATCCCGACGCCGGGCATTCCTTCATGAACAACCACCACGACTTGCTTTTCAAAATGACGAAGGTGATAGGCGTCAGCTATCACGGACCGTCCGCCCAGGACGCGCGCCGTCGCATTCTGGCTTTCTTCAACACGCACCTGCGATGAACATGGCCGAATGGCCGGGTCGAGATCGGGCGGTGAGTCCCAAAAACGGACAGCGAAGAAGATAGTGACAGACCGTGTTACCTGATATGATTGGATCGCGGGCGCCGGACTCATGGCCTTGGAATGGGCGTGGATTCCGCGGGTCAACGTTTTGCGAGGAACGTCCTCATGTTGCTAACCCAGGCGTTGCGGGTCCTGCGCCAGGACCCGTGTTTACAGCCGTGGCGATTTGTGCTGGCTCTCGGCATTGGTGCAACCTCGGCCATGTTCAGCCTCGCCGACGCAATACTGCTGCGCCCGCTATCGGTGCTGAGCCTGGAGCTCGTGGTGACCATTAACACCGCCGCATCCACGCCGCTGGGCCTAAACCTGCCCGTCTCCTACCCTGACTATGTAGACCTGCGCGACCGCAATCGCACCTTCAGCGGTCTGGTGCTGACCTCTAACTATAACTACGGCGCCATGCCGTGGGCCCGGCCTGTCAGGCTTTTGAGCGATCCGGAGATTTCCAAGATCTCGCGGGGGGGAGGACGCGAAAGGCCTCATTATTGGCGTTCGCGCTGGACGCCGACTTCTGAGATTTCCAAAAAGTAGGGCCCACGACGAGGCCGCGGGCACGCATGGATAGCCTACGACATCGCCGGAGCCCGGTCATCATTAGCGTTCGCGCCGGGTGTCAACTTCTGAGATTTCCAAAAGTAGGGCCCAAGAGGACATGAGCATCCATTGCGTTACGGCGTGATCTCGAAGAGAGTCCCCCAGCCATACTTGCCGCCCCGGGTGGCGGCGCCATAGAGGTTGCCGGCGGAATCCAGAGTCAGACCGGCGTATGGGTAAGAGCCGTCCGGCCCATTTGTGAAGCTGTAAAGAGTAGTCAGCGTACCCGTCGCGGCATTCAGTTTGAACACGGTGCCATAGTTGTGCGCGCCACCGATGTAGGTGGTGCCGTAGAAGTTACCTTGGCCATCCGAAATCATAGTCGAAAGGGGCTGGGCGCCATCTGGGCCCGTGAAAGTGTGGGCCACCGTATACTGCGGGCTGGCGATGTTAATCATAAATATGACTCCATCGCCGGCTGTGCCATTGGCGTTGCCGCCCGCCGAGGTAGTGCCGTAGAGATTGCCCTTGCCATCCAGGACCAGGCCACCGACAGGAGTTCCGCCATTCGCTCCGCCGCGAAAACTATACAAGATCGTTTCGGCCTTTGTCTTCACATTAATGCTGAAGAGGATGCCCCAACTGTGCGCGCCGCCCTCCGTTGTCACACCATACAAGAGGTTCTTCCGAAAAACCAGGCTGGAGGCCGGGCCTATGCCATCACCGGCATGGCTGCCGAAGCTATAGAGCTGAACCAGACTGCCACCGGCACTAAGCGCGAATACCGTACCGGAGTCATTGGTGCCGCCGTTGCTAGTGGTACCGTACAGGTCGCCGACCGGGTCGAGAATCAGGTTACCTTCCGGCGTTTCGCCATCCGGACCGGTAAAGTTGTACAACACGAACTCAGAGCCGCCGCTCCACTCATAGATGGTCCCGCGCAGACTGAATCCGCCCTGTGTAGTGGTTCCATAAAAATCGCCCGCTCCGTCCGTGATCACGCCGCTCATGGGAGCCGAGCCGTCGTTAGGCTGGCCGGCAAAGTCGTACAATACGCTCTCCCGCCCTCCCCCATTCTCCGGAACGAACTGAAAGAACGTTCCTGCGTCGTTCGCCAGTTGGCTGCCGCCGTAAAAGGTCGTGCCGTAGATGTTACCGCCGGTGTATAGAGGCGTGCCCCAAGGCCCTCCGCCGTCGGAAGCGCCGGTGAAGGAATACAGCAATTTGAAGGGTTGCGCGGATGCTGGCGGGATCGCCAGCAGGGCGATCCCGAGCGCCATCCCCATTGCCCATGTGCGCGAGAAGAGACTACGGTTGCTGGATGACTTGTCCGTCATAGAAAGCCCCGATCGATTACTGAACCGGCACATAAGCCGGTGGTGCGCTGTAGCCAGTGCCTGTCAGATCCACCATCAACAGGCCCAGCGGCTGCGCCGGCCCAGGCACAGTGGCGGGCGGGATCTGTATGGTCACGGCATAGACTCCTATTGCGTTCGGTTGGTAGATCGCCGAAACCACCGCGTCGCCTTGATTGTTCACGCCGGCATACAAGGTTCCGCCGACAATCTGGCCGGGCTGACCGACTACCCCGGTGGACGCGTTGGGGACCGTCTGGCCCAGTCCAGTGGCGAAGAATGTGATGGTTTCGCCGCGCAGAGCCGGATTCGAACCGTTCACGTAACTGCCGTCCGGTCGCAAGGCCATCGCCAGCGGGTAAGTCGTGCCGTAGGCAGCCAAGGTTCCACTGGTGAAAATGCCCGGAGCCAACGGACTCACCGTGATGTTGCTCAGCGTGGCCGAGCCTTGCGGTGTTTCGATGGTGATGGCATCGGACGTACCCGGCATCTCTTCAAACGGCACCTGCGCATTAATCTGCTGAGTCCCGTTCTGGTTCACTAGCGCCAGGATCGGTGCTGTGATCCCATCGAAGGACACTGCATAGCCCGTCATCTGGGTGGGATCGGTCACGACACCCTGGATGGTGGGTGTGAGACCCGCCCCGGTGAAGGTCACCAAACCTCCAGGAGCGATGGCGGAGCCAAAACTGGCTGAGTTCAGGATAGAGGGGCCGGACGGACCCAGGGCTAGCGTCGTCATAGAGAAACTGGCTGTCGGTGGGTTCTTACCGGCGCCGGACACAGCAGAAACGGTAAAAGGTCCCGCCACGGGTCCCACTGACGTCACCATCGTGGAGGCCTGGCCGTTGACGTCGGCTGTTACCGAAGCAGCGCTCAGCGTCTGATTGCCACTCGTCGTAAAGAACACCGGCGCATAGGACGCTGGATTGCCAGCCTTGTCTTGTGCCAGCACTACCAGGGGCGCGGCAAGAGGTGAGTTGATCTGGGCGCTTTGGTTGTCACCCGAAACCACCTTAACGGCGGCCGCGGGTATCTCGACCAGGACCGTAAATGTGACCGATACCGGACCCGCGGTGAATTGGACCTGCACGCTGGTCCCCCCCGGACTGTCTACGATTCCAGAGGCGATGGCTTCACCGGTCGCCGTGGTCTGAGCGCTGGCGCCGGTGAGGACGATGGATCCGGACAGTACTTTCCAGGTGACCGGTATGGCGGGAATCGGATTACTGAAGGCGTCGCTGACCTGCACCAGGAACGGCGCCGGCAAAGTTTGGTATTGCGTCACAACCTGATTAGTTCCGCTGATCACCCTGATGTTCGCGGCGGCGCCTGGCAGAATCGTCAGCGTATAGCTGGTAAAAGACAGTCCGGAGCCGTTGCCAAGACCGGCTTCCGGAATGCTGACCGTGAGAGGTTTGGTACCCGGCACGCCATTCAGAACCACGTTGCAGGTAGCCAGGCCGCTGGCATTGGTCAACGCCAGGCCTCCGCCGGATGGACCCGCGCAACTGGCATTCGGCAGGTGCGTGTTGGGGCCGGTGCTCACCTGCACGCCGAGATTGGGGATGGCAGGACCGCTGGCCGCGTAGACTTGCACCAGAATGGGGTTCGGCAGGGTGCTTCCGGCCGTGCCGGTGAGGACGGTGCCCCGTGCCGGCTCGAGAAGCTGCGCGATCAGCGGACTGATGGGCGTGCAGGGCGGCGCGCCGCAGTATTGCACGTCCAAAGGCAGAGTGGTGATATAGAAGGTCTGGCTGACTGTGTCTCCGCTGGCATCGATGATCACGCTAGCGGTAATGGTCGCTTCCTGAAAACTACGATATGAGGCGACTAAAGTTGGAACATAATTAATATAAGCCTGGCCCGTAAAGTCCGCCGGTACGACCACTACGTTCTGGTAGTAGCCATTCGGCGCCGCCAGCGATCCCGTTCCGGATGTCAGAGTAAACGTCACCAAAGCGTTCGGCACGGGGTTGCCGTTGGAGTCGGTAGCCAGCACCGTAAATGGCGCCACGTCCGGCAACTGTTCCGTGATGGGATTTTCCAGCAACACCTGGCCTTGGCCGGATACCACAGTCAGCGCCACGGGGAGGGGTGCGCCGGTCCCCACATTAATGTTGAACCCTGCCGGCAGCGGACCGATCGTGGCGGTGATGACGTTGGAGCCGATGTCGGCTGGCGTGCTTCCCGCCGTGAAAACCGCCTGCACATAGCCATCGGCGCCGGTGACTGTGTTGACCGGGGTGACCACTCCCGTCCCGCCGCCCGTGGCGAAGTTGACGCCGAGCCCGCTGATGGGAAGCCCATTCTGATCGAGTACGCGCGCCACCAGCGGCAACGTCGTGCCGCCGGGCACTACGGACTGAAAGTTGCCATACTGCAAGGCGGTGGTGGGCGTGGCGTTGGGATTAAATGTGGGAGAGAAATAAGCTACCGCTCCGGGCATGGAAGCCAGGGGCACCTGCTGGGTCAGCAGGGAGGAAGCCGCATCGATGCGGTAGAGATTATCGATTCCCGTGCCGTCAATCGTTCCGCTGGATACGGTGAAGAGAGATTGCGGGTAGTTGCGGCCCGGTACGCCCAAATCATTGGAGAAGGTGAATGCCGCCTGCGCGGACAAGATGACGTTCGCGATCACGGGAATATCGAGGACCAAGCCGCCGTTGGGCCCGATTTGCAGATCGAAAAGCGATTGCGCGCCGCTCGAAAACGCGTAAACATTCGTCGGAGACGCGGCATACAGGCTATCGAAAATCGCGGAAGTCCCGGTGAGCGGAGACGACTGCAGCGCCGCCAGGCCGGTAAACGGCACCGTGCCTTCCACCAGATAGTTCTGAAGATTGAGCAAGAGGATCGCGGGCTGTGTGCCATAGGTCTGGTTGGCAACCACGGCGTAGGTGGGTGGGCAGGGCGGAGCCGAGCAGGCGGCCGAGGCAACGGGCGGGAATACCACTGGCCCCGGCGTCGCATTCATGGAAATCGTTCCACCGGGCGTGGGGGCTAGTGTCGCCGGGTTGATTTCCGCGACCTGGTTGGGAGCGCTCACATAGAGCAGGGCGTTAGGGCCCAGGGCCAGCGCCGTGGTCGCGCCGGCGATATTCACGGTATTCGTCACCGTAAGTTCCGGCAGGCTGATGGAGGCCAGGAAGCTGCTCCCGTTGTTAGTAGCCAACGCGTACGCTGTCTGACTGTCATAGCTCACGGCCACGCCGATAATCGCCGCTCCGCTGCCTAATGCGATTCCATTCGGCGTGAGGTCCACGTTGCTGCCGGTATCGATGATATGCACGGCATTCTCGCCTACTACGAGACGGCTGCCGTCCGGGGAAAGGGCGGCGCAGTTCAGCGGATTGGCGAAGTTCCCGATATCGTGCCGGCTGCCCGCGGTTCCGGATTTGCTCCGGGGATGCAGCACCGTGATGCCGGCGCCCGTGTTGTTAGTGATCAGGTAAAGCTCACTGCCGTCCGGAAGGCTGAGTAATTGAAAAGCTCCGGGCACGGATAAGGTAGCTCCGGGAGCCAGCGTCGTGGGATCGAAGAAAGAGACCGTCGGATCCTGAGACACCGTCGCGGGGCCTTGGAACGTCACGAGATACTGTGCGTGTAAGGCTGCGGCCGAGGCGACGGTATAAAGTACAACAGCAACTACTTTTGGTATTGTCATGATATTGTCACAAACTAAGCGTTGCACCCATGCATTACAAGTAAGAACGCGTATGATAACAGAACACTCCGGTTCGGAACGCTGGAGCAACCTACAATACCTTCGAATAGCTAGCCTGCTAAACAAAAGCGGACGGGAGCCTGGGCTCCCGCCCATTAACAACATTTTCTTGGGGTTATCTCCGCTCTTAGGCTCTCTACCAGGAAAATGCGTGGTACTGACCGTCCTGGGCCAAACCTACACCCACGATCGTTCCATCCGCCCCGATGGCGTTCGCCGAATTCAGCTCAATAAACGGCGAACCTGCAGGCAATAGACTGTTTAGATCCACCAAGCCGCCCTCCTGCGTCCAAACGAACGCGTGAACGTCGGTGTCGCCCGTGATGTTGGAAGAGCCTACCACCACTCCGCTATCGTTGACTCCGTTGGCTTGTGCATAAGATCCACCCAAGCTCCCGATATCCAGCAGCGGTTGACCGAAAATGGCCACGAAAGCGTCCGTTTGCGCATCGCCCAACAACGTGCCGAAGCCGACGACCAGATCGCTGTCGTTGACGGCATTGGCTTGCGTATAAGAGCCGCCTAAAGTGCCAAAGTCATGTATCGTGCCGACCTTCAATCCCCAAGCTACGGCATGCGTGGTGCCGTCGCTGGAATCGGAATTGCCCACAGCCAGACCTTTAGTGTTCATGCCCAGCGCATAGCAGTTATAGCCATCCGCGCCAAGATCGCCAGCCAGCGTATTCAACTGGACGATGCCTTTGGCTTTGCTCCAGACGAACCCGGCATAGGCTACATCGCCGGCGATCGTGGAAGTCCCCACGACTTGGCCGTTCTGACTGGCGCTGCCCATCGCCAGGGTGCCGCCGTTGGTTCCCAAGTCCACCAGCCCGGTACGTGAGCCGGTGAAATAAAAAGCGTGTGAGGCGACGTCGCCATCCGAATCGATAACCTGATCCGAGGTGCCGGCAATGGCCCCCTTAACGCCGACGCCATTGGCTACGCTATTACCATAGACGCCAATAAAAGACTCTAAGTCTTCAAAGTAACCCAATGAGTTTGTGTAAACGGCATGTTGATAGGCGTCGGTAAAGACGTTGGCGCCACCCACGACCATGTCCGCAGAACTCACGCCGTTGGCTACGCTGGCACTACCTCCCAGCGTGCCCAAGTTGACCGGCGCCGCCGCCTTCTGCGCTAGCGCGAACGGAGCCAGCACAAACAGCGCGGAAATGGTTAAGACTGACCTGCTAAGTTTCATCGATTGTATTCTCCTTCTGTGGTGATCGTAAGTAGTCACCCGCAACATCGTACTACGGTGCGAAGAACGGAACAATAGAAATAGTATGAATTTCAAGTTACAGGTCCAGCGAATGGCTCCTTAATCGATTTCCCGATACTGTAACCTCTATGACTTAAACAGAAACGGAATTTATATCTACTATTCATCATTTTGTCATACGCCACAGACTATACTTTTCAGTGGCCGCGTAGAGTCGCAACGCACAACGCGCGCCGCGAGAAAACCGGCTCGGAGTGTCTTGGTGGCGACGAGTTCCGGTTTCCGGGTGGACGGCAGGAATCCGAACTACACTGTGGCGCCGGAGACGTCCTAAACATCAGCAACAAACAGTAATTCACTCTTTTGGATGAGAAATAAGGAGATCACGAATGAAACAATCGAAATTTCTGCCCGCGGCTCTGTTTGCCGCCGCGGTGGCAATCGCGACGCCTGCCGTCCACGCGGCGACCGTCGTCAAAGTGTTGGGAGCAGGCTCTTCCGCAATGTGGCAGACGGCCGCAATTGGAGCTTATGAGCAACTGGCCGGCACTGGCGCCCAGCACTACACCGTGAAGGGATCCTGCCCAACCAATGTAAACTGCGCCCAGATTCACGACTCGCGCAGCGCATCGATCCTAAATGAAGGCGGGAACCTTTGGGTGGTTTGGAATGCCGCGCAAACCGAGGTGTGGGCGTATATCTCAGTGGATTCGGTGGTCGGCAATCGCTCGTTTTTTGCGACCCCGCGAACCACCCTGCAGATCGACCCCGAAACAGAAACGACGAGTGTACCTTCGGGCCAGCTTAACCTGATCGCATCGGGTTTGTGGGGTGCGGATGCTACAGAGCTGCCGAGCGCCATTTATACTGCGTTGAACAACGCCACCGTCACTACGGCGTTCACGGACATCCGTCCGGAAGACGCGAAATTCGCGAGTTGCCGGACGCTGAATGCGCTGAACTCGACCACCTACTCCGGACTGGGATACGGAACCGGAACCACCTGCACGACCCTGATCGGCACACAGATCCTGAGCAACTTCTCCACCACGGTAGCTAATCCCGTGAACTTCAACATCAAAGGTGCCGATCCGTTTACTGGAAAGGCGATCGCCGCTTACACCACGGTGGATGTAGGCGCCTCGCCGATCGTTTTCATCGTGAACCGCAGCAATTCGGCCGGTCTCGGCTACCCCGCACCGGGTACGCCTGGAATTACCAACCTCACCGTTTCCGAAGCCAAGACGCTGTGGAGCGGTACGGAGTGCGACACCAACGCCTTCGTGGGTGGGCCTCCGACCAATACCCCCGTATATGTGATGTTACGCGAGCCGATGTCCGGCACCATGAATACGACTGAGTTCACCACCTTCCGATGCGGCAAGACCACCGGCGGCTGTGCCATCACCGGCAACAGCGAAGACAATTCGCAGGAAAAGGGGATTGTCCCGCCGGCGCAAGGCACCACCAACGCCAATAACCCGCTGAATCTGCCGTGCGCGGCCGGCGGCGGCTCGCGCGAGCGCGCCATCGGCACCGGCGAAATGGTCGGCACCGCCGTTAAGAACACGACGGATTCCATCGGCTACACCTTCTGGGGCTACGGCAACGTTTCGAAGATTGCCGGCACCACCAGCTATGGTTACCTGACGCTGGACAATGTCGATCCGATCCAAGGCGCCTACACCAACGGCGAGTTGCCGCTCTGTGTCAGCAGCACCGGGGTCAGCGGCGTCTGCCCGGCCACACCCGGCACCAGCTTCCCGAATGTTCGCAATGGCACGTACACCGCCTGGTCGATTCTACGGGTGGTCACCAATGCCTCGGGCGTCAACCTGACCAACACCAAGCTGCTGGTGACCGCTATCCAGGACAACGTGAACACCACCGTTCCGGACTTCGTTCCGTTCAATGCCGTAGGCGGCGATCCCGGGATGAAGTATTATCGCTCGCACTACCTGCAATCCGCCGTCGCGGCCAACAACGGACTCAGCGGCGAAAAAGAGGCCGGCGGCGACGTGGGCGGCTGCATCGAGCCTGTCGGGCCCGCGCCCGGCGTGCTGAGCTGCCATCAGTAAGCAATTTCCGTTTTCGTTTACGGACCGCGGCAGACTGGCTCCTAAGGCCAGTCTGCCGCTTCTTTGATGGAGGAACCGAGTACGTACATGCCGCTTATGCAAGCCCGACTCAAGCCCATCTGCACAATCGCCTTCCTGACCCTTACTTGGACCGTATGCAGTGGAGCCCAACAATCCGCCGCGCAAGACGAGCCCGTTCCGCCTTCGATGTCGGTGAGCGATCTGAAGATACGCGAAGCCGTACTCGGCGAACACGACGATTATCCAACTTTCACCCGGGACATGATCGAGTTAGTCTGGCGCACGGGAGATCCGATTCATTTATTCCTGATCCTGCCGAAGGGCCAAGCTAAACCGCCCGTTATCTTATATCTCTACAGTTACCCTTCGGACACAGACCGTTTCCTCAATGACGATTTCTGCAAGTTCCTGGCGCAAAATGGTTTCGCCGCCGCTGGTTTCGTATCGGCGCTGACTGGCCCGCGGTATCACGACCGCGGCTTAAAAGATTGGTTTGTCAGTGACCTGCCGGAGGCTTTAAGCAACTCCGTCCAGGACGTTCGGATGATGATAACTTATCTTGCGACGCGCAGCGACGTGGACGCCGGGCAACTGGGCATGTTTGGAGAGGGATCCGGCGCGGCGATCGGAATCCTCGCCGCGGCGGTGGACCCTCGAATCAAGGTGCTCGACCTGGTGGACCCTTGGGGAGACTGGGCAGACTGGATGGCCAAGTCCGGTTTAGTCCCGGAAGAAGAGCGTCCCCGTTATGTCAAGCCTGAATTCTTGAAAAGCGCCGCGCCGTTCGATCCGGTCCGTTGGTTCGGCCAACTGAAGATCCCGGTGCGGCTCCAGTACCTCAGCGACCCCGTCGTCACGCCGGCGATCGCCAGGGAGCGGGTTGCCGCGGCGGCGCCGCCCCAGGCCAAAATCATCGCGCACGACGCAGCCGCCGCGCAGTACAAGGCCGCAAAGCTGAAATTCTTCGATTGGATCATGGATCAACTCCGTCCCGCGCCCGCACAGGAGTGACCCGAAAGGAACGACGATTTTGACGAAGGCAACAAAACTCTTACTGGCTCTCGCACTGACCGCCGGTCTGTCTCTCTCCGTGCTGGCCCAGGCGCCACAAAGTGCCATGGGCATCGCGGGCACCGTGGTTGACCAGAGCGGGGCGGTTTTCCCGGGCGTCACCGTGACCATCCTGGGGGCGGCCGGCGCGCCGCTAACGGCGGTGACGAACGAGCGGGGAGAATACTCGCTCGATGGCTTGCCCGCTGGATTGTACAGAGTATCGGTCTCCGCGGCGGGCTTCAAGAAGTTCGACAAGGACGGAGTCGCCGTCGCCGCGGGGACCATGGCGCGCGTGGACATCACGCTCGAACCGGCGGGGGCCAACACCTCCGTGGAAGTGCAGGGACAGAACGCCGCTGGAATCGAAACGGATACCGCGCAACTTTCCGGCACGATCACGCAGAAGGAAGTCGTGGAAACCGGCCTGAATGGCCGGAATTTCACCCAATTGATCGCGCTGGCGCCAGGCGTCAGCAACCAGACCGGACAGGACGAGGCGAAAGTCGGCGTAGTGGGTAGTACGAAGTACAGCGTCAACGGCGGACGCGTCGAGTACAATGCGTTCGACGTAGACGGCTCCGATCTGCTGAATGTCGGCATCAACGGCTCCAATAGCACCCTCATCGTCTACCCGAGTCTGGATGCCATTCAGGAAGTGAAGGTGCTGACCTCTAACTATGGCGCCATGTATGGAAAAACGGCTTCCGGCACGGTCTTAGTGGCCACCAAGACGGGCACGCAGGAATTTCACGGCGATGGCTATTATTTCGGCCGCAACGAAATCCTGAATGCCCGCAATTTCTTCGATGAGACGCAGGGCGCGCCGCTCTATCGCCGTTCCGACCTGGGCGGCACTATCGGTGGGCCGCTGTATATCCCCAATCATTACAATACGCAGAAGAATAAGACGTTCTTCTTTTTCTCCGAAGAGTACCGGCTGGAAAAATCGCCCTATCAGTACAACCAGGCCGTTCCTTCCATGGCCGAACGCACCGGCAATTTCAGCGATGTATGTCCCGCGTCCACAAACAAGGGTTACCCCGAATTTCTGCGGACCGCTTATCCCGACTGCCCGAGCACGGTCACGGTCGGCACGCTGAACAATCCCACCACGGGGTATGCGTTCCCGAACAACCAGATCAACAGCTATTACTCGCTGCTCGATAGGAATGCGGTAGCCATCTTGAATTCCGGCGTGATTCCGGCGCCCAGCGCAACATCGGGTTGCAACTCCACGATCGGTTCGTGCTACGACACCACCGTTTCACCGCCCACGCACTGGCGCGAGGAGTTGTTCCGCCTCGATCACAATTTCACCGAGAAAACCCGGCTCACGTTCCGCTACATTCACGATTCGTGGGACACGGTGGTGCCGACGCCGCAATGGGGCAACGTTCAAAACAACTTCCCGACGATTGAGAACGAATTTACCGGGCCGGGTATCAGCATGGTGGCCCGGCTGACGCAGACCCTTTCGCCCACCCTGCTGCAGGAGTTCTCATTCAGCTACACGAATTCCACCATTACGCTGTCGGACACGAACGGTCCCGGAGCGCAGTGGCAGCGGCCCGCCGCCCTGGACCAGCCGTGCGCCATCGAAACCAACTCCTACGGAAGCTCGGGCAACCAGTGTCCCATCGGGTATCTGTTTAACAACGGATTCGGCGGAAAAATTCCCGGCGTCGTGATTGGCGGAACCAACGCGGAATACGGCGGCGCCGGCTTCGCGGTGGATGCGGGCTATATGCCCTGGAATCATACCAACCCCATCTATGACTTCGCCGACCACCTGAGCAAGGTAGTGGGCAGGCACAACCTGCAATTCGGCGCCCAGGTGCTGCTCTATAACCGGACTCAAACGAATTCCGCGATCGGCGCGGCCACGGGAGATCAGCAGGGCATCCTGAATTTCTCCAACGTGGGAAACTACAATACTACCGGCAATGCATTCGCCGATTTCCTGTACCTGGGCGCTGGGCAGACCGAGGTCAACTATGTCAAGAGCTTTACCCAGGACAGCGCTCAGGGCGTGTATCACCAGCGGTACCAAGTTGCTGAACCTTATATTCAGGACGACTGGCGGGTGAACTCCCGTCTGACGCTGAACCTGGGAGTGCGGCTAAGCCTTTTCGGAACCTATTCAACGCCGAACCAGAACGAATACAACTGGGTGCCCGGCGCCTTTAGCCAGTCGATCGCCAGTTCGGTCATCATCAATAACTACACGGGCATTTTGCAGTACAGTGCGGTCGATCCGAATACCGGATCGAACGATCCTGTCCCCATCAATCTCAACAACCTGGACCCTTCGATCACCAATGGCCTGGTGCACTGCGGCTCCGGCACGGGGGCCCTGGCCAACCCCAGTTCCACGATGACGCTTCCAGCGAGTTGCATGCAGGGCCACCTGTTCAACTGGGCTCCCCGCATCGGTTTCGCATTTGACCCCAAAGGCGACGGCAAGACATCCATCCGCGCCGGCTACGGAATCTTTTACGAGCACGGCACCGGCAACGAAGCCAACACAGGTTCTCTGGAGGCCAGTTCCCCGCTGGTGCTGAACATGACCCAGAACTTTCCGTCGGCTTACGGCTGCATCGGGGGGCTGGACACGAACAATTGCGCCCCGGCCGCCGCTTACCCTCCGAACGTCACCAGCATTCCGGCCAAGGCGGTCTGGCCTTACGTACAGCAGTGGAGCCTGAGCGTGCAGCGGGATCTGCCGGGCGGCATCCTGGGAACGTTTGCGTATGTCGGCAGCAAGGGCACGCACCTGACACTCGAAACCAATCTCAACCAACAGCCTCCGGTGCCCGCCTCGCAAAACCCGTATAGTCCGGGTGAGCCGTTCATCCCGCAGGTCAATTTCTATGCGAATAAATCGGCCGGCGATTGCGTGACCTACATTGGAACCGACACATTCACGTTGACCAACGGCGCAGTCATCGGTCCCGGATCCCCCGGGTTCGCGAACATGCAGGCCGCATGTTTCGGCGAGTTATCGCCGGGCGAACTGCCCGACCCGAATAGTCTGCGGCCGTACCCCGGACTGGGGAATATTATCGCGCTGGAGAACGTCGCCAACTCGTCTTACAATGCCTTTCAAACGACTTTCCGGCGCACGGCGGGTCCGTTTACTCTGGGCCTGTCTTATACATACAGCCACTCTTTCGACGACTCCTCAGACCGGTCCGACGCGACCTTCACCAATTCCTACAATCTGGAGTCCAACCGCGCGAGTTCCAATTTCGATCAACGCAATCTCTTGAACATAAGCTATATCTATGAGCTGCCGTTCCTGCAACTGATCGCTACCCCCATTGGGCAGATGTTCTCGAGCGACGGCACCGGCCACGTTTCCGACTCCATGCAAACAGTTTTGAAGGGCTGGGAGCTATCCGGCATTACCACGTTCCAGTCGGGCACCCCATTCAGCGTGGTCAACGCGGGCAGCGGATTCAATAGCATTTCGGTGCCGGACAATGCCGGCGTAGTGAATAACCTGGGACTGGGGTCTTATCCGAATCTCGTCGGTAATCCTTACGCATCCGTCCCGTCGGGCGGCAACAACGGGAGCAGCTTCGGACCGCTGCTTCTGAATCCGGGGGCCTTCGCCGCACCCACCGGGCTGACCTTCGGAGATGCGGGGCGCAACGCGCTCAACAATCCCAGCCGGTTGAACTTCGACACGGCGCTGCTGAAGCACGTCAAACTGCGCGAACATTCCGAACTGGAGTTTCGGCTGGAAACCTTCAACACCTTCAACCACACGCAGTTTCGCATCTACGATTCGAACCTCGGGAATGAGGCGAACAATACCATCAGTTGCTACGGCGGTCCGGCTACGGGCTACTCCGCGGCCGGGGGCGGCGGGACGAACTGCCTGACGGGCAGCGCATTCTTGCACCCCATCGATGCCCATCGGCCGCGCACCGTGCAGTTCGGAGTGAAATATGCTTTCTGAGCGGCAAAAAAAAGGAGACTATATGAAGACGTTTTTGGCAATCGTAATTTGTTTGGGCCTCTTTGTCGTGGCCGGATTTGCGCAGCCCACCATCACGCAAATCAGTAACGCGGCCAGCCAGAGCCTGTCCCTGCCCGGGCCGGAAGGCACGTGGGCGACTCTCCCCAACGGCTCCATCGCGCAAGGGTCTTATTTCACCGTCTATGGAAACGGCTTCGGCGGCGATACTTCGCTATGGAATCCCTACCCTCTGCCGACCGTGCATAACGGCACTTCCGTCATCATTACGGTCGGCACCAGTGCGCCTGTGATGGCTTATATCGAATTTGCCGCGCAGTTCTCGTCCTATGCCCAGGTCAACGCCGTGCTGCCGTCCAACACGCCCGCCGGCCAGGGCACCCTGGTCATCAGCTATAACAACCAGATGAGCGCGGCAGTGCCCATTACCGTGGTCGCCAGTTCCTTCGGAACCTTCTCCCTAAACCAGGCCGGCAGCGGTCCGGGCATTATCACCGACGTGAACTACCAGCTATTAACGCCCTTCCACACCGCCAAGCCGGGACAAGCGGTGATCCTCTGGGGCACCGGTCTGGGGCCGGCACCCGATGCGTCCACCGAAATCAGCGCGCCGCCCTGTCCCAATACTTGCGATCTGCGCGGTCCAAACCTGTCGGTCACCGTTTGGGTGGGAAACGAGCAGGTGTCAGCCTCCAACCTGTATTATGCCGGGCGGTCCGGTTATACGGGGGAAGACGAGATCATCTTCTACGTTCCCAACAACGTGACCACCGGCTGCTACGTCAGCGTAGCGATCCAGACCGGGCCCCCCGGCGGCACCCAGATCACCAGCAACTTCACGTCCATGGCGATCGATCCGAACGGGGCCACCTGTCAGGATGCCGACGGCGTGAACATGAACGATATAGCCTCCGTGTATGCCAGCAAAGGATCCGCGAACGTGGCAGCCATCGGATTGCTGAGCAATCTGTGGAACATCAACCTGCTGGGTAGCTATATCCAGTGGGACAACGACGTCGTGGACGGGCAGATCGGGACTTATGGGGGAGCGGCGCTGGAGTTATTCCGGGGATTCACGCGGGTGCCGTCCCTGAACAGTTGCACGGCCATCGCCTATCAGGGCTATCCGCCGCCGGTAGATTATGGGCTGGGTTATGTGACCGCTCTCGATGCGGGTTCGGCATTGAATATTTCAGGCCCCCTCGGAACCCAGTCTGTCGCTAAAGCGGCGAATGGCACGTATGACGGGCTGGTGGGAGGCAACACGACGGCCGATCAAGGGGTGGTTTCGCAAGCGGGCGAAGCCCCGTATTACTGGGATTCCACGCCGGTGGGTGACGGCACCTTCAACATCACGGGCATCGCCGGCGGCAACTACACGGTGTCCGGTACGGGAGGCGCTGCCGTAAGCGCTTTCACGGGCGCCGGTCCCCTCACCGTTTCCCCGGCGGCGGTGGGCTTTGCGTGGACGAATGCGGCCGATTTCCAAAGCGACGTGGCCAACCCGGTGATTCCGCGCGGGACGCCGCTGAATATCACCTGGAGCGGCGGGGATCCGAACGGGTTCGTGGATATCACCCTGATCGGCTCGACGGTGCAGAATATCCTGCCGTCCACCACCAACCCCGAACCTGGGGTAGCGGTCGAGTGCATCGTGAACGCCGGCGCCGGCTCGTTTAACGTGCCGACCTATGTATTGCAGGCTTTGCCCTCGACCATTAGCGGATCGGATCTGCCTGGATTGGTGCTGGTCGGTCCGGCGAGCGGCGCCACTCCCATGAGCCCCGTTCCCGCGGGTCTCGATGCGGCGTATCTATATTATCGCTTCCTGTCCGGTTATACCGTGCAGTGGCAGTAGCGTAACCGCGTTCCCCGGCCGCTTTACGCATGCCTGCCGGTGCCCGACTCGCGAATGAGTATCGAGCGTCCGGCCAGGACGCAAAAGACTGGGTCATTCAACCTGCTCCTGATTCCGGCCGTCGAGGAAACATTTCGCCAGCCGCGGCGGCAGATTTAGGCGGTGCTCGACCGTGGGCGACTCTTGAGGGGCCGGAGTCGGCGGGTTGGGTGGCGCAAGGTTGAGCGTGCCTGCATCCTCCGACATCTTTTCCACTCCTCGGCCTTTGGCCACTTCACCTCGCCGGTTGCCGTGCGGATGGAACCATTGATCCGGAGGGGGCGCACTGCCTGGTGTGGCGTTTATAGAGTGTGAGCACTGTTGAGAGCTCTAGACTCAACATTACACACCAATTACACACGCTGTTTAATGATTTTGATGTATGTAATTGATTCTACAAATGGTGAGCCGGGCGGGACTCGAACCCGCGACCCTTTGATTAAAAGTCAAATGCTCTACCGACTGAGCTACCGGCCCTCACGCACGCCATCCGTCTTTACAGCTTAACACGCCACCCCGTAGACTCCGCCCGTGCACGATGCAAAAATGTGGTCATGTCAGATCCTGTCATCTTAATTGCCAGCGGCGATCTCCGCCTGGCCGCCAACCAGAAGTGTTGGCCCGCCCAGGCGCGCGCCGAGGAAGCCGTCATGCGCGCCATCCGGCGCCTGGGCCACGCCGTCGAGCGCGGCCACGCCTGCGATCCCGCCAAAGGCCACGGCTTCATCGATAGCCAAAAGCGCGGAATGGAAGTGTTCCGCGGCATCCCGTCCGGCGCGCCCCTGGTGGTGGTCGAGGCGGTGTGGCAGTATAGCCATCACATCCTCCACGGACTCTATAGCCATCGCGGTCCCATACTCACCCTCGCCAACTGGAGCGGCGAATGGCCTGGCCTCGTTGGCATGCTTAACCTGAATGCCTCGCTGACTAAAGCCGGCGTCCCCTATGACACCCTCTGGAGCACGGATTTCACCGACGCCTTCTTCCTCGACGGTCTGCGCGCCTGGCTCGCGGGCGAGCCTGTCCTGCACGATACCAGCCATGTGCGACCGCTTTCCGCCTGCCAACTGCCGGCGCAAGCCGAGGAGACCGGCGCCCGCCTGGCCGCCGAATTACGACGGAACAAAGCCATCATGGGCATCTTCGACGAAGGCTGCATGG
This sequence comes from Bryobacterales bacterium, assembly GCA_963709155.1. Classification (GTDB taxonomy): domain Bacteria; phylum Acidobacteriota; class Terriglobia; order Bryobacterales; family Bryobacteraceae; genus Bog-159. The sequence continues at coordinate 598,083 of CAVPVD010000001.1, read as the reverse complement.
GCATGTACAACGCCATCATCCCCGATGAGTTGCTGCACGCCACGGGCGTCTTCAAGGAGCGCATGAGCCAATCGGCCCTCTATGCCGAGATGCTCGCGACCGGCGACGACGAAGCGCGAGAAGTGCGCGCCTGGCTCGACCGCAAGGGCGTCGCGTTTCGCACCGGCGCCGATCCCGAAACCGAGCTGACCGATGCGCAGATCCTCGCCCAGTGCAAGATGTATATCGCGGCCTTACGCATTGCGGACGACTTCGGCTGCGACGCCATAGGCATCCAGTATCAGCAGGGGTTGAAAGACCTGGCGCCGGCTTCCGATCTGGCCGAAGGCTTGTTGAATAACGTGGACCGGCCCCCGGTTCGCGCGCGCGCCAATGGGCATGTGCTCTATGAAAACGATGCCCTGCCGCACTTCAACGAGGTGGACGAATGCGCCGGCCTGGATGCGCTCGTCACCCATCGCATCTGGAAAGCGCTCGGCTATCCGCCCGAAACAACGCTGCACGACGTGCGTTACGGCGAGGCTTTCCCGGTAAATGGGGTGGAAGAATTCGTGTGGGTCTTTGAAATCTCGGGCGCCGTGCCGCCCGCCCATTTCATCGGTGGATACGCGGGCGCGGTCAGCGAGCGCCAGCCGCCCATGTATTTCCGCCTGGGCGGGGGCGGTTTGAAGGGCGTCAGCAAGCCCGGCGAGATCGTCTGGAGCCGCATCTTTGTGGATAGCGGGGTGTTGAAGGCGGACATCGGACGTGCCAAGGTGGTGGAATTGCCGCCCGAAGAGACCGAGCGGCGCTGGCGCATTACCACGCCGCAATGGCCCATCATGCACGCCGTGACCTACGGTGTCACCCGCGACCAGATGATGGCGCGTCACAAATCCAACCACGTCCAGGTGGCCTATGCGCCGGATGCCGAGGCCGCCGATCTGGCCTTGGCCACCAAGGCTGTCATGTTCCGCGAAATGGGACTGGACGTCTCGGTCTGCGGCGCCGCGCATTAAGCCCCTCGCCGTTCGCTCATTGTGGCCCACCACTTCCCGGCTCTGCGCGTAGGGGGGCAGTGCCGGGCGTTACCTCTTGGTCGTGTTGAACAGAACCGTAATCCCCCCGTTGTAATCCGGCGCCACAATGTCGGCTAATCCAGCCGGTTGCCCATGCAACGCCTGCGTGAAGACCTGACCCACTCCGGGACCCAGTGTTGGCATCGCGTTGGGCAATGGAAACGGTGCATAATACATTTACCTGCGGTTGGAGTTAAATCACAGCCGTTATTGTAGCCTACGAATCACCGGGCGAAACCAGTTGACCCGTGGTTCGATCTTGCTCCGGGAGACCCGCTTTTCGTTTCAGACGGCGCTCCGCATGCTCGGCCGTACCACAAGTTCCTGGAAACCGGCGCGGTCTGCGTGTTCCATCCACGGGCGCCGGACAGTCTTTCATCTCGCCGTAGATGATGGACATCATCAAGGGACGGAAGGTCATCATCGTCCCAGAGTGGGGAGCCGCCCGCCCCGGGTCAGTTTGGCTTTGAAGGGCGGCCGATCTTGGCCGCAGCCTTTTTAGGCGGCCAGAGCCGGCTGAAAGCCGGCTGCGGGCAGAATTGCCCGCCCCACAAGTCCGAAGTTCGCCACAGAGTGCGGCGTTGCGCTAGAATGCTGAAATCTAAAGATCGGGAGTCTATTAAGGACAGATGCCAAACTTGCTGGCGCGGAAGCCGCTGAAAAACCTGATGGAAGAAGCTCGTCAAACGGGCGAACACAGTCTGAAACGCACGCTGGGCGTCTTCCAGTTGACCGCCTTGGGCGTCGGCGCCGTCATCGGCGCCGGGATCTTTGTCATGGCGGGGTTGGGCGCGCATTACGCCGGGCCGGGCCTGATGTTGTCCTTCGTCTTATCCGGCTTGGGCTGCGCGTTCGCCGGCCTCTGCTACGCGGAATTCGCGGCGATGATTCCCCTCGCCGGCAGCGCCTACACCTACGCTTATGCCACGCTGGGCGAGATCTTCGCCTGGATCATCGGTTGGGACCTGACGCTCGAGTACGCCATGGGCGCCAGCACGGTTTCATCCGGCTGGTCGAACCATTTCATCGAGCTGCTCGATATCTTTCACGTGAAGATGCCCCTGTGGCTGGCTTACGACCACTGGACCGCCCTGCGCACCGCGCAGAATACCATCGCGCGCCAGATGGCGCAGGCCTCCGATGGCTCGCTGGTGCCGGGCACCCAGGCCTTCCTGGAGAAGGTTTCGGCGATTATGTCCGCGCGTTCCCCCGAGCTGCTCCAGCGGGCGCACGACCTGCTGCACGCCCCGCAGATCTTCGGCGTGGACATAGGCTTTAACCTGCCGGCCTTCCTGATCGCGCTGGTCATCACCGCCATCCTGGCGATCGGCATCCAGGAGAGCGCGCGGTTCAACACCGTCATCGTGGTCATCAAAGTTTCCGTCGTTCTGTTCGTCATCGGACTCGGCATCACTTACATCAACAAGGCCAACTGGGGCAATAGTTGGACCACGTTTGCGCCGTTCGGCTTCTCCGGAATCGGAGCCGGCGCGGCCTACATATTCTTCGCCTACATTGGATTCGACGCCGTCTCGACCACCGCGCAGGAGGCCAAGAATCCGCAGCGGGACTTGCCCATCGGGATCATCGCCTCTCTTCTGATTTGCACCGTTTTGTATATCGCGGTGGCCGCCGTGCTCACCGGTATGGTGCCCTGGCGCGACGTGAATATCGAAGCGCCCATTGCGCGCGCCTTTATCGACCGCGGGCTCACCGGCGCCTCGCACATCATTACGTTGGGCGCTTTGGCCGGCCTCACCAGCGTGATGCTGGTCATGCTGCTGGGCCAAACGCGCGTGCTTTATTCCATGGCGAACGACGGCTTGCTTCCCAGACGCTTCTTCGCCGATATCCACCCCCGCTTCCGGACGCCCTGGAAGAATACCATTCTGGTGGGTGCGCTGGCCGCGGTAGTAGGCAGCGTCACGCCCATCGACGACATCGGCAAGATGGTGAATATCGGAACGCTGCTCGCTTTCGTCATCGTATGTATCGCGGTCATGGCGTTGCGGCACACCGATCCCGCGCAGCCGCGCCCCTTCCGGACGCCTTGGGTACCGCTGGTTCCCATCCTGGGCGTGGTGTTTAACGGCTACATGATGTACAAGCTCGGCTGGCTGAACTGGGCGCGGCTCATCGTCTGGCTGGTGATCGGATTGGTCGTATATTTCTCGTATGGACAGAAACACAGCCGGGTGCAGGCTGCCCTGAAGTAGGTGGCGCAGGCGGTTTGAACTCGCCGTGGGGCGGGCAATCATGCCGGCTGCGGCCAAGATTGGCCGCCCCACGTGTGTTTTCAACGGTGCGCCACGGGTTAACGCACGTATTTCGGCGGCTGCCCCGCATCCCACGGGTCATACTCGGATGCAAAGCGCACCCGCTCGCTGATCGACGGGTGGTCGTAGAGCCAGAACTCGATAAACGGGCTGGGGTTCGGATCGTCCAGCGAGATCTCGCCCAGAATCTGAAAGGCCTGGGCGGCCTCTTCCGATGAGTTGGGCACGATCCCGTGGATCACTTCGAGGCCGTAAATGTCGGCGTTGTGCTCCAGCATCCTGCTGAAGGAACTGGACACGGGTTCGGACAGAAAACCGAACACCGCCAGGGCCAGCAGCAGCACGGGCAGGGAAGCCCAGTCGCTTACATCGCGGATCTGCCAGCGCGCGCCATAGTGGGCCAAGGCCCAACGCATCGCGTGATATGCCAGGAACAGAAAGATCAGGATGCCGATCAGGGCCGCGCCGACGCCGATCCAAACATGCCCCAGGACGTAGTGCCCCATCTCGTGGCCGAAGACAAATAGGATCTGGCCCGTATTCATATCGTGAATGGTGTTGTCCCAAACCACCACGCGCTTGGATGCGCCGATCCCCGTAACATAGGCGTTCAGCGATTTTAGTTTCTCGCTGGCGTTCATTTCGAACATGCGGTCGCGCGGAATCACCAGCCCCCCGCGCGCCACTACCTTCTCTATCGCCTCCACCAGCGCGGGCTGCTTCGCGGCCAGCGGCTCGAACTTGAAGAAAAGCGGCTCGATGGCCAGCGGCTCGATGAACATCAGAAACACAACCATCGGGATCGCCGCCAGCCAGAAGTAGAACCACCAGCGGCGCGGACTGCGGCGCATCGCGCCATACAGCACCCAAAGAGCGATGCCGGCCAGGGCGAAGAGCAGCAATTCGCCCTTGGTCCAGTCCCAGAACCACGATCCCCAGCCTTGGATGGATTGCTCGAACTTGAGCGAAAGGTGGTGGCCGTAGAGGGAGAGCGGAAGCTCCAGCGCATCGATGGCCAACAGCAGCAGCGGCCCCACAATGTAGGCCTGCAAGATACGGTGGCGCGTGGCGGATTCGGCGAAGTTGCGCAGGCGCGGAGCCAGGCGCCAGGCCAACAGCGCCAGCAGCACCGCGATGCCGTAGGCGACGGCTATAAAGTGAAGCCGGTTGCGGGCGGCCGCATACTCGATGGCTCTCGCCAGCTTATCCGGCGGCAGCGTGTAGGTTCTGGCGGCTAAGAGCAAGGCTGGAAACATATCGCTTCCGCGTCAGCGCGCCGCAGCCGCGTCCGCCGTGTCATAAAAACTCTTGCCGGCCGCGGCCAGCCTCTCCAGCAGCGGCGCGGGCTGCCAATGATCGCCCAACCGCGCCCGGTATTCCTGCACCTTGGCCAGCACCTGCGCCAGCCCCAGCGAATCCGCATACGCCATCGGTCCGCCGCGATGCCGCGGATAACCGAAACCATACGCATAGATCACGTCGATATCGCCGGGCCGGATGGCGATGTGCTCATCCAGCACGTTGGCGCCTTCGTTGGCCAGCGCCACCATGATGCGCGAAAGGATCTCATCGTCGGACACGGGCTGCCGCGCGATGCCGCGCTCGCCGGCGGCCTTCTCCGCCAGTTCTTCAATCAGCGGATCGGGGATCGGGGTGCGGCTTCCGGCTTCATAGCGATACCACCCCGCGCCGGTTTTCTGGCCGTACCGGCCCATTTCGTAAAGCCAGTCCGGTACTGGCGATTCCGGCCCTTCCAGGCGCGTCTTGCCGACGGAGCGCAGATACTGGCGGATGCGCGCGCCCACGTCGATGCCCGCGATATCCTGCATGCCAAACGGACCCACCGGCATGCCGAAGCCGGTCATCACGTGGTCGATTTGCGGCACACTGGCGCCCTCTTCGAGCAGCAGATAGCCTTCTCGCATGTAATAGCCGAGCATGCGGTTGGCGACGAAGCCGAAACAGTTGCCCACCACCACCCCTACCTTGTTCAGCTTCTTCGAGAGCTTCAGCGAGGTGGCGATGGTCTGGTTGCCGGTCTCCCGGCCGCGCACGATTTCCATCAGCTTCATCACGTTCGCGGGGCTGAAGAAATGGTGGCCGATCACGTTGGCCGGCCGGCCGCTCGATTGCGCGAATTGATCGATATCCAGCGTGGAAGTATTGGACGCCAGCACGCAGTCGGGTCGCGTGACGCGCCCGAGATCGGCGAAGACGGACTTCTTCAGCTCCAGGTTCTCGAACACAGCTTCCACCACGATATCCACCTGGTCGAAACCATCGTAGGTGAGGGTGGGGCGGATCAGCGACATCACCCGCTCCACCTGCGCGGGCGTCATCTTGCCCTTGGAAGCGGAGACATCGTAATTCCTGCGGATGGTCCCGAGGCCGCGATCGAGGGCGGCCTGATCCGATTCCTTCAACAGCACCGGGATGCCTGCGTTGGCATAGTTCATAGCGATGCCGCCGCCCATGGTGCCCGCGCCGACCACCGCCGCCGCGCGGATCTCCATAGTGGGCGTGTCCTTCGGCACGCCGGGCACCTTGCCGGCTTCGCGTTCCGCGAAAAATAAACGGATCAGGTTGCGCGATTCGGCGGACAGCACGCAATCCGCGAACAAGTCGATTTCGCGCGCGGAGCCGGCATCGAAGCCTCCCTGTACTCCAGCCGCGATGGCGTTGACCGCGGCATAAGGCGCGTGCGCGCCGCGGGCGGTCTTCTTCAGGCCGGCGCGGGCTGCGGCGATCGCGGCGTTTGCGGAGTCGTAATCGGCAATCTTCGATTCCTGCTCGCGCACTTTGCGTGTTTCGCCGGCCGCGGCCTTGGCCAGCGCGAAGGCGATCGCGCCGCGCAGCAGGTCGCCGTCTACAATTTGATCGACGATGCCTTCGTCGAGGGCCCGCTTCGCCCCGATGTGCTGGCCCAGCGTACAGAGTTCGATGGCCGTCGCCACGCCGCAAAGCCGCGGCAGGCGCTGCGTGCCGCCCGCGCCGGGAATGATGCCCAGCAGTACTTCGGGCTGACCGACCTTCGCGCCCGGCACGGCCACGCGATAATGGCAGGCCATGGCGAACTCCAGTCCGCCGCCCAGCGCGGTGCCGTGGATGGCGCATACCACGGGCTTCGGACAATCTTCGATACGCCGCAACAGCGCATGCACGCGATGCGAGCGGTCGATCGAAACCTCCCGGTTGGGGATCGTGCCGAAGACTTTGATATCGGCCCCGGCAATGAAAGTGTTGCCCGCGCCAATCAGCACCACGGCCTTGGCGGACGGGTCGGCGGCGGCGCGCGCGATACCCGCGTCGATGCCTTCGGGCACGCCGGGACTCAGAGCGTTCACCGGCGGATTGTTGATCGTGATTACAGCGACGTCATCTTGGACGGTATATTGAACGAGTTCAGGCATGGAAGCGATCCGATCCATTATGCCATCCCGCTTGCGCGTGGCGCACGCTTCAGCGTGCCGGCGGGACTTTTAAGTCCCGCGCGGCGAACTAAAGTTCGCCAAGCCGGCTAAAAGCCGGCTGCGGGCTGAATAGCCCGCCCTCCAACGCCGATAAACCCGATCATTATTCATCATTGTTGATGACGGGGCGGGGCGGAGTGGGGGAGGATTGGGGAGCGGCGGAATCTGGGTTTGCTTCGTAATTCTTTGAATCCGCGGGTGTTAGCGGCGGATTTGGCGGTTCGGGGGCGGGGGGTTCGGGGGCCTGCGGGGCTTCCGGGACGGCGGGACACTGCGCGTTGCGGGCGGCCTGGAGGCCTCTGAGGTATTTCATGCCGCGTTCGATGGAACGTTCGATGGCGGTTTCGTAGCGGGCCAGGCGGGTGAAGTTGTCGGGGCCTTTGGCAGCTTGCATGAAGGCGCGGGCGAGGAGATCGTCCGGTTCGTACGGATCGGGCGGGAACGGGTCGCTCTGGCCTTGGCTTAAGCGCAATTCGTGAAGCTCCCGCTTGTTCCGGTCGATGCGGGTCCGGATGGTGGATTCTTCGCGGTAGATACCGGTTTCGAGGGCAAAGGCGCGGTCGAGCCGCCATTGGGCGGCGGCGATGCGTTGGACCACCAGTTCTTCGCTGTCGCCGACGGGGCGGAGGTGATCGTGGAGATCCTGGAGGAGGCGGAGGAAGGCTTCGGGATCCTCGCCTTCGAGGATGAAGTGTTTATCCCCGGATAGGCCGTGGGTGAGGCCGTTGCGGCTGGAGGCGGCTTTGCCTTCGGGGGTGCGCGGGCCGGGGGATTTCTGGGCGTTTTGGCGATTGGCTTCCGCCTGCTGTTGGGAAAGTTTCCGATCGTGATGGCTTTTCATTGATTTTGGGGCGCGGGTATGGCCCTTCCTTTCGACTTCAGGGTAGCTGGGAGGATTTGGGATAAAGGGATGCGATTCACGCAAGCGATTGAAAGGACGGGGGAAATTTGTTGGCCGGATCAGTCACCGAAAACCAGCGGGACTTAAAAGTCCCCGCCGGCACGCTGAAGCGTGCGCCACGGGGGCAAGCGGCTTGTCATCACCAGAAAGTCCGAAACTCCAGGGCGGAACTCTTAAGTCCCGCAACAGCCTGCCGCTCACTTCACCAGCGTATAAACCGCCCGCGTGGCACTTTCCCGGACAGCCTCGAACATGATCTCGTTATGCTTGCCGCTCTCCAGAGTTTCCGGGGGCAGGGAAGTACTCTGCTCCACGGTAAGCTTCGCTTCCCCGCCTGCCAGGCGCACGGTCCGCCTCCAGTCCTTGCCGGTGATTTCCAAAGCGCCATCCCCCGCGTGGACCTCAACTGGGCCCCCGCCCACCAAAGCGCCGCCCTCCGGCAGCACATTCAAACCGTAAGGCGCGGAATCTTTCCAAACGAACTCCAGCCAGCGGCCGCCGTCCTCTGTCGAAAACACGGCCCGCGCTTTCTGGTTTTCGAGGATCCACTCGGGCGAGCCGTCGCCATCCAGGTCGGCGGACCACGCCACCGTTTGGCCGCGCGGGATTACTACGAATCGGGCCGGAATCTCCAGCTTCGCACCGCCGGTAAATCGCAGCATCCAGTCGTGCAGGCCCGCTGCCACGCCCTCGGGAAAGACCCGCAGCCCGGCCACACGATCCATAATCGCGCCCGAACTCAGATCGGCCTTGGGCGGCAAAAATTGAAAACCTTCGCCCGCGGCTTCGATCTGGTACGTTTCAATGTCCGGCGAGTTATTGCGCACATTCACGTCCACGGCGCGGCCGGCAGTGGCATCGATAGGGATAATGGCCGGCTCCACGGCCAGGTCTGCGTCGGCGCCGAAGTGCAGCCGCATGGCTTCCGCCAGGTGTACCGATGCCGGCCGGAATAATTGCAGATGCGCCTGCCCCAGCGGCACACCATCGGCTTCGATCGCCAGATTCACCCAATCGCCATGCAGAGCATCGGACGGCACATCCACCGCGTAATCGATTTCGAGCGGAGATTTCCGCGTAGGCGTCGCCGTAAACCCTTCGGGCAGGCGCAGGCGCGAGCGATCCGCAAGATCCTCGGACGAGTACGACGTAGAAACGGTGTTGGCCCGGCCAATCACCAGGCGCTTGGTATCCTCGAAGAACGCGGAGTGCTCCGGCGCTTCGATGGCCAGCGCCACGCGCACCTCGTGGTTCGGTCCTTTGCCCTGCGGGATCTTCAAGCGCACGCGCATGGATTTTTCGTCGAAATCGAACTCCGCCGGATGTCCTCCCGCCAGGTACGGCCCGCTAGGGCGCCGCGCAAACTGCAGTACCGCCTCGGCCGGCGCGGGCGCGGCGAATTCCATGGCCAGCGTTCCGTTTTCGAATTCGATCGTCTGCAGTTCCGCCGTCGCGTAGACGATATGTTCGGCGTTCGAAAACGCGGAGCATTCGCGGCACAGTCCGGCGCTGCCCAGCGATACATTCAGCGGCAGCCACAGATTCTCGTGCGGCGCAACGTGGACGTTCTCGATCTCCACGAAGCGCTTCGCGAACGGATCCCAGGCCCGCAGCGAATTTCGGAACGGCAAATGGCTTTCGTTGGCGACGTTGACCGCGGAAGCTACGCCCGGGGCGCGCGAGACGACCTCGGCGGCGGTAACCCTGGCAGGAAACTTGCCGGATGCCACCCTTACCGGGTGCGCCCGTTCCGGTTTCATGCCGGCCATCAGCGCCTCCCAATGCCGCATCAGGGCCGCATTGCGCCGCAAGGCCACAATCGCGGGCCGCTCGTCGCCATTCAACGACACCGCCCCGGCGCGGTAGATAGGCCCACCCGGCCGTTCCCAACCGGCGGGGTACAAGGTATCCTCGACCTCTTCCCAGAGCAGCGTGCCGGTGGCCGTCGCCAGGGCCTGCCGGCTGCGCACCATGGCGTTCGAGTCGTGCGCGGCCACCATCGTAACCGGCAGCGGGGGCGCCGGTAAGCCCAGCATGCTGGCATTGGCGTCTATAAAGGCGATCGGGCCGCCATGCTTTTCGGTCTGGGGCGCCAGCAGGTTTTCCAACTCGTGCAGCCATGCGCGGGCAGCCGCGCGGCCTTGCACCATCCCCTGCGGATAGCCGTGCGGATAGCCATTATTCAGCCACCCCTTCACCGGCGGCAGCGGACGGATCCAGGCGCGCATCTCCAGCCGCCGCAGCAGACGGATGAATCCCACCAGGTCGCGGCGCGGGCTGGTGGCGCCCGTAAAATCGTATGCGCCGCCCTCGGGCTGGTGCCAGTTCCACGGGATGGAGAATTCCACGGTCCGGATGCCGATCGCCTTCAACCAGACCAGTTCACGCTCCCAGAGCGTCCGCGGATAAAGATAATAAGGGAACTCGACAGCTTGCACGAACTCCGGCCGCACGGCGGGTTCGGGAGCCGGCAGCACCTGCTGGGCGGCCAGCGCCGCGGCGAAAACCAGCGGCAGCAGCAGGCGCAGCATTAAAAGGACCTGCGCAATCGGTAATCCTCGACCAGCGGCATCTTCACGACCTTGCACATCTCAAATAGACGCGAGCGGGCCCGCGATCCGATACGGTCCGCCAGAGAAGTTTTGTAATCCGGCTTGCCCAAAGCCGTATTCCGGTCGAGCATCACGCTGCCGGCGTCGGGATCGGGAAGGTTGGTGGTGGCGATCAGCGGCTTCTTGTTGTTGCAGCGGTAAGTGATGATGCTGGTAACCGTGTCTTCCACCCAGTCGGTCACCCGGTGCGCCCCCAGATCGTCGAGCAGCAGGACTTCGGTATCCAGCGCGAAACGGTAAGCTTCGCGGTCGGCGGAGCCGGAAGCCTGATTGAATCCGGCGCGGATGCGATCGAGCAGGTTCTGATAATCGAAGAACAGGCCCTCGAATCCGCGCGAGATGAGGATGCGCAGCGCCGCCACCGCCAGATGCGTCTTCCCTGTGCCCGGCTCGCCAACCAGCATCAGTCCCAGGTGCTTGCCGGTGGGAAACTCGCGCGAAAAAGCTTTCACGGTGAGCAGCACGTTGGCCAGCTCGCGGGCGGCGATGGGGTTGTCCCGCGGCAGAGCGAAGTTGTCCAGAGAAGCGTTGCGATAGAGGGGCGGGATCGCGGCGTTCTCTTCCAGGCGGCGGGCGCGCTCGCCCAGTACGCAATCGCAGCGTTCGGCGCCGGAAAGATCGGCGCGCTCGATGATTTTCCAGCCGCTGCCGCCGCAGTCGGGGCAGACGGTTTCGGTGGGCATGATCTCCCATTATCGCGCGCCCCCGCGGATGCGAGTGAAACAGCGGCGAGACCCGCGTGGGGCCACGTCGAAAACTCACCGTGGGGCGGGCAATCATGCCGGCTGCGGCCAAGATTGACCGCCCCACTGCTCTCGGTTTTCGTCATCTTTGCGGCTCCGAAAAACAAGTCCCGCTATTGCGGCAGCGCGCGGGTCCTCAGCGGGGTGCTGGCAGCCATGGCGCCGGCCACGTTGTTGATCTCGACATCGCCAAAAAGATTTTTCGCGGCGGATCGCGCTATACTCCGGCTTAAACCCTCCTGAATCGGAAGGTGCCCTATAACATGGATTCCGATCAAGTCACGCAACTATTGGCCCAGGTGGGCGGCGGAAACCGCGCCGCGGTGGACGAGCTGACCCCGCTCGTATACCGCGAGCTGAAGCGGATCGCGGGCGGTCAACTGCGCAACGAACGCCCGGGCCACACCCTGCAAGCTACCGCGCTGGTTCACGAAGCCTACCTGAAGCTGGTCGATCAACGGGATGTCTCGTGGCAGAACCGCGCGCATTTTTTCGGCGTGGCGGCGCAGGTGATGCGGCGCATTCTGATGGACTACGCCAAGTCGAAGGTGCGCGACAAGCGCGGCGGCGGGATGCGGCAGACTACCCTGGACGAAGCCCTGGTCGTGAGCGAGGACCGCGCCTCCGACCTGGTACAGATCGACGAAGCCCTCACCCGGCTGGAGCAGCTCGATGCGCGCCAGGCCAAGGTGGTTGAGCTGCGCTTCTTCGGCGGCTTGTCGGTGGAAGAGACAGCCGAGGCCCTTGGCATTTCAGCGCCCACGGTGAAACGGGAGTGGGCCATGGCCAAGGCGTGGCTCTATCGGGAACTGGCCCCGGCCTGAGTTCGGCGCGGTTCAACCATGGATTCCGAGCGCTGGCAACAATGCAAGCAGATTTTTCAAACCGCGCTCGACCTGCCGCGTTCCGAACGCCCGGCCTTCGTGCGGCAGGCTTGCGGCGACGACCACGACTTACGCCGCGAAGTCACGTCGCTGCTCGAAGCCGAGGAGCGTTCCGACGAATTCCTGTCCGGGGCCGCGGCCAGCTATCTGGGCGGCGCATCCGCCGATTCGCCGGCTGACAACCGTCTCCCGGCGGGGCTGGTGTTGGCGGCCCGCTATCGCATCCTGCGCCTGATCGGCCGCGGCGGCATGGGTGAGGTCTACGAAGCCGAGGACCTGGAGCTGAAGGCCCCCGTTGCGCTAAAACTGGTACGCCCCGAGATCGCCGTGCACCCGGAGATTCTCGATCGTTTCAAGCGCGAGGTGTATCTCGCCCGCCAGGTCACGCACCCCAACGTGTGCCGCATTTTCGATCTGGGCCATCATGCGGGTCCGGCGGGGCGCTTGACCTTCCTGACCATGGAGCTGCTGGCCGGCGAGACGCTCTCGGATCGCCTGGCGCGCACGGGCCCCATGCAAACCGCCGAGGCGTTGCCGTTGGTTCAACAGTTGGCGGAGGGCCTGACGGCCGCGCATCGGGTTGGGATCATCCATCGCGATTTCAAGAGCGGGAACGTGATCCTGGCGCCGGAAACCGGGGAGGGCGGCGCCGGCATCCGCGTGACGATCATGGATTTTGGCCTGGCGCGGGCTGTCAGTGGAGGAGAGCATGTCCGTACCACGCTGACGGTCGCCGGCGGGCTGATCGGTACACCGGCCTACATGGCGCCGGAACAGATTGAGGGCGGCGAGATCACCGCCGCCACCGATATCTATGCGCTGGGCGTGGTGATGTACGAAATGGTGACGGGCACGTTGCCGTTTGTCGGCGAAAATCCCTGGATCGTCGCCGCCAGGCGGTTGCGGGAGGCGCCCACCCCGCCGCGCACGCACGCTCCGGATCTCGACCGGACGTGGGATGCGGTCATCATGCGCTGTCTGGAGCGAAGCCCAGGCGCCCGGTTTCAAAGCGGCACGGATGTCATCAGGGCGCTCCGCGGTGAGCCATTCGAGCCTGTCAATATGCCTTCCGCGCCCGGAAAAGAACCGCGGAAAAGGCTCCGGCCAAGGGTGATCGCCGCCATCGCAGCGGCGTTGCTCTTCGGATCGGCGATAGGCTATCGCCTGCTCACCCATTCTCACGGAACCTCGCTTCAGCGCCCCGCCGAATCGGGCGTGACCACACCGGCACAGTACGGATGGCATCCGATCGCGCTCGCGGCCGATCCGTCGATGTTTCAAGCCGAGGTGGTGGCCGGTTCGCTCGATCCCTTGCAACTCGCGTTGTTCGGACCCTCTTTCGCGCGCACCTGGGCGCCGGGCCAGAACCTGACGCCTCCCTTGCCTACCGCATTTGCGGTGAGCCGCGAAGCCGAGTGCGCATCGGGTGTCTGGCTCATTCACGACGATCGGCGGCACATTACCAAATGGGATGCCGGCAAGCAGCAGCCGCTGGCCACTCTTTCGCTTCCCTGGCCGGTGGACTCGGCCGTCTGCCTGGACGATAGCGCCACGCGATGGGGCTTCCTGGTTCGTGAACCGGCCGCGCGCTGGATCGAGTTCGATGCCAAAACCAACCGCGCGTTCCGGACCATCCCGTTAGACCATGCGTATATCAAGGCGACGCTCGACCCGCGGAAGAAGATCGTGGTCTTGATCGCCAGCAGCCGGATCAGCGTGCGCGGACGGGAGCGGTTCGACGAGATCTTCCATGACACCCTGGGCGAGGAATTGCTTGCCCAGTGGGCCTCCGCATGGTCCGAGACCGGCCGTTATTTTTCACTGGGCTTCAAGCAGTTGGCGATCTACGACATGGCGGCTAAGAGACGTGTGCAGACGCTGGCCACCGCCGGCTGGATTTCCGCCATCGGCTGGATTGGCGACGATGCGGTGGGCGCGATGGACGATCGCGGCCGCCTTTATTGGACGGCCGATATTGCAAAGGACTGGCAGCTCAAACAGGATCCGCCAGCGCCAGGCGTCTACAGACCGTTCTGGATCGCATCGCATTATCGATGGATCGCGTTTCGACAGGGGGGCGGGGGACTGGTCTGGGAGTACATCACCCCGCCGTTGCTTTTCGATCTGCAGGTGAGCCCGCTCGAAGTCTGGTCCGTCGCCGTCAGTCCGGATGGTGCGCAGCTCGCGGTTTCCGGTAAAGATCCGCGCATCTTCGTGGTGGATCTTGCGCAAAGGAAAACGGTCCACATCCTGGAGGGGCACACCGATGGCGTACCGTTTGTGCAATTCGAAAAATCCGGCCGGCTGATTTCCGCCAGCGACGATAAGACCCTCCGCCTATGGGACACATCCACCGGCAAGCTGCTGAAGACCGCCACGGGACATACCAGCCTGGTGAACGCGTTCGCGATTTCGCCGGACGGACAATGGCTGGTTTCGGTCAGTTCGGACGAGACCATCAAGCTCTGGCGATTGCCGGAACTCGACTATGTGAAAGATATCGGGAAGACTGCCAGCGGCGGCGCGGCGGCGGCGTTCCTGCCGCACGATGGCGGGCAGCTTTTGATCTCCGACTGGAAAGGGTATATTTCCCTGTACCAGGGCACCCCGCCCAATTGGTCGATGCGGCAACAATCTCAGTTGAGCAACGGCGTGATCTACATGGTGTGCCCCAGCCAGGATGCCTGGTGGGCGATTGCGCGCGCGCTGCACGAGGGAGATGCCGAGGGCATGTGGCGGGTCCCGGCGAAGGACATCACGAAAGCCGCGAAAGTGAGTGAAGACAAGCCGTCTTATTGCGCGACGGGCAGCGATGGGCGGCTGACGGCGGTGGAATACGTGGACCGTGTCGAACTGCGATCGAATGCGGATGGCAAACTGTCGGCTACTTACCGCTTTGCCGCGAGAGACGGCGCGGCGGTAGCCATCCGCGAGCATCCGGCCACCGTAATTGCCGGTGTCAACGACGGGCACGTGCTGGCGTGGCCGATTGCCCAGCCGCGGCCGTAAAGGAACGCGGCTACACGGCGTCCGAGATGCTGGTGAACGAGAAATCCTTCACCACCATGGCCGGCGCGATCATGCCCTGGCCTTCGCCGCCCCGCACCCGAATGGGCGTACCCATGGCAACGGTGTTCTTCAGCATCTCCACGGGACTTTGATTGAAGCGGAAGTTCATCACTGGCGCGGTGAGCTTGCCTTGTTCGATCAGGAAGACGCCATCGCGTGTGAGTCCGGTCACCTGCATGCTGCGTGGATTCACCACCCGGATATACCAGAAACGCGTGACCAGCAGCCCGCGATCCACCCCGGCGATCAGTTGGTCGAGGCTTTTGCCGCCGCCTTCGAGCACCAGGCGATTGGGGAACGGAGTCGGTTGTTTGCCGGCTTTGGCGGCCCAATACCGGTCGTAGAAAAGGTTCTTCACCACGCCGTTTTCGATCCAGGTGATGGGCTCCGCGGGCAGCCCGCCACCACCGCCGCCGCCGCCAAAACCGAAGCCGCCTCCACCGCCCCAAGGGAGCGACGAATACAACCGGTTGAACGGATCGGAACGCAGCGTGACGAACTCCGGGAACAACTTCTCGCCCGCCCTAGTCCCGCCGCCGGGTTTGCTCAAGAAACTGCGGCCCTCTTCGGCGGCGCGTGCTTGCATGCCGAAGCCCATCATCTGCACCAGGTCGCCGGTCGCGGTAGGTTCCAGAATCACGGTGTATTTGCCCGGATCGAGGCGCCGCGGCTCCTTCCAACGCAGGCACTTGTCGATGGCGGTTTTGGCTACAGCCGCGCCGTCGATAGTCTCGATCAGCACGGCCGGCTGGGAGGCCCAACCTGAACTGGTGCCGGCGGCATTGCGCAGCGTCGCCGAGAGACCCGCGTCGGTCGCCCGCCCGTATCCGAAATTACCTTGCTTATTGGCCACCGCCGCGGTTTCGGCCGAGCGCTCGAAGAACCCCGCGGCCACCAGCTTGTTCGCTTTGGCGCCGTCGATGATGGCGCGAATGTGCGGAATCATGGCCTGGTTGCGCGCGCCGGCGGTGGAAGCCGCATAGTTTTCGAAGTCCGGATATTTCTGCTTTTCGAGCGGCGGCACGCGCTCCGGATTGGGGGGCGCGATCATGGCCAACTGCTCGGTGCGCTTTACCGCCTCGCGTAGCGCATCATCGTCGAATTCATCCACGCGCGTCGAGCCGCTCTGGCCGTCTCGAACCGACGAAATCGACATGGATTGCTCGACGGTGAAGCCCGAGGTAGTGACATCGTTCAGCGCGAAACGGATGAAAGCGCGCTCCGAGCTGTTCAGGCTGATGTCGCATTCCGGAAAGGTGGAGAACGAGAGCGCTTTGGCGATGATTTTCTGGGCTTGTTCTTTGGTCAGCATGGTTAGTCCGTCTGAATGACATTCACCTGGCGGAAGCGCGCGGGCGAGCAGCCGTGACTCACGGAATTGATCTGCTCCGGTTCTCCTTTGCCGTCGTTCGGCGCGCCCCACTGCTGCCAGTAGCTCGGTCCGGCGATCAGGTCGAGCGACTGCCAGAAGTCCGTAGTCCGCGATTGGTAAGCCACGCGCGACACCATACCCTGCTTCTTACCGTGCTTGATCTCCCAAAATGCATCGCCGCCGAACTGGAAATTGTAGCGCTGCTGGTCGATCGAGAAACTGCCGTCGCCATCGATCAGAATGCCATCCTCCACGCCCGAGATCAAATCATCCAGGTTCGTACCGGACTTGCCCGGCTCCAGCCAGACGTTGGGCATGCGCTGGAAAGGAACGCTGGCCCAGTTATCCGCATAGCAACAGCCGCGGGATTCGTGCTCGCCGATCAAATGGGCCTGATCGCGGATGGTCTGGTAGTGTTTGAAAATGCCTTTCTCGATGATCGGGAATTTCGTGGCTTTCACGCCATCGTCGTCGTAGCCGGTAGTGGCCAGGCCGCGATCGGTGGTGCGATCTCCCCAGATGTTCATCAGGTCGCTGCCCACGCGCAGGGAGCCCATCTTGTCGGTGGTCAGGAAGCTGGTGCCGGCGAAGTTGGCTTCGTAACCCAGGGCGCGATCCAGTTCCGTCGAGTGTCCGATGCTTTCGTGAATCGTGAGCCAGAGATGGCTGGGCATCAGGACCAGGTCTTTCTTGCCGGGCGTCACGGGCGGTGCGTTCAGGTGCTCGATGACCTCCGTGCGGATGCGTTGCGCGTTCTCCACCAGGTTCATCAGGGGCACATATTCATAACCGGCGGTGACCTGCTGGGGCTGATAGCGGCGCGACTTGGAAATGCCGCGCTTGAAATCGGTTGCGGTGGCATTCACCATGCCATAAGTCTGCAAATTGAGTTGCTGGATGGAAGATCCCACCGACGATGCGAAATACTTATCTTCGGAGCGGAACGAGAGAATGCAGTTTGAAGAGAAGACACCCTTTTCTTTCTTCACCTCGGCGGCGGCGGTGCGGATCAGATCGAGCTTTTCTTCGAGCGGCACGGCGAAGGGATCGCGCTCGTGGGGCGTCTGCCAACGCGTGCGATAGACCGGCACGGGGGCCAGTTCCAGAGGCTTCGATCGGATGGCCGCGTTGGCACGCGCCACCGCTACCGCCTCGCCGATCATACGCGCGATTTCTTCTTGGGTGACCAGCGGTGAAGCCGCAAATCCCCAGGCGCCATCCACGATGACGCGCACCCCAAAACCAAACGAACCGCCATCTGAAACGATAGGGACTTCGAGGATCTTGCCGGTCCCGCGCTCCGGGTTCAGGCGCACGGTAAGGAACTGCTGGCGGTAGCGAATGATCCTTATATCGGCGTAGGAGACTTTAAGTTTTGTAGCTTCGCGCAGAGCGGCCGAGCCCAGTTTCTCCAGTTCGGGGTTGGGCGTAGTGGAGCCTTGCGGCGCGGCAAACAGGCGCGTAGCCAAGGCCGCGGCCGCGCCGGACCCTATGAACGCGCGTCTGGTGAGCCCGCTATTGAGCATTCGATATCCCCTCCCGAACACACAGATGTGGGGCGGCCAATCCTGGCCGCAGCCGCCTTTTAGGCGGCCAAATGACCCACTACCCGGAATTCTGAGTATATCCTGGAGTCGCGGCCGGTGTTCACTTGCCCACGCGCCACCCGAACGCATACAATGATTCTCGGCGGTATCTCCGCCGCTCCGAGGGGGACTGTGTCGGATCGAGCAATTTTATTCCTGTTTAGCGTGGTTGTCGAGATCGCATCGCTGGCGGCGGCGGGCTGGCTCCTTTATAGCGGCCAGGCAGCCTCAGTGGACGGTCTATTCCTGCTTCTGACGTGCCTGCTGGTGGCGCTCGCGTTTGGACTTTATCTGCTCTTCATGATTCGCCGCGCGATGGAACCGGCACCCGCCGCGCAATCCGCCAAGGCCAGCGCCGCCGCGCCCGCGCAGAGCAAACCCGCTCCGGTGGCCCAGGCGTAATCGCAGGGGCGCCGGAGCGCCTCCGGTGGAGTTGACCGCTACTTGGCCGGCGCCGGTTTCGCGGCGGTGGCCGGTTTCGCACCTGTGGCCGGTCTTGGCGCCGCGGGCGCGGGTACGAGTTCAGCCTTCACGATCAGATCCATCTTCGGATAAGCCCGCTTCACGAATGCCGCCCCACCCGCGCTGATTTTCCCCTGGTCCCCGTCTCCGTATTCCGAGTCCAGCTTATCCACCACTTCCATACCCTCGACGACTTGTCCGAACGGAGCAAAACCGTCGTGGTCGAGCCGTGAGTTGTCGATGTAGTTGATGAAGAGCTGTGTCGTGCGGGTATTCGGACCTGCCATGGCGTAGGTCACGTAGCCACGCTTGTTGCTTTGCTTCACAGGATCGTCCTTCAGACTAGCCCTGTCCCAGGCCTTGTTCACGGCCGGATTGGGGCTAAACCCGAACTGCGCCATGAAACCGGATATCACTCTGTAAAACGGACCGCCATCGTAATAGCCGCCGCGCACCAGATTGTAGAACCGGTCGGCGCCGAGCGGAGCCCATTCCCGGTGCACTTCCACCACGAAGTCACCCTTGGTGGTGACGAATTTTGCCTTGAACACGGGGGGGGCTTGCCGTTTGTACAAGGCCGGATTCAGCATCGGCGGTTTGCCGTGCGTAGCAGCGGCGGAACCTTTCGCGGCTGGGCTTTTCGGAGCCGTCGCGGGCCCTTTGGCGGCGGGCGTCTGCGCGAACACAGCGGCCGCCATGACAAATAAACCAATCGTAGTTTTCATATGGATCTTTCCTTTCACCGGCGGGCAGAGCGGAGCTCGGCGTCACTGGACAGTAAGCCATTTATTCTACCCTGTTTCGCGGCATGATAAGCTATCGGAGGCGTGAACTGAATGGGAGGTCCCAATGCAGAAGCTCTGGCTGTTACCGTGCCTCGCCGCGACGCTCATGGCGGCGGACGTTTCCGGAAAATGGACGGGTAGCGTGGAGGTCCAGGACCCCGACGGCGGCGCTGCCATTAACACGGAAGTGCGCGCGGAATTGCTGCAAAAGGCCGACGCGGTATCCGGAAAGATTGGGCGCCAGGAGGACCAGCTCGCCGAAACCATTCAGAATGCGAAGATGGATGGCGCGCGCCTGACGTTCGAAGTGTCGTCGGCTGAGACGAACGGCCTGGTGAAATTCGTGCTGACGCTCGATGGCGACCACCTGGATGGCGAAATGAGCGGAAACATGGATGGCACCGCCATCACAGGGAAGGTACACCTCATCCGCCCGCCGAGCCGCGACCGTTAGGGAGCGTCCCAGCCCTCGTCTCCGCGCATCATATACGCCCGGTACGCAACCTTGGGACACTATCCCCCATCGCTCGATAGCCTCTTGGTAAAATAGAACTTACCACCCCACCAAGGAGATTTACTTGCCCGATCAGGAAAATCCGCCGCAAGGTCCGCCCGCGCCTCCACCCGGCCCCCAGATGCCGCTGAGCGGCGGCGACCGGAACCTCATCCCCATCAATATCGAGGACGAGATGAAGCGGTCGTACCTCGATTACGCCATGAGCGTGATCGTGGGCCGCGCCTTGCCCGACGTTCGCGACGGACTTAAGCCCGTGCATCGCCGCATTCTATTCGGGATGCACGAAATGGGTCTGGCGCCCAACCGCCCCACCCGTAAGTGCGCCAAGATCATCGGCGAAGTCATGGGCAAGTATCATCCGCACGGCGATGCGCCCATCTACGATGCGCTGGTGCGCATGGCGCAACCCTTCACCATGCGGTACACGCTGGTCGAAGGGCAGGGAAACTTCGGTTCGGTGGATGGCGATCCGCCCGCGGCGATGCGGTACACCGAAGCCCGCCTGGCGCGCATTACCACCTCCCTGCTGGAAGATATCGACAAGGAAACCGTCGATTTCCGCCCCAACTACGACGAGAGCGAGCAGGAGCCGGAGGTGCTGCCCACCCGCGTGCCGAACCTGCTGGTGAACGGTTCGGCCGGTATTGCCGTGGGCATGGCCACCAACATTCCGCCGCATAACCTCACCGAAATCGTGAACGCCACCATCGCGCTGATCCAGGATCCGAAAACATCCCTGGCGAAGATCCTGGAGATGGTTCCCGGCCCCGACTTTCCGACCGGTGGATTCATCCTCGGGCGGCAGGGCATTATCGACGCGTTCACCAAGGGGCGCGGCCAACTAAAGATACGCGCCAAGGCGGCCATCGAGAGCCGCGGCAAGGATCGTGAGCACATCATTGTCACCGAGATCCCCTACCAGGTGAACAAAGCGCGGCTGATCGAGAATGCCGCGTCCCTGGTGAACGAGAAGAAGCTGGAAGGTATATCCGAAATCCGCGACGAAAGCGACCGGGACGGCACGCGCATCGTCTTCGAGCTGAAGCGCGGCGAGCAGGCCGAAGTCGTGCTGAACAATCTCTACAAGCACACCCAACTGCAAATCGGTTTTGGCGTGATCATGCTTTCGATCGTAAATGGGCAGCCGCGCGAACTCGGCCTGATCGATTGCATCAAGTGCTTCATCGAGCACCGCGTGGAAGTGGTCCGCCGGCGCACCGATTTTGAGCTGCGCAAAGCCCGCGAGCGCGAGCATATCCTGATCGGATTCAAAAAGGCGCTGGATAACCTGGATGAGATCATCCGGCTGATCCGCGCGGCGCGCGCGCCCCGCGAGGCCCGCGAATCGTTGATCGGCGCCTTCCAGTTCACCGAGCGGCAGGCGCAGGCCATCATCGAGCTGCAGTTGCAGCGCTTGACCGGCATGGAGCAGCAGAAAATCGCGGACGAACTGGCTGAAATCCAACGGCGCATCGCGGAATACCTGGAACTGCTGGGCTCCGAGAAACTGGTGCGCGAAGCGATCGTCGAAGAGCTGAAGGAAGTCCGCAAGCTGTATGGCGATGAACGCCGTACCCAGATCATCGAAGACACCGGCGAGATCCGCCTGGAAGACCTGGTGGCGGTCGAGGATGTGGCCGTTACGGTCACGCATGGCGGCTATCTGAAGCGCACGTCGGTGGATACTTATCGCCGGCAATCGCGCGGCGGCAAGGGCCGCATCGGGATGGGCACGCGCACCGAGGATTTTCTCGAGCACCTGATCGTGGCCTCCACCCACAGTTACCTGCTCATTTTTACGGACAAAGGCCGCGTGTACTGGCTCAAGATTTACGAGATCCCGGATGCCGCCACCGTGGGCAAGGGCAAGCATGTTTCGAACCTGATCAATCTGCAGCCGGACGATACCGTGAAGGCATTTTTGGCGGTGCGCGAATTCGTGCCCGACCAGTACGTGGTCATGTCCACCAAGCATGGCGTGATCAAGAAGTGCGAGCTGACCGAGTTCGACAATCCCATGGCGCGCGGCATCATCGCGGTGTCGCTGGACGATGGCGACGAACTGATCGCGGCGCGCCTGACCAACGGCCAGAATTACCTTTTCCTGGGATCGCACGACGGTCAGGCCATTCGCTTCGCCGAGAGCCAGGTGCGCTCCATGGGCCGGCCGGCGCGAGGCGTACGCGGCATGGATCTGGACGCGGGCGACTACCTGGTCGGCATGGAAATTGTCGAAGAGGAAGGGATCATCCTGTCGATCTCCGAAAATGGCTACGGGAAGCGCACCCGGCTCACCGATTACCGTTTGCAATCGCGCGGTGGCAAGGGCGTCATCAACATGAAGACCTCCACGCGCAATGGCAAGGTGGTGGCGATTCTGTCGGTGAGAGAAGATACCGACCTGATGATCGTCACCAAGAACGGCAAGATCATCCGGCTGGAATCCGCCGAGATCCGGCAGGCGGGACGCTCTACGCAGGGCGTACGGCTGGTGCGCATGGAGGACGACGACCAGGTGGCGGCGGCTTCCGTGATTCCGGAGGCGGCGGAGACGGGCGAAGTGAAGAACGGCGACGGACAGCCGGAACTGCCGCTACAGTAATCAGCCGTTACATTCCCGGCTTAGGCGGCTCCGTGCGATGGTGCGTGCGCGGCGCGGCAGTGGTGGCGGCCGCCTGCTTGCGCACCTGTTCGAAGTACTGCTCGACATATGCCTGCAAGGCCGCGGGGACTTCGTCGCGGTTGATCTCGCCGCCGGCCTGCGCGTGATGCGCGTCGCTCTGGGCATAAGGCGTACGCAACTGCCGGCTGCTGTTTTCGACTTCCACGGTTAACTCCCCAGTGACCGTGGCCGCGCGCTTGCCGATGATCTCGCTGATTTTTCCCATGGCCGCGAGCTGCGCGGCAAGCTTCACGTCTTTGCTGCCGTCCTGCCGGCCAATCCCGCTGCCAGGCTGCTTGGTGGCAGGCTGCTGCCCGCTTTCACCAGGACTGCCGGGTTGCGATTTCTGCGCATTCTGGCTATCGTCGGCGGGTTCTCCATTTTTTGCATCGGCCTGCTGGCCGTCGCCCTGCTGCTGGCCCTGTTTCCCGTTCTGTCCGGGTTCGCCCGATTGGCTCTTCTGCTGGCCGTTTTTCTGCGCGCCGGCCTGCTGCTGCCCGCCCTTGGTGCCCGGCTGCTGCCGCATCCGATTCATTAAGCTGGACATGGCATCCCGGAATTTCCCGAGCAGTCCGGAGTTTTCACCGGAGTTGCTGGAATCCTGCTTGCCGTCGGCCTCGCCTTGTTTTCCTTGCTTACCGGCCGAAGGGCCTTTGCGCCCATCGGCGGACTGCGGGTCGCCGTCTTTCGTGCTGACTCCCTCGGGCTGCTCGCCTTTCTCCTGTTCACCTTCGAGTTGCGTCGACTGCGCCATCTTCGCGTTCTCGGGCCGCGCCGCGCCGGTCTTGTGATCGACATCCGGCACGCCGACGGTATCCAGCGCGTTTTCCGGCGCCGCATCCAATTCGCCGGGGCTTTTCTGCTGGGAATCGTCCGTCGATAAACCCGGCTCGCCGGGATGCTTTGGGTCGCGGGGGGGCGGGATGCGGCGGTCGCGCGCCGCCTGCTGCGATTCTGTATAGCCCAGTTTCTCCTGCACGATGCGCGCGAGCGGCGCGCGCAGGTCCAGGCGGCGATCTAGTCCATAGCGCAGGGCAAACAGGCTGCCCGCAAGCAGAGCCAGCAGCGCGGTGGCATAGAGCGCCCGCGGCATGCATAGGGGAATGGCCCGCCGGGGGTTGACGGTTGCCGCGATCCGCTCCGCCTGTTCGCGCTGCGCGCGGCGCATGTCGCCGCCGCGATCGTTGGCGGCAAAGAAAAGCGCGGTGGACAGCATATCCGCCAGTTTCAAATTGCGATCCACCCGCTGCGCCACCTGGTAAGCAGTCGGCGCGCTACGCCACGTGGCATAAACGCCGGCGCACAGCGCGATCGCGGGCAACGCCAGCAGCCACAGCCAACTGAGGATCTGCGTTCCCAACAACAGCAGCAGCACCAGCGCCGCCAGGGCAGCACTAACCGCGTACGCGGCATGGCGCAGGGCTTCGTTGGCGAGGATACGGTGGCGGGCGCGTCGGACCGTTTCGAAGAGCATGCAGCTCCGAGTGTTCTTATTATCGCAAAAATCGGGCGTTCGCCCGGCGAACCACAACTTTTTGCCAGCAATCGGGGTTCCGATTACAGGTGCGCCGGGCGTTACAATAAAAGGAAAGCACACACACCGGAAGGATTGGATCTGTTGAGAGTCCTAATTGTTGACGACGAACCCGCGCAGCGCAGCGGGCTGGCGGCCATGGTATCGGCCTGGGGTATGACCGCGGAGACCGCCTCCGAGGGTAATGAAGCGCTGGAAGTGCTGAGCCGTAACGGCGCGGACGTCATCCTGACCGATTTGAACATGCCCGGCCTGGATGGTTTCGGCTTCCTTGAAAGATTGCGCGAAATGGGCGATATGCCGCCCACCATCGTGCTGACGGCTTATGGCAATGTTGAAACGGCGGTCAGGACCGTACACGAATTGGGGGCCTACTGGTTCCTCGAAAAACCGATCCAACCCAAGAGCCTGGAAGTGCTGGTGAGCCGAGCGGCTGCTCACGCCGCGCTACGCAACGACAAACAGACGCTGCTGCGGCAATTGGCCAATAACGGTTCGCTCGGCGAGTTGGTAGGCGCTTCCGCTAAAATGCGGGAGATCTTCGCGCTGCTGCAGCAGGCCGGACCGAGCAAGGCGTGCGTACTGATCACTGGCGAGAGCGGCACCGGCAAAGAGATGGTGGCGCGCACCATTCACAAGCTCAGCCCGCGCCGGCAGGGTCCTTTTATCGCCATCAATTGCGCGGCCCTCCCTGAGACCCTGATCGAAAGCGAACTGTTCGGGCACGAGAAGGGCTCGTTCACCGGCGCTTCCGAGCGGCGCTCCGGTTGTTTCGAGCTGGCGCAACACGGCACGCTGCTGCTGGACGAAATCGGCGAGATGCCCCTACCGACGCAAGCCAAGCTGCTGCGCATCCTGGAAGATTCCAAAGTGCGCCGCCTGGGCGGCAAGTCGGAATTCGAGGTGGACGTACGCCTGGTGGCAGCCACCAATAAAGTGCCGGACGAAGCCATCCGCGGCGGACATCTGCGCGAAGACCTATTCTACCGGCTCAACGTTTTTCATATCCATTTGCCGCCGCTCCGCGAGCGCAAGGAAGATGTAGTGCCCATTTCCGAAGCGCTGATCGCCGGGCTGAACCGCAAGCACGAATGCCGGGTGACCGGGATTGCAGCGGACGTCCTGGATGCGTTCGAGCGGCACTCCTGGCCGGGTAATGTGCGCGAGCTGCGCAATGTGCTGGAACGCGCGGTGATTCTGGCCGGCGAGGGAACCGTGGAACTGAAGCACGTTCCAGCGTTTCTGCAAGGCCGCGCGACCATGGCGGCAGCCGCGGGAGTGGAAGCGGCCAGCGTAACCGACGATTCCGAATCCGTGCGTTTCAGCATTGGCACGACCGTTGAAGACGCGGAGAAGGGGCTCATCCTCAGGACCCTCGAACACACCCACAACAACAAGACCCGCGCGGCCGAGATTCTCGGCATCAGTTTGAAGACGCTGCATAACAAGCTGAAGGAATACGGGGCGTAAGGGCTCCCCGGCTACGCCAAACAGGCCATCAGCCGGTTGCGGACGAGCGCAAACAACCGCCAGTTCCCGGGCGAAGCGCCGCGCGCATAGCCGAAAAACTTCACCGCCGCCAGGCTCTCGCTTTCGGCGGGGAGCGTTCGCGCGAGACCTTCGACCATCCCGGCATCATCCGCAATCAAGACATCTAGAACGCCGCGCGGAGAACGGCCATCTAAGGTCAGCGTTCCGGTTACGCGGAAGGCGGGCGGATTACCACCCAGGCTTACCGGCTCGATGGTAGCGCGGCAATTCGCGCCTTTCCCAATCGGGGCGATGCCGTTGATACTCCGGCCCGGCCAACGCGCCCTGGACTCCGCGAATACAGATAAATCCTGTTGCCGCATGTAGTCCACCATGCGTGCAAGATATTCCTGGTCCGGAATGATACGCGACATGGATTCCCGGTCCCGGACATCCAGCAGGAAGCCGGAAGCGATGGCGTCATAGCTCTGGGAAACCGAGGCCCACGCCCGCGGCAGCATCCACTGCCAGTTCCAGGTACCGAAGGTCAGCACCAGAATCGTCGCGGCGACAGCCAATGCGGCCAGGCGCGCGATGCGGCCGTTGCTCCAGCAGAATAACGCGACGGGGAACAGCGCGGCCCAAAACATGAACACTGGATTCATGTATCGGCTCACGGGCTGTCCTGTGTGGCCCGCCAGGGCTCCTGGGGTGATGCGCCCGACGGCGATACTCACCGCCGACCCCAACAGGAAGAAGACCACCAGCAGGAGCGCGGATGCGGCCGGCTGCCTGTTGCGAGTGCGCACGGAAAACACGGCGGCGCCCAAAGCCATCGCCATACCGATCCCGCCGGCGACGACGCCGAGCCATGGAGAGTAAAGGCTGATGGGACCTCCCAGAACGAACGCAATCACGCAAAAGGCCTGCAGGGGATGGCGCATGACTCCCCCAACACCCATGCCCATTTCAGGTATTCTGTTGTATCCGATTGCATACGCCAGCACCAGCAGCGCGGCTAGGGCTGCCAGCATGACCAGGTATTTCCGCGGCGCGCGAGCCAGCCAGGCCTCCAGCATCAGGACCGGCCAGACGGCCAGCCCTATCGCCACAAAGCCTGTGGATAAGACGCCCAGCAGAACGGCAATCCAGAACCGCGTGCGGAATTTGAACCGGGGATCGATCGCGGCGCCGAGCACCACGACGGCCGCCACGGCCGCGCCATACCCCACCGTGTAGACGATTTCGATGCCTTCGACGAAGACCTCCATTTGCAGCGAAGACAGCAGCAGATGCACGGCGGCGACTGCCGAAAGCCAGAAGAGCGGGCCGCGGCCGGCGAAGAGTCGCCGGACGGACCAGACGATCACCGATAGCGTGCATAGCTGCGCCGCCACGTTGGTGACGACGAACGGCAGCATGGAGTAATGCAGATACCTGACCGAAAAGAGAATCAACAATCGCGGGAACAGCGGCCTTTGGCCCCAATATGGCGACCAAAGGTAGGTCCAGCTCAAATGTCCGCGCGCGGACCAAATCTGGTCCAGCATGACCCACTGGTCGGGATAGGGCACATTGGTGACTGAGCGGAAAAGATACCAGAATGTCCGCGCCGCCAGGAGAGCGGTGAGGGCGGCCGCGACGACTAGCAGTACGTTTGTGGCAACAGTAATATACGGGCGACGCGGGACCTCCCGCGGGACGGGCCGAAGCAGCACAAACCAATTATAGGACGCATCCGGCCCAGGACTGGGCCGCGAGAGCGGGACACCCGGGCTCTATTTTCGTGCCGCGGGCGTCCCCACATCCGGTTTGGCTAATGCGCTCCGACTTTGACCGAGGTGACTTCGAAATCCAGGTTCGCCGGCGACGTCACGATAGTGTTCGAACGCTGGACGCCGGTATCCACGTATCCGGTGGTTCCGGTGTTGTACAGAGTCTGGATACTGAACCAGCCGCTGGGCTCGATCGGAAAGCTGCATGGCTTATTCGTGAAGCTCATGCTTTGGTTGCCGGAATCTCCGTTGGCCGGGTTCTTAGGAGTATTGTTGTAGCTGGCGTTGCAATTCACTAGCGTATACGTGTTGGCCGTGGTCACTTCGACCTGGAACTGATAGCCCTTCGGCGCGGACGCGTTAGGCGTCACGTAGGCGTGGTACAGCAGCAACTGATTCTGATAGGGACTGCCATTGAAAGTGATATTGTTAATTGGCAGTCCGTGTGTAGGATACTGATAGTTGTTACCGGGCAAGTTATCTTCGTTTTGAAAGCTGCTGGAATACGAATTCGCGGTGTGGCAATAACCCAGCGAGGGCGGATTGGCGGTCGTGTTTTGTATCCCGCAATTACTATTGGTCGTATAGTAAAACACTGGGGGCCCGGTTTGAGAATTGCTGGCTAGTGTATAGGAGAAGCCGTATTCCAGGCCGCCGGAGAAACAACGCTGTTGATGCCAGAAAGTCGTCTCGATGATATCGCCCGAGCCGGAACTCCATGAGCCGGCGAACTGAGCCTGGAATTCCAGCCCGAAAGAACTGTTCGACATGCCAGGACTGCCTGGATAGTCGAAGTACACATTTCCATCGGTGATCGTTTTGGCCATCCCGCTCCAGTCCGTGTAGGGAGAGACTGGCTCAAACCAGAAGGGCGGGGCATCCGGAGAGGTGTCCGGGAAGGTGCAGACCGCGCTCGTAACGTCCGCGGTGCCGGAAGCGGGGGCCGGGAACGTGTAGGGTATCGAGTAGATATTATTGGGGTTAGTGGGCGACCACTCATCTATCGTGGAGTTGTCGTAATAGAAATACCAAGGTTTACTCGAGGATGTCATGATGCTGCTCCACGTTGGCGCGCCGATGTTGATCTCGGTAGTCGCGGTCCAAGTGCCCAGCTTTGGCCAGCCACTGTTGCTGCCCCCATTGGCCACCCCCGCCACATAAACGTTTTCGGCGCCTGAGTACCAGGGCTGGAAAGTGACTGTCAGGGTCACACTTACCGTATTTCCGGCTTTGGTCACGTGCGCCGTTTGCAACGCGAACGAGCACTGGCTGTTGGCTAGGGTCGTGGCCGATCCGGGCGCGGCGGAAGCCCCTGCGCTACCGGTGTCCGTGTAGGATTGAATCAGGTTTGACGATACCCAGTAAACCGCCTCGCATGTGTTAGTGGAGGTCAACGTCGGGCCTATGTACATCTGGACATCCGCCAGATCCGCGTACCCCGCGGTATCGGTGGCGCTGAACGTGAAGGTTCCGGTGTATCCGCTGCCGCTGGTAGGCGTCAGTGCAACTGTCACTGTAGCTTGGGCAGGTGCCAGACAAGCCAGGAGAAGACATGGAACTAACCATGGTATCGACGGCCTTAGCTTCCTTGCAAGGTTCATCATTTGTAAAATTCCTCCACTGAGTACACTACCAGAGAAAATCGAATGTGCAAGACAAAAGTTTACAGAATGGCTAGACTGAGTGTGGAACCATACAGTAGGTCTGACGCGTACAGTAAGGTCCATGCTTCCCTAAAGGAGCATGTTAACCGCCGTTGGTCAACACTTAACCTAAGTTACAGCAGGTAGGTTCCTGGTGCGCAGCACTTAAACCAGCCGGATCTCATATGTATCCGAGCTGACTCCGCCGCACTCGATCCGCAGCGCATGCTTCCCCTTCGGCAAAGTTCCAGGCACCAGCGCATTCACCTGGAAGACCGCCTCCGCGTCCGGCGTGCCCAGCCACTGCACGCTGAGCCGCGTATCGTCCAGGTAGACGCGCACGTTGTGGCGGTCCGCATTCTCCGGAAGTCCGGCCACCCAACAGGCCACGTGCCCCTCGGCCGCCACCGAGACTTCGTCGCTTTGCCACGTAATGGAATCGCGGACCCCCCGCCAGACAATCCGGGTGACTTTGACGGGAAGGTCTACGGCAATGCGCACCACATCGCTGAAATCGCTATCGGCGAGGCGCAGCCGCAGGGCGTGCCATCCCGGCGCAAGGCCGCGCGGCAAGGGAAAGTTCGCGGCCCAAAGGTGGTCCTGCAGGTTTCCGGCCCAATAGCACGCCACGCCAAATTCATCCACCTCCAGCCGTAGATCCTCCTTCACAATTTCGGCGCGGGGGCTCCGGAACCAGCAGGTGATGTACTGCTCCTTGCGGCTCGAAAAGTTGATGCCCTGGTCCGCATTGTTGGCGACGGCGAGCTCGTGGGGAGGCGCCGAGGTAGGCGCCGCTGGCGGTGGCTCCCATTTCCGGTAGCAGGCCACCAGGGCGTTATAGGGTTCGCAGCGCAGCAATTCCACGCGCACAAATCCGGCGGCACGGCACATGGCCAGGAGGCACGCCACGCTGGGGCCGACCCAATTATCGAATTGGTTGGCTAACTCGCGTCCTTCGTAGAATTCCATGGTGGGGATGTCGTCGGTATGTTCCCGCCACGTGTCTCCATCGGTGACGAACGACTCGACGATGGCGATGTCGGTAGTCAGGCCGCATACGATCTCCAGCGCCAGCAGCGGATGCCGCAGGTGATAAAGAACGCCCAGAAAGAAAACCACATCGAATTGCCCCAGGCCGGCCGACGGCAGTTCGTAGATTTCAAGGATGCGGTAATCGACCTTGGAGGAGAACTTGCGATGCAGCTCTACAAAATGAGGCGCCTCCCAGCAGTCCACCGCCGTTACCTGCGCGCCGTGCCGTTCGGCTTCGAAGCTGAACCAGCCGTCCCACGCGCCGATGTCCAGCAATCGCTTGCCGCAAAGTCCACCCGGGATCGGAAAATGCGCGAAGCGCTCGCGCAGCCGCGGCAGGGGGTTCACGCCCTCGATCAACGTGCCGTCAGGCAGCTCAAAGCTGTGATACCAGCCTTTTTCGGCCAGTTCCTCGCTATGGTCCTGTCGCAGGCGGGCTTCTCGCACGGATTCCGGGGAGATACTCAGGGTCATACTTATGTTGTAACCCGCCGCCGGCGCGCTACGCTGGTGCGCATGGGCCATTATCCGTTCACCCTGTTCAATGGCGTCACCGTTTTAGTGCTGCTGTTCACGATTGTCCTGCTTTGGCGGCGATTCCGCGGTTCCCTCGCGGCCAATTGGCCCCTCGCGGTTTATGCGGCCATAGTCTGCTACACGATCGTCTTTTCCGGCGGGCTGAATCCCTACTGGGTAGCGGCGGGCGTGTTTTGCGCGGTGGCGATTCGCGTGGGATTCTACGCCCGGCACGTGCGCTGGGCCGAAGCCATCGTGCTGGCCTACGTGGCGTGGCGGTCGTTGGGCTTGCTGTTGATGTGGTGATCCATCGCGGACCGGTTTCAGGGGTGCAGTTTCTCGTGCTTCGCTAACATTTCAACGAACTGCCCGATGCGCCGCGCGCGCGTCTCGCCCGTTTTCGCGGTCTGAATCCGCCAAAGCACCGCATAGCGATTCGTGCGATCCAGCGTGGCGAAGAAGGCCTTGGCGCCGGTATTCTGTTCCAGGGCGGCGGCGAAATCGTCCGGCATCGCGGCCTTGCTGGGCGAATCGTAGGCGGCTTCCCACCGGCCGTCGCTCCGGGCGCGCTCCACCTGCTCCAACCCGGCAGGCTGCATACGGCCTGCCGCCATCAACCCGGTGGCCTTTTCACGATTGATCTTCGACCAGATGCTTTTCGGGCGGCGGGGAGTGAAGCGCTGCAGCCAGGCTTGTTCGCTCTCAGGCTTCTTTTGACCATCGATCCAGCCGTAGCAGAGTGCGGACTCGATGGCTTCGGCATAGGATACCGAGCATTCGGGCGAGCCTTTCTTCGCCAGCCGCAGCCACACGCCGCCGGATGAAGTGCCGTGGGCTGCCAGCCACGCTTCCCAATCCTCCTGGCGCTTGAAAAGGAGCGTGGAGAGGTCCAACTCCGGCGGCTTCAGGCGGGACCTCCCGGTCCATCGTATACCTTGTCGCCGGATATGTAAGTAGCCTGGATCTTGATACTTAGATCCGATGGGTTAAACGAAAACTGAATGAGATCGGCACGCTCGCCCGGGACCAGGCCGGCAGCGCGTCCCGGAACGCGCCCCGCGCGCGCGGCATTCGTGGTCGCCATACTGAAAGCGTCCGCCAGGCTTAGCCCGGCAATTCGCATCAGATTCTCGACGCCGCGGTCCATACGCAATGCCGAACCGGCCAGGCGTTCCTTGCCCACCAGCATCACGCGATTGTCCGCCGTCAGTTCGACCGGCTGCTCACCCAGGAAATAACGGCCCGGCGGGCACCCGGCGGGGGCGGCGGCGTCCGTCACCAGGACCGAACGGGCGACGGCCTTGGCGCGCAAGGCTACCTTGAGGAACGAGGGCGGCAGGTGGATGCCATCGACGATGAAATCGGCCATCAGCCGATCTTCGGCCAGTTGCTCCCAGATGTAATTGGGATGGCGGCGCATCACCGCGTGCGCGCCGTTGCCCAGGTGCGTGGAGAGCGATGCGCCCGCGCCCACCGCATCCGCAATTTGTTGCGCGCTGGCGCTGGTATGGCCGATACTGGCCACCACCCCTTCGGCCGTGATGGCTTCGATATACCGGCAAGCCTGCGGCCAGTCGGGCGCCAGCGTGACGATGCGAACCTGGTTGCCCGTGGCTTCCTGCCAGCGATGGAATTCGTCGAGATCCGGCGGCCGCACCCAGCGCAGCGGATGCGCCCCCCGCGGACCGTCATCCGGCGAGATGTGCGGACCTTCCACATGGAACCCGTCGATGGCCGCGCCTTCGCGCAAAGTCTCTTTAGCGCACTTCAGGTTGCGTAATGCGCCCAGCATATCGGCCGGTGAGCCGGTGATCACGGTGGGGTAAAACCGCGTGACGCCGGTGGCAAAGAGGCCCCGGATCGAGCCTGCAATTTGCGGCAGCGTACACTTGGGATCGTTGAAGTCCACGCCCAGGAAGCCGTTCACCTGCAAATCGATGAACCCTGGGCCGAGATAAAGTCCGCCGCCATCGCCGGCCGGCTCCACGGCGCGAATGTTTTCATCGAAGGCGACCCGGACGGCGGTTCCGCCGAGAGTTTCAATTCCAATACAATTCATGCGGGCTCTGCTTTATACACAGGATAGCCACAGTCCGAAGCTGGCAAGCGCAAGATTTTGCAACCCCATAAACTTGTTGAAAAGCGCCCCGAAACTAAAATTCGTTCTGGCCATCGCCTGCATGCATACGCTACAAAGAAATAGTCCATCGGCTGCGGCGCATCCTGGAAAGCAAATCTCGGGGGAGGTGGCTTTCTGGGGTGTGCGCGCAGCTAATTATTTTTCCACACCCACCGGCTGTCGTGTGTGTACCAGAGACAGCCATCCATAGCGGTCGGGCGCCACTCCGCCGATCCGGGCAAAGAATTCCTTCTGCAACTTCTCCGTGATGGGGCCGCGATGGCCCTTGCCCACCGTGATGCGGTCAACCGAGCGAATCGGTGTAATTTCGGCGGCGGTGCCGGTAAAGAACACTTCGTCGGCGATATAGAGCATTTCACGCGGAACGATGGTTTCCACCAGCGGGATCTCCAGGTCGTGGGCCAGGTGGATCACGGTATCGCGCGTGACGCCGGGCAGCACGGAAGCGCCCAGCGGAGGCGTGTGCAGCCGGCCGTCGCGCACCAGGAAAATATTTTCGCCGGATCCTTCGCTCACATAACCGGCTTCGTCCAGCGCGATACCCTCCGCGTAGCCATTGGTGATGGCTTCCATTTTGATGAGCTGCGAATTCATGTAATTCGCGCCGGCCTTGGCCAGGGCGGGCAGGGTATTGGGCGCGATCCGCTTCCAGCTCGAAACGCAGACGTCCACGCCCTGCGCCAGCGCATCTTCGCCCAGGTACTTGCCCCAGTTCCAGCAGGCCAGGTATACATCCACTGGGTTGTGCAGCGGATTCACCCCGATATCCCCATAGGCGCGGATGGCGATGGGGCGAATGTAGCAGGACTCCATGTCGTTCACCCGAACCAGTTCATGCATGGCTTCGGCCAGTTCTTCGGCCGAGTAGCCGAGGTCCATTCGGTAAATTTTGGCGGAATCCACCAGGCGCCGCACATGATCGCGCAGGCGGAAGATGGCCGGACCGGCTGGTGTGGCGTAGCAACGGATGCCTTCGAAGACACTGGTTCCATAGCTCACCACGTGGGACAGCACATGGATATTGGCCTGTTCCCAGGGGATGAAGCGTCCGTTGTGCCAAATTCGTTGGGTGGGCGTCAGCATGGCTTAATTATAACGTAGGCGATTGGCGGTGACGGGCTCTCGCGAGGCGCGCTGAACTACGTTAGGATGGTCAATCGCCAGGTTTTTGGAGGGCGGCCAATCCTGGCCGCAGCCGCCTTTCAGGCGGCCAGAGCACGATCGAGGCGCCGGAAGAATGAGCCTGCTTGGATTTTGCCAATGGCTGGGTGGTACCGCGGGCAGCATCGCGCTGCACGAATCGATCTGGGTCTATCCCATCGTGGAGTCGGTCCACGTGCTGACCCTCTGCCTGTTTCTGGGCCTCACCGTGATGCTCGATTTGCGGCTGCTCGGGGTAACCATGCTGCGCACGCCCGCATCGGAAGTCACGGCGCGCCTGCTGCCCTGGACGATCGCGGGTTTCGCGGTGATGGTGACCACCGGTGCGCTCTTGTTCTACGCCATTCCCGTGAAGACTTATTTGAACGTTTTCTTTCGCATGAAAGTTGCCTTTCTGGTACTAGCGGGAGTGAATGTCGCCATTTTTCAACGCACCATCTGGCGTACCGTGGATGGCTGGGATAACGCCGCGGTCCCGCCGCTCCGCGCACGCCTGGCAGGTGGCGTTTCGCTGTTCCTTTGGGCCGGAATTGTGATCGCGGGCCGCATGATCGCCTACAACTGGTTCGACAAGAATCCTTAAGGCGCCTACCGTTGGATATTCCGCATGTCTGTGCTCTCTTTTTTCGCGTGGTGTGAGAATACGCCCCTGGGCGAGGCCATCCGGGACTCGCGCTGGCTCTTCCCCGTGATCGAATCCATCCATCTGTTGGGCCTGGCGGTGATCGGCGGCGCGGTGCTGATCGTGAATCTTCGCCTGCTCGGCTTTGGGATCCGCCGCCAGCCGGTGGCGCAGCTTTGGCGCGATACGCGGCCGTGGATGCTGGGGAGCCTGGCGGCGATGCTCATCTCCGGCATGCTGCTGTTCACTTCCGAGGCCACCAAGCTCTACTATCACGATGCCTTCTGGGTGAAGATGATCTCCCTCCTGCTGGCCATGATCTTCACCTTCACCGTGATGCGTAAGGTGGCTCTGGCCGATCCGGACCGTGTCGGGCGGCTGTGGGGCAGGGCCGCGGCATTGGTTTCGCTTTTGTTGTGGTCCACCGTGGGCGTGTGCGGCAGATGGATCGGATTTTCCTGATAGCCTCGGCGTGTGCCTATGCAGGAGCCACACCGCACGGCCAGCGGCGTTGTCACGGAATCGCCGGCCGGACTTCATCAGTCCGCCGTCGGCGGAAATGCCGTTGACCCCGTCGCTTAAAATAGATGGCAGTTCAACGCCGACTGAACCGCCATGAGGACCAACTATGAAATCGTTGCGTTTTACCGAGTTCGGACAGCCGTCAATCCTACGAATCGAAGAAGTTCCCATACCTCAGCCTGGCCCCGCCGAAGCCCTCGTTCGCGTAAAAGCGGCGGGGATCAATCCTAGCGACATCGGAAACGTCGCCGGACGCTTCAAGAAGACAACTCTGCCGCGCACCCCAGGCCGCGACTTCGCGGGTATTGTCATTAAAGGGGTCGCACATGAAGGTGCCGAGGTCTGGGGCACTTCTTCCGACCTCGGTATCGTCCGCGATGGCTCCCACGCCGAATACGTCGTGGTTCCCGCGGAAACGCTGTCGCTCAAACCAAAGTCATTGACTATGGCGCAAGCGGCCGCGATCGGGATCCCCTACATTACGGCCTGGGCATCGGTAGTGAATGCAGCTCAAATCCAGGCCGGCGAAATAATTCTAATTGTGGGCGCCGCGGGAGCGGTAGGCCAGGCAGCCACACAGATTGCGAATTGGAAACAGGCGCGCGTCATCGGGGCGGATACGAAATCCGATCCGCTTCCGGGCACCGAGTCGGTAGTCAATACCAAGACCGAAGACCTTCGTCAGAGGGTCCTGGAACTGACGGCGGGAAGAGGAGTCGATGCCGTCTTTGATACGGTCGGCGGCCCACTGTTCGAGCCGGCCCTGCGATCGCTCCGGTTCGGCGGGCGGCAGGTGGCCATCGCCAGCCCGGGAGATGCGCGCGTCAGCTTCAACCTCGTTGACTTCTATCACAACTTCTCCCGGCTGCTGGGAGTGGACAGTTTTGGACTGACCTCCGGACAAATAGCGAAAATCGCCGCTGAACTCAACCCGGGCTTTGAGATCGGGGTCTTGCAACCGCCGCCGATCGAGATCGTTCCCTTTGCGCAAGCTGTGGAAGCATATACGCGGGTGTCCGCCAGGCAGGCGAAAGCGAAACAGGTCATCTGTTTCGACTGATGAAACGGAGGGCACTTCCTTGGCAGGCCGGCCGGTGATCTGTTATCCTGATCCCCGAAATGCCTACCAAGCAAACCAAACCGCCCGTGCGCCCGAAGCGCGCCAAGAGCGAAGTCCAGCAAGAATTCGCCGCCATCCGGCAGGAGGCCGAGACCGACCGCGAGTCCGCCGATGCGAAGGCCGACGAGGCTGCCCGATTACGCGCCGCCCAAGTGCGGCAAACCGTCGAGGGGACTACGGTAGAAGGCGTGGTGCAGGGGATCTCCACCCTGGGCCTCGAGATCTCTAAAGCGCTGTCCGGCGTCTCCGCCAAGCTGGTGGAAGAGGTGGAGCGCCTTTCCGCCGTGCGCGAGGCCGTCAATCTGGAGCGCGCCGAACTGCAGCGCTTGCATAAAATTGACGTGGCGGCCACCGCGCTCGACCAGATGGTGCAGGATTACGCGCGCGAGAAAGAGAACCTGGAGGCCGAGATCGCCGGCCAGCGGTCGGCCTGGGAAGAGGAAACCCGCGACGCCGAGCGCGAGCGCAAGGAGCAGGAAGAGAGCCTGAAAAAGGCGCGCGCGCGTGAAATCGAGGAGTACGATTACAAGAAGAACCTGGAGCGCAAGAAGGCCCAGGACAAATACGAAGAAGATCAGCGCCTGCAGGACAAGAAGAACAAGGAGCGCCAGGAAACTCTCGAGAAAAGCTGGCAGCAGCGCGAGACCGCATTGAAAGAGCAGGAGACCGAATTGCTACGGTTGCGCAAGGAAGCGCAGGAATTCCCGGAGAGCGTCAAGACCGAGTCCGACAAGGCGGCGGCGCTGGCGGCCAGGGCGGCCGAGCAGAAATTCGAGCAGGAAATCGTGCTCTTAAAGAAGGAAGCCGATACCGAGAAGCGGCTGGCGGTCCTGCAGGTGAAGACGCTCGAAGACACCATCTCACGCCAGGCCACCCAGATCGCCGCGCTCCAGAAACAAGTGGAAGAAGCTAAGCAGCAGGTACAGGACATCGCCGTCAAAGCCATCGAAGGCGCGTCGGGCGCAAAGGCGCTGTCGCATATCAATCAGATCGCCATGGAGCAGGCCAAGCGCCCGCAACAGTGAGACCGCGCTCCGGCGGCGGTGGCGACCGCCCCACTACCTTTGGTTTTCATCATCTTTGCGGCTCCGAAAAACAACCGCTAACTTATTGAGCGGCACTGGTCTTAAATCGCGGAGCGTCCAAGTCGTCTATCTCGCCGCGCGAATTCCTGGCGATAATGGGTAAGACGCCATGACTCTGAACGTGACAGTTCCTGACGCAATGTATCGCCAGATAGCTGAAATGGCTGCACGCCAAGATGTTTCTGTGGAGCGTATCGTCGCGGCAGCGTTGGCGGAGCAACTGGCTGGTGGACGCGTGTGGAACAAATGGCCGAACGCGGCAGCCGCGAGCGCTTCCTGGCCGCGCTGGCTAAAGTTCCGGCGGCCGAACCGGTGCCGGAGGACCGGCTTTTAGGCACCGGCCGGAACGGCCGTGTCTAGGGTTGGCAAAACGTCCGCAAGAAAGCGGGGCGATTTCAGCCCGTTCGCCTTGGCCACGGCTTCGCAGGTTCGGACCGGCTGCGCGGCTTTTTGGGAGCGCCTCCGCAACCCCGAGGCCGCCCCACGCGTAAGCTACCATAAGACTTGGCGCACCAACCTCGTCTCTTCCTGATCGACTCATTCGGATTCATTTTCCGCGCTTACCACGCCCGCGCGCGCACCTCCGCCCCTCCCATGCGCACCAGCGCCGGTATCTCCACCGAAGCGGTCTACATCTTCAATAACATGCTGCGGAAGCTGGCCAAGAGCTACGCGCCCGAATACATCGCCGCGGTCTTCGAGAGCGGCGCCCCAGTCGCGCGCATGGCCGAATTCGCTGAATACAAGGCCAACCGCACCGAAATGCCGCCGGATTTGGGCGAGCAGATCCCGCACATCCGCCGCATCCTCGAAGCCATGCGAATTCCCATCCTGGAATACGCCGGGTTCGAAGCCGACGACGTCATCGGCGCCATCGCCCGCCGCGCCGAAGCAGGCCGGCACTGAAGTGGTCATCGTCTCCAGCGATAAAGACATGATGCAGATCGTCACCGATCGCGTCTCCATGCTGAACCCCGCCAAGGACGACGAATGGTACGATCCGGCGAAGGTGAAGGAGTTTCTGGGCGTCACCCCCACTCAAGTCGCCGACCTTTTCGCGCTCAAGGGCGACGCCATCGACAACATCCCCGGTGCGCCCGGCATCGGCGATAAGGGCGCCCGCGATCTGATCGAGCGTTTCGGCTCCGTGGAGGCGGCCATCCAACGCGCCGCCGAGGTCGAGCGCAAGATGTATCGCGAAAGCCTGCAAAATAACGTCGAGCGCATCATGATGAGCAAGCGCCTGGCCACCATCGATACCGGTGTCCCCATCGCGTTCGAGCTGGAATCGGTGCGCGCGCGCGAGGCCGACCCCATCGCGTTGAAGCAAGTTTACAAGGATCTGGAATTTCACAGCCTGTTGAAGGAACTGGGCCCCAGCGAAGACGTGCGCGTGCGCGATTACCAGGCGCTGGAGTCGGCCGCGGCGCTCGCCGAATGGCTGCAGTCGGTTCCCGCGGATGCCCCCGTCGCCGTGGCTATCTCGGAGTCCCGCGCGGGCGAGTTGGACCTGGATATTACGCCCAGCACCATCGGGGTGGCCTGGAGAAGCGGCGAGGGGCGTTCCGCTCCTCTGGTGCCGCCCTCCCAGATCGCCGCGCTCAAGCCCTGGCTCGAAGACGCCGCGCGGCCCAAAATCTCCTGCGACGTGAAATCCGCGCTGCTGGCGCTCGATAAGCTTGGCGTTCAGGGCGCCGGTTTCGATCACGACATCATGCTCTACGCCTTCCTGCTGGATGCCGATCCCGCGGGCTGCCCGCTCGAAGAGCAGGCCCGCCGCCGGCTCGACCTAAAGGTGGGCGGAGCACCCGAACAGCACGCCGACATCACCCTTGAAATCCACCGCATGCTGCGGCCGTCCGTCGTCGAGCGCGGATTCGAAAAGCTGTACGCGGAGATCGAGCTGCCCCTGGCCCGCGTGCTGGCGCGCATGGAGCGCGTCGGCGTGCGCATCGACCGCGCCGAATTGCGCCGCCTTTCGGAGCTGATGGAACGCGACATCGCGCGGCTCACGGCCGAGGTCCACGCGCTTGCCGGCAAGCCCTTCAACATCAGCTCGCCCCAACAACTGGGCCGCATCTTGTTTGAAGACCTGGGGCTGCCCGCGCCGGTCAAATACGGCAAGGGCAAGACCATCTCCACCGCAGCCGATGTGCTCGAGGATTTGGCCGCCGATCACGAGATCGTGCGCAAGGTGCTCGAATACCGGCAGCTCACCAAGCTGAAGGGCACCTATGTGGACGCGCTGCCCGCGCTGATCGACCCTCAGACCGGGCGTCTGCATACCAGCTTCAACCAAACCGGCGCGGCCACCGGCCGGCTCTCCTCGTCGAACCCGAACCTGCAGAATATCCCCATCCGCACGGAGTTGGGCCGCGAGATCCGGGCGGCGTTCGTGCCGCGCGACGGCTGGAAGCTCATCGTGGCCGATTACTCGCAAATCGAGCTGCGCCTGTTGGCGCACATGTCGCGCGACACGGTTCTGGTGGAAGCTTTCCGCAACGGCGAAGATATCCATACGCGCACCGCCGCCGAAGTCATGGGCGTGCCGCCGCTGATGGTCACGCCGGACGCGCGGCGCAATGCCAAGGCCGTCAATTTCGGCATTGTATACGGCATCAGCCCGTTCGGCCTGGCCGCCCAGTTGGGCATCCCCCAGCGCCAGGCGCAGGCCTATATCGAGAGCTACTTCGCGCGCTATGCCGGCGTGCGGAAATTCATCGACGCCACCATCGCGGAGGTCCGCCGCACCGGCGTGACCCGCACTTTATTGGGCCGCGAGCGGCCCATCCCGGATATCAACAGCCGCAACCCGAACGCGCGCGGATTCGCCGAACGCACCGCGGTGAATTCACCCCTGCAAGGGACCGCGGCCGACCTGATCAAGCTGGCCATGGTGCGCATCGATCGGGAGATGCAGGGTCGCGGCGGCCAGGCGTCCATGCTGCTGCAGGTGCACGACGAGCTGGTCTTCGAAGCTCCCCCGGACGAGGCGGCGGAGGTCGCAGCGCTGGCCAAACGCGAGATGGAGCAGGTCTCCCGCCTGGAAGTGCCGCTGCTGGTTGACGTGGGAATCGGGGACAACTGGCGGGACGCGAAATAGCTTCCTACCCGTTCTGCCCCTGCCCCGGATCGCTCCGCCTGGAAATCTGCTTTTCTTATCCAAATATAGCCGTTTTTATACTCTAAGGGTAGGGTCCATGAGTCCTGGAACCCGCGATTTCAGGCCTCGTGATGACTTTTTCATCAAATAAAGTTGTCCTTGGTTAATCTTATAGATTGAACTTGAAATTTGTTCGGGATATCATTATCGAGTTCACGGTTAATTATCTGGTTGGCCTTAGGAGGTTCATAGTTCCAATGGTTAATGAATCGATAACACTTCAGTCAACAGGGTTCGAATTGGCGACCTTCGGCGAAGTGCTCTACGCATTCAGCGCCCTACGTTCCACGTCCGGGCGCCGCCGCTCGACGCGCGTGGCGAACGAGCTGCTCCCCTGGGAGACGATGCCCGGCACCGCGTCGGAATGCGATACCTTACCCCAGCCGCGCCAAGCCGCGATTGCCCCACCCCCACCGCGGCTGGAGCCGGTTCCGGAAACCCGTCCGGGCAAGTCCCGCCGCGCGTCCGGACGCTGCCATTGCGGCCAATGCCGCAACTGCCAGGAGAATGCTCGCTGGGAGCGCATCTTCCAGGAGAAGTTCGCCAATTCGGATTATTATCATCACGACATCCGCGTCCGTTACGCCTCCCCGCTCAGCAGCGTGTAGCATCCGGCGGCACGCCGCGTCGTCGTCGTCCGCCCACTATACTGGGTGAATGGCAACCTCGATCCAGCTTGTCGAACCCGCCTGCGGGCGGTAAGTGGCTATCCTCAGCGGTATCAATCCCGTACTCGAAAGTCTCAAAGCCGGCCGCCCTCTCGACCGCCTCCTGATCGCCAAGGGTGCGGCCGGCACGCGCCTGCAGGAGATCATCGACCTCGCCCGGCGCGCTTCCGTATCCGTGCGATTCGAGGAGCGCGGCGCGCTCGACCGCCTGGCCGGCACGCCGGCGCATCAGGGGGTCGTCGCCATGGCCGCTCCCCAGCGCTACGCCGATCTGGACGATGTGGCCCCCGCCTCGCAGTTGCTCGTGGTCCTCGACGGCGTGGAAGATCCGCACAATCTGGGCGCCATCGTGCGCACGGCGCACGCCGCGGGCGCGGGCGGCATTATCATCCCCGAACGGCGCGCCGTAGGCCTTACCGATGTGGTCGCCAAGGCCGCCGCCGGTGCCCTCGAATATATGCCCATCGTGCGCCAGACCAATATCAATCGCACGCTCGAGGAATTGAAGCGCCTGGGATATTGGATCTACGGCTTGGATGAGCGCGGCGCCGGCGATTACGGCGCCATCGAATACAACACCCCTACCGCCCT
The DNA here is from genome assembly GCA_963709155.1 of Bryobacterales bacterium. GTDB lineage: Bacteria > Acidobacteriota > Terriglobia > Bryobacterales > Bryobacteraceae > Bog-159. The sequence goes on along the minus strand of CAVPVD010000001.1, from coordinate 556,644 downwards.
GGTCTTCGGCGGCGAGGGCAAGGGTCTGCACGAGCAGGTGCGCAAGCACTGCGATGTGCTGGTGCGCATTCCCATGGAAGGCCACATTCCATCCCTGAACGTATCGGTGGCCGCCGGCATCGTGCTATTCGAATGCAAACGCCAGCGGGCCAATCGGCCGACCCGCGGCCTGCCGAGCCGCGACCTGCCGAGCCCCGACCGGCCGAGCCGCGACCGTTAGGGAGCGTCCCAGCCACAATCGGGGTTCAGAAATGGGTACGCTTCGCGCGCGGAAATAGAAAAACCCGCCGCATAGTAGAATCAAATGTCTATGCGCAGATTGCTATGGGTGTTCTGGCCGGCTTTGGCCGCCGTGGGTTGGGCGGCGCAGCCCGTGCATGCGCGGCATGCCATGGTGGTCACGGTGGAGCAGCACGCCACCGATGCCGGAGTCGCGGTCCTGGAAGCGGGCGGCAATGCCGTGGATGCCGCCGCGGCCGTGGGCTTCGCGTTGGCCGTTACGCATCCCTCCGCCGGCAATCTCGGCGGCGGCGGATTCATGCTCGTGCGCCTGGCCGACGGCACCGTCAACTTCATCGACTTCCGCGAGCGCGCCCCCGGCAAAGCCTCCCGCAACATGTATCTGGACGCTTCCGGCAAGCCCACCGAAGACAGCGTAGTCGGGTATCGCGCCGCCGGAGTTCCAGGGTCGGTGCGCGGCTTCGAATACGCCCAGAAGAAGTATGGCCGGAAGCCTTGGGCCGACATAGTGGCGCCGGCGGTCGCCCTGGCGGAAAAAGGCTTCCCTGTCTCGTACGGTTTTGCGAAGTCGCTACGCGGGTCCCACGATCGCCTCGCGCGATTTCCGGAATCGAAGCGCATTTTTCTGCGCGACGGCAAGCCGTACGAAGCCGGCGAGACGTTCGTGCAGCCCGAGCTGGCGCGCACGCTGCGCCGCATTGAGGAGCAGGGCGCCCGCGATTTCTATGAAGGCGAAACGGCCCGCCTGCTGGCCGCGGATATCGCGCGCCACGGTGGCCTCGTCACGCTGGCCGATCTGAAAGATTATGCCGTCGTGGAGCGGCTGCCGTTGGTCGCCGGATATCGTCACTTTGGCATCGTGACCGCCCCGCCGCCCAGTTCCGGAGGCCCCGGCATCGTGCAGATGCTGCGCGTTCTCGAAGGCTCCGGATATGAAAAATCGGGCGCGGGCTCGGCCGCCGAACTCCACTTTCTTGCTGAAACCATGCGCCGCTACTTCGCCGACCGGGCCGCCTCCATGGGCGATCCCGACTTCGTCAAGGTCCCGCTCGCCAGCCTGATCGATCCCGCCTACGCCGCGCAATTGCGAAAATCGATCGACCCGGACCACGCCACCCCCAGTTCTCAGATTCACCCCGGCGGAATGGCGGCGCCGCCCGAGAGCCACGAAACCACGCACTACTCCATCGTGGATGCCGAAGGCAACGCGGTGGCCGTCACCTACACTTTAAACTTCGGATATGGCAGCGGCGTGACCGTCCCCGGACTCGGCTTTCTGCTGAACGATGAGATGGACGATTTCGCCGCCAAGCCCGGCGAGCCCAATGGATTCGGCCTGGTGCAGGGCGAAGCCAACGCCATCCAGCCCTTCAAACGGCCCCTCTCGTCCATGACCCCCACCATCGTCACCCAGGATTCCAAGCTATACCTGGTGCTGGGCACGCCCGGCGGCCCCACCATTATTAATACCGTTCTCCAAGTGCTCCTGAATGTCGCCGATTTCGGCATGAACATTCAGGACGCCGTCGATTTTCCGCGCATTCATCACCAGTGGCTGCCCGATCAGTTAGTGATGGAGCGCGGATTCTCGCCCGATACCATCGCCCTGCTGAAGGCCCGCGGCCACAATGTGAAAATCGTGGGCAGTATGGGTGAAGTAGCCGCGATTGAATCGCGCGACGGGTGGCTCGAAGGCGCGGCCGATCCGCGCACCGAAGGCACCGCCAAAGGATACTAAACCATGTATCACGTTCTTTCCACGCACCTGTTTGTCAACCATCGGCTCACAGTTGCGCAACTCGACAAGGTGCAGCGCGCCGGCATTCCCGCCGTGGAAATCTTCTGCGGGCGGCAGCACCTCGACTACCGCGATCGCGCCCAGATCACCGAGTTGGGCCACTGGTTTCGCGATTCGGATTTGAAGCTGCATTCCATCCACGCCCCCATGTACAACGACGAATTCTGGGGCCGCTCCGGACCGCAGTCGGTCATCACCATCACCGAGCCGGTCAAAGGCAAGCGCCTGGAAATGGTGGACGAGATCAAGCGCGCGCTCGAAATCGCCGAGACCATCCCCTTCAAATACATGGTGCAGCACATCGGCGTGGCGGGCGAAGAGTATTCCGATCGCGCCGTCGACGCGGCCTTTTCGGCGCTGGAGCAGCTCAGCCTGTTCGCGCGCCAGCGCGGCGTCGAAGTGCTACTCGAAAACATCCCCAACGCGCTCTCGAGCGGCGAACGCCTGATGCTCTTCCTGGAACAGACCCACCTGGATTTGAACTTCGTCTTCGACGCCGGACATGCCCATATGGGCGAAGGCGTGGAAGCCGCCTTCAACGTCATGCAAGCGCGCATCCGTTCCACCCACATCCACGACAACGACGGCAAGGCCGACAAGCACCTGTTTCCCCTGATCGCCGAAGGCGGCACCATCGACTGGAAGAAGACCATGGAACTGCTGCGCACGCACGCCGACCAGTATCCCCTCTTGCTTGAGTTGAAAGAGGCGCCGGAAGGCACGCTGGCCGCGGTAGCCGAGTTGTTCGATCGATTGGAGAATCTGTGAGCGCCCCTTCTATTACGATTGCCGAAGCCTCCCAGCACGCCGGCGAAACCGTACAGATCCGCGGATGGCTATACAACCTGCGCAAATCCGGCAAGATCGTGTTTCCGATCGTGCGCGACGGCACCGGCCTGATGCAGTGCGTCGCGGTGAAAAGCGCCCTCCCCGAAGCCCTTTTTGAAACCATCAAAGACTTGACCCAGGAATCGTCCATCATGGTCACCGGGAAGGTGCGCGCCGAACAGCGCGCTATCGGCGGCTTCGAGATGGACGTGGAAGATCTGGAAGTCGTGCAGCGCGTGCCCGAGTCCGATCCGTATCCGATCACGCCCAAGGATCACGGCGTCGAATTCCTGATGGACCATCGCCATCTATGGTTGCGCAGCCAGCGCCAGCACGCCATCATCCGCGTCCGTCACGAAGTGATCCGCGCCGTGCGCGATTATTTCGATTCGCACGGCTTCACCCTCGTCGATACGCCTATCTTCACGCCCGCCGCCTGCGAAGGCACGACTACGCTGTTCGAAGTGAACTACTTCGAAGACAGCAAAGCCTACCTCACGCAATCCGGGCAGCTATATAACGAAGCCACGGCCATGGCATTCGGCAAAGTGTATACGTTCGGGCCCACCTTCCGCGCCGAGAAATCCAAGACCCGGCGGCACCTGACCGAGTTCTGGATGGTCGAGCCGGAAATGGCTTACGCAACGCTCGAAGACGTGAAGCGGCTCGCCGAAGACATGTTGGTGTTCGTCGCCGGGCGGGTATTGGAGAACAAGCGGCCCGAGTTGAAAATCCTGGAGCGCGACGTGGCGAAGTTGGAAGCCATCCGGGCTCCCTTCCCGCGCATGAGTTATGACGAAGCCGTGAAGGTGCTGCAAGCGAAGGGCAGCGAAATCCAGTGGGGCGGCGATTTCGGCGGCACCGACGAAACTCTGCTCAGCTCCGATTTTGACCGTCCCCTGATGGTGGATGGATATCCGTCGGCGGTGAAGGCGTTCTACATGGCGCCCGATCCGGCGCGCCCGGAAGTGGCGCTCGGTGTGGATGTGCTGGCGCCCGAAGGCTACGGCGAAATCATCGGCGGCGGCCAGCGCATTCACGATGCGGATCTGCTGCTGCGCCGCATCGCCGAACAGAACTTGCCCCCGGAAGCCTTCGACTGGTATATCGACCTGCGCAAATACGGCACCGTGCCGCACGGCGGCTTCGGCATGGGTATCGAGCGCTGCGTCGCCTGGCTCTGCGGGCTGGAGCACATCCGGGAAACCATAGCCTTTCCGCGCATGCTCTACCGTCTCAAGCCCTAGAGTGACGGTACGTGTATTTAATTGACGAAGCGGTCATTGAGGCCGTGCTAACAACGAAATGTTAAGGCTGAAACAGTTTCTTATTGCACTGAACCGCAATAGGCACACTTCAGGGCATCCTTTTCGATTCGCTTCTTACATTGCATACACATCTTCTTGCGGCTCGTCAACAATACTGCAAGCAAACCAAACGGCCCCAAGAATAGGCCGATAAAAAACCACATTATTGCGACGTTGCTCCGCTCCTTTGCGATGACCATCGTGGCGAATACAAAAGCGAGAGGGACGACGAAGACGATACACAACACCATAAGTTCTGGAAACCCGATGGATCGCATTGATGCTCCTTGCATCGGCAGTAGTGTGCCGAACGTGAGTTGCCTTCGGTTCGAGCAGACTCTACCACAAGGCGATCTGATTTGCCACGGGCGCTTATCCGGTGGCATCTGCTGTTCTTAGTGTCGATTCACTTCGGTCCCACTCGCCGGGTCAACCCGAATTCCGACGTCGCATGCGTGGATAAAGTCGTTGGCACGAAGCTGCCGATCCGCTGGACTTCGCTTCCGATTTCGGCTTCGGTGGGCGGGCGTCTCCTGGCAAATCTGACAATTCAGGCGAACAAAGTGTCACGGCGAGGGGCTTCATGTCAGATGCCATCGAAAGGCAATATCCGTTGTACCAGTCTGAAATACCTTGAATTCCAGGTGAACTCCTGGTACTGTTAGCGTCGGGTGATGCCGTGCCCGTAGGAAGAAGGTGGTTCGACCTTTCTCAACCTCGACGGACGGATTATCGAGCCGTTATGACGTGCCGCACACCGTTCACGTTCTTCCGAAAGGAGCAATCTTCAAATGAGCGTTGTGCGGTCTCACATCTGTACGATTCTGTGCGTGTTGCTGACACTGTTTCCAGTCATGGCGTCTGCGAGGGACAGTGGCTACACGGTCAAATACGACGGCGGCTCGATTCCCGATGTCAAGGCAGGCAGCGACCTACGGATGTACATCGATGCCAACCAGATTCGGCTTGTGAAGGGCAAAAACGAGATCATGGTCATTCCGGCATCATCAGTCACCGAGATCAGCTACGGCCAAGATGTTCATCGGCGGGTCGGCACCGCTGTTGCTGTGGGCATCTTTACACTCGGACTCGGGGCGCTGACCGCACTCAGCAAATCCAAGAAGCATTTCGTCGGCCTGACCTGGGCGAACGGTGACAAGAAGGGCGGCTTTGCCATGCAGTGCGACAAGAGCGAATACCGTGGCATCTTGGCCGGGATCGAAGGCATCACCGGCAAGAAGGCGGTCGATTCAACGACGATGACGGTCAAGAACTAGGCCCTGCGAAGGAAGTTGAGATGGAATTGACACCCGAAGAGCGCCAGAAGATCTACGCCGAAGAAAAGGCCCGGATGGAGATTCGCCGGGAATTGGGGTCCGACACGACCGCACCGCCTGTTGTAGTGGTGGCTAATCGACCGAGCAATGGAACTGCCGCTGTTCTCAGCCTGTTTATTCCCGGCGCTGGACAGATGTATAAAGGTCGTGTGGGCCAAGGTATTGCGTGGATGATCCTCACGGTGCTTGGCTACCTGTTCTTCATCGCCCGGGCCAACCGGGAAGGCTCCTAAGTGAGCAAACCTACCGGGCTGCGCTTGGTTGTGGTCCTGGCACTTTCCGCGGCCTGCGCATTGGGCGGCAGCGATGCCGTGGAAACGAAGGGCCTAGGTAACGGCAGATTTTGGGTGAGTATTGAGCAAAGGTGGCTCATGGCGGACGGGAGCGTCCCGCGCCTGCCCGAGGGAAGTTTGCGCGGAGTAACGTTACCCCCAGCGCAGGCCGGGGCTTTCCTCTTCAAGATGGCTTATGTTTCTGGCGTCTCGGACGCGGCTCTCAGCAGTGGTCAAGAGGATTACTATTTTGCCGTCCACGCCAACGGCGTATCGACCATGGAGATCATGCTCGGCCTAGATGCCTTCTACAAAACACCCGAGAACCTTCGCGTCCCTATCGTGTGGGCCATGACAGTAGTGAGTCTAAGGGCGCGAGGTGGCACCTTCGAAAACGTAGAGGAATTGATCGCGCTCCTTCGGAAGAGATCGGCTGAGGAGCCGGCCACTGAGGAGCCAACACCTAAGCCCAAAAAACCGCACGAAAAATAAGGAGGCTGGAGCATGAAAACGGTTCTCATAACGGTACTAGCAACCGCTTCGCTTTTCGCTGCGAAGGATCACGTATGGAAGATCGGAACGGTTGACGATACAGCGATTGAAACCCGGAATGCCGGCACGCGCACTGCCGCAAGTGGCGGCGTCTACGGTGGCTACGGCTCGGGCCAGGCCTCGACAGTCAACGTCACCCGGGAATCGTTCGGCATGGTGGTGAGCGGCGATGGCTTCGGCTTCATGGTGCGGTGTCCGATGCACATGGTTCGGCACCTGCTCAAGGCCCCGGAGTTCGTAGGACCCACGGTGACCATCCATGGCCCGATCAAGTACGCACTCGAAAAGGGAAGCAAGTTTTTCATCCAGGACGAAGACGGCCAGGTGTGGGAAATGAATGTGATGAAGAAACAAGTCTTGCCCGTTTCGCAGGCCCCGAAATGAATCGCGACGGCTCACTGCAGCTTCAACATCGAGGGCAGTTGGTATGCGACCGAGAACGATGTTTCCGAGCAACTGACTTCGGTGGCCTACGTGCGAAATGCGATGACCAGCGACGGCAAGATCTGGCGTGCCGATCTCGACAAGATTGTTGCTCTGCTTCAGACGGTCGCCCTTAACGTGAGTGCTTCGGGTCTCGAATCTGAACCCCGCAAGGAGCCGAAGTAGGCGAAGGCTCTACAATTCCTAGTCGCCGGAATTGTCGCCGGTTCCGTATCGCTGGCCGCCTTCGGCCTCGACAGCTTCGGGAGGATCTTCCGCTTCCTACCCTATCGGGATAGCTTTTCCGCACGGCTTGAAAAGGCCGGCTATGCCCCGCAGGTGATCACGGGGGACTGCCCGCCCGGCGGCGAAACGGCCAGGGACATCACCATCGTCTTGAGCCAGGCCGCATTGCGATAAACTCATCCATGGCCCCGCGCCACACAACCTCATGCAGCATTCCCACATCGCCATCATCGGAGCGCCTCTCGACCTCGGCCAGGACCGCCGCGGCGTGGACATGGGCCCCTCCGCCATCCGCGTCGCCAATCTGAATAAGCGCCTGGCGGCCCTCGGCTACCACCCCGACGACCTCGGCAACGTGCCCGTGGACCAGCCCGAAAGCCTCCCCGCGGGCCCCGACCGCGCCAAGTATCTGCCCCAGATCGCGCTCGCGTGCAAGCGCCTGGCCATCATGGTGGATCGCGCGCTCGGCCAGAAGAAGGTTCCCCTGGTGCTCGGCGGCGACCATTCCGTCGCGGTGGGCACGGTGGCTGGCGTGTCCCGCTATTTCCGCCGCAAGAAGCAGGAAATCGGGCTTATCTGGATCGACGCGCACGCCGACATGAACACGCCCGAGACCTCGCCCAGCGGCAACGTGCACGGCATGCCCCTGGCTTGCTGCGTCGGTCTCGGCCCGCCCGAACTCGCCAACCTGCTGGGCTACGCGCCCAAGGTCAATCCACGCAAAACCGTGCTGGTCGGCCTGCGCGATGTGGATATGCTCGAAAGGGGCCACGTGCGCGAAACGGGCGTGCGAGCTTTCACTATGCGCGACATCGACGAGCGCGGCCTCCGCTCCGTAATGGACGAAGCCTTCCGCATCGCCAGCGAAGACACCGCCGGTTTCCATCTGTCGCTCGACATGGATTGGGTGGACCCGCAATTCGCCCCCGGCGTCGGCACTCCCGTGCGTGGCGGCGCCACCTATCGCGAAGCGCACCTCGCCATGGAGTTGATTTGCGACTGCGGCCGCATGGTCTCCATGGAGGTGGTCGAAGTGAACCCCGTCATCGACGAGATCAACCGTACCGCGGATTTGGCAGTCGAAATGATCATGTCGGCCATGGGTAAGAAGATCCTATGAACACCACAGTGGCCATCATCTACGGCGGACGCAGCGGCGAACACGAAATCTCCATTCGCTCGGCCAAATCCATCAGGGAAGCATTGGACCGCACCCGTTATGACGTCGTCGATTACTTCATCGATCCAACCGGTAAGTGGTCGCCCGAGCCGATCCTGCCGGAGCCGGGGGCGCAGCCGGAAATAGACGTGGTGTTTCCCGTTTTACACGGCACCTTCGGAGAGGATGGCACGGTGCAAGGCTTGCTGGAGCTCGCCGATTTGCCCTATGTGGGCGCCGGCGTGATGGCTTCCGCAGTCTCCATGGATAAGGAGATGATGAAGCGCATCTGCATCGAGCGCGCTCTGCCGGTGGTGGAATATGTCGCGCTCGGCCGGCACGACCTGGATGCCGAGGCCATCGCCAAGCTCTTCTCGTTTCCGGTTTTCGTCAAGCCGGCCAACCTGGGATCTTCGGTGGGGATTTCAAAGGTCCACAATCTGTCCGAACTGGAGCCGGCCCTCCAGTTGGCCGCCGAATTCGATCGCAAGATCATCGTGGAGCGCGCCATCCTGGGCCGCGAGCTGGAATGCGCGGTCCTGGGGAATGACGATCCCAAAGCTTCCCTCCCGTGCGAGATCCTGCCGTCGAAAGAATTCTACGATTACGAGGACAAATACCTCCTCGATCGCGCGCAAACCAAACTGCCCGCCGAACTGGCTCCCGACCAGACCGCCAAACTCCGGCGCCTGGCCGTCGAATGCTATCGCGCGGTGGGCTGCGAAGGCATGGCGCGCGTCGATTTCCTGCTGGAGTCGGCTACCGGCAAGCTCTACCTGAACGAGATCAATACCATCCCCGGCTTCACCTCGATCAGCATGTATCCCAAGATGTGGGAGCAGAGCGGCATTTCCTTTTCGGCGCTGCTCGACCGCCTGATCGAACTCGCGCTCGAGCGCCACGGGGCCAGGAAAGCCACCCGTTTCATCCGCTAGCGTTACCCTATCATTAAAGAGATGCCGAAGGCGAAAGAGTTTACCGTAACCATCGAAGACAAGCCAGGCGCGCTGGGCAAGTGCTTTCGCGCGCTGGCGGAACGGGGAGTCAACATTCTCGCCTTTCAGTCGTACGTCGAAGAAGGCGAGAGCCTGGCGCGCCTCGTGGTGGACGATCCGGCGGGCGCCAAGGCGGTCCTCGGCGGCCTGCGCATGATCTTCGAGGAGACGGATGTGGCCATCGTCCGGCTTCCGCACCGTCCGGGTGAGCTGGGGCGGGCCGCCTCGCGGCTGGGCGAGAAGCAGATCAATATCGACTATTCTTATTGCGGCCTGGAGCCCGGATCGGCGCGCGCGCTGGTAGTCTTCGGCGTAGACAACCTGGCCGTGGCCGCCAACGTGCTGGACGATCTGCCCACCCCCGAACCGTAGCGCCCCCGCGGCGCACGCTTCAGCGTGCAACGGCGAACTTCAGTTCGCCGAAGCGTCCAAACGAACCCAAGAAAAATCCGGAATTCGTGCACAATAATGCACAACCGGCCACGCAATGCCCCATCGTTTCAATAATTTACAAAGTGAACCCACGCCGGCGTTAGAATAAAGGGAATCGATCCGCATGCACAATCACCTCCGCGGCGCCGCTATTCTTGCGCTCCTGCTCTGTCTGTCGTCGGCTTCGTTCGGCGACGATCTGGAAGCCAGCATCAAGACCATTACCCAGGCCTACGCGATCGTCGAAGACAACGCCGCCGAGCCGGTTTCCCCCGACCAGGCCTTCTTCCAGGGCGCCATCCCCGGCATGCTCCGGCGCCTCGATCCGCACTCCGTTTTCTTCGATCCCGGACAGTTTCAACAGCTTCAGAAACTCCAGACTTCGACCGATAAGGGCTTCGGCAGCGTGGTGTCGGTGCTTCCCGGCCGCGTGATCGTGCTCCAAACCCTGCCCGGCACGCCGTCGGCGAAATCGGGTATGGCCCCCGGCGACGAAATTGTGGCGGTCAACGGCTACCAGCTTAGCCGTCTGGACATGGACCAGATCATCGGCCTGCTCACCCAATCCCGCCAGCAACAGGCGCAGTTGCTCATCCGGCGGCCCGGCAACGCGCGCTTTCTGAACTTCGTCCTGATCCCCGAGGAAATGCAGACGCCCAGCGTGGAGCGCGCCTTCCTCCTGAAGCCCGGCATCGCCTATCTGCGCGTTTCCAGTTTCGATGAAAAGACCGGCCGCCTCATCCGCGACTCCATCGAAAAGCTGGGCGGACGGAACCTCAAGGGACTGGTGCTCGATCTGCGCAAGAACCCCGGCGGCCTGGTCACGTCCGCGCTCGAAACGGCTGCCCTCTTTCTCAAGCCCGGCGCCCGCATCGTGACCGTGCGCGGCCGCAACGTGGCGGAGAAGTCGGAGGACGTGCCTTCCGCCGCCGTTCCTTACGAATTCCCGGTGGCCATCCTGGTGAACGATAAGACCGCCAGCGCTTCCGAGATTGTCACCGGCGCCATGCAGGATCACGACCGCGCCGTGGTGGTGGGCGAGCCCAGCTACGGCAAGGGGTTGGTGCAGAGCGTCTACCCGCTCTCCGAGGGCACCGGCTTGGCGCTGACCACGGCGCTCTACTACACACCCAGCGGCCGCTCGATCCAGAAACCGCTGGATGCTACCCGGTTCGCCCTGGCCAGGGCCACCGCGCACCCCAACGGCCAAGCCGAGTTTCACACCGACGCGGGCCGCAAGGTGACCGGCGGCGGCGGCATCGTGCCGGACTACCTGGTCGACCCACCCGCCGTCTCGCGCTTGCGCGCCGTGCTGGAGGCCAGCGGCTCTTTCACCACTTTCGCCACCGGCTATGTGGCCGATCACAAGATTTCCGAAAGCTTTGAACTGACGCCCGCGGTGCTCGACGATTTTCAGGTGTTTCTTTCCCAGCGTGGCATCCAGCCGGGCGTCAACGAATGGTCCAGCGAACATGAGTTCATCGCCAACCGGCTGAAGGCGGAGATCTTCAACCTGTCTCTGGGCGTGGAAAAAGGCGATGAAGTGGAAGCCCAACGCGACCCGCAAATCCAGAAGGCGCTGGAAGTGCTCCGCTAGGCGCCGTCGCCCACTTCCCCTGTACCTGGAGTGGTCTCTGCACGGTACTGCCATCCTGCACGTCATTCTGACATCCGGGGGAGCAGATGGCGCAGTGTAACCGACGGTTTTGGAAGTTCCGCAGTCCCCGCCGCAGATCTCTCGCCATTCCTCTGCTAGTGGCGTTCGCCGTCGACTGTTCCGCCCAAGCGAGGCCCGAACCGCATGGACCGTCGCACGCGCAGCCACCCTACGAGCGGTTGGCGACCGCCGCGCGGCTCTGGAACTATGTCAAATATCTAAGCCCGCGGGTAACCAACCCGGCGATCGACTGGGATGCCGAATTGGTCAACGCGATTCCCAAAGTACTTGCGGCACGGAGCGGCCAGGATTTTAATGGGGCTTTGTCCGACATGCTTGCCTCGTTGCACGACCCTCTCACCCATATTAGAAAAGCGGACGAACTGGCTACCTCCGAGCAACTCTTGCTACCGCAAGTTGCGGCGGCGGGGCCCGTCCCAGTGGTAACTTTCCGCCCCGCCGATCCGGCGAAACGCGCGCAGGCTCTGGATGCCTTGACAATCGCCCTTTCGAAAGCAGGCGCGGCCGTTTTCGATCTTAGAGACACCCAAGACGTTGGCAACACGCTGGCGTCCACGCTGATGACCTCGAAACCCTGCCAAGGGCTCAAGCTGGCTTCTCGCGAGCATACCGGCTATGCCAGAGCGGACGATTTGGAAAACGATGGCCTCTACCGCTCGACTTGGAAACTTCGGGATAGCGTGCACTTCCCGCTCTCGCCCAACGCCGCGCATTCCGTGTTCCTGATTAACGGAAAGACCGTGGTCCCACTCGCCGTCGAGGCGTTGTCAAGGTTGGCGATGCAGTGATCGGGATCGAAGACGAACCTGTTCAGAAGCGTATGGAAGAGCTTGCGGGGCACATTCCTGGATCCACCCCGCAAGCGGTGCGGGAGCAAGTCATGGTGCGGCTGCTTGCCGGAGCCGCTGGGACCGCCGTCCGTGTCACGCTGGCAGGCGCGGACGGAGAAAGAGGGGTCACGCTTGAGCGGAGCAACACGAACATCAGTCTATATTTCCAGAACGAGGGACGCGGCGAGGTTTACTATTTGATCAATCCCGAGATTGGTTATGTGGACTTGGAGCGTCTCCAGGTCTCGCAGGTGGACGCCATGTTCACGGCGTTTGAGCATACTTCCGCCATCGTCATGGATATGCGCGGTGATCCGCAAGGGACAGCCTGGAGTATCGCGCCGAGGTTGGCCGCCAAGCCGTCGATGGTTGACGCGTTGTTTCGAATCAACACAGTCACTGCGGATGGTCTGGAAGGTAACACCATCGGATCGATGTTGTGGGAACAGCGAATCCCGACCACCACGAAGCCCCGGTATGCCGGTAAGACCGTAATGTTGATCGACGAGCGCGCCGGCAGCCAAGCCGAGCACAGTGGACTCCTCTACAGGGCCGCGAATGGGACGGTTTTTGTCGGCAGCCCTACCGAGGGCGTGGATGGCGACGAGACGTTCATGGTCGCTCCGGGCGGGATTTGGATCACTTTCAGCGGTTCAGACGTTCGCTGGCCGGATGGCAAACAGCTTCAGCGCGTCGGGCTCGTCCCGGATATCACCGTTTACCCCACTATCGAAGGTATCCGCGCGGGACGCGATGAAGTTCTGGATCGTGCACGGGCTTATGTTGAAGGAGGGAAGTAGCATAGCATTTACGCCCAGCACCCGCGGCATGCAACCTTTTGGCGCTCACGTAACGTCTCATCGAGGTTAGGACAACACATCTCTATGGCTCAAACATGCGGATTCACTCGCCGCGGACTGCTGCTTCTCGCCTCGGGCGCCGGCGCGCAGTCCTGGCTTCGGCTGTACGCCGGGGAATCGGAATTCTGGAATAAGAAGGATCCCTCGGAGTGGTCGAGCGAGGAAATCGATAAGCTGAAGACCCGGTCGCCCTGGGCAAAACAGGTGAATATAGCGCTGCGCCAATCGGGCAGCGGCGGCAACGGCACGGGCGGATATCCAGGCGGTGGAGGTGGCGGGTACCCCGGCGGCGGCGGGATGGGTGGTGGCGGCATGGGTGGTGGCGGCCGTGGCCGGCGCGGCGGCGGCATGGGAGGACCGGCGGCCGTCGAATATCACGGGGTGGTGCGCTGGGTCAGCGCAAAGCCCATCCAAGCCGTCCTTAAGTCGCCCATTCCCGGCAATCTCGCGAACGCCTACGTCATCAGCGTGAGCGGTATCCCCATCGTCACCGGAGACCGCCAGCGTACCGAAGACAGCGATTCCGATAACGGAGCGGCAAAAGGACCCAGCCAGGACGTGCTTGACCGCATCAAGAACCTGACCTACCTGGAGCCCAAGGGCAAGTCTCCCGCGCAGCCCAGCACTGTGCAGGCGGGATCGGTAGGCTTTGAAACCAACGTGCTGCTGTTTGGATTTCCGCACGACGTGCTGCAGTTGACGCCCGAAGACAAAGAAGTCAGCTTCACCACGCAATTGGGACGCTTGGAAGTCAAAACCAAGTTCAACCTGAAGGAAATGGTGTATCGCAAGGAGCTGGCGCTGTAGCCGCAGCCGCGCGGTTACTGCCAGCCCTCCGCCGCGCTCACCGTATTGGACATCAGCATCGCGATCGTGAGCGGTCCAACGCCTCCGGGCACCGGGGTGAAAGCGGCGGCCTTTTGCCGCATCGCCTCCGGATCCACATCCCCCACCAGCACGCTGCCTTTGCGCTCCAGCGTAGCCAGGCGATCGGGCGAGCCACGGAAAATGCGCTCGGCCTCCGCGAGGTCCGTAATGCGATTCATGCCCACATCGATCACCACCGCGCCCGGCCGGATGTAATCGGCCGTCAGCATGGCGGGCCGTCCCATGGCAGCCACCAGGATCTCGCCTTCCCGGCACACCGACGCCAGATCCACGGTCCGCGAATGGCAGACCGTAATGGTGGCGTGCGCGTGCAGCAGCAGCAAAGCCATCGGTTTGCCTACGATGTCGGACCTTCCCACGATCACGGCGCGCTTGCCCGCCACCGGGATCTGGTATTGCCGCAGCAGTTCCATGATGCCGGCGGGCGTACAGGGGCGCGGACCCGGACGCCCGGCCACCAGGTTGCCCACATTCATCGGATGGAACCCGTCCACATCCTTTTCCGGCGCGACCGCCAGCAGCACCCGCCGCGTATCCACCTGCCGCGGCAAAGGCAATTGCACCAGGATGCCGTCGATATCGGGCCGGCGATTCAGCCCGTCGATGATGGCGAGCAGTTCTTCGGTGGTCACGGTTTCCGGCGGCGTCAGGCTCTGGCCCCGGATACCCAGCTCCGCGCAAGCCTTCACCTTGTTGCGCACGTAGATCTGAGAGCCGGGGTCGTTCCCGACCAGCACCACGGCCAGTCCTGGCGGACGTGAGGCCGCCGCCAGCGCCGCCACCCGCGGCTTCAGCCCGCTGAGGATCCGATCGCGAACGCTGTTTCCATCCAACGTGGTAGGCATCTATCCTCATCATAACTGCGGCACTCGACGTGCAGCGATCGGGATGCATGCGCCTGGGGTGTGTAATTTCGTCTTTTTTATGGGCCGGCCTGGCATTGTACGGGCAGGAAGCCACTTTCCGCACGGACACGCGGTTGGTGGTCCTGAATGTGTCCGTCTTCGATAAGGACGGCAAAATCATTCGGGACCTTCCGAAGAGCGCCTTCACGGTTTACGAGAACGGCGAGAAGCAGACCGTCAGCGTCTTTCGCCAGGAGGATGTCCCCATCTCGCTGGGGCTGATCATCGACAACAGCGCCAGCATGACCGACAAGCGCGACCGCGTCGCCTCCGCCGCCCTCGCCCTGGTGAAGGCGTCCAATCCGGACGACGAAGTGTTCATCATCAACTTCAACGAGTCCGCCGTGCTGGCCAAGGATTTCACCAACAACATCAAGGACCTCGAAAATGCGCTGCGCAATCTGAATGCGAAGGGCGAAACCGCGATGCGCGATGCCTTGCTGTTGGGGATCGAGCACCTGCGGCATCACGCCCACAAAGACAAGAAGGTGCTGGTGGTGATCACCGACGGAGAGGACAACAGCAGCGTGGAAACGCAAACGCACCTGATCGAGGTGGCGCAACAGAACGACGTGATCATTTATGCCGTCGGTCTGTTGGGCGCCGAAGAGCCGGAAAGCGCCGCCCGCGCCAAGAAGCAGCTCAGCGAATTAACCCAGCAGACGGGCGGCCAGTCCTGGTTTCCAAACGACGTCGGAGAGATTGCCAACATCACCCCCGATATTGCCCACGAAATCCGCAATCAATACGTGGTGGCCTATACGCCCACGAATCTGGCGGCCGACGGCAGCTATCGCAAGATCCGCGTGGATGTGAATGTTCCCGGCGCGCTGGTGCGCACGCGCGCAGGCTACTACGCGCCGAAATGAGATCCGGCGTTCCGTGGCGCACGCTTCAGCGTGCCGGCAGGACTTTTAAGTCCCGCTGCGGCTACGGGAACTGAAAGAAAAGCCCCAGCGACACGCGTCCGAATTGATTGCGCTGAGCCGCATAACCCTTCGCTTCCATCAGAAAGCCAAGGTGGTCGGTAACATAGTACAGCCCACCCACGCTGAAATTGCCGGCAAATTCAGTCCGGCTGGCATTCAGCGTCGCCGTAGTGCCGAAGCCGCTGGTCGCGTTGGTCGTCGAAAACCGCAGCAGTCCGCCCCCCACGCCGATGTAAGGCGCCCAGTTTCGCTTGCCAGCAAAACGGAACTTCACCCCGCCGTTGATATCCAACATACTGGATGTGAACAGGCCCTTGCCCGTATCGTTCAACCCATAGCTATAACCGTAGCTGGTAAGAGGCGAATAGGAAAAATCGATATCCGGCATCCAGTGCTTCGAGACAGGGTCTTCCAGGCTGGCGCCATAGGATCCGTGCCCGCCCAGCCCGAAGATTCCTCCCGCCGAAATGGCGACAATTCCCACATTCGTTTCCGTCGGTTGAGCGTGCGCGGGCAAAACCGCCATCGCCAGACTGGCTGCTACAGACAAAAGTACGGATCCTCGCACGGCGAACTGCATCGGCTTTATCTCCCTATCTTCCAACTAAATACTGCGTACACCCATGTTGACGATATCATCCACCTGCATGGTTTCCTTCACCACGAAGGGCTCGCCGTATTTCACACCGATCAGGTTGCCGTAAAACCGTGCGACCGCGCCCAGCCGCTCGCGGATCTCCTGTTCCTCGGGAAACAATCCGCTGCCGCCGGCTTGCGCGCCGTATTGCGATTGATAGCTCATTAAAGCCGCCATGCGTGCATCGAATTGCGCGCTGATATCCACCACGAACGAGGGCGTGACGTTAGCGTACGACGATGCATAAATCACCTTAAAAGGGCGATGCGGCTCGGAGTACTCGTCCAGTTTCTTCAGTCCCGCCAGGAAGCAAGCTTCATAACCCAGTTCGCTGGCCCGGTAATGGTCGGGATGGCGGCCCTCCCAATACGGCAGGATCACCACGCGCGGCCGCAATTCCCGGATCTTTACTGCCAGCGTCATGCGGGCGGCGATGTCGTTCTGCAGGCGCGCATCGGGAAAGCGCAGGTTGCCGCGCCAACCGAGACGCAGATGGCGGGCCGCCACTTCAGCTTCGGCCATGCGCTGTTCCGGCGTGCCGCGCGTGCCCATATCGCCGGCGGTCAGATCGAGAGCGCCGGTACGGTAGCCGCGTTCCGCCATCCCGATCAGGGTGCCCCCGCAAGTTTGTTCGATATCGTCCGGATGCGCGGCAATCGCCAGGATGTCGAGGCTCATGCGCGCGCCTTCAGCTTCTTCAGCAATTCGTCCATGGTCACCTTGTATTTGAATGCCTTATGCCCGTCGATGGCGATCACCGGCACCTCTTCGTTGTATAGCGCCAGCCACTCGGGATTCCGGTCGATGTCGATTTCTTCGAACTCGAAGGCCATGCGGGCGCGGGCTGCCGCCAGCACTTGTTTCGCGTCCTCGCACAGGCAGCATGCGGCGCGCGTGTAGAGGGTCACGCGGCTCATTCCCAGTAATGGTCCCGCTGCCGGTTGTAACGGTCGCTGGTGCCCATCACCTTCACCAGCACGATGCCGGCGACAAATCCGGCGATATGCGCAAAAAACGCCGTGCCGCCCTGGGAAATGTGTGTGCGCGCGATCGAGCCGAACCCGCTGAACAACTGGATGAAAAACCAATAGGCCAACATGATGGGCGCCGGGATTTCAATGGTGGTGAAGAACACGATAATGAACACCAGAGTGAGTATCCGCGCCCGCGGAAACTTGATCATGTACGCACCCATCACGCCGGCGATGGCGCCGCTGGCCCCTACCATGGGGACCGTGGAGTAGGGGCCCGAAATCACCTGGCCCAGCGCCGCCACGCATCCACAGAGCAGATAGAACACCAGGTATTTGGCGTGGCCCAACAGGTCTTCGATATTATCCCCAAAGATCCACAGGAACCACATATTCCCCAACACGTGCAGCCAGCCGCCGTGTAAGAACATGGAGGTTAGAACGGTGGTCACCCGGAACTGGTCGGGCACCAGCCCGTAAGTTTCGATCAAGGCATTGCGGGTATAGGGTCCCAGCGAGGCTTCGAACAGGAAGACCAGCAGATTCACGGTGATGATCGCAATCGTCACCACCGGCCGGGAGTAGCTGGGCTGTGTGTCTTTGAGCGGAAACATTTACGTGGTGGTCACCGCGCGTCCAATGCGGGCCGGCATGTCCGGGTGCGCCCGGCGCGGCGCCCGTTCGATGGTCGCGCGGACTTCCTCCGCGCCGCAAATCCCGCCCCGCGCCCCCATGGCCGTGCAGTTGAGCGCTGCCATGGCGTTCGAGAAATCCAGTGCGTCCGCGAGACTCATGCCTTGCAAAACAGAATAGCAGAACGCGCCATGGAACACGTCTCCCGCGCCGGTGGTATCCACGCAGTTTACAACAAATGCCGGCGAATACAGGAAGCGCCCATTCTCCAGCGCCAGGGCCCCGTGCGCGCCTAGAGTCATGGCCGCCACCCGCATGCCGTATTCCTTTTGGATCAGCTCCAGGGCCCGCAGCGGATCGCGCTCGTTGGTCCACTGCGCCGGGAATTCGGAGCTGGCAATCAGGTAATCCACATGCGGCAGCACTTGATCGAAGCCGTGATAAATCGTGTCCACATCCACCGTCACCGGAATGCCGGCGCCGTGCGCGATACGGGCCGCGTGCGCCACGGCGGGTGTGTCGTGGCCGTCGATATGCAGCAATCGGGCACACAGAATCTGGTCCGGAGTAATCTCGCCGGGATCGATGCGCAGGCACTCGGGCCGCGACCAGAGGACCGTGCGCTCGCCGGTGCCGCGGTCGATGATGATATAGGCAGATTGATTGGGGCAGCCCGCGCGGCTCTGCACGTGGTCCAGATTGATGCCCGCGTGGCGCAGGCTTTCCCATTGGATGCGCCCGCGCTCGTCGTCGCCGATGGTGCCGATGTACTTGGTACGTAGACCCAGACGCGCGCAAGCCACCATGGCGCTGGCCACCTGCCCGCCGGGACTGACAATCTCCTCTTCGAACGGGACCTTGCCGGCGTAAGGGGGGAAGCGAGGAACTACCAGGAGGGTATCTGTGGCGTTCAGGCCTACGCCGGCCACGTCGAATTGGGGGGACACGGAACTATTGTAGTGTGGCGCGGCGCACATGACGCTTTCGCCTGTCCCAATGTGAACCAGCCTTTTGCGAAAGCGGACAGCGTGGCGTAGCAGCTTGCCGCCAACTGGTTGTGAGGTAAGACAATCGACCCCGATTACGGCTGGCACTCGGCTTGCGATTTCCCCACACTATGCGGATGCTTCTCAAGGACTTGCGGTATGCCCTGCGCCAGCTGCGCGGGAACCCCGGCTTTACCGCCGTGGCGGTGCTTTCCCTGACGTTCGGCATCGGCGCCAACGTGGCCATCTTCCAACTGCTCGACGCCGTGCGCCTGCGTACCCTCCCGGTAAAAGA
Source organism: Bryobacterales bacterium (assembly GCA_963709155.1). Classification (GTDB taxonomy): domain Bacteria; phylum Acidobacteriota; class Terriglobia; order Bryobacterales; family Bryobacteraceae; genus Bog-159. Next base: position 537,443 of record CAVPVD010000001.1, on the reverse strand, counting down.
ACCGCAGAACCTGGCCATGCTACAGCTTGCGGACAGAACCGGATGGAGAGGTGGCCAGGCGACTCCCTATCCGGCCTTGACGAATCCAATCTGGGAGCGCTTCCGAGACACCGAAAACACGTTCAGCGGAGTGCTGGCCTGGGCGAACAACGACTTCAATCTGGCGCCTGGAGGCGAGGTCCGGCTGGCGAAGGGCCTGTTTGTCAGCGGCGACTTCTTTCATGTGCTGGGCGTACAGCCGATTGAGGGGCGGGTCTTCACAGCAGCGGACGACCGCACCGGCTGCGGCTTGCCCGGTGCCGTAATCAGCTATCGATTCTGGCAGCGCGAACTGGGCGGGGATGCGTCCGCAATCGGCCGCAAACTCACGCTCAACGGGAATCCTGTCGAGATCGTCGGCGTCACTCCGGCCGATTTTTCCGGAGTTGAGGTGGGGCGGTCATACGACCTGGCGGTACCCATCTGCTCGCAGGCGGTGCTCTGGAGCGACGGCAACTGGCTCAACAAGGGAACTGTCTGGTGGCTTACCGTGATGGGACGCCTCAAGCCGGGCTGGACTCTGCAGAAGGCCAACGCGCAGTTGCGTACCAGCTCCGCTGGCCTGTTTCGAGCCACGCTGCCCGCGAACTATCCGGCGGTCAACGTGAAGGACTACTTGAAGTTCAAACTTTACGCCGTGCCGGCGAAGACGGGTGTATCGGAGCTGCGTACGGAATACAGCGATCCATTGCAGCTCCTGCTGGCCACCACCGGACTGGTGCTGCTGATCGCGTGCTCCAATCTGGCCAACCTGACGCTGGCGCGCGCCACTGCCCGCGAACACGAAATCGCGGTGCGGCTCGCCATCGGGGCGTCGCGTGGCCAGTTGGTGCGGCAACTGATGGCGGAAAGCGTTTTGTTGGCGTTGGCGGGCGGCGCCGGCGGATTGCTGCTGGCCGGCGAGTTAGGCCGCCTGATGCTCGCCTTGCTCGGGACGTCTGGAAACTCGCTATTTCTGGATGTTCAGCCGGATCGCAGCGTATTCATTTTCGCCGCCGGGATCGCAGCTCTCACCTGCATTCTATTCGGCCTGATCCCGGCGTTGCGGGCCACCCGCAAAGCCCCCGCCGACGTCATGAAAACCGGCGGCCGCAGCCTGACCACCACCCGCGAACGGTTTGGTTTGCGGCAGACGCTGGTGGTGTCGCAGGTGGCTCTCTCGCTGGTGCTGTTGGTGAGCGCTCTGCTCTTTTCCGGCAGCCTCCGCAAACTGCTGGCGGTGGACGCCGGTTTCGTCAAGAACGGAATCCTGATCGCCGGTCTGGATTTCAGGGACTTGAAGATTCCACCGATGCGGCGGGTTGCCTTTAAGCAGGACTTGCTGCGGCGAATGCAAACCCTGCCTGGCGCGGCCTCGGCTGGGGAAACCTATACAGTGCCACTGAGCGGAGCCAGCACCGCTAACAATGTGTGGGTTGACCAAGCGGAGTCGAGCCCTAAAATGGAATCGAACTTCGCCTGGATCTCGGGCGGCTACCTGAAGACCGTGGGCATGACACTGTTGGCGGGCCGCGATTTTGACGGCCGCGATACCGCTTCGTCGCCGCGCGTCGCCATTGTGAATCAAACGTTCGCCCGCAAGCTTGGGTTAGGCCCCAATGCGGTGGGCAAGAGATTTCGCCGGGAAGCCACGCCCTCCGAGCCGGAAACCGTTTACGAAATCACGGGTCTGGTAACAGACACGAAGTACAATACCTTGAGCGAACAGTTCAGACCCATCGCATTTCTCTCCACGACGCAGGATGCGAGCCCCGATACAAGCGCTCAATTCCTCGTTCGCATCGATGCACCTTTGGCCGATGTCACTTCGCGAATCAAGAGAGCCGTCAAGGACGTCAGCCCGGCAATCACGGTCGATTTCCGGGCGTTTGACGAGATGATCGGCGAGGGACTGCTGCGCGAGCGTTTAATGGCCACCCTTTCCAGCTTCTTTGGCGCCCTGGCGGCGCTGATCGCGGCTTTGGGACTCTACGGTGTGATGTCGTACCTGGTGGTGCGCCGCACCAACGAGATCGGAATCCGCATGGCGCTGGGCGCGAACCGGGGCAACATCGTGGGACTGGTGCTACGCGAAGCCGCTACGCTGTTGCTGGTCGGCCTGGTGGCGGGTACCGTGTTGGCAGTGGCCGCCGGATACGCCGCCGGCTCCATGCTGTTTGGGCTGCGGCCCACCGACGCCGGGATCCTGACCATGGCCGCGACGTTATTGGCGACGGTGACGCTGACAGCCAGCTACTTGCCGGCATTGCGCGCCTCGCAGCTCGACCCTATGGCGGCGCTGCGGGAAGAGTGAAGCGTTTCTCGGCCCCGAGAAACCGGCGTTAGTTCTTCGCCGCGATCTCGTAGACGTAGATGTAGTGCAGCACGCCGCCGGCGGTGATCGGCACGATGCCGGAGGGTGTCCAGCCGCGGATCTCGTAGTCGTTCGATACGACCCGCGCGCCCGGCTTCAGGTATTTCTCCAGATTCGGGCGAAGCCGCTCATTGGAACTGGTCAGCAGATAGAGGGTCACCACGTCGGCAGGGCTGAGATCCACCTTCAGCATGTTTTCATGAATCAGCCTGACCCGATCCGACAGGCCCAGCTCCTTAATGCGCGCCTGCGTGGATTTGCAGAGGTCGGCGCGCAGTTCCACCCCCACCGCGCGCGCCTGGAACTTCTGCGCCGCCGTGATGATGATGCGGCCGTCCCCGCTGCCCAGGTCGTAAACCAGTTCGCCCGGCTTCACGCGGGCGGCGCTGAGCATCCTGTCCACAACTTCCTGCGGACTGGGGATGTACGGCGCCAGGCTGTCTTTGCTGAACTGTTGGGAATAGGAAGGCGCGCAGCCCCCCACGACCAGAACTACCATCGCCGAAAAGGTGTGAACCCGCATGAACTATTGGGAAGCGCCACTCGCCGCCGCACGCTTCGCTAAACTTGATTTTACTATACGGGACATGATATCGCCCCATGCATTCCAAAGATCTCGCGGCCGGCTGATGGTGTATTCGACCCCCTTGAGGTATTTCACCGCATTTCCGATGGCATCGCGCCACGGAACGGCTTGCGGGTCGACGTTGTAGTTCATGTAGAAAAGCGGGTACTCCACATCCGCGACCTTCTTCAACGAGTCCTGCGGCACGCCGTTATCTAGGAGCGCCTTCGGCCCGGCGAAGATCACGGCATCCGGATGGTCGCGGCCGTTCAATTCCTCGGTGAACAAGCTGGTGAGAAACTCGGTTTCACCGCGCTTCTGGCTGAGCCGCTTTAAGTCCACCGTGCCCAGACTCAACGAGTGCAGCGCTTCGCCCAGCGCCGGGAAGTCGATGTGCGAGGCATCCTGCTGCCGGTAGACGATGCGCCGTTCCTGGAGATTGAACGCCACGATCGAGAACGTCCCGATGCGCGGCTCGCGCGCAATGCCGCGCAAGATCGAAATGAGGGCGTTCGTATCGAGCGCGTGCAAAGCCGCCGCCGCCGAGTCCTGGGGAGCGAAATTGACGAGCACTTTCACATTCAGCGGAGTGCCATGCGCGTCACGCGGCACCGGTGGTTCGTCTTTGAAGGGCTCGTTGTCGGCGCTCAACACGGTATTCGGCGGGATGTCCAGAGTCACCGGTTTGTCTTTGGGCGGCACGCTGGCATCGATATCCCAAAAAGCCGAGCAAACGCGCTCCGTGCGATCCCGCATGAGCCAGTCCACGTGATACTTGCCCTCGCCGACGTCGAAAGTGCCCTGCAAATAGGCGTCGCCGTGCGCGTTCTCTTCGATCTCAGGAACGTTCACGCGCTGCGACAGGATCACCGGTTCGTCCCGATGCGCTTGCGGGGTAACCCTGAAGATCATGGTGAGCAGATTTTGCGTTCCCGCGAGCTCTCTCAAGGGCACGCTCACTTCGTATCCGGAGTGGAACTTCAGATCGAAACCGAGAGTGGGCTTCACCGAAGTAGCGGTGCACGGAAGGTCCTTGCGCGGATCCTGCGATTCCAAAACGGCCGCGTCGGTGTTGAAAAGATACGGCTCGCCGCCCGGTGTGGATCCCGGCATGATGGCCTGCGCACGGATAGCCGGCGCCACCAGCAGCAAGCATGACGTTACGCGCAAAACCGGAATCGGGAGAGACCTTAACGAGTGCGATCGCATCGCCGGAACCCTAGCACGACCCATTCCAGTGTATCCCCTTGAGCGCTCACCCAGCGCCGATTTCCGTATTATGGCGCATATTTTGAAAAGTGCAAGCGTTAAAAATGCGGCCGGTGCCCCGAGTACTGTGAAGTGCTTAACGGTCAGGCTTTGAAACGCTCGAGCGCGGCGGGATTCTCCACCGTGGAGGTGTCCCCCAAAGGCTCTTTAAGATAAGCCTGGCGGATCAATCTCCGTACCACCTTCCCACTTTGCGTCTTTGGCAGCTCGGGCACGGCAAATATTGCACGTGGCCGGAAGGTTGGGCCCATGGAACGGGCCACGTGCGCGGACAGTTCTGCGCTAACCTCCGATAACGCCGCCGATAATGCGGCGTCACGCTTCAGCACCACAAACGCCACCACGGACTCGCCGGTAAGTTCGTCCGGGACCCCGATCACCGCCGCTTCGGAGACCGCGGCATGCGAGATCAGGCAGGCCTCCAACTCTGCGGGACCTACTTTCCGCCCCGCGACATTGAACGACTCGTCGGCCCGGCCTTGCAGAAACCATTGACCGTCGGCATCCACGATGGCCCAGTCGCCGTGGTACCAGACACCGGGCCAACGCGACCAGTACGCTTCCAGATAACGCTGGGGATCGTTCCACACGCCGCGGGTCATGGAAGGCGACGGCTTGGTGCAAACCAGGTAGCCCAATTGGCCGCGCACCGGGCGGCCTTCAGCGTCGAAAACATCCGTCGCCATGCCCGGCGACGGTCCGCCCAGCGAGCAGGCTTTCAAGGGCTGCACCGGGAGGGGCGCCAGGAAACCGCCGATGATCTCCGTGCCGCCCGAAATGTTCATGATGGGGCAGCGGCCGCGTCCCACCCGCTCGAAGAACCAGCGATAGGAGCTTTCATCCCATGGCTCGCCGGTAGATCCCAGCAGGCGGAGGGAACTCAGGTCGGATCCCTCCGGTCCCGCGCCGGCCTTGCGCATCAACAGCCGGATGGCGGTCGGCGAGATGCCGAACGTGGTGACGCGATGCCGCTCGATCATCTGCCAAAAGCGTTCCGCCGTAGGATAGTCGGGCGCGCCGTCATACAGAACGATAGTGCCGCCGAGGTGGTGGTTGCCGATGATCTCCCACGGGCCCATCATCCACCCGATGTCGGAGACCCACCAGAACCGGTCGTCCGGCTGGTGGTCGAAGGTGAGATAGATTTCTTTCGCGGTCTGGACCAGCGCGCCGGCGTGCGTATGCACGGCTCCCTTGGGCCGCCCCGTGGTTCCGGAGGTGTAAAGGAGCAGGGCCGGCGTTTCGGAATCGAGCGGCAGGGCGGGGCAGAACTCCGGCTGGCTGGCGACGAAATCGTGCCACCAGACGTCGCGCCCCTCCGGCGTTGCGGTGGATGGCGTCTCGCCGCCTTTGTAGCGCAACACCACCACTTTTTCGACCGCCGAGCCTTCGGCCAGAGCTTCGTCGGCTTTCCGCTTCAACGGGATAATCCGGCCCCGTCGTTCCAGTGAATCGGCGGTAAACAGCACCCGCGCGCCCGAATCCTGCAGCCGCACGGCCACGGCTGCATAGCCGAAACCGGAGAAGATGGGTACGGCAATGAGCCCCAGCTTGAAACACGCATAGAGGATCATCACTACTTCCGGGACCATCGGCATATAGAGCGCCACGCGATCGCCAGGCGCCAGGCCGAGGCTGCGGAGGGCGTTGGCCATGCGGTCCGTTTCGCGCCTCAGTTCGCCGAAGGTGAGGCTGCGGCTGCTGCCGTCTTCGCCTTCCCAAATGACCGCCGGCCGGTCGCGTCCCGCGCCGCCGGCATGCCGGTCCAGGCAATTTGCGGCGATGTTCAGCTTGCCGCCGGTGAACCAGCGCGCCCACTCGACGCCGCGCGAGGCATCCAGCACGCTGCCGTACGGCTCGGACCACGCGAGGCCGAGTTCGCGCACCATTTCGTCCCAGAATTGTTCCAGATGGTCCTGCGAATAACGGATGAAGTCCTGGTATGCCGTGATTCCCAGCCGCTGCATAAAGCGGTAGACGTTAGTGCGCTCGATGAACTCCCGGGAGGGTTCCCAGATGAAGGATTCCGTCACCTTGTTATTCTACGACTGCGAAGCGCGCGATAATACGGGCTATGCTTAGATTTGCCGCATCCCTGTTGCTCCTGACCATGCTGACCATGACTGCCGGTGCCGCCGTCAAGATCGAAAAGACCAACTACAAGGGTTGGCCCAACAGCTACCGCATCGCCAATGGAGAAGTCGAGCTGATTGTGACCAGCGACATCGGTCCCCGCATCATGCGCTATGCATTTGTGGGTGGACCGAACTTCTTCAAGGAATTCACCGAAAGCCTGGGCAAATCCGGTGAACCGGCATGGGTGCTGCGCGGCGGACATCGCGTGTGGGCCGCTCCGGAAGATGCGGTTCGTACCTACGCTCCGGATAACGGGCCGGTACACATTCAAATCAAAGGCGACGTGCTAGAGGCCACTGAGCCGGTCGAGCCGCTCACCGGGCTTGAAAAACAGATTGTAGTGAAATTGTCGCCGCAGGGCACCAGCGTGGAAGTGCTGCACCGCATCCGGAATGCCGGGAAGCAACCGCTGGAACTGGCGCCCTGGGCCCTGACGATGATGGCGCAGGGCGGCGTCGCGATCCACGGGTTTCCGCCGCGCGGCAAGCATCCCGAAGTGCTCTATCCGACGAATCCGTTGGTGATGTGGGCCTTCAGCAACCTTTCCGATCACCGCTGGCGCTTCACCCGCAAATACCTGATGCTGCACCAGGACCCCAAGAACGCCGATCCGCAAAAGCTGGGCAGCTTCAACAAGGACACCTGGGCGGCTTATGCGTTGAACGACGGCCTGTTCATCAAGCGCTACGATGCCGAGGATTCGCCCAAGAACTACCCGGATTTCGGATGCTCGTTCGAGACCTTCACCAACGCCGATTTCCTGGAAATGGAGACGCTCGGTCCGCTGCAGCGTTTGAAGCCAGGCGCCTCCCTGCAACACGCGGAGCATTGGACGCTGCACAAGAATGTGAAGCTCCGAAGTTTCACCGACGAGGAGTTGGATCGCGAGGTGCTGCCCCTGGTGGGCGCCCGTTAGGCGCCGGCGTTGGGCAAACTGCGAAACCCGTAGCGGAAGGCATTCGCCGCGATCCCGCGCAGCTCACTCTCCGAAAATCCGTAGTGCCGGGCGGCCAGATCGTATTCCCCCGATAAAGTGGTGGCGAAGATGGCTGGATCGTCGGTATTCAGGGTGATCGGCACGCCTGCGTCATAGAGCCGCCGCACGGGGTGGGCCTCCAGCGAGGCGACGGCGCCGGTCGCGATGTTGCTCGAGATGCAGACTTCGAGCGGAATCCGGCGATCGCGCAAGTGCCGCAGCAACGCCGGGTCTTCGACGGCGCGGATGCCGTGGCCGATACGCTCCGCGCCGATCTCGAGCGCGGCCCATACCGACTCCGGCCCCACGGTCTCGCCTGCATGCGCGGTCAACCTCAGTCCGGCGTCCTTCGCGCGCCGGAACACGTCGCCGAACCAGGCGGCCGGCCCGCGCTCTTCGTCGCCGCCGATCCCGAAGGCCACCACGCCGTCAGCCACGCGCGCGGCCGCCAGCTCCACGACTTCGAGCGAATGTGCGACGCCAAAATGGCGCACCGCGTCGAGTATCCAGTCCACCTCGATGGGAAACTCCGCGGCCGCCTGTCGCACCGCCGTGTATACGGGCCCGAATTCCTGCTTTTTCCAGAGCACCACGCCGGCCGAGAGCGTGATTTCAGCGTATTGGACCGAATCGGCAACGAGCTGCCGCATCAAAGCGCGCGTGATGTGGGCGTAGTCTGCAGGGGTACGCAGACGTTCGACGACCGATTTGTATGCCTGGATAAACTCCTGGAAATCGTGGATGCGGTACATGGCGCGGACCGCATCCGTAGTGAGGGAGGGGTCGAGTTCCCGCATCGTGCCGGGTTCGACGGATCCTTCCAGGTGGAGATGCAATTCCGCTTTGGGCCAGGCACTATAGGGGGTCAAGGTGTACCGTACGCATAGGGTCTATTGTGACGCCATTCGGGCCTTCTGTCACGATCAAAAAGGCGAGTTTGAGGATGTTATCATTGATAACTCATTCCATGCACTTACCGTATGTACTTTGTCCGCTCGCCGCGCTGGCAATCTCGCAGGCGCCGTTGTGCGCCACCGTCACCATCCAATCGCTGACCCCTTCGCATGCCTCTCCACAGCTTCTGGGTACGCCTACCGTATGGGAAGTTACGGCTGTCAACAGCAATCCGAACCCGCTGACGTTTCAGTTCAACGTCGCCTCCAGCAGCCAACCCTATGTCCTGGTGCGCGACTTTAATATCGGGACACTTGCGGCGGGTATCTGGACCTCGCAGCCCTTCACCTGGGCGACCATTGCCGGGGAAGGCGCTTATACCATCCAGGTGGTGGCGAAAGATTTCATTTCCGGTGAGACGGCCACGCAAACGGCCAGTTTCATCTTGAAGCCGCGGGCGACAGGCAGCCAGGCCACCGTCCACAAGGTTTCAAACTCCCTGGTGGCCCTGTTCAGCGCGCCCTCCTGTGCCAGTGAAAGTTCCATGCGAGTCGCTTTCTATACCGGGACGAATGCACCTGGCTATACAAACTGGGCAGCTTGCAATCCACCTGTGAGCATGAACTTCTATGTCGCCGGCATGCTGCCCGCGACGACTTATACGATGTATTCCCAAACGCAGACCGGTGAGAATATGACCAACGGCGCCAACCTGACCTTCACCACGGGAGATCTTCCGGCGGCGCTGGGAAAGAGGCACGTGCTCCCGGGCTTTACCGTGAATGTTCCCGCAGGCCCGCAAAGCGACACGGTGGACTCCATGCTGCTCTGGGGTTTCACCGGCAGCGTCATGCCGGTGGCGACGGATTTGAACGGCGACATCATGTGGTATTACTCGGGCGGCAACGGCACGCTGGTGACACGTCCTCTGGCCGGCGGAACCATCCTGACCATACAGGGCGGTACATCCTGGAACTCAGCCGATACGGAACTGCAATTGATCCGGGAGATCGATCTGGCCGGGAACGTCGTACACGAGACCAACACGGGAATCGTCTCCGAGCAACTGGTGGCGATGGGCGCCACGGATGCGGGGTCCTGCCTGGGCGTACCGAATCCAGCGCCGGTGGGGACGGCCTGCCTGAACGATTTCGACCACGAGGCCATTCGTTACACGATTGGCGGCAACTCGTATACGGCGGTGCTGGCGCACATCGAAAGAGTCTATCCGGCGGGAACACAGGGCAGCGACCCGAATGGACCGCCGGTAGACATCCTCACCGAAATGGCGATCGTTCTGGATGCGCAGTGGCAGGTGGTCTGGTACTACGACTCATTACAGCAGTTGGACCTGGACCGGGCAGCCGTGCTGGGCGAGACTTGCGCCCTCCCCGGCTGCAGCGTGAAGTTGTTGCTCGCCAAGGTGGCCAATGACTGGACGCATGGCAATACGATTCAGTACCTGGCATCTAGCGGCGACTTTCTGATCTCGCTGCGGAACCAGGACTGGCTCCTCAAAGTAGACTACAACAACGGCGCGGGCGCGGGCGATGTTTTGTGGCGCATGGGCGTGGATGGCGACTTCACCATAGTGGCGCCCAAGAGCGACGAGTGGCCGTGGTTTTCGCACCAGCATGACGCCGGCTACGCCAACGATGGCGCCGGACCCCTGGTGCTCTTCGATAACGGAAACACACGCGTCTCGGCGCCGCCCACCGGGCAGGGCAAAGGGGTCAGCCGGGGCATGGCTCTTACGGTGGATGAAACCAACATGCAGGTGACACCGGTAATCAGCGCCGGATTGGGAGTCTTCGCCGATGCATTGGGCAGTGCGCAACTGCTATCGGACGGCCTCTATCTGTTCCAGCCGGGAACTCCCAACGCGACCGCCATCGAGATGCTGCCCACGGCCGGCTCGTTGAATGGGACGCAAGTGCTGAACGTCTTAAGCCCGCACCCATCCTACCGGGCGTGGCAGATGCCCAACCTGTACTCGCCGCCGGCATGGTGACGGCGCACGTCAGCGGCGGCGCAGTTCGATGACGTCCGTGTGGGTGCCGGGCTCCAGCGGCACGCTCCAGCCGGAGCCGAGCACCGCGGCGGTCACAGTCCCCAGGGGACGATCGCGTATTACGGAACGGGCTTCGTAGACGGCATCCGGCGGCGCGGTCAGTTTCACGACCGCTTCGGTTGCCTGCGAGCTATTCCGGAAAATAACCACGATGCCATCCCCGGTGCGGCTCAGTCGCGCAAACCCGTCCCAGGAGGTTACACTCGTTTGGGCCCAATCGCCAAGCGGGAAAAAACTATCGTCTAATGAGGCCTGGCGGCGCAGATTCTTGAACCAGCGGATGTGCGCGGCGTACCAATCCTGCTGGTCAACGGTGAGTTTGCGGAGATCGCCCAGCAGCAGCGGTCCGGAGCCGACCGCCACACCGAAACGATCCTCAATGGGCAGTGTTGCGGCGTGCAGATTACCCAGCAGCATGGTTTCGGCCGGGATGGCCAGGGCCCGGTGATAGAGCAGCGTGCGGGCCTGCCGGGTTCCCGCATCGTCCGGCCGGAGATCCTCGATGTTACTGAGCCAGTCCAGGTCCGCGACGCCCAGCAGCGCCGGGTCGATGAGATGTTTCTCGCCCCAGAGTTCAAAGGTATAGTCGATCAACACTTCGGGATGCGCGCGGTAGAGCCGCTCGCCGACGTACTGTAAACCCTCATAAATTCGTTCGAGGGATTCGGCCCAGCTCTTGTGGAAATGGCCGGGGGCATTACAGCCGGGCTCTTCGCCGTAGGCGTTGAAGACGGTGGTGAGATCCACCTTCAGATAGGCGGGATGAACCTTCTCGATGAGATCGATCAGGCGGCGGGCGGCAGCTTCCCGATAGCCGCTCCCCAGGCACATCACGGCTTGCTGTCCAGCCATGGTTCCGGTGAATTTAGGGTGGCCCTGGCGATCGCGGCAAAGCCATTCGGGATGCTGTTCATAATCGGGGGCCTCGGGGGAGATCGCCGCCAGAGGCACCCATAGGCCCAGTCCCATCTTCTGTTCCGCGAGCAAGGCGCCGATTTTCGCCAGGCCGCCGGGGAAGTTCTGGCGGTTCTCGCGGTTGTCCCCATACTCGGCCTGCCAGCCATCGTCGATGGTAAAGATATCCATGCCCATACGGCCGGCTACCTTTATGAGATCCGCGCTGGTGGCCTCGTCTATCTGCCGCTGGAAGGGTTCCCAGGTGTTGTAGAGCCAGCGCGGCTGGAAGCTCCGTCCGCGCCGCATCAGGACTTGTGAAGTGTAGGTCGGGACCACCCAGCGGGAGTCGGCCAGTCCCTTGCCGTCCGCGAAAAACACTATCGAGCTACGGGCGGAGGCGAAGGTCTCACCCGGCTCCAGAGTGCGCGCGAAGGGAAACAGGTCGGTATCGTACATCACCTGGATGCGGTTGTTCCAGCCGCCGCCCATTTCGGTGCGTTTCAGGTAGCCGGGAGCCTCGTTTAAGACCACCAGGCCTTCACCCGTGCGCGAGTTTCTGGAAACCATCGCCGTATCCGAGACGCGGCCGGTGAAGAAGATCTCGCGCGGCACCGTCCCGTAGCCGGCAAAAAGCTGCAACTCGGCGGCCGCGCCCGGGGCAGCCGCGATGGACTCGAAACAGAGATGCGTCAAGACGACCGGCTGTGTACCGCGATTGGTCACCGCGATCCACTTCCGAATCACCGGATGTTCATCGTAAACCGCATAGAAGACGGCGACTTCCAGTTGTGCTTTCGGCTGGATCAGGCGGAGTTTGAGCGCCTTGCCGCCGTCGAGCGTGAGGACTTCCGTGCCGGCCAGTTCGAAGCCGGATTTGCCGGTGAACCTGTTGCCGCCTGCGTGGAAGCTGAATTCGTCGCCAAATTGACGCGGCGCCGCGGCGGGCTTGGTGAAGTCGGTTCCGGTAACCTTATGCAGCCAGCTTAAGGTAGACAATCCAGTTGCCGGATCGAATGCGATGCGGCGTTCGATCGAGGCATTGCCGACCACCCAGGGTCCATGATCGGTTTGCGCCCGCACATAAGAGTCGCCGGCAGCCGAAACTCGAGAGACGCATACGATCGCGCAGAGAATACCCAAGGCAAGGGTTCGCGCGATGTGCGATGGCAGCAGTTGTGGGAGCACCCGTTCGATCTGCATGATTCTTCCGGACCTTCACGGAACATCATGGTAGCAGTGAATCGCCGGCGGAAGCCGATTGAGGCACTTGTCAACGGCCGCGATCCTGCCGGGTGGGAGGAATCAACGTCGTCTTGGGGCGCGCGGGTAAAATCAGAGGCGGACGCGGCGCCTGATCGAAATCGAAGTCGCGCCGCAGATCGCCTAACTGGGAAGCTTCCTCCCGCACGCCGGGCCGCGGATCCGGCCTCCCATCCTTCTTGGGATCCAGACGCTGGCTATCCAGGAAATCGTCTTCGATGAACTTCACGTAGGCATCGAAACTTAGAGTCTGATGATCGATGAAACTCTTCTTGGCATAAGGAGAGATCACCATCGCGGGAACCCGCAAGCCATAGCCGTTTGGGTCTACAGTTACCGGGACTACGTGGTCGTAAAAGCCTCCCCAATCGTCCCAGGCCAGGAATATCGCGCAGTCTTTCCAGTTGGGCCCGGACATTACCGCGTTAATCAAAGTAGTTACATACGTCTGGCCGCTGCTGACCAGCGCGGGCGGATGCTCGCTCACATCGCCGGAAGGCACAATCCACGAGACCGCGGGCAGGGTGCCTTTGCGCGCCTGCTCCAGAAAGTTCTCGACCGATTGGATGTTGCCCAGTTCGCCGTCATTCTTGACTGTGTCGAAATACGGCAATGGATTCCAGATGCCCGGAGTCTTCGCATTCTGCTTGACCGGCACGCAGCCCACTTTTTCATCGTCCTCACAGTCCGGCTCGGTGCCGGCCACGACGTAGTACGCCCAACTGACACCTTTCTTATGCAGAAGATAGGTCAGATCGGTCCAGGCATAGATAGGCGGCCCACTGGATTTTCTTCGCCGGATCGAAAAGTCTGGCGGCAAACCGGGGAGATCCAAGGCATTCGTGCAACTGGCCGGATCGTCGTGTTTCGTGCAGTTCGCCGACCATTCCGATACCTGGAACAGATGCTCGGGCAGGCTCCAGGAGGCATTGGGTTCGAACATGCGATCCTGCAGCACGAAATCCCGCGCATATCTCCAGTAATTTGGGATGTCGCCGCCGTCATGGTAGCCCATCACGTCGGGCTTTGCGGAGTGGCTGCAAGCCGGGTTGTCGGGGTCCAGGCACCCGCGGGCGCCATTCTCGGCCCGGGCGATAAAGCCGTCCATCCGTCCGCCGTCGATATCGGCTTTTGCCGCGGGACCGCCGTGCGGCCCTCCGCCGTTGCGGTCGTTGGAGTCGTGGTACGGTTTCACGCACTGGTTGGTGGCGGGATCGGCCACGCAGAGGGCAGGCTCGCCATTCCGCATGGGAATTCCGTCCGCGCCGGGAAACGTTCCGAAGTAGCTGTCGAATGAACGGTTCTCCTGCATGATGGTGATGACATGCTTAATCTTGTGCAGCGCGCCCGGCAATTCCCGCTCTTGTGAACGCAGGCGAGTGTCCTGTGCGAGAAACAGCAGCAGCGCCATCGTTATCGATAAGAGGCCGATGACCACCCCAACAACCGCTTTGACCCTGCCTGTTTCAGAATTTTGCATCATTTCGGCACTTAATGATGTTTTGCGACTCTTGCCGCATTTGGGCGATGCGGCCCTCAATGGCATAGAGCAGCACCACTTTGCGCGGCGACTCGGGCCATGACCTGACCACTTCCCGCCGGTATCTGAGGAATGCTTCTTCCTTCATGACCTGGGAACCGAGCACATGGCATGCCATCGTGGTTTTTCGGGCCGAAGACGGCAATATTTGGCGGAACGATCCGTCTACTATTTACGTATGACTGCCATGCGCGAGGAGTCTGAAAGCACCAAGATGACAAATCCGGTGAGGAAGCCCTTCCGGATATGGCCCGGCGTGGTCATCGTGATCTTGCAGTTGCTGCTGCATTTCGGGCAACCTATCGTGGCGCCGGATGCCTTGCTCTATGGATTGCTCGCAGGCGTCGTGGCCACCGTCGCGGTGATCCTCTGGTGGTTGTTCTTTAGCCGGGCGGCCTGGTCCGAGCGCCTGGGCGCGCTCGCACTGATGATTGTTGCGATGTTCGCTACCAAGCGCATCGTGGACGTCTCGATTGCGACTGGCGCGCAAGGGTACTTGTTTTACTTCCTGGCGATCCCGTGGCTGGGCCCCGCTTTCGTGGCGTGGGCAGTGATCACCCGCCATCTCCCGGATGTTTTCCGGCGCGTGTCAATGGCCGCCACCATCCTGCTGGCGATCGGAGGATGGGCGATGGTCCGGACCGGTGGCTTCACTGCCGCCGATCTGCATCACGACCTGCATTGGCGGTGGGCGAAGACTCCCGAGGAACGGCTCCTCGAGCAATCCGGCAACGCGCCGGGCGCGCTTCCGGCGGTGCAGGCGGCCGCGGCGGCTCCGGAGAAATCGCCCGTGGCCCAAGCCGTGATCCAATCGGCGGCGCGACCCCCGGTTCCGGTGGTTGCCACGACTCCCGATAAGCGGCTGGTAGCCCGAGCCGGGAACGAAACGGCGGCAGCGCCGGTAGCCCCCGCGGAAGGAAAGACCGGAGCCGATTGGCCGGGTTTTCGCGGTCCTCATCGCGACGATCTGGTCCCCGGCGTACGCATTAAAACCGATTGGACGGCATCGCCGCCGGTGGCGCTTTGGCGTCGCCCGGTGGGCCCGGGCTGGTCGTCCTTCGCGGTCCGCGACGGGCTTATCTACACCCAGGAGCAGCGCGGTCCGGACGAGGTCGTAGCCTGCTATAGGCTGAACACGGGCCAGCCGGTGTGGGCGCACCGCGATGCGGCCCGTTTCTGGGAATCGAACGGCGGCCCGGGTCCGCGGGGGACACCGACCCTCGATAGGGACCGCGTCTACACATTCGGCGCCACGGGAATCGTGAACGCGCTCAACGCCGCCGATGGCGCTGCTGTGTGGTCGCACAACGCGGCGTCCGATACCGGCATGAAGAGTCCGCAGTGGGGCTTCGCGAGTTCGCCGTTGGTGGTAGGCGATCTGGTTGTGGTCGGCGTCGCCGGACAACTGGCCGCATATGACCGCGCCACAGGAGCGCGGCGCTGGGTCGGCCCGGCCCACGGCGTAAGCTACAGTTCGCCGCAGTTGGCGACCCTCGACGGCGTCCAGCAAGTGGTGTTGTTGAGCGAATCCGGCGCCACCAGCGTCGCGCTGGCCGACGGCGCGCTGCTATGGGAATATGCGTGGCCAGGCTACCCCATCGTCCAACCCGCGCTGACCTCGGACGGCGACATCCTGATGGCTGTCAGCGATAGCAGCGGCACGCGCCGCATGGCAGTGGCGCACGGAGCGGCCGGATGGACCGTTTCGGAACGATGGACCTCAAAGGGGCTAAAGCCTTACTTCAACGACTTCGTGGTGCATAACGGTTACGCTTTCGGATTCGACGGCAGCATCCTCGCCTGCATCGACCTGAAGGATGGCACTCGCAAGTGGAAAGGCGGACGCTACGGCAATGGCCAACTGATCCTGCTGCCCGATCAGGACGTGATGATCGTCCTGTCGGAAGAAGGTGAACTGGCCCTGGTCGGCGCGACCCCCAACCAGTTCACCGAACTGGCGCGGTTACCGGCCATCGAGGGCAAAACCTGGAACCACCCCGTGCTGGCCGGCGACGTCCTGCTGGTGCGCAACGGCCAGGAAATGGCCGCGTTCAAGCTGGGCCTGGAAAATCGCTAATCGGGGCGCGACCTTACTGTACTTGCACGGTGGTGGTCAGCGCGATATTGGCTGACGAATCGCCGATCATCAGGCTGACGGGCTCGGTTTCCACGCGGAGATCCTGCAGTTTCGCATCCCAGTAAGCCAGCCGCGAAGCCGGCAGGAGGATCTCCACCGTCTTTGTCTCGTTGGGTTGCAAGGTTACGCGCTGGAATCCCACGAGCTGTTGCCGCGGACGCTCCACTTTTGAGCCCAAATGCCGCACATAAAGTTGCACGACTTCGTCGCCCGCTCGGCTTCCGGTATTCGCTACATCTACGCTGACGCGCACCGTGCCGTCTCTGGCGACTTGCGGTGAACTCGCCCGCAAATTCGAAAGCTTGAACGTCGTATAGCTGAGGCCGAATCCGAAGGGGTAAAGCGGCTCTCCCTTGAAGTACATGTAGGTGCGGCCGTCGCGGATGTTGTAGTCCATCATCGGCGGCAACTGATCGAGGGATTTGGGCCAGGTTTCGACCAGGCGGCCGCCAGGGGTGTATTCGCCGAAGAGGACCTTTGCCAGTGCGGTGCCTTCATCCTGGGAGGCGTGCATCATGTGAAGGATCGCTGGAATATTGGCCTGGGTCCAGTTGACAGCAAACGGGAAACTGGAAACCAGGATGACCACTGTCTTGGGATTCGCCACGTAAACCTGCTTGATGAGCTGCTCCTGGTACAGGTCAATGGTTTCGCGGTCGCGGCCTTCGCGGCCGTCGCTCGGTACGGTGCAGGGCAGGGTAACGCCGCCGCCCTCGGAGGAACTGTACCAATCGTGCCGCATGTCGGGACCGCAGGTGGGATCGTTGCCCACTACGACGACGGCCACATCCGACTTGCGCGCGGCGTTAACCGCCGCGTTGCTTAGCTCGTCGGCCGCGTAGTTGACGGTGACCCCGGAACCCAGCTCCCCTTTGATGCCTGCGAGAGGTGTGACGCCATAAGGAGGCGTGCCGCCATACCAGTCCCAATGTACGGAGTCGGCAAGAGGGCCAATCACGGCAATGGATTTGAGCGATTTCTTGTCCAGCGGGAGAAAGTTCTTGTCGTTTTTCAGAAGAACGACCGATTCGAGGGCGATCTGACGGGAAACGCCGCGATCCTTGTCCGTATTCCAGGGCTCGGGCGAATCTTTGATCTTAGAATACGGGACTAACTCCGGCGGATCGAGCAATCCCAGTTTAACGGCGACTCTGAACTTGAAGCGGAGCACTGCGTCAATATCGGCCACCGTCAGGGAGCCGTCTTTGAGAGCGGCTTTGGTCTCGTCGGCGTACCGGTCGAGGAATTGGTTGATGCCGGATTTCAGGCAAGCGACCACGGCCGCTTCCTGGTTGGGGTAGAGGTGCCGCGAATCGACCAGGATCTTAACGGCTCCGCCATCGCTGGAGAGGACTTCGACACCCCATTTGTCGCGCAAGATACTGCGCAGAATGGGATTAATCGCCATAGTCGTACCGTTCCACGCATTGTACGAGGCCATCACGGCACGCGCCCCGCCTTCGAGGAAGCCCATGCGGAAAGGGAGAGAGTAATACTCCCAGAACAGGCGATCGTCGAAATCGGAAGACGAGACGTTGCGGTGGTCCTCATTGCTGTTGGCCAGGAAATGCTTCAGCAGCGCGGCGGCCTGCCAATATTTGGGGTTGTCGCCCTGCAGTCCCTTGATAAACGCCACCGACATGGTCCCATTGAAGAATGCGTCTTCGCCGTACACCTCTTCGGAGCGGCCCCAACGCGGGTCGCGCGCGAGGTCGGCCTGGGGCCCCCAGAGCATGAGGGCCTGGCGGTCGTACTTCGCAGTCTGGGTGATAAAGCGGGCTTCATAGCCTTCGACGGCGCCAGCCTGGCGCACGAGTTCGGGGTCCCATGTCTCGCCCATCCCGGGAGGTTGCGGGAATTGCGTGGTGGTAATGGGCTGACGCGATCCGCGAGGTTCGCGCTGTACGACGCCGTGAATGCCTTCGGAGCTACCGATATTTGGAACGCCCAGCCGGGGGACGCCGGTGCGCGTGCCCAGGCAGGCGATCTTCTCCTCGGTGGTCATGAGCGATAGAAGATTGTCGATGCGCTTCTCGGGCGGCAGGTTCGGATCGTCGAAAGGATAGGGAGGCTGTTGCGCAACGGCGGGAGCGAGCAGCAGAACGGAAAGACCGAGCAGGTCTACAAGGTGGCTTTTCATCATTTGAGTTGGCTTGGGGGACGCAAGCACCCCAAGCTTATCAGAATGGATGTGGGATCATTGATGGGCATGGACGCTTCGCTGGGCCCGCAGCCTGCCCTGGGCCGGATCTTCGGCAGCGACTGGACGATTGCGAATGTCGCGAAACTGCTGCGTTTCAACGCCGGCCAGGACTTCCTACGCGCCGGTCCGCTAGTTGGCGGTCTACGGGAGATCGCCGAAAACTATCTGCGCCGGACGTCGGCCAGGCACCTGCCATCTAATGTCACGGTCACGTTCAGGCGCGACCAGGCGGGCGGCTGGTATGCCGGGATCTGCTTCGCCACAGCGGACCGTTACCTTCCGTGGAACGATGCGGTAGCCGAGGAGTGGCTGGCGGCTCTGTTCCTGCAGGATCGGCCGCGCGTGCGCGAAGTGACAGAATCCTCGGCTGAACCGTCCACAGTCCGGCAGTTCAAGTTGGTAGGATAAGCCGATTATGACTCGAAGATGTTTCCACTACAGCTTCATTGGCATTGCCTTGTTATGGGGTGCCTTGCCTGGTTCAATCCTTCGCGGCCAGGCCAAGCCGTCTTTTGAGGCTGGAGCGGCCAAGCGCATCATCACTCCCGATCCTCTGTTGCCGATCAGCGGCGGGATGGGTGCGCCTTCGCCCGCGAAGTCCAGGCAGGGCGATCTGACCGCGCGCGCCATGGTGTTTCGCGCCGGCGGCGAAACCGTGGCCGTGGTCAGCGTCGATTTGCTCGGCTTTCCGTCGGTGCTGGGCGACCGTGCCCGGGCCCTGGTCCCCCGCGTCGCGCCGGAGAGCATTCTGATCGGGTCGACCCACACGCACAGCGCGCCGGACTGCTATGCCTATCCCGACGGTAAGGGAGGGCACACCGGATCGCTCGCGTACATGCAATTTGTGTCCGAGCAGGTGGCGGCGGCGATCAACGAAGCGCTGGACCAGTTGCGGCCTGCCCAGCTGCGGGTGGCTTCGGGCGAAGCCAAAGGCAAGATCGCTTATAACTATTACGCTCCCGACCTGTATGACCGGCGCGCCGGGGTCTTACAGGTTAGAGGACTCGACGGGAAGCCCATTGGAACTTTGGTGAACTACGCCATTCATCCCGAGGTGATGGGGAGCGAGCAGGGCATCCTCAGCCCGGACCTGGTGGGCCCTCTCTATGATCGCCTGGAAAAAGCCGCGGGCGGAATCGCGGTGTTCATGAATAGTGCGCAAGGCGGTATGGTAACGGCCGACAACCGCAACCTGGATCAGCCGCCCCGGGACGCTGCGCGCGCTTATTGGACCGACAGCCGGACGTGGGCGGAATGCGAGAGGATCGGCGGGCTGTTGGCCGCGGAATCGCTGCGCATCGTCGATTCCGCGGCCTGGCAGGGGAGCCCCAGGGTCCACAACGATTCGATGGAAGTGCGCTTCCCGGTGGAATCGGCCGAGATGTGGCAGGTAGTAGAAGGTTCGCCGCTCAAGTATCCGCATGGTCCGGACCGGACGGTGGCAGCGCGCGTGAACCTGGTGGAGCTCGGCAATGCGCAGATCCTGACCATCCCCGGCGAGGCGCTGCCGAATATCGGATTCTATCTGAAGCGCCATATGCGCGGCGAGCACAATTTCCTCTTCGGGCTCACCAACGACGCTTTCGGCTACATCCTGACGAAGGTCGACTTCGGCAGCTTTCCCGCCTACAGATATGTTTCCCGGGTTTCTTTGGGCGAGATGACCGGCGAAATCTACATGCAACATGCTTTGGAGCTAATCGAGAGGAATGCGAAATAGCCGTCCCGCGGGCGAGTTGGTATAGTGGAATCTGCAATGCAGGTTGCATGCCGTCCGCGGAAAGGGACTATCCCACCTGAGCCAGTCATCGCGTAACGAGCATCGACTTCTCTTCTGCCCGTAAAGCGGACACCGGGCCACAGAAAGAGGAGCTATGTCTCGTCAGTTACCCGAAAAACCAAATCTGGAGTATCTCAAGAAGCAGGCCAAAGCCCTTCAGCGTAGTACTGCAGGCGGAAGGCTGGCCGACGCGCAGCGCGCCCTTGCCCAGGAATACGGATTTCCCAGGTGGGCCGATCTGAAGGCGCACGTTGAGGCCCTGGCGCTGAGTCCGGCCGAGGCGCTCAAGGCGGCAGTGTGCGACATGGACGCGGCGCGCGTGCGCGAGGTGTTCACCCGGCACCCCGAACTGCGGGCTCGGATCGACGATCCGCTGCCCGATTACGGCCCCGGCCAACATGCGTTATTCGCCGCGGTGCAGCGGGCCGATCGGGCGACGATCGATGTGCTGTTACAGGCCGGCGCCGATATCCGGAAGCGCACCGAATCGTGGTCCGGCGGATTCGGCGTGCTGGACGAGTGCGAACCCCCCCTGGTGGACTTTCTGCTCGCACGCGGCGCCGTATTGGATGCGCATTCGGCAGCGCGATTAAGTATGCTGCCGAAGCTGCGCGAGTTCGTGACGGCCGAACCGAGCGCGGTCCATGCCCGCGGTGGCGATGGCCGCACGCCCCTGCATTTTGCTTCCACGATGGAGGTTGCGGAGTTTCTGCTGGCCAACGGGGCGGACATCGACGCGCGCGATCTGGAACACGAATCCACTCCGGCCCAGCATATGCTGCGCGTGGAACATGCGCGGCATTATCCGCGGGGTCGCCAGGATGTCGCGCGCTATCTGGTCGCCAGGGGATGCCGGACGGATATTCTGATGGCGGCCGCGCTCGGAGATATGGACCTGGTGCGGCGGCATCTGGACCGCGACCCCGCTGCGATCCGCATGCGCGTCTCGGAGGAGTGGTTCCCGAAGCTGGATCCGCGCGCGGGCGGCACCATTTACATCTGGACCCTGGGCCCCCGCCGCACGGCGCACACGGTGGCGCGCGATTTCGGCCACGAAGATGTTTTCCGGTTGCTGACGGAGCGGACCCCGGAGGATTTGAAGCTGTCGCTGGCATGTGAGCTGGGCGATGAAGCGGTGTTTCGCGAGTTTCTCGCGAAGCATCCGGATGCGGCAAAGACCCTCTCTGAGGCAGACCGGCGAAAGCTACCGGACGCGGCGCAGAGCAATAACACCGAAGCCGTGCGGCTGATGCTGGAGGCGGGTTGGCCGGTCGATACCGCGGGCAACATGGGCGCAACGGCCCTGCATTGGGCCGGATTCAACGGCAATGCGGAGATGACCCGCCAGATTCTGCGATTTCACCCGGCGCTCGAAATGAAGTCGAAAGAGCAGGAGAGTACCGCGCTCGGGTGGGCCGTATTCGGGTCCGGGAATGGTTGGCATCGAGAGAGCGGAGACTTCGTCGGAACCGTTCGCGCGCTGCTCGAAGCGGGGGCGTCCGTACCGCCGCACGCGGAGGAACTGGAGCCCAGCGAAGCGGTGCTGGAGATGCTCCCATGACCGCGAATGTGCGCCCGCTTTCCATAACTCTGCTGGCATGCCTGTATATCGCGGTGGGTGCGATCGGCTTCGTCGCCCATTTCGGCGAAATCCGCGCGGGAAATGTGCTTCGGTATGACGGCATCGGGATCGAAGCGGTCGAGGTTGTGGCGATTGTAACTGGCGCATTTATGCTTCGCGGCCATAACTGGGCGCGCTGGCTGGCAATCGCCTGGATGGCCTTCCACGTGGTACTGAGCGCTTTTGGCGGGCTCCAGGAGCTCGCCATCCACGCCGTCTTCTGTGTGGTGATCGTGTGCCTGCTTTTTCGTCCGGCCGCGCGACAGTACTTTCGCGGCGTTTCCTAACGATGGAATATAAGTTCATGCCAATTACCAAAAAATCAGATTCAAACCTACGAAGACGATAGCCACCAGCCCCGCCGCGAAGATCGGACGGCGATACAGCGGAACGTCCTCGTCAGATGGCATCGATCCAAATCCGTAAACCAGGCCCTGCAGTTCCGCGGCCGGCTTGGGCCGGGTGGCTAGACTGACCAGAATCGTGACCAGAACGCAGACCAGCCAGGACCAAATGAACCTGTACAGATTCTCGGCCATGGGCTTGGCATCCGAAGACAATGCGAGAATCGCCAGCGCCTGCGGATGGAGTCTAACCACCAGCCACAGCGCCACAGACGATAGCGTGCCCGAGAGCAGCCCCCAGAATCCTCCAGCGGGGCTGGCGCGCTTCCACAGCATCCCGATAATCACCGTCCCGAACAGAGGAATGATGAAGAAGCCGAACAACGCCTGTACGTAATCCATGATGCTGGCGAATTGCATCACGAGATAGGCAGCGCCGATGCTTGCGGCGAGCCCAATGACCGTGCACCAGCGTCCTATGCCGAGACATTTCGCATCGTCCGCTGCCCGGTTGAATAGCGGGCGATAAATATCGTAAGTCCACACCGTGGCGAACGCGCTGATGTTTCCTGCCATTCCGGACATGAAGCCGGCAATTAGCGCGGTTACGCCGATGCCCAGGAAACCGGGGCCGAGATAGCGCGCCATCATGAGCGGCATCACTTCGTTATAGCTATGGCCGCCGGTGGCAATGGCCTCCGCCTCTCCGGTCAACTTCATCGGCAGCACGGCCAGTCCCAAGAGTCCCGGCAGGATAACGATCGCCGGTAACAACATTTTGAATGCGGCGCCGATCGTGGTGGCGATCTTCGCCGATCTCAGATCCCGCGCCGCCATCACCCGCTGCACAACCAGGAAGTCGGTGGTCCAGTAGCCGAAGGCGCCGATGAACCCCAGCCCGAAGACGATCCCGGTCCAGTGCACTCCCATCGGGTTGTCCGCCGCCGCGCCCATATTCCGCCACATATGCGTGTATCCCTGGACGGGCACGCGTTCGGCGATGCGCGCCAGCATGCCTTTCCAGCCGCCGGTTTCGATCAGGCCCAGGATGGGGATGGAAATGGTGCCGGCCCAGATCAAAACGAATTGAACGACTTCGTTTACGATCGCCGAGAGCAGGCCTCCGAGCGCTACATAAACCCCCACCGTGACGGTGGAAACCAGAATACTGAAATTGATGTTCCAACCGACAATCACCTTCATCACCACGGCCATCGAATACATATTGATGCCGCTCATCAGCACCGTCATGGCGGCGAAAGATAAGGCGGATAGCAGCCGCGTTCCTTCTCCGTAGCGCAGGTTCAGATATCCGGGCACGGAGTGGGCCTTCGATACGTAATAAAACGGGATCATCACCAGGCCGAGAAACAGCATCGCCGGGACCGCGCCGATCCAATACCAATGGGCGGCCAGCATGCCGTACTGATAAGCCGAGGCCGACCAGCCCAGCAGTTCCAGCGTGCCCAGGTTGGCCGCCACGAAGCTCAGGCCGGCTACCCAGGAACCCACTCCGCGGCCGGCAAAGAAGAAATCGTCGCTGGCGCGGACGCGGCGCTTCAAGTACATGCCGATCCCCAACACCAGCGCGAAATACAGGCAGATGACCGCGAGATCGGCCGGCGCCAGCGCCAGCAGCCTTGCAGGTCTGCCGGATTGCGCGGCCGCCAGATCGCTATTCGATGCCGCGCCAATGGCGAGCAGGGCGGCAATCCGCGATGGGTTCAAAGTTTCTCTCCGGCGGCCAGGGATACGTTCCAATAAGAACACTATCATCTATGGCGTGAGCTTGTATCGGTCGCGCGGATACAGAACGGCCTGGCGAACGTTGGGAAGGTTGAGCACCTGGCACGTTAAGCGCTCGAGTCCAATGGCGAATCCGCCATGCGGCGGCATTCCCAAATCGAACATCGCCAGATGGCTCTCGAAGTTCGCGGGCTCTATGGACCTGGAACGGAGAGCCGCCTCTAAATCTTCGCGGAGATGCAGCCTCTGTCCACCCGTTGTGATTTCGAGTCCCTGGAACAAGAGATCGAAACTGGCGGCCGCGCCGCGCGATCCCCGCGGAGCGGTGTAAAAAGGCCGGGCCGCCAGCGGGAAGCCGAGGACAAAGACGGCGGGAATCCCGGCCTCGCGCGCAGCTCGTTCGCAAAGCTGCCGCTCCGCTTCGGGATCCAAGTCGTCTACCAGGTCGGTGCGCCCAAACTCGGCGCGCAGCATTTCCAGACACGCGTCGAACTCCCAGCACGGAACGCCGAGCATCGACGGAAGCAACTCGGTTCGATACTTTCCGATCGCGTCCCCATACTTCCGGTTGAGGTTTTCGAACATGTCGGTGAGCAGTTCGCGCTCGAACTGAATCACGTCCTCCGGCCCGTCGATGAAGCCGAACTCGACGTCCAGCGAATCGTACTCCGTCAAGTGGCGGCTGGAAGCGTGTGGCTCGGCGCGATAAACGTGACCCGTCTCATAGACGCGTTCCAACCCCGCCACGCCGTGTTCCTTATAAAACTGCGGGCTTTGCGCGAGATAGGCTGCGCGCTCGAAGTACTTGATCTCGAAAAGATTGCTGCCTCCTTCGGTCCCGCCGGAGACGATCTTCGACGTTACAATTTCTGTAAATCGGCGGCGGTTTAAGGCATCCCGGAAAGAGCCGAGGATGGCAGCTTGGATGCGAAAGATATCGCCCACGGCCGCGGTGCGAAGCGCCAGTGGCCGGTATTGAATGAGCTTGTCCAGGCCAATCGACTCTACGTTCGACGCGGATTGGAAGGGAAGGTTTTGCGCGGCGCGGTTCAATACGCGAAGCTCGCAGATGTCCACTTCACAGCCGGTTTTCGAGCGCGGCTCAGCCCGCACGCTGCCGAAGATCTCGACGACGTCTTCGACCTTGAGCTTGTAAGCCCTGAGCGCCTCCGAAGAGATCACGCACTGGGCCTCGCCGCTACAGTCCCGCAGAATCACGAAGGCCGTCTTGCCCAGGATGCGCAGCCGATACACCCATCCCCGCAGCCGGACCTCCGCCGGCATGACTTCGGAAATGGAGTCGATGAAGATACGTCGCGGTGCTGTAGTCGCCATGCAAATTCCTCGAAACGAAATTTGCTGGAACCACGATATGCGGCGGTGCCATCCAGCTTCCGGCTGCTGCCGGCGCTCGATTTGCGCGGTGTCGTCGCGCTTCCCGTTTCCCTCTACTTGGGCCTGCTCAGGCCTGCTCAAAAGTGAGCGTCCGTTTCGAGGGAACCTCTCAGAGGGGTCTGTCCTCTTCGTCGAGTTTCACCATTCTACGACATTCGGGCCACAATCGCCAACAAGCCAGACTGTAAGGTGGCCCGAACTGGCGGGATAGGCGGCGACCCAATTCCTTTACATTCATTTGCGTAGCGGTACAGCCGAAGAACAGGCAAAGTCCATTGTGCGGCATGCGCAGCGAACACGCCGATGGAGGACGCCGCAAAGAACGTTGCAGCAAGCGCACTCCAAAATCGATTGAACTTCATCGTTGCAGACGCCCACTGTGACTGTCATCCATGAATTCAGCTCTTCGAACCAATCGCAGCCTGCGTCGAATCTCATCGAAATGCCGGACGGCGGCTTTCTGGGAATGACCGGCGCACCGATCAACGGGACCGCCAACGCAGCGTCGATTTATCAACTGAAATCAAACGGCGAATTCACCACACTGTTCCAATTCTCGCCCGGCGGTAGCCAGTGTGCGTCGGGCGCGCCCAACCTAAATTCCACTCCCGGCGCACTCACTCATGCAAGCGACGGCAACTTGTGCGGGGTGTGTTACGCGGGCGGGCAGTACGGCCAGGGATCGGTGTTCCGATTGACCACGTCGGGCCAATTCACCGGCCTGCACGATTTCCAAGGTTCCGACGGATCGCAACCTGCCGGCGCGTTGGTCGAAGGCACGGACGGCAATCTGTACGGCGTGTCACTCTATGGAGGACTGCCCAGTGATTACGGTGGAACCATTTTTCGGGTCGGGCTGTCCGGCGAGTTCGCCACGGTCTACGAATTCAATGGCAATACCGGCGGCACCCATCCGAATGCCGGCATGGCCCGCGGCCCCGGCGGGAATCTGTATGGGATGTACAAGTTAGGGCTGGGCAACCCTTTCCCCGGGGCCCGGTGACGATTATCGGATTGACCACGAAGGAAAAATCACGTTCCCGGCCTCTTTCCAGTCGTCTCCATCGGCCTTCGCCCCGGTGATTACTTCCAACGGCGATACTTATGCGCTCAACCAACCTGAGTCATCCCCACCCCGTAATTCACAACATCCCCATGAAAGCGCGCCGGCAGATTCAGCACGACGCCGGCTTCGGACGAGCCGGGCTGAAAGACTTCCGCGATTGCCAATCCCAAGCACCCGTATGTGGAGTTGCAGATCGATCTGGCCACCAGCCAGACGAATATCTTCGACCTGGACGGTCATGGCAAGATTCCCTTGCTGAGTCCACTCGAAGGCTCCGATGGCAAGTTCTATATCGTGAATGGTGCCGGCGGCACCAATGGGTTGGGAAACGTCATCGCGCTCGATTACGGTCTGGTGCCGCCCGCGCCCAGCATCACGGCCTTTTACCCCACCAGCGCTCCGGCAGGGAGCCTGGTAACGATTCTGGGAGCCTGGTTCGTGCACGTGAAGTCCGTGGCGCTGAATGGGCAATCGGTGCCGTTCACCGCCGGCTCTTCGGGCGCGATTACGTTTAGAATTCCGGCGGCAGCTACCAGCGGGGCGATCACCGTGACCACAGCTAACGGCGCCAGCGCCAGTGCGGATGCCCTCACTGTTCGATAAAGTGGGAAAGCTTGGTGCCCGGGGTGGGAATCGAACCCACACTCCCGTTGCCGGGAAAAGGATTTTAAGTCCTTTGCGTCTGCCGGTTTCGCCACCCGGGCACAATCCGTTGGACTACCTGAGCCTCATTATCGCGCACTTGTTCGCCTCAAAGACGCTCCCACCTGCACCGTGAAGCGTCCCGGTTCCGCCACCCAATGTCAGAACACGGTACGATGGCGGGTCTCCAGCTTGCCGGCCAGCGCATAGCGAGGATCCACCGGGCCACCGCCCAGAATGCGCGCGGCGACATATTCGCCCACCGCCGGACCGTGCTTGAATCCATGACCGGAACCACCTCCTACCAGCCAGACGTTGTCGAAGTCCGGATGGCGGTCGATCAGGAAATCGCCGTTCGAGGTGTTCTCGTACTGGCAGACGCGCGCGTCCACCAACGGTGCGTGCCGTAGGGCCGGCAAGCGTTGGCCGAGGAATTCTCGCGCCGCCGCGAGGGTATCGGCGGATGGGATGCGATCGGCTGTATCCGGATCGATCGGCGGCCCGTGCTGGTCAAGCGCAATCTTGACGCCCCGATTCTCCAAATCGGGGAAGCCGTATGGACCGCGGGGATCGCTGAAGTCGATCCATACCGGCATGGCCGGCGGGATGAAGCGCGGGTCGCCTGGCGGAGTTCCGAAGAAGAACGCTTCCTGGCGCGTGGGCGCGATCCGGCATGCCAGCAGATCGGGAAAGATCTTGGGGAGCCACGCGCCGCAAGCGAATACGAACGCACCGGCTTGGATCGTTTCGCCGCCGCTGGTGCGAACAGCCGCCGGCGAACCATGGCCGATTGGACCGTCCACGGCTTCGCGCATCCATACCACCCCCTGGCCCACGGCGTGCGCGGTCACCGCCGCCACCGCGCGGCGGGCCATCAAGGCGCCGCTTTGCGGCTCGAAAATGCCCCATGCGCCCGGTGCGAAGTGCATCTGCCGGTATCGCGACCGGAGTTCGGCTGGGCTGACCACTTCGAAAGGCACCCCGCAGCGGGCCAACGTCTGTCGCGTGAGTTGCGTATAAGGGTCGCCGTCGGCCGCGGTCCAGAGCACGCCGGTCTGGTGGAACAGCGCCGGGTGGGTCTCGCTGCAGAATTCGTTCCACAGTACCAGCGATCGCATGGCGGAACGGGTGTAGATCTCGTCTGCCCCGTAACCCATACGGATGATTCGCGATTCACCGCCGGAGCTGGCCCGCGAGTTGCCCGCGCCGCCGGCATCCAGCAGCGCCACGCGCTGGCCGGCCGCACGGAGATGATGGGCGGTCCATGCGCCGAAGACACCGGCGCCGATTACGGCTACGTCGAAGCTCATGGGCTCCTGCCATTCTAACCGGATCTATACTGATGCGGCATTAAAGATTTGCCGGTGTACGCCCGATGAATCCTTTGAGATCGCTTGGCGTTTTCGAGGCCCCTGAAGGAGCGCGGTCCCATAGAAGCCGACAAGGAGACTACATGCAAGTAAGTGCCATCGCGGAGAGTGGCCCGGCCGCCAAGACCGAGAGCCGGATCGGAAAGTACCTGGCCTTCCACCTGGGCCGCGAAGAGTTCGCGATTCAAGTGCTGAAGGTGCGTGAAATCATGGGCATTCAGGACATAACCGCGGTTCCCCAAACGCCGGTGTACATCAAAGGCGTAATCAACCTGCGGGGCAAGGTGATCCCAGTCGTGGATCTGCGGCTGAAATTCGGTCTGCCGGAAGTCGAATACACCCAACGCACGTGCATCATTGTGGTGCAGATACAGGGGCAGGATGGCGGTGTGTCATTGACGGGCGTCGTAGTGGATGAGGTCTCGGAAGCCTTGAATATCGCCGCCGGCGAAATCGAGGACACGCCCGATTTCGGAGAGGGCATCACTACCCCCTATATCCTGGGCATGGCGAAAAGCAAGGGAAAGGTAAAGATCCTGTTGGATATCGACAAAGTATTGCAGGCTCAGGAGCTCGATGGTCTGAAGTCCATACTGCAGTAGTTTCAAGAAGGAAGGTATATATATACGATGCGTTCGCAAATGACTCTAGGAAAGAAGCTGATTTTCTGTTTGACTGCGATGCTGATCGCGGTGCTCGGATTGGGATATTCATCCTGGTGGTCGACCGGAAGACTAGGCGATCTGCTTGATTCGGCTATCAACAAAACAGGCACCAAGATGGATCTTTGCGGCAATCTCGGAAAGGCGCTAGCGGAAATGGGGTCCCTCGAAAGAGCCGCGGCCCTATCCATGGCCACAAACGACCTGCGCCTCCTCGATCAGTATAAGCAGGGATTCGCCAGGGAGGCTGCGGACGCCGATCGCGAGCTAAAGGAGTTTCGTCCCCTGATTGTCACCGAAGCCGGACGCCAGGCCGTGGATTCCGTTCTGGCGACCCTCGCGGCCTGGCAAGGCGCGCATCAGGAGCTGATTGGGGTGAAGCACAGCACCAAGGATATGAAGGCCGTCGACGCCTTATTCACCAATAAGATTCTCCCGCTTCAATCGGCCGCCCAACTGGCTGTGGACAAGCTGAAGGAATTGCAGAAGGAGTTAAATCACACCTTGAGCACCGAAGCCGCGGAGAGCACCGCGGGCGCCCGTTGGGCATTGTTCGTGATTCTCGCGATTTGCGCGGCGGTGGGTGTTGCCGTTCTATTCGTGGTCAGCCGCACCAGCGGGGTTCTGCGCGGCATTGCGGTCGAGATGGCCGATGGCGCCGCACAGGTCGCCAGTGCGGCGACCCAAGTCTCGTCCGCTAGCCAATCGCTGGCGCAGGGGTCTTCGGAGCAGGCGGCCTCCCTCGAGGAAACCTCCTCTTCGAGCGAGGAGATTAACTCTATGAGTCACAAGAATGCCGAAAACGCAAGAGTGGCCGCGGAATTCACCGGCCAGGTCGATCAACGTGTAACAGCCGCGAACCAGACACTCGGCCAAATGGTAGCCTCCATGACGGAAATCAACACATCCAGCGACAAAGTTTCCAAAATCATCAAAGTTATCGACGAGATCGCTTTCCAGACGAATATCCTGGCCCTGAACGCGGCGGTCGAAGCGGCCCGCGCGGGCGAGGCAGGCATGGGTTTCGCGGTGGTGGCCGATGAGGTCCGCAATCTGGCGCAGCGCTGCGCGCAGGCTGCCAAGGACACGGCGGCGCTGATCGAAGAATCCATGGCCAAGTCCAAGGATGGCATGACTAAACTGGATCAGGTTGCGACAGCCATTCGCTCCATCACCGAAAGCGCCGCTAAGGTCAAGACCTTGGTGGATGAAGTACACCTGGGAAGCGAGGAACAGGCCCGCGGCATCGAGCAGATTTCGAAGGCCATCTCTCAAATGGAGCAGGTGACCCAGAAGACCGCAGCCAGCGCCGAAGAGAGCGCCTCGGCCAGTCAGCAACTTTCCGGACAGGCCGAAACCATGGAAGGCGTCGTGCTTCAATTGCAGGCGCTGGTGGGCGGCGGCGAGCAAGCCACCGGCCGTGCGGCTGCGGGCAAGCATGACGTCCGCCCGCAAGTCGCGGCGTCTGCCGGCGCGGCTGCGACCGGTGCCCGGCACGGGCGCGATCTGAAGGCACTGCAGTCGGCGGTATCCCGCAAGCAGGCAGGCCACCAGCCGCAGACGGCCGCAGTGACCGCCGGCAGGGTAGATCGCACCGTGCTGCCCCTCGACGAGGATTTCAAGGAATTCTAGAGGTGGACAAGGGTCCTTATGCCCGAGCAAATCGAACTGCGCCAGGACATCGAAGCCTTGGCCACGAAAATCGTGGTACAGGATTTCTCGTCTGAGGAGGGTTTTGACCAATCGGTCCGCTCTCTGGCCGAAGCTGTACGCGGAGTTCGCGATCGCGCCGAGGCGGTCGGATGTCCACAAGTGGCGCGCATCGCATTGGAACTATTTGACACGCTGGAGGGGCCGGATAGTTCCGCCCGCGACGTCCTTTCAAATGCGCTCGAAGCCGGCGTTGCCGCCATGCAGCAAGCGGTGCAGCAGGCTCCGCCACCGCCGCCCGAGTCCGCCGCCTATTCCCTGGCAGAGGATCCGGAGTTGCTTTCGGATTTCGTGCTGGAAGCACGGGAGCATCTGGCAGCCATCGAGAGCCGATCTCTGGCGCTCGAACAAGACCCGGGCAACTCCGAAGCCATCCATTCCATCTTTCGCGCCTTCCACACGATTAAGGGGCTGGCCGGCTTCTTGGAACTCGACGCCGTGCGGCAAGTTTCCCATAATGTGGAGACCGTCCTCGACCTGGCGCGTAACGCCAAGCTGAGTATCACTTCGCACGTCATCGATGTCGTCCTGGAGAGCGCCGATTATCTGAAGAACTGCGTCAACGGCATAGAATCGAAGCTGCACGGGGATGCGTCAGCCCCCGCTCCGGATGCCGGCCGCCTGCTCGATCGCATCCGGGCGCTCATGACCTCCGGCGCCGGCGCAGACCCGCAGGTGAGCGGGGCGGCTAGCCTACCCCGCGAGGAATCTCCGGGCCCCGCCGCGCACCCTGACGCCCCCCATCCCCACGCCCTACATGGTGAAGCCAAAGCCGTAAAAGTGGATACAGGCAAACTGGACTACCTGGTCAACATGGCCGGGGAGCTGGTGATTGCACAGTCCATGGTGCGCTACGACCCCGACCTGGCGGCGACGAAAAGTCCCCGTCTCCAGCGCAATCTGGCGCAACTGGCGCGCATCACTGCCGAACTGCAGAAGACTTCCATGTCCATGCGGCTGGTGCCGATTGGACAGCTGTTCCAGCGCGTGGCCCGGCAAGTCCGCGATCTGGCCCGCAAGATGGGAAAACCCGCGGAACTGGATATCAGCGGCGAGGAAACCGAAATCGACCGGACGATCGTAGAGGAGTTGGCGGATCCGCTGATGCACATGGTACGTAATTCGCTGGATCATGGCATCGAGAG
This sequence comes from Bryobacterales bacterium, assembly GCA_963709155.1. Taxonomy (GTDB): domain Bacteria; phylum Acidobacteriota; class Terriglobia; order Bryobacterales; family Bryobacteraceae; genus Bog-159. Next base: position 505,622 of record CAVPVD010000001.1, on the reverse strand, counting down.
TCCTGCCGCGCGTACGGCGGCCGGCAAAAACCCGGTCGCCCGGATCGGATTGCGCGCATGCCACCAGGCGGGCCATATCGTAATCGAAATTTCCGACGACGGGCGCGGCTTGGACCCGCAGCGGATTCTGGCCAAAGCCCTCGAGAAAGGGTTGGTCGCCAATACCGAGCACCTTTCCGAGAGCGATGTCTTTCACCTGATATTCGAACCGGGTTTCTCCACGGCGGCGCAGGTTACCGATGTCTCGGGCCGGGGCGTGGGCATGGACGTGGTACGCAGGCAGATCCAAAAGTTGCGCGGCCACGTTGAGATCCAGTCCAGCGTAGGAAAGGGCGCCACATTTACCCTCAAGGTGCCTTTGACGCTGGCCATCATCGACGGCCTGGTGGTGGGCGTCGGCTGCGAGCGCTATATCGTGCCGTTGTTCGCCGTTCACGAAATGTTCCGTCCCACGGCGGAAGTCATTTTCACGGTTGAAAACCGGGCGGAGATGGTCATGGTCCGCGGGAGCCTGCTCGCCCTGGTGCGCCTGTACCGAAAGTTTGGCGTCAGGCCGCGTTCCGAGGATCCCTGCCGCGGTTTGCTAATCGTGGCCGAAGGGGAGGGCCGCCGTTTCTGTCTGATGGTCGACGAACTCATCGGTAAGCAGGAGGCCGTGATCAAAAGCCTTGGGGAGACTTTCAAGAATATCCCCGGAATTGCCGGTGGCGCCATTCTTGGGGATGGCCGGGTGGGCCTGATTTTGGATCTCGCCGGACTGATCAGGGAACCGACGCATGAGTCAACCCGCTAACGGCAATGTCCCGGGTAACGAGGTACAGCGGCTGAAACCTCACGAATTCGAGGCGATCCGGCGCTTGGCCTACGCGGAGTTCGGCTTGGATCTGCGAAATGGGAAAGAAGAACTGGTTGCGGCGCGGCTGAACAAACGGATGCGTGCCGGCGGTTTCAACTCCTTCGAGCAGTATTACGAGCATGTGGTGGGGGACGCCAGCGGCGAGGCGCTGATCGGCATGATCGACGCGCTCGCTACCAACCACACCAGCTTTATGCGCGAGGCGGCCCACTTCGACTTTCTGCGCCGGAAAGTATTGCCTGCTTTGCGCGGGCGGCCACGAATCGATATCTGGAGCGCCGCATGTTCCACCGGCGAGGAACCCTACACCCTGGCCTTCACGCTCTGCGATCTGTGGGGTGCCGAGGCGTTCCGGAGAGTGCGCATCCTGGCCACCGACGTGTCAACGAAGGCCCTGGCGGCGGCCAAAACTGGAGTCTATGCAGCCGAGCGATTCAGCGCCGTTCCGCAAGGCTGGTTGCGGCAGTTTCTTTTGCGGGGCGAAGGCCGCTGGAAGGGCTGGTACCGGATCAAGCCGGAGGTACGGAGCCAGGTGGAATTCGTCCGCCTGAATCTGGTGGAACCGTTCTCGCAGCCCATCCGATTCCCGGTGATTTTCTGCCGCAATGTCATGATCTACTTCGATAAGGCGACGCAGGAGGCCGTGGTGAACCGCCTGGCGGCGCATCTGGAGTGCGGCGGATACCTGTTCATCGGCCATGCCGAGAGCCTGACCGGCGTACGGCACGGATTGACCTACGTACAGCCGGCGATTTACCGGAAACCCGGTCCGGAAGTGGAGCAGGGGGGCCGATGGCCAACTTAGTCGTAGGGATCGCGGATTGCCAGGTCAGCAAATCGCGGGATCACGTGCTGGTGACGTATGCGCTCGGTTCGTGTATCGCGGTCGCCATCCACGATCCGGTGGCCGGAGTCGGCGGGATGCTGCATTTTATGCTTCCCGAATCCGCCATTTCGCCGGTCAAAGCCGGGGAGAATCCGTATATGTTCGCCGACACCGGCATCCCTCTGCTTTTTCGCCGGGCCTACGAATACGGCGCGGAGAAGCGGCGCTTGACGGTACGGGTGGCGGGAGGATCTCAAGTGATGGATCGGGAGGGGGTCTTCAACATTGGCAAGCGAAACTATCTCGCGTTGCGCAAGATTCTCTGGAAAGCGGGTGTCCTGGTGCAGGGAGAAGATGTGGGTGGCCACCTCTCGCGCACCGTGCGCCTGGATATAGCTAGCGGCCGATTCTGGCTGCGGGGGCCGGGCTCGGCGGAGCAGGAACTGCTGCCTCCTGCCGCGGCGAAAGGAGGGCTTGCGTGGCCGTCCGCGTCTTGATCGTTGACGATTCAGCCGTGATGCGGACGTTCATCCGCCGCATCATCGTGCTTTCCGGCATGGAAGGAGCCGAGTTTCTGGAAGCTGGAGAGGGCGGGGAAGCGCTGTCCATCCTGCGCGAGCATTGGGTGGATGTGGTGCTGACCGACATCAACATGCCCGCTATGGATGGCGAACAGTTCGTGCGCCGCCTGGCAGCGGACGACTTGCTGAAATCCGTGCCGGTCGTGATCGTGTCCACGGACGGCACCGAGAGCCGCATTCGCCAGATGTGCTCTTTGGGCGCGCGTGGCTATGTCAGGAAGCCTTTCGTGCCGGAGACCCTGCGGCTTGAGCTGGAACGTGTTTTGGGAGGCGCCTATGCCGGATAGCGCATGGGATGAAATGCTGGCGGCCGCCGCCGGACAGGTCCTCGAAACCATGTTCTTCACCGCAATTCATGGCCCCGCCGAGGCCGCCGGATCTATCGCGGCAGCGAGAGTTGCGGCCCATCTGACCTTTGCCGGCACAACCAATGGCGCATTGACCGTCAGCGTGTCCGAGAGCGCCGTACGCACGCTCGCGGCCAACTTTCTGGCCCTCGAACCAGAGGATCCGATCCCGCCCTCGCAGATTGGCTGCATAGTCTGCGAACTCACCAACATGATCTGCGGCTCGCTGCTGACCCGCGTGAAAACCGAACAGCATATTCGACTGTCCAGCCCGGAACTCTGGCCGGAGGATGCGGCCTTGCCGGCGGCGCCTCCCAGCCAGTCGCTCGATCTTGGTGACGGCTCGATCGATCTCTGGCTGGCCGTGGAGGAGCATGGCGGCTGACCGCTCCATCCGCGTGCTGGTGGTCGACGATTCCGCCATTGTGCGCAAGATCCTGACCGAGGCAATCTCCGGGCAGCCCGGTCTGGAAGTGGTCGGGACCGCCCCCGATCCTTATATTGCGCGCGATAAGATCCTCGAACTCGCGCCCGATGTGCTGACGCTGGATATCGAGATGCCGCGCATGAACGGCCTCACGTTTTTGAAGAAGCTCATGCACTTTCGCCCCATGCCCGTGATCGTCATCAGCTCACTGGCACAGGCCTCCTGCCAGACCGCTATGGAAGCCTTGAGCCTGGGAGCCGTGGAAGTTCTGGCCAAACCGGGGGGACCGTATTCCGTGGGTGAACTGCGGTCGGAACTGGCTTCGAAGATACGCGCCGCGGCGGCTTCGCGCGTGCGGCGGCCCGCCGGCGTGGCGCCCGCCACTCCGCCGCCGCGTCTCGCGGGTAACCCGTGGCCCCCGTCTACAGTGATCGCCATCGGCGCTTCCACCGGTGGGACCGAAGCGATCGCCGAGGTTCTGCCGCGAATGCCGCCGGACGCTCCCGGCATCCTCATCACGCAGCATATCCCGGCCGGCTTCTCGCGCGCGTTCGCCACCCGGCTTAACCAGATTTGCGCCGTTGAAGTGAAAGAAGCCGAGGATGGAGATGAGCTGTATGCAGGCCGCGCGCTGGTGGCCCCGGGAGATCTGCATATGCTACTCCGCAAGACCAACGGCGGATACTCGGTGGTGCTGAAGAACGGCCCGCGGGTCTGTTATCAGCGCCCGTCGGTGGATGTAATGTTCAGCTCCGTCGCGGAAACCGCGGGCGCCCGCTCCGTCGGTGTGCTGCTGACCGGTATGGGGTCCGATGGGGCGCAGGGATTGCTTAGAATGCGTCAGGCCGGGGCGCGCACCGTCGCGCAGGATGAAGCCACCTGCGTGGTTTTCGGGATGCCCAGAGAAGCCATCCGGATGGGAGCGGCCGGCCGCGTGGTGCCGCTGTCCGGAATTCCACAAGCCATCCTCACGGGTGCCTGCGTTCAATCCGAGCGGGTGGGTTGATCCGTCAACCGGTACTGCCGGTGGAAGCAGACTTCACAGCGGTGCGGTATGCAATTCCAGTATGTGAGCACCCAATCCGCCGGTCCGCTGGGATGCGAAATGTGTAGGGCCAGGCTGCCGCAGTAATAACAATTCGGCTTGGTGGACGCGCGCCGGGCCTGCGCGAGTTTAAACATCACGATGGAGAACAGCGCCGTCAGAGCGGCTAGCAGTGCCAGGCACCCGTAGAGGTAAATCATGCCCTGTGGCTAGCCTATCACAAGCGGTTGGGGTCAAAAGGAAAACCCGCCTGCCGTCTCTGTATAATTGAAACCGTGTCTCTCGCTATCGTCCACGCATTCGTCAATGCCATTAACCGCCAGAGCCCCGCGGAGATCGCCGCCCTCATGACCGAAGATCACGTCTTCATCGACTCGCTGGGAACCCGGGTCGCAGGCCGGCAACAGATGATGCAAGGATGGCAAGCCTACTTCAAAATGGTGCCGGATTACACTATCGCGGTGGAAGAGACCTATGCGGACGGCTCGGTGGTCGTGATGTTGGGCGCCGCGCAGGGGACTTACTCGGCCGGAGGCCCGTTGCAGCCGGAGAACAAATGGCAGACTCCCGCCGCATGGCGAGCCGTGGTGCGCGGATCACTCGTCGCGGAATGGCGCGTCTACGCCGATAACGAACCCATCCGCCGGATCATGGCCTCTAAAGCGCCCAACTGAGGCGTGCGGGCGGCGCCACCGACCAATCCTGCCCCCGCCGCGCCTTGATGGCCGCGAAGTCCAGCCTGGCCAGCGCGTCCAGGTTCTCCGGCAGCGTCAGCTCCCACAACGGAAAGAAGTCGCTGCCCACGTCGAGCCCCTCCTGATAACCGCGCGGACCGAAAACGATCTCATGGCAGGCGTCCAGGCCCAACCTACAAAGCTCTTCCGCTAACTGTACGGGGTTATCGATTTGGAGCATGCGCGCGGCGACCTCTCACGTTACCAGTAGACAACACCAATCGCGCGCATCCAATTCGGGTGGGACAAATCGGACGAGTGGTCCGTTCCGGACGGGCAGCCTAACTGTTTGCCCGGCTCAGTGCCGCCTGCGCCCATTGCACCCACAACCGGCCGCCGTACAGCAGCGCACTGGCCTCTACCCCAATCCAATCGATCAGAGACAGGGGGGAACGCAGCAGCATGTGGCGCGCCAGGATAAAGTCCATGCGTAAATTGGGTGCGGCGATGTCGTGCAGAATACCGTCCAGCGTGAACAGGACTTTGCGTAACATCATGAGGCCCGGCGGGAACCGGACGCCCTCCAGCGCCAGCCGGTCCAATAGGCGCATGGCATCCATGCTGCTCGGCAGCCGCTTGAACGGCAGTCCATCGACGAACTGGTGGACATGGTCGCGCACCAAGCCGCGCTGCGCCTGGTTCAGCCGACCGCCCAACGCCAGCGCTTCGATCTCGTTCGAGACTCCTACCGGATCGCGCAAGCCCAGCATCAGCGCCAGGATCGCCACATGCCGGCGCTGGTCGCGGGTCAGGCCTTCGGTCAGCGCCCAGTCGAGCAGCACCAGTTCTCCGGTGCGCTCGTCGTAGAGCAGATTGCCGGCGTGCGGATCGGCATGAAAGACGCTCCGCGCGCCGCGCGCGAACAGCGGTACGGCGATCAGGGCTTCGATCAATTGTTCGGCCGCCCGCCGCCGCTGGCTGGCGGACGCGTTCTCCAGCGCCGCGGTGACCTTTACCCCCTGTTCCTCGCTCAGCGCGGTGATGCCGGCGGTCGAAAGCGGCGCGATGAAGCGCGGCACGCGCACGCCGCGCATCCCCTTGTAGATCCGGGCCGCCTCCACCAGGGTCGCCTGCTCCCGCACAAAGTCCACTTCGTGCTCCAGCAGGCGGCGCACTTCCATAATGGTTTCCGGCAGTGCCCGCCCGTACTCGGGATGCTTCTCCGCCAGAAAATGGGCCAACTGCTGCAGCAGTTCCAGATCTTCGGCGAAACACGCCGCTACAAACGGCTTCAGGACCTTGAATACGCCGCGCTCCCGCTCGCCGCTGGCAGGATTCAGCCAGGTGAACCGCAGCACCGCGCTGACGCTGGCCTCCGCCAGCATGCCGGGTTCGATCTCTACCGCGTGGGCCTCCAGCCGCCGACCCAGTTGTTTGCGCACCAGCGCTCCCATCTCCTCCGCGCTCACGTCGCGAATGCCGTTCTCCAGTTCCGACAATGCGTCGCGCAGCGACCCATCCAAATGCCGGTTGTGCGCCAACACCTGCCCGATTTTCTGCAGCCCCGGAACCTTCGCGATCAGGCGCAATAAGCGCGCTTCGGGCGGCGTATCCGGCGGCAGGTCGATCTGTTCCACCAGTTTGGGAGCCAGGCGCGCCGCGGAGAGGTGCGCGATCATGAAAAGCATGGCGTCTCGCACCAGCGGCCGCCACGCCGCATAAACCTCCGGCACCACGGTTTCCGCCGGCAGCAGCCGGATGACCCAGCCGCCTAATTCGTCGCGCAGCATCCCGCCGGCCCGCGTTTCTAGCGCCGCCTTCACCGCCGCAACGCGCGCCGCCGGCGGCATTTGGCTGCCCAGAAAGCTCGCCAGGACAGTCAGATTCAGGTGCGTTGGCTTACTCAATCCACCCGCCTCCCAATACCAGGTCTTCGTCGTAGAAAACCGCCGCTTGTCCCGGAGTGATCGCGCGCTGCGGTTCGTCGAACCGCACCTCCACGCGCGCGGGTTCGGCTGCCGGATTCAGCGTGGCCGCCGCGGCCAGGTGCCTGTTCCGGATCTTCACCTTTGCGCGCATCGGCGCCTGCAAACCCGGGATCGAAATCCAATTTACGTCGCGGGCGGTCAGGCCGGCGCGCAACAACTCGTCGTTATGGCCCACGGTGACCCGCTGCGATTGCGGGTCGGTCGCGATCACATACAACGGCTCACCCGTAGCGATGCCCAATCCCTTGCGCTGCCCAACCGTAAAATGATGCACGCCCTCGTGTTCCCCCAGCGTCCGCCCATCGGTCGAGACGATCTCCCCTCGCGCAGGCTCCGCCGGCACACCCTTCTGCCGCAAATAAGCGTCCATGAACGCGGCATAATCGCCGTTGGGTACGAAGCAAATCTCGAAGCTCTCGCCCTTGTCCGCCACCGACAGTTGCATGTCCCGCGCCAGTTGACGCACTTCAGACTTGCGCATCTCGCCCAACGGAAACAAGCTGCGCGCCAGTTGCGCCTGTGTCAGTCCGAACAGGAAGTACGTCTGGTCCTTGGTCTCGTCCATGGCCTTGCGCAACTGATACCGCCCGCCGGCCTCGTCAAAGATTATGCGCGCATAATGCCCGGTGGCGATCTTTCCCGCACCCACTGCATCGGCCATCTCCAGAAACTGATCGAACTTGATGAAGTTGTTGCACAGTGTGCACGGAATCGGTGTCCGCCCGGCAAGATACTCCTCGACGAACGGTGCGATCACGCGCGCCTCGAACTGCCGCTCGAAATTCACGACGTAGTAGGGAATGCCGATCTGTTCGGCCACGCGCCGCGCATCGTAGACGTCGTCGAGCGAGCAACAGCGTCCGGTCGCGCCCTCGACGGCGAGTTCAGGCAGCCGCCGCTGGTTCCAGAGCTGCATGGTCAGGCCCACCACGGCGTGGCCTTCGCGCGCCAGTAGCGCGGCCACCGCGGAGCTATCCACGCCGCCGCTCATGGCCACCGCAATCGGCGCGGCAATCGGTGCGGCGCTCATATCGTCACCGGGGACAACTTCCGCAAATGCGTCACCGCGGCCGCCACCGCTTCCACCAGCGCATCCACCTGCTCCGCCGTGTTATCGCGCCCCAGCGAAAAACGGATGCTGGCACGCGCACGATCGGCGCTCAGCCCGATGGCTGTCAGCACATGCGAAGGCTCCACGGCCCCGCTCGAACAGGCCGCCCCGCTCGATACCGCGAAGCCGCGCAAGTCGAGTGCGATCACCAGCGCCTCGCCCTCCAGGCCGTCGAAATAGATATTCGCCGTATTCGGCGTGCGCGCCGAGCGGCGGCCGTTCACTCCCGTGTGTGCCACGCGCTCCAGAATGGCCGACTCCAGCCGGTCGCGTAATCGGCCCACGCGCCGCGCCTCAGTTTCAAGCTGCTCCCCTGCCAGTTCCGCCGCACGCCCGAACGCCGCCGCGCCCGGCACGTTCTCGGTTCCCGGACGCCGCTCCCGCTCGTGATGCCCGCCAAACAAAATCGCGCTCAGCCGTGAGCCGCGCCGTACGTAAAGTGCGCCGATTCCCTTCGGCGCATAAATCTTGTGGCCGCTTACGCTATAGAAATCGACACCCAGCGCGTCCACATCCACCGGAATCTTGCCCGCCGCTTGCACGCCATCCACGTGCATGTACGCGCCGGCTTCGTGCGCGATGGCCGCGATCTCCGCCACCGGCTGCACGGTTCCCAACTCGTTGTTCGCGTGCATCACGGAAACCAGCACCGTATCCGGCCGTAGCGCCCGGCGGATATGGGCCGGGTCCACGACGCCATCGGCGCCCACTGGCACGTACGTCACGTCCGTGCCCTCGCGCTCTAACTGCGCGCAGGCATTCAGCACCGCCGGATGTTCGATGGCGGTGGTGACCACATGCCGCGATGCGCGCCCTGCATGTTGCCCGTGGCGCGCCGTCCCAAACAAAGCCAGATTATCGGCCTCCGTGCCGCCGCTTACGAACACGATTTCCCGTGGCTGGCACCCGATCAGCGCCGCCGCTTGCCGCCGGGCGTTCTCCAGCCGTTGCTTGGCCGCTTGTCCGAAATGATGGATGCTCGAAGCGTTACCATACACTTGACCGAGACACGCCACCGCGGTCTCCAGCACTTCGGGAGACACCGGCGTGGTAGCGTTGTGATCGAAGTAAAAGCGCTGCACTTCTTTCTATTCTAACAATGCCTGTTCCATTGATTACCCTGACCACCGATTTCGGCCTTTCCGACCACTACGTGGGCGTGATGAAAGGCGTAATCCTTTCCATCTGCCCGCGCGCCCAAATCGTGGATATCAGCCACGGCGTGGGCGCCTACGAGATCCCTGAGGCGGCCTTCACGATCTGGCAGTCGTACCGCTATTTTCCGCGCGGCACCGTGCACGTAATTGTAGTGGACCCCGGCGTGGGAACCTCGCGCCGGCCCATTCTGGCGCAGGCCGCGGGACAGTATTTTGTCGCGCCGGATAATGGCGTACTTTCCATGGTTTACAGCCGCGAAACGCACAAAGTGCGGACCATCTCGAACGCCCGTTATTTCTTGCAGCCGGTGAGCCATACGTTTCACGGCCGGGACATCTTCGCGCCGGCGGCCGCGCACCTGGCGGTGGGCACCGCTCCGGCGCGCTTCGGCAAGCTGATCCAGGATTACCTGCGACTCGATTTCGATAAGCCCGCGCGCACCGGACGCCGCACCTGGACGGGCGCCATCCTCAAGGTCGATCGCTTCGGCAACATCGTCACGAATTTCTCCGTCGCAGACTTCCCGGATCTCGACAAACGCGAATTTGAGATGGCCGCGGGTCCCCGGCGAATTCGCGTACTCGCGCCGCACTACGCGGCGTGCGGCCGGGGCGAGCCATTCCTGATCTTAGGCAGCGCGGGTCACTACGAGATATCCGTAAGTCAGGACTCCGCGGCCAAATTGCTAGGCTGCGCGGCCGGCGCGCCCTTGGAACTGACCCTGCTCTGATCGCCCGCAATTTGGATATTTGGTGGGGCAGGCGTCCACGCCTGCAGAGGGTCTCCAGACCCGATCTGTGAGCTTGCTTTGCTGCGCGGCGTGCCCTTGGACCTGACCCTGCTCTGATCGCCTGTAATTTGGACAGTTGGTGGGGAAGGCGTCCACGCCTGCAGAGGGTCTCCAGACCCGATCTGTGAGATTGCTTTGCTGCGCGGCGCGCCCTTGGACCTGACCCTGCTCTGATCGCCTGTAATCTGGATAGTTGGTGGGGCAGGCGTCCACGCCTGCAGAGGGTCTCCAGACCCGATCTGTGGCGAGCGCCCTCCGGTACAATACGGTCTTATGATTGCTTTGCTGCGCGGCGTGCTGCTCGAAAAGCACCCGAACCAGGCGGTAGTGGATGTCGGCGGCGTGGGCTACGACGTGACCATCCCGGTATCCACTTATGCACACCTGCCGGAAGCGGGCGCCGAAGTCAGGCTCCGCATTCACACGCATGTGCGGGAGGACGCGCTGGCCCTGTTCGGCTTTCTCACCCAGGACGAAAAGGCGCTGTTCGAAAAGCTGATCTCCGTGAGCGGCATCGGTCCGAAGATGGCGATGGCGGTACTCTCCGGTATTCCCGCGCTGGATCTGATCGCCAACATCCGGCGCGGCGAGGTCGACCGCCTGGTGCGCATTCCCGGCGTCGGCAAGAAGACAGCGGAGCGCATGGTGCTGGAACTGCGCGACAAAATGCCCGCCCCCTCGGCTGAGGAAGCCGCGGCCGCCCCGGGCGTGCCCAGCGGCGCGCTGACCGCCATCGAGCAGGACGTTTTGTCGGCGCTGCTCAACCTCGGCTGCGCCCGCCCCGCCGCGGAAGCCGCCGTGCGCAAGGCGCGCGTGGGTGGATCGCCGCCTCCGGCCGACACTGAGTTTGAGCCGCTTTTCCGACGCGCGTTGGAACTGGTACGTTAAGCTGAATCGAATGCCCGATCGGGAACTTGTTTCCGGCGCGCGGCAGCCCGAGGATGCGCAGTTCGAAGCCGGGCTCCGGCCGCGCAGCCTTGCCGACTTCGCCGGCCAGAAAAAACTGAAGGAAAACCTGGCCATCGCCATCGAGGCCGCTCGTATGCGCGGCGAGGCGATGGATCACGTGCTGCTCTACGGCCCGCCCGGGCTGGGCAAGACCACGCTTGCCTGCATTATCGCCGAAGAACTGCAGGTGCCTATCACCACCACCTCGGGACCGGTGCTGCAAAAGAAGCTGGACCTCACCGGCATCCTGAGCAACATCCGGGCCCGGCAGGTTTTCTTCATCGACGAGATTCACCGCCTGATGCCGGATGTCGAGGAGATGCTCTATTCGGCGCTGGAAGATTTCCGGGTCGATATTCTGGTGGGTGCGGGTCCCGGTGCGCGCACCCACTCGCTGCCCATGCCGCGCTTCACGGCGATCGGCGCCACCACCCGCCAGGGACTCATCAGCGCGCCCTTGCGCGGCCGCTTCGGCCTGGTGCTGCGGCTCGATCCGTATGCGGTGGATGAGTTGACGGTCATCGTACAGCGCTCGGCCCGCTTGCTCGCCGTGGGTATCGACGGCGACGCCGCCGAAGAACTCGCGCGGCGCTGCCGGGGGACGCCGCGTATCGCCAACCGCCTGCTGCGCCGCGTACGCGACTACGCGCAGGTGCGCGCCGATGGCCATATCACCCAGGCCGTGGCCCAGACCGCACTGAATTTGCTGGAAGTGGATCGCTTCGGCCTCGACGAAATCGATCAGAAAATCATGCTGACCATACTCGAAAAATACCGCGGCGGCCCCGTCGGCCTGAACACCATTGCCGCATCGATTTCGGAAGAAGCCGATACCATCGAGGAAGTCTATGAGCCTTATCTGATTCAGCTCGGCTTTCTCAATCGCACGCCGCGCGGGCGTGTAGCCACGGACGCGGCGTACGAATATTTCCATATCGAACGGCGCTTTCGCGGCGATCATCCCGCGCTGTTTTGAAGGGAGGGCGCTCCTTTGAAGAAAGTGTACCTGGGCTTGGGCTCTAATCTGGGCGATCGCGCGGGGATGTTGCAAGCGGCGGCGCGCGCGCTCGATTCGCCCGGGCTCCGCATCCTGCGGCTGTCGCCCGTATACGAAACCGAACCCATGGACGTACCTGGCCAACAATGGTTCCTGAATCAGGTTGCGGAAGCCGAAACGGATCTGTTCCCTTTGCAATTGCTGCATCGCACCACCAAAATCGAGGCCCAACTTGGCCGCCGGCGCCTGGCGCCGAAGGGCCCGCGGACCATCGACATCGATATCCTGCTCTTCGGAAATGCGGTGGTGAATACGCCCAGACTCGAGATTCCGCATCCGCGTTTTCGGGCCCGCCGCTTTGTGCTGGCGCCGCTGGCGGACCTGGCTCCGGACTTGCGCGACCCCGTCACCAGAAAGACCGTGCGCGAAATGCTCGGCGAACTCGACGGGCAAGCTGTTCGCAGAATTGCCGCCGAATAACGGCAAATCCCCGCCAATGCGCGCGAAACCTATAAGAATAAAATCGAACCGCGAGTTATAACAAAGCTATGGCTAAGTTATTCCAGCAGATCCGCGTGGGCGCCCTCACCAGCGATGCCGTCAGCGCGAAGACCGGCAAGTCCTGGGAGGCCTGGTGCAAACTCCTCGACAAAGCCGGCGCCCGCATGATGGATCAGCGGGAGAGGGCGCTTCTGCTGCAAAACCAGTTCGGTCTAACGCGCTGGTGGGCCCGCATGGTCGCGGTAGGGTACGCGAATGAGCGCGGCATCCGCCACGACAAGCACGGAAGTCCCATGGGCAGGCGCTTTGAGGTGACGCTGAACAAAACCCTGGACGCTCCACGGGCGGCCGTGTGGGCCGCCTGGCAGGACCCAGCCGCGCTCGCAACCTGGCTGCCCGACGAGAAATTCGAAGTTTCCAAAACCGTGCCATACAAGATTCTGCACCTCGCGTGGCCGGATCAGACCCACGTCGCGGTCCGGTTTTACGAGCGGCGCGGCAAGACCCGCTTGGTGGTGTCGCACGGCCGCTTGCCGGATGTCAGCGATACGGCTCGCCGGCAAGCCTACTGGCTGGCGGCCCTCGACCGCCTGAAACTCGCGGTAACCCGCGCAGGTTAGCGATCCAGCCCTGCCCGGACCGACACAATCCCGTCGGTTTTCTGCTATCTTCGGCTGTGAAAGGCACATCGTTTGCATGCCGTCCCAGACTAATATCGATTCCGTCCTGACCGAAACCCGCGTCTTCGAGCCATCGCCCGGCTTCCGCTCGCAGGCGCACATCCGCAGCCTTGGCGAATACGAACGCATCTACCGGGAGGCGGCCGAAAATCCCGCCGAATTCTGGGGGAAGATCGCTACCGAACTGCATTGGTTCCGGCCCTGGGAAAAGGTCGTCGAATGGGACTGCCCCTGGGCGAAATGGTTTTCCGGAGGCCTGATCAACCTCTCCTATAATTGTCTCGACCGGCACGTCGCCACCTGGCGCCGCAATAAAGCCGCGCTCATCTGGGAAGGCGAGCCCGGCGAAGTGCAGACTCTTACCTATCAGCAATTGCTCACCGAAGTCTCGAAGTTCGCGAACGTGCTGAAGTCTCTCGGCGTACAAAAAGGCGACCGCGTCGCAATCTACATGGGCATGTGTCCGGCGCTCCCGATCGCGATGCTGGCATGCGCCCGGATCGGCGCGCCGCACACCATCATTTTCGGCGGCTTTTCGTCGAATGCGCTGGTGGATCGCATCACGGATTCCCAGGCCTCCCTGGTCATTACCCAGGACGGCTCCTACCGCCGCGGCGCCGAGGTGAAATTGAAACCGGCCGTCGACGAGGCCATGCTTTCCTGCCCATCGGTCCGTAACGTGGTCGTTTTCCGCCGCACCGGAACGCCGCAAACCATGCTGGGCGGCCGCGATCACTGGTGGCACGAGTTGATGGCCAAAGCGTCCGACGATTGCCCCGCCGAACCGCTGGATGCCGAGCATCCCCTCTATCTGCTGTACACTTCGGGCACCACCGGCAAGCCCAAAGGCATCCTCCACACCACCGGAGGTTATTCGGTAGGAACCTATATCACCACGAAATGGGTCTTCGATCTGAAGGATGAAGACGTCTACTGGTGCACGGCCGATATCGGGTGGGTGACCGGACACAGCTACATCGTGTACGGGCCGCTGCAGAACGGCGCGACCAGCTTGATGTACGAAGGCGCGCCCAACTTCCCCGAGCCGGATCGCTTCTGGAGCATCATCGACCGGCACAAAGTCAACATCTTCTACACCGCCCCCACAGCCATCCGCGCCTTCATGCGATTCGGCAACGAATGGCCGGGCAAGCATTCCATGAAGAGCCTGCGCCTGCTGGGAACCGTCGGCGAGCCGATCAACCCGGAAGCCTGGATGTGGTATCGCGAGCACATCGGCCACGACCGTTGCCCGATCGTGGACACCTGGTGGCAAACTGAAACCGGCATGATCATGATCGCGCCCCTGCCGGGAGCCGTTCCCGCCAAGCCCGGGTCCGCCACGCGTCCTTTTCCCGGCGTGGTCGCCGATGTGGTAACGCGCGAAGGCGAGCCGGTGCCGCCCGGCGGCGGCGGATACCTGGTGCTGAAGCAGCCCTGGCCCGCCATGCTGCGCACCATCTACGGCGATCCGAAGCGCTACCAGGACCAGTATTGGTCGCAGATCCCCGGCATGTATTTCACCGGCGACGGCGCCCGCAAGGATGCCGACGGCTACTTTTGGATCATGGGCCGCATCGACGATGTGATCAATGTTTCCGGGCACCGCTTGAGCACCATGGAAGTGGAGTCCGCCCTGGTCGCCCATCCCAAGGTCGCCGAAGCCGCGGTGGTGGCTAGGCTGGACGATCTGAAGGGGCAGGCTATCGCGGCCTTCGTCACGCTGAAGTCCGGGTATGCGCCCAGCCCGGAGTTGAAAGAAGAACTAAGGCAGTGGGTCGGGAAAGAGATCGGTTCGCTGGCCAAGCCGGACGACATCCGCTTCAGCGACGCCCTGCCCAAGACGCGCAGCGGTAAGATCATGCGGCGCCTGCTGAAGGAGATCGCCGCTGGCGGCGAGATCAAGGGCGATACCACCACGCTTGAGGACCTCTCAGTCATCGCCAAGCTGAGCGCCCAGGACGACTAGGGGTTTGGACACCGCGTGGCGCACGCTTCAGCGTGCCGGCGGGACTTTTAAGTCCCGCTCCGCTTCCTTCTTCCGCGCGCCGCCTAAAATGTCGGTCAGCGAATAGTTTCCTTCGTGGCAAGCATATTCGTATATCGGACCCTTGGTCGCCAGGAACGGATATTCGATAGTCCAAGGCCTGCTAAACGCCGCCGGATCTTCGATCGTGGCCTGATACAGAATAGTTCCGGCATCCGTACGCATAAATCGTTCCACCACGTGCAGGTTTTCAGTCGATCCCCGGAACCGTGTCTTATCCGTGAAATTGGTCGTATCCACCACCAGCGTATCGCCGTCCCAGTGGCCTACTGAATCCCCCAGCCACAAGCGCACATTGGGCGAGGCATGCTTCGCATTCATCCGCACGATGCGGGCGTCGTGCACCATCTCCACCAGGATCAGCACGTTGTCGGGAGTCTGCACGATCTGGTAGTTGTTGTTGTAAAGCACCGGAAGCATGGGCGGCCCGGAAGTGGAACCGAACCCGATCAGACAACGCTCCGAAAGGGGCCGCTCTTTCACGCTATCGAAGCCACCCCCAACATAGGATGCGGCGAGTCGCCGGCCGGCCTCCGCCGACATGCGGGGAACCTTGCCATCCGGCGGATCGATGATCAACGAGGTGCGCTTCACGCCGTCCACGCGCGCGAATTCCGAACCGCGGTCGATGAACAGCGCATTGTACCCGCCCGTCCCCGCCGAACCTGTCGCGGTCAGTAAAGGCCCCTCGGATTTGCCGTCGGCCTCGGCCAGTTCGTCGGCGCTTTTCGCCTCCAATACTTTGGCTTCCGCGTCGGTCAACGTGGCTTTTCCCGCCAGCGCGCCGGGCCGCTCGAGAGGTGTGATCGTCGCATTGGTCCAGATCCCTTCCAGGTCGGGATGGCCATCGGGAGCGCGCGGCACTCCACCTGAACTCTGTGCCAAAACGGGCGCCGCCAGCAGCACGGATAGTGCGCCCAGCGATACTAGGAATCGATAGCACATCTTGGATTCGCTCTCCTCTCTTCGATTATTTCTTGTCGTACGGCGCGCCGGTGCCCGACGATCCCAGGAACAGTTTCCGCCCGTCGGGTAGCGTAATATCTTTGCCGTTCGCACGCAGCGACCCATCTTTGGACTGGTAACCGTCCACTACCACGGGGGTTCCCGGCGCCACCGTTGTTTTGGTGAAACCGCGCCGCAGGAGCACGTTCGGACTGCCGGCTTCTATCATCCAGGTGGTCACTTTACCGTCGGGAGCTTTTACGTCCACATGAATCCAGGCGTGCGGATTGATCAGTTCCACCTGCGAAACGACGCCCACCAGGTGTACCGGCCGCTTGGCATCGAACTCCGCGGCAAACGCATGATGCGCCCATGCCGGGGTGGCCGCGGTGACCGCAAGAACCAAAGCGGCGCCGGCCAACAACGGGAAAGATTTCGTTCTCATTGAAGATCTCCTAGCGATCCTTTCATTTTCCGTCTTTCTTTGTGAACTGGCCATACATGAGGTCTTCGACGAACTCCACGCATTTGAATTCCATCAGCCGGGCATCCTTTTCGACGTGACGGTATAGCGGCATGCTGATCTTCCAGGGCCGCGAGAAAACTTTGGGATCCTCGATGGTCGCCTCGTACGAAAGGATGTCGGGGCCCATCGGGGTGTAGCGCTCGACCACGTGCAGCGCATCGCTATGGAAATCCCCGGCCCTGTCGAGCCATGTCCGGTCATCCAGACCCGTGACGTCGATCACCAGCGTGTCCCCCTCCCAGTGACCCACCGATTGGCCCATCCAGGAATCGATGGGCGCGGGCCCGGGATTTTCCAGAAAGATATTGCGTACGGCGCCGGCATACTGGTAGGCAAAGAAGATCGCCTTGGTGCTGTGGAAAATCTGAAACGGATAAGGCATGTAGGCGGCCCGCGGTATCCCCGGTAAGTAACAGCGGACCTCGGGGTCGGCCGTCAGGCGGTGCTCGAAATTGGCCTTCTTCTTTTTTAGAGCCGCGGGCAGGTAAGGGATTTCGCCGCCCTCCACCACTCCCGGACCGCCGGGCTCTGCACCTATTGAGCCCATCGCGACGACTAATCCGGTCCGTGAAGCATGCTCTTCCAGTTCCCAATTGGCTGTATTCAGCGCTTGCCAGATCCCGTTCAGGTCGGGTTTTCCGTCGGGCAAACGGCGCGGCTGCGCAGCCGGCTGGGCAGAAACCCGAACGGCTGCCAGGAACAGCATCGCGATCGCGCCGGCGGGAATCGCCGGCCTTCGGATGAACTTTTGCATCCGCCTATTATCCTCCAAGTTCTTACGTGTCGAACGCAATCAACCTCCCAGGAAATCGATGCCTCCGATAATGGGGTAGGGAAGGGCGCCCTCCCCCGCGCCCGCCGGAACAGCACATCCGGTGGCGCGACTCGGAACAGTATAACCCATTTGAATGCCGGTACTGTAACAAGCCGACAAACAGGGTTGCGCAACATGAAAGTGGAGAAGTTGATCCCAATCGGCTGAGCCGCGACCGTCAGGGAGCGTCCTAAAATGACTCTATGCGCTTTGCAGTGATTTCCGACATTCACGACAATCTCTGGAACCTGGCGGCGGCCATCGAACACGTGAGCGCGGCGGCCGAACGGCTTATCTGCTGCGGGGATTTGTGCTCGCCGTTCGTGATGGATGTGCTGGCGCGGTTTCCAGGACCAGTGGACATCGTTTTCGGAAACAACGATGCGGATCTGTTCCGGATTACGCGCAAATCCTCCGGCCGGGTGCGCGTGCACGGCGAACTCTTCGAGACCGAACTGGACGGCAAGCAGGTTGCGGTAAACCATTTCGATTACCTGGCGCGGCCCATGGCCGCTTCGGGGCTGTACGACATCGTTTGTTACGGACACAATCACAACTTCAGCGTGGCGCGCGTCGGCCGGACGTTGGCCATCAATCCGGGTCCGGTCATGGGGGCGCGATTCCCGGGGAAGTGGGAGGATGTCCTGCCAACCTTCGTGATGGTGGACACCGCGACCGGCACTGTCGAGGCGTTCGGCATCCAGGTGGGCGCCGGGACTGCCCGCCGCGTGACCTCGCATGCATTCGAGGTTTTCGGCGGATGGCCCAAGAATTCTTGAAAGCCGGCGGCTCTTTTGGCCACCTCCTGCTTCAGGAGGGTAATTCAATGAAGACGACGATGTTTCTGCTTGGCGTCATCCTGGCTGCGGCCCTGCCGCAGGTCCATGGCATGACGAACTGGTATGCGCCCTACAGCGGCGTCACGTATGTGGTGGTTACGGAAAGCACGCATGGGATCCCGTCTCCGAACATCGGTGTATTGTGCACGGACAGCAATGGGAACAGGCTCACGCTGGACCAGGTGAGCTGGACCGTTGACCCAAATACCTACGAGGTTGACATCACGTTTGCCAACAGGTTCACGGGCTCCGTGCGGCTCAGCGGTCCCTGGCCGGGGAGCGATACCAGCAACACCACGGATTTCGAAGTGGCCATCGGCCCCAGCAACAGCTCGCGGTTAAACGTTTGTGGGCAATGCAGCACGTATGCCGCGCGCCGGACGTACAACGGGGCCACATATCCAGCCTCGTCGGGCGTCTCGTTCCTGTGGGTGAGTTTCAATGCGAAGACGGTGTATATCTACTTGCGGGAAAATGTAGCCACATTCGGGTTGGATCAGTCGGCATGCGTAGTCGGAAGTTACACGGTGATTAGGGTGGCCAACTTCGAGTGCGGCGTGTCGAGCATGCCTTCGGGCGTGGTGCCGCTGGCCTCGGCAGCGATCGGCGAGGGCCAGTTTAGCAGCGTAACCGATCTCCGGCCTTGGTAGCTTAAGTGCGTCCTCTATCCGGGGTACCCCTTTTTGGGTTACCCCTTTTTGGTTATGGATGGGCTGTGGGTGAGAGGGCGCGGATGAACTCTCCCATGGCTGAGACCATTTTGTCGATGCGGACGTCGGTTTCGCGGAAACGGCGATCGGTCTCGCGGTCTCGTGCTGCGGATTCCGTGATGAAGGTGTCCAGGTGCGCGGCGATGGCGTCCACCCGGCCCGTTAGCTGGTCTAGTTGCCTTTCTGTGTCTCGCCATAGGCCGCGGAGTTCTTCGCGGTCCTTGCGACGCTCTTCGGCGAGACCGGCCGTGACGTGTTCGATGCGTGCGAACCGCTCGTCAATGGTCATGCTTTCTCCAGTATAGCCGTCGTGCTACGGGCCTGGTGCTGGCGGGTCCGGGCCGTCCGTTCCGAATCCCGATCGGGAACTTATGCCGTGGGCGGGTGCTCGCGGATGTATCCGCCCATGGCCGAGATCATGCTTTCGATGCGCTCGCCGAGCCGTTTGTCGGTTTCGGCGATGCGCTCGCCCAAGCGCCGATCCGCGGCGCGGGATTCCTCGGCGATCTCTTGGATGCGGTCGCCGAGGGTGGCCAGCTTGAGCGCGAGGTCGTTGAGTTGTTGCTGTGTGTCGCGCCAGAGGGCGCGGTCCGTCTCGCGGTCCTTGCGGCGTTGTTCGTCGGCCACGGCGCTGAACTGTTCGATGCGGTTCAGGCGTTCTTCGATGGTCATGGCTGCTTTTCTCCAGTTTAGCCTGAGTGGCATGCGGGGCGGGACGGTATACTGTGCGGGCGAGGGCCTCTAGCCAACTTCCTATAACGAATATTATGTCAACTTACATCCCCGTCGCCTGAATAAAAAACGGGCCCGTGCCATGTACTGCCGGAACGGGCCCGAGGGAAGAAACTTGATGTTCGCGTTACCGGTGTCCACCACCGCCATGCCCGCCGCCGCCGGCGTGCGACCCGCCGGAAGCGCGGCTACTCGAACCTTGACTCCGCGTACTGCCCTGTGTGGATTTCTCCCGCACCACCGGCGGCGCCACGCGGATCGACTGCGGGTGAGCGTTCCCGCCGCCCGCGGCCGACCCATAAGGACGATCTCCCGGCGTGCCTCCTGTCGGATACGCCCGCGGCGTGCCCGATACGTTCGAACGAGGCTCGCCAAAGCGCTGCCATCCACTGCCGCTATTACCAGGAGCATAACCGCCCGTGCCACGAGCCGCCGTCCCCGCCTGAGAAGGTTCGTTGGCAGGCCGCCAGGCACCTGTGCTGCGCGCCTCGCCCGCCCCGGACGTAGCCGCGCTGCTCGAGCTGCGCCACCCACCGGTGGCCGCCCCGGCTGTGCCGCGAGTCATCGTCGCGGCACTCGTCTGCCGGCTGAACTGTTGCATGGCGCGCTGCTGCTCGGCGAATGGAACCCTCTGTACCGCCGCCGCCGCGCTGCGGCCAAAGAAATGCACGTTTTCCGAACTGCGCGGCATATTCGCCACCGCGCGGTTCGAGTACCTCAGATTCGCGCTGGTCGGCGCCACCGGCAACTGGCCGCGCACCAGCCCGGCATCATGAATCTGTGCCCCACTCATACGCGAGATGCCGCTAAACCTACCCTGCCGGAAATCCGTTGCGGAAACCGATGAAACACCATTTGCCACGCGCGCGTTGCGATAAACATTGGCGACATTTACGTTGGTAAGACTCATGCCGCGGTTGAAGTATCCGGGGTTGCGAAACCCGGCGTAGAAACCGCGGCCCCACCATGCGTATACGGGTTCAAAGGGCGCCAGCGCCACCCAGCCGATATTCCCAAATCCGAATCCGACGCCTACCCCCGGCCCAAATCCAAAGAATGCCACCAGCGCGGGCGACCAATAATGATGCCCGAATCCACCCGGATACCAGCACCAGCCATACGGTGCCGCATAGAACCAGCGGCCATAGTGAAACGGCGCCCAACCCCAGGGGTCGTAACTAACCCAGGTCCAACCATAATAGTCTTCCCAGACCCAGCGGCCGTTTGTGTAGGGCGCCCAATCCGGATCTACGGACGGGCTCCAAACTTGGCCGTACGACGGCACGTCCACCCACTGGCCATGGTTATCCAGATCTTCCGATCCGTACGTATCCTGCGGAACGTTGCTGTAACTGGGAGAGCTCAACATCTCCCGGTCGCGCTCTTCGTTCCATGTATCCCAGACGTCCATGGCGATGGCGGGTACGATGCGGAATTCGGGATCGTCCGCGGTACCCCTGGCCAGCATCGTTTGCCCGGCCTGCAACTGCTCCGTGCCGCGCGGCGTCGTGACCTGCACATCGCCCAGCCGAACCGTGATTTCCGTTTGACCGTCTTCTTGAACATAGATACGGTAAGCGCCTACATGGGAAGGTCTTACAGAGACGGTAGGAGTGTCGATTTCAACTTTGGCCTGAGACGGCCGCAGCACCCGGAAACTTACCGTCCCGTGGGCCACCTGGAGATGGTAGTGGTTGTAGCTTAACTCAGCAAGGCGAATCTCCGCTTTGGCGCCCACGCGGATCAGGTTCGCGGAATCGAACTGCACTTCGGCGCGGGAGCCGGTGCCGGTCGATACGCGATCTTCCACCATGAGCGGTGCATTGATGACGCCTGCCACCCACTCCCCGGAATCTCCGCGGCGCACCGAAACTTCTCCGCCGGTGATGCTGAGGCGGGCTACGCCGCGCTCCGGGGCGCCGGGATCCTGCGGAGGGCCAGCTGCGTCTTGCGCGCTTATGACCGAAGCTGCCGCCAGCAACAAAGCAGCAGGTGCAAGGTACCTGGAATGGCGGACGTCGCGTGGCATAATCATCTGCTGCCGTCTCTCTTGGCAATTCGATGCCCAGAGTAATAACTTACGGAATCATTGAGACTTATGCCGTTCGATTCCCTGCCCTTAGATGGCTGAAAACCACCACTGTGATTGGAAAGCAGCAATCTGGTGGTTTTTCAGCCGGGCCCGGGCTTATGAGGTTATAATGTGTGCGGTCAGATGGATTTGCCGGTCTTACCTCATAAACCCCAATATCGGATTCTAGTTGCGGACGATAGTCCGGTATTCCGCGACCTGCTGCAAAAGCTGCTCCTCGAATGGGGCTACGACGCGATCGTGGTGACGGATGGCCAACAAGCCTGGGATCTGCTCTGCCAGGAGAATGGGCCGCGCCTCGCCCTTTTGGACTGGATGATGCCCGGAATGGAAGGCGCGGAAGTGTGCCGGAAGGTGCGAGAAGGCATCCGGGACCGGTATGTGTACATGCTGCTGCTCAGCGTGCGGGCCGATCAGGAAGATGTCGTGATCGGCATGGACTCGGGCGCCGACGATTATATTGTCAAGCCATTTCAAGTCGATGAGCTGCACGCCCGCCTCCGCGCCGGCGAGCGCGTGCTCGCGTTACAGCAGCAACTCGTCGAAGCACGCGAGGCCCTACGTGAACAAGCCACCCGCGATGGGCTCACCGCATTGTGGAATCGCACCGCAATTTTCGACATTCTCCAAAATGAACTGGCCCGTTCCGGCCGCAGCGGTGAGCCTCTGATTGTTCTGATGGCCGATCTGGATGGCTTCAAGCCGGTCAACGATCACTTCGGCCACATGGCCGGCGACGCCGTGCTGCGCCAGGTCGGCGCGCGGATGAAAGCATCCGTCAGGCGATACGATTCGGTCGGCCGGTACGGGGGTGAGGAGTTTCTGATCGTGCTGCCGGGTTGCGAATTGCCGGGAGGCATTGCGCTCGCCGAACGCATTCGTAGTGCCATTGAAGCCGAAAGCTTCCTGGCCGGCGACACTGAAATCCGGCTGACGTGTAGTTTGGGCGCCGCCTGTGCGATTCCGCCCCTGATCCCGCCGGCCGACGACTTGGTGCGCGATGCCGACGCGGCGCTTTACCGCGCGAAACGACAAGGCCGGAACCGGGTAGAAGCGGCTGGAGTTACCATCGCGAGCGAAGAAGTGAAACTTTAACTAAATCTCGTAAGCCGATCTAATCAAGTGCGATATATCGCAAATTTATTGCCTTTGGCTTCCTTCGGCCAATCCTGATTCACACCCTCTGCCAAGGCCATCCGATCACCATCTGATCGCCGTCCGAACAAAGTCAAGAAATCTGCATAAATCTACTTGCGCGGAGGTATCCCTGGGTTATAATCGTCGTCACCCCCGAGTTCAGGTCCACATGCTAACACTCTCTCCACATTCTTCCGCTTCCCTCTCCGATGCCGTGCAGCAACGGGTCTGGCCCATGATGACCGGACTGGTTCATGACCTCCGCCAACCACTCAGCGTCATCGATGCCTGCGCGGATTATCTGAATTTGGTGTTGCCCCAGGCGGACTACCGTGCGCGGCAACAATTGGAACTATTACAACAGCAGGTCGGCGAGGCCAACCGCATCCTGCATCAAGCCCTGGTTGAGCTGCATTATACGGACATGCATCCCGACGGACCCGCGGAAGATTGCGCCTCCAGCCGCGCCTCGACGAATGCCGTAAGCTCTGCCGTAACGTACTGAGGCGGCCGGACCTGGAAGCGAGGCTTGGCCGCCCACTCCGCGCCGGCGAAACTTCCCCAGGACGGCTCCACGGCCTCGCTGTCCACCACGATGCACGCGTCGGCATGGTCGATGACGCGCCTTGTGGATGCCTTGAAATCGTCCCGGGCGAAGTCCAGCACCACCAGGAACAGATCCGGCGTCAAGAACTCGACCAGGCTGTTGGACTCTACGATCAGGTTCCGGCTGGCGGCGTAGACCTCCCGCACGGTTGGCACGGCGTTGGCTAACTGGCCTGTCGCGGTGCGCACCCAATAGGAGCGGCGGGCGCCGGCGGCCAGGAACCGTCCCGAGTCGGAACCGCCGGGGCGGCCTTCCTGGGCGATGGCAAAGGGATGGTCGGCGGCCAGACAACAGTCGCATTCGACGCCGGAAGCGGAACAGATTCCATGCCCAAATTGGGTGATCTTCATGGCGGTCCAGTCCCGGTGAGGCAAGCTCTGGATCAGCCCCGCCACCACCGAGGTTTTTCCGATATTGCGCGTATGCCCGCCCACCACGATTAGCATGGCCGATTAGGTTGCGATTTCATTTGTCCCGGCTCGGCATCGACGATTCCAGGTGCGTCAGGCGGCGCTTCAAATCCACGAACTGCCGGCGCATCTCGGGGAGCCGCGCCAAATTGGCGAGTTGTTCGAGATGCTCCTTCAAAGGACGCGCGGGCGTTCCCCAGACAATCTGCCCGGAGCGGACAATCTTCGAGGTCAGGATGCCGCAGCCCGATCCCAATACCGCCCGCGATTCGATGCGGGCTTTATCGCCGATGCCCACCTGTCCCCCGATCACCGCATAATCCTCCACCACGACCCCGCCTGAAAAGCCGGTCTGGGCGGCCACCACGACGTGACGGCCTATCCGGCAATTATGCCCCACGTGTACCATATTGTCGAGTTTGGTGCCTTCGCCGATCACCGTGACGCCCAGCGCCGCCCGGTCCACGCAGGAATTCGCTCCAATCTCCACAAAGTCGCCGATCTCCACGCGGCCCACCTGCGGAAATTTGTGGTAACGGTCGTTCTCGAAGACGTAGCCGAAACCGTCCGCGCCGATCACGCAGCCGGAGTGCAGGATCACGCCGCGTCCCAGGTCCACATTGTCGTAAATGGTGACGTTGGCGTGCAGCACGCAGCCCTCGCCCAGCACCACCCGCTTTCCGATCGCGCAGCCGGGCCCGATGCTGCTCGCCACCCCAATGCGCGTGCTGTTACCGATACTGGCATGCGGCCCGACGGCCGCCAGTGCGCCGATCTCCACATCCCTACCGATCACCGCCGTAGGATGGATGCCCGGCTTGATCTCCACCGTCGGATAAAATCGGTTCATGGCGCGCGCGAACGCCGTCCGCGGCTCCAGCGCCCGAATCACCGTACGGCGGCTGGGGCTGGGATATTCCGGGGGTACGATCAGGCAGCCGGCCGCGGAGGCATCCGACTGGGCCATCGCCTTGCGTCCGCCGAGGAAGGACAGTTCGCTGCCGCCCGCCGTTTCAAGCGGGGCGACGCCCGTCAGGTCCTTTTCGCCGTCACCTTCGAAGGTGGCGCCTAACCACTCCGCCAGTTCACGTACGCGCATGTCTTATGATACAAGCTGTGATCGCGTCTACCGCTCGAATTCATCCGCACGCCAGGATCGGCCCGGATGTAAAGATAGGGGATTTCTGCATCGTGGAAGCCGACGTGGAAATTGGCGCCGGCTGTGAGCTGGAACCCTATGTCTATATCAAACGCTGGACTACCCTGGGCGAGCGCAACCGGATCTCCGCCGGGACCGTACTGGGAACGGACCCCCTGGACAAAGCCTTTAGCGGCGCGCGCAGTTATTTGCGGATCGGCAACGGCAACCAGATCCGCGAACACTACACCATCTCGCGCGGCACGCAACCGGAATCCGTCACCGAAATCGGCGACGAGAACTACATCATGACTTCTGGTCACATCGCGCATAATTGCAAGATCGGCAGCCGCACCGTGATCTGCAGTTGCGCGCTGGTGGCGGGCTACGTGGAAATGGAAGATCAGGCGTTCATATCCGGGGGCGTGGTGGTCCACCAATACTCCAAGATCGGCCGGTTGGCGATGATTGGGGGCAACACCCGCGTGAACAGCGACGTCCCGCCGTTTTTCCTGTACTCGGGCTTCAACGTGGCGGCTATGGGCCTGAATCTGGTGGGTTTAAAGCGTGCCGGCTTCAAACACGCCGATATCGTCGTGCTGAAAAGGGCTTACCACCTTCTGTATCGCGCGGGCCTGAAGCTGGAGGAGGCGCTGGCACGCATAGATATTGAGATCCCGACCCCGGAAACCCGCCACCTGGTCGAGTTTGTGCGCCGCAGCGAGCGGGGGATCTGCCGCGAGTAGGCGCACCGCCGATTGATTCACCTTGATTTCCGCTATGACATTCGAAAAACTAAAGCAATTCCTGCAGGAAATTCCGTTCAACGCGCACGTCGGGTTGCGGTTGGTGCGGATGCACAAGGACGGGGTCACCATCGAGTGCGCCATGCGCCCTGAGTTGATGAACGGTTCGGGTGTCCTGCATGGCGGGGTGACGGCTACCCTGGCGGACGTGGCCGTCGGGATGGCGCTGGCCCGCCACCTGGGCCGCCCGCGCGCGGCGACCACCGTCGAAATGAAGATCAACTATCTTCGTCCGGTAGCGCACGGAAAGATCACCGCGCGATGTCACCTGGTTAAGGTCGGCGCGCGGCTTTGTTGCGGGCGTGTGGAAATCTTCGATGCGGAGAAGCGGCCGGTAGCGGCGGCATTGATCACGTACATGATCCTCGATGTGTAAGTAGCAGTTAATCGGGGGGTTCTGCACAATTCGAGCGACTTCACGCGCACAAACTTGCCTCTTTTGGGGGGCTTAGTTGCGCAAAATCTGGTATCATGGAATCGAATTTGATTTGCCCGCAAAACCTGGCCGAGAGTTGCGCCTAGTCTGCTCGCTTTCAAATACGAGGAGATCACGTGAAGAAGATTTTCGTAGGCAACTTGGATTTCAAGGCGACGGAAGATTCTATCCGCTCGCTTTTCGAGCAGCACGGGACTGTGGAGCGCGTCAGCCTGATGACGGATCGCGATACTGGCCGGTCGCGCGGATTCGCTTTCGTGGAGATGACTGACTCAGCCGAAGCGGAGCGCGCTATTGCCGCCCTGAACGGATTTAATTTCGGTGGCCGCGCGCTGAACGTCAATGAAGCTCGCCCCAAGGTTGAGGGCGGCGGACATGGCGGAGGCGGCGGCAGTTTCCGCGGTGGACGCGGCGGCGGTGGCGGCGCTGGGCCCCGGCAGCGCCGTGAGCCCCGCTGGTGATGCGCGCCGCAGCCGCAACGGCTGCCATTAACGTAGTCCACGAGAAGAGCGAAAGAGGAACTTTATGGCCATGAGATCGCGTACAACATTTAAGAAACGCCAGAAAGAACTCGCCCGCCAGGAAAAGCAGCGCGACAAAGCTGCCCGGCGGGTCCAACGCAAGCTGGAGAAGGGTTCTCCGGAAGCGGGAGACGCTTTGTCGGACGAAGGATTAGACCTGGAAGACGATCTGCCGGAAGACGGCGACGACGTTCTCGAGCCAGTTTCGCCGGCCGCTGGAAACGAGCCCCATCCGGGAGCCTAGAAGAAAACACGAAGACAGAAACGGAACTCGCGGTTGCCTCTCCGGTTTCTGTCTTCGTCCCGAACGAGCGAAACCCCGCCTATTGGGCCAATGCTTTTTCGATGGCTTCAGTAACCTTCGGATCGTCCGGTTTTACGGGCGATTCAAAGCGGGCAACTATAGCCCCGTCTTTGCCAATCAGGAATTTCGTAAAGTTCCACTTGATGTCCCCGCCCGTGGCTTTCGTCAGGTATTCGTAGAGCGGGGCGATGTCGGAACCTTTCACCGAAATCTTCGCATACATGGGAAACGTCACGCTGTACTTGCGCGTGCAGAACGTCTTGATCTCTTCGTTCGTGCCCGGTTCCTGCGCCCCGAAATTGTTGGCCGGGAAACCCGCGATAACCAGGCCCTGATCCTTATACTTTTCGTAAACCGCTTCCAATTCCTTGTATTGCGGCGTAAAGCCGCACTTGCTCGCCACGTTGACCAGCAGCAGCACCTTTCCCTTGTAGGCGGACAGCGGCGCGGGTGCGCCGTCGATAGAGTTCAAAGTGAATTCATAAACATTGGCGGCGCCGAATAGGGCAGCCGCGAAGACCAGCAACGACGCAGACAGCAGCATTTTGACCATGCAACCAGTATACGAATTCTAGTTGGGCGCGATTTGACTGGTGTGGTCGTGGATGATCTTCCATCCCGCCGCGGTCTTCCTCAGGATGAGGGTGTACCTGCCGGAGGCGCTTCCACCGCCCGCGGCGGTACGCTCCAGATGAAACTCACCGGTGACCAGCGCGAAATCCGGCGTCAACATGCGCACGCCGACGTTGGAAAAGGAGAGCGTGCCCATCGCCTCCCGCGTCGGATACGCTTTGCGATACCGACCCAGAATGGCCTGCACGCCCCCCTTCACTACGTCGCGGCCGACAAAGGTGGTTTCCGGCGAATCGTCATAGTAGGATGCGAATGCCGCCAGGTCGCCGCGGTTCCAGGCCTCTTCGGAGTGCGTCAGCACGGCGCGAATATCGTCGCTTTGCGCCAGCAGCAGCGGAACGAAACAAAGCAGCGTACACAAACGAACCATCACTTCAGCATAATCCGTGGGCGCAGGCTTCAGCGTGCCGGCGGGACTTTTAAGTCCCGCTGAGCGGGATGCTATGATCCCCTCTTATGGTCAAAATGCGTTTTCCTGCAATCCTATGCCTTGTCGGACTGGGTTGCCTGATTGCCACCTCCCAATCGGGACCGCGTAAATTCTCTTCCTTCGATCCCCAGGCAAATGCCCTGCTCGCCAAAATGACGCTCGACGAAAAGGTCGGCCAGATGACCCAGCCCGACCAGCTATTCCTGAAGTCCGATGAGGACATCGCCAAGTACTACCTGGGATCGGTGCTCAGCGGCGGCGATTCCGATCCCAAGGAAGGCAACAGCCTGGAAGCCTGGACCAACCTGATCGACCGTTATAACAAGCGCGCCCTGGAGACGCGCCTTTCGATCCCGCTCCTCTACGGGGTGGACGCCGTACACGGCCACAATAACGTGTTGGGCGCGGTCATGTTCCCCCATAACATCGGGCTGGGCTGCACGCGCAATCCCGCGTTGATCGCGAAGATCGAGCGCATTACGGCGGTCGAAGTGCGCGCCACCGGCATCAACTGGGGCTTCGCGCCCTGCGTCACCGTGCCGCGCGACATTCGCTGGGGCCGCACCTACGAAGGATATTCCGACGAGCCTGAAGGCGTCACGGAGTTGGGCGCCGCCGCCGTGCGCGGCCTGCAGGGCGACGACCTCGCCGATCCGTTGTCCATCCTGGGCTGCGCGAAGCATTATGTGGGCGATGGCGGCACAACCTACGGCAGCAGCACGATCGGTCCGCATCTTCTGGACCAGGGCGATACCCGCATGGATGAGAATACGCTGCGCAGGATTCACATGCAGGGCTACATCACCACCATCCGCGCGGGCGTAGGTTCCATCATGCCGTCCTATAGCAGTTGGAACGGGTTGAAAATGTCCGCCAACAAGCGGCTGCTGACCGAAGTCCTTAAGGACGAGCTGGGGTTCGAAGGCTTCCTGATCTCGGATTACGCCGCTATCGACGCGCTGCCCGGCGATTACAAGCACAAGATCGCGATGACCATAAACGCTGGCATGGACATGGTAATGGTGCCGGAACGCTACCAGGAATTCATTGCCAGGCTCAAAGAGTCGGCGCAGGATGGCACGGTGCCGATGGCGCGCATCGACGACGCCGTGCGGCGCATTCTGCGCGTGAAGTTCGCCATGGGCCTGATGGATAAGAACCATTCCCAACAGGCCGACCGTTCGCTCTGGAAGCAGTTTGGATCGCCGGAGCACCGGGCCGTGGCTCGGGATGCCGTCCGGCAGTCGCTGGTGCTGCTGAAGAACGACCACGCGGCTTTGCCGCTGGCGAAGACGGCGAAGCGTATCCACGTCGGCGGCAAGAACGCGGACGATATCGGCAATCAATCGGGTGGCTGGACCATCACCTGGCAGGGCAGCAGCGGCACCCCCACGCCCGGCGGCACCACCATTCTGGCGGCCATCAAAAAGGCGGCTTCGCCAACGACCCACATCACGTTTGCCATGGATGGCAAAGGCGCGCAAGGCGCCGACGTGGGAGTTGTCGTGATCGGCGAAAAGCCCTACGCCGAAACGAACGGCGATCGCCGCGACCTGAGCCTGGCGCCGGAAGACGTAGCAGCGGTCGACAATATGAAGGCGGCCGGCATTCCGGTAGTAGTCGTTTTAATCTCCGGCCGCCCCATGATTCTCGACAAAGTGATCGCCAAAGCGGATGCGTTCGTCGCCGCGTGGCTGCCCGGCACCGAAGGCGACGGCGTAGCGGACGTTCTATTCGGCGACTACAAGCCCACTGGCAAGCTCAGTTTCTCCTGGCCGCGTACCATGGCGCAGGTTACCGTCCATCGCGGCGACGCAGGTTACGATCCGCTGTACCCGTACGGCTACGGTTTGACTTACTAAGAACCTGCGCGCACCGGCGGCTGATGCTTCTTGCTCCAGGCGCGAATGGTGCCGATCTCGGCCGCCGGAATATGCAGGTATTCGAGAAACTCCTGGTGCTCCGCGGGCGCGGCCTTTTCGAACTCCGCGTGCCAGCGATGCATGGCATCCTCGGTCATCCCCGAGGCTTTCATAATCGAGACCCACTTCTCTTTTGTGATCATCTTGTTTCTCCCTATCGAATCGTTCTTGAGCAGTTGCAGAATAGCGCGCTGGTGGGCGCGCCGTGTTTCGATCTCGGCGTCGAGCGCCACCAGCCGCCGTTTCAGGACAGCGGCCGCATCGCTCTCGCGCCGATCCGGCTGCGTGATGATGGCGCGGATATCCTCTAGGGTCAGCCCGGCATGGCGGTAAGCGCAGATCTGTTGCAAACGCTCCAGATCGCGCTGGCCGTACCGACGGTAGTTCCCGGCGGTCCGCGCCGGCGGCTTCAGTAGTCCGATGGATTCGTAATACAACAGCGTGCCACGGCTCAGACCGCAGTGCGCGGCGAGTTTGGAAATCGTCCACGTCATCCAGTTCCCAGTGTCAACCCGATAGCTATAGACAGGTCAAGAAGAAAACCGGCGGCAGCCTATATACTGGGTTGATGACCGATTACCTCAACATCGAAAGACAGCTTTCCAGCGCGCTGGGGCTCACGCGCCGCCCTGTAGCTGTCGCGTTTCTGAATGCGCCGCCTGCCGGCGTAGAAAGATTTGCCGGCGTCATGCCGTCCGGATGCAGCTTCTGGCGCCTGGCGGCGGAAGGCCGTTCGTTCTACACGGTGGCCGCCGACCATTACAACTGCCCGATTGGAAGCTACACACATAACATCGCCCTGCCGCCGGAGCGCGCGCCGGAGTTGGAGCAGACCCTTTCTTTGATGGCATCGCTGGGCTACGTGAAAATGGAGGAGGTGCCCGGCATTCCCCGTCTGCCCGAGCCGCCCGCCGCGGTCGTTTATTCGCCGCTTGGCGAAACGCCCGTCGCGCCCGACGTGGTGATCTTCGCCGGCCGTCCCGCGCGCCTGATGCTGCTCGGCGAAGCGGCGCTCCGGGCCGGCGTTTCGGCGAATGCGCCGCTATTGCCGCGTCCCACGTGCATGGCGCTGCCCGCCGCGCTGGCAGGCGGCGTAGTCACCAGCTCGGCATGTATCGGCAACCGGGTCTATACCGACTTGGGCGAGGATGAATTGTACGCCGTGGTGCCCGGTCGCGATCTGGCGCGCGTGGTGGAAGCCCTGCAAACTGTGGCTTCGGCGAATTTGCAACTGGCGGAGTATCATCGCAGCAAGCGGGAGACGTTGGCCACCGCCTAGCGATGATGAAAAATCAGATGTGGGGCGGCCAATCGTGGCCGCAGCCGCCTGGCCTGTGGCTGCCGCCAAGTACCTTTGTTTTCAGCGCAAAATTTTTGGCGGCAAGCCACAGATTGTTCAATCCGGGGCTTCCCGGTGGCCCGGCTGAAAGGCGGCTGCGGGCATGATTGCCCGCCCCACAAGGCGAAACGCGTGCCCCAGCCTGGCTAGAACAGGGCCAGCCACGCGGCGGCCGCGGCGAACTTCTCGTCCTGCCGCCAGGGCGGCCCGATCGACTTCCCCATGGCGGCCACATGTTCTTCAATCCGGCTGGCGGGAAGACGCAACCTGGCCGCGGCGCGCGTGAACAACTCGCGCTCCTTCACCTCGATCGGTTGCAGACCGCACTGGCGAATAGCGGCGCGCAGCGCCTCGCGAAACAGTTCGCCTTCCGCGCTGTGCAGCAGCGGGTGCGCGGCCAGGATGCGTTCGAGCGCCGGCAGCGGCCTTCCCGAGCCTGTCAGCAAACCGTATCCTGCCACGCTGTGGCCGAGCTGCCCTAAGTCTTCGACCATGGCGCGCAAGCCGGTCGCCGCCATAGCCGCCGCGCGCGCCGCGCATCGGGCTATGAGTTGTTCCGCTTCCCGGATATTCAAGCCCACCGCGGCGTGATACGGCTGCGAGGGACCGGCAGCGGCGCTTTCCCGCATTTCGATACGCCGCCGCATGATCGCCACGGGCGCGTCCGCAAGGCCCGTCACGGCAACCGCCGCCGCCCATCCGGAATGCGCGCGAAAGCCGATAGCAGCGGGTGAGGACATGCCGGCCAAGAAAGTCAGTCGAAGTCGATCTGCGCAATTACCAGTTGCGGCAGCGCCTGATTCCAGCTATCCGGAATATCGTCGAAGGCCAGCCGGAAGTTCTTGATCTCGCCCGGCGCCAGACCGCCCATCTTCTGGCCCACGATGGGCACCCGCTTGCGCAGAACCAGTTGGCCGTACGGATCGTAAAAGACGCAGTTGATCTCGACTTCCTTCAAGTTGCGCCCGCCGTTGTTGCCGATCTTGCCGGTGATCTCGACCACCGCCTGCTTCATATAGCTTTCGTGCTTCTGCATATCGACATCCGCCAATTGCAGGTTGCGCACGTACGCCTTCGCCTCGGCCGTAAGCGGCGCCGGCGGCGGCGCTGGACGATGCGATGCCCGGTCGAGGTAAAGAAAGAAGCCTGCGCCCAGAATGACTACGAGCGCCACTACCAGCACGGCCACCGGTACGCCCTTTTGCTCCGTTGCTATTTTGTTGGCCACCGAGACGATATTACCACTTCAACCCTCGCCCCTACTTCCCGCCGACGGTCATCTCTCGCACCATCAACGTGGGGGCAGCCATCGACCCGCGGAATTCCAAGTCCGCGCCGATCGCCTCCAGGTCCATCAACATTCGCGGCAGCGTACCTGCAATCGTGACCTCGGAGACGGGAAACGCCAGTTCCCCGCCCCGGATCCATAGTCCGACCGCGCCTCTCGAATAATCGCCCGTCACAATGTTCACTCCGAACCCGATCAGCTCGGTCACATAGAAACCATCGCGAATGCCCCCGATGATTTGCTCGGGCGGCGCCGCGCCGCGCTCGATATAAAGGTTGCCATTGCCCACTCCCGCGTTTCCCGCCAGCCCGCGGGAAGCATTGCCGGTGGTGCGCAGGCCCAGCTTACGCGCGGTGTACGTGTTTAACAGATAGCTTTTCAGCACGCCCTTCTCGATCACCACCGTGCGCCGCGTGGGTACACCTTCGTCATCGAACGGCGACGTGCCGAACAGCCCGGGGATGGTGCCGTCGTCGATCACGGTCAGGTTCTCAGACGCTACCCGCTCTCCCAGTTTGCCCGCCAGAAACGATTCATTGCGGTAAATCGCTCCGCCATGCACCGCGTCGAAGATGTTATCGAGCAGCGAACGCGCGGTGCGCGGCTCGAAAACCACCGGCACTTTCTGCGTCTCCACCTTGCGCGCGCCCAGCCGACGCACAGTGCGCGCCGCCGCGATACGGCCCACGTCTTCGGGTTTCTCCAGCCCTGCAAAGCCGCGCGCCGCCGTGTACCAATAGTCGCGTTCCATCGACTCGCCCTCGCGCGCCACCGGTACGGTGGAGAGCGAACAGTAGCTGGACTGGTACTCCCCTGCGAACCCCCGCGAATTGGCGAATACGTGCCGGCCCACGTGCGTCTCGAAGGATGCGCCGTCGGAGTTGGTGATGCGCGGATCCGCGCGCAACGCGGCATCTTCTGCGCGCCGCGCCATGTCGATTTTCAGCTCGGTCGGAAGGCCCTCCACATCGGCGCAGTACATACCCAAATCGCCTGAAATCGATCCCAATTCGCCGCCATCCGGAAGACCGGCGTGCGGATCTTCAGTGGTAATATAGGCCAACTCGATCGCCGACCGCACCATCTGCCGCACGCCATCGTCTGAAAGATCGGAAGTGTACGCCGACCCCGTGTGGCGTCCCCGCAGGATGCGCAATCCCGCCGCGCGCGACCCGGCTTCCTTCAGTGTCTCTACTTCGCGCAGCCGCACATTGGCGGAAAACTCGTCGCCTTCGCTGACAGTACATTCGGCATCGATGGCGCCGGCCGCCAGCGCCTGCCGGACGATCCCCATGGCCAGCCCGGTGTAATCGTTCCCGGTCACGCCGTTCCCCCCACCGTCATGCGATCGATCTTGATCGTCGGAATACCCACGCCGACCGGCACGCTCTGCCCCTCTTTGCCGCACATCCCGATGCCTTCGTCCAGCTTCAGGTCGTTGCCCACCATGCTGACGTACTTCAAGGCTTCCGGACCGTTGCCGATCAGCGTGGCGTTGCGCACCGGACGCGTCACGCGGCCATCTTCGATGAGATAGCTCTCCGCGGCCGAAAAAACGAAGTTGCCGCTGGTAATATCCACCTGGCCGCCGCCGAAATCGGGACAATATAGGCCCTTCGGGACGGAGCGGATAATCTCCGCCGGATCGCTTTCGCCCGCCAGCATGAAGGTGTTGGTCATGCGGGGCATGGGGATGTGCGCGTAGCTCTCGCGGCGGCCGCTGCCGGTTTCCGCGGCGCCGGTTAGGCGGCTGGAAAGCTTGTCCTGCAGATAACCGCGCAGGATCCCGTTCTCGATCAGCACATTGCGTCCCGTGGGGTGCCCTTCGTCATCCACATTCAACGAGCCGCGCCGGTTGGCGATGGTGCCGTCGTCGATGACCGTACACAAAGGGCTGGCCACCTGCTGGCCGATCCGTCCGCTGAAGGCCGAAACCCCCTTGCGGTTGAAATCTGCTTCCAACCCGTGCCCCACGGCTTCATGCAGCAGGATGCCGGGCCAGCCCGGGCCGAGCACCACGGTCATTTCGCCGGCCGGAGCGTCCACCGCGTCCAGCATCACGATGGCTTCGCGCGCGGCTTGTGCGGCGAAATGCTCGGGCGTCTTGTCGTTCAGGAAAAAGCTAAGCTCCACGCGCCCGCCGCCGCCTGCATGCCCCCGCTGCGGCGTGCCGCCGTTCAAGCGCGCCAGGGCCGCCACGTTCAAGCGCGCCAGCGGCTGCCGGTCCCAGGAAAGCACGCCGTCGCTGGTGGCCACCAGCACCTGGCGCAAACTGTCGAAATAGCTGGCCTGCGCCTGGAAGACGCGCGCATCGTAGGCACGCGCCGCGCGGTCGGCGCGCTTCACCAGTTCCACGCGTTCGGCGAAGGCTGTTTCGGTGGGCGCGGTCAACACAGGATAGAGGTTGCGCCGCCCCGACTCATGCAGCGATACTTTTTCAACCGTGGCCGGCCCCGCCGCAATGCAGGCGGCCACCCGCGCGGCTTTGCGAATCTTTTCCGGACTCAGGTCGTCGCTATACGCGTACCCGGTACGTTCGCCCGCGATCACGCGCACGCCCACCCCCAGCGACACCCCCTGCGACGCACTCTTCACAATCGATTCGTCGATGCTGATCGAACTACTCGACACGTATTCGAAGTACAGGTCGGCATAGGCGCCTCCCTGCGCGAGCGCTTCTGCCAGGTAATTCTCCAGATCCCGCGTGGTGATGCCAAAACGCTGCGGGAAAAAGGACTCGGAAAACAGCATATAGAGTTAGGCTAACATGCCTGTTTCACGCGCAGACGACATGAAAGTGGAGAAGTTGATCCCAATCGGCTGAGCCGCGACCGTTAGTACCTACGTAGTTAACTTCTTGCCGAAATTTGGCAGAATATTGAAATCAGCGGCAGGGCGCCGCCGCAAGTTCTGGAATAATGACAAGCTCCTTGAGTTTGAGGCCCGCGCGACTACCTGTTTGCCGAGCGCCGTCAGGTAGTACTGGCCGCCGCCAACGCCTCGGCGTTGCTCGGCATGCCGTTCGGTGAGCAGTGTCAGGCCCATCATCCACCCCTTGGGGAGATGATACACAAATCGCGCGCCTGTTTGGCTCCGGCTACGCCGGGTTAGGGACCGTCCCAGCGCTCGTCTCCGAATAGAAGTCTTGAGCCTCGGCAACGACGAACTGGATTGCCGCCGCAGCGTCCAAAGCCATCGTGTGCCGCCATGGCGTGCCCATGTTGTATGGCGGCTGTCCATGCTTTCTTCCTCGCAGGCGGCGCGGCCCGCACGCTTTCTCCAAGCTGATTTTGGAAAAGAAACAGCCCCTTCACTGTCGAATACTTCCGGGCGTTGCGACCTGGTGGTATTACTTGACGATAGAGGACGTCTCTTCCATGCGTACCCTATCTCGCCGTCAACTGCTTCGCTTCGCCCTGGCGCTGCCCTGCGCCGGCCTGTTCAGCCGCTACCGCGCGCTGGCGGCGCCCCACTTGAAAAGCGTCAAGATTACTGGCGTCCGGGCCATGGCGATCAAGAACATCGCCGGCAATTGCCTGATCCGCGTCGATACCGACGGCGGCCTGACGGGCTACGGCGAGGCCGGCGCCACCGGACCCATGGCGCGGGCACGCATCGAAACCATGAAAAACCTGCTGATCGGCAAGGACCCACTGGCCATCGAGGTCCACTTCCAGAATATGACCTCCCTGATGCACACTTATATGGCGCACATCCCCACCATCAGCGGCATCGATATCGCCCTCTGGGACCTGGCCGGAAAAATCATCGGCGCGCCGGTCCACACGCTGCTGGGCGGCCCCTTTTCCGACTCTATACCGATGTACTCGCACGGCATCGGCCTCAACATGCTCGACAAGGCCTCCTGCCGGGACTGGGCACAGCGGATCAAAGCCATGCCGGAAGGTTTCACCGCGTTCAAGAACAACATCGATACGGTGTTGGGCGTTCCGGTGGCGCGCTTTGCGCCAACACTAACTACCGCGCAGCTCCGCAACGTGGCGCGTGGGTACGCCAATTGCCGCGAGGCGGTAGGCGATGACATCGACATCGCGGTGCACTGCCACAACGAGCTGGATACACCTAGCGCGATCGCCGTGGCCAAGGCGGTCGAGCCAATGAATCCCTTGTTCATTGAGGACGCGCTGAACCCGCCGTTTTCCGAAGCCTGGATGGCGCTACGACGCTCGACCCGGGTGCCGCTGCTCACCGGGGAGAAACTGGAAATGGTACGCGGCTTCAAACCGTTCGTCGACAGCCAGGCGGTGGACATTATCCACCCGGATCTGTCATTCGCCGGCGGATTCAGCGGGACCAGGAAAATCGCGGACTATGCCGCCCTGTTCCGGACGCCGGTGGCCCTGCACAACGTCGGCTCTCTGGTGCTGACGTACGCCAACGCCCACTTCGGCGCCTCCATTCAGAACTTCTACCGTTCGGAAAGCCAACTCGGGCGGCCTGGCCATTACATCGAGGAAATGGCCGCGGACAGCCCGCCCGAGGTGCGCAATGGACTGCTGAAGGTCCCTACCGGGCCCGGCCTGGGGCTGGAGATCAATCCCGAGTTCCTGAAGCGGAATCTGGCGGAAGGCGAAGTCTACTGGGCATAAGCCGTGTACAGCCGGCATGCCTTCGCCAATCGCGTATTCTGGGTGAGTGGAGTACTTCTTCGCTTGCCCCTATTGCTGGGAGCAGATCTCGATGGTCTTGGACACTTCGGTGAAAAGCCAGGTCTACGTGGAAGATTGCGAGGTTTGCTGCCATCCCATCGAAGTGCGCTACGCGGTAGAGGACGATGCGGTGTGCGACTTTGAGGCGAAAACCCTTGAATAAGCCGCCCCAGGACACTCCGCGTCGCGGGCATGGTCGGGACCTCGTCACGCGGCTTCGCGCGCGAGGAAGGCGTCCATGCGTGCGTTAGCCTGCTCCGCAATTCCAATCGGAAAATAGTTGAAGCCGTGGGCGCCGCCCGGATAGACTGCCAACTCCGCCCGGTTGCTGGCCGCGATGTAGCGCGCGTACATGAAAAGGGAATCGTCGAGTAGGGCGTCCCGGGTGCCTATTGTAAACAGCGCCGGTGGAAGACCCTTCAAGTCGGCGTAAAGCGGCGAGATGTCCGGATGGCGCATGTCCGGCGCGCCAGGAAGATACGCGCCCATGAACTGCTCAATGTCCACGGTCCTTAGAATCAGCCGCTCGTTGCCGAACTGTTTCTGGCTGGGCGTCATCGACAGGTCGTACGCGCCGTAGACCAGGTTCGCGGCGCGGAAGCCAGTAAATCCGTGCCGGTCGCGCATTCGCAACAGCGTGATGGCGGAGAGCGTGGCGCCCGCGGACTCGCCGCCGATCGCGAGCGCGTCGACGCCGAACTCCGCCTTGCCGTTTTTCGCCAGCCACAAGGCGGCCGATTCGCAATCGTCGGGCGCAGCCGGGTAGGGGTGCTCCGGCGCCAGGCGGTATTCCACGCTCACGCAGGCCAGGCCCGCCTGCTCGTTCACACGATCGAGCATCTGGTCTTGTAGGTCGGCCGCGCCAAGCACCATCCCCCCGCCGTGGACGTGGAGATAAACACCCCTTGGATTCGGCGGCGCCACAATACGCAGCGGAATCCTAATGCCTCCCTGTCCGTCGATTGTGAGGGTGCGCGCGCGAGCCGACTTCGGCGCCAGTGGAAAAGGGCCCTCACCGCGCGCCCGGGCGTCGCGCACGGTCTGCGCGCCTACCTCCCACCAGTTGGGCGCCGGGGTCAATAGCTTGATGATTGCTTCATTAAAATGGCGTGTCTCTTCGGAGATCGCCTCCGCGCGAAATAGCGCCGGGTCGAGGGGGTTTGGGCTCGTCATAGTCCCGCAGGTTAGATTTGAATCGTATCACCTGTCGGAACGAAACGAATGCCGGACGCGCATTCGTGCGCAAGCATGCCAGTGCCGGAATCAACACTTGCCGTCCTCCCTCCGCCTGTTCTATGATCCGAAAAAGGACACCCGTTCCCGGGATTGTCTCCTCAGGAGGTAGCGATGCTACGAAATATCGTCCGCCTTTCCTTGCTGATGTATGTCCCCCTATTGTTAATCGCCCAAGATACCGGCCCGACCTTGAAAAGCCTATTCTCCTTCGATTGCTCGGGTCCGTCGTATCCGCTTGCCGGTGTGGCCGTCGGTAGCGGCGGCGTGCTGTACGGCACCACCAGAAATGGCGGCTCATCCGCCTGCGACTACAACACCTACCTCTACGGATGCGGAGCGGTATACTCGCTGAAACCTCCGGTGGCCCAAGGCCAGCCTTGGACGGTTCAATACCTTTATGAGTTCACCGGGAACGCGGACGGGGCATGGCCTGTGGGAAATATCGCAGTTGGAAGCGATGGCGTCCTCTACGGTACAACTCTTGTCGCCGGCGAGGGAAATGGGAC
The DNA here is from genome assembly GCA_963709155.1 of Bryobacterales bacterium. GTDB lineage: Bacteria > Acidobacteriota > Terriglobia > Bryobacterales > Bryobacteraceae > Bog-159. The sequence goes on along the minus strand of CAVPVD010000001.1, from coordinate 466,605 downwards.
CGTCTTTTCCCTGACTCCGCCAACCAGCGGCGATTCCTGGACTTTTAACACGATCTACTCTTTCCCCGGTGGCAGTTCCGGTGCCGCCCCCTGGGCCGGCGTAGTCATCGGCAAGGGTGGCGTCTTATACGGGACAACCAGCACCGGTCCGGTCTACTCCCTGACCCCGCCCGCCTCGCCAGGTGGCGCCTGGACCGAAACCGTCCTCTCCGGAAACTCGCCGCCTGGAAGTGCGCCGCTATCTCCAGTGGTCATCGGCGGCGATGGCCGGCTTTACGGCACGAGCAAAGCCGGCGGCACCAGCCCAAAAAACGGTTTGGTTTTTAGCGTACCCGAAGCGGGCGGAGGCGAAAACGTGGTTTTCGACTTTACCGGCAGCCCAAATGGAAGTTTGCCTGGTCCTGTCACGCGGAGTTCTGAGGGCGTCCTCTACGGAACCACTATGCTCGGTGGAAACGGCGGTTGTCCAGCCGTCGATGGGTGCGGCATCGTTTTCTCCTTAACTCCTCAAAGCGACGTTTGGACCGAGCAGATCCTCTACAGCTTTTCCCATAAGTCCGGCGGATGGGACCCGGGCGGCGGTGTCACCATCGGCGGCGAAGGCGTGCTATACGGTGCCGCCCAATTCGGCGGCAAGCAAGCTTGCGACGAGGGTTGCGGTACATTGTTCTCCCTCAAGCCGCCGGCTTCCTCCGGCGGAGCGTGGACATATCAAGTGCTGCATTTATTCGACGGTACCGATGGCGGCAGTCCCAACGGTTCCCTCGTTCGCCTAGGCGAGCACCTGCTTTTCGGCACGACCTATATCGGCGGCGCTTACGGCTGCGGTACGGTCTTCGGCTTGGAATTCTAGCGCGCCCACCGTCGCACAGCCTTGCCGATGAGCGACAACATTGCCCACGCACCCGCGCACACTAAGATCACCTTGAGATTGTTAGTTGTCTGCGGACCGGCAAACGGCATGTCTGTACTGGTCAGCACGGCGTCTCGTTGGTTCGCGGGGTTATAATGCACCTCGAGCATGGCGCCGGGTGGGTGCCGATCAACCCACGACTGCATTTGGCTGATCTGTGGTCCTGTGTCCGGCCACGTGCGTTCGGGTGACTTAATCCTGCGCGACTTGAGTGTCGCCGTCACCAGTTGGTCTCGGGCCGTCTCATAGCTGATGGCACAAGCTATGTAGTAGGCGGAATGTTCCAGGCGGCGTCCCGTACTGCTCCGATAAGGCTTCACGTCACAGCGCTCGATCCGTGCCGAAGCGGCGGGCCACTGCCGATGCCGGAATTCCACCCAGGCTTGGGCGGCCGATACTACGGCAGCGAAGGCTGTGAATAAGGCAAACAAATATGCCAGAGCCACAACTACCACGCCCCATCCGCGTTGTGAATCTCCCAATGCCATATCGGAGATCATAGAACAACGCCGCTCTTGTAAGACACTCTCGATATGTAACTATTGTCCAGGGACAGGCGTATCGGAAACAGCGAAATTGAACACTACCCGCCATTCGCTCATCCCGATTTCGCCCCCGCGTGTTCCGGACTGGCGGCCCCGCGTGCCGCCGCCTTCATTTTTGCTAATCCGGTTTTCGCGGTCTCCAATGGATCGCCTTTCCAATAAGCCGGATTGAAAAGCTCGAGCGATAGGACCACGCCGGGTGCCACACGCTGCAAATCCGAGAGGATCCGGTTGAGCGGAGCGACACCGTCACCCGGGTAGACTCGATCCTGATCCGTGATGCCGGCTAGCGGTGGGTTTCCTGGATAGTCGTTTAGATGGATCACCTGAATTGCCTGGCCACTGAGTAACCGCAGGCCTTCGAAGCCCGAGCCGCCCTTGTACAAATGGAACACGTCGGCCAGCACGCACGCCTTGCTATGCGAGACCTCCAGGGCGACGAAGGCGGCCTGAGATAAGCGGCTCAGGTATGGCGATGTCCCCCAGAATTCCAGTTCCGGTACCACGCCCATCTGATCGCCCAATTCGAGCACCGCGCGATACCGTTCTGAAATGCGCGACAAGGCGATTCCGGGTTCGTGCTGCACGCCCGCCGGAGGCATGGCTATACGTTTGCCGCCAATCTGGGCTACGGCCTCCATGTCCCGCCGGACCTGTTCCAGTCCCTTGGCCCTCCTGCCGGGGTCCTCCACAATCCATTCCGGAAACGCAATCGCACTTTCCACCGTGAGACCGCGATCGGCGATTCGATTCCGCAAGTCCACCAGGGCGGTCCGCCCGCCTTTCTCCTCATGAATAGAACTGACCCAGGGTTCAATGGCCTGGTACCCGGCCTTTGCCGTAATCTCGATCTGGGCTGCCAGATTGAGACGATAGCCGCTAATGGTCGCGGTGTTCAGGCAGTAACGAAATCCGCTCCGGTCATCGGACGGATGCGCTCGCGCGCGCCGCGACCGGAGAGGACAAAGTTGCGCAGGAAACGGTTGCCGTCAAAAATCGTCGTCGGGAAGATTCTGTCATGCTTGCTCCAGCTTAAAGCGGCGCCGTTCCCAGGTCAAAGCCGCCACGCAAATAACGAGCGCGCCTGGGCGGGGTGGTATATTTCTTGTTCGCACCTGGCAGTCATAATGTGGATTGTCCGCTTAGCACTCGGCCGCCCATACACCTTCGTGGTGATGGCCATCCTGATCGCCATCCTCGGCGGCGCCGCCATCGTTTCCATGCCGGTGGATATCTTTCCCTACATCGACATTCCCGTCGTCAGCGTCCTCTGGGTGTATTCGGGCCTCTCCCCCGAAGAGATGGAGAAACGCGTCGTCACCGGCTTCGAGCGCAGCCTCACCTCCAACGTTAACGACATCGAGCATATCGAATCGCAATCCTATTCCGGCTACGCGGTGGTGAAGATTTATTTCCATCCCAACGTGAAGATCGACATGGCCGTGGCCCAAACCTCGGCCACCATGCAAACCGCGCTGCGCCAGATGCCGCCCGGGATGTTTCCCGCCAACATATTGAAGTACGACGCTTCGAGCGTCCCCATCCTGCAGTTGGGTCTTTCGAGCAAGACCCTGCGCGAGCAGGAGATCTTCGACATCGGCAACAATTTCATCCGCACGCCCCTCGGCACCGTGCAGGGCGCTTCCGTCTCCTATCCTTTCGGCGGAAAGCAGCGGGCGGTCATGGTCGATCTCAACCTGGAAGATCTCTACTCCAAGCAACTCGCGCCCATCGATATTTCCAACGCCCTGGGCCTACAGAATCTGATCTTGCCGGCCGGGACCGCCAAACTGGGCACGACCGAATACCAGGTGCTGGTCAACAGCAGCCCGGTCAACCTGAACGACTTGAACGACCTCCCCATCAAGACCGTAAACGGCGCCACCGTCTACATGAAAGACGTGGCCCAGGTGCATGACGGCTTTTCGGTCCAGACCAACATCGTTCGGACCAACGGATCGCGCGGCGTCTTGATCACCGTCACGCGCAACGGAAAGGCCTCCACCCTCGCCATCGTGAATGCGGTGAAGGCCGAACTGCCGCGCATTCTGGCCAATGTGCCGCCCGAGTTGAAAGTGACCGCGCTGGCAGACCAGTCCGTCTTCGTGCGGGCGTCCATTCAGGGCGTGTTGCGCGAAGCGTTGATGGCCGCCGGCTTGACCGGTCTCATGATTCTCCTTTTTCTGGGCAGTTGGCGCAGCACGCTGATTGTCTGCATTTCCATCCCGCTCTCCATCCTGACGTCGCTGTGCCTGCTCAGTCTGCTGGGCCAAACCATCAACGTGATGACCTTGGGCGGCCTGGCTCTGGCGGTGGGCATCCTGGTGGACGATGCCACGGTCGAAATCGAAAACACGCATCGCAACTTTGCCATGAACAAGCCGATTATCACGGCCGTCCTGGATGGCGCCTCGCAAATTGCGGTGCCCACTTTCGTGGCGACGATTTCCATTTGCATCGTATTCGTGCCGGTGTTGCTGCTCACCGGGACCGCGCGCTACCTGTTTACGCCTCTGGCCATGGCGGTGGTCTTTGCCATGCTGGCGTCGTACCTGCTATCGCGCACGCTGGTGCCCACTATGATGGCGTACCTGCTCGAATCGGAAGTCGGCGGGGTTGGCGGTACCAGCCTGTTTCACCGCGGCCATCGCCTTTTCAACCATTTCTTCGAGGCGCTGCGCTATCGCTACGTAGGCCTGCTGGATTGGTCCCTGAATCATCGCGGCGTCACCCTGCTGGCATTCGGATCTTTCTTCGTGGCCTCGCTCGGCCTGGGATTCCTGGTCGGGGAGGATTTCTTCCCCGCCGTCGATTCGGGGCAGATGCGGCTGCATGCGCGCTGTCCGGCGGGCACCCGCATTGAAGAAACCGAGGTGCGCTTTTCCGACCTCGAGCGCGAAATTCGCTCCGTCATCCCGCCCGGCGAAATCGAGATGGTGATCGACAACATCGGCATCCCGAATAGCTGGCCGGCGATCGCCCAGGGCGATATTCCCACCATTTCCAGCGCCGACGGCGAAATTCTGATTTCGCTCAACAAGGAGAAGCACGCTCCCACGCGCGATTACGAAGTCAGGCTGCGCAAGCGCTTGCACGAACGCTTCCCGGACATGACTTTTTTCTTCCAGCCGGCGAATATCACCAGCCAGATTCTCAACTTCGGCCTGCCCGCGCCCATCGATCTGCAAATCGTCGGACGCAATGCCGCCGCCAATTACGCCATCGCCCAGAACCTGGCGGGACGCATCGCGCGCATTCCAGGCGCGGCGGACGTGCACGTACACCAGGTGGCCGATCAGCCCGTGCTCCGCGTGAATGTGGATCGCGCCAAAGCGGCCGAAATGGGTCTCACCCAGCGCGACGTCACCAACAGCATGCTGATTTCCCTCAGCGGCAGCGGCACGGTCGCGCCCAATTTTTGGATGAACTGGTCGAACGGCGTCAATTACAGTGTGGGCGTGCAGACGCCGCAGTACCGCATCGACTCCATGGATGCGCTTTTAAGCACGCCGATTTCGCCCGGAACTTCCGCCGTCAACTCGACCACGCCCGGCTCCATGGCCGGCGCTTCCATGGCCGGGCCGGCTTCGGTCGCCGGGTCGCCCAGTGGGAATTCGCAAGCCTATGGCAACCCGGGCGCGCAGGCCGGTAACACCCAGTTGCTGTCGAATCTCGCCTCCGTCGAACGGTCCTACATGCCCGTCATCGTGAACCACTACAATGTCTGGCCGGTCTTCGATGTCTTCGCCAACGTGGACCGCCGCGATCTGGGCGGCGTGGGCGCGGAGGTGATGAAAATCATGCATGACGAAGAGCCGCATCTGCCGCGCGGCACCTCGTTCTCGCTGCGCGGGCAGGTGGCCACCATGCAATCTTCCTTCTTTCGCCTGGCACTGGGGATGATCTTCGCGGTAGTCCTGGTTTACCTGCTCATGACCGTCAACTTTCAGTCTTGGCTGGACCCCTTCATCATCCTGATGGCGCTGCCCGGCGCCACCGCCGGGATTCTTTGGATGCTGTTTCTCACCGGCACATCGCTGAGCGTGCCGTCGCTGATGGGCGCCATGATGTGCATCGGCGTGGCCACCGCCAACAGCATCCTGATTGTGACCTTCGCCAACGACGAACGCGAGCGGATGCCCTCCGCCCGCGACGCCATGTTTGCCGCCGGCTATGCCCGCGTCCGGCCTGTACTGATGACCGCGACGGCCATGATCCTGGGGATGGTCCCCATGGCTTTGGGCCTGGGCGACGGCGGCGAGCAGAATGCGCCCCTCGGGCGCGCGGTTATCGGCGGGCTTTGCTTTGCCACCGTAACCACCCTGTTCGTGGTCCCCATCGTTTATTCTTACCTGCGTACCCAGCCGCCGGTTGACCATGAGCGTAGACTGAAGGAGCGGAACGTCAGATGAAGCACACCGAGCCCGATCAGCCCGGCCTGTCGGACTTGCTCCGGGAGAACGAAGACCTCAAGCGCCAGCTCCGCGAGTTGGGGGCGGATGGCCACGGCGGCGCGCCGGCGGGACCGCCCCAAGTGTGGCACCCATCGGCCACTACCGTCCTGGCGATTTTCCTGATTGCGGTGGCGCTGGTCGTGGTGGCATTCTTCGCCGGATACCTCCCGCTGCGGAACCGGCAGGCAGTCATCGCCGGTGAAGCGCACGATCGGGAGCACGCGGTGCGGAAAGTGGAAGTGATCGAGGTGGGCCGCGCGGCGGATCAGACGGCCATCACGCTGCCCGGCAGCATCCAGGCGATCACCGAGGCCCCCATCCTGGCGCGCACTGATGGCTATTTGAAGCGGCGCATGGTCGACATTGGCGATCGCGTGCGGGCCGGCCAGTTGCTCGCGGAAATCGACGCGCCCGAGATGGACGACCAGATCCGCCAGGCCAAGGCCGCCTTGCAGCAGGCGCGCGCGGCGGTGGACCAGGCGCAGGCCAACTACGAGCGCGGGCAGGCGGATGAGGAACTTGCCAAAATCACCGCGCAGCGATGGTCGTCCCTGGTCTCGAAGGGTGTTGTTTCGCGGCAGGAGAATGACCGCTACCAGTCCGAATATCGCTCCTTGACGGCCGCCACCAAGGCTCTCGAAAAGGCTCTCTCGATGCAGCGCAGCAACGTCAGTGCGGCGGAGGCGAGCCTCGCGCGGCTCGATACTCTACAGGGTTACCGGCAGGTGAAAGCGCCCTTCGACGGCTTCATCACCCTGCGCGATGTGGATGTCGGGGCCCTGGTGAACTCCGGCAATACCCTGCTCTTCCGCATTGCCCAGATCAATGTCCTGCGCACCTATCTGAACGTACCCCAGGTGAGTGCCAGCAATGTGCATGACGGCCAGCCGGCCCGGTTGCGGGTCTCCAATCTGCCCGGACGGCAGTTTACCGGCACGGTCGCGCGTACCTCCGGCGCGCTCGATCCGGCCACCCGCACCCTGCTGGTGGAAGTACGCGTGCAAAATCCCGATGGCGCGCTGCTGCCGGGCATGTACGCGCGCGTCGACCTGATAGGCGCGCGCTCCAACGCTCCCTTGCAGATCCCCGGCGATGCCCTGATCGTGCGCGGGGCAGGCACGGAGGTGGCCGTGGTGTCGGACGGCCACACCGTCCATCTGCGGAAGATCGAGGTGGGCCGCGACTACGGCGATCGCCTGGAAGTGCTCTCCGGCCTGAGCGCCGGCCAGATCATCATCGCCAACCCCGGCGACGTGGTCAGGGAAGGCTCTCAAGTGGACCCGGTACCGTTCGCCCGGTGACCGGCTTGCCACAAACAGTTTTATAGTAACCGTACGGCGCTCGAAGAGCGTGTATAGTGGCCTTTAGAATCCAAAAGTGGCACAAAGTGTATATAAGGACCGGCGTCAACGACATTACGGGTGGTGCAAACTTACGACAAGATGAGGTGCAGGAGCTAACCACCACGCTGTACGACGCCCTGAACCGCCCCACCAGCGTCACTACCGCGGACGGCTCAGCCACGTCCATGAGCTATGCCAACAACAAGACTACGATTGCCGACCCGGCGGGCGTCACGCGCGCCACCCTCACCGACGCCCTTGGCCGTATCACCAGCGTGACGGAGGCTGGGACCACCACCACCGGCTACGCCTACGACGCCTTAAACGACCTAACCCTTGTCTGCCAGGGATCAGCCCTGTCTAGCGGGGCCTGCCCAAGCGGAACCCAACCCCGCACCTTCAATTACGACTCATTGGCACGCCTTACAAGCGCGGTCAACCCTGAGAGTGGCTCAACCGCGTACACATACGACAACAGCGGCAATCTCCTTACCAAGACCGACGCGCGCGGCGCGATTACCTGCTTCGGCAAACTCACGGGAACTTCCTGCGACGGCTCCGGCTATGACAAGCTGAACCGCCCCACACAGAAGAGCTATTATGCGCCGGGCGCAGTCGCCCCGACGCCGGCCGTCACCTATTGCTACGACGGCACCACAAGTTCCCCCTGCGCCGGCGCGCCATCCGGAAAAGCCAATTATCTGGTCGGCCGCCTGACCCAGGTGAGTTCCAGCGCCTCCACAACCCAGTACAGCCAATACAGTACACTGGGCGATGTCCTTGCGAGTAGCCAGACCACTGGCGGCAGCGCGTACTCGTTCGGCTATACCTACAACCTGGCCAACGCGCTGCTCACCGAGGCACTGCCTTCCCAACGTTCGTTCACCTGGACCTACGACGTTGCCAACCGCGCCACCAACCTGGCGGGAGCGCCATCGGGCGGCGGGACGACTAACTACGCATCGTCCATCACATATGCCTCGCAGGGGCCCATCAGGCAATTCACGCTAGGCAACGGCCTGGTGGAGAATCGCAGCTACGATGCCTATCGCCAGCAGCCCACCGGAGTCACGCTCGGCACCACCGCTAACCCGACCAGCACGCTGAATCTGGGCTTTGCCTACTGCCCCGGGACACCTCCGCCAGCCTCCTGCACAACCAATAATGGCAACCTGCAGAGCCAGTCCATTGGGACGCTGAGCGCCACCGAGGCGTACACGTATGACGGTTACAACCGGCTGAGCGTGACAAAGGAGACATCCGGCTCGAACACCATCTGGTCGGAGACGTTCAATTACGACATTTACGGCAACCGCTGGGTGCCCAGCTCCAGCGGTATCCCCCTCTCGCCGCTGACGGTAACTTCCAACTCCTATAGCAGTACCACGAACCAACTGACACCAAACAACTTCGGCTACGATACTGCGGGCAACGAGACCACCATTAGCCCATTCTCGGTCTCTTACGATGTCGAGAACCGGCAGGCGGGATTCACCAGTGTAAGTAATGGCACGGCAAGCTACACGTACGATGGGGATGGCCGCCGCGTGGTGAAAACCGCCGGCGGCACAACGACAACCTACGTATACGACGCGAAGGGCGATCTGGCGGCCGAGTATTCGACGCAGCCGCCGCCCCCGCCCTGCCTGACGTGCTACATCACCACGGATCATCTGGGCAGCACTGCTTCGCGGGCGCCTTCCGTCGCATGCCGGTTTATGGTTGCAGTGTTTTCAGGTATGCGTAAACGGCTTCCGCGTCTTCGCGAGTCATGTGGTATTGATGCATGGGCGGCAGCGGCGGCTTACCGGTCCGGGCAATCCCGGTGGTGAGCAGCCGGATGAAATCGGCTTTGGTTCCGGGGGGCTCACCGGCGATGCGCGGCACCTTGGGCGCCCAATCGGGCGCCGGATAGGTTGGGCGAATTTGCAGAGGTCCGCCCATCAGCCAGTTCCCCCTGTCCGCTTCGCCATTGGCATTGCGGCGCGTGTGACACTGTTCACACATGGCGACGTCCTCGACAATGTACTTGCCGCGCGCGGCGGCTTCCGATTCCCCAACTGTCTCGGATGCCACAGTTGTTTCGTGCTTTGTCTGGCCCAGGCTGACGCCGGCTGCAACGGTCAACGCGATCAAAATTGTTTTGTTCATGTTCAGGCCTTCACGGAAGGTATGGCAGTGCAAGCCTGTTGCCAGCGTGCGGTTATGCAAATGATTGGCGGGACTTGAGGCCGGATCCGAAGATCCGGCCTCCCCAGAACTTCGGGTCTTACTTCACGATTTTCAGCGTGACGGTGGTCGTGTTGGTCAACCCGCCGCCCTTACCGGTTACCGTGATGGTGTGCGTACCGACCGCGGCCGTGGCGCCCACCGTAACGGTCATCGTCGACGTGCCCGCTCCCGGCTTCTTGACGCCGGCGGGCGAGAACTTTACGGTTTGGGCCGGTCCCTGTCCCGTAGCCGACAACACAATGCCGGCATCGAAACCGCCCGATATGGTTATGGTGATGGTCGAAGTTCCCGAAGCGCCCTGCGCCACGGTGATCGAATTGGGCGATGCCGAAAGGCTGAAGCTGGGCGTCGGCGAGCCCCCCGCCAGGGAGTCAATCAGGCCGCTCCCATTTGGGCTGCCCCAGCCGGTGGCCAGATCGAAACCGGCGGTCGCCGCGTAGCCGTTGCTGCCGGCGGTGATGTCGTGGAAGTTTGCGGCATAGGCGGAGCCCAAGCCGATGGTATAGAGGCTGGGATTGATGAAGCCCAGAGGCGTGCCGCCGTTGGTAACCGACTGCTGATTGACCAGCGCCATGTATCCGGCCCACATGGGCGTAGCAAAGCTGGTCCCACCGTATTCGTTAGCGCTGCAAGTGGTTTGGTCGGCGCAGACGTAGAACGTGTAGTTCGAGTTGGCCGAAACGTCCGGCCCATTGCGGTAGACCGTGGAACAGGAGGTGCAACCCGCGGCCGCGGCAGTCTGCCAGGAGGGAATCGGGATCTGGTTCGGCGAGATGCCGCCGCCGCCATCCGCCCACGCGGTCTCGGTGGCCCAGGGTCCGCCCGGACCGGACGTGGTCAGGTCTGTGCCACCCACGGTCGTGACGTACGCCGCATCGGCCGGCCAGATTTCAGATCTCTTACCCCACTTTGCGCTATCGCCGGCCGCCTGAAAGTAATTTTGGCCCTGCATCGCGAACTCTTCGAAGATCGGGTTGAGCGTTGACGGGTCGGCGGGTCTCCAGGTCCACGACGCGCTCAATTGCGCGTTCAGCGGGTTGGCCGTCGCCATGGCATTCAAAATGGCGGTATCTTGCGATCCCACGTACATCACCAGGCTCGCAAGGCCAGGCGCCATGCCGATCGCCTGCGTCATGTCCAGGGTCTCTTCGGTATCGTCGCAGCCCGGGGACACGCAGCTCGTGCTGGTCCCGTCGGTGGATACCAGGGTAATTGGGACATTGTTCGTCTGCCCCGCGTTGGTGAAGTAAGTATTCAGGTCAGCCAGATCGGTGCCCCCATATTCCAGCAGGCCAACCGACTGGCCGGTTCCGGTAAGGGTTCCGCCGTAATAGGCGGCGCGCATGTCGCTGCCGCAGAACGAGGCCTTCGGGCAGGAGCCGGTGGTCGCGGCCGGTAGCACACCGGCGCCCCGGCGCAGCAGCGCGGGCTGCGGGATCGAATAGTTATCCAAGCCCGAGATGTGCCACAGCGCCACGGACAGGTCCAGGGTGGGTTCGCGATCCGCCGAATAAAAGGTGCGATTCTCGGTTGGATGCTGGTAGACATTCATGGTTACGTGGAAGGCTTCCTCGACATTGGCCACCGCTCCGGTGACATTCACGTTCATGCGATTCCGGGATTCTCCCTCCACCGTGAAACCGTGCGATTGGGCAAAACTCTTTACCGCGTCGTAGTCTTCCTGGCTGGGACCATACGACCTGGTGAACTCATCCACAGTAAGAAATTGATGGTATGAAGGGCTGGTCGGGTCGTAAACTGCTTTCAAAGCACTGAGCAGCGCAGACTCGTTGCGGTGCGGTAGAACCAGCACCAGTCGCATAGACTGCGTGGCGGGAAGCCGCCCCACGGACTTGGCCTCCCCGTTAAGGATGACGTCGCGCACGTGCCGCGTCGGCGGCAGGGTCTGCGCGTAGCCAACGATGCTCGCCACAGGCGCAAGCATCGCAATTGTCAGCAAAGATCGGCGTATATTTTCAATCATGAATTCTCCATTTGTCTGGTACCGGAAAACAGGCCTCATTATGGCGTTAAGCAAGCATGTCAACTACTTTTAAAACCAATCGGTGGGCCAGCGTGCCACTTTCCTGTCGGTAGACTTTCCTCAGTATACGCCCCGCTTCTCGCGAGACGAAGTGTTTCGAAGGCTTGTGCGAATTATTTTACGTTGACTCTAACTGAACACCGGGAAAACACCGGACGCTTTTAACTTTGGAGGGTATAATCCACATACTACTTGCCGTAGTATCGCGCCGGCGCACGCGAACGTGCCCCCGCCCGTTTCGCCGTCCGCGTCCTTGCTATCCTTAAAAATCGCCATGGAAGCTCCCGCAAAATCCCAAACGGCCACGGTGATGATCCCCGCGGGCCCTTCGTTACCGGCCTCGTCCAGCCCCGATGAAGGCCGCTTCGTTCCCGGCACGCTGGTTGCCGGACGCTATCGCATCATCTCGCTGCTGGGCCGCGGCGGCATGGGCGAAGTCTATCGCGCCACGGATCTCACGCTTTCGCAGCCCGTAGCTCTGAAGTTTCTTCCCGACTCCGGTCCCGACCACCAGCGCGGCCTCGAACGTTTTCACAGTGAAGTGCGCATCGCCCGCCAGGTTTCGCATCCCAACGTCTGCCGCGTTTACGACGTCGGCGAAGCCGATGGCATGCCGTACATTTCCATGGAATATGTAGATGGCGAGGACCTGGCCTCGTTGCTGCAGCGCATCGGCCGTCTGCCCGCCGATAAGGCCCTCGAGATCGCCCGCAAAATCTGCGCGGGCGTGGCGGCGGCTCACGACAAGGGCGTGATCCACCGCGATTTGAAGCCCGCCAACATCATGCTCGACCGGCGCGGCAACGTAGTGGTGATGGACTTCGGCCTGGCCGCCGTGGCCGACCAACTGCGCGGCGCGGAAGCGCGCAGCGGTACGCCCGCCTACATGGCGCCCGAGCAATTGCGCGGCGAGCAGGTTTCCGCGAAGAGCGACATTTACGCGCTGGGCATGGTGCTCTACGAGATTTTTACCGGCAAACGCGCCTACGATGCGGCCAGCATGGCCGAGTTGATCCGGATGCAGGAGAGCGGCCAGATCACCAGCATGTCGTCGATTGCGGCGGAGATCGACCCGGCCGTAGAGAAGGCGATTCGTCGTTGTCTCGATCCCGATCCCGCCAGGCGGCCCGCCACTGCGCTGACCGTGGCAGCCGCGCTGCCCGGAGGAGATCCGCTCGCCGCGGCCCTGGCCGCCGGCGAGACACCGTCGCCGGAACTGGTGGCCGCATCCGGCAAGACCGAGGGCTTGCCGCTGAAGAAGTCCATCCCCTTGGCCCTGGGACTCGCCGCCCTCATTATCGCCGTGCCCTTCGCGCGCAACAACGTCGAGTTGCATAGCCTGGTGCCGTACGAGCTTTCGCCGGACGCGCTGGCGGCTAAGATCCGCGAGTACGCCGCGGCATTCGGCTATACAGCCGTGCCCGCCGACAAGAAATACGACTTCAGTTGGGATTGGGACGCGCTCGCCTATGCCGGCAAGCACATCAAGACCGGCGACGAGGCCCGCCGCTGGTTTCAAGCGGATTCCCCGCTACGCCTCGGCTATCGCGAGAGTCCGGTGCCGCTGGTCTCGCTGCCCGATGGCGAGGTCAACGCGGTCCGGCCCGCGCCAACTATTTCTGGGATGATCGAGGCCTGGGCGAACAGCAAAGGCGATCTGCAGTACTTCCATGCGGTCCCGCCGCAGGTGGATCGGCCCGCTCCGGCGCAACCGGTCGACACGAAGATCATCTCCCATGCCATCGGCTTCGACATCTCCCAGTGGCCGGAAGCCGCGCCCCGGTTTACCCCGCTCTACGCGTTCGATTGGTTAAAGGCATGGCATGGGAAGTATCCCGGCCTGCCCGCGGATGTCACGGTGCAAGCCGCCGCCTGGCACGGAAAGCTAGTCGATCTGCAGGTGCTGGCGCCGTGGTCGAGAGCATGGCGGCAACCGGCCCCGCCGGGAGATTGGAAAAACTCCGCACGGACTCTCATCGAGAAACTGAGCTATGCGCTGATATTCCTTTTCTCCGTGTTCATGGCGGCGCGCAACCTGCGGGCCGGCCGCGGCGACCGCCGTGGCGCGTTCCGGCTGGCTATGGCCATGCTGCTTCTGGAGGCGGCAGGCTGGGTCTTCGAGGCGCATTGGGTGATGGATATTTCCATGCTCTCGATCCTCACCACGAATGCCGCCGAATGGTCCATGTCGGCTGGAATCATCTGGCTGCTCTACATTGCGCTGGAGCCCGCCGTGCGCGCCCGCTGGCCACACGCCATCCAGACCTGGAGCCGGGTGCTGACCGGCCGCTGGCAGGATGCCCAGGTGGCGGCGCATGTCCTTTACGGCGTGTTGGTGGGACTGATTATCGCCGCGTTCTTCCTGGCCGCCCAGTTATTCCAGGCTTCCCAGGGCTCGCTAGTCGTGGCGGCCGACGCCTACGTGGGCACCAGCACGCGGACCTGGATTGCCGATGTACTCTCCCGCGCGAACAATGCCATTGAGTTTGGGCTGGTCGTGGTGTTCGCGATCTTCTGCTTCCGCGCGGTCTTCCGTAAAGACTGGATCGCTTCTATCGCGGCCGCCGTGCTCTTTACGCTCGCGGAAAACGATACGTGGCAAGGCAACTGGGTCAACTTTCCATTCTTTTTCGCGATCTTCGCGCTGCTGATCTTTGTCCTGATGCGGCTGGGGCTGGTGGCCACCATGGTCGCGCTATTCTCGGTGAACTCGCTGCTGCGAACCCCGGGCGCGCAGGGACTGACGAAGCCGTACGAATGGGCGGTAGTGCTCTATCCCGGGATGATTTTGGCCATCGTGATCTGGGCCTTCTGGCGGACGTCTGGCCAGCGCTTGATGACCGTGCAGGAGGATGAGCGATGAATCGCTGCCGGATCGGCTTTCTCGGTGTCATAGCCTGCTGTATCGCCTGGCTGCCTTCGGCTACGGCCCAGGAGCGCGTTCCGGTCTGGAGTGACGAATTCGATGGTGCGCCCGGTTCGCCGCCCGATCCCGCGAAGTGGGTCTACGACCTGGGCGGCGGCGGATGGGGCAACCACGAGTTGGAGGTCTACAGCGATAGCCGCGCGAATTCTCATCTGGATGGACAGGGTCACCTGGTGATCCAGGCGCTGCAGCCCTCGCCCGGCAAGTTCACCTCCGCCCGCCTCAAAACGCAAGGCAAATTCGACTTCAAGTATGGGCGCGTGGAGGCGCGCATCAAGATCCCCTATGGGCAGGGGATCTGGCCGGCCTTCTGGATGTTGGGCGCGGACATCCAGAGCAAAGGATGGCCCGACTGCGGCGAGATCGATATCATGGAAAACATCGGCCGCGAGCCGGATACCGTACACGGGACCGTCCACGGGCCGGGCTATGCGGGAGATCAGGCGATCGGCAAACCGTTCCAGCTTGCCGCGGGGCGCTTTGCGGACGACTATCATATCTACGCCGTCGAGTGGACCCCGGATCGCATCGAATTCCAAATGGATGGCCACACCTACCACACGGTCACGCCCGCCGCTCTGCCCGCCGGAACGAAATGGGTCTATGAGCATGCCTTCTTCCCGATCCTCAACGTGGCGGTCGGCGGCGATTGGCCGCACAATCCGGACGATACCAGTGTGTTTCCACAAACGATGCTGGTGGATTACGTACGCGTCTATGGGCATTAAGACGGCTGGATTGGCGGCCGGCCTCGCACCCGCATCCGCTGCGCGGCTCCGCTGGTACGTCTGTGGGCTGCTGTTCTTCGCCACCACCATCAACTACGTTGATCGCCAGGTGCTCGGGCTGCTGAAGCCCGTCCTCGAAAAAGAGCTGCATTGGCGCGAAGCGGATTACGGCTGGATCGTCTTCGCGTTTCAGTTGGCCTATGCGCTGACCATGCCTTTCGCCGGCCGCCTGATCGATTGGGCGGGCACCCGCCTGGGCTATGCCGCAGCCGTCGCGTCGTGGAGCCTGGCCGCCATGGCGCACGCCCTCGCGCACAGCGCCATGGGATTCGGCGTGGCGCGCTTTGCCCTAGGACTGAGCGAGTCGGCGAACTTTCCGGCAGCCATCCGCACGGTGGCCGACTGGTTCCCGCAACGCGAACGCGCGCTGGCCACCGGAATCTTCAATAGCGGCGCGAATATCGGTGCGATTCTGGCGCCCCTGGCGGTTCCTTTTCTCGCGCTGCATTATGGATGGCGGTCGGCATTCATCGTGACCGGCGCCGCGGGCATGGCGTGGGTGCTGCTCTGGTTGGGTTTCCTGCGAGGATCGCGCGCGCAACCGGACGCAGTTACGCCCGGCGAGGATCTGGCGCGCCCGCCGCTCGGCACGCTACTCACCAGCCGTCCGGCCTGGGCGTTCATCCTCGGCAAGTTCCTGACCGATCCGGCCTGGTGGTTCTACCTGTTCTGGCTGCCTGGATTTCTAAACCGCGTTTACGGGCTCGATCTCGCCCATTTGGGATTGCCGATCATCGTCGTGTACCAGGCTTCCACGGTAGGCTCCATCGGCGGCGGCTGGATTTCGGCGGCCCTCCTGAAGCGCGGCTGGACGCCCAATCGCGCGCGCGAAGCCGCTATGTTGATCTGCGCCGTGGCCGTCACCTCCGTGATCTTCGTGGGTGCCGCGCGCGGCAACATGTGGCTGGCCGTGGCGCTACTCGGCGTGGCGACCGCCGCGCACCAGGGATGGTCCGCGAATCTTTATACCCTGGCGTCCGATCTTTTCCCGCGCAGCGCCGTGGGATCGGTAGTGGGCCTGGGCGGCTTGGGCGGCGCCGTTGGCGGCATGCTGGTCGCGCCGCTGGTCGGATACTGGCTGGATTGGTCGCACGGCGCCTACGCGCCGCTATTCGTGATTGCGGGGTCGATCTACCTGGTGGCGTTTGCCGTGATTCACTGGCTGGTGCGCGACTAATCGCCTAACTCCAGATACTTTTGCGCGTTCCCATAACATATATTCCGGATCATAGGACCCACTAACTCGTCACTATTCGGAAGCAGGCCATTCTCCATATCTCCGCCGATCAAGTTACAAAGCACGCGGCGGAAATACTCATGCCGGGGATAAGACATGAAGGAGCGCGAATCCGTGAGCATGCCGATGAACCGCGAGAGCAGGCCCGTATTCGACAAAGCATTCAGTTGCCACTCCATGCCTTCCTTCTGGTCGAGGAACCACCAGCCGCTGCCGAACTGGATCTTGCCCGCAATCCGGCCATCCTGGAAGTTGCCGATCATGGTGGCGAAGGCATAATCGTCCACCGGATTCACGTTATAGATCACCATCTTTGGCAGTGCGCCCTCGCACTCCAGGCGATCGAGATACGCGCCCAGCGCCGCTACCTGGGGCCAATCGCCGATGGAATCGAAACCGGTGTCCGGCCCGATCTCCCGCAATCGCCGCGTGTTCGCGCTGCGATACGCGCCCAGGTGTAGCTGCTTGGTCCAGCCCTTCTCCGCGTCCAGGCGGCCGAAGAACAACATCATATAAGATGCGAACTGCGCATGCTCGTCGGCGCCCGCGGCCTGCCCCGCGCGGGCCTTTTCAAAGATCGCGGCGGCCGCCGTCTCCGAACAGAAATCGGCGTAGCATTGATTCAGCCCGTGGTCCGAGAGCCGCGCGCCCAAGGCGTGAAAATCGTCGTGCCGTCGCCGCAGGGCATCGGTGAAGTCCTGGAAGCCCGCAATAGCGATATTGCTGGCGGCCGTTAGCCGCTCCACCCAGGCGTTAAACAAGTCGGGCAGATGAACGGCCAGCGCCTTGTCCGGGCGAAACGCCGGAAGCACCTTCGTGGCAAGGTCCGACTCCCGAATCGCGCGATGCGCGCCGAGATCGTCGGCCGGATCGTCGGTCGAACACAGGTGCGTCACATGAAACCGCTGCAGGATGCCATGCGCGCGCAGCTCCGGCGTCGCCAGCAGCTCGTTGGCGCGCTCCCAAACGCGCGGCGCACTGCGCTCGTCGAGCAATTCGTCGATGCCGAAGTAACGCTGCAGTTCCAGGTGGGTCCAGTGATATAGCGGATTGCGCAGGGTGTGCGGTACGGTCCCGGCCCACGCCAGGAATTTCTCGTAGGGGCTGGCGTCACCGGTGCAGTAGGCTTCGTCGATGCCGTTGGCGCGCATGGCGCGCCACTTGTAATGATCACCCTCCAGCCAGATCTCGGACAAATCCCGGAATTGCCGGTTCCGGGCGATGTCGTTTGGCGGAAGGTGGCAATGGTAATCGAGAATCGGCTCGCCCGCGGCGAAAGTGCGATAGAGCCGTTTCGCCGTTCGATTGTTGAGCAGGAAATCTTCGTTGATGAAGGCCACGATGCCACAAGCATAATGCATAGCCGGCATTCTGTGTCATCATCCTTATGATGAAGCCGAAGCCGATTCTTACCGTACTCCTGTTGGCGGCTGCGATCCCAGCCCGTGGTCTGGCCAACGACCTCGATACTCTCGTGAAGATCGATACCGGCTGGGTTTCCGGCAGTGGCGCGGGCGTACGCGTTTACAAAGGCATCCCGTATGCGGCCGCTCCTACCGGCAATCTCCGCTGGCAGCCGCCGCAGCCCGCCGCACCATGGAAGGGAATCCTGGCCGCCAAGACCTTTCCCGCTAATTGTCCGCAGGCCTTGCCGCTGCCGGGTCCGGCGAGCGAGGACTGCCTCGGCCTGAACGTCTGGACTCCCGCGCATGCGGCGGGCGCCCGGCTGCCCGTCATGCTGTGGATTCATGGCGGCGGATTTCAGATCGGCGCCAGTTCCCAAACCGTATACGACGGCACGGCGCTGGCCGCGCAGGGGGTCGTCCTGGTCAGCATCAATTACAGGCTTGGGATCCTGGGATTCCTGGCGCACCCCGCGCTCGACCGGGAATCGCCGCACGGCGCATCCGGCAACTACGGCTTGCTGGACATGGTGGCCGCGCTCGAGTGGGTCAAACGCAACATCGGGGTCTTCGGCGGCGATCCCGGGAACGTGACTATTTTCGGCGAATCGGCGGGCGGCACGGCGGTCTGCCTGCTCATGGTGGTGCCGCAAGCCGACGGCCTTTTCCAAAAAGTAATTTCCGAAAGCGCCGCATGGATGTTCGGCCCCATCAGCCATCTGACGGAGTCCTGGTATGGGCGTGTTCCCATGACCCAATTCGGGGAGAAGCTAGGCAGCGATCTGGCGGCCTTACGCGCCAAGAGTGCCGCCGATCTTCTGAAAACGCTGCCTCCGCCTTTGAAGCGTAACGATGCCGCCGAACGCGGCGAAGCTTACATGCCGGTAGTGGATGGCTGGGTGATCCCGGACGATCCCGCGCGGCTGTTCGCCGCGGGCAAGTTCCATCACGCAGCCTTGATCGCCGGCACCAATGCGGATGAAGGCACGCTGCTGGGCGGCCCGCCGGTGCGAACGCTGGCGCAGTATCGCACATGGGCGGCGGAAAGGGTCGGGCCGCTAGCGGATCGCCTGCTGAGCCTGTATCCAGCCTCCACCGATGGCGAGACGCATGCCGCGGCGGCGCAGGCCTTGGGGGATCTGACTTTTCTGTACGGCACGCGTGCCGTGCTGCGCACGGCGGTCAAAGTGAATCCCGAAGTCTTTCAATACCAGTTCACGCGCGTCAATGGCGTCGGCCGTCAGATTCATTGGGGCAGCTTTCATGCGTCCGAGATCCCTTACATCTGGCAAACGCTGCCGGATTCGGCGTACGGCACGCAGGCTTCGTTCTTCGGCGACTTTTCCATCAACCCCGATACTTACAACGAACAGGACCGGCGGCTCTCCGACGCCATGAGTGCGGCGTGGACGGCGTTTGCCAAGAGCGGCAGCCCCAACCGGGTGGGCCTCGCCAAGTGGCCTGCGTTCGCCGATAAGGAGAGTTACATGGAGTTTGGCGATCAAATAGTCGCCAAAGAGTCCCTGCGGCGGAAACAAATCGACTTCATCGCGGAGTTCATGGAAGGCCTGCGCAGCCACATGACCCAGCCCTAGCTGCAGCAGCCCGCGTGGAGCACGCTTTAGCGGGGCCGCCGGCCGAGCCGGTTGGAACTATCGTGTGACTTCGCTTGGGGCACCGTCGATAAGCTCACCGTGGGGCGGGCAATCATGCCGGCTGCGGCCAAGATTGGCCGCCCCACTACTTTTGGTTTTCAGCATCTTTGCGGCTCCTAAAAACAACCGCTAACTTATTGAGCGGCAATGGTGTCACAGATGAGCGCGCGTGGGGCGGGCAATCAATTTGGACTTTTCAGCCCGCCCTACAAAACCGAAAAGCCAGATCATTATTCATCAATATTCATCATTATTCGTCGTTGGGGGCGCCTGGCGGATGACGGGGCTGGGCGGATTGGGGGCGGATTGGGGAAATATAGCGATGCTTGGGTTCGCTCCGTAATTCATTGAATCCGATGGCGTTGAGGGCGGATTTGGCGGTTCTGGGGCGGGGGGTTCGGGGGCCTGCGGGGCTTCTGGGACGGCGGGACACTGCGCGTTGCGCGCGGCCTGGAGGGCTTTGAGGTGCTTCATGCCGCGTTCGATGGAGCGTTCGATGGCGGTTTCGTAGCGGACGAGGCGGGTGAAGTTGTCGGGGCCCTTGCCACCTTCCATGAAGGCGCGGGCGAGGAGGTCGTCCGGGTCGTGCGGATCGGGCGGCGCGTCTTTCTGGCCTTTGCTTATGCACAATTCGTGATACTCCCGCTTGTTCCGGTCGATGCGGTTCAGAATGGTGGATTCTTCGCGGTAGATGCCGGTTTCGAGAGCAAAGGCGCGGTTGAGACGCCATTGGGCGGCGGCGATGCGTTGGACGACCAGTTCTTCGCTGTCGCCGGCGGGGCGGAGGTGGTCGTGGAGGTCCTGGAGCAGGCGGAGGAAGGCTTCGGGATCCTCGCCTTCGAGGATGAAGTGTTTGTCTCCGGAGAGTCCGTGGGTGAGGCCGTTGCGGCTGGAGGCGGCTTTGCCTTCAGGGGTGCGCGGGCCGGTGGATTTCTGGGCGTTGCGGCGGTTGGCTTCGGCCTGCTGTTGGGAAAGTTTCCGATATTTATCTCTGTTCATCGATTTTCGGGCGCGGGTGCGCCCTTCCTTTCGACTACACGCTAGCAGGCAGGATTTAGGGACTACGCGTAGGATTCTTGCAAGTGGTTGAAAGGACGGGGAAGATTTGTTGGGCCGATCAGTCACCGAAAACCAGCGGGACTTAAAAGTCCCGCCGGCACGCTGAAGCGTGCGCCACTCCCCTAGTTGGATAATTTCAGGATCATCCCGGTATCCGTGGCGGCCCACAACGAGCCATCGCCGGCGGCGCGCAACATGGCGCGCACCGCGGAGGCGCGATAGTCCACGTCCATCTCGTGCCAGTCGCTCAGATTTTCGCTTTTCAGAATTATCACCTTGCGCGGAATGGGCGTGTGTTGCAGACGCCCGGTTACTTCCACCCCGGCGAGGTACCCGGTCCCGGATGGCTGCAGCAGCACATCCGTAATGAGCCGGTCGGTGGCGTTATAAACGACATCGCTTTTGCCCGTCGTGCCGTCCAGCAAGTGCACCTCCGACGGCCACTTGAAGGTGTCGATGAATTCAATCAGGCCGAGCCCGCGGCCATCGGGCAGAAAACAAGTCCGCGTGATGCGGCCGAACATCGAGGCCGTCGAAGGAGTCCAGGTCTTCCCGCCGTCGCGCGTATCCAGCATGATCGAAAGATGGGGCAGCTCGCGCCGCGCGCTGGTATCCTGCGCGTCGAGCCAATCGGGCTTGCCGTTTTCGCCTGGCCGGGGCGGCGCGCTGAATCCGCCGATCATGCCGGCCTTGGCGGTCACAAAGGTGATGTCGTTGTAGACCGTGTAGTCGGGATTGGTTTGCGGCTCGGCCGCGGCCGCGATGGGTTCCCAGGTCTTGCCGCCATCGCCTGTCTGATAGGCGAGTTTGTGGGCGCCGATGGCGAAGCCGCGCGCTTCATCCACGAAATACACCTTCATCAGCAGCTTCGGCGACTTGGGCAATTCGCGCCATTCGCGGCCGGCGTCGGCTGTTCGCCAGATGCCTTCGGGCGTCACCATCCAGCCTAGCTTGTCATTCAGGAAGAATAGCGAGATGGGGACCTGCTTGACCTTGGAGACGGTCCAGTGCGCGCCGCCATCGTCGGTGGTGATGGTGACCGGCTTGGGCTCGCCCTTATCGTTCAGGTAGCCGGCCGCGACGCCGCGCGCAGCGGATGGGAATTGCAGGTCATTGAGAACCAGCGAAGAACTTTCTTTGTCGTAGAAGTACGAGACCTGCCATTTTTCGGCGCATTGGGCCGGCACCGCCAGCAGCGCGAGAACCAGGAACGCGGTTTTCATAGACATCCGTCAGCGCGGGCGAATGGGGCCCGAAGACAATACCAGCTCGACATGATTGGCCGATTCCACCGCCGTGGGCGCCATGCGCGCCAGGACCAACACGCAGCCGACCTGTTCGCCCAGCGTGGTCAGCACTTCCATCTCGCCGCCGGTATGCTGATGCGGCATGCGATGCTGCATGTTAATCACTCCCACCACCCGGTTGCGCGCGATCACCGGCGCCGACAGGAAGGCTTCGTAGGAATCCTCCGGCAATTCGCCGAAGGTTTTGAAACGGGGGTCCTTGTAAGCTTCACGCGAAATCGATAGCAAACGCCGCTCACGGGCCACCCAGCCCGTGAGGCCTTCATTCAGTTTCAACCGGACCTTGCCGATAGTGGAAGGGTGAGGAGTATTCGAAGCGCAGAGCACCAGTTCCTCGTTGTCCAGCAAATAGACCAGGCAGGAGTCGCACTGGGCGAACTCCACGGTGAGCGAAACGATGCCTTGCAGCACCTCCTGCAGGCTCAAATCCCGCACCATGAACCGGCTGACTTTCTGAAAAAGCTGCAACTGTTGTTCGGTGCGTTGCAGACGGGACTCGAGTTCCTTGGCCTTCGGCACGATCTTATTATAGCTGTGGCGGCGAAAGGCCCAAAATGAGCGGGCCCGGGAAAGCCTCGCCATCCTCGCCGGAATACCAGGCGTGGCGCGCGCCGGAGTGCCCCGTCGCCATCGAATGGTCCGCCCCGGTGATGGATGAGATCCGGATCGCCGCGATGGAGGGGCTGTTCTCGATTCCGCACGGCGGCGCGGAGATTGGGGGCTTGTTACTCGGCACGCGAAATGCAGGAGTCGTGCGGATTCTCGCGGCCCGGCCGCTTGCGTGCGAGCACGCCATGGGGCCCAGCTTCACGCTCTCCAGCAACGATTGTGCGGGGTTGGCCGCGGCACTGCTGGAAGGTGCGCAGGCGCCGGATCGGGAGCCGGTCGGCTGGTATCACTCCCACACCCGTAGCGAGATTCATCTGTCCGGGCCGGATCTCGAGATTCACGATCGTTATTTCCCCGGTCCGTTGGACGTCGCGCTGGTGGTGCGCCCGCATGCCATGCTGCCGGTCCGCGGCGCGTTCTTCTTCAGGGCGGCCGATGGCTCGATTCAAGGCGACGCCGGCAATAGCGAGTTCGTGCTGCCAGCGGCTCCCCGGATACCTTTGCCCGAACCCGTCCCGGCGGAAACCGTCGTTCCGCTGCCCAGCCGTCGCCGCAAGCCGGTACGGTGGGCGGCCACGGTAATGGGCATGGTATTGGGCATGGCGGTGGGCTTAATCCTCTTGTGCCAGAAGGATTGGACGCACGTATTTGCGGCGGATCGATCGCCCTCCGTTTCTCTACGGACTTACGATCTGGGCGGCCAGTTGCAGATCCGCTGGGACTGGGCGGCGAATCCGATCCGGTCCGCACAGGCTGGGACTTTGGAAATCGCGGACGGTGCGGCACTCACGAAGATCGCGCTGGAGCCGCAATTGCTGCGCGAAGGCACGGTGAGCTACGCTCGTATCGGGAACCGCGTGGATGTGCGGCTGACGCTTCGGGAGCCCGCGGGAAAGATCTATTCAGAGTTCAGCCGATTTATCGGCCAGCCCGGCGGTCCGGATCGAGACGCGATGCTGCGCGGCGAAGTGCATGCGCTGGCCGGGCGCACACGGGAACTGGAGCAGGCTGTGGCCGGATTGCGCGGGCTGATCCGGCGGGATGGGGAACGCCGCGGGCCGGACGTCAAAGCCCAGCCTGCGCGCTGAAAGCCCCGGCCACACCGGAACTTTCGGCCAATTCGTATGAAACCGTGCAGTTTCGCCGCGTGACTTCCCGCCGCGCATTTGCTAACATATTGATCTGTCAGTGCCTTGCTGGTGAATCAGGCGGGCCGGTTTCGATGCAAATTGGAATCCATTGAGATCGCACTACTTCCTCGCTTGTGTTCTGTCTCGCGGCTGTAAGTACCCGGCAATCGGCTGATGAAGAGTCTCGCGGAGGGGTCGTAATGGCCGTCGATCAGGGCAAAGAACAGGTGGACGATTCAGTCCAGCCGGATAGCGAAAGCTACAAATCTTTGCTCGACGAATATACGCATTTGGCTCCGGCCGAGGGCGAGGTCCTACAAGGAACCGTCCTCAAGGTCACGGCTAAGGATGTGATCGTCGACTTCGGGTACAAATCCGAGGGTCTGGTGCCTTTGGAGCAGTTCGTCAGTCCCAGCGGCGAAGTGACCGTGCAAGCGGGCGACGTGGTGGATGTCATGATCGACCACGGCGAACAGCCCGAAGGCTATATTCTGCTTTCCCACGCCAAGGCCGCCCGCGTGCGGGTGTGGGACCATCTGGAAAAAGCTTTTGAAGATCAGTTGGTCCTGCTGGGGCATGTGATGGGGAGAGTCAAAGGCGGACTTTCCGTGGATGTGGGGATCGAGGCTTTCATGCCCGGCTCTCAGGTCGATCCGCGCCCCGTGCATCATCTGGACTCGTTCATCGGGCAGGATGTTCCGGTCAAGATCGTGAAAGTGAACCGGCGCCGCGGCAACGTAGTCGTGTCGCGGAAACTGGCCGTCGAGCAGGAAGTCAACCAGCGTAAGACCGCCACCCTCGATCAACTGCATGAGGGCGCCGTCGTAACGGGCGTTATAAAAAATCTGACCGACTACGGAGCGTTCGTAGACTTGGGAGGCTTGGATGGCTTGCTGCATGTCACGGACATGTCGTACGGCCGCGTCACCCACCCGTCGGAAGTCGTGCACGTGGGCGATACGATCACGACCAAAGTCCTTAAGTTCGATCGCGCCAAGGAACGCGTTTCGCTGGGACTCCGGCAGATGGCTCCGGATCCCTGGGAGACCGTCGGCGAGCGATTTCCGGTAAACAGCCGCGTGATGGGACAGGTGGTGAACGTCACCGATTACGGGGCCTTCGTGGAACTGGAATCGGGTGTGGAAGGCCTCATCCATATCACCGAGATGACCTGGTCCCGGCGCATGAAGCATCCGTCCAAGGTGGTTCGAGTGGGCGACCAGGTGGAGGCCGTGGTGCTCGAGGTCAACGCGCGCGACCGGCGGATTTCGCTGGGGCTCAAACAACTGGAAGCCAATCCCTGGACCACCATCGACAGCCGCTACAGTATCGGTTCGGTGGTAGAGGGCCGGGTGCGCAACATGACGGATTTTGGCGCATTCATCGAGATCGAGGAGGGCATCGACGGGCTGGTGCACGTCTCGGATCTTTCCTGGACCAAGCGGGTGAAGCATCCTTCGGAGATCTTGAAGAAGGGGCAACTGGTGCAGGCGGCCATTCTGAACATCGATGCCAAGGGACACCGGTTGTCGCTAGGCATTAAACAACTGCAACCGGACGCGTGGGAGACTTACTTCCAGAACCACCAGACCGGCGACATCGTGCATGGGCGGATCACGCGGCTGGCGGGTTTCGGGGCATTTGTCGAATTGGCGGAAGGTATCGAAGGGCTTTGCCATTTTTCGGAAGTGCCGGGATACTCCGGGCGGCGGTCGGCGGAGCCTCCGCTGACGGTGGGGCAAGAGTATGATTTCAAGATCGTGAAGATGAGCGAGGCGGAAAAGAAGATCGGGCTGAGCCTCAAAGCGGTGGCCCACGATGAAGAAAAAGGCCGCCTGGCCGATTATCAACGGCAGGCGGCGGCGGGGGCCGCTACCATTGAAGAGGTGTTGAGCCTCAAGAATCGAAGCGCGGAATAAGTTGCAAAAACCGCGCGTTTCAAGAGATACTGCGGTAACGGCTTGAGAGGATAAGGAGAAGAGCACATGACCAAGGCCGATCTGATTGAAGAGGTCTCGCGCGTAGTGGAAATGACCCGGAAAGAATCCGAAGTCATCGTGGAGGCCATTTTTGACAGTATCGTGCGTTCCCTGCGCACCGGCGATAAGATCGAGATCCGCGGTTTCGGGAGCTTCCGCACGCGGCAGCGGCAGCCGCGCATCGGGCGCAATCCAAAGACCGGCGCGCGCGTGGAGGTGCCCGCCAAGAAGATTCCATATTTCAAGCCGAGCAAAGAGCTGAAAGACGTGGTCAACATTTCCACGGCGGCTCCGGATTCAGTTTCCGGAGAACGCGCGCCGACGCTCTAGCCCGCGGTATGGATTACCTTTGGAGCCCGTGGCGTTACGGCTACGTCACCACGGCGGACCAGGCGGTCGAATGTATCTTTTGCGCATTACCCGCGCAGCATCGCGATAAAGAGAATTATATTGTCTATCGCGGGCGCCTGAATTTCGTCATTCTGAACCGGTTTCCATACACATCGGGCCATCTCATGGTGGTCCCTTACGAGCACGCGCCGTCGCTCGAAACCGTCGCGGAAGCCACGCTCGCGGAGATGATCCTGCTGGCGCGCGATGCGGAGAGACACTTGCGCGCCAACTATCAGCCCGACGGTCTCAATGTCGGCATCAACATCGGTAAAGCCGGGGGCGCCGGCGTGGCCGGACACATCCACATGCACGTGCTGCCGCGCTGGGTGGCGGACGCAAATTTCATGACATCGGTGGGCGAGACGCGCGTGCTGCCGGAGGATCTGGGGATGACGTATGAGAAACTCTGGCGGGCCTGGGCCGGATCGTGAATCCGTTGTTCACTGTGTCACAGGCTGATCCACATTCAACTGCGCCAGCGTACCGCGCATGCGCATCTCCTTGGTGCCGCTGGTGAGTTGAAACAGCAGCCGGCCATCCGGCTGGGTCGCGCCTTGTCCCGTGTACGTATCGGCCCCGGACACCAGTTGTAGCTCCGTAAAGCGGAGCAACGGAGCCGCCTGCGCCCATACCAGATCGTATGCGCCCGAGACGCTTTCCAGATCGGGCAACGCTTCCATCTCCACACCGCGCGCGACGAATGTGCCCGTGGCGTGCAGGCGGGCGAGTAGCTCCGCGCCCGTGCCGCTCGATTCGAGTGCGCTTTCCGTATCCACCTTGCCGGACTTCCATGCAACATCCTTGGCGCGCGCCTCCAGCCGGTAGGTGGGGCGGTTACCGCGTAAGCTCACTGAGAGGACGCCTGTGATCCGGCCGCCATCCAGGTTGGCGCGGATGTCGGTAAACTCGGCCTTGGTCACGTCCCAAAGCAGGTGCGCCTGAAAAGCCTTCACCTCAGTCGTATCGAGATGCAGATCGCCGATCTGCAGGGTGGCATCCACGTGTCGCTCGGCCAGCCAATCGGGCAACGAAGCGCGGCCCAGGCTCAAAGCGCGCGCGATCAGCCCGGTGTTATGGCGCAGAGTCGGCATCAGCAAACGCTCCAACCCGGCGGCATCCGCATCGGCAATGCGGAGGCGCAAGCGGTGCGGGCGGGCCATCTGCGGCTCGTAGCGGTAGTCGCCCTGAATGGCAATCTTGCCGGCCTGCGCGCGGATGCGCTCGAGCGTCACGCGCGGTCCATCGATATGCGCAAGGGCCGACTCAACTGTCACCGGCTCGGCGAGCCCCGGCAATGGGAATTTCGCGTCCTCTAGCTCTATGGCGCCGGTCCAACCGGTCCGTGGCGTCTGGGGGGAGGGTGCGGGGACCGGCTGGCCCGAGGGAAGCTGCGCGGAAGCCGGCGGCGGTACGATCTGATAGCGAAGCTGGCCCTTCCAAGTCCCACTGGCCACCTGATCCAGCCACGGAATGGCGGCCAGCGCGGCCTGCGCGCGTAAGGACTCCAAGCGCATGGCATCGCTCGAAATGGTCAGATCGAGCGATTGCGCCTTCCAGTCGTAGTCCGCTTCCAGTTGGGCTGTCTCGTCCTCCGCGGTGCTGACCAGCGCGGGAGCCAGTTTGGCGTGGCCGCGATCGAACGTCACACGCGCCTGCGCGGAGCGAATGGGCGGAGAATCCGGCATGGCCACGGAAGTATCGTGGAAGTCGAGCACGCCTTGCAGGCTTCCCTGCCCCGAGTAGCCCAAGACGCCATCGAGCGATCCCGTCATCTTCAGCCGAGGCGGCAGAACGGCCCCCATGTGGCGCGCCAGATCCAACATGGGACCGGCGGGAAAACGATTCCAACTGAGGGCCACGCCCCAATGCGGTTGTGAGAGATAGTCGGAACAGCGGAATCGCACGGCCAACGGCAGGGTCTCGCCGCCCGCGGTGCTGGATTCCATCTCCAGGATCTGGGCCGGCACGTTGAGCCTTCCAGCCAAACGCAGCGGCCAACTCTGGCCATACGGCGGCATGCTGTCCCAGCGATGCATGTCTTCCAGGTTCAGGTTCCCGGAAATGCGGATGTCGTTCAGCGGGCCCGCCAGGTGCATGCGCGCAGAAACGGTACCATGCACACCGGCGTCGAAGCCTTGCAACAGGGCCACGATCTCGCTTACGGCGCTCTTTTCGAGACGCACGTCCAGATCCAGGCGGCCGGCCCCGGTCTGCGTCCAGCGGCCGCGCGCGACGATCTCGCCGAATCCGTGCGCGGGTTTGTCTGTGCGCGCCGGCTCGCCGGTAAACTCCACGTTCCAGGTGGCCGCCCCGCGGGAGGGTGGTTCAATATCCAAGTCTGTGTTGGTGAGATAGAAAACGGACTTGGTGTCGCTGAATTTGAAATTAATGCGCCCGGAGCGCACGTGCAATTCTGGAATGGCGCGAATCACGGAGCGGCTTAAGAGGGGCTCGAAGTTCCAACGCCCCGGCTCGGAAGGGCCGCCGGTCTTGGCCACGTTGATGCTGGCGTCGTCCAGGCGGATGGAAGCGAACTCCAGGTGCCCGCCGAAGAACGAGGCGATCCGCGGCACGGCTTCGAGCGATCCCACGTAGGCGATGGGCTCGATGCCGATGGCCGGGTTCTCGTGGATCACCACGTTATCGACCGAAAAGCCCGGGCCTGCAAACAGGCTGAAATGGATGGCCCCCAATTCGACCTTGCGGCCCAGCGCGCTTTCGAGCGCCGCGCGAATACGAGGCGCGAAACGGTCGCCACTCAAGTATGGCGCGGCGATGCCCACCGCCAGAAGCGCCACCAAGGCGATGCTCAGCCACTTTGCCGCGCGCTTTACCGTGCGCTTCACGGGCGGCTCCCGGCGATGAGCCTGGCATACGCCCCCGGATCGTCGATATCCGCCAGTATCCCGGGGTCGTCCACATCGACGTAGGCAATTTCGTCTTCATGACGCGTGATCACATCGCGCGCCGAAGCGCCTGCGGGCAGAGCCAGGAATTCAGGCACCAGCAGTTTTGAAATCCAGATAGGATGCCCGCGACGTCCCCCGAAACGCGGGATGCGCAAGGGCCCGGCAGAAGTGGAATCGAGCAACGCATCTATGGTGGCGGACGCTATCGCAGGATGATCCACCAGGGTGAATAGCACGCCATCGCTGCCGGCCGGGGCGGCGCGCAAGCCGCATTGCATGGAGGAAAGCTGCCCTTGCAGGAAATCCGGATTCTCTACGACGAGCGCTTGGGACAGGCGGCGCAATCCGGCGCGGACGGTCTCGCACTCTGCGCCCAGGACCACAATCACGGGCGCGCAACGGCGCGAAAACAGGCCAATGAGCCGGTCCAGAAAACTCTCCCCCTGAAATTCCAGCAGCGCCTTGGGCGAGCCCATGCGCCGCGACTCGCCGGCGGCCAGAATCAATCCGCAGGTCACTTCAGCAACAACGCGCGCAAGGACTCGTCGGAAAAGACCGACTTGGAGAGTTCCCGCCAGCGCGAATCCGCATTGCGCCGTACCGCGATCATTTCGGCGACCACCGACACGGCGATTTCCTCCGGCGACACAGCCCCGATCTCGAGCCCCATCGGCGCGAACACGCGCGCGAAGTTCTGTGGGGCGATGCCTTCCCTTTCCAGTTCCTGGACCACGTTGATCACCTTGCGCTTGCTGCCGATCATGGCGATATAGCGCGCGCTGGTGGAGACCGCCCAACGCAGCACCCGCATATCGTCGCGGTGTCCGCGCGTCACTACGATGATGTAGCTGGTTTCGTTGACCGGCAGCTTGCCGAACACCTCCTCGTACTCGCCGGCATGGATTTCGGCGGCCTCGGGGAAGCGCTCGCGGTTGGCAAAATTCTCCCGGTTATCCACGATGGTCGTGGAGAATCCGGCTAGAGTGGCAATCTTGGAGATACTCTTCGAGATGTGGCCGGCCCCAAAGATGAACGCGCCGGGCACCGGCAGGACCGGCTCGACGAAGACATCCAGTTGGCCGCCGCAAATCAGTCCATTTTCATAAGCGGCATCCTGCCCCAGATTAAAGCTGAGATGGCGGGGTTGTTCCTTCTCGATGACCTCGCGGGCGGCGTTCCACACTTCGGCTTCCACGCATCCTCCGCCGATGGTGCCGATCATGGAACCATCTTCCCGGACCAGCATTTTGGCGCTTTCGTAGCTGGGAATGGATCCGCGCACCTGGACAATGGTGGCGATGGCGCACTTCTGGCCGAGTTTGCGGAGGCGCAGGAGTTCTTCGTAGACATCCATTCCAGTGCAATTATAGCGCGTGGTGGGCGGATTCCCGGCTGAGAGGTTCCGGCGAATGGAGCACTAGTAGTTCAGCTTTCCGCAAAAAGTGTTCAGAACGGATTCTCGGGAGAAGCACTGGAGCTTCGAGCGAGAAAGCCCGGGTCAGGCCCGGGCCTTCACTTGGAGCAGAAAGGAGGATCTATGATCCTTATGTTGGTGATCCGGCTAGCTTTTATCGGCCGGTTCACGGCGTTGATCGTATGGCCCCGTAAGGGCCGGCGGTAAACGCCGCGGTGGGATCGGCTCCGAACCGGTCCCGCTACCAGCATCATAGCGCAGTCTGTCTTCCATGAAAAGACAAAAAATCGGTAAATCCCGTTGCGCGCTCCGGCTGAGAGGTTCCGGCAGATGGGGCACTAGACTTGTAATTTAGCTTTCTGCAAAAAAGTGTTTGGATCGGATTCTCGGGAGAAGCACTGGAGCTTCGAGCGAGAAAGCCCGGGTAGGGCCCGGGCCTTCACTTGGAGCAGAAAGGAGGATCTATGATCCTTATGTTGGTGATCCGGCTTGCCTTTATCGGCCGGTTCACGGCGTTGATCGTTTGGCCCCGTAAGGGCCGGCGGTAAACGCCGCGGCGGGATCGGTTTCCGCAAAACTGGTCCCGCTACCAGCATCATAGCGCAGTCCGCCTCCCATTAAAAGACAAAAATCGGTAAGTCCCGTTGCGGGCTCCGGCTGAGAGGTTCCGGCAGATGGGGCACTAGTAATTCAGCTTTCTGCAAAAAGTGTTCAGAACGGATTCTCGGGAGAAGCATCAGAGCTTCGAGCGAGAAAGCCCGGGTGGCGCCTGGGCCTTCACTTGGAGCAGAAAGGAGGATCTATGATCCTTATGTTGGTGATCCGGCTTGCCTTTATCGGCCGGTTCACGGCGTTGATCGTTTGGCCCCGTAAGGGCCGGCGGTAAACGCCGCGGCGGGATCGGTTTCCGAGATCGGTCCCGCTACCAGCATCATAGCGCAGTCCGTCTTCCATGAAAAGACAAAAATCGGTAAATCCAGTGGCGGGCTCCGGCTGAGAGGTTCCGGCGAATGGGGCACTAGTAGTTCAGCTTTCCGCAAAAAGTGTTCAGAACGGATTCTCGGGAGAAGCACTGGAGCTTCGAGCGAGAAAGCCCGGGTAGCGCCCGGGCCTTCACTTGGAGCAGAAAGGAGGATCTATGATCCTTATGTTGGTGATCCGGCTTGCCTTTATCGGCCGGTTCACGGCGTTGATCGTTTGGCCCCGTAAGGGCCGGCGGTAAACGTCGCGGCGGGATCGGTCTCCGAAAACCGGTCCCGCTACCAGCATCATAGCGCAGTCTGTCTTCTATGAAAAGACAAAATTAGAAAAGCCCATCCAAGCCCCGTACTATCCCTAAAGGGATACGGCTTCCCTTATTGAGTAATCCGGCAGTTGCGGGTGAGTTGTCCCACTGACAGCCCGATCTCGCCAGCTATGGCGCGGGAGACTGTGAAATTCACTGTCTTCTTCTCGCCGGCGCGCAGCGGCACACGCTCGAATCCCTGCAGTTCCCGCACCACCCCCGGGTGTTTAATATACAACTGCACCACTTCCTCGCCATCGCGTTTGCCGGAATTCTGCACTTCCACGCTGACCTTTACGGGGTTGCCCGTACGCGCTTCAACCGGCGCTTGCAAATTGCGGTAGCTGAATGTCGTATAACTGAGGCCATAACCAAACGGATAGAGCGGCTCGCCCTCGAAGTACCGGTAGGTCCGGCCTTTCATACTGTAGTCGTCGAACGGTGGCAACTGGTCCTCCGACTTATAGAAGGTGACCGGCAGTTTGCCGGCCGGATTATAGTCGCCGAACAGTACGTCGGCCAACGCCGTGCCACCCGCCTGCCCCGGATACCACAGTTCCACAATCGCGGGTACGTGCTCGCGCGCCCAGTTGACGGCCACCGCGCTGCCATTCAACAGCACCAGTACCACCGGCTTTCCCAGCGCCGACACCTTCTGTAGCAGCGCTTCCTGCACTCGCGGGATGCCCAGGCGCACCCGATCGCCGCCGCTGAAACCTTCCACTTGCACCTTCATCTCCTCGCCCTCGAGGCGCGGGGAAAGGCCCAGAAACATCAGCACGACATCGGCCTGGCGCGCCGCCTTCAACGCCTCCTCTTCATAACCCGCATGCGGCGGCGCCCACACCAGCCGGATATCGGCATCGCCATGCACCTCATGGAAGTCCACGCGGATGGGATAGAATTTGCCCGCCTGCAAGTCCACCGTTTCGTACTCGTAGCCGCGTTCGTGCACATTGTCGCGCGAAACCAGCCGTTTGCCGTCCAGATACACCTCGAAGGCATTCAACCCGGTCGCCCCGAGTTGATACTTGCCGCTTACCGGCGGCAGCAGATAGCCGGTCCAACGCACGCCGAAGTTGTCGTCGTCCATGTCCGCGCGCGGCGCGCCGTCGCGCCAGTCGAAGTTCACAACCGGATCGGTCCGCGTGAAAATGGGCTGGGGATTCGCGGGAATCACGGCGGCCTTGCGCATCGCCTGCGAAACGAACGCCTGGCTGAAATAGGCGCGTCCGTTAAATGCCGCGGTATTGAAATACTCCGCGTGCAGACCGTTGCCGCGACTCGCCGAATCGGAAACAAACAGCGCGCTGGCGGGAACCGTCTCCAGCAGCGGCATGCCTTCCGCGAGATCCGATCCCCTGGCGTACAACACCCGCGTGCCCGGACCCACCTTCTGCCGGATTCCCGCCAACGGCGTTACCGGATGAGACGGCTGGCCATTGTAGTTGCCTAGCAGCACTTCCACCGAATCCGCATTAGGCCCGATTACGGCGAGGGTCTTCGTCTTCCGGTCGAGCGGCAACACGCTGCCCTCGTTCTTCAGCAGCACGATGGATTTGCGCGCCACTTCGAGGGCCAGTGCCTGGTGCGCGGCGCTCTCGTTCACGCTATAGGGGATGCGTGCCCACCGCACCATTTCCGGCGGGTCGAACATGCCCAGCTTGAAGCGCGCCGTCAGCAGCCGGCGCAGGGCGGTATCCACATCTTTCTCCGTCAGCAAACTTTCGCGTACCGCCGGCACGATATTCTCATATTCCAGTCCGCAGTCGAGATCGGTGCCGGCCTTGAGCGCCATCGCCACGCCTTCCGCCGCGGTCTTGGCCGCCTTGTGGCCCTGATAGATGTCGCCGATCGCGCCGCAATCGGAGACCACGTAGCCGGGGAAGCCCCATTCGCCGCGCAGGATGTCGCCTAGCAGCCGTGGGTTCGCGCAGGCGGGCAAGCCGTCCACGCTGTTGTACGCGCACATCACCGAAAAGGCTCCGCCCTCCTTGACCGCCGCCTCGAAATGCGGCAGATAGGTGTCGCGCAGATCGCTCTCGGAAACGACCGCGTCGAAAACGTGGCGCGTGGATTCCGGTCCGCTATGCACTGCGTAGTGTTTGGCGGTAGCCACCGTCTTCAGGTATTTGGGGTCGTCGCCCTCCAGCCCGCGGATGAATTCGACGGCCATGCGCGAGGTGAGATAGGGATCCTCGCCGTAGGTTTCCATGCCGCGGCCCCAGCGCGGATCGCGAAAGATGTTGATATTGGGAGTCCAGAACGTCAGGCCCTGGTAGATGCCGCGTTTACCGCGGCGCACAAATTCGTGATGTTTGGCGCGCGCTTCGTCGGAGATGGCCCCGGCCATGCGAAGGATCAGGGGAGCGTCCCAAGTGGCGGCCACCCCGATGGTTTCCGGAAACACGGTGGCGCGCCCGGCACGCGCGACGCCATGCAAACACTCGTTCCACCAGTCATAGGCTGGAACGCCGAGGCGATCGATGGCAGGCGAGGCGCTCAACAACTGCGATGCTTTCTCTTCCAGGGTCATGCGCGAAAGCAGATCGTCGACCCGCTTTTCAAGCGGCTGGGCGGGATCTTTGTAGGTCTGCCCGGCCAGGGGCAGGCACGCGGCCGCGGCTGTAAGGAGCGCCGCCAGGAACGCGGTGGGGCGAGACAATCGAACAGGGGTCATCGTTTCTATCATGCATCAAGTGCCTGCATATCGGATACACTGGTGCTGAAATGAAACAAATCTTTTTAGCATCGATTGCGGCCCTGGCCCTGCTCGCCCCGGAGACGCCGCTGCACGCCGCACCACCTTTCACCGGCCGCTGGGACCTGACCGTGACCACGCCCAAGGAGACCTATCCCTCCTGGATGGAATTCACCGCGCCGGACGGCAAGCCGCAGGTGCGGGTAGTGGGACGCGTGGCCAGCGTACACCCGGCTACGGATGTGAAACTGGATGGATCGCGGCTGTCCTTCACGACCTCCGAGTGGTTCGACGGCGAGATTAAAGTCACATGGGAATTGCATGCCGCCGCCGGCAAGCTCACCGGCGTCCAAAAGCGCGCGGACGGCGTTGAGGGCCAGATCGCAGGCGTGCCGGCGCCGGCCTTGAAACGCAGCATCCCGGCCGCCTGGAGCAAGCCCGAGCCCTTGTTCGACGGCCATGATATGAAAGGCTGGGAGCCGGACGATCCCAAGAACAATCATTGGGTGGCGCAGAATGGCGAACTCGTGAACCAGGCGGCCGGCGCCAATATCCGCACGACGCGCAAGTTCGGCGATTTCAAGCTGCATATCGAATATAACTGTCCCAATGACGGCAATAGCGGCGTATACCTGCGCGGACGCTACGAGGTACAGGTGGAATACGAGAAGCCCGGCGAGAACGACCGGTTCCACGAGATGGGATCGATCTATGGATTCCTGGCGCCGGCCGTCGAGATCGCCAAGCGGCCGGGCGAATGGGAGAGCTACGATGTGACCCTGGCCGGTCGCACCGTAACCGTGGTGCGCGATGGCAAAACCACCATCGATCGCAAGGAAATCCCGGGCATAACGGGTGGCGCCATCGATAGCCACGAAGGTGAACCCGGGCCGCTCTATATCCAGGGCGATCACACCGGCGGGATGAAGTACCGCAATATTACAATCTCGGTGGCGGAGCGATAAGTAGATGGCCTTGGAATTCACGACTTCCTATATAAAAGACTCGCTGGCCCTGTTCCGGCATTATAAGAAGCTCGCCGAAGGCGCTATGGCGCAGGCTACCGACGAACAACTTTTCGCCGCGCTCGACCCGGAGGCCAATTCCATCGCCATCGTGGTGAAGCACATGGCGGGCAACATGCGCTCGCGGTGGACCGATTTCCTGACCTCCGACGGAGAGAAGCCGGACCGGAATCGCGACACCGAATTCGAAGATGCGCCGGCCACGCGCGAGGCTTTGCTCGCCGTTTGGGAGGAGGGCTGGGGATGTGTGTTCCGCGCACTGGAGCCCTTGTCGGACACCGACCTGGAGCGCAGCGTTGCGATCCGCGGAGAAGCGCACTCGGTGATGCAGGCCATCAACCGGCAGATCGCACACTATGCCTGTCACATTGGGCAAATCGTGCTGCTGGCGAAACACTTCCAGCATGCGCAGTGGCGATCTCTAAGCGTGCCCCGCGGCAAGTCCGCCGATTTCAACCGGCGCGTCACTACCGGCGAGGCCAGCCAGAGATAAGAACCGGCCGCCTGCTGCGCGTAACTTATCGCCTATTTACGCCGTCAGTGTAAGTGGATAGAAATGAAAACAAGAATCCTATTCTTGGTGGCGGCGCTTTTGTCGATGGCCGGGTGTGCGGCTACCGCCCGCCTTTACCCTGTCCAGGGTCCGCTAAGCGCTCTGGCGCCGCAGCCGGTGTTTCCCGGTAAGATCAGCGGCTTCGTGAATTCGGGAAGCGTTTCCTTTACCCTGACCGGCGGCGAGGCGTGTAAAGGCCAGTGGACTCGCGTAGTGCCCATGAAGACTCCCACCGGCGCGACGATTTCCGATGCGCCGGCGGCGAACGGCATGCCCGCCGTATGGGACGCGGTTTACGGTCCCGGCTATTACGTCTCTCATGTTCTGGGCAGCTCCCTGTATGCGAGGGCCGCGATTACAGGCAGCAAAGGTACCCTTCTCGATGTGGAGTTCTACAAGCCGGGAACCATGCATCTATTCGGCGTCGCAAAAGACAGCAAAGGGAATACTTACAAAATGGTGTTCCCGTATAACTGAGGGCGATCTCACTTAGCCTGCATATCGCGCGTCAGTTTTTCGCGAAGCAGGTCCTCGATGTCTCCCACTTTCTCGCCCAACAGGTTCAGCTTCCGCGCCACCCCTTGAATCTCGGACTCGGCGCGGCGATTCACATCGAAATCCAACTCGCTGCGCAAGCGGTCCTTCTTGTCCTGGCGGTTCTGGCTCATCATGATCACGGGGGCCTGGATGGCCGCAATCATGGACAGGAACAGGTTGAGCAGGATAAACGGATATGGATCCCACGCCGCGCCCCCCAACCGCACATTGATGATGGTGTAAACGGAGAGCACGACCGAGAAAGCGATGATGAACGACCATGAACCGCCAAATCGGGCGACGACGTCGGCCACGCGTTCGCCGCGGGTCTCGCGCTCCTCGATCACATCGTTCGGGTTGCGCGCCGCGCGCCTGCGCACCAGTTGTTGCGAGGCGTGGAACTGCCGGCCCAGCACGGTCAGCATGTCCATTCCGGCATGCGGCTTGCGCTGGATCAGCACCTCGATATCGTTCCGCTCCACTTCCAGGCACGCGCATTCCTCCACGGCGAAAGCGTCGGTCTGATGCGGCGTCTGGTCGAGCATCGAGGCGAAGCCGAAAAACTCGCCGTTTCCGGGTTGGTTGACGATTACTTCCTGGTGGTCTTCGTCTACGGTGGTCAGCCGGACGCTCCCGGAAACCACTACATAGGCTTTACCTCCCGCGTCGCCCATCTTGTAAATCCGCTCGCGCGCGGCGAATTGCTTCAGCTCCACTTGAGCCGCAAGGACGCCCTTCTCATCCGCGTCTAGCAGCGCGAAAAGCGGGACGTCCTTGAGCACTTCGGGGTTGCAAGCCATCGGTCACCTCCGGCGGATGGCCCCGCTTCTATTCCACCACTCCGAGAATCTCGTCCTCTTTCAGGATCAGATACTCTTCGCCGTCGAGCTTGACTTCGGCCCCGGAATACTTACCGAAAAGGATGCGGTCGCCCGCTTTCACTTCGGGCGCCATGCGCTCACCCGTCTCGAGCAGCTTGCCGTTGCCTACCGCAATCACGGCTCCTTGTTGCGGCTTCTCTTTGGCGGTATCCGGGATGATGATGCCCCCCCGCTTGGTTTCGCCTTCTTCCAGGCGCTTGATGACGACGCGATCGTGCAAAGGACGCAGTTCCATATTGTTCTCCTATCGTTGCGATTATAACTAATCGCGGGGGTGGCGCGGATTCCTTGAGCGCATCGCCTGCGCAACCTCGATGTATGTAACTAGGGAGACATCGTGAAGTTACCCGGTTGCAGGGGGTTGGTCACGGCAACCGTGATGTGATCATTGTATGCGATTCGGGCAGTTGTGGGCGCGCGTGGCGCAGCTCGCGGCCGAGTAGGCAAACTGCTGGGGTGTCCGTACTGACGATCGATAGCGAATGGTACGCGATCGGCGGCAGCTTACTTGCTGCTGCGCATCAACTGCTCGATATTGACTAACTCGGTGGGATAATTGCCCGTGTAACACGCATAACAGTATTCGTGCTTCTCGCTGTCTCCCACCGCCTCCCGCAGCGATGCCAGCGACAGATACCCCAAGGTATCCGCCTCCACGAAGCGCCGGATGCCTTCCACATTGTTGTTGGCGGCGATCAGTTCACGCTTGGTGGGAGTATCCACGCCGTAGAAACAAGGGGAAATGGTGGGCGGGCAGGAGATCCGCAGATGCACCTCGCGCGCGCCGGCCTGCCGCATCATGCGTACGATCTTGCGGCTGGTCGTGCCGCGCACGATGGAATCGTCCACCAGCACCACGCGTTTGCCTTCCAACAGGTAGCGCACCGGATTGAGCTTCAGCTTCACGCCGAAATCGCGAATCGCCTGCGACGGTTCGATAAACGTGCGCCCCACGTAGTGATTGCGGATGAGCGCGTGACGGAACGGCAGCCCGGACTCCGCGGAATATCCCAGCGCCGCCGCCACGCCCGAATCCGGCACCGGGACCACCACATCCGCATCCACCGGATGCTCGCGCGCCAGCAACCGGCCCAGCATCTCGCGCGATTTCTGCACGGGCCGCCCGAAGACAATCGAATCCGGACGCGAGAAATACACGTGCTCGAAAGCGCAGTGCGCCAAAGCCCGCTCCGGCGCGTAACGCTCGCGCGTGACTCCCTCGGGGCCCACGATAACCATTTCGCCCGGTTCCACATCGTGCAGGTAGACCGCGCCGATCAGATCGAAGGCGCAGGTCTCGGATGCGAAAACGTAGGCGATGTGCCCGTTCAATTCCATCTGGCCCATGGCCAACGGCCGGAATCCCTGCGGGTCGCGCGCCACGATGACGCGGTCCTCCGCCAGGAACACCAGCGAAAATGCGCCCTCGATCTGCAGCAGCGCGTCGCGCAGGGCGCCCGCCAGCGTGCGCTCCGAAGAGTGCGCCACCAGGTGCAGGATCACTTCGGTGTCGCTATTGGCCTGGAAGATGGATCCGCGGCGTTCCAGTTCCGCGCGCAATTCGATGGCGTTGGTGATGTTGCCGTTGTGCGCCACGGCCACGCGTCCCTTGTTGCACGCCACCGAGAACGGCTGCGCATTCAGCAGCGCCGTATCGCCCGCGGTCGAGTAGCGGGTGTGGCCGATGGCCAGTTTGCCGGGCAGCTCAGCCAGAACCGTGTTGGTGAAAATGTCCGCCACATGGCCCATGGATTTCCGGCAATGAATGTCGGCACCGTCGCTGGTGCATATTCCCGCGCTCTCCTGGCCGCGATGCTGCAGCGCGTAGAGGCCCAGGTACGTCATCTTGGCGGCCTCCGGATGGCCGTAAATGGCGACTACGCCGCACTCATCGTGGAATTTGTCAAACATGGTGTAAGACCGTTTATGACCGCAGTTGCTTCTCGAGCGAACCTTCGTAGTTCTCTCTGAGGCTGTCGATAGTAACAGAAATCAGCGTTGCGCCGCGATTGCCGATGCCCAATCCGTCATTCATCGTGACGCCTATACGCGGCGCCGCCACGCCGTGACGCGCGGCGATCCGGACGACCTCGTCCGGGCTCTCAGTCGAAATCAGAATGCGCGACGGACCTTCGTGGAAAAGCAGCAGTTCGGGGCTGCAGGTCCGATTCGAAATGCAACGCCGCGCCCACCGCCGCCCAGGCAGCATT
Organism: Bryobacterales bacterium; assembly: GCA_963709155.1. Lineage (GTDB taxonomy): Bacteria > Acidobacteriota > Terriglobia > Bryobacterales > Bryobacteraceae > Bog-159. The sequence goes on along the minus strand of CAVPVD010000001.1, from coordinate 427,073 downwards.
CCGCGGCGGCCACTGCCAGGCCGCCATCGCTCACATCGTGCGCGGATTCCGCCAGGCCCGCCGCGACGATCTCGCGCATGGCGTCGTGTACCCGCTTTTCGTAATCCATATCGAGCGCCGGCGGCAGGCCCCAAAGCTCGTTCAGCACCACCTTGGCATATTCCGTGCCGCCGAAGCGGACTTCGTCGCAATCGCCCAGCCGCCCAAAAGAATCACGGGCCGGCCGGCGGTCTTGAAGTCGCGCGTCACCGGCGCGGCGGTCCGCAGCAGGCCCACGATGCCCGATCACCGGGGTCGGCCAGATGCCGTCGCCCAGCGTCTCGTTATACAGGCTGACGTTGCCGCCCGTTATAGGAGTCTCGAAGAAGCGGCAGGCATCCGACATGCCTTCGATGGCTTCCACAAGCTGGCCCATAATTTCGGGCCGTTCCGGATTGCCGAAGTTCAGGCAATTGGTGGCGGCCACCGGCTGCGCGCCCACGGTCGCCAGGTTGCGGCAGCATTCGGCCACCGCCAGTTGCGCGCCTTCGCGCGGCGAAAGGTAGCAGTAGCGGCTGTTGCCATCGAGCGACATCGCTACCGACACTCCATTTTCCTTGATGCGCACGATCGCCGCATCGGCGTCCGGGTCCGGCAATGGTGTTGGTCCGCACCATGTGATCGTACTGCTCCCAGATCTAGCGCTTGGAGCATATATCGGGGGACGCCAGCAGTTTTGTAAGAGCCGCTGCCGGATCGACCGCGGGCCGGGCGGCTGGCGCGGCGAGCGGACGGGCCGGCGGCGCGACGTGCGGCCTATCGTAGAGCGGGGCTTCGTCGGCCAGTTCGCGATTGGGGATCTCGGCGACCGCTGCGCGCGTGTTGCTTCACGCGCAGTAGCCCATCGCCGGTAACCGTGCCGATGGTGACGGCATCCAGCCCCCACTTGCGGAATACCCGGAAGACTTCGTCTTCCCTGCCCTTGGCGGCCACCAGCAGCATGCGCTCCTGCGATTCCGAGAGCATGATCTCGTACGGCGTCATGCCGGTTTCGCGCTGCGGCACCCGGTCCAGTTCGATTTCGATGCCGGTGCCTCCGCGGCTGCCCATTTCGCAGGTCGAGCACGTCAGGCCTGCCGCGCCCATGTCCTGTATGGCGACAATCGCGCCGGTCTGCATGGCTTCCAGGCAGGCTTCCAGCAGCAGCTTTTCCATGAAACGGATCGCCCACCTGCACATTGGGCCGCTTCTGTTTGGATTCCTCGGTGAACTCGGCCGACGCCATCGAGGCGCCATGGATGCCGTCGCGGCCGGTCTTCGCGCCCACGTAGATCACGGGGTTGCCGACGCCAGCGGCGCTGGCGTAGAAGATATCTTCCTTCTTCGCCACGCCCAGCGCGAAAACGTTCACCAGCGGATTGCCGTTATAGCACGGCTCGAAGATGCACTCGCCGCCCACGGTGGGCACGCCGAAGCAATTGCCGTAGTGGGCGATGCCGGCCACCACGCCTTGCAGGATGCGGCGGTTGCGCGCCCCGGCTGCCGCATCGTCCAACGGGCCGAAGCGCAGCGAATCGAGCACCGCGATGGGCCGCGCGCCCATGGTGAAAATATCGCGCAGGATACCGCCGACGCCCGTTGCCGCGCCCTGAAACGGCTCGATGAAACTGGGATGGTTGTGCGACTCGATCTTGAAAGCGATCACGTAGCCGCCGCCGATGTCGACGATGCCCGCGTTTTCGCCCGGACCCTGCACTACCAATTTGCCGCGCGTGGGCAGCTTCTTCAGGTGCAGGCGCGAGCTTTTATAAGAGCAATGCTCGCTCCACATGACGCTGAACACGCCCAGTTCCGTATAATTCGGCTCGCGCCCCAGAATGTCGACGATCTTGCGATATTCCGGTTCGGTGAGCTGGTGCTGGGCGATCAGATCGGGCGTGATCGCGACGGTACTCATATCTGCAGAGGCGCCGCCATCACCATGGCAGCCACCATAGACCGGAAGATGACCAGGCCGTCGCTCGATCCCATCAGCGGCTCGGTGGCCCGTTCGGGATGCGGCATCAGGCCCATCACATTGCGGCGGGCGTTCAGAATTCCCGCGATATCGCGCATGGAACCATTGGGATTATCCAGGTAGCGGAAGGCGACGCGATCTTCGGCTTCCAGTTCGTCCAGCGTGCGCTCGTCGGCCACGTAGCAGCCTTCGCCGTGGGCGATCGGCAGGCGCAGGATCTGGCCGGACGAAGCCGCTGACGTGAACGGCGAATCCAGCGTTTGGGTACGCAGCCGCACCTCGCGGCAGATGAATTTCAGATTGCGGTTGCGCATCAGCGCGCCCGGCAGCAGGCCGGCTTCGACCAGAATCTGGAAGCCGTTGCAGATGCCCAGCACCAGCCCGCCATCCGCTGCGAACCTGCGGACGGCCGCCATGACGGGCGAAAACTTAGCGATCGCGCCGCAGCGCAAATAATCGCCATAAGCAAACCCGCCGGGCAGGATCACCGCATCGATATCGCCCAGGGTTGCCGAATCGTGCCAGATGAATTCCGCAGGATGGCCCAGATTGTGGTTCACCGCAAACCACGCATCGTGATCGCAATTACTGCCGGGAAAGACAATAACGCCAAATTTCATGAGCTTCGAAAATGCCGGGGAGGTTACATCCCATCTTAGCAGATGGGCCCGCGACGCGTTCGCCTGAAAACAGAGATTTCCGGGCTTACGACGTCGTCTTCAAACACATCCGGTTTTCTCCTCCTCTTACATCTGCATGTTTCCAGTAAGGCCCCTTGGCTCCACAGGCGTTACCCCGCTTCTGCGCTACTACGGGCCTCTCCGTCACCCTCTGGGCCACTCACGGTTATGTATTCCCGCTACGCGTTGGCTCTGCGCCTCCCAGGAGGGTCTCCCAGGCTCCTCGACGGATCTGTCCACGCGCGCTGCCCCCAACCGCCCCGGAAGGCCCGCTGGGTGCTTACCTGTTGCTTCCCCACCGGTGTCAGGCTTCATCCTAGTCGGCGGACTGGCCACCTTCGTATTCCTATCGAGGCCGAACCGAGTTCACTTGCGTTGCGGCTCGCGTGTTTGCCCATACCAATGCTTCGCCAGATGGGTTTCTCCATCCCGCGCTTGCTGGGCTACATGTCCGAACAGGCAATTTACATGGTGAACTCCTTTCAGTTCACAAGATCAGCCAGGCTTATCCTGGCGTACCGACCGTTAGGGAGCGTCCCAGCAGCTCGGCAAAGCGATCGTGCGCCGCCATGGCGTGCCCATGTTGTATGGCGGCTGTCCATGCGTTCCTCCACAATCGGGGTTCAGACATGGGTACGCTTCTTCTAACCGAGCGCATCATATACGCCCGGTAAATGGCGACAAAAAAGAAACCAGAGCTTTCGCGCACCCGAAGTTGTTACCCTGAAACATGCGCGGCTGGTCCCAATTGCCCACGAACCGACTGCTGGCGGACGTCTCGCTGTGGTCCGCGGACTTGGCCAACCTCGAAGCGGCGGTGCGCCGCATTTCCCCTTGGGCCGATTCCTTCCACCTCGATGCGGCCGATGGCCACTTTGTCTCCAGCCTGCTCTTCTTCCCCGACCTGATTCGCGCCATCCGCCCGCACACTACCGTTCCGTTTCATGTGCACTTGATGGCCGAGCGGCCTTCCCAACTGGCCGAAGAATTTCTGGATGCCGGCGCCGACCTGTTGACCGTCCACATCGAAAACGGCGAGCGCGAAGCCGGCGCCGCCATTGAACAGGCGCATCGCCGCGGCTGCGGCGCGGGAGTCACGTTGCGGCTGGATACGCCCGTGCGCGCGGTCCTGCCTTATCTCGGCGCAATTGAAGTCATTATCCTGCTGGGCACCGCCGTGGGCGTGAAAGGATGCAGCCTCGACCCGACGGCTTGCGACCGTTTGCGCGAAGCGCGCGCCCTGCTGCGCGAGCATGCCAGGCACCCGGTGCGCCTGGTGGCCGATGGCGGCATCCGCACTCAGACCGTGCCCGCCCTGCACGCGGCCGGTGCGGACGCCGTCGTGCCAGGGTCTCTGGTCTTTCAATCCCCAGACCCCGCGTCTACCTTCGCGTGGCTGCGCAGTTACTCGCCGCCGACCGTGTTATAGGGAACCCATACCTCCATACTGGATTGCCCGCGATTGGCCCACGCATAATAAGGTATGAAGGTCAACTCCTCCACGGTTCCCGGGCGTTCGACTCTCTCCTTAAACGCGCGATAAAGCGGCTCCTTGTTAAAGGGACGATCCACCACGCTGCCGCGGTGCTTCAGCACCACCACCCCACCCAGCAAGTCCGGCTGAAAAGCACTGACGAAACTCGATCCGTCGTCGAGCAGCGAGGCATCCATCAGGTTGAAACCCGGCTGATCCGCGCCCTCCAGGCAATAGACCAGCGGGCCGCGTTCCAGCGCCACCCGCCCGGCATCTTCCCTTACCAGGGGATTTGCGCGCACCAGGCGCGGCGTCATTGGGAATTCGATATGCACCTTGTCGCCGGGCGACCAGCGCCGATGGATCTCGAAGTACTCGCCAGGCTTGGGTGCTTCTTCCCGGGCGGCGAAAGGCGCGGGTACTTTCACCTCCACCGTGGTGCCGGCGGACCACGCCGGAATGCGCACAAACAGGCTGAATTCGGCCGCGTGCGCCGGATCGACCGTAAAATCCACCGCGCCCTTCCACGGATATTCGGTCTGTTGCGCGACGCGCACGCCCGTACCGTCTTCTAAGTGCCAGTCCAGCGCCGAGCTATGGAATAAGTTGACATATATGCCGCGCGCGCCGGTGCTGTACATATAACCCGGCAGTGAACCCAGGATACGTTCCAGATTGGGCGGGCAGCAGGTAGTGTCATACCATTCGTTGCGGATCTTCTCACCCGAGGATTCCAACGGATTGCGGTAGCAATACAGCGTGCCCGAGAGCGACATGCCCGAGTTGATCCCGTTGTACAGCGCGCGCTCTATGACGTCCGCGAAGCGCGATTCGCCCATCGCCAGCAGCATCCGCCAGTTCCACATCATGTTGCCGATGGCGGCGCAGCTTTCGCCATATGCTTGCGCGTTGGGCAGCTCATACGGTTCGCCGAATGCCTCGCCGGCCTCGCGCGATCCCACACCGCCTGTAATATACATCTTTCGATCCACTAAGTCGCCCCACAGGGTCTGCAGCGTCCTGGCGTAAGCTGGGTCTCCGGTTTCCATGTAGTAATCGGTAGCTCCGCAGGAAGCATACATGGCGCGCACGGCGTGACCTTCAAACTCCGTGCGCGAGGTGAACGGTTTGCCGCTGAACATGTACTGCACTTCGGAATCCTTCAAATGCAGCCGTTCCCGCTCCACGCCGCTGAGCAGATATCCGGCGAAATCCAGGTATCGGCGGTCGCCGGTGGTGCGGTATAACTCCACCAGCGCCATTTCGAACTCCGGGTGTCCCGTCAGGGCGGGACGCTTTTGCGGGCCGAAATTGTCCACCATGAAATTCGCGAAGCGGATGCCGCCATCGAGCAGTTTGCGGTCGCCCGTCGCCCGGTAATAGGCGATGGCCGCCTGCAGCAGATGCCCCATGCAATAGAGCTCGTGCGACCGGGTCATTTCCGTGAAGCGCCTTTGGGTGCGGTCCTCGCTCCAGTAAGTATTCAGATACCCGCTGGGTTCCTGCGCCGCGAGGATGATGCCGGTCAGCCGGTCGAACTCCGCGCGCAGTTTCGGCCGGTCGCCGGACTGTAGCACGAACGCCACCGCCTCCATCCACTTATAAACGTCCGAATCGGTGTACAGGGGACCGCGGCGCGCCACGTTCTTCTTGCCCTCCAGGCGCAGGAAGTTGTCGACCACCCCGTGCTGCTCCAGTTCCGCCAGCATGGTTGGAATGCTTTGGTCCACATTGATCGCGCGGCGCGCGCTCCAGAAGCCATCGCCCATGGTCACGGCACGGATAGGCACGGCGTGCAATTTTGCGTAGGGCGAATGCGCGACGTTGACGACGCCCGCGGATTGCCAATCGTCACCCGCGGCGACCGCCAGCGGAAGAACGCACAACAACAGAAAGGTACGCATGGTTGACTCTATTTTACGTGGATGCGCGCCCCGCAGGGCGCTCTCAAACCGCGAAGAACAGCCGGAATGCCGCCAGCGCCGCCTCCGCTACGGACGCCTTGGACCCTTTGCTTCCGAGATCGTGCCCCGCGCCTTCGATGGCCAGAATCTCATGCGGCGCCGCAATGGCAGCGATCGCCGTGCGCATCTCATCGATCGACCCGAACGGATCGCGTGTGCCGTGTACGAAGAGCGCCCGCGTGGCGAGTTGCGGAAAATGCGCGGTACGCAGCTCCGCGGGACGCCGCGGAGGATGCAGAGGATACGAGAGCAGCAGCAGACCCGCCGCCAGGTCCGGCTCTTCCGCGGCCAGCATCGTCGATTGCCGCCCGCCGTATGAATGCCCTCCGAGAAAAATCTTGCCGGGCAGGCGCTCGCGCAGGGTGCGCACCGCGCCCGCCAGGCCGGCGCGATCCTGCGCCGCCATCGCGGGAAAGGGAGGCCCATGCGGACGTGCCTGGCGAAACGCCAGATCGCATCGCAGCACCGCGACCCCCGCCGCGCAGAACGCCTCGGCGAGCGCTACCAGCAGCGGCGCACGGCTGTTCGATCCCGCGCCATGCGTCAACACCAGCCCGTGACACGCGGGACCGTCGGGAGTGTGCAGAAATCCCCGTACCGCCGGCATCGCGCCGGCGTCTTCGAAAACGGACGTCATAAATATAGATATACACGGGTGCGCGACTTGACCGGCCAATCTTTCTTCATTTTTCGGCTGTGATGGGTCCAGTTGCTCGGCAACGGCCAGGAGCCTACGGTCGAGGCGGCGCAGCCTGCGGTGAGTTTTCTGATCCGGGAGCCGCACGGGCCAGCGCGCGTAGGGCAAGGATACGGTCCATCATCCGGCGCCGTCTTCAGCGAGTGGCACTAGCCGCTCGGTGTGTGGATTCCGAACGATGCCGATCAGCATTCCGAAACGATGTCGATCAGGATTACGAGACAGCTAGAAGAAGCTCTTTCCAGAAAGCCCCGGCCGGGCGCGCTGGCCCGCCAGGCCGCCCTGCCGGAATTCCCCGCCATCCGCAAACAACTGCAAACGCACCGCGACCTCACCCTGCAATTATTGCGAAATGAAGAAAGATTGGCCGGTCAAGTCACGCTTAACCCAGTGCCGGATGGCGCTCTGGATGCGGACACTGGCGATGTTACAATCGGAATTAGCTCCGGATGTATCCGCCACCTTCAGAATCGCGTTCGGCAGCGTTGCTGTGCGGCGCTCTCATCCTGCTGATCGTGCCGCTGACGGGATGCACCCTGGGGGCCACCAAGCCGGCCGCTACGCCACCCGCGCCCAAGCCGGCCGCCGTCCAGCCGCCTGCACCGGACCCGCCGCTTTCAATTCCGCAGACCGCGGTGACGCTTCCCAGTTTGCAGGAGGTAAATCCGGCGGCAATTCCAGCAGCGCCGGTTCCTCAGGAAGTTCCCGCGCCTGAAAAAGCGGAAGCGCCAGCCCCGGTGAAGACCTCGCGGCGCACCGCCGTCGGTCCCAAGCCGGACCCCGAACAGGAAACCGAAACGGCTGCGCCTCCCACTCCAGCGGCGCCGGAGCAAGCGCCGATCCAACCCCTCGTGAGCGACGAGGACCAGCGGAAAATTAAAGGCTCGATCGAAGCGCGCACCCGCGAAATCAACGACAAGCTGGGCCGCGCCAAGTCGCATCTGACGAACCATGACAAGCCCCTGATCGACCGCATCCAATCCTTCCTGGCGCAGTGCGCGCAAGCCGAACGGCGCGGCGATTATACGCAGGCGGATGCCCTGTCGGAGCGCGCGCTGGTCCTGGCCCGGGAACTTCAGGTTGAATAACGAATTCGCCGAACGCCGCCGCCTGATCGCCTCCGGACTGGAGCACCGCGAACTGGATGGCATGCTGGTCACCTCGCCGGCCAACGTCCGCTACCTGACCGGCTTTACCGGCAGCAATGGAGCCGTTCTGGTGCTGCCCGGCGAAGCCATTTTCCTGACCGATCCGCGCTATGCCATTCAATCGCGGCGTGAGATTTCCTGCCGCACCGAGGTGTGCAAAGGTCCGATCCTGAAGGCGGTCACGGCCATGGCTGCCGGCTACCAGATCCGGCGGCTGGGTTTTGAGCGCACGCATCTCTCCTATGACGGCTTCGACCTGCTGCGTGCGAACCTGCCCGTGAACGCGTCGTTGGAACCGGTAGCCGGATGGCTGGAAGCGCATCGCATGCTGAAATCGGCCGCCGAAATCGAGCGCATCCGGCGCTCGGTCGAGACGAATTCGAAAGCCTTCGAACGGGCCGTGCGGCGCGTCCGTCCGGGCGTGCGCGAGCACGACCTGGCCGGGGAAATCGACCATCAGATGCGCCGGCTGGGTGCGGAAAAGCCCTCCTTCGAAACCATCGTGGCGTCGGGCGAGCGGTCCGCGCTGCCGCACGCGCACCCGACCGGCGCGTTCTTGCAGCCAAACCAACTGGTGCTGATCGACATGGGCACTTTTCAAGATGGATACGCGAGCGATATGACCCGCATGCTGTTCCTGGGTTCGCCGGGCGCGCGCGTGAAGCATCTATACCGGGCGGTGCTGGAGGCGCAGTTGGCCGCTATCGACGCCGTGCGGCCCGGCGTAACCGCGGCCCATGTGGATCGCCAGGCGCGCAAGGTGCTGAAGGCTTACAAGCTGGAACGCGCCTTCGTGCATTCCACCGGTCACGGCCTGGGGCTCGAAATCCACGAAGTACCGCGCATCGGCAAGACGGACAAGACACGGCTCGCCGAGCGAATGGCCATCACCATAGAGCCGGGTGTGTATGTGGAAGGGTTCGGTGGTATCCGGATCGAGGATACGGTCGTGGTTACGGCACGCGGATGCGAAGTGTTGACCCCCACGAGCAAGTCGCTCCGCACGCTTTGAGCATGGCCCAATGGCCCCGTGGCGCACGCTTCAGCGTGCCGGCGGGACTTTTAAGTCCCGCTTACGGCGAACTAAAGTTCGCCGCTGCACGCTGAAGCGTGCACTACGCCACCTACTCGATGAGATACACGCTGTAAGTGGCGCCGTTGATGCCTGTCTTGGTGCCCCCCGTGTCCGCTGTAAAGACGCTGGCGCCGCCCTGGAAATCGACGATGTCGGCGACTATGGCTGTGGTCGTTCCCCCGGAACTGAGGTTGGTGCTGGTGCCGTTGTTGATATTCAATGTCGCGTGCGGGAAATACAACGATCCGGTCAGGTTCAGGTTCGCGCCGCCCGCAATCGTGCTGGCGCCGGGCGAAGTCATCGAACGGTCCTGGTAGAACAGGATGCCCTGGTAGCTGCCCGAAGCCTGCGCACTGAGGGTCACGGTCGAGCCATTGGCGATGTTCACCGTGGCGCCGCCCGTAAGGTAAATCATGACTCCGCCCGTAGCCGTGAGAGTCGATCCACCCTGGATGCTGAATGTTCCGCCGTTGATGATATACGTTCCGGAGCTCAATTGCGCGTTCATCCCATTGCCCAGGCTGAAGCCGCAGTAAGTGCCGGGCGCGGGCGTATATTGGGATGACTGCCACGGCGTGAAGTCTCCAGACAGGCAGCTTGGGGCCGGCGACGGAGAAGGCAAACTGACCAGGGGATCGGTGACCGAGGGGGCGCCGGCCAGAGGCGTGACGCTGGTGTGTCCGGAGTTGTCCTGATAATAGCTGCCCACTACGTTGATGGAAGGGGCCTGGATGTACGCGCTTCCGGTGACATACATAGCGGCGCCCGAGCCGTTATTGGCGTTGGCGGTCGAGTTCACGTAGACGCCACAGCCAAACTTGGCTTGAAAATCGTTGCCGGCCAGGAAAGCGTTGGGCGCTTTCGGATCCAGCACATAAACGCATCCCCCGCCGCCCGCGCCGATAATCGCCGCCGCCGTGGCGCGCACACTGACGGTCATTGGGGCGGCGCCGAAGATACCGCCGAACCAGGCCGCTGCGCTGTGGTAGGTCCGCGCCGTCGCCCAGTAGCCCACCACCGGTCCCGACACTGTCGGCACGGTACTGGTGGTGTTCGCCTGCAGACTCACCACCTGTCCGGAAAGCCCGTTGGCGGCAGCCATCATACAGGCGTTGTCGAAGCTGCTGGAAGCTACACCCGGGGTCGTCGTAGGGCAGTTCGTGGCGGCCGCGGAGCACCACACGCCGCTCGATCCGCACACCAGGCTGCTCGGCGACGTGGAGACGGCCGCGCGCACCGCGGCCAGCGCGGCGCTATCCGCGGCGGACTGCGCGGTTTCCCTGCGAAAGTATTCCCAGCCCACGTCGGCCGCCAGCGCCAGGGATCCAAATATAACCACGGTTGCGAAACTCACCATCAGCAGTGCCTGCCCGCGTTGACGATCGGTAGAAGTTGGCATATCAGTAATTGATCACCTGTTGGGAAATTGCGGAAAATGTCAGGGGTTGGAACGAAGCACCACCCCGGCCGGGCACAAACATGGAAATCGCGCTGTTGAACGGGTAAGTCACGGAGATCGAAATCACCTGGCCGGCCGCATTTCCCCCGGACCGGGGCCAGGTTGTGGTGGCGCTCGCGCAGGTACTCACCGGATTGCAAGCGATCGTGCCGTTTGCGTCGGTCAACGTCGCGTTTAGCGAACCGGGAAGCAAACCGATCCCTTTGGTGGTGAGCATTTGCGTGACCTGGCCGACAGTCATGGCACAGGCCAGCGCGGCACAATCCACGCCTCTCACGGCGGCCGTGCGCGTGGTGATCTTAACGGCTTCGTTGAGCGTGTGATAGTTCCACATGCCGAAGGACATCTGCACCACGGAGACCATAGCAAAGATCAGGGGAATCGCGGTCAGTGTGAACTCGAGCAAGGCATTGCCGCGAGCAGTTCTCCGGCCGTGTTTCACTACGCCCCCCTTATGGGGAATTCAACAGTACGGGTGATCGACAATTTGCCGCTGAGCATTCCAGGGAGGCCGATCAACTGCGGCGGTTTGTACGTGATGGAGACTTGCGCCGCCGGTAAGCCATCGGCGCCGGTCGCCAGGTATGAAGTGGACACGCTGACGACGCCGCCCGATGAACAGGAAGACGTAGTGGCCATACCCGGAGAATCCTGTAGCTCAGCCAGCGCATAGGTGCAAGCCATGGCCGGATTCTGTGCGGTGGAGGTGGAAGAAGAAGCGTACATTCCAACTACGCGCGCCGCGCTTTGCGCCGAAATCATTGCGTAGGAATAGATTCCGAGATCGAAAGCGCCCACGAAACAATAGACCAGCCAGGGCAGGATCAGCGCCACTTCCACGGCGGAATGTCCCTTTTGGCCGGCGCGGGTGCGGGTTCCTTGCGGGAGGACGGGTTTTTGCGGCATATTTTTCGATAAGAGCATCCGAAGCACTCTGAATAGAAAGTAAACGATCCCTTCGCGCCTGTCACTCCTGCAAAAGGTTAAGAACGCCCGTGCGCAACGTATATTCAGCTCATATTATTCGGTTTTTGTTGAAAACAATCGCGGAATCGCCCCCAAAATAGAGCCCGGTGAAGACTGCATAATTGTGGCCATCGGATGCCTTTCGATATGGGCCGCCAGTAACATTGGGCGCTGACGCTATAAATGCGAATCGAATTGTGCGGATTTACGGAATAAATCCCAACGAATTGCCGCCGGCTTCCGAAGCGACCGAACGGGTTAAGCGCGGCATGAAGTGGAGAAGTTGATCCCAATCGGCCGATCGGCCAATCGACCGAGCCGGCAGATGTCGCGCCTAACCGGCCAATCGCCCGGCCGCATGGTGCCGGTTTTGTTATGCTGAGACCAAGCCGGTATTTCAAATGTCTGACGCGCGCACAGTCACTCTCTTGCTTCGAGACCTCGCCGGCGGGGATCAAGGAGCGCTCGACCGGCTGGTTCCGCTGGTCTACAAGGAACTGCGCCGCATCGCGGACGGGCAGCTCCGGCGCGAGCGCCACGGCCACACTCTGCAACCCACCGCGCTGGTCCACGAAGTCTACGTGCGCATGGTGGGCCAGGAACAGCCCGGCTATCGGGATCGCGCGCATTTTCTGGCCATTGCGGCCCACGCTATGCGCCGAATCCTGATCGATCATGCCCGCGAACACAATGCCGCCAAGCGCGGTGGTGGGCGCGAGATGTTCGTCATCGATGAAGAGCGCGACGGCAGCGTGGAGCGCCCCTCTATCCTCATCGCGCTCGACGATGCGCTCGCCTCGCTCGCCGTGAAGGACCCGCTGCTTGCCCGATTGGTTGAGATGCGCTATTTCGGCGGGCTGACGGCCGAGGAATCGAGCGCCGTGCTGGACCTCGAAATCGGTGTCGTGCGCCGCCAACTGCGCCTGGCGGAGGCTTGGCTGCAACGGGAAATGAACCATCCCGGGCCCGGCTCGCAGGCGGCGTCCGGCGGCTGACGAACGCGTTTCGTTATATGATTGGTGAACGACAGGCGCGAATGCCGTGCACCAACCCGATCTCAGTACTCGCTTGCGGCGATCGAGCAGCCTGGCCGGGAGTGCGGCATGGCCGAACTGAACCCGGAACAATGGGCTGAAGTCAAACGCCTCTTCATGGCCGCCGCCGAATTGCGGCCCGAAGAACTCCCCGGTTACCTCCAGCGCGAATGCCCCGACCAGGATCTGCGGCGCGAAGTGGAATCCCTGCTGATGTATTCCGGCGCGGAAATTGCCTCGGCCGACGCCGCCATCGCGTCCGCCGCCGCCGCCGCCGCGCGCGAGCCCGATCCCGACGAACGCTTGATCGGCGCGCGCTTGGGCCCTTATAAGGTCGACGCCATCGCCGGCCACGGCGGCATGGGCGCGGTCTATCGGGCATCCCGCGACGATGCCGAGTTTCGCCAGCAGGTAGCCATCAAACTGGTGCGGGTGGCGGCCGCGTCGCCCGACGCATTGCGGCGCTTCCGGCAGGAACGCCAGATCCTGGCGCGCTTGTCGCACCCCAACATCGCCCGCCTGCTGGACGGCGGATCCACGCCCGATGGCGTGCCCTATCTGGTGATGGAATTCATCGAGGGCGAACCCATCACCGCGTGGTGCGATCGGCAATCCCTCGGCGTGGAGGATCGTCTGCGCCTTTTCCTCCAAGTCTGCCAAGGCGTGGAATTCGCCCACCAAGACCTCGTGGTACACCGGGACCTCAAGCCCGGCAATATCCTGGTGACAAAAGACGGTACACCCAAGTTGCTCGATTTCGGGGTTGCCAAGCTGCTCGATCCGGGGGCGGAGAAAGATGCCGCCACGTTGACCGGCCTGATGATGACGCCGGAATACGCCGCGCCGGAGCAGGTCCGCGGCGAGCCGGCCTCCACCGCGGTCGATGTTTACTCGCTAGGCATCATCCTCTATGAGCTGTTGACTGGAAAGAAGGCCCAGCCGATCTCCGGCTACACGCCCGCCGCCATTGCCACCGCCATCTGCCAATCGGAGCCCGTCGCGCCCGCCCGGCTCAAACCGGCGCTGGCCGGAGATTTGGACCACATCGTCCGCATGGCCATCCGCAAGGAGCCGGCGCGCCGCTATGCATCGGCCGGCCTGCTCGCGCGCGATATTCAGTGTCACCTCGACCGCCGCCCGGTGAGCGCGCGCCCGGATAACTTCGCCTATCGCTCCGCCAAATTTGTACGCCGCAACCGTCTTGCCGTGATGGCGGGCGCCATCGTCGCCGCCACCCTCGCCACCGGACTGGCCCTGGAGTTTTGGCTTGGCGCCTTCGCCCGTCCTCTCCGCGTGTCACAGGTTGTGCAGCTCACTCAAACGGGCCGCGTAGAAATCGGAAATGGCGTGGTGACGGATGGTTCCCGGGTCTATTTCACCGAGCGGACCGGTGGCCAGCGGTCGTTGGCCCAGGTTTCGGTCGCAGGCGGCATTCCGGTGCCAATGCCGGTAACGTCGCTGGCCCAGCCGGACATTTTGGATATATCGCCCGGCCGCTCCAACCTGTTGGTGGCGGCCAATTCGGGCGATGGAGAAGACCGGCCCCTTTGGATCGTTCCAGTGAATGGCGGCCAACCCCGCCGGATTGGCGATTTGCTGGGGCGCGTCGGCGCCTGGTCCAGGGACGGAAGCCACATCGTCTTTTCCCGCGGTTCGGCCTTGTTTCGCGTCAACCTCGATGGCACGGATTCCCGCAAGTTGGTGGATATTCACAACGGAATACCGGGCGCCGTCCGCTGGGCGCCGGCCGGACCGGACGTTTTGCGCCTCTACATCTCGGATTACATTACGGGGAAAGGCGCCATCTGGGAGGTTGCGGCCGACGGGTCCGGTCTGCATCGCCTGCTGCCCAAATCATTGTCCGCCAAGGGATTGGATGGCGATTACGGCGGAAGCTGGACTCCTTCCGGCGACTATTACCTCTATCTCCGCGTCCGCTACGGTATGGCAAGCCTTTGGGCCATTCGCGACAACCGCGCCTGGCTGCCCGCACTCGCCCGGCGTCCCGTTCAGATCTATTCTACCGAGCTAGTATTGCCGGCACTCGCTCCCAGCGACGACGGCAAGCGTATCTTCTTTGCCGGTGGCCATGAACGGCGGGAGTTGGTGCGGTACGACGCCAGGCGAAGTCAGTTTGTCACCTATCTCTCCGGCGTTGCCGGCCGCTGGATCGATTATTCGCCCGATCGGCGTTGGGTAGCCTACACGCTGGCAGCCGACGACGTCCTGTGGCGAAGCCGGCCCGACGGCACCGAGCGGGTGCCCTTGACGCCGGCCCTGTTGCGCGCCGGCCAGCCCCGCTGGTCGCCCGACGGAACCCGCATCGCCTTTTCCGGAAGTTGGGCCGGCGAGCCCGTGAAAGTGTATGTCATTGACGCCGCCGCTTCCAGCGTTCGAAATCCGGAAGGCGTCACTCCCGCTCTCTTCACCGAGTTCGAGCCGAGCTGGTCTCCCGACGGAAATTCGCTGCTGCTATCCCGGGGCCCGCGGCAGGCTTCCGCATTGTACGTGATGGATTGGAAGACGCGGCAGGCCGGGATTTTGCCCGGCTCGGAAGGGCTGTCCCGTGCCGCTTGGTCTCCCGATCCGCGCTATATTGCCGCCACGCACTCGACGGGATCGCAAATCCGGCTATTTGACTTCCGCACCAGGCAGTGGACGACGCTCGCGGGTGGCTTGGGCATCGGGCCTCCTTTCTGGTCTCACGACGGCAAGTACGTCTACTTTCAGGACACTTATGCGGGCCCCGAGCAGCCTGTATTTCGCGTCGGAATGGCCAATCGGAAAATCGAGCGCGTGGTGAGCTCGCGGCAACTCCTCCAGTCGAATGTCACCGGCTATGTGTTGGCGGGCCTGGGACCCTCCGATGAGCCGATCGCTTCGGTGATTCGCAGCAATTCGGATATTTACGCCCTGGATTTGGATCTGCCGTGACCCACCGCCGCGCTACACTCAAGTTGAAAATCGGACTTCGGTCGATAAATGAGTTGCGCCGGTTTCCTTTTCCCGGCTTCTGGCGCGTCTCGAAAAACTCGCCCCTGATTTACGCATTACCCTCTGGGACAGGTGTCCCTCCATAGCCGGCCATGCGGGACAACTGGGAAAAGGTTCGGGAAGTTTTCTTTACGGCGGCCGAACTGCCGGCCGCCGAACAGCGCCGCTTCCTCGATGGCGCTTGCGCCGGCGACCCGGATCTCCGCCGCGAAGTCGATTCGTTGCTGGTGGCGGATCGCACCCATTCGCACGACATTTACCTTGCAGTGGAAACCGCCGCGCAAGAGATCGTCGGCATCGACCCGGTCATCGGCGCGCTTTTTGGTCCCTGGCGCGTCAGCCGCGAGATCGGCCGCGGCGGCATGGGCATCGTCTACCTGGTGATCCGGGACGACGCCCAGTTTCAGAAGCGGGCCGCCCTCAAACTCATCCGCGCCGGCATGGACTCCGCGGAATTACTGCTTCGCTTCCGGCATGAACGCCAGATCCTGGCCAGCCTGGACCATCCTTACATCGCGCGTTTGATCGATGGCGGCACCACCCCCGAAGGCCGCCCGTTCCTGGTGATGGACTACGTGGAGGGCCTCCGCATCGACAACTGGTGCCGAGACCACGGCCTGGCCGTGGAGGATCGCTGCCGCTTGTTTCTGAAAGTGTGCGAAGCGGTGTCCTATGCGCATCGCAGCCTGGTGGTACACCGCGATCTTAAACCCGGCAACATCCTGATCGCGGCGGATGGCTCCCCGAAACTGCTGGACTTCGGAGTGGCCAAGCTCCTGGCCGCCGATCGCGACCCGGCCTTGACCGCCATGGGTCCCGCCGCCACTCCCGACTACGCGAGCCCGGAACAAATCTCGGGCAAGCCCATCACCACCGCTGCCGATATTTACTCCCTCGGCGCCATTCTCTACCAGTTGTTGAGTTCCACGAAACCGCATCGGCTGGGGTCGGCCACTCCGGCCGAAATCCTGCAAGCCGTCTGCCATACGGAAATCCGCCGGCCCAGCGCGGCGGTAGAATCCGATCGGCCGAATGCATCGCGTCTGCGGCGGCGTTTGGCCGGCGACCTCGACAACATCGTGATGATGGCGCTGCGCAAGGAACCTGAGCGCCGCTACGCCTCCGTGGATCAGTTTGCCGACGATATACGCCGGCACCTGGACGGCCATGCCGTGCGCGCCCGGCAAAACTCGCTGACTTACCGTGCACGGAAGTTCCTGCGGCGCAGGCGCTTCGAAATCGCGGGCGGCGCGATCGTGGTAGCCAGCCTGGTGGCGGGTATCGTGATGGCCGTTTCGCAAGGGCGGCAGGCCGAAACCGCGCGCCAGGCGGCGGACTCGCAACGGAAGGTGGCGGAGGCGCAGCGCGCCGTCGCCGAGCGGGAGCGGGCCCGCGCGGAAGCCGCACGCCTGTCCGAAGCCGTGCAATACCGGATTGCCGATGAACAACGCGATCGGGCCGTACGCGCCACGGCTCGAGCCGAACATCGCCTCACCGAACTGCTAGACCTGGCCGATCGCACCTTGTTCGATATTCACGATGCCATTGCCGCCCTGCCGGGCGCCGTGGAAGCGCGCCAGCGCATCGTGAAAACCACGATCGAATACCTGCGCAGCCTGGAACGGAGCGATGGGCTGGACGATCGCATGCGGCTGGTGTTGAGCGCCGCCTATCTCAAGATCGGCGCGACCCAGGGCGATCCCCAAGGCCCCAGCCTGCAAGACTTCGAGGGGGCCCTGCACAGCTACCGCCAGGCCGAGCATGTGCTGGCGCCGCTGTATAGCCGGCGCCCGAACGATCCCGTCGTGATCTTGCGCTGGCTGCAGATCGAGCGTAGCCTGGCCGATGTGACCGACAGGAACGGCCGTCCGCGCGTGGCCGCGCAGGTGTATGCGGCACTCTTGCCGGTCGCGCATCGCCTCGGCCAACTGGAGCCATCCAGAGCCGAGTCGGCCAGACAGGAGGCCGAAACGCTCCACAGCCTGTCGTATGCGTTGCGCCAATTCGACGATATGCGTGGATCGCTCGCCCGCGCGGACCAGGCCATCGCCCTCTGGCTGGATCTGGTGGACAGATTTCCAGACGATTTGGACTTAAAACGGATGCTCGGATCGGAATATGCGTCCGCGGCATCTTCGGTCGCCGACGATCCGCCCGCGGCGGCCAGCTATTTCGAGCGATCCATAAAGATGCGCGAGCAGGTGCTACTGGCGCGGCCCGCGGATCTGGTGCTGCGCCGGGATCTGGTCGTCGTGTATGGCAACTATTCGCGCCTTCTGGATACCGGCTGGGCCGAAAATCCGGGCCGGCACGCGGAGGCGCGCGTGTACGGCGAAAAATCGGTGGCGCTGGCCCGCGAACTGGCCAAATCCGATCTGCATGACATGACCGCGCAATACGATCTGGGAGTGGCCCTGTCGCGCTTAGGGATGGTGGAGCCCGCCACGCAGGATTTGCCCGGCTCGCTGGCCACCCTGCGCGAGGCCATCTCCCTCATTGAACCCGTCGCCAGGGCGAATCCGAAGTCGGCCAGCATCGCCGTACAATTGGGCGTCGCGCAAGAATTTGCCGGACGGAGGCTGCAGAGCCTGGGGCAGCTCTCCGCGGCCGCCGCGCAATACCGGCAGTCGATGGCCACGGTCGGCCCATGCGCCACCATCCAGTCGGGCTTCGCTTACTGCGTTCAGGAGGTCTTCACCGGCGAAGAAGCCATGGCCTTGCTGGATGCCGCCGCCGGCGACAGCATTGCCGCGCGCGCGTTCGCCGAAAGCGCGTTGGCCCACGCGCAGGCCTTCGCGGACGGAGACCGGAAATCCGAGCGGCGCATCGGTCACCTGGCCAAGGCTTACTTCGTGCTGGCCTCCGTGGCACGCTCCGCGGGCGATACCCAGCAGGCGCATGCGGCATCCTCGCGGGCGGTGTCCCTTTGGCAATCCGTCAGCAGCCCTGCCGTGCTGGCCATCCACCAACACGCGAGGGAGGAGGCGGAGGTCTTGTTGCGCGAAACAAGCGATCTCCGCTGAAAAATGGTGTTCTCCCGCCGCGGCAATCTGGGCTGTTTGATCCGGCTCTGATTACCGCACCTTGTATCGACACGCCCCGGCCCGGGATGTCAAGGAACCCGTTCTCAGCCGTGTTTAATAAACGACCGCGAACTGCACGTATTTGCTAGACAGTTAGCACATTCGATTCCTGTGATTTCGCCACCGCGGAGAGTGTTGCCGGTCCTTCGCCGCTATGCATGCGAGTACCCCCAGAACGTGCTTTTCTTCGAACCGAGTGTCCTGACTGTGGGTGGCTTCAGTTGTCCCTTAGTTGTCCCACTTACCCGTCCACCTCGCCTGATTTGTCCAGATTGTCCCAATTCCGCCATAGATCATCTCAACCAGGACGGTGGGTACGCAACCACGCTGAATTCTCAAAACAGTCATTCACCGCGCAGCGCGTCCGTGGGATCAATGCGGGCGGCTCGACGCGCGGGCAAATAGCTGGCAAGCGCGGCCGCACCTGTAAACAAAATCGCGCTCGCCGCGAATGTTAATGGATCCGTCGCGCTGGTCTCGTATAGCACGGTCGTCATCAAGCGTGTCAGGGCAACGGAACCAGCGAGCCCGGTCAGTATTCCGGCTACGGTCAGGATCAGCCCGTTCCCGATAACCAAACGCAAGATGTCGGCCTTAGTCGCCCCAAGCGCGACGCGAATCCCGAGTTCTGGTGTCCGCTGCGCAACCGCATAAGCAATCACGCCATAGATTCCGATCACGGCCAGGATAAATGCGGTCGCCGAGAACGCACCCAAAAGAAACATCAGGAATTGAGTTTTACCCTGAGACGCTTCGATCAGTTCCTCGCCAGTGTTAATCTCATTGACCGGCTGATCGCGATCGACGGCGGCGATCTCACGCCGGATGGCCCTAACCAGACTGTGCGGTTCGACAGAGGTCCGGATGTCGAAGCTCACAAAGGTCCAGGGCAGTTGCGGAAACGGCAAAAACACTTCGGCCCCGGGTCGAGCGGCGAGAGTGATATTGCGAACATCGCCGAACACGCCCACGACTTCTGCCGGATGCAGATCGCCGATCCAAACCCGTTTCCCAATCGGATTCTGCTCCGGCCAGAACTCCCGTACGGCAGCTTGATTGACGATTGCCACCCTGGGCGACTGGGCATCGTCATGGCCGGTGAACGTGCGGCCTGAAATCAGTGGAATCCCAAGGGCCTTCGCGTAATCCGGGCTGATCTGCTGAATATTGATGATAGGCCGCTTTCCCAACTCAACCGCTGGATGCCCCTCAAAGAGGACCGGCGTCAGGTGTGTCGGCGCCATCGGCAAGGCAGTCGAGATGGCCGACGCGGCGACACCGGGCAGCCCATCGATCCGCTGCAGTACGGCCTTGTAAAACGCGATCCTCTGCGCCGCGTCGGCGTACTTGCGTAGCGAGACGTGCATGGTTAATAGATTTCTGGGCTGGAAGCCCGGATCGGTGGAATGAAGCCGCACGAAGCTGCGAATTAGCAATCCGGAACCGATCAGCAGAATAGTCGAAAGCGCCACCTGCGCGATCACCAGGACACTTCTGGCGCGATTTCGGCGCCGGTTCCCGGCTGTCCCGCGGCCCTCATCTCGAAGCGTCGTATTCAGATCGGGTTTCGAAAGATTCAAGGACGGCGCGAGGCCGAAAGCAACGCTGGCGCCGAGCGAAATGACTAGCGTGAACAGGAGGACGCGAAAGTCCATCGAGATATCCGCCGTTCCCGCAGGCGTGACCTCGCCAAAGGCAGACAGAAACCGCGTTCCCACGGCGCCCAGCGTTACCCCTGCTATTCCGCTCATCAATCCGAGCAACACGCTCTCTTCGAGCAGTTGCCGGAAAAGCACCGCGCGTGACGCGCCCAAAGCTGCGCGGATGGCAAATTCCTTACGGCGGCCGACCGCGCGCGAGAAAAGAAGGCTGGCCACGTTTGCGCACGCGATCAGCAGCACGAATCCTACTACCGCCGACAGAATCAGGATGGCAGGTTTCGCGCCGGCCACCAGGCGATCCTGCAGATTGTCTGCTTGCATGATCAGGTCCGTGGTCGCATCGTAATTGCCGGGGTTGTCGCTCTTGTATTGCTTGAACAGGACCTGGCTCTCGGCGCGGGCCTGTTCCGTCGAAATCCCCGGCCGCAGCCGGCCGATGACCTGAAAGTAGGGTCCGCCGGCAGTTACCCGTCTAGGAGTAAGAAGACTCATTTCGAACACGCGCGGCGCCCAGATCTCGACTTTGGTTCCAAACAACGGAAAGGAAAACTGCGGTGGCAGTACGCCGATTACCGTGTAATCTCGTGTCTCGAGTGTGAGGCTGCTTCCCACGGCGTTCGGGTTTCTGCCAAACAACCGTGCCCACAATTCGTAACTGATCAACACCACCTGCGCGCCGCCCGGCTGATCTTCCTCGCGCGTAAACGTGCGGCCCAAGATAGGTTTTACGCCGAGGACCCCGAAGAAATTCCAGGTCACACGCGCGGCGGAAATCTGTACCGGGTCGCCGCGGCCGGTCAGGCCGAAGTTTTCGAAGATGCAGGCCGCCAGGCCCGAAAACGAACGGCTGCCATCACGAAGAGCGTCGAAAAACGGCAACGATAGCTCGCCGTCCCCGGCGCTCTCGTTCGGCTGCGCTCCGGAAACCAAAACCAGCCGGGCGGGATCTGCGTAAGGCAGCGGCCGCAGGAGGAGTGCGTTCGCCATCGTAAAGATCGCCGTGTTGGCGCCGATCCCCAAGGCGAGTGTGAGGACCGCGGTGGCCGTGAACCCGGGATTCTTGGCCCATAGGCTGGTTGCTTGCCGAAAGCCGGATTTCATCGGTTCCGAAATGTGCGCAGTGAATTACACGTGCTGCGCAAATCCCCCGCCTCATATGGTCGCACGGCGAGCGGGCTGGCGTGTTCCCCATGCAAGCTCGCACCGGGCAACCAGGTGCCGGGTGCCACACGGATGCCTGGAACTCTACCCCACCACCTCTTCATAGCGATGGCGCCACGTGATTTCTCCAGCGGCTTGAAAGATATTCAAAGCCTGTTCATATAGATCTCGGGGGATTTCGATGCCGCCGTCCCAACAGCCCAACTCCTGGTAGCTTCTTACGGCGGAAGTTAGGACTTCGGGGGCGATGAGCGGAAAGAACGACGCTTCTGCCGCGGCTACTTCCCCGGCGGCCGCCGTTCGCACCCACGATCTGGCACGTTCGTACGCCTTAAGGAAGGCTCGATAAGGCTCCGTCTTTTGATATCCCCGGCCGCAGCAGAGGCTGCTGAACGCAACCGGCGGCATTGACGCGCCGACCGAGACTACCCGCTCTCCGCCGGCTATCGGGGCCTGCAGGTGTATGTAATCCGCTGTGCCGGCCCCGAACGCTGCCTCCATCTTTTCGGGCATCCCGGCATCGATCACCTTAATCTGCCTCCAGTCGGCTCCGTTATGCCGGACCGCGTATTTCAACATAACCAACGGCTGAAGCCCGTGATCCGCAAGCAGAGTTTTGCCCTCGAGCTTTTTCCAGTCGAATGCGGGGTCCGGTTGGCGGCCAACCAGGAAGAAGCCATCACGCTGGTTGATCTGCGCAAAATGCACCGGGAGCGGTTCGACCCCGCGTTCCCTCGGTTTCCAGTTTGACGAAACGGCCGATTGCACGATATCGACGGCGCCGTCGCGGATTAAAGCGTAAGTTCGCTGATCGGCCGTGAGCACGCTAAACGTGACTTCGAGACCCGCGTCCCGGAGAAATCGAATACAACAGAGCAGCGGGCTGTAGAATGCGGAGTGCCGCGAGGCCATGATGCGAATGGGCATGCCCTATATTCATATCGCAAAGGCTGTGGCTGGGTCCACTACCTTCGCGGCTTGCAACATTTCGCCGACACGCGCAAGATGCGCAATCTGGATAAAGTAGTGGGGTGACTCTATATGCGGCACTGCTCTGGCTGTCCGCCGCCGGCCTTGCCCAGACGGATTGGCCTACCTACGGCAACGATCCGGGGGCGATGCGGTACTCCTCGTTGCGCCAGATCCATACGGGCAACGTCGCGCGCCTAAAGCCCGCGTGGACCTTCCGCATGGGGAAGCCAGGATCGGAGGCCGTGCCGATTGTAGTAGACGGAGTGATGTATGTAACGGGCCCGGACGGCGTGTACGCGCTGGTCCCGGAGACGGGCGAGTTGCTTTGGAAATATGATGCGGCCCCGGTGGCACTCCGCGGCTTGGCGTATTGGCCGGGAACCGGCAGCTTGCATCCGCGGGTTTTCACCGGCAATGGCCTGTTCCTGCTGGCTGTGGATGTGACCACCGGAAAGCCGGCGCCCGGATTTGGCAATGAAGGCCGGGTGGACCTCAGAAAAGGGGTGCTGGGCGATCTGCAGGAAGGGAGGTATGCGCTGCAGTCGCCGCCGGCGATATTCGGGGATGTGGCGATTACCGGGTGCAGCAATGGCGAGGGATCCCCCAGCGCCGGTGCGTACGGCGATATTCGCGGCTGGGACGCGAAAACCGGCAGGCTGCTATGGACCTTCCACACGGTGGCGCGGCCCGGTGAGCCGGGATCGCAAACTTGGCCTTCGGGCGGCTGGAAGAATCGGTCCGGGACCAACGTGTGGGGGTTCTTCACCATCGATGTGAAGCGTGGAATCGTGTACGCGCCGCTTGGCTCGCCGACCTCCGACTTCTATGGCGCGGACCGGGTTGGAGACGGCCTGTACGGCGACTCCCTGGTGGCGCTGGACGCCCGGACGGGCACAAAGAAATGGCACCAACAGTTGGTCCACCACGACCTTTGGGATTATGACTTGGCCGCTCCGCCTGCCTTGTTTGATATTCGCCGCGGCGGACGGATCATTCCGGCGGTCGCCGAGATCACCAAGATGGGCTTGTTGTTTGTGTTCGACCGCGTGACGGGGGAGCCGGTATATGGGATGGAAGAACGGCCGGTGCCCCAAACACGGGTGCCGGGTGAAGTAACTTCGAAGACGCAGCCGTTTCCGATGAAGCCGCCGCCGTTGGCGAGGAACACATTCGGCCTGGAGGACATGTACGACCGCTCGCCGGAACATGCGCGATTTTGCAGGGAGTTATTTGAAGTGAACCGGATGAAGATCGGCGCGCCGTATACGCCGCTGCCGCTTGAAGGCAACGCGCTGTTTTTCCCGAGCACTCTTGGCGGTGGGAATTGGGGCGGCGTGTCGATCGATCCATCGCTGGGATTGTTGTTTGTGAACGTAATGAATGTGGGACAGTGGGGGCACCTGGAGAAGCGGGGTTCAGTGTACATGCGGACTTCGGCCTACGGGCCATATGCGAGGTTTTGGGATCGAGACTCCCAAATACCGTGCCAGAATCCACCGTTCGGTGAGATGGTCGCAGTCGATTTGGCTTCGGGCGAAATTGTGTGGCGCTCCGTTTTGGGCAGGATCGAGGCGCTGGAGGCCATCGGGGTACGCGATACAGGAACGCTCAGCCTGGGCGGCAGCATCGCGACCGCGGGCGGGCTTGTGTTTATCGGGGCCACGAACGACTCCCGGTTCCGGGCGTTCGATTCGCGGACTGGGAAACTACTCTGGGAAGCGAAACTGGAGGCCAGCGGACACAGCAGCCCGATCACATACATGGGCAGAGACGCGCGGCAGTACGTGGCGCTGATGGCGGCGGGGGGCGGTGGATTTCTGGGAGGAGGGGTGAGCAACAGCCTGGTTGCGTTCGGTCTGCCCAACGTGGACCGGAAGCCAATGCCGGTTTCGGTTTCGAAGGCGGTGGCGGCGGGCGCTGCGGCAAGGCGCGGTATGCCAGAAGTCGGCGCGTTCCGGCCCGCGGCATTACCGGCGGGCGGGCCGCAAGCATTAGTGGAGAAGACTTGCGGGACTGGTTGTCATTCGACGGAGGTGGTGACCAGCCAACGGATGAGCGGCACGGAATGGAATTCGGTGGTACGGGCCATGGTGGCCCGGGGGGCGCAGGCGTCCGACGCGGACGTGAAGCTGATCGTGGAGTACCTGACGAAGACGCTGGGGCACGAAGAAGCACAGCAATGAGCGAGTCGCCTGTCTTATGAGATTCACGAACTCCTGCCTGCTGTGCGCGACCTTTCTCAGCCACTCATCTCTCTCCGCTCAACAGCCCGCGCAAGATCCCCTACTCCGCTGGATGGATCAGATCGCCCAGCAGCAACTGCAAAAGCGGGAAGACGCTATGGCCAAAATCCACAGCGTCGCGGACGCCGAACGCAGAAAGCAATGGGTCCGTCAAACGTTCCTGTCCGTGATCGGTGGCTTGCCCGACTATAACGGCCCGCTGAACGCGAGAATTACGGGCCGTCTCCAAGGTGAGAACTATGTGATTGAGAAGGTAATCCTCGAAAGCCTGCCCGGTTTTTATGTCACCGCCAATCTCTACCGGCCCAGCCAGTCCGGTCGATATCCCGGCATTCTTTTGCAGGCCGGCCACACGCAAGAGGGTAAACCGGAAGGGCAGCGGCTCGCGGCCAATCTGGCTTTGAAAGGGTTCGTGGTACTGGCTTTTGATCCCGTGGGACAAGGCGAAAGAGAGCAGACCTACGACCGCAGAGTGGACCGGCCGTTGGCCGGATGGTCAGTCCCCGAACACATCCAGGCGGGCGCCCAGAACATTCTGATTGCCGAGAGCGTCGCCCGCTACTTCATTTGGGATGCGAAACGAACACTCGACTATCTGGTCAGCCGGCCCGAAGTAGATCCCGAACGCGTGGGAGTTGTAGGGTGCTCGGGAGGCGGAGCGCTGACTACGTTCATTGGCGCTCTGGATCCGCGCGTGAAGGCCGTTGCGCCGGCCTGCTTTATCAATTCGTATCGGCTGTTGTTTGCGGGCGCCAACCCCGATTCGGAAATGAGCCCTCCGCAGCTTCTTTCGAGCGGGTTGGACATGGCCGATTATATCGAGCTGTCCGCTCCGACTCCGTGGTTAATCCTGGCGACCGAAGGCGACTATTTCACGCCCGCCGGGGCCAAACTGGCCTATGAGGAAGCCCGCCGGTGGTTTGGCCTCTACGGCGCCGCGGATAAGCTGCGCTTTTTTGTCGGACCGGGTCCGCATGGCACTCCACTCGAAACCCGGGAAGCGATCTATGACTGGATGCTCCGCTGGCTGAAGGACGGTCAGGGAAATTTTCATGAGCAGCCAGTGAAGCTTTATACCAACGCCGAACTCCTGGTGACGGCGAGCGGGCACGTTGAGGACGAACCCCGTAGCCGGAAGCTCTACCAGTTGATTTCGGATGAGTTTCACGCCAGGCAGCATCAAGGAGGCATACCCGAACTGCTAGCCGAACTGAGCAGGCTGAACATTTCTTCAGATGGCACACCGCCCGTGGTGCGGGTGGCGGATGAGTCGAGCGGCCCGCAGTGGCTGCGCGAGCAGATTCACTTCGAAAGCGAGCCCGGTGTTGATATTGGCGGGAAGCTTTACATCCCTCACGCAAGCGGGCGGAAGCCGGCCGTTCTAATGGTGGCCGATCAGACGAGTAGCTATTGGATTCCATCCACGGATTCATTGGCGGAAAGGATTGCCGGGACCGGTCGAGTTGTTCTCGAACTTCAGCCGCGCGACTCTCCGGGGGAAGGCGAACGGCCATTCGTCGGCAACTGGCTAACCAATGCCCGAGCCGACCAGATCGGCCGCAACCTGCCGGCTATGCGCGCGCACGACATTTTGCGAGGGATTGATCTTCTGGCCGCTCGCCATGACGTAGACCCGTCGTCGATTCGCGCGGTTGCCCGCGGCGTCAAAGGAATCTGGCTCCTGCTGGCGGCAGCGGTTGACAACCGGATAGGCAAGGTCTGGCTTGACCGCACACCGTACAGCCTGCG
The DNA here is from genome assembly GCA_963709155.1 of Bryobacterales bacterium. Lineage (GTDB taxonomy): Bacteria > Acidobacteriota > Terriglobia > Bryobacterales > Bryobacteraceae > Bog-159. The sequence continues at coordinate 400,717 of CAVPVD010000001.1, read as the reverse complement.
GGCCGCCCTGGAAAACTCCATGAACACCGACCTGTTCGATGCCGTGATTCCGGGCTTTGCGCTGCATTGGGACTTGAACGATCTTACGAAGGCGATGGGAGATCGGCCGGTTCTCTGGACGGACCCAACGAACTGGATGGGGCATCCTTTCTCGCTGGGTCCGCCATTTCGCTATCGGACCATCCTAGGCGACACGACGGATCTCCACGATGAAGAGGACAATGCCTTCATCAAAGATTTCATACGGTAGAAAGACTCAGTTTGGTGGAGGGCGGGCAATTCTGCCCGCAGCCGGCTTTCAGCCGGCTCTGGGCGCCTAAACAAAAACCAAACTGACGAGCCTATCGAGCCTGGCCTGCCTCCAATTAAAAGCCTTTGGCGGCGGTTCTTGCGCGGCGCAGGACCTTCTCCGTCTCCTCCAGCAATTGCTTGCTCTGCGCGTGCAGAGCGCGGTACTTCGCCGACAATTCGCGAGTCGCATCTCCCGCCAACTCTTCGCTGCGCTCGTAAAGGTCCTCGCATTTTTCTACAAGTTCCTTGCCGGCGTCGATCATGTAATCCGCAACCTCTTCTCCCTTGCGGGCCAATATCTTTCGCGTCTTTTTTCCTGACGCCGGTGCCAACAGCAGGGCCGCCGCCGCTCCGATTGCGGTCCCCAACAGGAAAAATGCGGCCTGGTCTCGCGTATCGCTCATTTGTTCTCCTTCGTGTCAAACGTTCTCCATCCGAGCTTAGCGCGGTCCTGGCGGGCAACCTGCGCACAATTGGAATCTTGTAAGAATCACGCGAAACGCGTGTGCGGATTCACACCTTTCTTGGGCCTTGGCCTGCGCTTCCCGGGTCGTTACAATTGAATGGCGGCGGACACTCCGGGATGGCGGCCATCTTGCAGCCCGAATTCTTTAATCTCGCGTCTTACTATGTGGACCGGCATGTGTCGGAGGGCCACGGCGAGCGCACCGCCATCGTTTATGAAGGGCGCCCAATTTCCTACGCCGAGGTTGCGGCGCAGGTGAACCAGGCCGGCAACGCTCTGCGGCAGGCTGGCGTCGCGCCTGGCGACCGCGTCATGATCGTGCTGCCCGACTCTCCCGAGTTCGTGGCCGCGTATTTCGGCGCGATGAAGATTGGAGCGGTAGCAGTTCCCACGAGTACGGCGTTACGGCCGGCCGACTACGCATACCTGGAGGAGGAGAGCGGCGCCAAGGTGGTGGTCGGCGGCAAGGGTCTCCCGAATCTGGAATCGCGTTCGGCCGACCTCGACGCCTTCCCCACCTCACCGCACGATGCCGCTTTCTGGCTGTGGACCTCAGGCAGCACCGGTCAGCCGAAGGCCGCCGTCCACCGCCATCGGGACTGGCTCGTGTGCTGCGAAGCGTACGCGCGCGGCGTGATCGACATCCGGTCCGACGACGTTACCTTCTCCTCCGCGAAGCTATTTCACGCGTACGGTCTCGGCAACGGCTTGATGTTCCCATTCCACGTGGGCGCGGCGGCGCTACTCTATCCCGGCAAGGCACAGGCGCGGACCATTCTGGCGCAGGCTCACGATTGCCGTCCCACGCTATTCTTCTCGGTGCCCACGCACTTCGCCGCCATGCTGCACGAGACCGACGCCGCCAACCCTTACGACCTGAGCAGCGTGCGTCTGGGTATCTCGGCCGCCGAGCCGCTGCCGGCCGAGATCTTCCGCCGCTGGCGGGCACGGTTCCGGTTCGAGATATTGGACGGCATAGGTTCCACCGAAGTGTTGCACATCTACATCTCGAACCAGCCGGGACGGGTACGGCCGGGCAGCACGGGAATGCCCGTGCCGGGCTACGAGATCCGCATTACGGACGAACAAGGGCGCGATCTGCCGGCTGGTGAAGTCGGCGATCTGTGGGTGCGCGGAGGGAGCAACGCCTCCGAGTACTGGAATCGCCCGCGGCTGACGGCGGAGCGCATACGCGATGGCTGGTTCTTTAGCGGCGACAAGTACCGTGCCGATGCCGACGGATATCTATGGTACGCGGGACGGTCAGACGATATGTTCCGCGTGTCGGGCGAATGGGTATCGCCTATCGAAGTAGAGGGTGCGCTGGTGGAACACCCCGCCGTCCTTGAAACCGCGGTCGTCGCACAGCGGGACGAAAATGGCTTACTCAGGCCCTGCGCATTCGTGACGCTGAAGCGGCCGGAAGGGGCGTGCGAAGCCCTTGCAGAAGATCTGCGCCAGTTTGTACGGCAGCGCCTGCCGGGTTACAAGTCGCCGCGGCGGATCGTGTTTATGGACGAATTGCCCAAGACCGCAACTGGAAAAGTACAGCGCTACAAGTTGCGATGATCCGGTGAGCGGACACGCTTCATTCGTAGCGGAGAGCTTCGGCGGGTGGGACGGAGATGGCGTGCCGCGCGGGCAACAGGCAAGCGAGTAGTGCGCTGAGAGCGAGGAGCGCGGCGGCTGCGAGCAAACTGCGAACTGCGAACGCGTTCTGCATCCAGTGGGCGAGGACGGCGCCGAGAAAGCTATCCAGTGCAAGACCGATGAGAATGCCCGAAGCCGCGCTGACGAACGCGATGCGCGCGGCGACCCACAGGACGTGCGCGCGCGGCGCATGCCCGTCACGGGTTTTCTGGAAAGTTTTCGACCAGCATCAAGTCGCTACCCGACGATTCCCGTTGGGGAAATAGTAAGTGGCGGCCATCGGGCGAGAGGCTCAGTCCTACCGTCATTTGCCGGTCGGGCCGGAAGACGGGAGAGACTCTTCCCGTCTCGAAGCTCAGAAACTGGATGCCCTCGGAGCGTTCGCCTCCCGAAAAGAGGATGCCGCCGGGCGTAACGCAGAACCCGAATTCATTGACTCGAGGCAGCACCTGCGTTTCCTCGCCGCCATCGGCCGGCACGCGATAGAGCGGGCTGTCGCCGTCCGTGCGGGAATAGAAAAGCCAGCGGCGGTCATAAGACTCGAAGGCCAGATACCCGCCATGCCGGGTGATCTGCCGGGGGTGGCGTCCGTCGGCATCCATCTTCCAGACTTGATTGGAGCCGGAGCGGCTGGACATAAAGTAGATGGACCGCCCGTCGCGCGAGTAACTCGCCACGCCGTCGGTAGCGGGATCGTCAGTAAGCCGCTCAGGCGTTCCGCCGCCGGCGCGTACGCGATAGACCTCGAACTGCCCTTCCTTGTTGGAATCGAAAACGATCCATTCGCCGTCCGGCGACCAGCGCGGACTGCCGGTGATCGGCGCGTTGAAGTCGGTGAGGCGAGCGGCATTAGCCCCGCCCGAGTCCGACACCCAGATCTCCGAGGCGCCCGACCGCGTGGAGTGAAACACGATACGTTTACCATCCGGCGAGTATTGGGCGTTGTAATCGGTATGCGTCGAGGAGATCAGACGGACCGGCGGGCCGGCCGGCTTCAGGCCCGGAGTCAGATCGAGTCTCCAGGTATCCACGCGGAAGATTCTGCCGACGGAAAAAGCCAGGCGATTGCGGCTGCGGGAAAGCGCCGGTTGATAGGATGAGTTCGCGGAACGAAGCACCAGGCGCGGCTGCCCAACGGGTGCCAGCGGCAGCAGCCAGAGGCTGGCCACGTCATCCTTGATTCCGGATGAATACACGATGGCTTTTCCACTGGCGGTCAATGCGGGCATGCCCGTCCAGCGATGATGCGCGGTGATCTGTTCCGGCTCTCCGTCCGGCCTGAAATCGGGAGTCAGTTTCAGGCGGTAGAGTTCGGAGGTGCTGCCCAGATCACGCGAGAAAATCAGGCTGCCGCCATCGGGCGTCACAGCGGGCTCAGAATCCCCCCAGTTCGGCTGAGCCGGCCGGGTCAGGCGCCGCATCTCTCCGCTTCCGGAGTCGATGGCCACCAGCCCCCATGGGCCGTGCGGCGCCTCGCTCGCCGACGTGACGATCCAACGGTTGTCAGGCGACCAGGCGAGCGGCCCGCCCGTGCTCGGATCCTCGGTCACGATTCTCTCCGCGCCGCCAATGGGTGCGGTTACCAGAATCTCGGATCTCTCTTGGTGCGGAAAGAGACGGCGCAAGGCGATGAAGCGGCCATTGGGAGACCAGGCCGGGTCGACGCTGGGCTGCGGGCTCCTGGTCAGCTTCAGAGGCGAATCGGAGCCAATCATCTTCACATAGATGTCCCATTTGTTTTCTGCGGCGCCATCCCAGGCGTAGGCGACCTGGTCGCCGTCGGGGGAAAATGACGGTTCGATTTCAGAGCCCAAATCGGCGGTGAGCGGGACGGGATCGAGCGCGGTGAACGTGGCGCGGCGAGAGGCTTCCCAACGTGCCAGGCCGAGGCATGCGGCGGCGAGCAGCACCAGGGCGGCGGCCCACAGTGGACGGCGTCTCCGCGCAGCCGGCGGGGCAACGTCCGCTTCCGGCTCGCCGGACGGCGCATCCGTCTGGCTGCGCCCGGCCCACCAGGCATCCAGCTCTGACTTGTACACGAACACGGAGCCTTGCCGGTCCTGCGGCAGGCGGTGCACCGGCAAGCCGGCGGTATGCTCCCAGCGCTGGACGGTACGCACGCCACGCTTCAAGTAGGAGGCGATCTCTTTCCAGGAGTCGAGGCGGTCCTCCGGACCTGAAGGGATAGTCATAGCGGTTGATGACGAGGACGGGCCCAACAACAGTAAGACGGTGATCGAGGTCCCTTCGTGCCGCGATTTTCTTGGGCCAGGTGGTCGCGCCAAATTGCGCCAAGCCGCGCCACGAAGCGTAAGTGATTGAAGGCACGCAATGGCGCCCAACGGTCCTGGGACGGACAGCGTAACGGTAGCATGACGGCAAATATAGCACTGGCATTGTTTGCGAGCTGTTTGTTCGCGCAACAGACAGAATGGATCGCAGAGGGAAACCGCGCATTTGACCAAGGAAGGCCGGCAGAGGCGGCCACGGATTTCGCAAAAGCGCTGTCGGCATTCAGCCAGGCGGGAGCTTCGGACCAGGACTTGGTGCAACTGCGGATCAGCCTGGCCACGGCGTACATGGAAGCCGGAGAGTATCGCGCAGCGGAGGCCGCCTTACTGCAGGCGCAGAAAACGGGCGGAGAGTGGACCGATGGCATTTCCCGTGCGGAATTGTTGAATGCCTGGAGCGCGCTGCATTTGAAGATGGGGCGGTTTCCGGAAGCGGAGGCAGAGTTGCGGGATGCACTGCGGATTGTGGGGGCGCTGCAGCTTACGGGGGATCTGCCGCCTACGGTGCTCCACAATCTGGCCGCGGTTGAAATGCGCACGGGGCGGTACCGCGAAGCGCTGGCCGATGAGCGGGAAGCGATGCGGCAACTGGAGAAGACCCTGGCAGCGAACCACCCCACGCTGATCCGGGGTTGGGCCAGCCTGGCCGCCCTTCAATATATGATGGGCCAACCGGAAGAGGCGAGGGGGGCAATCGAGAGGGCGGTTCGGTCTGCCGGGATCACGTATGGGCCCGCACATCCGCTGCTTGCCGATCTGCTGATGAGCGACGCGGTGGTGCTGGACAAATTGAAGCTGAATAGGGAGGCGCGTCAAGCCCGTAAGCGGGCGCACAGAATTCTCGGCTCGCAGGCGCGCCCGGCGGAGGTGCCGGCCACTTGGAATGTCCGGCAGGCGCCGGCGGAAGGCCAGGTCTATTTGCGATCCAAGTAGGCAGCACTTACCGCTCGGCGTTCCTACACGGAATCGGCTTCCGCGGCCTTGGGTAAGATATCGTTGTCCCGCGCGATCCAGACATATAGCGCGGGCAAAAGGAAGATACTCATCAGCAGTACGGCCATAAGACCGCCCACGATCACGATGGCAAATGGCCGCTGTGAATCGGAGCCGATCCCGTGCGATGTGGCCGCGGGGACCAAGCCTAGCGACGCCACCAGCATGGTCATCAAAATGGGGCGAAAACGAAGGGTCGCGCCGTTCTTCGCCGCATCCAGGATCGACTCGCCGCGTGAGCGGAGTTGGTTGATGTACTCCACCATGATCACGCCGGTCTGGACGGAGACGCCGAACAGCGCCAGGAATCCTATTCCCGACGACACGCTGAAGTTAGTTCCGGTGGAATACAGCGCCACGATGCCGCCGATGGGCGCCATGGCGACGGTTGCCAGGATCAGGACGGCCCACTTCATCGATCCAAACATCGAGTACAGGATCATGAAGATGACCACCAACGTCAGCGGAATGATGATGGTGAGCCGCCGCTGGGCCCGTTGCTGGCTGGCGTATTCGCCCGCCCAGTCGATGTGATAGCCGGACGGCAGTCTCACCTGCCGGTCAACCTTCCGCATGGCTTCTTCGACGGCGCCGCCGAGGTCCCGCCCGCGCACGCCGTACTTGATGGCAACGTAGCGCTGATTCCCTTCGCGGTAAACTTCCGATGCCTCGTCCCTTACGGCTACATCGCAGAGTTGAGCCAAAGAGACACGCTCGCCGGAAGGCGCCAGCAAACGGATGTTTGCGATGGCTTCCTTGGTGTCCCGGTATTCGGGCAGGTAACGCATCACCAAATCGTAGCGCTGTTCTCCGTCGAGCACCTGCGTCAGCGCGTTGCCGCCCACGGCGGTTTGGATGGCATCTTGCACGTCCGCTGTATTGATCCGGTAACGAGCCGCCGCGGCGCGATCCACAGTGAAGTTCAGGTTGGGCTGTCCGAGCACACGAAACAGTCCCAGATCCTCGATCCCAGGCACGGTGCGCATGACGCTCACGATGCGGACACCCATTTCTTCGAGCGTCCTTAGATCGTCGCCGTAAACCTTGATGGCCAGTTCACCCTTCACCCCGCTGACGGCTTCCTCCATATTGTCCGAGATGGGTTGCGAAAAGTTCCAGATCACGCCCGGAATCTTGACGAGTTCCCGATTCATGGCGGCGATGAGTTCTTCCTTGTCCTGCCGAAACACAGGACGCCATTGTTCTTTGGGTTTCAGATCGACAAAATACTCGGTATTGAAGAAACCGGTAGTATCGGTTCCATCGTCGGGCCGGCCCACCTGGCTGGTGGCGGTGGTCACTTCCGGGAACGAAGCGAGCGTCACGCGCGCCTGGTTTGCCAGACGAATGCCTTCCGTGGGGCCGGTGCTTGGCGCCAGGGTGCCGCGCACCCAGATCGCGCCCTCGTCCAGATGAGGCAGGAATTCGGAGCCGATGGTGCGGCTCAGCAGGAAGGCGCCCGCCAAGATCAGCACCGCGGCCGCCAAAGTGGCCCAACGCCAACGGATCGCCACTGACAAGGCTGAAGAGTAGGCTCTGGTCAACAACCCCATCAACGGGTTGTGCCACTCTTTCGTGCCCTTGGGGAACACAACACTGGCCAGTACCGGTCCCACGAACATGGAGAACAGGAGCGCGCCTAGCAGTGCGAACGCCACGGTCCAGGCCATTGGCTTGAACAGCCGCCCCTCCACCGCTTGCAGCGTGAAAATCGGCAGATAAGCCACGATGATGATGGCGATGGAATAGAACACGGGACGCTGTACTTCATGCGCCGCGTGGCTGATCTTTTCCGAGACCGTCGCGTTCGGATGGGTTTCCGGGTGCGACAAGGTGCGCACGATATTCTCGATCATGACCACCGCGCCTTCCACGATCATGCCGAAATCGAGCGCCCCCAGCGATAAAAGGTTCGCCGGAATGTGCCGCAGGTCCAGACAGATGGATGCGAAAAGCAGGGAGAACGGAATGGTCAGGGTGACGATTAGCGCGCCGCGCGCGTTGCCCAGAAACACGAACAGGATCAGCGACACCAGGACGATGCCTTCGGTCAGGTTGTGCATCACCGTGCCGGTCGTCAGGCGCAGGAGGTTGCTGCGGTCGAGGAACGGTACAATCTTCACACCTCGCGGCAGAATGTGATGGTTGAGATCCTCCACTTTGGCGTGAATCGCAGCCAGCGTGGAGTCACCGTTGGCGGCCTTTCGCAAAAGCACGATGCCGGCCACCACGTCGTCGTCATCGAGGATCTTACCGTCGGCGCGGTGAATGGCGCGGGCAAACTGGCCCAAACGGATTTTCGATCCCTGCTGTACGATGGCGATGTCCTTCACCCGCAATGCCGTTCCGTTCTTGGCGGTCAGAACCGTGTTTTCAATGTCGCCCACGGTTTTCATCTGGCCGATGGCGCGGACGTCGATCTGCTGGAGACCGGCCTCGATAAAGCTGCCGCCGCCGTTGATATTGTTGGCGGCAATCTGCTGTTCCACCTGTGCCAGGTTCAACCCGTAGGCGATGAGTTTGTCGGGATCGACCTTCACCTGATATTCGCGCGTGGGGCCGCCAAAGCTGGCCACGTCGACTACATCCGGCACGGATTTGAACTGCTTCTCGATGACCCAATCTTCGAGAGATTTCAGGTCCATGACGTCATATTGCGGATTGGAGCTCTGCAGCGTGAAGAAATATATCTGGCCTACGGGACTGAAATCGGCGCCCATCTGGGGCTGTACGCCGGCCGGTAAAGCAACCTCCGAGAGCCGCTCCAGTACCTTGACGCGATTCCAATCGTTGTCCGATTCGTCATCGAAGATGAGCATCAAGCTCGAGAGACCAAAAAGCGATACCGAGCGCAGATGCTGAAGATGAGGTATGCCGTTAACTACGATCTCAAGCGGGATGGTGATTTGCTGCTCGATTTGTTCAGCCGAGATGCCGGGCCATTGGGTGATCACCTGGACATAGTTATTCGCCACGTCCGGATAGGCTTCCACTGGAAGGCTGCGGAAGGAAATCACACCCCAGATGAACAACAGAAGCGCCCCGGCGATTATCAGAAGCCGATTTTGGAGAGCAAAATCGACCGCTCTACGAATCATCCGGTTTCCTGTAGTTTCTCATTGTCTCGCGCTATCGGAATCACCCTGTAGCACACGGCGGGCACGCGTAATATAGCCGGACAATTGTACCTGATTAGGCACAAAAAGTGGATAGGGAATGTACCTAACGGCGGGCCGCCGCCCTCGCTCTTACAACGAAGTTGCGCACGCCGCGCCACAGATCGAATCATGTTAGAATCGGACGGAGATGTCCCAAAGCGCCTTGGACCCGAAAACGGCCCACGATATGCGGTTGGCGATGCGCCTCTCGCTGGCGTTTGGCGTCGTGATGCTGGCCGGGAAAATGGCTGCCTTCCTGATTACCGGGTCGGCGGCGATCCTTTCCGACGCATCGGAATCCGTCGTTCATCTGGTCGCGGTCGCGTTCGCCTGGTTCAGCCTGTGGCTGAGTCTGAAGCCGGCCAATCAACGGTACCTCTACGGCTTCGAAAGAATTACTTTCTTTTCGGCAGGATTCGAGGGCGCCATGATCGTGTTGGCGGCCCTGTTCATCATCGGGGTGACTCTCCGGAAGTGGGTGACCGGGCTGGATCTGGCCAACGTGGGGGCGGGCACGCTGTTTACGCTGGTCACCGCGCTGCTCAACGCCGGTCTTGGGTGGTATCTGCTCCGCACCGCGAAGCGTACGCGGTCATTGATCCTCGAAGCCGACGGGAAACACGTGCTCACCGACAGTTGGACCAGCGCCGGGGTGGTGGTGGGGCTGGTTCTGGTGATGTGGACGGGCTGGAAGCCTTGGGATGCGATCTGCGCCCTGGCCGTGGCCGTGAACATTTTGTGGTCGGGTGGCAATCTAATCTGGCGGTCCGCAACCGGATTGCTCGATTCGGCCGATCCGCAGACCGGGGCCTTGCTGCGCGAAAAACTCGACGCGCTTAGCGCGGAGCTGGACATCCAATATCATGGCGTGCGGTTCCGCAGCACGGGGCAGCGGTTGATGGTGGAAGTGCACCTGCTTTTCGCCGGGTCGGAGACAGTCGCCGAGGCGCACCGCCTCGCTACCCTGGTCGAGGAACGGCTGGCGGAGACCCTGGGCCAGCCGGCCGAGGTGATCACACACCTGGAGGCGCGGGACGATCACGAAGCGGTGCATCGCGCCCTTCACTACACCGGCAAGCCGGGCGAGCGGTAGCGCGAACGCCTTCGACATCTGGGGGTGTGAGAAAACGCTCCCTTACGGTCGCGGCTCTGTAAACCCGCGAAACCGGTTTCCCAAAAACAGTTAGGCACCCGACACCTGGCGGTGCCTTGACAGCGACCGCGCTGGGGAGTATCGTCTATTAGCATTTCGGACTGCTCAGTCCTAAACGCTTTTTGGATCAGCCGGCATGCGGAACAGCTCCTCCTGCCGGTCTTCCGCTGTTGCCGGTTTCTGTGAAAGGAGACTTATGGCGACCAAACATGGATATTGCAATGGTCTTTTCGGTCTGCTTTGGCTGGTATGCGCTTCAGGAAGCACAAGCCTGGCGCCGGCGCAGACCGCAAGTGAAATCGTGCTGCACAATTTCGCGGCAGGTCCGCCGAGAGGCTGGTACCCCTCTTCCGGTGTGATTCGCGATGCGGCCGGCAACCTCTACGGGACCGCCGGCGCGGGAGGCCTGGCGGAGGACGGCGTAGTGTTCAGGTTGGATCCCGCTGGCGAGCAGACCGTGCTGCACACTTTTAGTGGCGGGACCGACGGTTCCGCGCCGGAGGGGGGCGTGATCGGCGACCCGCAGGGCAACCTTTATGGAACGACCAACTTTGGCGGCGCCGCGAATGTGGGAGTGGTATATAAGATCGATTCGTCCGGCCACGAAACCGTGCTCTATAGCTTCGGCGGCGGGCCGGGCGATGGGGCTACGCCGACCTCCGGCGTGATACGCGACAAGCAAGGCAACCTCTACGGGACGACTCTGCTGGGAGGAAGCGCCGGAGGGGGCATCGTGTACAAGCTGGATCCGGCCGGCCGCGAAACCGTGCTGCATAACTTCACGGGCGGCAACGACGGACGAAGACCTAACGCGGCGTTGGCCGCCGGCGCGCAAGGTAGTCTTTACGGGACTACGCTCAATGGCGGCTCGGCAGACGTGGGAGTCGTCTACAAACTCGATGCGTCCGGTGCGGAGACGGTGCTCTACAGCTTCACTAATGGCGCCGACGGCGGCGGCCCTTACGCCGGCGTAATTCTGGACGATGCGGGCAACCTATACGGCACTACTGCCGGGGGCGGGGCAAACGGCGGAGGCACTGTGTTCAAGCTGGATCCGTCCGGCCATGAGACGGTGCTGTACAGCTTCGGCAGCAACCCCGACGGGCATTACCCCAACTCGGGAGTGATTCGCGACGCCGCGGGCAACCTTTTCGGAACGACATGGATCGGCGGTGCGGGTTATGGCGTGGTGTACAGGGTGGATGCGGCCGGCCATGAGAACGTTCTGTACAGCTTCACCGGCGGCGAAGATGGGGCCCTTCCACAGGCGGGCGTAATCGGCGACGCGGCGGGCAACCTCTACGGCACTACCTACGAGGGCGGCACAGCCAGCGGAGGTGTCGTGTTCAAGCTGGATGCGGCCGGCCAGGAAACGGTGTTGTACGGCTTTCCGGCCGAGCACGGCGGGAATTATCCAGAGTCAGCCCTGGCCGGGGACCGGAACGGCAACCTATATGGCACCACTTACAACGGCGGCCGGGCGAACGCGGGTGTAGTGTACCGCGTGGATATGGTCGGCCATCACACGGTATTGTATAGCTTCACGGGCGGCGCCGACGGGGGATGGCCCGTCGGCGGCGTGATGCGCGACGGGGCGGGCAACCTGTATGGAACCACTTATCGGGGTGGCGCATCGGGCGCGGGAGCGTTGTTCAAGGTGGATACGTCCGGCCGCGAGACCGTGCTGCACAGTTTCACGGGCGGCGCGGATGGAGGCAACCCTCAAAGCGGTGTCATCGAGGACGCAGCCGGTAACCTGTACGGCGTGGCCTCCAGCGGCGGCAACTGCAGCGACTGCGGCGTCGTGTACAAAATGGACACAGCGGACCACTATAAGGTGTTGTACAGCTTTCCAGGGGGAACCGGTGGTTACGAACCCTATGGTGTGACCGGCGATGCGGGTGGCAACCTTTACGGAACCACGCACTGGGGCGGGGCCGCAGGCGTGGGAATGGTATACCGGCTCGATGCGGCAGGAAGTCTTACGGTGCTGTACAGCTTCACGGGAGGCGCCGATGGCGGCTGGCCCATGGCAGGAGTGTTCCGGGACCCGGCCGGAAATCTCTACGGCACTACCGTCGGAGGCGGCGCCTGGAACGCGGGCGTAGTATTCAAACTAGATCCGTCCGGCGAGGAGACGGCTTTATACACGTTTACGGGCGGCGCGGATGGGGCCAATCCGCAAGCCGGTGTGATCGGCAGCCCAGCGGGCCTGCTCTACGGCACGGTTGAGCAGGGTGGCGCGGCGGGCATGGGTGTGGCTTACGAACTGGATGCCGCCGGCGACTACACGCTGCTCCACAGCTTTACGGGCGGGCTGGACGGGAGCCGTCCCGCCGCGGCTTTGCTGCGCGACGATGCGGGAAATCTGTTCGGCACCGCTACTGGTGGCGGAACGCGTTTAGGCGGCGTTGTCTTCCTGCTGAAACCGTAACGTGGCGAAGAGGTTTACCGCACCGGCCGTGAGAAGGAGATTTATGGCAATCAAACTCAGATATGTCAATGGCATGATCGGCCTGTTATGGGCAGTATGCGCGTCGGTGGGCACAAGCGTGGCGCCGGCGCAGACGAGCGAAGTTGTGCTGCACAACTTTGCGACCAGCCCGCCCCGTGGGGCGAATCCCTGGGCGGGCGTGATCCGCGATGCGGCGGGCAATTTTTATGGCACTGCCACCACCGGCGGCCTGCACGGTGCGGGCGTGGTGTACAGGGTTGACCCCGCAGGCCAGGAGATGGTGCTCCACGGCTTTACAGGTGGTGCCGACGGCGGCTATCCGTACGCAGGCGTGATTGCCGACCCGGAGGGCAACCTGTATGGGACCACGCAATGGGGTGGCACACCCGGGCTTGGTGTCGTGTACAAGCTGGATAAAGCCGGCCAAGAGACGGTGCTATACAACTTCACGGGTGGCGCGGATGGTTCCAAGCCGACCACAGGCGTGATCCTCGATGAGGCGGGCAATCTTTACGGGACTACTTTCTGGGGCGGCACGGCGAATCTCGGCGTGGTGTACAAAGTTGACCCCGCGGGACATGAAACCGTGCTCTATAATTTCACGGGCGGGATCAACGGGAACTACCCGCAATCCGGCGTGATCCGCGACGCGGCGGGCAATCTCTACGGGACGACTTCGGTGGGTGGCGCGGCCGCCATAGGGGGATGGGCGGGCTATGGCGTGGTGTACAAGCTGGATCCGGCGGGCAACGAGACGGTCCTATACAGCTTCATGGGCGGGTCCGATGGAAGCCATCCCTACGCCGGTGTGATCCGCGACGCGGCGGGCAACTTCTACGGGACTACGCAATACTCCGAAGGCTCGGCGGGCTGGGGTGTGGTGTACAAGCTCGATAGTGCCGGCCATGAGACCGTGCTCTACAATTTCTCGAACGGACCCGGAGGCTTCTATCCCTACGCCGGCGTGATCCGCGATGCAGCAGGTAATCTCTATGGAACCACGGTCTACGACGGCGTAGGCATAGGCGGCACGGTATACAAGTTAGATACGGCGGGCCAGTTGACCGTGCTGCATACTTTCACGGGCGGGACAGATGGATTCGAGCCGTACGCCGGAGTGCTCCTCGATGCGGCCGGCAACCTCTACGGCACCACTTGCCAAGGCGGCTTGGGAGGTTTCGGCACGCTATATAAATTGGATCCGGCAGGCCGGCAGACGGTGCTGCTGAACTTCATGGGCGCGCTGGACGGAAGCCTGCCCGACGCGGGAGTGATTCGGGACGCGGATGGCAATCTTTACGGGACCACCAACTCCGGCGGCACCGCGAACCTGGGAATGGTGTACAAACTCGACCCGGCCGGTCATGAGACCGTGCTGCACAACTTCACCGGCGGGGTTGACGGGATCAATCCGCAAACGGGAGTGATCCGCGACTCGGCAGGCAACCTCTATGGAACCACGGAATTAGGCGGCACCGGCCAGGGCGTGTTATACAAGCTGGATGCCGCTGGTGAGGAGACCGTGCTCTATACCTTCACGGGTGGCTCCGATGGGGGACTGCCCTGCGCGGGTGTGATTCAAGACGCGGTAGGCAACCTCTATGGAACTGCTCTGCGGGGCGGTGCGGCCGGAGTCGTTTACAAAGTGGATCCATCCGGACACGAGACCGTCTTGTACACCTTCTCGGGCGGTGCCGATGGCGGCGCTCCGCTCGCCGGCGTGATTCGCGATGCGGATGGCAACCTATACGGGACCACTTCCTCCGGTGGCGCGGCGGACTGGGGGGTGGTGTACAAACTGGATACGGCGGGCCAGGAGACCGTGCTGTACAGTTTCACGGGCGGGGACGATGGAGGCTACCCGCGGGCGGGTGTGATCCGGGATACAGAGGGTAATCTGTACGGAACCACTTTTAACGGCGGGGCATCGCACGCAGGCGTAGTCTACAAACTGAACCCCGAAGGCCAGCAGCAACTGCTGTACACTTTCACGGGGGGGCCGGACGGAGGCTACCCGTATGCGGGCGTGATTATCGATCCGGCCGGCAATCTGTATGGGACCGCGCAAGTGGTTTATAAGCTGAATCGGGCGGGCCAGGAGACCGTGTTGTACAGCTTCACTGGGGGCGCCGATGGAGGCAGTCCCATAGGAGGCGTGATCCGTGACGCGTCAGGCAACCTATACGGCACGGGCTCCTACGGCGGAAAATACGGCGGCGGAGTGGTCTTCAAGCTCAAGCCCGAGTGACGGGTGGCCAATCTTGGCGGGCTGGGCGGTGAACTACACATCGCGCGCCACGCGGAATCCGATGTTTCCCGTGGCGCTCTCCGGCGTGTTCGCGGTGCGGGCGGCATTCCGGTAGCGGAAGCAAAACGATACGTGGCAAAGATACGATCCGCCCTTCATCACCCGCGTCATGCCGGTAGGAGGGCCCACCGGATTCACGCGGGTAGCGGTCTGGTGCCACTGCGGATCGAAGTAGTCGGCGCACCATTCCCACACATTGCCGGCCACCGTGTGCAGGCCGTATCCGTTGGGGGCGAAGCTATCCACGGGCGCGGGAGCGGAAAAGCCGTCCTCGGCCAGGTCGAGATCCGGAAACGTACCTTGCCAGATATTACACATGTGACGGCCGCCGGGCAGCAGTTCGTCGCCCCAGGGGTAGGTCTTCTGCTCAAGACCCCCGCGCGCGGCGAACTCCCATTCGGCTTCGGTGGGGAGGCGTACGCCGGCCCATTCGCAGTAGGCCTGGGCGTCGTTCCAGGAGACTTGCACAGCGGGCTGATGTGCGCGATCCCCGGCAACGTTCTGGGGGCCTTCGGGATGCTGCCAGTCTGCCCCGTCCACCCGGATCCACCACGGCGTGGCCGGCGATGCGGGCCCGCGATGCGCCTCCGGCACGTGGTTGCGGAAGACGAACGACCAGCCCCAACGCTGCGCTTCGGTGATGTATCCGGTACGCGCGATGAACTCCGCGAATTGAGCGTGTGTGACCGGGAATTTCGAGATATAAAAGGGGTCCAGGAGCACCTCGCGAACCGGGCCCTCGCCGTCGAGCGCAAAGGCATCGGGCGACTCGCTGCCCATCAGAAACGGACCGCCATCGAGCCGCACCATATCCGCGGTAGAGCCGGTGGTTACCCGGCGGCGTTCCGTCGAACGGCGGCGCGAATCGTTCAATTGCAGCAGCCGCGCGCGCGTGGGCACGCAACAAGGCGGGGGAGGCAGAGACATCAGCCGGCCCTCCGCGCGGCCGCGAGGCGCTCCGCTTCACGCGCCGAAATGCGCCGGACCTGCGCCTGGGCGCGTAATCGTTCGGCGGCCCGGCGCGCGGCCTCTTGTTCGCGTACAGCCAACAGGAACTGCCGGATGGTGTCGCGAACTTCGCGCAGATCCGCAATGCCCGGGGTCGTCCTGGAGCGCACCTCCGCGATATGAAAACCGAAGGGCGTGCGGAAGATCGGGCTGCGCTCGCCGGGCTGCATGGCGAATACGACCTCGTCGAACTCTTCGACCATTACGCCGCGCTCAAAGGAGCCCAGGTCGCCGCCGTTTCCGGGGCAGTCCGAATACCGGTCGGCAACCGCGGCGAAGGGCGCTCCGTCCTCCAGTGCCGCGAGCGCGGCCTCAATGCCCGCCCGCGCATCCGCTTCCGCATGGGTTTCGTCCACGTGCTTCACGATGTGCGCGGCGTGTACGACGTCGGGCCGCTGGAAGTTAGCGCGTTGGGCATTGTAGACACGTGCAATCTCGGCTTCGGTCGGTTGCGGCAAAGCTCCAATCACATCGCCCATGGTGCGTTCCAGACGGAGATGCGCTTCGATCTGGCGGTAAAGCGGGCCCGTATCGAAAATTGCGCGGCAACTCTGCGCCGCCGAAACCTGTTCGACATGCGCGGCGACCACGGCCGGATCGATGGGGCGACTATCTTTATCCGCTTCCTGCCGAAGCAGCACACGGTCGACAACGGAACACTCCGCCGCCTGGCGCAAGCGTAATGTTTTCTCCAGGCCGTCGGGGATCTCCTGCCATTCGGGAAGTTGGCCGAGACAGCGCTCTTCTTCGCGCAGCAGTTCCGGAGGAACGATCTCGCCATTCACCAGAATGGGCATGGCCTACGGCGTCAGGCAACCTGGGCCGCTCTGATAATCGAAGTAAGTCTCTTGCGCCGTGGCCAGCGCCGCGCTTAGGGGATTGCCGTCGGTACCGGTTCCAACCAGCGGCGGATTCAACTCCGTGGCGATCAAGCCGGTGGCGGGCGGTATCATACTGCCCAGCACTTGAACATACTCCGCAATCGTGTTTTGGGTCGTGGCGTTCTTACTGAAATAGTCGTTGCCGATCTCGCTGGTGTTGTTGGTGGTCTGCGGGTTGTAATCGTAGAACTCCGGGTCCGGCGCCGTAGAGTTGGGATAAGTGGTGCAGGGCGCCCATTCCGAGTAAAAGGCGATTTTGGCGCCCACCTGTCCCGCATCCAAATCCAGTTTTGTCCGCATGCAGACGATGTGGCACTTACCCCCGTTGTTAGCCTTCGCAATCTGCTGATCGTAGGTGTGGAAGATATAGGGCAATCCGACCGGAGCGGGCGCCACGCGCGTTTCCGGACCATTGTTGACCAGGAAACTCCACAGCGATTGCCGATTCGCCAGGTCCGGGTAAGTCTGGGCCCATGTGCCGCTGCCGCCGGTGGCAAGATCGCAGATCAAGCCGAAAAAGTCCACGCCGGAGCACATCTGGTTCATGGTAATCGTGCCGGATTGTCCCGGAAACTGAACATAGAGGGGCACGCGGATAGATTCCTCGTAAGCCGCGCGGCCCTTGTCGTGCAAGCCATGCGATCCGGCATACTCGCCGTGGTCGGATAGAAAAACGACGATGGTGTTATCGGCAAACGGGGAAGCTGCCAGCGCATCCAACACGTAACCGATCTGTTGATCCACGAGATACTGCAGCCAGAAGTATTGGTTCAGGAAGAGCACCCAATCGCTTACGGGCAGGTATCTCTTATTGAGATAGCCGGTCAGAAACGAGTTCTGCAGGGTGGGCTTATGCGGAACATTCGGCAGGTTCTCCCAGTTCCACGGGGACGGCATGCTGGTATAAAACGACGGAGGACCATTCGTGGGAGGAGCGAAATAGACGCCCTCCGCGGGGACTCCTACGGGCGGAAACGGGTTGGTCTGCATCCACGCCGGGGCATCCGAGATATCATGTGGATTGATCAGGCTTACCGTCGCGCACCAGGGAGACGCGGGCTGCCCATTAGTGGGCGCCTGTCCCTGAATCCAACCGATGAAATCGTCCGCGATCATGGCATCGCTGGCCCACACTTGTTTCCGGAAGGTTCCCCCGTCGCTACCCTCGTTGGCCATTCCATTCGGCGAGGGATTATAAGGGCGCGGTCCTCCGGGGTAAGTTCTGGTCTTGAAGCCGTAGGGCAGCAGGGGCGAGCCGGTCACTTTACTCGAAAGATGCCACTTCCCAAACCACCACATATTTCCCTCGTAAGCCGGGTTCAGCAGCGGGAGCGCTTCGCCCCAAGTCGGATAGGCGGGATTCAGGGCGGGTATCGTGCTGCCGAAACCAGTGATGTACATGGCGGTCTGGGGCGCATAAAGACCGGTAAGTAAAGTTGCCCGGGATGCCGTGCATACGGTCGCAGCCGAAAAGAACTGCTCAAAGTTATACGAGTTGTTCTGAATCCGCCCCATGATGTTGGGCAGGACGGTCTGGCTGAGGGTGGCGGACTGATCCGTGTCCAGCCACATCGGCGGACGCAACTGATCCACCATCACGATCAGGATGTTGGGATTCGTCAGGACGGGCGGCGGTGTCCAGGCGGTGGTGTGCGGGGCAGGCCGCGCGGACTTGCCGTAAGCGCCCGCCGCACCCAGCAGCGCGGCGCCGGCCAGCCGCTCCAGGAATACCCGGCGACTCACCTCTTCGTCGTTTTGGATCCCCATTTACCCTCCGTCTTTAGGTGAGCTTTCAGAATACCTCAATCGGCGCAGCATCGCCAGTTTGAGGATAATTGAGGTACCGGCAGGCCTGGCAGCACTTAGGGCGCTAGTACTAACACATCCTTGGCGTCCACTCTGCGGTATTGCATGGGAAAGCTTTCGGCGTTATAGTACCGGTCCCACTGGTCCTTATAGTGCCGCGACAGCACCTGGCCGGATTGTCCCGTGGTTCCCTCCAGCAGCGAACGGTCCCAGTCGGCAAGATCCGCATCCAAGCGCATCGACGGTCCGAGTTCGCCGTTGTATTGCTTCACTGTGGTAGGCGATCCGCTCATCTCCACCGGGCCGATGTCGAACAGGCCATCCACCAGGGGAAGGTGCCTTCCCACCGGATTGGCTAGCAACAACGGCTCATACTTGCCGTAGATCCAATGTCCGGGATCGCGGCCCTGTTTGCGCCTTCCGTCTTCCAGGCCCAGCGCGAAAGAGTGGAGAAGGGTCTCATCCCAATCGGCGAACCAACCCGCCGGCCGTGTCCGCAGCAGCGTTTCGACGACCGCGGGCGCCATCTGAGACCGGTACTTTGCGCCGGCCGACGGCGAAGCGCTCTGCGCCACCAGCAGCTTTAATCGCTCATAGGCCAGAGTGACGATCAACGGGGCGGCGGCGTCTTTGTCCATCTGGCCATTCCAGCCGCGCAGCAATTGCACGGCATCCCGCAGATCGCCGTGCTGCGCCTGGCGACGGCTGTACGCTTCCACAATCTGCTGCGCCAGATACTGGGAGAAGCTGGAATACACGTCCTTTTGCACGGTAAGCATGTCCGCGGCGCGCCAACCATTCCGGGCGAGCAGCAGATTTCGAATCTGCCGTGACCGGTAATGCGATGCGAAATTGCCATTCACGGTGTAAGGATAATCGGCCGGGAACGGATTCTGATTCGCGGTCACGATCACACCTGCCGGCGGATTGTAGAACGAGGGCAACTGATCGAACGGAATGAACCCCTGCCACTCATATTCGCCCGACGACCCATCCACCGGCACATCGCCGTTGTATCCCTTGCGGATGGGCAGCAGCCCCGTGGCGTGGTACCCGATATTGCCATCCACGTCCGCATACACGAAGTTCTGCGCGGGACCCGGGAAACGAGCCAGAGCGCGCGTGAACTCCTGCCAGTTCCCCGCCTTATTCAGTTCCGGAAACGGAAACTGAAACGAGCCGGGCTCCGCCGCGGCCCAGCGCAGCGCCAGGTGCTGCCTGGCATCGTTGATAAAGAGCGGGCCATGGCGCGTGATCCACAGCGGCATTTCCATGGCCGCGGCGCCTTTCACCGGTATGATCTCGCGTTCCGCGCGGGCCTGCTCCCAATTCCCTTTATAGAGGTAGCGCCCCGTTGCCGGATCGATATTTTCGACATAAAGATCCTGTACATCGAAGTGCAGGTTCGTCACTCCCCAGGCGATCCGTTGATTGTGTCCCACGATTACCGATGGTGTGCCCGGCAGCGATACGCCCGATACATCCAGACCGGGCGCGCGCAGGTGGATCATGTACCAGATGCCCGGAATCGAGTATTCCAGGTGCATATCGTCGCAGAGAATCGGCTTGCCCGACGCGGTATGCGCGCCGCTCACCGCCCAGGCGTTCGATCCCGGCTGCAATTCGCCGCCGCTGCGTGGGGGAAACAGGAAATCCACCTTGGCCCGGTCCCCCGCGGCAAGCATGTCTCGCTTCAGGATTTCGTCTTTCCACGAAGTAGTCAGATCGCGGTACATGTGCAGCCCGATCAGGATGGTATCCACCACGCTCCACGGGCGCGGATCGTACCCGAGGAGGGTGAATTCGATCGGCAACGCATGCAAATGCGTTTGGATGAAGCAATTCACGCCGCGCGCGTAGGCCGCCAGGGGTGCGCGATCCTGCGGCGGCAGGGATACGTATGCCTGTTCCGCGATGCGGCGCATGCGCAGCCGGCGCGAATCGCGGTCGAGCTCCAGCGCGCCAGGACCCACAATCTCCGAGAGGTCCCCTGCCGCCAGACGCCGCAGCCCATCCATTTGGAAGAGGCGGTCTTGCGCCTGCACATAGCCCTGGGCGAAGTAAGCGTCGTCCTCGGTTGCCGCGGAGATGTGCGGCACTCCCAAAGCGTCGCGCGCAATCGTCACGCGTGCGGAAACCGGCGCCGTCACGGTGCCGGATGTCCGCGGTAGCACCCGGTAAACGAACCAGTACACGGCCGCGGCTGCGGCCAGCAACACGATGGCAATCGCGATATTGATATAGCGAAAGGCCCAGTGGGGCTTGTGGACTTGAGTCTGCGCGGTGGGCATGCGAATGCCCACTATACTACGACGCCCGTGGCGCACGCTTCAGCGTGCAGCGGTGAACTTTAGTTCGCCGGGGCGGGGCCTAAAAAAGTCCCACCGGCGCGGAAGCCAAAGCTACATGCGCGCCAGATGCACCGATCCATCGCCGGTGCGCACAGTCAGCACCGGGCCGCCGCCGTTCAGCTTTCCGTTCACCGAATCCTCGTGGATCGCGCCTTCGGTCGATAGCGGCACATCCACCGTGATCCGGCCGTCTCCGGTGTGCGCATCCAGGTTCGCGGCGAATCCGTCCGGCAGCCGCAGCGTAACCCCGCCATCGCCGCTATGCACGGACCATCCGGAAGCCATGTGCGATCCGGCGGCCACCTCGGCCTCGATGTTGCCGTCCCCGCTGCGCAGGTTCAGCTCGCTGAATTTCCCCCGCACCCGGATATTGCCGTCTCCGCTGCTGGCCTCCAACACTCCCTCGAAGCCCTCGCCGTCGATGTTGCCGTCATGCGTGACCAGCCGGGTCGGACCGTGCAGGCCGTCGGCGCGAATGTTCCCATCGCCCGTGTGAACTTCCACCTTCGCCGTAGCTGGGATCTGCACTTCGATCCGGATCGACCGGTTTCCCCAGCTAAAATGCAACTGAGGCACCTTCACTTCGATCTCCACCCGATCGCCGGTCTGATGATCCATTACGTGCACGTCACCCGGGCCGATCCTCCAGCCCGAGGTGTAGACCCGCGCTTCAATCGTTTTCACGTTGGCTGTCTTCAGGATCACGTTGGCATCGCTGGTCTCAATGCGCAGCTCCGGCGCGGCGCCCACGCTGAAGTTTTTGCTCCACTGATCCGCCATGGCCGGAAAACCCGCCAATGCGCAGAGGACAGACGTCCAAACCATAGTCTTGAACATAAATAGCCTCACCATCAATACGACGCAAGGGTGGCCGTGGTTCCGGACATTTTCTTCCCAACCTGCGCGAAAATCAAAAGCCCCCTACGCTATGATGGAAGAATTACCTATGAACCAAGACGGCATTCCCGAAGGCCTCACTTTCGATGACGTCCTGCTCCAGCCGGCGCGTAGCGGGGTGGTGCCCGCCGAGGCCGATACACGCACATTCCTCACGCGCAAGATTGCCCTGAATATCCCGATTGTCAGCGCGGCCATGGACACTGTCACGGAGTCCCACCTGGCCATCGCCCTGGCGCAGCAGGGCGGCATCGGCATCATTCACCGCAACATGTCCATCGAGCGGCAGGCCGAAGAAGTGGACCGCGTCAAACGCAGTGAAAGCGGCATGATCGTGGACCCCATCACCATCGGGCCGGACCAGAGTATCTCGGATGCCCGCGAAGTGATGAGCCGCTATCGCATCTCCGGCGTCCCGGTTACCGAAGGCACGCGCCTGGTCGGCATTCTGACGAATCGCGATCTGCGGTTCGAAACCCGCTCGGATGTGCCCATCCGGGATGTGATGACCAAGAACAACCTCATCACCGTGCCCGTCGGCACCACGCTCGAAGAAGCCGAGGCGATCCTGCACCAGCACCGCGTGGAGAAGTTGCTGGTGGTGGACGATCAATACAATTTGAAGGGCCTGATTACGGTCAAGGATATTCAAAAGAAGCTGAAATATCCCTCGGCCGCCAAGGACGAGCAAGGGCGTTTGCGCGTGGGCGCGGCAATCGGCGCCACCAACGACTTTCTGGAACGCGCGCAGGAACTGGTCGCGCGCAAAGTGGATGTGCTGGCGATCGATACCGCCCACGGGCATACGGAGCGCGTGATGGCGGCGGTGAAAGCCGTGAAGCGGGCGCTGCCGGGGGTGCAACTGATCACCGGAAACGTGGCCACCTATGAAGGCGCTTGCGAATTGATCTCGCTGGGCGTGGATGGCATCAAAGTCGGCATCGGACCGGGTTCCATCTGCACCACGCGCGTGGTTTCGGGCGCCGGTGTCCCGCAGTTGACGGCGATCGCCGAATGTTCGCGCGCCGCCCAGAAAGCGGGAGTGCCCCTGATCGCCGATGGCGGCATCAAATTCTCGGGTGATATTACCAAGGCCATCGCCGCCGGCGCGGATGCCGTCATGATCGGCAGCCTGCTGGCCGGCACCGACGAGAGTCCCGGCGAGACCATTCTGTTCCAGGGACGCACGTTTAAAACCTATCGCGGCATGGGTTCAATGGGCGCCATGCAGGGCAATGCCGATCGATACGCCCAGGATCCCAACGGCAAGCTGGTGCCGGAAGGCATCGAGGGCCGCGTTGCCGCCAAGGGACCGCTGGCCGAACTGGTCTACCAACTGGTGGGGGGCCTGAAATCCGGGATGGGTTACTGCGGCGCACCCGACATCCGCAGCCTGCACGAGCATGCGCGGTTCCTGCGCGTGTCTCCGGCTGGCCTCCGCGAGAGCCACGTACACGACGTAGTGATCACCAAGGAAGCGCCCAACTACCGGATCGAGTAGCGGCTCAATTCAGGAAATACGTGCGATACAGGGTGTCGCGCTGCTTGGGGATGAAGCCCGCGTCGCGGATGATGCGGCGCAGTTCTTCCTCGCTGGCGCGGTGATGCGCTCCCGCCGCGGAGACCACGTTCTCCTCGATCATGATGCTGCCGACATCGTTGCCGCCGAAGCGCAGGCCGAGCTGGCAGGTCTTCAGCCCCTGGGTTACCCAGGACGACTGGATGTTTTCGATGTTATCGAGATAGATACGCGAGATCGCCAGGTTCTGCAGATATTCGACTGCCGTCGCTTCCTCATGCACGAAGTGCCCGAGCGAGGTGTTCTCGCGTTGGAACGTCCAGGGGATGAATGCCGTGAAACCACCTGTGTCTTCCTGGATTTGGCGCACAATCTGCAAGTGATTCATGCGCTGTTCCAGGGTCTCGCCGCAACCGAACATCATGGTGGCCGTGGTGCGCATACCGAGGGCGTGCGCGGTGCGATGCACGTCGATCCATTCCGATGTGTTGCACTTCAGCCGGCTGATGCGGTGGCGCACGCCATCGTCCAGAATCTCGGCCCCCCCGCCCGGGATCGAATCGAGACCCGCGTCGCGCAGGCGGGCGATGGTTTCCCGGAGATCCAAGCCGCTGACTTCGGCGATATTCGTAATCTCAGGCGCGGAAAAGCAATGCAGATGAATATTAAAGCGCTGCTTGATGGCGCGCAGCAGGTCTTCGTACCACTCGATCTTCAGATCGGGATGCAGGCCTCCCTGCATCAGCACGCCCGTGCCGCCGAGGTCCAGGGTTTCCTGGATCTTGGCAAAAATGGTCTCGTGATCGTGTACATAGCCCTCCGCGTGGCCCATGGGCCGGTAGAAGGCACAAAAGCTGCAATATTCCGTACAAAAATTGGTGTAATTGATGTTGCGGTCGATAATGTAGGAAACCACGCCTTCAGGGTGGTATTTCCTGCGCAGGGCATCCGCGGCCATGCCAATACCGATGAGATCGTCGGAACGGAAAAGGTCCAGGGCTTCGTGGTAGGAGATCATCGCGACACTATCATTATGTCACGATGCGATCAGGCGCTCATGCTCAGGACTTGCGCCTGGGCCTGCTGCGCGAAAACGTAAGCGCCGAAGAGCGGCTTGGGCTCGCCTTTGCCCCAGCGCTGCGCCTGGTACTTGGTACGCAGGAATCGCACGTCCGGGTGAGCGCGCAAGTCCAACAGGATCTGATAAGTGCCGCAATAGAACTTCTGCGGGAAGGAGGCCACGGGTTTGGCGCCCCACTCGGCATTGTCCGCGGAACCCCAGATGGAAACATCCAGGCTTTCCTGCTCGATAATGCGAGTGATGCCGAGGGTGAGAAGGATCAGACCGCCCTGGGAGTCACCCAAGTCGACCTCGGGGCCGGCGCCGGCCTCGCGGATGGTCGTTTCCGGTAGTAGGAAACCTGGCAGCATACGGCACTCCTATTCCTGGCGTTCTAGAGTTTCGGCTCCTATATGTAGTACAAACTCTAGATTAAGATTCGCACATTTTCTTTCAAATGGGAAGGCGAATCGCACCGAATCGCGCGTTAAGCTGCTGGCGTTTTGCCCGCCGCCACGCGCGCGCGCTTCCGCCCTGAAGGCCGAACATGCCCGGGAGGAGCTTTCGTAGCATACAGTTGGCGGTAAACCGTGGCATTTCTCAACACCGCTTCGACGTATTCGCGCGTTTCCGTAAACGGGATGGATTCCACGAATTCGGCCGGCTCCTGGTACTGGTTCCACGTAATCCACTCGTTTACGCGGGACTTCCCCGCGTTGTAGGACGCCAGGGTTTCCTCCCATTTGCCGCCCCACTGATCGAGCAGCGCGCGCAAGTAGTACGACCCCAGCTTCAGGTTGATGGCCGGCTGGAACAGTGCCCGGTTGCTGAAGCGTTTAATGCCGGCGCGGCGGGCCAGCGCGCGGCCCGTGGCCGGCTCCACCTGCGTCAGGCCATAAGCGTGTTTGGCCGAGAGCGCCTGCGGATCGAATTCGGATTCCTGACGGATCAACGCCGCCACCATGTAGGGATCCAGGCTCTGCTGTTGGGCGTTTCGTACCAGGTCCTTTTCATAGGGCAGAGGAAACAGGAGTTGCCAGAATGCGGATGGCGCGTCTTCGAGAGACATCGCCAAATAGTCCGGAGCGGCGCTCTTGATGCTATGCAGGCGCTCGTGCGGAGTCTTGGCGGCGCGCGCCAGTTCCATAGCCAGCAGGTAGGGCTGGCCGCCGTTTCGCGCGCCAAAGCGCAACTCGGTTTGCGCCAGGTCCGGCAGCCCGGCGGATTCGAGCAGGCGCGCGCGCGCGATGCGTAATGCGGTATCTGGGTCGGCATCCCGCGGCACGGCGGGCTTGTGCGCCGGAAAGGCGATGGGACGCAGGAACTGGACGGTCTTTTCGGAAACGCCCGCGGCCACGATGACGGGCTGGGTCATGCGTTGGCGCGCCAAAATGCCGTAATAGTAATTCGGAAACTGCGCCGCCAACCGGGTATAGAAGGTGCGGGCGGCGCCGTAGTCCGCGTCGGCTTCCGAGAGACGCCCCAGGAAGTAAAGCGCGGCGCCGGCGGAAGGGTGCCCGGGATATCTCGCCACGTGCTCGCGGAGCAGTTCGCGCGCATCGCGCTTGCGGCGGATGTACGCCGACCAGGCCACCCGCCAGTGGCTGGACGCGGCCATGGGCTGATCCGGGAAGGTCTCGTACACGGTTTTGTAAAGCGGTACGTATTTATCGGGCTGGTTGGTGACCAGGAAGCGATTGCCGGCGGCCAACAGGGCTTTATAGCGCCATAACGATTCGCCGTGCTTGGCCAATTTCTTGACGGCTTCCATCATCTGGTCTTCGTCGTTCAGCTTGCGCGCGCATTCGGCGACGTAATAGAGGCGCTCCGCATTGGCCTCCGGATCGAACACTTCCAACGAGCGCAGGCGGGAGTAGGCGGCGGAGACGTCCCCGGAGAGGAACTGCGCGGCGCCGACGCCCACGCGGGCCTGGTCGCGCTCCGGCCCGCTAAGCTGCGGCACCAACGCCTCGAATTCGGATTGCGCGCGGGTATATTCACGTTGATCCAGCAGCCTTTGGCCGCGCTCGACCAAGGTTTGGGCGGCTGGGCGCGGGATAAGCTGCGCCCATGGCGTCGCGCAATGCGATGAGGGCGGCGGCCGCGCGCGTGGCCGCATCGCCCGTTGGATACTCGTAAAAAACCCGCTGGTAGGATTCGGCGGCGTGCGGCAGGTCGTGGGCCGCCTCGTAGGCCATGGCCAAGGCGAGGTCGCCATCCGGATGCGGGAGTTCCGCGGCGTGGTCATGCAACATGCGCACGGCTTCCAGGGCTTGGCCGGAATTCGCCAGACCGCGCGCCTGCAACACGATGGACCTGGCGGCGAATGGCGAAGGCAGCGGCACGGCCCGTACGGTGGCTGCCTCGCGCGCCGCGGCCGCGTAGTCCTGCGTCTCCTGGTGGGCCGCCGCCAGATAATAGGCCGTGTAGTCGGCCAATTTGGGAAGCCGGGATTGCGCCGCCTGGAGATGCTGAATGGCATCCGGCATGCGCTTTTGTTCGAAGGCGACCACGCCCAGGGTCAAGTGCGCCAGCGCGCCGTTGACATCTTTGTGACTTGCCGCGAACCGCTCCAGGGCTTTGGCGCGGGCAGGCGCAGGCGATTCACGATAGGCGCGGCCGAGCGAGTCCGGCGTTTGCGCGAACGCCGCGGCGGCCAGTAGAAGAACCGGCAGGCTGAAGACTCTTGCCATCCGGTTATGCCAAGCGCCCAGGATATTGCCCCCCCAACCAGGCAGGATTGTCGTTGGCCAGCGTGCGCACTAACTCGACGTGAAAGTAATCCACCATGCTCGGACTGGCCGACATAAACGTTTGCCGGAAAGCCTCGCGGCCTTCGTCGATGGCCTCGTGCAGAGCGGCGTAAAGGTCGCCTTGGGCGCGCCCGGCTTTCACCGCATCGGGCCGGTATAGCCGCATCTCCGCCACCTTGACGCGAGCGAAGCGCTGCGCGCGCAGATGCAGTTGGCGATCGGCGGCGCTCAATTCATCCCAATCCCGCGCGGTACCAGCCGGAGCCGCGGAAGCCGGCTCGATACGGACCAGATCCGAAGCGGGCTTCGCCTTTGCGGTGGGACGCTGGCGCGCCTCCATGACTGCCGCGGCCACTTGCGTCAACAACTCCAGTGGAGCGCTTTCCACCGCGCCGGTAGCATATAACATGCCCACCGTAGTGCGATCCACCGTCAAGGGGAACAGATAGGCTTTGTCGCTGGCCGCGTGTCCAAAAGCTTCCACGACGGCGGGCGATACTTCGGCCGCCGAACAGAGCGCCACCACCGGCTCGCGGGAGTCTATGGCTCCGGCAAAAGCGGCGGCTTCCGCCGTGCCAAAGCGGATCTCGCTGAAGTGTACGGCGGCTTCGCGGGAGGCGCCGCGTAGGCGCTCGCCACCGACCGTACTCTCGCTGATCTGAAAGACGCCGCAGGCATTGGCAAACCGCGCCGATCCGTCGCACAAGACAGCGGCCATCTCGGGAAACCCGCCGGCCTGGCGCAATCGCCTCACGGACTGGTTCAAATCTTCCGCCAGCGCCCGCTCGGCGGCTTGGACGCTGGTCGAAACACGCGCTTCCGTTTCTGTTTGGAACAACTGCTCCAGTTCGGAGAATAAGCTGCGCAATGAAGGCGAGGGCGCTGCAGTGGACATCCTCTTCCAATTTTAGCAAGCCGGGGAACGGAACCATAGACCGGCGTTGGGGCCGGGTGCGCGACACAAAATGTGGAAGGGATGCGGTTTTTCTTTTTTGTCCCCATTTACCGGGCGCATGTGATGCGTTTGTTATGGGAAGCCTACCCTTGTCTGAACCTCGATTGTGGAGGAAAGCATGGACAGCCGCCATACAACATGGACTGCCATGGCAGCACTGGGACGCTCCCTGACGGTCGCGGCTCGGCCGCTTGGCGGCTCGGTCGATTGGCGGATCGGCCGATTGGGGTCAACTTCTCCACGTTCGCCGGGAACGATTGCCGGGCGGCATGCGCCCTTAATGCGCGACGACCGCCATTTTCATAGGCCCCAGAATGCCGAGCAGATCGGCCTTCTCTTTGTCGGGCACCCGAAGCCCATTGAGCGTGGCTACCAGGTCCTCGACCACGGCATCAAACGCTTCGGCGGTGACGGCGCGGCCTTTATGTGCCGTCACGATATCTGGGCCGGTGTATTGGCATGGCCCTCCGGTGCCCTGGCACAGGAAATCGGCGAGACTCCGTTTGTATGCGGCGGCGTTCGCGGGATCGGAAGCGGCGTGCGCAAACCATTTGTTCACGCGCTCGTCCGCCAGAATGCGGCTTACCAGATCGTCCACGACGGCGCGGATGGCGGGCATACCGCCGAGCCGCTGAAATAGACTTCGGTGCGGCTCCGCGGCTGCCAGGCCGGAGAGGGTAATGGCCGCGAGGGCGGCCGTCAGAATGGTTGTCTTCCAGGTCTTCATTGATGTTTTCCTTTGGCCGGGATTCCGAGCTGTCCCGGCCCTCAATAGGTAATGCGCAAAACCGTCCAGCATTTTTGGCGGGCGTCACCGGGCGGTTCTTTTAGGGGGCCAGGGCCGGCTGAAAGCCGCCCCCAGAGGAGACCCCGGGCACAATTGCCCTCCCTCCGGTGGCG
The DNA here is from genome assembly GCA_963709155.1 of Bryobacterales bacterium. Taxonomy (GTDB): domain Bacteria; phylum Acidobacteriota; class Terriglobia; order Bryobacterales; family Bryobacteraceae; genus Bog-159. The sequence goes on along the minus strand of CAVPVD010000001.1, from coordinate 371,822 downwards.
GAATTGTAGTATCCGAAGAGCACTGGACCGGCAACAATGGACGTCGTATTCGGGTTGTTATCCAGTTGCACCCAGCCGGGACAAACATTCCCAGTGCAGGGCGTCCCGTTATACTGCCAGATCGAGATCTCGCTGGTTGAAGGGTTCCTGATCTGATAAACGGTATCGGATCCGGCAGCCAAAGCGGAGACGAACCGGTGGTTATCGATTTTCACCCAGCCGGGACACTTGCTCCCGTCGCAGGGCGTGCCGGTGTACTGCCACGTCGCATAATCCGTTTCCGGCCGCTGCACGTACAAACCGCCGCCCGCGGCCATGATACCGGGACCGCCGTCGGACGAGTATTTGCTCTCCAGGATTGTCTGCCAGTTGTAAGTAATGGGCGACCCGGTATACTGCCTGATCGAGTAAACATTGGGATATTCCTGCATGTCGTACAGGTTATTTATCCCAACCGCGGTGGGGAGCGGATACCCCGCATCGATTTGCAGCCAAGTGTCGATTGCTCCGTCGAACATAAAGAGATTTGCGCCGTTTTTCGTACTGGTGGTTTCATAAACCACGAGAGAGCCGGTGGCACCGGCGAAATACCCAAAAGGAGGTATTTGCGCCGGTTCAGAGCCGGCGAGTTCCGTCCAGCCCGGACAGGAGCCCCCGGTACAAATGTTGCCGTTAAACTCCCAGAGAGAACCATCGATGTGCATCTCGTAAGGAGTGCTGCCCCCAACACCGATCGCGATAGCGTTTTTATCCCGCATTTCCTTTTTGAGTACGTTACTGATAACCTCTCGATGGCCTCTGACGCCTTTATTCATGCGGGTTTCAACATGATGAAGGCACTTAGGAGGTCAACACCAAATGGGTGAGAAACAAAACGGACCCTTTCAGCTATCCTTCAACTCCTCCCTGAAGATCGATTTCCAGGGATCACGGGTCACCTCCGACGGTGGCCTCATCCTGGTTCGTGAGTTGGATGAACGGCTGGGCTTCGGCGAACTGATCACCCGGCATCTCAGTGATTCGCGGCGCGGGAAGAACACTCAACTGCCGCTCGCCGACCTGTTCCGGCAGTCCGTCTACAGCCGCATCGCGGGCTATGAAGATGTCAACGACGCCGAGCGGCTCGCGCAAGACCCGACGTTCCGCCTGATCGGTTCGGAGAAGACTTGGGATCGTGGCGCGGCGCTGACTTCCCGCTTGCAGACGTTCGAGACGGAGATGCTGGCCGAGGAGGAGAACTTCGGCAGCTTGGCCCGCATCAACCGCGAACTGATCGCCAAGGCGGAAGCCCTGGATTCCCCGCAGCGGGTCGTGCTGGACATGGACTCGACCGAGATCCCCGTGTACGGTCAGCAGGAGAACAGCGCGTACAACGGCCACTTCGAGTCCACCTGCTATCACCCGCTGCTGCTATTCAATCGGGAAGGCGACTGCCTGGCGGCCAAGCTGCGGCCCGGCAACGTCCACAGCGCCGACGACTGGGAAGAGCTGCTCCTGCCGGAGATTGAGCGGCAGCAGAAGCTGGGCAAGGAAGTTGTGTTCCGCGCCGACGCGGCCTTCGCCAAGCCAGAAATCTATGAGGCGCTGGAAGAGCGGGGCGTGAAGTATGCCATTCGCATTCCGGCCAATGAGAACCTGGAGCGAGACATCGCGGAATTGCTGACGCGGCCCGTGGGACGGCCGAGCCACAAGCCTGTGGTCTGGTACAAGGGCTTTCTCTACCAGGCGGCGAGTTGGAAGACGGCGCGGCGGGTGGTGGCGAAGGTAGAGTTCCACTTCGGAGAACTGTTCCCGCGCGTGGGATTCATCGTGACTAACCTGGAGACGGACAGCCGGGCAGTGGTGCGTTTCTACAACAAGCGGGGAACGGCGGAGCAGTGGATCAAGGAAGGCAAACAGGCCGTGAAGATGACGCGGCTCAGTTGCCATCGGTTCCGGTCCAATGAGGTTCGGCTGTGGCTGAGCCTGATCGCGTACAACTTGGGAAATTTGTGGCGGCGATTGGTGTTGCCGAAGAAGATCGAGAACTGGTCGCTGACCAGTTTGCAGCAGCGGCTCGTGAAGACCGGCGGGCGGCTGGTGAAGCACGCACGGTACTACTGGCTGCTGCTGGCAGAGAGCCATCTGACGCGACGGCTATTCGCAAGCACGGTGCAGCGGATTGACGGGCTGCCGGTACCAGCGGGGTAGAGACCGGCGGGCGGCATGATCAATTCTCAGGGAAGAAGTGAGGGGGGACGGGAAAGTGTGCGCGGATCGCCTGGGCAAGAAGCTTTTCCGGGTTTTTTCGGCTTACCCGGACGGGCAAGAATGGCGCTTCACGCGGCCAGCGAGGTGGGCAATATTAACTTTCGTTAATTAAAGCGCCGGAGTGGGTCGTATGGGTGTACGATGCGGAAATGCTGGAAGCTAAAATGGAAATTCCGGTTTAATCCTCATTGCCTTTTAGACCGTCCCTTTTGGAATTTTCGGCATGCCGCTGGAGGCCAATCATCAATGAATACGGGGCTTCCGGGGCTGTCTTTATTATTGATCGGGCTTGACGCCTTTTAGACGGAAGCTCCGTTTAGAGCTCGTGCCCGGCCGCGCGGCAGCCACCAGTCTGCTTCCTCGGTTGTTAGCACGCGGGATGTTAATGCGCTGGAATTGTTCCAAAATGGAAACTCTGGTTGAAACGTGATAAAGTCCACCATGCACGCGAAGCCCACTCTGGTCGTTTTACTGCTCGGCATCTTCACCGCAGTTTCCGCTGCCAAGGCCCAGCCCCCAGCGGCCGTTACAAGTGGCGCGGACGGTGCCAGAGGACAAGCCACGGCACCATCCCCGGCTGCCGGCAAGGCGTTGGTATACGTCTATCGCCCGCTTGCGCATGGGTCCGTTGTGTTTAGCGGCGCTAAATTGCTGCGTTACGCGCAAGTGTTTGTAAACGGCGATTTTTTGGCTGAACTGGAGAACTCTAGTTACGCATCGATCCAGGCACCGCAGGGTACCGTGGCCTTCAGCTCTTGGTGGAGTTTCAAAGACACCGTGGCCCCGTCATTCCAGTCGATCGGTACCGGCCAAGGCGCTATTGACGGACGGTACTTTCCACCCGACCTTCAGTGGCCTAAGTGCGAGGGGAACCCCAAAAAGCCCACTTGCACTTTTAATGTGGTCAAGTCGCCGGAAAACGACGGCTACGGATGCGCAAGGCTGAATTGGCGGCGCCTGGGCGATGCGCGCAGTGAGGACGTGGCGCTCTGTAGACGCGAATTGGCCACAGCCGCAGCCGCACTTCACAACTGGCTTGATCCAGGCAGAAAGCGCAAGGCCGCAGTTGGCGGTATGGCTGCCGCCTTACTCCTGCCCACGGCGCTCGGCGCTGCCTCGTTAGCGGGTGCGATGAGTATTCCAGGTGGCGACTTTAGCGGATGGCTCCAGGTGTGCGCCCCAAAATCTTTTCCGGATCCGACTTCGCAGGAAGCCGACAAGATAAGGCGCGACGCGAAGAATGGGGACGCATCTAACGTCTGGGGCCATTGCAAGAACGAAGTGGCTGAAGCTGACCGAGCTTTGTTGGCGAAGGAACTACTTAGGATAGAAGTGGAAGCGGGAAAGACCTATTACGTCAAGTGGCATGTGCCCTACAAACCTGGGACGCCGCTCCCAAAGATGGTGCTCGTGGATGAAGCGACCGGGGCGGCGGAGATTAGCGCCCTTCACGCTATCCAGTGATCCTCCGGCATGCACGGCAGCCTTGGAGGGCACGGTACCAGGACGATGTGGTCGGGTGGCACGGGTGTCGGAAATGGTTTCGCCTGGATGAGGGCTTGCGCCGGGCGCGAGCCGACCGATGCCGAAGTTCAACGTTTGGCCCGTCTCCGCTAACCGGCAGCCGCAGAATAAATTGCTCGCAGGCCAGGGTGACAGGCGACATTTCTACGTTGCCGGAAGGGCGACATTTCCACTTTGCCTTGACGCGGCTTGAACTGCTACTTTGAGTTCTTATGCGAAATGTGATAATCTTCGCTCCGGTTTCTCGGGGGTGCCAAATGAGGTATGCCGCTTTATTGTTATCGAGTTCCACCCATCCGGGACAGGAGCCCCCACTGCAGGCTGGGCCCACATACCACCAGATCGACCCGTCGAAGTGCATCTCGAAGAGCGCACCTCCGCCGGCGGCAATCATGTACATATTTGGGTTGTTGTCGAGTTCGATCCATCCGGGACAGGACCCTCGGCTGCAGGGTATCCCGGTGGACTTCCAGATCGATCCGTCGGTATGCGTCTGATACAGCTCCTGGCCCCAAGCCATCGAAGCCATGCTCGTGGCGATGCAGCCGGCCAGCAGCGCGATCCTTTGCCATTGCCATATTTTCGTCGTCATAAAAAACTTCTCCTTTTGTGTTGGGCCGCCGTGCGGCAAGCCCGATGAACTGAAATCTATCCACCCGTAATGCGGAAAATCGTGGGATATTTGCGATTTCAACAATGACGGATTTCCAGATGTGGTGTGGCCGGACCCAGTGAGCGGCACCGTCCAGATCTGGTATATGGGGGGAACCACACCCGGAGCACAGGCAGCCAGTTGCAGTCTGCTTTGAATCTTGGAGTGATGACGACGAAGGTAGTGGCCATCGCCGACTTCAACCAGGACGGGCACCCCGACGTGCTCTTTCAAGATCCGGCGACTGGCGCGGCCACCGTGCACTTCTACGCAGGTTTGCAGGGGACGACGCCAATCGGGACTGCCGTCTTAAGTGTGGGAAATCCGTGGTACATCGCTGGACCCCACTGAGACCTCAAGGGCCGCAGTCTGGCGTCACGTTGCGTGAACGCTTTTGCATAGACCTCCAACTGGCCCCCGTTCATTAAAGCCGGTGGAGGCAGAATTCGAGATCTGGGTCACCGTCGCCGCCACGCTCCGTATGTGTCTAGCAGTCCCATTGCGGTGTGGCGCTCCAAACTGAATCCGTGGAAGCCAGACAGACATCAACAAACGAAGAGAGAGCAGTTTGCCGTAAAACCGGCCAGGAGGAAGCCATGTACGTCGTTACAGGGGCAACAGGGAATACTGGAAGCGTAATAGCAGAGAAATTGCTCGCGAAGGGCCAGAAGGTGCGGGTAGTGGGGCGCGACCCGCAGCGGCTGGAGCCCTTCACGCAGAAGGGTGCTGAATCATCCACGGCGGATGCGACTGATGCGAGCGCCCTGACGAGGGCGTTCGCTGGCGCGAAGGCCGTCTACGCGATGATCCCTCCTAATATTGCTTCCCCGGACGTTCGCGCTTATGAAGACAGGGTGAGCGATGCCTTGCACTCCGCGATTGAGAAGAACCGGATAGAGTACGCCGTCGTGCTGAGCAGCGTGGGAGCGGACAAATCGTCTGGAACCGGTCCCGTCGCCGGGTTGCACAGCCTTGAAAAGCAACTCGAAGGAATCGCCGGGTTAAATGCCCTCTTCCTGCGAGCCGGCTACTTTATGGAAAATCTTCTCCCGCAGGCGGGCGTGGTTAAGTCCATGGGCAGTATGGCCGGCCCAGTCAGAGGGGACTTGCTTTTGCCAATGATCGCCACGCGCGACATCGGCGCTTTTGCGGCCGAAGCCCTTTTGAAATTGGATTTCGCCGGAAAACATTCGCACGAACTGCTAGGGGCTCGCGACGTCACTTACGCTGAGGTCGCGAAGGTGGTGGGCGCGGCGATTGGCAAGGTTGACCTTGCATATAACCAGGTACCTCCGGCCCAGCTGAAGCCCGTGCTGATGCAGATGGGGATGTCGTCGAACATGGCAGACCTATTGCTGGAGATGGCTGATGCGCTCAATTCGGGCCACATGAAGATGCTCGAAAAGCGTTCTGCAGCGAACACGACTCCGACCACGCTGGAAACTTTCGTAGACGAAATCTTTTTGCCGGCGTATAGAGGAACAGCATCCCGCGCGTAGCCTGGTGGCCCGCCGCCGTTGTGCGTCGCCGCGACCACCGGCGCGCAGATTGGCGACGCGATGAGCGCGCCATAGCGCCCGGCGCTGGGGGGCAGGCGGCAACGCCATGCGTGTTTGAGGATCAAGATTAGTCGAAGACAAGCGGGTAGGACGTTCCCTAACCCGGCGTAGCCGGAGCCGAACAGGCGCGCGATTTGTGTATCATCTGCCCAAAGGGGTGGATGACGGGCGTGGCACTGCTGACCGAACGGCATGCCGCTTCACTCAGTTTTGCCATTGGACGTGGTGAGGAACATCCTGGCCATGCCATTCAGTCCCCTTCTCATAAGGGCCGCGCGCGCCTTGTGCAGATGCGCATTTTTAAGTCCTTTGCGGCCCCTTTGCGCCTTCGCGTGAACTTCCGTCTCCCTCTCTCAGGGCTCGCCGAGGACGCTCCAAGGGGCTACCTCTATCTCCCCCTTACCCCAAACCGTCTGCCGCCCTACCCCCACCCACTTACCAGCCTGTAAGTAGGGCACAAACTCACCTAACTCCCCCGCATACTCCGCCTCCCCCACAAACCCGCCGATCGGATGCACCTGCCCCGTCCGGCTGCTCCGCCGCGCCACTTCCACCCGCTTAATCTCGCAGCGCGTCATCTGCACCCGCGCCGCGCGCTCCCCAAATCCGCGGAAATCGATCTCCAGAGGGCCGTCGCCGTATAACTCCCGCAGCGTGCTTACACGGTCGCGTATGCGCCCTGCCACCACTCCGAATTCGGGCTTCTCCGCTAACTGCTGCCCGCTCTTCAATTCCGTGGGAGTCACGAACCGCAAGCGCACCCGCTCCACCCGCTCCGCCAGCGGCGCCAGGCTCAATGTCATGGGCGCCGGCGCCTCGCTCAGCAGGAATCGCTCGCCATCGTATAACCGAGCCACGCACTCGCCGCCCTCGTCAAGCTGCCAAACCTCCCGCAAATCCGCCCGTCCGCGCGACGGACCCAACCCTTCCCGCGCCAGTTGCGCGAACGCCAGCACCAGGTACGCGATCGCCGGACGGTGCATGTCGAACAGGTTCAGGTCGAACCAGAACGCCTCGCCGGGCGCGACGGTGCGCCCGTCCAACCGCGTCGCCCGAAACACAAACGGACGCGGCCAGTCGGCCAGCCCGCTCGGTCCGCCCGCCAAAGCGGATGGCTCGAACATGCGCGCATAAGGGCAGGTTGCGCGGATCTCACAGGTCCGCGCGCCGGGGCAATCGGGCACGCACGCCATGCGCCGGAAAATCAAACCGAACGCGCCCCGCAGCACGTTGGCCGATTTCCCCGGCGGAAAGTGCACAGCATCGCGCGCCACAAACGAGAATCGGAGCGGATATAGCCGGAAATGCAAGTCCCATTCTAAGCCAACTCCGGCGCGTGGGCCCTATCGCCGCCGCCCACGACACTACACGCTACACTAAAGGTAAGATGACCATCGACGAACGCTTGGATCGGCTCACGGAACTCAACGAATCCTTGGCCCACAGCCTCGAGACCCTTACCCACGACGTGCACGAACTGACTCACGACGTGCGCGAACTCCGCGCCGCCATCGAAGCCGACGCGCAGAGCGTCCGCGCCCTGGCCCGCATCGCCGAAGTCCACGACCGCCGCTTTACCGGCATGGAAGGCGCACCCGAAGCGTGGAAACCCATCGAACACCTCGCGCCCCCGCTCCCAAAACAGCCCACAGGACACTGATTACAATCCCGTTACGCGAAATTGGCTCCGTTCGGCCAAAAGCCTTTTAGCGGCCGTCCCGGCGCCCCACGACAAATTTCTGCGATATTTTCCCTCTGCCGCCCACTATCCAGGCAGAGGACTTTGAGCGCCCAACCGGACCCTAATTAACAAACTGGCTTTGTTCGCAACAAAAAACGCATCATCCCGCGCCCCGCTCCCAAAACCGCCCACAGGCCAATGATTACAAACCTGTTACGCGCAATTGGCTTCGTCCGGCCAAAAGCCGTGTAGCCGCCCGCCTTGCCCGCATCGGCTATACTGGTCTTGGTAGGAAATGAACTTTTCCCACGGCTGTATCGTACTTCCCAACGAGTACCCAACCCAAATATGACCGCTCAAATCGCAAGTATCCACGCCGATCAGATTAAAGCGCTCCTGGCCGAAAAAGGCTACGAAGTAACCGAGCCCACCGCGGGCGTCCTGCGCGTTCAGGAACTCCACAGCGGTGTGGCCGTCCAGGCCGTGCTCGAAGGCGACGTGCTGTACCTGTCGCTTACCTGCACTACCGCGCCCGAATCCGCCATTACCGCGCCCATGATGCGTAGCATGCTGGACGCGCATAACGGCATCTCCACCTCTTACTTCCAGCTTTACGATGCCGGGGAGGGCCGGACCGCCATCACGCTCAACAATTTCTGTAAGCTCGAAGACCTGGGCCCCGAGGATCAGGACGATATCCTCTCCTGCGTGCATTTCCTGCTGGTCGACGTCATGGTCGCCCGCCGCATTCTGAGTGGTTTGGTGTAACCCGGAGACAAATCGAACATGGCATTTCTATCGGATATTTTCAATCGCGCCGGCCGCGTCGCCCGCGGTCAGGCTAATGAAGGCATGAGCGCCGTCGAGGATGCTACCTTCGACGCCACCGTTCGGCAGACCGTGGCCGACATGCGGACGGAGTTGAACAAAGCCGTGCAGGCCTCCGCCGTAGCCATGAGCAACTACAACCGTCTGGACGCCGAATATCAGAAATACGTGCGCCAGTCGCAGGAATGGAAAGACCGCGCGGGCGTGGCGCTGGACGCCAATAACGAAGATCTCGCGCGCAAGGCGCTGGCCAAGAAGGCGGAGAGCGACCAGCAGGTCGCGTCCATGCAGACGTCCGTCGATCAGGCGCAGAAAGCCAGCAACACGCTGCAGTCGCAGGTGACCGAACTCAAGCGCAAGATCGACGAGGCCGAGCGCACCGCGACCACCCTGGTGGCGCGCAAGAACGCCGCGCAGGCGCAGCGTAAAGTGGCCGAGGCTTTGGCCGGCGTGGGCAATGCCGACAACGCGTTCGCGGCCCTCAACCGCTTTGAAGAGACCGTATCGAAAGAAGAAGCCACCGCCCAGGCCTTCAATCAACTGGCCTCCGCGGGAAAAGACGACGATCTGGAAAAACAGTTCGCCGCCCTGGGAGCGCACGGCGTGGATGCCGATCTCGAGGCATTGAAGCGCGAACGCCAGCAGTTGAAGCCGCCCAGCATTCCGTTGTCCCTGCCGGCCGGCCAATAGCCGCGCAACTATGGGCCCAATCACTCTCACGCTGGTAATTGTCCTCGGAGCTTTACTGTTCATGGTGCTCAAGAAATTATTCGAACGCGCGCCGGCCGCCCCCGCCGCGCCGAAGCAGGATCTGGCCAGCCTCACGGTGGCCGACGCGCGCGTGGGCGATAACATCTCCATCCCCGGCGCCGGCGCTAACTTCACCGACGTGCAGTTCACGGTGGACCACAGCAATCGTTATGAAGCCGGCGAGAAGCAGTGGTTCGACGTCAGCGGCAAGCATGGCGAAATCCGCGTCGTGCTGGAAGTCCGCAGCGAAGACGATGAGGTAGAAGTACGCGGCTTCCTGGACGGCAAGAAACTTTCGCTCGATGACCTGGGCCTTTCCGAAGACGACCTCGCGCAGATGGACCAGCGCCAGAATGCCGCCGATAATTTTGAGTTCGACGGTAAGAACTGGTATTACCGCTTCAGCCGCGAGATAGGCGTCTTTCACGATGGCGGGGCGCAGGGCGCGGGCTTCTATGGGTGGGAGTTCCAGGAAGAGTCCGGCCAGCGGTATCTGGCCGTCCGCAAGAAAGAGGGCGAGCCGTTCAGCGGCAGCGTAGCCGTGAAATTGAATCCCGCCGATATCGCGCTCTACCGCGCGTAGCGCGTTCGCACGCAGCACGGGCTTGCCGGCCTGTGAAGGAGTGAATCATGAGCCGTCGTGGGCTCGAAGTCTTAGCCGTTATCCTTGCTTTCCTGATTGTCATCGTCCTGTTCGCGGGCTTCGATAATCTGCCGCGTAAGCTGCGCCAGGATATCGCCGCGGAGGAGCACCAGCTTCCGCAAAGCCAGAAACAGTTTCAAACCGCGCAGGAATTGGTCTCTGCCGACCTGGCCGCCGATCCCGATCTGTTCCGCGCGCATGATATGGTCACGGTTTTGCCTGACCGCTTCCGCATCGCGGCCGGCGAACTGGACGGCGCCCAGCGAGACGCCGCCGCGCTCGACAAGCTCCTCAAAGCCAACCGCCGCCAGGATCAACCCCAGGCCGATAAGCTGCTCAAAGAAGAGCGTGCGCTGCGCACCGCCGCGCTCAACGAAGCCGCCGCGGTCCAGACGGAAGCGCAGCGCTGGGTAGACATGAAGCGCAACCTGCCCACCGAGCTGCAGCAGATGGAGGCCGATCACCAGACCCTGCAACACTGGGATTTCGCGCCGGTGGCCGCCGCGGTCACCCGCGCCGAAACGGATTGGCCGCAGAAGAAATCGGATCTGGACACGCGCCTGGCCGCGCTCCGCGCGATTCCTACCGATGGCGAGCAGGCCTGGCAATCGAGCGACGCCATGCGCCGCAAGGCCGAAGCCAATGATCTGGCCGGCCTGGATTACGGGGAACTGCTGGGCGCCGCCGAGACCATTCGCAACGACGTCACTGCCCTGCCCTCCCGTACCACCGAACTCGAGTCGCTGACCGGCCAGCTTTACACTTCCTGGGATAAGGTCCTGGTGGATCTGCGCGACCGCAAGTCCGGCGGCGTGCGCGATTACGAAGAGGAAGTCCGCATTGTCAAAACCAGGTTTCCAGATGCCGCCGGTAAAGACGGCGTCACTACTTCCGATGAAAACTGGGTGGAGATTCCGCGCGCTACTTACCAGGTTTGTGAGAACAACATCGGCATGTCCATCGCGCACAAGCCGGTGGGTAAGTACGATTCCGAAGCCGACGATGTCCCGGAGCCGGCCGGCTTCGCCTACATGGCGCCGGTGGGCCAGCGTAACCAGTATGGTTACTGGAACCAGGGCAGCGGCGGCAATTTCTGGGTGTGGTATGGGCAATACGCCTTGTTGCGCGACCTGTTATGGGGACATAGCTACCGCCCGATTCCATCTTATGAGTGGGAGTCATACCGCACGGCCCGTACTAGCGGCCAGACTTACTACGGACACGACGAAGCCGGCGGCGCCCCTAAGTATGGCACGCACGGCACCTTCACCCAGCAGCATTATTCCGACAGCCGCTACGTGCGCAGTTCCGGCAGTTATAGCAGCTCAAAGTACGCCACCGGAGGATTGAAGAGCGGCCAGAGCAGCGCCGGCCACACCTTTGGGTCCGGGTCGAAACCGCCCAGTTCCGGATTCAGGCCCCGAAGCTCGCCGGGCTTCCATCCCAGCTTCCGGCCGCCATCCGGAGGCCGTTCATTCGGCCGCCGCCACTGAATTGGAGGGCGGGACTTTGAGTTCCGCGCTACATTACCCATCAAGCGCCGCGCCGCAATACCCGCAGTGCGTCCAGCCCGGCTCCACGGCGCGCCGGCATTGAGGGCACGACTGCGCCAGGGCGCCGCCGCACTTCGGACAAAACGGGAAACCCCGGCGGGCCTGCGCGCCGCAATGCGGGCAGTTCACCAGCAGCGGTTCCCGCAGCACGAAGTACAGGATCACGCCGATTGCGTTGGGGATCAGGGCCGCCAGCAGCGTCCACATCACGTAGCGCATGCCGCGCCGCTTTGCGTCGGCATACACATAGCCGATCAGCAACACCAGGATGAACAGCGGCAGCCCGGGCAAAATCGACATCGCCAGTTTGCCCGCCAGGGGCCAGCGGCGTCCCTCCGGATCCAGCCGGAACGGCAGCTCCATCATCAACGCGAAGAACCCCAGCCATACGCACGTGGCGATAGTGTATGCCACGCTGGGGATGATTGCCACTTCGTCTCGAAAGCGACTCATAAAGCCCTCCTCAATTCGCGGCGGCGCCTTCCCAGGGCGATGGCCGCCACCGCCGCGGTCAGCCACACCAACACCGTCGAGCCCGCGCTCCAGGTCCCGAACCGGACCAGATTTGCGCCCATCACGACCAACTCTCCACCCGTGACGATGCGCGCCACAAACCAGAACGTCAGTCCCACGGTCCACGCAAAAAGCGCCAACGCGCCCAACATCAATTCGTCCCACCGGCGGTCGGCCGCGGTGGCGCGCTCCTGCATCAGGCGCGCGCGCGTGCGCTCCATCAACTGCGCCGGGATCGGCGGCTGCGGCAGTTGCTTCAGCCCCTGCGCATAGCCGCTCCAGACTTCCAATTCGCGCCGGCACGCCGGGCACTCGCGGGCATGCTCCTCCACGCGCCGCTGCTCCTGCGCATCCAACACTCCCGCGGCCGCCAGCGCCAGCATCCCCGCGATCGATTCACAGGATTCGTGCCCGCTCATGCTTTCCGTCCTCCCGGAGTCCGCGCGTCCATGGCCGCTCTTAAACCGTCCAGTGCGCGCCGCAACCGGCTTTTCACCGTGGATAGCGGGATGCCGGCCACCTCCGCGATCTCCTCCAGCCGCATGTCTTCTTCAAAACGCAATGTCAGCACCTCGCGATGTATGGCGGGCAATTCCTGCATGCACGCCGCCAGCATGGCGCCGCGCTCAAAATCCAGCAGGCGCTCCAACGCGTCCGGCTCGCCGGAACGCCACGGCGCGCCAGGCGATTCGCCGGAATCCTCGGCGTCTTCTGGATCCAGCAGGCTCTCGCCGCGCTTGCCCCGCCAGGCGTCGATAGCCAGGTTGTGGGCCACCGAGAACAGCCACGACTCGAAATTGCGGCGCGCATCGTAGCGGCCGATCTTCTCCATCACCCGCAGCCAGGTCTGCTGAAACAGGTCGTCGGCCGCCGCGGGCTCCCGCACCAGGCGCAGCAGATAGCGATACAGCCTGTGCTGGTAGCGCGAGATGATCGCAGCCACCGCGTCGGGATCTCCCCGCCGCATGCGGGCGATGGCATCTTGCGCGCCGCTGAAAGCCTCCGGATTCATCATCGCCGCGAGGATCATACCACTATCCGGTATACGGATGGCCTCCGCAAAAAGACCCATCTCGGCATATACTGGTGGTGGACTGCGCTGAATGGCATTGGAAATCAATCAAAAAGAGGTCGCTCCCGCTACCGCCGTGATCTCGCTCGAAGGCAGCGTCATGCGTGGGCCCGAGGGCGAGCGCATCGAGGCCGTGCTGAACAGCGCGCTGGCCCAGGGGCTTAGCCGCATCGTGTTCGACATGACCGGCGTGAAGCGCATCGACAGCACCGGTATCGGCCGGTTCATCTATTGCCTGAATAAGATACAGGAGAACGGCGGCAAGCTGTGGATGGCGGGCGCGCAGGGGTACGTGCGGGAGTGTTTCCGGGTCACGCGGCTGGATACGATTTTCCAGTTCTGCGGGACCGTGGAGGACGCTCTGGCCGCCAATCAGCGGGGGTAGGAGGTCACTCGATGCCGCAGTTCAAAGAAACCTTCCAGGAGGCACCCCAAGCGAGAGGCTTTTTCACGCCTTAATGAGAGGGGACCGCCCGGAATTGGAGCGGGAGTACTACCGGATGTACCCATGGCAGGAGCACCCCGCGACGACGCCACACAACCCCGTTCCGACCAATCCCAAGTAGAGGCGCGCCGCCAACGGCCCAAGCATTGATAATGGCACGCTCGGGCTGATGCGCTGGAGGATAATGGTGTTTCATGAAACACCCTGCCCTCACCGCCATGCTTTTGCTCTTGCCGCTGCGCTGGCTGTCCGCCGCCGACGGCCCCTACCAATATCCGTTCCAGAATCCCGATCTGCCCATCGAGCAGCGCGTGGACAACATCGTCTCGTTGATGACGCTGGATGAAAAGGTCGCCTGCCTGGGCACCCGCCCCAGCGTAGCGCGGTTGGGGATCGAGGGAACCGGCCACGTGGAGGGCCTGCACGGCCTGGCGCTGGGCGGGCCCGGAGGATGGGGCCGGCCCAAGCCGATTCCCACCACCCAATTCGCGCAGGCCATCGGCATGGGCGAGACCTGGGATCCCGACCTGATCCGCAAGGCCGGCGGGGTGGAAGGCCACGAGACGCGCTACATCTATCAGAGCCAGAAGCGCGGAGGCCTGGTGGTGCGCGCGCCCAATGCCGACCTGGGCCGCGATCCGCGCTGGGGACGCACCGAGGAATGCTTCGGCGAAGATCCGTTTTTCAACGGCACCATGGTCACCGCGATGGTGCGCGGCCTGCAAGGGGACGATCCCAAGTATTGGCTGACGGCGTCCCTCATGAAGCACTTCCTGGCCAATAGCAACGAGAACGGCCGCGGCGGGTCGTCGTCGGATTTCGACGAACGCCTGCTGCGCGAGTATTACTCGGTTCCCTTCCGCATGGGCGTGATGGATGGCGGGTCGCGCGCTTTCATGGCGGCCTACAATGCCTGGAACCACATCCCCATGACGGTTAATCCCATTCTGCGCCAGATCGCGATCGAGGAATGGGGCGTGGACGGGATCATCTGCACCGACGCCGGCTCCCTGCGCAACATGATCAATTTGCACAAGTATTACCCCACCTTGGCCGAGGGCGCGGCGGGCGCGGTGAAGGCGGGCATCAACCAGTTTCTGGACCGCTTCCAGGCGCCGGTGAACGACGCGCTGAAGGCAAAGCTGTTGACGGAAGCCGATATCGACGACGTCATCAAGGGCGAATTCCGGGTGATGATCCGGCTGGGGCTGCTCGATCCGCCCGCGCGCGTGCCGTATTCGAAGCTAGTGGGCGAAGAGGATGCCTGGAAAACGCCTGGGCACAAGGATGTGGCCCGCCAGGTGGCGCTCGAATCCATCGTGCTGTTGAAGAATTCCGACGGGTTCCTGCCGCTCGATCAATCCAAGCTGAAGTCGATCGCGGTGATCGGCCCGCGCGCCGATCAGGTGCTGCTGGATTGGTACAGCGGTACGCCGCCCTACACCGTGACCCCGCTCGATGGTATCAAAGCCAAACTGGGCTCCGGTGTGGTCGTGAACTACGCGGCGAACAACGACAACGACGCGGCGGTGAAGGCCGCCAAAGAGTCCGATGTGGCGGTGGTCTTTGTGGGAAACCATACCACCTGCGACGCCGGTTGGGCGAAGTGCCCGACACCCAGCGACGGTAAAGAGGCGGTCGACCGGCGCGCCATCGATCTGGAGATGGAAGAGTTGGTGAAGCAGGTGTATGCCGCCAATCCGAAGACCGCGATGGTGCTGGTGGCGAGCTTTCCTTTCGCCATCAACTGGAGCCAGGCAAACCTTCCCGCCATTCTTCACATGACTCACAACGCGCAGGAGATGGGGACGGCCGTCGCGGATGTGTTGTTCGGCGACTACAATCCCACGGGACGGCTGGTCCAGACCTGGCCGAAGTCGCTCGACCAGGTGCCCGATATGATGGACTACGACATCCGGCATGGCCGCACGTATATGTATTTCAAGGGCGACCCGCTCTATCCATTCGGTTATGGCCTGAGTTACACCACATTCAAATACTCGAACTTGCGAGTGACTCCGGGCCGGTTGGTCGCCAGCGGCAAGGTGCTGGTCAGTGTGGATGTGCGGAATACCGGGGCGCGCCAGGGTGACGAGGTGGTCGAGTTATACGTAAAGCACTTGAAATCCGCCGTGGGCCGCCCCGCCAGGGAACTGCGAGGCTTCCGCCGCGTGGCGCTGGCGCCGGGCGAGGCCCGCACCGTCGAGATTCCTTTGGCCGCCGACTCGCTGAGATACTGGGACGTACAGCGGAAGCGCTGGGCGCTCGAAACGGACGAGGTGGAAGTCACGGTAGGAGAATCGTCCGCGGATGCCAGGCTGAGTAAAACGCTGCGTGTGTCCGGCGGCAGCTAGATCAGAAATGTGGGGCGGCCAAGATTGGCCGCCCTCCAAATCGCCCTCTTACAGCGCGGCCAGTACTTCTTCCGCGTGCCCGGCCGGCTTGACCTTCGCGAAAATCTTTTGGATTTTGCCGTGCTCGTCGATCAGGAAAGTGGTGCGCTCCACCCCCATCACCTTCTTGCCGTACATGTTCTTCTCTTTCCAAACGCCGTAAGCTTCAACCACTTTCTTATCCACATCGCATAACAGCGTGTACGGCAGCTTCTGGTTCACTTTGAAAGTAGTCTGCGCCTTGGGCGTGTCCTTGGAAATGCCCAGCACCACGACGCCCTTCTTCTCAAACTTCTTGTAGATATCGCGAAACTCGCACGCTTCCACCGTGCAGCCCGGCGTGCTGGCTTTGGGATAGAAGAACAAAACAACCTTCTTACCCCGCACGCTTTTCAAATCGAAGGATTCGCCGGTGTCTGTCTGTAACTGGATCTCAGGAGCTCGATCGCCTTCTTTTAGCATAATTTCTTCTTCAGTAACTCATTCACGACCCCGGGATTAGCCTGCCCGCGCGAGGCCTTCATCACCTGCCCGACCAGGTACCCGAGCACCGTCGTCTTCCCGCTCTTGTATTGCTCCACTTGCTTCACGTTCTGTTGCAGCACGTCATCGACGATGCGCTCCAGCGCGCCGGTATCGCTGATCTGCTTCAACCCTTCTCTTTCAATGATGACGGCCGCGGCCTCGCCGCTCGAAAACATTTTCAGGAAGACTTCCTTGGCGATCTTCCCGGAGATCTCGCCCCTGCCGATCAGGGCCACCAGTTCGCCCAGCCGTTCGGGTGTTACGGGCGAATCGCCGATCTGCAGGTTTTGCGCGTTGAGCGCGCCCATCAGCTCCCCCATCACCCAATTTGCCGTAGACTTGGGATCGCCCACCACGGCCGCCGCGCGTTCGTAATACTCCGCGATGGCGCGGCTGGCGGTCAGCACATCGGCGTCGTAAGGGCTCAGGCCATAGCTTTCGATGAAGCGGGCTCGTTTGCGGGCGGGCAGCTCCGGCATGCCCGCGCGGATCGCGGCCAGCCAGGCATCCGCGATGCGCAGCGGCGCCAGGTCCGGCTCCGGAAAGTAGCGATAATCGTGCGCGTGTTCCTTGCTGCGCATGGTAGCGGTTTCGCCCGTATCGGGATTAAACAGGCGGGTCTCCTGCGGGATCGCACCGCCGTTCTCCAGAATTCCCACCTGCCGGGCAATCTCGTGGTCCAGCGCCAGCTTCAGGAAGCGGAAAGAATTCAGGTTCTTCACTTCGGCCTTGGTGCCGAACTCCGGCGCGCCCTTCAGCCGGACTGACACGTTAGCATCGCAGCGCAGGTGGCCCTTCTCCATGTCGCAGGTGGAAACATTCAGGAATTCGAGCGTCTGCTTCAGGCCGGTCAGGAAATCGTAGGCTTCTTCGGAACCGCGCAGATCCGGCTCGGTGACGATCTCGATCAATGGCGTGCCGGAGCGATTCAGGTCCACGTAGGTGTAGCGTGCGGAATCGCGAAAGCCGTCGTGGATACTCTTGCCGGCGTCGTCTTCCATGTGGACCCGGGTCACTCCGATGCGCTTCGGCGCGCCATCCACTGGAATTTCGACCCAGCCATGCTCGGCCAGTGGCTCCTCGTACTGCGAGATCTGGTAGCCCTTGGGCAGATCCGGATAGAAGTAATTCTTGCGCGCGAAGCGGGAAACCGCGCGCACCTGGCAGTTCAATGCCAGGGCCGCCTGAATAGCCAGTTCCACCGCGGCGGCATTCAGCACCGGCAGCGCTCCCGGCAGGCCCAGGCAGACCGGGCAGACGTTGCTGTTGGGTTGCGCGCCGAAGCTGGTGGGGCAGCCGCAAAAGATCTTAGTCGCGGTGGCCAGTTGGACGTGTACTTCGAGGCCGATCACCGGTTCGTATTTGGCGATCAGCTCGGGCCCCGCAAGATCCACGTACGCCGATGACATGTCCCTTCATTATAGGTGAGGCCGGACTTTGCGGCTGCCGGCGGCTGCCGGCGCGCCGGGGCCCGCGCGCGTGGTAGCCTGACGGTGTGAACGTCGGCATCACTTGTTATCCGACCTACGGCGGCAGCGGCATCGTGGCCACCGAACTGGGCCTGGAACTCGCCAATCGCGGGCACGAGGTCCATTTCATCACCTATGCGAATCCCATTCGCCTGGACCCCGGCATTCCCGGCATCCACTACCACGAGGTGGAGGTTTCCAGCTATCCCCTGTTTCAATACCCGCCGTATTGCCTGGCGCTGGCCTCGCGCATGGCGGAAGTGGCGGAATCCTACGATCTGGACCTGCTGCACGTACACTATGCCATCCCGCATTCCATTTCGGCGATGCTCGCCAAAGACATGCTGGCGGGCGTGCGGCGGCTGCCCTTCATCACCACCCTGCACGGCACCGACATCACGCTGGTCGGTACGGACCGGTCTTATTTTCCGATTACGAAGTTTTCCATCGAGAAATCCGATGGCATTACTTCCATCAGCGAGTACCTGCGGCGGCAGACCGTGGACGTTTTCGGCGTGCGCAACGACATTCGCGTGATCACCAACTTCGTCAATTGCGACGTATACAAACCGGACCGCGAGAAGGCCATGGCGAAATGCTATTTGCCGGCGGAAGGGAAACTGCTGATCCACGTCTCGAATTTCCGGCCGGTGAAGCGCGTACAGGATTGCGTGCGCATTCTGGCGGAGGTGGTGAAGCGCGCCCCGGCGCACCTGCTGATGGTGGGCGATGGGCCGGAGCGCGGTCCGGCAGAGCACCTGGCGCGCGAGTTGGGCGTGGAGCACCACGTCTCGTTTCTGGGGAAACAGAACCACGTGGAGCGCATCATTCCGCTGGCGCACGCGCTGCTGATGCCCAGCGAACTGGAATCTTTCGGACTGGCCGCGCTGGAGGCCATGGCCTGTGGCGTGCCACCCGTGGCGACGCGCGTGGGCGGCGTCCCCGAGTTGATCACCGACGGGGTGGATGGCTATCTGGAAGCCGTGGGAGATATCCAGGCGCAGGCCGCGCGCGTGACTTCGCTGGTCGAGGACGACGCACTGCACGACCGGATGTCGCAGGCAGCCCGGCGCACGGCTTCGGACCGCTTTTGCGCCGATAAGATCATTCCCATGTACGAGCGCTACTACGAAGAGGTCCTGGGCTCGTAGTCCCGCCTCGAAATTGCACCGCGCTCCAGAGCCTCCAGGAAAAAATACTCGCCCCACATCACCGACTCGTTCACCCCCAGGTTCTTGTGAATGTGGTACACCCCGCCTTTCAGGATGCCCTCCCACTCCGGGTCCTGGTCCGCCAGCCACTTACGGCAAAGCGTAGCGAGAATGTGGCGGGCGGTCTCGCGATAGAAGTGGCCTTTGGCCGCATCCGCCGTCAGACCGCTCAACTGAAACAGGCCGGACGCCGCGATGGCCGCGGCGGAGGTATCCACCATGACGGCGCCATCCGGCGGCGCGTCATAATCCCAGGGCGGCACGCCGTCCGCCCGCGTGTGCTGGATATAGAAGTCCGCGCAGGCTTCCGCCGTGGCTAGCAGGTCCGGATCGCGCACGTAACTGTAAGCCGTGCCAAATCCGTAGAGCGCCCATGCCAGCCCGCGCGACCAGCAGGAATCGCCGCGATAGCCCTGGTGCGTGGTCTGCTTAAGGAATTCGCCGGTTTCCGGGTTGAACAGGCCTTCGTGCGCCGTGGATCCGTCGCCGCGCACCAACACGCGCCGGGTCGTGCGGCAGTGGCGCAGGGCGATATCCAGCAGCGCGGGGTCGCCCGTCTCCCGGGCAGCGTAGAACACGATTCCCACATTCATCATGATGTCGATGAACAGGGAATCCGCCGATACAAACGACCGCAGATACTGGCCATTCTCCTGGAAGCGCAGGGCCATGGTGCGGCCGGCTTCCACCACCACCGCCTTCAGAGCGGGGTCCGGCGTGAAGCCATACCACCGGCGATAGCTGGACATGAACAGGAAGCCCAGATCGTGGACCGTGCGGTCCAGCTTGCGCGGTTCGAGCGGCCGCGAGTAGCGCATGGCCTGCGTCCGCCACCAGCGCGACTCCGCACTGCCGGGGGACTGGCGGCCGTAGACGATCCACAACATGCCCGGCAGGAAGCCGTCGCACCAGTGGGTCCAGGCTTCGCCCGAATGTTTCCAGCGGCCCGCGGCGGTGTACATCGGATAGAAATCGGGATGCCGCTCGATGAGCGCGCGAAGTTGCCGGGCGGCGAAGGCGAAAGTGGCTTCAAACAGGTCCGGGGAGGCATCGTTGGCAAGTTGGATCACGATTTTGCATTATATCGGGCTGCGCCTCTTCCGAAACGGCTCGGGGTTCGCTACAATCTTCAAAACATGGCTGCACACGCGTTCATTGCCGAGCCTCGCATCGACCCTAAGTTCGCCCGCTACCGGTTGAAGCTGGGCCGCTCCGGCATCCACGGCTGGGGTGTTTACGCCGCGCAGCGAATTCCCGCGCGCCACAAAGTGATCGAATACACCGGCGAGCGGATCAACCGCCGCGAGACCAGCAAGCGCGGATTGGGGCCGCGAACTTACCTGTTCACGCTCGACAACTACTGGACCCTGGACGGCGCCGTGGGCGGCAGCGGCGCGGAGCTGATCAACCACTCCTGCACTCCCAACCTGTATACCTGGATCTTCAGGGGCCACATCCTCTACATGAGCAAACGGGACATCCGGCGGGGCGAAGAGCTGACCGTGGATTATCACTTTTCCGATAAGATCGACGACGTTCCGTGCCGCTGTGGTTCCGCGTTGTGTAGAGGGACCATCAACATTAAGAACTCACGGTCGTCGAAAAGCTGAGAGTCCTGCCCGTTCGCGCCACTACAGTTCTGTTAATCGACAATTTAGTCTTCACGACGCAGCGAGGGAGAGCCACCCCACTTATGGGGTAACAGCCTTATGAGTCAACAAATCAATGCGAAATCAGTGGCCATCTGCGATACCGAGCCGATCGCCATCGAGGGTGTCAGGACGCTGCTGGAACTTTGCGAGGATCTTTACCTGGCGGCCACGGATACATCGTTACTAGGCGGCCTGGAAATGGCGCGCCAGCACACCCCGGCCGTCATGCTTCTGGATAAGAGCTTCGGCATTCACGCCGTCATGGACTGCCTGCAGCGCTTGCGCGTCTCGGGCAGCGCCACTGCCGTGGTCGTATGGGGCGTGAATCTGAACGAGGCGGAGGCGCTGCGCATGATGCAAGCCGGAGCCCTCGGCGTGGTCCGCAAGACGGCCCCCTTGGCGGCCCTGCTCGATTGCATGCGCACGGTGGCCGCCGGAAATACCTGGATGGAGGAGAGCCTGCTGCAGGAGCCCGAGCCCACCGCGCGCGGGTCGCGTTCCAACCTGACGTCGCGAGAGTTGCAGGTGGTGGAACTCGTCGAGCAGGGGCTGAAGAACCGGGACATCGGCCAGCAGCTCGGCATTCGTCCGGGCACGGTAAAGATCCACCTGAAACACATCTTTGAAAAGACCGGCATTCGCGGGCGTTATGGGTTGGCGCTGTCCGGATTAAAGGAAAAGGGCCTGCTCTCCCTGCCGGCCGCCTAGAAGCAGAACCTGGCGCGTGTACGCCGCAGCACTTCCCATCGTCTCACTACTGCATCGACAGGATATCTCCGCCGGCCCGGCCGCTTCACACTGGAAACGAGGAGGATACACTATGCAAAATCACCGTTTCCTGACAGAAGCTTGCTGCTTCACTTTGATTGCCGCAGGAGGGATCGTGTACGCCGCGTCCCTCCCTCACTCCGACATGGATTTCCTGAACACCGCCGCTAGGATCGACATGTTTGAAGCCCATGAGGGCGAAATGGCGCAAAACCAGGCCACCCGAGGCGACGTGAAGGATCTCGCCAACGCGTTGGTACAGGACTACAGCACATGCTATAGTCAACTCGCCCAGCTCGCCGCAAAGACCGGAACGACCATCCCCAAGGGAATCGACATAGCCAGAAACAGTACCATCACACAGTTGGTCAATCTAAAAGGAACGAGCTTCGATCGACAATTCGCCAAAGACCAAGTCGCAGCTCAACGCAACGCGCTGGCGACTTACAAACACGAGGCGAAATACGGGAAAGACGCCGCTGTAAAGGCTTTCGCCTCCCAGACGATTCCGGTTCTCGAGCGGGATCTTAAGCGCGCCGAAACCTGCGCCGGCCTGGAGCGGCGCACCTAAGGATGACCCAGCCGTTTTCGGCGGCAGCCGGCTAGGCGAGTTCCGCGGCGGCGGCCTGGTCCAGGAACCAGGTGACCCGTTTGCTTTGCCGCGAGATTAATTGGGCGGGGTAGTGTTTGGGGTCGTATTCCTGGTGGAAGACGTCTCCCACGGCCGGAGCTTTGTCCGCGCCGGTCACCAGGAACGCGGTGTTTCGGGCAGCCAACAGGGCGGCGGGCAGCAGTGTGACGCGCCACTTGCTGGCCATCTTCTGGACATGCACCGGGCCGGCGATGTGCTCGCGGTCGTCGATCGACGATTCACCCGGAAACAGGCTGGCCGTATGCGCATCCGGCCCCATGCCGCACTGCACCACGTCGAAATGCGGCAACTCGCCTTCTTCCAGCCCGAAGAAGTTGCGGATGTCTTCCACATACTGTTGCGCGGCCAATTCCGGTTTCAGTTCGCCGTGAATGCGGTGCACCTGGTCAGGCGGGATGTGCGCGGGCGTGATCAGGTTTTCATTGGCCAGCCGGTAGTTGCTCTCCGGGTCGTTGGGCGGTACCGACCGCTCGTCCACAAAGAACAGATGCACCCGCTGCCAGCGGAAGCCGGCGGACACCATGCTTTGGAACAAAAGCTTCGGCGTGGAGCCGCCGGAGACGGCCAGCGTAGCATGCTCCTGATCGGCCAGCGCCTGTTCCAGCAGCGCGCTGATGTGTTGCGCGCAAGCGGCGGCGGCCGCGCGCGGATCGGGTTGAGTGAACCACTGCACGCTCATATGTAACGATCACGATACCGCAAGTTTGGCGGCGGCGGCGAGGGTGCGTTCGAAAGCCGGGTCGCGTCCGGGTATGGCGAGTTCCTCGCGCATCAGGGCGTAGTCGGTGAGGGCGGGCAGCAAGGCTTTGTTCACCAGGCCGCCAGTCTTGACCTCCGCCGCGGCTCCTTCGGCGAGCGCAATCGAAGCGATGACATCCGGCTTGTCCTGGGCGCGAAGCTCCACCAGGCTGAGGCGCCAGGCCGGCTCGCCGCCATCGGAGCGGAACCCCACACGCGGGTGTGCGCCAACCTGGGCCAGACCGTCCACCAGCCAGGCGGCCAGGTAATAGGCCGTGGCAGGCGCGCTCGGCCCGCGGTGCGCGATCAGGATATCGGAAACCAGCGGCAGGTTCGTCAGTTGCGAACGGTTTTCGAAAATTTGCGCGATCAGCTCGC
Source organism: Bryobacterales bacterium (assembly GCA_963709155.1). GTDB lineage: Bacteria > Acidobacteriota > Terriglobia > Bryobacterales > Bryobacteraceae > Bog-159. The sequence goes on along the minus strand of CAVPVD010000001.1, from coordinate 348,566 downwards.
GCCAGCGGGTCAACCGGGTCCACGAGAGATCGGCGAGCAGGCGTCCCGTAGCTTGGGCGCCGATTTCCCGCAGGGCCGCGCGGGGATCGCTGAAATCCGCGCTATCGACGACCACCTTTTGCGCGATCGCGGCCAACTGCGCAAACGCCGGCAAATGGAAGAGGCGCGGGCTGCGGCACCACAGAATCACGGGCAGGTCCGGCACGGTCAGCGGCAGCACCACGGGCGGCAAATCCGGCAGGCTGGCATCCGATGCGGTGATTTCAATTTGTTCGCAGCAGATCTGCTGGCGATGCCCGAAAGGCATCCAGCATTGCGCGAAGACGCGGGCGGCCAGCGAGCGCTGGTCTTCGCTGCGGAATCGAATCACAATGGCGCGGCTGGGATGCTCCGGCATCAGTGCGGCCAGCGTTTCGCCGATGGCTTGGGCATCGTCGGATTCCTCGGCCGCTACCACCAGCGTCATGGAGCAGGCGCGCAACACGCCGGCATCGCCTTCGCCCTGCTTGCCGAGCGAGACCCATAGATCCGCCATGTCGTGCAGGATGCGGTCGGGCGCGATGGTGCCGCCGGCGGCGCTCATCAGGGTTGCCTCCAGACGTGTCCGCGGCGCGCCAGCATCTCGTCGGAAGCCTTGGGTCCCCAGGTGCCCGCGGCATAATTGGGGAAATCGAACTTGGTGCTGTCCCAGACATGCTGCACGGCGTTGACCACCGCCCAACTGGCCTCCACCATATCCTGGCGGGTGTAGAGGGTGGCATCGCCGATGATGGCGTCCAGCAGCAGCGTTTCGTAAGCCGAGGGTGAACGTTCTCCGAAGCTCGAGCCGTAATTGAAATCCATCGAAACCGGCCGTAGCTTCATACCCGCCCCGGGACGCTTGGAGAGAAACTTCAGCGAAATGCCTTCTTCCGGCTGGATGCGCAAGATCAGCAGGTTGGGCGCGGTGGTGGTTTCATCGCCGTTGAAAATCGCCAGCGGCGCGGCGTTGAACTGAATCGCGATTTCGGTGACGCGCTTGGGAAGCCGCTTGCCGGACCGCAGATAAAACGGCACGCCGGCCCACCGCCAGTTGTCCACGAAGAAGGTGACCGCCGCGTAAGTGTCGGTTTGCGTATCCGGTTTTACGCCCTGCTCCTGGCGGAATCCGGGGACGTCTTCGCCGCCGATGCGCGCCGGGCCATATTGGCCGGAGACGGTATTCCGCAGCACCTCGTCCGGCTTCATCACGCGGATGGAACGTAGCAGCTTGGAGCGTTCGTCGCGCACGGAGTTGGGGCGGAACGTGGCGCTCGGCTCCATGGCGATGGTGGCCATCACCTGGGACAGGTGATTCTGGATCATGTCGCGCAGCGCGCCGGCTTCCTGGTAATACGAGCCGCGCCCTTCTACGCCGATCGATTCGGCCGCCGTGATCTGCACGTGATTCACGTAGCGGCGGTTCCAGAGCGGCTCGAAAATCCCGTTGCCGAAGCGGAATGCCAGGATGTTCTGCACCGTCTCCTTGCCCAGGTAATGGTCGATGCGGTAGACCTCGGATTCTTCGAAGGCGCTATGCAGTTCGGCACTGAGCTTCTGGGCGCTGGCCAGATCGTGGCCGAAAGGTTTTTCGATCACGATTCGCCGCCAGCCGGACTCGCCTTTTCCCACGTTCGCGGCGGCGATGCCTTGCGCGATGGGGATATATTGGCTGGGCTGCGCGGAAAGATAAAACAGCACGTTGCCGCCGGTGTGGCGCGCCGCGTTGATCTCTTTCAGCCGGGCATCCAGCGCCGGATAAAGCGCGGCGTCGTCGAAGTTCCCAGCCATGTAGAAGATGCCTTGCGCGAAGGCGGCCCACACTTCGGCGTCGAACGGCGAATCCTCCAGGAATTCTTTCACCGAAGCCAGCATCTTCTCGCGGAAATCGTCATCGCTCATGGGCGTGCGGGAGATGCCCAGCACGGCAAAACCGGCATCCAGGCGGCGCTCGTAGGCGAGCCTGTAGAGGGCCGGCAGCAGCTTGCGTTTGGTGAGATCGCCATTGGCTCCGAAGATCACCATGGCGCACTCGGGAACGCGCCTCTCGAAGCGCAAGGGATCCTGGAACGGATTCTCCAGAGACATGTATTTCAAAATAGCACGTTCAGGTTGCATGGATGTTAAATTGGCATAGGTTGTGTATGCTGGTGGGGCAGGCGTCCACGCCTGCGGCCGGTCTCCAGACCGGCTCAGGGCTGGAGCGATCCCCCCAAACAGGAAACGGATAGCGGCATCATGATTGTTGCGGGCGTGGATTTCGGGACGCTGAGCGTCCGGGTATCGATATTCGATAGCGTGAAGGGGCGGCTGGGCTCGGCCACGGGCGAGTACCCGCTGCGGCGCAAAAAGGAAGATCCCGGCTACGCCACAGAGTCGCATCGAGATCATATGGTTGCGCTGGTGCTCGCGATGCGCGGCGCGCTCGAAACCGCGGGCGTCGACGGCGGCCAACTCGCGGCGCTGGCGCTCGACACCACCGGTTCCAGCGTGATTCCGGTCGGCGAAGGCCTGACGCCCCTGGACGATTACTACCTTTGGTGCGACCATCGCGCCAAAGGCGAGGCGGCCGAGATCACCGCGGCCGGGCGCCGCGAGAAACTGGAAGCGCTCGCATGGTGCGGCGGCGTGTACTCATCGGAGTGGGGCTTCTCGAAGTTGCTGCACTGGCTGCGCGCCAATCCGGACAAACGCGCGGCGATGGTCACGGCATTGGAACATTGCGACATGGTGGCCGCGGTATTGTGCGGCATCACGGACCCGCGCGAAGTGCCGCGCAGCGTCTGCGCCATGGGTCACAAATGGATGTGGAGCCGGGAACTCGGCGGATTGCCCAGCGAGGAGTTTTTGTCGAAGATCGATCCGCTGCTGGCCGGTGTGCGTGCCAAACTGGGCGGCTGCTATGCAACCTCGGATCAAATTGCCGGCCGGCTTTCGGCGGAATGGGCTGGGAAGTTGGGGCTGCGCGCGGGCATTCCCATCCCAGTCGGCGCCTTTGACGCGCACTGGGACGCCATCGGCGCTGGCGTGCGCGAAGGCGACGTGGTTAACGTGGTGGGCACGTCCACCTGCATCATGGCGATTGCCAGGCAAGTGGATTTGATCCCCGGGGTCTGCGGCGTAGTGAAGGGATCCATCCATCCGCGGTATTTCGGAATCGAAGCCGGCCTGTCGGCGACGGGCGATATTTTCGACGCCATCGCACGGAGGGCCGGCTCCACGGTGGCCCAGCTTTCCGAAGGGCTGGAGGCCTATCGCGGCGGCCAAACGGGGCTGCTGCGGCTCACCTGGGATAACGGCGACCGCACCGTGCTGGTGAACGCCGAACTCGGCGGCGTGACACTCGGCTGGAACCTGACCCACACGGCGCAGGACGAACTGTTCGCGGCCATAGAAGGCACTGCCTTCCACACGCGCGTCATTCTGGAGCGCATGGCGGAACACGGCGTCGCCATCCGGCGCGTGATCAACGGCGGGGGCATTCCCCAGAAAAACGAAACGCTGAATCGCGTGTATGCCAACGTGCTGAACAAGCCGGTGCTGGTGCCGGAGGGCGATGTGACCAGCCTGGGATCGGCGATCATGGCGTTCATGGCGGCGGATGGCTTCGAGAGCATTGAAGCGGCCCAGCAGGCGCTCTGCCCGCGCTATCGAACGATCGAACCGGATGCCCGGGATCACGCCGCGTACGAGCAACTGTACGCGCTTTATCGGAAACTGTATTTCGCCTTCGGCAGGACGGATTCCGAGGCGGTCGATATCGGCGGCGTGTTGCCGGCTCTAAGGAAGTTGGCCACCCAAGTACGATGAAAACTAAACGTTGTGGGACGGCCAATCTTGGCCCGGGGTCCCCTCTGGGGGCGGCTTTTCAGCCGGCTTGGCCGCCTGAAAGGCGGCTGCGGGCATGATTGCCCGCCCCACGGTGAGTTTTCGACGGTGCGCCACGTGGTTGGCAAAAGGAGCAAAGATGCACAGTAACAGACGCGACTTTCTGCGCGCGGCCGCCGCCGGCTTGGCGAGCGCCACCGCGTTACGATCCGCCGCGAGCGAGGCTCTGATCGAGGTCTTGATCGACGAGCCGATTGCCACGATCGCCCCCGAGATCTACGGACATTTCGTCGAGAACCTCGGCGGCGTGGTTTACGACGGCATTTGGGTGGGCGAGGACTCCGCGATACCCAACATCGGCGGCTTGCGCAAGTCCCTGGTTGAGGCGCTGCGGCGCATCTCGCCGCCGGTCATCCGCTGGCCGGGCGGCTGCTTCGCCGATAGCTACGACTGGCGCGACGGAATCGGCCCGCGCGCCAAGCGTCCCAAGCGTACCAACTTCTGGGCCGGCGGGGACTGGCCCAAAGGCGCCAACCGGAGCGGGCCGCAGAGCTACGATCCCAACCAGTTCGGCACCGTCGAGTTTACGCGCTTCGCGAAGGCTACCGGCGCGCAGCCCTATTTCGCGGCCAACTTGCGCGGATCGAGCGCGCAGGAATTCGATCGCTGGGTGGAGTATTGCAATTCGCCGGCGGGCGCCACCACACTGGCGGACCAGCGCGCGTCCGACGGCGAACGGGAGCCCTTGAACATCCGTTATTGGGGCGTGGGCAATGAAGCCTGGGGCTGCGGCGGCTCGTTCACGCCCGAAGACTACGCCACGGAATTTCTGCGCTACACCTCCTGGGTTCCGGGCTATGGCGTGCCATTGTCGTTCGTCGGCTCCGGGCCCAATGGGAACGATCTCGACTGGACGCAGCGATTCTTTGCGAAGGTCCAGCAAAAGGGTGAATTGGGGCGCGTCTGGGGCTGGTCGATGCACCACTACGCGTGGAACGCGAGCGCCGGCCGGACCACCGATTGGAACGCGGGCAAAGGCGATGCGCTGCGCTTCGATGCCCAGCAATACTACGAGATCCTGCGCGAGGCGAACCAGATGCATTCGTTCATCACCAGCCAGTGGGCCGTGATGGGTGAAATGGACCGGCGGCATCGCGTGAAACTGGTGGTGGATGAGTGGGGCGCCTGGTACGCGCCCGGCACGGAACCCTTCGCCGAAGCGCTGCTGGGGCAGCAGAGCACCATGCGCGATGCGGTGCTGGCGGGATTCACGCTGGATACTTTCAACCGGCATGCGGATAAGGTCGGCATGGCGGCCGTGGCGCAGCTTGTAAACTGCCTGCAATCGCTGTTCTTCGCGCATGAGGACAAGTTCTGCGTCACGCCCACCTATCATGTTTTCGATATGTACCGGGCGCACCAGGGCGCCCAATCGCTGCGCACATTGGTATCCGCGCCCGCCATCTCTTATCTGCGGGATAAGGGGACGGGGGCGCTGCCCGGGCTCTCCTGTTCGGCGTCGCTACGCGAACGCGTGCTCACGCTCACGGTGACCAATCCGAGTCTGGACCAGGCGCGCGAAGTGGAGATCGGGGTGCGCGGCGCGGGCGTGCAATCCGCCAAGGCGATCGTGCTGTCGGCCACGGACGCGCACGCCCACAACAGCTTCGAGAATCCGCGCGCCGTGGAACCCCGCGAGGAGGCTGTCCAGGCGGCGGGCGCCGGCCTTACCCGGCGGTTCCCGCCCGCATCGGTGACGAAGCTGGAAGTGACTTTGACATAATCGAACATGATGCTCGAAGAACTGCGAAAACAAGTGTTGGAAGCCAACCTGGAACTGGTGCGCCGGGGCCTGGTGCTGTACACTTTCGGCAATGCCAGCGGGATTTCACGCGCCGACGGCCTGGTGGCCATCAAGCCGAGCGGCGTTCCCTACGAGGGGATGCGGCCGGAAGACCTCGTGATCACGGACCTCGACGGGCGGATTATCGAAGGTAACCTGCGGCCTTCGTCGGACCTGGCGACACACCTGGTGCTCTATCGCGCGTTTGCGGGGATCGGCGGCGTGGTGCATACGCATTCACGTTACGCCACGTCGTGGGCGCAGGCGCGCCGGCCGATTCCTTGCTTGGGCACCACGCACGCGGATTATTTTCGCGGCCCCGTGCCGGTGACGCGCGCCATGTCCCCGGCGGAAATCGCGGAAGACTACGAGGCCAACACCGGCGAGGTGATCGCGCGCCACTTCTCCGGCGGCGACGGGATGGAAGTTCCGGCGGTGCTGGTCGCGGGACATGGCCCGTTCGCCTGGGGACCCTCGGCGGCGGAAGCGGCACATAACGCCGTCATTCTGGAGTATGTCGCGGAGATGGCGTATTACAGCGTCACGCTGGCGGAGGTCCCCAAGCAGTTGGATCCCGCGCATCTCGACAAACACTTCCTGCGCAAGCATGGCGCCCAAGCCTATTACGGCCAGAAATAAGAAGTGCACGCAGGCCGACAGGACGGCGAACTGAAGTTCGCCGGTTTTCGGTCACTTATCCAGTCCAATAAATTTCCCCCGTCCTTTCAACCGTTTGCACGAATCGTACCCGTAGTCCCTAAATCCTCAAAGCTACCCTGTAGTCGAAAGGTGGGGCGCACCCGCGCCCGAAAATCGATGAACAGAAATAAATATCGGAAACTTTCCCAGCAGCAGGCGGAAGCCAATCGCCAAAACGCGAAAAAATCGACCGGCCCGCGCACCCCCGAAGGCAAAGCCGCCTCCAGCCGCAACGGCCTCACCCACGGTCTCTCCGGCGACAAACACTTCATCCTCGAAGGCGAGGATCCCGATGCCTTCCTCCGCCTCCTCCAGGATCTCCACGATCACCTCCGCCCCGTCGGCGACAGCGAAGAACTGGTCGTCCAACGCATCGCCGCCGCCCAATGGCGTCTCGACCGCGCCTTTGCCCTCGAAACCGGCATCTACCGCGAGGAATCCACCATCCTGAACCGCATCGACCGGAATAAGCGGGAGCATCACGAATTGTGCATAAGCAAGGGCGAGAAAGAGTCGTTCCCGGCCGACCCGCACGAACCGGACGACCTCCTCGCCCGCGCCTTCATGTCAGATGGCAAAGGCCCCGGCAACTTCACCCGCCTCGCCCGCTACGAAACCGCCATCGAACGCTCCATCGAACGCGGCATGAAGCACCTCAAAGCCCTCCAGGTCGCCCGCAACGCGCAGTGTCCCGCCGTCCCTGAAGCCCCACACGCCCCCGAACCCCCCGCCCCCGAACCGCCAAATCGGCCCTCAACGCCATCAGATTCAATGAGTTACAAAGCGAACCCAGAAGACCCCACAATGGCGCAACCCTCACCCACCCCGCCCCCTTCCGTCATCCGCCAGGCGCCTCCAACGACAAATACGACAAATAATGATGAATAACAATGATTAATGATCCGGCTTTTCGGTTTTGTGGGGCGGGCTGAAAGTCCAAACTACAGACGGCGAACTAAAGTTCGCCGTTGCCCGCTCCTCTGTGACACCATTGCCGCTCAAAGGTGATGAAAACCAAAGGTAGTGGGGCGGCCAATCTTGGCCCGGGGTCCCCTCTGGGGGCGGCTTTCCAGCCGGCGTAGCCGCCTGAAAAGGCGGCTGCGGGCATGATTGCCCGCCCCACGGTGAGTTTTCGACGGTGCCCCACGCGCGGTCACACATTTGTTCCAACCGGCTCGGCCGGCGGCCCCGCTGAAGCGTGCGCTACGAGCCCGTCGAGAACCGGTACACCGTGGTCGTATGATAAGTCGCGCCGGGCTTCAGTTCGGTCGATGGGAAATCCGGGTGATTGGGTGAATCCGGGTAGTGCTGCGTCTCCAGGCACAGGGCGGAGCGCCGCCCGTAAACCTTGCCGCCCTTACCGTGAATCGTGCCGTCCAGGAAGTTTCCGGTATAGAACTGGATGGCTGGTTCCGTTGTCAGAACCTCCATCACCCTGCCGGACTTCGCCTCGGTCACGCGGGCTGCCAACGATAACCCGTCTCCCGTGCGATTCAAAACAAAGTTATGATCGTACCCGCCCCCGAGCACGATTTGTTCGTCGTTTGAACCAATCCGCTCGCCGATGGCATGCGGTTGGCGGAAATCGAACGGCGTACCTTCCACGGCGCGCAACTCGCCGGTCGGAATGAGGCCCTTGTCCACTGGAGTATAGCGGTCCGCGTTCAGCGTCAACTGATGCGCCAGGATATCGCCTTCGCCCTGTCCGGCCAGGTTGAAATAGGAATGGTTGGTCAGGTTCAGGACCGTATCTTTGTCGGTAGCGGCCGTGTAATCGATCTTCAGCTCGTTGTTATCGGAAAGCGTGTACACTACGGTTACCGATAAGTTGCCCGGATAACCTTCCTCGCCATCCTTACTCAAATAAGTCAGCTCCAGAGACTGCCCGTTTACCGGCTTGGCTTTCCAAAGTACCTTATCGAATCCGCGCTTACCGCCGTGCAGGGAATTGTCGCCATCGTTCTTCGCCAGGTGATATTCGACCCCGTCCAGCGTGAATTTGGCGTGCCCGATGCGGTTGCCGTACCGGCCGATGAGCGCGCCGAAATAGGGCGGCGGCAGTAAGTAACCTTGAAAATCGTCGAAGCCCAATACGACATCGCCCAGTGCGCCGGTGCGGTCGGGCGCCTTTAAAGCGACAACCACGCCGCCATACGTGGAGATGTCCGCCTCCATTCCCTTGGCGTTCTTCAGCGTATAAAGTTCGACGGTTTCACCCGACGGTGTCTTGCCGAACTCGCGGTGGTTAGACGAGCAGTTCGTAGTCATTAGAGTAATAATAGCTAACATCGGAACAAGGTTACTTGTGGTCACACCAGCCTCACCTTTAACATAGTATATGAATGCGGCGGGAAGCTGTAGGCGAACGGGCCTCCCGTGGGATTCACGGATCGCGTCACGGCGGAAACCTGCGTCGATCCGAAGTCGTTCCCGGCTTTGATATCGGGCCCGTTGACCTCCTGGATTTCCATCACGCCGGATAGCTTCTTGTCTTCGAACTCGAATTCCGCCTGGATCGCCTCTTCCCGATGGCGATTCACGACATTCACTACCGCTACGCCGTTGTCGTATGCCGCCGAGCAGTCCAGATAAGGCACGTCTCCGAAGCGCTTGCTTTCATACCGGGGACTGTCCACAAACAACTCCAGCGATTTGCCTTTGCTGTGATTGGCGAAAAGCTGCAGCGGATAGTAAATGGTTTGCAGGAAGATACCCTTATCGCTGGCGAAGATGGGCGCGATGACGTTCACCAGTTGGGCCATGTTCGCGATCTTCACGATGTGCGAGTGATTCAGGAACGAGTTGAGAAAAGTGGCGACCACCAGGGCGTCTTCCAGGTTGTAGCGCTCCTCCAGAATGCGGCGGCCGCTTTCCTTTCCGTCGCCGCGCGCCCGATACCAGACGTTCCATTCGTCCCAGGCAATATGGATGCGGCGGTCCGCCGGCTGGCCGGAAAGCGCCGCGTCGATGATCCCCTCGGCGGTCTTGATGCGGCTATTCAGCTCCACGGAACTGGCCATGAACTCCCCGAAATTGTTCTCCCGGTTACCCACGTACATGTGCAGCGACAGGTAATCGACGTGATGTTTCAGATATTCCAGGATGGTGCGGTTCCAACCCGTCCAGTCGGCGTTTGCGCCGTAATTCGAGGAGCCGGAAGCGATCAGCTTGATGTTTTTGTCGGTCCACTTCATCAGCTTGGCGGCTTCCAGCGCGAATTTGCCGTAATCGTCCGCCGAGCGGTGACCCATCTGCCAGGGTCCATCCATCTCATTGCCGAGTCCCCAGTAAGTCACCTTCCAGGGTTGCGCACGGCCATTCTGTTTGCGCAGCCGGGTCATGGCCGTGTCTTCGGATGAGTTACAGTACTCCACCCACTGCTGGGCCTGCTGCCAGGAGCCGATTCCCAGGTTGGTGCAGAAGTACGGCTCCGTGCCCAGCTTCTCCACGTACTGCATGAACTCGTGCGTGCCGAAGCGGTTGTCTTCGACCGTGCCCCAGGCCATTTCCAGGCGGCGCGGCCGCTGGTCGCGGGGACCGATACCGTCCGTCCAGTTGTAATTGGACGAGAAATTGCCACCGGGCCAGCGCAGGATGGTGACGTTCAACTTCTTGGCGGCGTCCAGCACATCCCGCCGGAAGCCGTCCGAGTCGGAGAGGGGCGAGCCTTCGTCGAAAACGCCGCCTTCAATGCAGCGTCCCAGATGTTCGATGAAATTTCCGTAGATCTTGGGATCGATGTCGCCGATGACCCGTTCCGTATCGATCTTGATCCGTGCGCGGGCGGGCGCGGCTGGGGCGCGAAGAACCCACGGCGCGGCGGCCAGGACTTTAGCGAAGCTGCGGCGGGAAAGCGGAGGGACGATTTTCATGGTTCACAGAACCGCAGTATGTCACACGGCACGTGGAGGCGCAAGGGTGTTGCGGATGCGCGACTCCTTTGCCAGGATGGCCGCGCACGCCAGAAGCGCGATCAGGCTGGCGATCGCGCCCGCCGCGAAATAGTTGGAATGGTATTCGAGAATGAGGTCATCTTCACCCGGCGGCACAGCCACCCCGATCAGCGCATGATCGGCCGGATACACCTCGCGCGGCCGGCCATCCACGTGCGCCGTCCAGCCCGGAAAGAACGCGGCTGAAACTCGCAGCAAGGTTTCCGTCGCAGCCCGATAATGGATCCGATACCGCGACTCCGAGTAGTCCACCACCTGCGCGGTGGCCTGGGAATCCTGCTGGAGAGCCGCCAGTCCCATCGGCGCCAACGCCTCCAGCGCGGGATCGAGCGTCTGCAGGCGCGCGCGGCTATCCCCATCCGAGGGGACCGTTACGAGTTTCGCAGGCACCGTCACCCTGGGCAGGCCATCCGGATTCGGGACCACCGCGGCGCGCTGGACGTCGAGCATGCGGAGCACATTCAATCCGTTTTTGAGCTTCGGATTGGCGCGCATGGCCCGGCCGTAATCGTCGTACCGCGAGAGCTTCAGGGGATTATAACCATAAGTGGTCTCCACTCTGGCCAGTAGCGGGTGCAAGAGCGGCCCGAAGGTAGGGATGCGCTCCGGAGCGTCGAAACGGCTCATGGGCGGCATGGAGCGGGCCACGGCGCGCTCGAAGAGTCGCTCTCCGGCGCCGTAAGTCTCGTCGTAACTGGCGCGCGCATAGGCCAGCGGGTTGCGATCCGAATTCCAGTACCACAAGTCCACGGCAGTGATTGCCAGCAACAGTAACGGCAGCCATGGGAGGTGCCAGCGCGCGGTCACCCACGCGAATCCCGCAGCCGCGAGCAACGCCAGTCCCAGGCTCGCCACGAACCAGATATGCACCGGTGCGCGAATGCTGCGGAAACCCGGCAGCAATGCCGCCAAAGAGTAAAGGCCGAGGGGAGAACCGGCGCCGTACCATATGCAAGGGACGATCAGGCACAAGCCGGACCAGCGCGCCAAGCGGTCGCGCAGACCCAGCGCGGCCAGGGGCAGCAGCAGGATACCGGCGTAGAAATAATACTGAGTGATATCGGAGGGACCTGAGTAACTGCTGGAAATGACGCCATAGTAGTTCGGATAGAAGAGCGTCGCGAGCGAGCCGGCGGTGAGGAAGCCCTCGGTATGGCCGCCCGCGGAGAGCGTGGCACGAATGGAGTGGGACGCCAGTTCGAGGCCCGGGAGCGTGGCTACCGCGGATAAACAGGCGCCGGCCAGCGGGACGAGCGCGGCCAGCGGCAAAGCCAGGCGCCACTTCGACCGCTGCCCGAGGATTTGGGCAACCGCGAACAAGGCCAGCCCGGCGAAACAATAAAGGGCGGTCTGGAAATGGCCCGCGAGAATGATCATGCCGGCGGTCAGCGCGGCCAGCGTCCCGTTTCGCCAGACGCGGCCATCGAGAGCGCGCGCGAAGAACAGCAGCAGCCAGGGTAGCCAGGCAGCCGCCTGGAACATCGGCGTATGCGAACTGTGGCCCGCAAAGAATCCGGAAAGACCATATGCCAGGCCGGCAAACAGGGCGCCCGCGCGGCTCCTAAACAGCTTCTTCGCCAGCAGGTAAGCGCCGAAACAAGCCAGCCAGGCGTGCAGCAGGTTCTCCGCCTGGAATACGCGCGGCGACGGGCCGATCGCCAGAAACGGCCAGTTCAGGGGATACCACGCGCCGAGTTGCGGGTCCGCCAGAAACGGAAAGCCCGCCCAAATGTAGGGTGTCCAGAATGGCAGACGACCGGCGTGCAGTTCGTCGGAGAGATACTGTTGTCCCGGCTGAAATTCGTCGGCGGCATCCCACTGGATAGAAGCGCTGGGCGAAGTCAGCGGCGTCCAGTAGCAGAGCAGGACAACCAGGATCAGGATCGCAGGGAGATACCGCTGCCACCTATCGAAGAAGTCCGGCGGGCCGGCCGCGGCGGATTTCCGGGCGCCGGAGGTCTGGGCGGGGACTCTATGTTTCTTGGCCATCGCTAACAGGCCATGATAATGTAGTGCGTTGAACGGCGGGACGTGCACGTCCCGCGCGCCCCCGCGGATGCGGGTGAAACAGCGGCGAGACCCGAGTGGAGCAGCGTCGAAAGCGCTTCGCCTTGTGGGGCGAACTTCAGTTCGCCGAAAGCGGGACTTAAAAGTCCCGCCGGCACGCTAAAGGCGTGCGCCACGGGCTGTCAACCTCCTGGCTAGGGCCGCTTCACCACGGTTAGCGTGATCTGCGACGGGTGCTCCCGGGAATGATGCACTGTGTTGTGCGCCACCACGCCCTTCACCTCGTCGTAGGTATTTCCCCCGGTATTAAAATTTCGGTCGAAACGCGGGAAATTGCTGCTCGATACCTCAATCCGAATCCGATGCCCGGCCGGGAAGTAGTTGCTGGTGGTCATCGGCTGCAGGGCCACCTTGTACACCTTGCCCGCCTCCATCCACACCGGCGGCTTGTCGTACCCGTCGCGATAACGCGCACGCTGGATGGTCTCATCCAGGTTGTAGGCGGTACCGTCCGGATAGACGTCGATCACCTTCACGGTGAAGTCGGTGTCCTTCGCGTCCGACGATACATAGAGCGTGGCCTCCATCGGCCCGCTGACCTCGATTCCCTCTTTCAGCGGCTCGGAACTGTAAACCAGGATGTCGGCGCGCGCCTCCATCTTGCGCTGATCGAACGCGCCGCCGGTCACCGCGTTTCCGGTACAGCAAACGTTGCCGCCGTAAGATGGCACCGGGTTCATCGGATCGTAGACGAATTCGTCGGCCGAATCCGCATTGGGAGCGGCGGGGGCCAGCGCGCCGTCGCCGTACAAGCTATTGGCTTTCCCGGCGCTCGCCAAATACAAAGTCATAGGCTGCGCGCCCGCCGGCGGCCAGGTATCGGCAGTCTGCCACTTGTTCAACCCCATGGTGAAGTAGCGGACCTTGGGGGTCTTCTCCAGAATGTGGTTGTCCTCGCCCTTCAGGAAATGGTCGAACCAGCCATAAGTCAGCGCATCGTAGTCCAGGCGCGCGTCGCCCATGTCCCGCTCGCCGACCACGGTGTGCTCCGTGGCGCGCTTGTACGAGCAATGCAGCGTCGGTGCGATCACGGCGTACTGTTCGTTGCCGATCTCGGGCTTCGCTGTCTTGCGCACATAATTATAGGCGGCCAGGTTCGGCCCGATCGACACGTCATACCATGACATGAACCAGAAACCGGGCACGTTGATGGTCTTGTCGTCGTGCCACAGGCCGCCGCGATACCAGGCCGGATCGTTGGGCGTGCGCTTGATCATCGCGCCGCCGGTGGAGACTTCCTCGCGATCGGCGAAGATGCCGGGCGGCCCATCGACGGCCTTGATGATATCCATCTCGGGAAGATGCTGCAGTGCCTTCGCCCAGTCTACGGGCGGCAACTGTTGCGACAGGTCGAAAGCCTTCGCCTCGCGGATCAGATCTTCCTGCGATGTGTTGGGCGGAAACATCGGGCGCAGTGTGTTCTGCTCGCCGTAGAGCCACGCGATGAACAGCATCTGTACGGCGCCGCCGCGATACCAGTTGCCCTGCTCATAATACGGTCCCACGCGCCCCACGCCTGCGCCGAATCCTTGCGGGATCATGGCCGCAAAAGCCGGATTGCCCTGCGCTGCGACTCCCAGTTGCCATTCCGCCGTCGAAGAACAACCGATGGTGCCCACCTTGCCGTTGGACCACGGCTGGGACGACATCCAGGTGATGGCGTCCGTGCCATCGGTCAGCGGCGGCCCCAGGATATCGTAACTGCCTTCGGAAAAAAAGTGGCCGCGCTCGTTCATCTCAACGAACGCGTAGCCGCGCTTCACCGCGTCCAGCGGCATCTTCATATCGGATGGTACGCCGTTCTTCACGTCCCAGTAGTTGAAGTTGTACGGCGTGCGCACGAAGATGACCGGATACTTTTTCGAGGCGTCCTTGGGACGGTAGATGTCGGCCGCCATGCGCTTGCCGTCGCGCATTGGCACCATCACCTTGCGTTCCACGGTGGCGACCGATTCGAGTTCCTCCTCCAGCGCCTTGCGCGCTTCAGCGAGTTGCGCTCCCTGCGGCGGTTGCGCGGAAACCCTGGGTAGAATGGCGGCCGCAATTGCAGCCAAGATGAGAATTCGCAGCATTTAGGAAATTATACGCCCTTCGGTACATCTTTGAAGATGGGCCCCCATGCAGGACCAGAGGGTGGCGCCGATCCGCACAACATCGCCGCCCTCCAGCGTTCCGGGTCTTTCGTAGGAAACCTCACTGACCGCCGCCGGCAGTACCCGGTACCCTTGCTTGCAGGGCTACAAGGGCAGATAATCGGCGATAGACATCCTGTTATCTGAATCATAAGGCCCCGCTGCGGGCCTGGAGGCGCTCCATGAAAAACTCTAGAATCTCCGCGGCCAGTTGCCTGGTTCGCTTGCTGCTCTGCGCCCTGGTGTTGCTATACGGCGGTTCTTTGATGGGTGCCGTCACGGAGGTGACGCTGAATGCATCGGCATCCCCAACCGCGGCTGACCCGGGAGTGACCAGCGTTACGGTTACGGGACGTGGTTTCCCGAGCGGAACCATCCTGCCTGCCGATGTCACCGTGACGTTGAAACCGGCCGGCGCGGGCGGCGCCCCTTCGGGCAATACGCCCGCCACAAAAGTGACCGTCGTTTCGGGCACCGAGGAGCGCATCGCGTTCGTGGTGCCCGCATCGATTGCGGTGACCACCGCGACTTCGTATGTGGTGTCGATTGTGGGAAGCACGTCAACGGGCGGTTCGTTCGCGAGCAAGAATAGCGCATCGCTGACGGTCAACGCCCCGGTGGCCATCACTACAGCTTCGCAGCTACCCACGGGTACGGTCGCCACAAACTATGTGCAGTCTTTGACCGCTAGCGGCGGCAGCGGCGTCTATACGTGGGCGGTGAGTTCGGGCACCCTGCCCGGCGGTCTCTCGCTGAATTCGGCCACGGGCGTGATCGGCGGCCAGCCAACCAAGGCGGGAAGTTCCCGTTTCGGGATCAAAGTGACCGACAGCCTGCATCTGCCGGCCACCAAGGCGTTCGCGTTGACGATCGATGCGGCGCTATCAATTACTACTGGTTCCCCTTTGCCCACGGGCACGGTCGGCGTAACCTACGCGCAGACATTGGCGGCCACGGGCGGCAGCGGGTCATACACGTGGTCGGTCAGCGCGGGGTCGTCTTTGCCGGGCGGCCTGTCGCTCGAGTCCGCCACGGGTCAAATCGGCGGGCAGCCCACCAAGGCAGGGCCCGCGAGCTTTACGGTTCAAGTGACCGACACCAATCAGGTCACCACTACCAAACCGTTCACAATGACGATCAACCCGGCGCTGCTCATCACCACGACGTCGCCGCTGCCGGCGGCCACGGTTTCCACCCCTTACAGCCAGACGTTCGCAGCCTCAGGGGGATCGGGTGGATACAATTGGTCGGCAACCGGATTGCCCGCGTGGTTGACGCTGAGCACTGCGGGCGCATTGGCGGGAATACCCCCTCTGACAGCGCTGAATTCGACCTTCACCGTGAAGGTCACAGACTCCCTCAACGATTCCACATCCGCATCCTTTACGGCGCCGGTCACTTTGGCGATCATGACGACTTCGCCTCTGCCGGCAGGCCAAGTGGGCGTGAACTACTCGCAAAAATTGACAGCCGCGGGAGGCGCCGGAGGGTACCGCTGGGCAGTAACGGCAGGCACTTGGCCGGCGGGCCTTTCATTGAATTCCAGTACCGGGCTGATCTCCGGCCAACCGACGGCGGCAATTGGCGCAAACTTTACGATCCAGGTCACCGACGCCGGCCAGGCAACGGTAGTCCAGCCGTTTGCCATCGCGATCAATCCCGCAGCTTTCATCCAGACGCTTTCGCCGAATTCCTCGAATGCGGGGCTTTCCCTCCAGGTATCGATTACCGGATCGTATACGCACTTTGTGCAGGGAACTACGATGGCCAATTTTGGACCCGGCATCGCCGTGGGCGGCGCGGCGGCCGGACAACCCGGGCCGGTCACGGTTACCGGTGCGACCAGCGCCACCGCGCAAATCGCCATCGACGCGTCAGCCGCGGCCGGATCGCAGACGGTAACCGTCACGACCGGTTCAGAGCAGGCGACCCTGGTGAACGGCTTTTCCATCCAGGCCGCGATTCCCTACATCAGCCTGAACACCACTACCAGCACGCCGCTGGCGCATGGGTTCAGCGGCTTCGACGACGAGTATCTGATCAACGGCGTAGAATATTGGGACCCGAAGTACCTGGCCATGGTGGAGCCTCTGAAAGCCGGATGGATCAGGTTTCCGTCGGGCAGCCCATCCATGGCCTTCGACTGGCAGACCGGTTACCTGAACCAGTCGTGGATTGCCGAACTTGAGCCGGATGTAATATCGTTCATTTACGAGGGCCTGGTCCGATCGCAGGAACTCACGCAAGCCAAGTGCGGCTCCCAGTTCGCGAAGTACGGGACATTTCTCCAGACCGTGGGTGCGAACGGTTTAGTGGTGGTGAACGGCTTCACGGACACGAACGCGAATTCGGCGGGCAAGCTGGTGACAGCGGCGCAAAAGGCTGGATTGAATATTCTCGATTGGGAACTCGATAACGAAGCCTACTGCTGCCCCAAATGGTTCGCATCGCCGTCCGCTTACCTGAAATCCGCCTACAATCCTTACTACGAAGAGCTCATTGCGGCCGATCCGAACGCGCCTACCGGGGTCTTTTACGAAGGACAATTCGCGGGATTGCCGAACCCGCCGTACAATTACCAGGCATGGGACACCGGCATGTCAGCTTACGGATCGCCCTATTGGCAGACTGTCACGTATCATGTCTATCCGATTCTGGACGAAAGCATCACCACCGTCAACGAAGAACAGACGCTCAATGGTTTTCTGGCCCATGGCACGACCGAGTATTTCGATTCCTACATCCAGCCGCTGATCGGGACCACGGCTCCCGTTTTCATCAGCGAAGTGAACAGCGACGGATACGCCACGCTGGCTTTCGAATCGTACCTTTACAACGCCGTGTTCCTGGCGGAATTTCTCACGCGCATGTCTACCGTGCCGCAGGTCAAAGCGGTCGGCGTGACCGAGTTGTATCTCGGAAACTCGTTTAACCAGGGAGTCATCCGGGCGGTCAACGACCATGAAACCTACCTGATCGAGCAGGTCGCCAAGAATCCCAGCTTTTGTACGGATACGTCAACCAACCCGCTGACGCAGTTCAGTTTCTACTATTCGACCAACGCCCTGGCCCTGGAAATCGCCAACCTGGCGATCAACTTCAGCAACGGCACGTGGCCCACGACGTTGACGGGAGGCCCTACCGTTCCAATTCAGGGATATGACGGAAATCCGGTGCCCGCCATCTTCGCGCAAGGCTATCAGGGCACGGACGGAACGCACTACGTCCTGATTACTAATAAATCAGGCTCTTCTGTGCCCATGGCCATCGAGGTGAACGGTAGCCTGCTGGAGCAATCGGTAACGGTTTCGTATATCTCCAACGCCAGCGACACCGCACAAAACACCGCCACGAGTCAAAACAGTGTGCAGATCGTGACCACCACATCGGCCAACCCGATCACGGTAGGTCCTTACAGTGTGACGCGCGTGCAGTGGTGAGGCTTAGCAAATGTGCGCCCCGCGCGTCTCAACATACACCGCGTAGAGCGACTGGGCCGCCGTCATAAACAGCAGGTTGCGCTTGCTGCCGCCGAAGCATAGATTGGCGCAGGGCTCCGGGAGCAGGATCTGGCCGATGCGCTCGCCCTCGGGCGTAAAGACCTGCACGCCGTCGTAGCCCGCGCCCACCCAGCCGCAGCCGGCCCAGATGTTGCCGTCCACATCGGCGCGGATGCCATCGGCCAGCCCCGGCTTGGTGTTCACAAACTCGCGCCCGTTGCGCAG
Organism: Bryobacterales bacterium; assembly: GCA_963709155.1. Classification (GTDB taxonomy): domain Bacteria; phylum Acidobacteriota; class Terriglobia; order Bryobacterales; family Bryobacteraceae; genus Bog-159. The sequence goes on along the minus strand of CAVPVD010000001.1, from coordinate 330,301 downwards.
GCTGCGCGCGTCGGCTACGTCATAAACGCGAATATTGCGCGGCGCGTCGGGATAATGTGTGACGCCGGTGTCCACGATGTACAGTTTCTTATAGTCAGGCGAAAAGCACAGGCCGTTGGGCTTATACATTTCGTCGGTGACCTTTTCCATTTTGCCGGTCTGGCCATCGATCCGGTACACGGCTTCCTTCAACTGCATTTCGGCACGCGTGCCCTCGTACGCGGCCAGGATGCCGTAGCCCGGATCGGTGAACCAGACCGCTCCATCCGGATGCACCACGATATCGTTCGGCGCGTTGAGCGGTTTACCGCTCCATTTGTCGGCGAGCACGGTGACCGCGCCATCCGGCTCATAGCGCACCACGCGCCGGTTCAGGTGCTCGCAGGAAAGCTGGCGGCCCCGATCGTCGAATGTATTCCCGTTGCTGTATCCACTGGGAGAGCGGTAGGTGCTGATATGGCTGTCTTCTTCGAGCCAGCGCATTTGCGCGTTGTTCGGGATATCGCTCCAGACCAGGTAGCGGCCGGCGCCGCTCCACGCCGGACCTTCGGCCCACAGCATCCCGGTGCGCAAACGCCGGATCTGCGTGTTATTGATCTTGTATTTGGCGAAGCGTTTGTCGATCACCAGGATATCCGGGTCGGGATACCGTACCGGCTCTTTTCCGCTCCAGTCGCGCTGGGCGCGCGCCGCTTTGGGCGCAAGTGCGGCGGACGCCAGCACCGCCGCTAGAAATGAGCGTCTTCCGGGGCGCGCAAGAATCGCGTTCGTGTCTTCGTGCATAACCATGCCGTTCTGTATGATAGCGGATGATGCGCATGATTCCCAGAATAATTTTGGCCGCGGCGTTGGCCGCCGGCCCGGGCGCCGCCGCAAACCGGTTCGTCCATACCGATGGCAAACATATCGTGGGGCCCGACGGCCACCGGCTGCTGCTGCGCGGCATCAACCTCGGCAACTGGCTGGTGCCCGAAGGCTACATGTTCCACTTCGATAAAGGTCCGGCATCCTACCGCGAAATCTCCGCCCTGCTCAACGACCTGATCGGCCCGGACGAGGCCGCGCGTTTCTGGAAGCAGTATCGCGATACCTACATCACGGAAGCCGATATTCGCTTCATCCACGAAGCCGGCTTTAACTGCGTCCGCATTCCGTTCCATTACAAACTGATCGACGATGGCACGGGGTTTGCGCTGTTCGATCGCGTGATCGGGTGGTGCCGCGACCGCCACGTGTGGGTGATCCTCGACATGCACTGCGCGCCGGGCGGCCAGACGGGCACAAATATCGACGATAGCTGGGGTTATCCGTGGCTCTTCGAAAGCCCGGAACAGCAGCAATTGGCGGCGGGTTTCTGGCGGGCCATCGCACAACGCTATGCCGACGAGCCCACCGTCCTCGGTTACGATCTGCTAAACGAACCGATCCCGCCGGCCGTATCGCAGTTAAACTCGCGCCTGGAACCGGTCTACCGGAAGATCACAGAGGCCATCCGGCAGGTGGATCAGAATCATCCCGTCATCCTGGGAGGCGCGCAATGGGACAGCAACTTCGACGTGTTCGGTCCGCCCTTCGACCGCAATGCCATCTACACTTTCCACAAGTATTGGACCGCTCCCACGAAGGACGTGATCCAGCCTTACCTCGATTTCCGGGAGCGCTACCAGGCGCCCATTTGGATGGGTGAGTCCGGCGAGAACCAGGATACCTGGGTCGCGCAATTCCGGACGATGCTGGAGCAGAACGAAGTGGGCTGGACCTTTTGGCCTTACAAGAAGATGGATGCGACCTCGTCGCCAGTCAGTTTCGCACGGCCCATGCATTGGGATGAAATCGTGAATTACGCGGCGCTACCCGGCGGCATGGGCGCGGCCGAAGACAAAATGAAGAAGCGTCCGCCGGCGGATCGCTCGCGCGCAGCCGTCGCGGATTTACTTCAGAAGATCAAGCTGGAGAATTGCCGCACCAACGCGGGGTATCTGAAAGCGCTGGGCATGCGCAACCCCACCGCCCATTAGAACAGCCGCCGTGCGATCATTTCGTGTCCAGGATTTCGAGCAGCCCGTGCAGGGGGATACGCACCCAATCGAGCCTCTGGGTCAGTTCATGGGTCAGCTCCAACAGCGCTCTTTCCAGCAGGCAAAACTGCAGCAGCACGCGCGCATCGTCCACGCCCGCGGGCAGGAAGCTGGTGCGCCCGGCCGTCTCGAGGTAGCCCGCCAGATACAAGGCGCCGGCCCAGCGGGACCAGACGGCGGCCCAGGTGCGCAAGGGTCCGGCAACTTCCTTGCGCGCGATGATCCCCGGTATCAGGCCGAACAGGGCCGAATGTGCGGCGTAATCGAGGGAGCGCAGCATGCTGGCCACATCGCGTAGCGGGCAGCCTTTGATCCGCCGCTGCCCGATGGGCCGGCGCGGATCGCCCTCGAAATCGATCACTACAAAATCCTTGCCGGTATGCAGCACCTGGCCGAGATGGAAATCCCCGTGGTGGCGGATGCGGGTCACGTTGATGCGCCGGTCGCGCAACATCTGCAGCCGCGCGCGTAAATCCGCCTCGCGCTCCAACAACTTGCTGGCGTCCGGCTGCGCGTCTTCCGGCAGGTTCGCCAGGCTGCCTCGCAGCAGCTCCAGGGTGCGCATGGAAAGGGCCAGCACGCCGTGAAACAACCCGTTGCGGTGAAAGTCGTTGAACGGCTCAGGCGCGAAGGCGGGCTCGTCCGGACGGCTGGCGAGGGCCAGGTGCATTTCGGCGGTACGTTTGCCCAGCAGCCGCATCATCTCGACAGAGCCGCCCAGAAGTTCGACCGCCGCCGCCGGAATCTCCGTCCGCATCGGTACCGGGAACGCCTCGATGGGGATACTGCCGGCATCGTAAGGCCCCGCCAACGCGCGCTCGAAAAAGAGACTGAGGTTGTCCATGGTGTACTGCCAGCCGGTGGCCTCCAGCGGCACGCGGCTCTCCAGAATTCCGAGGGTCATCTGTTGGCCGTCGCTGCGGTAGTCCAACCATCCTGCTACACGGGGGGCTTGCCGGAAACCCGCGCGATCCAGGAATTGCTCCATCTCCAGCTCCGGGCTGATCCCATATTCCACCTTGCGGAACAGCTTCAGGAAGAACCGGTCGCCAAACGCGATCGCGGAATGGTTGTAGTCTCCGGTTATGGCATGCGGCTCGATCTGCGGCCGGTCGCTGCCCCAAATCTTACGAAACACCGGGGTGTGGGACGCCGCCACTTCGCCTACACGGGTCTTGACGCGCCGCCTCTTCGCGATGGCATTGAGCAACGAGATCCCGAACTGCCGGTCGTACAGCGCGCTATAAAGAACGCCGGTACTTCCATCCGAGTGTCGCAGCCGCGCCAGCACGAATTCCGGTGCACGTTGCATGACCTCGTCGGTCTTGTCCCCGTGCGCGACCGAGAGCGGCAGCGTGTAGAGGTCCGGTTCGCCCTGGTTGAACTGGACCCGCAGCAGCAGAATATACGAGGCGCTGTCAGGCAGGCGGATGGCGTCCAGGACATCGACCATCCGTACGGCTTTGGAAAGACCAAGGTACCAGCGCCGCTTCCGCAAGAATGCCGGCATGACGCGTACCAGCGCGGCTTCGAGGCGCGGCGAGAAAACGTCGTCCCAGGAGCTGACCTCAAATTCCGGCAGCCCGGGCGTCGCGGCGGCCGAGTCCAGCGTTTCATCCAGCGCCTCTTTGGGTTGCAGCAGGAACCAGAAGAACGCATGCGGGCCGAGAGAAATGAAATACGGCCGCTCGGTGATGGGGGGAAACTGGGTGCGCCCGAACATCTCCACCAGCGTCATCCCTTGAAATTTCGCAAGCGGTATTTCGGTGCCTTGCACGAACCGGGACAGGTTGGCCACAACCAGGATGCGCTCGTTTTCATACGTGCGCACAAAGGCCAGCACCCGCCGGTTGTCCGGATGCAGAAGCTCCAGGCTGCCGCGGCTGAGCGCGCGGGAGCTATTGCGGTGCTGGATCAGCCGCTTCATCCACCACAACAGTGAATGCGGATTCCCCTGCTGGGCTTCGACATTGATGGCTTCGAAGTGATATTCGGGATCGATGATGACCGGCAGGTATAGCTTCTGCGGGTTGGCGCGCGAGAATCCGGCGTTACGGTCGGCGCTCCATTGCATGGGCGTGCGCACTCCGTTGCGATCGCCCAGGTAGAAGTTATCGCCCATGCCGATTTCGTCGCCGTAGTAAATGACGGGCGTGCCGGGCAGCGAGAAGAGCAGCGAATTCATCAGCTCGATGCGCCGCCGGTCGTTGCCGAGCAGCGGCGCCAGGCGCCGCCGGATGCCCAGGTTGACGCGCATTTTCCGATCTTGCGCATAGACGTGATACATGTAATCGCGTTCTTCGTCGGTGACCATCTCGAGCGTCAGCTCATCGTGATTGCGCAGGAACAGCGCCCACTGGCAGGTATCCGGGATGGGCGGCGTCAACTGCAGGATTTCCGTGATGGGGTAGCGGTCTTCCATCCGCATGGCCATGAATAGGCGCGGCATCAGGGGAAAATGGAAGGCCATCTGGCATTCGTCGCCCTGGCCGAAATAGGAGATGGCGTCTTCCGGCCATTGGTTGGCTTCGGCCAGGATCATGCGGTCCGTATACTTGCTGTCCACATGCTTGCGCAGTTCCTTCAGAAACGCGTGGGTCTCGGGCAGGTTTTCGCAATGGGTGCCCTCGCGTTCATACAAGTACGGCACGGCATCCAGGCGGAAGGCATCCACCCCCATATCGAGCCAGAATTCCATGACCTTGATCACCGCGGCACGAACCTCCGGACTGTCGTAATTCAAGTCGGGCTGGTGGGAGTAGAAGCGATGCCAATAATACGCCTTGGCCACGGGATCCCATGACCAGTTGGAGCTCTCGAAATCCTGAAAGATAATGCGCGCGTCGGGATACTTGTCGGGCGTGTCGCTCCAGACGTAGAAGTTGCGCCACACCGAACCGGGCGCCGACCGCCGCGATCGCTGAAACCAGGGATGCTGGTCGGAAGTATGGTTCAACACCAGTTCCGTAATCACGCGCAGCCCGCGGCGATGCGCTTCTTTCAGGAAGTTGTTAAAGTCCTTGAGGGTGCCATAGGCCGGATGCACGGCTGTGTAATCGGAAATATCGTAGCCATCGTCGCGCCAGGGCGACGGGTTGAACGGTAGAACCCAGACGGCGGTGACGCCGAGTTCCTGCAGGTAATGGAGCTTCTGCGTGAGGCCCGCGAAATCGCCCATGCCATCGTCTCCGCTGTCGTAGAAGGCGCGGACATGCACCTCATAGAAAATGGCGTCTTTATACCAAAGGGAATCGGACACTGGAGAAAGCGCAGCAAGTCACCCTCCGGCGTACAGTTCTTCACGTTGTGGGGCAGACCTCCAGGTCTGCGGCCGGTCTCCAGACCGGCCGGTTCCGGTCCGCAGGCGACGCTCGCCCACGGGTGATAGCATAATTACATCCGGCGGACGAGCCTTGCGTGGCTAAAGGAGTTTGACATGCGAATCGGGCGAAATGGCGGATGGTTTTCGTGCTTACTATCGGTGGCGATGGGGATGGCGCCGGCAAAGGCGGCAACCGAGGCGGCGACCGAGACGGTGATCCACACTTTTGGCAGCTTCCCGATCGGGGCGAACCCATACGGGAACCTGGCCCAGGACGCAGCCGGCAATCTCTACGGCACCGCATATCAGGGCGGCACGGTGAACCTGGGCACGGTGTTCAAACTGGGCAAGCCGGGCTACAAGCTGTTGCACAGCTTCACCGGCGGAACTGACGGCGCGACCCCGTATGCCGGCGTGGCGTTGGACTCCGCGGGCAACTTGTACGGAACGACATTCGGCGGCGGCGCTTCTAGCAGGGGCGTGGTGTTTAAGGTGAGCGCATCCGGCCAGGAGACGGTGCTCTACGCCTTCACCGGCGGAGCCGACGGAGGCAGCCCATACGCCGGAGTGGTCCTCGATGCAGCCGGCAACCTGTACGGTACGGCGTACTATGGCGGGACGGCGAACGCGGGCGTAGTGTACAAGGTAAGCCCGGCGGGGCAGGAGGCGGTGCTCTACAGCTTCACGGGCGGAACCGATGGCGCCAACCCTTATGGCGGACTGACGTTCGATTCGTCCGGCAATCTGTACGGGACGACGTACGCGGGCGGCGCTACCAGCGTGGGCGTGATGTACGAGCTGACCGCTTCCGGCCAGGAGATCGTGCTGCACAACTTTGAACCGTTCTTTGGGGAAGGGCCAACCGACGGGGTGGTGCTGGACGCGGCGGGCAACATTTACGGGACGGCCTCGACCGTAGTCTATAAGCTGGAGCCAAACGGGCAATACACAGTGCTGGCCGAGTTGAGGTGCCCGAGCGGAGGCGACGCGTATGGCGGGGTGGTCCTCGACGCCGCAGGAAACCTCTACGGCACCACGGACACGGCTGCGCAGTGCGGCGGCGAGACTCCCGCACCCACGGCGCGGTGTATAAGCTGGACACCATCGGCAAATTCACGCTGCTCTACAAGTTTACGGGACCCACCAAGGGCGGCATAGCGGGCGGTCCCAATGGGGGAGTGTTCCTGGGCCCGACAGGCTATCTTTACGGGACTACGACGAACACCGGCATCGCGGGCGCGGTCTTCAAAGTGAATACGGCCAGCCATGAATCCAAGCTGTATGACCTTCCGGGCGCGCCCGGCGGGTCGAACCCGTTTGCGGGTGTGATCATGGACTCGGCGGGCAACCTGTACGGGACCGCGGCAGGCGGAACGGCGGGCGCGGGTGTGGTGTACAAATTCGACTCGGCGGGGCGTGAGACGGTGCTCTACACCTTTACGGGCGGCGGCGACGGAAGGGTTCCAAACGCCCTGGTGCGCGACTCGGCAGGGAACCTATACGGGACGACCAAGTGGGGCGGCGCCTCGGATGAGGGGGTGGTCTACAAATTGGACCCTTCGGGGAAGCAGACGGTGCTGTATGATTTCACGGGAGGGGCCGACGGGGGCATCCCAAACGACGTGACCATGGGACCGGACGGGAGCCTCTATGGGACCACCTTTGGCGGCGGCGCGGGTGGACAGACCGGCGCGCAGGAGGGGGTGGTGTTCAGGCTGGATCTGTCCGGTCAGGAAACCGTGCTGCACAGCTTCACGGGTCTGTCTGACGGCGGATCACCCGAGGCGCCCGTGATCTTCGATGGGGCTGGGAACCTCTACGGGACCACGGCGGAGGGCGGCCTGGGCGGGGGCGTGGTCTATAAGGGTGATACCGCGGGCAATTACGCCGTGCTATATGCTTTTACCGGCGCATGCGGCGGCGACGCCTACGGTGGGTTGCTGTTCGACGCGGTCGGCAACCTTTTCGGTACAACAGCCGGCTACGGCGCGGGCGGCGCAGGGGTGGTGTACAAGCTGGACAAGTCCGGCCAGTGTGCGGCGTTGTACAGCTTCTCGGGAGGCGCCGACGGCGGCTCGCCGTTCGCTGGCGTGGTTCGCGATGCAGCCGGGAATCTTTACGGCACCGCAGCATACGGTGGCGACGCGGGCTGCAACGCCCCGGAAGGGTGCGGGGTCGTGTATGACTTGGCCGCAGCAGGCGTTTACACTGTGCTCCAGACCTTCATAGGGACAAACGGGGGCAGCCCGCACGCGGGCGTGATTCTCGGGCCGGGCAAGTCGCTCTTCGGGACCACTCCGTCAGGGGGCACCGCCGGGGCGGGCTTCCTGTACAAGCTGAGCCTGCGGCGTTGACTGCCAGTGCGGGCGATGCACCAGGCCGCGCCATTCTCTGGATTGGTGGAGAAGGCGGCTTGGCTCAGCAGGAGCCGTCCCCTTCGGAGCGCAAGCGAACCACCGTGCCGTGGTGTACTATATGGCTGGAACGACCATGATCGTTGACAAGCGTGCCGACCTCGCAGGACCTGGTATCGGTGACTACGAGGAACTGGAGAAGATCCTTCCCCAGAATTACACTTCCCTTTTGTCCCCCAAGGAGACCCAAAAGGCCATTTTCGCGGCCAAGAATTACATCGAAGAAAACCTCTCGAAGGCGCTGAACCTAATGATGGTGACAGTGCCATTAATCGTGGATGTGGAGAGCGGCGTCAACGATTACCTCGATCGCGACGGCTCCCGCACTCCCATTCAATTTCACATTTCCAACGATCGCAACCAGCATCCCATCGATGCGCAAGTCGTGCAGGCAGCCACCAAGTGGAAGCGCGTGGCGCTGCGGCGCTTCGGCATGCAGCCGGGCGAGGGCCTGTGTACGGACATGCGCGCGGTGCGCAAGGATTATTTCCTGGACCACGATCACAGCGCTTACGTTGACCAGTGGGATTGGGAACGCGCCATCACCGCCGACCAGCGCAATCTCGATTTCCTCAAGGAAATCGTCGGCAAGATCTGGAAGGTCCTAGTGGATACCGAGCGCTATGTGCAGGAACTTTTCCCCGCACTGAAGACGAAGTATCCGAATCTACCGGAAAAGCTGACCTTCCTGCACGCCGAGGATCTGCTCGACATGTATCCGGATCTGCCGCGCAAACAGCGTGAGACGGCTATCCTGCAGGAATGCCCGGCGATTTTCATCGTGGGCATCGGCTGGACGCTGGCCGATGGCTATCCGCACGAAATGCGCGCGGCGGATTACGACGACTGGGTCACGCCCGCGGTCTCAACCGACGGCCGGCAGGTACACGGCTTGAACGGCGACATCCTGGTTTGGAACCACGTCACCCAGCGACGCCACGAGCTGACGTCGATGGGCATCCGGGTAAATGACAAGACGCTGCGGCAACAACTGGAGATGACCGGCCAGCTCGATTTCCTGAACTACCCGTATCATCGCGCGATTCTGAATCACGAACTGCCGCTCAGTATCGGCGGCGGCATCGGCCAGTCCCGCACGCTGATGCTGTTGCTGCGGAAAGCGCACCTGGGCGAGGTCAGCGTCACCGTTTGGCCGAAGGTGCTGAAGGAGATGTGCGCGCGGAAGAATATCTTTGTGCTGGAGTAAGGGGCGCGGTTCTATATCGCGTCAGTGATTCCCGTACTTCAATTCGCCGGCTTCGATCCGGACAGCCAGCCGGTTCTCTTTCGGGGGTAACGGACAAGTCGCGTAAGGCGTGAAGGCGCAGGGCGGATTATATGCCTGGTTAAAGTCCAGCACTACCGTGCCGTCTTTCCCTAGCTCCGTATCGAGGAAACGGCCGCTGCCGTAGGTTTCCTTGCCGGCGGTCAGGTCGCGGAAGATGAAAGACAGTTCGTTGGGCGATTCCTCCACGGGCGTCAGCCGCAGCTTCTGGCCGTGCAGTTCGAACTCCACGTATCCGGGGCTGGGCGTATCTTCCACTTGCCCCAGAATGTTGAGAATCGGGATCTTGCGGGCATCCGGCACCAGCCGCGTGGTCACGCGGTATTCCTCGCTCACCGGGAAGTAATGCAGGCCCGTGAATTCCCTGCGTAGCCGGCTGTTGTTGTCCTTTAAGCGGATGCCGTATTTGTCGCCTCGGTGGATGACGAACATTGTCAGTGCGCCCATGGTGACCGTATCCGGCTTCCCCGACATGTCGGAGCGCAATTCGCGCGTTTGCCCTTCCTGACGCAAGGAGACCTTGCCGCCGTGCAGTTCGAACGCGCCGTCCTTCAACGCCGCGTCCGGGGGCAGCACGATGTCGTTGGAAGATGCCGGGCCGAATGTGTTGGCGCCTTCGCGCAGCCAGAACAGTCCCGTGACGGTGAGCCATCCGCCATCCGCGGTAAGAGCCGCCTCGCGATGCCGGCGCCATTGCTCGATCTGTGCGCGGTAGGCATCGGAAGCCGCCCACAACACACCGCAAACGAATGCCAGCGCAACGCACGCCCTAATTTGCATCGTTCTCCCCCTCCAACTCCCCCTCCAGCGCCTGTTCCAGCATGCCCGCGAACTCTTCGCTCTTGCGGTCCACGCGCTCTTTCAATTGATTGAGCGCCTCCTCCAGATGATGCAGCTTATCCGCCAGATTGATGCACGCCAGCACGGCGATACGCGTCGAATCCGCGTTGGGGGATCGCGCCGCGATCGACAGCATCAGCTCATCCAGATATTGCGCCAGTTTTTCGACTTCGCGCGGATCTCCGGCGGTGAGCACCGTATAAGACTGGCTCAGGATGGTGACGCGGACCGGACGTTTTTCGGGCGTGCTGGCGGCCACGGCTTTAGCCGGCGCTGAGTTGGTCGATCTGCCCCAACAGCTTTTCGATGCGGCTGCGCACCTGCTTGCGTTCGGCGTGCAGCGTCTTCAGTTCCTCGGCGACGCGCGCTGCCTCGGCCCGCGCTTCGGCGGCTTCCTGCACGGCAGCGTCTTTCTCCTGCCGCAGCCGGGCCACTAAATGCACCGCCTGTTGGATGCGCTGCTCGAGCGCCTGCAGGGAGTCGGCTTCCTGTTCGAGGGGAGTGGTCACGCCGCCTCCAGCGCCGCTTTGGCCTTCTCCACCAGCAAAGTGAAGTTCGCCGGATCGCCGGCGGCAACCTCAGCCAGCACCTTACGATCCAGATCCACGCCGGCCGCCTTGAGGCCGTGCATGAATTTGCTGTAGGAAATACCGGCTTGCCGGCAGCCCGCGTTGATGCGCACAATCCACAGCGAACGGAATTCGCGCTTCTTGTTCTTCCGCCCGACGTAGGCGTATTTGAGGGCCTTCTCGACGGCTTCCTGCGCCGCGCGATTCAGCTTGCTTTTTGTGAGGAAAAATCCTTTCGCGCGGTCTAATGTTTTGCGGCGCGAATCTCTGCGGTTGGTTCCACGTTTAACTCTGGGCACGTTTTCTCCTTATTGAATGGCCATCTTTGCGGTGGATCGGGCACGTGCCACGCGCTCCGTCCACACGCGGTGGATCCCCTAATAGGGGATCATGCGCTTCAACACGGGCTGGTCGGCGGGGTCCGCCAACACGGACTTGTGAAGCTTTCTCTTACGCTTGCGCGACTTTGAGGTCAGAATATGCCGGGCAAAGGCGTGATTGCGCACTACCTTACCGGTCCCGGTTTTCTTGAACCGCTTGGACGCACCTTTGTGTGTCTTCAGCTTGGGCATAGATGTTCCTGGATCGTTACGAACCTGAATCTTTCAAATTATAGCAGGTGTGGGGGTGGGTTTGGGAGGCGCGGCCCCTGCGGGTGCGGCGACATGAAAGTGGAAGGGATGCGGTTTTTCTTTTCTGTCCCCATTTACCGAGCGTATATGATGCGCTCGGTTAGGAGAAGCGTACCCATCTGGCCCGTGCCGCTACATGGACTGCCGCCATGGCATCACACGATGGCTTTGGAAGCTGCGGCGGCGCCTTGCGTCTGTTCGAGGCTCAAGACTTCTAATCGGAGACGAGCGCTCGGACGCTCCCTACTGGGACGCTCCCTAACGGTCGCGGCTCAGCCGATTGGGATCAACTTCTCCACTTTTAAGTCGCGCACCCCCTGCCTCCTGCCTGCCTGGTCGCCGTGTGGGTGTTACAATACAACTGGAACGGAAGTTGTGGTTATCCAGTACTGCGGTTCGGTTTTTTTGGCTTTTATTTGTGTGACCCGCATGGCAGCCGCCGGCGGCGTTCCAGCGCCAGTTCCCCCTACAGTCCTCTCACCCGCGATCGTCATCGGCTTCCTCGGTGGGAGGGTCGCGCACAACAACGCTGCGCATTCGGAGTTTCAGCTTGCCCGCCGTTTGCGGCAGGATTATCCGAAGGGCGTGGATGTGATCCTGTACGAAAATCGCCGCAGCCGGCAGGCGCACCAGCAGATTCTTCGACTGCTGGATGTGAATCACTCCGGGGCGGTTTCTCTGAAAGAGAAACTAGGCGCGCGCATCGCCATCTACGGCCATAGCTGGGGAGCGTCGGAGACCGTCACGCTAGCCCGTGCGCTCGGAAAAGAAGGCATTCCCGTCTTGCTCACCGTGCAGGTAGACAGCATCAGGAAGCCGGGCGAGAATGACGAGTCGATCCCGGCAAATGTGGCCCAAGCTGTCAACTTCTATCAGCGCCATGGACTACTCCGCGGCCGGTCCCGTATTTGCGCCGCCGACGCTTCCCGCACGCAAATCCTGGGCAATTTTCAATTCGACTACCGGAACAATGCCGTTGACCTCGGCGGATATCCCTGGTACGCGCGGGCGTTTATGAAATCTCATATCGAGATTGAATCCGACCCCAGTGTGTGGGGCAAAGTGGAGTCGCTGATCCGCGCGAAGCTGCTGCCGCAGGGCGTCTTAGAATCGCACTAAAGTTCACTCCCGCACGCCTGGACGTGCGCCACCGGCTTCCATGCTATGATGGCATCAGCCGCGCAAGTGCTTGAAATGAAAAGCCTGACCCTGCTCGGATCGACCGGATCCATCGGCACCAGCACACTGGACGTAGTCCGGCACAATCCCAGTTTCTACCGCGTCCATGCGCTTGCCGCGGGGCACAATGTCGAGGCTATCTTCCAGCAAATCATCGAGTTCCGTCCGGACGTCGCGATCCTCGCCACAGCGGAAGGCATTGGCCGTCTGGCAGCCGCCCTATCCGAATACGGTCTGCCACGTCATAACTGGCCAGAGCTTGCTTTCGGGGCCGCCGCGCTCGTGGATGCGGCCATTTCCCCTGCTGCCGATATGGTGATTTCGGCCATCGTGGGTGTTACGGGCCTGGAAGCGACCTACGAAGCGCTGCGCTTGGGGAAACGGGTGGGTCTGGCAAACAAAGAGGTACTAGTATCGGGCGGCCGTCTGGTGATGGAGGCTGTCGAGCAAAGCGGCGCGGAACTACTGCCCATAGACAGCGAGCATAACGGTGTGCACCAATGCCTGCGCGCCGGCAACCGCGATCAAGTCGCCAGGTTAATCCTGACCGCCTCGGGCGGTCCATTCCGCAATACTCCTAAACACGCGCTCGACTCGGTGACTCCGGCGGAGGCTTTGAATCATCCAACGTGGAGGATGGGCAAGCGCATCACCATCGACTGCGCCACACTCATGAACAAGGGCTTCGAAGTGATCGAAGCGTGCTGGCTGTTCGGCTTCGCGCCTTCCCAGGTGGATGTAGTGATTCACCCGCAATCCACTGTGCACGCCATGATTGAGTACTCCGATGGCAGCGTGCTTGCACAGATCTCGGCGACCGACATGCGCATGCCGATCCAATACGCGCTGACCTGGCCCGAACGCTGGCAGGCGCCGGTACCCAAAATCGACTGGACCCAGGCGCGCCACTGGGATTTCGCGCCGCCGGATTTCGATCGCTTCCCGCTGCTGAAACTGGCGTATCAGTGCCAGCAGGCCGGCGGCTCGGCAACCTGTACCTTGAACGCGGCAGACGAAATTGCCGTCGCAGCTTTCTTGAACGGTGAAATCGGATTTCCGGGCATCGCCGCCGTTGTGGAAGAAACTCTCAGCCGGATTCCTGGCCGGCAGGCCCACACGGTGGCCGACATTCTCGATATTGACAAGGAATCGCGTTCTACGGCTGGCGCCATCGTCCGCCAGTTCGCCGGTCTCGAGACCGCCGCGGCGCAACCGGTTCCAGCAAGGGTTTAAATCGTATGGTTTTCTTTCAAAGCGCTTTCTGGTTCTTGATCCTGATCGGCGTGATGATTCTCATCCACGAGTTGGGGCACTTCTGGGCGGCGCGCTTTTTTGATGTGCGCGTGGACACGTTCAGCTTCGGGTTCGGGCCGCGCCTCTTTGGCTTCCGCAGGGGAGAGACGGATTACCGGGTGTCGGCAGTCTTCTTTCTGGGCGGCTTCGTGAAGATGGCGGGCGAGCTGCCGGGCGACGAGAGCGCCAACGATCCGCGCGGCTTTCTCGCCAAACCCCGCTGGCAGCGGCTGATCATCGTGCTGGCCGGTCCGCTCATGAACATGGTGCTGGCGGTCGGGCTGCTCACCGGCCTGTACATGGTGAAGTACCAGAAAGTGGTGGATGCCGATAACGGAGCCGTCATTGGGGCGGTAGCGCCAAACACGCCCGCGGCCAAGGCTGGCCTCCAGGATGGCGACCGGATCGTCAAGCTGGGCAATCAACGCAATCCAACCTGGGACGACATCATCCTCAAAGAAGTCGAGAGCGCTTCGCGGCCCATGCAGTTGACCATTGCCCGTAATGGCAAAGAATTCGACACCACCGTGACGCCCGTCCTCGATGACCGCTCCGGCGTGGGCTCCGCGGGGTGGTCCGAAAAAGGCGAAGTGCAGTTGGGACCGGTTTCCTCCGGGATGCCGGCGCATAAGGTTGGGCTCCAGCCCGGCGATCTGATCCTCAGCGCCGCCGGCCATCCGATCCACGCCACCGTGCGCTTTCATGAGATCATCCGCGCCAGCGGCGGTAAGCCCGTCGATATCGAGTTCGCGCGCAACGGCAAGCCCATGCAGGTCACCGTGCAGCCGGTGTGGAGTTCCGCCGATGGGCAACCCCGTTGGATGATCGGCGCCATCGTGGAACCTAAGCTGAACATCGTCACAACGCGGCTTTCACTGCCGGACGCCTTGCGCCAATCGATGGACGAGAATGTGCGTAGCGCGGGCCTGATTTTCCGGTTCCTCGAAGGCATCGTGGAGCGCCGCATTTCGGCGAAATCGTTAACCGGACCGGTGGGCATTGCGCAGATGTCCGGCCAAGCCGCCAAGCAAGGACCTTCGGCGTTCATTATGCTGATGTCGATGGTCAGCTTGAACCTGGCCGTGATTAACCTGATGCCGCTCCCCATTCTGGATGGCGGTGGCGTGGTCATGTTGATGATCGAGATGGTCATGCGCCGGGATATGAGCATGTCGGTGAAAGAGGCGGTTTTCAAGGTCGGCTTCGTGTTCATCATGATGCTGGTCGCCTTCGTGCTTTACAATGACATCACGAAGATTCTGCCCGCCGGGTAGCATCTTTCGGGTGTGTGAAATCATCTCAAAGTTTCGGCCATGAACTGTACCTGCGTCCGCTACACGGAATTGCCGCACACCAGCAATCTCTTCGCCGACTTCACCTACCATCCCGACCGTGTTTCCGCCTTCTATCCGCATATTGGCGGCGATTTCGAATCCATTGTTCGTGAGATGCGCTTCCCGCCCGAGCGGCGCGCGGCCCTGGTGGCTGCGCTGCGCCAGGAAAATGGCGACAGTCCGGCGCTGGAACAACTATCGCGCGAGGGCACGGTAGCTGTTGTGACCGGCCAACAGGTCGGCCTTTTTTCGGGCCCCGCCTATACAATTTACAAAGCTCTCACAGCGGTGAAACTGGCGCGCAGCCTGGCGGAGCGCGGCATTCCGGCAGTGCCCGTATTCTGGCTGGCCACCGAGGACCACGACTTCGCCGAAGTGAACCACTGTTGGGTGTTTGACGCCGAGCACCATCCCATCAAACTGGAGAAACCGCATTCGCCCGCCACCAGCCAGCCCGTGGGGCAATTTGTCCTGAGTTCGCCGCCGATTGCCGAATTGCGCGCGGCGCTGGCCACCTTACCTTTCGGCGACGAGATTTCCGCCTTGGTCGAAGAAACCTATCAGCCCGGCCGGACCATGGGCCAAGCCTTCAGCGCGCTGCTGAAGCGGCTGCTGGCGCAATACGGTTTGCTGCATGTCGATCCCATGTCTCCGGCTATGCGGGAACTGGCCGCGCCGGCGATCCGTTCGGCGCTGGAGGCGGCGCCGGATCTGACCGCCGCGGTGTTGGAGCGAAATCGCGCGCTGGAGGCCGCGGGCTATCACGCGCAGGTCCACGTGGAAGACCAGACATCCTTTGTATTCCTGCTGGAGAATGACCGCCGCTATACCCTGCGCCGCTATGGCCGCGACTATCTGCAAAATGGCCGCCGCTTTTCGACCGAAGAATTGATGGAACGCGCGGCGTCACTTTCGCCCAATGCGCTGCTGCGTCCGGTGGTGCAGGATTCCATGCTGCCGACGGTAGCCTACATCGGCGGTCCGGCCGAACTGGCCTACCTGGCGCAATCCGCAGTGATCTACCGCGCCATCCTGGGCCGGATGCCCGCCGCGCTGCACCGCGCCGGGTTCACGCTGCTCGATCAGCGCAGCCGCAAGCTGATGCAACGCTACGCATTGGGGCTGGGCGATTGCGTGCACGGAGACGAGGCTGTCCGCGACCGCATTGCCGCGCGATTGATTCCACCGGCGATCTCCGGCACCCTAAACCAAACCAAGACCTCCGTGGAGCAGGCTGTCGACCGCCTGATCCGCGACCTTTCAGGCTTCGACGCCAGTCTCGCCGCCGCCCTTGGCAAGAGCCGCCAGAAGATGCTCTATCAGCTCGCCAAAATGGAGCGCAAGATTGGCCGCGAAACCATGGCCCGGGATGCGCGCGTGGCGCGCGATGCCGCCTATCTTTCCGGGTTGGTTTATCCGCAGCGGCACCTGCAGGAGCGGCTTTATTCCATCCTCCCGTTCCTGGCGAAGCACGGCACGGGTTTGATCGACGATTTGTACGAATGTCTGAACCTGGACTGCCCCGACCACCAGTTAGCCGTAATATAAACTGGAGGGCGGGCTACGGCCCGGCAGCCACAAATGCGAATCATTTCTTCGATCCTGCTGTTTCTCGCCAGCCTTCCCGCGGCCGCTCAACTCTCCGAAGACAAGCCTGAGCTCATCCGCGTCAACCCGCACGTGTATTGCGCCACCGGCTACGCCTTGGGTAATGTCATTTTCGTCTTGACGGATCGCAGCGTGGTGGTGGTCGATACCACCGAGGGTCAGGCGCCCGCGCGGCAAATCCTCGACGATTTCCGAAAAGTCTCCCCACTGCCCGTCAGCTACATCGTTTATACCCATTTTCACGGCGATCATATTAACGGCGCGAAGGTATTCGCCGGGCCCGATACGAAAGTCATCGCGCAGCGCAACCACACCGAGGAGATGCGGAAATACCGCCTGATGGCGGGCTACAACCGCATGCTCAACCAAATTCAATGGGCCGCCCATATACCGCGCGCGGATCGCGGCACCTCGCTGGGCGTCGACCTGCTGCATCCGGGTGAAAGCGGCTACATTCCGCCGCAGATCACGTTTGACGAAGAGTATCGGTTCACCGAAGGCGGCGTGCGCTTCGAGCTTTATCACACGGAAGGCGAAACTGTGGATCATCTGATGGTGTGGCTGCCGGATTTCGAAACGCTGCTGCCCGGCGATCTGTTCTATTGGAGCTTTCCGATGCTCGCCAGCCCCGGCAAGCCAGACCGTCCCGTATTGGAGTGGGCGGCTTCGCTCGATCGTATGCGGCAACTGCATCCGGCCTACCTGGCGGGGTCTCACAGCCGCCCGCTGACGGGACGCGACGCGATCGACCAGGCGCTAGCCAACTATGCACGCGCCATCCGCTACGTGCACGATGAAACCGTCAAGCACATGAACGACGGTGAGCCCCTCTCCCGAATCCGGCAGGAAGTCCGGCTGCCTGCGGACCTGGCTTCCCTGCCCTATCTGCAGCCGGTCTATGGCACGGTGGAGTGGGCCGTCAATGGCGTATTCCGGCAGTACACGGGATGGTACGATTTCGATCCGGCACACCTGAACGGGGGTGACTCCGCTGCGCTCGACCGGGCGCTGGCCGAAGCCGCGGGCGGCACGGATGCGATCTTGCGGCGGGCGCGCAAGGCGTTCGACGCAGGCCAACTGCAACTGGCGCTCGAAATCGCCGAAGTGGCCATCGGCGCCGGCGACAACACGGCGCGTCGCCTGCGCGCGGAAGTGCTGGAGCGCATGGCTGCGCAGACCTCCAACGGCGTGGCGCGCAATATTTATCGCGAAGCCGCTGCCGAAGATCGGAAGGCGCCGCAGTGATCACCGCGCTGCTCGCCGATCCCCTTTACAAACGCCATACTCCGGGTCCGGGCCACCCCGAACGGCCGGCGCGCCTGGATGCCGTACTTTCAGCGCTGGACGCAGGCGGCCTCACCGCGCAAATGCTGCGCGTCGCGCCGCGCGCGGCTACCGAAGACGAACTGGCCGCCTGCCATTCCCGCTCTTATCTGGCGATCGTACAGCACGACGCCGCGCGCGGTTACGAAACGCTCTCCACCGGCGATACGGAACTCAGCGCCGAGTCGCTCGATGTGGCCCTCGCAGCCGCCGGCGGCGTACTGAACGCGGTGGATGCAGTCTTCGACCGGCGCGCGCAAAACGCATTCTGCGCGGTGCGTCCGCCCGGCCACCACGCCACGCGCGATCGCGGAATGGGTTTTTGCATCTTCAACAACATCGCCATCGCGGCGCGCTACGCGCAGCGGCGCCACGGCGTGGGGCGCGTGCTCATCGCGGACTGGGATGTGCACCACGGCAACGGCACGCAGGATATCTTCTACGCGGATGGATCGGTCTTGTTCTTCAGCACACACCAGCACCCCTGGTATCCGGGCACCGGCCGCCCCAACGAGACCGGCGAAGGTGACGGCCGGGGCGCTACGCTCAACTGCCCGTTTCCCGCCGGCGCCGGCCGATCCGAAATCCTGGTTGCATTTCAGGACCGGCTGCTCCCCGCCGCGCGCGAGTTCCGTCCGGAACTGGTGCTGATCTCGGCGGGCTTCGACTCCCGGTTGGGCGATCCGCTCGGCCGTTTCACCCTCTCCGACACGGACTTCGCCGATCTGACCCATCTGATGCTCGAGATCGCCGATACCTATGCCGGTGGACGCTTGATCTCGGTGCTGGAGGGAGGCTACAGCCTGGATGGCTTGGCTGCCGCTTCCACCGCGCACGTCGCCGCGCTGATGGGACTCGCGCCATAACCGGCGCCGATTCCGCCCCGTTCCGTGCGCCGCCGGGCGCGAACACAGCTACAATCTTAACCATATGGAAACTAACCGCAGAGCATTTCTGCAAGGGCTGGCCGCGGCTCCGCTGTTCATCCCGAGCGCTGTGCGCGGCGCGAACGACCGTCCCACGTTCGGGATCGTCGGCGTCGGCAACCGTGGACAATGGTTGCACCGGACCTTTCAGAAATTGGGCGCGCAATGCGTGGCCGTATGCGATGTCTACGAACCCACGCTCGCGCGCGCCCGATCGGAATCGCCGAAAGACGCCAGGGCCTTTGTGACCTACCACGATCTGCTGGCGCAGCCCGGCATCGACTTTGTGGTGATCGCGACGCCCGACCACCAGCACAAATCTTGTTTGATTTCCGCCCTGGAAGCGGGTAAGGACGTCTATCAGGAGAAGCCGCTATCGCTGAATTTGCAGCAGAGCGCCGAGATGGTGGAAGCCGTGCGCAAGACCAAACATATCGTGCAAATCGGGATGCAGCGGCGAAGCATGCCCTTCATTCGCAAGGCGAAGCAATTGATCGACGATGGGGCACTGGGCCGCATCTCCATGGTGAAGCCCATGTGGAACTGGCACTTCACGGAGTGGCTCGACAACTCGCCGCTCGCAGGCAAACTCGATTGGGATTTGTTCCTGGGCTCCGCGCCTCAGAGGCCCCTCGAACCCAAGCGCTTCCGCTGGTGGCGCGGGTTCTGGGATTACTCCGGCGGCAACATGACGGATCAAGGCACGCACCTGATGGACGTTGTGCAGTGGATGACTAACTCCGGCCCGCCGCGCTCCGCCGTTTGCCAGGGTCAACTGATCGGCAATCCGGAAGCCGAAGCGCCCGACGTCTTTACTGCCGTATTCGAATACCCCGGCTTCCTGGCGCAGTGGACGCTCAATTACTGCAGCACCTACGATTGGGACTGGTCAGTCACGTTTCTGGGCGACAAGGCTTCTATGGTGCTCGACCGCAACGGCTATCGCCTCTTTAAGGACAACGGCGCATCGCCCGAGCCCTGGACCCAGAAGGGCAAACCCGAACTGCTCGCGGAGGAACCGGACCGCGACAGCGCCACCGCGCACCAGCAGAATTTCCTGGACTGCATCCGATCGCGCCAGGAGCCCAACTGCCCCATCGAGGTTGCCGCAGCGGCGGTAGCCGGTCCGCATATGGCGAACCTGGCTTATCGCGAGGACCGCAAGGTGAAGGCATAATCGTTCTGTGATTGAGCAAGCCCGCTGGATGCGGCCGGAACCGCGGCGTAGCCTGCCCGCCGCGGTTCTTGAGAGGATTGTATTCACCGCATTCCCGGGTTGCCGCGTAGTAGCCAGCAAATTGCTTGCGGGCGGCCTGCGCAACGCGAACTTCAAGCTGCAGCTCGACCTGACGCCCGAACCGCTGGTGCTCCGCATTTACGAGCACGACCCGTCCCTCTGCCAGAAAGAAATCGACCTGATGGACTTGGTGCGCGGTGCGGTGCCTGTGCCGGAAGTGATCCACGCGGAGCCGAACGGTTGCGAAGATCTGCCGCCGTTTCGACTGACGCGCTGGGTCGATGGCATAACTTTCCGCGATCTCAAGCGTGGCGGCGATGCGGAGGCTATCGCGCAGGCCGCGCATGCCGCCGGCGAGACCCTGGCAGCCATCGGCCTTTTCTCGTTCGCCAAATCGGGTTGGATCGCGCCGGGACCCGCTGTCTCATCCCCGCTGCTCGCAGGCGCCGATGCCATGCCCCGGTTCATCGATCTCTGCCTGGCGACGCAGAATCTTCAGCAGCGCATGGCTGAGGAGTGGCGTGACCGGGCGCACGACCTAGTCTGGTCGTGGGCGCCGCGCTTGGCTGCGCTCGATGGCGAAACTCGCCTGGTCCACGGCGACTTCAATAAACGAAACCTTTTGGTGCGATGTACCGCCGGACGGTGGAACGTGGCCGCGGTTCTGGACTGGGAGTTCGCGGTATCCGGCTCGCCGCTCGCCGACCTGGGCACGTTTCTGCGCTATGAAAGGACCGCCAGGCCCCTTGTCGAGCCGCATTTCTCGGCGGGCTATCTGCGTGCAGGCGGGCGATTGCCGCAAGATTGGCGGCGTCTCGCGCGGCTC
Source organism: Bryobacterales bacterium (assembly GCA_963709155.1). GTDB lineage: Bacteria > Acidobacteriota > Terriglobia > Bryobacterales > Bryobacteraceae > Bog-159. The sequence goes on along the minus strand of CAVPVD010000001.1, from coordinate 309,435 downwards.
CTGGATCTGGCGGCGCTCTGCGAAAGCCTGACCCACGGCGGACTGCCCAACGACGTGATCAGGGAACTGGCCGAACTGGTGCGCGCTACAATCGAAGATCGCGACCCGGATCTTGCCTAGAACAGGAAGAAAATCGTGGAAATCGAGCGCCTCGTTCAAATCGCGCAAGGTTTGCAAATCGGCCAGATCCGCCGACATATCTTCCTGTGTTGCGATCAAACCAACCCTAAATGCGCGCCGAAGGATGCCGGGCTGGCATCCTGGGACTATCTGAAACGACGTCTGGCGGAATTGGGCCTGCTGGCGGGCGACCATTGCGTCTTTCGCACCAAGACGAACTGCTTGCGCGTCTGCGAGCAAGGTCCCATCGCAGTCGTCTATCCCGAGGGAACCTGGTATCACTCAGTGACTCCTGAGGTGCTGGAACGGATCATTCAGGAACACCTGATCGCCGGGCGTCCGGTCGCGGAATACATTTTCGCCCGAAATCCGCTGTAAGGCGGCTTATTCCGAGGTTTCTTCCGGCGGCTCGAACCCATCCAACAAATCCGGATTGCGCGCGAACTTCTTGAGCACGGTCACGACGGTGGCCGATCGGAATCCGGCCCGCACGAGCCTGCGATATGCGGATGCCATTTGCTTGTCATCCTGGAACAGACTCTCCCTGGAAGCCATGCGGAACTTACGCCGCACGAACTCTTCGGCCAGGGCGTGTTCATCGATATCCTCGTAAACCTTCCCCACGGTTTGCTGCGCCACCGCCGGCGCCACCCGCCGGCGCGCCAGATCCGCCAGCACGCGCGTCTTGCCCAATCCTTCGTTTTCCAGGCGGGCCGTGGCAAAGTTTTGCGCAAACTGCCGGTCATTCAGATACCCGTATTCTTTAAGACGGGCGAGGGTCGCATCCACGTCCGCGGCGTTTTCCGCCTTGCCGCGGAGCTTTACCCGTAGCTCGCCGGTTGAGTAGGCCCGGCCGCCCAGCACTCGTAGCGCGTATTCCCAAAGGCCCGAGGCATCCAAGCGGGTACGTTTTCGCTCTCTCATAACATTAGCTTCCGGATGGAATAGCAGTTTAGCATGGCGTACGTCAGTGCCTTGCAAGGTATACTAGTGACTGTAAAGGGAGGAAGTAGATGGATAAGAATGGTTTCTCGAGTTTCTTGCTGGGCCTCGGCGTAGGTATTGGTATCGGCATGCTGTTTGCCCCCAAAGCTGGAGCTGACACTCGCCAGCTCATCAAGGATAAGACCGGCGAAGGTACGGATTATCTCAAACAACGTAGCAATGAGTTGAAGGATTCCGCGGGCGACCTGCTGGCCAAGAGCAAAGAAGCGTTGAACCGGCAGAAAGATACCATAGCCGATGCCATGGAAGCCGGCAAACAGGCCTACCGCGACGCGGTGAACCAACCCCCGGCTCCTCCCGCGGAAGGAACGGCTCACTAGTTGCCGGTGTGAGTCCTCGAAATGTCTGAAGCCTTTCAATGGGTAGTCGGCGTGGCCGCCGTGGTGGCTTGTCTGGGCGTTCTGGGGCAGATGCTCATACTGGCAGCGATGTACCGCGCCGTTCTGGAGGCCCAAAAAGCCGGTAAAGAGGCGCAAACGAAGTTTGGCCCCCTGCTGGAAAAATTTGGACCGCTGGTGGATAAGTTCGGGCCCCTGGTGGACCGTTTTGACGCTTTGATTACATCCAGCGGCAAGATTCTCGAAGAAAGCCGTCCGCGAATTGCCGAGATTACCGCCGACACTGTGGCTATCGCCAAGGCAGCCCGCGTACATGCCGAACGCATCGGCGAGTTGATCGACGAAACCAGCGGCCGCGCCAAGGCCCGCATCGAACAGATCGATCAGACCGTGGGCCACAGCGTGGAACAGGTGGAAAACGCCACCGAAGCCGTAAAGAGCGCGGTGATGAAGCCGGTAAAGGAAGTGAACGGAATCGTCGCCGGAGTCAAAGCGGCGCTAAACACCTATGCGCAGGGCGGAAACCGCAATTCTCCCGAAAACGCCACGCAAGACGAAGAGATGTTTATCTGATGTTGCTGGACAGGCGGCCTCGCCTGCTGGCGGGGGCGCTAAGCGGCCTTCTGTACCTTTCCCGAGCGGATGCAGGAAGTGCAAACGCGCAGGCGCTTGGTGGCGCCATTGATGAGCGCGTGCACCGGCTGCAAATTCAAATTCCAACGCCGCTTGCTGACGTTGTGAGCGTGGCTAACGCGGTGGCCAAACTGCGGGCCGCGCCCGCATACATCGCAAATTCGTGCCATATTACGAAATCTCCTGGAAACTGCGAAACTAGTATTCTAGCAGCGGAGACGGCGACTCCGCAACCGAACACATTGCAGCCACTAAGGATAGACGCGTGACAGAGTTCAATCACATCCACATCCGCGACGGAGAAGACTGGGTTTGCGGACGCAGTATGGCATTTGAAGACCGCGAATTGATACGCTGCGAGGCCCGCGATCCGGACGAAGAGGAATCCTGCCGGCGTTGTGCGGAACAGATTTTGTCGTATTTTGGCGATGCCATGCACGTGCAATAGGAAGATCTATTGAAAGAAACGATCCTGGTCGTCGAGGATGGGGATGCCGTTCGCAACCTCGTATGCCTGATGTTGGTGCAGAATGGGTACGGCGTCCTGGAAGCCCGCGGAGGGCGTGAAGCGCTCCGTGTGTGCGAATCGCATCCCTCCCCGATTCAGCTAGTTCTGATCGATTTAGTCATGCCTAACATGAAGGGCGCGGATCTGGCCGGGCATTTGCTTCGCGCCCGGCCGGATCTGCGCATCCTTCTGATGTCCGGCTATGCCGAGGAGGCGGCTCTCCTCGGCGCTTGCAAGCGTTCGGTAGCCTTCCTGGCGAAGCCGTTTACGTCGATTGAGCTGGTGGCGAAGGTACGTGAGGTTCTCGACGCGCCTTGGAATGGACTGCCCATGGGACGGCGTCCGGGTGCCTGAATACCAGCTTTTCTCGAAACGCCAGTTCTGGCACAGCCTGGCCGCGATAATCCTGGGCAATGCGGCTTATTTCAGTCTGTACCGCTTCTTGCCCCCGGCTGGCCGCCACGTACCACGCAGAATCGATTGGGGATTGGCTATCGACTTCTGGTTCTGCCTGGTCTTCTACGGACTGCTGGCGCGGCTGAAGTGGTTTCACCGGCCGTAGTCCGCCGCCAGCTATTTCTTCCTGCCCAACTTGCCTAGCACACCGCCGGCGGCCTTGCCGAGGGGGTTCTTCTCCAGGCTTTGCACCTTGTCCGAAGCAAATGCCCTCATGTCGGGACGGAAAATTGGATTGGATGCCTTCCCCTCGATAATGAAGGGCACACCCGCGCCGCCCTTCGCGATCATCGCCAGTGCGGCGCCGCCAGTGTGCAATGTGGCCCGCATCTTGAAATCCAGGGCCTGGCTGGCGCTCACTGACCCTCCACCGCTCAACTCGCCCAGCGCCGGCGCCGCGAATTTGATGTCCTGAAACGTGGAACCGTCCGAAGCCATGTGCAGCGTGGCTTCAAAGATCTGGATCTCGGTATCCGGGCCGGTCTTGATTCCGGCCAGTTTCTCAATTCCCGACATCTTGGACCCCAAGTCGAAACCGGTGAGGTGCGTATTGCTTAAGCCCAGCGAGCCATCGATGACCAAGGCGTTGACCGGGCCGCCGAACGAAAGTTTCGCGCTCGCGGTGCCCCCCTGAAAAGACGATCCCGCGGGCAGCACCACACCGAATACCGGCAGCATGGCGGCCAGTTGCGGCACAGACATCTCCGGACCCGCGAGGTTCATATTCACTGCCGTGGATTCGCCTTGGGCTACGTAAGTGCCGGTGAGGCTTGCCGGCGCGGAGCCAATATGGATTTCGCCGCGCCGCAGGACACCCGCGCGTCTGCGCATGTCATGCTCCACCGCAAAATCGAATTCGACCGGTTCTTGCGCGGGCGATCCGTTCCTGGCGAGCTTCAATCGATCGGCCTTCAGGCGTCCGTTGACGAAGAGAGTTTTGCCGTCCGAGGCCGCGGAGCCGTCGATCGAGACCAACCCAGCGAGCCCCGTGGAATTCTCAACGCCGGCAGCCGCCAGATCGAATCCGGATAACGAGAGCTTGACCTTCGCGGGTGTTTGCGCGGCGTCGGCCGCGTCGATCGGTCCGGCCGTGCCGTTAAGCTGGATGTTGCCGCCGCCGCCCAACTTAGCCGACAGACTGAACGGGGATGCGGAAGTGGCGGAGAAATCGGTGATCTCGACATTCACGTTCTCCAGTTCGCGCACTTTTGCCTTGCTGTTCTGCTGCGCGAAAGTCAGGCGTCCGTTCGCGATCTTCACCAGCTTCACCGAGAGGCTCATGCCGGCGCTCGAAGCTGGGTCCGTCCCGGAGGTGTGGGCTTTAGCCGCGGATCGCCCTCCCAGACTGGAGAAATTCCAGCCGCCGGCGGCGGATTGCAACAGATCGATCTGCGGTTGCACGAGCGTCAGTTGCGTTACCTGCAGATGGCGCGAAAAAATGAGCGGCCAGAGATCCACGCCGAGCGTGAGCGACTGCGCATGCAGGAAAGGAGTGGCGCTATAAGCCGGATCGTCTGCAACGGAGAGATCGTCGGCCGTCACGCCCCCGGACCAAACGGCCAGCTTCAGCTCGCCGATCTTGACCTCGCGCCCGAGCGCCTTGGAAAGTTCCGATTCGAGCATCGGGCGAAATTGATTGGCATCGATTACGAATGGCAGGGCGACGATTGCCAGCAACAGCACAACGATAACGATGCCAATCCAGCGGGCGGCGCGTTTCATGAGTGTATTCTAACGCTCGCCGGTGGCGCTAACCCAGCCGAAAGTAATCCACAGTCAGACGGAGCCCCTCATCGAGCGTGACACGCGGTTCCCAACCGAGCAGGTGCCGCGCCTTGGAGATCTCCGGACGCCGTTGTTTGGGATCGTCTTCCGGCAGCGGCCGATTCACGATCGGGGACCTGCCGCCGGTTACGCCGAGGATCCGCTCCGCGAATTCGCGAATGGTCATTTCATTCGGATTGCCCAGATTCACCGGATAGCGCTCGTCGGATTGCATCAGCCTGTAAAGCCCGTCCACCAGGTCGCTGACAAAGCAGAAACTGCGCGTCTGGGATCCGTCTCCAAATAGCGTGATGGCGTCGCCACGGAGCGCCTGGCCGATGAACGAAGGCACCACGCGGCCATCGTCCAGTTTCATGCGCGGCCCGTATGTATTGAAGATGCGGGCGATATTCGTGCGCAGGCCGTAGGTCCGGTGATAGGCCATGGTCAGCGCCTCGGCGAAGCGCTTGCTTTCGTCGTAGCAGGAGCGCGGCCCGACCGGGTTTACGTTGCCCCAGTACGTTTCGCTCTGCGGATGCTCCAGCGGGTCGCCGTAGCATTCCGACGTGGATGTCAGCAGGAAGCGGGCATTGTGCGCGCGCGCCAGTTCGAGCATGTTGCGCGTGCCGGCGCTACCTACGTCCAGCGTGGCGATGGAGTGCTCCAGGTAATCCTTGGGGCTGGCGGGCGAAGCCATGTTCAACACGACATCCAACGGGCCATCCACGGCGAATGGCTGGGTAATGTCATGGCGAATGAGCCGGAACTGCTCGTTAGCGGCGAGATGCGCCACATTTTGTTCAGATCCGGTGAGGAAATTGTCCACGGCCATCACCGAGTGACCCTCCGCCAACAGCCGGTCGCACATGTGCGAGCCGATGAATCCGGCGGCTCCGGTAACCAGAATGCGCAAGCAAGATACCCCGTTTTGAAGTTTGTAGCGGACTTCGCGGACGGCTGTGCTACATTCAAAGGTTACCGCATGGTCCACCCATCCTGGCTGGAGATTGCGATTCTGGCGATACTGTTGTGCGTCTCCGGGTCGCTTTTCTGGCGTCGCTTCCGCAAACCGGTGGATGCAATCCGCCGCTCGCGTGACAATCCCGATTTCAAGCTGCGGCCGCTAGCGCCGCGTATCCGGCAATTTGTCTGGGAAGTGATGTTGCAGGGCAAAGTGATCCGGGAGCGTCCGCTGCCTGGACTCGCGCACGCCTTCGTATTCTGGGGATTTTGTGCCTTCGCGCTCGTCACCGTCAATCACCTGGCCGCCGGATTCGGCTTCCCTTTCCTGAGCCGCACCGGCGGATTCGGCAAAGCCTATTTCGCCTTCGTAGCCGTGTTCGCTTTGGCCGTGGCCGTGTCGATCGCCGGCCTGGCGTACCGCCGCTTCGTGGTGCGCCCGAAGTGGCTGGGCACGGTGGCGCCGGAATCCGGAATCATCGCTCTTTTCATTTTCATCTTGATGGTTACGTATCTGGCCGGGCTGGCGATGGACGAAACCACCCTCCCGGCGCGTGCCAACTGGTGGCTGCATACCGCGACTCTGCTGGCATTCCTGCCCCTGATTCCGCACACCAAACATCTGCACCTGGTGATCAGCCCGGCGACGGTGTTTCTGCGCCGGGACGGATTCAGCAAGATCCCTCCCCTGGTGGGCGACGAGGACTTTGGCCTGGACACCGGCAAGGACATCACCAAGCTGGATGCCTTGCAAGCCTACTCCTGCGTGGAGTGCGGACGCTGTACGGAGCATTGTCCCGCGAACAACACGGGCAAGCTGCTTAACCCGAAGGAGATTATCCTGGGGCTCCGGCATTATTTGAATGAAGAGGGTCCGGGCAACGAGGAGCCGCTGCTGGGCAAACACATTTCCATGGAAGCCGCGTTTCAGTGCACTACCTGCGGCGCCTGCGAGTATCAGTGCCCGGTGGGCATACAGCACTTGCCGGTGATTATCGGGCTCCGCCGCGGGGCGGTGAATACCGGGAAATGGGAAGACGATTACGGCGGCAAGATGTTTCTGGCGATGGAGCGCAACGGCAATTCGTTGGGATTCGCCTCCAGCGAGCGGCTGAAATTCATCGAGAAGAACGAACTGCCTATTTACGACGGCACGCAGGAGTATTGCCTGTGGTTGGGCTGCATGGGATCGTACGATCCGCAGGGCCGCGAGATTGTCCTGTCGCTGGTGCGCGTGTTGCGCCACCTCGGCGTGACGTTCGGCGTGCTGCGCAAGGAGAAATGCACGGGCGACCCGGTGCGGCGGCTGGGCAATGACCTGCTGTTTCAGCAGTTGGCCGAAGCCAACATCGAGCAATTGAAATCCGCTAATGCGACCAAGCTGCTTTCCATCTGCCCGCACTGCGTTCGCACCATCGGCGAAGACTGGAAGGAATTCGGCGCCGCTTTTGAAATCGAGCACCACAGCGAATTGTTGGCGCGAATGCAGGCGAAGCTGCCGCAGCCTGGCGATGGGCGCGAGCGCATGGTCTTCCATGATCCCTGTTACCTGGGCCGCTATCGCGGCATTTTCGACCCGCCGCGCGAAGTGATGGCGCGTTATGGCGAGGTGACCAATCCTCCCCGCTCACGGGAGCGGTCGTTCTGCTGCGGCGCGGGCGGCGGACAGATGTTCCTGGGCGAAGAAAAAGGCAAGCGCGTAAACGTGGAGCGCGCCACCGAACTGGCGGCCACTGGCGCGCCGGTAGTGGGCACGGCCTGCCCATTCTGCCAGACCATGTTCCGCGACGCTTTTGGGACGATGACCGAGACGCCGCCCAAACTACTGGACATCGCGCAGATCGCCGCGGCTTCGATCGATACGGCGGCGGGGCGAGGGATGGTATAATCCTGAATTGGCGCGGCGCACGGCCTTCATGGCGGACGACGCAGCCAAGCCGCCAGAACACTTCACGCGGGCGCGTAGCTCAATTGGCAGAGCAAGTGACTCTTAATCACTAGGTTGTAGGTTCGATTCCTACCGCGCTCACCACCTAATATAAACAAAAAACAGATCTTAGTGGAACCGTTACGGTTGGCGTTCTGGGGTTCCCCCCAGGCGGCGCCGGACAGCGAATCTGGATGAAGCCACCGTCGGCCAACTCCTGGACCTAGTAATTGAAGACTATCTCGCGAATTTGCGCTCGTAGCCGAGTAAACTCCACCGTCAATCTGCCGGGCTGCAAGCGCACTCCCGCCGGCAAATCGAGCATCGTTCGCCGGTCCGCTACGCCAAGGTCGACCTGGAAATGAAGCGGCAGGCCACCCCCGAGCCTCACCTCGATAGAAGTGTCCCTATTTCGCTGGTCACGCAGCGTCAGTAAGCGGTGGAATGCAGGGGGCTTCAGGATGCGCCGCAGCTTGAGATGGATGCCGGCCGTGGCCCGCGCCCGCATCGAAGTTGCCTCACCTTGCGACCTACCTCGGGCATTCGCCTTGCTGTCGATCCAGTTCCATGGTCGCGGGTCAAAACTTCAATTATTCTGATGGGGTTTTGAGGGGGCCAAAATCAGCCTGTCGCGTAAGCGCCTTAGAATCTGGTGCGCCCGGAGGGACTCGAACCCCCGGCCTACTGGTTCGAAGTTATGCAGTAATGCTTCCACCTGGCTTCACTGCGTATTGTTTGGTTCGGGATACGGCTTCCTTGCGTCCTGAATCGTCCGCAGTTTCCGCCCGTTTCCGCGCGTTTGGCTGTCAAATTGGCTGTCAGGCTGTATGCCCGTGCAAGGCGTCGGTCCGCGGCTACTGCAGGTAGTCGGTTAGTTTCAATTTGTCCCATGCCGAGGTGGGGTCGCTATTTTCGATGAACGTCTGAAGTGCGTAAAACGCTTCCCGCACCACGTCGTTCATTTCCCCTGGGGGAACGTTTACGTAATAGTATTCGATTGCTGCGGCTGCTAGCGCCTTTTCGTTGGAGCTCTCGGGCCTACGACCCTCGTTGTGCAAAGTCGCGGCCAATTCGACCATGCGGCGCGCTGTTTCAAGTAGGGCTCCGCACCGGAAACGATGGCTCATTTCGCCGATCGAAATCTCTTCTGCCATATTCTTCCTTCCCTAACCATGCATCGCGCTGGAACGGGTCCATACAATCCGCCGCCGTCCGTTGAACCGCGACGCTTGCCACAGTGTAGCAACAAAACCTGCGACAAAACCCGCGAGTTATCCCTTAAGTATCAAGAGAAGTGGGTGGGCTGTCTCCGTGCTGTGACGTTTTGGCAGAAAAGGCCGCGCGGCACAGGTGCGCGCAAATTCGTATTGGCCTTCCCGAAAAAGCGCGAATGTAACTGGGGGGCGGTTCTTGTCCTAATCCCTCTTGACGCATCGAATGGTGATGTTCGTCCGCCCGGAATCGGAGACGGCAACGCCGTGCGTGTCGATTCGTGGGTTGCCTTCACTCATTGGGAATACCGCCGAGTTCGTCGCACTCAGCGCCCCCTGGATGGTATAGCCGTCGCGACAGTTCACCCACATGATATCCATGGGTCCATTAAAGAAGTGCTTTACCCAAAGGTCCGGGCTTGGCAAGGAATCAGTCGCTAGCTTCGTCTGCCACGCTTGGTTTATTACCCTCTTGGCTGCCGGCACTACAGTAACGGCAGCATAGTAGGATTGCACGTCTGGCAGATCGGTTGGCCTGCTGGTGGACTCTTGTCCTATCGTCTGCGATCCAGGGGTCAGGCTGATAGAATCGACCATAATCATGACGGGTGTCATGTGGTAGGCGGTCACCCAGGGCGTGAGCTTGCCAACCATAACGACGTGTTTATGCAACAGCGGCTTATACTGTTCGTAATCGCCGTTTAAGAGAATCATTTGCATTTCCGACACGTCCTTGCCCTCGGTCGAATCGCTCGGACCAGACACCATACAAACCGAATGATCGAGATTGAGGCTCCACCAGGTACGAAGGCCTTGATGCGAGGTGAGACTCCCCGTAAGGGTCACTGTGGCAGGTTCGTAGGGTAGGCACGTACGTGCTGAACCGGGCATAGCCGTGGCTGCCATGGCGAGCAAGCCGATAATTATTTTCATTTGCTTCATCATTCAGGTCCTTGTTCTGCAATCCGCTTACCCTCCTCGTCTTCGATACGCTGCCTTTCTTCCGGTGTGAGCATTAAGTCCCAACAAGATTTTAGCCGAGCAAACGAGATGTTGCATACTATCGAGAGTCAACGGGGCGGCGTGAACGCAACCCCCGAGGAGGCAAACGAAGAAACACGGGCGGGGGGCTTGTCCGTTTTTCAACGCTTTAACGGTAAGGAACTGCGGCTGCGGCATGCTGAGCAGTGACTAGGGCGTACCGCTGCCCGTTCTCACGTGCTTTCGGGCTTTGCTCCATAAGCCGCGCGGCGGTTTCCTCAACGCTCCACCCCCAATCAATCGCGATCATGCACCATGTGAAATCGGCTCGGCTGATGTCGGGACGGCCCCCGGCGTGCGCCTCGGGTGCCCCTTCGACGCAACGGCTATAGCTGGGCCATTTTCGGACGGCTGGGCGCGCAACCGCGATTCGGGAGCGATATCGCCCGGAATTCCCTGGCGATTCGCTGTAGGACGAATGCGCAGCGGCGGAGGCCTGTTCTCGAAAATCCCCGAGCGCGATCAGGTGCGCCAATTTTTCCTTGCTCACGATACGGCCGGCCGAGGAGAACGCAATGCCCACGCGCGGGAAGTCGGGAGCGTACTTGTCCTTGAAATTGAGGCTTCCCGCTACGCGGGTTGCACCGCTGGCGGCTGGGTCGGCCGATACCGCCTGTCGCAGGCTGCGCGCAAGATCCCCCTTGGCCTCCGCCGGCCGAATGGCCAACCATGCCTGATGATTGCCTGGACTGGTTCGCAGGCCGAGAAAGGCAACGTCTCGTACCCATTCCGCTGCGATGCCGTTCAGGTCGTCGAGCTGGATGAACACGACGCTTGGGCCACGAGGGCGCACAATCACGTTATGCTCTGCCCCGGCTGCTTTTTCGATTATGGCGGCTATGCCGGACCGCAGGCGGTCAATGCGTACGGTTCCCTGAAAGGCTTCCTTCCGGCCGTGACGCGTGGTTATCGTGAGGTCGCAGGTTCTCGCCCCCACGCTGGCAAATGCGTCCAGCATGGCGCGGGCTGAATCGTGTGCGGGCGTCGTCATTGAGTGTGCCCTGCCCTTCGCTTGTAGCGCCTCACCGGTCGCCTCCAATCGAAGTAGAGTTTGGCGCTATCGTCAGTCTCACCGTCGCCAAGTACCAAGAGGTCTTCGTTCGCTTCGTCGCGTTCGCGGAGCATGTCTTTTAGCGCTCCGCCCGCCGCGATGAACCTGAGCTTATGCAACTGCCGGGTGAGTTCGAGGAACCATTCCGGGTCGGTGGTCATGTCGGAGGGCTTCACCGCATACTTGAGTGTTTCGCGCGCCGCCTCAATCCAACCCGCCCCAATCGGGAGCATCTTCCCGGCAACCCTCAAAACGGCCCGCTTGGGCTTCATCGCGACAACATGCACGATGGGATCATAATCGACCCGCAGCGCGTCGCGCCATGCCTTCGTCCATTCCTCTTGGTTGACGTACTTGCCCGACGCCCTGCGAAAGTAGTCACCCGGCACCATCAACAGCGCGTGGTAGTGAGGATGAGCCGAGCCATCCTCACCGCGCGTCACCTCCGCCGTTCGTATCCACCCGAGCACGACCACAAACTCCTTGCGTTTTCTCATCCGGTCCCATGCCTTGCTCATATCGCGCAACGCCACGCGCAGTTGATCGACGGGGACATTCTTCCGGGTGACAGTAAGGAAAACCAGGCGGGCTTTCGGATACTTTGTGAGCACCTCTGGGACAGCCTGGAGGAAGCGAGCGATCCACATTAGCGAACGTCGCCACTGGCACACAGGACATAGCCTCACGCGGCAGAAGTAGGCCTCCCTCAATTTCAGCGTGAGGACGCTCGAATCGCCGTTTTCCGGCGACCAGGCGAATCCCAGAACGCGGGAGCACTGCTCAACTCGTTCGGCCAAACGGGCGAACTCGACCGCGCCGGTATAAATTGCCGTTACGTCCTCGGCCTGGCTCCGGTGTTGGTCCCATGGCCGATCTTTCGGGCTGCACTCTGAGAGATACTCCGGCTCGATGCCGGTTTGGTGGTCAGGAACCTTTGACTTGTACCCACCGCTCTGGTCTGATACACTGAGATCGGCCGATGTTGTGGTGAGCATCGGTTTACCGTTTCCAAATTCTTTAGCGGCTGTCGCTCAAACCGGCAGCCGTTCTTGTTTTCTGGGAACGTGCGCCGTCTAGTCCCCTTCTTCTTCGTCAGTTTCCTCCTCCTCGCCTTCCTCTTCCTCCTCGGCAGTCAGAAGGTCAATTGCTTGGCTTACAGCGCTCACGAGGTCGGCGCGCGTGGCCTCGGGGGTGTACGCGTCTTCGAGGACCTCGCGGGCGTTGTCTATCGTCTCCTGCAGGTCGTCGATCTGACCTTGCAATTCTTTTAGGCTTGTGGCCATTTTGATTTCTCCTCGCCTCGATCATGGCGCGGATCGGCGGAGACAAACTCTTAAATCAGAATGTCGGGGCGACAATTCGGTTAGTTGGATTGTCGGGGCGACACTTCCGCGGTGGGATTGGTCTCGTTTGATTTAGACTTCTTCCTCTCGCGTTGAGCACGCTTTTGAAGGCTCTTGCAAAGCGTGTTCTGCAAGGCGCGGCGTCGCCAAAGGGGCAGGTTCTTAAAGTGCGGAATGTGTCTTCGATAGAGCTGTAAGCCGCGCATTCCTGCGTTGTAGTCGGGATAGGCTCTATCGATCTGCCCAAGGGGCTTCCTTCCCGGTCTTCCCTTCGGCACTATGGCCGCGCGAATGGCTTTAGCGAGCTTGCGACGGTCTGCCAGCGGAAGTGCCTCCTGCTCGGCAGTCGCACATAGAAGCTCAATAGCGTTCAGCACGGATTGGGGAAATTCTGCCACGTTCACTCACAAAACTCTTCATAGTGCTCGTCTACCAAGTCGGCTATGAGCTGTTTGGCCTGGGCTTCGGTAACGGATGAATTGCGCTCGATGTCTTCGGTGAGGATGCGTCGTATCTTCCGCGCCACCTTGTCCCGCAGAGCGTCCCGATCAGAGCATCCGTCGAACCTTACTGCGCCTTCGCGTTCGAGCTTCGCGAGGCGGCTTTCGATATGCCTCGGCAGTGACGCGACGCAGGAGTTAACCGCTTCCTTGCGCCGCTCCTCTCCCTGGCGTTGTTCAATGGCGGCCACCAACGGCGCTAGAGACTTGTTTTTCGCGGCCTGCATTTCGTCAGCATCCGCGATAGCTGGCAACAGTTCAAGAGCTTCGCGTACAAGCCGCTCGGCTTCGTCGCCCTCGGCGTGCGTTGCACCATATGGGCGGCAACGCGCGATTATCAGCGTCCTGTGGATTCCTAGGAGACCCTCCAGTGTTCTTCGTTCTTCGTCCGCTTCCCGTTGGTTGATTCGCCCGATCACGGGCCTAATCGCCTCGCCCATAACCTCTCGAATGCGTCGGTCTGTAGACCCTACGGGCGCGCGCTCCCCGAGCGCGGCCGCGGCTAATTCCCGCGCCTCCTCACGGTCGTCGTGGGCGGCGCCGCGTGGCAGACAAATCACCCGCACGGCGTCGGCGATTCTCTTTCGGTGAGCCTCCATCGCTCGTGCTTCCTCCTCGCGTCTACGAAAGGGCTGTAACGTGGCCTCGATAATCTCGCGCGCCTGCGGCATGATGTCCGTGAGCGGTGGGACACGATTCAAGAGCGCCTCCACCTTTTCACACGTACCTGCGCAGGCCTCCCCTGGCACACTTGCAACTACGAAGCGAAGATATCCGGCTCGCCAATCTTCAACCCGCCGCGTCTGACGGCTGCGGGCCTCTTCCTCTCTCGCGCTTCTGTCCATCTGGCGGCTTTGGTTCTGGAGGCGTTTCGCCTCCACTTCGTTTTCAAGCCGCAATACCTTTTCCCTGGAACGCGCAAGCTGGCGTGATGGCTCGGCGTAGAGCTCTTGGGTGGCACGGCTGCGCGGTCGCGGCGGGGTGTCCGATGGTGGCTCATCAGTGCCTTCAAGGTCCGCATTCGCCGGCGTTGGCGGTAGGCCTTCACTGAGCAAACGTTCGATCTCGCGAGCCGGAATATAGCGATAGCCATTTCGCGTCTGGGATTCGATCAAGCCCGCCTTCGCCAGTTCCCTGATTGTGTGCGGCGACGTGTCCAACTGCCGTGCAGCAGCACCTGTGCGATACCACATTTCCTTGTCTGCGTCCATAGCCCTTTAGTCCAATCTCTTTCCAAAAGCGGTTCAAAAACTGAGCGATTAGCAGCAATCACAAGCTTTTTTGAGGGGTTTTTGCGGGTTCTTGGGTCTGTAGCTCCTCGATCCACTGTCGCAGGCGACCCGCCGGAACCCGGACGCATTTCCCGATCCGAACGCTGGGGATCACGCCCGCCGCGATTAGCTCGTACGTCTTCGACTTGCCCATTCCGGTCAGTTCGCTGACCTCGGCGGGCTTCAGAAGTAGTTTTTCCATGTGGTCCTCTTAAGATCCACTTCGTATTGTGCGGAAAGCCATGTTAGGATGGGAATGCCTTAAAGATGACGTGAGGCTTACGTGCAGGTATTCATTCCCAACTCCCCATCGCCGTTCGGTTCGCGGGGTTTCCTGCTACGCCCTGAACTGCCGGTGCGAATCGATGAAGGCAATATCGTGTGGGAGACAGACCGAGAGCTTTCTATGCGACCTGAAGGGAACCGTCGCGTTTCGTTTACCTCGCTGCTCGAAGCGTTCACGGGATTGGCCGGGAAGAAACCCGAACAGCTATTAGGGTTCGCCCGCAAGTACGGGCCGCTTGGCGTTTGCCGGCATGGGTTCGCAATGGGGCACCGCACGAGGAACTTCAACGCTCGGTGTTACGAAACGCTCATGATGCCTGCGGACTTCACGGTCGTTCGTGGGCCAGGAGACCTGACGCCCTTTCCGGTCGCCAAGGAAAGCATTGAGGGATGGCAACGATACATCCGACGAGCCAACGGAATCCTCACGGTTGCAAACCTACTTCACTCGGACCAGCGAGCCAGCAAGGATGACTGGTCATGGCGGTTTGACGGCATTCCGCTCAGCACTGATGCGAGTCCACTAGGCGCGCGCTTGGTTCTTGGCAAGGGTGATCGTAACGTGCTGATTCGTTGCATGGCGAATCTGGCGGAGCAGATAAGAGGAACACCCCTCGACGCCCTCATAGCAGCGAAGAAGGGTGACCAGCTCGCAGCAAATCCGCTCATCGCCGTTCTGGCGGCTCAGCCGATCAACACGGTCGCACAGCAGAAACAAGCCTTGGCTTCATTCTTAAGTCACTGGCTTGATGAGTCCCAAGTGACGATAGCCCTCGATTGGTCGGGCGGGGTAATCGATTTTTGTCTAGCCCCGAGTCACCCTCTTGGCATTGGGGGCTGTCCGGGCGGCTCGAAGCCCCGCCCTATTGAGATTCGCGCACTGGGCGCGATTAGCGCAGAACTGCTTTGGGCTGTGATGCAACGGGAAGGCCTCGCACGCTGTTCGGCCTGTTCCAGTTGGTACGATCCCAGGGCACCCCGGAAGGGTCGCAAGGGACCAGGGCGATGGCCGCGGCCCTGCCAGAATCACTTCTGCCAGGTATGCGGCCCCAAAGCCAAGAATAGGTTTGCCCAGCGGAAGTACAGGGCCAAGAAGAAGGGAGAAATCCAATGAACAGACGGGGTAACAAAGAGGGATCGATCTACCAGCGCAAGGATGGACGTTGGGCGTCCACAATTGACCTTGGATACCGAGACGGCAAACGGCACCGCAAATCATTCTACGGGGTTACGCGCAAAGAAGTTCAAGAAGAACTGACTCGTGCTCTCCGGGCTGAACAACTCGGCCTACCCGCCGAATCGGGCCGTCTCACGGTTGGCGACTGGCTTACCCAGTGGCTTGCGGCGCAAAGACCGCCTACACTGAAGCCGAAGACGTACGCCGCGTATGAGTACCAGACGCGCGTACATCTTATTCCGGCGTTTGGGCGCAGTCTACTGGCGAAAGTCCAGCCCCAGGACGTTCGAGAGTTCATGCGCGCCAAAGCGGAAGCTGGCCTTTCGTCAAAGACGATTCGCCACCTCAGAGCGACGCTTAGAGCCGCTTTGAATATCGCGGTCCATGACGGCCTGATTCACCGAAACGTTGCCGCGCTTGCAAAGGCCCCGCGCCTGGAAAAAAAGCCCCTTCGCGTATTCAATCAGGAGGAAGCAATCCGGTTTCTTTCCGCCATCAAAGGCCATCGCCTGGAAGCGTTGTTTACTGTTGGGTTAAGTCTCGGGTTGCGCGAGGGCGAAATCCTTGGGCTGCGGTGGGAGGATGTTGACCTTGAAGCCGGAAGGATCACGGTGAACTACACTCAGCAGCGAGTGAAAAACCTGGAACCGGAGGGGGGTAGCAGCCTCATGATGCTTGAACCAAAAACGGAGAAAAGCCGGCGCGGGATCAGTCTCCCGCGCGTCGCTGTTTCAGCGCTTGTGGCCCACCGTATGTCTCAGGATGAAGAACGGCTCGCGGCAGGTCAGGGATGGGTTGAGACTGGCATGGTCTTCACAACCGGGCGCGGTACGCTGCTGGACCAACGCAGCATGCTTCGCAAATTCTACCCAATCCTGAAGGCGTCTGCGCTGCCGCGCATACGATTCCACGATCTGCGCCACTCTGCCGCGACGTTGCTACTTGCGCAGGGCGTTCACCCGCGCTTCATCATGGAACTGTTTGGGCACTCTTCGATCAGCCTGACGATGAACACGTACGGGCACGTTCTGGAAGAGATGAAACACGAGACGGCGCGCAAGATGGACGATGCCTTGAATCCCGTGGCTGTCAAGTTGGCTGTCAATTCAGCAGCTACGAAGGTGAATTGATGCTTAAAACCTTTAGAATCTGGTGCGCCCGGAGGGACTCGAACCCCCGGCCTACTGGTTCGAAGCCAGCCGCTCTATCCAGCTGAGCTACGGGCGCACATCCTGACCCCACAATTCTACCGCGAACACACCGCCAATAAATAGCGGCCGTCCGGACTCACAATCTCATCCAGAATGCGCAGCCCACCGCGCTCCGCCAGCAACTCCCGCAGCGCGTCCGGTGTGAACCTATAACCGAAGTTCAGGTTGATGTGTTCGCCGCGCTCCACCAGCACTTCGCGGTCCGGCGCGGCGATGCGCAGATCGTGGCTCGGGCGGAAATATGCGGCCGTCACTTCGAGACCCGCGATGCTCTTGTCGCGCTTGTCCTCAAACCGGATCTCACCGTCATCGGCGGACACGCCCAGCGCGGCCAGGGGCGCGAACGCAAACTGCCGCAGCGAGTCCACATGCGGCGCGGATCCATCGGTCTCGAAAATCTCGGCGTCCAGGATCAGGCGGTCTTCGCCGTGCATGCACTGCGCCACGTGCTTCACCTGGTCGAGCGGATCGAATCCACCCAGCGTGTTGCCGGACATCAGCAGCAGCTTGGGCGATTCCGCGGCGTCGGAGGCGAACACCAGGTGCATGGGGCTGGAGATATCCGCCTTGATGCCGGAGGTCTCGATGTCCAGATCCTCGGCGCCCGCGCAGGCCATTTCGAGCAAAGCCTGGCTGGCGTCAACGGGAAAATATCTCTGTTCGCGGCCGGCCTGCCGGATGGCATCGAGCAGCAGGCGATCCGTCGCACCATCGCCCGCGCCTAAGCTGATCACCTGGATCGGCGGGGCGAAGGGTTCCAGCAGCCAGGCGGCTTTCGCGGCGAGTTGCTCCCAGGCCCGATGCAGACCTGCGAACGCCGGATCGGCCGCTCGCTCGAGCCACGCGCGCACCGCCAACGGACTCCAATAGAAGAATTTTTCGGGGAGGTCGCGTGCCTCCACGGCCTCGGTCAGCTCTTGGACGATTTCCGATTCCGTCAGGACTACTTCAATTTTCATGAGTCTACTTAACTATAAACCCATGATCTGAATGCCCGCGTCCACGAAGATGGTATTGCCTGTAACGCCGCGGCCGAGGTCGCTGGCCAGGAAGACGGCCGTATCGGCGACCTCGGCGGGATCGGTGTTGCGCCGCAGGGGCGCGCGCGTGGCCACGTAGTCCAGGATGGTGGTGAAATCCTTGATGGCCCGCGCGGATGCCGTTTTGATGGGCCCCGCGGAGATGGCATTCACGCGGATGCGCTGCGGCCCCAAGTCGCTCGCCAGGTAGCGGACTGAGGCTTCGAGCGATGCCTTGGCTACGCCCATGGCATTGTAGTTAGGCACCACGCGCGTGGAACCCAGATAGGTGAGCGTCATGAGGGCGCCGCCGGTGGTCATCACCGGCGCCGTGGCGCGCGCTACGGCCACCAGGGAAAACGCGCTCACCTCCTGCGCCAGCAGAAATCCGGCGCGCCCGGTTTCCACGAACGGCCGCGACAGGTCTTCGCGATTGGCGAAAGCCAGGCTGTGGACCACGGCGTCCAAAGGGCGGCCCAGCGCGCGCAGCGACTCGGTGAGCGCCAGCAGATCGTCTTCCTTAGTCACGTCGCACGGCCAGATGCCCGCGATGGGCATGCCCGCCGACATTTCTTCAATGGCGATCTTCTGGCGATCGCCTAAATACGTAAGAGCCAAGGTGGCCCCTTCGCGCCAGAAGGCTTGCGCGATGGCATAAGCCAGGCTCCATTTATTGGCAATTCCGAGGATGAGGGCGGTTTTGCCCTCCAGCAGATTTGGCATGAGTGTAATCTACTATCCTACCCGCTTCGCTAGCGTAGGCGCACGGGCCTGCCGCCTTCGTCCTTGCTGCGCTGGGCCGCATCCATGAATGCGAAGATCTCGAGAGTTTCCCGGTTGGCCACGGGCGGCTGCCCGGTCTCGAAGAATTTGACGATCTCCACCAACAGCGGGCGATAGCTGTCGGCTGGGCGGGAGGGGCTTTCCACAATCTGCTTGGGGCGGAAGACCACCGCGCCGTAGTCGCTATAAGGGCGCAGCGCGCGCACCGTGCCGATGCGGCCGTCTTTCCAGCGCCCCACGAGCACGTCGGCATCCGGCGAGTAGATGCGGCTGACTTCTTCGCAGCCGGGGCCCATCAGCGAATACAACAGCTCGATGGGATGGATGGCGTACCAGGAAAGGTCGAGGTGATGATGCGGCTCCAACGGTCCCGGGCCCCAGGTGGCCACGCCGGTAGCGTCGGCGAACTTCATGGTTTCCGCGATTTCGCCGAAGCGCAGGCTGGAAGAGCTGAACCAGGGGACGCCGGCCGCGGCGGCCAGGCGCGCAATCTCGCGCGCATCCTCCAGCGTGGAAGCCATGGGCTTGTCGATGAATAGCGGTTTATGCGCGGCAATCACGGCGCGCGCTTGTTCCAGGTGGACGCGGCCGTCCACGCTTTCCAGCAGCACCGCATCCACGTTGCGGCACAGCTCCGGGATGCTCGGATAAAAATGTACGTTCCACTTGGTGCGCAGTTCTTCGGCGAATTTGTCCACCCGGGTGGCGCTCGATTCGATATCCGGGCTGCCGCCCTTATACGCGGCCACCACGCGACCGCCGGGAACGTGGTCCGGCGAGGATTCGTTGTTCAGGATTTCCGTGAAAGCGGTCACGTGCGAGGTGTCGGTTCCGATAATGCCCAGGCGCAGCGCGGCGGCGGCCGGGATCGCACAGAAAAGTAGGAAGGCGGTAAGCTTCACTTCCGGCATTGTACACTGTGGTGGGTACCGTCTTGTGGGGCGGGCAATCGTGCCCGCAGCCGGCTTTCCAGCCGGCCGCAGTTTTCGTCTGGTTCTATGGATCTCGCTACTTCGCTCACTTACGTCAAAGGCGTCGGGCCGGCGCGCGCCGCCATGCTGGAGGCCAAGGGTCTGGCGACGGTGGAGGATCTGCTCGCCTACGTGCCGTTCCGTTACGAAGACCGAAGCAATGTGAAGCCGGTGAACGAGCTGGCGCCGGGTGAAATGGCGACGGTAATCGCGGAAGTGCGCTCGGCGAGTCTTTCCGGTTTCAAGCGGCGCAACCTGGGATTGTTCGAAGCGTCGTTCACCGACCGCTCCCGCGGCGTCCTGGTGGGCAAGTGGTTTCATGGCGGCTACCTGGCCAACGTGCTGGCGCCCGGACAGAAAGTGGCGCTGTACGGCAAGGTGGAATTCGACAGCTACGCCGGCCAACTCACCATGCTGCATCCGGAATTCGAGATCCTGTCCGACGACGACGATGCGGCGGAGGCCGCGCTGCACCTGGGGCGCGTGGTTCCGGTTTACGAAGCCGTGGCCAAGATCAGCACGCGCCTGCTGCGCACCATGATGCATCGCGTATTGGAATCGCTGCCGCCGGTGGGGGACCAGCTACCCGAAGCAGTGCGCCTTCGATTGAAACTGCCGGACCGCTGGACGGCCATCCGCGAGACCCACTTTCCGCCGCAGGATTCCGACATGCGCCTGCTCAACGCATTCCGCTCGCAGGCGCAATTCCGGCTGATTTTCGAGGAATTCTTCTGGCTGGAATGCGGCGTAGCCTTGAAGCGGAGCAAGGCGCGGACCATGCCGGGCATCTCGTTCGAGCTCACCGACAGTGTGCGCGAGAAGGTGAAGGCCATGTTGCCGTTCAAGCCCACCGGCGCGCAGAAGCGCGTGCTCGGCGAGATCGCCCAGGATATGAAAGCGCCGCGGCCCATGAACCGCCTGCTACAAGGCGACGTCGGCAGCGGTAAAACGATTGTGGCGGCCGAAGCGGCAGTGATCGCCATCGAGAATGGTTACCAGGTGGCCGTGCTGGCGCCAACGGAGATTTTGGCCGCCCAGCATTATTTCTACTTCAAGCAACTTCTGGCGCGCCTGAATTACGTGGTGGTACAGCTTACCGGATCGTTCACCAGCCGCGAGAAAGGCCAACTGAAAAAACTGATCGCCGCCGGCCTCGCGCACGTGGCCATCGGGACCCACGCCCTGCTCGAAAAAGACGTGGAGTTCGCGAAGCTGGGCCTGGCGATCGTCGACGAGCAGCATCGCTTCGGCGTGATGCAGCGGTTCGAGCTGTTGCAAAAGGGCGTGCATCCGGATGTGCTGGTGATGACCGCGACCCCCATCCCGCGCACGCTGGCCTTGACCCTGTACGGCGACCTGGATGTATCCGTGATCGACGAGATGCCGCCGGGACGCAAGCCGGTCGTGACCAGGCACGTGACATCCGATCACGCGGAGCGCGTTTACAGCTTCATCAAGAAACAGATCGACGAAGGGCGCCAGGCCTATGTGGTATATCCGGTGATTGAGGAATCCGAAACCAGCGCCATGAAGGCCGCCGAGAAGATGCACGAACATCTGTCGCAGGAAGTGTTTCCGGGGACGGCGGTGGGCCTGATGCACGGGCGCCTCCCGGCCGATCAGAAAGAATCCACCATGGAGCGCTTCAAAAAGGGCGAAATCAAGATTCTGGTCTCGACCACGGTGATCGAAGTTGGAGTGGACGTGCCCAACGCGACCGTGATGGTCATCGAGCAGGCCGAACGCTTCGGACTGGCGCAACTCCACCAGCTTCGCGGGCGCGTGGGCCGCGGCGCGGCGCAGAGTTATTGCGTCCTGATTACGGAGCGCATGAGCGATACGGCCAAGGAACGCATCCGCACGCTGGTGGATACCAACGACGGGTTTCTGATCGCCGAGATGGACCTGAAGCTGCGCGGGCCGGGCGAGTTCTTTGGCACGAAGCAGTCCGGGCTGCCGTCCTTGCGCGTGGCGAATATCTTGCGCGATAAGGAGATACTGGAAGCCGCCCGCCGGGAGGCGCTGGATTTCATCAGTCATCCGCCGGCCGAGGAGGAACTGCGCAAGGCGGTGGCTTACATTCGCGATCATTGGCAGCGGCGCTACGGCCTGGTGACGGTGGGCTGATGCGGGTGATTGGGGGCGAGTTCCGTTCGCGGCGGTTGAAGAGCATCCCGGGTCTGGCCACGCGCCCCACCCCGGACCGGCTGCGCGAGACGCTGTTCAATATCCTGGCGCCGCGCATCCAGGGCGCCGTATTCGTGGATGCCTACGCGGGCACGGGCGCGGTGGGCATCGAAGCGCTCAGCCGCGGCGCGCGGCGCTGCGTCTTTGTGGAGAACGGGCGGCACGCGGTGGAAGCCATCCGCGAGAACCTGCACGCGCTGGGCATCGAAGCCTTGGCCACGGTGGTGGTGGGGAAAGTGGCGGCTTCCCTCGCGCGCCACCCGGCGGATATCGTCTTCCTCGATCCCCCGTACGATCTGGCGGCGGAATATGCCGTCGCCATCGAAGCTGCCGCCGCTCCGCTGGTGATCGCGCAGCATTCCGTGCGCTTCGATCCAGGGGATCTGCACGGAGAGCTGCGGCGTACGCGCCTGCTGAAGCAAGGCGACAACGCTTTGAGCTTCTATGAAAGCCTCAATACTTGACGGTTTGTGGGGCGGGCAATGGCGCCCGCAGCTGGCTTTTAGCCGGCTTCCTCGCTACGGTTGCAATGCACCCGCCCGATTGATACGATTTCGATCAAGGAAGCGTAGGGATAAAACCGTCATGCCGGAACCGCCAAGCGCGCCCGCCCAAACCGCGCTCGATCCAAAAGACAAGGGCGCCCGGAACGAACTGTTCAGCCTGGTATACGAGGAGTTGCGCCGGTTGGCTTCGTTTGTGCGGAAGAACGAGATGAACGCCACCATCAACTCTACGGCGCTAGTACACGAGGCTTGGCTGAAGCTTCAGGGTTCGCCGCATCTGGCCGCTACCTCGGCCACGCATTTCAAGGGGATCGCCACCAAAGCCATGCGGCAGATCCTGGTGGATGAAGCGCGCCGCAGGGGAGCGCGCAAGAGGGGTGGCGCCGGAGAAGTCAGCTTTGTGCCGCTTGACGATTCCATCCACGACTTGGCCTCCTGGCCGGGGGAATTGCTGGCGCTGGACATGGCGCTGAAGGAGTTGGAGGGCTTCAATCCGCGGCAGGCGCAGGTTGTGGAAAGCCGTTTTTTTGGAGGGATGGAAGTAAGTGAGATCGCCGCGCTGCTGGGGGTTTCCGAATCGTCGGTGGAGCGCGACTGGCGCGCGGCGCGCGCCTGGCTGGCGGGGAGGATCTCCCCGAAGCCAGAGTAGCGCGCCGCGCCCGAAGCTGCAAAACCGTCCAGGCAACGGCCCCTACGGGTTTTGGTTTACATAAGTGATTTCGCCCGCGGGTTGGTTTTGATCCGTGCCATTGCTCGTAAAGCTGTAGATCATCAAGGCACTGCCGGTCTGCGACAGGCCGATCAGGGAGTTCGAAGCCCAAGGGCTGCCACCGCAGCTTTGCGTGCCGGTAGTGCCCCAACTGTACGCCTGATAGGTCGCCGTCGTGATGCCGGCCGCTTTTAGGGTTTGGTAGAGCGGGTGCTTGGTCATGGGTCCGCCGAACACGTACCAAGTGGCGCTGCTCGGCGTCGTGTAACAGTTAGCGCCCGTTGCCGTGGCCAGGGACCACTCGGTCGCCCCACCCGTGGTGGTGCCCGGACCGAAAACCGTGATGTCGTAATTGCTATCGACCGACGGCCCTTTGTAGCTTCCCGCCAGGAAGTTGTTAATCAACTGCGCCGGCGCCGCGACCACCGTGGGATTTCCCGCCACCGTGATGGTGCCGTTGGCCGCCACGTCAAATTCGATGACCACGTTGACGTAGCTGGTCCCCGTCGACAGAACCACGGGAAGGCGGGTGACCGTGATCGTGTTGCCGGAGCCGGTGATGGTCGCATACTGGTACTCGAGATAAGGCGGCGTTTGGGCGTTGGCGGAAACCGCTGCCACGCTTGCCAATAGAGTGAAAACGGCACACCGCGCGGCGCGCCGCCGTGAATTCGATTTCACGTGTGAATTAGATTTTCCGTAAGATGCGTTCATTTTGCGATCCTCTCCTGTTGCAACCTACCCGCCCCGTTGTTACGATTTCGAGACGAGCCTTGTTAGCTTTCATTCAAGTACTGCGCAAAGCGAGGGGCATAAGCGTCACGCCTGAATCGAAAATCGAATCGGGAATTCCCCTGGAAACGGAGTAAGTCACGATGGACAGCGCGCGCTGGGAGCGGATCACGGCCGTGTTCAACGATGCGGCCGAACTTCCCGCGCCGCAACGCGAGGAATTCCTGAAGTCGGCATGCGGGGAGGACGCGGAGTTGATGGCCGCCGTGCTCGGCTTGCTGAAGAGCGACAGCGGCGAAACTCCGCTGCTCGATCGCGGCTTGCCCGAGATCGCGTATCGCATGGTTGGCGCACCCGTAGAAACCCTTCCCGTGCGGGAGGTCGGCCCTTACCGGCTGATTCGAATTCTGGGCGAGGGCGGGATGGGCGTAGTAGGGCTGGCCGAGCGCGAGGATACGGGCCAGCCGGTAGCGATCAAGTTTCTGCTGCATGCGGGGATGACGCCCGCGCGGCGCGAACAATTCGCCCGCGAGATCAAGACGCTGGCGAAGCTTAAACATCCCTTCATCGCAAGGTTGTACGATGCCGGCACGCTTTTGGACGGCACGCCGTGGTTCGTGATGGAGTATGTGGAAGGCGAGCCCTTCACCGAATACTGCCGGCAGCGGGAGCGGCCCGTGGAGGAGCAGTTGCGCCTCTTCCGGAGGGTGTGCGAGGCGGTGCAGTACGCGCACGGACAAGCGGTGATTCATCGCGACTTGAAGCCTTCCAACATATTGGTGGAGCGGGACGGGACGCCGCGGCTGCTGGACTTCGGGATCGCGCGGGAACTCAACGATCCGGCCGGCGACGGGGACGGTTCATCGAGCGTGCGGTTCTACTCGGAGGGCTACGCGGCGCCGGAATGGAAGCGCGATGGCAGCGTGGGAGCCTACACCGATGTGTACTCGCTGGGGGTCATCCTCTATGAGATGCTGGCGGGACGGCGTCCCGTGGAGCAGGCCCCCGCGAAGCCTTCGTCGGTAGCCAGCCGCCGGCTCAGCCAGAGGGCCTGGAAGGATCTGGATGCCCTGTGTTTGAAAGCGCTGGCCTACGATGTGGCGGCCCGCTACGCGTCGGTCGAAGCGCTGATCAGGGATATCGATCATTTCCTGCGCGAGGAACCGTTGGAAGCGCGGCCGGGCGGCCTCGGATACCGATCGGACAAATTTATCCGGCGAAACCGGCGCGCGGTTGCCGCGGCATGTCTGGTCTTCACGCTGATTGTGGGTCTCGTGGTCTTTTTCACGGTGCGGCTGGCGCGCGCGCGCAACGCGGCCCTGGCGGAGGCGGCCCGCACCAAGCGCGTGGAGCGCTTCATGTTGAACCTGTTTCAGGGAGGCAAGGCCGCCGCCCCCTCGCCGGATTTGCGCGCCGTTGCCCTGCTCGACCGCGGCGTAACAGAAGCCGCCTCGCTCGATTCCGATCCCGAAACCCAGGCGGACCTTTACGAGACCTTGGGAGAGATGTATCAACTGCTCGGCAACTACCCGACCGCGGACGAGCTGTTGCGCGCGGGGCTGGACAAAATGAAAGCGGCGCTGGGACCGGAACATCCCAAGGTCGCCGATGCCATCTCGCAACTGGGCATATTGCGCGGCGATCAAGCGCAGTTCCCGGAGGCCGAAACCCTGGCGCGAAAGGCTCTGGAAGTTGCCAGCCGGCATGCGGCGGCCGATTCGGCCTCGCTCCTGGGAGCGCGCGAAAGCCTGGCCCGCATCCTGGTGCTAAGGGGCGCCTACAACCAGGCGATTGCTTTGCTGGACCCGATCGTGCGCCTCCAGCCGTCCACCGAGGACGTGATGTACATCCTCAAGGACAGCCTGACGGCCGACGGCGTGGCGAATTATTACCTTGGAAAATTCGCGGCCGCGGAATCCCTGGATCGGCGGGCCGTGGCGCTCGACCGTCAACTGTATGGCCAAAAGCATCCGCAGATGGGGACCGATTTGATGAACCTGGCATCCATCAAGACCAGCTTGGGCGAATATCCCGAGGCTGAAGCTTTGTATCGTGAAGCGCTTGGGATCATCGAGCAATGGTATGGACCGGACCAGCCGGATACCGCCGCTTGTTTAACTATTCTTGCCCGCACCTTGGCATGGCAAGGCAAGGATACCGAAGCTCAGGCCCTCGCCGCGCGCGCGCTCAAAACCCAGGAACGTACTTACGGTCCGGTCCATCTTTATTTGGCGTACAACCTGAATACGCTGGGGGAACTGGCCACGAGGAGCGGCGATCTGGCGACGGCCGAGCGGGACTTGACGCGCGCCATCGAAATCGAGCGGACCCTATATGGGGACGGAAGCCATTTTACGGCTGCAACGAAGGTGGATTTGGCCGCGGCCTGCATCAAGGAAGGACAAGAGCGCCGCGCCGAACCCATGCTTCGGGACGCCGTCGGCATTTTCGTTGCGAAATTCCCTCCGGCCAGCCCCCGGATTGGATACGCCGAAGCGATCTGGGGACGGGCGCTGCTTCGGGAAAAGCGCTACGCCGAAGCGGAAAAGCACCTTGCCGCCGGTTATCGGATCCTGGCCGATCAGGCGCATCCGCAGGCGGATCAACTGGAGGATGCGCGCCAGGACCTGGCGGCCGCGTACGACGCGCTCAAGCAGCCTGAGAAGGCGGCCAAGCTGCGCGCGGACCGGTCCTGGCGCCCTTAACAGTTCATTCGCGCCGTGGCGTCCGGACTACTGCACATCGGTAACTTTGCCGTTGACAAAGACAACCTTGAGATCTTTATAGACATAGATGAGCTTGACGCCCACTTTGGCCTCGTGCAAGGGCTGCCCGAAAGCGGCCTCCACCTGGGCCTTGGTTTGGCCGATCGAGATGGATTTCGGATCCTCGGGCGGCGGGGGCGGCGGTGCAATAGGCGCGACTGGTGCTTCGGCCGGGGGCGCCACCGGCGCGGGCGCGGGCGCGGGCGGCTGGCTACCGGCGGCCGCCTGATCTCCGCCGTCCACGTCGATCACCTGCGCGACCAGTTCCTCAATTCGTTCGATCGGCGGCGGCGAGAGCTTCGGGAACGGGAAGCGCAGCGTGCCCTTGTAGCGCACGTCGTCGAAGGGGTCGCTGAGAAACTCCAGGACCACACCGTCGTCTTTGACATCCACCCTTTCCAGCCAGAACTTCTCGCCCCTCACGAACACACGGCTGTTGGTGGCGCCTGGACGACGATAGCTGCGGCCAATGAAGCCTTGTGTGATTCTTCCGTCTTTGTAGACGTTGGGCGCGAGGTTCATCATGTCGGTCGTCAGCATCACCAGATTGTCCTTTTTCAGCACCAGGACGGCGCCCGCCTTTACGATGTCGCTCTTGTCGGCGGAAGCCTTGGTGAGCGCGTACTTCGCCTCTAACCGGTCTTGAATGGGAGCGCGCCAGTCCTGCCCGCCTGCATCGCCGCCGGCGTTTTTCTTGCCGATCGCTGGAGGCGCCAGCATGATGGCCAGCACCAGGATAGATTTCATGTTCGCGTTCATCGTATTCTCCTCGGCCGTGTTCTGGTTTCGTCTCGGCCTTCATAGTAGTATTGCGGAAAACGGAGGAGAATTCCGTCATCCCGGCAGGAAAAGAAATGTCCGGCGGCTAAGAATTACGCCGCGCAAATCACCCCCGGAAATAAAGATAGCCACCCAGGATGCAAACCAGCACCAGTCCGGAAGCCGCCACTTCCCGCCAACTCCACCCGGCGCGGGTTTTCACTCGATCCGCCTGCGTCGCGGTGCCGAAAGTGAGGCTCTGTATGGTCCGGTCGTCCGGCGCGGCCGTCATGTAACTTACGGAGACCATCACCACGGCCGACACAAGCGTAATCAACACGCTGAAATATTGGAAGTAAATGTTATTGACCACCCACAGGAACGATCCCTTCTCATACCCTGTGAATCCGCCCATCCCCAGCGTGACGGGGGTGTCCACGCACATGCGGAAGATTCCCAGCGCGAAGCCCACGATCATGGCCCACAGGGCGCCCGCGCCATTCATGCGCTTGAAGAAGACCCCCAGGAAAAAGACGATGAAAATGGGCGGCGCCAGATATCCTTGCACGGACTGTAAGTAAGTGTAGAGGCCTTGCGCATTCTTGATGACCGGAATCCAGGCCAGCGCGATCAATACCATAATGACGGTCGCGGTTTGGCCCGTGCGCACCAGTTCATGCTGCGAAGCCTGCGGTTTCCACTTCTGATACAGGTTGACCGTAAACAACGTCGAACAGGCATTGAACACGCCCGCCAGCGAGCCCATCAGGGCCGAAAGCAATCCGGCCACTACAATGCCGCGCACGCCCGCGGGCAGCAGGTATTGCACCATCATGGGGAAGGCCGCGTTCGACATCGCCGGGATGGACTTGCCATCCGGACCGATCATGCCCGTAAGCTCAGGCACCTTGCCGCTCTTGGCCAGCGCGAAACAGATCAGGCCGGGAATGATAAACAGATACACCGGGAACAACTTCAAAAAAGCGGCGAAGATGCTGCCGCGGCGCGCGATCGTTTCATTGGGAGCGCCCAAGGCGCGCTGCACGATGTACTGGTCCGTGCACCAATACCACAGGCCGATGATGGGCGCGCAGAACAGCATGCCCAGCCACGGGAAATTGTCGTTGAAATACCAGGCCTGCTTCACCACCGCGCCGGCGGCATTGGTCTGCAGGATCGGCGCCCAGGTGCCTTCGACGCCGTGCGGGATGAGCGGCTTCCAGAGGTTGAACATATTGGAGCCGCAGATTTCCCGCAACTCGTGCCACCCTCCCAGGCGGACGAGGCCATAAGCGGTGAGCAGAAACGATCCGAGAATCAGGACGGTGACCTGCACGGCATCGTTGTAAGCCACCGCGCGCATGCCGCCGAGAGTCGTATAAAGACCGGTCAGCACGATGACCAGCACGGAGCCGATCCAGAAGCTGTCGATGGTCACGCCGCCCAGGGTGATGGACATCTGCGGGAACAGCGTGCCGAACACTACGCCTCCCGCGAAGATGCCTACCGCGATCTTCGAGATGATGAACGTGATGATGGAAACGATGGATAGCACGTAGCGTGACTTCTCGTTAAAGCGCCGCTCCAAAAACTCCGGCATGGTGAACACCATGGAGCGCATATAGAAGGGCACGAAGACCCAGCCCAGGACCAAGAGACACCAGGCGTGCAGTTCGTAATGCGCCATCGCCACGCCGCTGGTGGCGCCGGATCCCGCCAGCCCCACGATGTGCTCCGAGCCGATGTTGGATGCGAAGATGGAGGCGCCAATGACCCACCATCCCAGGTTGCGCCCTGCCAGGAAGTAATCGGCGGCGGAATCCTTCCCCTTGCGGACCACCCAGGTGGCCACGCCCAGCAGAATACCGAAATAGAGCGCGATCGTCACCCAGTCGAGCGCGGTAATGCGCGACTGGCGGACTGCGGCAAGCAGCAACAGAGCTGGTGTAACCATCGTTTGAGACTTCCTCTCTGTGAATCGAAGACCTGGCTATCGTAATTTGTGCTAAGAACCGGAAGCCCGATTATACAGCGTTTTATTTGGCCCGCTCCAGGCGGCCGCCTTCCCTTCGATCGGCGCGCAGCAGCAGCAGCGAGAATATCAGTCCGCAGAAGCCCAGCGCGGCAAACATGATCTGGCTGGCGGTGTAGCCATGCGTGGCATCCCGGAGCGCGCCGTTGGCCACGGGGTAAGCCGCCAAGCCCAGGTTCTGGATGGCCGTCATCAGGCCGAAAGCGGTGCCCACGCAGCGTGCATCCACGATCAGCGGCACGGATGGCCAGATGCAGGCGGGTACCAGCACGAAGGCCGCGCCCAGCACGATCATCGAAAACACCGGCGAGATGTGCGTCAGGCCGAGCAGCAGGTGCGCGGGAACAATCAGGAGCGAGCCCACTACCATGAGCGTGGCGCGGCGCCCGACGCGGTCCACCAGGTTGCCGGCGAACGGCGCCAGCACCATCGATGCGGCGATGATGATCGAGGTCACTCCCTGAGCGGTGGTAAACATGTGGGTCAGGTTGAAGAACACGCCCGCAAAGAAGCCCAGGCCCTCGGCCGACGCCATGGGCATCTGCCATTTGTCGTGAAAGAAGTCGGTGGCCAGCGCCGTAAATGGAAAGATCGCGGAGTAGAAGGTTACGCAAATGCCCACGGCGTACCAGTAAGAGGGGCGGAACTTGCTCACATCGCTCCAGGTGATTTTGTCGCCGGACCCGGCTTCGGGCAATTTCAGGATGGGTTCGGCGTGCCTGTCCATCAGCGTATAGATCCAGTTGCACACCAGGCTGAAGACACACAGCGCGGCCGCGATCCACAACGCTCCCCGCCAGCCTACACGGGCGGCCAGCAACTCTTCGGTGTTGAAGGAAAACAGCGTGCCCAGGCGCGCGATGGTCAGGGTGATCCCGAAAGCCATGGCCAGTTCCTTGCCGGAGAACCAACGCGCGGTGATGGCGCTCTGCGCCACGATCATGGATTCCGACCCCACGCCGAAAATGACGCGGCCGGCATAGAGGACCGGCAGGCTGGGCGCCCAGGCGACCATGGCCGCGCCGGCTACCACGAAGCCCGAGAAAATCATGCTGGCGCGGCGCACGCCCGCGCGATCGATGAGAATACCTCCGGCCCCCACGGCCACGACGGCGGCCACACTGTACATGGTGTACATGGTGCCGATCGCCGCGCGGTCGGTGTGGAAGACCTGGATGAGGGTGGTCTCGATGGCGCCCACGCTGTCATAGGCGAAGTAACTGCCGAAAGCCATCAGCGCGGCGAAGGCCAATATGATGAACCGGTAAGGTCTGCCGGCGGGGTGCAAGACTCCTGTTTCCGATGAGGACATGGATCTGGGAGTATAGCATTGCGCGCGGGTCCACAAAAAAGCCGCACATCCTTAGATGTGCGGCCTGAAGTGGGATAGTTTGCCGGTTCGCCGTGTGTCCTATCGGCGTTCATCGGCGTTTATCGGCGGCCAAATATGCTTTGCCTTGGTTCCACGCTTAAAATCAAAACCCATGTTGGCACCCGATAAACGCCGATGGACGCCGATAGGACAAGCACCGATAAACAGGCAAGTTGGCGAGTTTGGCTTTTCTAGAATCGCAACTCGGCCTTCAACTCCACGAAACGGGGGGAATCGTTGCCCGCCACGAACGACCCCAGGATGCTGGTCGGAGGTCCCACCAACCGCGTAATCGATCCGAACAAGGGATTCGCGATATCGTTCACGGGCTGATCGAAGTTCGGATGATTCAGCAGGTTGTATGCCTGCGCCCCAACTCCCAACCGCACATGCTCGCCGATGGCGAAGTCTTTCATCAACGAAAGATCGATGTCGAAGAAGTCGGGACCCCGGAAGTCGTTGCGGGCCTGGGATCCAAAGCCTGTGGGGTTCGGGTTGCTCGCTCCGAATTCGGAAGTCGTGAGACAGGGAACGTTTACGGCGCCCGAACCGCAGCTTGCGAAGCTGTTGGTCAGCGGCGTGCCAAAGATCGTGCCGCCGTAGTTGAAGCCGCCGAGCGTGGTCGTAGCGGCGGAATCGATCACGGTGTAGGGCAGGCCCGTGCGGAAGAAGACGTTGCTCGAGAGCGTCCAGCCGCCAAATGCCTGGTTCGGGCCCCAGTGCATTCCGGCGTGCCGGAACATGTCGCTCATCACCCAGCCGAAGCTCACGTAGTGTCTCACGTCCAGGTCGGAATCGCCATAATTGGCCCTGATGTTAAAAGGATTCTGCGGATTGAGTAAACTTGTATCGGTTTGCAGCGCATTCAGGGGCAGCAGGCCGCCATTCGAAACGTCGTCCAGCGCGTGGCTCCATGTGTAATTCAGGTTGAAACTGATTCCGGCGGCGATCGAACGGCGCAGGCTGACGGTCAGGCCGTTATAGTTCGAAGTGCCCGCCGAAAGGATCTGGTTCACGACCCCAAAGCTGGCGTTCGGTACCCCGGTTGGTAATCCCGCAAACCCGCCGGGACACACGGTGGTGGGGCAGTATGCGTTCATTCCGTTGTCGTCGATGGGGATGTGAATGCCGTGCATGCCGTTGTAATTCACGCTCATCACCGTATGCCATCCGAGTTCGTGCTGGATTTCAAAGTTCCACTTATAGTATTTCGGTGAATAGAAGGTGCCGGGGAAGCCGAATACATTGGGTGGAACGAACGCGCCATTGGTAGCCTGTTGGATGGAAGACAGCGTGCCGCCCGCGGCAAACTGGCTGAGGAAGGCCTGGTTGGCCTGCGAAGCCGTGGTAAACAGGCTTCCGGGTACGCCCGGGGCGATGTTGCCGTTGGCAATGGTGAACGCCGTCAAGCCCGGAGGGTTGAACGCGGCGTTCTCCGCCAGGAACCCGGGGAGTTCGTCGCCGAAAACACCCGCGCCGGTGCGGATGACGGTGCCGTCGTTCTTAAACGGCCGCCAGGCGATTCCAATACGCGGCTCCCAGACAACCGTTTGCGTGTTGGCAAATGCATTGTGCTGGTCGTAGACGATGGCTTGGTTGTAGGGTGTATCCGGGTTCGCCAACCCGCCATCGAAGGGCGTGGCCAGGCGTGAAAAACAGTCGTGGCCGCAGCTCGGGTTGCCGTAATTCTCCAGGCGAAGGTTCAGCGACACCGTCAGGCGGTCGTTCACCTTCCAGTCATCGGCCAGGTAACCGCCAAAAGTATTGAGTTGGAACGGCTGCTCGGTGGAATTCGGGAAATTCTGGGTCAACAAAGTGTTGGGGCCGCCGCCGTTGAAGAACTCCTGCAGCGAGGCAATGGTCAGCGAACCCTGGGTATTCTGACCGAAGCCCAGATCCGTGATGTTGTCATGCAGCCACGAGAAGCCCAGCCGGAACGTGTGATTTCCCATTACGTGCGAAAGGTCGTCGATCACTTGATACTGGAATACACGGCGCCCTTGCGGAAAGAAAAACGGCTGGTCCTCGGTCTCGGTGAATTCGCCGCCGGCGAAGCCCACCAGCGCGGGTAGCGCGGCGTTTTCCGCGGAGGGATTCGACGGGAGAAACGTGGCCGAATAGAACAGCGCCGAACCGTTCAACTGATTCACTGTGGTGGCGTTAAACGTGTGGCTCTCGGACAACTGCGCGGACATCTGCGGTTGATTGCTTTGCGCATTGAAAGTGGGACCGAACGGGCTGGTGAAAGTCGGTTGGAAGCCGTTGTCGCGGTAGACGCGAACGTAGGCGCGATCTTTGTCGCTGATATTATGATCCACACGCGCGGACCATTGGTATTCGTTCAGTTTGTTGGGTGCGGTGGCGCGGAACTGGTCGGCGCACGGCACGCCCGCACCCAGCAGGGTAAAGTCGCCGCAGCCGCCATTGGCGCTGGTGGCCGGCACAGCCGAACCGATGGAGGGCGCGCCGTTGTACACACCGAAGATCTGTTTATAAAACGGGATCTCGGCCGCATTGCCGACCGTGGTCAGGTTCGCCAGCGTAGCCGCCTGAAATTGGGGGCTGGGAACCAGTACAAGAGTGCTGGCGGTGGGTAGCACCTCGCGCACCCCTTCGTAATCCACGTCGAAGAAGGTGTGGTTCTTCCAGATCGGTCCATTCACGTCCGTGGCCCACTGGTTGAAGTTATCGAACGGGCGGGGAGAGCCGATCGAGTTACTGAAGAAATCGTCCGCGTTCATGAACCGGCCGTTCCAATTCCAAATCGCGTCTCCGTGGAACTCGTTGCGCCCCGACTTGGTGATGTAAGTCACTTGCGTGCCGGCGTATTGCCCGTATTGCGCGGAGTACGCGTTAGTAATCACGTTCGCTTCCGCGATATCGTTGGAGCCCAGCAGGAGGTTGGAAGCGCCGCTATTGTTCAAGCTGAGAAACGGATCGTTAAAATTCTGTCCGTTAATGGAGAAGAGGTTGGATGTGCCGGGCATCCCGTTGGCCGAGAAATTGCCGTAGCCCGATTGCGTGTTCATTACGACGCCAGGCGCAGTTTGGGCAATGTAAGTAAGGTCGCCGCCCGGGTTGGGCATATCCAGGATCTGTTCTTCGCTGTAGTTAGTGCTGGTATCGGCATCCTGCGTCTGCACGCCGGCCGCATGCTCGGTCACTTCAACCGTCTGGGTGGCGGCGGCCAACGACAACTGGAAGTTAGCCGTGGACGATTGTCCGGCTTGCACCACGAGCTTAGTCTGGCGGGCAACCCGGAATCCCTGGGCCGTAACAGAGACGCTGTAAGATCCGGGCGGGATAAAGGCAAACCTATAAACCCCTTCCGTATTGGTGGAGGCGGTTTGAGACGCCCCGGTTCCGGTATTGTGCAGCGTCACTTGAGCGTTCGGAAGACTGGCGCCGCTGGGGTCCGTTACCGTGCCGGTTATGTCGCCGGAGATGATGGACTGGGCGGACAGCACGGGAATAAACAGCACGATCGCGGCTACAGCCAGAACGGCGTGCAACCTTAGATTAGTGATGGTGGTCATCGCATTGCTCCTTAAAAGACGCAAAGACGCGTTAGATTAAGTCATTCGGGCATAACTAACTACGGTCAGTGTAGTGCCTTCGGAGCCGCGCCGACATACCGCCGTCCAGTGACAACGCCGCCAAAAGTCAGGTATCCTGTGCGGCCTATAGTAAGACGGAATACAATATTCGCAAATCGCCCCAAAGCATACTACACTGTCGGTTAAGACGCCGCGAAATGATTTTCGTTACGCGCCCGGAATGACCGGATGTGAATGTTTACACGGAGGGAGAGCGCCTATGAAAGCTTGTATTCTGGAATCGGCGGGACCCGTTGAAACAAACCCTTTGAGATTCTCGGAAGCGCCGGTGCCCGATCCGCACACACATGAAGTCCTGGTGCGGGTGCGCGCCTGCGGCGTGTGCCGCACCGATCTGCACGTAGTGGAGGGAGAACTGCCGCCGCGCAAGCGTCCGGTGATACCCGGGCACCAGGTGGTAGGCACGGTGGAGCGCCGCGGCGTGGGGGCGTCCCGATTCGACGTGGGCGCGCGGGTGGGCGTGGCGTGGCTCCATCGCACCTGCGGCGTTTGCGAATATTGCCGCTCGGGGCGTGAGAATCTTTGCGCGAACGCGGTCTTCACCGGTTATACGGTCGATGGTGGCTATGCGGAATATATTGTCGCGCCGGAGAATTTCGTCTATCCCATTCCAGACGGCTTCAGCGACATGGCCGCCGCGCCGCTGCTATGCGCCGGGATTATCGGTTTTCGCTCGCTGCGCGTTTCGGGCATCGCCGCGGGCGGTGTGTTGGGACTCTACGGCTTCGGCGCCGCGGCGCACGTTGCGATACAGGTGGCGCGGCACTGGGGCGTGCGGGTCTACGCCATGACACGGGACGAGCGGCATCGGCAACTGGCGCGCGACCTGGGCGCGGAGTGGGCCGGCGCGGCGGACGATCAACCTCCCGACAAATTGGATGCGGCGATCATCTTCGCGCCCGCCGGCGAGTTGGTGGTGTCCGCGTTGCGGGTACTGAAGAAAGGCGGCACCGTGGCGCTGGGGGGCATTTACATGAGCCCGATTCCCGCCATGGATTACAACCTTCTGTATCATGAGCGGGTGGTTCGCAGCGTGGCGAATAACACGCGGCAGGATGGCGAAGATTTTCTGAAGATCGCCGCCGAGATCCCCATTCATACGCGGGTGCAGGAGTTTGAACTGGCGGACGCGAATGCCGCGCTGAACGCCTTGAAACATGATGCGGTGCGGGGCGCCGCGGTCTTGCGCACGTAGGTCAACGGCCGGCGGACTGGAGCCGCCCTAACTCACCAGCCCCGCCGAGGCCCCGACCCATTCCAGGTTCTTGTTGTGATCGACGCCCATCATGGCGCCCCGGCCCATACGCACCAGCAGTGAGACCGGCAGCAATTCATCCTGCCAGATATACATGATGCGGATCTCGGCGCGCGTGCTGCCGTGCGGCGTGTCGATCACCGGCTCGAAGTTGACGCGCTCCTGCAAGATATAATCGCGCCGCCGCTCCGCGGGGATCGCCGTGATTTCATCGCGCGCAGGGCCGATCCGCACGCCCAGCCCCGCAAACGAGTAGAGCGGTTTCAGCACGTAGTTGTGCGTGTCCTGTGGAATGTGATGAAGCTGGTCGAGGAACCAGGTCTGCGGCACGCAGGGATGGCGCAGGTACGGAATCGAAAACTTGCTGATGCGGAAATAATCGTTGGGATGTCCCGCCCATTCCACGTCGAGGTCGTCGCGGAAATCGAAAGCCGGCACGATCCCCCGGCGTTCGAGCTCGTCCACAATGGTTCTGTTATAAATACGATGAATCGGGATGTGGCGGCCATCGCGTTCGTAAAAAAGTCGCCGGCCCTCTTTGCGTATCCCGGTGATGCACACGGCGCGCACGCCGAACATGCGCTCGGTAAGGATGAAGTCCGATACCGTCTTTTGATGCTGCGGATCGATCTCCATCAGGACGACATTTTCCGGGTCGTGTCCGCCCAGAATCGCGCGGCCCAGCAGCGCCTGGTAGCCGGCCAGATCCAGGCCGCTCAGCAGGTAGCGCAGGCCCGGGTCCAGTTCGTAAGTGTCGATATACATCTGCGAGAGCGCCGGTTGATACGCGTACAACGATGGAAAGGCCTGGATCTCGACCAGGCGCGGCACGATTTCCCCATCCGCCTGGCGCACCAGGCCGAAATCCACCTGCAGGAAGAGCGGGTGATCCGGCTCGTGCGGCACATCGTATTGCGGCGGCACAGCCTGCCGGGCAATGGCCAGATACTCGGGCGAATTCAACTGGCGGATCAGTTCGCTGCCGTCGCGCGCCATGGATTCGATCAACGGCGCGGGGAAGAAACAGGGCGTTTCGGAATGGCGAAAGGCCAGCGGCGTGCCTGTGGTCTCTTCCATCCGCGCTATGAAAGCGGCGTACTTCTCGGGGGTGAAAGCGGCGTTGAAGCGTTCGCGAAGCGCGGGGATCATAGGTTGAGTCAGTGGGGCAGGCACGCTGCCCGCGGCGGCCTCACCGGCCTCCTCGCCGCGGGTTCTAAACCCCGGCCTCCAGCACAAATTCGCCATGCCGCATGATCATGCGATCGTCGGCCCAGATGTCGAACTTGCGGCCGACCACGTCGATGTGCGTGGAACATCGCCACGGCGCACCCGTATAGCTGCCGTAAGGATCGCCGAAAGCGATATGCACACCCGGAATTTTTTCATCCTGCAGAATATTGCCGATCACGTCGCGGACCCCGATGTTGGTGCCGATGGCGAACTCGCCCACGCGATCGCTATTCTCGTCGGTATGGGTATAGCGCCAGAACTCGTCTTCGAGCGCGCGGTTGGCGCAGTGCGCTTCCGTCAGCCGGTTGCCTTTAATGCGGATGGTCAGCGGTTCCAACTGCAGGTCCCCGTACTTGGCGCACAGGTAATCGCCCACCACGCCATCCACCACGAATGTGCCGTTCACTTCGCCGGGTGTGGTGAAGATTTCGCCGCCGGGCAAATTGCCCCAGGTATTCTGGCTGATGATGCCGCTGGTCTTCAGCCACTTATAGTCCGGATTCATCTCCGCCGTCAGGTCGGTGCCGGCCGGCGTTTTGGCGCGCACCAGGGAGGCGGCGCGCGCGATCTCCATCACCTGCAGGCTGATGCGATCCACCTCGCGGAAATCGGCGCGCATGCCATCCCGCATGATTTGCTTGGTGATGTTCACCATGTGCGCATGCCGGATCTGGCGGCGCGTGACCACCTCGGTCATCTGCATGCGCGAGCGCAGCTCGTTAGCCTGCGCCTGCGCGGCGAAGATGCTCACCTGGCTGGTTTCCAGATCGTCGAGCACCGGGCGCGGCATATCGGCGAGCGGCCGCGGAGCGACTTCCTCGAGCATCCAGGAGCGATACGGCGCGCCCACGCTATCGAGCTCGGCGGCCAGCGCGGCGGCGATATCGATGGAAGCGTGGTCGGTAATCAGCGTCACTTTTTCGTGCGGCTGGATGCGCAGGCAAACCACCACCGCGTTGTGCGCGCCTTCCACCAGCGAGGCCTCCACGGCCACTTCTTTGATTACAGAATTCACCTGGCTATTGCCTGCCTTTCCTCGGTTTCGTAGATGCCCGCTTCGGTCTCTTCGATGATGAAGTTGACAACCTTCTTCATGTCCTTCGTTTCGTTCCAGACACGCAACTGCCGATCCGCACCCGTTCCATTCTGCAGGATCGTGCGCAGGTAATTAATCTCTTCACGGCTGCCCAACTCATCGACCACGTCGTCGATAATCTCGAAGTATTCGTCCATCAGCTCGCGAAACGGCACTTCCACGCGCTTGCCGAAATCGATCAGCTTGCCGTCGATGCCGTAGCGCAGGGCGCGCCACTTATTCTCCATGATGAGCGCCCGCCGGTAGAGGCGGAAGCCCTGATTCATGGAGTGCAGCTTGTAAAGCTTGGCCACGGTGGCCTGGATCAGCGCGGCCAGGGCGATGGTTTCTTCGGCGCGCATGGGGATGTCGCACACCCGGAATTCGAGCGTGCTGAAATACGGATGCGGGCGGATATCCCACCAGATTTTCTTGGCGTTATCGATGCAGTTGGTCTTCACCAGCAGGTTGATGAAGCTCTCGTATTCGCCGTAGCTTGGAAAATAGTCCGGAATGTTCGTGCGCGGGAATTTGTCGAAAACCTTGCAGCGGTACGATTTCAAACCGGTATCCATACCCCGCCAGAAAGGCGAGTTGGTGGAGATGGCCAGAATGTGCGGCAGAAAATAGCGCGCGGCATTCATAATGTGGATGGCCGTCTCCGGATCTTCGATGCCGATGTGTACGTGCAGGCCGAAAATCAGGTTGGCGCGCGCCACCATCTGCATATCTTCGACGATGGTGTGATATCGCTGGTCGGGATAGATCTCCTGTTTGCTCCAGTCGGCGAAGGGATGCGAGGCTGCCGCCGCCAGCCGCAGACCATGTTGTTTGGCCAGGTCGATCAGATTGCGGCGGATCATGAAGATTTCCGCTTTGGCCTCTTTAATGTCGCGGCAGACCAGCGTGCCCGCCTCGATAACCGACTGATGCATCTCGGGCTTCACGCGCTCGGTGAGCACGGCCTTGCCCTTTTCGATCATCTCCAGGCCGATATGCGACCGGAGATCCCGCGTCTCCGGATCGATAGTCTGATACTCCTCCTCAATGCCAATATTCAGGCTGGGCTTCATGGATTCCCCTCTTTGATATTATGCCCTAAGACGCAACCCGGACGGTGGCACAATTGTATTATGCCCAGGGTCACCCAATTGAACGTTAACGGCACCCGGTACCCCATCGACGCCGACGGGACCATCCCCCTGCTGACAGTCCTGCGCGACCAGCTCGACCTCACCGGAACCAAGTACGGCTGTGGCGAAGGCCAATGCGGCGCATGCACCGTCCTGCTGGATGGCCAACCCACGCGCGCCTGCATCACCGCCGTGCGGGCCGCCGCCGGGAAGCAGATCACCACCATCGAAGGCATCCACCACCCGCTCCAGGACGCTTTCGTCGAAGAGGACGCCATGCAGTGCGGCTATTGTACCGCCGGCATGATTGTTTCCGGAGTCGCGCTGCTGAAGAAAACGCCGCACCCCAGCCGCGACGAGATTGTGCATCACATGAACGGCAATGTCTGCCGCTGCGGCACTTACTTGCGCATCGTCGCCGCCATCCAAAAGGCCGCCCAACATGCCTGACTCACCCTCCCAATTCGAATCCGCCCCGATCGCGCCGGAACGCTATGAACTGGCGGCCCCGCCGGCCTATCGCTTCGCCGTCGACCGCCGCGATTTCCTGGGCCTGCTCGGCGGCGGACTTCTGGTTGTCTTCTCCGCTTCCGCACAGGAGTCCGGCCGCGGCCGCCGCTCCCAAGCCATCCCCTCCGATCTCAACGCCTGGCTGCACATCGCGGAAGATGGCGGCGTGACCATCTGCACCGGCAAGACCGAAGTCGGCCAGAATATCCGTACCTCTCTCAGCCAGGCCGCCGCCGAAGAGCTGCACTGCCCCATCGCTTCCGTGAAGTTGATCATGGCCGACACCGCGCTGGTGCCCTACGACATGGGGACTTTCGGCAGCCGGACCACCCCCACCATGGCGCCGCAAGTCCGCCGCGCCGCCGCTACCGCGCGTGAAGCCCTGCTCGATCTGGCCGCTGAAAAGTGGAACGTGGATCGCGCGAAGTTGTCCATTGTGGATGGCAAAATCGCGTGCCCGGACGCTGGAAACCCCGCCGCCACGTCCCCGATCGGCTTCGGCGAACTGACCCACGGCCGTAAAATCGCAAAGACCATCGCGCCCGATGTGCCCGTCGCGCGACCCCTTAAAAAGTCCGCGCCCAAGCTGGAAGCGCGCGACATCGTCACCGGCCGGCACAAATACACGCCCGATCTTATGCGCCCCGGCATGCTCTACGGCCGCGTGCTGCGCCCACCGGCCTTTGGCGCAACCCTCTCCAGTCTGGACGCACCCGTCGCTTCCCGGCGTCACCGTAGTCCACGAGCAGAACTTCGTGGGCGTCGCAGCCTCCGATGCGCCCGCCGCCGCGGAAGCCGTCCGCCAGATCAAAGCCGAATGGAACCGCGAGCCTGTCCCGCCGGGCGCAGCCTCCGGCCCGGACTTCTTCGAATATCTGAAGCAAACTGCGTCGCCCGGCGAAAGCGAGATCCACGGATCCGTTGCCGACGCCATGGCCGCCGCCGAAACCAAGCTCGCCGCGGCTTACACCGTCGCCTATATCGCGCATGCCCCGCTCGAACCGCGCGCCGCGCTGGCCGAATGGGCCGCCGGCAAGCTCACCGTGTGGACCGGTACGCAGGTGCCCTTCGGCGTGCGCTCGGAGTTGGCATCCTCCTTCGGCATCCCGGAGGATCGCGTGCGCGTGATCGTGCCCGATACGGGCTCGGCCTACGGCGGCAAACATTCAGGCGAATGCGCCGTCGAAGCCGCGCGCCTGGCGAAGGCCGCCGGCAAGCCGGTCAAGCTGGTCTGGACCCGCGAAGAGGAATTCACCTGGTCGTACTTCCGGCCTGCGGGCCTCATCGAAATCTCCAGTGGCGCGCATGCGGATGGATCGATCGCTGCCTGGGAATGCCACAACTACAACTCCGGCGGATCAGGCCTCGTTGGGAAGTACGATATCCCCGCCCAGCACAATACCTTCCACCCCGCCAAATCGCCCCTTCGCCAGGGATCCTACCGCGGCCTGGCTGCCACCGCCAACCATTTCGCGCGGGAGGTGCACATTGATGAACTGGCCCATGCTTTGAAAATGGATCCGCTCGAGCTCCGGCTCAAGAACCTCAAGGACGAGCGCCTGCGCGCGGTCCTGCAGGCCGCCGCCGGCCGCTTCGGATGGGGGCATGGCCAAGGCATCGGAATCGCCGGTGGATTCGAGAAGAACGGCTACATCGCCACCTGCGCCCAGGTCTCCGTCGAAAACGGCCGCATCCGCATTCTGCGCGTGGTCGAGGCTTTCGATTGCGGCGCGGTGGTGAACCCCGATCACTTGCAAAACCAGATCCAGGGCGCCATCTCGATGGCCCTGGGCGGCGCGCTTTTTGAACAAATCCGCTTTGGCGACGGGCAGATTCTGAATCCGCGGTTCTCCCAGTACCGCGTGCCCCGCTTCGCGGACATGCCCGAGATCGAGGTCGTGCTGGTGGATCGCCCCGATCTGCCCTCCGCCGGCGCCGGCGAAACGCCCATCGTGGGCCTCGCCCCAGCCGTCTCGAACGCCCTCTTCCACCTGAAAGGAACCCGGCTCCGTTCCCTGCCCCTGACGCTATAAAACCGGGCCTGTACTGTTACGAATACCCGCTGTACCGGTACAACCTTCCCGGTCATTTACCCCATTTTTCACCCTAGAATCAGCTCATAACTTATGAGCAATCATTCAGCCCGATACTTACTCGCCGCGCTGCTGGCCATCGCGCCCGCCGCCGCGAAAACCATCAATGCGACGAATGTGACGAACGATTCCCAGGTGTCGCTCGGCACCGATGACGATCTCGTCTTCACGCTTGCCGCGGACTCCGCATCCACCTATCCCGGCGCCATCCAAATCCTGCTCGGATCGATGCCGCTGGGCGGACCGGTCGAGTCCATCCCCGGAACCTCGGGCGTCTATATGCCGGGCCTTCTCTTCACCGGCACGCTCGAATCGCAGAATGGCGGAATCTCTGTTCCTCTCATGGACCCCAATGCGGCGCGCCTCGGCTTGCCGGCCGGCGACCTGCTGCTCACGCCCGGTTCGCGCAGTGGTGGTTCCTATTCCGGCCCGATCGACTTGATCTCCGCGGAAGTGATGGTCAGTTCGCAGCAAGCCGCCGAACTCTTCGCCGCCGGCGACTTCATGATCGACGTCCATGACGTAGCTGCCCCCATCACCTTCGGCTACGCCGGCACGCCGATCGTCAGCGACTTCACCGCCTCCCTTATCAGCGCCGACGGCGCGCAAAGCGAAGGCGCGCGGGTGATGCAAGCGGATTGCGTACACCCCAGCAATGCTCCCGAGCCGGGAACGATCGGTCTGCTCATCATCGGCCTCACCATCCTCGCCAGGCGAGCACGGGGACGTGGCGCACGCCTTTAGCGTCGCTTTTAGCGTGCCGCGGGGAAGATCGGGTCTGGAGACCCTCTGCAGGCGTAGACGCCTGCCCCACAGCGGGACTTAAAAGTCCCGCCGGCACGCTACCCTGTGACACCATTGCCGCTCAATAAGTTAGGCTGTTTTTCGGAGCCGCAGAGATGATGAAAACCAAAAGTAGTGGGGCGGTCAATCTTGGCCGCCCCACGGTGAGTTTTCGACGGTGCCCCAAGCGAAGTCACACGATAGTTCAAACCGGCCCGGCCGGCGGCCCCGCTGAAGCCTGCGCCACGGGCCCGCTAGCCGTCTCCCTTGGATTCGAAGGAAAAGACAGTCCATCGCACCCCGCCTTTCTCGACAAATCGCGGCCGAATCGCCTCCCCCACAAACAGCGCGATAGCCCCCTCCCAAAAATGCCGCGCCGAAGCGTTCGCCTCCATCACGCGCACCTCCCAGCGTCCCGGGAACCGCCGCCAGACCTGATGCGTCGCGCGCGTTCCAACTCCCCGCCGCCGGCATCCCCGCACGACGAAAAACTCAGCCATGTCCCACACCGCTTCATGGCCGGTATTCGCGGGTCCCGTCTTGACCAGCACCAGCCCGGCCAGTTTCCCATCTACCCTGATCAGGAACGGATGCCGGCCCGGATCAGTCCAATAGAGCGGCAGCGGCTGATATCCGAACTTGCCGTCCTCCCCTATATCTATATGGTGGAATTCGCTGAAATCGTGCGCGTACAACTCGAGCAACTGCGCCAGGATCGGCTCCTGTTCCGGCGCAGCCGGGATCAATTCAAGACGAGGGGATGTCAAGTCCGCATTATCGCCGATCCTGGTTTCCGGTTACTCTAAGCTGTGCGGATTGGGGAGAATGGTTACGCGATGCAATTGAACGGGGAGCAACTCACCATAGAAGACGTCTGCGCGGTGGCGGCCGGTGGCGCGGAAGTGGCGCTGGCGGCGGACGCCATTCAGAAGATGGAGCGGTCGCGGCGCGTGGTGGAGCGGCTGGCGGCGGGCGAGGCGCCGGTCTACGGGGTGAACACGGGAGTCGGGCTGCTCGCGGATGTGCGCATCGCCCCCGCCGATCTGGATCAATTGCAGCGCAATGTGGTGCGGTCGCACTGCGCCGGGGTCGGCGATCCATTGGCGCAGAAGGAAGTGCG
The DNA here is from genome assembly GCA_963709155.1 of Bryobacterales bacterium. Taxonomy (GTDB): domain Bacteria; phylum Acidobacteriota; class Terriglobia; order Bryobacterales; family Bryobacteraceae; genus Bog-159. The sequence goes on along the minus strand of CAVPVD010000001.1, from coordinate 265,983 downwards.
GGCCATGATGCTGATCCGGGCCAACGTGCTGGCAAAAGGCTACTCGGGCATACGGCCGGTGGTGGCGCAGCGGCTATGCGATCTGCTGAATCGCGGGATCACGCCGCGGGTGCCCTCGCAAGGCAGTGTAGGCGCGAGCGGCGACTTGGCTCCGCTGGCCCACATGGCGCTGGTACTGATGGGCGAGGGCGAGGCGGAGCACGACAACACGCTTTACGCGGGGGGCGAAGCCTTGCGCCGCGCGGGGTTGGAACCTCTCACCCTGCGCGCCAAGGAGGGCATCTCACTGATCAACGGCACGCAAGCCATGCTGGCGATCGGATGCCTGGAACTGGCGGCCGCCGAAATGCTGGCGGACTCCGCCGATGTGATTTGTGCCATGACCCTGGACGCCTTACGTGGCACGCCGCGGGCTTTCGATCCACGCCTGCATGCCGTGCGTCCGCATCCCGGCCAGGTGCTGAGCGCGGAGCGCTTACGGGACCTGCTAGAAGGCAGCGAAATCCGGCAGTCGCACATCGCCTGCCGGCGCGTACAGGATGCCTACTCGCTGCGCTGCGCGCCGCAGGTCCACGGCGCGGTCAGGGATTCGCTGGCGGAGGCGCGGCGGATCTTCGGCATCGAACTGAACGCCGCCACCGACAATCCGCTGGTGCTCGACGAGGAGATCGTTTCGGGGGGCAATTTCCACGGCGAGCCCCTGGCGCTTCAGTTGGACTACCTGGCGGTGGCGCTTACGGCGCTGGCCGGTATATCCGAGCGCCGCATCGACCGGCTGGTCAACCCGGCATTGAACGAGGAACTGCCGCCATTTCTGGCCGGTCATCCCGGCTTAGAGTCAGGTCTGATGATGGCACAGGTTACGGCGGCCGCCCTGGTGGCGGAGAACCGGGTGCTGTCACATCCGGCTTCCGCGGGCTCGATCACCACCAGTGGGAATAAAGAAGATTTTGTTAGCATGGGAATGACTTCTGCGCTAAAATACAAAAACGTCGTGCGCAATACACGCGCTGTTTTGGCGATTGAAGCTTTGTCCGCTTCGCGCGCGCTCGATTTGCTGAGTCCCTTGAAAAGCAGTCCCCGGATCGAACGGGTACGGGAACGTATCCGGGAAGTTTCGGCTCCGCTCGATGGGGACAGAGTCCTCAACCACGATATCTCCGCGTTGGAGAAGCTATTGGCAGGCGGGAATCTGCGTCAATAGCAGCGATACAAATACTCATATTTCAAACGTGCGCGCCTTCCATCGGGCGTATCGACGAGCGTCACCGTCAGACGCAAATCATTGTATTTCCGCGACAAGACTGAGACTGACACTTTGGGCCTCAACCTGCTAGCAGGCCGCCCATCATTTCCAGGCTTTGTAAGACACCATCGTAAAAGGGGAACAGATGAAACACCTAGTCACTTGTTGTGTGTTGTCTCTTGTAGCAGCGATTTGCGGTCACTCACAGACATTCCGGGGTTCCATCAACGGAACCGTGACAGACCAAACGGGGGCGGCCTTGGGCGGCGCCGTGGTAAAGGCGACAGATACCGGGACCGGCATTGTGCTGTCCACTGTAACAACAGCCGAAGGGCAATTCTCGTTTCAGGATCTTCCCGCCGGCACCTATCAGGTGGCGGTCGCGGCCAACGGTTTTACGCCTACCACCGTGGATAAGATTCCCGTAACGGCGGGAGCTATCTACACTTTACCAGTGACTCTTAAAATCGGAACGCAGGCTACCGCCGTGGAAGTCTCGGCGGCGGCGATTACCATCGACACCAGCACCGCCACGCAGAGCGACACCATTCCTGACGAGGCAGTGCAGAACATCCCCATGAACGGCCGCGACTTTTCCCAGTTGATCGCCATCTCGCCGGGCTACGCGGGTTACAGCGTAGGCGGATATGGGTCGCTGAATGGGACGCGCGCCAATCAAATGAACTGGCAGATCGACGGCACGGACAACAACGACTTCTGGCACAACATTCCGGCGGTCAATCAAGGCGGCGTATCCGGCATCGCGGGGGTGGTGATGCCGCTCGACGCCATCGACGAATTCTCCGCGCAGACGCAGTCGAACGCGGAAGGAGGACGCAACGCCGGTGGCACGGTCAACCTCACCATCAAGAGCGGCACCAACGAGTTGCACGGGACCATTTACTATTACAACCGCAACGAATTCTACGCCGCGCACTCGCCCTTCTTCGTACCTACGCCGGATTTTCCGAAGGCTCCGCCGCTGCGCAACGAGAATTACGGGACGAGTTTGGGATTCCCCATTCTAAAAGACAAACTGTTCTTCTTCGGGGCTTTTGAAAAACAGGATTATATTTTCGGCTTGACGGGACTGTCCACGGAACCTTCCACGGCATGGGTGAACCAGGCGCAGGGCGTCTTGAAGCAATACGGCGTGCCGGTAAATCCGCTGTCGCAGACGCTGCTTTCGACGCTCTGGCCGAGTTCAATTCTGAATCTCCCGGCGATCGCCAATAACTACTTCGCCACCGTTCCGGGAACCGGTTACAGTCTGAACGGGGTGGTGAAGGTCGACTACAACTTTAACGCCAAGAACCATTTCTCGGTGCACTGGTTCGCGGGAGAAGGGAGCCAGACGCAGCCTCCGGGCGCCAGCCTGGCGCTGGCCACGGCGAGTTCCAACCTGGGATACTATTTCGAAGTCGCACCCCTTCATGTACAGAACTATTCAGCGGTTTTGAACACGGTCTTTACCGAGAAAATGGAAAACCAACTGTTGTTCGGCATCAGTTATTTCAACCAGGTATTCCACGATGCCAATAACAGCTTCAACAGCCAGGCGCTGGGCTTGTATTTGAGCCCGGGCGCCACCATCAACGGCAACCCCATCATGGGCGCGCCGAACATTGAGATTGCCGGTTTCGACCAGGTTGGCATCACTCCTCCGGAGGGCCGCAGCGATCCTACCGGCCATTTGACGGACATTCTTTCGTACGTTTCGGGGAAGCATCAGTTCCGTTTCGGCGCCGAAGTCCGGCAAGGCCGGGTGGACGAATTCTATCACCGGCGCTCGCTCGGTAGCTTCTCGTTCGACGGCACACAGGGGCCCTGGTCGGGTGACACATCGGTAGGCTCGAACGTGTTGGCCCTGGCCGATTATCTGGCCGGTTATGTCTCCACTTCCGATATCGCGGTGGGCGATCCGGAACGGTTCGTACGCGTGAACGGCTTCGATTTCTTCGCCCAGGACAACTGGCAGGTGACTCGTAACTTCAATGTGAATCTAGGGCTGCGGTATGACTATATGGGACCGCTGCATAGCGAGAACCAGGACCTTGCGGTTTTTATCCCGGGTGAGGGCCTGAAGATTCAGGGCAACGGCATCAACAACATCTTTCCGCCGGATCACAATAACTTCGGGCCACGGCTCGGCTTTGCCTACCAGCCGGGCTCTAAGAACGATTTCGTAGTGCGCGGCGGGATCGGGGTTTTCTACGACCAGATCAACATGAATCCCTTCCTGGATTACCGCGGTAACGGCGCCGACGGCTTACAGGACAATCCGATCGGGCCGAAACCGGTGGACAACTACAGCCTGTCGAATTACACCTGGGAAGCGGGCCAGTACATATTCCCCGGCGTCACGAGTTGCCCGACGCTCAGCGGCTGCGGCACGAACACTTACAACGTCTACTCGGTGAACCAGAATTTCCGGACGCCGTACTACTTCAATTACAGCCTGAATGTGGAGAAGGCCTTGGGCAACGCGCTGGTGTGGCAAGTGGGCTATGTGGGCAGCCTGGGCCGGAAATCTTCGGTGATGCTGAATCTGAACCAGGATGGCGAGTTTAACGCGCAATATCCGAACATCGGCTCGGTCTATCAACTGAACAGCATCGGCGACTCGAATTACAACGCGCTCCAGAGCACCCTGAAGGTCAGATCGTGGCATGGAGTGACCGCGCAACTGGGCTTTACCTGGTCGCACGCATTGGACGATGTCACCGAGTACCGCGGCGTGATTCCATTGGATAGTTACAACCTGGCGCAGGAATATGGAAGCAGCGATTTCGACACGCGGCTTAACTTCACCACTTTCGTGACTTACGACATCCCGGGATCCTCGCACGGACCGAAGTGGCTATCGCACGGCTGGCAATTGAGCAGCCTGTTCTCGTTCCATAGCGGACAGCCATTCAACTTCGACGCCGGGACGCAGCGTCCAGGGTTGAACATTATCGGGAATCCGTTCACGGGCGTTTCGCAGACCTTCATCGCGGGAGTTGGAGAGCAATGGGTGAATCCCGCGGCGTTTTGCGTGCCCGGATCCGCGGGCTGCCCGGGAACCACCAATCCGGACGGCGATCTCTCCCGGAATTTGTTTACGGGGCCCGGCTTCGCCGACGTGGATTTATCGGTGATCAAGAATATTTCGATTCGCGAACGTCTGAAACTGCAGCTTCGCGCCGAGATGTTCAACGTCTTCAACCGCAAGAACCTGGCCAGCGGGGCGGGATCGGTCGGCTCCAACGGATTCGTGGGCGATACGATCGGCGACTTCAACGGGGCACCGGGGCTGGGGCCGGGCGAGCCGTTCAATATGCAGCTCGTCGGCAAGATTATATTCTAGGCAGCGGCCGGCGGACTGATGAAGTCCGCCGCGGCACGCTCAACGGAGCGCCACTACGGCTTGTCTTTCAATATCTCGCGCGCCGCGTTGTAACCCGGCGCGCCCATGACTCCACCGCCCGGGTGCGCTCCCGAGCCGCACAGATACAGCCCCTTCACCGGCGTGCGGTAGCGCGCGTATCCGGCCACCGGCCGCATCACGAACATTTGGTCTAGGGCCATCTCGCCATGGAAGATGTTACCGCCGGTGATCCCGAACCGGCGCTCCAGATCGAGCGGCGTCAGCACCTGCTTATCGATCACGATAGAGCGGATGTTGGGCACATACTCTTCGATGACTTCGATCACCCGGTTGTAGAACGGCTCGCGCGCTTCGTCCCAGGTCGTTCCGCGCAGGGTATACGGCGCGTATTGCAGGAAGATTCCCATCACGTGCCTGCCCGGCGGAGCCAGCGAGGGATCGTACATGGTGGGAATGGTGAGTTCCAACATGGGACGATCCGACGGACGGCCATACTTGGCGTCGTCCCAGGCGCGCTCGATATAGTCGATGGAAGGGCAGATATGCATGGTCGCGCGATGCTGCGGTCCGGGCGAGCCCGGCATGGCGCTGAATTCCGGCAGGCCGGAGAGCGCGAAATTGATTTTGCAGGATGTGCCTTCGGTGCGGAAGCGCCGGATCGACGTGACGAAATCCGGTGGCAACTCGCGTTCGTCGAGGAGACGTAGAAACGTGACCGGCGGATCCAGGTTGGAGGCCACCACCGTGCCTTCGATCTCTTCCCCGCCCTGCAGTACCACGCCGCGCGCGCGGCCTTCGCGCACCAGGATTTTTTCAACCGCCGCGTTCGTACGGATCACGGCGCCGAGGCTGCGGGCGGCCGCGGCAAGGGCTTCGGAGACAGCCCCCATACCCCCGCGCACGAAGCCCCACAGGCCGCGGTGTCCGGCGACGCTTCCCATCACGTGATGCATGAGGATATAGGCGGTGCCTTGGGAGCGCGGGCCGCCATTGGCGCCGATCACTCCGTCGGTGGCCAATGTCACCTTTAGCTCAGGGGATTCGAACCACTCGTCGAGTAACTCGGCGGCGCTTTGGGTGAATATCTTGACCAGGGCGACGATGTCCGCCGCGGCTAGCTTGCGGAAGCGGGCGGCCAGTTTGAGGTGTTCGATTAGGTCGCCAACGCCGCGCGGGGGAAATGGCGGTGGGGTAGTTAGCAGGAGCGATTCGACGACTTGGGAAAGCCGCTCCAATTGGGCTTCGAAGGCGGGATAGACTTCGGCATCGCGCCGGGAGAATTTGGCGATTTCCTCCAGGGTCTTGCGGCCATCCTGCCACATGAAGAAGCAGCGGCCGTCGGGAAAGGGGGAGAAGAAGGCCGGGTCTTTGGCGTCTACCCGATAGCCGAAGCGCGGCAGGTCCAGGTCGCTGATAATGCGCTCCTGGAGGAGGCTGGTGAGATAGGAGGCGGTGGAGACGCGGTATCCCGGCCAGATTTCTTCGGTGACCGCGCAGCCGCCCACCAGCTCGCGGCGCTCCAACACGATGGATTTGCGTCCGGCGCGTCCCAGATATGCGGCGGTGACCAGGCCGTTGTGACCGCCTCCTATGATGATTGCGTCGTATTTTTGTGACATGTTCAGTTAGCCAGGGAGCGGGGTCTGGAGACCCCGCGCAGACCTGGAGGTCCGCCCCACTTACCTTTTCCGGAATACGACTACCGCCAGCGGCGGCAGGGTGATGCTGATGCTGTTCGGGCGATTGTGTTGGGGCACGGGCCTGGAGGCCACCCATCCGGCATTGCCCAGGTTACTGCCTCCGAATAAGTGCGAGTCGGTGTTCAGCACTTCTTCATACACGCCCTCTTCCGGTACGCCCACTGCGTAGCGCTCGTGCACGACCGGTGTGAAGTTACAGCAGAACAGCAGAAAGTCCTTGGGATCTTCCGCGCGCCGCAGGAAGCAAATCACGGAGTGCTCCACATCGCGGAAATCCACCCACTCGAAGCCCGCGTGGTGAAAGTCCACCTGATAAAGGGCCGGGTTCGCGCGGTAGAAACGATTCAACTCCTCCACCAGGAATTGCAGCTTGCGGTGGTAATCGAAGGTGAGTAAGTCCCAGGGGCGGCCGACGTTGTGGTTCCACTCTTCGCGCTGGCCGATCTCCTGCCCCATGAACAGCAATTTCTTGCCGGGATGGGCGTACATATAGGCCAGGAAGGCGCGCACGTTGGCGAATTGCTGCCACTCGTCGCCCGGCATTTTGTTGAGCAGGGAACGCTTGCCGTGGACCACTTCGTCGTGCGAAATCGGCAGCACGAAGTTCTCGGTGAAGGCGTACAGCATGCTGAAAGTGATGTTGTTGTGATGATACTTGCGGTAGACCGGGTCCTGGCTGAAGTAGTTCAGCATGTCGTGCATCCAGCCCATGTTCCATTTCATGGTGAAGCCCAGCCCGTTAAGATAGACCGGCTTGGATACACCTGGAAAGGCGGTGGATTCCTCCGCGACGGTAATGACGCCGGGCACGGTGTGGGCCAATTCGTTGAAGCGGCGAATGAAGTCGATTGCTTCCAGATTCTCGTTGCCGCCGTATTGGTTCGGCACCCATTCGCCGGCCTTGCGCGAATAATCGAGGTAAAGCATCGACGCGACGGCATCCACGCGGAGGCCATCGATGTGATACTTCTTCAGCCAGAACATGGCATTGGAGATCAGGAAGGAGCGCACCTCGTTGCGCCCGTAATTGAAAACCAGCGTGCCCCAATCTTTTTGCTCGCCTTTGCGCGGGTCGGCGTGCTCGTAGAGGGCCGTGCCATCGAAATACACCAGGCCGTGCGCGTCGCGCGGGAAGTGCGCGGGCACCCAATCGACCAGCACGCCAATGCCTTCCTGGTGGCAGCGATCCACGAAGTACATGAAATCTTCGGGCGTGCCGAAGCGCGAGGTGGGCGAGAAATAGCCAATCACCTGGTATCCCCATGAGCCGGAGAACGGATGCTCCATGACGGGCAGCAGCTCGATATGGGTGTAGCCCATGCGCTTCATGTACTCGACCAGGTTGACGGCGAGTTCGCGATAGCTGAGGAACTGCCCCTGCGGGCCGCGCATCCAGGATTCGATGTGCAATTCGTAGATCGAGACGGGCGCTTTCAGCAAGTCCGCGCGCGCGCGCTCGGCCATCCACGCGGCATCCTGCCACTCGTATTTCTCGATATCCCAAACCACCGACGCAGACTTGGGTGGGACCTCGCTCTCGAAGGCGTAGGGATCGGCCTTTAGCTGCTGGTAGGCGGCGAAGCGCGAGCGCACGTTGTACTTGTAGGCGCTGCCCGCGCCCAATTCCGGAATGAAGATTTCCCAGACTCCGCCATTGCGCCGCCGCATGGGATGGCGGCGGGTATCCCACTGGTTGAACTCGCCGGCTACCGTGACACTCTCGGCGTTCGGCGCCCAGACCGCGAAGCGCACGCCTGCCACGCCGTCCACCTCGGCCATGTGCGAGCCCAGCATCCGATAGGCTTCGTAGTGCGTACCTTCGGTGTGCAGATGCAGCTCAAAGTCGGTGATCAGGGGCCCGAAGCGGTAAGGATCTTCGAATTCGATCACGGGGCCGGCAAAGAGCTTGGCTTGGATCAGATACCTGGCGGGGTTGCCGGAGAGCGCGGTACAGAAGAAGCCGCCATCGTGGGTCTTCTCCATGGGATGGACCTGGTCGCCGAGACGCAGCGTGGCCGATTCGGCCTGAGGCAGGAAGGCGCGGACCTCCCAGCGGGACTGCCCGCCGCGTTTCCGGACGGCGTGCGGGCCGAGGATGCGGAAGGGGTCGCCATGGTATCCGCCAACGATCGCTTCAATTTCTTCTGGGGTCATGCGAGCCTGTTCGTCATGGAATTGGGCCGGGCGTGCGGGCCATGTATTACTGTAGCGCGGCGCGGACGTTTGAATGATGCCGGCGTGATGCCGCTAGGAGCGCAGACGGGCCGGCCACTGCCGTACAATGAATAAGAAGGCCTCCCCGTACTATGCCCCCTAAAACCGATCCGGAACTGGGTATCAATAGCTGGCTCGAAGACGAGCTCTATCAACAATATTTGAACGACCGCACGGCGGTTGACGCAAGCTGGAAGCAGGTATTCGAGGAAGCGCCCAACGGCCACTCGGAACACACGCCGCTGGCCACCCCGCAGGCGCCCGCGGTCTCCCGCGCGGCAGCGGTGCCGGTGGCCGCTTCCGAAAATATTCAACCGTTGCGCGGCATCGCCGCCAAGATCGCCGAGAACATGAGCGCCAGCGTGACCATCCCCCTGGCCAGCTCACAGCGCGTCATTCCCGTGAAGGTGATGGACGAAAACCGCCGCATCATCAACCAGCACCGTACGCTGGTCGGCAAGAGCAAAGTTTCCTACACGCACCTGATCGGCTGGGCCATCCTGAAAGCCCTCGAGGAGTATCCCGGCCTGAACCACGCCTACGGCGAAATCAATGGCCAGCCCGCCCGTATCGTGCATCCGCGCATCAACCTGGGCATCGCAGTGGACGTGGCGGGCAAGGATGGCGGCCGCAACCTGCTGGTCCCCAACATCAAGAATGCCGGTGGGCTGGATTTCGCGCAATACGTCACCACCTTCGACGACCTGGTGGATCGCGCCCGCAAGGGCAAACTGGCGCCCGCGGATTTTCAGGAGACGACCATCTCGCTGACCAATCCGGGCACGGTCGGCACCATGGCATCCAGCCCGCGGCTGATGACCGGCCAGGGGGCCATTATCGCCGCCGGCGCCATCGACTATCCGGCCGAATATCGGGGCGCGGCGCCGGAAACGCGCGCCACGTTGGGCATCGGCAAGGTGATGTCGCTCTCCTGCACTTACGATCACCGCATCATTCAAGGCGCGGAGTCCGGCATGTTCCTGGGCAAAGTGCAAACCCTGCTGGATGGCCGGGACGGATTTTACGAAGAGATCTTCGCGCATTTGAAGATGCCGCACCAGCCGGTGATGTGGGAGCCGGACCGGCACGTGATGCTGCCCGGAGCCAGCGGCCGCACCGCCGAGATCGCCAAAGAAGCCGGCGTGCTCCAGCTCATCAACGCTTACCGGGTACGCGGCCACCTGATCGCCGATCTGGACCCGCTGGGCGGCGAGCCCACCAACCATCCCGAGCTCGACCCCGTTACCTACGGGCTCACGATCTGGGATCTCGATCGCGAGTTTCTGACGGGGAGCCTGAGCGAAGCCATCGGCGAGCATTCCTCGCAGCCGGGACCGAAGCCGGTCGCCACGCTGCGCGAGATCCTGGAGACGCTGCGCCAGACGTACTGCGGCAAAATCGGCTGCGAGTACATGAACATCCAGCATCCCGAACAGAAGCGCTGGCTGCAGCATCGCATGGAGCCGCAGGCCAACAACTGGCCCCTCGACCGCGAAACCCGGCTGCGCATCCTGCGGGGTCTGCTGAAGGCCGAGGAGTTCGAGCATTTCCTGCATGCCCGCTTCGTGGGCCAGAAACGTTTTGCCCTGGAAGGCGCGGAAACCGCCATCCCCATCCTGGACGAACTGCTGGAGCGCGCCGCCGGACGCAGCGTGCATGAAATCGTCATTGGCATGGCGCATCGCGGGCGGCTGACGGTGCTTACAACGGTGGTAGGCAAGCCCGTGGCCGAGATCTTCGCGCAGTTCGAAGGCGAGCTCGATCCGGCCAGCACGCAGGGCTCCGGCGACGTGAAATATCATCTGGGCGCGCGCGGCGTTTATCGCTCGGCGGCGGGCCGCGAGGTCCTGGTTTCGGTGTCGCCCAATCCCAGCCACCTGGAGGCCGTCGATCCGGTAGTGGAGGGCATCGTCCGTCCCAAGCAGGATCGCCTGGGCGATGTGCAGCGCGAGCGCGTCATCCCGCTATTGATTCATGGCGACGCGGCCTTCGCCGGGCAGGGCGTGGTGGCCGAGACGCTCAACCTCTCGCAGCTCGACGGTTATTGCACGGGCGGCACCGTGCACCTGATCATCAACAACCAGATCGGCTTCACCACGCTGCCCGACGAAGCCCGCTCCACGCCTTATTCCACCGATGTCGCGCGCGGCGTGCAAGCCCCCATCTTCCACGTGAACGGGGACGATCCGGAAGCCGCCATCCGGGTGGCGCAGATCGCTTTCGATTACCGCCAGCAATTCAAGAAAGACGTGGTGATCGACATGTTCTGCTACCGGCGGCACGGGCACAACGAAGCCGACGATCCCAGTTATACGCAGCCGATCCTATACCGCAAGATCAAAGAGCATCCGGCGGTGGGCAAGCTTTATGGCGAGCGGCTGGTGCGCGAGGGCGTGCTGACCGCCGAAGAAGTCGCGGAGATCCGCAAAGGTTTCGCCCAGAATCTGTCGGCGGCGTACGATGCGGCCGAGAAGACCAGCGACCGGTTTGAAGGACAGGAACTGGCCGCGGTCCCCAGCGACGAAATCGCCAGCTTCTGCCCGCGCACGGCGGTCAACAAGGCTACGGTCGATCGCGTGATCCGCGCGCTGACGCATTTCCCCGAGAACTTCCACCTGCATCCCAAGCTGCGCGGTTTTATCGAGCGGCGGCGCGAGGTAATCGACAAGGGCGGACCCATCGATTGGGCCTTCGGCGAAGCGCTGGCCTTCGGCACGCTGGCGCTGGAGGGCACTCCGGTGCGGCTCAGCGGCCAGGATTCCGGGCGCGGCACTTTCAGTCAGCGGCATACGGTTTTCGTGGATTCGGAAAACGCGCAGAAGTACACGCCGCTGCAACACGTCTCGCCGGACCAGGCGCGCTTCGAAGTCTTCGACAGCTCGTTGAGCGAGTATGCCGTGCTGGGCTTCGAGTTCGGCTACAGCGTGGCCGATCCGTTGACGCTGGTGCTGTGGGAAGCGCAGTTCGGCGATTTCGCCAACGGCGCGCAGATTCTGATCGACCAGTTCATTTCCAGCGCGGAATCCAAGTGGGGGCAGCCCAGCGGACTCGTGATGCTGCTGCCGCACGGCTACGAGGGGCAGGGACCGGAGCATTCGAGCGCCCGCATCGAGCGCTTTTTGGTGCTATGCGCCGGGAATAATATGCAGGTGGCCAACTGCACTACACCGGCCCAGTATTTTCATTTGCTGCGCCGCCAGATGTATGGCGGCGCGGACCGCCGCGGCGTGCGCAAGCCGCTGGTGGTGTTCACGCCGAAGAGCCTGCTGCGTCACGCGAAGGCCGTTTCCACGGTCGCCGAATTGACCAGCGGCGGCTTCCGCGAAGTGCTGCCGGACTCTATCGCCGTCGATCCCGAGCAGGTGACCCGGGTGGTCTTTTGTTCCGGCAAGATTTACTACGACCTGCTGGCCGCGCGTGAGGCGCGCCAAGCGGATCATGTGGCGCTGGTGCGGATCGAACAATTGTATCCGTTCGCGGAAAGCGATGTGAACGACGTGCTGATGCGATATCCCCTGACGGCGGAAGTGGTGTGGGCACAGGAGGAGCCGCGCAATATGGGACCGTGGAGATTCATGCGCGAACAATTGCAGCCGCTGCTGGACGCAACCGGCCGGGATGTGCGCTATGTGGGCCGTCCGGAGAGCGCCAGCCCGGCCACCGGATCGGGGCGGCGGCACCAGGGGGAGCAGGCGGCGATTACGGACGAAGCCATGTCGGACCGGCCGCTACTCGAATCGCGGCGGGTGCGGCTGGTTTCACGGCGGTAAGGGACGCCCAAGTGTCGCGCCGCGGCGGTGGGTTCATGGCGTCAACCGGAATCCGTGAAAGACGGGTCAGGACGCGCGCAGTTCTTCGACGTACTGGCGGCGAATCTTTATCTTGCTTGCGTTTTTTCGAGCTGCCGCCAAGTCGTACGCAAGCTGCATGCGCAGCCACGTCTCCTCCGTGCTGCCGAACGCCTTCGTCAGCCGGATGGCCATCTCCGGACTGATGCCAGACTTGCCGTTGACAACATCGTTGAGGGCCTGGCGGGTGACGCCGAGAACCTTGGCGCCTTCGGTAACGGAAAGCCCCAGGGGCTCAAGACATGCGCTCCTTATGCTGCGCCCTGGGTGCGGCGGGTTTTTCATGGGCATAGCCTGCTCTCCTTGCTAGTGTAGTGTTTTTCCTGGTCTGGGGTCAGCTTGGTTCCGTGGGGCGGGCAATTCTGCCCGCAGCCGGCTTTCAGCCGGCCCTGGCCGCCCAAAAAGGGCGGCTGCGGCCAAAATTGGCCGCCCTCCAAAAACCAAACGGCGATTCGTTGCGCCGCGGCGGTGGGTTCATGGCGTCAACAGGAATCCGTGAAAGACACTATTTGCATCGATGTAACATCCAACGATTGCGCCTGCCCGATTGATCCCTCTGGGAAGGGTACCCCCTACTCCGCCGAGCCCGGCGCCGGGAGCGCGGAAGGTGGTTATGGCATTGCCGAGCGCGTCGCGCACGAAGCCGCGATATTCCTCCGTTGCACCATTTCCTTGGCCGTATTCGCCCGTAATGAATCCTGCCGCATTGATACCGGCGCCAACCGTTCCCACCGAGCCGGCGCCGGGAACATCGAAAGCGGTGATGGCACCGCCCGCGGTGCGCACTAGGCCATGGCCCACGTTGCCGGCATCCACATAGAAACCGGTGGTCAACCCCGCTGCGTTGATGCCCAGAGCCATGGTTCCCTGGTTACTAGCGGTCCCGGCCCCGGGTGCATCGAAGGTAGTGAGGGCGCCGCTGGGGGCGCGCACGAAGCCGTGACTCACGTCGCCGGCGTCCACGTAATAGCCCACTATGACGCCGCCGTCGTTAATCAGGCAATTTTCGATGCCCTGACCGTAGCCTGTGCCCGATCCCGGAGCGTCAAACCTGGCGATCGCGCCGTTGGCTGCGCGCACAAGGCCATGCCGCGCGCCATTTTGGTCGTCAAAGTGTCCCGCGATCGCCCCCGCGTTGTTGATGGAAGCGGGCAGCGTGCCCACATTGGCCGTTGTCCCCGCACCCGGGGCATCGAACGCGGTGATCGCGCCGCCGCTGGCGCGCACGAAGCCGTGATAGACGCCGCCGGCGTCCAAATAAAACCCTGCGACCAGACCGGCGTCGTTGATCGACTCGGCGTAGGTGCCCTGAAAGAGTCCAGTACCCGCACCCGGGACATCGAACACGTTTAACGTTCCATCAAGCTCGCGTACGAACCCGTGGGCGACGTTGTTCGCGTCAATCTCTACCCCGGCCACGGCCCCGGCCGCATTCACGGCTTGACCCGATGTGCCCTGCGCCGGGCCGGTCCCCGCACCCGGAACGTCAAACGTGGTGAACACGGGCGTCGCAGGCGGCTGGGCGGACACTCCCACAACGCAAAGCGGCCACAGACAGATCGCCGCTATCAAGACTGGCATCGCCTTTTTCATTTCGTCCCCCATGTATGTTCACCGCGGCTCAGGACGCGCGCAGTTCTTGCACGTACTGGCGGCGAATCTTGATTTTGCTTGCGTTCTTTCGAGCTGCCGCGAGGTCGTACGCTAGCTGCATGCGCAGCCACGTCTCCTCCGTGCTGCCGAACGCCTTCGTCAGCCGGATGGCCATCTCCGGACTGATGCCAGACTTACCGTTGACGACATTATTGAGGGCCTGGCGGGTGACGCCGAGGAGCTTGGCGCCTTCGGTAACGGAAAGCCCCAGGGGCTCAAGACATGCGCTCCTTATGCTGCGCCCTGGGTGCGGCGGGTTTTTCATGGGCATGGTATTCTCTTTCTGCTAATGGTAGTCGAGCAATTCGACGTCAAAAACGTCATCCTCCTGAAAGCGGAACACGATGCGCCAGTTGGCCCGCACCGTTACGGACCAAAATCCCTTCAGGTCGCCTTTCAGGGGATGCAGGCGATAACCAGGAAGGTTCATGGCCTGCGGTGTGGCGGCATCGTCGAGGCGGGCAAGAATGTCCTCAACCGTCCCCAAAAGATCGGGCCGGATCCCGCTGCGGTCGTCGCGTTCATAAAGCCGCTTGAGGCCGCGATGTTTGAAGCTCCTGATCACAAGTGTACAACGTAAAGCAATCATTGTCACTTGTCAATGTGTCTGTGACAACTGCAATGGCGACTATTTATGGTGCCCATCCGGCGAAGACGGCGCCGGCGCATTCACCGGGGCGCCGTCGGATGGATGCGTGGCGCGGCTGAGCGGAATCGTCTGCACCGTGCGCATGGCGCCATCCGCGTCCGGAGCCATCACTTGGATCGACGCCGTCACCTGCGCCTCACGGAATGAAAGCAGCGGCTTCCGCACCATCGCCACGCCTACTACTAAGGCTTCCCCATCCGTGGCGGGGACGAACGCGGAGGCCATCGGCGGATTCGCGTGCGATCCGCTCGCCGTCTCCGCCGCCATGCTCACGCAGGGTTGCGACCGGGCGCCCGTACCCAGGGGTTCCAGGGTGACGGTCTTCTCGGCGACCAGGCCGCCAGTCGCGACGTTGATAAACTCCAGCGTCACATCCACGCTGCCCGTGCCAATGTTGGCCGCGCACAGTACCAGCTTTTGCCCTGCCTGCGCGCTGGCCGGCAGGCTAGCCAGCCGGAATGCCACTGGCTTCATCCCCGCCCATGCCGCGGCCGACGACGCCACCGCGAAAAATGTCAACCACACGCCAGACTTCATCGAAGCTCTCCTTCCAGCGCGTGAGACGCGAGGGGCCAGGCGACGGTTACGCGGGGTTAGGGGCAAGCGAAAAACAGGCGCGCACTTCGGCGCTTACCGCCACCGGGCGATGCCGCTGGGCGTCGATCGGACACCACATGGTACGCGCCTTGGCCAACAGTTTCCGGTCGCCGGCGCGCAGCAACTCCGTGAAACGCTCGAAGCGCACGCGGCTGGCGCTGCCCACCCAGGTGCGCGCGACGATTCCGTCGCCGGGAAACGCTTGCTGCAAATAGTCGATTTCATGGCGCAGCACAATCCACCGCACCGCGGCCTGATCGGCCGGCGGCGCGACCGCCTGCCAGTGAGCGACGGCTACTTCCTGTACCCATCGCACATACGTCACGTTGTTGACATGCCCAAGCTGGTCGAGATCCGCCGGTTTCACCGGCACTACGATCTCGAAGGCTTGCGAAGCGGGGCTCATACCTCCAGTATCCCGCCAGCCTGCTATGCTGGAAACGCAAGAATCCAAAATCATGCTGAATCGAGGTAACCCGTGCGCGTAGTGGCCGGAGTGGATCTGGGCGGAACCGCCATTAATTATACGTTAGTGAACCCGCAAGAGCAGTTCCTGATCGAAGGGCTGTGCGAGTATCCCGCGCGCTCGAAAGAGGGCCCGGGCATCTGCCTGCAACAGATTGTGGACGGTTTGAAAGTGGCCGTGGAGCTCGCCGGCCTGCACGTGGCCGATATCGCCGTCGCGGGCCTGGATACGCCTGGGCCGGCCACCGCCGCGGGCGTGCTCAGCGCGGAAGGCTCCACGAACTTCGTGCATCGCGACTGGTGCGCATTCGATATCCGCGGCAATTTATCCACGCTGCTGGGCATTCCGGTCACCTATTTGAACGACGGCAACGCCGGCGCGCTTTGGGGTCACTTCAACATCTTCGGCAGCCACCGGCTGGCCACTTCGGTGACGGTAGTGATCGGCACCGGGTTGGGCGGTGGCGTGATCATCGACGGGCACGACGTCAAGGGCCGCAAGGGCTTCGGCGGCGAGTTGGGCCACGTGCTGCTGCCATACCAGAATATCCGCGGAATCGAAGGCCTGGTTCCGGCCTGCAACTGCGGGCGCGTCGGCGATCTGGAATCGGTCTGTTCCCTGACGGCCATCGAGAAATCCTTTTTGCCGTACTTCCTGCCACGCTATCCGGATCACGAACTGGGCAAATCCGGCAACCTGCATCACGCCGCCAAGCTGGTGCGCGGACTGGCGGAGAAGGGCGATCCGATGTGCAAAGAAATCTTCCGCGTGCAGGCGCATGCGCTGGGCGTGTTCTTCGACGAGATGATCAACACCTTCGATCCCGACGCGCTGGTAGTGGGCGGCGGGGCCATCGAAACCAGCGCGGAGTTCCAGCGCTGGTTCATCGACGAAATCCACGCGGGCATGCCGCCGCAGCGCGAGGAACAGTCGGATATCCCGATCTACATCATGCCCAACGGCGATACCGCCGGCGCGCGTGGCGCGGCCATCCAGGCTCTGCAATTCGCCCGCGAAAACGGGCTGCTATAAGAGTTACCCGTGGCTCTCGAGGATTATCGCCGGTTCTACGCCGAAGAGATCGAGCAGGTGGCCAGCCTGACTTCTGCGGCGCTGGTGGAGGCCTACGCCCGCGTGCCGCGCGAGAAGTTTCTCGGTCCGCCGCCCTGGCATTTGGCTTCCGCCGAAGTCAGGGCGCTGGCCGCCGCCGGGCTCACCCAGTTGAAATACCGGTCCACCAGCGAGCCGCGCCATCTCTATCATAATGTCGTGGTCACCCTGGATCGCGACAAAGATATCAACAACGGGCAACCCAGCGCGCTGGCCACTTGGATCCAGGCGCTCGGTCTGAAGAGCGGCCATCGCGTGTATCATATGGGCTGCGGCGTAGGCTATTACACCGCGATCATGGCTGAGGTAGTCGGACCCGCGGGCAGCGTGGTGGCGCTCGACGCGCAGCCGGACCTGGCAGCCCGCGCGCGTGACAATCTGGCCGCGTATCCTTGCGCCGCCGCGCATGCAGGCGATGGCGCCGCCTTCGATCCGGGGCCGTGCGATGCCATGTTGATCAATGCGGGCGTCACGCATCCGCAAGCGCTCTGGCTCGACCGACTGCGCGACGGCGGCCGCATGGTGATGCCATTGACTATCGCCATCAGCCCCACCATCGGCCAGGGGATCATGCTCAAGTTCGTGCGGCAGCCTGCCGGCTTCTCCGCGAGCCTGGTCACTTTCCTGGCGATCTTTAACGGCGGCAAGTTGCGCGATCCGGAGTTGGAAGCGCCCTTGCGAAGCTGGCTGAGCAAAGCCATGCCTACGGGCGCGCTGCTGAAGCTGCAGTCGCTACGCCGCGACATCCACGAGCCCGAAGAATCCTGTCTATTCCACGTCCCGGGCCTCTGCCTGAGCGCCAATCCGATAATATCCAAACCCGAGGAACATCCATGAGCACACTCCAAAACCGCCAATTCAAGTTGACCTCCCGCCCCGTGGGCATGGTCAAACGCAGCGATTTCGATTTCGTCACCGCGCCCGCCGCCGAGCCTGGCGCGGGCGAAGCGCTGATCCGGGTCCTGTATCTATCGCTCGATCCGGCCATGCGCGGCTGGATGAACGAGGGCAAGTCCTACATCCCGCCGGTTGGCTTGGGCGATGTGATGCGCGCCGGCGGCGTCGGCCGCGTGGTGGCCTCCAACGATCCCGGCCTGGCGGTGGGCGATACCGTCGTGGGCATGACCGGCGTGCAGGATTACGCGGTCGTCAGAGCCAGGGAGGTGACCAAGGTCGATCCGCGCCTGGCGCCCCTGGCCCGCTATTTGGGCGCGCTTGGCATGCCCGGACTGACTTCCTATTTCGGCTTGTTGGATATCGGCCAGCCCAAAGAGGGCGAGACCGTGGTGGTATCGGCGGCGGCCGGCGCCGTCGGAGCCGTAGTGGGACAGATCGCCAAAATCAAAGGCTGTCGCGTCGTGGGGATCGCGGGCGGTCCGGACAAGTGCCGCTACGTGGTGGAAGATCTGGGTTTCGACGCCGCAGTCGACTATAAGAACGAGGATGTGCGCGCGGCTCTCGCGGGCCATTGTCCCAAAGGGATCGACATCTATTTCGACAATGTGGGCGGCCAGATTTTGGATATCGCGCTGTCCATGCTGGCGCGCCATGCGCGCATCGTCATTTGCGGTGCCATTTCGCAATACAACAATCTGCAGGCAATCGAGGGGCCGCGCAATTATATGTCGCTGCTGGTCAATCATGCGCGCATGGAAGGCTTCGTGGTATTCGATTATGCCGCGCGTTACCCGGAAGGCATGAAGGCGCTGGCGGGCTGGATGATGGCCGGCAAATTGAAGGCGCGGGAAGATATCGTCGATGGGCTGGAAACTTTTCCGGACACCATACAGAGGCTTTTCCGCGGCGAGAACTTCGGCAAGCTGGTGATCAAGGTCGCCGACGAAGCCTGACTTGGGGGGCGGCCAATCCTGGCCGCAGCCGGCTTTCAGCCGGGCCACCGGGAAGCCCCGGATTGAACAATCTGTGGCTTGCCGCCAAAACTTTTGCGCTGAAAACAAAGGTACTTGGCGGCAGCCACAGGCCAGCCGGGCCACCGGGAAGCCCCGGATTGAACAATCTGTGGCTTGCCGCCAAAACTTTTGCGCTGAAAACAAAGGTACTTGGCGGCAGCCACAGGCCAGCCGGCTCAAGCGGGACTTAAAAGTCCCGCCGGCACGCTGATCTGTGACACCATTGCTGCTCAATAAGTTCGCGGCTGTTTTTCGGAGCTGCAAAGATGATGAAAAACAAGAATAGTGGGGCGGCCAATCCTGGCCGCAGCCGGCTTTCCAGCCGGCTAGCCGCCTGAAAAGGCGGCTGCGGGCATGATTGCCCGCCCCACGGTGAGTTTTCGACGGTACCCACGCGGGGTCACACATTTGTTCCAACCTGCTCGGCCGGCGGCCCCGCTAAAGCGACGCTAAAGCGTGCGCCACCCCAAGCTCCGCTTACTGTGGGGGAGCCTCGGGCATGGCGTGCGGACTGACGGACGGCATGGGCGGTTGCGCAGGCCGCGCCGTGGCCGCCCGCCCCAGCCGCAGATTCTGGAAATCGCGTCCGCTGATTACGTAATACCAGTCCGCATACCGGCTGTTCAATTCGCGCGCCATGCGCTCGCCGGCGCCCGCGTCGCCGCCATAGGTGGCGGCCCTGGCCGGATCGAAATGCACCATCACGAATAGATTGCGGTTGTCCGAAGGCACGCCCGATTTCGTATCGCCCGCGGCCACTTCTCCGAAACGCAGCGAATACATCAGGCCGTCGTTGGTCTCCACCGTCATATCGCCTTCGCTTGAGTAGACGCGTCCCTCCTGCGTAAAGAAATAGCCGGCCTTCTGCAGCGAAAGCGCGGTTTCAAGCGTCAGCCGCAGTTCCTCGCGGCGCAAGCCATCGGCCAGACCCGGCGGCTTGGGGCGCACGTCCACGATCTTCAAACCATCCAGCGCGGCCGCCATGGCACGCACCGCGGGCAGGTTCAGTTTTTCGCCCTGCGCCTTCCATTCGCCTTTGTCCTGGGTCAGGATAGTAGTCTCCGCGTTGGTCATGCGGCCCGCCGCCATATCGATGTTGTACCGGTTGATGGTTACCTTGCGGATCGAGGCGCCGGCGATGCGCAGCAGGCCCGCGTTCACCCAGTCGGCAAAACGAGCCGACGGATCCGCGTCGGTTTTCACAGCATACGTGCGCTTCTGTCCGGGCACGCGCACGTACCGGTATCCGGGCTTGCCTTCTACCGGCTTGCCCAAAATAAAATCAGCCAGGACGGCGCCGTTCGCGTCGCGCAGGGTCACGCGCTTGCCGCGCCCGGTGAGCCCTCCGGCCTTTTCATCCAGCGGATCGACCACGCCGTACTTGGCTTGATCGAGCGGCGAGTCCGAACGCACCATGTCTTTCTTTAAATACATCAGCGCCGCCGCGGTCTTCGCCAGGCGATCGCCGATATCCACGCGGTAATTGTAGTGCGAGGCGATCACCCATTTACCTTGCTGGAACTGGACCTTTAGCGGTATGGCTGTGGCGGAAGCTTCGTCGTAGTCCACGACTTCGATGGTACGGGGAGCCTGCGGATCGGTGAAGTTCGGATAAAAAGCTTCGCCCTGATCGCTCATGATGGCGGGCACGCGCGCCTCCGGCTCGACTACCGCCGCGGAAATGGCCAGCACCACGGCAGCGCCCACCAGCACGGCGGTTTTGACGCTTTCCGTCATGCGGCCTCCTTGCCCACCAGGCGATCCACCGGCACGCCGATCCGCTCGCGCCGCAGCCGCCGCACCGACACGAACAGGAAAACCAGGAACGCCGGGATAGGCGGCAGTACAACGGCCATCAACTTAATGGTGTTCTGGATGCCGCGGATGGAATTCTCCATCTCCGCGCGGCTGTCCTCGATCTGGCGCTCTTTCTCGTCGCTAATGTTGGCGCGCGCCACTTCCAGCCTGCGGCTCTCGGCCGTTTTCAGATTGGCGATCATCACCTGTTTGGTCTGATCGTCCAGATCGCCGCGCCCTTCGACTTGTGCCACGGCGCGATCCAGGCGCGTTTGGGCTTCCTTCAGGCGCTGGTCGGCGAGCATCTCGGCCTGTTCGGATTCATGCAGGCGCTGCGCCTCATAAGTGCGGGTGCGCGCCTCCACCGCCTCCAGCGTGCGCTGCCGTGGGCGCCGCTTGCGCAGAGCGATGAACGACGGATCGCCCGCCAATTGATCGACCGAGTTCAGCAGGAACGTCACGTTATCGAAGTTCAGGTTCTCCGTCCCGTGGCGGCGCAGCTCGAAAAACTGCTCGCTCATCAGGTCGGCATCCGCGATCACGATGGCATTCAAGGGGCCCGCGCTTCCCTTCCCCTGGATACGGGCCGCCAGCACGTGATTGCCGTCGTCCGCGTTGTGCGGCGCGTCCTGGTTGATCGCCACGCCGAACATGCTGCGCTCCACCAGTTGGTCCCAGCGGAGCACGCCGGAGTCGGCGCTGGTCTTCAGCAGCGGCACGAAGGGCGCGCCGCCCTGGCTTTTCAGCACGCCCGGATACAACAGCACGACTTCCTGCAAGCCGGCGGTGATCGGGTCTTTCTGATTGAAGCCTTTACTGACGAATACGACTTCCTTGGGCAGGCTCCTAAGCTGGGGGTGCGGATTATAGTTATCCCAGGCGATGCGATTTGTCTGCCAGTCCACGCCCAACAGATCCATTAACGGGCGGAGATTGGTTTTCGACTCCTGCGGGGCCAGCTCCAGGTCGAAAGCCGGCATCGGATCGACCAGCAGCAGGGTAGGCTTACCGCGGCCAACATAAGAGGTGAGCCGGTCGGCCTGGGGCTGCGTCAGGGCCGACGGCAAAGCCACCACCAGCGCGTCCAGGTCGTCCGGGTAATCCGCATCCGGCGAAACCTGCGCGACCTCGTACTGCTTTCTCAATTCGGCAACGATGGACCATTCCTGCGACTGCGCATGGCTCTGGAAATCCAGGCCTCCGAATAGCTTGGCGGGCGTATTCAGGATGCCTACCTTTTTGCGCCTGGCGCGCGATACCACGCGAATGGAGCGCATCAGCTCGTATTCGACCGGCAGGCCGCGGTCGAAGAACGGAATCACAAACTCTTCGGAGCCGCGCGTGAATGCCAGCCCCAGGAAGATGTCGTTCATCACCCGCGCGCTCTCTTCGCTGGCGGGCACACGAAATGGCTTGATGCCGAAACGTTCCTGCGCCTCGCGGGCTTGCGGCGAGTACTTCACCGTCTCCACGATTTTGGCGTTGACGCCGCCATCGGAGACGGCTTGAAATTCGCGCAGCATGGCTACCAGCCCGCTCCGCGCTTCCACATAGCTGCGCGGGACATCCGGGCTGAAATACGCCTGGATGAAGACGGGCTGGCGCCGGTCGATGGAGCGCAGTAGCGTCTTGGTTTCGCGCGAGAGCGAGTGGATTTGCTCGGAAGTGACATCCAAGCGCAGTGTGGAGTTGGATGCCAGCAGGGTGAGGCTGGCGACGATGGCCCCCAACGCCAGGGCGCGGACCGCCAGGTGGGCGCGCATCGGCGGCGTCTTCGGCCCGGTGCGCCAGCGGCGATGCCCCAGGATGACGACATTCAGATACAGCGTGGCCGCCGCGAAAGAAGCGAAATAAACCAGCGGCGGAAGCGTGATTACGCCGGTCGAGAGATCGCGGAATTGTTCCACTACCGACAGTTTTTCGAGCAGCCGCTGCGGCGCGCCCGTGACTATGGATCCGGCGTAATTCAGAAAGACCGGCACGGAACAAAACACTGCTCCCAGGATGAAGGCCACTGTCAGGTTGTCGGTAAGTGCCGAGGCCAACATACCGGCGGTCAGCAGGGCCGCGCCCATCAGCCAGTAACCCAGGTAAGTGGAGAACATCAGGCCGGGATCCGGGCTTCCCAGCCAGCACAGCACTACCACGTGGCTGAGCGAGAATAGCAAAGCCACCGAGTAAATCGCCAGGGCCGCCAGATACTTTCCCAACACAATCTGTAAGTCGGTAGCGGGCAGCGTCAGCAACAGCTCTTCGGTGCCTTGCTTCTTCTCTTCCGCCCACAGGCTCATGCTAATTGCGGGGACCAAAAAGATCAGCAGATAGGGGAAAAAGCGGTTGAGCTGATCGAGGTTTGCCAGGTTGGTGGCGAAAAAGCGCTCCTGCCAGAATGCGGCCATCGCGCTCAGGAAGACAAACAGGGTGATAAAGACATACCCGGTAGGAGTGGCGAAGTACGACGCCAGCTCACGCTGCAGGATGGCGCGGATTACACGCTTGCGGGTGTGCATGCGCCTCCTTGCATGGCGTCTTCGGTGAAGGCGCGGAACGCCTCGTCGAGCGATGCGTATCCGGCCTGCATTCCGGCGGGGGTGCCATCGAAAACCACCCGTCCCCGATTGATGAAAATGACGCGCCCGGCCATGGCTTCCACCTCCTGCAGGATATGTGTCGAAAGCAGGATGGTCTTGTTCTGTCCGAGTTCGCGGATGGTCTGCCGGACCTCGCGCGTCTGGTTGGGATCGAGGCCGCTGGTGGGTTCGTCCATGATCAGGACGTCCGGCTCGTGCAGCAGCACTTGCGCCATGCCGGCGCGCTGGCGATAGCCCTTGGAGAGCTTCTGAATGGGCTTCTCGATGACGGCTTCAAGCGAGCAGCGGGCCACCACGGCGTCGATGCGCTGCTGCAAATGCGCGCCGGTCAGGCCCCGCGCGCGCCCGAAGAACTTCAGTAGGCCGAGCGGCGTCATGTCCGGGTAGAGAGGCCCATTTTCGGGCAGATAGCCCAGCCGTTCGGCCGCCGCGATACGGTCGGTCAACACATCCAGACCGGCGATGCGCGCGCTGCCGGAACTGGGCGCAAGATAGCCGGTGAGGATCTTCATGGTGGTGGACTTGCCGGCGCCATTGGGACCCAGAAAAGCGGCCACCTGGCCTTGCGGAATGGAGAAACTGACGCCCCGGATGGCGGCGAAATCTCCATAGAATTTGCTGAGGCCGGCGGCCTCGATCATGGGTGTACTACTCAATTCCGGCATGCTTCGAGGAGCCCTGCGAGACGTTCATTACCCAGATTTACCACAACAGGGCGGCTGTATGGGGCGGCCAACTTGGTATGGGCGCGCGATACAAAAGTAGAGAGCCGTGAAAAACTGTGTACGGGTCGTCAGCCTCACGCCAACTGCCCCGAATAGTTCGTTCTATCGGCGTTCAGTCGCGGTAGGGACGCCCGTTGCCGGACGCCCCCCGCACGGATCCGTACGAGCGCACTCTAGCGCATACGGCTCTTACCGCGGGTACTTAGCGTCAAAGCGAACCCCAGGGAGCGGATGCAGAATTCGCGGCGTAGGCAGAAAACGATCCACGATCGGACCGAAGCGCTCCCACGAATGGCGATCCCGTTGGCTGCGACGCCGTAGCCCCGCCAGCCACATACGAGCCACCTCCCGTTGGAACGTCCGTAGCGCTCCGAAATTGCCCGGTACCGCGTGATAGTTGAAGTATCCTTGCACCACCGACCGCAGCCAATTCCCGTTCTCGACCACCCGCTTGTGCCAGCGCTTGCCGAGCTCCTGCTTGACTGCTTGCAGCTTGCTCCGCAACCGCTTCTTCGCGGTCTGCCGTCGAATCGTGAACCAGTTGCCCTTCGCGGTCTTCCCGCAACTATGCGTGAAGCCTAGAAAATCGAAGGTCTCAGGTTTGCCTTCTCCTCGCCGCTTCCGGGCTTTTTCCGCAAAACGCCCGAACTCGATCAGTCTCGTCTTCTCCGAGTGTAATTCCAGTCCGAACTTCTGCATCCGCTCCCGCAACTGCTCCAGGAAAGCTTCCGCTTCCTTCCGGTCCTCGAACCCCAGCACCGCGTCATCGGCGAAGCGGACGATTATCACTTCCCCTCGCGCCGTTTTCCGCCGCCACTGGTTCACCCAGAGATCGAATACATAATGCAGGTAGATGTTGGCCAGCAATGGCGAGACTACTGCCCCTTGCGGTGTACCTACCGTCGTCTCCGACCATGCCCCTTCTTCCGACACGCCCGCCTTCAACCATTTCTGGATCAGGCGAATGATGCGCCGGTCCGCGATCCGGTGCTCGATAAACTTCACCAGCCATTCGTGCGAAACGTTATCGAAAAATCCACGAACGTCCAGATCCAGCACCCAGTTCACTCGCCTCCGCTTTAACCCTATCCAAAGCGCGTCCAATGCGTCATGCGGGTTGCGCCCTGGCCGGAATCCATAGGAAAATCCCAGAAAGTCCTCCTCATAGATCTGATTGAGAACCGTCACCACGGCCTGTTGAACAACCTTGTCCTCCAGCGCGGCGATCCCTAACGGCCGTTGCCGGCCATCGGCTTTGGGTATGTATGTTCTCCTCGACGGTTGGGCGCGGTACGCGCCCCGATGGACTCGGTCGTGGAGATCTTTAAGCCGACCTTCCACTCCCTCTCCATACTGCTCCCACGTCACTCCGTCCACTCCCGGCGCGGCCTTCCTCTTCATCGAGTAATAGCTGTCCCGAAGTAAATCCGTCGTTACGTGATGCAACAGTGCGGTGAACTTCTGCTTCTTATCCCTGCGGGCTGCTTCCCGCACACCTCCGAGTCCCTGGGACACGTGTTCCCGTCCCTGCGTCCGGCACGTGTGAGCCTCTTCGATGTTCCCCTTGGTCGAACAGCTTCCCTCCACCCCCTCCGCCAGGGATTGCTCCCCATTGTTCGGGCGCTTCGTAGGTACTACCTGTTCGTCCGACTCCCCACCGGCGTTCATGCTGGTCGTATAGCTTGTCGCCTTCTCCAGCCGGTCCGGCGTGCTGCTGCCGGACACCGACGGGGTCTCCCGGTTCTCGCGCATGGAATTTCCAGGCATGCCTGGGGTCTCTGACTGCGCAGGGTTCATGGACGGCTCGCGTTTGTCGTCATCCATGATGTGGCCTTCCGCTTCGCCGAACGGCGTCGGCACCCCGTACGCGATTGATTTCGCAGCTCAATACCCTGCCTGCCTGTGCCCCTGTCAACGCTTCACGCGCCGCCTTACGGCGACCCGCGCATAACTCGGGGTCAGGATGGTTCGCTACTCCTTTCCTGTAAGACTCTTTCATTCTCTATTCCATGCCGGTTTATCCCGGCGCCTCGGCGTCAATCGGCGGCCGATATCGGTTTTTGATGTTCCCGTTGGGCCGGGAGAAAAGAATCTCTGGCCGCCGATGCACGCCGATGCACGCCGATAAGACTTAAGGGTTGTACGATCCGTCGGCTCAAGAGCCAAATAAGATCCCCGCTTTCAGGCGCAGGACTGGGATGTCACTACGCCTCCCGGCCGATTGCCGGTCCCCAGTCGGTTTCCGCGTGCCGGTTCCTCGCGCTGATTCGCGATACCAATTGCCGCAGGTCGTACGTCCGGCGTGCCGGCCGCAGGAAAATGCTACCATCGGCGGCAAGATTGAGCGTCAGCCGGTCGCCCTCCTTAAGGCGCGCTTCTTTCGCCAATGTTAGAGGGATCCGTACGGCCAAGCTGTTCCCCCACTTGAGAATCTGCGTATACACTGTCTCGTCCTCACCGGAGCATGTGTTGTCACGCATGCTATTTGGCTCTTTGCTGCAACTGTGCTACGGCCGCCACCATCGCCGGAGTGGGCGCGGAATCGGACCCTTCGATGGCGTCCAACAAGCGGCCCAGTTCCCCGTTCACACGCGACGGGTCCGCCGGCTTGGCGCCCTTCATCATCGCCATCACCTTCATCGCCAGGTCGAATTGCTGCTTCAGCCCGGCCGGCGTGGTCTTCACGCGCGGGTCCATTTTCAGCGTCAGGGGCTGTGTAAAAGACTTGCCATCCACGGTCAGCTTCACCGTGTATGAGCCCGGCAGGGCCAGCGGACCCCGGGGTTCGCGCGGCGTGTTGTGATAGACCGCGGTCATCGGATAGTCGTGGTCCACCGCTTCCGGCGGCGTGTAGCGCAGATCCCAAACGAATCGATGCATGCCTTCCACCGCCACCGGGATCTGCGGCGGACGGAACCAGTAAGTGGGATAGGGCAGATCATTCTCCTGGGGCAGGGCGTGCTCGGTGCTGGAGTAATGCCGCACCAGTTTTCCGGCTGCATCCAGCACGTCGATCCCAACGGCGTCCGACGCCTGCTTCAAGTAGTAATAGAGGATGGCCCCGTCCGGCGGATTCTGTCCGGCAGGCTCCTCCGGGGGGAGCGGTGTGTCGGTATTCGTATTCCAGCGGACGCGGATGGCCGTCTGCGGCTTGAACAGGTGCGCCTCCGAGCCGGCGATCGCGGCGCTCAGTTGGCGCAGCGGCGTAATGTCGTCCAGAATCCAGAACGACCGTCCGTGGGTGCCTGCCACCAGGTCGTCGTCATGGATGGTCAGGTCGCGGATGGAGGTAGCCGGCATGTTCAGCCGCAGCGGCGCCCAATCGTCGCCATCGTTGAACGACACCCATACCGCGCGCTCGGAACCCGCGAACAGCAGGCCCTGGCGCCGTGGATCTTCGCGCACCGTGTTGATGGGCGCATTTGCGGGCAGGCCGCGCGTGATCTCCTTCCAGGTCTTGCCGAAGTCATGAGTTCGCCAGATGTGCGGCGTCAGATCGTCCAGCCGGAAGCGGTTGACGGCGGCATAGGCGGACGCTGGGTCGAAGTGGGAGGCGTCCATCACGGACACTTTACTCCAGGGAGTCAGCGCGGGCGGCGTTACGTTCGTCCAGTTTTTGCCGCCGTTGCGCGTCACCTGGATCAGGCCGTCGTCCGTGCCCACCCAGATCACATTGCCATCCTTATAAGAGGGCGCAATGGTGTAGATGACGCCGCGGTGCTTACCTTTCTCCGGATCGGCAGAGGTGAATACGCCAAGGCTTGGCGGGATCTCGTAAGCCGCACGGGTCAGGTCCGGGCTGATCTCTTCCCATGTCTGGCCGCCATTACCGGTGCGCAGCAGATACTGCGAGCCGAGATACAAAATATGCGGATCGACCGGCGAGAACAGCAGCGGCATGGTACGCACGAAGCGGTACTTGCTGCCGCGCCGTCCGAGGGACGGACCCACCTCCTGCACTTCGCCGGTGGCCTGGTCGTAGCGCGTCACCTTGCCGCCGTAGATGAGATTCGGATGCAGCGGGTCGGGCGCCACATAGCCGTACTCTTCCACGCCCACGGGATGCCAATCGCGGAACGTGATTTCGCCATTGTCGCCGCGGCTGGCCGTGCCCACCGAGCCGCTCTCCTGCTGTCCGCCGTAGACCCAATAGGGAAAGCGATGATCGGTGATCACGTGATAGAACTGCGCGGTCGGCTGGTTGTACCAGGAGCTCCAGGTTTCGCCGCCGTTCACGCTGATGGTGGCGCCCTGGTCGGATGCCAACAAGATGATGCCGGGGTCGGAGGGGTCGATCCAGATGGAGTGATAGTCGTCTCCGCCCGGTGCGCCTTTGATGGCGGTGAAACTGGCGCCGCCATCGATCGAGCGATAGGTCGAGGTAT
The DNA here is from genome assembly GCA_963709155.1 of Bryobacterales bacterium. Lineage (GTDB taxonomy): Bacteria > Acidobacteriota > Terriglobia > Bryobacterales > Bryobacteraceae > Bog-159. Next base: position 237,722 of record CAVPVD010000001.1, on the reverse strand, counting down.
TGGCGATGTAAACGATGTCCTTGTCTTTTGGATCCACGCGCACACCGGCGAAATCGGAGCCGCGCCCCCACACGCGCTGGTCGTGGTTGATGCGCTGCCAGTTGTCGCCGGCATCGTCGGATCGGTAGACGCCGCCTTGCCGGGCATCCACCAGGGCGTACATGCGGCGCGGATCGCTCGGCGCAATGGCGATGCCGATGCGGCCCAGGCCTTCGGCGGCATTCGGCAGTCCGCCGGTCAAGGGCTGCCAGGTGCTGCCGCCATCGCTGGATTTGAACAAGCCGCTGCCCGGCGTTTGGAAGGAGCCGCCGATTTCCCAGGGCGCCTGCCGCGCGGCCCACAGTACGGCATAGACGATCTGCGCGTTGGACGGGTCGAAGGCCAGGTCGACGGCCCCGGTATTCTCGTCCTTATACAGAACCTTCCGCCAGTTCGCACCGCCATCGGTCGAGCGGAAGACGCCGCGCTCGGTATTGGGACCATAAGGATGGCCGAGTACGGCAGCGAAAACACGATTGGCGTCGTGCGGATCGACGATCAGCGCGGAGATCTGCTGGGCTTTATCCAAGCCCGCGTTTAGGCCGAGATGCTGCCAGCTTTGGCCGGCATCGGTGGATTTGTAGATCCCATCGCCCACCGAGAGATCCGGGCGCTGCAGTCCTTCGCCACTGCCGGCATAGATGACGCGCGGATCGGAAGGCGCCACGGCCAGCGCGCCGATGGAGCCGGTGTCCTGATCGTCGAAGATCGGTTTCCAGACGCGTCCGGCATCCGTGCTTTTCCAAACGCCCCCGTTATTGGCGCCGATGTAGAAGACATTAGGTTGGCCGGGGACGCCGCTGGCCGCCACGGTGCGCCCGCCGCGAAACGGCCCGATCATGCGCCAACGCAGGCCGCTGTAAAGTTCGGGGCCGAAGGGCTGCGCGCACGCCATGGGGGCCAGCACGGCCGCCAGCAGGCACTTGCGGAGAGCCGTCACGCGTTTCCGCGCCCGAACGCGGCAGCCGCGCGCTCCTCGGTCTCTTCGGGCGTCAGATCTTCGATGTGCGTGGCAATGGCCCAAACGAATCCGGAGGGATCGCGGACCTGCCCGTAGCGGTCGCCCCAGAACTGATCCTGCAGCCGGAACACCACCTGGCAGCCGTTCGCCACCGCCTGCGCCCAGGCAGCATCGGCATCCGGCACATACAGGTGCAGCCGTAGCGGCAAATTGCCTTCGGCGAGGGGCGGCATCCCCATTTCCGGGAACGTGTCGTTGAGCATCATGAGGGTGTCGCCGATCTTCACATTGGCGTGCATCAGTTTGCCGCCCGGTCCTGGCGAGCGGCTGATTTCGACCGCGTTAAAGGCGCGTTTCAGGAATTCGATGTAATCCGCGCAGCCCGCCACGGTCAGGTGGATGGTGAGCGCGTGAAAGCCGTGGGGAACGGGTTGAGAAGCTTTAGCCATATCGGGATTATGATAATACGCCGCGGACCCCGCGCAACCCGCCGCCAGAGAAGCGTCGGATTTGTCATATTGCGCACACCATTTGCGCATACCATCGAGACCCCTCGCAGCCCGCATGCGCTACAATGATTCGGGTCCCTTCACCGCCCTCTAAACATGGAACGCGCCAGCAGATTCCTCGGCAAACTTACCGGCCCAATCGATATCGACGATCTGGCCCGCGCGGCGTGGCCCCTGGCTGTGGGAAAAAAGGTCGCGGCGCGTACGCGGCCCGCGCGCATGGTGCGCACGCGGCTGATCGTGGAAGTCGAAGATCTGGTCTGGAAGAAGCAGTTGTTTACGCTCTCCAAACAAATCCTGACGAACCTCGAGCAGCACCTGGGCCAAGGCATCGTCGATGACCTGGAGTTCCGTATCATGCCGCCGCGGCGCGATCCGCAGCGCGCTGAGGTGGCGCAACCGTCTCGCGCGGTCGACGATGCCGACCAGATCGCCGACCCCACGATGCGCAATATGTACAAGCTGGCCCGCAAGAAGGCGCTGGCATGAAAATCACGGAAAAGGAAGTCCGTTACGTGGCGGATCTGGCCAATCTGAGCCTGACGGATGCCGAAGTGCAAAAGCTGCAGGTGGATCTCGACGAGATTCTGGGCCATGTGGAGCGGCTGAACGAGATCGATACGGCAGGTGTCGAGCCGATGGCACAGGTGCTCTTCGCATCTGGCGATACCGCAACCTGGCGCGCCGACCGCGAGCGGCCGCCGCTGGGCACGGATCTGGCGCTGGCCAATGCGGCCCAATCGGGCGCCGGCTATTTCAAAGTGCCCAAGGTCATCGAGCGCTGAGCTATGGATCTTCGATCGCTCACCATCAGCCAGGTGCGGGAGGGTTTGCTGTCGCGCCAATTCAGCGCTGTCGAGTTGGCCCAGGATTTCCTGCGCTTCGCCGCGGCGCAGAATCCGGCTACCAATGCCTATCTGCGATTCTCGCCGGAGCGCGCGCTGGGCGCCGCGGCCCGGGTGGACGAGAAGATCGCGCGGGGCGAGGATCCGGGCGCCTTGGCCGGCGTTCCCGTGGCAGTGAAAGACGTGATTTTGACGAAGGGCGTGCGCACCACCTGCGGATCGAAGCTGCTTGCGGAATACGTGCCGCCCTACGATGCCACGGCCATCGCGCGGTTGGAAGAAGCCGGCGGCGTGATCCTGGGCAAGACCAATTGCGACGAATTTGCCATGGGATCGTCGAACGAGAATTCGGCGTTCGGTCCGGTGCGCAATCCGCTGGCGCCCGACCGCGTGCCGGGCGGATCGAGCGGTGGATCCGCGGCGGCGGTGGCCCAGGGAACCGCCGTGCTGGCGTTGGGATCGGATACCGGCGGGTCCATCCGCCAGCCCGCTTCGTTTTGCGGCGTGGTCGGTGTCACGCCGACCTACGGGCGTGTCTCGCGATACGGGCTCACGGCGTTCGCCAGTTCGCTCGACCACATCGGGCCCCTGGCGCGCACCGTGCGGGATGCCGCCGTGCTGCTTGGAACCATCGCCGGCCGCGACCCGATGGACGCCACCTCGGCCGAGGCGCCCGTGCCGGACTACACACAATCGATGGACGGAAACGTCCAAGGCTTGAAGCTTGGGCTGCCGCGCGAGTATCTAAAAGATTTGACGAGCGAAACCGGGGATCTGATCGAGGCGGGGGTCGCGAAGCTGCGCCAGCTCGGCTGCGAAGTGCGCGAGATCAGCCTGCCGGCCACCGATTACGCCATCGGATGCTATTACATCATCGCCACGGCGGAGGCCAGCTCGAATCTGGCGCGCTACGATGGCGTGCGGTACACCTTCCGATCGGAGGCCTCCGGCACGCTCGGCGAAATGTACCGGAACACGCGCGGCGAGGGCTTCGGAGCGGAATGCAAGCGGCGCATCATGCTGGGAACTTACGTACTGAGCGCGGGCTATTACGACGCTTTTTACTTGAAGGCCCAGAAGGTGCGCGCGTTGATCGCGCGGGATTTCGCGCGCGCGTTTTCGGAAGTGGACGCCATCGTGGCGCCGGTGTCGCCCTTCCCGGCGTTCAAGCTGGGCGAGAAGATCGACGATCCACTGGCCATGTACCTGTCCGATATTTACACGATTACCGGCTCGTTGGCCGGCATCCCCTGTATGAGCGTGCCGTGCGGTCAGACGGCCGCGGGGTTGCCGGTAGGAATGCAGATCCTGGCCAAACATTTCGACGAGCCGACGATGTTCCGCCTGGCGGACGCTTTCGAGCGCGCCGGCGCAAATTGAAACAATACTTCGAGATGAATGGAGATCGATATGTCTTTTACGCTTCCCCCACTACCCTACGCCCCTGATGCCCTGGAGGTTTCCATCGACAAGATGACCATGGAGATCCATCACGACAAGCATCACGGCGCTTACGTGACCAACCTCAACAAGGCGCTGGAATCGGCGCCCGATCTGGCCGGCAAAAGCATTGAAGAATTGCTGGCGAACCATTGCGCCATCGTGCCGGAGAACATCCGGACCGCGGTGCGCAATAATGGCGGCGGCCATATCAATCACTCGATGTTCTGGACCATCATGGGTCCGGGCGCGGGCGGCGCGCCGGTCGGCCACGTGGCCGAAGCCATCACCGGCACATTCGGCAGCTTCGACGAATTCAAGATCAAGCTGCAAACCGCCGGCATGGGCCGTTTCGGCTCCGGCTGGGCCTGGCTGATTTCAAATGGCGGCAAACTGGAAATCACTTCCAGCGCGAATCAAGACAGCCCCGTGATGGAAGGTAAGCATCCAATCCTGGGCGTGGATGTTTGGGAACATGCCTATTACCTGAAGTATCAGAACCGGCGCGCGGACTATCTGGGCGCCTGGTGGAATGTAGTGAACTGGCCGGCGGTAGAAGCACGGTTCAATTCACACAAAAAGTAAGATAGGCGGGCCACGTCGACGGCGGCGTGGCCCACTCGTTTACACCGACAACAGCCGTTGAAAAAACGCCCGGTAACGGCGCAGCGCCTGCCGCAGGTCTTCGGTCGAAACGTCGTTTCCTTTCGACCATTCCCGTTCCAGTTTGGCGCGCTCTTCCGCGAACGATTCAGCCAGATTCTTGATGGCCGTGGCGACCAGTTCATCGGCGCGCTGCACAGACACTCGTGGGTCGTCCACAAATTCTGTCTGGATCGCCTCCCATCGCGTGCGCAGATCGTCCGAGCGGTCCTTTTGTAACAAAGGACCGGAATGTGCGTCGCCGGTCCGGATTTCGGCCGGTTGGTGCGCGGCGACGTTCGCCAGATCGGCGGTAGTCAGTTCTGTTTCCATGATGTCCGGCATAATTTACACCCTCCTGTACGCGCCGGTGTGCATGCCAGCCGGCTGCGCTTCCAGCAACTCGTCAAAAAGATCCCGATAATAGACCATCGCCTGGCGCAGATCTTCGGTGCTGGCGCGGCCTTCCTGTTCCGCTACCGCGATGGCGCGGGCGGCGCGATAATTCCGGATGACATGCGGGTGATCCACCGAGAGATCTTCCGCGCGGCGGTCGAAATCCGCCATGGGATAGCCGCGCGTGCGCATGGCTTCGCACACCAGGTGATCCGCTTCGCGAATCGCCAGCCGGGGGTCGTCCACAAAGTGCGACTGAGTAATGCGCCACTCATCGCTAAACCGCTGTTGCTCCGCCGTAGTGAGCGCCCGGATTTTGTAGTTTTCCGTCCGTTCCGTGCGATGCTCCAATGCTTTTTCCGCGCGCATCCGGCCGCCGTAGTCGCGTACCGCCCGATCGTACTCGGGACCGAAACGGCTGCGAAGGGAATTCGTTCGCCGCTTTTGCATAAAAGCAATCGCGGCGAGGGCCGCGATCAAGATCACGGCGATCAAGATAATCCACAATGCTGTGCTCATGGGTAAAAAGTCCTTCCGCACGGTAAAGGAGCATTTCACGGGCCATCAAGCGGCTGTCCGCGTGTATTTCCGGATACCAATTGAAGCGGCTCTGCTATCCTAACCAAGGAGGAAATCCCTTTGCCTCGCTGGACGATCGTTCCGTTTCTGGGCCTGTGCCTGCTTCCGGCACAAGAATCTTCCGCGCCGCCAGCCACGGTATTCAGCGTCTCCACGATGCTGGTGCAGATCGACTCCGTGGTCACCGACGCCAAGGGACATCAAGTCACAAACCTGAAGCCCGATGACTTCCAAGTCCTGGTTGACGGCAAGCCGCAGGCGATCACGAACTTCTCCTATATTCACCTGGATTCCCCGGACGTAAACCGCACGAGCCTGTCTCCGCAAGCGCTCGACAAACCGCTGCCTTCCGCCAATACCGCCGACGTCGTGAAGCCCGGAGATGTTCGCCGCAGCACGGTGCTGGTAGTGGACGACCTCAGCCTCTCGTTCGAAAGCATCTATGCCGTGCGCCAGGCGCTGCGCAAGTTTATCGACAACCAGATGCAGCCCGGCGATCTGGTTGCGCTTTGGGAAACCGGACGCAGCAACAGCGTCTTCCAACAATTCACTTCGGACCGGCGGGTTTTGCGAGCCGCCGTGGAAAACCTGCGCTGGAACCCGGCCGGATTGGGTTTGATCGACCCGTTCCAGAGGCAAGGACCCAACGTCAATCGGATGATGGCCATCGTCACCACGGGAACGGACGCCCCACCGCCGGGTCCACCGAACGTCTTGCGGGACCAGCGCGTCGCGAATGCCAGCGAGGCCGCGTACAACAGCCTCAATGCCACGGCCGGCGCGTTCGACACGCTAGGCCAGCTCCTCGATGAGCTACGGCCGGTAGGCGGCCGGAAAGCCGTCGTGTTTTTCTCCGATGGGATCGACCTGCCCGGGGTCACCTTACCGGGAGGGCCGCCGCCCGGCAATTCTTTCCCGACCCCGCGCGACGAGGCGCTGGTCGCGCGTTTCCGCCACCTGATCGACCAGGCCAATCGCTCGGGCGCCGTGGTTTACACCGTGGATGCGCGCGGCCTGGTGTACCTGGAGCCGGAAAAACTCGGCGCCCTGGAGTTGTCGCAGCAGGGGCTGCTGCAGCTTGCCGAAGATACCGGCGGCTTCGCCACCATCAACGGCAACGGTTTGAGCGACGCTCTCAAGAGCATCGAGGAGCAGCAGAAGGGATACTATCTGATCGGATTCAAGGCGCCGGAGAATATCGGTACCGGGGCTCCGGGCGCGAAAGCCGATTACCATTCGATCCGGGTGACTGTGAATGTGCGCGGCCTGCGGGCGCATTCCCGATCCGGCTTCTTCGGCGAGACAGATGAAGCGGCGCGCCCCAAGTACGCCACGCGGCAGGCCCAGATGATGGCCAACGTCCAATCCCTTTTCAATAAGTCGGAACTGCACGTACGGATGACGGCGCTCTACCGCCGGACGGCCAAGGGCCAGAGCCTGGTCCACAACCTGTTATATGTGGATCCGCGCGATATCACTTTCCGCACGGACCTTTACGGAATCCAATATGCGGCGTTAGATGTTGTGATCCTGGCTTCCGGCCGCGAGCTCGATCCGCTGGCCGCCATCAGCCGCCATATGACCATCGACGCCAGCGATGAGAAGCTGGCGAAACTGCGGAAAGACGGGCTGCTGCTTACCCTGGATGTCCCCGTGAAGGAGGCCGGCCCCTACCAGGTCCGCGCCTGCGTTCTGGATAGTACCTCGCGCGCGGCCGGGTCCGCCGGACAATACATCGAAATTCCGGATCTGAAAAAGCAGCATCTGGCGCTGACCACGCCGCTGCTCGACGATGTCTCCGCGCCGGGCGATACGCGCTTCAACGACGTGTCGTCCGCATTGCGGGAATTCAAGGCCGGCAGCCTGGTGGCGTTCGCTTTTCACATCGAGAGCGATAAACCGGGGCGTGCAGTGGCCGCGGACAAATACGATACCCAGATCCAGCTTTATCGCGACCGTACGCCGATCCTCGACAAACCGGTATCCGTGGCCCCGTTGCCCGGCCAGGACGGGCGCGCGGTGGTTGGCGAATTGCGTCTGAGCACCAGCTTGCCCGCCGGTCAATACTACCTGCAAGCCATGGCCACGGATCGCGGCGGCAAGACGCCGCGCACGGCCAGTTCCTGGATCGAATTTCGCGTGGTCGAGTAGCGTGGCGCACGCTTCAGCTGGCGCCCCCGCGGATGCGGGTGAAACAGCGGCGAGACCCGCGTGCGGCAACGTCGAAGGCGCTTCGCCTTGGAGGGCGGGCAATCATGCCCGCAGCCGCCTTTTCAGGCGGCTGCGCCGGCTGGAGAGCCGGCTGCGGCCACGATTGGCCGCCCTCCAATTGTGTTTTTCTGCGCGGGGCTAACTTATTGAGCGGCAATGGGGTCTCAGATGAGCGCGCTTCAGCGTGCCGGATCGCAGGGCTACCGGTTCGCAGGATACTGGAGCGCATCGCCAGGCTGAGCCCGGGAAAGCGGGAGGCGATGCTCCGGCGCCTGTCGTGCGCGGCAAGCGGAGAGATATGCCAATCACTACCGATATCCTGGATCATGACCTGATCGGCTCGGCCACCAAAGAGGGCGCGCTGGCGGTTCTGCGGCCTCAAATTGAAGAGCGGTTTGGCTCGCTGCCGGCGTGGGCCGAAGAGCGCTTAGCCGGGATGCATCCTCGTGCAGTCATCGCTCTGGGCCCCCGCGTGCTCCACGCCGCGAGTCTGGAAGAACTGCTGCAATAGGTGCTCGTGCGCGGCAAGCGGAGAGATATGCCAATCACTACCGATATCCTGGATCATGACCTGATCGGCCCGGCCACCAAAGAGGGCGCGCTGGCGGTTCTGCGGCCTCAAATTGAAGAGCGGTTTGGCGCGCTGCCGGCGTGGGCCGAAGAGCGCTTAGCCGGGATGCATCCCCGCGCGGTCATCGCTCTCGGCCGCCGCGTGCTGCACGCCGCGACTCTGGAAGAACTGCTGCAATAGTTCAAGGCTGATGCGGCTTGAACAGCAGGTCGAACCACAGTTTCCAAGTCTTGCCGCCGTCGATGGAGACAAAAGCAGTTTCGCGAACCCCGCCACTCACGGATTTCCACACGCCGCGAACCCGCCTCTCTTTCCCATCCACCGCACGGTCCGCTCCAAGAAGAACCATCTCACCGTTTCGAAACTGGCCATCGAGCAAAAGCAGTTCTCCCCGATTGGTAACCCAACTCTGATGCCACGCTTTTCGCGATCGATCGTACAGGCTGAAGCTCTGGCCCTGGTGACCGTCGGCACCTTGATAGTCTTCGCGTAAGACACACCCATCCAGGATGCGATCCACGCGCAGGCGAGCGACCGGAGCGGCCGGCTGATCCGCGTCGAACGCGTCCCAGTCGCCCGCCCAGAAATCGAATTGCCGGTATTCCGGGGCTGTACACGATGCGGCGCCGACCGCCGTCTGCGCCGTAAGCAAATTCGCCAATACGACCACAGCCATCGAACACAAACTGCGGATCGTCATGCGTGCGGCCTACTGGATCGCCACCAGGATGCCTGTCTGGCTATTATCCACGCCGCCGAATGAAATAAACAACGGAGCCAGTCCCGAAGGCACTCCTTCGGGGACCACGATGTTCACCTGCAGCGCGCCCGCGACCAGACCGGGCGCGGCGCCCACGTATTGAATGGTCGCCGGCACATTTCCGATGGTCGCCCCCGCGTACAGCAGCGGCGCCGGCAAGGGTAATGACAACGGCTCGATCAGCCCGTCCACTCCCGGCGGCGATGTCTGGCCTTGCCCCGTGGCGAAGACCTGGATAATCGAACCGGCGCTTACCGGATTGCTGGTGGACACCAGTTGGTAGTTCAGATCCAGGATCGCGCCCGGGCCCTGTCCGGAAGCGTCGGCGCTGAAAATGCCGGGGTTGGCCGAAACGACTGACAACATCACCGCGTTCGATTGCGCTTTCCCAAAAACGACATTGATGGAGACATTGGAGGCACCCGCCAGTTCGTACGGGACGATGGTGTTGATTTGTCCGGCGCCGGCATACAGGATCGGTCCCGGGAATCCGTTGAACATAACCTGGACGCCGGCAAGGTTGGTCGCGATCAATCCGTTAGTGATCGTTGGGTACACGGGTTGGGCCGGTCCAAGATAACTGCCGAATACCGAGACGATTTCGCCCGGCGCCACGCCGCCCGTTAGAAAGCTGGCTGCATTAGCTACGTGGTCGATCGAGGGCGGCCGGGTGGTCACCAAAAAGGTGACTGGAACGTTTGCCTGCGGGCTCCCGTTCGCGCTCACCGTGATCGAACCGGTGTAAGACCCGGCTCCCAGATTCGCGGGATTCACCGCGACCGAGAGCGTGGCCGGCGTAGTCCCGCCGGTAGGTGTAACTGATAGCCATCCGGCGCTCGAAGCCGAAGCCGTGAAGGTCACGGCCGTGCCCGCGGCAGTCACCGACAAGCTCTGCGCTGCCGGCGGTGGATTGCCGGTGGCGTACGCGAACGCCAGCGGATTCGGCGTAACCGTTACCAGCGCGGGGGGCGAAACGATCAGCGTCACGGCCACTGTCTGCGCCGCACCGCCCGCTGGAGTGACTGTAATGCCGCCGGTATAAGTGCCGGTAGGGAGGCCCGCCGTATTCAGGGAAACGCTTAGAGTGGTGACCCCTGTGCCCGACGCCGGAGTCACCACCAGCCATTTGCCGCCGCTGTTGGTGCTGACGCTAGTCGTAAAGCTTTGCCCGCCGGTAACCTGCAGGTTCTGCGGCGGCGCCGCCGCGCCATTCTGGAAGTACGCGAAGGTAAGTGTCGTCGGGCTAACCCCAAACTGGCCGCTGCCCACGGTGAAAGTGACTGGGATCTCGGTCACCACGCCGCCGGCGGTAGTCAGCAGGATGTTGCCCACATAAGTTCCCCCCGACAAACTGGTGGCATCCGCCGTGACGGTCAAGGGAGTGCTGGTGCCATTCGCAGTGCCGCTGGTAGGGCTGACGGAGAGCCAGTCGGGTCCGCTGCCGGTGACAGTGGCGCTGGCAGTATAGGAGAGCGACGCGGAGGCGGTAACTCCGATGGTCTGGCTTTGCGGCCCGGCGCCCGCGGCCGCGCTGAACGACAGCGAGGTGGGGCTGGCAACTACCGGCGTGGCGCCGGCGACTTGCAGCAGGACCGGCACGATCACCGAATCCCCGCCCGCGGACGGTATCAGGATAATATCCGCCTGGTACGTCCCGGTAGGTAGGGTCTGCGGCAACACGGTAACGGTCAGGATCGCGGGAGTGCTGAGACTGGTTTCGATTGAGCTGATTTGCAGCCAGGACGGCAGTCCGGGCGCATAAATGAATTTCTGGGACGGTCCGCTACTGACGCCGACATCCAGCGTCATAGGCGCCGGAACAGCCGTCCCGCCGTAATACGACACCATGAAATCGCCCACACTAGGAGTCAGCACCGGGGTCGCGGAGACTTCGAATGTCACCGAGATCCGCTGCGTGTGCGAGCCTATCTCAATGCTGACTGTGCCGGTGTAGGTTGCCGGCACCAGGGTCCCGGGGTTGGCGTAGACCGTCAGTAGGACGGGAGTCGGACCGCTGGCCGACGAGACCGAAAGCCAGGGCACATCCACCGTGGCCGAATACTGCGTGTTCTCCGCCCCCACTACCGAAACGGTTTGGGGCTCGGGGGCTGGTCCACCCTGCTGCGATACGAACGTCAACGCCGTTGGATTGGCGATACCCGACAGGGCGGTGACCAGCAGCGTGACGGTAGCCACCTGCGTGCTGCCATCCGCGTCTGTCGCGGTAATGGTGCCGGTATACGTGCCTGCCGCCAAGCCCGCCGGGTTGACGGTCACGTTCAGGTTGACAGGCAGCGACCCGGAAAGCTCTGTCGTCCCCCCGTTCAGCAGGAGCCAGTTTCCGCTGCTGGCGACTTGCGCGGTATAAGTGTTCTTCGGAAGCGAACTGGTAAGCACCAGCACTTGCGGCGGGGGAATAGTCCCGGCCGCCGTGTATGAAAATGTGAAGGCCGTTGGGCTGGCTGAAAGCGTATTCGAGCCTACCTGGAGCGTAACGGGAATGATCAGTGGAGCGCCGAAGGCGGGCGTTACCGTAATACTGCCCTGGTAGGTGCCGGCAGTCAGGTTGAGAGGATTGACAGTAACCGTGAGATGCGCGGTGGTGGAACCTGAGTCGGTGGTTACCGTCATCCAGCTTCCCACCGACGACAGGGTGAAGCTGACCGGGGCGAAGCCGGTGCCCTCGAGCGTGACGGTCTGGGTGGTCACCCCGTTCGGCGCGGTGAACGACAGCGATGTGGGCGCCGGGATAATCGCCAACGTGCCGCCCACACTGAACGCGATGGGGATGGTCAAATTGGCGTAACCGAGGGCCTCGACGGTGAGGCTCGCCGTGTATATGGCCGGATGGCTCAGCAGTTGGTTCAGGGTGTTATCGTCGAATCCCACCTGGATCGTGTCGCCCTGCACCACCGGCGCCGGAAACAGGGTGGCGGCTATCCCGGTTGGCGGGTTCAGGATCACGGTAATCACCGGCGAGCTGCCATCGCTGGCGCTGATAACCACGTTGACGGGCAGGGGTTGCTGCTCGCCGCTGCTATATGCGAAATCGACGGCGCTAGGCGACGCCGAAAGCACCGGTGGCGTGGAGGCAGCGGCAATCGACGCAGCCGCAACCAGAAATAAACAGAGCTTGAGAGCAAGAGATCCGCGGATCTTCATATTAAAACCTTCGCACATAAATGATATAACAAAGCGTCGTCCACCGAGCCACCCAACGTCGAGGGCCTGACTCCCGCGTGACTCTGTCGCCGGGGCGCTTCTTTGCCCTACTGGGAGAATCGTCTCGAAATCCTGCGCCGCAAGTGGCTCCGCATTACCGGCACGTTTGCGCCGGCTGCCGCGAAGACGACCTCGCCGCCGAAATCCAAGCCCACCTGGATACTAGGCTCTCAAGCGTCTGGATGATCGCGGCCTGGTCCGCGCCCGCGTCCACTAGGACGCACACGTCATGTCGCACTCGCTCTCAGAGCAGGCGTGGAAATAGCAAAATCGTCCGGTATCTTTAGCGCCTCAGAAGGATCTTCGTATCCCGAATCGCATCTGAAACGGTTCCACGGGGTGGAAAACGTCTGTGAATGCCGCATCGCCGGTTGGCGCTATCCGGGAGGTATAGGCGTAATCGATGTCGTGGTCCTTGCGGTTCAGCAAATTTAAGGCTTCGACGACGAAGCTCCATTTTCGGGTAAGTCGATAGCGGACCTCCGCATTGAGCAAAACCGTCGCATTGGAGCGATAAATCCCGTCGGACGTCAAATCGCGCGGGCCAAAGGCCCGCAGGCGCAAACTTGCCGAAAAGCGTTTGTAATCGTGCATCGTGGCGCCCGCAGAAGCCACCAATCCCACTGCTTCGGGTACGCGCTTCCCGCCCGGGCTGCCGGGCGCGGCGTCGTCCGGATCGATTTGGGTAAAAAAGGCTCTGGAATCCGCCAAGTCAAAATCAAAAGCCCAATGTTCCAGCGGCGTATAGTAGTTCGCCCATTCGATGCCATAACGGTTGCTCGGCGATAACGAAGCGACCGTTCCTCCGGTGTCGCCATCCTGCAGCAGTTCGGATTGACTGTGGAGGTACCAGAGTGAAAACGTGCTTTGCAAATGTGGGGCGGCCGTCGTGCGCACGCCGGCTTCCGTCCCCTTGGTTTGAATTAGGGCCGGGATTCTCGACGTGGCCGTGGGAAATGGATTGTCCGGCGAAATCGGTTCCTCCCTTTGCGTTGCGCCCCGCGCGTCGTTGCTGTGGAAACTGAATCCGCCCTGCACATAGAACTCCGTCTTAGACCACGGGCCGAAAATCAAACTCGCCTTGGGTTCGGGCATGAATTGGGTAACCGTACCGGAATTGGCGGCCGCAAAGTTGACTACCGGAGCGCCGGGTAATTCGGTCGCGGTATAACTCGGCGTCAAGCTGGTGACGGCATCTCTTACCTCGTCGCCGCGGAAGGCCAGTACCGTGCGGAATTTGTCCGCCCACTGGATTTTGTTCTCCACATAAAAGCCCATCATCGTCACGGTAAATCTATTCACATCCGTGTCCGCGGGCAGCACCGCCGTCAGGTTCGGATCGATATTGCAAGCGTCAATGGGTTCGGCATTGCATGCGTTAATGTCATCCTTGTCCGCGCGCACGCGATTTTCCGTGCGGTAAAGGCCGTTGTGGACCAAATCGTTGCGGACCTGCAGTCCGAACGTATTTTCCACCTTGCGCCCGAACCACTGGCTGAAAATCGTGTGTCGTACGTCGATCCCAAGCACAAAGCGGCTGTCTTGCTGTTCGAATTGATCGCCCCTGACAGGGTCGTCCAGGTAGTAAGTAAAATCGGAAAAGAGATTGAGGTAATAATAAAATCCGTAGGCCACGATTTGGGCTCTGGAATGATCGTTCTGGCGATGCCATTCGGCCTGCACGCTATGGCGCTGTGAATTGCCGCCGTCAGTTGGGTTCAGCGCGCCGAAGAAACCAACAAGGGGCACGGCGGTGATAGGGATCTGGTCGCTCGAATACCAGTTTCCGTGGTAAGCGTGGGCTGTGATGCTGAAACCGTTGGCCTCGTCGCCCTGGCTGTAGGTCAGAAGGCCGTTTAACTTGGAATAATTATCCGAATGCGTCCATGGACCGTCGTCGTGATAGAACTCTCCGCCGAAGAGCAAATTGCCCGAGCCGGCCTTTTCCGATACGCCGAAGACGGCCCGCTCATAACCATACATGCCTCCTTCTACCTGAAAGAAGTTCTCGGGCAGCGTCTTGTAGAATTCCAGATGGGCCGATCCGGCTGAGCCATAATCGCCGACATCCGCGTAATAGGGACCTTTCTCATAATTCACCCGCTGCACAAGCTCCGGGATGACGATGTTCATGTCTGCGTATCCCTCGCCGTGCGCATGCGACGGCAGGTTCAACGGCATATCGTCGAGGAAAACGGCGAAATCTGTGCCGTGGTCAAGATTGAAGCCGCGAAGGAAATACTGGTTAGCCTTGCCGCCGCCGGCGTGTTGAGTGATGATGACGCCGGGAACCGTCTCCAAAACTTCCCCTGAGCGAAGAATGGGACGATCCTCAAGTTCCGTTTGCCCCACCGTTCCCTGGGTGGCGGACTGGGCGATTCCGGTAAGGTCATCCGCGCGGCCTTGCACGTTTACGGTGGTGCTCACAGACCTCAAAGCCAAAGAGATGCGGAATGGGGCGGGCGCCTCGGTGCCTATCGTAGCGGGAATTTCTTTGGTTTCAAAATCGGCGTGAGATACCACCAGTCGATAATTCCCTGCCGGGAGTCCGGAAATCGTGAAGGAGCCATTCGTATCGGACTCGGTCGTTCTGAGTACGGTACGGTTCGCGCTTTGAACCTGCACGGCGGCCCCGGCGATCGCGGCGCCAGAAGAATCGACGACAGTTCCGGATACACCCATGTCCGCGGCCCAGGCGCACCACATTGTTGCGAATAGGATAGAAGCGATGACGACCGGGCGTCGGGACATAGGCTCCTTTCATTCGTGCTACAGACATGAAAACTGTGCTACGAAAATGGTAGCACTAATTTTCAAGAAGTGTTACGCATCAGCCGGATGCTTCTGATTTCCGGCCCGTCGGACAAGATTCCGCGCCGCTTCCAAGCCGTCATCATGGGCCTCTTCGCGGGACTCGCGCTGGTGCTGGCCGTCGTCGGAATCTACGGGGTTGGATGAGTATTCGGTGGCCCAGCGCATAACGTCAGCGCCGTAGAGCCGACGATGTTCTTGGGCTCGGCGCTGTTACTGGTCGCGGTGGCAGCTTTGGCAGGCTTGATTCCGGCACTACGCGCCGCGCGGGTCGATCCCATGGTATGCCTGAAGTACGAATAGCCTTCGCCGACGTTCGTCTACTTCAAGATTTGAAATAGATTGCTGTAGTCGTCCGTCCACATGCGCATTTTTCGCGGCTGCGGCACCGCCACCGCCGCCGTGCGCAACAAAGGCTTATCGAACAGGCCCGCATTCGCAGTAACCAGCACCCATGTAGAACCAAACACGTCGTTCGCTTCGTCATCCGTATCGACGATGCGCGCGTCCTTGCCCAGCGACACGGCGGCCAGCTTGACCACCGGCGTCAGATCCAGATGTTTGTTCGAAACATGCACCGCCAGCACGCCATCCGGCTTCAAATGCCGAAAGTACAAGACAAAGGCTTCGCGCGTGAGCAGATGCACCGGGATGGCGTCGCTCGAGAACGCATCTACGGCCAGCACATCGAAATTCTCGGGCGATTCCCGCTCCAGCGAGAGACGCGCATCGCCCAGCGCCACATCCAGGCGGGCCTTGCAAATCTTGAGGAACGTGAACTCCGTCTTGGCCAGCCGCAGCACCAGCGGATTGATCTCGTAGAATCGGACGTAGTCGCCGGCCCGTCCGTAGGCGGCCAGCGTGCCGGTCCCCAATCCGATGACGCCGAGCCGCACGGGGCCGCTCTCCTGGTCCTGCCGGATGGCGCGCCCTACGCCGGAGTTCACTCCGTAGTAAGTGGTGGCGCGATCCTGAAACTTGGGGTTCATGAATTGCTCCCCGTGGGTGATGGTGCCGTGCATCAGCCGGCGAACCGGTTCCTCGCTATCGTCGGCGGTCTCGTCGATCACTTTCAAACCGCCATAAAAGTTGCGCACAATCAATCGCGCGTCGCTGCCGCGCTCGTGGATTACGAATCCGAGATACCCCGCCACGGCCAGACACAGCGCGGCCGCGGCGAGCGGGATGGGCCGCTGCCACGCGCCCCCTAAGCCGCTCTCCGGATCGGCGCGCAATACCGCCAGCACGACGAAGGCGGAGGCCGCCAGCCCCACCGGCAGCTCGTAGAATCCCGCGAAAACGCGGGGCGCGATCAGCGCCACAAACACGCCGCCCAATGCGCCGCCCAGCGCGATCATCACGTAGAAAAAGGTCAGCCGGCTGGGGTGCGGCTTCAACCGCGCCAATTCCCCGTGGCATACCATGCAGCAGATAAACAGGCCCACGGCGAAGAACGGGATCATCACCTTAATCGGATTGTTCTGAAATTCCGGCGAGAGCCCATACGCCATAGTCCCCACCGCCACCGCGAACAAGCCCAGGAAAAATCTGCGCCGGTACCACCACGCGCTTTCAAAACACAGGATAAAGCTGAGTAAGTAGATACTCAGCGGCAATATCCAAAGAAACGGAATCGCCGCGACGTTCTGGGCCAGGTGATTGGTGATCGCCAACAGCAGGATCGAGGCACAGGCCGGCAGCGCAATCCAGAAGAATACGCTGCGGACCGGTTCAACCTCGGCCGACGGTGCAGGCTCCTCGGGCGCGCTCTCCCGCCCCAGCCAGGCGGTGGCGGCGCACAGCGCGATGAAGATGCCAAACGCCCACGACCAACCGAGCGCCTGTTGGCGCGTTCCCAGCCACGGTTCAAATAGCACCGGGTAGCTGATCAGGGCGAACATCGAGCCCGCATTCGACAACGCATAAAGCCGGTACGGCATGGCGCCGCGATAACGCCGCGCGTACCAGGCCTGCAGCAGCGGACCGGTGGTCGAAAGCAGGAAGTACGGCAGCCCCACGGTAGCCCCCAGCAGCAGCAGGATGCGTAGCGTGGGGTCTTCGCCGCCCGCGGGCTTCCAGGATACCGATGGCCATATCGGCAGCACTGCCAGGCTCACCGCCAATAACCCCATGTGGGCCACGATCTGCGCGCGCGGCCGCAGCTTGCGGTAGAGCCAGTGTGAGTACAGATACCCGAGCAATAAGACCGACTGAAAGAACAGCAGGCACGTCGTCCACACGGCCGCCGACCCGCCAAACCATGGCAGGATGATGCGGGCAATCACCGGTTGCACCTGGAATAGCAGGAAGGCGCTTACCAGAATAGTCAGGGCGTAGAGCAGCATGGTTGGCGGTTATAGGTTGCGGGTTGTAGGTTGCGGGTTGCGCCCTACTTATAGGCGGCGATGCCCGTGACCCTTTCTCCAATCACCAGCGTGTGGATATGATCGGTTCCCTCGTAGGTCTTCACAGTTTCCAGATTACACAGGTGCCGCATGATGGGATATTCGTCGGTGATGCCGTTGGCGCCCAACAGATCGCGGCTGAGTCGCGCGCAGTCGAGCGCGATCGCCACATTGTTGCGCTTCAGCATGGAGATGTGCGCCGGCTCCAGCTTTCCTTGGTCCTTGAGCCGCCCCACTTGCACGGCCAGCAATTGCGCCTTGGTGATCTCGGTAATCATCCAGGCCAGTTTTTCCTGCACCAGTTGATGCGATGCGATGGGCCGGTCGTCGAACTGTTTGCGCAGGATGGTGTACTGGCGGGCTGTCTCGTAGCAATCCATGGCCGCGCCCAACACGCCCCAGCCGATCCCGTAGCGCGCTTGCGAAAGGCAACCGAGGGGTCCCTTCAGCCCCTTCGCCTTGGGCAGCATGGCATCCGCCGGAACGCGGCAATCGGCCAGCGACAAACTGGAAGTCACCGAGGCGCGCATCGACCATTTGCCGTGAATGTCGGACGACGTGAATCCGGGCGTGCCTTTTTCCACGAGGAACCCGCGGATGCCTTCCTCGGCGCGCGCCCACACGATGGCGACGTCGGCCAGCGTGCCGCTGGTGATCCAGGTTTTCTCGCCGTTCAAAATCCAATCGCCGCCATCGCGCCGGGCGGTGGTGCGCATGCCGGCGGGGTTCGAGCCGAAGTCCGGCTCCGTGAGCCCGAAACAACCCACCGCCGCGCCGCTTTGCAGGCGCGGCAGCCATTTCTGCTTCTGCTCCTCCGTCCCGTAGGTGTAAATGGGATACATCACCAGCGCGCCTTGCACGCTGACGAAACTGCGCACGCCGGAATCCCCGCGCTCCAGTTCCTGCATGATCAGGCCGTACTCCACGTTGCTCATCCCGGCGCAGCCGTAACCTTCCAGGTTGGCGCCAAAGAAGCCCAAACGGCCCATTTCCGGCACCAGGTCGCCTGGAAACCGCGCATCGCGATAGCAGTCGCGAATGGCCGGCAGCACGCGATCGTCCACGAATTGACGCGCCGTCTGCCGCACCAGTAATTCCTCTTCATTAAACAGAGAATCGATGCAAAGATAATCTACGCCACGAAAAGCCATATAATCAAAGCCTATCAGACACCATCAAAACAGGTATTCGTCCCGATTTCACTGGGACCCTTCTCCGAACCGGCTGACGCGCCTGCGCGAAGAGAAGCGCGCCGCGGGGACGGAAGTCCTCGATCTCACCGAATCGAACCCCACGCATGCCGGCCTTTCGTATCCCCAGGAGATCGTGCAGACGCTGGCGGACCCATGTGCCCTGCGCTACGATCCGCTGCCCGCCGGATCGCTCGCGGCGCGCGAAGCCGTCTGCCGCTACTATCGCGGCACGGGCCAAACGGTCCATCCGGACCAGGTCCTGCTCACCGCCAGCACCAGCGAAGCGTACCAATATCTTTTCAAATTACTGGCCGATGCGGACGATGAAGTGCTCGTACCACGGCCATCGTATCCGCTTTTCGAATTCCTCGCCACCATGGAATCGCTGCGCGTGGTTTCCTATCCGCTGCTCTACGACCACGGCTGGTCGATCGATCGCGATGCCCTGGCGGCAGCCATCACGCCGCGGACGCGAGCCATCGTGCTGGTGAATCCCAATAACCCCACGGGATCGTTCCTCAAGCGTGACGAACTGTCGTTCTTGCAATCGCTCGGCCTGCCGCTCGTTTCCGACGAAGTCTTTGCCGACTACGCCTTCACCGAGGATCCGCGCCGCGTGCGCACGCTGGCCGATGGCACGGAAGTGTTGGCGTTTTCCATGAGCGGCCTTTCCAAGATTGCGGGACTGCCCCAAATGAAGCTGGGCTGGATCGTAGTCTCGGGTCCTCCGGCCGCGCGCGCTGAAGCCAGAGACATGCTGGAGTGGATCGCCGACACCTACCTTTCTGTAAGCACGCCCGTGCAGCAGGCCGCCGCGCGGCTGCTCGAATTGGGCCAGGAGGTTCAAGATCAGATCGCGGCACGCGTGCGCGCCAATCTTAAATGGCTGGCATCCGCGATCGGGCCCGCTTCGCCCTGCCGTCTGTTGGCCGTCGAAGGCGGCTGGTACGCCACCCTGCAAGTGCCGCGCGTCCGCCGTGAGGAAGAATGGGCGCTCGACCTTCTGGAGCATGACAATGTCCTGGTGCAGCCGGGCTTCTTCTTCGATTTCGAATCCGAAGCCTTCCTGGTGCTCAGCCTGCTCACCCAGCCGGAGACGTTTCGGGAAGGCAGCCGCAGGCTGCTGGCCCGTGTCGATGCGGCCTAGCGGAAAACATCGCAAGATTCCGCTTGACACCGACGTAACGTCAGGCCCGAGCATAAAAGAGGAGGGATCGTGGCGGCCGGCAATGCCATTCGCAGATATAAAACCCAGGAGTTCGCCGCGCTATGCGGCGTGACGGTGCGGACATTGCATCACTATGATCGCCTGGGATTGCTGCGCCCCAAACGCACGCAGAACGGATATCGCGCCTATAGCGACGAGGATCTGGTGCGTCTGGAGCAGATTGTCGCCCTGAAGTTCGTGGGGCTGCCTCTGCGGCGGATCAAGGGGCTCTTGGATCGCGACAGGCTCGAACTTTCGCGCGCGCTCGCGATGCAACGCAGGGTGCTGGAGGCCAGGCGTGGTCTGCTAAATCGGGCGATCGAAGCCATTTGCCAGGCGGAAACGGCGCTCCAAGCGGGCCAGCGGCCGGACGCCGCGATTCTTACCAAAATCATCGAGGTCATGGAAATGCAAAACGACGCGGAATGGACCATGAAGTATTACAACGAATCGGCGCAGGCTAAGATCGCGGAGCGCGCGAAGATCTGGTCGCCGGAATTGCAGGACCGGGTCAGCCGCCAGTGGCTGGAATTGATCGCGGACGTGGAAGCCGCGCTCGGCGAAGATCCGGCCGGCGAGAAGGGGCAGGCGCTGGCGGCGCGCTGGAGCGGGCTGGTGGAGGAGTTCACCGGAGGCGATCCGGAGGTGGCCGGCGGGCTCAAGCAACTCTATGCGGACAGCGGGAACTGGCCAGATCAAGCGAAGCAGCAGATGCAGCCTTTCCGGATCAGCCCGGAGGTTTGGGGATTCATCAATCGGGCGATGGCCGCGCGACGCGCTAAGTGAATTTGTGGGGCGGGCAATTCTGCCCGCAGCCGCCTTTCCAGGCGGCTCTGGCCATCGCAGAGGGCTGGTAGATTCGGTGACGAGTTCGATCCTTCATGTATCCATCCAGCGAAGTCAAGTCAGAGCCCGCTACGACACCAGCGCCTGCGCCACGCGGCTGGCCAACTGGTCGAAGGTAAGGATCTCGTACAAGGACGGGTCGGACATGATGCGCGCCACCAGCGCGGTGTGCATTGCGTGTCCGGCTCGCTCCGCAATCACGTGGCCCAGTAGTGGTTTGCCCAGCAACGCCAGGTCGCCGATCAGGTCGAGCGCCTTGTGCCGGCAGCATTCGTCGGCGAAGCGCAGCCCGTCCGGATTCATCACGCCATCGCCGGTAAAGCAGACGGCGTTTTCGAGCGATGCGCCGCGAATCAATCCCATGTCGCGCATCTGGTCCAGTTCATGCGCGAAGCCGAATGTCCGCGCGGGGGCGATCTCCGCAGCATAGCGCTCCGGCGTAACTTCCATTTCAATCGTCCGGCGACCGGCCAGAGGATGGCTGTAGTCGGTCTCGCACGTGAGACAAAAGCTCTCGGCAGGCAGGATCGAAATTCGCTTGCCACGCTCCTCCACCGACACCGGACGCCGGATGCGCAGATATTTCCTCCGCCGCCGGGACTGCCGGATGCCCGCTTGCTGAATCAATTTCACAAAGGGCTGACCGCTGCCGTCCAGGATAGGCACTTCCAGGTTGTCGATCTCCACGAAAGCGTTATCGATCCCCATGCTGTAGAACACGCTGAGCAGGTGTTCGGTGGTGGAGATCAGCACGCCCTGGCGCATCAGGCTGGTGGCATAGCTGACGCGTGCCACGTGCCGCCAGCTTGCGGCGATCGGAAAATTGTCCAGATCGGTGCGCAGGAAAACAATGCCTGTGGAGACTGGGGCGGGAACAATGCGGATGGATACTGCGACACCGCTGTGCAGGCCGACACCGGTAGCCTGAACGGGTCGTTGGACGGTCGTCTCAAAGCGCAAATGGGTTCTCCGGTGTATGCATGACGGATCTAAGGCCGTACCTTAGGAAGCAAGCGTAACACCAAGCAGCAAGTGGTTCTACATCATAGTCTTAGATATTTACGACTGTAGCGAAATAGCCACAAAACTGGAGTCGGGTGTAGCGCAAACGCGCCTTGGAGGGCGGGCAATCATGCCCGCAGCCGGCTGCCAGCTGGCTAGCCGCCTGAAAAGGCGGCTGCGGCCAGGATTGGCCGCCCCCCAGGAAGGCCCGCTGCGCCAACGGGGTCTCCCGTAGCGTGCAGGGGCGGACTTCTTCAGTTCGCCCCAGACCCTCCCGCCACCTGCTAAAATCCACCCAATGCACTCGTCGCGACGCCTGTTTCTGGGAGCGGTCACGGCTGCGTCCTACAAACGCCTGCTGGGCGCCAACGACCGCATCCAAGTAGGCTTTATCGGCTACGGATTAATCGGCCGCCAGCACGTCCACGATTTCAAGAATCAGAAAGACGCGGACCTGGCCGCCATGTGCGAAGTCTGCCAGCCGCGCCTCGAAGAGGGTCTGGCAGCGTGTGGGCCCGGTGCCAAACCGTACCAGGATTTCCGCAAGCTGCTGGACAACAAAGATATCCAGGCCATCGTCGTTTGCACGCCCGACCATTGGCACGCCCTGCTCACCATCATGGCGTGCGCCGCCGGCAAGGACGTCTACGTGGAGAAGCCGCTGACGCTCTTTGTCAAGGAAGGCCGCTGGATGACCGAAGCCGCGCGCCGCTACCGGCGCATCGTGCAAGTGGGCACCCAGCAGCGTTCCGGCCCGCACTACCAGAAGGCCCGGGAACTGGCGCAGACGGCCTACTTCGGCAAGATTCTCAGCGCGCAGATGGGCGCCTACCGCAACGTCATGCCCGGCTTCGGCAACCCGCCCGACGGTCCCGCGCCGCGGGATCTCGATTACGACATGTGGCTTGGCCCGGCGCCTCTGCGGCCCTACAACCCGCACCGCGCGCTCTATCATTTCCGCTGGTTCTGGGACTATTCCGGCGGCCAGATGACCAACTTGGGCGCGCACAATATCGACATCGTGCAATGGTATTTGGGGGTGAAAGGCCCCACGGCCGTCTCCTCCAGCGGCGGACGTTTCGCCTTGCAAGACAATGGCGAGACTCCCGACACGCAGGACGCCATCTTCGAATATCCGGGCTTTACCGCCGAGCATTCGATCCGCGAGGCCAGCGCCGGACGGCGCCTGGGCTTTGGCCTGGAATTCTTCGGCGCCAAGGGCAGCATGATGGTTTCGCGCGCGGGATACGAAGTGTTTCCCGATATGAAAATCGACCCCTCCAACGCCATCCCGGTGTTCGAAGGCCAGCCTACCGGAGGTCCACAACACTCCACGGCTAAGCCGGAACCCTGGATCGCAGCGCGCAAGGAGCCCGGATCGTCGCCGCAGCAGTTCGACCTGCACGCGCGCAATTTCCTCGATTGCATCAAGACCCGCCAGATGCCCATCTCCGACGTCGAGGGCGGGCACCGGACCGCGGTCGCCTGTCACCTGGCGAACATCTCCCTGCGGATTGGCCGCAAGATCCAGTGGAACCCGGAGACTGAAGAAATCAGCGGCGATAGGGAGGCTTCCGCCATGCTCGAGCGGCCCTACCGCAAACCCTGGGATGAAGTGTTGCGCAGCTTTCGCCTATGAATCGCAGAACTTTTCTGGTGACCACCGCGGCCTCCGGCGCATGGGCGGCAAATGCCGCCGAGCCCCGCTGCAAAATGGGGATCGCTTCTACCTCTTATCTCAGCTTCGGGCGGCCGAAAGATACTCTCGCATTCCTGGAACACGCCAACGCGCTCGGCGCCGGCGGCATTCAGATGCAGCTTACCTCGCGGGACACCGGCTACATCCAAAAGCTGCGCGCGCGCCGCGAGCAACTCGGCATGTACTTCGAGGTGATCGCCCCGTTGCCGGGTAAGGATGGCGCGGCCGCGTTCGAGGACACCGTAGCGGCCGCCTCCGCCGTCGGAGCCCTGGCGATAAGGGTGAACTGCCTGCCCGGCCGCCGCTACGAGAACTTCACCAGCCTGGCGGACTGGGAAAAGGCCGTGGCCCAGAGCCACGTGAATATCGACGCGGCGCTGCGCATCGCGGAGAAGCACCGCGTGCCGCTGGCCATCGAGAATCACAAAGACTGGACCGCCGGTGAAATGGCCGCCTTCATGAAGGGAAAGGCGAGCCGCTGGCTGGGAGTCTGTCTGGATACCGGCAACAACATCGCGCTGCTGGACGATCCCATGGCCGCGGTGGAAGCGCTGGCGCCGTACGCGGTGACCACGCATGTCAAGGACATGGGAGTCGCCCCCTACCCGGACGGATTCCTGCTTTCCGAGATGCCGCTGGGCGAAGGCATGCTCGACATGCGCCGGATCGTGGACACCATTCGCCGTGCCCGGCCGGAAGCCAGGTTGAACCTGGAAATGATCACGCGCGATCCGCTGAAAGTGCCGTGCCTGACGGATGCCTATTGGGCGACATTTCCGGAGCGCGACGGCCTGTACCTGGCGCGCACGTTGCGTATGGCGCGCGATCGCCAACCGAAGGACCGCCCCTTGCCCGTCGTGTCGGGCCTGCCGCGCGAGGCGCAACTGCGGCTGGAAGAAGACAACGTGCAAAAGAGCCTGGTTTACGCCCGCCAGCACCTGGGGTTGTAAGGTTTTGGAGGGCGGGCAATCATGCCCGCAGCCGGCTTTCAGCCGGCTTTGGCCGCTTAAGAGTGACGCGCGGCTCGAAATATCTATTCCTTGGCAGCTCAGTGCTTTGCCATGTTTGTCCGGGTCTTGATTTTCGCTGCCGGCGTAAGCTCAAGTGTGAAGGAACAACCTGCTTACGCAGCCCGGTTCGACCGCTTGAGCACGCTTGCCATGGCGGCCGGCAAACATTTGAATGACGAGCTGACCCTCATTCTGAACCACGCGGACGTTTCACTCGATCTGCTCGGGCCGGACCATCCCGCCAGCCTGGACCTGGTCGAGCTAACCGAAGCCATTATGCGTTCCGCCGAGACCATCCGCTGCCTGCTGCTGTTGACCCAACGCGCACGGGATTCGGTTCCATACGCTAAAGTGAGAGCAGAACATGCGAATCCTGGGAATCGAGAGCTCCTGCGATGAGACCGCCGCCGCGGTGGTTGAAGATGGCGCCGCCATTCTGTCCTCGGTGGTCGCTTCGCAGTTGGATACCCATGGGCGCTATGGCGGCGTGGTGCCGGAACTGGCCTCCCGCGAACATCTCCGCGCCATCGTGCCCGTGACCCGCGAAGCGCTCACTCGCGCCAGCACCGCGCTGCCGGATCTCTCCGCCATCGCGGTCACCTGCGGGCCGGGGCTTGTGGGTTCGCTGCTGGTCGGCATCACCTATGCCAAGGCGCTATCGTTCGCCGCCGGCATTCCGCTGATTGGAGTCAATCACATCGAGGGACACATTCATTCGGTAGTGTTGGAGTCCGCCCGGGACGGGCACCCCGTGGAGTATCCCGCGCTTGCCCTGGTGGTCAGCGGCGGCCACACCCACCTGTTCGAAGTACGCGCCGGGTTCACCTACCGCCTGCTCGGCAAGACCCGCGACGATGCCGCCGGCGAGGCCTTCGACAAAGTGGCCAAGCTGCTAGGCTTCGGCTATCCGGGGGGCCCCGTGATCGATAGCCTGGCGCCATACGGGAATCCGCGCGCGGTGCGTTTCACGCTGGCCCGTATGAAAGGCAACACGCTCGATTTCAGCTTCAGCGGTTTGAAGACCGCCGTCCTGCGCTGGGTTGAGAGCCATGACCTGACGGTCGAAATCGCGGCCCGCCGCGACCTGCTGCGCGTGAATCCGCACCCCTCGCCTGAGCAGTGGCTGGCCGTGACGCCGCAGACCACGCGCGACTTGCTGGCGTCGTTCCAACGCACCGTAATCGAAGAGTTGCTGCGCCGCGCCGCGGCCTCCGCGGAAAACATCGGCGCCCGCACGCTGATCGTGTCGGGCGGCGTGGCCTGCAACTCCGGCTTGCGCGCGGCCGCGCGGGATGCCCGGCTTCCCTACCCCGTCCTGTTCCCCTCGCCCGGCCTCTCTACCGACAACGCCGCCATGATTGCGGCGGCCGCCTTCCCGCGCCTGGCGCGCGGAGAGTTCGACGATTTCACCCTCCCCGCACGCGCCAATCTGGCGCTGGCATAAGAAACCGTCATCCTACTCGTGCCGTAGCGCCACCATCGGGTCCGCACGAACCGCCCGCCGCACGGGTATGCACGCGGCGAGTAGTGCGACAGCGATCATCACTCCGCCTCCGATCCCGAGCGGCGTAGCGCTCTCCCATTTCAAATCCGGGAGCACCCGGGTCGCCAGCGATCTACTCCAAAGGACCATCGCCATTCCCGCAGCCGAGCCCGCGCCCACCATCCCCAAAACGTCGCGCATCACCAACCGGCTGACGCGGCTGGCGGTCGCCCCCAGCGCCATACGAATTCCGATCTCATTCGTCCGCCTCGCGACGGAATACGCCAGCAGTCCGTACAACCCGATGCCGGCGAGCACGACACCCGTGCAGCCAAAAAACTCCGATAGCGTCGCGATCAGACGTTCGGGCACAATGTTCGCGTCCACCTGATCGGCGAGCGTCGTGACCGACTTCACCGGTACCGTTTTCAGAACGTCGCGCACCATCCGCCGCACCGTCCCGGCGACCGATTCCGGAGGCACGGAAGTGCGTAGCTCGAAGTGGTCCATAAGGCGGCTCTCCTGGAACATATTAAAATAGATCTGCGGGTAGGGAGCATCGCGCAGCTCAAACGTCTTAGCGTCGCCCACCAAACCCACGATTTCGTAAGGCTGGTTGGTGCCGAACCATCCGCCGTTGTTCGGGTCCGGATCAATGGCCACGTGTTTCCCGATTGGATCGGCGCCAGGGAAATAGCGGCGCGCCATCGTTTGGTTGACAATCGCCACGCGCGGCCCCTTCGCATCCTGAAAGTCAAAATCGCGGCCGCCGCGCAGAGGAATGCCGAGCGTCTCGAAATACCGCGGCGACACAAATACGACAGCCGTACGCTGCCGGTCCTCCGGCCGCTCCACATGCCCTTCGGCGATCGGGAAACGCCCTCCCGACCCGCACCCTTCGAGCGGAGTGCATCCGCTGATCGATACCGAGCGCACCATAGGGATAGCCTGGAGGCGCGACAGTAGTTCCCGGTACCGCGCGGCCAGTTGCTCCGTCTTATACTCGCTGTGCGATGGATCGACGGTCACCTGAAGCACGTGATCGCTGCGAAAGCCCAGGTCGAAATTCCGCAGCCGCGTGACGTGGTTCAGAAATACCGCAGCCCCCGTCACCAGGAAAATCGACAGCGCTACTTGCGCCGCCACCAGGCTCTTTCCGAACAAGCGCCAGAACCAGGTATCGCCGCCCCTCCCGGCCTGCCGCAAGGCCATCGCCGGTTGCGCCCGGAATGCGTACCACGCCGGCGCCAGACCGAACAGCAAGCCGGTAAACAGGGCGATTCCCGTGCTGAAAAGCACCACGTCCGGATCGGGATGCACCTCGATGTCAATGCGCTCGAAGGCGCGGCTGCTCGCCAGGATTCGCACCAGAATGCCGACCCCGTAATGTGCCACTGCCGCGCCGGCAGCCGCACCCGACACCGAAAGAAGCAGCGACTCCGTCAGCATCTGACGCACCAGCCGGCCGCGCCCGGCGCCAAGCCCAACGCGCACGGCCAGTTCCCTCTGCCGCCCCGCCGACCGCGCCAGCAGCATGCTCGCTATGTTGATCGACGCCAGCAGCAGCAAAAGACCCACTCCCACCGTCAGCAGCACCAGCGGTTTGCCATACTGGTCGCGCACCCGCGCCAGTCCCGCGCCCGCCGGCAACAGTTCCATCGTCGTCGGTGGATGCACGCGCGGGGCGCCTGGCATCTGCCGGTAGAGCACGGCGATCTCAGCCTGCGCCTGCTGGATCGTCACACCCGGCTTCAAACGGGCCAGCATCGTGAGATCGCCGCCTCCCGTCGGAGTCCAAAGGTCTGTACTAGAGCCTACCCGAGGGCCCACATAATTGCGCGGAGCTACGCCGATGACGATGATGGGTGCGTCATTGTAGAGAATCCTCTTCCCGAGAATCTCGCGATCGCGTTGGAATCGCCGATCCCAATACGACCAGCTCACCACCGCGACATCTCCGTCGGCATTCGCCGGGACATCCTCGGGGCGAAAGAACCGACCTATCGCCGGCTTTAACCCGAGCACTCGAAAGTAATTCTCCGGTACAGTCTCCAGGATCGACGTTTCCGGATCGGAACCGGGAATGCGCACCTCGGCGAGATTGTCGAACCGCATGCCGGTGATCCCCGACAACAGGTGATTGCGATCGCGGAGGTATTCATATTTCCCCCATTCCCAATACCCTGCCCAATGAAACTCGCTCGGGGAATTCCGCACCAACTCTACCAGTTGCTCAGGATGTGCCACCGGCAGTGGGCGCATCATCACCGTATAGAGGAGGCTGTAGATGGCGGTGTTGGCGCCGATCCCGAGTGCCAGCGAAACGACCGCCACCGCCGTGAAGCCTGGGCTGCGCCGCATCAACCGCAGGGCATAGCGGACATCGTTCAGGAGCATTCTCATTTGACCGGCAGGATCCGGAAAAGGTTCCCATGCCACCCGTCCCGAATCGCACACATCGCTGTAACGGTTGGAAGCCTATAGCCGTCGCCAACATTGGGAAGGATGTTGGAGACTCTTGCCGCCACTCGCAGCGCCGCTTCGGAGTATCAGGATCGCTTTCACCGCGATCCTGCTCGGGCTATCGTTGCCAGGCGCCGGGACCGCCCGTGCAGCGGCTGCCCTTTTTCTCGAAGAGCCCTTCGGTATGTTCGGTCACGTGACGCCCACCGGTCACGCCGCGGTATTCCTCTCCGGCGTTTGCGCCTCGTCTCCGACGGTTCTGCGGCCCTGTGAACCCGGCGAAACGGGAGTGGTTATCAGCCGGTATCATCGCGTGGGCGGCTATGATTGGATTGCCATTCCGCTGATCCCGTATCTCTACGCCGTGGAGCAGCCCGCCCAGGTTCCACTCTATGTGAATGCCGAAATGGTGGCTAGCCTGCGCGACGATTATCGTCGCCGCTTCCTCGAACAGGTAGCGCCCGACGATGCGCAGGGCCGCGCGCCCGAGGGCGATTGGACGCAACTGGTAGGCGCCGCATACGACCGCAAGATTTATAGCTTCGAAATCGAGACCAGCGAGGCGCAGGACCGCCAGCTCATCGAAAAGCTGAATGCGGAGAAGAACAAGACGCATTTCAACCTGTTCCTTTACAACTGCGCGGATTTTTCGAAGGGCGTCATCAACACCTATTACCCGCATGCCACCCGCCGCAGCTTGTTCGCCGACCAGGGCATCACCACGCCCAAGCAGGTGGCCAAGTCGCTGGTGAGTTACAGCAAGCATCACTCGGATCTGCAGTTCACGTGCTTCGTGATTGCCCAGGTGCCGGGCACCCTGCCGCGGAGCGGTGCGGTACGCGGCGTGTTCGAGGCATTCCTGAAAAAGAAGTACGTTCTGCCCGTAGCCGTCTTGCACCCCATCGTCGCCGGCAGCATGGCCGTGGCCTACATCACCATGACCTGCTGCGACCGGCGCCGCAACTTCGCGAACCACCTGGATGCGAAGTCGCAGCCCACCGCCATCCTGGCGGAGTTGCAGTCGAATCATGCGGTCGAGGCAACGAAATAGTTTCTCGTTTGATTCTTGATTTCCTTCAGTAACTAACTACACCCGCTGGTCCCCCCGCAATTCCCGCACTTATAGCAGCTCCCATTGCGCGTCATGATCGACCCGCACTCCGCGCACAGGGGCGCGTCCGCGGTCATCGGCGCGAAGGGCAGCTCCTGCTGCGGATTCGGCTCGGTGGGACGCAGCGTGGGCGTCTCACCGGCTTCCGTCACCGCATACTCCGGTCCCAGAAAGCGCGCGCCCAGCCAACGGAAAATGTAATCCATGATGGATTTGGCGTAGGGGATCTGCTGGTTGCCGGTCCAGCCACTAGGCTCGAACCGCACGTGCGCGAACTTGTCGACCAGGAATTTCACCGGCACGCCATATTGCAGGTTGAAGCTGATGGCCGTAGCGAAAGCGTCCATCAGCCCGGAAATGGTCGAGCCTTCCTTCGCCATGGTGATGAAAATCTCGCCCGGTGCGCCGTCGTCGTACATGCCCACCGTGATGTAGCCCTCATGCCCGCCAATCGAAAACTTATGGGTCACGGCGCGCCGCTCGTCGGGTAGTTTGCGCCGCACCGGCCGGTAAACCACCTTCTCCACGGTCTGCGTGACCGGCGCCAGGGCAGCGGCCGCCGCGGCTTTTTCGGCCTTGCCGCCGGTACCCGAACTGAGCGGCTGCACGCGCTTCGAATTGTCGCGATAGATGGCCACCGCCTTCAGCCCCAGCTTCCAGCTTTCGATATAGGCGTTCATCACCTCGTCGACAGTGGCCTCTTCCGGCATATTGATGGTCTTCGAGATCGCGCCGGAAATGAACGGCTGCACCGCGCCCATCATCTTCAGATGGCCCATGTAATGGATCGAACGCGTGCCATTGGCCGGCCGGAAGCTGCAATCGAAACACGCCAGGTGCTCGGGCTTCAGGTGCGGCGCGCCCTCGATGGTGCCGGTGGCATCGATGTGGCTGACGATCTGGTCCGCCTGCGTGGGCGTGTAGCCCAACTTGATGAGCGCCTGTGGCACCGTGTTATTGACGATCTTAATCACGCCGCCGCCGACCAGTTTCTTGTACTTCACCAAAGCCAGGTCCGGCTCGATGCCGGTGGTGTCGCAGTCCATCATGAAGCCGATGGTTCCGGTGGGGGCGATCACGGTCACCTGCGCGTTGCGGTAACCGTTCCGGCGGCCCATCTCCAGGGCCTGATCCCAGCATTCCGCCGCGCCCTGATAAAGGTCCTGCGGAATCTGGTGGCCATTCAGCCGATGCGCCGCGTCGCGATGCATCCGGATCACTTCCAGAAACGGCTCGGCGTTGCGCGCGTAGCCGGGGAACGGCCCGGTCGATTCGGCTATGCGGGAACTGGTCAGGTAAGCCTGCCCGCACATCACCGCCGAAATGGCGCCGGCGTAGTCGCGGCCCTGATCGCTGTCGTACGGAATACCGAACGACATCAACAATGCGCCCAGGTTCGCGAAGCCCAGCCCCAGCGGGCGGTAATTATGCGAATTGCCCGCGATCTTCTCGGTGGGGTAGCTGGCGTTATCCACGATGATTTCCTGCGCCATGATGAGGGTGTCCACGGCGTGGCGGAAAGCTTCCACGTCGAACTGGCCGCCCGGGCCCACGAACTTCATCAGGTTCAGCGACGAGAGATTGCAGGCCGAATCGTCCAGGAACATGTATTCCGAGCAGGGGTTTGAGGCATTAATGCGCGCCGTGTTCTTGCAGGGATGCCAGCGATTCACGGTGGTGTCGAATTGCATGCCGGGATCGCCGCACTGATGCGTGGCTTCCGCGATCTGGTGCATCAACTCGCGCGCCTTCAGGCGTTTCACGGGCTGCCCGCCGACCACGGACTTAGTCCACCAGTCGCGATCCTGGGTGACGGCTTCCATGAATTCCTCGGTCACGCGTACGGAATTGTTGGCATTCTGGAAGAATATGGAGCTATAGGCATCGCCGTCGAGGGAGGAGTCGTAGCCCGCCTCCACCAGAGTGTGGGCTTTTTTCTCTTCTTTGGCCTTGCACCAAACGAATTTCTCAATATCCGGGTGGTCGCAATTCAGGATCACCATCTTTGCGGCGCGGCGCGTCTTGCCGCCGGATTTGATCACGCCGGCAAAGGCATCGAAGCCTTTCATGAATGACAGCGGCCCCGAGGCGCGCCCGCCGCCCGAGAGGATGGCGTCTTCTTCGCGCAGGCTCGACAGGTTGCTGCCGGTGCCCGACCCCCACTTGAACAGCATGCCCTCGGTCTTAGCCAGGTCCAGGATGGATTCGAGCGAATCCTTCACCGAGACAATAAAGCAGGCCGAGCATTGCGGCCGCGTCGCGCCCGTTTCCAGTTTGGCGATAGCGCCGCTCGCCTGGTCGTAGACCCAGCCGTACCCGCGCGCTTCTTTCACGCCCACATTGAACCAGACGGGCGAGTTGAAGCAGGCCTTCTGGGTGAGCATCAGGTGCGCCAGCTCATCGCGAAAATTCTGGTTGTCCTGATCGGTCGAGAAATAGCCGTCTTTCTGGCCCCAGCCAGCGATCGTATCGACCACCCGCTGCACTAATTGCGCGACGCTGGTTTCGCGCTCCGGCGAACCCAGTTTGCCATGGAAGTATTTGCTGGCGACAATATTGGTGGCTGTCTGCGACCAATCGACGGGAACTTCGATGTCTCGCTGCTCGAAGATGACGGCGCCTTTATCGTTGCCAATGGAGGCGGTACGGGTCTCCCACTGGACGTCGTCATAAGGAGTCTTGCCGGCCTCCTGGCGAGCGGTAAAGAATCGGGGGAAAGCCACCCCTGCCCGGCTAAGCCTTTGCTCTTTTGTTTTCAACGTTTCCATCGTGCTGCTCAAATCTGCTGTGAGTTGCCCCATGGCGTCCCCTCCTTCAATTGTCGCGCATTCGTAATGATGCCCCAATAGGTAGTAGCTCGTCAAGGATTTTATCTATATACAGTGCTATAGGTTACGGACAACTGGATTTAGGGAGATTTTTCTCTCCCCCGGCGGTACCGCTCCAGCATTGCCGCCGTGATTTCCGCGCTGGAGGGCCACTGCCCGCGCTTGTATCCGGCGTGGGTCTGGTATTCGTCGAGACGGTCCGGGTCCGGTTGCAGCACCTGGCCGCCTTTCAGGAAGAGCAACCCTACCTTATCGGTCGGCATCCGCAACACAAAGGTTTCCGCCTCTTCGAGGATTTCCCGCAGGCGGCGCATGGTGGCAGCCGGGTCGACGGGCGGGTCGCTGGAGACCATCAGGAAGTCCTCGGCGCGGTAGCGGGCCATGCGGCGGATCTCGTTGATAATGCCTTCAGGCGTGAAACCCAGAGCCTTGCCGGCGGATGCCCATACTGCGGCTCCCATCGGCAGGATCTCCTCGTGGATCGCCAAGAGATCCACGATGTCGCGCGGCTCGCGGCGTCCGTAGGCGGCGGCAACTTTGTTGGTGGCGAGATCGACGGGGTGCAGAATGTAGCCGAAAGTCTCGTCGCGGATAGTGGGAAAGAAACGGAAATCGCTGTCGGCAACCCATTCCAGTTTCATCGACTCGGCGGCGCGTCGCACTATGGCTGTATGTATCTGCGGGTCGCGCCGTTGCCATTCAACCGTGTACCCGGACTCCTCAAGAAGGGCTGTGTCGTCTTGTGCGGCATGCGCCACACGCTCTTCGCGGTCATGGAAAACGTCGATATCGTTCGAGTAACGTGCCGTATAGCGGGTGAGTGGGGTGCTGCCGGCGACATAGCTTTCCGGGTCGCGATGCACGGCCAGCAACCGCAGGATTTCGGTTTGGATTTTAGACAGCGGCACGGCAGGCGCGCTCGATCCGCTCGGCCAGCCGCCGCGCCTCGAGGTTACCCTCAACCCGCAGGCTGCGCGTGATTGCCAGAGCATCGGCGGGTGTTGGATTTGGCACTTGCCGGCTGCTCCAGAGCGCCATCGCGCCGAATTCCTGGAAGGCGCGGCGGTACAGGCTGGCGTAGTCTTCGGGCAGCGTTGTTTGAGTCATCCGGCTTCGCTACTTCTCTTTTAGCATAGAAGAGGCAGGCCGCCACAGGGGGCATGCATTCACTAGCGGCTGAACGCCCGGTATCTCACCGCGCTTTGGAACGTAGTGCGACTTCATGGATTAGATCGAGTTTCTGCACCACCTCGGAGTCGATGTGCTGGGCGGCCACATGCTGCGCGAGTTGGTGATAGTTCGTCTTGCGCATCAGGTTAGGCAGCTTGAGCTTCTCGAAGAAAATCTCAAACAAGCGGTCCAGAAACTCGTCGCTCGCTTTGACATTCCGCCACCAAACGTCATCGGGATTTCGCAGCGCCACAGGAGGTACGAGCTCGTGAATGCACTCGTCCATCACTTTCCGGCGCGTCGCCGCTTGGCCGGGCGTGAACAGCGGCCCCGGCGATGTCTCTTCGGCCGACGCTGCAGCCCAAGCGAGCAACGTCTCGGGGCGGCAGAGATAGTTCTCGATCTCGCGCCGTTCCCACATCGCCTCTGCAAGGGCCGGCGTGCCTTGCGGCGGACGATCCATTCTGTCGTTCAGAAGAAAGCCGGCCAGATCCGGTTTGGCTTCCAATAAGCCATAGAAATGGTCGCGGGCGCGCGAAGGCTGGTTCTCAATGTATCGGACAAACGGCGATTCCAGTTCGTTTCGCGAAGCATGCTGCAACTTGGTCGCGAACGCCCGCAAAATGGCGAGATCCGTGGAGCCTTCCAAATACAGCACCCAGCCCCGCTGCTCGGCGAGATAGTAGTCCTCGAATCCAATATCCTTAAGGGCCTTCAGAAGCTGCTTGGGGCGATCGTTCAACCGGTGCGGCTGGCCGACAAACGCCACGACCACGTCGCGCGCCGCGGCTTCGTTCAATATTACTTCCGAGTGGCTCGCCATCACCACCTGGCTCTCCTGCTCGCGAGCGGCATCGCTCAGCACGTTGTAGATCTGACGCTGCCGCAGGACTTCCAGGTGCGCATCCGGTTCGTCGAGAAGCACGACTGAATTGGAGTTCGCGGACAAGTACGCTAGAAGCAGCAATGTCTGATGGACGCCACGTCCCGCCGACGAAAGATCTAGCCGGATGCCAGACGGTTCGCGATAGGTCATGATGATCTCGTCGTGGTCGCCGGAGTAATCTGGTTCATCCAATTCGATGCCGAACAACTGCCGAATCCGCGCGACCAGCGCGGGCCACTTTCCTTCTTTGTCAGGCCGGAAGTGTGAGACTCGAAGGCAGACATTCCGGAGAATCTCAGCCGTGCGGCCCTGCCCGATCAAGAAGTTGATCTCACCGGGCTGTTTAAGAAACTCTCGTTCCGCGAGGCCGGACATCGGTGGGAGGAACATGACACGGGATGCCAATGCCTCGACAGGTGGACTGGTATTCGCGAGCGGCCTGCAATAGAACGATTCCTCGTTCGCGTATTCGAATGCCAGGCCGCACGCCCAAGTACGATCCGCGGTTACGCCCTCGACGATGACCTCGATCGGCGCATCCTGGACATGCCGATCTTTCCACAGCAAGTTGGCATTGGGTATCGGGACCGCAGTCAGGTCCCTCCGGTTGATCGTCCCGCCACCACCTCTGCCGCTCCGCAGGGCTTCCCACCATAACGCGAGCGCCTGCAGTGCCGTGGTCTTCCCCGAGTTATTAGGTCCGATGAAGACGACCGGATTGCCGAGCTCGATCTCCGCTGTGGCGAAGCGTTTGAAGTTGCGGATCGTGAGTTTGGTCAGCAAATCAAGATGCTATCCGAATTCCACCGAACGCGCCAGCTTCACTGCCGGGTTCTCCCGCAACTGCTGCAACACCCGCTCCGGCACCACGCCATCGGTCGAGACCACCGCCACGGCTTCCAGCGGCTCGCCCGGCCCGGCGGCGGCTTCCCGCCGGCCCAGCGAGAAATTCGCGATGTTGATGTTATTCCGCCCTAGCACCATGCCAACGTGTCCGATCACACCGGGCACGTCATGGTTCTTCATGAAGATCAGATGGCCGGAGAGCTGCGCTTCGCAATAGATGCCGTCCACCTGGATCAGCCTCGGCTTGCCCAGCAGCACGGCGCCCTCCACTACCGTCACGCCGCAATCCGTCTCCAGTTCCAGACGGATCGAATCGGTCGGGCCGGAACGGGCCTCGTGCCGCTCCGCCAGGTTCCAACCGCGCTGACCCGCAATCTGCATGGCATTGATCAGGTTGGCGCGTTCGGAAACGGAGCGCTTCAGCACGCCTGCCAGTCCGGCGTTGCGCAGTAAACTCGTATTGTTCTCGCCAATGCGCCCGAAATACGCCAGCCGCACGGTTTTGGTGTGGCCAGCGGTGATGTAGGCGGCGAAACTGCCCAGCCGCTCCGCGACATTAATGTACGGCCCCAGGGTGCGGTATTGCTCGGGCGAGAGCGCCGGCATATTCACCGCATTCAGCGCCACGCCATTCTTCAGATACTCCACCACTTGTTCGGCGATGCGCACGCCCACGATCTCCTGGGCTTCTTCGGTCGATCCGCCGATGTGCGGAGTGGCCAGCACCTTGTTTCCGGCGAACAGCGGATAACCCGCCGGCGGCGGCTCCACGGCAAAGACATCCAAGGCGGCGGATCCCACCTTGCCCGCCTCGATCGCCTGCCGCAGCGCTTCGTCGTCGATCAATTCGCCGCGCGCGCAGTTCACGATGCGTACGCCCGTCTTCATCTGCGCGAAGGCGTCATGCGAGAGCATCCGCTCGGTTTCGGGCGTTAGCGCGACGTGCAGCGTCAGGTAATCGCTCTGCGCGTAGAGCGCCGCCAGGTCTACGAGTTCAACACCCAGATCCTTGGCGATCTGCGGCGTCACATAAGGATCGTAGGCCTGCACACGCATCTCGAAAGCCCGGGCGCGCTTCACCACTTCCCGGCCGATGCTGCCCAAGCCCGACGATACCGAGCGACTTGCCGCGCAACTCGCTGCCCATGAACTTCTTCTTTTCCCACTTGCCGCCCGTAGTCGATTGGGTGGCTTCGGGAATGCGGCGCGCCATGGCCAGCATCAGCGCCAGCGTATGCTCCGCCACCGAAATGGCGTTGCCTCCGGGTGTGTTCATCACCAGGACGCCCGCCGCCGTGGCGGCTTCCAGATCGACGTTGTCGACGCCCACGCCGGCGCGGCCGATTACCCGCAGCTTGGGCGCCTGGTCGAGCACCGATTGATTCACCTGCACGGCACTACGCACGATCAGCGCGTCGGCTTCCGCCAGGTGATTCGCATATTCCTTGGGGCTGGAAACGATCACGTTCCAGCCCGGTTGAGACTTAAGCAGCGCGACTGCAGCCTCCGCGAGGGGTTCCGCTACCAGGACCGTCATGCGTGCACAGCCTGTGGCGCGACCGCAACTTCGCTATAAAGATTCTCGACGGCGGCCACACCCGTTCCAAATTGCACCGGATAGCCGTTGGCCTGCAAAATGATCTCGAGCCCTGCAACCATCGCGAACAGATCCGCGAAATCGAAGTAGCCCAGGTGTGCGATGCGGAAGATCTGGCCTTTCATGCTGCCCTGGCCGTTCGCGATCACCGCTCCGAAGCGGTTGCGGAATTCCTTCACGATGACGCCGGAATCCATACCGCGCGGCGCCTTTACCGCGGTCACCGACGAACCCGGCGAATCCGGCGCGAACAACTCCAGGCCCAGCTTTTGGACGGCCGCGCGTGTGGCGCGGGCCAGCAGTTGAGCGTTCTCGATGAGTTTCGGCATACCCATCTGCTTCACGTATTTCAGCGCTTCCGCCAGCGCCAGAATGAGAGCGGTAGATGGCGTCCAACTCGATTCGCCCGCGTCGCCGCTCTTCTTTTCCTTCTTCAGATTGAAGTAGAAGTGCGGCAGCGTGGCCGTATCGGCAAAGCGCCAGGCCTTCGGGCTGACCGACATAAACGCCAGCCCGGGCGGGATCATGAAGGCTTTTTGCGAACCGCCGATCACCACGTCGAGACCCCAGCCGTCGATATCGAGCGGCATGGTGCCCAGTCCGGTGATGGCATCCACCACGAAGATAGCGTCCGTCTTGGCGATGGCTTGGGCCATGGCGTGCACGTCGTGCGCGGCGCCCGTCGAGGTTTCCGAGGCCTGCACGAACACGCCACGTGTAGCGGGCTCGGCGGCAAGAGCGGCTTCCACGCGTCCCGGCGACACCACTTCTCCGTAGGGCGCCGAAAGGACTGTGGCATCCAGGCCATAGGCCTTGGCGATTTCAGCCCAACGTTCCCCGAACTTCCCGGCGACGCAGACGATCACTTTGTCCCCGCGCGAAAACAGATTGGATACGGAGGCGTCCATGGCCCCGGTACCGGAGGCGGCAAACATCAGGACATCGTTGGCCGTGCCCATCACCTCCTTGAGATCCGCGAGCGCGGATCGGTACACTTTGCGGAAGTCCTCCGTACGGTGGTGGATATCCGCCGCCATCATGGCGTGCAAGGCCGGCGGATAGAGAGGCGTAGGGCCAGGCGTTAACAATCTTTGCTTTTTAATATGCATGGCAGGACCTTAGACATTCAGGATAGCAGACGGCATCCCCAGAAGGCCGCGCTCCGTCGCGCTCCGTGGCGCACGCTTCAGCGTGCCGGCGGGACTTTTAAGTCCCGCTCTTCAACCGCGTCATATCCCGGCGCCGGCGGACTTGAATTCGTCTGCCGATTCCGGACTTCCGCTGGCAATCACGAGCTCGGGATCCTTCCCTACGACCTTGCTGTAAGGCACGACCGAGTGAGTCAGCCAGACGTTGCCGCCGATCACGCTATGATGCCCGACGCGAGTCTCGCCTCCCAGAATTGTCGCGTTGGGATAAACCGTCACGTGATCCTCCAGGTCCGGGTGCCGCTTATTCGACTGGCCGCGGCGCAATTGTCCCAGTTCGTCCCTTCCCAGCGGATTGAAAGCTCCCAATGTCACGCCATGATAGAGCGTGACGCGCTTCCCCACGCTGGCCGTCTCCCCGATAACCACACCCGTGCCATGATCGATGAAAAAGGATTCGCCGATGGTGGCTCCGGGATGAATATCAATGCCCGTCTGGCTGTGCAC
This sequence comes from Bryobacterales bacterium, assembly GCA_963709155.1. GTDB lineage: Bacteria > Acidobacteriota > Terriglobia > Bryobacterales > Bryobacteraceae > Bog-159. The sequence continues at coordinate 199,335 of CAVPVD010000001.1, read as the reverse complement.
GGCCTCCGTCATCATGCGCGGGATGTAAGGGATCTCGAGCTGATAGAGCCGATGCGCCAGGCGATGCACGGTAATGGCCTGAATGGAAGGAAAGCTGAGCAGCACCTCTTCGAGCCCCGCCGCGGAGGGGTCGTTGCAGAAAGCCGCATCCACATCCGACGCCATCAGGCGGGCCAGTTCGGGCAAACTTTCGAGAGCCTCATCGACGCGCTCGCGAGCCGTTTTCTTGAGTCCCGGCGACACCCTTTTGCCCTCACAGTGCGACTGCAGCCGCGTCGCGTGGCAGACCTGGTCGGTCAGCAGCTTCTCGATGTCTTTAAGGTATACGCGCGCCTGCCCGGGGAAGTTGCTGCCCCGATCGCTATGGTAAAAGAGCGGAAACAGACCCTTCGTGTAACGGCGGCAGATTTCCGCGATAGCCATCCGGCTGGGGATCTCGAAGCCCTTGTCGCCGCTCTGGAGACCGGCGCCGAGCGCCTTTCCAAAGGTCAACGACAGCGTATTCATCTTTTGCAGATCCATTTGCTTCCTTGTAAGATGACGGCTGCCTCCTTACGGTCGCGCCGGTTATCCGGCGGCCAGATTCTCAAAAAGCACGGTGGAGAGATAGCGTTCCCCGGAATCGGGCAGGATGACAACGATGGTCTTGCCGGCAAATTCCTCTTCGCCGGCGAGCCGGACGGCGGCCGCCGCGGCCGCTCCGCACGAGATCCCGGACAGGATGCCCTCCTCGAGGGCCAGCCGGCGTGCAAATTCGATGGCCTCCTCGTTGGTGACCCGTTCAATCCTGTCCACCAGCGACAGATCCAGGATCTTCGGCACAAAACCGGCTCCAATGCCCTGGATTTTGTGCGGCGCCGGCTGCAGCGGCAAACCCGCCCGCTGCTGCGTCAGGATCGGGCTGGCGGCGGGTTCCACGGCCACCGACAGGATCGGTTTGCCTTTGGCCTTCTTAATGAACCGCGAAATGCCCGTGATGGTCCCGCCGGTGCCGACGCCCGAGACCAGCACATCGATCCCGCCGTCGGTATCGTCCCAAATCTCCGGCCCGGTGGTTTGCTCGTGGATGGCAGGATTCGCCGGATTCTCAAATTGCTGCGGGAGAAAGTAGTGCCGCGGATCGTATTCCGCAATCTCTACCGCCTTTTTGATCGCTCCGGACATTCCCTCGGACCCCGGCGTCAGGACCAGCTTGGCGCCAAAAGCCGCCAACACCTTACGGCGTTCGATCGACATGGTTTCGGGCATAGTGAGCGTCAGCGCGTAGCCCCGCGAGGCGGCCACGTACGCCAAAGCAATCCCGGTGTTGCCGCTGGTGGGCTCCACAATCTCGACTCCGGGCTTCAAAACGCCTCGTTTTTCGGCGTCCCAGATCATCGACGCCCCGATGCGGCACTTCACGGAATAAGACGGGTTGCGTCCTTCGATCTTCGCCAGCACGGTGGCCTTCAGGCCCGTAGTCAGGCGATTGAGCCGCACCAGTGGAGTTCGGCCGATACTCAGCGAATTGTCTTGATAGATGTGTGACATGCAGTCCTCTTCCTTCGAGCGGCCCCGCAGTGCGAAGCCCGTCTAGAACCGAAGGATAGCATTGTATGTGCGACCCGCAGCACGTTTCGGCGGTGCGGAATCGTCCTATAGGAGAATGGTAACGATGCCGGACGCAATCGTTATAGGAGGAGGCGCCAGTGGCGCGCTAGCCTCGGCCCAGTTACTGCTTCGTGGAGCGGAAGTCACGCTGCTTGAGCCCGCCGCCGAGTTGGGCCGTGGAATGGCTTATTCCACAAAGTGTCCACTGCATCTTCTGAATGTGCGCGCGGCAAGCATGTCCGCGTTTCCCGACGATGCGGACCATTTCCTGCGGTGGCTGGAACGTACCAGGCCGGGGCAATTCGGCGCATGTTCGTTTGTCCCTCGTTCCGTATACGGCGAGTACATTCGGTCCGTGCTCGAAGACGCCGTGCGCGGAACATCCAGCAAATTCCGTCACCTGAGAACGCGCGCCATCGCCGCGCGCGTCGCGCCAGCCGGGATCGCGATAGAGACCGAGGATTCCGGCCTGGTGCACGGCGACGCCTTGATTCTGGCGACCGGAAACGCCGCACCCGCCGGCTGGCCCGGTCTTTCTCCGGAGATCGCCGCGAGCGGACGCTACTTCAACCTCGCGTGGACGGAGGGTGCCTTCGACCTGCGCGACCACGATTCGCCGGTGCTGCTGTTGGGCAGCGGCCTGACGGCCGTGGATGCACTCCTCGCGCTGCGTCACCAGGGGCACCACGGTCAGGTGTATATGGTGTCGCGCCGGGGACTGTTGCCGCAGGCCCACGTGCTGCCCGTCCACCACTCCATGCCCTCGGCGCCATTCGCCGGCATGCGGGGTCTCGTGCGCGATATGCGCGCTGCGGCGTCACAAACCGCCGCTTTCCCGGCTACCTGGCGGGAAGTCGTGGATTCCATACGTCCCGAAACCAACCGGATCTGGCAGGCCCTCGGTTGCGAAGAGCAAAGGCGATTCCTGCGGCACGTCCGGCCGTTTTGGGATACGCACCGCCACCGCATGGCGCCGCAGATCGGCGAGGTGGTCCACGATTCCCTTCGCGATGGCAGCCTCCACGTAATCGCCGGGAGAACTCGCGGCTTTCAACTGCGCCGGGACTGCGTAGAAGTGAGCATCGCGCTACGCGGCCGGGCCGCCACGCGCCGCCTGCAGGTTCACCGCATCGTCAATTGCACCGGATCCGATACGGATCTTTCCCGTACGGCGAATCCCGTGCTGCGCGATCTGATCAAGCAGGGCTGGCTGCAGTCCGACCCGCACCGGCTGGGTACGCGCGTTAACGATGAAGGGGCGCTGTCATCGGCGCATGGCGGAAGCGCGCCCATTTACGCTTTGGGTCCATTGCGCATGGGGACCCTGTTCGAATCCATCGCCATGCCGGAGATTCGCGTGCAAGCTCACAATCTCGCCAACCTCCTGATGTCCGGACGTACCGCGCACGTTTGTCGCACGCTCGTTTAGAATAGCAGTCACTATGCCACTACTCGATCGAGTGCAGAAAGACATGGTGGATGCCATGAAGGCGCGCGCCGAAGATCGCCTGAGCGCCCTGCGCATGATGAAGACCGCCCTGAAAAAACATGAAGTGGACGCCATGAAGCCGCTCGACGAAGCGGCCGAAATGCAAATCCTCAAATCCCTGGTGAAGCAGCGCACCGAGGCCGCCGACATGTTCCGCAAGGGTGGGCGCGAAGAACTGGCCGCCAAAGAAGAGAGCGAGCGAAAGCTGATAGAATCCTACCTTCCAGCGGCCGCCGGCGAAGCCGATATCGCGGCCGCCATCGACGCGGCCCTGGCCGAGACCGGCGTGACTTCGTTGAAGCAGATGGGTATCGTGATGAAGGCCACGCAGGCCAAGCTGGCAGGTAAGACCGTGGATGGCAAAGCTCTGAGCGAAAAAGTGAGGTCGCGACTGCAATGACGCCCCCCCAAATGGAAAAGAAGTTCCGCTCGTACGTGCCGGAGAAGACCGACATGCGCGAGTTCACCTTCCGCGCCGTTCTCATCGGCCTGGTGCTGACGGCCATTCTGGGCGCCGCCAACGCCTACCTGGGCCTGAAGGCCGGCATGACCATCGCAGCCACCTATCCCGCCGCGGTGATCGGCATGGCGCTGCTGAAGCTGATGAAGGGATCGCTGCTCGAAGAGAACATCACGCGAACCATCGGCTCCATCGGCGAATCCGTGGCGGCGGGCGCGATTTTTACCATTCCGGCTTTTGTGCTATCGGGACTTTGGCCCGGGCTCACCGCCGACAAATATTGGAATTCGGTGGTGTTGATGGTCATCGGCGGCACGCTGGGTATCCTGTTTGTCACCCTGCTACGGCGCGTGATGGTGGAAGATCCCGATCTTCCCTTCCCCGAGTCGGTGGCCGCATCGGAGATCCACAAGGCCGGCCAGCAGGGATCGAAAGCCGCCAAGATTCTGTTTGCGAACATGGGCTTCGGCGGATTCCTGTACCTGTTGGGCGCCATCAACGTCTTCAATCCGAGCAACGTATTCCGCGTCAACATCGGCGCGATGGGCAAGCGCTTGCTGCTGCGCACCAGCACGAACCCCAGCGTCGCCACCACCATGACCGGCGGCGCCTCGCTGTTCACCGCCCCCGACGTCAGCCCCGCTTATCTGGGCGTCGGCTACATCATCGGTCCGCGGCTCGCCGCGCTCAACTTTGCCGGCGGCGTGCTGGCTTGGGGATTGCTGGTTCCGCTCCTCACTTACATCTTGGGGCCCTATCTGCAGGCGGCCCAACCGGCGGGACAACCGATCTCGTGGACCCTGCTGGCACAATCCGTATATTTCTCCATCGTGCGGCCCATCGCCGTGGGCGGCATGCTGGTGGGTGCTTCCTACACCCTGTTCCGCATGCGCAAACAACTGGGCGCCGGGATGTCTCGCGCGGTATCCGATTTGAAAAAATCGGCCGCATCGCATGCCGCCACCAGCCGCACCCAGCGTGATTTGAGCGCGCGCGTCGTGTTTGCCGGCGTGGGTGTCGTATTCGTGGCGATGGTCGGCCTGTATTATTACTTCATCAGCGCGGGAAACCTGTCCAGTTCTACAGTGCTCACGGGCGCCATAGTCGCCGCCGTGGTGATGGTGGTGCTCGGATTCTTTTTCGCCGCCGTTTCAGGCAACCTGGTCGGGATGATCGGATCGTCCAACAATCCCGTTTCGGGCCTGACCTTGTGCACCCTGGTGATCGCCGCGCTACTGATGGTGGCGCTGGGCGTCTCGGGCGCCAGCGGCGTCGCAGCAGTGTTGGGCGTGTCGGCAGTGGTTTGCGTCTCCTCGGCGGTTGCGGGCGAAATGCTGCAGGATCTTAAGGTCGGCCACATCCTGGGTGGAACACCCGCAAAAATGCAGATCGGCGATATGCTCGGCATCATCGTCGCATCGCTGGTCCTTTTCTTTCCCCTGGCCATCCTGGACAAGGCTTACCACTTCGGCAGCTCGAAATTGCCCGCGCCGCAAGCCGGCCTGATGGCTATGCTCTCGAAGGGTATTGTCGGCGGAGACATGGCTTGGCCCCTGGTGGTAGTCGGTATCCTGATGGGGTTCGCGTTGATCATGGTGGAAGTGAAGAGCCCCATGCTGTTCTCGGTCGGGATGTACCTACCCTTAGGCACCACTTTTGCCATTTTCATCGGTGGGCTGGTGCGCTGGGTGACGGACAAACTGCGCGACCGCCGCGGCTTTAACGAAGCGCAAAAAGCAAGAGTCGACAATTCCGGCGTCCTGACGGCTTCCGGCCTCATCGCGGGAGAGGCGCTTTGCGGATTGGGCGTTGCGGCCCTGGTGGGTACCGGGCACGATGTAACGCTATTGAAATGGACGGCGCCGTTCCCTGCCGCGCTGATCGCGTTGGCGGTCCTGGTGGTGGTGATGATTCAGGTCCCGTTGCGCAATGCGGGAAGGCCGGACGAGCCGGCGCCGCCCACCGCCATCATGTAGATGGATGAGAAGTTGATCAATCGGCTGAGCCGCGACCGTTAGGGAGCGTCCCAGCCCTCGTCTCCGATTGGAAGTCCTGAGCCTCAAAACACACGCATGGCGTCACCCTGCTCGGCAACGACGTACTGGATTGCCGCTGCAGCCGCAATCCGAACCTGACGGAGCCCGATATAGTAAGAGAAGTCACTATGCGCCGAGTCGAACAGATCGAGGGACAAATTAAAGATCTCGCGCCCGAGGAACTGGCTGCGTTTCGCAACTGGTTCACGGCGTTCGACGCTGAAGCCTGGGATCGGCAGTTCGAGGCTGATGTGACCATGGGCAAGATCGACGACATCGCGGAACTGCCTCTCCGCGATCATGCGGCGGGCCGCTCGACCAAGCTTTGATGGCCACTCCTAGCCGACGAGCAAACGGTTCAAAGAACTCAGCCGAGCGGCATTCATATTAGCCAGCCAGCCACGTCACTTCTTAGCCAGAATCTGCTTCACCCGGACCCATGCTTCCGTGCGCGCCTTGGCATTGCCCTCGCTGGCATCCGGCGTTTCGCCCGCGCGCATGAAACCGTGGCCCGCGCCTTCATAAGTCACCGGTTCGTAAGTCTTGCCCAACAACTTCATCTTCTCGATGGTATCCGGCACGGTGGCGCCGATGCGGGCGTCGTTGCCCGCATAGAAACCGTACACCGGGGCTTTGATGCGGCTCATGGCGTCTTTGTCCGGCGGCGGACCGTAGAACACCAGCGCCGCGGCCAGGTCCGCGCGATTTGTCGCGAAGCGGAAACTTTGCCCGCCTCCCCAACAGAAGCCGGCCACGAAAAGTTTCTTGGTGGCGGCCGGCAGTTTCAAGCCGTAATCGGCCACCGCGTTCAAATCGGCAGTGATCTGATCGGGGTTCAGATGACCGATTGCCTGCATCACGTCGTTCGACTTGAAACCGGCTGTGCCTTTGCCGTCCGGCGCCATGCCCGAAAGCAGGTCGGGAGCCACCGCGATGTATCCCGCGGCCGCGAACTCGTCCGCCACCTCCTGCACCCAATCGGTCATGCCGAAGATCTCGTGAATCACCAGCACGACCGGGGTCTTGTCTTTCGATTCCGGATACGCCACGAAGGTCTCGACGGACCGCCCGTCGTGCTTCACGGTGACCCATTCGCGATGCCGCGGGGACTTCTCCAGCCGCGCCACCGCCCAATCCTGAGCGCAAAGAGAGGATGCCGCCAAAGCGGCCAGCAGGGTGATGCGAATCATCTTTCTGTTATAGCGCATCGGGGTTTCCACCCCAGCGCGCAGTTTGGTTTTGGGGGGCGGGCAATTCTGCCCGCAGCCGGCTTTCAGCCGGATTGGCCGCCCTCCAAAACTATTTCGTGAACAAAGCCGCCAGGCTGCGCCGGATCTCGGGACGATCCACCACACGCAGTCCGGCCTGCCCCGCTGACGCCAGCTCCGCTTCGAACTGCGCCGCCGTCACATGTCCCGCAGGCTCCGCGAGTAACAATTGAGCGCCACGTTTCATAGCCCCGGCCGCTTCCTCAAAAAATGTCGCGGCCGATGGCATCTCGTGGACCATGGCAAAAGCCAGCACGAAATCGACCGTGTCAGCCATACCGGCCAGCCCCATCGAATCGGCCTGCGCCAGCCGGATATCCAAGCGCGGAAGCAGGCCGGCGAGCGCGGCGCGCCGTTTCAGCCGGTCCAGCATCCGCGGCTGGATGTCGACCGCCACCACGCGCCCGGATGGGCCCACCCGGCGCGCCAGTTCCAATGTGAAGAATCCCATGCCCGGCCCAGGTTCCAGGACGGTCATGCCTTTGCGGACATGTGGGGCCAAAATGCTATCCGGGTTGTACATCAGCCGCCGCAGTGGGCTGGCGAGAAGGTATCCGACCCACCATGGGCAAACCGAATGAGGCACTGCGCGATCCTAACTGCCCGCGGCCACTGCTGCGGCCGAGGCATCCTCGGTCATCAGCACGCGCAGATACCAGATCAGCAGAAGCATTACGGGCGCCTCCGGCAGACCGGCGACGGATTGTGCCACGCTGGCCCGCGCCCCCTGCTTGATAAAACCGTGATTGCCCGATAGTGTTACCGCGGCGGTTCCGTCCTCGGTTTCAAACGTCCACTCGGTGCGCCAGAAGTTCGAGTGCCGCAAATGATACCGCCGGCCCGATCCAAAGCTCACCCAACCCGCGCCGGTCCAGCCTGGAGTGAATAGCCCGAAGTCGGTTTCCGAACCGGCATCCCGGACCGAGACCTTCGGAGAAAGGAAGCCCTTCCTTTTGAGAGTCCACTGGGCTTGCCCGAACGTGCCCGTAGCCAATGACCCGAGGCTGCTTTCAAACCGCAGCGTAGCGATTTCGCGGTTATCCAACGTTAACTGAAAAGAGCGGCGCAGCATCTCGGGCTGCCGCCACTCCAGCTCATGACCCACGGCTTCGGCAAGGCTTGGGAATGCGTCCATTCTTCCCCAATCATACCGCTCCATCATACGCTTGGCGGGCGCGCAACCGGCCTTTCGCCAAAACACTCCTTTTGTTTTTTGCTTCGGCGCGGTTACAATAGCAATAGGGAGTACTACTTCCAGGCCTTATGGATCCGGACGCGCCTCTGAATCCCAGACTGCAGGACGTTCTGCATTCGATCGTGCGAACGTATATTGAGACCGGCGAGCCAGTGGGCTCGCACACGGTTGCGCAGGGCCGCAACCAGAGGCTCAGTGCGGCCTCCATACGCAACGTGATGGCCGCCCTGGCGGATGCCGGCTACCTGTCGCAGCCGCACACCTCCGCCGGCCGCGTGCCCACCGAGAAGGCTTTCCGCGATTACGTACAGTCGCTCAATGCCGGCCGCATGCCCTCCGCCGACGCAGCCCGATTGCGCATCGAACTGATGGAAGCCCCCACGGCAGCCGCCAGGGTAGAGCGATGCTGCCATATCCTGACTGAGCTCACCCGCAACGTGGGCATTACCGCTGCCCTGCCCCCGGCCGTGCGCGAACTCGACCAGATCGAACTGGTTCCCCTGGGCGACCGCCGCATCCTGGTGATCCTGGTGACGCGCGACCGCACCGTCCACAACCGCGTGGTCGTTTTGGAAGAGATGGTCTCAGCCGACGAGTTGCTGAACATCCGGAATTACGTGAACCAGAACTTTAGCGGCTGGCGTCTCGAAGATGCCCGCCGCGAATTGCTTCTGCGGGTGGCCGAGGAGCGCGCTATCTACGACGCGGTGCTGCGCAAGCTGACCCTGTTGTACCGCAAGGGTTTGCTGGATGTGGATGTGGCCCCGGTGGTCCACATGGAAGGCGCGTCCAACCTGCTGGGCCTCGACCTGCACCTGACTCGCGAAAAGCTGCGCGATCTCTTGCGCGCGCTGGAAGAGAAAGAACGATTGGTGGAACTGCTGAATCGCGTGCTCGAGCAGCCCACCGGATTGCTGGAAGTGCGCGTCGGCTTGGAGGATGCGCACCCGGCCATGAAAGAGTTGGCGATCATCGGAATCTCGTTTCAGATGCCCAGCGGCATCTGGGCCAAGATCGCGGTGCTCGGTCCCATGCGCATGCGCTACGAGAAGGTGATGGGCGCGGTGCTGCAGACCCGGCGGGCGCTCGAAAGTATGCAGTTCTAGCAGGCTGAGCCGCGCGCGTAAGCAAGCGTTTTTTTCAGAGCCGCGCGCGTAAGCAAGCGTTTTTTTTCAGAGCCGCGCGCGTAAGCAAGCGTTTTTTTCAGAGCCGCGCGCGTAAGCAAGCGTTTTTTTTCAGAGCCGCGCGCGTAAGCAAGCGTTTTTTTTCAGAGCCGCGCGCGTAAGCAAGCGTTTTTTTCAGAGCCGCGCGCGTAAGCAAGCGTTTTTTGGCTTTTTTCCGCAGCCTACGAGGGGATGGCCGGCGAAACCGCCCGCCCCACCTGCTAATCTAATAATCATAGTGGCAGACGATAACCAGGAACAGAAAGCATCGGGTGTAGAGGAGAGCTTGGCCGTCACTCCCGAAGCCCAGATTGCGGCTTTGACCGCGGAGAAAGACCAACTCGCGGCGGAGAAGGCCGAGTTGAAAGACCGCCTGCTCCGGACGCTTGCGGACTTCGACAATTTCCGCCGGCGCGCCGACCGCGATCGCTCCGAATACGTGCAGTTTGCGGCTATGGAAATGGTGCGCGACCTGATTCCGATTCTCGACGATTTCCGCCGCGCCATGAAAGTCGAAACGGCCGATAAAGAATACGCCAAAGGCATCGAACTCATCGATCAGCGCCTGTTCGAGACCCTGAAGAAAGCGGGGCTGGAGCCCATCGAGGCGGCCGGAAAGCCGTTCGATCCGAATCTGCATCAGGCGGTAGATCGTGTCCAGTCTGAAGAATTCCCGGACCAGACCGTTCTTCAGGAATATCAAAGCGGCTATAATTTCAAAGGAAAGCTTTTGCGGCCGGCCATGGTGAAGGTCGCCGTAAAGCCCTGACGGTTCCCCCGTAACTCCCCGTGGCAAAACGAGACTATTACGAAATACTCAGCATCGCCCGTGACGCGGACGATGGCCAGGTGAAGTCCGCGTACCGAAAGCTTGCCCTGCAATACCACCCGGACCGCAACCCGGATAATCCCGACGCCGAAGAGAAGTTCAAAGAGGCGGCCGAGGCCTACAGCGTCCTATCCGATTCGCAAAAACGCGCCGCCTACGATCGCTATGGCCACGCCGGCGTACAAAGCGCCGCCCAGCAAGGCTTCGATCCCAACGCCTTCTCGGATTTCAGCGATATTCTGGGAGATTTCTTCGGATTCGGCGACCTGTTCGGCGGCGGGGGCAGAAATCGCCGCAATCGCGCCCAGCGCGGGGAAGATCTGCGCTACGATCTCGAAATCAGCTTCGAAGACGCGGTTTTCGGCATGACTGCCGAGATTCAGGCCCCGCGCATGGAAGCCTGCGACCGGTGCCATGCGACGGGTGCCGAACCCGGCAGCGGATCCACTACCTGTCCCACCTGCAACGGCCGCGGTCAAATCCTCTATCAGCAAAGTTTTCTATCGGTGCGGCGCACCTGCCATACCTGCAACGGCAGCGGCCAAATCGTGCGCAATCCTTGCCGCCAGTGCCACGGCCAGGGCTATCGCCAGGTGGTGCGCAAACTCAAGGTCAACATTCCCGCAGGCGTTGACGATGGCAACCGCTTGCGGCTGGCCCAGGAAGGGCAGCCCGGCGCAAATGGCGGGCCGTCCGGCGATCTGTACGTAGTCCTGAAGGTGAAAGAGCACGCCTTCTTCGAACGGCAGGCCAATGATCTGCACTGCACCATTCCTGTGAACGTAGGACAAGCCGCCCTGGGCGCGGAAATCGAAGTTCCCACCCTCGAAGAGCCTTATCGCCTGAAAATTCCCGAGAGCACCCAAAGCGGCGCGCAGTTCCGCCTGCGGCATCTCGGCGTTCCCTCGGTCAATGGCGGCGGCCGCGGCGACATCTACGTGCATATCGACGTCAAGGTGCCCTCCAAGCTGACGCGCGAACAACGTAAGCTATTCGAACAGTTGCGCGACACGCTGCCGGTGGAAAATCAACCCGCCGAAAAAAGCCTGCTGGGCAAGGTCAAAGACTACTTCATGTAGCGCTGTGGGGCAGGCGTCCACGCCTGCGGAGGGTCTCCAGACCCTCTTCCACTACAATTCCTCCACCCCAATCGGTTTCTTATGCTTAGGCTTGTCGCGCTCGGACTTAGGTAGGATGGTGCGCGAAGATCGCACCGTCCCGACTCGTTCCCGGGCCAGTTTGCGAACCTCTTTCTTCATGTCGAAGGTCTGTTTCTTTCGCGCCACGCCTTGAGTATATCGCGTCAGGCCAAGCCCAGCACCAGGACGTTCCCATCGTAAGTCGGCAGAAACACCTTGCCGTTCCAAACTACCGGCCGGTTGAACTTATTATGCGTGAACTGCCAGTTCCAGTCCTGGCTATCCCATAGAGGCGGCATCGATCCGCTGCCATCCGCGAACTTGCCGAAATTGGCCGCGTCGTATGCCAGGAACCGCCCCGGGCTGAGATGGATGTTGGCATCCTCGTACGGAATGGACGCCCACACAATGCCGCCGGTATCGCCATTGGCCGACACGGAAATCATTCCGCCAGGCATGCCGCCCGGGGGCACCGGCGATTGCGCCGATGCCACTTCCGCGCTGCATGCCATATAGGTCGATGCTCCAGCCGGCGCCAACGCCCACGCGCGCAGATTGCCGTTCTCGCCCCAGCAAAAATGGGTCAGCCCGTGCGCCGCGCTCTTCCACAGCGCCAAATTGCCGTGTAAGTGATGCGTGCGATTTGCCCATAACTGGTTCAACGTATCGATGGCCGTAGGTGCGGGATTCAGTTGGAATCCCGGAAAGTAGGTATAGAAGATGGGCGCCGCCTTCAGCTTCTTGTAATTCTGTTCCGTGGTCGCCGGCGCGAGGTTGCCGGGCTCGGTCCTGCCCAGACTTTGCAGGTTTCCGGTGTACAGAATGCCATCTTTGCCGGCAGCCAGAAGCACATTCGCCTCCGGGACCAAAACGGGTCCACCCGATCCGAAATCCTGATCGCCCCAAGCACCGTTCATGCCCATAACCAGCTTGCCCGCGGCGGCCAGGCGCGGCACTAGACGCCGGTTTGACGGACGCGGCGTAGCCTCGGCTTCTCCTTCCACCTCTCCGCCGGTGCGCCCATCGTCGGTCCATGGCGTCCACCAATCCACCACCGTCAGCGATCCCTGGCCGCTCGCGCCGGGAACTGTGTACCGCAGTTTTACAATGCTCTCCCCAAAATCGGTCACGGCGTCGAAATCTCCGTTCCCGGTAATGGCGTAGATGTGACCTTGTGGGTCGGCCGCCAGGCCCCCGCCAGATTGCCAGATTCCCCCGCCATGGCCGCGCGACGTAGTGGTCCAGGCCGCGCTTACTTTGAAGCTCTTCGTATCTACCGCAATCACCCATCCGCGGGCCGTCTTGGAATCTTCTGTGACGGTTCCGAAACCAATGAATACGGCCCCATTTGCCAACAGCAAAGCGGCTCTCTGCTTGCGTTCGACCGATTTGAATGGCTGGGGCGGCAGCCCATGTCCGGGATCGTAAGTGACGCCTTCCAGGTTCAGTAGCGGATGCGCCAGGCTCCCGTCGCGCAAACTGATCGCGCACAGGTTGTGCTGCCCATTGGCCGACGTGCCGTCATGGCTGATCCAGGCACAGGCATACAAGACGCCAGCCGCGGCATCGATCACCGGCGTCAACAGAATGCCCCAGTGATCGTTAATCAGATACTCGTCGATCTTCGTCGAGCCGTTGATGGGTGTGCCAAGTTCGACCATCCATAACTGCGTCCCGGTGTTAGCGTCGAAAGCAAAGACGCGGTTCGCCATGGTGGCAAGATACACGACGTCGTGCTGGCTGCCGTCCGCCATAGTCACTTGCGGAACGATTAGCGGTTGGGCCTCACAGCCCCGTTTATCTCCGGGCAGTTCGAGAGTAAGCAGCTTCTTAATACCGCGCGTCCCGACCGCTTCCGGCGTCAGAACCGTCTCGTGGACATTGGTTCCCGAGCGCGAATTGTCATAAGAACGCGTGGTGACTGCGAAGCTCATATCACAAACTCCTGTTTATCTGAATAAGTCGGAGGAAATTATAGGCAGATAGCCGTAACCAGCAGGATGAGGCCAAGGCAATAACTATATCGCCTGGGCGCATTTCTCACGATAGCCATAGCGATTCCGATCCCGGCGAGCGCCAGTAATCCGCTGGTAAGGGCCGCGGTCAGAGAGTCCACCCAAATTCCATTGCCCAAGCCCGGTTTGGCACCCATTGCAACGATGAGGTTGTCGAGGCTGAACAGCGCCGGCGCCCAAAGCGCTCTTCGCCAGGGCGAACGCGCCGCCACCGCAAGCAGCAGGGCCAGGTAAGCACACAGAAGTAACGGCGCTAACGCACCATGTATGGAAAGGCCAGTAAGCGTGGCTAGGCCATCGAATATCATGAATGCCGCGCCCAGCCTAAGTGGCTTTGCCGAAGGGATGCCGAGCATCACAATAGCCATCGAAACAATCAGGCTGTCCAACGATAAAAACAATGGTACAAGAATACTCTCGGGCACTGGATTCACCGCCTCCAAGTCCGGCTAAGGAAGAATACCATGCCATGAAAACCAGATCAAGAAAAAAGTATCTTGCTTCCTTGGAGGGCGGGCAATCATGCCCGCAGCCGCCTTTCAGGCGGCTAAGCCGGCTGGAAAGCCGGCTGCGGCCAGGATTGGCCGCCCTCCAATTGTGTTTTTCATCATGTCTGGCGCGGAATGTCTGGCGCGGAGCTAACTTATTGAGCGGCCTTCAACTTGAGTGACACATTGCGAAAATAATTCCATGCCTCGCATGATCATCTAACCAAACCGCTTACCCGCTCACCCCCTCCCGGATCGGCTGGTTTCCTCATCCCCACGCTCTAAAATGAACTCGAAAAGGAATTTGCCATGTTGATTTCAGACAAGCAGCACCAAGCCAACCTGCAAAATGCGCAGCATTCCACAGGTCCCCAAACCCCCGAAGGCAAACAAGCCGTGCGCTTCAACGCCCTCGCCTGGAGCCTCCGCGCCCAGACCATCATCCTCCCCAACGAGGATCCCATGGATTACCAGCAGCTCTGGGAAACACTGAATGCCCAATGGCAGCCCCAAGACCCCACCGAACGCATCTTTCTCGAACAGATGGTCCAGGCTCAGTGGTTCCTCGTGCGCGCCGGCAAAAGCGAGTACCTGATCTGCGAGGCCGCCCTGAAACTGGAACAGCGCTTCGCCCTGCTCGACCGAGTCGCCGTGCAGCGGGCCCGCCTGGAGCGTTCCTTCCTGAACTCCCTGCACGCCCTGAAGCAGCAGCAGAAAGAACGCCGCCAGACCCCCACCCTGCCCGCCCAAACAGTCGAGACCGTGCCGCCCGAGCAGCCCGCGAAAGGACCGGTTCCCATGCCCGCCGCGCCGCGTGTTCCCGCGCCGCCCTATGTAATGTCCCCTCCCGTCGAGATCCATCCGCTCTCCTGCGCCCCCGCCGCCGCCGATACGCGCTAGCCCCACCCCCGCCGCCAAGCGAGCCGCCTTTTGTTTCAATTACATGGGCTCTGTTCGGAGGTTTTGGCCAGGCGTCCACGCCGGGGGCTTATCATTGAGAATAAGACACCCGTATGGAGCCGCTTTCCGCAGCCGTCCTCGCACACATCTCCGCCGAGCTCGGAGTTTCCCTCAAGAGCCTTTCAGCCACCATCTCCCTGCTCGACGAAGGCGCCGCCGTGCCCTTCATCGCGCGCTACCGGAAGGAAGTCACGGGAAACCTGGATGAAGTCCAGATCCGGTCCATTCAGGAAAAGCTGGAGTACTTTCGCGAGTTGGAAGACCGCCGCCGCACCGTGCTGCGATCCATTGAGGAGCAAGGCCAGCTCACGCCGGAATTGCGCGCGCGTATACTGGCTGTCCTCGATCGGAATGAATTGGAAGATCTGTATCTGCCCTTTAAGCCCAAGCGCCGGACCAAAGCGTCCATCGCGCGCGAAAAAGGGCTGGAGCCGCTGGCGCGCTACCTGTGGGAACAGAAGATTACCGGTGTGCCGCTGGGCCGTTTCGCCGCCACCTTCGTGAACGCCGAAAAAGAAGTGCCCTCCGCGGACGAAGCACTGGCCGGCGCGCGCCACATCGTGGCCGAGTGGATCGCCGAGAACGCCGAATTGCGCAAAGGCATCCGCCGCATGATGACGGATCACGGCATGGTCGCCAGCCGCGCGATCGAGGGCGTGGAAGACCCCGAACGCAAGTATCATATGTATGCCGATTACCGCGAGCCTGTTTCCCGGATTCCATCGCACCGCATGCTGGCCGTCCGGCGCGGCGCAAAGGAAGGCTTCCTCACCTTCGAGATCCAGATGGAGGCGGCGCCGCCGGTGGCTTGGCTTACGAATCGGGTGCTGCGCACGCGCGGTGACTGGACGCCGCACCTCGAGCAGGCCGTGGCCGACTCCTACGAGCGTCTCCTGAATCCGTCGATCCAGACCGAAGTGCGGCTGGAACTGAAGGACCGTTCCGACGAAGAGGCCATCCGGGTCTTCCGCCAGAATCTGGAGAACCTGTTGCTGGCGGCGCCCGCCGGCATGATGGGCGTGTTGGCCATCGATCCGGGCATTCGCACCGGATGCAAGCTGGCGGTAGTAGACGATACCGGCCGGTTCCTGGAAAGCGCCGTCATCTATCCGCTCGAGCCGCGCAAGGACCTGGCCGGCGCCATGCAAACCCTATCCGGATTGATCGCCCGCCACCATGTGCGCGCCCTAGCGATCGGCAATGGAACCGGCTCGCGCGAGGTGTCGGCGTTCGTGCGGGACTTTCTGCGGCAGGCGGCGTTGGCCGGGGTCTTTAGTGTAGTGGTGAGCGAAGCCGGCGCGTCGGTGTATTCGGCATCCGATATCGCCCGCCAGGAATTTCCGGATCTGGATCTGACCATCCGCGGCGCCATTTCGATCGCGCGGCGGCTGCAGGATCCGCTCGCGGAACTGGTGAAGATCGATCCGAAAGCCATCGGGGTCGGGCAGTATCAACACGACGTGGATCAACGCAAGCTCCTGCAGGGGCTGGAGGCCACCGTGGAATCCTGCGTCAACCGCGTAGGGGTGGATTTAAACACCGCATCTTTCGCGCTGCTGCGTCATGTGGCGGGCATCAAGGAGCGCGCGGCGGAAAAGATTGTCGAGTACCGGAACACGCACGGGCGGTTCCGATCGCGCGTGGAGGTGATGGCGGTGTCCGGCTTCGGACCGAAAACGTTCGAGCAGGCGGCGGGGTTTCTACGCATCCGGGGCGGCGAAAATCCGCTCGACATGACTGCCGTCCATCCCGAATCTTATGAAGTGGTGGGACGCATGGCGCAATCGCTGGGCGTCAGCGTGCCCGACCTGATCGGAAGGCCCGAATTATTGGATAGTGTAAAACTGGAAGCCTTCCGCACAGCGACCGTGGGCGACTACACGCTTGCCGATATCCGCGAAGAACTGCGCCGCCCGGGCCGCGATCCGCGCGACAAATTCGCCGCGCCGGAGTGGCGTGACGACGTAAAGGACATCGCGGACCTGAAGATCGGAATGCTCCTCGAAGGGGTAGTCACAAATGTCACCAACTTTGGCGCTTTCGTGGACGTGGGTGTACATCACGATGGGTTAGTGCATGTCAGTGAGCTGGCGAATCGCTTCGTGAAGGATCCGCATGAAGTGGTGAAGGCCGGGCAGGTGGTGCGTGTGCAGGTGATGTCGGCGGACGCGAAGACGCGCCGCATCGCTTTGTCCATGAGGGCCGCTAGTGTAGTGCGTCCGAAATCATGAAGAGTATTCGGGCGGCATTTGTGGGGCGGCCAATCCTGGCCGCAGCCGCCTTTCCAGGCGGCTAGACCCGCTGGAAAGCGGGTCCGCGGGGCTGAATAGCCCGCCCCACCAAAGAATCCTGCCTACGGCCGGACGATGCCCTGCCGGATGGCATATCGTACCAGGCTGGCGGTTTCGTGGATACCCAATTTCTCCATGATGCGGCTGCGATGTGAGTCGGCGGTCTTATAGCTGATGCCCAGCGCGACGGCGATCTCCTTGGTGGAATGGCCCTCCGCAACCAGCACCAGCACTTGCACCTCGCGCGCGGTCAGGGGCGCAACCGCCGTGGTCGAGGCCGGCGCCGGGACCTCGACGCAGGAGCCGAGGTAACCCAGGAATCCTCCCTCTGTATCGAATTGGGCGTTGCCGGCATCCCGGATCCAGCGGTATTGCCCGTCGGCCCGCCGCAGGCGGTATTCCATATCGAAGGGCCGGTGCGCGGCGAATGCCAGGCGGTAAGTATCCAGGCAGCGCTGGCGGTCATCCGGGTGGACCCCGTCGACCCATCCGTTGCCCGCCTCCTCGGCCATGGTACGGCCGCGAAATTCGAGCCAGGGCCGGTTAAAGAAGGTACACTGCCCGTCGCGGCCCGCCGTCCACAGCATAAAAGGGACCTGGTCGACCAGCGAGCGGAAGCGGTCGTCTTCAAGCCCGGCGTGAGTGCTCATTTGAGTTGCTTGCATAGTTCTTAATGAAATATTAATGCCTACCCGAATACGGGTAAATACTGGTGGTACTATCCCCGGGGAGAAAACCCGGCCCACTGTGCGGTTTCGTCCCATGCGAAAGACCTCGATTTCAATGGCTTGCCGACTGGCACCACCGGGTGTTAAGATAAACAAAGACGATTGTGCTAGCGTTGCCCGCATCCTCCAAGATCTCTCCGTCGCAGCTCGCCAGGATCTGGAAAGTAAAGGAGTTAACCCTAAAATAATGGCTTCTAACAACTATTCCCAAGGCGCTCAGGTGGAACACGACAAGTTCGGCTTGGGAACTGTACTCAACAGTAATGAGGAGCGCATTGTGATCAAATTTGACGATCACGGCGAAAAGAAATTCGTAACCCCAATGGTGATGGGGCAATTGAGAAAGAGCGACCGGCAGCCGCCGGCCGAGAAGCGCGCCTCACGCGCTCGCAAGCCGAAGGCCACGCCCGCACCCGTACACTAGACTCACCAAAGGAATTCATTTGAACGCCCGAGCAAAACGACTTTTTGAAGAAGCCCGCAAGAAGAATCCCGATTTCAAGATGCCTTCCGAGACAGCTCCCGCCGCCGAGCTCTCCGAAGAAGATCTGGCGCTGATCAAGCAGGGAGTTGGCGATAAAAGCAGCCGCGCCGGCGGGCAGGGTTCCGGGGATGGCGGTGCGGGAGATGGTCCGCGCGAGCAGATTGGCTCCGTGGTTACCTACTTCGAGGCCAAAGGATTTGGCTTCCTTCGGCCAGATGATGGGGGCCGCGACGTATTCTTCCATGTTTCGCGCTTGGCCGAGGGCGATCCGACCACGCTAAAGCCTGGCACAAGACTGATTTACGAGCTCGGCATGGATCGTACCGGTAAGCTGGCCGCCAGTAGCGTACGTATCGCCCCGCCTGCTGCTGCCACAACAGAATAACGTCAGGTAGGATAGCTAAATGTTTTGTTTTCTTTGTTTGGTTTGAAGACCCTGCCCTTTCGGGCGCCGGGGAGGTTGCTTCAGGGGTCTTCTTATTTAGAGGTTAGTCTCGCTTTGGTGGGAGTTGCCTCCCCGGCTTAATTCCAATATTAGAATATCCCGATTCTGAAAGCAACTGTTTTTTGTATTTTTCGGACGCAGTGCCCCAAAAATGTAAAAATCGGTACTTTCCCGGGCAGAGCCACGCCTCCCCCGCCCCCACTTCTACGGCATTTCATAGTGGCGCACGCTTTAGCGTGCCGGCGGGACTTTTAAGTCCCGCTCCCGCCGGCTTTAGCTTGGCGGGCCCGCCCGTGAAGCCGGAACCGCGCTCGGGGTCGCCTTGGGGCGGAACGGGACGCGATGCCGCGCACCGGAGCGCGCCCTGCATTACGATATGCATAACGTAAATCTTCTCGCGTAACTCCTAGGAGCACCAACATGCCCTCGACTTCCACCATTCTCACCGCCCTGGCCGTCGTAACTATGGCCGCGACCCTTCCCGTGCAAGTGCCCGCGCAGGTAAAGCCAAGCCCAATCCCGCGCATCGTGAAAAAAGACGGACGCTTCGCCCTCTTTGTGGACGACGCCCCTTACCTGATGTTGGGCGCCCAGGTCCATAACTCCAGCGACTGGCCCGCCATGTCCACGAAAATCTGGCCCGCCATGGAGTACCTCAACGTCAACACCGTTGAGATTCCGGTCTATTGGGAACAGTTTGAACCCCGGCCCGGGCAGTACGATTACACCGCCATCGACCGGCTCCTGACCGAAGCGCGCCAGCATCGCGTCCGCCTCGTGCCGCTCTGGTTTGGAACCTGGAAGAACGGCAGCCAGCACTATATGCCCGAGTGGATGAAACTGGCCCCCGACCGCTATCCGCACATGGTCGATAAGGACGGCCATCCGGTGGATTCGCCTTCGCCCTACGCCGCCGCCTCGCTCGAAGCCGACAAGGCCGCGTTCACCGCATTCATGCGCCATCTGAAGGCCGCCGATCCGCAGCGCACCGTCATCATGGTCCAGGTGGAGAACGAGCCCGGCACCTGGGGCATCGTCCGCGATTATTCGGCGCCCGCACAGAAACTCTTCGCAGCGCCCGTGCCGCCCGAGGTTCTGAACGCGATGCAGGTGAAGGCCGCGCCGCCATCCGCGAGCTGGCAGGAAGCCTTCGGGCCGGAGGGCGAGGTCTGTTTCCACGCCTGGTCGGTCGCCAAATATGTCGGCCAGGTGGCCGCCGCGGGAAAAGCCGCTTATCCGCTGCCGCTCTATGCGAATGCGGCTCTGCGCGATCCGCTCAAGCCGGGCGCGCCCGGCAGTTACGAGAGCGGCGGCCCCACCGATAACGTGCTGCCCATCTGGAAAGTCGCGGCGCCGGCACTGGATATTCTGGCGCCCGATATTTATGAGAGCAACGACGCCGCGTATCTCAAGGTGCTCGAACTCTATCACCGCGACGACAACCCGCTATTCGTGCCCGAGACGGGCGGCGAGGGCAAGGCCCGCTTCTTCTTTGCGGCGCTGGGGCTGCAAGCCATCGGATATTCGCCCTTCGGCATGGATTACACCCGCACCCGCGGCGCGGAAGAAGAATCCAAGCCGCGGGAGGAGTTTCTGACTCCCTGGGCCATGAACTACAAGTTAGTCGGACCCATGCAGCGGGAAATCGCCCGTCTCAATTTCGAAGGCAAGTTACAAGCCGTGGCGGAGCAAAAAGACAAGATCACCGAGACGTTGTCGTTTGGCCCTTGGAACGCGGTGGTATCCTACGGGGCGTCGCGCAACAATCGCGCCGTCGGGAACAAGCAGCCTGCCGGACGCGTCCTGGTGGCACAGCTTAAGGACAACCAGTTTCTGGTGGCAGGTTATTTTTGCCGCGTCGACTTCAGTCCGGCTGCCGCGGGCCAACACCGGCAGTTCCTGCGTGTCGAACGAAGGGACCTACGAGAACGGCGTGTTCAAGTTCCTGCGCATCTGGAATGGCGACGAGACGGACTGGGGACTCAACTTCGGCGCGGAACCAGTGGTGTTGCACGTCTCGCTGGCCACCTATTAAGTTCTCTTGGAGGGCGGGCAATCCTGCCCGCAGCCGGCTTTTAGCCGGCTTTTTCCATCGTTAAAAGGAGCATTCGAAGTGCGCAAAACATTCGTATTCACGCTGACGTTAGCCCTCGCATCGCTGGGCAGCGCCCAGACCAAGCCATCCAAAACGCTGGACATCTATTTCATCGATACCGAAGGCGGGCACTCGACCCTTTATGTTTCGCCATCCGGCGAATCGCTGCTCGAAGACACGGGCAGTCCCGGCACGCGAGACGCCGAGCGGATCATGGCCGCGATCCAGGCGGCCGGCGTGAAACAGATCGACCATCTCATCCTCACTCACTATCACAGCGACCACGTGGGCGGTTTACAGGAGTTGGCCAAGCACATCTCGATCAAGCAGTTCATCGACCACGGGCCGACATCCGAGCCAAAAGAACAAGTGCCGGGATTTCAGGCCATGTACGCCGAGCTATATGGCAAAGCCCAGCGCATGGTCGCTAAGCCTGGCGACGAGATTCCATTCGCGGGCGTGCGAGTGGACGTGGTGACCTCAAATGGCGAGGTTATCAAGAAGCCCATACCCGGCGGTGGGCAGCCGAACCCGGAATGCGCCAACTTTGTACCACGGGACGAGTCGCGAGTCGACCCGGATAACGTACGGTCGGTCGGAGTGGTGTATACCTATGGCAAATTCCGGACGATCAATCTGGGTGACTTCACTTATAACGCGGAGAAGGAGCTGATGTGCCCGTCGAATCCCATCGGAACGGTGGATCTGTACCTCACTTCGCATCACGGAATCGATCAGTCCGGCTCGCCGGTGCTGGTGCATGCCTTGCATCCGCGCGTGGCCATCATGCACAACGGTCCACATAAAGGCGGGGCGGTTCCCACCATGCAGACCCTCTATACCTCGCCGGGGCTGGAGAATATCTGGCAGCTTCACTGGTCCTACGCCGCCGGCGCGGAGTTCAATGCGCCCGCGCTTTTCATCGCCAATCTTGAAGACCCTGCCACCGGCCACTCAGGTCACACGGGACCGGCATTCTGGATCCGCGTGTCCGCGCATCCGGATGGTAGCTTTGTAGTAACCAATACCCGGAATCACTTCAGCAAGACCTACGCCGCACGAAAGGATGAGTGACGCCGGTTCAGCGAACCGGGACGAGCCGTATGGCGCTACCCCCGCCCGGCGCCAGTTTCAACTTCAAAACCGTGCGGGAATTGACCTGGCGTTTCTCGAAAGTCGAATCTTTGGGCTGCGTCGCAGCTTCAGGTCCGTCGGCGTAGATCTCGGCACTGTATGCGCCGTTCCCCAGGAAGGTCAGCGGCACGTCGAGCTCTCTCGCATCCCAGTTCGTGATGCTGCCGACGAACCATTCAGACCCATGCCGCCGCGCGATGGTGATGTACTTCGGCGGCACACCGTTGAGAACCCGAGTCTCGTCCCAACTTGCCGGAACGGCCTTCAGGAATTCTGTCTCCTTCTGGCCGTCATAGGCGTCCGGGGAATCCGCGACCATCTGCAGCCCGCTTTCGAAAACAACATAAAGCGCGGTTTGATGCACGCGCGTTCCCATCACCATGGGCGCCATATTTCGCGCTACGAAGTTCTCGCGGGTCACGTTGTCGAAGCCGCCGGGTGTGTAATCCATGGGCCCCGCCAGCATGCGGGTGAAGGCCAGCGTCACATTGTGCGTGGGAGTCTCGCGCGCGCTCCATTTGTTGTACTCGGCGCCCATGACGCCCTCTCGCGTGAGCACGTTGGGATACGTGCGTGTCATCCCATCCGGCTTGAAGGCGCCGTGGAAGTCAACCATCAGGTGGTGTTCCGCCGCTTTCTGCGCGGCAGTCCGGTACCAGTTCACCATGGACTGGTCCGTGCGGTCCATGAAGTCGATCTTCACGCCCGCGATGCCCCACTTTTCGTACTGTCCGAAAGCGTCGGCCATCTGATCGTACATGTCCCGGAAATGAGCCCAAAGCCAGATGCGGACCCCCTTCGATCTGGCGTACTCGACCAGCATCGGCATATCGATGGCCGCAATGGTCTTGGTCAGGTCGGACCGGCCGCGCCGCGAGTAGCCCGACGAACCGGACGTCGCCGGCAGGCTAGCCGACCAGCCTGCGTCGATCAGCATGTACTCAAACTTGTTGCGCGCGGCGAAGTCGATGTAATACTTCATGGTTTCGTTGTTCATGCCGGCTTTGGCAACGCCCTTGGCACGGCTGCCGTTCCACCAGTCCCACGCGGTCTTGCCTGGCTTAATCCAGGACGTGTCTCCGATGGCACTCGGCGGATTCAAGTTGAGCACGATGTTCGATTCCACCAGCCGTCCGGGTTGATCCGCGATCATCAACACACGCCAGCCCGATCGCACCGGAGTCTGCGCGATCACAGATATCTGCGATGCATCCGCCCGGGGATCGAAAGAGGGGGCGGTCGCCGCGGAGGTATTCACGTCCTCCACGCGGGTCGCCAGGCGTGCCGCCAGCGTCTGGCCATCTGACGCAGTCACGAACAGGTTGGGATAGTTCTCCAAATCCGCTTCGGTCAAACCGACCCACGCGACTCCAGGCACTTCCAGAAGAAGCGGGAGATTGACGAGGTACTCGGGATGCAGACCGCCGATCGTCAACTCGTGATAGTCGTCCTCGTTGCTGGTCTGGAAGCCGCGCGAAATGAGAGCAAAGGTGTTGGCGTCCTTAGTAAAGCGGAACTGCGTGGCCTCGTTCCGGATGCGTAGTTCGGTGACGGAGGCCTGCGCGGGAACGATGTAGCGGAAGGCTACGCCATCGTCATATGCGCGAGCTTCCACGGTGAGGCGGCGGCCGGCAGGCCCCGTCTCGACGGTCTGTACGGTAACGGCGTTAAAGTGGTCGCGGATGGAACTGGCTTTGCCTGAGAGCGGCGTCCAGGTTTCGTCGTGGCTCGAAAACTGCGACGACTCTATCCGGATCGCTGGACCCAGCGCGGCGGTTCCCTCGATTTCGAGGCCGAGGTTCGACCACCGTAGGACAGGCTGGCCGCGGAAGGCGACGCGATACGCGAGTTGACCGCCCGCCGCCTGGACGGACTGGCCCTGTACGGTGGCGATCGAAATCTCCAGCGCCCCGTCGGGCGACTTGAGTGCCACCGGTTCCGTTTGCGCCGCGGCCGTGAGCACGGCCAACAGGAGAAGGGACGCTATTCTAACGACTTTCAGATCGTAAAACATGTTCACCCTTAGACTAGTACACGGCACGGCTCGGGAGGCGGGTGCCCGAAGATAAATCGGCATGGCGTTGCAGCGATGCTATAAAATACGTCTTGAGCGAAACCGGCGTTTCTTCGCGGGCCAGGTTGCGCACTGCCCTGGAACACCGCGAACCGGATCGGATTCCGCTGGATTTCGGCAGCACCGCCGTAACGGGTGTGCACGTGAGTTGCGTAGCGGCTTTGCGCCACTACTACGGGCTCTCCCCAGGGCCGGTTAAGGTGCACGAGCCCTACCAGATGTTGGGCCTGGTGGAAGACGATCTGCGCGCGGCCATGGGCCTCGACGTCACCGGCGTGTTCCCGCGCAAGACCATGTTCGGTTCGTCCGCCGTGGACTGGAAGGAATGGAACTTTCGCGGCCTGGACGTGCTGGTGCCGACGGATTTCCGCATCTCGACCGAGGCGAACGGCGACATCCTGATTTATCCTGAGGGGGACCGGACGGCGGCGCCTAGCGCCCGTATGCCGATGGGCAGCGCGTTCTTCGACACCATTGTCCGGCAGCCGGAAATCGACGAAGAAAAACTCGATCCGGCGGATAACCTGGAAGAGTTCTCGCCCGTTTCCGAAGAAGACCTCGGGCACCTCGAACGCTCCGTCCGCGCGGCCGGCTTGAGCGGCTGCGGCGTGGCGGCGTCATTTGGCGGTACGGCATTCGGCGATATCGCGCTGGTGCCGGCGCCGTTTCTGAAGAACCCGAAAGGCATTCGCGACGTCACCGAATGGTACATCTCGACGCGCACGCGGCGCGGCTACATCCACAGCATCTTCGAGCGCCAGTGCGAAATCGGCATCGCGAATCTGGCGCGGATTCATGCGCGCATCGGCGATGCGGTCGACTGCGTATTTCTCTGCGGCACCGATTTTGGCACGCAGACATCCGCGTTCTGCTCGGTCGGCACCTTCCGCGAACTGTGGTTTCCCTATTACAAGCGCGTCAACGATTGGGTGCACTCCCACACTGCGTGGAAGTGTTTCAAACATTCCTGCGGCAGCGTGGAGCGCTTCTTCGAGAGCTTCATCGAAGCCGGGTTCGACATTATCAATCCGGTGCAGTGCTCGGCGGCGGGAATGGAACCAGCCGAGTTGAAGCGCAAGTACGGCGCGCGCCTGGTGTTCTGGGGCGGCGGAGTGGACACCCAGAAGACCTTGCCTTTCGGTACGCCGCAACAGGTACGCGAGGAAGTGCTTCGGCGCTGCGAGATCTTTGCGCCCGGCGGTGGTTTCGTTTTCAATGCCATCCACAATCTGCAGGCCGGCACTCCCCTGGAAAATCTGGTCGCCATGCTGGATGCCGTCCATGAATTTAACGGAGTGGTACATGCCTGATCTGGAGAAGCTGCATGAAGCCGTAATCGAGGGAGACTGGAAGGCCGCGGCGGCGGCAACCGAGGGCGCGCTGGCCTCCGGCGTGACTCCGCTGGCGATCGTGACCGGATGCCTGGTGCCCGCCATGGACGAGGTGGGCCGCCGATTCGAGTGCGAGGAGTACTTCGTTCCCGAAATGCTACTGTCGGCGCGGGCCATGAAGGCGTCCATGGCGATTCTCCGTCCGCTGCTGGCGGCGGGCGGCACCGAACCGGTGGGGCGCGTGGTGATCGGGACGGTGAAGGGCGATCTGCACGATATCGGAAAGAACCTGGTGGCGTCCATGCTGGAAGGCGGCGGCTTCGAGGTGATCGACCTGGGCGCGGATGTGTCGCCGGAGCGTTTTGTCGAGGCAGCCGGCGCGCGCCACGCAAACCTGGTAGCGCTCTCGGCGCTGCTGACGGTGACCATGACTTCGATGAAAACCACCATCGAGGCCTTCCGGGCGGCGGGGCTGCGCGAGCAGGTGAAGATCATGGTGGGCGGCGCGCCCGTCACGCAACAGTACGCCGATTCGATAGGGGCCGACGGTTATGGTGAAAGCGCGGGGGCCGCGGTGGCGCTGGCGCGCAAACTGGTGGCTGCGTGAGCCGGCTGCGCGAATGGTTGGCGGGCGGTGTGTTCATCACGGACGGGGCGTGGGGAACGGAGTTGCAAGCGCGCGGCCTGGCCCCCGGGGCGGCGCCGGACATTTGGAATCTCACCCGTCCTCAGATAGTGGAAGCGGTGGCGCGCGCCTATGTGGAAGCGGGCAGCCAGGTGATTCTGACCAACACATTCCGCGCCAACGCCGTGGCACTTGGCGGTGACTTGGAGGCGATCAATCGCGCGGGTGTGGCGATTTCGAAACGGGCGGCGGCCGGGGGCACGCTGGTATTTGCGTCAATGGGTCCGACGGGCAAGATGTTGATGGCGGGAGAAATCGGGGAGGATCAAGCGCATGCTGCCTTCGCCGCGCAGGCTATGGCTCTGGCGGCCGGGGGCGCGGATGCTCTGCTGGTGGAGACTATGAGCGACGTCGCGGAGGCCCGCCTGGCGGTGGCCGCGGCCCGCGGCACGGGCCTGCCGGTCATCGTCTCTTTCGCTTTCGATTCCGGCAGGCACAAGGACCGCACCATGACCGGTGCGACGCCGGAGGCCGTTGCTGCGGGGATGCGGGAGGCGGGTGCGGACGCGGTCGGCGCCAACTGCGGCGTAGGAGTAGAGCAGGCCGCCGCGATCTGCCTGCGCTTACGGGCCGCATGCGATCTGCCGATCTGGATCAAGCCGAATGCAGGCTTGCCCAGCATGGAAGAAACGCCAGCAGGCATCGCTATCCGGTATGGCACTTCGGCGGAGTTCTTCGCTTCGCACTATGCGGCGCTACGCGATGCCGGTGCCTCGTTTGTGGGCGGCTGCTGCGGTTCGACGCCGGATTTTGTGCGCGCCCTCGTCGCCGCCAGAGCCTGTGTCCGATGCGTCTGAAGCTGATCAGTTGCGAAGTTTTGTTCCGCGAGATGTGCGATGCTTGTGCGCACTCACCGCACCAGGTGGACGTGGAGTTTCTGCCCAAGGGATTGCACGACCTGGGCCGCAAACCGATGGCCGCCAGAATTCAGGAAGTTGTGGATGCCACCGCCAATGGCGTCTATCAAGGGATTCTGCTCGGCTATGGGCTTTGCGGCAATGGCCTCGACGGACTCACCGCGCGGCACACGCGCCTGGTATTGCCGCGCGCGCACGATTGCATCGCGCTGCTGATGGGCAGCCGCGAACGCTACCAGGAGTATTTCGAGCGCAATCCCGGCACTTTTTATCGCTCCACCGGCTGGCTTGAGCGCGGCCAGGGCTTGCAGCAATTGACCCACGACACCATGGGGTTCGACGAACCGCTGGAGGCCATGATCCGGAAATACGGCGAGGATAACGGCCGCTATCTGTACGAAGAGCTGACCCGCTATCGCGCGCAATACCGCAAACTGACCTTCATAGAAACGGGATTGGAGGCTGGCGGAAAGTTCGCCGTGGAGGCCGCCGCGGAAGCCGGGCAGAAGGGCTGGAGCTTCGAGCGGTTGGCGGGCGATCTGGCGTGGCTGCGGCGGTTGGTGGACGGGGAATGGCCCGAGGCCGAGTTCGCCATCGCCGAGCCCGGCCAATGCATCGCGGCCAGCTACGACAACGGCGTGCTGAAGGTGCAGCCATGACGGGAAAGGAACGCATTCTTCGGAAGTTGCGCGGCGAGCCGACCGATTCGCTGCCGTTGATGCCGATCACCATGATGTTCGCCGCGGACCTGGCCGGAGTGCGTTACGGCGATTACGCGCGCAACCATCGCGTGCTGGCCGACGCGCAGGTGGCCGTGGCTGATCGCTTCGGCTTCGATTATGTATCGGCGATCTCCGATCCCGCGCGCGAAGCGTCGGACCTGGGCGCCACCGTAGAATGGTTCGAAGATCAGCCGCCCGCCATCGTCGAAAGCCGCGCGCTGCTGGATGAAAAGCGCAAGCTGGCGGAGCTGGGCCTGCCTGATCCCGCCGCGCCCGGCCGCATGCGCGATCGCGTGGAGGCGGTCCGGCTACTCGCGCAACGCGCCGGCGCCACGCGCATCGTGGAAGGGTGGGTGGAAGGGCCGTGCGCCATGAGCGCCGATCTGCGTGGGCTGAACACGCTCATGCTGGATTTCTTCGACGATCCGGCCTTTGTGGAAGCCCTGCTCGACTTCACGGTGCGGATGGAAATCGAGTTCGCGCGGGCCCAGGTGGAGGCGGGCGCCACCCTGATCGGAATCGGCGACGCCGCGGCCTCGCTGATCGGGCCCAAGCTTTATATGGCGTTCGTGCTGCCCTGCGAGCAAAGGCTGATCGCGTCTATTCGTGCGTTGGGCGTGCCCGTGCGCCTGCACATCTGCGGCAACACGAAGCGGATTGTGGAGGGCATGGGGCAAACGGGAGCCGATATCATCGACCTTGATTATCCGACGCCGCTCGCACATGCGCGCCGTGCCATGCGCGAGACGCAGGTCCTGCTGGGTAATATCGATCCGGTGCGGGCCTTGCGGGACGGCACGCCGGCATCCGTGGAAGCGGCGCTCGCGGACTGCCACCGGCACGCGGGCGCCGCCTACATTTGCGGCGCCGGCTGCGAAGTACCGCGCGGCACGCCGCACGCCAACATGCACGCCATGGCGCGGTTCGCGCGCAGCCGCTCGTGAAGTTGGAACTCCATCTCCTGGCGGGGCAGACGCTGGCCGATCGCCTGTTTGCCGCGGGCGTCGAATTTCCCTGTGGCGGCGAAAGCGCCTGCGGCGGCTGCAAACTACGCGTGCTCGAAGGCGACGTGCCGGTCACCCCGCCGATGCGTGAAGCGCTGAGCGAAAAAGAGATCCGCGAAGGCTGGCGCCTGGCATGCTGCGCGTCAGCGGCGGGACCGGTAGTGATCGCAGTGGAGCAGTGGTCGCTGCCCGTCCTGTCGGACGAGGCCTCCGTACCTATCGAACCGCGCGCCGGGCGGGGCGCTGCGATTGATCTGGGCACCACTACCCTGGTGGTCCAAGTGGTGGATCTTGAAAATGGCGAGGTCCTTCGGGTGGAGACGGCGCTGAATCCCCAGGCGCTCTATGGGGCCGACGTGATGAGCCGTCTGCAATACGATTTGGGGCAGCCGGGCAGCTTGGGGCGCCTGATCCGCGAAACATTGGGCCGGATGCTGGGCCAGGAACCGCTGCGCGAGGTTTTAGTGGCAGGCAATACCGCCATGCACCATCTCTTCTGCGGCCTGAATGTGGAACCGCTCACCCACGCGCCGTTCGCCTCTGCCAACCTGCGCGGTTATCGCTTCGAGAGCGCGGATTTAGGATGGCCGGGGCCGGCCGAATTCCTGCCCTGCCTCGGTGGATT
Source organism: Bryobacterales bacterium (assembly GCA_963709155.1). Lineage (GTDB taxonomy): Bacteria > Acidobacteriota > Terriglobia > Bryobacterales > Bryobacteraceae > Bog-159. Next base: position 170,228 of record CAVPVD010000001.1, on the reverse strand, counting down.
CGTGGGCAGCGATCTGCTGTGCGGAATCGTGGCCACGCGCCTGGACGAACAGGCGCGCCCCCACGCGCTCTTCGACATCGGCACGAATGGCGAAGTCGTGGTTGGGTCACGGCACGGGATTCGGTGTGCGTCCACGGCCGCCGGCCCCGCCTTTGAAGGCGGCCGCATCGGCGCCGGGATGCGCGCGGGCAACGGCGCTATCGATAGTGTGCATGTGCGCGACGGTGGGTTCGTTTGTCACGTTATCGGCGGCGGCGCGGCCCGCGGTATCTGCGGCAGCGGATTGGTAGACGCCGCGGCGTGTGGCATCGAACTAAGCTGGATCGGCGCCAACGGCCGGCTGACCCGTGCCGATAAGCGCCTTGCGCTCGCCGATGGAATCCTCCTGGCGCAGCGGGATATTCGTGAGCTACAACTGGCCAAAGGAGCCATGGCCGCGGGTTTGCGGATGCTCGCCGGCCACGGTGTGGAAAAGCTCTATCTGGCGGGCGCGTTCGGCAACTACATCCGGCAGGCTAGCGCGCGCGCCATCGGCCTGCTGCCCGCGGACTTGCCCATAGAACCCGTGGGCAACAGCGCGCTGCGCGGCGCGCGCACCCTGCTGTTGTCGCCAGGCGCGCGGGCGGAGCGATTGCGGAAGATCGCGGCCATGACGCGGCATGTGGAACTGGCCGCCGATCCGAATTTCCAAAATCTCTATGCCGAAATGATGGCACTCACCAGCTACCGCCTGCCCGGATGAACCATTCGAGCGCGGAATCATCTACGCGATGCAGGTTTTGTCCGGGTGCCTCGGCCTGCCGACGGTGCAGGCGAACTCATGGCGGCTGCGATGAATTCAGATCGCCGCCGTAATCCTTCATACAGAATCTTGAGCTTGATTCTCTCGCAATCCAATTATCAGGCACTTACACGGCGGCTGTACCGATTTCCACTGCGCGCAATGTGCGGTAGCGTAATCAAGCGCCGAACGCCATTTGACATAGCGAGTCTGCGATTGCCATTTCTCTGCTGTGGACGCTGAATTGCAACGAACTCACGTGCAACGCGGCTATCGGATCCCCTTCAATGTAAGAGGCCGAAAGGGCGGTAGCTTACCCTTTTGCCGCATTCATCGCCTGTTTCGTAAGTCATCTAACATGCAGACAAACATAGCGTGCCTTTATAGGTGGTATGCATTGCGAGTTAAAAGTAACCGCGAACACATTACTTTACGCGGTCTCGCCGGCAGAGGTTATGAAGCGTTCCTGCCGCGGCACCGCAGGATCCGCGCCAATGGAACCATCAAGGAAGAAACACCATTGTTCCCGGGATATGTGTTTTGTCGCTTCGATGTCACGGATCGGCTACCGGTTCTGATGTTACCTGGAGTGCTGCATATTGTGGGCATCGGAAACACTCCTGTCCCGGTCAACGACCGCGAGTTGCAATCGCTGCGGGTACTGGTGGAAACCGGGTTGCCTCTCAACACCGACGAAGCCTACACGGTTGGGCAACAGATCCGCGTGGTGCGGGGCCCTTTGGCCGGCGCCGACGGACATGTGGTGGGTCTTCTCGACCAGCGACTGGTGGTTTCGATTACCTTATTGCAGCGCTCTGTCTCGGTTGTGCTGAACTCGGAATGGTTGACCGCGGGCGCGGCAGCGCCGCAACCGGCACGCGTAGCTTCCGCTTGCGCCGGGGCGTAGCTCTAAAATCGAGCGTTACATAAATAGGACGGCCTTTCGATGAAACATGCAATTCTTTTGTTAGGCGCAGCACTTATATACCTGGGCACACAGGCGCCGGCGGGCGCGCAGCAAGCCGCCATCAAGCGGAGCGCCGCGGCTCCCGCCACACTGGGCCCCGGGGATGAAGTTTCAATCGAAGTGGTGGAACTTCCGGAGTTTTCGGCGAAGGCATACCGTATCGATGCGGACGGTTCAATCAGCCTTCCGCTCATCGGCAGAGTCCAGGCCGGCGGCCTGACGCTCGCACAATTCGAAACGCAGCTCCGCGCGAAACTCCATTCGCAGGTCCAGGACCCGCACGTGGTCACTAACGTGGTCCAGACCCGCAGTCAACCGGTTTCGGTAATGGGCGCCGTAAACCTGCCGGGCACCCAACAATTACAAGGACAGAGCTCATTGTTCGACGTACTGGCATCCGCCGGCGGGCTGAAGGCGGACGCCGGAGACATCATTACTATCACGCGCCAGGCGGACCAGGGACCGCTTAATGTTCCCGGCGCCATCCAGGACCCGGCCAACGGACGGTTCTCCGGACAAGTGACGGTACACGATGTGGTGGACCTGAAAGACCCGCGGGCGAACATCCAAATACGTCCGCGCGACGAGATTTCGGTGAGCCGCGCAAGGGTTTTATACGTGATCGGCAACGTGAAAAAGGCGGGTGGTTTCACGCTGTCGGACAGAGGCACCATCTCGGCGCTGGAAGCGCTCTCACTGGCTGAAGGTCTGGCGCCCAACGCGCAGCCCACAAGTGCCCGGATCTTGCGGAAGACCGACATGAACTCCCTGACGCGCGTACAAATTCCAGTGAATCTGAAGAAGATACTCGCGGGCAAAGCCGAAGATATCCAGATGTCTGCCGGCGATATTCTGTTCGTGCCGGATAACGCGATGCGCAGGATCACGGCGCGTACGGCGGAAACCGCATTGGCGACAGTTTCAGGATTGATCATCTGGCGGGGTCTATAAGCTCCGTATGGGTTCAGGTAATCGCGTTATGAAACAGGCAATCGACAAGAAACGTTTCACTGGGGCAGTTGAACCGCGCCCGCAGGCCGTTAGCGCGTCTCCCGCGCGGACTTACAACGACCCCACGGCGGTGCGGCCACTGCCGTACCTCAGCCTTTTGGGGCGCCGCAAATGGATGCTCTGCCTCTTCGCGTTAGCCGGCGCGCTAGTGGGCGCGTTGGCCGTCTGGCACATGCCGTATGTGTACCAGGCGCGGGCGTTGCTCGAAGTGCAGGGGATTAACGAACACCTCCTGAACCGGCAGGAACTCGATCCTACCGCGACCGCCGACAATTCATCGCAAAGCTACATCAACACCGAAGCCAAGCTGCTGCAAAGTAGTCTCCTGTTCGATCGCGTGGCCAGCGGCTCAACTCTCCGGATGGCGCGCAGGCGAACAGCGGAACCGTGTGGACTCCGCCGATAACCAGGCGCGAAATAGCATCCAGCGTCCACGTTCTCGCGCATGACACGGATCGCATCATCGAAGTGACGGCCGAATCGCGGGATCCTCGCCGCGCCGCGGCTATAGCCAATGGCATCGGCACCGAGTTCATCCGTCAAGACTTAGATTCCCGGCGGCAAGCGGGCAGTGATACGTCGGCCGAACTGGCTCAGGATTTGGACGATTTGGCGGCCAGGTTGCGCGCTTCCGAGGATGCGCTGCAGTCCTTTACGCAGCGATCCAATCTTCTAATCGACGATGGACAGGGCAGCGTTGCCGAAACACGGCTGCGGCTGCTGCAGGATCAATTGGCCCGCGCGGAGGACGACCGTATCGCCAAGCAGTCTATCTACGAAAACATCAAGAACGGGACGCAAAATGTCTCCGCGACCGACAACACGGTTGAACAGTACCAGGTCCAACTGACCGCGCTGCGCAAGCAGCTTGCGGAAATGCAGGCGACTTACTCGCCCGGCTACTACAAGATTCCACCGCTCAAAGCGCAAATCGCTTCACTTGAAAAAGCCCTCGCCGATGAACGGCAGTCTGCCCTGCTGCGGCTGGAAAACGATTATCACACCGCCGCCCGCCGCGAGAAACTGCTGCACGAACAATACAACGCGCAGTTCAGCGACACGGCCAGCGATACCGCGAAGATGGTACGGTTCAATGCCCTCAAGAAAGCGGTCGAGACGGATCGGTCCATCTACGAGGATATGCTGCGCAAGGTCAAGGGATACAGTGTGGCCTCGGCCATGCAGGCCAGCAACATCCGGGTGGCCGACCCCGCTGAGGTTCCGCGGCGGCCAAAACGGCCGAACAAACCCATGGTGACGATATTGAGCGCCCTCGGTTTTCTCTGCGCGGGTATATTCTGGACAGTCGCCCGGGCCGCCAGCAACCGGAGCATCACCGAGCCCGGAGAAACGCGGCATTACCTACAATCCCCGGAGCTGGGTGTCATCCCCGCCGCGCATGCCGATCCGCTGGCCCGCAAGGCCGGCATCAGCGGCACTGCCCCCTTGTGGCTCAGTGGACCGTCCGGAGGGCGCTCCGTCGAGACAGTCACTTGGAAATGTTCGCCCTCAATGATGGCAGAATCTTTCCGCTCCACGAGCGCTTCGCTGCTGCTGCCGTGGCGTGACGCGGCGCAGGGGCGCGTCTTGCTGGTGACCAGCATGAGCCCCGGCGAAGGAAAAACGACGGTCGCCAGCAATATCGCGATCGCCATGGCGGGCACCGCGGGAAGGGTCGTCCTGATCGATGCGGACCGGCGCCGGCCGCGATTGCACACGATTTTCGAACGGTCGAACAAGGCTGGGCTCGGCGACCTGCTTCTTTCCGGCAACCCCATTGACACCGCAAAAGAGTTCATCGTCGAAACGGGGGTGCCGAATCTTGGCCCTCCTGCCTAATGGCACCGCCATGGAGGAAAGACCGGATCTGCTCTACTCCAGCCGGATGGCGGAGTTGATTGAGAAACTGCGCCACGATTACGATGTCGTGCTCATCGACACGCCTCCCCTTTTGCATTTGCCAGATGCCCGTATTATCGGCCGCCTCTCGGATGGCGTCATTCTGGTGTTGCGCGCGGGGCGGGCCCGTTGGGAGAGCGCCCTGGCGGTGGAACGCCGGCTGTCGGAAGACGGCATTCCGATTGTGGGAACCGTTCTAAACGGCTGGCATCCGCAGCGAGATGGCTATGGCGTGTATCCTCGCGACAAATCCATCTATTCATACATAGCCGGTTAATGTAGCACAGCAGCCTCCACGCGCCACTTCGATTGACACCCAACCGAGGAGTGGATAGGTTGAAACACAGCAAAACGAACCGATCGGACTACGCATCTCCAGGTAGTCTTACATTTCGCATCCTGCACGTCGTTTTCGATCTCTGCGCGCTTGCGCTTGCATGGCGGATGGCGCTCGAACTGCGGCTGTGGCTGAACCCGTATATGACGGCCACCATGTCACGCGCACAGTTGGGGCAGCTTGCTCCGCCGCTTAGCGGCTTGATCATCCTATGGATTATCTCGGCTGTCTGGCGGCGGACGTATGGCCAGCCGACGGACACATCGGCGGTTGCAGGCCTGTTAAAGGTGGCGGAATCGGCAGTCATTATCAGCGCATCGGCAATTGTGCTGACCTTCTTCTCGCGCCGGCTGGGCACGGACCTTTCCCGGTCTTTTGTATTTCTCTTCGCGCCGCTCAGCTTTGTCTCGCTGGTCGCATCGTTCCTGATTTCGATAGCCGCCGCGGGACAAGTCGAGCGCCGCTGGGCGGGCAAGAAACGTGTTGCCGTCCTAGGGACCGGGGTCGATGCGCACGATGTGGTCGAGGCCATTTTCAACCGGCCGGATCACGGTATTTCGTTTCGCGGGTTGATCTTACCCGAGTGTTCGCTGGCGGGAGGCATGTCCCTGGCGTGCGCCGGCATTTACGGTTCCGCTCCACTGTCCGTCTTGGGCATTCCAAGGAATTGCCGAGGTGATCAACCGCGCATGCCTCGATCGATAATTGGGGCGTCTAAGGCCTCACCGAGCGAGAAGTGCAACGTTGCGGGAGAGTCAGCCGGCAAATGGGCATAACGGTCAGCCGCCCTATCCGTCCGCCCGCGTCCGATGTACTGGTGAAACACCAGGTGGAGTATGGCCTCCACTTCATCAACCTGGAAGCCGCGCCATTTACGCGTTGGGAGGAAGCCATCAAACGCGGCGTCGATATGCTGCTGGCGGCGGCGCTCATCTGTGCTTTGCTGCCGCTCCTGGCGCTGGTGGCCAGTCTGATCCGGCTGACATCGAACGGGCCGGTTTTCTATCGCTCGCGCAGGGTACGTTTTGGAGGGCAGCACTTCACGTTCTGGAAGTTTCGCACCATGTATGTGAACGCCGCGAGACGCCGCGACCTGGCTGGGCGGAATGAATGTTCCGGACATCTTTTCAAACTTCGCTCCGATCCCCGCGTGACGCCGGTGGGACGGGTTTTACGGCGGCTGAGTTTGGATGAACTCCCGCAACTCTTCAACGTACTGACCGGCGATATGAGCCTGGTCGGTCCGCGGCCCCTGCCAATTGAAGACCTGGAACCGGACGGCATGAGCCGGACACCTCGCCAAGTGGGCGGTGGAGCGGTCGCGCGTACGTCCTGGCATCACGGGTCTTTGGCAGGTGCGCGGGCGCAGCGACCTTCCATTCAGCAGCATGGTGGAACTGGATATGGAATACATCCGGAGCTGGTCGATCCTTCTCGACCTGTCCATCCTATGCGAGACGCCACGGGCGGTGGTGTCGGCGCGGGGGGCTTATTAAGGGGCATACAGCCATGACTCAGCAAACAGATGGGCCTCGCAAGTATCCCGTGCTGGACGTCCAGGTCAGCGCCACCAGTTACGAGGAAGTGGTGGATGGCTGCCATCAATGGATCGCCGCGCGCAGGACGGGTATGGCCGGCGCCCAGGCCCAGATACATCTGCGTCACGTCGGTCCACGGGGTCATGACGGCGCGCGACGACCGCGAGGTCCGGGAGATTCTGAACGGCGCCGATATCGTGACGCCTGATGGCATGCCACTGGTCTGGGCGCTCCGCTCGCTAGGCTTAAGCCAGCCAACGTGTCTACGGACCGCAATTGATGCTACGGCTTTGTGAAGCCGCCGCGCGGCACAACTACAAAATCTACCTTTACGGCGCAACCGAAGAATGTCTGGGCGCGCTGCGGCAACGGCTGCACGCGCGCTATCCGGGCTTGCGCATTGTAGGATAGTTCTATTCCTCCCTTCCGGACTTTGACGGAGGATGAAGACCGTTTAGTGGAAAGCCGCATCCTGGATTCCGGGGCCGACCTGGTGTTTGTTGGAATCAGCACGCCCAAGCAGGAACGCTGGATGTACGCCCACCGCGCCAGCTTTCCAGGCGCAATTCTAATCGGCGTCGGCGCGGCATTCAACTTTCACGCCGGCCGCGTCCACCAGGCCCCAGCCTGGATACAAGCCCCGGCTCGAGTGGCTATTCCGGCTGGCTATGGAACCGGCGCGATTGTGGCGGCGATACCTGTTGGTGACGCCGCGCTTCCTGCCGTTATGGATGATGCAACGATTCCGGGCATAGACAACCGGAAATACTGTCAGGAGAGAATCATGTCAATGCAATCAAAGAAAGTTCTGGTCACCGGCGCTGGGGGATTTATCGGTCACCACCTGGTGCGCTACCTGGTGGATCGCGGGTACAGAGTCCGCGGTGTAGATGTCAAAGAACCGGAATTCGAGCCCACGGCGGCACACGAATTTAAGCTTCTGGACCTCCGCAAGGAGTCCAACGCTCTGCGCGCCACTAAAAATCGTAGATGAATTACCGTCTGGTGCGGATATGGGCGGCATAGGCTTAACCGAGACGCACAAGGCGAGAGGTCCGCGCCAACACTGATTAATGTGACAAGGTCGTTAGCGCCCCCATCAGTAACCTTGAAGCGTGCCTGTTTGCGTCCAGCGCCTGCGTTGTCCCAGGTATCGCCCGTGCCAGACCGACGTGCGCCCTTTGCGTGAACAGGACGCTATCCGGCGGATGCCGAGGACGGCTACGGATGGGAGAAGCTGATGATGGAGCGCCTCTGCCGGCATTACCGCGAAGACTTCGCGCTGGAAACCCGCGTGGTGCGCTTTCACAATATCTTTGGGCCCCTGGGCGCTTCTCGACGGCGGCAGGGAAAAAAGCCCGGCGGCCATCTGCCGGAAGGTCGCGCTGGCGCGGGATGGCGAAGCCATAGAGGTCTGGGGCGAATAGGCCGGCAGACCCGATCGTACTGTTATATCGACGATTGCGTGGAGGGGATTTTCCGCTTAATGCGGAGCGATTACCCAGGACCCATTAAACCTGGGCCAAGACCGGCTCGTCTCTATCAACGAACTGGTAGACATGGTCGCGCAAATCGCAGGCAAGACGATAGCGAAGACTTACGATCCAACCAAGCCCCAGGGGGTGCGTGGGCGCAATAGCGACAACCGGAAGTTGCGCGAAGTGTTGGGCTGGGAGCCATCCGTTTCCCTGGAAGACGGCTTGGCCAATACCTATCGCTTTATCGTGGACCAGCTACGTAAAGAAGGTCGATTGCCCGCGGTGGCTACGGCCTCCAGCATTCCCGCCTGAAAACATGCGGCAGACTCAACACTGGTGGGAGGAATGCGCGCTGGGCAATGTGGTGTCGCTATATGGCGCCTACATGGTCAACTATGCCGTACCATTGTTCACCATTCCATATCTGGTGCGGACATTGGGCCCCGCCGGCTTGGGGCCTGGTGGCGATGGCCCAGGGACTTGGAAACTACTTGAACCTGGTGGTCGAGTATGGGTTTGGGTTGTCGGCGACGCGCGAACTGGCGCGCAATCAAGATTCACCGGAGCACATCGCCGAATTGCTATCCGGCGTAACCGCGGCCAAGCTGACACTGGTCGCGGCCGGCACTGTGCTCGCCATTTTGCTGCAACACGCCGTACCAGCGTTGAAGGCACAGCGACCGGCCATCTTGTGGTCCGGAGTCATTGCCGGTATGGCGTTAGGGCTGAATCCGATGTGGTACTTCCAGGGGCGCGAACGGATGCAAGTGGTCGCGTCGCTGGAAGTGGGCACCCAAAGTAGCGGCGGCTCTAGGCGTATTCGTATGCGTTCACGGTCCAGCCGACGCGTGGCGGGTTCCGGGACTTCAGGCCGCGGCCTCGCTGGTATCCACCGGAGTGGGCTTAGCGATGGCGTATCGCGAGGTCCCAGGGCTGGCTGTAAATGTCGGCTTGGTCTTGCGAGCCCTGCGCGAGGGTTGGACGATGTTTCTATTCCGTAGCTCGGGAATGCTTTATACCTCGGGCAATTCGTTTCTGCTCAGTCTCTTTGCGCCGCCCGAGGTAGTGGGTTACTTCGCCGGCGCGGAGAAGATCGCCAAGGCATTTATGGGAATGCTGAACCCCTTCAACCAGGCACTGTATCCGAGGTTGAATCGCTTGTTGCGCGAGAGCCCGGAAAGGGCGGCCAAGCTCTTCCGGACCAACGCCACGGTGGTGGCCATCGGGGGCGTGGTCCTGGGGGCCATCGTCTATTTCGGAGCGCCCTTGTTAGTGAAGAATCCTGCTGGGCCCCGCGATGGTCCGCACCGTGCCGGTCTTGCGCCTGCTCGCGGTTCTCCCCGCACTGATGGGGATCAACACCGTGCTATGCACGCAATGGATGGCGCCGCTAGGCCTCGATACTACTTCGAATTGGATCATCACCGGCGCCGGTGTGCTGAATGTCTGTCTGGCGTTCCTACTGGCGCCGCGATACCAGCAGATGGGAATGGCCTCGGCCGTAATCGGCGCGGAACTGTTTATCTGTCTCGCTTGCACTTATGTTCTGCAGCGCCGTAGCGCCGGTGGCGGGGTCGTGCCCGCGGCGAACCTCAGGCTGCCCGACTTGGAGAACCCCGCATGAAGACCGCAACGCCCCTGCCGCGCGAACCGTTACCGCTTGAACCGTTGCCTGGGGGCCCACTGGTTTCCGATCCTGCTGCCTAACTATAACTATGGCCGCTCTCTTCCCGAGGCCATAGAGAGGTGTGATGGCGCAAACTTACCCGCGCTGGGAGTTACTGATCTGCGACGACGGGTCCAAAGACAACTCCTGCGACGTGATCACGCCTTACCTGGAGCGCGATGCCAGGGTCCGGCTCTTCCGGCAGGCTAACGGAGGGCAGGCATCCGCTCTCAACACTGCCTATCTCGCCAGCCGTGGTGAGATCTTGTGCATTCTGGATGCGGACGATGCATTTAAGCCCGACAAGCTGGAGCGCGTAGTCAGACGCCTGGCCGAGCGCCACGATGCCGGTCTGCTGGTACATGCGATGACCCTGGTGGATGCAGCGGGCGCGCCGATTCATCGCATCCCCATCCTCAGCGCGTTCGAAGAAGGCTGGATCGCAGATCGCGTTCTGCAGCGGGGCGGACGCTGGAGATATATGCCATCGAGCGCGCTCGTTTTCCGGCGCGAACTGGCGCCCATCGGTTTTCCCATACCGCCGCAGGCGTTTGTGGAAGGAGCCGAGGGCTTTCTATTCACGCTATTCCCGCTGTTTACGAAAATTACCTTTTATCTCCGAAGAGTTGTCCATTTATCGCATTCACGGTTTAAACATGGGCGGATGTGTCGGGGTGGACGCCGCGGCGGCACGCAAGGGCGCCCGGCTGATGACCCAGGTGGTCGAGGGCGTGAACGAACGGCTGGGCGAAATGGCTTTGGCCGGGACCCTGCAAGTAAAAGACAACCTGCATATTTCCCTCGAGCTGCTGATTGCGCACCTGCTGGAGGGCGAGCCCAGATCGCGGTTATTCCCCAGGTACGTGACCGCGGTGCGCGCGATTATAGCGGACGATTTGTATGGCGCCGGACAGAAACTGATGCTTCCTTTCCTGTTCGGCTGGGCCGCGGTGATGCCGCGGCGATGGCGGCGCCAGTGGCTGAACCTGGCGATCTCGTCGAGCGCGTTCAAGCGCGCGTTGGTGTGGATGCTCACCGGCTTGCGGCGCAGCGCCGGCTTCAGCCCGGACGCCCTGTCAGCCGGCAGAGAGCAACAGAAGCCATGCGCATTGCGGTCTTCGATTATCGCGTTACTTCCACCAATCCGGTGGGCGGCTGCCATCTTCGGCTGCTGGAAGGCCTCTGCCAGAAGCACGATTTTACGGTGTTCGCGGTGGAACTCGAAAACCCAAGCCCGTGGCGTGTTGATTGGTCCGAATCCCCTTGCCGGTACGGCCCTACATTCTGCTGTATGTGCTCTACCATCTGTTCGCGCCGCTGGTCTATGGATACCGGCGAGTGGTGCGCGGCGAGCGTTTCGACCTGGTCCAAATCGTGGAGTCCAACCTGCTTTTCGGCGATGTTTCGTACTCGCACTTCTGCCATCGTCTCTATCTGGCCCGGCACTGGCGGGAGACTGGAAACCACGGATTTCTGCGGGGGCTGGCGAACGGGATGGCCCATCGCGCCGCGGCGTTGATGGAGCCTTGGGTCTACCGCAGGGTCCATCGCGTGGTGGTGCCTTCGCGCGGCTTATCGAAGGAACTGGCTGCAACGTATCCGGATGAGCAGTCCAAAATTCACATGGTTCCCAATCCCATCGACGTTGATCGGCTGCGTCCACCCGGCATGGAACAGCGCATGGAACTGCGGACGCCTTAGGCATTTCTCCCGTCGAAGTGGTATTGCTGTTCGCCGCGCTGGGCCATTTTGAACGCAAGGGCTTGCCCGGCGAATTGGAGGCCATGCGCCAACTGGGCGATCCCCGCGTCCGGCTGATGGTCGTGGGAGGGCGCCGAAGGCCTGGTGGCCGAAGATCGAGCCGCGTTAGGGATATGGGTCTGGAAGAGCGCGTGAGCTTCGCGGGGATGCAGTCCGACCTGCGGCCTTACTATTGGGCCGCGGATGCGTTCATCTTTCCTTCTTGCTACGAGACATTCTCGCTGGTGGCTTTCGAAGCTGCCGCTGCGGGATTGCCGATATTGGCGACCCGCGTCAATGGCGTGGAAGAGATGCTCCACAACCTGGAGAACGGCCTGCTGCTCGACCGGACCGTCGCGAGCATCTCGCAGGGAATTCAACATTGGCTATCGCTCGCCGAACCCGAACGCCGATCCATGGGCAGGCCGGCGCGCACAACCTCGGCGCGATACAGCATAAATAACTTAGTGGCGGCCTGAAGGAGTTTCTATGAACTTCTGGCCTAAACTGATCATGTTCCTGGTAGCGGGTTACCTGGCCATGAGCCGCTCGTTCGCTTACCTTGGCTATCCCCAGCCAGGTTACTTCATAGGAGAAGCGGCCATCGCCGCGTTCCTCATACTCAAGCCGCGCGCCATCTTCGACCGGCTGCCGTCCACGTTATTCCAGCCGTCTTTAATCGGCGCGTTCTCCGCGGCCTTTGTCTGTTCGCTCTTATATGGCGTGCTGGAACTGGTCCGCGGGCTGGCAGCCGGATACTCACCCGTTTTGGCTCTGCAGGGGTTCGCATTCCATTACTACCCGGTCTGTTTCTTTATCGGACTCTGGGCGGGTGCGCGGGAGCCGAATCTCCTGGCGCGCACGATCCGGCTGGTGGCCTGGTGCAACGGAATCTACGGGCTGCTCTATCTCGCTTTTCTGAACAAGATTCCGTTAGGCGTTCCCGGGACTACGGACGTTCAACTCTTCGGACAACCGGCTGGTTCCGCGATCGCCGTGCTGGGATTGCTCTGCGTGGAGCGGCGCATCTCGCGTGTGTGGCTTCCGCTGCTCCTGAATCTCGTTGTCATGCTGGGTATCCAGGTACGCGCCGAGTATCTGGGTTTCACTTTAGGTCTGGTGCTGTGGAGCTTCCTTACGCGTCGGTTCGGGCTGTTGCTCGGTAGTTACGGCGCGATCGCCGCGCTGCTGATCGTGGGCCTGCTCGCGGACATTCGAGTCCAGGCTCCCGGCACCAGGGGCGGCGTCATTGCGAGCCAGGAGATCATTGGCCGCGTACTGGCTCCCCGGTAGATCTCGACTTAGCGGAACAGTTCGCACCGCGAGCCAGGTCCCTGGCGGGGACGGCTACTTGGCGGTTCGTACCGGTGGCACGCGATTTGGGGAGAAGTGCACCAAACCACCGAAACCGCGGTGCTCGGCGAGGGATACGGCTATCCGCTGACGAAACTTGTCGGATACAAGGAACGCGACATTCGCACCCCGCACAGTATCTTCTTTTATGCGCTGGCCTACGGAGGCTGGGCTGGGGTAGCCATATTCCTCATGCTGCAGCTCGGTTTGTTACAGACGCTGTGGTTCGCCTGGCGCATCTCGGGTAATCCATTGGGCCTGGTTCTTTGGCTGGCGTTCCTATCCGGGGCGTTGTTCGGCAACGCTTTCGAAAACGCGATTTCGAGCTATCCCGTTTTACTTGTTGACCGGTTTGAGCGCCGCTCCGGCGCTGGCAGAGGTTTCCGAATATGCGCGTTCTGGTGGCGCACAACTCGTATCGGCAGCCAGGGGGTGAGGACCAGGTGGCGGCCGCCGAGGCGGCGCTGCTTGAGCGCCATGGCCATGAGGTGGTCTGTTTCCTCCGCCAAACGTCGTCGTGCGCCAAAGTTCATACGCCGGGTTGGCTATGAAAACCATCTGGAATCATTCGTCTTACTCTGCCCTACGCGCTTTGCTGCGCCGTACGCAGCCGGCAGTATGTCATTTTCATAATACTTTTCCGTTGATCTCTCCTGTGGCATTTTATGCCGCGCGCGCGGAAAAATCCCCGTGGTGCTGACCGTGCATAATTACAGGCTTCTCTGTCCGGGGGCCACGCTAATGCGGGGATGGGCAGGTGTGCCAGGATTGCCTCTCGAAGGCCATACCATGGCCCGCCGTCGTGCACGCCTGCTATCGCCAGAGCCGCCCGGCGACGGCGGCCACGGTGACCATGCTAGCCGCGCATCGCCTCCTGGGAACGTGGTCGAAGGCAGTCGATTTGTATATCGCACCCAGTGACTTCACCCGCCGGAAGCTGCTGGAAGCGGGCCTGGAGCCGGATAAGGTAGCGCTGAAACCTAACTTCCTGGAATCCGACCCGGGGTTTTCATGCGCACGCGAGACCACCGCTTTATTCGTGGGCCGCCTGGCGCCGGAAAAAGGCATCCAGGTGATGTTGGACGCCTGGCGAATGCTGGATATTCCAGTCCGCCTGCGCATCGTGGGCGACGGCCCGTTGGCGGAGCAGGTATCCGCTGCCGCTGAAAAGGACAGCCGCATTGAATGGCTCGGCGCCCTACCCAAGGGTCAGGTGATGGAGCATATGCGGAAAGCCATGGTCTTACTTTTTCCGTCAACCTGGTATGAAGTCATGCCGCTAACCCTGATTGAGGCATGCGGGCATACCGGTCTGCCAGTGGCCGCCAGCGCGCTCGGCGTTATGACTGAAATCGTCGAGCACGGTTCCACCGGCCTTCACTTCAAGGCCGGAGACCCATTGGAACTGGCCCGCAAAGTGGCATGGTGCTGGGAGCATCCGCGGCGCCTCGCCGAAATGGGAAACGCGGCCCGTCGCCGCTACGAAGATACTTACATTCTCGCGGCCAACTATCGCCAGCTATTGAATCTCTATTCGAGTTTGAGCGGCGCACGGCGCGCGACATCGTTTACTGCTACAAGAGAGGGCCGGCTTGCAAGCAATTATAAATCCGATTGCCGTCGATCAGGACACCCGACGAAGCAGCTCCGCCCGAGGCCGCACTCAAGCCGTTGAAGCTGTTCGCCTGGACGATTGTGCCGTTCACGGTGCCCGGGGAATTCGCGAACAAGCCAACGGTCTCAATATTCGAGGATTGCGAGCCGACCGAATTGTTCTGATAAGTGGTACATTCTTGTGTTGGACCCGGCGTTCCCATTCACCCGAATACCGATAAAGCTGAAGCCGGCCAATGCCTTGCTGGACGTTTGACAGACCAAATTGAAGTCACGGTGACCGGCGAAGATGGCGGCGTAATACCGATACCGGTGAACGCCTGCGTGTCATCGCCCGCGTAAGCTCCGGCGCCGCGCGAGATCAGGTTGCCGGTAAGGGCACTGCCGCCCCAGTCGCCGGCGTTGACATTAATGCCGAGGCTCTGCGGATTCACAATGCTGTTGTTGCTGACCGTTACGCCGGCCCGCGAATCCGGGCGCATCGGAAAACTCAATTCCGGTCGAACAGTTGCGAGACGAGGTGATTCCCATTCACCGAGAAACCATGCGTATCGTGCAGGACGATGCCCGTAGTGAAACCTTGCACCGTGTTCTCGCTAACCGTCGAATTCGGCGCGCCCAGTTCAATGCCGAAGCCGGCCGACGGGCCGATAATCTTGTTAAAACGCACGACTGCGCTCTGCCCAGCCATCACCGAGATGCCGAATGTGTCGGCGGTCGATGCGGCATTCCACTCGGAAAAACTATTGTCGGTAATGACCGCGCCGGACACCTGGGAAGTTTGGGCCACATTTCCGCCGCTGGGCCAAAGCTCGACGCCCATGCGTCCCAGATGTTGACCGGAGTTACCGGTGATCTTGATCCCGGTGCCGTAGGCGAATGGCGCGGGCGAAAAAACTACCTGGATGGCGTCGCCGATGCCGATGGCTTCGAAGCGATTATTGGAGATCACAGTATCGCCGAGATCGGTGAGAGAGAAGCCGTAGCCGCAATTCGTAATCTGATTGTTGCTGATGGTGGCATGGATCAGGCCGACGGGCGTGTAGAGCGCGCCGTCCCATGGACCGGCCGGCGAGGCGGTCGCGTTCCGGATCACCGTATTCTGGAGGCTGAAATTGGTGGCAGCGATGCCCGTCCCGCCATTGACCGCCACCTGAATCGCTCCGCCGACGCCATTCGCATCGAACGTCAGACCGGTGAATGTTACGTTGTTCGATGCCGCATAGGCAAGCATCGCGATGGCGGTGTGCGCGGGAGCGCTGGAACTCATCAGAATGGTGCTCTGCCCCTGATAATTCCGATTGGGTTGGAAAACCAGGCGCGCGCTAATCAGGTAAGTGTTGCCGGCGCTGCCGAAAGTCAAACTGCCTCCCGGCGGCGTCGAGTTAATCGCGAGCTGCAAGGCCGCCGTATCGTCGGTCTTACCGTCACCCTTCGCTCCGAAAGAACTTACGTTGAGTTGAGCAAATACGGCTTGGGCACACAAGATTCCAGAGAGAACGATAACGCTCCGGGCAATAAACCGACAATGAGACATGTTTCCCCTTATTAATAGAGCTATAAGATGGGGCTAAGTCGTAATAAGAACCTGAATCGGGAACGGCAGCGAGTCGGAAGCGGTAGTAGTGGTGGCCTAGGGCAGCCCCGGTGCAAAAGATGAAAATGTATTGTATCATCCACTTCCCGGGTGCGCAACCTTTTTTTTCGTAACCTGCCTAAAGATAGTGAAACCCATGCATGTATCGCTTGAACAAGCACTTATCGTCGCGGCTCCGCAAGCCGTGTTTTGTGAAGTAGCCGGCGAGGCCGTCATTCTGGATATGGGCTCCGGGCGCTATTACGCGCTCGATCCAATCACACAACGGTTTGGCAACATCTCCGTACGCCCTGCACGCTCGAGTCGATTTGCACAAAACTGCAGGCGGAGTACGAGGTATCCTCCAGCCGCTGCGAAGCGGATGCGGCGGCGCTGATCTGAACAATTGGCTTATCACCGTCTGGTGAGTCTGGAGGAGCGGGTCGGGTGATGACAAAACTCTTTCATTTGACTCGCGCCGAACGCGGTTTGCTGTTTCAGGCAGCATGCGGAGTTATAGCCGCGCGCGTGATGTTGCTGGCGCTACCGCTGGCCACCGTGTGGCGCGCCGTCTGGCGGCTACTGCGGGCGGGCTCGCGCCTGCTCGACAGTGCGGCGATGCTCCGGCCGATCAAGTAGCTTGGGCCGTGACGGCGGCGGCGAAAAGGTGCCCGTGCGGTAGTACGTGTTTGGCAACAGCTTTGGTGGACAGGCCCTGATGTGGCGTCACGGTCACGATGCGCGGCCTGCGGATCGGCGTCAGACGCGACCGCAACACGGAGTTCGGAGCACAACGGCCTGGCCGGGAGCGGGAAGGCCGGGTGGTGGTGGCAGGGCTCGGATTGGTTGCTCGATCGTTATGAGCCTTTCCCGGACTTGGAGCATTTGATCAGATGAGTGGAATCTGTGGTTCTCTTCCCATCGAAAGGGTGGGCCGTGCCAATGCGAATCGGTGGCCGCCATGCTGCTTGCCCTGCGGCATCGTGGTCCCGACGGCCATGCGTGTGGCACGGCGGGCCGGCGGCGCTGGGGGTACTGCATGCTCTACACCACGCCGAGTCGCTGCAGAGCGTCTACCCATGTGCGAGGAGGAAGCGGTGCGCCATGACCGCCGATGCGCTATCGAGAACCGCGAGATCTTTTCTGCAGCCTTCCCCAATTGTTGCATTGGTTTACAGACTCGGACAGTCAATTGATTCTGGCGGCTTATCAGAAGTGGGGCGAACACTGCGCTATCCGTCTGCTGGGTGATTTTGCCTTCGCTATTCTGGACGCGCGGCAGAGGCCGGCTTTTTTGCGCCAGCGATCCGATGGGCATCAAAAGTTTGTATTATTACCTGGGCGATGACCTGTTGCTCTTCGCCTCCGAGGTCAAGGGCTTGCTGGCGCTGCCGGAAGTCCCTTGCCGGCTGAGTGAGATGCGCGTCGCGGAATATCTGGTGATGCTGTTTGAAGACCGCGCCGGCACCTTCTACCAGGACATTCTTCGCTTGCCGGGAGGTTATACCATGACCGTGGGTGCGAATGCGCGCAAAAGCGCGCAGTATTGGGCGTTAGACCCACATCGGGAGCTGCGCCTGAGAAACGATGCCGAATATGTGGAGGCCTTCCGCGATTTGTTCACCGAAGCCGTGCGATGCCGCACGCGCAGCGCATTTCCTGTCGGGGCGGCATTGAGCGGAGGCCTGGACTCCTCGGCGGTTGCGTGCGTGGCGCGGAACGTGAAGCACGACGCGAAAAGCGCTCCATACTTTTTCCCTCATCTTTCCGGGTTTGCCGGATCAGGATCAGCGCTTAATCGACGAGAGGCCACAGATCCGGGCGGTGCTGGATTCGGGCGGGTTCGATGCGCACTTCGTCGAAGCCGACCGGCTCAGCCCGATGTGGCAGGTGGAGCGCATGCATTTCCATCTGGACCATGCCAATTATGCTCCGAACCTGTATTTGCACTGGGCCATGTACGACGCCGCGAACACTCACGGCGTGCGTGTGTTTCTGGACGGATTCGACGGTGACAGCACGGTTTCCCACGGGTTTGAACGCCTTCGGGAGCTTGCCCGGACGTTACGCTGGCCCACGCTTGGGAGAGAGATTGGCATGCTCGCCCAGAATCACCTGGCCGGCATACAACCGCGACGTATCTTGAGGCACTACTGTCTCAAGCCGCTGACGCCGCGCTGGTTGTATATGCTTTGGCTCATGCGGCGCGGGCGATTCCGGCAGGTTCTCTCGCAGAACATTCTGCTCGGCGCGGAATTCAAGCGCCGGACGGGCATCGAGCGCCGCGCGAAGGAACTGATTCAGCCGCGGCGTTCCTGGCCACTGATGCGTACCGTGCGGCTGGAACATTACTGCCAGCATCAACCAGGCTTTATATTCTTACACGCTGGAGATCGCGGATAAGGCCAGCGCGGCATTTCAGATCGAAGCGCGTTATCCATTCTTCGACCGCCGTTTGATCGAGTTTTGCCTGGCACTGCCCGCCGAGCAGAAGTTAGGGCAGGGTTGGAACCGATGGATCCAGCGGCGCGCCATGGCGGGTATCTTGCCACCCGAGATTCAATGGCGGCCGAGAAAGGGTGATTTAAGCCCCAATTTCCACCGCCGTCTTTTGGATTTCGAACGCACCCGTTTGGAACAAATCATGCTACATGGATCTCGAGAATTGGACCCGTTCGTAAACCCGGATGCCATGCGAGCAGCCTTTCACGAGTACGAGAAGAATCATGCGCGCAGCCAGGGTGAATCCATACAAATCTTTGCAGCCGTGAATCTGGCTCTTTGGCTGCGTTCCGCGGGATTCAGTTCGTAAAACGCCGCCGCCCGGCGGAGGCTCTCGGACCGGGAGGCAGAAAGGAGAAAGCGTATGACTGAACACAAGAAGGAATGGACTCAGCCGCGCCTGAGCGTTCTCGGTGATGTGGAAGCCCTCACGCTGGAGAAAGTAAAGAACTTCGGCGGCAACGACGGCTTCGTGCTCGAGAACCAGGGCATCAGTGGCTGATTGCTACAGCCCAGGTGCTGCCGCGGCGCACGTCGCGGCAGCCGCAAGCCCGGCGCGCTTTACGGCGTTTCTGTCGATTGCGCCTGACCGCCGGAATTTAACTGACATATGTTCCATTACTCCGCTTACAATCTCCGAATCGCCTCGGATGTGCCGCTGCCGGAGTTGTCTTCGGCCAGTGAAGGCCGCGATATCGAGGTCCGGCTGATCGAGGGGCAACGTGTGCTTGAGCAGCGGTCCATCGAGTGGGATGCCGCGCTGCCCATGGCCCGCTTCGCTTTTCCTGGCGCCGGCCGCTTCTTAGTTCGCGACGGCACCCGCGTGCTGGTGGCCCCCGATCTTCCGGCAGATCTGCCGCTGTTGAGACTCTATATCCAGGGCATGATGCTGGCCGCTCTCCTCTACCAGAGGGGACTCTTTGTTCTGCATGCGAGCGTGATTCAAGTAGCCGATCGCGCGGTCGCTTTCGTGGGACCGGTTGGGGCGGGAAAGTCGACGCTGGCAGCCGCGTTCCATGCCCATGGATATAGCGTCGTGGCGGATGACAACGCCGCCGTCGAGTTACGTGGAGGTTCCCTGTTGGTGCTGCCGGCTTTCCCCAGCCTGAAGGTATATCCCGATATCGCCGGCACTCTCGGCTACGACGCGGCCTCTCTTGAGGCTATGCACGACTCCCAGAAGAAGAGGTCCCAACGCGTCACGGCATTTGCCGCGAATCCGGTGCGCTTGGATCGTATTTATGTCCTTGAGCGCAAGGCACCCGAACAAGCCGTTCGACTGGCTCCCGTAGAGGCGGTCACCGAATTGGTCCGTCATTCCGTCCCGACGCGCTGGGGTGTCGCGGGCGATGCCACCCATCTGGCCATGTGCGGTCAACTCGCCGGAGCCGTACCGCTGTTTCGTGTCCGGACCTTCTCCGGATTGCAGGAAATTCCTAACCTGGTAAAGGGAATCGAAAAGCATTGCGCGGGACTGACTTCCTCAGCCGCTTACCAGAATCAAGACCCGCAAGCATGCGGAAATGGCCTGACAACGTGCGCCAGATAACCGCACCTCACGATCATGCGCCGCGGGTCCAGCCTGAGATGACCCTGCTGCTGCTCTGTGCGCGGCGCCGCTTTAGCCCGCCGCAGGCGGCAGCTTTGCGGGGCATTCTGGAGAAGCCGCTGGATTGGCGTTACACATTGAATGCGGCCAGCCATCACGGTTTACTGGCGTTATTGTTAGCGAGCCTCAAGAGTCAAGACTGCCTGCGCCTGGTCCCACCGGATGTCCTCGGCAAGTTACAGGCCGCCGTTCGCGAAGCAACGGGCCGTACGCTGGCGCGCACCGGCGAGTTGACCCGTATCCTCCGCGCATTTACCGACGCGGGCATTCCCGCGATGCCCTGCAAAGGGCCGGTGGTCGCGGTGATGGCTTATGGCGACATTTCGTTCCGTTCCTTCTGCGATCTGGATATTCTGGTAAACAAGCAGGATCTCGACCAGGCACGCCACCAATTGACGGCACTCGGTTATCGCCACTATCTGCCGTTTAATCCGCAACAGGAGCGCGATTATTTTAAGAACGAGTGCGCGCTGCAACTGCGTCACGAGGGGCAGGGTCACATCGTCGAATTGCATTGGCGCTTTACCGAGCGGAACGCATCGGCGGATTTACCTGTCGAGGCTTTCTGGAGACGTGCACAGCCCCTGCGCGTGGCAGGCATCGAGGTCTTGACGCTTTGCCCCGAAGACCTGGTCCTCTACTTGTGTGTACACGGCGCCAAGCATCGTTGGGAACGGATCGAGTGGATCGCGTGCCTGGCGGAAACCATACGCGCCAATCCAGGGCTCGATTGGAATTCGGTTTTCAAGAAATCGAAACGCTACCGGATTTGCCGGCTAGTGAATCTGGGTCTGCACTTAACGCAAACACTGCTGGGGGCCGAACTTCCGGAACCAGCCGTACAACAACTGGAAGCGGATCGTGGTGTGGACCTGCTTTCGCAGTGGGTGAAGGCGCGTCTCTTCTCCGCCGCACCCGACGAGACTCACTATCAGCAACGCGCCGCCCGGTACTGGTTCATGCTGCGCAGCCGCGAGCACTGGATCGACAGGTTCCGCATCGTCTTATACTCCGCGATCCGCCCTCCGCACCCTGCCGCGCCCGAGTGGATCGACTTACCTCCGCGCCTGGCATTTTTGCACCATATCTTCCGTCCGGTCCGTCTTCTTAGCGAGTATGGCGCGGTAGCCTGGAACCGCTATCTGCGCGCCCGTTGATGAAGGCCGAACTCCGCCCATGAACGGGACAACTCAATCGCTAGGCCGGGAACCGCGTTGGGCAATCGCCCGCAACGTGTTGCTGGCCACCATTGCAGCCATGTCGCTGCTGCCTCAACCCTGGAAGGGCCGACTGGCCACTTTCGGCCCATTCCATGACTGCGCGCATATTGCGGCCTTCTTTCTGGCCTGCCTGCTCACCCTCAGACCGGGGAAGCCTCTACGGCACGCGGTATTATCGGGAGCCGCCTTGTGGTTGTTCGGCATCGCGCTCGAGGTCTTGCAGACCAGGTTCTACCACAACCGTCTGGAAGTCACCGACATCGTGGATGATCTCGCGGGCATCGCCCTGGGTGTGCTAATCCGCACTCAGTTTCAAGCGTGAATCTCTGTCGCGGAGACACTGGCAGTCCGCTTGCTACAAGAGTCCATCCGAATGACCCATAGGAGCGACAAAAAATGAAGACTGACCAACCATTCCTCACCGACGTTGCAGAACTTCGATCCAGAGCGCGCGCCAGCATCAAGGATGGCGCGGTAACGCCCGCCTACCGCGCGGACGTGAAGCAGACTATCGACATTCTGCAGACGGTTCTCGCCACGGAGATCGTCTGCGTTCTGCGCTACACGATGAACGCGGTAGCTGCGGCCGGCATCTCCAGCGACAGCGTGCGAAAGGAATTCGACGAGCACGCCAAGGAGGAGCAAGGACACATGCGCGCGGTGGCCGAGCGCATCAATCAACTCGGCGGGACGCCCAACTTTAACCCCGAAGGATTGGCTACGCGGGCGGCGTCGCAATACGCCGAGGGGGGCAACCTGGTCGAGATGATCAAGGAAAACCTGATCGCGGAACGCATTGCCTGCGAGCACTATCGCGAGCTGATCCGGTACTTTGGCGACAACGATCCAACCACCCGGGTGATGATGGAAGGAATCCTGGTAAACGAAGAGGAGCACGCCAACGACATGCATGATTTGCTGGTCGCGCACGAAGGCAAGCCGACGCTTCCCCAGAACTGACGGCGCCGCCCAGGCGCCCACATCTGCTCGTCCGGGTGCCAAACCTGACATCCGTCCCGGCACAGTGGAGCGGCAACTGCAACGCAAACGGGGGAGGATATCAAGATGCAGATTCGATTATCAGCTTTAGTAGCCGTTCCGGCTCTCTCGGCCTGTCTTCTGTTAGGGGCAGTCCACACGGATTTCGATCACCACGCGGATTTCAGTAAGTACCATACTTACTCATGGATCGGCGTGCGAGCCGGAAACTCGCTCTGGCAGGACCGCATTACTCAGGCCGTAGACGCCGCCCTGGCAGCCAGGGGCTGGAACAAAGTGGAATCCGGAGGAGACGCATCCGTTTCCGCCTTCGGAAGGACCACCGAGCGCGACACCATCGAAACTTTTTATAACGGTTTTCCGGGATGGGGCTGGCGCGCGCGCTGGTGGGGCGGCGGAATGGCGACCGCTGAAGCGATTCCCGAACGTGTGGGAACCCTCACAGTAGACGTCTTCGACGGCAATTCACGACAGTTAATCTTCCGCGGGGAAGCAACCGACACCCTGTCGGGGAACCCGGATAAGAACGACAAGAAAATGGAACACTCCGTTGACGAGATGTTCAAGAAATTCCCACCCAAGTAAGACATTAGCCAAATTAGAATCCACCGGAGGCAGGCGCGTTCGCCTGCCTTTCCGATTTCTGCCTTCGGATGAAGTCGTTTATGCGGGATCTGAGACCGTTGTCCTCGATCTCCGGCAAGAGCTTGTCCGCAAGCTGTAATGTAAGTTCATACTCGTCGGTCATTCCACCCAGCAGATAGAAATGAGCTGCATCGAGGTGCTCCCGCATCAAGCCGATCGGCTTACCGGGGCTTCCCTCCAGCGAACGAAGCAAATCTTCAAGAACAGCGGCATCGTCACTTGTCATACACCGTCTTGCGCACGCCGATTGCCATTCACATTCTGACACTACTGAGCGTGAAGTGCGGTACCAACGCGCCGGCCTTAAGCCTTGCGCATCCGGCATACTTCGCGTCAACCTAGAAGCGGAGGTTTGTGACCATGAAACTAGAATCATTACATGATCTGTATTTATCCGAACTGAAAGACCTATACAGCGCCGAAGACCAAATCATCAAAGCGCTGCCTAAGATGATCGAGAAGGCGGAATCCCCGGAGCTCCGTACGGCGCTCCAAGACCACCTGGAAGAAACCCGAGGCCACGTAGCACGGCTTGAGCAGGTTTTCCAGATGCATGGCGAGGAACCCAAGAAACAGAAGTGCAAGGGCATGGAAGGCGTGCTCGACGAGGGCTCCGAAATGGTGGGGAAAGATGCCACACCCGCGGTTCGCGATGCCGCCATCATTGCCGGCTGCCAGCGCGTGGAACATTATGAGATGGCCGCCTATGGAACAGTGCGCACTTATGCCGAACAACTTGGCCACGAGCGCGCCGCCGCGCTGCTCAAACAGACATTCGACGAGGAGGTTGCCGCGGACAAGAAACTGACTCAAATCGCCACGAAACGGGTGAACGTCCAGGCGACCAGACACGCCTGAATGGAGCGCAAACAACCATGGAAAAGCAACTCGAAGGATGCCGCGTAGCCATCCTGGTTACTGACGGCTTCGAGCAGGTGGAAATGACGGAACCGCGCAAGGCCCTGCGGGAGGCGGGGGCCACGGCGGATCTGATTGCGCCGGCGAAGCGAGAAGTCCAGGGCATGAATCACGACGAAAAGGGGAGCAAGTTCCCTGTCGATAAGCAACTCGAATCCGTTTCTCCGTCGCAATACGATGCGCTGCTTCTTCCGGGCGGCGTGGCCAATCCCGACAAACTGCGCACCATCCCGGAAGCCGTAGAGTTCGTGAAGAGCTTCGCCGATGCCGGGAAGCCGGTCGCGGCCATTTGTCACGGGCCGTGGATGTTGGTGGAAGCCGGCTTGGTGAAAGATCGCAAGCTGACCTCCTGGCCCTCGTTGCGAACCGATATCCGCAACGCCGGCGGGACTTGGCAAGACAGCGAAGTAGTAGTCAACCGGGGCGTGGTCACCAGCCGCAAACCGGACGATATTCCAGCGTTCAATCGCCAAGTAATCGCGGAATTCGCGCAGGGCATGCACAGACCGGCTAGCGGGGAGCGGAGCCGCAAAGCCGGAGGTGGGTAGTTAGTTCCACGATAGGATAGTCTTTCTCCAAACGGGCCGGCGCACCGACGCAATTGACGGCGGGCGCCGGCCTTTTCAATGTAAGTCCACCGACAACGGTTCCGTTCTTGCAATGACTAAGTAAGGTTAGCTTCAGGAAACGGTTCTATACTACGGGAGGTAAGTCAAATAATGAAAACACTAATTCTAACAACGTGCTTAGGTCTGGCGGCGCTGGGCATATCCAACGCGCAAGAGACCTCGCATTTCGCTTTTGAAGTGGGCGGCGGATTCACCACTCCAGTGGGCAATACCGGCCGGTACTTGGACGAAGGCTGGAACGCAGGCGGCGGGTTCGGCGTCAATTTCAATTCATACGTGGGCGCGTTAATCGATCTGAACTATAATTCGATGGGCATCAACGGCACCACGCTACAAAACATCGGCGTCCCCGGTGGCGGAGTACATATCTTCTCCGCGACCCTGGATCCGATTGTGCACCTGACTCCACGGTCGCATTTCGATCTTTATGTAACCGGTGGGGGAGGCTTGTATCACAGGATAGAGGACTTTACCGCGCCGACGGTGGCCACCGTGGCGGGATACAATCCCTTCTTCGGCTTTTATGCGGTCGGCGTGCCGGCCAACCAGGTTCTGGCGTCTTACAGCTCGAACAAACCCGGCATCGATGCCGGTGTAGGAATTGCTTTTGGTTCGAAATGGCACGGCAAGTTCTTCGCCGAGGCCAGGTATAACCGGGTTATCGCAAATTACCACTCGGACTATGTGCCTGTAACATTCGGATTCCGCTGGTAGCCTGGGATCCGCCTGGCCGCGCCTACCGAGGGACCGCGGCCAGGCATCTTTTACGGCAATGCATAGTAGCCCGGACGGTAGTACGTGCGCAGATCCGATGAATTCACCGTTACTTTGACGCGATGATACTTACCATCGTGGGCGGCATTTAGAGGTGAATAGCCGAGCACGTATTGGGTTCGTACGTCGTCGCTGATGCGCGCACTGATGGAATCCAACTGATCCAGATCGTCCACCGCGTAGAGGCGTCCGCCGGTTTGTGCGGCTAAGTCGTCCAGCAAACCGGGACCACGCCGCTCTTCCCGCGTCAGTTTGCTCTCATCGCCTTCGAAGAGTCCCATCGCGTAAACCTGCACGTCCGACTCGAGTAGCGCGGCCTTAACCTGCCGCACGTTGTGACGGCTCTGGTTGTCGCCCCCATCCGAGAGAATTACCAGAGCCTTGCGCGGATTGCGCGCCTTCTTCATCTGCTGCATGGCGACGTGCAGCGCGTCCAACAGAGCCGTGCGGCCAAATGGCCTGGTGCGTTCGATGCGGCTGAGTATATCGGCGGTCTGGCTGGAGAATGGTACGGCGAGCTTGGCCCGATCGCCCACTTCCACCAGGAAGAACTCGTCCGCGGGATTGGAGGTGCGGAAAAATGCTTCGGCGGCCGCGGCGGAGCGGTGCATCTTACCCCGCATGCTGCCGCTCGAATCGAAGATCAGGCCGATCGACGCCGGCGCATCGTCCATTGAGAAATGCGTGATGGTCTGCGGGACACCGTCGTCGGTGATTTGAAAATCGCGCTTCGTCAAATCCGGTACGATCGCGCCAATCCCGTTCGTAACGTGCGCGGGAATGAGGACCAGAGAGGAATCGATGCGGATAGCGCCGGGGGCGGCGGGAAGCGAGGCTGATGCGGAAGATTTTAGACGGAGCGGGTCTGGTAAAGGGCCGTCGGCAGAACTGGCCTGAAAAGCGGACCCGGCGGAACAAAAGAGGAGCAGAGACACGCAGGCCGCCTGGAACAGGGTGCGAACCATCCGGCGATTATATAACAAAGAAATGGCGGCCGGATTCCGGCGGTATAGCCTCCTCTCTCAGATAAGGCCGTTGTCTATCATAAACTGGCGCAAGACGGCGCCGATCTTAATGAATTCGTCGTAGGTCACAGGCTTGCGGAAGTATCTGGCACCGAGCTCGGCGGCCTGGCGGCGATCGGCCGGCGAATCCGAGGAAGTGACCACCATAACGGGAAGATTCTTGAATTTCTCGCTGGCGCGAATCCTCCGCAGTACTTCGAATCCGTCGATTCTTGGAAGATTGATATCGAGAACCAGAACGTGCGGACAGGGTGCATCCGGGTGGTTCTCCGCGGTCACAATCAGGTCGATGGCCCGTTCACCGTCTGGAGCGATCGACACCTCTAGCGGCAGGTTTTCCATCCTGATGGCCTCGCGCACCAGCAGAGCGTCCGGCAGGTTGTCTTCCGCCAGCAGCAGATTAAACGGCGGCGGAATGGACGCGCGGGGCATGTTCCGGGACGGTGAAGAAGAAGGTCGCTCCTTGCCCTGGGGAGGATTCGACCCAGATTCGTCCCCCATAGCGTTCGACCACCCGCTGGCAAATTGCCAGGCCAATACCGGTGCCGCTATATTTTTGGTCGCGATGAAGTCTCTTGAATACACCGAAGATTTTCTCCTTGTAATGGGGATCGATGCCGATGCCGTTGTCCCGCACGGAAAATCGCCATGCCGCGCCCTGATGGTCCGCCGAGATATGGATTCGGGGCGGCTCTTCTTTTCGATATTTGAGTGCGTTGCCGATCAGATTCTGGAACACTTGCTGCAAATGCGATTCGCCCATGTGCACGCGAGGCAGGGCGTCGTAGGTCACCACCGCCTCGTTTTCGCGAATCGCTTCGGCCAGGCTGGAGATCGCGTGGCCGAGAACCGCCGCTGAGTCCACGGCAGTCATATTGCTCTGCACCACACCGGCCCTGGTGTAGGCCAGCAGATCGTCGATCAAGGTGGCCAAACGGCGGCCGCCCTCCGTCAGGAACCCAAGGAATTGTCTTCCATCGGCATCCAACAGATCGGAGTAGCGCTTCGCCAGGATCTCACTGTACACCGCGACATTCCGGATGGGCTCCTGAAGATCGTGGCTGGCGGAATAGGCGAACTGTTGCAGGTCTTCATTGGCTCGCCGCAGTTCGTCCTCTTTCTCCTTCTGCTCGTGAATGTCGGTATTCGATCCGATCCACATCGAAATTCTGCCTTGCGGGTCCCGCATGGCCAGAGCGCGGCACAGATGCCATCGGTACGCGCCATCGGCCCGGCGCACGCGCTGCTGTGCATGAAATGGCTTACCCGTTTCGAGCGATCTCTTCCACTCCTGGAAAACGGGCTCAACGTCCTCTGGATGCAGGTATTGCTTCCAACCGTCTCCCTCCATCTGCTCGAAGGTCAAACCGGTGTATTCCGCCCATTGTCGATTATAGTAATCCACCACGCCGTCGGGAGTTGCCGTGAAGATCTTTTGCGGCATGGATTCGGCGAGGAAGCGGAACCGTTCACGGGCCTTTTCGGCATCGCGCAGGGCCTCCTCCCGATCGCGCAGGGCGGTGCGCAGGTTGTGATCCCGCGACTGGATACCGGCCAGCATCTCGTTGAACCGGTCCACCAGGACCCCCAACTCGTCGCGCGAAAGTCTCTGCGCGCGCACGCTATAGTCGCCGGTTTCCGATACCGAAGTAGTCGCCCCGACCAGGTGCGCAATGGGAGTCGCGATGACCGCGCGGAGCTTTGTCGAGAGCAGCAGCGCGATCAGGGTGGAAACCAGCAGCACACCTAAGACGGTGACGCCATAAAGCTTCATGCGCTCGGCGATTTCATCCAGGTCGTAGAGCAATACCAGGGTTCCGACGCGCTGGCCGTTTAAGAGAATCGCGCGTGAGACGATCAGGCCCTCGCGGCTAAAACGCTGTTCATCCGGGCCGCCGGCCGAGGGGCATCCGGAGTTGGAATCCGGGCGCAAGTATCTGGCGAAGACGGTGCCGTCCGGCCTGTAGATACACGCTGCCACCAGGTGAGTCCGCACACGCAATGCGGCCAGATTGTCCGCGGCCACGCGCGGATCGTTAAACTCCAACGGCGCCGTGCTGTTATCGGCGGCGATGCGGGCCAGGGCGGAAAGGTCGCGCTTCAGATAACTGCGGAAAAGCAGCGAATCGGCGGCCACAATGCCGACGCCGGCCAGCACCAGGGCGACGGTGGTGGTCGCCATGATGATAAGCATCAGCTTCTGCTTAATCGGTATGTCGCGAAAAGTCAGCATGACCTGCGCCCCGGTTGCCTCATTCGACGGCCTTCGCTACACTCAGGAGCCTGGAGCTGAGCTTGATTCCCGCATTTTCCGCGGCGGTCTGGTTGATGTCGAACCGTACGCGGCGGTTTTCAAGGACGAACGCGATCATGCCGCCGCCCCGAACAAAACTCTCTCCTTCGCCAACAGTCAATACGCCGGGCCCCAAGACGGGGAGAAACTTGAGGACTTCCTTTTCGGGCCGTCCCGCAAACACCACCTGGCAGGATTTTGGCGCCGGCGCCTGCTTCATTCGACGTATAGCGACCTTCCGACCGTTCACCACTTCGCCCGCGACGGTCTGCTCCAGCACGGTCCCGAAGGGGTCGTCTCCCAGAATGCAAATGACGATGGGCGAATCCGGCGCAGCGAACGCCGCCGCCGGCCATTCGACGAATTTCGTGAAGTTGAACAGGAATGCGGCTTTGACCTGATACTCGGAGGCTTCCTCGGCTCCCCCGGCGACGCGGAGTATACTAAGCCCGATGCCCATGGCCAGGCAGAGCAACCGGGCCGCGCGCTGCTTCGATCGCCGGAAACCGCTGGGGGTCACCTGCTCCATGTCAATCTAGCGTAGACGTTTCTGACGATGCCCACCGTTCCGTACTCGAAATGCCACGGTTGGAAGAGGTTCTGTCCCACCAGCGATAGTTCGAATTGATCGCTGAATCGCCAGCCGAAGCGGGCGTCGCCGGTAGAGTAAGCCGGAACGCCCAACGCGGGCAGCGCGCTGACGTATCGGAAATCGAGATCCAACTGCAGGTTCTTGGAGAGGTCGAATGCAGACTGCACCGAGACCTGGTGCTGGGGACTTGCTCCCGAAATCGAGGCAGGGGGCTCCACATCCAGTGAATTCGGCGATCGATACACGTTCATATACAGATAGGAATAGGAACCTCTCAGCCGCCAAAAGCCGGTAGGCCTCCACTCGGGAGCGACTTCCACACCTTTTGTATTGGCCAGCAGGCCGTTGCCGAAATCCGCCGGCAGCAGAAGATGCGTGGGGGGCGGGCTGTCTTCGATGAAAGTCGCTCCGGTGATATCCTCGCTTTCCAGGTCGTGATAGTGGTTATAGAACCCGGCGATGTCCAGGTACAGGGCTGGAGTCAGAAGCCGACGATAGCCGAGTTCGGAACCATTGAGCTGTTCCGGAGCGAAGGCGCGGTTGGGATTGAAGCGCGCGAAGTAAGGCGTTCCGTTAGCCAGCGTCTCGATGTAGCCTAGAAGATAGAAGTCCTCCTCGCCATCCGATGGTGTGCGCAACGCGTGCGTGAAAGCCGCCCAGACGGTTTGCTTCGCGCTGGGAGTCCACAGCAGCCGAACGCTCGGTTCGGGAGCCACCCCGGTAAAATTGGTGCGCAGCAGCTTCGTCCCCAGGATCAGCGAGAGGCGATGATCCACCAGGCCGATTTCATCCTGCACGAAGCCGGTGAATAGATAGTCCGTCCGCTTCAGGGGAAGAAATTGCAGTCCTGAGACCACCTCCGCGTCGTCGACCGGGTCCACCCGCGCCCCGAGTCCCCATGAAAGCTCCTGATGGTATGGCAATCGAAGGCGCTGCAGAAAGTCGATGTCGAAGGTATTGCGGATTTCGGCGAAGTTCGCTCCTTCCCGATCGGTCCGGTCCCAGTAGGCCTGTAAGTGGATCTCGCTTCCAGGGTTGACCACTCTTTTCCAGCTTGCCATCACGTTTTCGCCGGAAAGGAGCGCGTTGGAATTGATGATCTGCGAATACGGCGCCGTGTAGCTGGTGGCTTGTACGCTCTCGCCGGCTTCCTCGTCGTACACATCGCCCTGGAAGGTGAGGGTATCGCGACCGTTCTTTTGCCAGTCCATACGAAAACCGGCTTGGGCAGCGCGCCAATCGTCATAATTCTGCCCGTCCGGGTGGTATTCTGGGCCGCGCGTGAAACCTTTGCCGTAAACGCGGTAGTTAAAACCATCGTCGTTGCCGCCGCCGTAACGCGCATTGAGGAAGCCTTGTTCGAAGTTACCTCCTCCCGCGGAAACTAGCGCTCCTTGAGTCTCTTTGGCGCTCTTGGTGATCACATTGATGACGCCATTGACGGCGTTGGGACCCCAAATCGTACCGCCCGGGCCGCGGATCACCTCGATGCGGTCGATATCCTCCATCATGGTGTCCTGCACGTCCCAATAGGTCCCATCGAATAGGGGCGTATAGACGGTGCGGCCATCGATGAGCACCAGGACGGATCGGGTCAAATTGGTCCCGAAACCGCGGATTCCAATCGACCATGTGTTGGAGTCGATGCGGGCAACCTCCACGCCCGGTGCCAGCCGCAGGGCCTCGGGGATGCACGTGGCGCCCGATCGCCGGATATCTTCTCCAGTGATGACGTAGATAGCCGCGGGAGTTTGAAAGGCTTTGACCGGCTCTTTAGAAGGCGTAGTGACTTCGATTTGCGACAACTGTTCGAGACTCAGGTTCTTGAGCGCGGCGGTTCCGTTTTGATCGGTGGTCTCCTCACCTCTTAACAGCGGTATAAGTGCCGCAAGCAGGCAGAGTGGCGCCAGAGTTTTCACGAACTGAAATCCTGGAGGGGCATCGAAAACCGCATATTAATACACTTGTACATTTCGATGGGATCCATATTTACGGCCTATTTTCGGTGCGGGATAGTCCTAGCAAGCTTAATGCCAGACCCGATCTTGACGAGAGAATCGATTTTGGCGTATGCAGACTATGAACAAGTGTGCAAGAATTGTACCCCGCCGACGACAAAACTAGTGCCATCCGATGCCTGGCGGATACTCTTAGCGCGCCGGCGGGATTTTGAGATCCAACTGACTTGGAAGAAATCGCCCTTGTAACGCCGGTTCGTGAGAGACAACGGATGGGGCGAGCCGCTATCCTTTGATTAATGCCGGGCGACGTTGAGGTTGACGATTTCCTTTTGCATGCCTCCCATGATCTGAGGACCGCTCTGCGCGCCATCCGCGTGCACACCGATCTGCTTCTGAAAGGCCACCAGGCGGCCGAGGTCCCTGGGCTCGAAGAGCGGCTGGGCTTCATTGTTGACGGCGCCCGGAAGATCGATTTGCTGGCCGACGGCATCGCCAGCTATGCCATCGCTCTGCAAATCCAGAAGGATCTCTTCCAGCCCGCTCCTCTGGATGCGCTGTTTCGCGCGGTACTGGCCAAGCTGGACAAGGAGTTGCGGGGCAATGCCGCCAGCGTGACGCACGACAAGCTGCCGCGCGTTTCAGGGGCTCCCGACCGGCTGATGGAAGTCTTTGAGAACCTGCTCCAAAACGCGCTCCGGCATCGCGGGCCGGACGCTCCGCAGATCCGGATCCATGTCGAAAGACGAGACGCAGAGTGGCTCTTTTCCGTCCGCGATAATGGACCCGGCGTGCAGCCAGCCTACCTGGAGAGCATCTTCCGGCCATTCGTGCGTTTGCAGGGAAATCGCAAGCCAGGTCCGGGTCTGGGACTGGCGATTTGCCGGATAATCCTCGAGCGGCACGGCGGCCGGATCTGGGCCGAATCCACAGACAGTGGCGGGGCTGCGTTTCTGTTCACTCTGCCGGCGGAGTGAGCGCCGGCGCGCCGGTCATTCCCCCGCGCCAACTCCCTGCGCATTCTTGCCTTCAAAGGAGCGCAGTTTGCCGTGCAGGGTGCGCAGGCAGATCCCCAGGACCTTTGCCGCGCGGCGCTTGTTATTGCTCGTGTGTCTCAACACCAGCCGGATGTAAGCTTCTTCCACTTCGCGCATCTGCGCGCCGGCGCGAATGGTCAGGACATCCTCGGCCGGTGCGGTAGTCTGAGGCGGCAGGGACGGGGGCGGCGGCTGGGGCGCGAAAGCGCCTGGCAGATGCTGCAACTGGATTTCACCTCTGCCCGCGACTATGATGGCGCGTTCGAGCACGTTGCGCAGCTCGCGGACGTTGCCGGGCCACGCACTGGCATTGAATCGAGCCAGCACCTCGGGGCTCAAATGGGTAACCCGGCAGTCGTGTTTTTGATTCAGATCGCCGATCAGCGCCGCGGCGATTGAGGGAATGTCCTGCTTGCGTTCGCGGAGCGGCGGCAGCGATATGTGGAACACGTTAAGGCGGTAGTAGAGATCCTCACGCAGGTGTTTGTCCTCAATGGCTTTTTCAGGCGAGCGGTTGGTGGCCGCCAGCACGCGCACCGAAATCGGAATATCCGAGGAGCCACCCAGCCGGCGGACCTTGGACTCCTCAATCACGCGTAATAGCTTGGCTTGCGTGGCGATCGGCATCTCGCCGATCTCATCGAGCAGCAGCGTTCCGTTCTGGGCGAGTTCGAAACATCCCACGCTGCGCGCCGCCGCCCCCGTAAATGCTCCTTTTTCGTGGCCGAAAAGCTCGCTTTCCACGAGACTCTCGGGCAGCGCGGCGCAATTGATGGCCACAAACGGGCCGCCGCAGCGCGGGCTCAAACGATGAATCGCCCGCGCCACCAGTTCTTTTCCAGTCCCGCTTTCACCGGTGATCAGGACCGATGCAGTGGTGGGCGCCACTTGCCGGATCAGGGAGAACACCTCTTTCATGGGCGACGAATCGCCCACCATATCCCCCATCACGCCCTGATAGCTGAGCTGGCGGCTGAGGTGTTCGGTCTCCTCGACAAGGCGGCTTTGCTGAATCGCGCGTTCCAAAAGAGCGCGCATCACACCGGGCTGTACGGGCTTTTCGAGAAACCAAAAGGCCTTGAGGTCGTGCACGATGGAAATGGCGCGATCGATGCTTCCGAACGCCGTAAGAACTACTGTGGGCGTGCGATCGCCGTGTGCGCCGAGTTCCTTGAGGAGTTCGATGCCGTCCATCCCTGGCATCATCAAGTCCGTCAGGATCACCTTGGCCGGAAAAGAGCTCAGCTTTTCAAGCGCATCCCGGCCATCCGCTGCCGTGGCCACCTGGAAGCCGAAAGCCGAGACCATTTCAGCCAAATCGAATCGCTCGGACGGATCGTCTTCCACTACTAAGACTTGAGCAGACATTCCTAAAATCCCCTCGCTCTGGCCCATTTTAACGCGATGCACCTCGTAATCGAAAGTTACCGCACGTAGCGGCGAGCAATTGTTGCACGCCAAGGACCGATCCTGCATAGCAGGCCCGGCAATTTCGAATCGCTTCGGACGATGCTTTGGGAGATTGAGCATGGCACGCGGATTGCCTGCCCACGTGGGTATCGAGGAAACGCCCGATGCACCGGGCGGCGAAACAGGAGACCATGCTTGAGATTGAATGCTTAGCCGGCCTACGCGGCAGGGCTCCCGCACACACCCTGGTATTGCTGGGCGAGAGACAGAGGATGGCGATCGTTCACTTTCTGTACCGGATGGTACAGGACCGGCTGGTTGCCGAAGAACTCGCCATGGAGGTGTTCGAGCGCGCGTGCCGTCCAGGCCCGGACAATGCTCCAGAGGTAACGACCCGCTTGTTTCGCCTGGCGGCGGATTTGGCGTTGCAAGAGCAGCCCGATCGGAAAGCCCGGCCAACTGCGGGATGCGCCGGCGATGTCTGCGAAGAAGCAAGACGCGTGGTGGCCGGCATGCCAGGGAAGCAGCGCGCCGCGGTATTGCTCCACAAGTACCATCAAATGGACTGCGGTCAGATCGCCAGGATCTTGGATTGTTCCGAAGCCGCTGCCAGATTATTACTTCTAGCCGCTTACGATCTGCTTCGCGGGCGCTTGGCCCTCTACGAAACAGCCCGAGATCTGGACTATATCGCACAATAGACCAACACCTTGGTCCGAGGATTGCAATAAGAAATGCGTCTCACGAAAGCCCCATTTCGGATGGCCAGCCAGTACGCGGCCGTGGATTCGGTAGGAGTGAAATCGCCAAGTGTTTGATACCGCCATCGAAGTCCACCGGCTGCTGGCTTCTATTGTCGAGTCCTCCGACGACGCAATTATCAGCAAGGATCTTCAGGGCATCATTACAAGCTGGAACAAAGGCGCCGAACGAATTTTTGGTTATTCCGCGGAAGAGGTCATCGGCAAACCCATCTCGATTCTCGCTCCTCCCGGCCGCCTTGATGAAATGCCCACCATCCTCGAAGAAATCAAACAGGGCCGCCGCGTGGACCATTTCGAGACGGTTCGGCGCACCAAGCAGGGGCATTATCTAAACATCTCGTTAACCGTCTCGCCCATACGCGACGTGCACGGCTCGATCGTGGGCGCCTCAAAGATTGCCCGCGATATCACCGAACGGAAGCTCGCGGAGCAGACGTTGGCCGCGCAGGCGGAGCGCCTGGCGCGGGCGAATGCCGATTTGGAGCAATTCGGCTACGTGGCGGCTCACGATCTGCAGGAGCCGCTGCGGGGCATCTCTGCCATGAGCGAACTGCTGCAGCGGCGCTACAGTGCGAAACTCGACGCGGGAGCCAATGAACTGATCGGCCATATCGTGTCTTCCGCCGACCGCATGCGAAACCTGATCGACGATCTTCTGAAGTACTCAAAAACCGTGAACTCGGACGACATTCCGTTTACTAACGTGGCTACGCGCTCAGCCGTGGACTGGGCGGCCAACAACCTGGAGCACGCCATTGAGGAGAGCGCGGCCGTGCTGGAGATCGGCAAGCTGCCCGAAGTTCAGGGCGACATTGTCAATCTCGTCCAATTGTTCCAAAACCTGATGGGCAATGCCATTAAGTATCGCGGCCCCCGCGCCCCGCGGATCCAGATATCGGCTTCCCCGCAAGGCCGCCGGTGGTTATTCTCGGTAGCCGACAACGGCATCGGTATCGCCCCCGCCTACCATAAAATGATTTTCGGCGTTTTTAAGCGATTGCACGGCGGGGAGTATCAAGGCACTGGAATCGGACTGGCCCTTTGCCGCGGAATCGTGGAGAGGCACGGCGGCAGGATCTGGGTGGAATCGCAACCAGGCTGCGGAGCGACGTTCAAGTTCACGGTTCCCAGGGAGGCGTGCTGATGGCCGGGCCGGGGCTTGTACGCATCATTATCGCGGAGGACAGTGGCGCGGACGTGATTCTCATCGAGGAGACCTTGCGCGTGGCCGGGCTGGAAGTGGACCTGAGAGTATTTCCGGATGGAGAAGAATGCGCATGCTACTTGAAGACCAACGAGGAACTGCCCGCTGCCATCATTTTGGATCTGAATTTGCCGCGGATGGATGGTTTTGAATTGCTGCGCGTGGTGCGCTCCGAGCCGAAATACGCCGGCGTGCCGGTGGCGGTCCTCACCTCCTCCAAACTCACCCAGGACCGGCAAAAGTCCCTGGATCTGGGTGCGAACGCCTTCATCACGAAACCTGCCACGCTTGACAGCTTCGTTGAAACCGTGGGATCCGCGATTCACGACCTTTTGAGAGCCGGCCGGCCTTCGCGGTAGCCGGCTTCGGGCGTCTGCCCGTAGAAGCAGAAGCTTCGGTATAATGGAACCCCCTAGGAGACCAGAACATTGCCCGATACAGCAAATCGCTTGCACCAGATCATTGGCAAAGACCAAGAGGGCCTGCTAAAGGAATGGATCGCTCTGCAGGCGAGTACATCCGGCAGAAGAATGACAGCCGTCGAGCAAAAGCAGCTCGAAACGAATGCCGGCGAATTTCTGACGATGGTGCGGCAGGCCAGCGAGGAAGGCGGCTACGATATCTCGAAACCGGAGTGGAGTGGGGTCCGTGATTTTCTGAGCCAGTTCTCCGCCGCGCGCGCCAGGGCCGGATCTACGCCGGTGGAGACGGCCATGTTCGTCTTTTCCCTCAAAGAGCCGCTGTTCAACCGCCTGCGCCGTGAGACGAAGGATACCGAAACGCTGGCGGATGAGAGTTGGAAGGCCACGCTGGTCCTGGACCGTCTCGGCCTGCTTACGATGGAGGCATTTCAAAAGTCGCGGGAAGAGGTCATCGCGCGCCAGCAGCAGGAATTGCTGGAACTCTCGACGCCCGTGGTCCGTTTGTGGGAGAACGTACTGGCCCTCCCCTTAATCGGCACTCTGGACAGCGCCCGGACGCAGGTCGTGATGCAGAATCTGCTCGAAGCCATCGTCCAGACACGCTCGGACATCGCGGTGATCGACATAACCGGCGTTCCCACGGTAGATACCCTGGTGGCACAGCACCTATTGAAAACCGTTGCCGCGGCGCGGCTGATGGGGGCCGATTGCATCATCAGCGGGATCCGGCCGCAGATCGCGCAGACCATTATCCACTTGGGGGTAAACCTGGAGGATGTCACCACTAAGGCCACGCTGGCCGACGCCTTCGCCGTGGCCCTCAAGCGCACCGGCTACGGGGTATTCCGCCTGAAGAGCAACGGCGGAAACGCGAGCCAGGAGGCCTGACAGCGTGGAACGGATTCCAATCCTGAAAATGGGCCAGTTCCTCCTGGTCACGATCCAGGTGGATATGCACGACCGCCTGGCTCTTACTTTGCAAGACGATCTGACCGAACAGATCGTGAAATCGCGCGCGCACGGTGTGCTGATCGACATCTCCGCGCTCGAAATGGTGGACTCTTTTATCGGCCGGATGCTCAGCAATATTGCGAATATGGCGAGGCTGTTGGACGCCCAGACGGTGGTAGTTGGGATGCAGCCGTCGGTAGCTATCACGCTGGTTGAGTTGGGCTTGCCGATGAAGGGCATCCGTACCGCGCTAGACGTCGAAAAAGGCATGCAGACCCTGCGGATGTATCTCGGTATGAACGATCACGGCCAGGACGGCGATGGAAGCGCAGAAATCTGAGACCCACGAAATTCGGACGTCCCAAGACGTCGTAAGCGTCCGGCAGGCGGTCCGGCGGCTGGCCGTGGAGATGGGATTCAATTTGGTAGATCAGACTAAGATCGTCACCGCATCGAGCGAATTGGCACGCAACACGCTGGATTATGGAGGGGGCGGCAGCGCCACCATCCAATCGGTCCGGAACGGATCGCGGCCCGGCCTGCGCATTGTTTTTGAAGACGAAGGCCCCGGCATCCCCGACATCGCCCTGGCGTTGAAGGACGGATTCACCTCGGGATCTGGGATGGGGTTGGGTCTGGGGGGCGCCAAGCGCCTATCGAGTGAGTTCGAGATCGATTCCGAGCCGGGGCGTGGAACGCGCGTGAGTATCCTGAGATGGAAGGGCCTGTAAGGAGTGCCATACATAGCCCGTATTGAAGATCCAAGCCACGTCGCGGAAGCCCGCCGGGAAGTGCGGCGGATCGCGCATGCTTTGGATTTCGACGAGCAGGCCGCCGAAAAAGCCGCCCTGGTCGTTACCGAAGCTTGCACTAACCTGTTGAAACACGCGACGCGGGGGCAAGTCATCGCGGGGCAGGTTCCGGGATGTCGATTGCTCGAAATCCTGATCCTCGACAGCGGACCCGGGATGGCCGATGTGGAATCGTCCCGCGAGGACGGGCGCAGCACCACAGGCACATCCGGCACGGGGCTGGGCGCTATCGGCCGTCTCTCGTCTTTTACGGAGATTTATTCGCGACCGGGACGCGGCACTGCCATCCTGGTGCGCGTTGCGCCGGAAGCAGGAATACCCTTGCAGCAGGCAAATACCGGCGCCGTGCAAGTACCCAAGCCCGGCGAAGAAGTCTGCGGCGACCAGTGGGGCCAGACGGCCGTAGCGGGGCGCCGGACCTTGTTGCTGGCCGACGGGTTGGGCCACGGAACCGACGCCGCAATCGCCTCCAGGGCCGCCGTCGATACCCTGTACAAGCATCCCGATCTGGCCTTGGTCAACTTGTTGGCCGCAGTCCACGATGCGCTGCGCTACACCCGGGGGGCCGCGGTGGCCATCGCCGAAATCGACGCCGAACGCGGAACGGTGGCCTTCGGGGGGCTCGGAAATGTCTCGGGCATCGTTTTTGCCGACGACGCTCCGCCGCGGCACATGGTCTCGACCAACGGCACGGCCGGCGTGGAAGCCCGGCATATTCGAGAGTTCCAGTATCCCTATCCGGAGGGCGCCACGCTGGTCCTGCACTCCGACGGTATCTCGACGCATTGGAACCTCTTTGATTATCCAGGCCTGGCTGCGCATGACCCGGCCATCATCGCGGGTGTCGTCTATCGCGATTTTTCCCGTGGGAATGACGACGCTACCATTGTGGTGGCCAAGTAGGCGGTCCGATGGCAACCAGCGAACATGCCATGTCCGTCCCGATCCTCACCCTGAACATCCGCTCGGAACGTGACACTGTTGCGGCCCGCCAGCGCGCCCGCCAGATCGCGCGCCTGGCGGGCTTCGATGCGCAGGACCAGACACGGATCGCCACGGCCGTCTCGGAAATCGCGCGGAACGCTTTCCACTACGGCGGCGGAGGCAAGGTCGAATATGTCATAGAGGGCGGCGGCG
Organism: Bryobacterales bacterium; assembly: GCA_963709155.1. GTDB lineage: Bacteria > Acidobacteriota > Terriglobia > Bryobacterales > Bryobacteraceae > Bog-159. Next base: position 131,367 of record CAVPVD010000001.1, on the reverse strand, counting down.
TCCTGGAAGCGTTGACCATTAGCATCGTGGACCAGGGCGCCGGCATTCGAGACCTCGACCGGATCCTCGAAGGACGTTACCGGTCCTCTACGGGTATGGGGATGGGCATCACGGGCGCCCGCCGGTTGATGGATGAATTTGAAATCCAGTCCGGCCAAGGCCACGGGACCACCGTCGTGATGCGGAAAAACCTTCCCCGCCGTACGCACGCCACCGCGCGCGAGGCGGCTGCCCGCATGGCGGAGGTGCTGGCGGCCGAGAAACCGGAAGATGCGTTCGCCGAAATTCAACTCCAAAACCAGGAACTGCTGCGCACCCTCGAAGAGCTGCGCAAACGGCAGGAAGAGCTGACCTTCCTGAATCGGGAACTGCAAGACACCAACCGCGGCGTGGTGGCCTTGTATGCGGAGCTGGATGAAAAAGCCGATCACCTGCGCCGCGCCGACGAGCTGAAATCGAAGTTTCTGTCGAACATGAGTCACGAGTTCCGGTCGCCGCTCAATTCGATCCTGGCTCTGGCCGGTCTGCTGACCGATGAGTCGGATGGACCACTGAACGCGGAACAACGGCAGCAGGTCAGCTTCATCAAAAAGGCCGCGGAAGACCTCTACGAACTGGTGAACGACCTGCTGGACCTGGCCAAGGTGGAGGCCGGCAAGGTGGAAGTGAAGCCGGTCGAATTCGAAGTGCAGGACCTCTTCGGCGCGCTGCGCGGCATGCTTCGCCCGCTATTCCTGAATCAGTCCGTTAATCTCGTTTTTGAACCGTCGGCGGAGGTGCCGAAGTTATATTCCGACGAAGGAAAGATCTCCCAAATCCTGCGCAATTTCATCTCGAACGCTTTGAAGTTCACGGAACGCGGTGAGGTCCGGGTATCGGCCCAGACGGTGGACGGGGATCACATCAAGATATCGGTAGCGGACACCGGCATCGGGATCGCACCGGAAGACCAGGAGAGGATCTTTCAGGATTTCGCGCAAGTGGAGAATCCCATCCAGAAGCGGGTAAGGGGAACCGGATTAGGGCTGCCGCTATCGCGAAAGCTGGCGCATCTGCTCGGCGGTGAAGTGCAGTTGACCAGCGTGCCGGGAGCGGGGTCGACCTTTTCTGTGGTGCTTCCGGCGTTCTATCGGGCGGCCCCGGCCTCGGACCACGGCGAGACGGACCTCGAAGCTGGGAGGCAACCCCTGCTGATTGTTGAGAACAGCGACGAGGCGGTCCTGCTCTACGGCCGATGGCTGAAGGAAACGGATTTCCAGATTCTGCGGGCCGCTACCATAGCGGAAGCGCAAAGAAAGCTGGCTTCCTTCCGGCCGGCCGTGATTGTCCTCGATATCATGTTGCGCGGCGAAGATAGCTGGAGTTTCCTGGCGAAGCTCAAGGAATCGCCCGCCACCAAAGACATACCGGTTCTGTTGGTGACCACGCTCGACGATCCCCGCAGAGGCTACCAGTTGGGCGCCGACGGTTACCTGGTCAAGCCCGTCGAGCCGCAGAGGTTCCGCGACGAGTTGGTGCGTCTGACGTCGAAAAAGTATCTCGATCGCGTCCTCATCATCGACGACAACGAGCGCGACCGTTACCTCCTGAAGCATCTGTTCCGTGCCATAAACGTTCCCGTCACGGAAGCCTCAAGTGGCGCCGAGGGGCTGGCGAAGGCCCTCGCGGAGGGTCCACGCCTCATCTTCCTGGACCTGGTCATGCCTGGGATAAACGGTTTCGACGTCTTCCGGCATCTGCAGTCCGATCCGCGGACGGAGGGCATCAAAGTAATTATCAATACCTCGATGAAGCTTGCAGAGAGCGATTTGGAACGTTTGCAGGGCGTTACGGGCGTAATATCAAAGGAGTATCTGGGGCGTCCGGACGCTTTAGCCACGATCCATGAGATACTCGACCATGCCGGGCTGTTGATACAATAACGAACTTGTTTTTATGCCGACGATCATCAACGTGGACGACTATGGGCCAGGGCGGTACGCGCGTACCAAGGTTCTGTCGCAGGCCGGATTCGAAGTCAAGGAGGCAGCTACCGGACAGGAGGCCTTGCGCCTGGCGTCGGAGTGTAAGCCGGGACTTGTGTTACTCGATATAAACCTGCCCGATTTGAGCGGTCTGGAAGTCTGCAAGCGCTTGAAGACCAATTCGCTGACCGCGGACATCGTCGTGCTGCATCTGACCGCCTCGAAGACCTCTCCACGGGACATGGTCGCCGGTTTGGAAGGCGGCGCGGACAGCTATCTCACCGAACCCGTCGAACCCGCCGTTCTGGTGGCTACCATCCGCGCGCTGCTGCGGGCTCGCCAGGCGGAGGTCGCGCTGCGCCGCTCGAACGAAGAACTTCAGCAATTCGCATACATGGTGTCGCACGAGCTGAACGAGCCTTTACGGATGGTGGCCTCCTATACCCAGCTTCTGGCGAAGCAGTACTCCGGAAAACTCGACCAGGCCGCCGACGAGCACATCGCCATTACGGTATCCGCCGCCAAACGCATGCAGTCTTTCGTGCAGGATGTGCTCAATTACTCATCGGCGGGCGCGCCGGACCGCGTCTTGGAACCCGTCTCGACCGAGGCAGTACTGGCCACTGCCCTCTTTGAGATGCAACTGATCGTGCGCGAATCCGGGGCAGTCATCACCCACGATCCTTTGCCCACGGTTCCGGGCAACGAAGCCAGGCTGGTCTCCCTGTTCTCCAACCTCATCGGCAATTCCATCAAATACCGCCGCGCGGAGACGCCCCACATCTACATTTCGGCCCGGAAACGGAACGGCTTCTGGCAGTTTGCATTCAAGGATAATGGCATCGGGATCGATCCCGAGTATTGGGACCGCATCTTCACGGTATTCAAGCGCCTGCATGGAAGGGAGTATCCCGGCAGCGGCGTGGGCCTGGCACTCTGCAAGCGCATTGTGGAAAATCACGGCGGGACCATCTGGGTGGAGTCGGCGCCCGGCGAGGGGTCCACCTTCTATTTCACGATTCCCGAGCTTTCCATGAGTGTGGTGTCTTCCTCAATCTCATGACGCCGCGCGTGGCAGGCTGAAGAAGAAGGTGCTTCCCAGGCCTGACTGCGACTCGACCCAAATCTGGCCTCCGTGCTCTTCCACGATTTGCCGGGTGATAGCCAGCCCCATGCCTGCCCCGCGGTAGGCCTCATTGTGAAGGCGCTTGAATAATCCGAAGATACGATGCCGGTATGCGGGATCGATGCCGATGCCGTTATCGCGCACGGAGAATATCCAGGTGTCGCCGGCTTCGGCCGCGGAGATGTGCACTTCCGGCCGCTGCTCCCGCCGGAACTTGATCGCGTTTTCCAAGAGGCTTCGAAAGGCATAGCCGATCTGATTCGGGTCGCAGTACACTAGCGGGAGCGGATCGTGGGTCACGACCGCGCCATTTTGATCAATCGCGGCCTGCACCGACGCCCTGGCGGCGGTTAACAGCAAATCGGAGTCGCAAAGCCGGCGCGCGCCTGGGGCGCCGGCCACCCGCAGATAGTTGTTCAAGCCGCCCACCAGATTCTGCAGCCGGCCCACGGAAGTCTGCAGGAAGCCGAACAGGGTTTCTCCCTCTTCGCCCAAAACACCTTTGTATTTCTTGACGATCAGTTCGGCCAGAGTTCCAATCTGATTTACCGGGCTGCTCAAATCGTGCAATGCATCGGCGTTCAGGCGCAGCCAACAGTCTTCGGAGGTTGCGCGCGGCGACGTGCCATCGGGGCCTTTGAGTTGTGGTTGCGAGCCCATCACCCGCAAGCGCCCTGCGAGGTTTCCGCCGCTACCACCGGTAGCAAGACTCGAAACCGGCTGCCTTTTCCCGGTGCGCTGTCAACCTGGACGCCGCCTCCCATGCTGCGCACAAATCCATGGACGGCCGCCAGCCCCAATCCCCGGCCCATGAATTTCGTGCTAAAGAAGGGATCGAAAACCTTCTTGCGCGTCTCCTCATCCATGCCGCACCCGGTATCGCGGACTTCGAGCGAGACATACTTGCCGGTGGTCGCGGCGGGCCCGAATCCCCCGGTGCGGATGGACTCTTCACCCACCTCTACCACGGCTGTATTCACCGATATCCGGCCCGCGGCGCCCTCTCCGATGGCCTCCACCGCGTTCAGCACCAGATCCACAATGGCTTGCCGCATATGCGTGGAATCCGTCCGTACCGGCGGCACGCACGGGCTGCTTCGGATTTCCAGGCGGACCGTTTTTGGGATGGCGTCCCGCACGCTATCGCAGGCGTCGTGGACCAGTTGCTCGACGTCTGTCGGTTCCACCCGGAAAGTCGCCTTACCCGCATAGGCCAACATGCGCCGGGTGAGTTCGGCGAGCCGCTCGCCGGCCATGAGCACCTGGTCCAACATCTCATGCGCAGGGTGCCCGGGCGGTAGGCTCTGCGCCGCGCAACTCGCCCCGCCCAGGACGCAGACGAGAAGATTATTAAAGTCGTGGGCCACGCCGCCCGCCAGGCGGCCGATGCCCTTGAGTTTCTGCTCTTCGAATGTGGCCGTTTCAGCCCGCTTTTGATCCTCGATCTCGGTACAAGTGCCCAGCCAGTTGGCAATCTCTCCGGTTTGGGTCCGCAAAGGAACGGCGCGCACCAGGTGCCACCGGTGGTTGCCGTCGGATGCGCGCCTGAGCCGGTGCTCGATCTCGAAGGTGGCGCCCGACTGCATCGCGCGTTCCCAGGCGCTTCGGGTTCGTTCGACATCTTCCGGATGGAGCAGCCGGTCCCATCCGAAAAGAGTGGCTTCCTCAACAGCTAGTTGAGTGTAGTCGAACCAGCGGCGGTTGGCATACTCGACGCGGCCCTCCGCGTTGGCGATCCAGACCATTTGCGGGATGGCTTCGAGCAGAATCTGATAACGCCGCTCGCTGATCGCCAGCGCGGCCTGTTGTTGGGCAATCTGCTGTTGCAATCGGAAGCGCTCCACGGCGTTTACCACCGTGTGCGGCAGCGTATCGGAAGACAAGTGGCCCTTTGGCAGATAGTCGGAGGCCCCCGCTTTCATGGCTTTGACGGCCAATTCCTCGCCCCCATAGGCGGTCAGCATTACGGTGGCGCAGGGAATCCGGTTGGGGTCGCCCCGCAGGCGGGTGAGCGCCTCGATTCCGTCGATATCGGGCAGGTTAAAATCCAATAGCGTACAGTCCGGGCGCCAAGTCCTGGCCATCTCGATGCCGGCTATCGCGGAGTCCGCCTCGGCGAATTCGAACTGCCACGCCGGAGAGCTTTCAAGGCAGTGTTTGTAAAGGCTGCGGTCGAGGCTGTTGTCGTCGATGATGAGGACTCTAATTGGACGCTCGTCAGGCACCAGCCGCGCAAAAGCAAGCCATGCGCCATTCTTGGGCAGGCAGTTCCCCGGACGCCGGTATGTGAGCTTTCGACCGGAACGGCAACACCATGGCGCCAACCGGAACAATGCCGCCAAGCTGAACGGCAAAATGGACGCAAACATGCAATGTCGGACGGTTTCACTGTATTGAGAACGCGGCTTAAGGTGCGGACTACTGGAAAAATGCGATTAGCCGGGTAAAATCGAGCTAACGCCAGCCGGGAAATGGGATGCCCGATACAAAATCTGCACTGTCTCATAATGCAAGAATTGTACCCGCGCGCAGGGCGCGTCCTGCCGCGCTTAAGCTGAATAGGAGGCGGCGTTATGCCGCCTGAGGGAACGATGCCTGAGATTCTGCTCGCAGAAGATAACCCCGCGGACGTCTACCTGATCCGGGAGGCGCTCCGGGAGCACGGCCTGGACTGTCCCCTGCGGATCGTTTCGGATGGCGGCGAGGTGCTGCGCATGCTTTCATCCGAAGAGGGCCTGCGCGAAGCGCAAATGCTGGGCCTGATCATCCTCGACCTGAACCTTCCCCGTCACGATGGGACGGAAATCCTGCAGCGTATCCAGGAAACTCCGGAGTTGGCCCACGTTCCGGTGGTCGTCCTGACCTCGTCGGATTCCCCGCGCGACCGGTTGGCCGCCAGCCAGTTCGGCGCCGCATGCTATTTACGAAAACCATCCTCCCTGGAACAGTTCTTAGGCCTGGGAGGGATATTCAAGGATTTGTTGGAACAGAAGACTACCAAGCCCGCAGTTTGATCATTGCGTGAACGATGGCGTGAAAGAAGGAGCTTCGATGGAATCGGAAATGGTTAGCGATGCGCTCGATACGAGCATTTTATTGAAGACTTTGATTGCCTTCAAGGACGGCGACTTCTCAGTCCGCCTGCCGGTTAACCTGGCCGGCGTCGCGGGCAAAGTGGCCGACACGCTGAACGACATCTTCAAGTTGAACCAGCGCATGGCGAGCGAATTCGACCGCATCAGCCGGGCGGTGGGCAAGGAAGGCAAAATCACGCAGCGGGCCAACCTCGGATCGGCGTTCGGAGGGTGGGCGGACTGTCTGGACTCGGTAAACGGTTTGATCGGGGACCTGGTGCAGCCCTCCACCGAAGTCGCCCGTGTGATCGGCGCCGTCGCCAAAGGCGATCTCTCGCAGACAATGGCGCTGGAAGTTGACGGGCGGTCGCTGAAGGGCGAGTTTCTGCATACCGCCCGCGTCGTGAATACCATGGTCGCGCAGTTGAATTCCTTCGCCTCCGAGGTGACCCGCGTCGCGCGCGAGGTGGGCACCGAGGGCAAACTCGGCGGCCAAGCCGTGGTGCAGGGCGTGGGCGGCGTCTGGAAGGATCTGACGGACAACGTAAACTCCATGGCGGGCAACCTGACGGCGCAGGTGCGCAACATCGCCGAGGTCACTACCGCGGTAGCCAACGGCGATCTGTCCCGCAAAATCACGGTGGATGTAAAGGGCGAAATCCTGGAGTTGAAGAACACCATCAACACGATGGTCGATCAGTTAAACGCTTTTGCTTCGGAAGTGACGCGCGTGGCGCGCGAGGTAGGTACGGAAGGCGAACTCGGCGGGCAGGCCGAGGTGAAGGGCGTCGGCGGTGTCTGGAAGGATCTGACGGATTCGGTCAATTCCATGGCGGGCAACCTCACGGCCCAGGTCCGTAATATCGCCGAAGTGACCACGGCCGTGGCTAATGGCGACCTGTCCCGTAAGATCACGGTAGACGTACGGGGCGAGATTCTGGAACTGAAGAACACCATCAACACCATGGTGGATCAGCTTAATGCTTTCGCTTCCGAAGTCACGCGCGTGGCGCGCGAGGTCGGCACGGAAGGCAAGTTGGGCGGCCAGGCTGAGGTTAAGGGCGTAGCCGGCACCTGGAAGGATCTGACGGATTCGGTCAACTCCATGGCCGGCAACCTGACAGCCCAGGTCCGCAACATCGCCGAAGTCACCACAGCCGTCGCCACGGGCAACTTGTCCCGTAAGATCACAGTGGATGTGCGGGGCGAGATTCTGGAACTCAAGAACACCATCAACACCATGGTGGATCAGCTCAGTTCCTTCGCCTCGGAAGTCACCCGCGTGGCCCGCGAAGTGGGCACCGAAGGTAAGCTGGGCGGCCAGGCCGACGTGCGCGGCGTGGCCGGTACTTGGAAGGATCTTACCGACAGCGTCAACTCCATGGCCGGCAACCTGACCGCCCAGGTGCGCAACATCGCCGAAGTCACGACGGCCGTGGCCAAAGGCGATCTGAGCCGCAAGATTACCGTGGATGTGCGCGGCGAAATTCTGGAGTTGAAGAACACCATCAACACCATGGTGGATCAGCTCAACGCCTTCGCCGGCGAAGTCACCCGCGTGGCCCGCGAGGTCGGCACCGAAGGCAAACTGGGAGGCCAGGCGGATGTAAAGGGCGTGGGCGGCACCTGGAAGGATCTTACCGACAGCGTGAACTCCATGGCGGCGAACCTCACCACGCAGGTCCGCAATATCGCCGAAGTGACCACCGCCGTGGCCAAGGGGGACCTTTCCCGCAAAATCACCGTGGATGTGCGCGGCGAGATCCTGGAAGTCAAGGACACCGTGAACACGATGGTTGACCAATTGAACGCGTTTGCGTCGGAAGTGACGCGCGTGGCGCGCGAGGTCGGCACCGAAGGCGAACTCGGCGGCCAGGCCGAAGTGAAGGGCGTGGGCGGCGTGTGGAAGGATCTGACCGATAGCGTCAACTCCATGGCGGGCAACCTCACCGCGCAGGTTCGCAACATCGCGGAAGTAACCACCGCGGTGGCCAACGGCGACCTCTCTCGCAAAATTACGGTAGATGTGCGGGGCGAGATTCTGGAGTTGAAGAACACCATCAACACCATGGTGGATCAGTTGAACGCCTTCGCCTCCGAAGTTACGCGCGTGGCGCGCGAGGTCGGCACGGAAGGCAAGTTAGGCGGCCAGGCTGAAGTGAAGGGTGTAGCCGGCACCTGGAAAGATCTGACGGACTCGGTCAACTCCATGGCGGGCAACCTGACGGCCCAGGTGCGCAACATCGCGGAAGTCACCACCGCCGTCGCCACCGGCGACTTGTCCCGCAAGATCACTGTAGACGTGCGCGGCGAGATTCTGGAGTTGAAGAACACCATCAACACCATGGTGGATCAGCTCAACGCCTTCGCCGGTGAGGTCACCCGCGTGGCGCGCGAGGTCGGCACGGAAGGCAAACTCGGCGGCCAGGCGGATGTGAAGGGCGTCGGCGGAACGTGGAAGGATTTGACGGACTCGGTCAATTCCATGGCGGGCAACCTGACGGCCCAGGTGCGCAACATCGCCGAAGTCACCACGGCCGTAGCCAAAGGCGACCTCAGCCGCAAGATTACGGTGGATGTGCGCGGCGAAATCCTGGAGTTGAAGAACACCATCAACACCATGGTGGATCAGTTGAATGCGTTCGCCGGCGAAGTCACGCGCGTGGCGCGCGAGGTCGGCACCGAGGGTAAACTGGGCGGCCAAGCCGACGTGAAGGGCGTAGCCGGAACCTGGAAAGACCTGACCGACTCGGTCAACTCCATGGCCAGCAATCTGACTAACCAGGTGCGTAACATCGCCGAAGTCACTACGGCCGTGGCTAAAGGCGACCTCAGCCGCAAGATTACGGTGGATGTGCGCGGCGAAATCCTGGAACTTAAGAACACCATCAACACCATGGTGGATCAACTTAACGCGTTCGCCGGCGAAGTCACGCGCGTGGCGCGCGAGGCGGGCACCGAAGGCAAACTCGGCGGCCAGGCGGACGTGCGCGGTGTGGCCGGAACCTGGAAAGATCTGACCGACTCGGTCAACTCCATGGCCAGCAACCTGACCAATCAGGTGCGTAACATCGCCGGTGTGACCACCGCTGTCGCCAAGGGCAACCTGACGACTAAGATCACGGTGGATGCGCGCGGCGAAATTCTGGAGTTGAAGAACACCATCAACACCATGGTGGATCAGCTCAGCTCGTTCGCCTCCGAAGTCACGCGCGTGGCGCGCGAAGTAGGTACCGAAGGCAAATTGGGCGGGCAAGCCGATGTGCGGGGTGTAGCCGGAACCTGGAAAGACCTTACCGATTCCGTAAACTCGATGGCGGCGAACCTGACCACCCAGGTCCGAAACATCGCCGAAGTCACCACGGCCGTGGCCAAGGGAGACCTATCCCGCAAGATCACCGTGGATGTGCGCGGCGAGATCCTGGAAGTGAAGAACACCGTGAACACCATGGTGGATCAGCTCAGCTCCTTCGCGGCCGAAGTCACCCGCGTGGCGCGCGAAGTGGGCACCGAAGGCAAACTGGGCGGCCAGGCTGTGGTGCGCGGTGTGGCCGGAACCTGGAAAGATCTCACGGATAGCGTGAACTCCATGGCGGGTAACTTGACCGCGCAGGTCCGTAACATCGCGCAGGTGACTACCGCGGTCGCCAACGGCGACTTGAGCCGCAAAATCACGGTGGATGTGCAGGGCGAAATCTTCGAGCTGAAAAGCACCATCAACACCATGGTGGATCAGCTCAACAGCTTTGCCTCGGAGGTCACTCGCGTGGCGCGCGAGGTGGGTACCGAGGGCAAACTCGGAGGGCAAGCCGAGGTGCGTGGGGTAGCGGGAACATGGAAGGATTTGACCGACAATGTCAACTCCATGGCCGCTAACCTCACCACCCAGGTACGCGGTATCGCCAAGGTAGTTACCGACGTCGCCAACGGAAACCTGAAACGCAAGCTGGTGCTGGAGACCAAAGGCGAGATCGCATCGCTGGCCGACACCATTAACGAAATGATCGATACCCTGGCGGTCTTTGCCGACCAGGTGAGCAACGTCGCGCGCGAAGTCGGCATCGAGGGGAAGCTCGGCGGACAGGCGCTGGTGCCTGGCGCGGCCGGACTGTGGCGCGATCTTACCGATAACGTCAACCAGTTAGCCGCCAATCTGACCACCCAGGTGCGCGCCATCGCGGATGTCGCCACGGCTGTCACCAAAGGCGATTTGACGCGCTCGATCGCGGTGGAAGCGCTGGGTGAAATGGCCGCGCTGAAAGACAATATCAACGAGATGATCGTCAACCTCGCGGAAACCACGCGAAAGAATACCGATCAGGACTGGCTGAAGACGAATATCGCGAAGTTTACCGGCATGATGCAGGGCCAGCGCGACCTGGTGACCGTTTCCCGCCTGCTCTTGTCGGAGCTGACTCCCCTGGTGGGCGCCCAACACGGCACGTTCTACATCACCGACGAAGAGCAGGAGTCCCTGAAGCTGCTGGCCGCATATGCCTCCAATGACCACGACGATGTTCCGAAGCAGTTTCGCATGGGACAGGGACTGGCCGGTCAATGCGCTTTGGAGAAGCGCCGCATTCTGGTCACAGACGTCCCCAAGGAATACATCCGAATCAGCTCCAGCCTGGGAGAGGCCACGCCGCTGAGCATTGTGGTGCTGCCAGTATTGTTCGAAGGCGATACGCGGGCAGTTATCGAATTGGCTTCCTTCCGCCATTTCACGGATGTGAACCTGGCTTTCCTCGATCAGCTTACGCAGTCGATCGGCATCGTGCTGAATACCATCGCGGCCACCATGCGGACGGAACAGCTCCTCAATAAGAGCCAGGCACTTGCCGAGCAACTGCAGAAGACCAACGCCGAACTGGAGGAAAAGGCCAGCCTGCTGGCCGAGCAGAAGAACGAGGTGGAAACCAAGAACCGCGAAGTCGAACAGGCCAAAGCGGCGCTTGAAGAGAAGGCCGAGCAGTTGTCGCTGACCTCCAAATACAAGAGCGAATTCCTGGCTAACATGAGCCACGAATTGCGCACGCCGCTGAATAACCTGTTGATCCTGGCTCAAATGCTGGCCGAGAACACGGAAAGCACATTGACTTCTAAACAGGTCAAGTATGCGGAAACGATCCACTCCTCCGGCACCGACCTGTTAGCTTTGATCAACGACATTCTGGACCTGAGCAAGATCGAATCGGGAAAGATGGACGTGGAAGTGGGCAGCGTGCGCTACAGCGAAGTGCGCGATTTCTGCCTGCGCACGTTCCGGCACGTGGCCGACGGCAAGGGACTGGATTTCTCCATCGAGCTGGAAGAGAGCCTGCCCGCCGACACCATCATCACCGACGCCAAGCGTCTGCAGCAGGTCTTGAAGAACCTGTTATCGAACGCGCTGAAATTCACCGAGCATGGCACTGTACGTTTGCGGGTGGAACGGGCCAGTTCCGGCTGGAGCCCCAATCACCCGGTGCTGAACCGCGTCAAGTCGGTCGTCTCTTTCTCCGTGACCGACACCGGCATCGGCATCCCGCTTGAAAAGCAGCGGATCATCTTCGAGGCCTTCCAGCAGGCGGATGGCACCACCAGCCGCAAGTACGGCGGCACCGGCCTGGGGTTGTCCATCAGCCGCGAGCTGACCCGCTTGTTAGGCGGCGAAATCCGGCTGCAAAGCGCCCCCGGAGTAGGCAGCACGTTTACCTTATATCTTCCGCAGACCTATGTGGCTCAGGTAGCCCCCGTGAAGGTGGAGATGCGCCCCATGCCGAGCCTGGACAACCGCGCGGGTGCCGTGGACGGCGCCAACACGGCGGATAAGGAATCGCTGGGCATCATCTTGCCGCCGCCGTCCGCGACCCCAATCGCAGTCGTGCACGACATGGAAATCGATGACGACCGGAACCTGATTCACCCCGGCGACCGGGTGCTGTTGATTGTGGAGGACGACGTCACCTTTGCCCGCATTCTGGTGGATATGGCGCACGAGCGCGGCATCAAGGTGCTGGTCGCGCTGCGGGGCGGCACCGCGCTAACGCTGGCTCGCGAGTTCGCCCCCGGCGCCATTACGCTCGACATCACTTTGCCCGACATGGCCGGCTGGACGATTCTCGACCGGCTGAAATACGAGCCGGCTACCCGCCATATCCCGGTGCACGTAATTACCGGCGACGAAAACCGGCGCCGTGGCCTCGCGCTGGGCGCTCTCACATATCTCGAGAAATCGGTGACTACGGATAATCTGAATGTCGCCTTCGATACCATCCATCATTCCCTCGAACGGCGCGTGCGGAAGCTGCTGATCGTCGCCCCGGAGGAACAGCGGCGCATCGCTTGGCGGGATGCCTTGGGCGGAGGCGATGTCGAAACCATCGCGGTCAGCTCTGGAGGAGAGGCGCTGGCCGTGGTGAAGCAGCAATACCTGGATGCCATCGTCCTCGATTTACGGGTAGCCGATATCCCGGCGGTCCAACTGGTCGAAGAGATCCAGGCCGAGATCAATCCTACGCCTGCGGTGGTGGTTTGTGGCCCCAAGAAGCTCGGCGCCGAGGCCGAAGAGGCCATCCAGCGCCTCGCGCGCCAGAGCGTGGTGCGGTATGCGGAATCGCCGGAGCGACTGTTGGAGGAAACCGTTTTGCTGTTGCACCGGGCCGAAACGGATCTCTCCGAAGCGCAGCGCGAGACCCTGAAAGCGCTGCGCCAGAGCGGTTCTGTGCTATCCGGCAAGAAGGTCCTGGTGGTGGACGACGATGTGCGCAACATCTTCGCGCTTTCGACGGTTCTCGAGCAGCACGGCTTGCAGGTGGTACACGCGGAGAACGGCCGCACGGGGATCGAAACGCTGCTCAAAACGCCTGGCATTGACGGCGTCCTCATGGATATCATGATGCCCGAAATGGATGGCTACGAAACGATGCAGGCCATCCGCCATATTCCGGAATTCCGTTCCATACCGATCATCGCCGTGACGGCCAAGGCCATGAAAGGGGATCGCGCCAAGTGCATCGATGCGGGCGCATCCGATTACATCACCAAGCCCGTCGATCTGGAGCAGCTTTTCTCGGTGCTGCGGGTCTGGCTGGTACGGGCGCACAACCTGCTGCCAACGGCCGTGGGGGTCGGCGGGTAAGAGGATATGTCGTCCACGGGCAATGGAGTACAAGTGGCTCGGGAACCCGCTCCAGATCGGAGGATGAAGATCCTCCTGGTGGACGATACGCCGGAGAACCTTGTCTCATTGGAGGCCACGCTCAGCGGATTGGGCGAAGAACTGGTGATGGCGAATTCCGGCAGGGAAGCTCTGCGCCACGTCCTGAACGACGATTTCGCAGCCATCCTGCTGGACGTGCGCATGCCCGACATGGATGGTTTCGAAACCGCGGAATTGATCCGCAGCCGCCCGCGGTCGCGCGAGATTCCAATTCTCTTCCTGACCGGATACCGCAACGAAGAGCACTTGTTTCGCGGCTATGACCTGGGCGCGGTGGATTTTCTGTTCAAACCCATCGTGCCGGAAGTGCTGCGCTCCAAAGTGGCTGTGTTCGTGGAACTCAGCCGCAGCAACGCCAAGCTCAAGGAACAGGCCGATGAGCTACGCAAACAAGCCGAGGTCTTGCAGAAAGCCGAGCAGCGTTTCCGGTCGCTGCTGGAGGCGGCGCCCGACGCGATGGTGATGTGCCGTGAAGACGGAACCATCGTAATGGTCAATTCACGCACAGAAGTCTTGTTTAACTGCGGCCGCGACAAACTGGTTTCGAAGGACATCCGGACGTTAGTGCCCGGCTGGGGTTTCCGGCTGCAGGCGGCTTGGGATGAAGACTTCGGCCAGGCCATCTTCGGTTCCGTCGAGCGCGGGGTCGAGTTACTGGCTTTCCCCGACAGCCGGCCGCCGTTCCCGGTCGAGATCACTTTCAGCCCGTTGCAGACCGACGAAGGCATGGTGATAACCAGCGCCATACGCGACATCAGCGAGCGCAAGAGGACGGAGGAGCAGATCCGCCAACTCAATGCCAATCTTGAAGAGCGCGTCCTCGAGCGTACCGAAGCGCTGTTACGTTCCAACGAGGAGTTGCAGCAATTCGCATACGTGGCCAGCCACGATCTGCAGGAACCGCTGCGCACCGTCTCCATTTACGCCCAATTGCTCGCCAAACGCTACCGTGGACAGCTTCAGGGGGATGCCGATCAGTTCATCACCTTCATCGTGGAAAGCGCGGAACGGATGGAGCGCCTGATCCACGACTTGCTAGACTTTTCGCAGGTGGAGGCGCGCGGCGCCGATTTCTTCACGAAACTAGACTGCGACACAGTCTTGGACGACGCCATCCGCAATCTGAGGTCGTTGATCGAGGAAAGCCGCGCGGTGGTCACGCGGGATCCTTTACCCCTGGTCACGGGTGACGCGGTCCAGTTGACGCGGTTGTTCCAGAACCTGCTGGTCAACTCCATCAAATACCGGGCCGAGGAGGCGCCGCACATTCACATCGCGGCTGAAGCCGGGAGCGGCGAGTGGCGCTTCTCGGTAAGAGATAACGGAATCGGCATCGAGCCCCAGTATGCGGAGAAAGTCTTCGGCATTTTCAAGTGCCTGCAGCCCCGCGACCGAAGCTCCGGAAACGGCATGGGCCTGGCGATTTGCCGGAAGATCGTAAGCCGCCATGAAGGCCGCATTTGGGTGGAATCGGAACTGGGCAAAGGCGCCACATTCTATTTCACTTTGCCCAGGGACGAAGCCGCGCAAGCGGGTTGATCGTTCGTCCCGGCTCACGCGCCTGCCATGGCTTCGGGCTTCACCCAAGCGTCAAACTGCTCCCCGGTCACATACCCCGAGCGCACCGCCGCATCGCGTAAACTGCTGCCCTCGCGCTCCGCAGCCAATGCAATGGCAGCGGCCTTCTCATAGCCGATGTGCGGATTGAGCGCCGTCGCCAACATCAGCGAGTTTCTTAAGTGGTCCTCGATGCGGGCGATATGCGGCTCGAATCCTCGCGCGCAGCGCTCTTCAAAGGAGCGGCAGCCATCCGACAGCAGCGCGATGGATTCGAGCACATTGTGCAAAATAACAGGCTTGAACGTATTGAGCTGGAAATTGCCTTGTGAGCCCGCGAACGCCACCGTGTGATCGTTTCCGAAGACCTGCACGGCTACCTGGGTCAGCGCCTCGCACTGGGTTGGATTCACCTTGCCGGGCATGATCGACGAGCCGGGCTCGTTGGCGGGCACAGTCAGTTCGCCGATCCCCGCGCGCGGGCCGCTCGCGTACCAGCGCACATCGTTCGAGATTTTCATCAGTGCGCCCGCCAGCGTCCGCAACGCGCCGCTCGCCGCCACCATGGCATCGTGCGCGGAGAGCGCGGCGAATTTGTTCGGCGCGGCGACGAACGGCTTCCCGGTCTCCTCGGCGATTCTTCGCGCCGCGGCCTCGCCAAACCCGGGCGGTGCGTTCAATCCGGTGCCGACCGCCGTGCCCCCGATGGCCAGTTCGTACAAGCCGGCCATGGCTTGGCCGATACCTCCGGCCGCGGCATCAAGTTGCGCGACCCAACCGGAAACGGCCTGCCCCAGCGTAACTGGAGCCGCATCCTGCAAGTGCGTGCGGCCCACCATCGCGATGTGCCGGTAGGCATCGGACTTCGCGGCCAGCGTGCGGCGCAGAGTAACGGCCGCCGGCAACAGCGCCTCCTCCAACTGTTCGACCGTAGCCACGTGCATTACGGTTGGAAATACGTCGTTGGACGACTGGCTGCGGTTGACGTCGTCATTTGGATGAATCGGCGTCTTGGATCCGACGACTCCGCCCAGTATTTGAATGGCGCGGTTGGCGATCACCTCGTTCGCATTCATGTTGGATTGCGTGCCCGAGCCGGTTTGAAACACCACCAGGGGGAACTCCTCGTCCCACCGGCCGTCGATCACTTCTTGTGCCGCTCTCACGATGGCTTCCGCCTTCTCCCGCGGGAGTTCGCCGAGTTCGCAATTCGTCAAGGCGGCGCACTTCTTCACGATCCCCAGCGCTCGGATCACCGGCCGCCCCCACCGGAAGCGTCCGCTCCCAATCGGGAAATTCAGCAGGCAGCGCTGGGTTTGCGCTCCCCACAGCCGTTCCCGAGGCACCGCGACCTCGCCTAGGGTGTCGGTCTCAATCCGGTTCATGCCACGTGCCCGTTCGTCCAGGCCGGTGCGTCGCTGGCGGGAAAGGATTCCGCGGAGGCTTCGTCTACGACATCGTACGGGGGATTATCTTCATCGCCGGGCACGACGCTATCCAAATTCAACGGTTTGATTTCATCGGCCATCGGCTATTCGAATGCACGTGCCATGCCGTTATAATCGAAGATCGCTCCGGAAACTACCGTGCAATGAATGACCTCGAACTGTTGACGAAGGGTGTGTTGGCTGGATTGGCCATTTCAGCGCCGGTAGGGCCGGTCAACGTCCTGTGCATTTCCCGCACTTTGTCGAAAGGCCGCACGGCCGGCCTGATATCCGGCTTGGGAGCCGCGGCCGCCGACACCGTATATGGCGCGGTGGCGGGCTTCAGCATCAGCTTCGTCATCGAGTTTCTGGTGCGCGAGGAGTTCTGGATACGGCTCTGCGGTGGCACCCTGCTCATCGCCATCGGAATCCTGTATTACTTCAAGAAACCACAATCTTTGCGTAAACAAGGCGAAAGCTCGGCGCATTCCGATTTCGTCTCCGCATTTCTGCTGAACCTCACCAACCCTACGACGGTGCTTTCCTTTCTCGCGCTGCTCGCAGCGTTAGGTATGGGACATCACCGGGCCCGCTGGCTGACTGTGCTTTTGATCGCCGGTATCTTTAGCGGCGCCATGCTCTGGTGGATCGCGCTGACTTCCGCCACAGGGCATTTCCGCGACCGCTTCGACGATCGCGCGATGCTCTGGATGAACCGCATCGGCGGCCTGGCCATCGGCGCATTCGGCATCCTGACTGTGATCCTCAGCCATTGGCACGTGCACTAGCGTCGCGCCTCTTCCGTCCGAAAGAGCTAAGAAACCACTTGCGCATGGTTCAGCGCCGCCACTAGCGAAACACCCCCGGCGATGTTCCCGATGAGCACAGGAACGATATATCCGCCGATCGCCTGCGACCATGGCGCCAGGCCGCTGGCCGTGAGGAAAAACGTTTCTACCGATCCGGCAACGATATGCGTAAAACCGCTGACGCTGATCGTCCAGGTGAACGCGATGATCACGAAAAAACGGGCGTGTTCCGCGAAGGGCAGCACCCACACCAGCAGCGCCAGAAGCCAGCCGGCAAAGATTCCGCGCAACAGCGCCAAGCCGAAGCCCACCGTGATGGACTCGCGGCCTATCGCCGCAAAGGCCTCGCGTACCGCGGGAGAAAACACGCCGGTGCGCGCCAATACAGTCGCGATCGCTAGCGCTCCCGTCAGGTTGGCGAGCAGAACCACCGCCCACAGCCGCGCCACCTTGGCCGCGGTCCCCGTATCGCATTTGCGCAGCAGCGGCAGAATCGGGGTTAAAGTGTTCTCCGTAAACAATTGCTGGCGGCCCAGAATGACAATCACGAATCCCGCG
Source organism: Bryobacterales bacterium (assembly GCA_963709155.1). Taxonomy (GTDB): domain Bacteria; phylum Acidobacteriota; class Terriglobia; order Bryobacterales; family Bryobacteraceae; genus Bog-159. Next base: position 113,651 of record CAVPVD010000001.1, on the reverse strand, counting down.
CTGTAGCCGAATTTTGAAATCAGTTTGCTCCACGGAGCGTCGGGCAGACTGGAACGTAGGACGCCTTCCAGCATAAGGGAAAATCCCATCGATAATCCGGCGGCCAAGCCAGACCAGGCCAGCGCCGACGGACTTCGTTTCAGCTCGTCTTCGCCTTCCCGCCGCACCGCCTCGTAGACCACGCGCACCGTGGCTGAGCTGCGCTCCTGCGCCTCCTGCAATTCGGGTTCACTCAGATTCAGTTCGTTTTCCGGCTCCAGCGTATCCAGCCTCACGAGCGGATCAATGGGCCGGCGCGGTCTTTTGGTGGGCGAAACCGGTTCACTCATGGGGATCTCGTTATCTGCGTGGGAAACGCACAGGGCTGTTCCGTGTCCTGCCTGACGCTGCTGTTCTACGGCCAGGACCAGGGTCTCCGGAAGCAGCAAAAACGGTCAACCTCCGGAACAGCCCGGCGAAGCAAGACACTGCATGCCGGTTGCCATTGCCCGGTTTCGATCGCCTGCCGCCCGGATTCACCGAAGCTTCATTCAGTTGTAACCAAACATACACAACTGCTTTGATAGAGTCCGATGAGGACGGCCCAGGGCACGCTCGCGGAGCCGTCCGAATACACTTCTAAAGGTGAGTGCAAATTGAGAATCGGAACCACGTTGTTGAGTTTGTTGTCAGTAGCGGCGGCGAGCGCGGCGTTCGCCGCGGAGGGTCCCGTTCCCTCCGGCATCCCGCATTTGGACCACGTATGGGTGGTCATGATGGAGAATCACGGCTACGGCCAGATCGTGAGCAATCCGAACCTGCCGTACATCAATGACCTGGTCAATCTGGCCAATAGCGCAACGAATTACTTCGCGGTCGCGCATCCCAGCTTGTCCAACTATCTGGAAGTCGTGGGAGGCTCGAACTTCGGCGTCCTCAGCGATAACAATCCGGACTGGCACGACTTTGACTGCACCACTAACCTGTCCTCTGCCACGGCAAACACCGACAGCCCGGCGTCGCCCAGTATTTGTCCTATCTCGGGCACGGGCACGGATGCAGCCACCGTCGCGGTGGATACCACTAACGAGACCAGCGGGCCTCCCGGCGTGAACAATATCGATGGTGTCAAGTCCATCGCCGCAGCCCCCAACACTGTCGGCAAGACCATCGCCGATCAGCTAGCGGAAGTCGGCCGTGCCTGGAAAAGCTATCAGGAAAGCCTGCCCACTACCGGCGCCGACACCATAAATTACAGCGACGGCGTGTTCACCAATAACACCAACTTCAGCACCATTACGCCGGCGCTCACGCCCGCCCTGACGGCCAGCGACGTCGTCTACCTGTACGCTTCCAAGCACAATCCGTTCGTTTACTTCACCAGCATCCAGGAAGGCGTCCAGCCCGGCAGCGATCTGACCAACGTGGTGGGCTTCGAGGGCGCCGGCGGGTTATACGCCGACCTCGCGTCCGGCTCCGCGCCGGCCTATTCCTTCATTGCGCCAAACCAGTGCAACGATCACCATGGCCGCGGGAATGCCGGTCCCTTCTGCAACTACGACCCCGACGACAACGGGACCCAGGCCGGACTCAACCCCGCTTTGCTCCAGGCTGGGGACGTCGCGGTAAGGAAGATCGTCAGCGCCATCAAACAGTCTCCCATCTGGAAACAGGGACAGAACGCCATCGTCATCCTCTGGGACGAGGACGATTACAGCGTTTCGCCCACCACCAATAACGTTCTCCTGATCGTGGACACTAACTATGGAAGCCATGGCGTCCAGAGCGGCACTTTTTACACTCACTTTTCGCTGCTCAAATCCATCGAGTCGGGCCTTGGCCTGCCTTGCCTGAATCATGCTTGCGATAGCAGCGTCGCCGTAATGTCCGATCTGTTCGGCGTCACGTATCCCGCGGTACAGTCTTCCAACGTGCGGCTGAACGATCCCACGGTGAAAAGCAGACTCCCGCACTAAGCCGCGATTCGGTCTTCGCCAGTGCCGCTATATTCGGTGCGTTTCTTGCGGCACTGGCGTACCATTCTGCTGCGGCCCGCGCGGCATGGAGTAATAGGCCTGCGTCGGTACGGCCAGCCCCGTGCCGGCCGCCTCCACAGCATCCAGAATCCAAAGAAACAGATCCTGCTGTATTTGCGTAAATTCGTCCCCATCGAGGGTCAACACATAGACAAAGATCTCCACATCGAGGGAATATGTGCCTACTCCAACAAATCTCACCGGGATCGGACCGGCTTCCACTTTGGGATTCTCCCTCAGTGCCTTCGTCAGAGTGTCCAGCAGCGCCCGCATCTGGGCGGAAGTGGTGTCCCGCCGCAAGTTGAGCGTCAGGTGAAACCACATCTTGTCGCGCTTGGAGAAGTTCTCCAGCGTCATGGTCGAGAATTGCCCGTTGGGCACCGTCAGCAGCGTGCGATCCAAAGTACGAATCCGCGTGGAACGCAATCCGATGTCTTCCACGGTACCCACCTGGTTGCCGAACTTGCAGAAATCGCCGATCGACACGGGCCGGTCGGTGATCACCGCCACGCCTCCGAAAAGGTTCTCGATGGTTTTCTGCGCGGCCAGGGCCAATGCCACTCCGCCGACGCCCAAGCCGGCCAGGATCGCGCCGGTATTGTATCCCCAGCTACTCAGCAGGGCCGCGGTGGCCACCGCTATGATCACAATCTTCGTGACGCGCGAGGCGAGCGGCAATACCGAGTAGCTGAAGGTCTGGTGCTTCCCGGATAGAATCGCGCGCAGCCGCACGATCAGCAGGTCGGTGATTCGCATTCCCAGCCAGGCCAGCGCGCAGAAGAACAGGAAACCGGCCGCGCGCCCCAGGTAGAGCCGGAGTTCCGGTGAAGGATCAATCCATTCCAGTCCCGCGCGGAAACCGGCCACCGCCAGCAGCAGCCGTAGCGGCCCCACCAGAAGGTCGAGCAGGCCCGTGCTGGTTTCGGGCGCCACGCGCTTCAGGACGGGTCCCATCCACACGATCGCCAGCCATGAAAGCAGCATGGACAGCAACGCCAGCACCGCCGCGAGCAAGATCAGCGCGATCCAACGCCACAGCGCGGTATCCATCAACTTCCAACTCACCAGCGGCTGCGGGAGATACTTTTCAATTGGGGAATCGCTGGCCAGCGTGGCGATCTGCGGAATCAGGTCCGCGCTAGCCGCGGAAAACACCCAAATCTTCGCCCCGGTGCGCAGCGTCACGCGCTCCATCTGCAAATCGAGCTTTTTGCCATCCACATTGAATGTATCGACGCGTTCCGAATTCGTTCCCGGTGGGATTCCTTCCGGATTCGGGCTGAGCGCCGCCAGGTCGAACTGGACGTCACGTTCGAGAATCTGCTGCAACTGCTTCGAAAGCTCGGTGCCGTCCTTGAGCCGCCGGCCCGCGGGAAGTTTTCGCAGGTCGATATACCTCCATGCCCGCTCCCAGTCGCGTGCCTTGCAGGCGGCCAGAAAGGCGGTGGCGGAGCTTTGCGGCGAATCCCGGTTCAGGGGATCCTGTCCGGCCGCCGATATACCGCCGCAGAGTCCCCAGCACAGACAAACGGCTGCGATACGGTAGAGCCTCACGCCGCGCCTCTTCCCGCCGAAGCCAGGGGCTGGCGGCGCCCGCGCATCTCGTGCGGGCCCCTTCCGTTCGCGCCCGCGGGCGCCAGCCGGATGCCGGCTAATTCGCCGATCAAGTCGCCCGCCCAGCGGTACACATTGTTCTCCTGAACCACGGCGCGCATGCGCTGCATGCGGGCGCTGCGTTCCTCGGGCGGCATAGTTAGCGCGGTGTGGATGGCTTGCGCAAGTTCGTCGGTGTCGTAAGGATTCACCACGATGGCGTCGGCCAACTCGTGGCTGGCGCCCGTAAAACGGCTCAGAATCAGCGCGCCTTGGACGTCCGCCCGCGCCGCGATGTATTCCTTGGCGACCAGGTTCATCCCGTCGTGCAATGAAGTCACCAGGCAAACGTCCGCCTCACAATAATAAGGCAGGATCTCGGCGTGGCTATGGTGCCGGTTCAAGAAGACGATCGGCCGCCAGGAGCCCGTGCGGAAGCGGCGGTTGATGCGCTCGGCTTCCTCGTGGACCTCGGCCGTCAGATCCTGATACCGCTTGATGTGCGTCCGGCTGGGCGCGCCAATCTGGATAAACGTGAATTTTTCGCGGTACGCCGGATACCGGTCGAAAAGCCGCTCCACTCCGCGCAGCCGTTCAGGAATGCCTTTGGTGTAATCCACGCGATCCACTCCCAATCCGATAAAAGCCGGCTTGCCGCCCAGCTCGCGGTAGAGCGCGGCGCGCTCCGCGGCGGAGGCGTCCGGGTGCGATTCGCCATTCCCGTTGCAGGCAACGCTGATCGGAAACGGCCGTACCGCCGTCAGATGTGCGTGCCGGTTGGCGGCGAAATGTTCCCAGTCGATGCGCGATTCCAAAGCCCGGTCCACCGTTTCGAGAAAGTTATTACAGTGGGCCTGGATATGGAATCCGATCAGGTCCGCGCCCAACATGCCGTCGAGGAGCTCGCGCTGCCAGGGGCAAATACCGAAGGCTTCCGGATTGGGCCATGGAATATGCCAGAATATGGCGACGCGCGCATCCGGCCGGCGCTCCTTGATCATGCGCGGCAGCAAAGCGAAGTGATAGTCCTGCACCAGCACGATGGGCTCGTTTTCATCCTTCATCTCGTCCAGCAGCACGTCGGCGAATTTGCGGTTCACCGCGTGATACTGCTCCCAGTCCTCGCTGCGGAAGATAGGGCGGGTGTGGGCGATATGGCAAAGCGGCCAGATCCCCTCATTGGCGAAGCCAAAATAGAAGCCGGCTTCCTCCTCTTTGCTCAGCCAGACGCGGCGCAGCGTGTATTGCGGATGGTCCGGGGGTACTCGCAGCCGTCCCAGTTCGTCCGCGGTTTCTTTGTCGGCGCCTCCCGTAGCCTGCGCGATCCAGGTCCCGTCGCTGACCCGCAGCACCGGCTCGAGCGCCGTCACCAGGCCGCTGGGAGGTACGGACCACGTGATCGAATTGCCTTGCCGCGAGTGCTCGTAAGGCTCGCGATTGGAAACCGCAAACAGGCGGCTGCCCTTCAGTTTGGCCTGCATGGCGATGCGCAGCCTTTCAGCCGTCCACTGCGACGAAGCCGCGTTTCGCAGACGCGCCTCCTCTTCGGCCGCGGCGCGCGCCACATGCAGGCTGGTCGCCAGGCGGGTCATTTCGCTGGTGAGGGGGCGGAACATTTCCTCCTTCGGCGGCTGACCGGAAGATGAGCCATCGCCCGTACGCAGATCGCGCAGCCATTGCGCCATGTGTTGCAGCGGTTTGCCCAGGCTCCAACGCACGATCACCAGCGTCAGGCCTACGATCAGCAGCGTCTGCGCCACGCTGGTCAAAGCATGCCGCAAGATGGGAGCCGTAATGAAGGCTACGTTGTGAAAGACGGCGATGGCTCCCAGCGATCGCCCATCGGAGGTGAGCGGCAGGGCCAGAATGTGCATGGGTTCGCCGCCAGAACGGAAGAAGTCGCCCCGGGCGCGCCCGTCCCGTATCGCCCGCGTCACTGCCGGCGGCGTTTCCTGCGCTCCCGAGGCAAGATGCGACCCCAGTCCCGGCGTCAGAGCCAGCGCCCGTCCTTTCGGGTCGTAGAGCGCCACTCCCGCCATTTGCTCATGGTTCTGAAACTGGCCAACCAACGACTGCATCTCGGCGGGGGAGCCGTCTTGCAGCACTTGTACGGCGGCGCGCTCTTGGCTTTCAGCCAACACCAGCGCTTGCCGTTGGACCTCTCCGCGCATCGCGTGCATCTCCGCGGCGGCCTGGTAAAGCGCGAAAACCATGGAAACTACAGCCACGGCGCCAAGCAAGGAGAGCATCAAGCGGCGGCTGAGGTGCATTTCTTCCCTCCAGGGGTGGAACGTCGGGACCGGGAGCAGAAGATTAAGCGGGTCCGTCCGGTTTACTGAGCAAGGCTAATGCCACGCCTGGATTACAGGAGCAAAACCTGTAAAATGTTCCCCTTAGGGACCCGCCGCGGCCACTGTCCTCCCGCGGAGGGAAGAATTTACGCCGGTCTATCAAATTCGGATCAAATCAGTTGTTCCATCAGCCCGGTCAGATAGTCGCCATCGAAGGCTCCGGAGCGATATGTGCGCCCGTCGAAGAACCGCCAGAAATGCCGCGACTTTTCGATCGTATAGAAGAGCAATTGCTCTTCGATCAAATCCTTCTCCAGCAATTGCTGGTTGAAGCAGCGCACCGCGCCGGCCAATATATACGGCACGCGGAAATCCTCCGTGGAAATCAGTTCCGGCGTGGCTTCGAATGTGATTTGCAAAATGCGGCCGCGGGCGTTGATCTGGAACAGATTGAGGCCTGCGTCCTGGAAGCTTTCCGGCCCATAATCTTCGGGCTGGAAGTCCAGCTCGATTTCAGAAAGCAAGTGGTTCAATCCCTGCACAAACTCGCTGCAGATCCCGTGCAACTCGACCGCCGCCGCGCGCCGCAGGGAGCCGATCTCGTGCGCCCGGCTGATACGGGCCTCGTCCTGGCGGGCTAGTCCATCCAGGCTCTTGGCTAGCCTCTTAAGGCGCTCGCTGCCCGCCCGCGGAGGGCTGTCCGCGTCCGCCGCCGCTTTGAAACCCCACTTGGCCTTCACAGTTACCAGAATATCTCGTGGCGCACGTCTTCAGCGTGCAGCAGCGGATTTCAGTCCGCCGGCTGTTCATCACTGTTTGAGGTTGGGGGCGCCTGGAGGGAGACGGAGGGGGGCGGAGTGGGGGAAGATTGCGCCATTGTAGGGTCTTTTGGGTTTGCTTCGTAATTCATTGAATTTGAAGGGATTGAGGGCGGATTTGGCGGCTCGGGGGCGGGGGGTTCGGGGGCGTGCGGGGGTTCAGGGTCGGCGGGACACTGCGCGTTGCGGGCGGCCTGGAGGGCTTTGAGGTGCTTCATGCCGCGTTCGATGGAGCGCTCGATGGCGGTTTCGTAGCGGGCTAGGCGGGTGAAGTTGTCGGGGCCTTTGGCAGCTTGCATGAAGGCGCGCGCGAGGAGGTCGTCCGGTTCGTACGGATCGGGCGGGAACGGGTCGCTCTGGCCTTGGCTTAAACGCAATTCGTGAAGCTCCCGCTTGTTCCGGTCGATGCGGGTCAGAATGGTGGATTCTTCGCGGTAGATGCCGGTTTCGAGGGCAAAGGCGCGGTCGAGGCGCCATTGGGCGGCGGCAATGCGTTGGACGACCAGTTCTTCGCTGTCGCCGACAGGGCGGAGGTGGTCGTGGAGGTCCTGGAGGAGGCGGAGGAAGGCCGCGGGATCCTCACCTTCGAGGATGAAGTGTTTGTCGCCGGAGAGGCTGTGGGTGAGGCCGTTGCGGCTGGAGGCGGCTTTGCCTTCGGGGGTGCGCGGGCCGGTGGATTTCTGGGCGTTGCGGCGGTTGGCTTCCGCCTGCTGTTGGGAAAGTTTCCGATATTTATTTCTGTTCATCGATTTTCGGGCGCGGGTGCGCCCTACCTTTCGACTACAGGGTAGCTGGGAGGATTTGGGATAAAGGGATATTATCCGCGCAAGCGATTGAAAAGAGGGGAAAGATTTGTTGGCCGGATACGTGACCGACGCTGCCTGGCTAGAGCGGGACTTAAAAGTCCCGCCGGCACGCTGAAGCGTGCGCCACGGGGCTGCGGGCAGCCGTCATGAGAATGTCTATTTAGATCAGAAGGGCCGCACCAGCAGGCTGACCCGTCCCTGAATCGCTCCGAGAAAAAGGGACTGCCACTCGCCTCCCGGATGCGCCCACAAGTACAAACCCGGAGCCACGCAGCGCACGCGTCCTATAGTGCCGCTGCCTGCCATATCCAGGGCAAAATAGCCCTCTTCGTCGGGATGCCGCCGGACCTGTTCCGAGCCCTCCAGCAGCACCACGCCCCGGGTGCCGAAAATGGGACCGCGCAGCGGGTCCGGCGCCAGCCGCGCGGCCACCGGATAGTCCAGGCCCGCCACATCCGCCGCCGCGAATGGATATCGCTCGACTACTGAAGGTTTGGGATAGGGATGTGCCGGTCCGATGCAGCCTTCCAGCAGCGGCACCGTGCCGCACACGCACGCGCGCACGTTTTCGGCCTCGGCGCCGCTCAACAGTTCCCCGAGGTTGATTTGCAGACGTTCTATAATTTGATCGGCCATTTCCAGCGAAAGGGCACGCGTCCCTTTTAGCACATGATGGATATGCGGCTGCGAAACTCCTGTAACGTGGGCCAATCGGCGTTCGCTGATTTCGCCGTTGCGCACGCGGTCCCGAATTCCGGATATCAGCCGCAGCCGCAGAAGCCCGAAGCTGGCCCGGCGAAGTTCCACACCCCTATTCCTACCAGGAATAGGTACGGCCTAGATTTAAGATATTCCTGAATAGCACTCATAGTACTACGATTATTTCTGGTATATTACTAATCCATTAACCTACTGCTGAAGAACAACATCGGCTCCCTGTTTGACCCAATAATAAAACGGGGTTTGCGTGAAATATATCTCAATATCTTGACGATTCCGCGTCAGGCGATAGATTTGAAAGCAAGTTATCATACTGGCCGCCCGGCACATAGGGGCTGCCGGGAGGATTTTCAAACGATGAATTGGGATCGATCACAAACAATCGCATTGGCAAAAACCACCTGTGCGCATTGCCATGGTTATGGAATGCGCATCGGCCGTAGCGAGCGGGAAGTCCCCTGCAATTGCGTTTTTCGCGCTGTATTTCGCGCCTGCTATGCGCGCTTTCGGAATTGTGTGACCCAGGACCGGCACTTGAGCCGCGCGCGACTCGAGTTCTGCCACGGCAAGGATAACCGCCTGAGCTACGGCCGGAAAGTGGAGGAATATATAGCGGATTTCTGCCTTGTCAGCCGTAACGCATTGAACCCCATGGAGTACGACATTTTCCGTTTTCATTATCTCCTGGGCGCAGATTGGAAACTTTGTTGCTGGCGCCTGCAAATCGACCGCGGCACGTTTTTTCATATTCTTTATAAGGTCGAGCAGAAGCTCGGACGGGTTTTCCGGGAACTGGAGCCCTACAGTCTGTTTCCCCTGGACGAATATTTCGGCGGCACCATGAGCAACGATCGCTTCCAGAAGGCTGTGGCGATCGTGCCTAAGCGCGCGCCCGCCCCGGTATTGCGTCCACCGATCGGTCTCTCCGCGGCTTGAGCGGCAGCCTGTTTTAGCGCGGTCCCCAAATGCGCCTGGGGACCGCTTTCCCCCCATGATACAATCCGGCCTGCGGCCCCCATGGATCCCCTAACCCATTCCGCTACCGGCCTCTTCCTCTCCCGCGCGGGCTTAAACCGCTTCTCCGCGCAGGCTCCCTGGATTCTGGTGCTGGCAGCCAACGCCCCCGATATCGATATCGTGACGCTGGCCGGCGGCCAACTCAACTATCTGAATTACCACCGGCACTTAACGCATTCGCTGGCCGCTTGGCCGGTGATGGCGCTCTTGCCCATTTTGCTGGTGCGGCTGTTCACCCGCCAGCCGTTCCGATGGCTGCCTGCCTATGCCATCTCGCTGGTGGCGGTGGCATCCCATCTGCTGCTCGATTACACCAATGCTTATGGAATTCGCTTTCTGCTTCCCTTCTCCGGACGCTGGTTCCATCTGGACACCACCGCGGTGGTGGATCTATGGATTTGGGCAGTGCTGCTGGTGAGCCTGGCCGGGCCGGTGATTGCGCGCCTGGTAAACACGGAAATCGGCGCGCGCACAAAAAACGCGGGCCGCGGATTTGCGATTTTCGCGCTGCTCTTTCTGGTGTTTTACAATCTCGGACGAGGCGTGCTGCACGCCCGCGCGGCAGCCACACTCGACTCCCGAATTTATGCCGGCGCGACGCCCCTGCGGGTGGCGGCGCTGCCCGGCCCAGTGAACCCCCTGGCTTGGCGTGGGCTGGTGGAAACGCGGGAGTTTTACAGGGTGCTGGATTTCAGCCTGTTGGAGGAATTCGATCCGGCGCGCGGGGCCGTTTTCTATAAAGCAGAGCCCGGCCCAGCCATCCAGGCAGCCAATAATTCGCCCGTTTTCCGCGATTTTTTCAAATTCTCGCAATACCCGCTGGAACTGACCATGCCCCTTGTGGGCGTGGAGGGCGGCACGCGCGTGCAGGCGCTCGATCTGCGCTTTGGCACACCCGCGGAGCCCGGCTTCGTAGCCACCGCCGACTTGAACAACCGGATGCAAGTGGTGCGGTCCTGGTTCACCTTCGGCGCCGCGCGGCCGCGCTGAGGCCTATCCGCCCAGCGTATCGTGTGCGCCCGTGCCGGCCTCGTCTTCGATTTTTGTGCCGCGGTAGTCGATCCGCTGGGGCAAAGTGGCCTGCATATTCACCTGGTCCTCGGTGGCGCCCCAGCGCGACGTCTCCACTCCGGGACGGCTCCGCGCGGCGGAGGTGAGTGGCTGCGCGGCCGCTTCCAGAATTCCACGCAACACGGCGTCCAGCGGCGCGGCCATCGTTTTCAGGTCCGCACGGCCCAGAATACCGCAGAATTCCGAGGGCAATAAAGCTTGCAGTATAATTCCATCCCCTTCGGCCCACGCGGCTACGCGGCAGGGCAGAAACCCCGCAAACCGGATATCGGCGGCCAGCAGGGTCGTGTGCAGCTTGGGATGATAAAAGGTAAAGACCAGAGCCTCCCGCGGGCCATCCACCACGCCTGCGCGAGGTGGCTGCCCCAAGTGGCTGACAACCGTCACATTGGCGTTGTGGCGATGCGCGACCGCTTTCAAAACGGCTTCGATATCATCCAGTTTGACGGTGGAGTGGATCTGCAGCATAGCGTCCTCCCGCGACTATCATACTAGAAGATCCGCAAATATGCCATATTTGGGTTACAGCAACCCGGACCGCGTGCCGATCGGCACCGGGACCTGCTCCACGATCTCGATGCCGAACCCTTCCAGGGCCACGATCTTGCGCGGATGATTGGTCAGCAGCCGGATGGTGTGCAATCCCAGATCCGAAAGAATCTGCGCGCCGATGCCGCTCTCGTACTGCAACTGCGTCTGCCCGGCCGCGCCGGCATAGTGCATGAAATCGCGCCCGTGCGACACCATTTGATCCAGGGCGCCCGCGGTCTTTTGTACGCGGAATCCCGGCCCGGTCTGGTGCAGATAGACCAGCACGCCCAATTCCTCCTCGGCGATGCGCTCCAGCGAGCCGCGGATGAGCTTCTGGCAATCGCAATGCGTGGAACCGAACACGTCCCCAAAGACGCAGTGCGAGTGCATCCGCACCAGCACGCGCTCTTTGCCGGCCACGTCGCCGCGGATGAGCGCCATGTGCATCTCCGGCGAAATGTCGCTGGTGTAGGCGTAAGTCTTGAAGGGGCCGAATTCGGTCTCCATGCAGCCCTCCACTACGCGCCGGATATAGCGTTCGTGCTGCAGCCGGTAGCGGATCAGGTCGGCCACCGAGATCATCTTCAGGCCGTGCCGCTGGCAGAATTCCACGAGCTGCGGCACGCGCGCCATGCTGCCGTCGTCATTCATGATCTCGCAGATCACGCCCGCCGGCGTCAGGCCGGCCAGCCGCGCCAGATCCACCGAAGCTTCGGTCTGGCCGGCACGTACCAGCACCCCGCCTTCGCGCGCGCGCAGCGGAAACACGTGGCCCGGCCGCGCCAGATCGCCCGGATGGCAATCGGGCCGGATAGCCGTCAGGATGGTGCAAGTGCGGTCGGCTGCCGAGATGCCCGTGGTGGTGCCGTCGCGCGCGTCGATCGATTCGCAGAATGCAGTGCCGAAGTTCGAAGTGTTCACCGGCGACATCAACGGCAGGCGTAGCGCGTCGCATCTCTCGGGCGTCAGAGCCAGGCAGACTAGGCCGCGGCCATGCGTGGCCATGAAGTTGACGATCTCCGGGGTGACCTTTTCCGCCGCGATGGTCAAGTCGCCTTCGTTTTCACGATCTTCATCGTCCACCACAACCAGAATGCGGCCGGAGCGGATTTCGTCGATAGCCTGGGGAATGGACACGAAGGGCATATTCATATTATGAACCGGTTTGCCGGATAGATTGCCTTCAGCTAAGCTGATTAGCCGTGCGGACTCTTTATATCCTTCTGCTCGCCGCTTGCGGAGCGGTGACGCCCGTCGCCGGCGCGGCCATGCAAAAGGACAGCATCCGGCAAGAGCCGGCTGGCCTGTGGCTGCCGCCAAGTACCTTTAGTTTTCAGCGCAAAATTTTTGGCGGCAAGCCACAGATTGTTCAATCCGGGGCTTCCCGGTGGCCCGGCTGAAAGCCGGCTGCGGGCAGAATTGCCCGCCCTCCAGCGTGCCAAACGCGCCGCTATGGCCGAAGCCGGCGTCGAGAAGTAAGTTAGTGCTTCTCCTTCGGCTTCCGTCGGAGTTCCGCATCGATTCGGACCTCGGCATCGCCGCGCCTGACCGTGACGACCACGGAATCGCCCCAGTTCTTTTCGGCCATCAGGCGGTTCCAGGTTTCGCGATCCGGCGCCCGGGTGCCGTCGAGCGCAAGTACCAGATCATTCACCTGGAAGCCGCTCTGGGCCGCGATCGAATCCTTCTCAATGTCGATGATCTTGCGCGCCCCGCCGGCATCGGTTGTGGAGAAGCCCAGCGACGGATAGAGCGAGTCGCTCTCATACGGGATACCCCAGACGAAATTCGCGTAAGAGGCTTTGACGGTTGCGACCGGCTTCTCCTCGGAATCCTCGACAGCGACGGGAATCAGGGTGGTGATCTTGCCGTCGAACCACTGCCTGGCCTGGTGCTCGATGCCCACGCCATAAGCCACGTGCCCGCTGCCCACCAGCACGACCAGGATCGAATCGGGAGAGGCGCCTTTCAGAATCTTTACGCTGTTGTAGCCCATGCTGGCATCCCAAGTGGCTTGCGCGGCCTGCATGCTTTTTAGCATGGATGCGGGCATATGGCCGTGCATCGAGTCATCGTCGTCGAAGGACGCCTGAAAAAACACCAGGTGATCCGCATTGTCGACATCGATCTGGGGCGGCACGTGCTGCCGTTCGCTGTCCGAGAGGTGGTCGATTCCTTTTTGACGGACAGCCGTTACCACGTTGCGCGGCGTATTCACGCCGTACATGGGAATTCGATTGTCGCGCGCGTAGAGAAAAATATCGCGATAGTAGTCCCATGAGTAACCCCAGAATTCGTACCAGCGCGCCAACGTGACGAAGCCCGTTTCGGTCAGCAGCCCGTCGCCCCAGTTATCGAGCGACTTCTGTTCGGTGTAGGGAAACATTTCGAGACCGATCGTCACTTTCCGCCCGGCGTCATGAAGAGCCCGGATCACGCGTAGCTCGACGCGATGAAAGCCGGCCGTGGTGTGCTCTTCGCCGATCAGCAGCAACCGCGTGTCGTGCAGGCGGGCGGCAAGCTGGTTGACGGAGAACACGTCACCCTTGTCCGAGTCCGTGATGGCGTCGAGCACCACGCGGGCATCGCGCGTGCGCCGTTGCGGATCTCCGATCGCCAGGTGGAAGATCTTCTGTTTGGATTGGCCGAACGAGGAAAGCGAAACCATCAGCGCGACGGCCGGCACCAGGAAACATCGCTTCATAAGGTAGTGACTCCGAAGGTGCAGGCTACCACGGGGCTGCGGAATGGCAAAATTGCATTTTGCGACCAACGAACCCAATAAGTAATTTAGAATCAATTTATTCAAAAAATGGCGAACCCAAGCTGGATGTCCGTCCGATTTGGGATTTTGGGGCGGCGAGGGTTCAGAACGGGTGGGTGCGCGAGTGGGCATACGTCTCCTGATGTATTGTGGGACCTTCCTGATCCAGACATACCACGAGCGCGGTGGGCCGGCGGCTTACGCGTTGCACGGGAGCATTTGTTTTCAGTGGGCTAAGAGAACGGCGAGATGTGTCATCGTGGTTTTCCCCCGGAGGTTGTGCGCTTGGCGTTACGCGAAGAATGAGATGTCCGCCATGGGGTAACGCTTGCGATTTCGTGTCCACAACTCCGCGTGGTTCGCTACCGCACTCGCGGCGATTAAGGCGTCGGCGACTTCGACGCTATGGCTCCGCCGGTATCGCTGGAGATAGGCTCCGGCCTGACGGCCCACCTCTTCGTCGATGGGAGCGCAGGTCAGCGACCTGAAAAGGCCGTTGAGAGCGTCATACTCGCCCGGTCGGGCCCCGGCCCAGAGTTCCGCCACAGTAACCGGTGAGTACAGAACGGCGGCGTCTGAAGTGCTCAATTCTATCCATCTTGAAACAAGGGCTCTATTTCTGCCGCGAGAGACCTCAATCAAGATATCGGAATCGATGAGGACGGTCATTTGCTGTTAAGGCGTCCCAAACGATTGCCGCGGCGCAGGCTGCGAATGTACTTCACCGCGTTGACGGGTTCCGCGCTGTCCTTGCGAATTCCGACGAATTCCTGCATGGCCTTCGCCTGCTCCTCTCGCTTACCCAAATACCGCTCGCGCATGGCTTCCCGCACGAGCTCCGAGACGCTGGTCTTCCGGCTCCTGGCCTGCGTGTGAAGAGCGCTCCAGAGATGATCGTCGAGGTAGAGTTGCGTCCGCCGCATGATGTATATTATACATCACGTCCCGGTCGTTTACTGGCCGTTCGCCGGCGCATGAAACATCCACCGGACCCCGAATTTGTCGTTCAGCGCGCCATAAATGCCGAAGAACATCTCTCTCAAGGGGTCGGTGACCTCCGCCCCATCGGAGAGCTTTTCGAAGAGAACCTTCAACTCTTGAAATGTTGCCCCGCTCAGGAAAAGGCAAACCGTGTTGCCGCGAACGGGGGTCTCGTCGAGCCGGAGCCAGTCCGACGCCGAAATCTCCACATTCCCGCTCTTGAGGTGTGCGTTGAGAGTCTTGTCCTGTTGGAACGGCGGCATCTGATCCTTAACCGGTGAGTCCTTCACTTTCGTCGAAGTCAGTTCTCCGCCGAAGCAGGTTTTGTAAAACTCCATGGCCTGATGGCATGTGCCGTCGAACAACAGGTAAGGCGTCAAGGTTGTCATATCATCATCCCGATTTTGGGCCAAAGCCGGCTGAAAGCCGGCTGCGGGCAGAATTGCCCGCCCCCCAAAAACCAAACCCTCACCCCGCCGAAGCCGACGAAGCAAGCACTTCTCGCACCTTCCGCGCCAGCGCCTCCGGCAGGAACGGCTTTTGCAAAAAAGGCGCGCCCGAATCCAGAATCCCGTGATGCACCATGGCCTCGTCGGTATAGCCCGACATGAACAACACCTTCATGTGCGGATGCCGCGCGCGGATCTGTTCCAGCGCCTGGGGTCCGCTCATTTCCGGCATCACAACGTCCGTCAGCAGCAGGTGGATGCGGCCGCGATACTCGTTGGCTATCCGGATGGCCTCTTCGCCGCGCACCGCCTCCAACACGTGGTATCCGCGCCCGGCCAACACTTCGCAAACCAGTTTGCGCACGCGCGCCTCGTCTTCCAGCACCAGGATCGTCTCGCTGCCCCGCAGCGCTTCCACCGGCGCATCTACCGGTGCGTCCACTGCCGCCATCGCCTCCGCCGACGGCAGATAGATCTTCACCGTGGTGCCCCGCCCCGGCTCGCTGTAAACCGAGATCGCGCCCCCGCTTTGCTTCACGATGCCGTATGCCGTGGCCAGTCCCAGCCCCGTCCCTTTGCCGGGCGCCTTGGTGGTGAAGAACGGTTCGAACAAATGCGTGACGGTGTCCGGATCCATACCCATGCCAGTATCGCTGACGGCCAGCACCACATACGAACCGGGCTTAAGGTCTACGTTCGGCCCGGCATAGGTCTGATCGATGCGCGCATTGTCCGTCTCGATGATCAGCTTGCCGCCCCCAGGCATGGCATCGCGCGCATTCACCGCCACGTTCATGACCACCTGCTCGAGCTGCCCCGGATCCGTATGGATGGTAGCCGGATCGGCCGCCGCCACCGTGATCAGCTCGATATCTTCGCCGATCAGCCGCGAGAGCATCTTCTCCATTTGCACCAGCAGCTTATTCAAGTGCACCGTGCGCGCGGCAAACGGCTGGCCCCGGCTGAATGCCAAGAGTTGATGGGTCAACGCGCCGCCCCGCTCGGCCGCCCGCTGGACTTCCTCTAGGGCCGTGCGTTGCGAGGCCTCCAGTGCACCACCCGCCAGCAGCAACTCGGCATATCCGGTGATCACGGTCAGCAGATTATTGAAGTCGTGCGCCACGCCGCCCGCCAGGCGGCCCACCGCTTCCATTTTCTGGGCCTGCCGGAATTGCTGTTCCAAGCGGTTGCGCTCGCGCCGGCCCTCCGCCTGGCTCATCTCGCGGCTCACCGTCACGCCCAGCCGCGACAGATGATTGCGCGTGATGTAGTCCGCGGCGCCGGCCTTTAACACCTTCAGCACGGACTCCTCGGGAGTTCTTTCCGAGATGGCCACCAATGGAATGTCCGCGCCGCTTTCGTGCAGGATCTCCAACGCGGCCAGCGTGCCTAAGCGCGCGCTTTGGTCCGTTGCCAGGATCAGGTCCCATCGATTCGCCAGCGCCTCGCGCAATTCGCTGGCGGTAGCCACGCGCGCGGTGGAGGGTACGTAGTCGCTCTGGAGCAACGCGTCGATCAGTTGTAGCGCGTCCCCCTCCCCATCCGAAACTATGAGCACCCGCAGCGGTGTCGGCATTCCTGATCTCACTAGACTAATGCTATTTCGGTGCGGCTGACCGTGCCAGCGTCAAATGCGGTGTGCGTTTCGGCACAAGGCATCCGCTCACGCCCATCTAGCGTGTATCATAACTGAAGATGCAGGCATCGACCTCCGCGGAAATTGAGTTGGGCACGAAGCGTCTGCCTTGGGCGGCCTGGGCGTGGTTCGGCGCGCTCCTGCTGGTGTCCTATGCGCCGGTGCTTTGGCGGCTGGTCCAGCAATGGGATTCCGACCCGGACATGGGTCACGGCTTCTTCGTTCCGCTGGTGGCGGGCTTTATCGTGTGGCAAAAGCGCGCGGAACTGCTGGCGCTGCCGCCGGTCCCCAACTGGTGGGGCCTCGCGATCGTGCTTTACGGCGGCCTTCAATTGTGCATCGCCACACTGGGCGCGGAGCTGTTCCTGGCGCGCACGGCTTTCGTCATTTCGGTCATCGGTGTCGTTTTGCTGTTGGGTGGGACGGCTTGGGTGCGGGCGTTGGCGTTCCCCTTATTCCTGCTGTTCTTCATGATCCCCATTCCCACCGTGGTATACAACAGCATCACCTTTCCCTTGCAGATTCTGGCCAGCCGGGTTTCCACGCAGGCGCTCGACTGGATGCAGATTCCGGTGCTACGCGAAGGCAACGTGCTGGAACTCGCCGAACAAAAGCTTTCCGTGGTGGAGGCGTGCAGTGGCATTCGCTCGCTGCTCTCGCTGACCTTTCTGGCGCTGGTCTATGGCTATTTCTTCGAACGCAAGATGTGGATGCGCGTGGTTCTGTTCCTGGCCACCATTCCCATCGCCATCGTGGCCAACGCCAGCCGTGTCACGCTCACCGGCGTTCTTACCGAATACAAGCCTGAACTGGCGGAGGGTTTCTTTCATACCGCATCGGGTTGGGTGATTTTCATGGTCGCGCTGGCCATCCTGATTGCGCTGCACCAGATTCTGAACTGGGGGTACCGGCTGGCCCGGCGCCGGAGACAATCGATATGAGCTGGATAAGCAATAAGTACGTGCGCATTCTGACCCTGGCGCTGCTGGTTCAGGCGACTTTGTTCTACGCCGCATCGCGCGGCGAGAAAGTCCCTTCAGGACAGCCGCTGGATCTCTTTCCCTCGCAACTCGGGGTCTGGCACGAGGCGCAGAATTACCCCGTGGAGCAGGAGATTCGAGACCAGCTCAAAGCCGACGACATGCTCAACCGGTTGTACACGGATTCGGCATCGCGCGCAGGCGCCGGTCTTTTCGTCGCCTATTTCAAGACGCAACGCACGGGCCAATCGCCGCACTCGCCCAAGAACTGTCTGCCGGGGTCGGGCTGGGAGCCTGAGGCGACCGGCTTCCTGGACGTCCCCGTAGTGGGCCAGGCGTCGCCCATCCACATCAATCGTTTTGTGGTCTCCCACGGCGACGAAAAGAGCGTGGTGCTGTACTGGTATCAAAGCCAGCGCCGCGTGATCGCCAGCGAATTCTCGGCGAAATTCTGGCTGGTGATGGATTCCATCCGCTATCACCGCAGCGATACGGCGTTAGTGCGGGTAACGGTTCGTGTGGGAAACAACGGCGAAGAGGCCGCCACGCAGGTGGGCGAGTCTTTCGTGCAGACGCTGTTTCCGGTGTTGAAAGGCTTTCTACCTGCGTGATGGAGGGCGGCCAATCCTGGCCGCAGCCGCCTTTTCAGGCGGCTTAGCCGGCTGAAAGCCGGCTGCGGGCAGGATTGCCCGCCCCACCAGAGGACTTACTCGTGGCGCAACGCGCTCAGCGGATCCACCATCGCTGCGCGCCGCGCCGGTATCCAGCATGCCAAGAGCGCAACGGCAGCCAAGAACATCGGCACCACGGTGAACGTGACTATATCGTGCGGCCGGATTCCATATAAGAATCCGGCGCAGAACTTAGCCATAGCCCATGCGGCAGCCAAGCCCAGCCCCATGGCGATCAGGGTCAAAGACATGCCCTGCCGCACGACCAGCCGCCGGACCGCTCCGGTCTGCGCGCCCAGAGCCAGCCGGATACCGATCTCACGCGTTCGCCGGCTGACCGCGTAACTCATCACTCCATACAGCCCGACCGCCGCCAGCAGCAGGCCCGTCACCCCGAAGACACCGAATAATGTGCCGGCCAGGCGCGGCAGGAACAGCGCGTTGCGCAGATGCTCTTCCATGGTTTCGGCGCTGAAAATGGCCAACGCGGGATCGAGCGCATGAATCTCGCGGCGCACCGCGGCCGCCACCGCCGCCGAACCGGCATCCGCACGCACCAGCACCGCGTATCCCAGGAACGATGGATCGCCCGCGATGCTCTGATCGAGCGACCGGAAGAGAACCGGCCGAAGTTCCTCGCCCACGGTTCGCGACTTGATATTCCGGACTACGCCCACGACTTCGTAAGTCACGCCGCCGCCCGAAACGCGGCGTCCGATGGCGTTCTCGCCATTGAATACCCGCGCCACGAACTCCTCGTTTACCACGGCGACCTTCGGCCCCGCGGCGGTTTCGCCGCCGAAACCGCGTCCCGCCACGCGCGGGATGCCCAGGGTCTTGAAGTAGCCCGGACTGACCATGTACATGTCTACGCCCGGATCGGGGCCGCCCGCCTGGGTCTTCCCCTCGGCGTGAAAGCCGTCGCGCCGTCCGCCCTCCGATAGCGGCACCACGTCGGTACACGCGGCCGAGACCACGCCCGGCAAAGCGGACACACGCCGCCGCAATTCGGCGAGCAACTGCGCGGTGCGCTCGGCGGTATATCCGTGCACGCGTGGATCGATGGACATGCTCAGGATGCCGTGCGAGCGGAATCCCGCATCCATGCGCGAGACGCTGGCCAGGCTGCGCAGGAACAATCCGGTCGCGCAGAGCAGCACCAGAGACATGCCCACTTGCGATACCACCAGCACGTTGCGCAGCGTCCAGCGCCGGCCCGGACACGCCAGCACGTCTTCGCCTTTCAACGCGCCGGCCAGCATGGGACGAGCGGCTACCCACGCCGGCACCAGCCCGAAGATCAGCCCCGTCCCGCCGCTCAGCGCAAACGTGTACAGCAGGACCCGCCAATCGATGGCGATGTTCAGATCGAGCGGCACCGGCGCCGGGAAGTGGAATGCCGATAGGGCCTGCGTAGCCCACAGCGACAGCACCACGCCGAGCAGCCCGCCGCCCAGTGCCAGCAATAAGCTCTCCGCGAGCATCTGGCGCATCAGGTGTCCGCGCGTGGCGCCCAGGGCGAGCCTTACCGCCATTTCGCGTTGGCGGCCGGATGCCTGGGCCAGCAGCAGGTTGGCGACGTTGGCGCAGGCGATCGCCAGCACCAGCAGCACCACAACCGTCAGCGCCGCCAGGAACGCGATGACCGCGCCCCGATCGCGCGGCGGCAGCGACCCGGCGGGCTCGAACCGGAAGCCGCCGTCCTTCTCCGATTGAAATGCCTGTCCCAAATTGCGGGCGATCACGTTGAGTTCAGCGGCCGCCTGCGCGCGCGTCACGCCGGCGCCGAGGCGGCCCGCCACCGTGATCCAGTGGTAGTCGCGCGATTGGTAATTGGCTGTATTCGGCAGCAGCACATCCAGGTTGCCGAGCGGCACCCAGAACTGGCAATCGAGGACCAGGTCGAGCCCGCGGAATCCGGGCGGCGCCACTCCCACCACGGTGAAAGGGTGGCCGGACAGCAGGATCGGCTTGCCGGCAATGGCGGGATCCGCGCCGAAGCGACGCTGCCAGAGGCCGTGCCCAATGACAATCACCGGAAGGCGTTCTTCCGCGCTGCGGAAGCCCCGCCCCAGCGTCATGCCCAGTTGCGCCACATCGAAGAAGTTGGGGGTGGCCGCCTGGCCCCAGACGCGTTCCGGCTCGCCTTGGCCGCCGATGGAAGCGGGAAGCAGTTCGTAGAAGCCCGTGACCCCGGAGAAGGCTTTGGTTTGCGCGCGCAGGTCTGCGAAGAGCGGCCACGAGAAAGCATTGCAGCACTCGCCGCGCTCGGTGGTGTGCAGCGTCATCAGTGTGCTGGGGTTGCCGACGGGCGCGGGACGCAGCACGAACCGGCTGACCATCGAGAAGATGGTGGAATTCGCGGCGATACCCAGGCCGATCGAAACCACCGCGGCGGCCGCGAAGCCGGGTGCTTTGGAAAGCCGTCTGCATGCGTAGATCACAAACCTTAGACGCCGGGAGCGCCGCATCGTTAACGTGGGTGTGCAATCGCGGGCCCGCGCCGGTTTCTCGCAAAGGCGCCAAAGTTACCGCCAAGGCCGCCAAGAACGGACGAATATGTCAAAAGATTTCTTTGCGCCCTTCGCGGTCCCCTTTGCGACTTTGCGAGAAACCGAAACAGTTACACTATCTATCTGGAGGCTCTGTGTATGCCCCGCCTACGTCTAGCCATCCTCGTCCTCGCTGTGGTATCCCTCGGCCATGCGTCGGAACTGGCCTGCCGCTACCCGGACGAAGCCCGCGCCCTGGTCACCGATTGGACCGGTAGTCTCGCCGCCGGCTATCGCGCCAAGCTGCAGAATTCCCCAGACGATGCACCCACTCTTTTTCTGGTAGGCGTCTCGCTGGTCCCCAAAGATCTCCCTGAAGCCGTGCGCGATTTCGATCGCGCCATTGCCAAAGACCCCCGCTATCCCTGGCCGTACTTCGAGCTGATGGAAGTTTACGCCAACCTGCAGCCGGACCCCTCCAAACTGGCCGTGAACATGCGCGCCTATCGGGACCTGTGCCCCGCCAATGGCGACGCCTTCCGCTATCTCGCGCGCCTGTCGGATCGCGCGCAAACCCAGGCCTTCGCCGGGCAACTGCGCACGCTGCTCGAAGCCGCCCGTGCCGCACCCGATCTGGTGCGTTACGCGGATCTTTGGGCCGCCGAATTCCGTTCCGCTCCGCCCGCGGATTTCGACGCTCTGCGCGCCTGCGTGCGCGGCGATCTAAAACGTCTTGAGCCTCTCGCGCAAAAAGATCCCGCCTTGCTGGAGACGCTCGAAACCGGCTACAGGCTGACTGGCCAGACCGAAGCCGCCAACCAGGCCGCGCATGACGCCCAGCGCGCGTCCGATCCGGCGCTCGCGGCCTATCGCGCGTGGACCCAGGAACATCCCTATTCGTCGGCTATAGGCAACTCTCCCGAGGCGAAGCGCGCCTACGACGAAGCCCAGCGCAAAGAAGCCGAGGACCTGGCCGCCAAATGGCCCGACAGCCGGGCGAGCTGGATGCAGATGTTGCAAACATCGTCCAGCGCGGAGCAAGCCAGCCAGGCGGGAGAGAAAGTAATTCAACTGGCCGCCCAAGCCAGCCCGGAAGAGCGTGGCGGTTCGTATAGCAAGGTAGCCCAAGTCTGGTTTCACCACGGCGTCCGCTTAAAGGATGTGCCCGCGCTGGCGGCCCAGGCGCGTCGCGACCTGGATCGCGCCGAGTCCGCCGATGGGCCCGTGGTCATCAAGAGTGCCCGGGAGCTCCAGATCCAACTCTTCCACGCCTTGGAACGTTTTGACACCTGGCGTGTCCTCCTTGAGGCCGAACTGCGGTTGGGCGACATGGACCAGGCCGCGCGTGTCCCCAAGGACATGCAAACCTGGCTGGCGGCCCACCCGATCACACCCGATACGCCATCGAACGTGACTACTTTCTATCCCGGCTGGCAAGGCGAAATCGACAACGCTCTGGGGAGGGTGGCCGAAGCCCAGGGCCATAAGGCCGACGCCCTCGCCTACTACCAGCGCGTGATTCTTGGATGGCCCAGGCAGTATCGCGGAAAGACCCTCCTCGCGCGCGCCCAGGCGCTATGGAAAGACCTCGGCGGAACGGACGAAGGATGGCTTGCCTGGTCCAGACCGGTTGAGCCCAGGCCCGACGCCAAGCCGCCGGTGCGCGTGGCCGCGGCGCCCTCCGCTGCCGCAGAAAGCACGCCGGGCTGGGTGAAAGTGGATCGCACCTTCGCCGGATTGAACCTATCCGATCTCGCCGGCAAGGTCTGGACCGTCGCCGACCTGCATGGCAAAACCACGCTGATCGACGTGTGGGCCAGTTGGTGCGGCCCATGCACGGCGGAGCTACCGCATATCCAGGAACTCTACGACAAGATCAAGGCGCGCACGGATGTGCAACTGATTACTCTCGATGTGGATGAAAACCCCGGCATCGCGGATCTGTTCGTGAAGCAGCAGCACTACACATTCCCGGTGCTGGTGGCCGCGGGATACTTCGCCGCGATCCAGGCGGAACTGAGTGTGCCCCGGACCTGGATCGCGGATAAGACGGGCGCCATCCATTTGGAAAAAATCAACTCGAACGAGGTCAACGGTTCTCCTACATTCGTGCAGGATGCCCTCGATCAACTGAACCGGCCGTAACAAGGAGCGAGCCGGCGCTACTGTGACCGGTCGGCTGAGTTCGACGCCATCTTGCCCTTGCTCAGGTCTTTCGCCATGGTCAAATGCTCCTGCAGCGTAGGCAACGTCTTGTTGGCGAAATCCTTCACGGCCGAGTTATTGCCGTTCTGCGCTTCGTCCTGAAATGCGCGTAGGTCTTCCTCATGATCTTTCACCTGAGCCTTGGCGTAGGCTTTGTCAAATGCCGCGCCGGATAGCTTCGACAACTTGTCGATGCGCGACTGATGCCGGGAGTCGAGCGCGCCGGGAATGGTGATGGATTGCGCGCTGGCCACCTGCTTCAACTCGTCGTTCGTTTTGGTATGATCGTCCACCATTTTCTGGCCGAATTGTTTTACGGCATCCGTCGATCCTTTTTCGGCGGCCAGTTTGCCCATGGCCACTTCGGCCATGCCACCCATGGCGGCGTCTTGCAGAAACTTCTTGTCGTCCGCCTTCACCTTCATTTGCGCTCGTGTCATTGGGCATGCCCGGCTGATTGATGGGGTTAGTGCCCGGCATGGGTCGGCTGGGCTGCCCCATCGATCCGGGCGCCTGCGCGAACGCCATCCCCGTTACAAATGCGATACCTGCCAATAGCGTTTTTCGCATAGAATCCTCTCTTGATATTCCGACGTCCGGCAGTGTGGCTGGGTGTACTCGGGCGCCGGCGCCTGTGTGTCTGTTTAGACGTCCCGAGGGGGTTCTGTGCGCCAGACTAGTACCGCTTTTCGCCGGGAATGGTTGAGCCGGGAGATACACATGCTAACTTTGAAAACTGTATGAGCGATAACATGCGCGTGAGTAGTGGCATTCTCAGTACGGCCGTACTGCTTGGGCTGGGCGTGTTCCCGCCGCCCCAACCGGCGTACGCGGCGGCTCCCGTTCTGACCACCCTATATGCGTTCGCCGGTCCTCCGGGCGATGGCATCGGCGCGGAGGCCGGGCTAGTCATGAGAGACGGCGTGCTCTATGGGGTTACCGAATACGGTGGCAATGGACAAGGTCAGGTTCCTTACAATTGCAACAACGGATGTGGAACGGTTTTCGCCTTGTACCCGCCGTCAACCCGTGGCGGGCCTTGGACCGAGAAGGTGATCCACAACTTCCAGGGAAGCACGGTCCAGTATGGCGGTGATGGCGCCTATCCCATTTCCGGAGTGGTTTTCGACGAGAACGGCATTCTGTACGGTACAACCGGCGCGGGAGGCCTTGGAAACAGCGGTACGGTCTTTCGGATGACGCCGCCGGCCGAGGCGGGCGGCGAGTGGACGGAAAGTGTGATCTACAACATCGGGGCCGCCTTCAACCAACCGTCTGCCCGTCCGGTTTTGGGCAAGAAAGGAGTCCTTTATGGAGTGACGGCACAGGGGCAAGTTTACTCACTGACTCCTCCCGCGAAATCCGGCGGCGACTGGACTTACAAAACCATCGCCAGCGTCTCGCCGTCTCTCGGTCCTACTACAGTTTTAATCGCCCGCGATGGCGTGCTTTACGGGACTGTCAGCTACAACTACTCGGAATGTCCTTGTGGATCCGTCTACTCGGTGACTCCGGGGAACGATGACACCTGGACACTGAAGATTATTTATGCGTTTGAAAAAAGCCCAACGGACGGATACGGTCCGCACTACCTCGCCAGTGGCCCCGGTGGCATCCTATATGGCACTACGGATTACGGCCCGGCAACGTGCGAGAATTTCTGTGGAACGATCTTTTCTTTGACACCGCCGGCGGATCCAGATGGCGCCTGGACCGAACAACTGCTGTATACGTTCGAGACATTGTCTGAACCGCCGGACTCGCTCGAGGTGATTGGCAGTAACGGCACGCTGCTTGGCGCGTTGATCGGCGACGACGAAGGCGGCGTGGTTTTCCTGCTGGATCCTCCGGCCCAGCCGGGCGGCGCATGGTCCGAGCGGGTCCTGCACGGGTTCACCGGCGGTACCGACGGCGGCAATCCGATGAGCGCAATCGTTTCCGGGGGAGTGATCTACGGCACCACCTTTGGAGCTTACATCGGAATTCCCGGCGGCACGGTTTTTCAGATTATTCCTTAATTACGGTGGATTGGAGGCCGGACTACTGGGCGTCGCAGGGTTGTTGCGTGGCGCAAATTTGAATCGACCAGAGAAAACTGGTCTTCAACAGGCGATCGAATGGAACGTTCATGTAGGTTGCCTGGGCGGCAGCCTGGCCGCGCACGACGGTTAAGCCGAGAAGCCTTTGATAGCACAAATCGTCGGAGAGCAGGACATCGACCTGAGGTTGAGGCGGCCAACTGGCTCTCCGGTGGCAGGTCATGCAATTGGTGACGACGCCATCGAGCATGGCCCCCTCGAGATAAGGGTTGTACGCGATGTGCGGCGTCCCATCGGGTTCTCGCGGGTCGTCCATATCATACGAAATGTTCATCAGGTAGTTGCGCCAGACGCCTTTCAATTCCGAGGGCCGGTCGGCGGCGAACGGTCCTTCGCCGGGACGGTCGTGCCACCAGAACGTCATCCAGAACCAGTTTTCGAGCTCGCGGGTGGCTACATGCATCCCTACCAGGACGAGCCGGTCGCCGGCCTTCGCGTCGGGGAAGTCGGATTGAATGCCTTTTAAACGGGCCGCGGCGATTTCCGCATCCCGGCCCTTTTGATCGGCCGCGGGCACGGGCACCCAGTAGACATCGCTCCACGGCTTGACCTTGTGACCCGATTTCTTTTCACTATCGCAGACACCCGCTCCGTTCTCGACAAATACCCTCCGGAGTTGCGTGGCCTCGGAGGGTGGCATTTTCGAAATGGTGTCGTCGGCGTAGGGGCGTTCAAAATCCCAGCTTCCGATCGCGGTACATTGGCCCAGCGGCGCAGAGACGAAAAATGCCTTGATGGCGATCGCGCCGCGGGGGAACGCATCGATCTCCTGTGCGCCGGTGTTGCACGCGGTATCGCCGGCGCGGCTTCCGCAGAGCCGATCCAGTGTATTTTGGAGATAGAGCGGCTGCGTCCCGGACCGGATGCGGTCGTACGCCGCCTGATTAAATAAGACATTGTTACCCGTGGCGAAGAGGTTATTCCGCATTGGGCCGCCCTGCACGCCGTCCGCGCCGCTTGGGTTGCTTATGACGTGTTTCGTGGGCGGCGATTTTGGCGCGGACGGTGGTTGTTCCGCCGTGGACTCCCTAAGTTCGCCCGGCACTTGTAAATCGAGCAGAAAAGGGACCCGCGCGGTGGGGGGCGCCGCGGCGAAAGCGTCCCGCCGAAGAAACCAGGTTTCCCAACGCCGCGGCTGGCGCTTCGGAAAAAGCGGGTCCGTCTGGCCGGCAGGCTCGTTGATGGCGGCAAACACCTGCCAGGCATGCCTGCGCAGTTGAGCGTTGTTACGGCATTGAATCAGGCCTTCCAGTTCGCCCTCCGGAGCGGGAAACTTAAAACTTGAAGGGAGTGGTTCGTAAGCTCCACTGGGCGGCGATGGATGGCAGGCGGAAAGAGCGGCGAGGAGCATGCAGGCTACCGCTGCGCAGGCGCGACTTTGGAAATCTGGCTGCATCGTTACCCTCCTGGTATCGGTTCCACGTACAGAATCTGGTTGCCGTTCGCATCCTTCACGCAGCGCGCCAGGACTGGTTGATGGAGAACGCTTTCCGAAACGAACTTAATCCAAACGAGCTTAGTATTTCGTTTACTTGCCGCGGATTCCAGGCGACTGAATTTCAAATCCACTGCCTTCTTGCCGGGCGAAGGCGGGCGAATGGTGAGGTAGGGCCCCCCCGCGTTCGCGCCCGCGTAGGCGCGCGGGTGGACGAATTCGGCATCAAACATCGTGGCGTCGACGAACACGCAGGGTGTTTCTTTCGTTGGGTTGCATTGGGGGTCGATCTGGTAGAGCCCGATCCACCTTTGGGAGTCGGGGTCCGCAGGACTCGGCTTGGAAGTGGAGGGGTCGGCGCAGCCGGCGTCCGCCGGACTCGCTGGGCGGACGCCGCCGGCCCCAACGAAGAGATACACAAGCAAACGGACGATAATCGCTCTCTTCACAGTTCAACCAGACCCTTCCTACGGGCGTGCCTGGACTATCAACGTGGGGATGCCTTTCACGGTAGCGTAGCTGACGTTCACGTTGACCGGGGTATTTATAGGAGGCGCGATTGAGAATTGTACCTGGTGTTCCCGATCTTCCGGGTCCAGTTTGTTGGTTCCCTCCCGGTAGTAAGTAGTCGGGTCGAGCTGGTAATCGGGATCCGGAGGATTCGCCGTCCAGGCCGGGATATACAGGTTGGTTGGTGGAGGGTAGGCGAGCGCGGGGTTGGTCAGAATCGGGCCATCCACCAATACGGCGTCCGCCGCCACCGGAGCGCCGCCGGCTGCCTGGGCACTGGCCAGCAGATCCGGATCGCAGTAAAGGCCTCTATCGCAGCCTTCATAGTCTCCATCTTCGACCACGCAGTAGTACGTTTGCATCGGTATGTTTCTCCTTTTTTGACAACAGTTAATTTGCGAATCCGACGCGCGCCAGCAGACTCCGGTATCGCGAGTCGGCGCGCAAAACCCGATATTGGATGCCGACTTTCAGCAGCATCAAATTGATATTTCTTCTCAAGACTCCCCGGTCGAGCCATTCGAAAGCCTTATCGCGGTCGTTGAGCCCGAGGTAGACATAAGCAATGTCCGTGGCTGAAGCCTCATTATTTGGGTATCGCACGAGCAACTCATCGAGAATGGCCGTCGCATCGTTAACGCGCCCATCGCGCGCGGAAAGCCACCCGAATTCCGATAGCGCGAAACTCGCCCGCCCGGTCAGCGCGACGGCTTTTTGGGCGGCGGCGATGGCTTCGTTGCGGAGGCCTTTCAGTTCCAGCGCGTCGGACATGGGCAGGTAGGCGTTCTCGTAGCCCGGGTCGGATTGAACCACCGACTGGTAAGCCGCCAAAGCGTCGTCGACCCGGCCGCAATAGAGCAGCGTCGTACCGCGCCGCACCTGCAGATCGCTGTTGAAGGGATCGAGCGAGACCGCCTGTTCGATGTGGGGCAGCGCTTCCGGCGCGCGATCCAACCCGGTAAGAAGTTGCGCATACCATCGATGGGCGGCCGGGGAGCCCGGATTCAGTTCGATCGCTTTACGAAAACTCTGCTCCGCGGCGGCGTAGTTCCACTGCCAAAGCCTCTGATTGCAGCCCACCACCAGGTGCGCTTCCCAAAGATTCGGATCCAACTGAAGGGCGCGCGTGGCCGCCTGCATGGACTCCTGCATCCGGGGTTCCCACCGGTTGGATTCGCGGATGGTGAGATCGAAACAAGCGGAGCCCAGCGCGGCCCAGGCATCCGCGAAGTTCGGATCGAGCGTCAAAGCCTGTTTGAATTGGGAGACGCTTTCGAGAGAAGCCTCGCGGGTGCGGCGCGCGGCAAAATAGCGGCCCAGCAGATAGCATTGGTAAGCCGCACCATTTTTCGTGGCGGTTTTCTCAATCTGGGCCATGCGCGCGGGCTGCGCGCTCAGGCGGAGAGAATGCACGACGGCGCGGCTCAGGGTGAAATTGAGGCCCTCCAAGCGATCCTGATCGAGATCTTGGGTTCCGCCCCATAGGCGCAGACCGTCGCCGGCCTCCAGGATTTCGGTCGTCACGTGCAGGCGGCTGCCCTTCTTTCGCATGGCACCGGTAATCAAATAACGTACGTGAAATCGTTTGCCGGTCTCGGCGAGATTCTTGCCGGCATCTTTGTAACGTTGCACGGCCGTGCGCGCAATGACGCGGATTCCCGGAAGTTGCGTCAAAGTATCGGTCAGGCGATCGACGATCCCGTCGGCGATCAAGCGCATTTCCGCGGAATCGGTATCGAGCGGCAGGACGGCCAGCGAAGGCGGTTCGACGGCAGGTCCGGTCCTCCAGGACCACCACGCCGCCACCCCCGCCACGGATGCCGCAGCCGCGCCGCCGAGCCAAACGCGGCGGGAAACCGCGGCCGGCCCGTCCGTGCAGCCGAGAGCCTGGGCCACCTCCCCGGCCGAGGAAAAACGTCCCGCGGGATCCCGATCGAGGCAGCGAAGAATAACGGAATCCCACCCACGGGGCAAATCCGGGCGAAGGCGGCGTGGCGGCGGAACGGACGCGTCCGCGGGCTTCACCGGCAGCGCGGATGGCTGGGCATCGCGATGCGAGGGGAGCCGGCCGGTGGTCAACTCGTAGAGCACGACGCCAAACGCATAGACGTCGGATCGCTCCGTTTCGGGCTTTTTCTCCAGTTGCTCGGGAGCGGCGTAAGCGGGCGTGGCGCCGTCCAGCAGATGGCTGGCTTGGGCGCCCATCTGGCGGGAGAGTCCGAAGTCGGTGATCACTACGCGCAGCCCGGTTGGCGGGCCGCATAACATCACGTTGCGGCTCTTGAAATCGCGATGCAGAATGCCCGCGCGATGGGCCGCGTCCAGGCCCGCCGCCATCTGGCGAATCACATTTCGCGCATCCGGCAATGGGAGCGGTCCCTCACGCTGCAGGCGGTCGGAGAGCGTGGCTCCTTCCAGCAATTCCATGGTGAAGAAGATCAGGTCGCGGCCGCCGCCGGTATGCCTGGCGACATCGAATACTCGGCAAACGTGCGGGTTGTTCACCTCGCGCCCCAGCCGGATTTCATCGCGAAACCGCTGCAGGCCGCCGGCATGTTCCACGATACCGGGACGCATCACCTTGAGAGCCAGGCGCCCACCCAATTCCCGATCCGCGGCCTCGTAGACCTCTCCCATGCCGCCGCGCGCTAGAAATCGAAGAATCGCGAACCGGCCGGCCAGGACCTCGCCACATTCGAGCAGCGGTTCAATGCGGACGAGCGTTTCGATTTCCTCGCTCAAGCGGGAAAAATAGCGAGCCGCTTGTCCGCTATAACTCAACAAGCGGAGGATTTCTTCCCGCGTAGCCGAGTCGGCCGCTTCGCGCTGCAATAGCAGGTCCCGTTCCGTCGTTTCCATGGCCAGCGCTCGCAGGTACAGTTCTTTGAGCTTCTCCTGGGCGTCCATTGTTGAGTCGCCACTGGGGCCGGTCAGGCTCATCGCGCTTGATCGGCCCTCACTTCTGTAAGCGTGATTTGCGCGGAGCGGGGGACATTTTTTCGATCGGGCTGCTGTGGCGATACGATTTGGCGATTTTTGCGAACAGCCAGGCTTGGGCAAACTCCCAATCCCTCTTCACGGTGCGATCGCTCACCCCGAGCAGGTTCGCAATTTCGGAGTTGTCGAGTCCGGCAAAAAAGCGTAGTTCCACGACCCGGGCGGCGCGCGGATCGACACCGGCAAGCCCGGATAGTGCCGCGTTCAACATCGAGGATCTTGTCCCAACTTTGCAGCGATCCGGGATCCGCGCCGTCGGTGATCGCAACGACGACAGCGTCGCCGCCGCGCTTGGCGGCTCTACGGCTACGGGCGTAATCGGTCAGCACATGCCGCATCACGTTGGCGGCAACCGAAAAAAAATGAATGCGGTCCTGCCAGTCTTCCTGTTGCCGCCCGATCAGGCGGAGATAGGCTTCGTGCACCAAACCGGTGGTCTGTAGCGTATGACCTGGTTTCTCCCTGCGCATGCAATTACGCGCCATCCTGCGAAGCTCTTCGTAGATCAGAGGGGCCAGTTCCTGCTCAGCGGAGGTATCGCCGTCTTTCACTCGATGCAGCAGTTCGGTGATCTGCGCCGAGTCCGGGATGTTCCCCATTGGGGCGAGTGTACCAAATCAAAACCGTATTAGCCAGTACGATTCAAAGGGCGACTGGTTTGGTTCCGCGGAGGCTGAGACCGGACACACTACTACGTCTCCGGATCGCTGGTGATAGCAAAATGCACCAGCCGCGCATCTCCGAAAGATGTAGTCAGGGCCACATCCGTCGCGTCGCGGCCGGTGGCCATTAGCACGCGCCCCACCCGCGGCACGTTGTTGCGCGCATCGAAAGCCCACCAGCGGCCTTCCAGGTACGCTTCAAACCACGCGCTGAAGTCCATCGGCGCATCCGTGGCTGGTACGCAAATGTCTCCCAGGTATCCGGTCGCGTATCGCGCTGGAATGTTGAGCGCCCGGCAAAACGTAATCGCCAGGTGCTGGAAGTCGCGGCAGACGCCGGTGCGCTCCCGGTATACATCGACCGCCGTCTTGGTCGCGCTGGCGAACTGGTAGCCAAAAGTCACACTCTGATGCACCCAGTCGCAGATGGCCTGCACCCGCTGCCAGCCCGGCGGGACGCCGCCGAATAACTGCGCGGCGGTGTTGGACATCAGATCCACTTCGCAATACCGGCTGCTTAACAGAAAGCGCAGCGCCTCCGGCGGCAGGTCCGCCACCGGAATCTCGCGCGCCGACGGACTCTGCGCGTCCACCTCGCCCGAGTCTTCGATCAGCGTCGAATTCCATAGCCGGAGACACCCCGCCGGAGCGGTGAAGCGCGTACAGATGTTACCGAACGTATCGGTATACTGCTCCTGCTGCACCTCCGGCTCGACACGCAGGATATCGGGTTCAATCAAGTCGCCCACGCGCGATGGATGCACGTTGAGCAAAGCCACGACCGGCACCGGAACGGGCACATAGAACTGAATATCGAATCCAAGGCGAATGCGCATGACACTGCCCTTAGTTTAGCGGAACAAGCAGCCGGAACACTCCTCGCGGTGCATCTCCCTGGTGCCCAACCGCACACCGGCCGCTGCCCGGAGCTATACTCGTGACTTAGCCGCCGTTTCCGAACTTTCCCCGTTGAACGGTTCCCGGTTTCAGCCGACACCCAAACATCCATGGCGATCCACGTTGCCCTTCATCACCTGACCAGCTACCGTTACGACCGGCGCGTCTCTCTCGGACCGCACATCGTGCGCCTGCGCCCCGCCCCGCATTGCCGGACACCCATCCTGGCCTATTCGCTGAAAGTGAGTCCGGAGAATCACTTCATCAACTGGCAGCAGGACCCCCAGGGAAACTATCTCGCGCGCCTGGTCTTCCCCGAGCCCACCACGGAGCTAGCGGTCGAGGTGGACCTGGTCGCCGAAATGGCGGTCTACAACCCTTTCGACTTCTTCCTGGAGCCTTACGCCGAAGAGTATCCCTTTTCATACGATCCCTCGGCCGCCCGCGATCTCCGTCCCTTTCTCGAAACCGAGCCGGCCGGCCCCCTGCTTTCCGCCCTTCTCGCTCGCGTGCCCCGCGCCGCCACGCGCACGATGGACTTCCTGGTGGCCGTGAATCAGCTCGTCCAGCGCGAGGTCGGTTATGTCATCCGCATGGAGCCCGGCGTCCAGACATGTGAGGAAACTCTCGCGCTGCGCACCGGCTCCTGCCGCGATTCCGCCTGGCTGTTGGTGCAGATCGCCCGCCATCTCGGACTCGCCGCCCGCTTCGTCTCCGGCTATCTTATTCAACTGGTGGCGGACGTGAAACCGCTCGAAGGCCCCTCCGGACCCACCAGCGACTTTACCGACCTGCACGCGTGGACCGAAGTCTATCTTCCCGGCGCCGGCTGGATCGGTTTCGATCCCACCTCCGGGCTGCTGGCCGGCGAAGGCCACATCCCGCTTGCCTGCACGCCGGACGCCTCCAGCGCCGCGCCCATCTCCGGCCGCCTGGACCCCTGCAATACCGAGTTCCGCCACGAGATGACGGTGCGCGCGCATTTACGAATCCCCGCGTGTGACCAAGCCCTATTCCGCCGCGCAGTGGCAGGATATCGAAAAGCTGGGCCGCCGCGTGGATGCCGACCTGCGCTCCGGCGACGTGCGGCTTACGATGGGCGGCGAGCCCACCTTCGTCTCTCTGGACGATCCCGACGCCGCCGAATGGACCACCGCCGCGCTGGGTCCCGCCAAACGCGAGCGCGCGGTGGACCTGTTGGGACGCCTGCGCCAGCGTTTCGCGCCCGGCGGGCTGCTGCATTTCGGACAGGGCAAGTGGTATCCCGGCGAGCCGCTGCCGCGCTGGGCGTTCGGCTGTCACTGGCGCAAGGATGGCGTTCCCGTATGGGACGATGCCGGCTTGATCGCCGAAGACGCCAGAGATTACGGCTACACCGCGGCGCACGCGCGCCAGTTCCTGGAGGCGCTATCCCGCCGCCTGCAGGTGAGCGCCGCTTTCACCATGGCCGCCTACGAGGACGTCTTCTATTATCTGTGGAAGGAACGCAAGCTGCCGGTGAATGTCGATCCCCTCGATCCCAAGCTCGCCGATCCTATCGAGCGCGCCCGCGTGGCACGAATTTTCGAACAGGGACTCGGCCAGCCCATCGGCTACGTGCTGCCGTTGCGGCGCATCCCTACCCGTTCCGGCGCCCCGCGCTGGACCAGCCAGCCCTGGTTCCTCGCCTCCCCGCAAATGTTCCTGATACCCGGCGATTCGTCCATGGGCTACCGGTTGCCGCTCGAGTCCCTTCCCTGGACCAAGCCGGAAGACGTGCTCTATTCCTACGATCCGGATCCGTTTGAAAGGCGCACCCGCCTGCCCGACAGGCTGGAGCACAAGCGCCATCTTTTCGATGCGCCTCCCGCCGGCGATCCCGTGCCCGAAGCCGGCCCAGCCGAGCCGCCCGAAAAGGGCGCGTCTTCGCCCTGGATCTCGCGCCCGGCGCTCTGCGTGGAGCCGCGCCAGGGCAAGCTGTTCGTCTTCATGCCGCCCGTCGAGTATCTGCAGGATTATCTGGATCTGGTGGCGGCCATCGAAGATACCGCCGCTTATCTGAAAATGCCGGTCATGCTGGAAGGCTATGCGCCGCCTTCCGATCCGCGCATCGCCGTGCTGAAAGTGACTCCCGATCCGGGCGTGATTGAGGTGAACATCCAACCCGCGGCATCCTGGGACGAGCTCACCGCCAACACCACCGCCCTCTACGATCTCGCTCGCCAGAGCCGTTTGGGCACCGAGAAATTCATGCTGGATGGGCAACACTCCGGCACCGGCGGCGGCAATCACGTGGTCATCGGCGGACCCACTCCCGAGGACAGTCCCTTCCTGCGGCGTCCCGATCTGCTGCGCAGCCTGATCGGTTACTGGCAAAATCATCCGTCGCTTTCGTATCTGCTCTCGGGATTGTTCATCGGCCCCACCAGCCAGCACCCGCGCGTCGACGAAGCCGCGCACGGATTCCATCTACGAGCTGGAGATTGCCTTCGACCAGATTCCGGACAAGGATTCTCCGCCGCCTCCGCTATGGCTGGCCGATCGCGTCTTCCGCCATCTGCTCACCGATCTGGCGGGCAATACGCATCGCGCCGAATTCTGCATCGACAAGCTTTACTCGCCGGACGCCGCCGGAGCGCGGCTTGGCCTGGTTGAGCTGCGCGCCTTCGAGATGCCGCCGCACGCGCAGATGAGCCTGACCCAGCAATTGCTGGTGCGCGCCCTGACCGCGCATTTCTGGAAGAATCCGTACCGCCGGAGGCTCGCCTGGTGGGGAACCATGCTGCACGACCGCTTCATGCTGCCCCACTTCGTACAGCTGACTGGGAAGACGTCATGGCGGACCTGCGCGCGGCCGGATACGATTTTCAGGCGGAATGGTTCGCCCCGCACTTCGAGTTTCGTTTTCCGCTGATCGGGTCGGTCACCCGGCGCGGCATCCGGCTGGAATTGCGCCACGCCCTGGAACCCTGGCACGTGCTGGGCGAGGAAGCCTCTGGAACCGCGACCGTGCGCAATGTGGATTCCTCCGTGGAGCGGCTGCAGGTGAAAGTGATCCGGGATGGCCGGCGAGCGCTTCGTGGTGGCCTGCAACGGCCGCCGCGTGCCGCTGATCCCACCGGCGAAATCGGGCGAATTCGTGGCGGGCGTGCGCTATCGGGCCTGG
This sequence comes from Bryobacterales bacterium, assembly GCA_963709155.1. Lineage (GTDB taxonomy): Bacteria > Acidobacteriota > Terriglobia > Bryobacterales > Bryobacteraceae > Bog-159. Next base: position 78,866 of record CAVPVD010000001.1, on the reverse strand, counting down.
CAGCCGCCGTCCTGCCTGCACCCCAACATCCCGGTGCACTCGCCGCTGGTCTTCGACATCGTGGACACCTGGTCCGGGCGCGCGGTGGGCGGCTGCACGTATCACGTGACCCACCCCGGGGGGCGCGCCAACGAGCAATTCCCGGTGAACGCGCAGGAAGCCGAGAGCCGCCGCCTGGCCCGCTTCCGGGACACCGGCCACACGCCGGGACCTATGCCGCTGCCGCCCGAGGAACGAAATCCGGAATTCCCACTGACACTGGATTTGCGGCGGTTTCTCGCCAAGGCGCCAGGATAACCGCGAAGGGCGCCAAGAAGAGACCGACAAGTTAAACCGAATTCTTTCTGTTGGGCTGTCTTTGCGCCCTTTGCGGTTATCTCTGCGTCATTGCGAGAAACGCGGACCCACTGGCTGTCCCGAGAAATGCAGACGCACCAAAACCAGCAATCCGCAACAAAACGGGTTTGCCAGAAACTGAACTCTGTTAAAATTAATACCACTACCCAACGAGCGCCGAGTTTTCCCAGATGAGCATTTCCGGTGACACTCTCGATGTGCCCCCCCTATGCGCCGGATATCGCCAGACAGCCGGCGTTTACGACGAGATGTCGGCCGCCTCGGGTGTTCTTCGTCCGCAGTGGGATACCCTGATCGGCTCCATGTCCGCGCTCGGCGGCGACGAACTGGCGCGCCGCTGGAAGTTCGCCCGCCAGCGAATTCGCGAAAACGGCGTAACCTACAATGTCTATGGCGATCCGCTGGGCATGGACCGCCCCTGGAGCCTGGACTCTATCCCTCTTCTCATCCCGCCCGCCGAGTGGCACGCCCTCGAAGCGGGCCTCATCCAGCGGGCGCGCCTGCTGAACTACATCCTGGCCGACCTTTACGGCCCCCAGGAGCTGCTCCGCGGCGGCCTACTCCCGCCGGCGCTGGTTTTCGCCAATCCCGGCTTCTGGCGGCCTTGCCACGGTCTGCCGGCCATCCATACCTACCTGCACCTGTTGGCTGTCGACCTGGCGCGCTCGCCCGACGGCCAATGGTGGGTTCTCTCCGACCGTACCCAGGCCCCTTCCGGCGCCGGCTATGCCCTCGAAAACCGCACCGTGCTGGCGGAAACCTTTCCCGACCTCTTCCGCGAGTTCGAGGTCCAGCCGCTGGCGGCTTTCTTCCGTTCCTTCCGCGACCACCTGCTGAATCTCTCCCCCTCCCGCCGCGATAACCCGCGCGTCGTGCTGCTCACCCCCGGTCCCTTCAACGAGACTTACTTCGAACATTCCTACCTGGCCCGCTATCTGGGTTTCACGATGGTTCAGGGCGGCGACCTGACCGTCCGCGAGAGCCGCGTGTACCTTAAAACGCTGGATGGTCTCAAGCCGGTGGATGTCATCCTGCGCCGCGTGGACGACTCCTTCTGCGACCCCATCGAATTACGCTCCGATTCCTTTCTCGGTGTCGCCGGGCTGCTCGAAGCCGTGCGCGCCGGCAACGTGGTGGTGGCTAATGCTCTAGGCAGCGGCCTGATCGAATCCTCCGCTTTCATGCCCTTCCTGCCCCGGCTGAGCCAGCGGTTGCTCGGAGAGCGCCTGAAGCTCCCTTCGGTGGCCACCTGGTGGTGCGGCCAGCCGGGGCCGCTTCAATACGTGCTCGATAATCTGGACTTTCTGGTCGTCAAGCCCGCCTTTCCCGCGCAGGGAATGGAACCGGTAATCGGCGCGAAACTCGCCGGCGACGAACGCGCCCGCCTGGTGGCCCGCATGCGCCAGCGCCCTTATGAATTTGCCGGCCAGGAATTGCTGGATCTTTCCACAATCCCGGTCTGGTCCCAAGGCAGTCTCGCGCCCCGCCGCGTCGTGCTGCGCGTTTTTCTGGCGGCTTCGGGGGATTCCTGGGTAGCGATGCCCGGCGGGCTCGCGCGCGTCTCACCCTCGCTCGATACGCCCGTAGTCTCCATGCAGCGCGGCGGTGGCAGTAAGGACACGTGGGTGCTTTCCAACGGACCGGTGGACATCCTCACGCCGCAGCACCCCGGCGACCAGCCTCTCGATCTGAATCGCGGCGAAGGCACCGGCCTGCCCAGCCGCGCGGCCGACCATCTGTTCTGGCTGGGCCGTTACGCCGAGCGCGCCGAGCACCTGGCCCGCGTCCTGCGCTGCATCCTGGTCCGGCTCACCGGCGAGTTCGGCGCTTCCGGCACGTCCGAGTGGGATTCTCTCATGCAGCTTTATGAGTGCCTGGAGTCGCCGCACTCCCGGCTTTCCGAAGACGACCCGCAAGGCCATCTCGACCAGTGGCACGATCTGGAGCAGGAAATCCTCTCCCTGATCTTCGAGGAGCAGCGTGGCGACAGCCTGAACTCGGTGCTGAATCGTGCCGCCCGCGCCGCCGCCCATGTGCGCGTCAACCTCTCGAGCGATACTTTGCGCATTGTCAGCCAATTCGGCGCGGCGCACAGTTCCGCCTGGGGATATGCCTCCACCGGCGAAGCGCTGGCCGTGCTGAATCATTGTATCGGTACGCTCGCCGCTCTCCGCGGTATCGAAATGGAGAATATCACCCGCGGCCCCGGCTGGCATTTTCTCAGCCTCGGAAGACGCGTCGAGCGCTCCATCCAACTGGTGGGTCTTTTCCGCGGCATCGTGGTGCCGCTCAATCCCCGCACCTGGCCGACACTCGAGATGCTGCTCGAAGTTGCCGACAGTTCCATGACTTACCGGGCGCGCTATTTCACCGTGCTGCAGGCCGCGCCGGTACTCGATCTGCTGATGAACGACGACGCCAATCCGCGCGCCCTCGCCTTCCAGTTGCAGGATCTCTTCGAACACTGCCGCTGGCTGTCCGGCCGGCCCTCGGGCGCGGGTTGGCCGCTCTCCAAACAGAACCGCCTGGAGGAAGCCGCGGCCGATCTGGGGCGCGCCGATGTCCGTATGCTTTGCCAGCCGGGCGCGGGTAACATTCGCGAGCCGCTGGACCAACTGCTGGCAGCCACCGGCGCGGCCCTGCCCGCGTTATCGGATGCCATCACGCATGTGTATTTCAGCCACGCGGAAATGGAGCGCACCACTTGATCTATCGGGTCTCCCACCGGACCACGTACGATTACGAGGATCCCGTCTCGGTGTCGCATCATATCGTCCGGTTGACGCCGCGCAATCTGCCCAAACAGGCCTGCCGTGCAACCCGCGTATTTGTTCTGCCCACGCCGCCCGCAACCGCGACCCACCAGGATTACTTCGGCAACACGCTGAACACTTTTACCCTACACGAGCCGCACGACTGTCTGATCGTGGAGGCCAACAGCGACCTCGAAGTACATGCCGCCCCTCCGCCCGATTTCGCCGCATCGCCTCCTTGGGAAACCGTGCAACAGGCGTTGGACGCCTACCCGACCGGCGAAATCCTGGAGGCCTGGCAATTTGTTTTCGATACGCCGCGGGTGCGCTCCAGTCCGGAGTTGGCCGCCTACGCGCGCGAATCTTTTCCGGCGGGCCGGCCGCTGCTGGCCGCGGTTCTCGACCTGACGCGCCGCATCCACCAGGATTTCCGTTTTGACAAAACGGCCACTGAAGTCGCCACGCCTGTGCAGACATTCTTCGAAAAGCGCCGCGGGGTGTGCCAGGATTTCGCGCATCTCCAGATCGGCTGCCTGCGCTCGCTGGGACTCCCCGCGCGTTATGTGAGCGGCTACCTGCGGACTTTGCCGCCTCCGGGCCGCCCGCGCCTGGTGGGCGCGGACGCCTCCCACGCCTGGTGCTCCGCATGGTGTCCCGCGGCCGGCTGGGTGGATTTCGACCCGACCAACAATTGCGTGCCCTCGGACGGCCATATCACCGTGGCTTGGGGACGCGATTACAGCGACGTCAGCCCCATCTACGGAGTGCTCCTGGGCGGCGCCCGCCACAAGCTGCACGTCGCCGTGGATGTCCAGCCCATGCCGTAGGTGCTGTGGGGCAGACCTCCAGGTCTGCAGCGGGTCTCCAGACCCGCTGTTTTCCGGCCTGTTCCATGAATTATCATGAATTTGACCCCAGGAGGACCCCATATGTCGATACTCTCCGGCCGCCTCGCGGTATTTCTGCCGGTACTACTGCTGGCAGCCCCGCTGTCCGCGCAAACCACGCTGCGGCAAGCCGCCGCCGCCCGCGGAATTCCGATCGGCGCCGCGGCGTCCGCCGACGAGTACGGCCCGCCCGACCTGCTCCTGAATCCCTCCTACGCCGGCCTGCTCTCCACTCAATACAGCATGCTGGAGCCGGGCAATGCCATGAAATGGGACGTCACGCAGCCCACCCAGGACACTTACAACTTTCAGCCCGGCGATGAACTGGTGACTTTCGCGCAGAAATACAATATGCGCGTCCGCGGCCACAACCTCTGTTGGTATACGCAGCTCCCGTCGTGGCTGCCGCCCTATGCCGCAACCGCCTCCCCGTCCGATATGGCGAACTTGCTCGAAAGCCATATCACCGCCGAAGTCACGCATTTCAAGGGCAACGTATTCGCATGGGACGTGGTGAACGAGGCCTGGAGCGACGACAACCCATCCGTCCTCCGGGATTCGATCTGGTACGATCAGCCCGGCATCGGCCAGACCGGCACCGGCTATATCGCCCAGGCCTTCCAATGGGCGCATGCGGCCGACCCCAATGCGCTTCTCTTTTATAACGATTACAACATTGAAGAACCCGGCCCCAAGTTCGACGCGGTCTTAAGCATGGTGACGGATTTCGTCAAGAACGGCGTGCCCATCAACGGTGTCGGCTTTGAAATGCATGTCGAGAACACTTACTATCCGAGCGCCGCCGAGCTCACCCAGAACATCCAGGCGCTGGCCGCGCTGGGCCTCCAGGTCCATATCACCGAAATGGATGACCGGCTGCCCGTGGATTCGAGCGGCAACGCTTCGGCAGACGATCTCGCCACCCAGGCGCAGGTCTACCAGACCATCATGAGCACCTGCCTCGAACAGCCCGCCTGCACGGCGTTTCAGGTCTGGGGTGTTTCGTACAACGATTCGTGGATCCCCAGCGTCTTCGCCGGCTACGGTGCGGCCCTGCCATTCGACTTCAACTACAATCCCACCCCCGCTTTCAACGCCCTGATGACGGCCATGGAAACCACCCCGCCCACTCTCACCGGGAGCTACGTGGTCAACGCCGCCAGCTTTCAGGCCGGATCGGTGGCCCCAGGCGAGATCGTGACTGTCTTCGGCGCGAATCTGGGCCCCGGCACGCTGGTGGGCGCACAGGTGAATTCCAGTAATATGTTCCCCACTTCGGTGGCGGGCGCGCAGGTGCTGTTCGATGGAGTGCCGGCGCCGCTGGTGTACGCGGAGGTCAACCAGGTCAGCGCCATCGTACCGTTTGAAGTGGCCGGCAAGCAGCAAACCGTCGTCCAGTACCAATACAATGCGGGCAATGGAGCGGTGGTGTCGAACTCCGTCACCTTGCCGGTCACTGCCTCCGCGCCCGCGATTTTCGCCATCAATGCCAGCGGCAGCGGGCCGGGGGCAATCCTGAATGCCGATTATTCGCTCAACACCGCCGCCAATCCGGTAGCGGCAGGCAGCTACATCCAGATATTCGCCACTGGGGGCGGCGCGATCGTGGGCGGCGCCATCGACGGTGCGCTGGCCCCCGGCGCCGGCTCGCTGGTCACGCAGCCGGTCACAGCCACCATCGGCGGAGCGCCGGCGAATGTGATCTACGCAGGCCCTGCTCCCGGCGAAGTCAACGGCGTGCTTCAGGTGGATCTGCAGGTCCCCACGGGTCTCGCGTCCGGCCCCCAGCCGGTCGTGATCACGGTCGGAACAGCGGCCACCCAGAACGGGATTACGGTCGCGATCCAGTAGCGACAGCGGTTGTTATCCGCACCGTAAAGCCCATCCAGGAATTCGCCGATTGATAACTTTAAGGTAATGTCAGCTTTTTACCTTATGGTTGACTTTTGTCCAACCGCGGTTTACGCTGGGCCTCCGTCTGGTGCGCCGGTGCCGCCCGTTTGCAATAGACGGCCGGGAGGTGCTGCGTGTCGCTAAACTCACTCACATTCGTAAAACGCCTGCTGCCCTTGGCCCTCGCTACCGGCCTGCTGTTCCATGCTTCGCCACTGCCTGCACAGCCTGCCCGCATCGCCGCACCCATCAGTGCCGGCGAGGTGATCGAGCTCCGGGGCAATATCCCATCGAAAGCACAGCCGCAATATGATCAGGGCTCCGTGGATCCATCCCTCGCCCTCCAATCGATTACCCTGCTACTGAAGCCCTCGGCCACGCAACAGGTGTCACTCAGCCAACTGCTCGCCGCGCAACAGGACCGCTCCTCGCCGGAGTATCACCGCTGGCTGACCTCGGACCAATTTGGCGACCGTTTTGGAATCAGCCCCGGCGATCTGGGCAAAATCCAGGCATGGCTCGAATCCGAGGGATTCCAGGTACGCTATACGGCGCATGCCCGGAACTGGATCGTCTTCAGCGGCTCCGCCGGCCAGGTCGCGCGCGTATTTCGTACCGAAATTCATCGCTACCTGGTGGATGGCGAAACTCATTTTGCGAATGCCACAGATCCGTTCGTTCCCGCCGCACTCGCCGGCGTGGCCGCCGCGATCCGCGGCCTGGACGACTTCCGCCTTGAGCCTCTCGGGCATCCGCGCGCCGCCTCCATGAAACCGGCGTATACGAACCTGGCCGGGACGCACTACCTGGCTCCCGGCGACCTGGCGACCATCTACGATCTGACTCCCCTGTACACCTTGGGGATTAACGGCGCCGGACAAAACCTGGTGGTCGTCGGGCAGACCGATATCAACTTAGCCGACTTAGCCGCCTATCGCAACATATTCAGCTTGCCGCCTAACCCTCCCGTCCAACTCCTGGTGCCATATAGCAAGAATCCCGGCACTACGGGCGATCTCTCGGAAGCGGAAATGGATCTGGAATTGTCCGGGGCCGTGGCCCTGGATGCGCAGATTACTTACGTCTATTCGACCGATATCCTGACTTCCGTGTTATACGCTCTCGACCAGAACCCGATTATCGCTCCCGTGATCAGCATGAGCTATGGCGGCTGCGAGGCCGGCGATCTCGGCGTTTTGGATTCTTACCGCACCGCCGCCCAACAAGCCAACGCCCTGGGCGTGACCTGGGTAGCTTCCTCCGGGGATGCCGGCGCGGCCGCCTGCGATGTCAATACCAAGAAGCCTCCTACCCAGGCAACCCAGGGGCTGGCCGTGGAATTTCCCGCCAGCATTCCGGAAGTCACGGCCGTAGGCGGCACCGAGTTCATCCTGAACGATGGCGGCTACTGGAACTACTTCAACGGGAGTAATCAAGGTTCCGCGCAGTTCTATATTCCGGAGATGGCTTGGAACGACAGCGTTGACGGAACGGGGCTCCGGAATGACTTATCGGCCAGCGGCGGCGGCGTCAGCATGCACTACCCCGCCCCGCCATGGCAAATCGGGTCTGGTTTCCCGAGCGCGGGCGCCTGCTCGAATCCACCCTGCCGCCTGGTGCCGGATGTCGCGCTGGCCGCTTCCGCCGATCACGATGGATACGTCATTTGTTATGCCGGCCTGCTGACCAGTTGTCCCACTGCAACCGTCTGGCTGCTGCAACTGTTTGCGGTCGAGGGCGGCACTTCGGCCTCCGCGCCCGTCTTCGCCGGCATGCTCACGCTGCTGAACCACTACCTGGTCTCGACCGGCATTCAGCCGCAAGCCGGCCTGGGCAACGTCAACCCCACGCTTTACTGGCTGGCGCAGCACAATGGGTCTGTGTTTCACGACATCACTTCGGGCAGCAACATCGTTCCATGCCAGACCGGCACAACCAATTGCCCGTCCGGCTCCCTCGGTTACAATGCGGGACCCGGTTACGACGAAGTCACGGGTTTGGGATCGGTTGACGCTTATTACCTGGCAACCTCCTGGCCTGGAGCCTCCACCCCGCAGATCGCCTCCATCACTCCGCAAACCCCGACGGTCGGTTCCCAGACCCAGGCGGTCACCGTCTTCGGCAGCGGGTTCCAAGCCAACCTGACCGTAGTCGTCACTTCGCCAAGCAATGGAACCACCACCCTGCAAGGATCCGGACAACTTCAGAATGTCACTCCGACCAGTTTCCAGATGACCCTTGCGCTCAACGCTTCCGGAACGTGGGGCATGCAAGTCAACGACCCTGACGGGATCTCTTCAAACCAGTTCGAGTTCATGGTCAGCGCTGTGGCCGCGCTCCCCGACCTCGTCGTCAGCGCGTTGAGCGGGCCCAACACCGCGATTGCCGGCGGAACCATCGACGTCTCCAGCACCGTGCTGAATCAGGGCAATGCCGACGCTGGAGCGTTCCAGTTGGAGTTCTATTTCTCGCCCGCATCCAATCCTTCGTTGAGCACCGCCGTCGATACCAACTGGGGCTGCGCCATCTCGGGGCTCTCCGCCGGCGGAACATATACTTGCGCGGGTCCCATAGCCGTTCCCGCCAGTCTTTCTCCGGGAACCTGGTACCTGGCGGCCTTCGCCGATGCCAACAGCCAGGTTTCGGAATCCAACGAGAACAACAATTGGCGTGTCGCCGATACCGGACCCGTCAACGTGACGGCCATGACGGCGATTCTCGGCGCCGGCTCGGACGGCAACCTTTACAGCATCGTTCCAACCACCGGCGCAACCGTCCTGATCGGACCCCTGCCCACGGTAATGAGCGATATCGCCGCATACAATACGTCGCTCTACGCAATCTCATTGGCCGAGACCGGTGAATCCAGTGTCTTATACACGATCGATCCCAGCAGCGGCGCCGGCACGGCCATCGGATACACGGGTCCCACCCTGAACGCATTGGTCTTCAGCCAGAGCGGTACCCTTTACGCCGCCGGAGGCGATAGTCTCTACACCCTGAACACCAGCACCGGCCAAGCCACGCTAATCGGCAGTGGCAGCGGCTCCGGGACCTATCAATCCTCCGGCGATCTCGCCTTTGACTCGCGTGGGATCCTGTATCTGACCAGCACCGGTTCTTCCGGCGATCGCCTGTTTTCAATCAATCCGGCCACCGGGCAAGGCGCGCTGATCGGTAACATCGGCTATTCCCAGGTTTACGGACTGTCCTATTACAACGGGACCGCCTACGGCTTCACCTCCGGAGGCACGGTGCTGAACGTCAACCTGAGCACCGGTCTTGGCGCCGCTATCGCCACTTACTCGCCGGGCTTCGACGGGACCACCGTGTATGCTCCGGCCGCAGTGAGCGTGCCCGGTGACTTCAACCACGATGGCCATCCCGACGTGATCTGGGAGGATCCCACATCCGGCTTTGCCCAAATCTGGTATCTGGGCGGCGGCCAGGGCGTCTCCGTCACCGGCGCGGCGGACCTCACCCAGACCAACCCCTGGCGTATCGTAGCGGTCGCCGATTTCAACGGCGATGGCAACCCCGATGTGGTCTGGCAGGACCCCGTCAGCGGCGCCGTACAGGTGTGGTTCCTGGGAGGCTCCGGAGGCAATGAGCTCCAATCCGCCGCCAACATCACCACCCATAACGCCTGGAAGGTGGTTTCCGTCGCGGACTTCAATCAGGATGGCCATCCCGACCTGCTCTGGCAGGATCCCACCTCGGGCTTCTCCCAGATCTGGTACCTGGGTGGCCCGCAAGGCATCACCCTGTTGGGCGCGGCCGATCTGGACCAGACCAACCCCTGGCGCATCGTAGGTACCGGCGATTTCAATGGCGACGGCGTTCCCGACGTGTTGTGGCAGGATCCGGTTAGCGGGACCGTGCAGGTCTGGTATATGGGCGGAACCGCGGCCGGCCAGCAAGGCAGCCAATTGCAATCCGCCGCGAACCTGGGCGCCAATGCCTGGCACGTGGTGGCCGTTGCCGATTTCAATCAGGATGGCCATCCGGACGTCGTATACGAAAGCCCGTCCACGAATGCCGCGCAGGTGTTCTTCTACACCGGCGCCCAGGGCACCACCCCTGCCGGCAACGCGGTACTGAGCGGCCCGAATCCCTGGTACATCGCCGGCCCGCACTAGATTAGATTAGCAGGCTGCGGAAAAACGCTCCCTTACGGTCGCGGCTCGGTAAGCCGCTGCAAATGCAGGGCAACACTTCTGAGCCGCGCGCGTCAGCAAGCGGTTTTAGCCTTTTCCCGCAGCGTACACCTCGACTGTATTGACATCCTGCACGCCCCGGTTGTACTCTACAACAACCGTGGAGGGAATCGGCTCGTGTACAAGATATCGGTGGGAACGAAGCTTGGCCTGATCGCAGCGCTCGCAATTCTCCCTGCATTCGCGCAGGTTTATCGTGGGACGCTGCCGCCGCCAGGCGCACCGCCTGCCGGGCTCCCGGAATCTCCGGCCACAGCCGATGTGCAGCCGGAGGCCTCCAGCCAGACCATTCTCGGCGGGGGGCTGAATGGTTACCTCTATAGCATTGTCCCCACCACCGGCGCCACCAAATCCATCGGCCGTCTTCCCGTGGTGATGAGCGATATCGCCTCTTACAATGGCGTGCTTTACGCAATTTCATTGGCCGATACCGGCCAATCCAGCGTGCTGTACAGCATCAACCCCAACACGGGAGCCGGCACCGCCATCGGGGAAGTCGGCGCTACCGTGAACGCCCTCGTCTTCAGCCCCAGCGCCACTCTCTACGCGGCCGGATCGGACAGTCTGTACATCCTTAATACCGCTACCGGCGCCGGCACCCGGGTCGGCAGTGGCTCCGGCTCCGGAACTTACGACTCTTCCGGCGATCTCGAGTTCGATTCCTCCGGCAACCTCTATCTGACCAGCCTCGGCTCTTCGGGCGACCAGCTTTTCAAGTTGAATACCTCCAACGGCCAAGGCACCTTGATCGGCAACATCGGATATACCGAAGTCTACGGCCTGGCGTTCTACAACGGAACCGTGTACGGATTCACATCCGATGGCCAAGTCCTTACCATCAACCTGAGCACCGGCGCCGGAACGGCGATTGCCTTCTATTCGCCCGGCTTCGGCGGCACCACGGTATTCTCGCCCGCCGGACCCCACGTGCCCAGCGACTTTAACCATGATGGCCATCCCGATGTGATCTGGGAAGATCCCACCTCCGGGTTTGCCCAGATCTGGTACCTCGGCGGCGCCCAGGGCGTTTCCGTCACTGGGGCCGCGGATCTCACCCAGACCAACCCGTGGCACATTGTCGGCATCGCCGATTTCAACGGCGATGGCAATCCGGACGTGCTCTGGCAGGATCCGGTTAGCGGCGCTGTACAAGTCTGGTTCCTGGGAGGTCCCGGCGGCAATATGCTGCTCTCCGCGGCCAACATCACCAACAAGAATTCATGGCACATCGTATCGGTAGCGGACTTCAACCGGGACGGCCATCCCGACCTGCTTTGGGAGGACCCCACATCCGGATTTGCGCAGATCTGGTATATGGGCGGATCGCAGGGTACCACCTATATGGGCGCCGCCGACCTGGATCAGACCAACTCGTGGCACATCGTGGGCACCGCCGATTTCAACGGCGACGGCGTGCCCGACGTAGTATGGCAGGACCCTGTGAGCGGCACCGTCCAGATCTGGTATATGGGTGGCACCGCGCCCGGTCTCCAGGGCAGCCAGTTGCAATCCGCCGCGAACTTGCCCGCCAATTCATGGCACGTCACGGTGATCGCCGACTTCAACCAGGATGGGCATCCAGACATCGTGTACGAGAGCCCGTCAACCAATGCGGCACAGGTGTTCTTCTATACCGGCGCCGAAGGCACCACTCCATCGGGCAATGCCGTTTTGAGTGGTCCGAATCCCTGGTATCTGGCGGGTCCCCACTAGCCGCGTCAGGCATGTCCCAAAAATACCGGGCAAATGCCTGAAACAGCGGCTCGAGGCTTCAAGCCACGCGCCGGACCTTCGAGATGATGGCTGACAGTTCCGGCGGTCGCCGCAAACGGATCAATCGGATTTCCTCAAGCAGGCGAATCGCGTTGTCGAGTTCGGTGCGCCTGTGGTGTAGCTTCAGAAGTTCAGAGTTTGGGGGAGTGAATGGGCGTTGTGGCGACATTTGCTTTTAGCAAGCTCCTTAGGATAACCCAAGAATAATCCTATAGCTTATGGATATAACCCTATGTGTAACCGAGAACTCACCCTATACAAACCCCCTGTTTGGGGGTATTGACGAACTCTTTTGCGGGCGCAGTCCCTCCCCACTGAATAATGCCTCCGCCCGGCGTCCAAGTTCGTATTTGGTAGCGAGGTGGGAAACATAAAATGAAAATCGCAATGCTCGCTTTAGCGGCCGCCATGCTCCCCGCGTGCGCGCAGGATATCAAGCTGCCGGTCAATCTGGACGCGCTCGCCGATAAAGCCGACGAAGCCGTAACCGTCACCATGGATAAGTCCATGCTGAAGCTTGCCGGCAAATTCCTGAACGACAAAGACGGTGACGACGCCGACGTTCGCAAGCTGCTCGCCGGTCTCGACAGCATCTACGTGAGAAGCTTCCAGTTCTCACATGAAGGCCAATACAACATGGCCGATGTGGAAGGCTTGCGCTCCCAGTTGCAGGGCCCCGCATGGGGACGCCTGGTCGGCGTCAGGTCCAAACACAACGAAAATGTTGACGTGTATTTTAAGGACGGCGGAAACGGCCAACTCGGTGGCATCGTGGTCATCGCCGCCGAACCCAAAGAACTTACCATCGTCCACATTATCGGCACGCTCGATCCCGAGAAGTTGGCGGATCTCGGCGGTGAGTTCGGCATTCCTCGCCTGGAGCGTTCCAGCACCTGGAGGAAGGCACAATGAAAACACCCGCTTGGGCCGCGGCTCTGGTAGTTCTATTGTCGTCGGGTGCGGCATGGGGCGGCGATGCGGAGTTCGATCGCATCGTGAAAGCCATCGAAACCCATTACGGTACCCAGCGCGTGCACGTCAAGTTCATGGGCGTCGCGAACTTCGCCGTGAAGGTGGCCCATCCGGAGGGCGCCAGCGGCTTTAAGCTCGCTCTCTTCGAGGGCCTGAAGGATCTGAAGTCCCGGGACGACCCCGACGACTGGCGCGACCGGGATCGTTTCATGGATTCCTTGCGGGGACCAAACCTGCATCCCATGGTGTGTACACATTCCCGGGCCAACCGGGAGGCGACTTACATCTTTATGGGCGAGGCGAGCAAGTCCACACGCATCCTCATCGCCACCTTCGAACCCGACCAGGCCACCGTGATCGAAGTGAAAGCCAATATCGACACGCTGCTCAAGTCTCTCGAGGAACCGGGCCACGCCGGCCGCACCCTGGGCGGTGAGCAATAAAGTGGGGCGCTTTACCGGCCAATTCGGGTAAATGGCAGAGAAGGGCCGCAGAGCCACTCCATGGAGTGCGTGGTTCTCGCCACGTTTTATCGGCGTTCAGTCGCGGTAGGGACGCCCGTTGCCGGACGCCCCCCGCACGGATCCGTACGAGCGCACTCTAGCGCATACGGCTCTTACCGCGGGTACTTAGCGTCAAAGCGAACCCCAGGGAGCGGATGCAGAATTCGCGGCGTAGGCAGAAAACGATCCACGATCGGACCGAAGCGCTCCCACGAATGGCGATCCCGTTGGCTGCGACGCCGTAGCCCCGCCAGCCACATACGAGCCACCTCCCGTTGGAACGTCCGTAGCGCTCCGAAATTGCCCGGTACCGCGTGATAGTTGAAGTATCCTTGCACCACCGACCGCAGCCAATTCCCGTTCTCGACCACCCGCTTGTGCCAGCGCTTGCCGAGCTCCTGCTTGACTGCTTGCAGCTTGCTCCGCAACCGCTTCTTCGCGGTCTGCCGTCGAATCGTGAACCAGTTGCCCTTCGCGGTCTTCCCGCAACTATGCGTGAAGCCTAGAAAATCGAAGGTCTCAGGTTTGCCTTCTCCTCGCCGCTTCCGGGCTTTTTCCGCAAAACGCCCGAACTCGATCAGTCTCGTCTTCTCCGAGTGTAATTCCAGTCCGAACTTCTGCATCCGCTCCCGCAACTGCTCCAGGAAAGCTTCCGCTTCCTTCCGGTCCTCGAACCCCAGCACCGCGTCATCGGCGAAGCGGACGATTATCACTTCCCCTCGCGCCGTTTTCCGCCGCCACTGGTTCACCCAGAGATCGAATACATAATGCAGGTAGATGTTGGCCAGCAATGGCGAGACTACTGCCCCTTGCGGTGTACCTACCGTCGTCTCCGACCATGCCCCTTCTTCCGACACGCCCGCCTTCAACCATTTCTGGATCAGGCGAATGATGCGCCGGTCCGCGATCCGGTGCTCGATAAACTTCACCAGCCATTCGTGCGAAACGTTATCGAAAAATCCACGAACGTCCAGATCCAGCACCCAGTTCACTCGCCTCCGCTTTAACCCTATCCAAAGCGCGTCCAATGCGTCATGCGGGTTGCGCCCTGGCCGGAATCCATAGGAAAATCCCAGAAAGTCCTCCTCATAGATCTGATTGAGAACCGTCACCACGGCCTGTTGAACAACCTTGTCCTCCAGCGCGGCGATCCCTAACGGCCGTTGCCGGCCATCGGCTTTGGGTATGTATGTTCTCCTCGACGGTTGGGCGCGGTACGCGCCCCGATGGACTCGGTCGTGGAGATCTTTAAGCCGACCTTCCACTCCCTCTCCATACTGCTCCCACGTCACTCCGTCCACTCCCGGCGCGGCCTTCCTCTTCATCGAGTAATAGCTGTCCCGAAGTAAATCCGTCGTTACGTGATGCAACAGTGCGGTGAACTTCTGCTTCTTATCCCTGCGGGCTGCTTCCCGCACACCTCCGAGTCCCTGGGACACGTGTTCCCGTCCCTGCGTCCGGCACGTGTGAGCCTCTTCGATGTTCCCCTTGGTCGAACAGCTTCCCTCCACCCCCTCCGCCAGGGATTGCTCCCCATTGTTCGGGCGCTTCGTAGGTACTACCTGTTCGTCCGACTCCCCACCGGCGTTCATGCTGGTCGTATAGCTTGTCGCCTTCTCCAGCCGGTCCGGCGTGCTGCTGCCGGACACCGACGGGGTCTCCCGGTTCTCGCGCATGGAATTTCCAGGCATGCCTGGGGTCTCTGACTGCGCAGGGTTCATGGACGGCTCGCGTTTGTCGTCATCCATGATGTGGCCTTCCGCTTCGCCGAACGGCGTCGGCACCCCGTACGCGATTGATTTCGCAGCTCAATACCCTGCCTGCCTGTGCCCCTGTCAACGCTTCACGCGCCGCCTTACGGCGACCCGCGCATAACTCGGGGTCAGGATGGTTCGCTACTCCTTTCCTGTAAGACTCTTTCATTCTCTATTCCATGCCGGTTTATCCCGGCGCACTCGGCGTTTATCGGCGGCCAAGATCCGGTTTTGATTTTAGGCGTGGAGCTAAGAAAACCATATTCGGCCGCCGATAAACGCCGATAGGACAAGCACCGGACAAACACCGCAACTTCGGTCTCGTGCCGGCATGACGCCCCCGCGTCACTCCTTTTCATCCATCACCCGCATCAATTCCTCGCGCGCGATGATCTCCACCGTCGCACTTACCTGCCCCCCTTCGGGAACCTCCAACGATGCACACCGGCTCTCCAAAGCCTTCAACCAGTCCGGCCGCTGCAGGATGGGCCACGGATTCGGGCTGTCGGTGGCGAATACCCGGTAGCGCCCCGGCGCCAGTGCCCCAAACTCGACGCCGTTGTTCCCCATCATCCCCGCGCGCTCCAGCCCCATACCCAAACGGCTGGCGTCCTCCGGAAATATCAGCGCTGAAATCAGCCGGTCCGCGGGCGCGTGGGCGATCTCCACATGTACATCGGCCATTTTGCTGCCGATCATGAGTCGTAATGGCCCCGTCGTCCCCTGCGCAATCTGAAAGCCGCCCGGCGATATGGCTTGCCCCCCCAAGGAAGCGGACTTCAGGTAGCCGGGCATGCCTACGAACAGCCGCCAACGGCCCGGCAATACACCCTGCAGCATGAATCCGCCATCCTTATCCACCTGCGCCTGCAGTTGCGGCATGAAGTAGGTACCGTCCACCGGCGCCAGCGAGACCTGTGCATTCTCCATGGCCGGATGATCGTCGGAGTCGAATTGCACGCTCCCCTTCAGATCGGTGCCGCCTTGCAGCGAAATCTGCACCGGATCGGGGGGCCCCGGCCCGATTTCCACGGGCCGTTCGGCCGCCAGCGGATGGCCTTCGCGCATGCTGAATACGGTGAGCAGATAGGACCCCGGAATGACGGCCTCGATTTGAAATTTGCGGCTGGCTGCGTCCGCCCCGGAATTGGTTTGCATCAACGTCCGCATGGTCCGGTTCACGGGCGCCAGCATCACGTTGATCGAGCCGCGCGCATCCTGGTCGCCGCCGGTCACGCTTCCGCGCAAAGTGTATGCCGGGCCGCGGGTCAACTGAAAATCGATGTTATCCAGACTCGCACCCGCCACCACGTTCAGACGCGTAGCCGCGGCGGGATCCACTCCGCCTCCGTAAAACTGCGGGTAGTACGTTTCGTGCGGCATGCGCGGATCGCCGCGCGGCAGCAGCGGATGGGCGGCGGGCAAATCCGCTCTGCAGTGGACGAACACATAGTAGCGGCCCGCAGCCAGGTTTTCGATATGATACTCGCCCTTCTCGTTGGCCGACCCGAAACCGTGCGCCCGCAGGGTCCGCCGGTTTTGCTCGTACACGAATTGCGCCGCGTTCACGCCGCAACTGCGCACGGGCATGCCCTCCTCATTGACTACGCGTCCGCTGATCGAACCATCCGGCGTCAGGGAAATCTCGACGCCCTTCTTTTGCTCGCCATCTCCCAGCGCGACGCCATTGTCCCGGGGGGTCATGAACATTGCCTGCGGTGGACTGTAGCCCTGTCTTTGCGGGTTGATCCAGTAGTTTCCCGCCGCGAGTTGGCGGAAGGCGAAGCGGCCGCTGGCATCTGTCACGGCGGTCAGGGAGCCTACCGGCCCGTTCAGCATCACCTGCACCTTTTTGAGCGGCGCCTGCGTCACCGCGTCGGATACGGTCCCTTCGATACTGCTCGTGCCGGTGGGAGTGGGCGGCGGCGCGGGCTGCGTGGGCTCGGAAGGCTGCATGGGCCGTGTCATCAGCCGCGGCTGCGCCATGGCCATCGCAGCCAGCAGGCAAATCGAGAGTAAACGCATATTCAATTCCCCGCCGGCTGCGTCCCGGCCAGGATCAGTTGCGTTTGGCGTTCGATCCGGGCGCCTTCCGCCACATCGAACGCCTCGCTGAGCGTATCGAACGGCTTCAGGAAGCCCGGATCTTCGTAAGCCAACGGATCCATTTCTTCGAACGCGAACAGCTTATACCGGCCCGGCGTGACCCCTTTGAATTCGAAATGGCCGGCATCGTCGGCCGAGGTGCGATGGTAGAAACTCAAGACATTCGCGTATTTGCCGAAAGGCGCCAGCAGCATCTCCGCCCGCGGCAAGCGAGCTACACCAGCGGGCACCGCAACCGTGCCGGTTACGACCGCGCCGCGGGCGCTCACTACAATATGCAACGCGTCCCGCGTGCCTGAATCGATGGTCATATCGTTGACCAGCACCTCTCGATCGCCCAGCCGCATGGCCTTCATGTAGCCACCCTGCGGTATCGGCTTCACGCCGATGTCCCAAATTCCCGGAATCACGTTGGGGACCACGAA
Source organism: Bryobacterales bacterium (assembly GCA_963709155.1). GTDB lineage: Bacteria > Acidobacteriota > Terriglobia > Bryobacterales > Bryobacteraceae > Bog-159. The sequence continues at coordinate 61,226 of CAVPVD010000001.1, read as the reverse complement.
AGTGCCGTCCGCATGCGCCTCGGTCCGGATCGTGCGCCTGCCCGGAGGATAACCGCCGGGGATCAGCGAGACTTCGAACGGGCCGTCGCTCGCGCCGCCTTCCAGGTCCACGCGGCCCGCCAGGTCGATGCCCCGATCCGGATGAAGCGTGACGTCTACTCCGCCGGGCGGTACTTCGATTCGCTCCGTCGCGCGATAGTCCCGTCCCCCCGCGGAGAAGGATGCCACGATCACATACGTCCCGGAGAGGATGTTCTGCACCTGAAACTCGAAATTCGGCCCCGTCGTGCGCGTTCCCCCACTTTGGTAGTTGGTGTCCGCCACCTCCTGCGAGTAGATATTGATTTGCGCCCTGGTGCCGGCAGGAACGTCGCTGGGGACAACCACCTTACCACGCACGGGAGCCATCGCCTGCGCTACGAGGTTGAAATCGATGCCCTCCACTTGCTGTCCGGCGGCCACTTCAAGCGGCGCCGCGGCAGAGAGGTGGTTGGCGTTCGGATAGAATTGCACCCCGTACATCTTCTGCGCATTGCCCTGCCCCGCCGTGGCCTCCGGTTGGATGGTCAGCGCCGGAGTGTACGATTCGGCCGCCATCACCAGATATTGGCCCGCCGAAACATCCTGGAAATGATATTGGCCGCGCGGGTCGGTGCTCGAAAACCGGATAAACCGGTAGGACGGCTTCAGCCGCACCCAGGCGGATTGAAGCAGGCGCATTTGCGCGTTAGGCACTGGGTCGCCGTCCGAATCGAGCACCACGCCGGAAATCGATCCGAGCGGACGTAGCCGGAAAGTGATTCCATAGCGCACGTCGCCCGGCGCCAATTTCAGGGTGCTGGGCGCGCGATTCGACTTGGTGGCGCCGAACCAGCCAGTCTCGAAGCCTTGCGTCCGGACATGCAATCTGTATTTGCCCGCCGGAATGTCGATGAAGCCGAATGCGCCGTTCGATTCGCTGAAGGTGAGCGCATCGAGCGGCGTCGCGTCCATCGTCGATAGCGTCACCGCGGCGCGCCGGATGGGGGCTCCGGTCGCGTCGTTCAGCACCACACCGCTGATGGCTGCGAAACGCGGCGCCGGCGGTGGCGTCCGAGCCTGCACCCGGGCCGCCGGTTGCGCCAAACAAAGCGCCGCCAGGCAAACCGGAATCACGCAAATCCAGCCGATAACCATGGCGTCGAATGTATTGGACCGTTTCGGCAAGCCGCCGGTTCCTAATATTGCATCACTGGCCCGCGAGCAACTCACGGCTCTCATAATGCAATTCGCGATCCAGCACCATTTCCAAAGTGGTACCCTTCGGCAGGATCAGGTCCGGTCCGCGCGTGGCCAGTACCGCTATCAAGCCGGCCGCCGCGCCGGCCACGGCGCCGATACCCGCGCCCATCGCGCTGCGGCCTGCGATAGCGCCCACCGATGCGCCCGCACTGGCCACCTCCCCGACCCTCCGCGCATCGCCGGCTTTATCGCTGTCGCCGATGATCTTGCCTTCCTGCCGGTCCACATCGTTGCCGCCGGCGCTATCCAACCGGGATCGGAACTCGCGCGTGACGCCGTTCGGCAGCGTGAGCGAATCGAAACGCAAATATAATTCCGCCTTGCCCTTCACCTTACCGGCGCGCTTCACCTCGGTTACCGTGCCCGCCACGTAGCTGCCTTTCGGAATGACGATCCGCCCGTTTTGGGCGATGGGGAAGGCCGTTTCCAGGTAGACGCGGTCGCCCGCTGCGGAGCGTTTGGTATTCAGGCTGTTCACCAGCTCAAGGGGAATCTTGGTGCCGGCCTTAAGAACCACCTCGTCCGCTAGCGCCGGCTGCACAACCGGCAGGAGCAGTAAAGTGGACATCACACACTGCATGTGGGCGCGCATGGTTTTTGGAGGGCGGGCAATTCTGCCCGCAGCCGGCTCTACCCTCCGTCAATTATAAGCCACGTTCCGCCGAACGGCCGGCGGAAATCCTCGTGCTACCCTGGAGGTGGGGCGAAGAGATGGGCTTCGGCTGTCGCGCGGCTTGCGATCCAATTGGCTTCGTGCTTTTTTTCAATACTCGGTAAACAAAAGACTTATTGGGTTCGTTGGTCACAAAATGTAAATAGCAGGCGGAAAAACAGCCCAACCAGCTATCCTCCGCGGTTTCCGATATACTATGGTTTCAGAGGGATGGTATGAGAAAATACGGGAAATTCGCCGTTCTGATCGCTGTCGTGATCGCCGCCCTGGTCTGGCTCGCCAGCACCGGAGTCAGCGAAACCAAAACCTACTACAAAACAATTTCCGAAGTGGGGCAAATGGGTGACCGCGCCTTCTCCGAGCGCCTGCGCGTAGCGGGCGACGTCGAAGGCGGATCGATCCAACGCGCCAAGGGAGAAGTTTGCTTCACCCTCACTCAGGACAAGAAGCAATTGAAAGTGGCGTACTCCGGCTCCGATCCCCTTCCCGACACGTTCCGCGACGGCGCGCAAGCCCTCGCCGATGGCCACATGGGCCGCGACGGCGTCTTCCATGCCAGCAAAATCCAGGCCAAATGCGCCTCTAAATATGAAGCCAAGCCGGGCCAGTTGCGTGCCGCCCCGGCGCTCCCCGTTAACAAGACGACTTAGAAAGGCCAAAGCATGGAAAACGTAGCATCCCTGGCTGTACTACTGGCTTTTTGCGCCTCCATATATGCGCTCCTCGCATCCGTCGTTGGCCGCCTGCAACGTAAGCCATTTCTGATAGTTAGCGGCGAACGCGCGGTCTACGCCGTTTGGGCTCTCATCTCCATTGGCTCCGGTATCCTGGTCTACGGCCTGGTCACCGGCGATTTTCGTTTCTCGTATGTTGCCCAGCACAGCAACCGTACCATGCCCCTGCTCTATAAGTTCGCGGCCTGGTGGGGCGGGCAGGAGGGTTCCCTGCTCTTCTGGAGCTGGCTACTCGCCACATATTCAGCCATCGTAGTCTTCACCAACCGCCGCAAGCACCGCGACATGATGCCTTACGTCGTCGGCGTCCTCATGTTCGTGCAGACCTTCTTCTTACTCCTGAATAACTTCGTGGTGAACGCCTTTAAGATGTTGTCGCTCGAAGGCACCATCACCCCGGTGCAGGACGGCAACGGTCTGAACCCCCTCCTGCAGTATCCGGCCATGGCCATTCACCCGCCCATGCTCTACCTGGGCTATGTGGGCTTCACCGTACCTTTCGCCTTCGCCATCGCCTCGCTGATCACCCGCCAGCCGGGTGACGCCTGGATCCACACGACGCGCCGCTGGACGCTCATTACCTGGCTCTTCCAATCGACCGGAGTGATGCTCGGCATGGCGTGGGCCTATCACGTACTCGGATGGGGCGGCTACTGGGGTTGGGATCCCGTCGAGAACGCCTCCCTGCTTCCCTGGCTCAGCGGCACCGCATTCCTTCACTCTGTCATGATGCAGGAGAAGAAGGGCATGATGAAGGTCTGGAACATCGTCCTGATTTCCACCACCTTCCTCTTGTGTATTCTGGGCACTTCGCTCACCCGCACCGGCCTGGTGCAGTCCGTACACGCTTTCGCGCAGGGCCCCCTGGGCAGGTACTTCATCTCTTTCCTCTCCATATGCATCGCCGGCATTACCTACTTGATTGTCGACCGGCTCCACTATCTGAAGAGTGAATCCCAACTGGAAAGCGTCATCTCCCGCGAGTCCAGTTTCCTGTTCAATAACCTGATCCTGTTGGCCAGTTGCTTCGCGGTGCTCTGGGGCACCTTGTTCCCGGTTATCTCCGAAGCGGTCTCGGGCGAGAAGATCAGCCTCGATCAGGTCTGGTTCAACAAGCTCATGATTCCCATTGGATTGTTCCTGTTGATCCTCACGGGAGTCGGTCCCTTGTTCGCCTGGCGCCGCACTTCCATGGAAAGCTTGCGCCGTAACTTCCAGTGGCCGGGCATCGCTTCGCTCGTTCTGGTGATTGCGCTATTCGCGGCCGGCATGCGCAGCTTCTACGCCCTGATCTCGTTCGGCTTTTGCCTCTTCGTCGCGCTCACCGTGCTGATGGAATTCTATAAAGGCAGTCGCGCGATTGCGGCGAAGAACGATATGAACCTGCTGCGCGCCACCGTGGAGTTGACGCATCGCAACACGCGCCGCTACGGCGGATACCTGGTCCACATGGGCATCGTGCTCATCTTCATCGGGTTCACGGGCGCGGCCTTCAATCAATCCGACGTCAAGGAAATGAATGTCGGCGATACCTTGAAGCTGGGGCACTACGATCTGAAAGTGATCGATCTGAAGGAAGGCGAAAACACAAACTATAGCTGGAATCACGCCACGGTCCTGGTTTCCCGCAACGGCGACGTGCTGGGCACGCTCGAACCCGAGAAGCGCTTCTACAAAGCCAGCCGGCAGGGGACTTCCGAGGTGGGTGTGCGTCCGCGCCTCAACGAAGATCTGTATCTGAACTTTGGCGGCATGTCCGACGACGGCGTGCGCGCCGTCATTCAAGCTTATGTTTTCCCGCTGGTCTCCTGGATTTGGATCGGAGGCCTGGTGCTGATCGGCGGAACGCTGGTGTGTCTCGTGCCCAGCAAAATCAAAATGCAATATGCCCGCACCGAAGTGGTCGGGATTACCAGGAAATATGCAGAAGTTCCAAAGTAACTTCGTGAGGCAGGCCGCCCTGCTGTGCGTCCTCGTTTTGGCGGCAGCCCCCATCGCCTTTGCCGAAACCGCGGCGGAAAAACCCAGCGTGGATGTCCGTCGCGTGGGCGCGCACATCGGCTGCCAGTGCGGCTGCAAGGATACCGTGGCCACCTGTGCCATGCTGGAGTGCAGTTTTTCGAAGCCCGCCAAGGAGAAGATCGCCAAGCTGCAAGCAGCCGGTTGGACCGACAAAGCCATCACGGACGATTTCATCGCGGCTTACGGCGCCGCCATCTACCGCGGCGACCCCAGCGCCTACGGCTGGCTGATTCCGTATTTGTTGATCGCGCCCGGGCTGGCTCTCATTTGGTGGTTCGTGCGCCGCTATAGCAAGCCGCGTCCCATTCCTGAAATGGGTCCCCCGCCGGACGATTCCGAACTGGCCAAGTATCATGAGCAGATCGAAAAGGATATGGCGCACCTCGAATAAATGATTATCGTTATAGCAGCGCTAATCGCCGTCGGGGCGATGGTCTTCATCCTGACGGTGCGGGCTAAGGATCTGCCCGAACCCGAACCGGTCTCCCCCTTTCAACACCTGGATGAGCGCAAAGCGGCTATCTACGAAAACCTGCGCGACCTTCAGTTCGAATACCGGCTGGGCAAATTATCCGACCAGGACTATCAGCAGACCAAGAAGGATCTGCAGCGCGAGTTAGCCGGCGTCATGGCGGAAGTGGACCGCATCAAGTTGCAGCTCAGCCCCAACGGCGCCGCCGCGCCGCCCGCCCCCGCACCCAAACCTATCGATCCGCTGATCTGCCCGCACTGCAGCGCGAAGTTCCCCCAGCCGCTGAAATTCTGCGGCGAATGCGGCAAGCCCATGGCGGTGGCAAAATTATGAAAAACCAAACCCGCTGGCTGACGGTCTGCGCATGCCTGTGCTTGTGTTCCGCGCCCCTGCGGGCCGCGGTTGACGGCACAGTCGTCAACAAGACCACCGGCCAGCCGCAGTCCGGCGCCACGGTTACTTTATACAAGCTCGGCTCGGCCGGCATGGAGTCGGTCGAAAGCGTCAAGTCCGGTGCGCAGGGCAAGTTCCACATCGAGCAGAACCCCAGCGGTCCCAACCTGATTCAAACGGCCTACGACGGCGTGACTTACAATCACATGCTGCCTCCAGGTTCGGCCATGTCCGGCATCTTGCTGGAGGTTTATAACTCCTCGAAGCAGCCGGGTGCGGCCCGCGTCTCGCGCCATTTTCTGATCTTCCAGCCCAGCGGTGCGCAGATGTCCGTCAGCGAAGGCTACATCTTTGCCAACAGCGGAACCACCACTTATAACGATCCAGATGGCGGCACGCTGAAGTTCTATCTGCCCACCGCCGCCAAAGGCATCGTGCAGGTGAAGGCCACCGCGCCGCAAGGTATGCCCATCGACCGCGCCGCGGACAAGACCGGCCAGAAGGATATTTATAAGATCGACTTCCCTATCAAGCCCGGAGAGACCAGCATCCAGATATCCTACCTGGTCCCTTATAGCTCGGGCGCCGTTTTTGAAGGAAAGACCGTGGGTAAGACCGAAGAGCCCACCTTGTTGGTAGTCCCCAACGGCGTCACGCTGCAGGGTGAAGGGGTCGAGAACCGCGGTCAGGAACCGCGCTCGCAAGCCACCGTCTACAGTGTCAAGACCGCCACTTACAAAGTGGCCATAGCCGGTTCGATGCCTGCGGCCCCGGCTGCCGGCGAAGGGGATGCCGCCGATAATGGCCCATCTCTCGAAGAGGTATCGCCCAAGATCCTCCAGCAAAACATGAAGTGGATTCTGGTGCTGGCCTTCGGCATCCTGGCCCTTGGTTTCATCGTGCTCTACCGCGCCCAGCCGGCGGCCGCGGTTCCGAGCGACCGTCGGGAAGCGCCGAAAGGAACTAATGAACGCGGTCGCCGCTGAGGTCCTGTGCCATAATGATGGGCAGTATGGGTCTAGATATTTCCCCCAACAACGAAGCTAGGTTGGGCGCCAAAGCGCGCGAGCTTGGCCTCTCAGTAGACGCTCTCCTGGAGCGACTGATGAATGAGGGTGCGGATCTGGTCGCCAGCGGTCCTTGCGCTACGCCTGAGCTGCCTGCCTGGCATCTTGGCGCGCGCAGCAGCTTCCATCGGCGGGATATCTACGATGACGTAAGTTGACCTCGGAGTTGTCGATGCCAAATGAAGGCCAATTTGGGGGGCGGGCAATTCTGCCCGCAGCCGGCTTTCAGCCGGCTCTGGCCGCCTAAAAGGCGGCTGCGGCCAAGATTGGCCGCCCTCCAAAAACTACACTAACGCGCGCGTGGAAGTGGGAAATATTCTTGCTCTTCAGATATACTGTTGTTTCAGAGGCACGGGTGTCAAAATCGCACGACTCTACCTGCGGCGTGAAAGGAAGCGGCTACGGGTCCCAGCCTTCCCCGCCGAAAGGGACCGATGAACGCGGTCGCCGCTGAAGGCGTCTGGAAGTTCTACGGGGACTACCCGGCGCTGCGCGACGTGGTGCTTCACGCCGAGCCTGGCGCGTGTCTCGCCTTGATCGGCCGCAACGGGGCCGGCAAGACCACCCTGCTGCGCATCATCGGCGGATTCTCCAAGGCCGGCCGCGGGCAAGTCCGCATTTTCGGCAACGACCCGCGCGAAACCGAAACCCGCCGCCGCGTAGGATGGATCGGGCACGGCATCTCGGTCTACGATGAGTTGTCGGCCCTGGAAAATCTGAGCCTCTTCGGGCGGCTCTACAATCTGCCCGATCCCCATAAGTCCGCCATGGAGTGGCTGGAGCGCACCGGCCTGGCGCGCGTAAAGGACGGCTTGGTGCGCGAGTTCTCGCGCGGTATGCGCCAGCGCCTCGCAGTGGCCCGCGCGTTCCTGCATCAGCCTTCCGTGCTGCTGCTCGACGAACCCTTCACCGCGCTCGACGACCGCGCCATCGCCGTGCTGCAGCGCCTGTTGCGGGAAGCTCTGGCCGAAGGCCGCACCGTGGTCATGTCCACACACCAATTGCGCGAAGCTTTGGAATTGGCGACCCACGTGGCCCTGTTGAACCGCGGCAAGGTCGCCTTTCAAGGCGAGCGCACGGCGGAGATGGTGGCCGACCCCGGCTGGGTCTACGCGCACTACGACGAGGCCTGATGGATTTCTTCCGCCAAACCTGGGTCATCGCCCGCAAGGACTTGCGCGCGGAACTCCGCACCAAAGAAGCCATCAACGCTTCCCTGGCCTTCGCGCTGGTCATCCTGGTCCTGTTCAGTTTCGCTTTCGATCCCCTCGAAGACCAGACCCGCGAAATGTCCGGCGGCCTTTTGTGGATCGTCTTCGCCTTCGCCGGCACCCTGGTCCTGAACCGCAGCTTCGCGCGCGAAGTGCCAAACGATTGCCTGGACGCCCTGGTCGCTGCGCCCATCTCCGGCGCCGCGCTATTCATGGGCAAAGCGCTCGCCAACTTCATGCTGGTGATTTCGGTGGAGCTGGTTTCGTTGCCTGTCTTCGGTATCTTCTATAATGTCCACTGGACCAGCCAGATCTGGTCGTTGTTGTTGGTGTTGGCGCTGGGTACCTGGGGCCTCACGGTGATTGGGACCATTTTCAGCGCGCTGACCGTCAATATCCGGCTGCGTGAATTGATGGCGCCGCTGCTGGTTTATCCCATGATGATCCCGGCCCTGATGAGCGCCATGCAGTTGACCATGCAATTGATTGCCGGCAAACCGCTGGGCGGAGAAAACGAGGTCTGGCTACGCCTGCTGGTAGCTTTCGACGTGATCTTTACGGCCCTGTCTCTGGTTCTGCTGGAGACCGTCCTGGTAGGGTAAGTGGCACGGGCCTGGCGCCTGTGCGGGAGTTCTTTATGCGCGAAAAGCTAATCTACGGCCTCGGGGTAATCGCGGCGGTTCTGCTGGCCCGCGATCTGTACTCGATCTTCATGCAGCTTCCCGACGAAGCTTCGCAGGGAATGATCTACCGCATCATCTTCTTTCACGTGCCCGCGGCCATCACCGCCCTGCTGTGCGCGTGCGTCACCTGCATTACCAGCATCGGGTACCTGCTCACCAAGAACCTGAAATACGATGCCATCTCGGTCGCGGTCACCGAAGTGGGCCTCGCCTTTCTGGCCGCCAATCTGGTTACCGGCTCCATCTGGGGACGCATTATCTGGGGCATCTGGTGGACCTGGGACGCGCGCCTCACTTCCGCGCTGGTCTGCTGGCTGCTCTACGCCGGATACCTGATGCTGCGCCGCGCCATCGAAGAGCCCACCTCGCGTGCGCGCATTTCGGCGGTCTTCAATATCTTCGCTTTCGTCGACGTTCCCATCGTCGTCTTCTCGATCAAGTGGTGGCGCACCCAGCATCCCCAGCCCGTGTTCTGGGGCGGCGGCAGCATCGATCCGGCGATGCGCCTGACGGCCGTGCTCAACCTCATCGCGCTCATTCTGCTGGCCGTGGTGCTTTCGCTCATCCGCCTTCGCCAGGAGGAAGTGCAGCGCGAAATCGATTCTATACGCCGCTACGCCCACGCGGTCTAGCGTAATGGAGACAAAATGGACATACGCAATTTCACATTCATGTTTTACGGCTTCCTGGCCGCCTGGCTGATACTGGTTGTCTACGTGCTCTCGCTGGTTTCGCGCGAGCGCAAGATCACCGAGCAGCTCAGGGGCCTGAGGGGCCTGCTGGACGACAGGGAACACAAGTGAGCCATGGCCATCGATCGCCGCGGTTTCCTCGTTAGTCTGGCCGCTTCGGGCTCCGCCGCCGTGCTGCCTGCCCGCGCCCAGACTGCCCTCCGTGGCTTGCCAGCGCCAATTATTAAAGACGTTACCGTAATCGCCACCGCGCCCGCGGGAGTGCGGCTATCAGTGGTCAAGATCTCAACCGATCAGGATGGTCTCTACGGCTACGGCTGCGCCACTTTCACGCAGCGCGCCGAACTGGTGAACGCCGCCGTCGAGCGGTACCTTCGCCCATTCCTCATCGGCAAACGCGCCGATCGCATCGAGGATATCTGGCAATCCTGCTACGACAGCTCTTATTGGCGCAATGGCCCGGTGTTGAACAACGCCATCAGCGGCGTCGATCAGGCGCTCTGGGATATTAAGGGACGCCAGGCGGGCATGCCGGTTTACGAACTTCTGGGCGGCAAGTGCCGCGAAGCCGCCGCTTGCTACACGCATGCCGCCGGCGCCGAGATCCAGCAGACTATCGACCAGGCCCGCAAGTTCATGGACCAGGGCTTTCGCCACGTGCGTGTGCAGGTGGGCGTGCCCGGCATGGCAGGCTATGGCGCCGCCCGCGGCGATGCGTCCATCGGCGCATTGCACGACGGTCCGGTTTTCGAGCCGGCTTACTACATCCGCCGCGCTCTGAAGCTGTTCGAAGAGTGCCGCAAGCAGCTTGGGGATGAAGTCGAATTGCTGCACGACGTGCATGAGCGCGTCTCGCCCAACCAGGCCGTGCAATTCCTGAAAGACGCCGAGCGCTTCAAGATGTTCTTCATGGAAGATCCGCTATCTCCGGAAGATATCGAATACTTCCGACAGATCCGCGGGCAATGCGCCACGCCCATCGCCATGGGCGAGCTTTTCAACAGCCCGCACGAATGGACCCCGCTGATCACCGGACGCCTGATCGATTACATCCGCATCCACGTGACGCAGGCCGGCGGCTTGACCCCAGTGCGGAAAATCGCCGCCATGGCCGAGATCCACGGCGTGAAGACGGCCTGGCACGGCCCCGGCGATGTCTCGCCAATCGGGCACGCCGCCAACGTGACCCTCGACCTGATCTGCTACAACTTCGGCATCCAGGAATACTCGGCCTTCAACGATCGCGTGCAGGAAGTCTTCCACGCCTGCCCGGTGATGAAGAACGGTTACTTATACGCGAACGATACCCCCGGCTGGGGCATCGAAGTGGACGAGAAACTGGCGGCCAAGTATCCCTACGGCAGCTTCGAGTCGGGCGAGCGCAAGCGGCTCGACGGCGGGTGGGGCGAAGTCCGCCGCAGTGACGGCACGGTCATCAAGCAGTAGACGCGCCATGCGCAACGGGTCGTACCTATCCCATACAGGCAGGCCGCCTTGATAGAGACCAGGCTACTTCAGTGCCTCGTTGATCTCGATATCGCGTCTCAGAACCTCGGTTAGGAGTTCAGATAGTTCTACGCCCCGCTGTTCGGCCTTTCCGGAGAAGTATTCCCAAACGCTTCGCTCGATCGATGCAGGCATCAGCACTTTCGCGCCCGGCGGAATATGATGAAGGCCCCGAGTGCCCTTACTGAAGTCGATTTCGAAGGGCATGCCCTCGTCATCAATTGATTGATTTTTCATAGATTCTCCCGATACTGGACGATTTCGGTCTGTGTTGCTTTGCGGACCGAGATTATGCGGACTCTAACCGTTCCGGCGTCTTCCAGCCAGAGATAAACGGCCGAAAGCATCATACCATTGCTAGCACACCCAATCGAAAGCCACCGGTCCTCCTCTTGACTGTGCTCTATATCGGCCGTAGTGACGAGACGCGAATCGTTAAATATTGTACGCGCGAGATCGAAGGAAACCCCGTGCTTTCGCGCGTTTGCTGCCGCTTTGACCTCATCCCATTCGAATTGAAATTGAACGGCCATTTTAGAACCCATTGTTTCGTATTCAATGGCGGTAAAGCAACGGGTGGGGCGAAGTCCGCAGTGACCGCACCGTCATCAAGCAGCAGACCGTCACTCCCCGCAACGACGAGCGCGGCGTCCCGTTTTCGCGCCATGCGCACGCTGCCCATTGACAGCGATCCTACATAGCCAGACAATAAGGTCTGAATAACTTGTGCGCGATGCACCGCGCACGCGTACGAAAGAAAAGGAGCAATCCATGGCAGCCATCGATCTCGCCAGAGAAACCAACGTCCAACACGCTTTGGACACTCTCCACAAGGCCGGCGTCGCTTCCCGGTACGGCAACTACATCGGCGGCCGGTGGACACCGCCGGTACACGGCCGGTACTTCATCAGCCACAGCCCGATCAACACCGATCCACTTTGCGAATTTGCCAAATCCACGCCCGACGACGTGGAGCGGGCTCTCGACGCGGCGCATGCCGCCAAGGACCATTGGGGCCGCACATCCGCCGCCGAGCGCGCCGCGATTCTGCTGCGCGTCGCCGACCGGATGCAGGAAAACCTGGAACTGCTGGCGCTCGCCGAAACCATCGACAACGGCAAACCCATCCGCGAAACCCGCAACGCCGATGTGCCTCTTGCCATCGACCATTTCCGCTATTTTGCCGCATGCATCCGCGCCGAAGAAAGCGCCACGACCGAGCTCGACGAAGATACGATCGCGTATCACTTCAAGGAGCCACTGGGCGTGGTGGGCCAGATCATCCCCTGGAACTTCCCGTTGCTGATGGCCGCCTGGAAACTGGCGCCGGCCCTGGGTGCGGGCAACTGCGTCGTGATCAAGCCGGCATCCAATACGCCGCTCAGTCTCGCCATCTTCGCGGAGTTGACGCACGACATCCTGCCCCCCGGCGTGCTCAACGTGATCACCGGCCCGGGCGGCGAGATCGGCAAGGCCCTGGCATCCAACAAGCGCATCGCCAAGATCGCCTTCACGGGCGAAACCGTCACCGGCCGCCTGATCATGCAGTACGCCTCCAATCCGATCATTCCCCAAACCCTGGAATTGGGCGGCAAATCGCCAAACATCTTCTTCGCCGATGTGATGGACCACGATGACGACTTCCTGGACAAGGCACTTGAAGGCTTCGCCCTCTATTGCTTCAATAAGGGCGAAGTTTGCACGTGCCCTTCGCGGGCCCTCGTGCACGAATCCATCTACGACAGGTTCATGGAACGGGCCGTCGCTCGCGTACAGAAGATCAGGGTCGGCAACCCGCTCGACCCGGCCACCATGATGGGGCCGCAAGTATCTCAGGACCAGATGAATGGGATCCTCAACTACATGCGCATCGGCAAGGAGGAAGGCGCGCAATGCCTCACCGGCGGCGCCCGCGCGGAAATGCAGGGAGAACTTGGGAAGGGCTACTTCCTACAACCGACCGTGTTTTCCGGCCACAACAAGATGCGTATCTTCCAGGAGGAGATCTTCGGTCCGGTGCTCTCGGTAACCAAATTCAAAACGCTCGACGAGGCCGTCGCCATCGGCAACGACACGGTCTATGGGTTGGGCGCGGGCGTGTGGTCGCGCAACATCAATAATTGCTACCGCGTCGGCCGTGCGATCAAAGCCGGCCGTTGCTGGACAAATTGCTACCACGTATATCCGGCCGGCGCCGCCTTCGGCGGCTACAAAGAATCCGGTTTCGGCCGCGAAACCCACAAGCAGATGCTGGACCACTATCAACAGACCAAGAACGTGCTGGTCAGCTATAGCACCAAGGCGATGGGATTCTTCTAAAGCGCAGAATCCGCCGGCGCGCGCGTGCTATTCTGGATGGAGACCAGACGGTTCCCTACGGAGAGATGGCCGAGTGGTTGAAGGCGCACGCTTGGAAAGCGTGTATAGGGGAAACTCTATCCAGGGTTCGAATCCCTGTCTCTCCGCCATTTTAGAACAAATGAGTTACGGATTCTGTCGGGCAAAGAAGGCGTAATGTCGCTCTCTATCCGCCAGTTCCCTTCATGCCGCAGCGACGGGCTGTTGTTTTCCATCATACCGAGCGGTGGAGTCCCAATCGTCAACTCCCCAGGGACGACATAAGACCCGTGCGGCCGATCCAAGCTTTGTACAAGTGGCGCGTGATCCAGGCGCGTCCGATTTGGCTGGCCGCTCCACGGTTCAGGGCGCATCTGGCTATGGGTCCGACCTCAGCATGGTATCCTACTGTGGTAGGATACTTTGTATGCCGCGCGGCAACCCGTCACCGAAGCTTGCCATCACTATAGACCCTGACATTCACGAAAACATCCTTGCGGCGGCCGCCCGCGACGGGGTGAGCGTCTCTGCCTGGATGACCTCTGCGGCGCGCCAGGCACTGCAGCGGCGGGCCGGTTTGGCAGCGGTCGCGCTGTGGGAAAAGCAGCATGGGCCTTTGACGACAGACGAGATGAATGAAGCTCGCCGCAGGGTGCGCGCTCAGCTCCGACCATCGCGGATGGCCCGGCGTTCGGCATGAACAGCGTCGTCTATGATGCCGCCGTTCTCGTGGCCGCCGATAGAAACGAGCGGCGGGCATGGGCTGAACACAAGGCCCGTTTGGAACTTGGTGTTGTTCCATTGGTTCCTGCGCCGGTGGTCGCTCAGGTCAGCCGGTCCCCAAAACAAGCCCAACTCCGGCGCTTCTTGACTGGGTGCGTGGTCGTTCCTCTTGGCGAGACCGAGGCCCACGACGCCGGCCGGTTGCTAGGCATCACCAAAACGTCGGATATCGTTGACGCCGTTGTGGTGACAACAGCCCTTCGGCAAAAAGCCGCGATTCTCACAAGCGATCCAGACGACATAGAACGGCTCGTCAGGGCTTCTGGCCGCGATGTTGCTGTCTTCACTATCTAAGGTATACCGAAGACGATTCGTCCAGAATTCGTGGTGGCGAACGCGAAGTCCGAACACGGGAAAACTGGCGCTCTGGGCGTATCGTCCGCCACTCGGACCCGGTATCGCGAGGAGCCTTCGCCCTGCGCCAGAAGAGGTTTGGGACCACACGCTGCCGGATGAGGTGATGACCCCGGCTCCCCCTGAGGTGACACCGCGATCCGATTCGCCCATCCCCGCCACACGCCTCAAGCCCTGGCCAGTCATCAAGGGCCTCGTACGGAGGTTTGGCCCAAAAGTTTTTTTAGCCAAACTCCTTTTCTTTTGCGCATGTGTGTTTGAGGGATGAACACAAACGATGAACACCAAAACGATTGGATTGATGGTCGCCTGCCTGGCTGCGGCTTCGGCGTCCGCACAGAATTTTATGGTTTACCAATATGGAGCCTCGGCGGGCGCCGTGAGCCAAGTCTCCATTGCGAATCTGTCGCCAAATTGGGTAGCGACCGGAGTACGCAACAGCGCGGGCGACATGGAGTTGATTACATGGGAATCGACGGGCAGTGCCCTGGTCCGGAAGGGTTCCGCGACTTCCGTCGCGGTCAGTGATGCGGGCATGTCCACGGTAGCGCTGACGCCCAACAGCGTGATCACTTCCGGCATTACTTCAGAGGGGACGCAAATGATTGCCTGGACGGTAAGCCCCACTGGAGCTGTAGCGTTCGAAAGCTATTTGCTGGTCCTTGCCAATACATCGTCCGCACGGATGACGAAGCTGGATTCGCTCCGCGCCCTGTCCGCTGCGAGTAGTGGCGGGTCCCTAACCCTGATCGTTTGGAGCATCACCAACAAAGAGCTCCTCCCGGTCGCATCTGCTTTCGGCGCGGCCGGCACCATTCCCGCCGTTGCCGCCGTAAGTCCGAGCTGGATTGTGACCGCCATGCGCAATGCGGCCGGCAACCTGCAATTGGACTCGTGGTCCGTCGGCGCGGAGAGCGCGATGACGCATCAGGCGACGGCTACCGCCGGGGAGGTCAGCGAACTGGACATCACGTCATGGGACGGCGTCCACGTGGCGACGCCGGTGCGCAATGGCTCGGGAGACCTGGAGGTGATCGATTGGATACTAAACACCACGACCGGGGCGATTACGAGGCACTCCTCCCAAACCATCGGCGCGGTGAGCCAGGTCGCGGCGAGCACGATCGGCAGCCAGATCTTCACGGCGTCGTTCAATTCGACCGGGGCCGTGGATGCCGGGGTCTGGGGCTATAAAGGCTCCCAAATCACGGCGGGCGCCAGCGCGGTGCACGAAGACGCCACCGCGGTGGCCGCCGCGCCGCTCTCGACGGGGCTCTACAGCGTGACCGCCAGCCGTACTACGGGCGGGGACCTGCAAGTGGATGTGTGGTCCGGCGACTACGTACCGTAAACCAGCCGGCGCCGAACCCGGCCCTTACGAATCGTCGAGCCCGGCGGCGCGGGAGGCATGGGCAGACCGTCAATTCGGGACCAAGCCGAGGGAACGCCCGATGCCGCCGGGATCATCCGCGTCGGGCAATCCCGGGCAATGCGCCATGGCATCGGTGCCACAAGGCAACTCAGGCAATCTGGAATCTGTAACTTGGAGATCCTAAGGCTGGCTCAGCTTCCGAATCTCTGTCTCTCCACCATATAACTGAACGAGCCGATGCTTATTGCGTCGTCCACAGGCGTCGCAGTAACTCCTGAAACCGCGGACTGTCGCGCAGCGGATCGTATCTGGGGTCAACCTTCAAGCTAGTCACAAGATTGGAATGCTGGGCGTAAGCCTGTTCGAGGAGAGCGATGGCCTGATCTTTCCTCCCTATTCCAATATTGGCGAGAACCGATGCCTGCGTCCGGTCACGCAGTTCGGGCGCGAGCTGTTCGAATCTCGCGGAAGCATGCTGGGCTTCTGCCGTTCGTCCCCATTGCCCGTAAAGATACGCCTTGTTCGCCCATATTCCCGCCAAATCTAAGGTATCCTGCCTACGCTCGATTTCTTCCAACGCTTCCGGGAACTTGCCCTCTTTCACCAGTGCATAGAACGCGAATCCGCGGGCGAGGTCAAACCGGGGGTCCAGGCTTAGCACGGCGCGGCATTCCGCGATGGCTCGATCGTACTGCCGCGAGTAATACAGGATAGTGGCACGGTCCGTAGCGATGATCAGCGACAGGGGATCGAGCCGCTGCGCACGTTCGCTCTCCGCCAGGGCGTAGTCGAAGCGCCCCTGCCAGGAAAGGTATTCAGCATACCACTGGCGCCCGGTGGCGTAGTCGGGATCGAGCTCGATGGCACGCTGAAATTCCTTCTCCGCGGTTTTCCAATCGTAATCGAAGCTCTCTGCCAGCAGCGCTAGAGACGCGTGCGCTTCAGCCAGAGCGTCGTCGATCTTCAGCGCCTGCAGGGCGGCCGCGCGCGCCTTCGGTATCAGTTCATTTCGCGGAGCCGCGGTCCAGGTGGCCATCAATCCGTAGGTGTCCGCCAACCCGGCATAGGCCAGGGCATAGTGGGGGTCCTTCCCTATCGCTTGTTGGAAATACTGGGCCGCCCGCTCAAAATTCTCCCCTCTCCTCTTGTTCCAGAAATAGCGCCCTCGCAAATAGAGGTCGTAAGCTTCATACGATGTGGTGCCGCCCGAGGCTGCCGCACGACGTCCGGCGTTGGGCTTAGGCTGGCCGCCAAGGGCGAACTGCGTTTCGTCCGCAATTTCCTGTGCAATTTCGGCTTGCAGGACCAGCAGGTTCTTCATGTCCCGGTCGTACTCTTTCGCCCAGAGGTGCGTTTGGTCTTTCAACTGGATCAACTGCGCCGTAATCCGCACTCGTCCCGCGTCGCTACGCACGCTGCCCTCTATGACGTATTGGACTCCCAGTTTGCGCGCGATCTCATCGAGAGGCCTTGGGTTGCGCTTATAGACCATGACCGAAGTCCGGGCGATCACCCCCATCTTTGCCGGATCCGTCCGCCCAAGCTGGGTGATCATTTCCTCGGTAAACCCGTCGCTGAGATAATCCTGTCCCGGATCGCCGGTGAGGTTCTCGAAGGGCAGAACCGCCAACATCACGCGGCCGGCGGGCGCTGCCCCGCGCGGCGGCGGCTTTCGATTCAGAACCAGGCCAACCGCCAAAACGGCCGCCAGTCCAATCGCAGTTCCCAGAACCAGGAGCCATCGCGGACGGGCCGGCTTGTCGGCCAGACTGCGCTCGGGGATTTTCGCGGGCGCGGCCTGCTTAGCGGGCTGCTCCCGGAGCTCCACGGGTGCTACGAAACGGTAGCCCTTGCCCGTCACCGTCTGGATGAAACGCGGTTCCTCGGCATCGTCTTTCAGGACGGATCGGATTTTTCGGATCGCGCCGTTAATGCTGTTGTCGGTATCGAGGAAGACTTTTTCGCCCCAGATCCTCTCCACAATCTGCTGGCGACTGACAAGCTGCCCCTTCTGCTCCACTAGGAACAGCAGAATTTCCATGGGGATGCGCTCCAGTTTGAGCACACGACCAGCCCGGCGCAGGGTGTAAGACTCTACGTCAAGCTCGCAATCCTCTCCAAACCTGATGGCGTCTGAAATTCTGACCGGCTCCAATACCAAAACTCCCCCTTTTGGCGAGGGAGATTTCATTCTACGCCAATTTGCTCCATTCACTGCATCCTCATTGTTTTGTGTGATTTCGCGGGACATGAAAAAGTAAGACAGGCGACATGCAGGCACTATTGTGAACGAGGCCCCGCTCCGTCATCCTGTCCACCGGAGGAGTGGGAAATATGAATCGCCGAATAGCGCTCCTGGTGACTTCCTTCTCTTGCTGCGCCGGCATTATGGCGCAGACCGGCGTCGTAACGGAACTCCCCGGGCTGGTGCCGCCGGTCGTGGCGAACGGCAAGGCCGTCGCGGCCGGGTCATTCAGTTCTACTCAAATGCTCCGCCTGGTCTTCGGCCTCGAACATCCGCACATGGCCGAAGAGGAGCAATTCCTGGTCAACCTGAATACCAAGGGCTCACCGGAGTACAGGCATTTCCTCACCGCCGATGAGTGGAACGCGCGCTTCTCGCCGTCACCGCAGGACGAGCAGGCCGTGGTCGATTGGGCGCAAGCAAACGGCTTGACAGTTACCCAGCGCTTCGCCAACCGGCTGCTGGTGGATGTGGAAGCGCCCGTCTCGGCCATTGAAGCGGCGCTGGGCGTCAAGATCAACAGCTACGCGATGGGCGGCGCCAGTCGCTATTCCAATGACCGGAATCCGGTGGTTCCGACCGCTTTGGCAAATATCGTTCACTCGGTCGGCGGGCTGAACAACATTCAAGTAATGAAGGCCGGCAATCACGGATTCGCGGAACCTGAATTCCCCATCTATTCGCCGGGGCCCGCCTACGCCGTAGGGGAAAGTGGCAGCCACGACGGCAACCGCACCAAGCCGCCTGGCGCTGACCCCAGCGTCATCAACCTGGGGTACCCTCCAAACGTTATCTACACTTCGGGAGCCTACGACGCCAACGCGTTGTATGCCCTGGGTCACTGCTGCAATCCTTTAGGCAATCCCGGCATTTCGCCCAAGGAGACTTCCATCGCGATCATCAGCTCGGGTACGCAGAAGGGCAGCGACATTACGGGTTTCCTCAGCGCTGACCGCCCAATCCTTGCCGTTAACTATGAGGAGTTCTACATCGACGGAACGCCGCCGTGCTGCGATTCGGAGGGTACCTTGGATTTGGAGTGGGCCACCGCCATGGCCAATAGCTTTGGAGCCGCCGCGAATACCGCCACGGTCTACATGTACGATGGCGCGAATTCCAATCTTTCGACGTTTACCGATGCATTCAACCGGGCCTTAAGCGACGGTCTTGCGCGGGTCCTCAGCACCGGTTGGGGCGGCGCCGAATTCGATGGCATTCCGCAATCGGTGATGGACACCGATCACGGCATCTTCAACGCCATGATCGGCCAAGGCTGGACCCTGGTAGCGGCCTCGGGCGATTATGGCGCCACCGCGGATTGCCTGAATCAAGACGCGGTCCTCTATCCCGGGTCGGATCCCAACGTGGTTTCCGCCGGTGGCTCTGCAATCCAGTTTCTTTCGGGCGGAGTATTCCAGCTTGAAAACGCCTGGAGCGCCGGCGCGGACGATTATAAAGATGACTGTTCTCCCAATGATGGCGGAAGCGGCGGCGGCTTCAGCGCCTACTACGCGGCCCCGTCGTACATGGCGCTGCCCTCCGGCTCCAAACGGCCGGTCCCCGACATCGCGCTCAACGCCGATTGGTTATACCACCCGCAGAACTTTTATTTTAATGGCAAACTTACTGGGACTGGTGGCGGCACCGGCATGGCGGCGGCCGAAGTGGCGGGCTTCTTTGCCCAGGCGAACGCCTATATGCTCTACGTGGGCACCCTCACGGGTGGATGTTCCGCCGAACCGTGCGCACCTGTCGGCAACGGAGACTGGTATCTCTATTTCTTTGGACTGCAGCCGACTCTTGCGCCGCACTACCCCTTCTACGACATCACGAATGATTGTAATAACAACTACATGACCAGGACTTATAACCTAGGTTTCTATTGCGCAGGCCCGGGCCGCGATCAAATTACCGGCTGGGGATCGTTTAATTTCCTGCAATTGGCCTGGGCCATCAATTTTGACCTGGTGGGCGACTTTTCGGCGCCCGTGGTTAACTTCTCCGGACCTCCCGTGAACAAGTGGTATAACGACGGGGTTATAAGCTGGACCATCGATGACACCAGCTCGAATGGCCGCAAGCCGACCGGCGTTGCGGGCTTCAGCGTGGATTGGGTTACAGACCCCGGCGACCCATCTTACGAAGCCACTCCCGGCACCGGCAATTCCTTTTACACCGGGCCGGGGTATCACCAGGCCAGCGGCTGCCTGGGTCTTACATATACGTCGAGTTGCTTGGACGCCGGCCAGTTAGGTGAAGGGGCCTGGGCTACGTTGAACGTGCGGGCTTGGGATAACACGGGCATCTCCGAGAATTACACTTACGGCCCCATCGGTCACGATACCATCCCACCCCAAACAACGGGGCAGGCCAGCGCCACCAATCCGGTCACAATCACCCTGACCGCCACGGACGCCAGCAGCGGCGTCGCGAGCACAGTGTATAAGCTTGACGGCGGAGCCACGACCACTTATGCCGGTCCTTTCCTGGTATCGGGTGCGGGCCGCCACAAGCTGACATTCCATAGCACGGATAATGCCGGCAACGTAGAGAGCACCGAAACGCTGAATTTCCAGGTGCTCCCCAAGACCACAACGGCGGTAACATCCAGCGTCAACCCATCACAGCTATTTCAGGCCGTAACCTTTACTGCTACTGTCAGTGCGTCCGGCAGCACTCCCGCTGGCACGGTGACCTTCTTTAACGGCTCGAACCAACTGGGCGCCGCTACGCTGACGGCGGGAAAAGCCGCATTCCTTGCAAGCAACCTGGCCGTGGGGGGGCAGAGTATCACGGCCACTTACACCGGGAATACCAAGTTAGCGGCGAGTACTTCAGCCGTGCTGACGCAGACGGTCGCCAAGGCGGCCACCGGTACCTCGTTGACCTCTTCCCTGAACCCTTCGAACCTCTTCAGTTCAGTCACCTTCACAGCTAAAGTGACGGGGGCGTTTGGGGGTAGCCCCAGCGGCACAGTATCGTTCATGAACGGCTCGCAGGTCCTGGGCACCGGGACGGTGAACGTTTTGACAAATCTGGCCACCTTCGTCGCCACTCCCGGTAGCCTTCCCCAAGGCACGTGGCCGATTCAGGCGGTTTACGGAGGGGATGTGAACTTCACTACGTCCACATCTTCCGTGTTGGAGCAAGTAGTGAATTTTTAGGTCCGAAGTCTCGAGAAAGAGGAGCACTATATGAAGCCCAATCAATTTGCGCGCCCTACAAACAGTGTGGCGCAACACAAATACATCTGCGCGGCCGTTCTTGTGAGTCTTGCGGTCACTGTCGCGGGCCAGGCGCAGACCGGCGCGGTAACGCTCCCTGGTCTGGTGCCGCCGGCCGTCGCCAACGCCACGGCCGTTGCGGCCGGACCATTCAGCGCCAGCCAAATGCTGCGGCTGGTCTTCGGTCTGCAACATCCGCACATGGCCGAAGAGGAGCAATTCCTGGTCGACCTCAACACCAAGGGATCGCCGGAGTACAGGCATTTCCTGACGGCGGATGAGTGGAATACGCGCTTTTCGCCCTCGCCCGAGGACGAGCAGGCGGTTTACGGAGGCAACGCGGACTTTAATACTTCCACATCCCCCGTATTGGAGCAAGTAGTGAATTTCTAGGCTTTCTCATATATGTCCAAACAGGTCCGAACTCTTGAGAAACAGGAAGGCTTTATGACGTCCAGTCAATTTGCGCGCCCGACAAATGGCGTGGCTCCAGGCAAATCGTGGAGGAATGCGGCCGCTACGCACCGCATCTGCGTGGCGATTTTCATGAGTCTGGCCGCAGCCGTCGCGGGCCAGGCGCAGACCGGCGCTGCAGCCGAGATCCCCGGGCTGGTGCCGCCTGCCGTTGCGAATGGCACTGCCGTCGCGGGCGGGTCATTCAGTTCCGGCCAGATGCTGAGGCTGGTCATCGGCCTGCGGCACCCGCATATGGCCGAGGAGGAGCAATTCCTGGAGGCGCTGCATACGAAGGGATCGCCGGGATTCATGCATTTCCTCACTGCGGACGAATGGAACGCGCGCTTTTCACCGTCCCCACAAGATGAGCAGGCTGTGGTGGACTGGGCGCAAGCACAGGGCTTGACGGTTACCTACCGCTTCGCCAACCGGCTGCTGGTGGATGTGGAAGCGCCCGTCTCCGCCATCGAGGCGGCGTTCGGCGTCAAAATCAACAGCTACGCGATCGCGGGCGCCAGCTACTATTCCAACGACCGGAATCCAGTGGTTCCCGCCGCTCTAGGCAGTATCGTTCACTCGGTCGGAGGACTGAACAACATTCAAGTCATGAAGGCCGGCAATCACGGATTCCCTGCGCCGGTTTTTCCCGTTTATTCAACTGGCCGGCCCTCTGCCGTGGGGGAAAGCGCCAGCCACGCGGGGGACCGCACCAAGCTGGGCGCGAAACCCGGGCTCACTAACGGGAATTACGATCCGGCCGATCTTTACAGCTCCAATGCTTACGATACCGCCGCTTTGGATAACCTGGGACACTGCTGCAACGTTTTCGGCGGTCCCTCTTCGCCGCCGGTGGCATCCATCGCGATCGTCAGCGCCGGATTTGTAAACAGTAACGACATGGCCGGATTTCACAACCAGTACCCATACCTTGCGTATAACTATCAGCAGTTCCCGATCGACGGATCTTCGAACACTCCCGATGTGGAAGGCACGCTGGACTTAGAGTGGTCTACCGCCATGGCGAATAGCTTTGGGGCGGTCGCGAATACCGCCGCGGTCTACTTGTACGAGGGCGCCAACACCAACACGTCGACCTTTAGCGACGCTTACAATCATGCTTTGAGCGATGGCTATGCGCGGGTGTTGAGCACCAGTTGGGGCTGCGCCGAATTCGATTGCGCTGCCCAATCGCTAATGGACACCGATCATGGCATTTTCAACTCCATGATCGGCCAGGGCTGGACCCTGGTGGCCTTCGCGGGGGATGGGGGCGCCACCGCCAGTTGCGAGGGGCACTTTGCCGTCAGCTATCCCGGCTCGGACCCCGACATGGTTTCGGCAGGCGGCACTTCACTCGCGTTGGGTCTTGACTCAATATTCGACGACGAAGTCGCCTGGAGCGGCGGTACCGGTGGTTGCGCGAACAATGACGGCGGAAGCGGCGGCGGCTTCAGCGCTTATTATGCGGCGCCGTCATACATGGGCCTGCCGGCCGGCTCCAAGCGGCCGGTGCCCGACATCGCGCTCAACGCCGACGTCGACACCAACGCCCAGAATTTCTATTTTGGCACGCTGATGCCCGCCGGAGGCACCAGTATCGTAGCGCCGGAAGTAGCGGGCTTTTTTGCGCAGGCCAACGCCTATATGCTCTACGTCGACACCATCACCGGTGGATGTGACGGGTGCTCGCCCCTCGGCAACGGAAACTGGTATCTGAGTATTTTCGGACTCGAGCCGACTCTGGCTCCGCACTACCCTTTCTACGACGTTACTTCGGGCTGTAACCTCAACGACGTTACGATCGCGAATCACCTGACACCTTTTTGCGCCGGCACGGGCCGCGATGAGGTGACAGGTTGGGGATCCTTTAACTTTCTGCAATTGGCATGGGCTGTCATGTTCGACCTGGCGGGCGACTTCGGGGAGCCGCTCGTCAACTTCTCCGGACCCACGGTGAATAAGTGGTATAACACCAACCAGGTCGTCAGATGGACCATTACCGACACCAGTGGCGACAGTGGCCGCAAGCCCACCGGCATAGCGGGGTTCAGCCAGGCGTGGGACACGCAGCCCGGCGGCGGCGACCCAAGCCGGGAAGCTACTCCCGGCGCAGGCAACTCCTTTTACAGCGGGCCGCAGTTTCCCAACCAGTCCAGTGGCTGCCTCGATTTAGCCGGTTCGCAGTGTTCCGGAGGCTCCGGCCAGGGTTGGCATACGGTGAACGTGCAAGCTTGGGATAACACGGGCATCCCCTCATCCGGCGCCAGTTACGGCCCCATAGGTTTCGACACGGTCCCACCCCATACAACCGGGCAGGCCAGCACCGCGATTCCCGCCCAGGTGACATTGACCGCCACCGACGCCAGCAGCGGTGTGGCCGGCACCGTTTATCAGCTTGACGGCGGTGCCACCACCACCTACACCGGTCCTTTCCTTGTATCGGCCGCAGGCAGCCACACACTGACCTTCCACAGCACCGACAATGCCGGCAACGTCGAGAACACCGAAACGCTGAAATTCTCGGTAGGCGCGACAACCGCTACGGCGGTGACGTCGAGCGTCAACCCGGCGCAGTTCTATCAGGGCATAACCTTTACCGCAACGGTCAGTTCGGCCGACGGCACGCCGACCGGCACGGTGACTTTCTTTGATGGCTCGAGCCAACTCGGCGTCGTTACTCTGAGCGCGGGAAAAGCCACTATCAAGAAGACCCTGACCTTAGGGAGTCATGCGATCACGGCCACTTACCCGGGAAGCGCCGGTTTTGCGGCGAGTACCTCCCCGGTTCTTACGCAGACGGTGGTCAAGGGGAACACCGTCACTACCTTGACCTCTACCCCGAACCCGTCCACCCTAGGCGGCATCGTCACGTTTACGGCTACGGTGACTGCACCATTTGGGGGCAGCCCCGGCGGCACCGTATCCTTCAAGAGAGGCACCACCGTTTTGGGGAGCGCGACGGTGAACACCTCGACACATAAGGCTACCTTTACCCACTCTTTCCCTCTAGCGAGCACGTATTCGATTCAAGCGGTTTACGCAGGGAATGTGGACTTCAACACTTCCACATCTCCGGTGTTGAAGCAAGTAGTGCATTAAGCGATCGGTTATCACTATGTTGACATTCAATCTCGATCTGAACGGCCGGCGCGCCGGTATGATTCGCGACGTTATCGGCGCTTTCAATGGCGCCGCCCTCCAGGCTGCACCAACGGACATAAGTGTCGATTGCGGCGCGGGAATGTCACGCGATTTCTATGTGTGGGTAGCCAGCGGGTTTACAGAGGCCGCCCGCCGCGCGGACGGTATCATAAACCCTGTTCCAACGACGCCTGGGGCTAAGCGATTGGAGTTCACCGGGGCGTTAATCGCGGCAGTCGCCCTTCCCCAGTTGGACAAGTCGTTAAAGAATCCGGCGATGATGACTGTCAAGATTTCGCCGGATATCCTGCGCTCCACTTCGTTGGACCCCTCGAGCCGCGTCGGGCCGTCGTTCAAACCGTGGTTCGTCAATGATTTCAGACTTCAAATCGACGGGCTGGAAGCGGCGTGCAAACAGATCGCCAGTGTCTCGGCTGTATGGCGGAAAACCAGGATCTCGCAGCGGACATTCGGGACTGCCCGCGCGTGGGAGAATGAACCTGCAGGCGGGGAGTTCTCGCCCATAGTCATCACTCTTCCCGCCGCGGCCTCCGATGGGTTCCTGGCATGGATGCAGAGCCCCGCCAAAGGAAGTTCCATGTGGGAAAAAGACGGTTCGCTCGAATACCTGGGCCCCGGCGGCGGCCGTCCCTACTTCCAACTGGATTTGCGCGACCTCGGGATCACCCGCTTAAGCCGCACACCGCGAGGAGCCGTCAAGGTCGAAATGTATTGCGAGAAAATCTCGTTCTTCGCGCAGGCGGCCGCGTTCGGTAATTGAAGCCGCCGGTTCCAAAATCGCACACTTTGCCGTCCCAGCCGTCCGATTTTCCAATAGCTTACGATGGCACCCGGAGTGCTAACCGGGAATCCATGCTCTTTCGTGAAACCCGCTATGCCGTGCGCTCGCTGGCACGCGTTCCCAGCCTGACCGCGATATCCATCCTCACCGTGGCATTGGGCGTCGGGGCTGGAACCGCGCTCTTCAGCGTCGTCAAGGCTGTCCTGCTCAATCCCCTGCCCTATGCCGATCCCGGGCGAATTGCCTGGCTCGCGGAAATCAACGACGCCGGGAAACCGATGCAAGTGGGCTTTCAAAACTTCCTCGATTGGCGTGGCGCCAACCGTAGCTTCTCACTCTTAGGAGCGTATGAGGAAGGTCCGGCTATCGTTTCGGGCAGCGATGTTCCGCAAAGCACCTTCGGCGCCGCGGTGACCGACGATTTCTTCCGGGTAATGGGGACCGGCGCCATCGTTGGCCGGACCTTCTCGCACGACGAGCAGGTTAGCGGCGGACCTTTGGCCGTGGTCCTCGGCTACGGCCTCTGGCAGCGGGCTTTCGGCGGAAGCCGGGAAGTTCTGGGGCGCAGTATCCATCTGCTCGGCATGGCTCCGGTGGTGGTTGGAATCATGCCGCCAGGGTTTAGCTATCCCGAAAAGGCCGAGCTGTGGATGCCGGAAACGGCATTCGGCGACCCCGGGGTGGGCGTCCGCACCGGGCATAACTGGCGGGTCGTGGGCCGCCTGAAGCCGGGTGTTTCCATGGAGCAGGCGCGGGCGGATATCGGGGCGATTGAGCGGCGCATCAAGCAGCAGTATCCTTCACCGTTCCAAGGGAAGGATGCCGCGGTAGTCTCGCTGGCCTCGCACGTCACTGGCAACGTCCGCGGCCCACTACTGATGCTGTTCGGCGCGGTGGGCTTCCTGCTCCTGATTGTGTGCGTAAACGTGGCGAACCTGCTGCTCGTGCGGGTCGCCGCGCGCGCCCGGGAGATGGCGGTGCGGACTGCCTTGGGCGCGGAAAGGCACCATCTGATTCGGCAGATGCTGACCGAGAGCCTGCTGCTGGCCGTCGCCGGCGGGATTTGCGGCCTGCTGCTGGGAGTCTGGTCGATGGAACTGCTGCGCGTGCTGCTGCCCGCGGATCTGCCGCGCGCCGCGGAGATCTCGATCGACGCCGGCGTGATCGCGTTTGCATTAGTTGTCTCTGCCGCGGCTGGACTGGTCTTCGGCGTGCTACCCGCATGGCGCGCTTCCGCCCTGAACGTGAACGATGCGCTGAAGGCCGGCTCGCGCTCGGCTACCGCCGGCAAGCGTTCCCAGCGCACCCAGGCGGCCCTGGCTATTTCCGAAGCCTGTCTCTCACTGGTCCTGGTCGCCGGCGCAGGACTGCTGCTGCACAGCTTCTGGAACCTGCGCGCGATCCATCCCGGATTCCAGCCCGATCACGTTTTGGCCGCCGATATCGACTTCGAACGGCATGGAAATGAAAGCCTGATTCCCAAGTACCGTGACCTGCTCATGCGGCTCAAAGCCGTTCCAGGGGTCCAAGCCGCCGCCATCACCCGCAGCCTTCCCGTTGAATCCGGCGCGCCCGACGGCCACTTTTTCATCGCCGATCGCCGCGCCGAAACCGGCAATGCCGATGCGAATTACAGCGTGATCACGCCAGGCTACCTGCAGGCATTACGCATCCCTCTGCTGCGCGGCCGCGATTTCACGGACCGGGATACCGCGAACAGCGAGGCGGTGGCCGTCATCAGCTCCGGAATGGCGCGGGTGTATTTCGCCGGGCGCGACCCGCTGGGCCAGCGCATCTGGTTCGACTCCTTCAGCCCGAAGCAGCACTGGCTCACCATCGTGGGCGTCGCCGGCGATATTCACGAGGATGGCCTTACATCGCCGATGTTCCCGCAAGTTTACACCTGCTACACCCAACAAGGCTTCGACGGAATGCTCGAAGGCGGCACCCTGGTGGTGCGGACCTCCCTGGAACCTGCCTCGCTCGCCGGCGCGGTGCGTCGGGTCATCCGCGCGGTGAATCCGGATGCAGTCCCACGGACGCGCACCATGGACTCAGTGCTCGCCGGTTCGCTGGCCAAGCAGCGTTTCCAGATGGAGATTCTCGGCGGATTCGCCGCACTGGCGCTGCTGCTGGCGGCCGTCGGACTTTATGGCGTGTTATCCCACATGGTCACGGTCAACCGCGTACAGATCGGCATTCGTCTGGCCTTGGGAGCTCCCCGCAGCCGGGTTTTCCGGATGGTCGCGGGGCGCGCATTGACGCTCGCCGGAATCGGAGTGGCGGTGGGCGCGTTAGGCTGTGTGGCGCTCCGGCACGTGCTGGCTGCGTTGGTATTCGGCATCGGTCCGAACGACCCCGCGACGCTGGCGGGCGCAATAGCCGTACTGCTGGCGGTTGCCCTGGCCGCGGCATGGATTCCCGCGCGCCGGGCCGCCAGGGTTGACCCTATGGTGGCGCTCCGCGAAGATTGAAGCCGTTTATCGCAGGTCAGGCATGCGCCCGGTCACTTGTGCAATGATTCGTTATCGTGCTCCAACATGACTTCACTGCGATTGCCCGCCGCGTTGTCGAAGCGCCGATAGGAGGCAAGTTTTGTCCTGTTGGTCCACTCGCGCATCGGACTATTGCAACCTTGATGCTTGTCCTACTTGCGGGCCCAGCCGCCCACGGTCAGGATTGGCCCCAATTCCTAGGACCCACGCGCAACGGCGTTTATGCCGGCCAGTTGCCGGCTGGGTGGCCGAAGCCAGGGATCGGGGTCCTGTGGAAGGTGGACGTGGGCCAGGGTTTTAGCGCCCCTGTAGTGGCGCGCGGGCGGGTCATTCTGTTCCATCGGCGCGAAAAGCAGGCGATCGTGGAGTCGCTGGACGAGGACACCGGAAAGCGCATCTGGTCGGCCGCGTATCCGACCGACTATCGCGATGATTTTGGCTTCGACGAGGGACCGCGCGCGGCTCCGGCCGTGGCCGGCGAGAGAATTTACACGTTCGGCGCGGAGGGCGTTTTGCAAGCTCTCGATTTCGCAACGGGCAAGCGCCTCTGGAGCGTGGATACGCGGCAGAAGTTCGACGCGCCGAAAGGCTTCTTCGGAGCCGCCTGCTCGCCGCTGGTGGACGATGGCCGCGTGCTGATGAACATCGGCGGCCCAAATGGCGCAGGTATTGGGGCGTTCGATGCGGCCACCGGCAAGGTACTCTGGACGGCCACCAACGACGAAGCCGGCTACTCCGCGCCCGTAGTGGCCACCATCGGCGGGGCGCGCCACGCGTTGTTTTGGACGCGGGCAGGCCTGGTGGACGTCGATCCGGCAACCGGGAAAATCCGGTTCCAGTTCCCCCGGCGCTCGCGCAGTCACGCTTCGGTTAATGCGGCGGCGCCTCTGGTGGTCGGCGACCTGGTGTTTCTTTCCGCCAGTTATGGCACCGGCGCAACATTGTTACAAATCGATGGCGCGTCGGTGAAGCAGCTTTGGGATTCCGACGACGCGCTCTCAAACCATTATGCAACCAGCGTGTACCACGATGGCTACGTCTACGGCTATCACGGCCGCCAGGAATTCGGCCAAAGCTTGCGGGCCATCGAACTGAAAACCGGTAAGGTGCAGTGGAACTTCGATCACTTTGGCGCGGGCACGGTCACTCTGGCCGGCGATAAGCTCTTGTTGATCCGGGAAAGCGGCGAACTGATCGTCGCGCTGGCGACTCCCAAGGAGTTCCGGCCGATTTCACGAGCCCAACTATTGCCCGCCACGGTGCGATCCTATCCAGCCCTTGCCAATGGAAAACTGTACATACGGAATGAGCGAACGCTGGCTTGTTTCGATCTCAGGTAGTTCATTTCCGTGACGTATCGCTGCCTTGAGCGGCGACCGTAACCGTTGCTTCAGCGCTGGCCAATGTTTGGGGATCCCATACCCGAATGGCCAGTTGATCCCCCGCCGCCATCGGACACTGGCTGTTTTGATTTACATTAGCCACCAGCGAGATCATGGCGCCGGACCATTCCCCTATGGTGACTGTGCAGGTGTCCCCGGTATATCCAGCGCTCCAGTTTTGGGTCTGGTCCGTAATTTCCAGAAAGTCCGAATCTCCACTATACGGAGTCCCCATCGGAAAACTGCCAAAGCCGCTGCCCACGATGCTGATCGGCGGATTGGATTGTGCCACCACCTCGTTGCAGCCCGGCTTGGAGCATTGCGTGGTTACCGCCGTAACTTCGACCAACGGCGGCAGCATCACCCCGCATTGGGGCTTCGCGTGCGTGGTGATTTCAGGCGGCCCGGCCGGGTAACTGGCACAAGCGTCCGGTCCGGTCACTGGACTGACGGTAGTGGGCAGCGAGGACGCGACCGGGTAATCGATTACCGGCGCGTACACTCCCATCAAGCCGGAGCCATCGGTGGTAGCCTGCCCAACCTTATACGGAACGTACTGCGCGGCGCAGTTGAACGAAGCGCCGGGCAGGATGTTGCGTATCGCGATCTCCTTCAACTGAAGGTAATTCGAACCCGTCTGCGAGAGATCCAGCCACGTGTACCCATTAGCCGCTGTCACCCAGGACGGTTGCGGCTCACCCAAGCCGGCAACCACTGTTACATAGCCGTTAGGATCCTGCACTAAAGGCGTGCAGGGGCGTACAGGGTTGGCCGGGCAATGATCCGGCAGGCTCGCCAGGGTGCTTCCGGCTGGGCCTTCAAATGAAATACTCACATACCGCATTTGCTCATTTCCGGTACGCGAACAGCCGTTCACACATGGAGTCGGCGGCGTGCCGGGAACTCGAAACCTGAAGCGCATCACCTCTCCCGCGTTGAGCAGAGTTTGCGGCAAACCCGGCGGCACATACGCCAGCAGGTAGGCTGCATCCGGATTCGCGCCGGGCGTATAATCCTCTCCGCGCTGCCATTGCATCTGGCTCGACTTTATAGTTCCCCAACAATTGGTTGACTCCCAGTTCGTGTAGGTGTTATGCTCCTGCACCTGTTGCTGATCCTGCCACGTATCCCCGGTGGTTGAGTCCGTGGTGATCACACTCATGGTGTTCATAACATAATCAGCCGGATACGCGCAGCCGGAAGCCACGTCCCGCACGATGACATGCGGTTGGGTCGTATCACTGGGGGCGGTCAGATCCAAATAGGACCGGATCATAATCGCGCCCGAAGTGTTCGGATTCGAGTGGGTTGACGTGTCGACATCATGCAGCGGATAAGTGCCTTGCTGCAAGAAAGCCGCATCCAGATTCCAGTTATCGTATGGATGCCTTTGTGTGCCATCCAATACGTTGGATTCGACGTTGTAACCGGTCATCGTGCAGCCGTGCTGTTCAGTCCCCGGGGTTCCTCCCAGATGGATGGCCGCGCCGTAACGCTGGCCGCTCACGAAGGGAGCGCCGGGTTGAAAAGGGTTGACGTCGCTGGAGGTCAAGGGCACCAGATTCACGTCGGCAATGCTCTGGGTAATGGCCGAGTGGTTGTCGTAGAAGGATATCGAGAAGTAGCGCGCGTTCGGAAAGTCTCCCAGGATCACGAGCTCATAGGGCGGTATGTCGGGGTTGATTTTGAAATACAGCTTGTTGTACATGCTGTTGAGGTCGCCCCTCTCGCCGCCCGATCCATCTCCCGTGGCGAAGGGGATCAGGTAACAGGAGTTATCGAAATTGGTAAAGAAATCGCCTTTCGCGAACTGGTTTCCGTCAAACTGAGTCGGCAGACCGGAACAGTTCTCCGCGGAAGCGCGCGACGGGAGACCGCAGATCCCGGCAAGCAGCAAGACCACCATCAACAGTTGTTTCATAACCACCGGCACGCCGAAACCATTGCACTTCAGCGGCCAGGGTTGTCGAAGTCACGCCTCGGCTCAAAATCCCGAGTATTGTACCGCACAAGCGGCGGGAGACCGGCCGGCGTGCTTTGACGTGACGCAATTCCTGCTTGCGCCTAATGCAATGCTTGCAGGCATCCCCATGGACACTGCCCGAGAAAGCACCTATACTGTACTCGGATAATAAGACATGCCTATCTTGAAATCTCGCTATGTAATGCTCCTGGCGACCGCCGTGTTCGCTTGCGGATGCGGCAAGCAGGAGCGGCTCGAAGCCGTCCGGCTGTCCCAAGTCCTGAAAAACAATCAAGCCGACTTTGCGGCTGCCAATTCGGTGGAGAAAGACTTCGTCGGCAATGCGCGCGCGTGGAGCGGGGACATCACCGCCAACGGCGCGGGCCACGGCGTGCAACTGGATCAAAACGGCATCGTGGCCGCGGAACTCGCGAAATCGGCGATAGCCATCAGCGCGCAACTTGGCAAAGTGCGCCAGGCGGTCTACGACATTGCATTGCGCGAAGAGTACCCGCAGGGCATCCGCGATGCTTTGATCACGGAACTGGCCAGGCGCCAGAAACAAATGCAGGACGTCCGCGCGATGCTGGAAAAGTCCGTGCCTGCCTTCGTGGAGTACCGTCATAGCAACACCTATGTGGGCGACACGTACCCCGGCGGCGTTGCGGAACTGGGCACGTTGCTGCAGGCCTATAAGGCTCCCGAAGATGCGGTGGGAACGGCGCTCGCGGGGCTGAAGACGAAGTACAAAATCACCGCCGCGGAACTCTGAGAAATACCTGTGGCACGCGCTTCCAGCGTGCCGGCGGGACTTTTAAGTCCCGCCACGGCGAACTGAAGTTCGCCGCTGCACGCTGAGGCGTGCGCCACACCCTCGACGTGGGAACGGCGCTCACAGCCGCTATCCGCGGCTGACAAACCGGAAGAACAGAGCCTGCTTCGACACCGGCTCGGCGCGCGCGGCGAGCGAGGCCATCTGGTGATCGCTCAGCGGCGTGAACTCGCGCGCCAGATGCACGTTCTCCTCTAACTGCGCGATCGAATCGCAGCCGATAATTACCGTGCTGACCGGGTGCGAAAGCGAATAATAGAGCGCCTCGCGCATGCTGAATGGCCCTGGCGTGGTGGCGATCACCGCGCCTTCCCACGAGTGCTTCTGCTGCTCCAGCGGCGGCGGAGTCCAACTGGCGAGCAGGCGGCTGCGGCCGGGCACTTTCATGCCGATGATTCCCATCTGCTTCTCCACGGCCAGCGGCAGCAACTCATCCAGAAAACTGTAGTGATGGCGGTCGGCAGCGTTCAAGGCCATTAGGATGGTGTCGAATGGATGGCGGCGGATGGCCTCCATCAGGGGTTCGGGGCGGAAATGGCCGGTGACGCCGAGATAGCGGACGATCTTCTGTTCCTGTGCCTGCCGCAGCGCTTCCATCGCGCCGCCCTTGGCGAATACGGCCTCTACGTCCTCCGGCAAGCCGATGTCGTGCAATTGCCAGAGATCCAGGTGTTCGGTCTGCAGCAGTTTCAAGGACTCCTCGAGCATGCGCAGGGAACCATCCCGGGTGCGTTCCTTGGTTTTGCTGGCCAGGAAGGCCTGCGCGCGGCGCCGCTTCATGACCGCGCCGATGTAGCGCTCGCTCCAACGTTCCGGGCCGCCGTAGATCGATGACGTGTCGATGTAGTTTACCCCCAGATCGAGTGCGCGCTCCACGATCGGCACGGCTACGGCTTCATTGTGCGCGCGCTCCAGGGCGGCCTGGCCGCCAAGGCTGAAGATGCCAACCTTGTACCCTGTGCGCCCCAGATTTCGCACCGGCATGGCCGGCGCGGCCGTGGAACCCTCAGGGCCGGGCGTTTGGGCCGAAGCCGGATGCGTAACGAGTCCCGCGGCTGCCACGCCGCCCAATTTCAGAAAGGCCCTTCTGCCACCGAGTTCGCGGTCAGTTCGTTTTCCCACGTCGTTTCATCCTTCCAACAAAGTCTACTTGGCGGCTTCGCAAGCGTTCCAGACGTCGTGCCGGGCAATCTTTAACACCCCTTCGCGGGTGAAGGGTTCTTCGTTCAAGAGGGCGTCCACCTGGCTCCAGTCGCCGGATGCCAGCAACATGGCGGCGCCCGGCGGCGTGCCCTCCAGAGGGCCGGCCGACAGAATTCTGCCGGCCTTGAGCTGCTGTAAGACGAAGGCCAGGTGTCTCGGCGCGAATTGCCCGGCTTTCTCCCAATTCGGGCCGGGCTCAAACAGGACCAGCGTGCGCTGCGGGCATTGCATGCCGGGCGGCGGCGAGGAGTGCTGGGCAAAGAGCAAACCGCCGATCAGAAACGGAAGCCATCGCATGAGAAGCATAGTAGCACTGGTGATGGCATGGGGCCGCGGTTTCAGCGCCGGGCCCAGAAAATATCGGTATCTTCCACTTCGGCCGAATGCGCGTACATCTTCCGCATTCCCAGGATGTCGATACGTTTATCGTCGTCGCCTATCTCGATCGTGTCGAAGACGCCCGCCTTGATCTCTCGATCGAGTTCCTTCTCCGGCATCACGTGAAACTCCCGCGCGACAGCCGGCGGGAAATCCAGCTTGTGGGAATCGGCCAGTTCCAGTCCGGACGGCGGAACGCGGCGGAGGATGAAATAAGTCGGTTCATCGGCTAACAAAACGGCGTGCGGCGGCGTGACCTCCTTCACCTTCGCGGCCACCTTCTCCACCGTTTGCCAGGTGAAATCGTCCCAACTCTCGATCAGCCGTTTTGCCAGGCACGAACTGGTAATCAGACACACAATCAAGACGGGCCACAACGGACGATCGGGCGAGCCCAGGCGCGATCCGATATCGTATATCCCGGCGCACGCCAGGATGGCCAGAAAGGGCACCGCGAGCAGATAATACCGGCGGAAGGTAGGCGTGGCTGTCGAAATATGAAGCATCAGCGCCACGGTGAGCCATGCGCACAAGTAGAACTCCCGGCGCGGGACACGTTCCCAGCCGCTGCGCTTGCGGATGAAGAGCAATCCCGCCAGCGCCAGCAGCCCAAGCAGCAACGCCGGCGGGGAATCCAGCCAGGCGGACCATTCGCCGAAATTATGGGCTACCGCACCTTCCCATTCCCGCTGGCGGTAGAGCAGGTTGTAGTGCAGCACGTTAAAGATCGTCTGCTTAGGGCCCTGGACGAACAGCCATGCCAGGGGAACGCAGGCCAACGCACCACCGCCGGCGAAAGTTGCGAGTTTCGCCCAGCGGTTCCCTGCCCTGTTGCAGATCAACATCCAGACGAGCAGTACCGGCGCGACGGGAGCCGTTAAGAGCGAACAGTTGGCGGCCGCGGATGCCGCCAGGCCAGCCGCTCCGGCGAGCCACGGCCGCTCGCGATCCACCGCCGCAATAGTGAACAAAAAGGCGGCCACGATCAGGAACAGGCATAACCCGTAGGCTTGGCCGATGGTGCCGTATTCGACCACGGCTAGGTTCATCCCGAAGCAGCAGACCGCGGTCAGCGCCGCCCCCAGACGCCAGCGCGGCACCGGAAAACGCCACAAAACGTAGATGCCCACCAGGAGCACGGCGGATGTGGTCATAGCGGCGGCAACGCCGTGCGCGGTGTGCCACGAATCGCCGAACACGCGCATCCAGCCAGCGTTCCAGTAAGCGTTCAGCGGCGTCTGGGGGAAACAGAAGTCCAGATAAGGCCGCTTGCCGCGATTGATATTCTGCGCGGTGACCAGGTGGAAGCCTTCGTCCCAGGCGAATGCCCGCGTCTGGGCGTAAATCTCCAGCACTGCCGCCACGAGCAGCACCAGCGCCAGGACAATGCGGGTAGACCAGCGATTCATCGGGCCGCCCCGACGCTACGGACATATTCCTCGCGCGTGCACAGGCTGTTGCGGTCGAGCGCGCGGTCCACGGCGAGGATTCCATCCAGGTGGTCGATTTCGTGTTGGAGCAACTCGGACAGCGCGCCCGAGGCATCCAGCAGGCGGCTGTTCCCTTCCTCGTCCTGGTAGCGCACGCGTACATTGAGGCTGCGTTCCAGATAGACCAGCAAGCCCGGGAAAGAGAAGCAATCGTCCCATAAACGGAATTTGGCTTCGCTTTGCAATTCATAGACAGGATTGCGGATAGCGTACTGGACGCCGCCAAATTCGATATAAATCAGACGCAGCGGTTGGCCGATCTGGACGGCGCTGATGCCGCGGCCGAAGCCGTGCGTGGCGCGGAAGTCGTCGAGCGTAGCGCGCAGGTCATCGAAGATGGGGGCGGCGGCGGCAGCCGAAGAGACGGGCGCCGAAACGTTGCGCAACAAGGGCTCTCCGAGCTGCAAAATGCGGCGGGAAGGCATCACGTATGAACATATCACGCGCACTTGCTCCGGCCGATGGCTCCCACGATTCCATGTACGGCGGCGAGATAGTCCGCTGGCCCCAGCAGGATCTGCATCCCGCGCACGCCCGCCGACACCGAAATCACATCGAAAAGCTCCGCGGTCTCGTTGACGAAAACGGGATATTGCCGCTTGCAGGCCAGTGCGGTCACGCCTCCGCGAATATATCCGGTGAGCGGCTGCACTTCTTTGAGCGGCACCAGCTCCGTCTTGCGATCGCCGGTGAGCCGTGCGAGGGCTTTTTCGTCCAATTCCGTGTTCGCGGCAACTACGGCAAAGCAGACGCCGTGGCGGTCGCCGCGCGCCACGAGGGTTTTGAATACCTGTTCCGGACGCATGCCGATCTTGCGGGCCACGCTCTCGGCGTCGAGGACTTCCGGGTCAACGTCATACTCGCGCAAATCGTACCGAACGCCAAGGGTATCCAGCAGGCGGACTGCGTTGGTCTTCATGTTTTGAGCGTAGCGCACCGGGCCGGCCGGGCTGCCATTGCGCAGGCGCGCGGAGGCTTCCGGCCCCAGGAGTGAACCAATGGATTCCGCGAGAAAGCGACATTCATGGCCAACCACGCTTTGGGAGCAGTTAATGGCATGTCACCGTGAAACGCCGCACCGTATTCCCCGGCCACCCTTGCGGCGCGCCGTAGGTGAAAAAAACATAGAACTGCTCCCCCAGGATGTTTGGGTCGTAGCCCGTTCCGATGGGCACCGCATAATTGAAGCTCGCCTGGCTATTCTCATCTTGCGTCAAGAGAACCGGAAGCGTCCAAGCCAAACCATTCTCCGATTCCGCATAGGCGATGTGCTGCGTATCGTCGGTGACCATCACGTAGCGGCCGAACGCGCTGTCGTAAGCCACGTTCGCCGAACCCGCATAACCCGCGTTGGGATTCAGATCGGTTGACAATCCGCCGATCCCAGGCTGGCTCCAGGCCCCTTCGTAGTACTTCTGAAACGCCGCCGCATGCGGACGTTCGCCCGCGGCCGCCTCCAGCACGGATGCAATCGGCGCGCGCGCTACCGAGACGACCGTCGCGGTAGTTGGCTGGGGCGTTCCGTTTGCGATCCAATCCGGAAAGTACACATAGAAATACTGCCCGTCGGGAGAGTCAACCAGCCGTGGTGACCCTATATCGAAACCCGCAAGGTCGGCTTCGTAAGGTTGGTTCGGTCGAACGATTTCGCCCAAGTCTGTCCAATGCAGGCCGTCGTCCTTCGATATTGCCAACCCGAGCAAGGAGTAGAAACTGGTCTCCGTGTCGATCTCCGCGTGATACACGTCCAGTAGGCTTCCAGCTCCGGGTTTGCCGTCGAGAACGCGGTAGATTCTCCCGCTACCCATATAGGTATAAGCTGCGTAATTCGGATTCACCGCCGGATCCGGGTTGGGATGAACGATCACATCAATTGGGGGCGCCGTGCCCACTGGATTATCCAGGGTACCTAACGTGCGCGTCACCGAACCGTATTTATTGTTTTCGTTGTGATGCGCGCCGTCGCTCGAAAAAAAAGTGTAACCCGCATCCGTCCGAAAGACTCCGAATTCCGAGTCCGGCCAAGCGAAGCCAAACTGACGATCGGTGATTGGCGGTATCGCCGCACTGCCCGCCGCCTTCCGTTGCGCCGCCGTTACCACCGTTTTCAGGTTGCCGACCACCGGCCGGCAAAGCGGCGTGGTACTCTGCGGCGCGGCCTCAATGAGACAGACTCCACCACAGCACACGAGCACCAGGCTCCAAGCTGACAGTCCGGCCAAGACCCTGGCCCCCTCCGCCCGAGTACGGAACTTCCGAATCCACATGATCAATTCCTCTTTCACCCGAAATATCACGCTCAATAAACCCTGCCCCGGGCAAAAAGTTGGGCCCGGTGCGCGAACATTCGAGCTTCGCAGGGAGCATGCTATCACTAATGGCCACGCAGTCGTACCCGACGCCGCATCCGTAACCCAGCGGCATCCCGTTTTCAGGACGCTCTGCCGATGAATCCGGATACGGTACTCTGGGAACTCGGTGAAAGACGCCAAAACCGATTCGCCGCTTGCCGGCGGCGCACCGCCGTTTCCGAAGCACTTTGACGGGAAGCGTTTTTTTTAATCCGGACGCGCCGCAGGTGCGCGGTTTTTCGGGTCTCCTGCGATGGAAGCTCGCCGGCCGGCCCGAGCCATCCCCCAGTTTCGTGGCGGACGTCGAGTAGACCATACCGCCTTTAGGCGTGGACGGCGATGAACTTCGCATCACGCTGATCAACCATGCCACGGTCCTGATTCAGCAACGCGGCTCAAATATCCTGACCGACCCGGTCTGGTCGAGGCGGGCAAGTCCGTTTACCTGGATTGGTCCGCGCCGGTGCCGGCTCCCGGGCGTGCGGCTGGAGGACCTTCCCCGCATCGATACCGTGCTCCTCCGCCACAATCACTACGATCATCTGGATCTCGCCACCCTGCGCCTTCTGGCGGCGCGTGGTCATTCCCGATTCGTTGTTCCCGCCGGGGTGGCGCGGTTGTTGCGATCCCAGCGCATCGGCCCCGTCTCCGAGTTGGATTGGGGCGAATTGCTGCCGCTGGGCGCCGCCACCATTCACAGTGTGCCGGCGCTGCATTTCTCGGCACGCGGAATACTCGATCGCAATCGGAGTCTGTGGTGCGGCTACGTGATTGAAGCGGCCGGCCGGCTGGTTTATTTCGCCGTAGACACGGCTTTCAGCGATCATTTCGCGCGCATCCGGGCTCGGTTTGGCGCGCCGCGCGCGGCGTTGCTGCCGATCGGGGCATACGCGCCCCGCTGGTTCATGTCGCCGGTGCATATGGCTCCGGACGACGCTGCGCGAGCCCACCATATCCTGGGCGCTCAGACCAGCATCGCGATCCATCACGGCACATTCCACCTAACCGATGAGAGCCTCGATACACCGCGGCGGATGCTCAGGGAGAGCGGCCCCGATTCGTTCCTGGTGGTGGACAATGGACAATTGGTGATGCTGGCATAACGGCATTCGCATGACCATCGATAGGCACACTCTGGCGCTGACCAGCATAGTGGGCGGCGCGCTCGACATGCTGGGCGCCCTGTATCTGGCCTACGATCTGCTCGGCGGCGAACACGGACCGCTGAGGGTCCTGACCCGCGCGGTCACCTACGGCGTCCTATTCGGATCGGGCTATGGCCTGGCTCTGGGGCCTGTATTCGGGCTGGCGAGTGGTATCGCGCATGGCATCTCGCTAGCGTGGGAATTTTCGCGGGCGTCGCGACACGCCACGGATTGGGGATTCTGGAGGGACACGGCCATGAGCGGCATTCGCCGATGCGGCTTTGCCGTGGGCGCTTCCTATCTGTTTGGCGTCCCCTTTGGGATTACATTCGGGATGCTCAGCACGGCCGGGCAGGCTTACTCGAACTCAAGTTCTAGCGGGCTGAATCGCACAGCCGGCTATGCGGTCGCAGGCTATCTAGAGCAGCCTGGTGGCGGGCCAGCCCGAACACGCCATCGCGGCCGGCCTGAGAACGGGAGCCACTATCGGCGTGGTGACGGTGATTGCCGGCTCCTTTGTACCGTTCGTCGAATGGGAGGCCGATCATGTGCCCGCAAGACGAATGGGCGTCTTTGGCGTGGGGTTGATCCTAATCGGCTTCGCGCTTCAATCGCGCCAGTATTGGGTGGCGTTTCTGGATGTAGGTGTCCGGTAGGCGTGTGGGCCGCGGGGGCAGAATACAACGATCGACGTGACATGAGTGGAGGACGCGGATTTGCGCGTGAGTCCGATCCGGGCGAAGGAGATTGCGGAGATCGGCGTCACGGGCGCGGAATCCGTTGCGTGGCGCATTCGCGGCAGGAAAATGGTTCAATCGGAGAATGACGCGAATGAGCCGGCGAGCGGCGCTAAGGGATATGCTGGGCGCCATTTCAGGGCCGGCGCTGGCGGGCATGGCGCGGGCGGCGGAGGGTCCCACGAAACTGAAGGAAGGCGGCGGCGAAATCGAGGTTTCGTTCGAATCGGACGGCTTCGATTTACCGCGGACCGCGCTGCTCGAATGGGTGCGGACAGCGGCCCGCGCGGTGAGCGCATATTACGGGCGCTTCCCCGTGCCCCGCGCGCGCGTGCGGATTTTCGCGGGCGGCGGACAGGGCGTTTCGCACGGCACCAGTTTCGGAGACGACGGCGTGCTGTGCCGCATCACGGTGGGCCGCCATACGACCGCAGCGGATCTGCATAGCGACTGGATGATGACGCACGAGATGGTGCACTTCGCGTTTCCCTCCGTGCCGCGCCGCCACCACTGGATCGAAGAAGGATCGGCCACGTACGTGGAGCCCATCGCGCGGGTTCAGATTGGCAACCTGACCGCCGCGCAGGTGTGGAGCGACATGCTTCGGGACATGCACCAGGGCTTACCCGAGGAAGGCGATCGCGGCTTGGACAACACGCACACGTGGGGCCGGACGTATTGGGGCGGCGCGCTATTCTGCCTGCTGGCGGATATCGGAATCCGGAAGAATACGGCTAACGCCAAGGGTCTGGAGGATGCGCTGCGGGCCATCAATCGAGCGGGGGGCAACATCACCGTGGACTGGCCGCTGGAGCGGGCGCTCGAGACCGGCGACAAAGCGACGGATGGCAAGACTTTGATGGAACTCTACCGGAAGATGGGCGGGCAACCCATGATGGTGGACTTGCCCGATTTGTGGAAACAATTGGGGGTTGCGCGGGAGGACGGCAGCGTGACGTTTGATGATCATGCGCCGCTGGCCAGTGCCCGGGAGGCGATTATGCGCGGGACGGGCGCGAGGAGCGGGACTTAAAAGTCCCGCCGGCACGCTGAAGCGTGCGCCACGGGCTGCGGCCTGCCTTACTCCGCGAAACGCTTAAAAAAGCTGTTGGGGTTCCAGTGCGGACGCTCGGGGCGGTCGGCCACGGCTTCAGCCAGCGCCCGCAGCAGGTCGTCGAAGCGCGCGGCGCACTCCAGGTCGACGGGCTGCTTCAGGTCGTCGGCCGGCGCGTGATAGCGTTCCTTGAGCCAGGTCTTGGCAATCTTCTCCTCGGGCGATCCTTTTTCGTAGCCGACCTTCATGGCCAAAGCGGGAATCCCACGGCGGATGAAGCTGTACTGGTCGCTGCGGATGAAAATGTTGCGGTCCGGCTCCAGGTCGTCCTGAATGCGCACGCCGTGAACTCTGGCCACGGCGCGGATCTCCTCACCCAGATCGGATTCATTCAGCCCGTAGACCGTGACGCTGTGCAGCGGGAACAGGGGCAGAAACATATCCACGTTCAGATCGGCCACCATGCTGCCGGGCTTCACGGTGGGATGCGCGGCGAAATATCTGGATCCGAGAAGCCCTTTCTCTTCACCCGTGACAGCCACGAAGAGCAGCGAGCGGCGCAGTTTCGGCCTGGATTCATTCAGCGACTCGGCGATATCCAGCAGGGTGGCCACGCCGGAAGCATTGTCCATGGCGCCGTTGTAAATGCGGTCGCCATTGATCGGCTCGCCGATGCCCAAGTGATCGAGGTGCGCGGAGAGCACGACGAATTGGTCCTTTAGCACGGGATCCGAGCCGGGCAGAAT
The DNA here is from genome assembly GCA_963709155.1 of Bryobacterales bacterium. Taxonomy (GTDB): domain Bacteria; phylum Acidobacteriota; class Terriglobia; order Bryobacterales; family Bryobacteraceae; genus Bog-159. The sequence goes on along the minus strand of CAVPVD010000001.1, from coordinate 20,002 downwards.
GCCGACGACGTTCTGGGATTCCACTTCGCCGCGCTCCACGGCGACGCGGGCGCGAATGGAAGCGTGCAACGGGAATCGCGGCAGAGGCTTTCCGGCATCCGCCAGGGCCACCAGATCGTCGAAGGAATGGCCGGAACCCGCGAACCATTTACCGGCTTGGGCCGGGTTGATGGCGGCGGAGAATTTCAAGCCGTGCTGGGGATCGAGCGCCGGATCGGCGAGGCTCATGGAGGCCTGCCGGCTGCTGAGCGCAATCCGCTGCCAGGGCAAATCCATGTGATCCGGGTTGGGGATGGAAATGGTTCCGATGGCGCCGGCGCGCTCCAAAAACCTGCCACGCTCATCGGCTGACTGGTAGTGCGAGCGCAGCGGCCCGGGGATGTTCGCGGGGCCGCCGGCGATGTACAGCACCAGCTTGCCGCGTAGGTCGAGCCCGGACAGATCGTCGTATTGCATCTCGGGCACGGTGAGCGCATAGCCCGCAAACACCACGTCGGCGTCCACGACCGGCGCGGGATCGATGCGCGTGCCGATGATGGCATCCTCGCCGAGCACCAGTTCTTCGGACTCGCCGTTGCGCACCAGCGCCAGGCTGGATTCCTTTTCCTTGAGCAGGCGGGTATGGAAGCGAACCGGCTGGATGTAGCCATCCGTGCCGGCCGGTTTCAAACCGGCGCGTTCGAATTCGCCCGCCACGTACGCGGCGGCTTTGCGATGCCCGGCGCTACCGGTATTGCGGCCTTCGAGTTTGTCGTCCGCCAGATACTGGACATAGCTCCACCAACGGTGGCCATCCTGCACGCCCACCGGGGCGGCGGCCGCTAACAGAACGGCGGCCAACGGCGGCCCGGCCAGTAGAGAGCGGCGCATCATTTCTTTCCTTTCACCTTCTTGTATGCCTCGCGAATGGCCTGCATCTGGCGCGCGTGGCTCTCGGCGTGTTCGGCGAGCAACTCCAACTGGAAGCGCAGCGTGATGGCCCCGCGTTCGCTATGATTTCCGATGCGCGCGTAGGCCGCCTCGGGCAGTTCCTTCAGCAAATCGTAATTCTCGGCGCGCATGCGGCGGAAGCTTTCGAGCGATTGTTTGGGCTTGCGGCGCGCGTAGTCCAGGTTGCGGGTCCAGGCTTCCTGGTCGAAGGCGATCAAGGTAGGGCCGTCTTCGGCGACGATTTGGCGCATGCGGTGCGCGCAGACCATTTCGGAGTCGGCCAGATGGGCGATAATCTGCCGGATGCTCCATTTGCCCGGCTCCGGAATGAAATCCTCCTCCTCGCCGAACACGCCGGTCAAGACCATGGCCAGCAGTTCTGGGCCGCGGCGGAAGCGCTCCAGCAAATCCGAAATTTCGTTCATGAGGCCCCTCTCAATAGTAGTCCGCGCAGCTCAGATAATATCCGCACTTTGGACACACCAGTTTGCATTTGTGCTGGATCAGCCGGGTGGAACACAAAGGACAGTAGAGCATGGGCTCGTCGGCGGACTTCGGCTCGGATTCCGGCACAGGCTTAACGCTATTATATCCGTATGAAAGCGGGCGGGCCCATCCTGATGGCGGATACCCTATTCGACGAACCTTCGGCGTTCGACCGCGAAGCCCTCGCGGAGCGTTTGGGGCGGCTGGCGGCGGAGGGGATCTACATGGGCGGCAGCTCGTGGAAGTACGAAGGCTGGATCGGGCAGGTTTACAGCCGCTCCAACTATCTTTCGCGCGGGCGGTTTTCGCGTAAGCTCTTCGAATCGACCTGCCTGCGGGAATACGCGCACACGTTTCCCACGGTTTGCGGCGATTTCGCGTTCTACCAGTTTCCCACGCCCGAGTTTTGGGAGCGGCTGTTCGGGCTGACGCCGGAAGGGTTTCAATTTGCCTTCAAAGTGCCGGAACAGATTACGTGCAAAATGTTTCCGACGCACCCGCGCTATGGGCCGCAGGCCGGCAAAGAGAATGAAGCGTTTCTGAATGCGGAGATGCTGAAGGAGATGTTCCTGCGGCCGCTGTGGCCGCACCGCCGGAAGACGGCGCTGCTGATCTTCGAATTCGGATCGTTTTCCCGGCGGGCCATCGCCGAGCCGGCCGCATTTCTGGAGCGGTTGGACCCGTTCCTGGGCGCGCTGCCGGACCAATTCCGATATGCCGTAGAGGTGCGCAATCCGGAATTCCTGCGGCCCGATTATTTTGCGTGCCTGCGGGCGCGCGGCGTAGCGCACGTGTACAACGCCTGGTCGCGCATGCCGGAATTGCGGCGGCAAATCGAGATTCCCGGGTCCGCAACGGCGGGCTTCCTGGTGTGCCGGGCGCTGTTGCGGCAAGGCCGGCCGTACGAGGAGGCGGTGGCCAAGTTCTCGCCTTATAGCGAGATACGGGATCCCAATCCGGGAGCGCGGGAGTCACTGCGTATATTGGTGCAGCGCGCGCGGGAACAGCGGTCCATGGCGTTCCTGTTCGTCAACAACCGGCTGGAGGGCAACTCGCCGCTGACGATCATGGCGGTGACGGAGCCGGATTGAGCATGGGAGGGTGCGGGTCATGGTAAAATCGAATCTCTTCGTAATGTGGGCCCGTAGCTCAGTTGGTTAGAGCGCTACCTTGACACGGTAGAGGTCTCCAGTTCGAGTCTGGGCGGGCCCACCATTCAAATCCACAAAAAATAGAATGATCGATGTGGCTGAGTTCTTTTCCTCGCTGTCCATTAGCGCCCAATTCCGGCGAAGCCATGAAGCCGTCCACAACCCGATGCTTGAGCCGTGCGCACCGCGCCTGGCCGAGGTGACCATAGCCGCGCTGTTACCGGGGGCCAGGAAGGCCAGAATCTCCCCGCCGATCCGCAGGTTCTTGCGATGTCGCCCAATATCGTCGCGCGCGCGTGGCAGCGGTGGGATCGAGGCGGAGTTCAGACATCCGATTACAACTTCGCCTATCCCAGGCAGGCTCAAGCGGCCGGCATCACGTTCATAGGAGGAACAACAGCCACTGCTCTCTTCATGAACGAGTTTCCGTCAGCGTCGACATTCAATGCAGTAGTCTCATGCGATGCGACGGGCCAGCCGGTGTTTCATGCTCCGATGAAATTCTACCGCGGTAGCCTGGCATCCCCGGCTTATCGGCAATACATTATCGGCATCGGGGAGATTCAGATCGACGGCGGCGTGGACGGGCTGTTCTTCGATGAGCCCGATTTTAGCTATGAGGGTGCGACTACCGCGAATGGATCCGAAAATGGAAACGAAGGATTTGACGACGCAAATATTGCCGATTTCGGCGGATTTTTGTGCGGGAAGTTTCGCACCGCCCACGAATAGCCGACGACGGCCCGCGGAACCCCTGTGATCATTCGTGTTCGGACACCGCTGCAGTGGGCAATTCGAAGACGGTGCCGTATGAGGCGCTGCCACCATCATTGGCCGCGCCGTAAATGACCCTTCCGGAAGCGATTACTCCAGTGGGGTGCCCGCCATCGGCCTGGCATTTGAAGCTGTACATCAGGGAATATGACCAGGGGGCTCCGGGCTCCGACGGAGGAGCCACTTCGAAGAGCGTTCCGCAGTCATCCGCCCCGCCTGCGAATGCGGAGCCTAACATCCTTCCTTTTCCGTTGAGTAACTGAATCGCGTCGGGTTCACCGCTGTCGCCGGCGGCGGGACCTACGAATGCGTGGACAACCTGCTCGGTCCAAACGCCGCCGGGACTGGCCGGCGGCGTCAACGAGAATACGGTCCCGGCGCAATTGTACGAACACTCGCCTTCAAAGCCGCCGTAGGTCGTGCCGTATAGGAGTCCGCCGGGACCGTTAATCAGGTTACGGGGAGAGATTCCGCTAGCGGCCGTGTCCTGGAAGTTGTAGAGGGTTTGCAGGTCCCAGGTCCCACCCGTTTGCGGGTCAACGAATACACGACGCCCCAGTTCGACGCGCTGCCTCCATACTCGGTGGTGCCATAGATTATGCCGTTGCGGGCTATCAAGGTCAATGGGTTAGATCCGATGGTTCCGAACGGCGAGAAATCCGCGATGACCTGCTCGTTCCAGGTTTCGCCGGGTCTGGACGGCGGCTTCAAAGCATATACCTCGCCGGCCATGGTAGTTCCAAAGAGCGTCCCTCCAGCCCCAATAATCGGTGTAGCGGCGGGATACTGGCCGTAGTTGTTTTCGCCAAAGGCGTGCAGTACATGCTCCAGGTGCCGCCGGGTTCGGGGGGCGTCAATGAGTAGACCGTTCCGTAGCCCGCGCCGCCGCTTTGTGTAGTCCCAAACAGCACACCGTGGGGATCGAACACTACGCCGGACGTAGGATTTGCGCCGTCGCTGAATCCGCCGAAATTGTAGAGCAGGTGTTCGGTCCAAGGTTCCCCTGACGATGCGGGAGGCGACAACGCATACACCGTGCCACAACCGAGCGAGCCGCATCCGGTTCCGGAGCCGCCGGATTCAGTGGTTCCGTAGATGACTCCGTCCTTCCTCACCATGCCGCCTAGGGGGCCAGCGCCATCGGTTGGCGGGCCTGCGAAAGTGTGAAGAGTTCTAAGACCCTGAGACGCTTGCGACGCCGATGGCACAATGGTTAGGGCCAGCAGAATTGACAACCGGTTGATATCCACGATCGACTCCTGATTTGTTTTAAGTATAAGTGCCGGGCTCCAGGATTGAGCGGGGTTTTGGCGGGTTCGGCACCAGTACCAGTCCGTACCTCTATAGTGCGGAGGACCTACCATGACCGAATATCCATTTATCCTGTTCAACAAATCACCCGAGCAAATGCGCCAACTGGGTGCCCGCGGCGGCAGGGCTAACGGCCGCAACCAGCGTGCCCGCCGCACCATCCTGGCCACACTGCCAGAAGGCACGCCGCCACCCCCGCCGCCCCCGCAAACCACCGCCGCCGCCATCCACCTCCTGGACCTCCAGTTTCCCTGGCTGCGCGGCGTGGAAAGGTAACCCTCCCGGAACCGGGATGGCCCGCGCCGCGCTACGCCAGCGGATCGACACTCTAATGATGCGCGCGGTGACCAGACCAGGACTTCGGCTTGGATTCCGGCAACGACCGCGCGCCGGGCGGGGCGTCGAGTTCGGCTTCCCGCTCATCGGCCGCGCGCATTTGCATAGGGGGTCAGCCCGAGGCGTGCCAGCTTCCGCTCCGCGCCGCCCAGTAATACCCATTCTCCCGCGTGCTTCTAGATATCTGGGATACCCGGAATTTCGATATCGCGCCAGCCTCCCCACGGAGCATCCTCCGCAGCACCCGCGTGCGCCTCCCCGCACAAAAAAAACTGTCGTGACCTTTCATTTTCAAATTCACCTATTACAAAACTTCGCCCAAATTATCGAGCTGCAAGGGCCTGCTCCGTTGGTCCCCTTGGAGATTCGCAGCCTGAACGCCGTCGCATCCGATCTCCTTAATTTGGATTTCGTTCGGCTACTCGTCGAGCGCGGCGCCGACATCAACGCCACGGATTCCCACAAGGCGATGGTGGAGACGCTGATTTGGACGATGAATTTGCGCGTTTGCCTCCTCGTGTTCGACACCGCGCTGTTAACCAGTGGGTTGTTCGTAACGAGACAAACGCAGAGCGGGAGCCGCCCAACCCTGGCCCCCCGGCCGACGCACCGATGCCCACTACGGGGCATCCTGGGGCATCATGCCCGGATGATGGCTCAATCGCTCTCGGTTCGAGGGTTCCTTCCGGCCCCTGCGCCTTACGCTTTTTTATCGCCACGACGACTTGCTCCCATTCCCTGCTACTGTAGCAGCTAGCTTGTGCTGAGCAACGTTCCGAGACTGCGTCGGGTGCGACTTGGTTCACCACCAGGGATGGTGGCGCCAGTTCGCTGCCGAAGATGTCGAAGGGGTAGTGCTGGCGGCGCTGGGTTAAAATCCGCCACAAGCAGCGAATTGCAACTGGGCCCGCCCGCCGCGCTACGTGCACCGTATTCGACATTCTTGAGCTTATCGTCTCTCGACGCGGCCATCGCGGGCGCGACGGGCTCGGACTGGCGTGGGCGGGCGCAGGAGCAAGGCGCGCCTTTGCGTTGACTGCCCGCGGTCGCTTGACCGCATTTCGTTATAATCAAATCGCCTCGCCTCCTTCCCAACCGAATCCGCAAATCGCCGGCGACCAATACACTCAACAACGAAAAGCGTTGGTGCGTCTCGTGCGTAATGATTTATGTCAAAAGAAAGGCGGCGTCGGATGAGCCGAGAGGAATTCTTGGAGATGCACGCAGACTGTGTCACCGCCATGCGGAGCTACTTCGTTCAGGTTGAGAAGACGTCCGCCATGCTGGCGGAATGCACTGCGGAACCGCTCACGTTCAAAGAGCGCTTCACGCTTACGTCTCAGGGGATTGTAGAGAATGACGCCCGCTTGGCCTTCTTGGGCACTAGAAGCCTTCTCCTCGGGGCGGCCCAATTAGGCTACGCCGCTTCAAACTGAACCATTTACTGTCTTGTGTCATGCAACGTCGTCACGCGGCGCCGTGCCCCCAGAGCGGCTGAGCAGGCTGGTTGATGCCGAAGGCCGCGCCAACGGCCCGTCCCCTTCCCCCGATGTGCCGCCGGCCGCCCCGCCGCGATGGCCACGCCCGAGGGCCTGGCGCTGGAGCCACGCGACTTGTAGGCCGCGCATGGCGACCGCCCCACCGGCGGTCGAGCCCGCTTCCGCGATGCACTGGCCATCCCGCCGCTCGACGCAGCCATCGCGAGCACTGCGGCGTTTGGTCCGTCGCCGCGACCGCTCGGCCGGATTGGCGACGCATATCGGCGACGACGCTGTCCTGGAAGAGCGCCTTCATGCGCCGCGAGGGCGCTCGAAGCGATGACGGCGCGGCGTTGGGGTGACCGGGTGGGCGCCATATCGCCGCTTTACGAGACGCCGCAAAGAGCCGACCGGTGCGTTACGCGGTGCGACGAAACTTGCTCAGACGCCAAGTCCAGGTCACGCTCCAGCGCTACCGCGATTGAGGATAGCTCGCCGATCAGGGAAACGTTTACGTCTTGCCGTTTAGCCGTCTCAAAGTCATCGTGTGCGCGGAGTTCCTGAACCGATACCGCGTAGTAGATGTCCCACAGACGGACGCAATCGGGGCGACAAGTGGGAATGTCTTGCGCATGATCGTGCGTGAAGGATTCATGTTGACCGGCTTGGGACTGGCGGTTGGACTCGTAGGCTCGTTGGCGCTGACGCGTCTACTGCATAGCCTGGTTTTCGGCGTGAGCACGTTGGATGCGTTCTCGTTCACCGCAGGAGTGGCCGTGCTGGCGACTGCATCGCTCGCGGCAACATTGCTGCCCGCGCGCCGCGCCGCTCGCCTCGAACCTTTGGTTGCCTTACACGAAGACTGACCTTGGCTAGGTTTTGGCTAGGTTGAACATTTTCCTTTTGTAGCCGGGCCAAACTTAACATTTCGTCCAACAGTTTCACAAATCGTGCGGCACACTTGGCCCACGTTCCGCCCTGACGCACGTTCCGCCTCTCCATTACCTGCTGAATTCCTGCTCTGGTGGCGGGGACAAGGCAAGCCGAAAGGTGAGCGCTCAGGCGGCTAAAGCGGTGTCGAGAGTTTCGCGAAAGGCATCGTGCCCCCCAGCAGCGAGCAGCCAGCCAAACTATGCACCGAGGTCAGCGCCACTGCAACAGCAGATGCACCTGCTCGCCCAGAGAAAACGCGACCTTGTCTTGCGCAACCGAGATGCGGAACCAGCCTGGCTGCAGCCCTCCCGGCGTGAGCCGGCCGTGGAAATGTTGCACTTCGGTCACCGCGCCTACAGGCCGCTTCGTCACGGGGTCCACCGCACGCGTGAAGATGCACTCGAAGCCGTCATCTGCCTGCGTGAAGAAGATGCGTCCTCCAGCGGGGGACCAGCGCGGATAATCGCCTTGCCCCAGATCCACCCATTCCGTAACCGGAACACTCTGCAGTCCTCGAAACGGCGCGGCCCACATGTGCGCCGGGTGCCCACCTTCCTCGGTAGTGAACAAGGTCCAGCGCCCATCCTTCGAGAAATTGGCCAGGTACAGGTTGGCGTTGGGATGTGCATAGATCGCCGTATGCTCAGCGGTTCGGGTATCCCAGACCATGATCGTGCGATGGACCGCTGTGCTGGCCGCCAGCACCCATTGGCCGCCGGGTGAAAGATCCCAAGGCACTCCCTCTGGGAGGATCTGGCCCCAGGATTCCCGGGTCTTAAGGTTCAGAACCTTCCAAATCTCGGGATCCCTGCCGGGAATCCGTTCGCTCACCTCAAGAACAAAGAGACCGTCGGCACTCAGCACGAGTGTTTCCGGCAACGGTGTACGCGACCCGGTCCGGTAATCTTGCAGCACGCCCGCCCGGGCGTGGGCGGACAATAGAACCGACGCGCCATCGGGAGTGAATTGGGCACGACGGTCGCCGAATTCCGCTTCGGTCAGAGGTGCGCGCGGTCCTTGCGCCATTCCGCTCTCTGCGTCAATGGGCAGGACCCAGGTACTCGCCTGGTTATTCACTGCATCGGCCAAGATGACGCCATCCGCGGATGCGGCGCAACCGGAGATCTCCGATCCGGGCGGGACTGAGGCGGTTGAGTAGCGGACGGCGCCGCGCTCTGGCTTGAGCCGGAACTCGCCCAACAGCGGTATGTATTCTTTGTTGCTCGCATAAAGGAACCAATCGCCCGTCACCGCACAGGCGCGCGTGCTGAGGTGCGCGTCGTCCCTGAACTCGGGCATAGGGGCAGCCGCGCTCCCATCCACCGGAGCCCTCCACAACCGAAGGGAGGTCCATTCGTCGGCTGCCAGGAAAAGTACGCTCCGGCTATCGCCGCTCCACGCGACTCCCTGTACCGACGATGCATTCGTACCCAGCCGCACCGGCGCGCCTCCCTGTGCCGGCACGCGGTACAGCACGCGGGTGTTGGAGGCCGGGATGTCCCCTCCAATCTCGCTGGTGTTCAGATAAGCGATCCACTTTCCATCCGGCGAAAAGCGCGGGACGCGGCCGCCCTCCACTAGCAGCCGCGCCACGCCTCCAGCCGCTGGCTGCAGCGGCTGCAAATAGATGCCCGCGGGTGAACGTGTGGAATGAAATGCCAGCCATCGGCCCTCGGGCGAAAGCGAAGGCTCGTCGTTGACCGCCCCATCGGCGGTCACGCGCCTGGCCGCGCCGTTGGGCATTGGCTTGAGCCAAATATCCGGATGCGCGCCCTCCTCCCCAGAGGATGGGAAGGCCGCGAAAGCCAGCCATTTGCCGTCAGGGGAAAGGGCCGGTTGCATGGCGTTCGGGACGCCTGCGTCGAAAGGTATAAGCTGGTGAGCGGTGTCCGGAGCGCGTACGGCACGCCAACCCAAGACCCCGGCGGCGAAAATAACCACACCCGCCGCCAGCGCGGTCCGGAACTTCTTTCTGGGTTTCCGCGCGCGGACCCGCTGTCCTTCCAGATAGCGCGCCAGGTCTGCATCCATCTCCGCGGCGGACTGATAGCGGCCGGCGGCTTCCTGGCTCAGCGACTTCGCAAGAATGGCGTCCAGCGGCACATCGAGCCCGGAGGGTTCCGGCTGGGCGCGCGCGATCGCACGCGCCGCCACGGCCGGCGATGCGTCCGCGATCCGGTAGGGCAAACGGCCGGTTAACAGGCGATACAGCAAAACGCCTGCCAAATAGAGATCGGAAGCAAACGTCAACGGCTCGCCGCGCACCTGCTCCGGGCTGGCATACTCCGGGGTGAAGGCAAATACTCCGGTTTTGGTGATAGCCGCTTCGGCCGTGGCGTCCACCAGGCGGGCAGTCCCGAAGTCCAGCAGCTTCACCTGACCCGATTCATCCACCAGAATATTGGACGGCTTCACGTCACGATGAATCACGTGCCGCCCATGCACGTAGGCCAGCGCTTCCAGAACCTGTCGCACCAGGGCGATGCGGGCGCGGGTGTCCAGGTGGCGCGCATCGCAGAAACGATCGATGGTCAGCCCGTCGACAAATTCCATCGTCAGGTATGGCAGGCCCGTGCCGGAAACACCGCCATCGATCAGGCGGGCGATCTTGGGATGATCCAGACTCGCCAGGAACTGGCGCTCACGGCGGAAACGTTCTTCGATGGCGGGCGAGGCCAGCGCCAGTGGGACTACCTTCACCGCAACCGTCATCTGCACGATGCCATCGGCGCGTTCGGCGAGGTATACGGTGCCCATGCCGCCGCGCCCCAACAGTTTCAGGGCTTGCCAGACCCCAAAGCGCGGCAGCCGCTCGGGAGTTGGAGGTACGGCGGCGCGGACGCGTTCGTCATTCGCCAGCATGCCGCCGATTTCGGTCCGCAGGCTCTCATCGCTGCCGCAGCTTTCGCGGATGAGCGTATCGCGATCTTCGCCGGCGGGCTTTTCCAGCGCAGCGTGGAAAATCTCTTCCGCCTTGCGAAATCGCTCCAACTGAGCAGGGCGCATGTGTATAACCTTCAGGCCGGGCGCAGCCGCTGGCCCAGCCATGCCAGGGAAAAACGCAGGTTGCGTTCGACAGTGCTGCGCGAGACTTCCAGAATCTCCGCGGTTTCGTCCACCGTGCAACCCAGGAAGAAATGCAGCTCGACGGTGCGGGTCTTATCGGCGTCGAACTCGGATAATTGATTGAGCGCCGCGGACAGGTCCAGCGACTCGGTGGTGTCGCCGCCCAGCCACGCCAGTTCCGCGTCCAGCGGGATGCGCTGCCAACCCACACCTCGCTTTTCCGTCTTGGCCTTGCGCGCGGAGTCGATGAGGATGCGGCGGATGAGTTGCGCCGCGAAAGTGTAGAAGTGCGCGCGATCGTTGAGCGCCAACCGGCGCAGGCGCAGCAAATCCACGAAGACTTCATTCACCACCGCCGTGGGCTGCAAGGTGTGTTCGGGCCGTTCGTTGCGCAGGCACGCTTCTGCGATCCCGCGAAGCTGGTCGTAAACCAAGGGTGCCAGGGCCTCGATGGCGCCCGGTTCGCCCTCTTCCCAGCGATGCAGCAACGCGGTTATCTCTCCCTGGCGGGCATCCTGCACGTTTCATCATAGACCGGTTTCCGGGGGCAGTTCGGCCCCGGCACGTACTAGCCGTACCCATATATATATAAACGGCGCAATCCGGGTGAAAAACCCTTCAGCGCGCAGCCCATCGTTCGTACAGGGAATTTCTTGAAGGGTTTTTAGAACCAATTGCGCCGTACTAATTGGGCGGCCGTCTCCGAACGCCACGCCGCCACCACTCGAGAGGAGGATTCGACGCATGTCCAAGAGAGCGCTTTCGGCCCGGCCGCCGGCCGCCCTATTTCTGTCCATAGCGGCATTCACGCAGATTGCTAGCGCGCAGACCGCCCAGCCCGGCGCAGATCATTTTACGCGGTCTTTCGTGGGGCGTACACTCAGCTTGCCGCAGCTTCTCCCACGAGTTGCCTGGCAGGCCCCGGAAACCGCCGGCGCGCATGCCTGGGCCTTGCGGCCGTTCGTGGGGCCGCAGATCACCTCAGACATCTGGGGAGGCGGCCCTGGTAACTGGAGCCCTGGGACGTGGTCGGCCGGCTTGCCGAATTCTAGCGACGATGTTTACATCAACGACTCCACGCCCGCCGCCGTGGTGTCGCTGAACGTGAACGCCACCCTCAACAATCTCTCGATCGGCAGCGTCGCCAATAGTACCAGCCGGTTGAGTTTCAATGGCGGAACCTCGCTGACCATCGACGGGACCACCATCACCAACCTAAACAACACGAGCCCGCTAGGCGGCATCACTCTCAACTCCAGCTCGTTAATCATCGGCAGTTCGGCCGTCACGCTCACCGGCGGCGGTTTAATAGACCTCAACGGCGGCACCAGCAATTTGATCTACGGCGCCGACAGCGGCGATGTGTTGACCAATGTCAACAATACCATTCAGGGGTCCGGAAACATCGGCAACAACTCAATGGGGCTGGTCAACCAGGGAACGATCGACGCCAATATTGGAAACCGGTCAGATCCGCTCACTATTCAGACGAGCAGTGGAACAACCAACAGCGGCATACTCGAAGCCACGGCCGGTGGCAACCTGATCTTAAACGGCGGCGCCTACAATAACGCCGGCGGCACCATTCTGGCTTCGGGAGATAACGGCTCCGGAATCCTTTCCATCGTGACTCTGCAAAACGCGACGATCACCGGTGGCACGTTGAGCACGGTGGGCGACGGCCTAATCCAGCCTTCCGGGACTCCCACGCTCAACGGAGTGACCATCGACGGCATATATCAGATGGCCAACGGCGGCAATAACACGACGATTGAGGGAACCATCGCAAATACTGGACTTATCCAAACGGTCGGCTGCTGCGGCACCTCCAACCTGATCCTGGGGGGCTCGAGCGTAACTCTGACCGGTGGAGGAACCGTGTCGCTCAGCAATTCCGGTGGCTCACTCATATACGGCGCCACCGGCACCGATGTGCTGACGAACGCCAACAATACCATTCAAGGGTTCGGCAATATCGGAGACAATTCAATGGGCCTGGTCAACCAGGGAACCATCGATGCCAATATTGGAAACCGGTCAGATCCGCTCACTATTCAGACGAGCAGTGGAACAACCAACAGCGGAATACTCGAAGCCACGGCCGGTGGCAACCTGATCTTAAACGGCGGCGCCTACAATAACGCCGGCGGCACCATTCTGGCTTCGGGAGATAACGGCTCCGGAATCCTTTCTATCGTGACGCTGCAAAACACGACGATCAACGGAGGCACGTTGAGCACTGCGGGCGATGGCCTGATCCAGCCTTCCGGGAATCCCACGCTCAATGGAGTCACCATCGTGGGCACATATCAGATGGCCAACGGCGGCAATAACACGACGCTTGAGGGAACCATCGCCAACACCGGGCTTATACAAACGACAGGCTGCTGCGGCAGCTCAAACCTGACCCTGGGAAGCGCAAACGTAGCTCTGACCGGGGGCGGCACCGTGTCGCTGGGCAATTCCGGCGGCTCCCTTATATCCGGCGCCGCCAGTAGCGATGTGCTGACCAACGTCAATAACACCATTGAAGGATTCGGCAATATCGGCAACGGCGCGATGGGATTGGTAAACGGCGCTGCCGGGACCATCCTCGCCAATCAGTTGACCGAGCTGTACATTAAACCGAGCAGCACCGGCTTCACCAACAACGGAACCGTGCAGGTGAACACCGGCAGTACGCTGGATATCACCGGCGGTGTGTTCACTAATTTTAGCAGCGGCACGAACACTCTCACCGGCGGAACTTACAACGTCAGCGGCGGAACGCTGCAATTCGACAACGCCAATGTCGTCAACAACGCGGCCGATATCATTCTGACGGGGTCCGAGTCCCAGATCGTCAGCAACACCAACGCCAATGCGCTGGCCAACTTCGACAACAATGAGGCAGGCGGCGTATTCCAGCTTGGCGCGGGACGAAACTTCACTACCAGTGCCCCCGGCGGCGGCAACTTCACGAACAACGGTGCGCTCATCATCGGCGGCGGAGACACCTTCACGGTCGCCGGCGCGCTCAGCAATTTTACCGGCACCACGCTCACCGGGGGGACCTATTATGTCGCCGGCACGCTGCAATTCGGGACCAGCGGCAGCCAGGTGGTCACCAACGATGCGAACCTCACCCTGGCCGGCTCCAGCCCGAAGCTTCTCGACCTGGGCGGCAACAATTTGCTCGCCGGTTTCAACAACAATGCCAGCGGCGGAACCTTCACGGTCGCGGCCGGGGGTAGTTATACTACGCCCGGGGCCTTCAGCAACCCGGGAACCATGGACGTGGAGCAATCCAGTTCACTCACGGTTTCCGGCAACCTGACCAACAGCGGCACGGTGGCCACCAATCTGCAGAACCTGCAGGGCGGCGCAAACGCCCTTAACGTGACCGGCACGCTGACTAACAACACCGGCGGCGCGGTGACCATCGGCGACAATAACGACACCAGCGATGTGGCCAATGTGGGGCTGCTCACCAACTCCGGCACGGTGACAGTGGGCACTGGCGCGGCTTTGAACCTGACTACGAACGGTACGGACAGCAACTCCAGCAGCATTACACTGACCGGCGGAACGCTGGACATGCAGGCGGGATCCTTCACCAATGCCGGCACAATAGACGAGGAGCGGGGCGGCAAGCTCACTATCACCGGCAGCCTTACCAATAGCGGGACGATTACCACCAACTATGCAAATCTGGGCGGTGCCGCCAATACAATTACGATAACCGGCACACTGTTCAACGACACCGGCTTCAACTTCACCATCGGCGCCAACAACGACACCGCCGACACCGCTAGCGTGGGCCTGCTGGCCAATGCGGGGAACGTAACGGTGAATAAAGGCGCAACTCTCAAGCTGACCGCCGCAGGCGCGGATTCCAACACCGGCTCGATCATAGTGAGCGGCGGGACTATGAGCGTAGCCAGCGGCAGCGTATTAACCAACTCCAGCACCCTGGACGTGGACGCCGGCGGCAAACTCGCGGTGACCGGCGGCATGACTAATGCCGGAACGCTGGCGACCAACGGCGCTGCCAATACGCTGTCGGTGACCGGCAAACTGACGAACAACTCCGCCGGTACGGTGACCCTCGGCTCGACCGACACAGCTACCTTCGGATCGCTCGGTAATTCGGGGACGGTTACGATAGATAGCGGAGCTTTCCTGACCTTGTCTACGGCCGCCACGGACACCAACTCTGGGGTGATCGCGGTGGACGGCACGCTGGATATAAAGAGCGCCACCACGCTGACCGGCGCCGGATCCATCACCCTGACGGGCGGCGACATCACCGGGCTGAGCGCGGCGCCGGTGCTCACGAACAAGAGCACCATTCAAGGCTCGGGCACCATTTCGAACCTGGGCATCGTAAACACCGGCACCTTGAACGCCAATCAGGGATCCCCGCTGATTTTCCTGCCTAGCCCGGCCGGTCTAACGAACAACGGCACCATCAAAGTGAGCGCCGGCGACACCATGGAAATCGGCACATCGGCCGGGGGCGCGCTGACGAATTTCTCAGGCACGACGCTGACCGGCGGTATTTACAACCTCACCGGCACGCTGCAATTCGACGCGAGCGGTACGACCATCGCCACCAACGCGGCGAATATCACGCTGACCGGCTCCGGAGAAATGAAGAACTTCGGCGGCAACAATATCCTGGCCGGCTTCAACGACAATTCCTCAAAGGGCGTTTTCAAGCTGGCTAGCGGCGCGGCGCTGACCACCACTGGGGGCAGTTTCACCAATTCGGGTCTGTTCACGGTATCGGCGGGCACCGCCTTTACGGTGGGCGGCAGCAGTTTCAACTTTACGCAAGCCGCGGGGACGACCACGGTGAGCGGCACCTTGACCTCTTCGACGCCCGGCACGTTGGACGTCAACGGCGGCTCGCTGTTCGGCGGCGGCACGCTGGGCTACAACGTGGTGGATGCGGGCGGCGTCTTGAGTCCTGGCACTTCGGTCGCCACCACCGGCAAACTGACGGTGGCCAATACCTATACGGAAGACTCCACGGGGGTGCTGGATATTCAGATCAACGGGGCTACCGCGGGCACCAAGTACGATCAACTCAAAGTAACTGGAACCGCCACGCTAGGCGGCACGCTGAACCTCACCTTGGGCAGTTTCACTCCCGCTATGAACGCGACGTTCACAATTCTGACGGCATCGTCGCTGGGCGGCACGCAGTTTGGCACCGTGAACGGCCTGGCGATCAACGGCACGGAGCACTTCGCCATCACTTACAACCCCGGCAGTGTGGTGTTGAAGGTGGTGCCGGGGGCGCTTACGACTTCCAACACCGCCCCCACGTTGACCACGCAAGTGATCCAGCCGGTCCAGAACCACGGCTCGGGGGCAAAGGGCCACTATGGGCTCGAAGTATCCGGCCGCACGTTTGGGCAGCTTCCGGTGACGGTGGCCGCGACTGTTCCGACGACTGCTGCGACGACTATTCCGGCGTTCACAATGGCGCGCGTGCCGCAGGCGGCGTCCGTTGCGCGGCAGGTATCTGCGCCGATCGCGTTCGGGCATCCGGCCATGGGCGCACACGGATTCCGGCCGATGGATGACTTCGGCTCGGCCACGGCGGCTGCGGTGGGCGCGGGCGATTCCAGTGCAGCGGCAGGTTCCCTGGGTATTTCGGCGGTATCGGCGGCGTCCTACAACAGCATGGGCGCGATGAACCACATGCGTTTCGAATGCGGCGTGGATCTGAAGGGGTTATTGAAGGCCAGCCGGAAGCAATTGCTGCGGGGACTGTGGGCCTCCCCGGATTCCAAGGACGCGCTCTTGCTAGGGTACATGACTTATACGACCAGCCACTAAACTGCTTCTCTTTCCCGCGTTGCCGCAGGCGGGCGCCCCAGCTGGCGTCCGCCTCGCCTGACCGCGCTCTCCCACCAGATGCCGCAAGAGCGCGCGGACAGCCTGTTCAAATGGCCGGACCACGACTAGATCATAGTTCTCTAAATATCGATACATTTAACGCGATTTATGTTTTAATGGGTCATGCCCTTCCCCAGGAAGCGCAGTCCCGTGCAGTTCAGCGAGCAGGACCTGCTCAAGTTGGAGTCCATCCGTAAGTCTCGAACCGAGCAGAAGCGGCGCACCCTTCGGGCAGCTTTTCTTTTGGATTCGCTGTCCGGGCAGAGTGACGAAGCCATCGCGCAGCACCACCACGTCAGCCGCAGCACCGTGGTGCTCTGCATTCAGAAGTTTCTTCAATTCGGTCTGGACGCAGCGCTGGGGGAATTGCCCAGGTCTGGCAAGCCGCGGAGCCTGCCGGACGATGCGATTGCCTGGGTACAACACTGTGCTTGCCAGAAGCCGAAGGAACTGGGATATTCCTACGAATTGTGGACCTACAGGTTGTTGGTCGCTCACGTGCGCGAGAACTGCATCGCGGCCGGGCACCCGGCGCTGCGTGGACTGAGCCGATCCAAACTCCACAAGATCTTGCGGCAGGGGGAACTGCGACCGCACAAGATTCGATACTACGTGGAGAAAAGGGACCCGGACTTCGAAATCAAAATGTCTAGCGTGCTGCACGTCTACAAGGAGGTCGAAATCGTCAACGAATATCGGCGGGGCGAGGCCGGCCGGCAACTGGGTATGGTGACGATCTCGTATGACGAGAAGCCCGGCATTCAGGCCCTAGCGTCAACGACGCCCGATCGGCCACCCGTGGTGGGAACGCACCCCAGCCACCTCCGGGACGGCGAGTATGTGCGACTGGGCACGGTGTCGCTATTGGCCGGACTGGATTTGCACACCGGGAGAGTGACCGAAACCGTCAGCGACACGCACAACAGCAGCGACTTCATCACGTTCTTGCAAAAGTTGGACGGCGCCTATCCGGAGCACCATCAAATCCGATTGGTGCTGGACAACCATTCCGCGCACATCTCCAAGGAGACGCGCGGCTACTTGCAGACCATGCCCCAACGATTCGTTTTTGTGTTCACCCCGAAGCACGGCTCGTGGCTGAATCTGATCGAAAATCAATTCAGCAAGATGACGCGTACGATGCTCCGCGGAATCCGAGTAACCAGCAAGCAAGAGTTGATCGACCGAATTCACCAATATTTCGAGGAGATCAACGCGGCCCCGGTGGTGTTTCGGTGGAAGTACAAAATGGACGAGATTATTATTGTATAGATACTAAGAGAACAAGGATCTAGGCCGAAATTTCTGACACCTCGCCGGCTTCGGCCGCCAGTTTCAAGATCTTCAGATACTCTTTGCTTGACCGGCAGGGCGTTGCTTCCCGCAACGCATCGTATGCCATCCTAAACCGGCTGGTCGGAAACAGATCCTCTTGATACCGGTAGTTCGCAAAGGCCCCGGGCTTCCGCATCAACCATTCGATGATGTGCCGGTAATCCACCCGATGCTTCGACCGCCCGCGCAGCCGCGGAAGGTCTTCGACCTTCCGCTGCCCATACCAAACCTCCACATGATCCAGGTCTGGCGGACGGTACCGACGAGAAGATCGATTTGCTTCTCTTGGATGTAGAGATGCCCAAGATGTTGGGCCCGGACCTTGGCGAGCTGTTAAAGAAGACAAGGCCGGAGTTAGTTCAGATGGTTATGAAAGTTCTGCACTCTCGAAACCGTTCACAACCCGGTGGCCAGGCATTGAAGCCGGGTAGGCGCATCCGGAAGCCACGTCGCGCACGATCGGTACGCTCCGGCGAACCGGTCCCGTTTACTTTCTCACCAGAATTGCGGAGATGGAAGCAAAGGTCTGGGTCACGCCTTGAACAGCTTGGCGGGAACTTCTAAAGGTTGGAAACTGACCCACTGCTCAGCTCACTCTCCCCGTAAGTAAACCGTTGGTTTGTCCAAGTTAGGGTGCGATTGCTGCGCGTGAGACGGGCCATTTTCGGCGGGTCGGGACAGCCGGTGTTGGTGGGCGGGGTGTCCTGGAACGCGGGGCGCTCACTCAGTTTTGAGACCGAGTCACGCGATGGGGCCGGCGGCAATCCCAACATCGCGCTTTTGAAAGGGCGGACGAGGGGGAACGGACGGAGTTCCGCTTAATCTACGAAGGCGAACTGCGCGCCGAAAAATGCAGAACCGCTGAAGAAATGGCGAGCGGTTTAGATCCAAGCAGGAGAGCGGCACTATGAGGATAATGAAGATTGCGGCTGCAAGAACCGCTGCCTTTTGAAACCGGCGCGCGGCGTTGGCATACCATCACGGAATCTCTGGGTCAAGCGGCTCCGAGGGGAAACCGTGATTCTATGGGACTGCGCTTGACACGCGGCTGGGGGCGTTCAACTCTTGAAAGGCGAGTCGTGCAGGACGATATTCAGGAGCGAACTATGGACTTCAATCCCGCCATTATAGTGGATAAAGCCGAGTTTGCGGAATTTATTCATGAAGAAACTCACTCTCGACCGAGTGGTGCCGACCAGACCGGCCAAGGTTTCCTGGCTGATATCCGGAATCGGCCCCGCCGGTGTGCCTTCCTTCCCAAAGTTGGCCAGCAGCAGCAGGACCCGCGCCAGGCGCATCTCGCTGGAATTGAAAAGCTGATCCACGAGATCCTCCTCGATCCGGATATTCCGGGTGAGCACATAGGACAGAACCGCCTGGGCAAAAGCGTGATCGTCCCGCAGCAGGCGCATCATAGCGGGCTTAGCCAGGCCCACGATGGAACACTCCGTCATCGCGGCTGCAGTCGCCAGGCGTACCTGCGGTTGGCCCACCAGCGAAGCCTCGCCGACGAGGTCGCCAACGGCTAAGACTGCAATCACCGCTTCCCTGTTCTGTTTGGAGACGACGGACAGCTTAACTTTGCCTTTCAGGATCGAAAACACCGCGTCCGCCGCATCGCCTTGCGAGAACAGCACCTGGCCCTTGCGATAGGGAACCACGGTACCTTCCCGGGCGATGGTGGACAGAAGGCTATCGGTATCTGAAATCGGTTTCATGCATGTCTCTAGCTCCCATTGCCATGCGGAACTGGCTGGCGAACGGGGAGCCGCCCGGAAGCTGTCATCGAAGCTGGACGTGTCGTAACGTTGCAATCGACTCGCCATTTGGCCGACCAAATCAGCAATCGCATTAAAACTGATCCTAAGGCATTTCCTATAAATGTCAAGCAAAAGCGTAAAACCAACCTTTTCTTTACACAATCCGCCACAGCAGCGTCGGCCTGCGGTGTGCGATTTCAAGCTGCCACCGTGCGTGGAGTGTGAAGTCGGCTTTTGCCGCAGTGTGTCCGAACGACGGCCTGAAACTTATTACCCATTTGCCCAAATTTCTTATTCCATGGACACAGGGGTCCGCGTCGCCCACGATGGCCGCACCCGGCGGTGGGACGGCCGGTGGGGCATCGTGGAAAGGGGCACGGGCGGAGGCGGGTCTGTTTATGCGCCGTGCGCGAATCGCCACAGCAACCCTCCTGCAAGCCATGACGCGTTATGCATCCTGGACCACCTCCACGCGCCTGCGGCAAGCGCCCACCACCTGCTAGCTGCCCGCGGCGGGAACGGCGGCCAGTGTAGCCGAGGTTTGGAAGACTAA